>NZ_CP151985.1:0-3837677 GCF_038593345.1 Bacillus sp. FSL M8-0350 | reverse complement strand
AAGGCCTCTCCCCCCTCCTTTTCTTTTTAAAATGACCAGTATCAAACTGTTATAGAACACGAAAAAGAGCAAATGGTCATCACCATTCGTGCACATACATTGTTGAAAACAATTAATATAGTAGAAAAACGTCTTTTCGACAAATTACACAAGCTGTGGATAAACAATTCAACAGGCTGTGTAATAACTTTCCACAGGTTATCCACAAATTGTGGATAATATTAATGGGCCAGATAAGTAATTAAGAGTTAAAACACAAATATAATATCAAAATAAACAAGATGGTGCAATGGGTGTCACAAACTTATCCACACACTTTACATCCTGTTGAAAAATAATTATCCACATCGGTTATTTGTGTGAAAAAAATGTCGATAATGGGTGTGGATAGTCTAAATATGCCGGAAAAATATCCACATTCTTGTTTTGAAGGTCTTTTAGGAGGAAAAAAAGAATAAAATGCTGGAAACTAAAAAAGAAGGTTTCTTCGTTTGATAACTTATGTTATGCTTATAAGGTTGATAATAAGAGTTTTATCATTGATATTGACAATCGATGGGTTACACAAATATAATGAGTTAGACTGTCTTAAACAGCTATTCCTCAGGGAGGTGTCATAAATGAAAAGAACGTTTCAACCAAATAACCGTAAGCGTAGTAAAGTTCATGGCTTCCGCAGCCGTATGAGTACTAAAAACGGACGTCTAGTTTTAAAGCGACGCCGCAGCAAAGGTAGAAAAAAATTATCAGCTTAGGCCACTGAATAATGTCAGTGGTCTTTTTTACATAAAATCGTAAATGAACTGTCAGTTTTTATCGGAGTGGAAGAAAACATGAAGAAGCGAAACAGGCTAAAAAAAAATGAAGAGTTTCAAAAGGTGTTCAAAAAAGGTCAATCAATGGCAAATCGCCAATTCGTTATTTACCAGCTGGATCAGCCAAATCAAGTTGAACTGCGTTTAGGATTGTCTGTCAGTAAGAAGATTGGTAATGCAGTGATTAGAAACCGAATTAAACGTCTGATCCGTCAGGTGTTTTTAGAGGAAGGCCATAAGTTAAAGCAAGAAAAAGACTACATTGTCATTGCACGAAAACCAGCGAGTGAATTGACCTTTGAAGAAACAAAGAAGTCTCTCCAACATTTATTTAGAAAATCCGCTGTTTATCAACAACAACCGAAAAAGTCTTCGTAATAGAAACTTTCGTTGAATCAATTTTTAAAAGCGCTTCCTTCATCTAGTGAATTAAAATGAAACCACCACTTTGCAAAGAAAAAATGTTACCATACTGATTAGGTGAGTCACTTTCTTAATCAATTCCAACTTAAATAAAGTTTGAAGTAATGGGAGGAATCTTGTTGAAAAGGCGATTATTACTAATATTTAGCTTGATTGGCGTATTGGTTTTATTGGCAGGATGTACACAGATCAATGAACCAATTACATCAGATAGTAAGGGATTCTGGAATTCTTATATTGTTTACCCGCTATCTCAATTAATCACGTACATGGCAAACTTAACTGGTGAAAACTATGGTGTAGCGATTATTATTGTGACACTATTAATTCGCTTGCTTATTTTACCATTAATGATTAAACAGTTAAGAAGTACAAAAGCGATGCAAGCATTACAGCCTGAATTGAAAAAGCTTCGTGAAAAATATAGCTCTAAAGATCAAAAAACACAGCAGCAGCTTCAGCAGGAAACAATGGCCCTTTTTCAAAAAAATGGCGTCAATCCATTAGCAGGCTGTTTCCCAATTTTAATTCAAATGCCAATCCTTATTGGTTTCTATCATGCAATTATGAGAACAGCAGAAATTAAAAAGCATACATTCTTATGGTTTGACTTAGGCAGCCCAGATCCATTGTTCCTATTACCGATTATTGCGGGTGTAGCTACTTTCATTCAGCAAAAGCTGATGATGGCTGGAAATCCTTCGGACAACCCTCAAATGGCTATCATGTTATGGGTGATGCCGATTATGATCGTTGTGTTTGCAATTAGTTTCCCAGCAGCACTTTCATTGTACTGGGTTGTAGGTAACATTTTCATGATCATTCAAACATTGGTGATTAAAACACCTCAAGTAAAAGTTGATACAAAAGAAAAAGCTGGCGGGAATAAAAAATGAAGGAAATAACTGCTGTCGGTCGCACAATCGAAGAAGCAGTAGATTCCGGACTTAAACAAATTCAGCTACTACAAGAAGAAGTAGAAATCACAATAGTAGATGAAGGAAATAAAGGATTTTTAGGATTATTTGGTAAAAGACAAGCTGTGGTCAAGTTAGTAGAAAAGATAAATGCATTTAAATTAGCTACACAGTATTTAGATAAAATTGTTAAGTCTATTGATCCTAAAGCAAAGATTATTTCCAAACAGGAACCGAAAAAGATTTCTTACCACATTGATGGAGATAAAACGTCATTAATGATTGGAAAAAGAGGCCAAACATTGTACTCTTTAGAAACGTTGGTACAGCTAGTGTTTAATCGTTATTCTGATCAGTATCATCATATAACAATTGATATTGGCGATTATAGGAAGAAACGACAAGAAGCACTTGAACAATATGCAGTCAAAACAGCAAATCGGGTTTTAAAAACGAAGAGAAAGGTTCATTTAGAACCAATGCCTTCGAATGAACGAAAAATTGTTCATGATGCGATTGCTGCATTCTCTAAAGAACTTGCAACGGCATCTGAAGATACAGGCAGCAAACGTCATGTTGTGGTGCTGTATAAAAAATAGCAGAAAGGCTAAGATTCAGCAAAGCTGGATTTTAGTCTTTTTTTATTGAAAAATTGCTTTTTATAGAGGATTCATCCTCTATTTCTAAAAAATGAGTGTGTGGTATGGGTGCAAAACGCCAATTTAACAAGTAAGTATAGGGATCAGGGCGTTTAAATTTATTGGATTTAGGTGTAAGATGTGAAGACAAGTTTCAAACGTCGTTATTCACATGTGGATAAGTTAAGTGTTAAAATAGATAAGATGCAAAGCTGTGGATAATTAGATATGGGATACTTTCACTTCGCTTTCATTTATGGTATCTTTAAATTTTGGATTAAGCGTTTTTGATATAGAGATGGACAATGTCCATTTAATAGATAACAGACTGTTTATTAAGTAGAGAAAGAGGTGAATGAGTGATGGATACAATTGCAGCAATTTCTACACCGATGGGTGAAGGAGCAATTGCGATTATTCGTTTAAGCGGGCCTGATGCGGTACAGATTGCTGATCGGATGTATAAAGGTCCTAAGGAGAAAAAACTTGTATCGGTGGATTCACATACGATTCATTATGGTCATATTGTGGACTCTAGCACTGAGCAAGTCATAGAAGAGGTCATGGTGTCAGTATTACGAGCACCAAAAACATTTACGAGAGAAGACGTTATTGAGATTAACTGCCATGGCGGAATTGTAACGGTCAATAAAGTACTGCAGCTTGCTTTAAGAGAAGGAGCAAGATTAGCGGAGCCAGGTGAGTTTACAAAACGAGCTTTCTTAAATGGAAGAATTGATCTTTCACAGGCTGAAGCGGTAATGGATTTGATTCGTGCAAAGACAGATCGTGCGATGAATGTAGCGATTACTCAAATGGAGGGACGACTCTCCGGTTTGATTAAACGACTTCGCGGTGAGATATTGGAAACTCTGGCTCATGTTGAAGTTAATATTGACTATCCTGAGTATGACGATGTTGAAGAAATGACGCATCGAGTTTTAGTTGAAAAGGCAACATCAGTGAAAAAGGAAATTGAGTCACTGCTAACGACTTCTCAGCAGGGGAAAATACTTCGCGAGGGCTTATCCACTGTCATTATTGGAAGACCGAATGTTGGGAAGTCTTCCTTGTTGAATAGTCTTGTACAGGAAACAAAAGCGATTGTAACGGATATTCCTGGAACAACGAGAGATGTCATTGAGGAGTATGTAAATGTTAGAGGTGTACCGCTTCGTTTAGTCGATACTGCGGGTATACGTGAGACGGAGGACATTGTTGAGCGTATAGGGGTTGAACGATCTAGACAGGTCTTAAAAGAAGCTGACCTGATTTTGCTTGTGCTCAATTATAGCGAGGAATTGTCAGAAGAGGATATCAAACTATTTGAGGCCGTCTCAGGCATGGATATCATCGTGATCGTGAATAAGACAGATCTTGAGCCTAAGCTTGATATCGAAAAGGTCAAGCAGTTAGCGAAGGATCGTCCGGTGGTTACTACATCATTATTACAAGAAAAGGGGATTGATGAGCTCGAAATTGCGATTCAATCATTATTCTTCACGGGTTCAATTGAAAGTGGAGATTTAACGTATGTAAGTAACACAAGGCATATTGCCCTTCTTCAGGCAGCAAAACAATCCATTGAGGATGCTCTTGAAGGAATTGAAATGGATGTACCGATCGACATAGTTCAAATAGATTTAACACGCTGCTGGGAACAGCTGGGTGAAATTATTGGGGATGCTGTTCATGAAAGCTTGATTGATCAGTTATTCTCTCAATTCTGTTTAGGAAAGTAAAGGGAGGAACATAAGAAATGGGTTATGAAGCTGGCAATTATGACGTAATCGTCGTGGGTGCCGGTCATGCTGGAGTTGAGGCTGCTCTTGCTTCTGCAAGACAGGGCGCCAAAACACTTGTATTGACTATCAACCTCGATATGGTTGCTTTTATGCCATGTAATCCGTCCGTAGGCGGCCCCGCAAAAGGGATTGTCGTCAGAGAAATTGATGCTCTAGGCGGAGAAATGGCACGAAATATAGATAAGACGCATATTCAAATGCGCATGCTGAATACGGGGAAAGGACCTGCTGTCCGTGCGTTAAGAGCGCAAGCAGATAAGTTCCAATATCAGCATGAAATGAAAAAAACAATGGAAAATGAACCAAACCTGACAATGCTGCAAGGTATGGTAGATCATTTAATTGTAGAAGATGATGAATGTAAAGGTGTTGTTACTCAAACGGGGGCGAACTATCGTGCAAAGTCTGTTGTATTAACGACAGGAACTTTCTTAAAAGGCCGCATCATTTTAGGAGACTTATCGTATTCAAGTGGTCCAAATAACCAGCAGCCTTCCATTAAATTATCGGATCATTTAGCAGAACTAGGATTCGATTTGGTTCGCTTTAAAACAGGAACACCTCCTCGAGTGAATAGCCACTCGATTGACTATAGTAAAACAGAAATTCAACCAGGTGATGATGTCCCGCGGGCATTCTCCTATGAAACGGTTGAATATATTACTGATCAGCTGCCATGCTGGTTAACATATACGAGTTTAGAGACTCATCAAATTATTGACGAGAATCTACACCGTTCTCCAATGTATTCAGGTATGATTAAAGGAACTGGCCCTAGATACTGCCCGTCCATTGAAGATAAAGTGGTTCGTTTCAATGATAAACCGAGACATCAAATTTTCTTAGAGCCAGAAGGTCGTAATACACAGGAAGTTTATGTTCAAGGATTGTCTACAAGTCTTCCGGAGGATGTACAGCAGCGCATGCTTTCAACCATCCCAGGACTCGAGAATGTACAAATGATGAGAGCGGGTTATGCCATCGAGTATGATGCGATTGTACCTACTCAATTGTGGCCTACACTTGAGACGAAGAAAATTTCTGGACTATATACAGCCGGCCAAATTAATGGTACGTCTGGTTATGAGGAAGCAGCAGGTCAAGGGATTATGGCAGGTATTAATGCAGGAAGAAAAGCATTAGGTAAAGAAGAAGTCATTTTAAGCCGATCTGATGCATATATCGGTGTTCTCATCGATGACCTTGTCACAAAAGGAACAAATGAACCGTACCGTCTCTTGACATCACGTGCTGAGTATCGTCTACTTCTACGTCATGACAATGCTGATTTAAGATTAACTGAACTTGGGTATCAAATTGGATTAATTTCTGAAGAAAGATTCCAGTCATTCCAGCAGAAAAAAGAAGCCATCGAAGCAGAGAAAAAACGTTTATATTCTGTCATCATTAAACCAACAGCAGAGACTCAAGAATTTATTCGTTCACTCGGTGGAAGTGAGCTGAAGGACGGTATTCGTGCAAGCGATTTGATGAAGCGTCCAGAAATGAACTATGAATCTGTTGTGAAATTAGCTCCTGCTGAAACACCGCTTCCTTCTGATGTGTGTGAGCAGGTAGAGATTCAAATTAAATACGAAGGTTATATTGAAAAGTCACTCCAGCAAGTTGAAAAACTGAAAAAGATGGAGAACAAAAAGATTCCTGACCGAATTGATTATGACGCCATCAAAGGAATTGCAACTGAAGCGAAACAAAAGCTGAAAGAAGTCCGACCGCTTTCTGTTGCACAGGCTTCTCGTATTTCAGGCGTTAACCCTGCTGATATTTCTATCCTTTTAGTATATTTAGAGCAGGGGCGTATTGCGAAGATAGCAGAATAGAAAGGATGTCGGCATGAACATTGAACAATTTACAGCAGCACTAGAGGAGAAAGGGATCACTCTTTCTCCTGTGCAGCTTGAACAATTTGAAACCTACTTCCGCATGCTTGTAGAATGGAACGAGAAAATGAATTTAACGTCCATTACTGAAAAGGAAGAAGTGTATTTAAAGCATTTTTATGATTCAATATCAGCAGCATTTTTTATTGATTTTCACAAAGTGACGACGATTTGTGATATTGGAGCTGGTGCTGGTTTTCCAAGCATTCCTCTTAAAATTTGTTTCCCTCATCTACATGTGACCATTGTTGATTCTCTTCAGAAACGAATTACGTTTCTCAATGAGTTAGCAAAAGGATTAAACTTACAAGATACTACTTTTTATCATGATCGTGCGGAAACGTTTGGACAACGTAAGGAAAAGCGTGAAAGCTATGATCTTGTCACTGCTAGAGCAGTTGCACGTTTATCCGTCTTGAGCGAACTATGTCTGCCTCTAGTGAAAAAGGAAGGATTGTTTGTTGCCTTAAAAGCATCTGCCGCTGATGAAGAAATGCAAGCAGGGAAAAAAGCTGTCACAGTTCTCGGAGGAGAGGTTGTTGAAAAGCATTCCTTTGTTCTTCCTTTAGAAGAAAGCGAACGGAACATCATTGTCATTGAAAAGAAAAAGCAAACACCAAAAAAATATCCTAGAAAACCAGGAACACCTAATAAATCACCAATAGAAGGTTGATCATGTAAAAGGTCGGTTTTTCTTCAATATTTATGATTTTACAGAAGGAAAAAACATGAGAAAATAGAATTATAAAAAGGTAGTTTTTAAAGGTGGTGTAGGTTCATGAAGCATTCACTCTCACGCTTCTTCGGGCTTGGTGACAAAGAACATCCTGAGCGTGAAACCGAAATAGAGGCAGAGATTGCTGAGCATGATACATTAAAGGAAGAGATACAGGAGCTCCCGGTCGACACAATTATGCCAAACCGTTTTCAGCCACGCACCATTTTTTCAGAAGAAAAGATACAAGAGCTGGCCACGACGATTCATACCCATGGCATTATCCAACCGATTGTTGTTAGACCAACAGAAGAAGAAGGAAAATATGAACTGATCGCCGGCGAAAGACGTTGGAGGGCGGTACAGACTCTTCAATGGGAGAAAATCCCCGCTATTATAAAAGATTTTACTGATACGGAAACGGCATCTGTGGCATTGATTGAAAATTTGCAAAGAGAAGAGCTGTCTTCTATTGAAGAGGCTCATGCTTATGCACGTCTTTTAGAGCTTCATGATTTAACACAAGAGGCGCTTGCTCAGCGTTTAGGCAAGGGACAATCAACTGTTGCAAACAAATTAAGACTTTTAAAGTTGCCTGAAGAGGTACAACAAGCCATTTTAGAGAAAAAAATCTCTGAAAGGCATGCACGTTCACTTGTGCCCCTAAAGCTTCCAGAATTACAAATCGCGCTATTGCAGGAAATCATCGAAAAGCAGTTGAATGTGAAACAGACTGAAGAGCGTGTAGTGAAGATGCTTGAACAAAAAACGGATCGCAAACCGAAGCCAAAACGTAAGGCGTTTAGTCGTGATACACGAATTGCGATGAATACCATTCGTCAGTCTCTCCACATGGTAGAAGACAGCGGACTTAAAATAAATACCGAGGAAGAAGAGTTTGAGGAATATATCCAATTAACGATTCGAATTCCTAAATAGAAAAAAGCTGATGAGCGCCTCTCGTCAGCTTTTTTTGTAAATCTTTTTATTATCATTTTGTTATCATTTGTTATTTACTGTTTGCTTTTGCAAATGAAATGATAAAAACATGATGAAACAAAGCGGTATGTCTAAAGAAGTGACTGTACAGCATTCGCACCAAGAGGGAACGATCCACTTGATGATTGCTGAAGCTGATCCGAAGAACTATGACTTGTGGACAAACAATAACCCAGCCTTGTGAGCAAATGCCGTCCAATTGAATTCAGACATCCAAAAAGATATATCAATATACTTTTTCGGTGCGTTTTCATTCTTCCTTTTATGTACGAAAAGGCACATTCACCGACGAATTTATAATAGGGAAACAAAAAAAGCAAACGTTTCATACTTTTTTTGATAGAATAGAAAGTATGAATGAATGAGAAACTTGTTAAGTTGAAAGTGGGTGACATCGTGGGAAAAATCATAGCGATTACCAACCAGAAGGGCGGCGTCGGGAAGACGACAACTTCTGTTAATTTGGGTGCGTGTTTAGCATACATAGGCAAACGAGTGTTGTTAGTTGATATTGATCCGCAGGGCAATGCCACGAGTGGTATTGGGATTGAGAAAGCCGACGTAGAAAAGTGTGTGTACGATATTTTAGTTGATGATGCAGATGTTCTTGATGTGATTAAGACGACAGAGGTCGAAAATCTTGATGTCATTCCTGCGACGATACAGCTTGCAGGGGCTGAAATAGAGCTTGTGCCTACAATCTCACGTGAAGTGAGGCTGAAGAGAGCACTTGAATCTGTTAAGCAGAATTATGATTATATGATTATTGACTGCCCGCCATCACTTGGACTGCTGACGATTAATGCGTTAACTGCATCCGATTCCGTTTTAATACCAGTTCAGTGCGAATATTATGCGCTTGAAGGATTGAGCCAATTGTTAAACACAGTTCGTCTCGTGCAGAAACATCTAAATACCGATCTTGCCATTGAAGGTGTCTTGCTGACAATGCTTGATGCCCGAACAAATCTTGGGATTCAGGTTATCGAAGAAGTGAAGAAGTACTTTAGAGATAAAGTCTATCAAACCGTCATTCCGAGAAATGTGAGGCTGAGTGAAGCGCCAAGTCATGGAAAGCCGATTATCTTGTATGATCCACGTTCAAGAGGTGCAGATGTCTATTTAGACTTAGCAAAGGAAGTGGATGCGAATGGCTAAAGGTCTTGGAAAGGGTATTAATGCACTATTTAACAACGTAGACTCAAATGAAGAAACGGTTGAAGAAATTAAATTAAAGGATTTGCGCCCGAATCCTTACCAGCCAAGGAAAACGTTTGATGATGATGCATTGTCTGATCTGAAAGAATCCATTCAGCAGCACGGTGTTTTACAGCCGATCATTGTTCGTAAATCGATTAAAGGATATGACATAGTAGCAGGAGAACGCCGTTTTCGCGCAGCACAACAAGCTGGTCTGACAACAATTCCTGCGATCGTTCGAGAGTTTTCAGAAACGCTGATGAGAGAAATTGCCCTTTTAGAAAACCTGCAGCGTGAGGATCTCTCTCCATTAGAGGAAGCGGAAGCGTATGCTTCCTTGCTGGATCATCTAAGTGTGACGCAAGAGGAATTAGCGAAGCGATTAGGGAAAAGCAGACCGCATATTGCGAACCATCTCCGTCTGTTGACTTTACCGGATGAGATCCAAAAGCTGATTGCAAATGGAACGTTATCAATGGGACATGGCCGGACATTGCTTAGCTTAAAGAACAAAAAGAAGCTGGCGCCTTTGGTAAAGAAAATCGTGGATGAGGGGTTAAACGTACGACAAGTTGAGAAACTTGTTCAGCAGTTAAACGAAAATGTTCCACGTGAAACAAAGAAAAAAGAAGCACCAAAGGATCGAGTGTTGAAAGAAAGAGAGTCTTTCTTACAAAACTACTTTGGTACTTCAGTGACGATCAAGAAACAGAAGAAAAAAGGGAAAATTGAGATTGAATTCCTCTCGAATGAAGATTTAGAAAGAATCCTTGAATTGCTTTCTACGAGGGAATCATCAGAGTGACCATCTTGATATGAGATGGTCTTTTTTATATTCTTCCAGTGATATTTTGAATAGGGTTGAAGAGAGACCGGCTTTTTTCTCTCGTCCAATCCATTTGGTCAATGTGAGATAGACTTTCAGAAAGTGTATTGGCCATAGACATGACAAGATGAAGACGTGTGTTTTGGAGGACGAAGTATTCCATGAAACCACTCACATTGACGATCCCATTAATATGAATATCTCCTACCTCTGGAAGCTCTTTTTGCACACCAGCTCCAGGCTTTAACGGTCCATCTCCAATTTGGAAAGAACCGACACTTTTTACTCTTCCTAAACAGGCATCAACCGCTACAATAAACGGGTGTTTATGAGCTTGTTCAATTTCAGCGAGTTTTTCTTTTAAATTGACCGCATGCACTGGGTCAGAGAGTGTTCCATATACATGAAGCTTTTTCAAATCCAGACCTGAAAGCTTTGAACCAACAAGTGGACCTAGAGAGTCGCCAGTTGAGCGGTCTGTTCCAATACAAACGATGGCAACGGGTCTTTTTCCTGCTTTCTGAAGATGCGAGAATAAAATACTTTTAAGCTGTTGAATGGCGTTTGTATCCGTATGGGACACGTATTCTTTCACCCTATTTCTAAAAAAAAGACCGTTCTTGCTATTCATAGGTCTCACTTCCTTGTCATAGTAGTTAGTAACAGTATACGGAAACAAGCTTAATTCTATACCTATGAGGTGATGATTGTGTGGAAGGCTGGTTCAAGGTGGACGCTTTTAATTTTAGGAAGCTTAATAGGAGCGGGATATGCTTCCGGCCAGGAAATTTGGCAGTTTTTTGGCATTGATAGCGGACTAGCCATTCTACTGTTTACATTGATGTTTATGCTGTCTACTTATGTGGTGTTAAAAATCAGTTATGAGGTGCGTGCCGATCACTTTGTGCCAGTACTGGAACGGCTTGTCGGTCCATGGCTGGCTAAGGTGTATGACGTGTTAATTGTCCTTTATTTATTCACGACAACGACGGTCATGATTGCTGGCGGCGGGGTGACTCTTGAGATGTATCATGTGCCTTTTTGGGTTGGCATCGGCGCGTTCTGTTTGTTTTCATTTATGATTTTTTTCTGGGATGTGAAAGGGCTTTTATCTGTGAATGCTTTCATTATACCAATTTTGGTGGCGGGGCTCATCTATGCGTTTGTTTTTTATTATATGAATCATGATCATATGTGGCGTATTGATTTTGGGCAGCAGTACAATTGGCCTGCCAGCATTGTTTTTGCTTCTTTGAATATATTATCTGTTGTGGCAGTGCTGTCTTCGGTTGGGAAAGAAATGAAGGGGCTGGGGGAAGCCAAAGTGGCGAGTATATTAAGCGGTCTCATCTTTGGTGTGATCTCGTATGTGTATAACGAAATACTGGTTGATATTTCTGGAAGCCTTTCAGCAGAGGGAATTCCTTTGTTTACAGTATTAGAAGGGGCGCCGACGTCTTTGTTTGTGTTTATGACCATTGTCCTTTGTCTAGCGATTTATACGACGACGGCAGCAGGTTTATTTGGCTTATCCAGCCGAATGCTTTCTTTTGTACGAATGCCCCGCTGGCTGGTTGTATTGGTGATGCTTCTTTTGATGGCCCCTTTGACATCTCTTGGATTTGCTGATTTGATTGCTTTCTTGTATCCAATTTATAGTTTGTTGAATCTTTATTTGCTCGTCTGTTTAATGCTGTATCCGATTTTAAGTAAAAAGATATTTTCTCGTCCTAAAAATTATATTGATAAAACAAAATAAGCACCTCTCTTTTTTAGAGCTGTGCTTATTTGATCTGAATTGAATCAATAGCTTCTTTGATATCATCATAGACAGGCATTTGCTTGAGACGCTGGAGACGATCCTCTAATTCTGAAATGGCCTGTCCCTTTAAATGCTGGGAAATGTGTTGTTTGACAATGGTCGTCTGGTTTATCATGTCTTCTGTTTTAGCCAATTGATACTCCAAGTGCACGCGAGTATTTGCTAATTCGTCGTGCAGCCGCATTTTGAGCAGCCGTTTTAGATCCTTTCGCTGTCCTTCTCTGCGCATGGCCTGAATGGCGGCCATTTCTTCTGGAGACTGTGTTTGTGTGTGGGGTGCCGATTGATTTTCGAATACAGACATGGAGCGGCGGGCACTCACATTTTGTAAGAAACGCTGGGCGTCACTAGGAGGCTTATTTTGATTGATCATGCGATGACTCCTTTCTTAATGAATACCCATTTGCATTGCAAGGCGTCTATCTGCCTTGGCGTAGTCCTCACCCATTGTGTACATATGTCTTGAAAGAGCAGAAAGCTCTTGTTCGTAATCCCTCAGGGTGTACAAGGCATTCAGCTGTTTTTCGTGTGAATAAAAAGAGGAATGCGACTGTTCCATCCTCACTTCGTCTACCAGTGCTTCCACATCACTATGACTTAATAAATCATAGTGGCCAAAGCCTACGAGTCCTTTAAGCTCTTGTTTTACATGATGGACGGCGTCTTTTACACTTTCATCAATTCCATCGATTTTTTCAAATACAGTGTGCACTTCATGTTCAATAATGCTTTGCAGATCATAGGATGAATTTTTTAGTAAATGGGATTTTATGATAATTTCAAGTCCGCTTTGTGCATATGCACGTCCAGAATGAATTTCTTGCAGCAGCATGGCTGTAAAACTTGTATTATGATCAAGCTGTTCATCTAAAATACGGGCATATCCATTTGGATGGAATGAATATCCATTTGCTTTGAATTCACCTGAAACGAGAGCTAAAAAAGCATTTGTATCAAAGGATTCGTTCCATTCTATATTCATAGATGCAAAAGCTGATTTTAAAAAGGTGTCAATTTCCCTTTTTTTGTATTTAACGGATTCTTGGACTGAGTCTTGCTGCCGTGGCGGTACGGTGTACTTGACTTGCCCAACTCCTTGATCATGACGATTGAGTAAACCGACGTAATGACTAGGCTGAATATATTCAGTCAACATGCGTTTATATTGACCTTGCTGCGCCTTTTGCTGAATCGAAGGCGATAGGCTGCTCCATATATTTGGGCTGTCAAAGGTAACGGCTTTTTTGACAGCTGGCTGTTCTGTTGCAATATAAGCACAAACAGCACCGGCAAGTGCTTGTCCAGTGAGATGGATACCTGCATTCGGATGCTTCTGACAGACTTTCTCTATGTATTCCTTCCCTTTAAAAAAGACATGGTCTTGATTGCCGTCAAGGGACTTTCTTTCAATTGGATAGGCATAATCTGTTTTGAGCAATGTCTGTGCTGCGTTGTGTACATCTTGCGGCGATGTCACCGTCGTTTGGTTTGGCAGTGGACAGTGAAAAGCGACGATGAATTCATCTGATTGTTCCGGCTGCATCGTTAAACCATATAATTTTTGGTCGATCTTTAGAAAATCGTGGACAGTGAGTGTTTGCTGACCAATTTCTATCGTATGGTGCTGCTGGTAATTGTCGATATTTCCAGCATGATCGGATATGATTTTATATTCTTTATCAGTTAATCTATCCTTTCGATTGACCATCGTACCTGCTCCCTCACATAACATTTATGCAGATATCATAAATCAAAAAATATGGAAAAACCACCGCGTTCTACCAATAAAAACCTTTTGACCTACAGTGTTTGTGACAATATTGAAAAAAAACGGAGTTTAAGTAACTATTGGTCACAAATAAAATGATCTAAAAGAAGGGTTTTTTCTCTAAAAAAGAATAGGATGAACGATTGAAAGAGACTCTTTGTTTTGTGCATTGCCCTTCATCGCCGTTTTTTTGTACAATAGATTCAATGAAGTGAGCAAGGAGAGGTGAAGGCTGATGGCAGACAAAGCGTTTGGGTTACATGATGTTGTAGAAATGAAAAAGCCCCATCCATGTGGTGCCAATCGGTGGAAGGTCATTCGTTTGGGCATGGATATCCGTATTAAATGTGAAGGCTGCGGACACAGCGTGATGATCCCAAGAAGAGATTTTGAACGAAAAATGAAGAAAATTCTCGTCAAGCATGAGGAGCCAACTGCTTAAGTAGGCCTCATGCTTTTTTTATTAAATTTGTCTTTTCTACAGCAAAGCCAGGTGCATTATCTCGTTTTGAAGCATTGATTTATTCTTTTTAACGATGTTTCTTCTATTGAAAATGCATGATGGTTAGCTTGTCTTTTCATGTAAACCTACTTATAATTGCTCTAGGTTCATATTACGCAGTATAACGAGCACGTTTGATATAGAGGAGATGAAAGAATGGCTTTAACAGCTGGTATTGTTGGCTTACCTAACGTCGGGAAGTCAACGCTATTTAATGCAATTACACAGGCTGGAGCGGAGTCTGCTAACTATCCGTTTTGTACCATTGATCCAAACGTCGGAATTGTAGAAGTTCCTGACGAGCGTTTACAAAAGCTAACAGAATTGGTGCAGCCGAAAAAGACAGTTCCCACTGCTTTCGAATTCACTGATATTGCGGGTATTGTCAAAGGTGCATCTAAAGGTGAAGGTTTAGGGAATAAATTCCTTTCTCATATTCGACAAGTAGATGCGATTTGTCACGTGGTCAGAGCTTTTGCAGATGATAACATTACACACGTAGCTGGTAAGGTTGATCCTGTGGCAGATATTGAAACGATTAATCTCGAATTGATTTTGGCTGATTTAGAAACAGTTGAAAAGCGCTTAGCTCGTGTGAGTAAGCTTGCAAAACAAAAGGACAAGGAAGCAGTAGCTGAATTTGAGATTTTGTCGAAGCTAATGAACGCATTTGAAGCTGGGAAATCGGCAAGATCTGTAGAATTTACTGATGAGCAGCAAAAGCTTGTGAAACAGCTTCATTTACTCACATCTAAACCAGTCCTTTATGTAGCAAATGTGAGTGAGGATGAAGTAGCGGATCATGAGGGCAACGAATATGTGCAGCAAATCCGTGAGTTTGCTTCTGGTGAAAACGCTGAAGTTATCGTCGTTTGTGCGAAGATCGAGTCTGAAATTGCAGAGCTTGAAGGAGAAGAGAAGCAAATGTTCCTTGAAGAGCTTGGTATTAATGAGTCAGGGCTTGATCAGCTAATTAGAGCATCTTACTCTCTTCTAGGATTAGCTACGTATTTCACAGCAGGTGAGCAAGAGGTACGTGCTTGGACATTTAAAAAAGGAATGAAAGCGCCAGAATGTGCTGGAATCATCCACACAGACTTTGAGCGTGGATTTATTCGTGCTGAAACGGTTGCGTATGAGGATTTACTAGCTGGCGGAAGCATGTCTGCTGCTAAAGAAGCAGGAAAAGTTCGTCTAGAAGGCAAAGAATATGTAGTGAAAGATGGAGACGTCATTCATTTCCGTTTTAATGTATAGGTTCTTGTCATAGGCCAAGTGATTTGTTATAATATACAATTGTGAGTAATATAATTTATTGCTCCTTGCCCGTTTAGGGCCGCTTAGACCAAAAGGAGGTGCAATCAGATGAGAAAGTACGAAGTTATGTACATCATCCGCCCAACAGTTGACGATGAGGCTAAAAAAGCAGTTATCGAGCGTTTCAATAACGTGTTAACTTCTAACGGTGCGGAGATCACTGGAACAAAGGATTGGGGTAAACGTCGTCTTGCATACGAAATCAATGATTTCCGTGACGGTTTCTACCAAATCGTAAACGTTCAATCTGACGCTGCAGCAGTTCAAGAATTTGACCGCTTAGCTAAGATCAGTGACGATATCATTCGACACATTGTTGTTAAAGAAGAAGTATAAATCATTGAAATATATATTTAAAGGTGGTCTTTCAATATGCTAAACCGTGTTGTATTGGTCGGAAGACTAACAAAAGACCCTGAGCTTCGCTACACGCCTAATGGTGCGGCTGTAGCCACGTTTACTCTAGCTGTGAATCGTACGTTTACGAATCAATCTGGAGAGCGTGAAGCCGATTTCATTAACTGTGTTACTTGGAGAAGACAAGCCGAGAACGTGGCTAATTTCTTGAAAAAAGGAAGTCTTGCCGGTGTAGACGGTCGTTTGCAGACAAGAAACTATGAAAATCAGCAAGGACAGCGTGTCTTCGTGACAGAGGTTCAAGCTGAAAGTGTTCAATTTCTTGAGCCTAAGAGCGGCGGTGCTGGTTCAGGTGGATACAGCGGCGGTGGCAATAGCGGAGGCCAGTATTATGGCGGTAGCCAAAACGATCAGAATCCATTTGGAAATGAACCAAGTCAAAATCCATATGGCAATCAAAACAACCAAAATCGTAATCAGGGAAATAGCTTTAATGATGACCCATTTGAGAACGATGGTAAACCGATTGACATCTCCGATGATGATTTGCCATTCTAATTGATCTGAAAAAATGACTAAAGGAAAGGTGTGAAAACAAATGGCAGGTGGACGCAGAGGCGGTCGTGCGAAACGTCGTAAAGTATGTTTCTTTACTTCTAACGGTATCACGCACATCGATTACAAAGATGTTGATCTTCTTAGAAAGTTTGTTTCTGAACGTGGTAAAATTTTACCTCGTCGTGTAACAGGAACTAGCGCTAAGTATCAACGTAAATTGACTTTAGCGATCAAAAGATCACGTCAAATGGCATTACTTCCATACGTTACTGGTGAGTAAGTCGTTGACTTAAAAAGCGGAGAGCCCCGAGCTCTTCGCTTTTTTTATTTTCCTCACTGTGAATCTCATCTATTTTTGCTAGAGTTGTTTTTGACAGTCAACCTAGGGGAAGTATGTAAAAGTGACAGTTTATTCTATACAAATATGAGGTTGATCTGTCATATTGGTAGTCTAGAAAATAATTGCAGTCAGGGCGTGGGAAGATGATTGAATTTAATAAGGTATCGATGCAATTTTCTGATGAGCGCTATGCCGTTCAATCAGTTGATTTGGAGATTCAGCAAGGTGAGTTTTTTGTATTGATTGGACCTAGTGGCAGCGGGAAAACGACGACATTGAAAATGATCAATCGTCTCATTTCTTCTACAGAAGGTGAGATTTACATAAAGGGCCAAAAAATAAGTGATTATGATATGTATGAGCTGCGCTGGGATATCGGTTATGTTTTGCAGCAAATTGCGCTTTTTCCTCATATGACCATAGAAGAAAATATTGCTGTGGTGCCAGAGCTTAAACAATGGAGCCGGAATGAGACCAATCAGCGTGTCCATGAACTCATGTTGATGGTCGGGCTTGATCCTGCTATGTATCGGCATCGAAAGCCAGCAGAGCTCTCTGGTGGACAGCAGCAGCGTGTCGGTGTGGCACGTGCACTTGCAGCTGATCCTGAGATTGTCCTGATGGATGAACCTTTTAGTGCGTTAGATCCACTAACGAGGGAGAAATTGCAGGATGATCTGCTTGATTTGCAGCGCCGCATACAAAAAACCATTGTTTTTGTGACGCATGATATGCAGGAAGCTATGAAGCTGGGTGATCGGATTTGTGTGATGAATGAAGGAAAAGTAGTGCAGATCGGACGTCCTGAGGAATTGGTTCAACATCCAGCCAATGCCTTTGTAAAGGAGTTTGTTTCAGGGGCTGCCCGCCATGTGGGACATCAAGCTTTTGAGCTGGAAACATTGGCCCAACCGATGGCTCACGAAGCTCTTTTCCTCTATGAGGTGGTCTCAGCAGATGCCACACTGGATGAAGCCTTGTCTCTATTGGCAAAGCACGAGGAGTTGGCTGTTGAAAAGAATGGAGAGCGGATTGGACTAGTGAATCGTCAAGCAGTGATTCAGTATTTAGCTGATTCTCCTAAAGAGAGGGGCGAGTCACATGAATGATTGGACCCGTGTGTTATGGGAACGCAAAGAACAATTGGGACACGCCTTACTTGAGCATATTCAAATTTCTTTTATTGCTTTATTTTTAGCGATTTTGATTGCTATTCCATTAGGTATCTATTTAACGAGGGTTCCAAAGTTAGCGGAGTGGGTCATCGGGGTGACGGCCGTCTTACAAACGATTCCGTCGCTCGCACTTCTTGGCTTGTTGATTCCTCTAGTGGGGATTGGGCAAGTACCTGCGATTATTGCGCTTGTGGTCTATGCCCTACTCCCTATTTTAAGAAATACATATACAGGCATTCAGGAGGTTGATCCTTCTCTGAGAGAAGCGGCGCTTGCTATGGGGATGAATCATCGCAAACGGTTATTAAAGGTGGAGCTTCCTCTTGCCATGCCAGTCATCATGGCGGGTATTCGAACCGGGATGGTACTCATTGTGGGGACCGCCACCCTGGCAGCACTGATCGGGGCTGGGGGATTAGGAAGCTTAATCTTGCTGGGAATTGATCGAAATGATATGTCTCTCATTGTCATTGGTGCGATACCAGCTGCCTTACTCGCTCTATTATTTGATGTGGTGTTGCGTACCTTTGAGAAAATTTCCTTTAAAAAGACTGTGATCTCTGTGACTGTTTTTGCTCTGATTGCAGGAGCAGTTGTCGCTGCCCCCTCGCTGTTTCAGCAAGAAAAGAAAGAAATCACTATTGGCGGGAAGTTAGGATCAGAGCCTGAGATTTTGATCTCGATGTATAAGCTTTTAATTGAACAGGATACAGATATTCAAGTGAACCTGAAGCCCGGTCTTGGTAAGACGTCCTTTGTTTTCCAGGCTTTACGCTCTGGTGATATCGATATTTATCCTGAGTTTACGGGTACAGCGATTTCTGAATTCCTCAAAGAAACAGCAAAAAGCACAGATAAAAGAAAAGTGTATGAGCAAGCGCGGCGTGGATTGGAATCGTCCTTTCAGCTTCGCCTTCTTGAGCCCATGGCATACAACAATACGTATGCTTTAGCCGTGCCGCAGTCACTGGCTGATCAATATGAAGTGTCCAACATTTCAGATCTAGGTAAGATCAAAAACCGCATAAAAGCTGGATTCACCTTAGAGTTTTCTGATCGTCAGGATGGGTATCGAGGCATTCAAAAAGCCTATCAATTTTCCTTTGACGATGTTGTGACGATGGAGCCGAAGCTACGGTATCGAGCGATTCAAAAAGGAGATATCAATTTAGTCGATGCGTATTCGACAGACAGTGAATTGAGACAATACAAATTAAAGGTGCTTCATGATGATCAGCATGTTTTCCCGCCATATCAAGGAGCACCACTGCTCAGGCAGGAGACATTAACTGAATTCCCTGAGATTGAGACCTCTCTCAATAAGCTTGCGGGTCAAATTACAGACGAAGAGATGAGAGAAATGAATTATGAAGTCAATGTGAAGGGGAAGGATGCATTCCAGGTAGCGAAAGCCTATTTAAAAAAGAAAAAATTGCTGCAATAATCAAGGAAAAGCAGAGCTGTTTCATGCAAAACAGCTCTGCCTTTTTAAAAGAAAAACAAAAATCATTGACATTTACTTAAAAACATCATATCCTTAATTCGAGATAAATATATTTTTTTGATCTAATATCTCGAATTCGAGATAATATAAAGACGTCAGTAAAGACATAATGAATAGAGGCTTATTACTTCATGATTAGGAGGTCATTAGAAGTGAAAAAAACAGAAGGAATTCACCATATTACAGCTATTGTCGGTCATCCTCAGGAGAACGTTGATTTTTATGCAGGTGTTTTAGGACTTCGTCTCGTGAAGAAGACCGTAAATTTTGATGATCCGGGCACATACCATTTATATTTTGGAAATGAAGGCGGCTCTCCAGGGACCATTATTACGTTTTTCCCTTGGCCGGGGGCACAAAAAGGTCAAATTGGTGCAGGGCAAGTAGGCGTGACGACATATGTCGTACCGACAGGCGCTTTTTCTTTCTGGAAGGATCGTCTTGAGCAGTTTAATGTCTCTTATGAAATGGTTGAACGTTTTGGGGAAGCTTTTCTCTCATTTGAAGATCCACATGGCTTATTGATTGAGCTAGTAGAGCGTGCGGAAGGAAAGCAAAACGAGTGGACATTTAACGGTGTCACAGCAGATGTAGCGATTAAAGGATTTGGCGGAGCTGTTTTATTAACTTCGCAGCCGGAGCAAACAATGCAGCTGCTAGAGCAAACGATGGGACTTGAACGAGTCGGAGAAGAAGGAGACTATGTGAGATTCCGTTCGTTTGGTGAAATAGGCAATGTCATTGATGTGAACATCACACCTGTTCCACGAGGACGTATGGGTGTTGGAGTTGTGCACCATATTGCATGGAGAGCAACAGATGATCAGGATCAATTAGATTGGCAAAGACATATTGCACAAAGCGGGTATCAAGTGACACCTGTGCAAGATCGAAATTATTTTAATGCTATTTATTTTAGAGAGCTTGGCGGCATATTATTTGAGATTGCTACTGATCCTCCAGGGTTTGCACACGACGAATCAGTGGAAACAATGGGTGAAGCATTGAAACTGCCACCGCAATATGAGGCACAGCGCAGTCAGATTGAACAAATTGTACTGCCAATTGAAGTGAGAGAAGTTAAAGGGAAAGGAGATTCATGATGAAGCATCTTTTTCGAAAAGGAAAGAATGAACAAAGACCTGTCCTGTTATTACTGCATGGAACTGGCGGGACGGAAGAAGATTTATTGCCGCTTGCACAGATAATAGATCCTGATGCATCTGTTCTTAGTGTGAGAGGGAATGTATTAGAAAACGGCATGCCGCGTTTTTTCAGACGTTTGGCAGAGGGTGTATTTGATGAGCAGGATTTGATTGAGCGTACAGAGGAACTATATACATTTATCGGCGAAGCAGCTGATGAATATGGGTTTGATCGTCACAATGTGGTGGCTATCGGATATTCCAATGGGGCAAACATTGCTGGAAGCTTGTTGTTCCATTATGGGGATGCTTTAAAAGGAGCTATCCTGCATCATCCAATGGTTCCAAGACGCGGGGTTTCGTTGCCTTCATTAGCGGGGAAACAAGTCTTTATAGCAGCTGGTGAAAATGACCCAATGTGCCGTCCAGAGGAATCACAGGAGCTGGAGCAATTGCTCCAGGGTGCAGGCGCATCGGTTACACTTCATTGGGAAAATCGTGGACATCAGCTAACGAGAGAAGAAGTCGATGCTGCGGCTTTATGGTATCGTCGTCAATTTTAAATAAGGTGGGGAATACAGGTGGGATTTTTACAGAAGCTTTTTGGGCAAAACAAACAAAAGGAGCTGGAACAAATGGAAAACGTAAAATTAGCGATTATTTATTATAGTTCAACAGGTACAAACTATCAGATGGCGAAATGGGCTGAAGCTGGAGCAAAAGAAGCTGGTGCAGAGGTCAAAGTATTAAAGGTTGCTGAATTGGCACCAGAAGCAGTTGTCGCTTCAAATCCAGCATGGAAAGCACATTTAGACGAAACAAAGGATGTGCCAGAGGTTCAATTAAGTGATTTAGAGTGGGCAGATGCCATCATCTTTAGCATGCCGACACGTTTCGGTAACCTGCCAGCTCAAATGAAGCAGTTCTTAGATACGACAGGCGGCTTGTGGTTCCAAGGTAAATTGGCAAACAAAGCAGTGAGCGCGATGACTTCAGCTCAAAACGCAAATGGCGGACAGGAGCAGACGGTTCTCAGCCTATATACGACGATGTTCCACTGGGGAGCCATTATTGCCGCTCCTGGATACACAGATGATTCCTTATACGGTGCAGGGGGCAACCCTTATGGCGTAAGTGTCACTGTTGACCAAAATGGAAAAATCCAAGAGGATGCAGAAGCAGCTGTGAAACATCAGGCAAAACGTACAGTCAATGTAGCAGAATGGATCAAAAAAGGTCAAAACGCTTAATAGATGTAAATAAAAAGAATGCAGCCTCGCCGCTGCATTCTTTTTTTCATTAATAAGGATCTGATGGTGTGCTGTTGTTGATGGCATCGTCCACGGCTTCGGCAGCGCCTGTAGAGCCGATAGGTCCGCTTGGCTGCTCTTGTTTAAAGGCTTTTAAGCCGTCAGCGACACGCTTTCCGTAATCAGGGTCTGCTTTTGTAAAGTTTTCGATCATTTGGTCTTGAATGTCCTTTTGACATGTGGCAAGGGTGTTGACTAAGTTCTTAATCAGTTCCTCACGCTCCCAATCATTAAAACGGCGATATGTTTCTCCTGCTTGTCCAAAGTTGTTTGGACGGTCAATGGCTTCTCGTTTGACTTCACCCTCTACAAAAGGCGTATGATCCTTTCCATCCTGTTTGGCTTCTTTTAATCCCCCGAGGATCGACGGTTCATAATTCACATGGGGATTTTGGCCTTTGCCTTGATCGACATGGTATTCCATTTGTCCATCTCTTTGATTGGTGGCGACATGCTTTTTCGGTGCATTGATCGGCAGCTGTAAATAGTTTGGCCCTACACGATATCGCTGCGTGTCAGAGTAGGAGAAGGTGCGGCCTTGTAGCAATTTATCATCTGAGAAGTCCAAGCCGTCTACGAGTACACCAGTACCAAAGGCAACCTGTTCGACTTCTGAGAAATAGTTTTCTGGATTTTTGTTTAATACCATCCGTCCGATTGGTTTCCATGGATAGTCATCCTTGTACCAAAGCTTTGTCGGGTCTAGCGGGTCAAAATCGAGGTGAGGGTGGGCATCATCTTCCATGATCTGTGCATATACCTCCCATTCAGGATAATCTCCTTGCTCAATCGCTTCATATAAATCCTGTGTGGCATGGTTAAAATTTTCTCCCTGAATCGCTTGTGCCTGTTCTTGGGTCAGGTTGCGAATGCCTTGTTTCGGTTCAAAATGATATTTAACCAGCACGGCTTTTCCTTCATGGTTGACCCATTTGTACGCATGGACACCTGAGCCTTGCATGTGCCGGTATGTAGCTGGGATGCCCCATGGTGAAAAAAGAAATGTCACCATATGCGTCGCCTCAGGTGATTGTGAGACAAAATCAAAAATACGCTCGCCGTCCTGCCGATTCGTAACAGGATCTGGCTTAAAGGCATGAACCAAATCAGGGAACTTTAAAGCATCTCGGATAAAGAAAATCTTCAGGTTGTTCCCTACGAGATCCCAGTTGCCTTCCTCTGTATAAAATTTAATCGCAAACCCTCTCGGATCGCGTAATGTTTCTGGCGAATGACCGCCGTGAATCACAGAAGAAAAACGAACGAAAACAGGCGTCTTTTTCCCTTTTTCCTGAAATAATTTCGCTCTCGTATAGGTGGAGATGGGTTCATCACCAAATGTGCCGTAGGCTTCAAAATAACCGTGAGCTCCAGCACCGCGTGCATGAACGACACGTTCAGGGATGCGTTCACGATCAAAATGACTGATTTTCTCTAGGAAATCGTAGTTTTCAAGCGTAGTGGGTCCTCTATTCCCAACAGTTCTCATATTTTGATTGTCTGTTACGGGATGACCTTGCCGATTCGTTAACGTTTCTTCTGACTCTGAAGATGGTTTAGGCTGTTGATCTTCTTTCAATTCGAATCCCTCCTTCAATATCTCCCTAACAATATGGTCATGTTTCTCCCTATTTCATACAAGGATTGATATAATGATTGAAAACTTTCACGAGGAGCAAACCAGATGATTCGATTACACTGCCTTCACGCCCATCCGTCCAATCAGTCATATATAGAAGATGTTTTTGGTGATACAGATGTTGATTTGCATCACACAGTCGATTCATCATTTATAGAACGCGCCACTCAAGATCCTGCATTTGATCAATACAAGCAGCAAACGTATGCTATCAAAAGATTAAAGCAAGAAAGTGAAGCCGATCTCATTCTGCTCACGTGTACACAATACATTGCTGCTCTAGGTGATCAGCAGCACCTTTTCAAACAACCGATTGTTCCGATCGATGAACCGTTATTTGAGATGATTTGTGAGAAACAAGGGCCTCTTCAACTGGTGTTTTCCAACCCAGATACAGTGGAAGGGACGATGCAGCGGCTTGAATCATATGCCACAGAGCGGGGCAAACAGGTTGAAGTGGAATTGGTTGTGATGGAGGATGCCTTTCATCTCTGTCTAAACGGTGATATGCAAGCCTATGATGAACAAATCAAGGAGCAGCTGAGAAGATGTATGAAGCAAAAAGGGAAAGACATTTGTGTGATGCAGCTTTCGATGGTTCATGCGGCACAGGAGATGGAGCAGGAGACAGGCGTTCCTATCATTCATCCGCTTTCTTCACTAAAACAGTTTGTTCATCAAACAATATCCGCTTGGAAAGAGTGAACCCCTCAGGTTCGCTCTTTTTGTATAGGAACGTAAATGTGATGACATGTTAAAAAATAATCGAGCGCAAACTATTTTCAAAAGGTGCGCGTCTATCCAATGTAAGAAATAACAGATGCGCATTTAAGATAAAGGAGCTCTTTGTAAAATGAAGAAACGAAAAATAGACGATCAATTTGCGGATTACGTCATGGAACATAAACACAGTTTTTATCGGTTGTCCTATAGTTATGTCAAAAACCCAGAAGATGCTATGGATGTTGTTCAGGAGGCCATTCATAAAGCACTCAAATCTGTTCACCGATTAGAGGATGCGAGCAAAATGCATAGCTGGTTTTATAAAATCGTGGTGAACGCTGCCCTAGACTTTTTACGAAAGAAGAAACGGGTGCAGGTGACAGATGATGATACGCTTGAATTCTTATCTCAGGGCGAATCAGATGTATACGAGGATCAAGACGTCAAACGGGCTATAGAGGATTTGCCTGAGATGTATCGGGTCATCATTATATTGAGATTCTTTGAAGATTTAAAACTAGAGGACATCGCCCAGATTCTCGATGAAAATGAAAACACCATTAAAACAAGACTATATAAGGCGCTGCGGCTTTTAAAAGTAGAATTATCACAGGAGGAAATATAAATGGATAAGTATTTGGAACATTTAAAGGATGAATATTTAGAAATCCCTATTCCACCGGAATATGATGCGATGGTTGAACGAACGTTAAAAAGAAAAAATAAAAAACCTCATTTTCAGCAATGGACAATAGGACTTGTTGCGGCGGCAGCTCTTTTTGTCACAACGGTTAATGTCAGTCCACAGGCAGCAAGAGCGATTTCAGAGGTGCCTGTCATTGGCGAGCTGGTGAAAGTCGTAACGTTTACAGAATTTAAAAAGAGCGATCAAGGAACGAATATTGATCTTAAAACACCACACGTTTCAGGACTTGGGGACGGAACATTACAAGACAGCCTGAATCAAAAATATTTAGCTGAAAACAAAAAGCTGTATCAAGATTTTGAAAAGGAAACAAAGGGGTATAAAAATGGTCATTTAAGTGTTGAGAGCGGTTATGAAGTGAGAACGAACAATGATCAAATCCTTTCACTAGGCCGATACAAGGTGACGACTCAGGCTTCTGCGGCAGAGGAAATGACATATGATACGGTTGATAAGAAAAACCATGTCCTGATTACATTACCAAGCCTGTTTAAAGATGACCGTTATATTGATGTAATTAGTGAAAATATTAAAGAACAAATGAAGAAACAGATGAAAGAGGATTCAAACAAAATGTATTGGATTGGCAAGCAAGATATGGCGGAACCATTTAAGAAAATTAAGCCGGATCAAAACTTCTATATCAATTCAAAAGGAAAGCTTGTGATTTCCTTTAATGAATATGATGTGGCACCTGGCTACATGGGTGTTGTTGAATTCACGATTCCAACAAGCGTGCTAAAGGATGTTCTCGTTAGTGATATGTATATTCATTAAAAAGAATATAGACAAAAAAGACTGCTGAATGATTCAGCAGTCTTGTCGTGTTGATTAAGAAAGTGCGTCTGTCAGCGCAGGTACGACTTGTTTCTTTCTTGATACAACACCTTTTAGTAAAGCTGTGTTGTTTTCAAGCGTGACGTTAAATGCTTTTTCTACTTTTGCTGCTTCAGCACCGAGTGCAAGAGCAAGGGAGTCATTTTCTAAAATGTCTGTGATGACTAAAACAAATAGATCAAGACCTTTTGCTGCAATGACTTCATTGATTTTCGCTTCAATGTCAGCCTGTCTTGCTGTCACTTCAGCAATATCTACTGTATTGACTTGTGCAATTTCGACTTTGCTTTTGCCTAGTGCGAATTCTTTTGCATCAAGTGTAATTAATTCTTGAACCGTTTTTTGGCTTAGATCAGCGCCTGCTTTGAGCATATCTAGGCCGTAAACTTCTGGATCTACCCCTGCGATTTTTGCAAGCTCATGTGCAGCATCAATATCTTGCTGTGTGCATGTTGGGGATTTGAATAATAAGGAATCAGAAATGATCGCAGATAAAAGCAAACCAGCGATTTCTTTTTCAATCGTCACTTGGTTTTCTTTATACATTTTGTTTAAGATCGTTGCTGTACAGCCTACAGGCTCTGCACGATAGTAAAGAGGTTCACTTGTTTCAAAGTTGGCAATACGGTGGTGGTCAATGACCTCAGTTACTTGTACTTGATCAATATCGCTTACACTTTGCTGGAATTCGTTATGATCGACAAGAATGACTTGCTTTGTTTCATTTGCAGCCGTTTCAATGAAACGAGGTGCTTCTTGTTTAAAGAAATCTAATGCGTATTGTGTTTCTCCATTGATTTCTCCAAGTCTGACGGCTTCTGCCTGAACGCCGATTTTGTTTTTCAGATCAGCGTAAGCAATAGCAGAACAAATCGTGTCTGTGTCAGGATTTTTGTGTCCGAATACGAGTGTTTTTCCCATGTGAATTCTCCTTCTTACATTTATTGATGATGTTTCTATTCTAACAGCTTTTGACCTTGAATTCAGGGTTTATAGCTAAGAATAATCTAAAAAATTGTAACATGCTGTTTGAAAACTTGCATGTTCGGTTCCCTATCGGTGTTCCACGTGAAACGCTCCCAGGACAGCCTGCATTTTACTTGAGATTTACCGCTATGGTAAAATAAAGGTTGGGGCAAGACATGATGGAGCTGACATCATACGTATACATAGAAGTACACATTGAGCAAGATATAGACAAAAGGATTGGATAGAGGTGAAGGTGTGAAACAAACAAAAGCGTTAGTAGAGGGCGCAATCATGATGAGTATTTTTGCGGTCATGATGCTGTTTTATTTGTATGTGCCGCTTTTATCTATTATTTTCTTTCTAGCTGCTCCGATTCCGATCATCCTCTATACAATCAGACACGGCTTGAAAAAAGGAATTGCTGCTGGCGCTATTGGCATAGTGATCAGCTTTTTAATTGGGTCTATGGCTGGACTCATGAGTGCACCTATCTTAATTGCCGTCGGATTGGGCATGGGTGTTTTCTACAGCAGAAGGCAGCCTGGGAATGCCATCATTACAGGTGCGCTGCTTTATTTATTCAGTATTCTCATCTCCTTTGTTGTCAGTGTCCAGCTCTTTCAAATCGATATTATGAATATTGCGAAAGAGTCGATTGAGCAAATGATGCCGATGGTAGAGAGTGTTTTAAAGCAATCCGGGGCTTCTGAAAAGGACATAGCTAAACAGCTCAAACAGTTTAAAGAGATGCAGGATACGGCATTAAGTGCTTTACCTGTAGCGTTATTGATTTTGGTGACGCTGATGGCTTTTGTGAATCACTGGTTCGTGCGGCCTTTGCTCAAACGGTTTGTTTCAGACATGCCGTCCTTGAAGAAATTTAAGGATATGCGGCTGCCAAAAAGCATGGTATGGTATTATTTACTCACATTGCTTTTGATGCTGATTCAGACGGAAAAAGGCAGCTTTTTATGGCTCGTTCAAACGAGTGCGTTTCAAATTTTATTTATACTGGTGCTTATTCAGGGATTTTCTTTTCTCTTCTATTATTGCCACGAAAAAAACATCTCAAAAGCGGTACCCATTTTCGCTGTCGTGTTAACGGTTTTCTTTCCGCCAATCGGTGTGATTGTGCGAATTATAGGGATTGCTGACATAGGCTTTGATTTAAGAGAAAAAGTAAAAAACAAATAATTCACTCTGAATGTTGAGGAGTTGATATCAGTGCCAAGCTTCTATAGAAAACCTGTCATCAAGTATCCGATCTTCGCGTTAATTGTTCTTGCGGTGGTCACAGTCCTCCTCAACCTTTATTTCAATTGGATCATAGGAGCAGTTGGTCTTATCGTCCTTGCAGGTGTGCTCTACTTCTTAAAGTGGGCAGATACGCAAGTGCAGAAAGAGATTGATTCATATATTTCAACATTATCCTATCGAGTCAAAAAGGTTGGAGAAGAAGCATTAATGGAGATGCCAATTGGTATTATGCTGTTTAATGACCAGTATTATATCGAATGGACCAATCCGTTTCTCGCTTCGTGCTTTCATGAAAGCACACTTGTCGGCAGATCCTTGTACGATACATTCGAGTCTATTGTGCCTCTTATTAAACAAGAGGTCGAGACCGAAAATGTGACGCTGAATGACCGGAAATTCAAAGTCATTATTAAACGGTCAGAGCGCCTTTTATATTTCTTTGATGTCACGGAACAGGTGCAGATTGAACGACAGTACGAAAATGAACGAACGGTGTTATCTTATATCTTTTTAGACAACTACGACGATGTCACGCAGGGCCTTGATGATCAAGTGCGCAGCGCGATTAATAGTGAAGTGACGTCTTTGCTCAACAATTGGGCACAAGAATACGGTATTTTCCTGAAGAGAATTTCGTCTGAACGATTTATGGCGGTTCTAAATGAGAGCATTTTAGCTGAGCTTGAAGCGTCAAAATTCTCCATTTTAGACGAGGTCCGTGAGAAAACAGGGGCACATAGTGCGACGCTTACTCTAAGTATCGGGATCGGTGCGTCCGTTCCTTCCTTGAAAGAGCTTGGAGCACTTGCCCAGTCGAGTCTTGACCTTGCCCTCGGACGAGGCGGGGATCAGGTCGCCATTAAACAGCCGAATGGAAAAGTGAAATTCTACGGTGGAAAAACGAATCCAATGGAGAAACGGACACGCGTACGCGCACGGGTCATTTCTCATGCTTTAAAAGAAATTGTATCTGAAAGCGGTAATGTCATGATCATGGGGCATAAGTTCCCAGACATGGACTCGATCGGTGCATCCATTGGGATTTTAAAGGTCGCCCAGGCCAATGGAAAAGAAGGCTATATTGTCATTGATGCCAATCAGATTGGCGACAGTGTTCAACGCTTAATTAGTGAAATTAAAAATTATGAAGAGCTTTGGTCACGTTTTATCACCCCAGAGGAAGCAATGGAGCTTGCAAAGGATGACACATTGCTTGTCGTCGTAGACACACATAAACCGTCTCTCGTCATGGAGGAACGGCTGCTGAATAAGATTGAAAATGTCGTGGTCATTGACCATCATAGACGCGGCGAGGAATTTATCCGTGATCCTTTACTTGTTTATATGGAGCCGTATGCTTCATCTACAGCAGAGCTTGTGACAGAGCTTTTAGAGTATCAGCCGAAGAAATTACGGATTAACATGATTGAGGCGACTGCGCTTCTGGCTGGGATCATCGTTGATACGAAGAGTTTCTCCCTGAGAACGGGGTCAAGAACGTTCGATGCAGCATCCTACCTTCGTGCAAAGGGAGCAGATCCTGTCCTTGTGCAAAAGTTCTTAAAAGAAACCGTCGATCATTACATCAAACGAGCAAAACTCATTCAGCATACAGAACTGTATCAAAATCAGGTGGCCATTGCTTCATTGCCATCTGACAGGTCGGAGTATTATGATCAAATTACGATTGCCCAGACAGCGGATTCCCTGTTGTCAATGAGTGAGGTAGAAGCGTCATTTGCTGTCGCTAGACGAGATGACGACACAGTATGCATTAGTGCCAGATCATTAGGGGAAATCAACGTTCAAATTATTATGGAAGCATTAGACGGCGGCGGTCATCTGACTAACGCTGCTACCCAGATTTATGGTATAACCATTGAAGAAGCGGTAGGGAAATTAAAGGCTGCCATAGACGAATATTTCGAAGGAGGGGTTCAAAGATGAAAGTCATCTTTCTAAAAGACGTAAAAGGCAAAGGGAAAAAAGGCGAAGTCAAGAATGTAGCTGACGGATACGCGCACAACTTTCTCATCAAACAAGGGTTAGCTGTTGAAGCAACTCCAACGAACCTAAGCGCATTGGAAGGGCAGAAAAACAAAGAGAAAAAGAATGCCATCCAAGAGCTTGAACAAGCAAAACAATTAAAAGAAACACTTGAGGCGTTAACAGTGGAACTCACTGCAAAATCAGGTGAAGGCGGCCGTTTGTTTGGCTCGATTACAAGCAAACAAATCGCTGATAAATTGCAAAAAGATCATCAAATTAAACTCGATAAGCGTAAAATCGAGCTGAATGACGCCATCCGTGCATTAGGTTACACAAATGTACCGGTGAAGCTTCATCCAGAGGTACAAGCAACGTTAAAGGTACATGTGACAGAGCAGGCATAAGTAGAAAAGAACCCGTCTCACGAGGAGGCGGGTTCTTTTTTTATGAAGGATCTGAAATATAGACACTGCGTCCAGCACGCATACCGGATAAAAACATGAAAAATAGGATGATGATAAAGATGATAATCGCTGGTGTCCATGTATGTGTGGAATCAAAAAGGATACCAATCATGAACGGCCCAACAGCAGCTAATAAATAACCGAGAGACTGCGCCATTCCAGAGAGGGCAGCTGCTTGTTCCATATTGGTTGTACGTAAACCGATAAATGTGAGGGCAAGACTGATACTGGCCCCTTGTCCAATGCCGATCAATAGAACAGAGATGACAAGGATAGGCGTCGATCCTCCGAGGAGAAGTCCAATCATGCCGAGTAAATACACAAGGACAAGGCCGGCGACAAGCGGTCTTTGCGTTTTTAATTTTTCTGCAAAAACGGGCGTTAAGAAGGTGGATGGCAGCCCAACAAACTGCATAATGGACAGCATCCATCCAGCTGTCGACAGGTTCATTCCATGGGATGTTAAGATATCAGGAAACCATGCGATGCTGCTATAGAAAAGGAATGACTGCAACCCCATAAAAAAGGTCACCTGCCATGCAACACGTGAACGCCATATTGGCTGCTCTGTAAGAGAAATACTTTTGACGGCCGCTGTATTCTGATGAAGAAGCTGCGGCGCCCAAACCATCATGGCGAGAAGGGCAAGTCCAGCCCATACAAGGAATGATGTATTCCAGCCGCCAGGCATCGTATGACTGAGCGGAACACTGACACCTGAAGCAAGTGCAGCGAAGACGGACATTGAAGTCGTATATACACTTGTCATCAAGCCTGCATGTGCAGGAAATTTATGCTTCACAAGCCCCGGTAAGAGCACATTACAAATCGCAATTCCAACGCCGACCAGCGCTGTTCCAATCATTAAGAAGGTGATGGAGCCAAACGAGCGAATCACAATCCCAAAGAGAAGGACGGCAAGTCCAAGCCAGAGGGTTCGTTCATTGCCAAGTCGTTTTCCGATTTTAGGGGCAATTGGAGAAAGCAATGCGAATGAGAGCAGTGGTAATGTCGTAAGAAAACCCGCCAGTCCATTTGAAAGCTGTAAATCGGAACGAATCGCGCCGATAACAGGGCCAACGGATGTAATGGCAGGCCGAAGATTAAATGCAATAAGCAAAATCCCAGCAATCAGCAGGATGGTTTGTCCTGTACTGCGAGGATGTAATGTTGATTTTTCTAGTTGTTGTTCCATGAATGTAAACTCCTTTATTTCTTTAAGAAGAACGATCTTTCTTCTGTTCAAGCTCCGCTAATTTAGCTAATAAGATATGCTGCGGCATATGCATGATTTGTTCTAACGGTACATTGAGTGATGCAGCAAGCTTTTGTGCGGTATCGGCTGAGATTTGTAAAGGTCTCATGCGCAAATCCCTCCTCTTTCAATCTATACGTTCCAATATATCATATCGGCTTTGTGCCATGCTGATAAAAAATTAGCGTTCTCTTTGATAAAACCACTTTAGGGCCGATAAGAAATTTTTTTGAAATTGTTTCAGATGATGGCCCTCCCCTTGTTCGATGTGATATTGCAGCTGCCTTTCTTGCATCCCTTTCTGTAATAAAAGGTCATGCAGTTGTTTGTTGAATAAAGGCATGTGCTGTTGAGCAGATGTTTTGCCTTTCCCTTCTTCACTGCCTACAGACAAATAAATAAAGTGATCCACACACTGAATGCTTTGTTGTTTAGCAAACGGTAGAAAATCTTGATACCAAAATGACCCGGAGATCGATGCGATGTTTTTAAAAAGATCAGGGTGCATGAATAAAGTATATATAGCAAACAGCCCGCCTAATGAAGCACCTACGTGGCTATGTTCATGACAGGTCTCTTGAACTGGATATTCTCTTTTGATATATGGGAGTAAGTCATTCGCTAAAAATGACACATACGTCTGTGCCTCACCTTTAAAGTCAGGAAACCCAGATCGCAGTGATGACGCCTTCCATGGTGTATATTCGTCAAGTCGATTGAATGGGTGTATGCCGACAATGATGATTGGCGAGATGGTTTTGGTTTCGATCATTCTTTCGATCTCTAGCAGGTGTGTTCTAAACAAAGAAGAGCCATCTTGTACAAAGACAGCTGGAACATCAATAGAGGTGTCCTGTGGAAGGTAAATATCAAGCTGACGCCCATTAAACTCATCATATAGAAACGTTCCGTTCATGTGTATCCTCTCCTAAAGGTTTTCAACTGCGTTGAAAAGAAGACAAAGGGCTAAACAATTTAGCCCTTTGTCAAAAATCTGATTACACATCTGTTTAGTTGTTTTGATCTAACCATTTGACAGCCTTATCAAGGAAGGTTGTTTTGCTTAGTGCTGTTCCTCCTTGAAGCATAGGATCAACGGCATTTTCATTGATGTGCCCATTTTTCACAGCTTTTAGGCTTGTCCAAATTTTATTTTTCTCTAAGTCCTTCAATGCATTTGGATTCGATGAGTTTTCCTCTTTAGAGAACTGAACAAAAATATAGTCAGGATTGAGTTCGCCTAGGCGCTCCAATGAAATCAATGCTTGTGCTTTGGCTTTTTTGATATCACTTGGTGCTGTAAATCCTAAGTCCCCATATAAGGTCGAGTTGAAGTATACGTCTTCAGGGTAAACGTACAGGTCGCCCTGTCTAATGCGCAAAATGACAGCTGTTTTGTTGCTGCTTTTGTCTTTCAGGGTTTCTTTCGCTTGTTTGAGATCTTTCTGATAATCAGAAATGATGTTTTTCGCTTCTTTACTTTTTCCAGTCAGTTCACCGAGTAATAATAGATTGCTTTCCCAGTCAGAAGAGACATGGGATACTGGGATCGTCGTTTGGACTTTATCCAATTTTTTAATTGTTGCAGGCGGGAACTTGGTTGATCCGAGTATGACATCTGGTTTTAGTTTTAGGATTTTTTCTAGGTTCGGTTCTGTTTTTTCACCGATACCTTCTGTTTTCGCTGTGATGTCTTTAAATAATTCAGGGAATGTGCCGCCTACAGTAGAAGCACCAATAGGCTCGATACCAAGTAATTTTGCATCTTCCATTGATTCAAGGCTTCCAGCAATGACAATTCGTTTCACTGGTGTTTTGAGTTTGTACGTTTGATCTAAGTAGTTGATATTTGTTTCTGCTGTTTCAGCTGACTTGCTTTTGGTCGTGTTTGAAGCAGGTTTATTTTCTGCAGCACCACAGGCTGCTGCGGTGATCGTCATGATACAAAGGATAAGCAATGCGAACCATTTTTTCATTTGTTTTCTCCTTTAACTGATAATTGTTCTCAATTAAAGATTGTAGTAGTCTTTTGTCCTTTTATCCATAGACAATGATCTGTCAAATGATGGACTTTTTACGGAAAAAAAGATAAAAGGTCCTGAATGACTCGTTGATGACTGGCTGCTGTGTATTCACGCCAAGGGTCAGACGTAAGTGGATAGACGGCTTGCTGCGTCACAGCCTTGAGATTTTGCCAAGACTCCTGCTGCTTTAACTTTTGATAAAAAGCAATGGTTTTTGGCTCCTTATGCAGGAAGAGGAAGATGGCGTCTGGATCTAGCTGTTGTATAGAGCGAATGCTGATTTTCTTTTCTATTAGCTGGCCGTCATTCTGAAAAGCTGGCAGAAGGCCAATATCTTGAAAAATTACTTCTGACATGGTGCGATTCACAGACAAATAGAGCTGATCTTGAAAGATACGAAGAGGCAGGACGGTTTTTGGTGGATGATCAAAAAGGCATGCCTTTTTCGCTTGAATGACGAGTTCCTCGTAATGAATCAGCCATTCTTCTGCTTCGTTCGCTTCATTTAGGAACGTAGCTGTTTGTTTGAATTGAGTGCGCCAATCTAATTGTGTGAATGGAACAAAGTGAACAGGACAGATGGTTTTTAACACTTGTTTTTCTTCCTCTGTCACATGATCATTGGCAATGATCAGCTCAGGTTTTGTTTCTTTTAATAGTTGTAAATTGGCTTCAGCGTGCTCGTTGATCCGATGTGCACTCAGGTGAATCGGAATTTCTTCTGCATGATGCTCAAAATCATGTGCTGTCCACTTAGGGTGAAGAGGGGCAGCATATGGGATGATATGAATGGGTGTGAGCTGGCCGAGTATGGAATGGCCATAGGCTGCAATTTTCCGCTGACGGCTTTTCATATAAGTTGAAGGGGTTATGCCCGTTTTTTTCTTAAAGATGCGGCTGAAGTAATACGGATCTTGATAGCCGATTTCCAGTGCAATGTCTTTGAGCTTTGCGTTGCCTTTTGCCATTAATTGTTTGGCTCTAGCCATCCTTTTTTTGGTGATATAATCACTGACACTCACATCAAAATGCTTTTTAAATAGCTCGCTGTAATGATTGGCGCTGATGCCAGCCATATGAGATAGACTTGTCAGGCTGAGGGGTTCTTCGGAATGTTGATCGATATATTGTTTTGTTTTGAAAAGGGCATGTGCCGTGTCACAAATATCTTCTTTATGCAGTGTGAAAAGCTGCATAATGAGCTGCTGAAAAAGAGTTTGGCTTCTAAAAAAGTTAATGGATTCAGGTCTTTGCCATTCCTCTGTCATATCGGACAATAAAGAATGAATATGTTCAATCGAGCTAATATCGATAAATTGCCATTTATTCAGTAAAGAACGGGCATGTTCCGTTGATACTTCTCCTATGTTTTGATTTTGCAGCGTGTAGAGCTGAAAGCGAAACAGATAGAGCTCGTGTTTTTGATAAGGCTCTGTTTTTAACATAAATGTTTCCCCAGGCATGATTGTATAGAGGGTCAGATGTTTCAATCGCCATTTTTGATCGTTCAATGTGAGTAAACCGCTGCCGCTTATGCTGAAGAGGAGGCAGAATGTATCTGATAGCTGCTGCTCTGTATGTGGAAGCTCTGCATTATTTATTTTTTCAGTATATGTTAATCGGTAGATGAATTGTTCGGCATTTGCCAATGTACGTAATTGATTGTTGTTTCCCATAAAACCACCTGATCTCTTATTGATTGATAAACATTCTCAATTAAATTGTAGCAGAAAGAGCTGAAAGATGGTGATGTTTATTCTGTCAAAAAAGCACCCTGATGGAGATCAGGGTGCGGTGATTTATTCCGTTTTTCCATGTGCTAGCGCAGGTTCTTTTGTTAAGCTTAATGGCCGCAAGTCCTGCCAGTGTGTCTGGATATAATCGATGCAGGCATTTCTAGTGTCTTCACCAAAGACCTTTCCCCATCCATCTGGCACTGGTGCAAATGATGGCCAAAGTGAATGCTGTCCTTGTTCATTGACCAGCACAAGAAATACACCGTCTTCACGATCAAAGGGATTTGTCATTTGTCATCTCTCCTTTATTCTTAGTGCTTTTGTTTAACCCGATGCAGTGCGTTGTCTAAGATGACACCAATTTCTGCTAGGGGGTTAGGCTGGCACATGTCTTTGTGCCGGCAATGAATGTCGTGCTGTTCGATTGTTCCGTTGATATAAGGTGCCCATGCTTCGGGATCAATTGGTGTAAACCAATCTGGGATAATGGTAGATCTAAAGAATAATATGTCCCCCTGATAAGTTTTTGGCTGATATTCTCCAAGCAATCGAACTGAATTCACATAGGTTTCTTTTAGGTTTCTGATGGCATCTTCACTTAAGCTTGCTAGTGCACTGCCGTCTTTTTTCAAGATGTCGACGGCACTTTTCATCGTGAGCGGTTCACCTGTTAAGGTATCTGGATCATAACCGCCAAGCGCAAGAAGAGCGATTAGTGCTTCTTCTTCATCTGGTGCTGCTTTAATCGGTAAGAAATGGTTCGGATAGGCATCCAGCATTGCAACGAGTGCGATTTCTTCACCTTGCTGCTGGAGCTGTGTAGCCATTGCCTGTACAACGTTTCCGCCTAGTGACCAGCCAAGAAGATGATAAGGGCCTTTTGGCTGAATCGTTTGGATGTGCTTGATGTAATCCGCAGCCATATCATCTAGTGTGTGCGGGTAGTCATCTTTTCTTGCGATTCCTCGTGCCTGTAATCCATAAATAGGGATGTCTTTTTCTAATGTATTCAAGAGACCTGCATAGCACCAGCTAAGACCACCTGCCGGGTGAACACAAAAGAGAGGATATCTTTCTCCATTTGTTCGCAGTGGCAGCAGGATTTCTAGTGCGTTTTCATCGCTTCCTGTTTCTAGTTTCTCTGCCAAACTTGCCACATTTGGTGCTTCAAACAACGTTCCGATGCTTAGTTTGACACCAAGTGCATCACGAATGCGGCTGATTAAACGAACCGCAAGTAAGGAATGCCCGCCAATGTCAAAAAAGCGATCGTCTATGCTGATTTTAGGTAAATCAAGCACCTCTTCAAAGAGATGACATAGGATTTCCTCTTTCGGGTTTCTTGGGCCGCGGCCATCTGCTTGCTGTATATGCAATTGAGGTGCTGGCAGTGATTTTTGATCAAGCTTCCCGTTTGCTGTAAGCGGCATGGTGTCAATTTGTACATATGCCGCGGGAACCATGTAATCAGGAAGACTGGCTGCTGCAAAATGACGAAGGGTTTCAGTATCGAAACGGTCTTCTTCAGTTGTGACGATATAGGCGACTAAGCGTTTGTCGCCAGGCTGATCCTCTCGCATCATGACGGCAACTTGTGCAACTGCATCGTGGCGTGCCAGAACGGCTTCGATTTCTCCAAGTTCAATGCGAAATCCGCGTATTTTAATTTGATGATCAGCTCTGCCAATGTAATCAAGATCCCCTTCTTCTGTCCAGCGCGCAAGGTCGCCTGTACGATACATCCTTGTGCCAGGTGCTCCATAAGGATCGGCAGGGAATCGATCTGATGTCAGGTCAGGTCTGCCTAGATAACCTCTTGCAAGGCCAGCTCCAGCTACATACATTTCACCTGTCGTCCCAGGGGGAACAGGCTGTAGGTATTCATCTAGTACGTACACGTGTAAATCAGGAATCGGTTCGCCTATTAAACTGCTGGAGTTCTTTGTGATCATCTCTCGATTGAGTACATTATACGTAACGTGAACGGTGGTTTCTGTAATGCCGTACATGTTGATTAGCTTTGGTTTACAGTCTGAGTGACGGCTGTACCAATCTTCTAATCTGCTAAGCTCTAATGCTTCACCTCCAAAGATGACATAGCGGAGTGATAATGCTTGACCAAGTGTTTGTTGTTCCTTGTCTATCTGCATGAGCTGATAGAAGGCAGAAGGTGTTTGATTAAGCACAGTCACACCTTCCTCGACTAGAAGCTGCAGCATCTCTTCTGGAGAGCGAGAGATGGTATGAGGTACAATGACAAGCCGGCCGCCATATAAAAGTGGTCCCCATATTTCCCATACTGAAAAGTCAAAGGCATAAGAATGGAACATTGTCCAAACATCTTCTTCATCAAAATGGAACCAATGTTCAGTAGATGTCAGAAGACGGATGACATTTTGGTGTGGGATGACCACTCCTTTTGGTTTCCCTGTAGAACCGGATGTATAAATAATATAGGCCGGATGCAGAGAAGATAGCGGCTCAATTCTGTCTATATCAGCCGGATTGTGATTTGGCATTGTCAGCAATTGATCGCTCGTTTCCTTTTCGTCTAACAAAATCAAATCGCAATCAGCTGGAAGATGCACTGCATCTGCTTTTGTTGTGATGCTGCAAACGGGTTTGGCATCTTGTATCATGTATGCCAGTCTATCTGCTGGGTAATCTGGATCAAGCGGAACATAGGCTGCGCCTGCTTTATGAACGGCTAATAAGCTTACGAGCATATCGATTGATCTAGGCAGGGCAAGTGCAACGAACTGTTCTGGTCCAACGCCTTTTTCTATTAATAAATGAGCAAGACGATTGGCTTTGTTGTTTAACTCACCATAGGTCAGCTGCCTATTGCCATACGTTACAGCCACTCGATCAGGGTATTGCTGCGCCGTTTTTTCAAATAAAGCCGGGAGACTATGTGCTTGGTCTAACTGAGCAATTGTCTTTTTGTCAGGGAGAAATGTTTGCCGCTCTTTATCTGATAAAATATTCACTTGGCCAATCGGCACATGTGGGCGCTCGGTCACTTCAGTTAAAAAGCGCTTCATTCTGTCAGCGATTGCTCGAATGGTGCTTTGTTTAAATACATCTGTGTTGAATTCAAACAATCCTGTTAATCCCGCTGCTGACCCAGTTTCCGTTCTTTGTTCTGTTAATTCGATGGTCAGATCAAATTTAGCTGACCCTACTGGTTTCACGTAAAGATCTGAGTCAAGTTGTGTCAGCTTCATTTCTGCCTTCGGTGTATTTTGGAAGGCTAGCATGACCTGGAACAATGGATTTCTTGATCTGGACCTGGTTGGATTTAGAATTTCGACTAGTCTTTCAAATGGCAGATCCTGATGCTCATAGGCTGCTAGGTCAACGTCTCGCACTCGCTTCAATAGCTCACTAAAGGTTGGATTACCAGCTGTATTTGTACGTAATACTAGTGTGTTCACAAATAATCCCACAATATCGTCAAGTGCATCGTCATTCCGTCCAGCAATTGGACTGCCGATTGGGATATCTGTACCGGCCCCAAGGCGTGTCAGTAATGCCGCAAGAGATGCTTGAAGCACCATGAACAAACTCACTTGATGCTGCTTTGCAAGCTCAAGGAGGTTCTGATGTAAAGCGGGTTCAATCGTAAAGTCTATCGTCGCACCGTTGAAGCTTCCTTCCTGTGGACGCGGGAAGTCATAAGGCAGTTCAAGTTCTTCAGGCAGGTCATGTAAGGCACCTTTCCAATAGTTGAGCTGCTTGGCAAATAGACTATCCGCCTTTTCTTCACTGCCCAACAGCTTCTGCTGCCAAATAGCATAGTCAGCATATTGAACAGGTTCTGCTGGCAAGGAGATGGATTTTCCTTGTATACGGGCTTCGTAAGCAGCAGCTAAGTCTCGTGTCAATGGTGCAAGTGACCAGCCGTCACCAGCGATGTGATGCAGCAATAGAAGCAGTACGGAACGGTTTGCATCAAGCGTGAATAATTCAGCTCGAAGTGCAGGTTCTTCTTCAATCTGAAAGCTATACCGAATGGCTTCGTTTAACTGATTCTCAATTTGTTGATCACTTGAAGCTGTGACATGGAGTTCAGGCTGAACACTTTTCGGGTGTAAAATGACCTGTCTTGGCATGCCGTTATTATTTGGAAAAATGGTTCTAAGGGTTTCGTGTTTTTCAGTGATATCTGCCAAAGCACCAATGAGAGCTGTTTGATCTAGTCTACCTGTCAGCTGAATGACAAGTGGAATATTGTAAGTTGGACTTGGCCCTTCAAGGCAATGAAGGAACCAGAGCCGTTTTTGGGCAAAGGATAACGGAATCTCATCTGGTTTGTCTTCTACCTGAAGCGGCGGCCGAATGTCCTTCGCTTTGTCAATGTGCTGCACAAGCTCAGCAACCCGAGGCGATTCAAAAATGGTACTCATACTTAGGTCTGCACCAAGTGTATCGCGTATACGTCGAAGCAGACGAGCGGCGAGTAAGGAATGTCCTCCTAAGTCAAAGAAACTATCATCTATGCCAATTTGAGATAGACCAAGGGTTTCTGCAAATAAACTACATAACATGTCTTCTTGTGGTGTTCTAGGTGTACGCTCAGAACTAACTAAAGACATATTTGGTGCTGGTAATGCTTTGCGGTCGATTTTGCCGTTTGGTGTAAGTGGAAGTTCTGGCAAAACGACAACAGCAGAGGGCACCATGTAGTCAGGAAGTAATGAAGCCGCAAACTGCCTGAGCTCTGAAGGGTGCAGAGAAGACCCATCTGTCAGCACAACATATGCACAAAGCAGCTGCTGCCCAGGTTGATCCTCACGAACGATAACAGATGTATGTTTTATGGCTTGATGCTGCATCATTACGGTTTCAATTTCACCTAGTTCAATACGGAAGCCGCGGATTTTAATTTGATGATCGGCACGGCTGATATAATCAATTGAACCATCTTCACGCCATCTGGCTAAATCACCAGTGCGATACATTCTCGTGCCTTTTGTGCCGAATGGATCAGCGACAAAGCGTTCAGCCGTTAAATCATATCGTCCAAGATATCCTCTGGATACTCCTTCACCTGCAATATAAAGCTCACCGATTGATCCTGCTGGGACTGGGTTTAGTCCTTCATCTAAAATGTAAATGCTCGTATTCCAAATGGGTTTACCAATTGCCGGTCCACTATTTTCTCGATGTGCTGTGACATTTTCCATCGTAGACCAGATCGTCGTTTCTGTAGGTCCGTACAAATTAGTAATGTCACATTGAAGAGATTGCAATGTGTGCAAAAGGGAGGCAGGGAGTGCTTCACCTCCAACAAGAACACGCATACCTGTGATCACATCAGGGTACTCATCTGCTAGCGCATGCCACAACGTTGGCGTTGCCTGCATGATTGTGACATGATGAGAACGAATCATGTCTGAAAGCTTTGCTGGTTCTTGTATGGTTTCTTTTTTTGCCAATAAAATAGCAGCCCCATGTAAAAGCGGTAGGAACATTTCCAGCCCAGAAATATCAAAGGCAATGGTCGTTACCGCTAAAAGCTGGTCTTTTTGATCTAATAAAAATGAATCTTGCATGGACAATATAAAGTTGATCACATTTCGTTTTGTTACAACAACACCCTTTGGTTTGCCTGTCGATCCTGACGTGTAGAGGATGTAAGCTGGGTGATGTGGAGAGCCCTCGCTCCAAGCCGGATTGATGTGCGGACTGTCTGCTATGTCCTGATGAACAGTTGAATCATCCAGCTGAACGATGTGCGGATGGTCCAAACCGTCTGCTGTCTCTTTGACTGTGAGCAAGCACGCTGGTTTGGCATCTTCTAGCATATAGGCGACACGATCGTTAGGATAATCAGGGTCTAGTGGCAGATATGCGGCTCCCGTTTTGACGACGGCTAATAGACTTACGACCATATTGATGGACCGAGGCAGAGCAATTGCGACAAATTGTTCTGGTCCAATGTCATGTTTTTTCAAATAATGAGCTAATTGATTAGCCCGCTGATTCAACTCCTCATAGGTCAAAGTAATTCCTTCAAACTGTAATGCTTTTGCTTGTGGTGTTTTGCTCACCTGTTTTTCAAATAGTTCTCGTAAAGATTCCTTTGGTAATTCTCGTTTTGTATCATTCCAGTGCTTGAGGATGTTCTCTTTCTCTTCAGACAAAAGAAGGTTGAATTGACTGATCGTTTGATCTTGCTCTAGTCCGGTTATTTCCTCCAGCAATTGAAGAAAACGCTGCTGATGAGCGTCAACTGTTTGCTCTTTGTAAACGGCAGGGTTTGCATCAAAGTCGATTTGAAATCCGTTCCCATCCGCGCGGTCGTATATGTTGATCGATATATCATCCACGGGTCCTGCTGAGAGGTTATGTGCTTGACCCATGCTCTGATCGAACATGAGATCATAATCAAATGGCATGATATTGATCTGTGGGCCAAATAATCGCTGATTTCTTCCGATGAGTTTAAAGTCTCTCCGCATGTCCTCGTGACGATATCTTTGATGAGGGCGAATGGCTTTTAGTTCCTCAGATACTTGGCGAACAAGTGCTGATAGCGTCATTTCTGGTTTGCATGTTAAACGAAGCGGTACCAGGTTCATGACCATTCCGGGTGTTTGTAAGGCGCACGATCCAAGGCGCATCATCACAGGAAGCCCTAAAACAATATCATGTGCACCAGTCATACGATGCATATATAAAGCGGATGCAGCAAGGATCATTTCATGCCACGTACCACCGAAGGCTTGAGCATTTTTTTTCATTTTGCTTACCTTTTCTGCATCGTAGCCAGCCGTTTTTCGGATAAAATGATCCGACGTTCTTGGGGCAAGCTCAGCAAGGCTGACAATTTCCGGTTGATCAGCAAAGCGATTTTTCCAAAACGCTTGATCATCTTCATATCGATTAGACTGTTGATAGGTGAGCTCCTCTTGGACTACGTCATGTAAGGATCCAAATGTTTGAGGGGGCATTGGTGTCCCTTTCGATAGGGCTGAATAGACCTCAGCAACACGACGCGCAATGAGCGAAAAGGCGAATCCATCAATGGCAATGTGATGAATGCGCTGATACCAAATAAATCGGTCGTCAGCAAGTTGAAAAAGTACTTCACGGAATAATACATCTTTCTCTAAAGAGACTGGCGTTGAAAGATCTTCCTTCATCCATGCTTTAGCCGCATCAAGAGGCTGTTTTTCATTTTGTAAATTAACATATTGAAATGGAATCTCTTTCTTAGATGTCATCCATTGCTTTGGACCGTCAGTATCATCAATGAAGCGCATATACAAGGAATCTGCTTCTAAGACAGTCTTTCTAATGGCGGCTTCAAAATGTATGGGATCAATAGGACCTTTAATCTCTATATACTCAGCTGTATTGAAAATAGGATTAGCTGGATCAAGCTGCTGCGCGTACCAAATGCCTGATTGGGCTCCGGTTAGCGGGAATGAATCGACTGACTGGATCGACAAGGGTCTATACCTCCTTTACAAGTAATCGATATTTGGGATAGATGGCTGCTTTTCTGGGAAAAGAAGAGTCCGCCAATGAGCGAGCGTTGGATTTGCGGCAAGCTCAACGAAATTAACTGTCGCTCCTTGCTGTCTCCACTTTTCCGCTAGGCTCATCATTCTAATAGAATCAAGTCCAAGGTAGACGAGATTCTCATCAAGTGGTATTTCATTTGGCTCGATTTGGAGATACTCAGCTACTTGGTGAACGATGGCCTCAAAGGATAAATCATCACTGTTTGCTTCTTGTCCTGTTAAACGACTGATGATTTGGTTTGTCGTTGTGGTGACTGCACAGCGTTCAGCTGCATAGGTCATGGCCATTTTGTGATGTTTCAGTGAAAAGTCAGCGACGGCATCGGCGACAAAAAAGGTTTCAATATCGAGCATGAATGCTTCTGCGGCTGTCAGCATACAGCCAATATGTGCATATACGCCAGTAATGATCAGTTGATCACGCCCGCCTTCTTGAAGGATATCCAAAAAATTAGATTTCTTGAATGCGCTATAACGCCATTTTGTCAGCATTGTATCTGCTTCAGATGGAGCAAGCTGATCAATGATTTTTGTCAATGCTTCATCATCACCAAGTCCAGGTCCCCAAAAATCTGTTAATAAGGCACGATCCTTCGGGTCTTGGTCACCAGGTTGCGCTGTATAGACGACGGGGATCCCAAGTTCATTGCATGTATCACGTAATTGTTGAATATGCTGCACTAACTCTGTGATCGGTGATGTATCTTGTTGAAATGCATTTAAAAAATATTGCTGCATGTCATGTATCAGCAGAACAGCACGTTTCGGATCTGGTATCCAGTTCACTTTATTTTCGGGTAAATCTTGTGTGCTTGGCATTGGATATGCAGGAATAGTAGGGATTGCCATGTTTTTCACTCCTCTTTTTTATACGTTGGCAGTATGGGTTGCAGCTAATTCTCTTAATGCTTTTTTACTGACTTTGCCTACACCTGTTTGCGGGAACGCATCGATCCATTCAATGCGGTCGGGAATTTTAAAGGCTGCGAGCCCGCGTTCTCTTAGAAATGATTTTAAGATGTGCGGTGCTGGTTTGTTGTTTCCTTTCGCGATAACAAAGGCACATGAGCGTTCGCCAAGAAATGGATCTGGCATAGACACCATGGCGGCATCATGAATGTCAGGATGCGCAAGTAAATGGTTTTCAACTTCTTCAGCGGCAACTTTTTCGCCGCCACGATTGATTTGATCCTTGTCTCTGCCTTCTACAACAACATTTCCTTCTTTGGTTAATCGCACGATGTCACCTGTTCTGTAAAAGCCATCGGGTGTAAATGCTTTTTTGTTTTGTTCATCGGCTTTATAGTAGCCGCGAATCGTATAAGGTCCTCTTGTTAAAAGATGTCCAGCCACTTCATGCGGGACGGGCTTGTCCTCATCATCTACCACTAGTACCTCATCATATTCAGACATTGGGCGTCCTTGTGTATGAATAATGACATGTTCAGGATCATCTAATCTGGTATAGTTGACCAGACCTTCTGCCATGCCAAAAACTTGCTGTAACTTACATCCAAGTGTAGGCTTCACTCGTTTTGCTGCCTCAGCACTGAATTTAGCACCACCGACTTGTAAGACTTCAAGACTCGATAAGTCATCTGATCGATGAGGAGCGGCCTCTAGCCAAATCAATGCGATAGGTGGAACGACAGCGGTAATGGTCGCCCGTTCTTTTTCAATGAGTGGAAAGACGACATCAGGGCTTGATCCAGGTGCAAGAACGACTCTTCCGCCTGCGTATAACGTTCCAAGGACGCCAGGCGAGCTTAATGGATAGTTGTGCGCAACTGGAAGTGCAGCTAGATACACACTTTCTTGTGTGAGCTCGCACACCTCATTGCTTTTCCAAAGACTATAAATATAGTCATCATGTGTACGAGAAATGAGCTTTGAAAGGCCTGTGCTGCCTCCAGATAACTGAAGAAACGCAATATCGCTTGCCTCTACATGAATTTGAGGATCAAGAGCTGGGTCCTTTCGCAGATCATCCAAGCAAAGGAATTCCTCAGCTTCCCCTGCAACAATGACATGAGGTAATGAGGGAAGCTTTTCTTTCACTTGACGTGCGAGTGATCGATAATCAAAGCTGCCATCAATATCTGGTATGACATATGCATCTGCTTCGGCAAACTCAATAAAATAAGTGATTTCACTGCTTCTATGAGATGGCAGAGAGAACACGGGTAAAGCACCGATTCGAAATAAAGCGAAAATGACTTCAAAAAAAGCAGGAATGTTAGGAAGCTGCACGACAACTCGACTGCCTTTTTGAATTCCAAGCTGATGAAAACCGGCAGCAAGACTGCTGACGCGTTCGTCAAGTTCTTGGTAGCTTATGTGCGTATCAGCGTATGTAATGGCTGTTTTATTTCCTAACGATGCGGCGCGTTCACGAAGCATACCGCCAAAGGTTTCCCCACGCCAACAGCCGTTTTCACGGTAGCGTTTTGCAAATTCTTCTGGCCATGTAGGTGGTTGAACAAACATGTTTTTGTCATCTCCTATTTATTTTTATCACTGATGGATGCCCATCGCGTGAAGCATCGTGTTGAATTTTGCAGATGTTTCAGCTAGCTCTTCTTCTGCCTTTGATCCTTTGACCACTCCTGCACCAGCAAAGAGACGGAGAGAATGACCCTCAGCTTCTGCACAACGAATGGTGACAATCCAATCACCATCACCATTTGCATCTGCCCAACCGATCATCCCTGTGAAAAATCCTCGATCGAAGGGTTCAATCGCTTGAATGGCTTCACGTGCATCTGCTGTAGGTGTGCCGCATACTGCGGGTGTTGGATGAAGGCTAAGCGCCAAATCAATTGAGGACACACCGGAATCTATTAAGTCACCTTTGACCACAGTAGATAAATGCCACATCGTTTCTGTTTGTATGACGGATGGTGATGCAGGCACATCTAGTGTATGACAGTATGGAGTAAGCGCTTTAGTGACAGCTTCAACAACCACTGCGTGCTCGTGTAAATCCTTCGCTGAGGTAAGGAGTTCATCGCGGCGGCGCTGGTCTTCTACTGGATCTGAACTGCGCGGCCGGGAACCAGCGAGTGGATTGGAAATCACAGATGAACCGGTTTTAGAAAGGAGCAGCTCAGGGCTTGCCCCAAGAAGTGTGCGCTTTTGGGAAGCCTTCGGATCAGCTACATTTGCAGCAAACGTATAGCCAGTCGTATTATGACGAGCCAGTCGTTCGAGTATTGTTTTCGTAGGAATGTCTTGATTTGATTTGAGATGGAGAGATCGAGAAATGACGATTTTGCTAAGCTCTCCTTTTTCAATTTTAGCTAACCCTTCGTTCACACCATTCATGTAGACTTCAGGAGAAGGGACAGGTGTCACCTCATAGGATGGCGATGCCGCTTCTGACTCCTCATCACCTTGTTGAAATTCGAGTGGATCACTAAACTGTACATGGACTGGTACATTTAAACGAACGGGCTGCGCCGGATCAAATGGGACAGCACCAGCCACAATCGGTGTTTGAATTCCAGCTTGTTTGGCATCTTCAAATACGTGCGCTACCCTTGTGGATAGTTCATTTAGCTGATTGGTTTCAATATGCTGGAAAATCCCTTCGGCAAGTATCGTGCGTTTAGGTGAAGCAAGAAAAAAAGCGCCTGGCTGATAGTCTTGAAGCAATTGTACTTTTTCTTCGGACGACAATAATGAATGTTTCATGAAAAGGCCTCCTTTTGAATGAAATGCTAGATTCCGAGTGTTGCGCCGCCATCGATCGTGAGATTCTGCATCGTAATATGACTGGATTGCTCAGATGCAAAGAAAATGACTGCATCAGCGATATTTTGAGGATCAGCGATTTTTTGTAAAGGAATACCGGTTTTATACGTCTCTAGTGAACCTTTAATCACCTGATTTTCTCCTTGTTTATCAGGCCATAAAGCCCATTGCATAGGTGTTGCGGTAGACCCAGGAGAGACGACGTTGCACCTGATTCCATAGGCAGCCAGTTCTAATCCAAGCGTTTTTGTAAATGAAGTGGCTGCTGCTTTTGAAGCGGCATAGGCAGCCATATTCATTCTAGGAATGGCACCTGCGTTAGAGCTGACGGTCACAATGACCCCTTCTGATCTTTTCATCATGTATTTGGAGACAGCTTGAGATACGTAAAAGACACCATGTGTGTTGACTGCGAAAGTTTGTTGCCAGTCATCTGCACTAAGCTGGTCAATAGAACCCATTCGAAGAATGCCTGCTACATTGACCAGTAAATAAATGGGGCCAAGCTGCTTTTCAATTTGATCGACAATGTGCTGAACAGATGCTTGATCGGTAATGTTACCTGGATAGGCAAAGGCACGTATGCCCTCATCCTTCATTTGCTGGACGGTGCTTTGCAGCTGATCTTCTTTTACGTCAACTGCTGCAATAATCGCACCTTCTTCGGCTAGTCTTTTTGCGACTGCTTGTCCAATACCCTGTCCTGCGCCTGTGATAAGGACAACTTTTTGAGATAGACCACTGTGTTTCATGTGTTCACTGCCTTTCCTTCATGTCTGTGGTTGTGAAAGGATCATCATGATAGAGTGCAAATCGAAAAGCGTCATTCATCAGCACCGGTAAAACGGACGTATGTCCTTCTTTAGGGAATTCGTGATAGGCTGTATGCAAGCCATATGGGGATAAGGGCAGCATACGATTTGCTAGTGAATTTGCATGATCATTCATTTGACACGGATGATGTTTTTCTAACTCACCTACACCTACAAGCAGCCTGACATCCATAGGCATCTGACGTATATGGCTGGTGAATTGGTGTTCTTTTTCTAGAAATAATTTTTTGTTCCAGTGGATAGAAGGACTGCCTGCAATATATGTTTGATAAGCATCAGGGTGCTCAAATAGTGTGTGTAATACAAAAAGACCGCCAAGAGAGTGCCCAAATAGTGTTTGACGACTCTGGTTGATCGGAAAGCGCTGCTCGATATAAGGCTTTACAATCTTTTCTAAAAAAGAAAAGAACGCAGAGGCGCCGCCATATGTATGGGTGGAGAAATCCTTTCTTTTGTCACCAATGGAAGCGTCAGGGCCGGTTAGAGTGAGATCATAATGCCTGAGCGGATGATAGGGCGCTTCTGTCTGATAGCCAATTCCAACAATGATGGCAGGTACAACACCTGTTTTTTCGGGTCTTCTTGACTGTAAACGAATGGCTTCGACCATTGTGCCAAAAAGTGAATTCCCATCAAGCACGTACATGACTGGAAAACCAGCCGCTGGAGGAGTAGTATTCGGTTTAAATATAAAAAGTCTGTATGGGTGTGCTGTGATATCCAGTTGCTCCGTCCCGGGTATAAAAAAAGGACGGCTTTCTCCGAAAAGAGAATCCTCAGTACCCATTCCTTCAGGGCGTTTGGACATGTGTAAAAAATCCCCTTCCTCAAATTGACTCTCATATGCTGATAAAAGCAGGCTTGCGGATATAGGATGAGTGTAGAGATTGAAGAATGGTCCCTTCAAATGAAAATGATTCTCAATTATCACGCAAGCAAATCAAATGATAATGGTTATCAATTATGAAGTCAAATGTTCATTAAGTGGTGTAATTGATAATTTAATCTAAATTTTCGGAAAATAAAGGACTAAATAACTACCAAATGAATGGAAATAGGGAATGCCGGACTGAGTCATTTAAAAAGAGGAGAAATGCCAAAAGACCTTGACCGTCACGGGATATTTACCATTTTCTTCTGTTTGATTCAGGAATATATATAGGTTTTTCTTCTTGAAATCATTTTGAGGAAAAATAAGTCTATAGACCTTCTTGTATTTTTAGGAAAAAAGAGGAGAATTTTTCGAAAAGCTGGTGAGCATATCTCACAACTTATTCAATCTCATGCGTAAATTCATATACAATTTTCTAAGGAAGACAAGATCGAAGGGAATGTAGGCAGAATGAAAACTCCATTAGGAAAGCTAAGGCTAAAACTGCTTGAACATCAGTTCAAATTGAAAAATTCGTTTACAGTGGAAGAATATCATGAAATGAAGCAATCATTACATGAAATACGGATGACATTTGCGGCCTATGAACAATGGGATTTATACCAGCGGGCCACCGATATGATCACCATCCTCCTCTTTCAACACGCCCTCAAGCAAAACCACCATTAACACCTTCACTTTTTATGAGCAGCGTATTTCTTATGAAAGGACGGTGCTGTTTTAAAGTTGGCCAAATATCATATAGCATCAAAAATGCGGAAATGAAAAAAGTAAGGGATGTCCCCTTACTTTTTGATCAATTGGTGTACATGTCTGTAAACACCATTCAATTAGAATCCATCTGTGACATCATATTCGTAACGAATATCGGCTTTGACATTGCTCATAGTAGATCTCGCAGTAGCCTTTGCGTTGTACTTAAAGCTCCATTTTTGAGCCACTCTTAATTGATCTTCCAGAGAAATACGGTAAGAACCACTTGTTGCAGATGAAAAAACGGATTCGTTCCAAATCTTGTTTTCATCAGCCATCAGTTTGTGTGTGACATTTCCTTGGTTAGGCGATTGGGTACTAGTTGTTGAAATCGATTTAACGATTGCATTTTTAGGGATAGAAGAATTGTTCGTTAAATCCATTGTAATGATAGAAGAATCAACTCCTAAAAAATTCAAAGAAGTATTCCCCAGGTTGGTAGCGGTCCCCGTAAAGTTGAATGTACTATTTCCAGATTTAATTCGATCTTGAATGGATACAGTAAAATACATATTTCCTGTATATGTGCCACGAGTTACTTTCACAAAATAAGTTTCTGAAGTTGAAGTAACTTCATCAGTATTGGCAAAAATAAACGGCGTAATTGAATCAGGGTTAATCACCCTACTTCTTTCATCTGAACTTTTCGAATTATACACCTCGATTTTCATCCCTGTATATTGCTTATTATACGAACTTCTGACATAAACTCTTTCACCTTTATTGATCGTAAACTGATAATACGCTTCATTTTCACCTTCAGGTAAGATTGTTGTATCTGGGCGACTATTTTTCCAATATCCCATTGAGCTTGCTGTGTTAGGGCTGTTATTCCCCGTAATCGCTGCTTCTGCTGAATTAGGTGCAAAAAAACTAGTAACAAGCACGAATACCAATGCAGGTAACAAAAAACGTTTGAAGATAGTATTTGTCATATTTTAACCCTACTTGTAATAATTACTATATCGGATCGAAACTAACAAATTTTAACTGAATTGCCGATATATTTAATAATCACTATTTTTTTAAAAAAGGAGAATCAAAATGAATATTAACTCGTCATACACGGCAGTTGCTTCAAACAATCAGAACCGAATAGACTCTAAAGATCAATCAGCTATTAAAAGTACAAACGAGGTGATGACCGAAGCTGATAGAAGAATGAAAATTTTAGATGAAAAATACCAAAAAATAAATGAACAAAATAAACGATTCAAAGATCCTCATGGTCATATATTTGATAAGTATCGAAATCCAAACTCCCCTTATTTCAGAAATGATTTAACTAAACCGGAAAGAGAGGCGGCTTACTCTATTGAAATTGGATGGGCTAATAGTGGAACAGGAGGACATTTTAATTCTAATGATGCCGCCTTTCGTAATGAAAAACGGTATGACCCTACCCAAGAAAGTGTAGAAAAGAAAATACTCAATCGCCAAAAAGTGAACGAACAAATACAAGATTTATTCTCTAAAAACGGGATATCCCTTCCTAAAAACACAAATCTCACTTTTACCATTGACCCGAACAATTTTAAATTAGTGGTAAGTGGTTCAAAAGACGAAACGCTGATGAAACAAATAGAAGACTTATTAAATACAACCAACAATACAAGAGAATTATTTTTCCATATCATGAAAAGCAGAAATGATGATTCTACTCAATTCACACCGGATTCTCTGGCCAAGTTCCATCTTGTTAATCAAATCAAAACGGTCACAGGCTACAATTTAAAGGATTTAAGCATTGTAAATGGTCAATTTGTAACGGATAACGGAACGAATATTTTTGATCTATACAAAGAAGAACTTCTTAAAAATCCATATACAGCAGAAAATGCGCGCATTGCCGCTTCACATTACGGAGCACAGCTATTTGACCTAGCGAAAAACGGGTTTGATTCCATTCCAGATTTGGAGTTATCTATTGGTTATCAAAACGATTCTTTACAAGACATTGGGCAAAAAGTGAATTATGGGGTTAAGAAAACGATAGATTAACAAAACTTGAACGATGACGGATACAAAATCATTAGCGATAACGAAAGACTCTATAACAATTGATGTTACAGAGTCTTTTCTATTGAAATGCGCTGGTTTGCACAAAATATCAACATGGTAATTTTGACTATAGTCGATGTTTTTCACTTTTTTATTGATGAAAATGTTAAAATGATGAGTAGCGTATTTTTTTATGAAAGGACGGTGCTTGGCATGACGGAACTTCTCGATGACCGGCTGCCGCCGCAAAATATAGAAGCCGAGCAGGCCGTATTAGGTGCTGTTTTTTTAGAACCATCTGCGCTAACGCTCGCTTCTGAGGTATTAATTCCAGAGGATTTCTATAGAATGTCGCATCAAAAGATTTACAATGCGATGCTTGTACTTGGCGATAGAGGAGAACCGGTCGATCTTGTCACGGTGACATCTGAGCTTGCCAATACAGATTTACTAGAAGAGGTAGGCGGGATTTCGTATTTAACCGATATTGCGAACTCTGTCCCAACTGCCGCAAACATTGAATACTATGCAAAAATTGTAGAAGAAAAATCCATTTTAAGACGTCTGATCCGTACGGCGACAACCATTGCACAAGATGGATACACACGTGAGGATGAAGTAGAGGACCTGTTGAGCGATGCTGAAAAGACCATTATGGAAGTGGCGCAGCGTAAAAACTCAGGAGCCTTTCAAAACATTAAGGACGTTCTTGTTCAAACATACGATAATATTGAACAGCTTCATAACCGTAAAGGCGATATCACAGGGATTCCAACAGGTTTCTCTGAGCTTGACCGGATGACAGCTGGATTCCAGCGAAATGATTTAATCATTGTAGCGGCTCGTCCATCAGTAGGGAAAACCGCCTTCGCATTGAACATTGCCCAAAATGTCGCGACCAAAACGGATGAAAGTGTCGCCATCTTTAGTTTAGAGATGGGTGCTGAGCAGCTCGTTATGCGTATGCTTTGTGCAGAGGGGAATATCAATGCACAAAACCTAAGAACCGGTAATCTGACAGAAGAGGACTGGGGCAAGCTGACAATGGCGATGGGCTCGCTGTCAAACAGCGGAATTTTCATTGACGATACACCTGGAATCAGAGTAAGTGAAATTCGCTCGAAATGCCGCCGATTGAAGCAAGAAAATGGTCTTGGCATGATCCTGATTGACTACTTGCAGCTCATTCAAGGGAGCGGGCGATCAAGCGATAACCGTCAGCAGGAGGTTTCTGAAATCTCTAGGGCATTAAAATCGCTGGCAAGGGAGCTTGAAGTTCCGGTTATTGCCTTGTCTCAGCTTTCCCGTGGGGTAGAGCAGCGCCAGGACAAACGTCCGATGATGTCTGATATTCGTGAATCAGGAAGTATCGAGCAGGATGCCGATATCGTGGCATTCCTTTATCGTGATGATTACTATGACAAAGAATCAGAGAATAAGAACATTATCGAAATCATTATTGCCAAACAGCGTAACGGTCCCGTTGGTACAGTATCACTGGCGTTCGTCAAAGAATATAACAAATTCGTCAACTTGGAAAGAAGATTTGATGATGCGGGTGTTCCGCCCGGTGCTTAAAGCCCAGCTCAAGAAGCTGGGCTTTTTTGATTGATCTACATCGAAAGAATGATTGAAAAAACAATCAAAATGAGGAGGAGAGAGAAAAAGAGAGAGCGTATACTAAAAGGAGAAAAGGAGTGAAGACTGATGAAATTTCAACAGTTTGAAGCCGCTCAATTACGTATCGCACGCCCAACCGTCAACATGAAAGAGGTTGTTTCCTTTTATGAAGAAGGCTTAGGGCTCAAACGAATAGGCTCATTTGATCAGCATGAAGGGTACGATGGTGTGATGCTCGGGCTGCCTCACCAGCATGTTCATTTAGAAATCACCAAACATGAAGAAGAAGAAAGCCTGCCCGTCCCGCATCCAGAACAGCTGCTTGTTTTCTATATTCCAGATGCAGAAGAATTTCAGCAAATGAAAGAGAGATTGCTCTCATTTGGCGGACGGCATGTCACCTCAACGAATCCATACTGGGACCGGGGAGGAGCAACCATTGAAGACCCAGATGGGTATCGAGTTGTGCTGATGAACACAGATGGTATTACACCTGTTTAAAAAAGACGCCCATTGTTGGGGGTCTTTTTTATGTTGATGAACAGCTGGAAACGGTAAAAAGTTGTTTTTGCTCAAAATCTCCATTTTTAAGCACTGGAAAAGTGATTAAAGCGCTTTTCTTTATATTTAAAACGAACAAAATTTGATTTCGATATATTAATGTTCGGATTTCGCGTTGACTTTTTCGTTGTGCATTGATAAAATAAATGTGTTTGAAAGAGATAACGTTTTGAAAGGTTAACGGAGGTGCACGATATGTCTTCAGTAGTCGTAGTAGGTACGCAGTGGGGTGACGAAGGGAAAGGGAAAATTACCGATTTCCTTTCAGAAAATGCAGAGGTGATTGCCCGTTATCAAGGGGGAAACAATGCAGGTCACACGATCAAATTTGATGGAGTGACATACAAGCTACACCTCATTCCATCCGGTATTTTTTATAAAGAGAAAACTTGTGTCATCGGTAATGGAATGGTGGTTGATCCTAAAGCGTTGGTCACTGAGCTTGCGTATCTTCACGAACGGAATGTGAGTACAGATAACCTCAGAATCAGCAATAGAGCCCATGTTATTCTGCCTTACCATTTAAAATTGGACGAGGTAGAAGAAGAGCGGAAAGGGGCTAATAAGATCGGTACGACGAAAAAAGGAATCGGACCAGCTTATATGGATAAAGCTGCCCGCGTTGGTATCCGCGTCGCAGATCTATTAGATCGTGAAGTATTTGAAGAGAAGCTTGCACGTAATCTAGAAGAGAAAAATCGTCTCTTAGAGAAAATGTATGACACAGAAGGCTTCAAGATTGAAGATATTTTAGACGAGTATTATGAATATGGCCAGCAAGTGAAAAAATATGTCGTAGACACATCTGTTGTTTTGAATGATGCACTAGATGAAGGCCGCCGCGTGCTATTTGAAGGAGCACAAGGGGTCATGCTTGATATCGATCAAGGGACATACCCATTTGTGACGTCATCTAACCCGGTAGCTGGAGGCGTGACAATTGGTTCTGGTGTAGGACCAACGAAAATTCAACATGTAGTCGGCGTGTCAAAAGCGTACACAACACGTGTTGGAGATGGCCCATTCCCGACAGAACTTCATGATGAAATTGGCGATCAAATTCGTGAGGTTGGACGTGAATACGGTACGACAACTGGACGCCCGCGCCGTGTCGGCTGGTTTGACAGCGTTGTTGTCCGTCATGCACGCCGTGTGAGCGGAATTACAGATTTATCTCTTAACTCAATTGATGTACTAACAGGGATTGAAAAATTGAAAATCTGTGTCGCCTATAAATTGAATGGAGAAATCACTGAGGAATTCCCAGCAAGCCTAAATGAATTAGCGAAATGTGAGCCTGTCTACGAAGAAATGCCAGGATGGACAGAGGATATTACAGGTGTGAAGAACTTAAGTGAGCTGCCTGCAAATGCCCGCCATTATTTAGAACGCATTTCACAATTAACAGGTATTCCTCTTTCCATTTTCTCAGTCGGACCAGATCGTTCACAAACGAACGTTGTCCGCAGCGTGTACCGTCCATAAGAATAGATTGATGAAGCACCAGTAAAATCTCGCATTTTGCTGGTGTTTTTTTGTTTAAATATTTCTTAATTTCACTAGAACGGACTTCCGGTCATTACCAAAATATGATAACTGTATAGGAGGGAAGGAGCGTTCTAGTGAAAGAAAGAATACGATTATTAGATATTTTACGAGGTTTTGCCATACTAGGCACCTTGGGAACGAACGTCTGGTTTTTTGCGTATGCAGGGGATACCTTTGCGACAGATCAGATTGCGGATGAATATGAAAATGGCAGTTTTCTAGAAAGTCTTGTCTCCATGTTCGTTTATGGAAAAATGCTCTCGCTGCTCACGATCATGTTTGGTGTTGGATTGGAGCTGAAATACCAGCAGGCAAAAAGGAAGGACACGCCTTGGCCGGGTACTTATTTATGGATTCTTTTATTTTTATTTATCGAAGGCTTTGTCCATTTTACGCTTGTGATGGAATATGATGTGCTCATGAGCTATGCCGTTACGGGGCTGCTTGTGGCTTACATTGTACGGGGAGGAAGCAGGCGCATCAAAAAGGGCATGATTTTCTCAGGTGTGATTCATCTGCTCGTGATGTCATGTCTGATGCTGTACTCCCTCTCTGAAATGGAGTCAGCGTCCGATGATCAAAGCGGTGAACCGGCGCTGGAAGAGCAGCTGCCAGAGACATGGATCTCGCAGGTTCAAGAACGATTACAATACTTTTTCATGTACCGAGAAGAAGCGGTCTTTATTATTCCAATGAACACATTTCTGTTTTTATTGGGTGTGCGGATGATGAGAGCCGGTGTATTTTATGCAAATGAACGCGGACAATCTCTCCGGAAAATATTGTTCCGAATCGGACTGTGGATTGGTCTGCCGCTGAATGCACTAGTTTTCGTACCGAACGATTTAGTGGAATTTGTGGTTCGCTACGCCTTTTCACCATTTCTCTCTATTTTCTATATAGCTGTCATTGCGAAGCTCCTCGCACGCACGGAGTCTTGGTTCATGTGGACTTGGTTTGAATATGTAGGGAAAATGGCGCTTAGCTGCTACATCCTGCAAAATGTCATCTGTTCCATTCTTTTTTATAGCTGGGGATTGGGTCTTGGCGGTCAAATCAATGCGCCCCTTATTGTATTGGCATGGCTGTTGATTTCACTTCTGCAAATCGCGATTTCAGCAGTTTGCCTAAAGGTTTGGAGAATTGGACCAATGGAATATATCCGTTCACGGGCACTTCGCAGGGTGACGATGAAAAAAGCATCATAAAGGGGAGAGCACAATGTTTTTTAAAAAAATGACGAAAAGAGATCAAGCGAATACACATAAAGCTGCTGTGCCGGCATTTGTCTTTTATCTTCTGGCATTAGGAGGGCATGCGCTGTACGCGTTTTTCCAAGGTGACAGACCACCGGTTACTTTTGTCATTTTAATGGCGGGACTCCTTGTTTTTTTCTCAGCTGACTGGCTATTTAACAAAAAACGTTCATAAAAAAGCCCTCATCACGAGGGCTTTTTCCTTACTTCAGGCTTTTATATTGGCCTTTTAAATTTTTACGGATGTACTGGATGATTTTGCGTAGTTCGTTGGCGTGCGGTCTGCCAAACGGACTTGTTTGTCTTTGCTGATAGAGCACTTGACCTTTTTCATTTAATAAGAAATAAGCAGGTTCACCGTGCACCCCGTGATCTTCATATGGGGCATCTTCCCCGTGATAGTGTACTTCATATGCCTTTAATGACGTGAGATCATGGTCATACATGATCGGGAAGGACAGTCCCTCTTTATCAGCAAACGCCTTCAAGTCATCAGGGTTATCCGTTGAAATCGCCATCAAGTGAATATCCTTGTCCTGAAAGTATGATTGCTGCTGTTCGAGCTCTTTTAATTCTTCTACACATACCGGGCACCAAGATCCTCTAAAGAAGACGATCAGGTGCCAGCTTTGATGCTCCTCTAAATGTTTGTCGAAATCAATGTGATCGCCCTGTATTGTTGGAAGTGAAAAGTTGGGCATTTTATCTCCTAATTTGAATGAACTCATACTGCTTCCTCCTTTTTCAATGACAATGTCACTTGTTTCATGTATAGCCATTTTTGAGCGGCCTGAAACGTGTCTATGTGTTTGAGTAGGCAGAAGACATCCGAAAAGGGCTATCTAATGAAGGCGGTTGCAGAAGTGGGAGCTTTGATAGAAGATATTTCAATCCGACACTTTTTTTAAAAAAATGTCGAAAAACGTATTGCCATATGTATTTACTCTATGATATTATAAATCTCGTTGTTGCAAAGGTCTCTGAAACTTGTTAGGATGCGATGTTCCAGCTTTTTTAAAGCGATTGGTTTGGCGCAATACAGCTTCTTCAGATTCACTTTTCACAAGCCGAGAGCCATTAGCTCAGTTGGTAGAGCATCTGACTTTTAATCAGAGGGTCGAAGGTTCGAGTCCTTCATGGCTCACCATGTATTGGCCCGTTGGTCAAGCGGTTAAGACACCGCCCTTTCACGGCGGTAACACGGGTTCGAATCCCGTACGGGTCATTGATTTACTTTAGCGTTAAGCTAATTTTTTCCTCACTTGCTTGAAGGAGCACCACGATTGCTTTTTCGGGCAAGTTACTGAGGTCCGGTAGTTCAGTTGGTTAGAATGCCTGCCTGTCACGCAGGAGGTCGCGGGTTCGAGTCCCGTCCGGACCGCCATTTATACATATTCATCTTTTTGATGATGGCTCGGTAGCTCAGTTGGTAGAGCAACGGACTGAAAATCCGTGTGTCGGCGGTTCGATTCCGTCCCGAGCCACTTCCAAACGCATCTGCAATCGCAGGTGCGTTTTTATTATGAAAAGAAGGCATAAAAAGGGAGAAGCCGGACCTAGGTAGGGCCCGGCTCCATAAGAAGAAGACGTTACATCTATATAGACGGCTGGTGATTGGAAAAGTTTCAATAAAAAAGGAAAAAGTCATCAATTTTTTCGAGCGGCGCCTTCCTATCCAACGTTTACTAGAAAAGAAAGCCGTTATTATTTTTATCTTTGCCTTGTAAAACGTTATAATAGACAGTGAGCCTTTTTTTCATAAATGGAAAAGGTGTAATGATACATGCAAAATGGAATGACATAGATGCTAAAAATGCAGGAGGAAATCACAATGGAAAAAAAGATTCTTGTCGTAGATGATGAAAAACCGATTGCTGATATATTGGAATTTAATTTAAGGAAAGAGGGCTATGAGGTTCATTGTGCATATGATGGAAACGAAGCCCTTGAAATGGTAGAAGAAATCAAGCCGGACATTATTCTGCTCGACATTATGCTGCCGAATAAAGATGGTGTTGAAGTATGCCGTGAAGTGAGAAAGAAATATGATATGCCGATTATCATGCTGACAGCAAAAGACTCTGAAATTGATAAAGTCATCGGCCTTGAGCTTGGCGCAGATGATTATGTGACAAAGCCTTTCAGCACACGTGAGCTGCTTGCCCGCGTGAAAGCGAATTTGAGAAGACAAACCGCTGCTCCGCAGACGGAGGAAGAATCTGAATCAAATGATATTGAGGTTGGATCACTTGTTATTTATCCAGATGCGTATGTGGTGTCTAAGCGCGAGGAAACGATTGAATTGACGCACCGTGAGTTCGAACTGCTTCATTATTTAGCGAAACATATCGGACAAGTCATGACACGTGAGCACTTGCTGCAAACCGTATGGGGCTATGATTACTTCGGAGATGTCCGTACAGTAGACGTCACAGTCCGCCGTCTTCGTGAAAAGATTGAAGACAATCCTAGCCACCCGAGCTGGATCGTGACAAGACGAGGCGTAGGCTACTATTTAAGAAACCCAGAGCAGGACTAAGATTCTTATGAGTAAAGTAGGTTTTTTTCGCTCGATTCACTTCAAATTGACCTTGATTTACGTGCTGCTGATCATCGTCGCCATGCAGATCATTGGCGTGTACTTTGTGAAGCAGCTAGAGCAGTCCTTAATTAATTCATATGATAATTCCTTGAATCAGCGAATCTACTCGTTATCGTATTACCTAGAACAAGATTCATCGAAAAGCAAAGCAGAATTAAAAGAGGATGCTCAAAAGATATTAAACGATTTTAACAACAAAGATGAGTCTAATGAAATCTCTGAAGTCAGCTATATTGACGAAAGCAGAGAGGTCATTGCTTCTGTAAATAACGGCAGCCAAGAGATTGCTGGCAAGAAAATCACTGATCAAATCATTAGCCGTATTTTTGCGGTCGGCAAAGACTATGAGAAAAAATTCTATGACCCTGAGTCAAATAAAAGGGTGCGTATTTCTGCGACAGCCGTAAAAAATGAGAACCAAGAGACCGTTGGTGTGATTTATGTTGTGTCTTCAATGGAAAGTGTGTTTAACCAAATGCGAACCATTAACACCATTTTAGCAACTGGGACACTGATTGCACTTGGGACGACTGCTCTACTGGGTATCTTCATCTTTAGAACGATCACTCATCCTATTTCAGATATGAGAAAGCAGGCGATTGAGCTTGCCAAAGGGAACTTCTCCAGAAAGGTCCGGAAGTATGGACATGACGAGATTGGCCAGCTTGCGACAACCTTTAACCATCTGACGAGAGAGCTGGAGGAAGCTCAGCTGATGACGGAGGGGGAGCGGAAAAAGCTTTCTTCTGTTATTGCCTATATGACGGACGGTGTCATCGCAACGAATCAAAACGGTGCAATTATTCTATTAAACAGCCCTGCATTAGAGCTGTTAAATGTTTCACGTGAAACAGCACTAGAGATGCCGATCACGTCTTTGCTTGGCTTAGAGGAAACTCATACATTTGAAGATTTAGTCGAAAATCAAGATTCTATGCTGATAGAAATTGAACGCGAAGACCAGCTGTCTGTATTGCGTGTGAATTTCTCCGTCATTCAGAAAGAGCATGGGAAAATTGATGGCTTAATTGCGGTCATTTATGACGTCACAGAGCAGGAGAAAATTGATGCTGAACGCCGTGAATTCGTCGCGAACGTATCGCATGAGCTGCGCACACCGCTGACGACGATGCGAAGCTACCTTGAGGCGCTGGCTGAAGGTGCGATTGGTGATAAAGAGCTTGCACCAAGATTCCTCAGTGTCACGCAAAATGAAACTGAGCGGATGATCCGGCTTGTCAATGACCTGCTGCAGCTGTCTAAGTTCGACAGCAAGGATTATCAATTCAACCGTGAGTGGACGAACTTTATCAGGTTTATCTCGCTCGTCATTGATCGTTTTGAAATGACGAAGGAGCAGCATGTCGATTTTATCCGCAACCTGCCGCAGCGTGAAGTATATGTGGAAATCGACCAAGATAAAATTACTCAGGTGCTCGATAATATCATTTCCAATGCCATGAAATACTCACCAGAGGGTGGACACATCACGTTTACCGTCGATTTGGATGAGGAGAAAGGCCTTGTGTTATTCAGCGTGAAAGATGAAGGAATCGGTATTCCGAAGAAGGATATGGATAAAATCTTTGAACGTTTTTATCGGGTGGATAAAGCAAGAACAAGAAAGCTTGGCGGAACCGGCCTCGGTCTTGCGATTGCAAAAGAAATGGTTCAGGCTCATGGCGGAGATATTTGGGCTGACAGCATTGAAGGAAAAGGGACAACGGTGACCTTTACCCTTCCGTACAATGAAGAACAAGAGGATGATTGGGATGAAGCGTGAGACCTTTAAAACCATAATATTGACAATCCTAATTGCGATCAGTCTTGTATTTACGTGGAATATCTGGATGTTCCAGCCCGTCATGCAGGATCAGGCAGATACCGGCACACAGGTCGTGGAAACGAAGAAGATTTCAAGCGACGAGCCTAGAAGTCTCATTGATGTCGTGAAGCCGCGCGAGATGTTCATCCATTCAAATGGGGAGCATTTTAAAGTGGATCAAAAGGAACTCTTTCAAAACTTTTGGAATGATGTGAGCCTTTGGGATGTCAAAGAGATTAACGATGTGTCAGATCAATATTCCGAGCAGAAATTTAAGAATTTCTTCTATGGACGCGAAGGACAAGGGAAGACTTTGGATCTTGTGTTCAATGATCCGATTCCAATTGATATTTTTCAAGCGCTCTTTAAATGGCCGAACAAGTCCATTGAATACAACTCGTTTGATCGGATGATCGTGCCGTTCGCCCAGCAGGATAAGGCGAATAAAAAAGTGTATTTGGTCTCATACAGCAAGGAGACGGTGCTTGAGCTGACAATTGAGTCCGCCAACTACCGTAATCTAATGAACAGTATCGCAGCCGCTCAAAACGAGATGCCGCGCTATGATCTTTATACATTCTCAACGAATTCTAAACGAGATTTCCTTCTTCCGAGAAAGCAAAAGCAGCTTGAAGCGAAGATGTTCTTTATCGAAACGATTAAGACAAATAAATTCAAAGACGCTTTGTTTACGGACCCGAGCCTTGTCGGTGAGGAATCTAATTTAAACCGGACGGTGTACACAGATGGCACAAGCCGCCTTGAAGCCAATCAAAAAGACCACCGCATTCAATATCAGCACCGCAATATCAATTCCAGCACTGTTTTCCAAACGGGGGATTTGATTAAGCGAAGTGTGAAATATTTCAATGATACGGGAAGCTTTACTGATGACTATCAATATTTTGGCATCAACAGCAACCAGCAGCTGTCCTTTAATATGTTTATGGACGGTCTGCCGATTGTGAACAGTACAAAGCATCCATTTGGGATGACCTCCCTTGAAGTCCAATGGGCGAATGATGACATTTTGAATTACAAGCGCCCAAACTATATTCTTGGCAATAAAGCGAGTCAAAGTGAACAGGTCAAGCTGATGAACGGGACAGAGCTGAAGGACTTGATCATCAAGCAGACGAAATATGATGACCTGGAGAAAATTGAACAGATTTTCCCTGCATATCAAGCTGCTTCAACTCCATCAGATCAAGATCAAGCGATGTTTGTCTGGCTGGAGCCTGTATGGTGCATGAAATATAACGGCAAAACCGTGATTCTATCGAATGATCTTTTGACAGAGGGGAGCGAGAATCATGGAGTGGAATAAGACCAAAACGATCTTTATCCTAGCCTTTCTCGTTCTCGATATCTTTCTAGGTTTTCAATACTTTGAAAAACGGTCAACCGATCATTTTGCGATTATCGAAAAAACGGATACGCTGGAAGAAATGAAGGCAGACGGGATCAAATATGGCAATCTATCAGATGAAGCGAAGATTGGATACCGCATTACAGCTGAAAAGAAGCAATATACGAAAAAGGATGTCGACGGATTAGCTGATCAAAAGGCGAAAAGCACATTCCCGAAAACAGACAAAGATGATCCTGTCACGCTGCTTGAAATGACCTTCAACAAGCCAGTTGCCTTGCCGAAAAAGGATATCAAAACAGCGGCGACGAACCTTGTGAACCAGCGTTTGCTGGATGGGAAGAATTATAAGCTGTGGAGTATAGATGAAGAGACAGGGAAAATCGTCTTTTTCCAAACGTATAAAGGGAAATACATCTTCCAAGAAGGCCTTGATGACACCGAAACCATCGGGCAAATCACCTTAAATCTCAACGATCAAAACGAGATCGTCTCATATCAGCAATCAATGGTGACATCGATTAATGAAGTGAGAAAAGAAACCCTTGTCCCGGCACTTGAAACAGTGAAGGACTTATATACGCAAAATATGCTGAGCCAAAACACGACCGTGAAAAAGGTAGAGCTTGGCTACTATACGCAATACCCAGGGGCAAGCACGCAAGTCATGGTACCTGTATGGCGGGTGGAGCTTGAAGGCGTATCAGCAGGTTCAAAGAAAAAGACAGAAGAAGAATATTTGATCAATGCCATTGATGGCTCAACACTTGATCATATAGAGAAAGATGACAAATCTTCAATGGAGTGAGAGAACATGAGCTTGCAGTTCAGTGTACTAGCGAGCGGAAGTACGGGGAACGCTTTTTATTTAGAAACAGACGAGCATGCCTTTTTGGTGGATGCTGGTTTAAGCGGCAAACAGATGGTCGAGCTGCTTAGCCAAATCGACCGCAAGCCTGAGGACTTGGACGGCATTTTTGTGACACACGAGCACTCCGATCATATTAAAGGGCTTGGTGTCATGGCAAGAAAGTACAAGCTTCCTGTCTATGCAAATGCGAAAACATGGAAGGCAATGGAGTCTCATATCGGAAAGATTGACACAGAGCAGAAATTCCATTTTGATATGGAGACCGTTCAATCCTTTGGCGGCCTTGATGTCGAGTCATTTGGCGTCTCACACGATGCGGCAGAGCCTATGTTTTACGTGTTCCATTATGGAGGGCGCAAACTTGCCCTCATGACAGATACAGGCTATGTGAGTGACCGCATGAAAGGCATTATTAAGTCAGCCAATACGTTTGTGTTTGAGAGCAATCATGATGTCGGGATGCTGCAAATGGGCCGCTACCCATGGAGCATTAAGCGCAGAATTCTGAGTGATGTCGGACATGTATCAAATGAAGATGCTGCTCTCGCGATGACAGATGTCATTGGAGATGCCACCTCACGCATTTATTTGGCTCACTTGAGTCAAGATAACAACATGAAGGATTTAGCCCGTATGGCGGTCCAGCAGACGCTTGAAATGAAGGGCTTTGTTGTGGGGGACGGCTTTGATTTATTTGATACGGACCCGAAAAAAGCAACCCCGCTTTGCGCCGTATGATTTTTATAATCGTATGATTAAGATAAGAGCTTCTTACCAACACTATATACATCATCTATTCACTGAAAGGAAGGAAACATAGTGGATTATCGCGATGTAGAGTGGAAGCCGAGACGAAGCAGAAAAGGATATTTTCTTTCTGGTTTGATCGGTGTATTGGTAGGAGCTTTTTTAATGGGATTCTTTTTCCCCTATGTATCTGGACAGAGCGGCAGTCCCTTTGGATGGCAGCAGAACGGTGATGGACAAACATCTCAGGGCCCTTTAAAAACTGTGAATGTAAACGTCAATGATGCAGTCACGAAAGTGGTGTCTAATATGTCAGATACGGTGGTCGGCGTCATTAATATCCAAAAGTCGAGCTTTTGGGAGGAAGGCGGAGAAGCAGGTAGCGGGTCAGGTGTGATTTATAAAAAAAAGGGTGACACGTTTTATATTGTCACAAACCATCACGTCATCAAAGGCGCCAACCAGCTTGAAGTGAGCCTCCATGATGGGACAAGAATTGGTGCCAATCTTGTCGGCAGCGATCAACTCATGGATTTAGCAGTTCTCACTGTCAAAAGTGATAAAATCAAGAAAACGGCAGCCTTCGGTAACTCAGATCATGTGAAGCCGGGTGAGCCAGTCATCGCCATTGGAAATCCATTAGGGCTTGAATTCGCAGGCTCTGTCACACAAGGAGTCATTTCAGGCACGGAGCGTGCGATCCCTGTGGACTCAAATGGGGACGGACAGACGGATTGGAATGCAGAAGTACTGCAAACAGACGCCGCCATCAATCCTGGAAACAGCGGTGGTGCCTTGATCAATATGGACGGAAAGGTGATCGGCATCAACTCAATGAAGATTGCTGAATCAGAGGTAGAAGGAATCGGGCTGTCCATTCCAGCGAATCTGGTCATACCTGTCATAGAGGATTTAGAGCGCTACGGAGAGGTAAAGCGTCCGTACCTTGGCGTCGGCATGAAATCATTAGCGGATATTGCGAGCTACCACTGGCAGGAAACGTTGAAACTGCCATCTAAGGTTACATCTGGGGTCGTTGTCATGAGTGTTGAGCCGTTATCTCCAGCAGGAAAAGCGGGACTAAAAGAGCTGGATGTCGTGACCTCCTTTGATGGCAAGAGTGTACAGAATATCGTGGATCTTCGTAAGTACTTATATCAAAGGAAGGTCGGCGACAAGGTAAAGGTGCAATTTTACCGAAGCGGAAAGAAAAAATCAGCAGAGATCAAACTTTCTCAAACCGACCGATATGGCGGCTAACCAGTTCCAACTAGGAACTGGTTTTTTTGGCATGACTGACATATGATGAAGGAAAGGGGGCGGTACGATTGGTTACACTACAACGGATGTCACAAACTGATTACGATGTATTGATGGAGAAAGCCATTCAGCGGTACGCGGAAGAAAAGGTACTCGCAGGGACATGGGAAAAGGAAGAATCACTTGCGAACGCAGAAGAACAATTTGACAGACTGCTTCCAGAAGGACTTCAGACGGAGCATCATGAGCTGTGGAATTTTTTAAACGGAGATGAAGCGATTGGCTGGGTTTGGCTTTGCTATGACCCGAATCACCCGCAGCACGAAGGGTTTATTTATAACTTTATTTTGTTTGAAGCTTATCGAGGAAAAGGCTTTGCAAAGCAGGCCATTGCTGCATTAGAGGAGCAGGCAAAGTCATTAGGTGTGCAAAAGCTCTCGCTCCATGTCTTTGCTCACAATCAAATCGCCCGTTCGCTGTACGAGAAAACGGGATTTGCAGAAACCGGTATCTATATGAGTAAACCTTTATAAAAAAAGAAGAAGTACCGTGCAGAAAGCGTACGGTACTTTTTTATGAGGACAGCATGGCATCCTGAGCCGTGACCCTGTATAAATCGACTTTGCACTTCACAAAAGCGCGAATGATCGCTGGAACTTGAGCTTCTGAACGAATTAACAATGAGGTCTCGTCATCACTGATCACAAGATCTGTTCCGACAGTTTGCAGGTACTGCGTGAGAACAGGTTTCACCTCATCATCAATCCATGCATGCTTGAAGGTTGCACGTATGTTTGAGGATGTGATGGTTTTTTCTTGAGGATGAGTAGTATGTGGGGACACTAATTTTCCTTCAGAAATGAACGCCGTTTTGGTACAAATACTATTGGTGAACCTTGGGCGGTCAGCTGTTAAAAAGACGGTTTTTCCTTCATCCTTTAATGTTTCAATGACCCGCTGGATGTGCAAGATCGAATCTGCATCAATATCGGCAAAAGGTTCGTCGAGTAAAATAAATTCCGGCTGATGGGCGATGGCCTGCGCCATTCCGAGCCGTTTCTTCATACCAGGTGTGAAGGCACCGACCTTCTCCTGATGATCATGATGTAAACCGACAAATTCGAGTAATTCCTCATAATCACTTGTTTTCTGGCGTGTTCCGGTGACTTTTGATAAATAGGCAATATGCTCAAGAGCCGTAAGACCTTCATATAAATCCGTATATTCTGGCAGAACACCGATATGCTGTCTCACTTTTTTTAGCGAAGGCATATTCATCACTGTAAACGTACCAGAGGTAGGGCGGGAGATCCCGGTAATAATATTGAAAAACGTCGTCTTACCAGATCCCTTTGGTCCAATGAGGCCGAAGATATCGCCCTGATTGACATCAAGATTAATATGATCTATTGCGACTTTTGTACGGTATTTTTTTGTGAGCCCCTTTGTATGAAGCATCTACACATCCCTCCTTTGAAACAGCAGTGCAGTTCCAATGAGTAAGATAACGGTCAATGCCGTGTTCATTAGGACGTAGGTCAGCGGTTCACTCCAGCGCGCATAATAATAAGGCGTCATATATTGGAACCAATGAATCATTCGTTCTGAAGAAAGAACAGAAATCAAACTGACGATTGGGAAAAGAAAGGAAAATAACATGCCGACAAACATTGATTTCTGCGGTGTTGGAAAGAGCATGGACAAAAATAAAGCACATGAGATACCGACACTGATAAAGGTTAAGATTTTTAAGGCATCTGAGAACAGAAAACGGTGTGAAATCACCATATTCAGCACATATGTCGTCATAATACAGCTAAGCCAAAACAGCATCAGTCCTAGATATTTCCCGATGATAATGTTCAAACGGGTTGTTTTACTGACGAGAAAACGAATGGTTTTCAAATGAATTTCGCGGCTTAAAATATCATGAGACAACAAAAAAATAAGGAAGAAACCAAATAAAGACATCACCAGTTCATTCCCAATAGAATAAGGATCCTTTGCCAGTTCCCATTTTTCCTGATGAGCAGCGATAAACGGAAGACTTGAAACAAAAGTAGATAAAATGAAAATAATAACAATTGTTAAAATAGATTTTGTGCTTTTGAAGAGCTGCTTAAACTCATTCATACAGATGGTCCACACACGCTGTACCTCCCTTCACCTTTATTATACCCCTAGAAAAGAAAGACACCATATCTTGCTCTTTAACATTTGTTTAAATTTCATAAAAAGAAGACTCTTCCAGCACCAGTTGACTCATTTTTAAAAATGTTCAGAAAAATATCTTGATTTATCAAAAAACATCATGTATGATAGCTTTAATTCAAGATAACTATACAGGCAATGACGAGAGAAAGTACAATCATCAATTTTTCCACAGAGAGCTTCGGCAGCTGAAAAGAAGCAAAAATAATGATTCGAAAAATGGTCTCTGAGCCTCGTGCTGAACATATCTATGATATTAGTAGGTGACGACGAGAGTTGGTACTCGTTATCAAAACCACAGTATATGAGCCAGATTGGAGCTTTGTACTTGTAGAGGCTGTTTAGCGCGAGCAAACAGTAAATAAAGGTGGTACCACGAGACAAATACCTCGTCCTTATGATTCAAAGATAAGGATGGGGTATTTTTTATTGTCCACTTTTTTTTCATACAATTGTTCAAATGTTCCACGTGAAACACCACATCCATTTTTTCAAATGAAAGGGAGATTGACATGAGTGAACATGCATTGGTTTTACAATCAGATTTCGGCATTGATGATGGAGCTGTCAGTGCAATGTACGGAGTGGCAAATACGGTCAGCAGCAGCATCCGCATTTTTGATTTAACACACAATATTCCGCAGTATGACATTTGGGAGGCCTCTTATCGCCTGCTTCAAACCGTCACATACTGGCCGGAAGAGACGGTATTCGTTTCTGTCGTTGACCCGGGCGTTGGATCCGAGAGAAAAAGTCTTGTCGTCAAAACGACAAGTTCACACTATATCATTACCCCAGATAACGGGACACTCACGCACGTCGCGCAGGATATTGGCATTGTGGAAGCCCGTTACTTAGATGAAACCATTAACCGGCTGCCAAAGTCGGGAAAATCACATACATTCCATGGGAGAGACATTTACGCTTATACAGGGGCGAGAATTGCATCAGGTGTGATTTCTTTTGAAGAGGTTGGGCCAAAGGCGAATATTGATGATATTATCCATCTTCCAGTCGTACAGGCTTATGCGGAAGAAGATGTGATCACAGGGACGATTGATATTTTAGATGTGAGATTCGGAAACCTATGGACAAACATTCATCACACGCTATTTGAACAGCTTTCAATTAATTATGGGGATGCAATAGAAGTTACCATTGCCAACGGGCCGAAAAATGTGTATAAAAATATCATGACCTATGGACGATCTTTTGCCGACTTAAAGGTAGGCGAACCACTCGTATATGTCAATTCACTCGACCATTTAGGCGTGGCGATCAATCAAGGGTCATTTGCAAAGGCTTATAACATCGGTACAGGCACAGGATGGCGCCTTTCGATTCGCAAAGCTCCGCGCATTATATACGAATAAGAGGAGGATACATCATGGCAGGAAAACAACTTTCAACGAAAACTGTCGTTGCCATTGGAATTGGCGCAGCCGTCTTTGTGATTTTAGGACGCTTCGTCTCCATTCCAACTGGAATTCCGAATACACAAATTGAAACCTCATACGCATTCCTTGCATTAATGGCCGTGCTATTTGGTCCTGTTGCAGGCGCACTGATTGGTTTTATTGGCCATCTCATTAAAGATGCGACCACATTTGGCCCTTGGTGGAGCTGGATTATTGTATCGGGTGTCGTTGGTTTATTGATCGGCTTTATTTCTAACCGTTTAAAAGTAGAAGAGGGAGACTTCGGCTGGAAGAAAATCACGCTCTTTAACGCCGTACAAGCAGGCGCACAGGCATTAGGCTGGTTTATCATTGCTCCTGTACTCGACATTGTGATCTATGCAGAACCTGCGAACAAAGTGTTTGTCCAAGGCATCGTGGCAGGGATTTCAAACATCATCACAGTTGGTGTCCTAGGGACCATCATCATTGCAGCTTATGCGAAAACGAGAAGCAAAAGCGGCAGCCTATCGAAAGAAACATCATGAAGCAAGGTGGAACACATAAATGAAGAAACCGATGATTCAATTCGAACATTTCGGATTCAAGTATCGCAGTCAGGCAGAACCAACATTAAAGGATATCAACCTGACCATCTATGAAGGAGAAAAAGTTCTCATCGCAGGCCCGTCTGGATCGGGAAAAAGCACACTAGCCCATTGTATCAATGGGCTAGTTCCTGCGTCTTATAAAGGTTCTATGGAAGGAAGTCTTCACATCGGCGGGAAAAATGCAGAGAAAGAAAACATTTTCTCGCTCTCACAGCTTGTCGGAACGGTGCTTCAGGACCCTGATGGACAATTCATTGGGCTGACCGTTGGAGAGGATATCGCGTTCACGCTTGAAAATGATCAAGTCACACGCGAAGAAATGAAAACACGTGTCGAGGAAGCAGCTAGATTAACAGAGGTAGACGGCAAGCTGGCATCGTCCGTGCATGAGCTGTCAGGCGGGCAAAAACAACGTGTCGCCATTGCGGGTGTACTTGTCAACGATGTCGACATTTTGCTGTTTGATGAACCACTTGCAAGCCTTGACCCTGCAACAGGCAAAGAAGTCATCGACCTCATTGACCGGCTGCAAAAACAAACGAAAAAAACCATTGTGATGGTTGAGCACCGATTAGAGGACGTCCTCTTCCGTCATGTGGACCGCATCATCGTTGTCAATGAAGGAAAGATTGCAGCGGATATGACCCCAGATGAATTGCTCGCCTCAAATGTTTTAGAAGCGGCGTATTTGCGTGAGCCTTTATATGTAAAAGCTATGAAATATGCAGGCATTCCGGTTGTACCGGGAGATCAGATCGCTGATTTACAGCGTCTCACTTTAGACGATGAGGCAAAAGAGAAAATCGAGCAATGGATGGAAGCATCTGAGCCGTCAGTAGAGCAGATTGCAGCACAGGATTTACTAGAAGTGCGCGAGTTGAGTTTTGACTATCCAACAAGACCAAATACGCTGAGCAACATCTCTTTTACCGTCAAAAAAGGAGAAATGATCAGCATCGCAGGAGCCAATGGAGCGGGCAAGACGACATTGTCCAAGGTGCTCTGTGCATTTGAAAAGCCAACGAAGGGGTCCATTCTTTTAAATGGTGATGACATCACAGGAGATACGATCAAACAGCGCTCCGAACGAATCGGCGTCGTCATGCAAAACCCAAATCAAATGATTTCAAAACAAATGATTTTTGATGAGGTGGCACTCGGTCTCGTTTTAAGAGGCATAAAGGAAGAAGAGATCAAAGAACGGGTGGAGCGGGTCCTGAAAGTGTGCGGACTGTATCCATTTCGGAACTGGCCGGTTTCAGCCCTCAGCTTTGGACAGAAAAAACGCGTCACCATTGCATCTATACTTGTACTAGAGCCAGAAATCCTCATCCTAGACGAACCAACCGCAGGACAGGACTTTAAACATTACACAGAGATGATGACGTTTTTAGAGCAATTAAATCAGCAGGGTGTCACGATTTTCATGATCACCCATGATATGCATTTGATGCTCGAATACACAACAAGAACCATTGTCATTTCAGATGGAGAAAAAATCGCAGATGATACACCAGCCAAAGTGCTGACAGATCAGCTGCTTGTCCAAAAGGCGAGCTTAAAGGAAACGTCGCTGTATGAACTGGCGCTGAAAGCAGATTGGCCGAATCCAAATGAACTCGTGGATCGCTTCATTGAGGTTGACAGAAAGGAACGAATGACATGGCTGTAGACATGCTGTCCTATATCGATCGCCCGTCGCCGATTCACCGGCTGACAGGTGCAACCAAACTCATTTGCTTTATCCTCTGGTCATCCGCAGCGATGCTCACGTATGATACAGGCGTTTTAGTCTTTATGTTAGCCGCCAGTATCGTGTTCTTTCAGATGTCGAACGTACGATTTCGTGATATTTCCTTCGTGATGATCGTCCTGGCGATTTTCCTAGTGATCAATAACATCGCCATTTACATCTTTGCACCCCAGCAAGGTGTCGCCATCTACGGAGCGAAGCACGAGCTGTTTCATATTGCCGGCTGGTACAATGTCACACTTGAACAGCTTTTCTATCAGTTGAATATTACGCTGAAATATGTGACCGTGATGCCAGCAGCGCTTTTATTTATTGTGACAACAAATCCAAGTGAATTCGCCTCATCTCTCAGCCGAATTGGGGTCAGCTACCGGATTTCGTATGCTGTAGCGATTGCTCTTCGCTATATACCAGATATTCAGCGGGATTTTCGCACGATTGCGATTTCTCAGCAAGCAAGAGGCATTGATTTATCGAAGAATGAAAAATTGGGGAAACGGATTAAAAATGCGCTGTCGATTGTGATGCCGCTGATTTTCTCCAGCTTGGAGCGGATTGAGACGATTAGCAATGCGATGGAGCTGCGGGGGTTTGGGAAACATAAAAAGCGCACATGGTTTACGGCGAAAGACTTTCAAAAAGCAGATTATGTGGCATTATTGTTTGTTGGTGTGGTGCTGATCGTGTCGCTAGTGATTACATTTGTTAGAGGAACGAGATTTTATAATCCGTTTCTATAGAAGGAAGCCTTCACAGGAGTGGAGGCTTTTTTGTTTGGTTTGTGGATAAAAGGTGTGAGAAATGGTAAAAGACTATTAACATGTGAATAAATCGGTTATATTGGACAATGAGCGAAACACTTGTGAATAACCAGAGAACCTATTGGAGGAATCAGAAACTTATGAACAAAACATTTTATGCGTGTGCAGAACACATAGAAACCGTATTAGACATGTACATAGATGATCATGAAACGCCGCCAGAATTCAGAAAAATCGAACATACACACAGTTTATCCACAACCTGTGAATTGTGCGATGAACCTGCAATATATATAGTGGGGAACGAATGATCGGACACAAAATACACAAATTTTATCCACAATTGTTGATAACTTATATGAATAACTTGTTCTTAAGGTGGGGATGACCTGTGAATATATCAATTATCACAGTAGGAAAATTAAAAGAGAAATATTTAAAGCAAGGAATAGCCGAATACACAAAACGATTACAGGCTTACGCAAAAATCGAGATCATTGAGCTCGCGGACGAAAAAGCACCCGAGAATCTCAGCGATCAAGACATGAAAATCATCAAAGACAAAGAAGGCGAACGCATCCTAAGCAAAATCAACCCAGACGCCCACGTCATCGCCCTCGCCATCGAAGGAAAAATGAAAACTTCCGAAGAATTAGCCGATACAATAGATAAGCTGGCAACATACGGAAAAAGCAAAGTATGTTTCGTCATAGGCGGATCCCTTGGCTTAAGCGACGCTGTCATGCAGCGTGCGAATGAGAAACTGTCGTTTTCGAGGATGACGTTCCCGCATCAGTTGATGAGGCTGGTGTTGGTGGAGCAGGTTTATCGTGCGTTTCGGATTGTGCGGGGGGAGCCTTATCATAAATAGGTGGGGTTTTTTAAGAAACCATACAAAATAGCCTAGTAATGATAAACAATCTATCTAGAGACTATAGTATGAATAAATTTTAAAAAGGTTTATAGTTACAATTCTAACATTTTATTAATTGAGTAATTTTGGGTATTTGTAAGTTTAAAATCTATGTAAGACGTTGAGGTGTTTTTAGTTTTTTATTAAACTAATATGAAGGTTCGATGTAATAAGTACTGAATAATATTAAATCGAAAGATAATTTTGTAATATAGTTTATTTGTAATAGCCATCATAATGATGGCTATTACATTAAGTTCTGATCAAAGTTTTAAGGTATGATAAGCCGTTAGCAGATACTCTTAAGAACTTTAATTTTCCTAATTTGCGAACTTGAAATGTTAGTTTCTTTTCTGTTAATCGATCAAGTGAACTGGAAGGGTTTGATAATTTAATCCCATGCTCTTTTAGAGTATCACTAACCTCTTTGGTTTTAAATTCATTTTGTTCCGATTTCACTTGTACAAAATATGCTGTTATCAAAGCCTTGTCTAAGTCTGTTGTATCATCAGCAAATCTATTTTGCCATTCACCAAAGGTATCGGGAACATCAAGAGGATTTATCTCAACTGTCTTTAATTTGCTTTCTTCTACTTCTTTTCTTTCTTCTTGGATAAATTCTTCAATTTCATTATCTTTATCATCAACATAGAGTTGAGCAATAATATCAACAATAGCTTCTAATTGGTCCATTTGTTCTTTAACGAAATCTTCTGAACCCTCAAAATCTAATTCTCCTGAACGGACATTTATTTTTACTCTTGCATTACTCATTAAAGTTTCCTCCTTATTTTTTTATTTCTGAAATATAAAGTAATTCCTCAATACATGCTCTATAATTAAGAATTATTCTATCTATATCATTTTTTTTAGCATTAAAGTATATTTTATGAGCAGAAAAATTCCCTAATTCCCTAAAATCATCCAAAGATTCTCTAGTATTACGTGAAAGTCCTAATTGTGAATTTGTTTTTGCATTATTAACAATATCTACAAGCATTTTATAATTACCAGAACTATCTTTTATTAAAGAACTTAATTGTTTGTTTTCATATGAATGAATCAAGAGTATTTCAAATAATCTCCTCATTAAAACAGCGCAACCATCAAAAATGTTATGCTCGTATGAAGCATTAATTTGGTTAGCTAAATTTATTAGATATGTCCTTGACTTTTCATATAATTCCTTATGCAATACTAATCCATCTGAAGTAATCTTTATTTCCTCTTTGTTCCCTTCATTAAGAATAGGTGAATACAAATCGAACAAAGAAGAAAAAGTTTTAATGTGTAATCGGAAATAGTCAGGGTTTTTCCCTCTAACAAATTCCCTAGAAGAAATAATGTTTTTACGCAACCTAGTCTTATTGGGTTTATGCATTCCAAGACTATCAAAATAATCACTTATCTCATTAATAGAAATTTGAAATTCTCTATCATTATTTTGGAAATAAAATATAATAAGTTTTACTTTTTCAAGTTCACTCAGAGAAAATAAATTCACATAATATGCAAATTGATTGAAAGTCATATTGTACCTCGAAATTTTAGAATATATATATATTACCATAATTGTATAAAAAATCACAATTGATGATCTAACACCAGTTTATTCTAAGTAGCTCTTTTAAATAATATTATTAATCATGTAGGAATTTGAGAAATTGGTGGATTTTTTTACATCACAATACGTACTCACAATAAACCGATATAGAGTATAACTCAATATTTCGTATCATGTTTAAAAAACCCAAATAATTCCGATATATGATATATAAGGATTAATAGAGGGGTGGAGTATAAATGGCAATTACATTACCAGAAAGTATTAAAAGTACTGCTACTGCAGGAGAACGAATTTTATTTCGAACATTAAAGGAATATCTACCCGAGGAGTATATTGTACATTATGAGCCTAATATCAATGGGTTTAGACCAGACTTTGTGATAATCGGTCCGGATCTAGGAGTATTAGTTCTGGAAGTAAAAGATTACACCAAAAATACAATAAGAGAGCTAAACGACAATACCTGGGGCATTTTAAATTCTACTGGTGATTTACATAGAGTGAAGAGTCCTCTAGTTCAATCAAGAGAATATGCTTTTAAAATAAAAGATATGCTTGAGAAAGACATTGATTTAATCAATACAGAAGGGAAATATCAGTTTAAATTAAAGTTTCCTTATGGTTATGGTGTTGTTTTCACTCGGCTTCATGAAGAACAACTTTTAAAAAATAAAGTATATGAGGTTATTGATCCACATTTTATTTTATCGCGTGATCAGATTGATCCGGATAATGACCATTTTGATCCGGAGATCTTAATAGAAAAATTGTTTGATATGTTTCATGTGCCTTTCAAGTTAAATACGCCACTATCATCTGACGAATTAGAAAGGATTCGTTATCATCTATACAAAGAAATACGCGTTGGAGCAGATGTTGAACCAGTCCCATACCAAGAAAAACTGTTATTATCTTTTCGAAACATCAAAACGATGGATCTGCATCAAGAAAACTTGGCTAAACAGATTGGAGATAAACATCGGCTAATTAGAGGTGTAGCAGGGAGCGGCAAAACTTTAATCTTAGCGACTCGAGCAAAAATGTTAGCAGAACAACATCCGAATTGGAAGATATTAATACTCTGTTACAATGTAGCTTTGAAACAAAATATTAAACAAATGATTCATTCTAAATTTACAGAACCAGATGAGTTTTTGACATCTGAAGATAGAAAAACACCAAATTTAAATAATATACAAATATTAAATTTTCATCACTGGATTAAAAAAGATCATGGTATTTCAGAACTTGAAATAGATGATTACATTGAAAAGATAGAAAATGATACGTTAACTCCTGTAAAGTATGATGCCATTTTAATTGATGAGGGGCAAGATTTTGAAGGGAGCTGGCTGCATCTCATCAGCTTATGCTTAGATCAAAAGACGCAATCTTTACTTTTAGTAGAAGATAGAGCCCAAGATATCTATCGGAAAAGTAGAAGCTATGTGAAAGATACGGGGCTTGATTTTAGAGGTAGATCTAGAATCTTAAATATAAATTATCGTAATACGTCACAAATTGTGGATTTTGGATGGAAATTTTACGATAGCCATAGAGCTTTAGATATTAAATTAAAACAAGAACAGACAGAGACAATCGAAATCATCCCTCCAAAAAAGACGAAACGAAAAGGACCAGAGGTAGATCTTTTAAGATGTAAAACCTTTAATGAAGAAATAGAGGAAATTACTAAACAGATAGTGGATCAACATTTTGAAAAGAACATACCTTACTCTGAAATGGCCATTTTATATCGTATAAAGGGGCATAATAGTCATTATATATCCGCGATTCAATCGGCATTTCAAACAAAGAATATTCCTTACAATTGGATAACTGAAAATGGTGCAACCAAACATAAGTTCAATCCAGAGGAAGAGACAGTCAAAATATGTTCTCTCGATAGTAGTAAAGGTCTCGACTTCCACTCAGTTTTTATTGTGAAAGCTGATTTAATGCCATTAAAGTATGAAGAAGATCAAGAAAAAGAAGTGTCTTTAATGTATATAGGAATGACTCGTGCTAAAGAGTATTTATCAATATCTTATTCAGGTGTTTCATCGTTTACTAAGTATTTTGAAGATGTAAAGGGTAAAGAGCCGATATTAGACTATAAATAAAATTCGAAGCTTATTAAGAGATTTTTGTTTATTGAAGTGGTGTGTCTAGGAGTTTTTAAATATGAGGAGATGAATTTATTCATCTCCTCTAGCACATCCCAAAAGGTTCCTATTGTTTCTCTTTTACCAGCTTGATGGTAAGAAAGAAAAGAATGAATAAGATAAAATAATTCATTGGATTTTTAAATATGCTCATCTCTAGTGAAATCTGTAATAGAATCCAGAGAAAAAAAATGATTAGTATAGATGGAATGATGATTTTATACACCATGATCACCTTCCCTTTAGGATAAAAAGAGAGTACCCTTTTTGCTCTTCATTAAAAACAAGAAGCAGCAGCTCCTGTCATTGCTCCACCAACAGTACCTGTGATTGCACCAACTGCACCAGCGCCTACAGTTCCGATACCAGGTATCGTGACAGTTCCTACAGCAGCACCAGCAAGACCAAGTGTACCACCTCCGGTTACTGCCCCACCACTAGTACCTAGAATACATTTTCCAACAGATTGAGTACTGATTTTTCCGCTTGTTTTTTCACTCACAACTTTAATTAAAATCCCATTTTTAATTTTTTCATAATGCAAAGTAACAGGATGATTGTTTTTATCAGTCGATGTTTTAGGAAGAACTTGTTTTTCATTCGTTATTTGATCTTCCAATATCGCATTTCCTTTAGAATCGATATGCACATCAGCATGATCGAACGTCATCTTTAATTCACTATCATTAAGGTTCTCCACTTTATATGTGGCTTGTGACTTTGTGGCATTTGCATCTTTAGGTGAAATTGGTAAAGCCACGGCGCTCATCAGAAATAGAGAGGCTGCCAATTTGATTAGGGTGCTTCTTAATTTAATATTCATCACTTATCATCCTCCTTTGGATGCCATACTAACATAGCTATACACGTTGTTAAATGATGAAAAGATAAAATAAGTAAATAATAATGTTTTAAATGAAATTTAATAATGACTTTTTTCTTATTTTTTATAAGTTTATTATTTAAAGATTTTCTTTATTAAATATCGTATTATATAAAATGAAAGCAAATATTAAAAACATAGTAGTAACAACATTCACTGATCATATTCTTAGCAATAAATTACTTAAGGAGACTTCCATGGGTTTTAAAGCTGACTATAAACGTGAAATGCGTAACGTAGTACAAGACGTAGAAAAGGAAATACATAAAACGTGGAAAATTGATTACAAAGGGCGTTCTATAGAAATTACAAACCAAATAAAAGAAGAGCAACTAATCATTTAAAGGCATTACGGTGAGCCTTATCATAAGTTAGTGAGGGGTGAGAAGGCTAAATTTAGCTGTACAAGCAGCAAAAAAGTACTCTAATCCTTTCCCATCAAACATCTCCATTGCACCAGAATGGAAGATATAACCACTCTGCAAAAAACCGATTAAGCCTAAAGCGGCGGGAGTGATCTAGTAAAATAGAAAGTTTTATGGGCTCTCAAACAACACATGTTGACATATCGTTATTTATCGATATAATGGTTTGTATGGAGCCAATAGAAGTTTTCAAAGCCTTATCCAATGAATCAAGACTGCAAATTTTACAATGGCTAAAGGAACCTGATCGTCATTTTACACCCCATGAAGGGATTGATATGAATACTACAGGGGTATGTGTTAGTCAAATAACAGATAAATTGAAAATGACGCAATCAACAGCATCTCAATACCTTTCAATTTTACTACGAGCTGGATTAATTACGACAGAGCGTATAGGTAAATACACGTATTATAAAAGAGATGAAAATGCCATAAAAAAAATTGCTGAGATTCTAGAAAAAAACATTTAATAAATGAACTGAATTCATACATCAGAATTCAGTTTCATTTATTAAATACAAATCGACTTATCGTAATATGTTTTTTTGTCCATACATATTAACAATTCTAGATATGTAAATTCATTATATATAAGGAGTGATCTACATTGTCAAACACTGTAAAGATTTACATTTTAGCTATTGTAAGTTTTTTAGTTGGTACATCAGAGTATATCATCTCTGGTATTTTGGATAATATTTCTGAATCATTAGGGATTACGATAGCTGCAGCTGGCCAGTTAATTACGATTTTTTCTCTTGTGTATGCCATCTTCACCCCAGTATTAATGGCTTTAACATCGGGAATGAATAAACGCAAGTTAATGTTATTTTCACTTAGCGTTTTTATTCTAGGTAATATTCTGGCATTCGTCCTCCCTGGGTATCAATTATTTATTGTGTCAAGAATTATTATGGCTCTTGGAGCGGGGATGGTCGTAGTTACTGCATTAACAATTGCTGAAAAAATTGCACCAAAAGGTAAGCAAGGTACCGCTATTGCTACAGTAGTAATGGGATTTACAGCATCCTTGATCATTGGAGTCCCACTGGGCAGAATGACTAGTGATTTCTTTGGTTGGAAAGCTGTATTTGGAGGAATAGCCTTACTCGGATTATTAGCCATGGTGATCATTTCTCTTACGATTCCAAAAATCCAAGGGGATAAACCTGTACCTTTAATTCAACAACTCGCTCTTTTTAAAAAACCAAAAGTAGTGTTGGGATTAGCCATCACCTTTTTCTGGCTTGGTGGTTATTCAATCGCCTATACCTATTTATCCCCTTACCTTTTAAATATATCAGGTGTAAGCAGCAAATTGCTGAGTGGAGTTCTCCTCGTATTCGGGATTGCTAGTCTAGTTGGGTCAAAGTTTGGTGGATTTAGTACCGATCGATGGGGTGTGAATTTTACGCTGATTAGTGGAATGACATTACATGTCATCATGCTCATATTGCTCTCACTAGTTACGCATTCTTATGTTGGAGTATTGCTCATTTTAATATTATGGTCATTTGCTGCATGGTCTTCTGGCCCGACTCAACAATACCACTTAGCTACAATGGAGCCAGAGTCATCAGGTATACTATTAGGTCTCAATCAGTCAATGATGCAATTGGCGATGGCCGCAGGTGCAGCTATTGGAGGTATCTTTGTAGAGAGGGTTTCTCTATCTTCCGTTACTTGGGCAGGTGCTTTAGGCGTTGCAATCGCGATCATTGTAACAATATTGGCTTCGCGTGCTACTTCGAGTAATGAAATTCGATATACTTAAACAGTAGAACGATGGGAAAAAACGTGATTCAATTTAAAAAATAATGACAGAAAGTAGGAAGCACCTTTGCACTCAATTAAAAAAATAGGTCAGAGTTTTTGGTACATCACACCAGTATCACTCACCGACCGCCCCATCCTAGGCATGGTCGTAGGCAATAACAAAACATTAATGATCGATGCGGGTAACTCAGAAGATCATGCGAACTATTTCATCCAAAAAACCTTAGAACACGAGATCGCCTCGCCCGATATGGTTGTCCTCACGCATTGGCATTGGGATCATATTTTTGGTCTGCCTGCGCTGCCTGATTCGCTTTCGATTGCTTCTGCAAAGACAAGAAAGGAAATGGAGAAGCTTGTTCCGTTTTCGTGGTCAGATGAGGCGATTGATGAGCGGGTGAGGGAAGGAACGGAGATTGAGTTCTGCGCGAAGGCGATAAAAGAAGAATATCAGGGTCATCGAGATATTCAGGTGGTTTTACCGGATGTTACGTTTGACCGTCGGATAGAGATTGATCTTGGCGGGGTCACTTGCATCGTGCAGCATGTTGGAGGCGATCATGCGGCTGATTCCGTGATCGTGTATGTGAAAGAAGAGAAAATCCTGTTTCTTGGTGATTGTATTTATCCGAAAATGTATGCCGAAAAAGTTCATTATACAGTGAAGGAAACGTTGCGTCTTTTAGATGAGTTAGATGCTTTTGATGCCGAAACGTATATTCCTTCACACCAAAGACCATGGACAAAAGAGGAGTTTCGTCAGGAAACAGACAAACTTCGGATGATAGCGAAATTCACTGATCAATGTGGTGGAGATAAACAGAAAATCACGAATGAGTATCAAAAGTACGTGAACAGAGAACTGAAAGAAGATGAATTAGAAACCATTGCTTACTTTGTAAATGGGTATTAAATAAACACTAAAAAAAGTCTCATTTGGGTGATTTCCCTCAAACGAGACTTTTTTTGCATCACGTATTGTGACAGACTTATTTTTAGCATTGATCATAAAAACAATCCCCAAGTAGGCTTGAGTTTTCCTTATTAGGAGGTAAAAAACAGATGGACAAAATAACTGACCCATACGACACTTTCAAAACCAAAATAAGAACCCATGCGGCTTCGCTGCAAGAGTTGATGCAGAAATATAAAGAACATGTGACGGTGCGTTTTTTTGATGCAGAAGCTCTTCCAGATAAAGATTACACAGATTTTGTGATGTGTGAAACGGATGACCTAAAATTCTATCATTTTATGTGGGAAGAGATTAGAGATTCTATTCCTTACACAAGTGGTTATGTCAAAATTAAAGAGGTCATCATGGGAATGGAAAATGCTTTTCAAACATATGAAAAAGAATCTCTGAAAATGAATCAGTAATCGAAAACCACCTGATAGCAGGTGGTTTTTTGTACATTCTATTTTTTGGTATAATCAGAGGTAATGTAAGAACGGATAAATTTTTGAACTGAATCGGAGGTCCATATGAAACAGCTTTACATGAAGCAGAAAGTATTTAGTCTGAGCGGCAGGTTTACAGTAAAGGATCAGCAGGAGAACGATGTGTATTTGGTCGAAGGCAGTTTTTTGAAGGTACCGAAGACGTTTACCATTCTGAATACAGAACGAGAAGAAATCGCTGTGATTACGAAGAAAATGTTTAGCTTTTTACCGAAGTTTTTAGTAGAAGTTGGTGGTCAAGAGGTATTGACGATCAAAAAAGAGTTTACGTTCTTTAAAGCAAAATATTCAATTGATGCCGCGGGTATAGAAGTGCAAGGTAACTGGTGGGATATGAATTTCCAGGTGCTCCAGAATGGTGATGTGATCGGCCAGGTGAAGAAGGAATGGTTTACTTGGGGTGACAGCTATAAGGTTGATATTTTGAAAGAAGAGATGGAGCCTGTGATGATTGCATTGGTTGTTGCGATTGATTGTGTGAAGGCTGATGAAGCAGCGTCTAGGTCTTCGTCGTCGGCAACGACGAATTAGACTCTTAAAGTTTAATGAAATGAAGAAGAGTGGTAGGACTTTACTCTTCTTCATTAATAAGTAGAATGAATCATGTTTCGTTACTTTTCAATAGGGTACTTCTTTCCATTTTTTATTAATTTTTCTTCAATTATTTCTTTCACATTTAGATGAAGGTCTGAGCAAAGCATTAGTGAATATATTAAGATATCGGCTATTTCCTCTCGGATGTTTTCTTCGTTCGCCTCAAGAGCTTCTTCATTACTTTTCCATTGGAAGTCTTCAAGCAGTTCAGCGGCTTCTATCGAAATTGAGATGGCCAAGTCTTTTGGGTTATGATATTGTCTCCAGTTCCGATCATCTCTAAATTGGTTAATTGAATGTATTGCCTCTTTGATCTCAGTCATATTTGCCTCCCTCTTTTATCTCTTGTAATTTCCTTCTCAATTTTTCATCTGTTGCATAAATATAAAGCCCGTGAATGCCTCGCTTCATCAGAACGTTAATCGAGTTTAGTATAATCTTTTCTTTTGCCTGTTTGATTTCCTCTGGAGACATGTCACTTCTTGATGTGAATGCACCCGTGTCTTTATAATTTGACGTGTCTATGAGAAGTTCATCCTTTTCTTCATCATAGCTGATAGAAGGGCCAAGTATGACGCCGACATAATTTAAATCAAATCCTTGAACCGTATAGATTGAGCCCACTTCTCTAACTGAATCTGCATGTTCAGCCCATGTCCATTTATCACTTGTGAAATTCCACGGCATATTGATACCACCTTCATCTACTATATAGGTAGCTTTATCTTTTTTATGTAAAAAGTCAAAGGTAGATACAATGCGGGATAAGCCTACTTCATCATCCTTCTGTTGAATGGCAGTTTTAAATTTGTTCGGCTCCTCAAAAATTTTGAGTTCGAAAGAATCCTGTTTTTTAGGCAGAGGTAATAATCGTTTTGAGACAAATTGATCGATCCATGTTAACGTATCTGAATCAGCATACATACGCATCTGTTCAGTGAGTTTCACAGTTCTGGCTTGATATCTATTTGTAATTTCCTCGAGTAATTTTTCATTCCAGTAGCTTTTAATTTTGAGTACCTGCTTTGGATCAAAAATGACAATGGTTATTTTACTTCGCTTAATAATTTCCTCTAGTTGGTTTTGGTAATGGAAGTTATTGTACTTATCATCTTTTGTTAATAGAAGGTGGGCTTCATCAATTAACACGATGTCAGCCATTTCACCTGACTTTGTCATCTGATTAATAAACGAGGTTGGTCTCATAATTTGTTTCTTTTTCAGATTTGGCAGACTCTTTGCGATGTTTTGATATGTTTTAAGCATTTCCGCATGATTCACAAGTAAATAATTGTTCTTTTTGTTTAAGACAGAGTCCATATCATTTGATAAATCTTGAATCGTATTAAAAAGAGAACTCAGTAAAACACTCTTCCCAGTTCCTGCATCACCTTCTATCGAAATCACATGGTGACCTGACTGTTTGATACGCTCTTTACAAAAAGATAAGATTTCATGCTTAATTTCTACTTGTTGAGGTGATAATTCTTTATAGGGAGAAAGTTTATAAATATCTCTATTTTTTAAGGTTTCAATTGAATTAGTAACGATCTTTTCTTTTTGAAGTTGCTCCCATATATCTTTAAAAACAGTTTCATTGTAAAAATTTTTTTGATAATAATGATGCATTTCCCTCGATCGTGTCTGGCTAACATTTTTTAATTGGAAACGATTTTCTGCAATAAAGTAGTTTATGAGATTTGTCTCAATATTGTAAGAGGCGGATTGATGAAATCGTTCATGTCCAATCAGAATTGTTTTAGTTAATTTGTTCTTTTTTGGGTCTTTCAAATGATCCTTCAAACGTCTGCTAGCTTGGACTGACTGACCGATATAAGCAGATGGTTTCTTCTTTTCATCATAAAGAATGTAGACAATAGGTTGATTATGGAATACGGTTGTTCGTAAAGAAAGAATTCGATCTGTAATAAAATCGCGTTTTTCAATAAAAAGTTCACTCATATAGCTAGCCCCTGTAGTCTTTTTGACTATTATCGCATCATAAATTTAGCAAAATATCTCAGTGATTACATGTTGAGTTATTTTTCATAGAGAGATAGGTGTTTTTGATTTACTGGTAATGGCGGGAAGTCACTAAACCCAAATGAACTTTATAACTAGCAGTATATTTTTCGATTTATCATATGAACATACGAGGTGAGCACACTGATCACATTCCAATACAAAGTATTTCTAACAGTCGTCGAATGCGGCAGTTTTACAAAAGCCGGGGAGAAGCTTGGGCTGACGCAGTCTGGGGTGAGTCATAATATTGCGAAGCTTGAGTCGGAACTCGGGATTGTGCTGCTTCGGCGGAATCGAAACGGGCTTTCGTTGACGGACGCAGGTGAGCGGGTGATGCCGCATATCCGGCAAATCATGCATCATGCGGCATTGCTTGAGCAGGAGGCGGCGCTCATTCAAGGGATGGAAGTGGGGAGTATCAAGATAGGGACATTCCCTAGTTTTTCTTCAAATGTCCTTCCACGCCTTATTCATCGTTTTACGCAAATCTATCCGCATATCAAACTGGAGTTATATGAAGGCGGTTATGAGGAGATTGAGGAATGGATCACTTCTGGCACGGTTGATGTTGGTTTTTTAACGCAGTCATCGAGGGAATTTGAGACCGTTCCACTTTTTCAGGATGAATTGGTGGTGCTCATACAAGAGAATCATCGCTTTCATACGAAGAAAGTGATTGAAGTTGACTCGTTACATGATGAAGCCTTTATCATGCCGAAAGCGGGCTGTGACATACTCGTCAAGAAGCTGTTAAAAGAAAGAGGCGGCGTGAAGCCTCATGTTTTGTTTGAAATTGAAGACAACAATACGCTTATTTCTATGGTTCAAGAAGGACTTGGGGTCACGATCATTCCAAAATTGGTTTTGCCGCCGCACATACCTCATACGAAAGTCATTCCACTGGAGACGAGCGTCTTTCGTGAGGTCAACCTGGCGCTCAAATCATTCAAAGCAGCTTCCCCATCGGCCAAAAGATGGATCGAAACGGTCAAAAATCATTTTAAATAGAATCAGCTTGAACAGGAAGTCCCCATTCAAGCTGATGTTTTATAAAGTTAACACGCCGCGGATCGTGATGACAGCTGCGCCTGCCACTTTAATCACCGGCTTTGATTCATTCGGAATGACTGTGATACGAAGCATGCCAGGTCTGCCGATGGCATCCCCTTGGGCAATGTTCAGGCGAGTGATTTCTTGCTGAGAAATGATACCCTCCAAATAAAGATATCCAGCCAACGCCCCGTTTGCTGCCCCCGTTACAGGATCTTCCGGTATACCAATCCCAGGTGCAAAATCCCTCGTATAAAGATCGCATTCTTTTGAAGTGTGGAACGTATAAAGGTGGGTTGTCGAGATGCCATGCTCTTTATTCATTTTAGCTAAAGCCGCTAAGTTCGGTGCAGCTTGATCAATGTCCTGTTGGTGCTTCATTGGAACAAGAAGATGCCAGTTTCCGGTGTTTGCTAATTTGATAGGATAGGAAGAATCAAGGCGGTCACTGCTCACACCAAGCATGTCACTAAGCTCTTCTAAATCGATGACAAAATCTCGCGTCCGCGGTGGCACCTGCGTCATTTCCACATCAACGACCTTTCCATTTTCTTCGTGCCATACAACAGGCACATGGCCGATCTTTGTTTCTAACACGACCCCTGATCTCTCTTTAGCCAGTCCTAGCTCCGTCGCCAAAAGCCAAGTCAATCCAACAGTCGCATGCCCGCAAAAATTGACCTCTTCCGTCGGGGTGAAGTATTTGACGCGATAATCGGCTTTCTTATCATGGGCAGGAAGCAGGAAGACGGATTCCGGTAAATTCAACTCCTTGGCGATGCTCTGCATGTCATCTTCTGTTAAAAACTCACCATCCAACACCACCCCAGCGGCATTTCCTCCAAATTTCTCAGTTGTAAACGCATCAACATGATACACTCTAATGTCTCTCATCTGATGACTCCTCCTATACACTCTTGTTACGTTTATCATAAGTTTGTTTGATGCATTCGTAAAATGAATCTTTTTGATGTTTTAAATCGGAAGTGTTCATGTAAGAGAGGGAGTTTTCATAGAATAATAGTTTAAGTAAAGTATAATGAAAGAAAAAATGAAGCGAAGGATGTGACATAACTACAGGTGGGTTTATCAATATCGGACTCGTTTTTTATGAAGACATTCATATACCAAATACTTTTCGCCAATTGATTGATTATCTAGTTCAAAAAGACATGTCTATCACGAAAGTAAAATTTAGTCAGGACCCTGACGGTGAAACATGGATTGAGCACAGAGTTAAAGAAAATATCCTCAAAGACGATGATTTTTCAGGTTATTATACAGAGTTTGAATTGTCAGGCATAAGTTCAGATCGAAAAGGAAGGACAATCAACATACAAAAAGAAACGGGTTTCGTAGGATTCGTTCTCAGTTTAAATTGGACAGAGGTTGTTTCTCATGATGTCATTCATCTTCAGCAGAAGATCATACGCTGTCTTGTGGATCTTTATCATACGATGACGTTTGAATATGCGTTCATTGGACATGAAATTGAAGTCGAAATTCATCCAGATGAGTTTGAAAAGTGTCTGCAAGACCCGCATGCTTTTCCAGTTGCACTAATTGGCAAAGGAAATCACATAGACATTTATTATGGTGATGTTGGGATTGATGGACTATCTTCTCAAGAAAGAAGGATGGAATGTTTAAAGGTTAAAAGATAATAGTAAGAAAGCCTCCTGACACCAGGGGGCTTTTTCCATCCATCACCCATAATAATTATTCGCTTGAATAAAAAATTGGGATTGCATGTAGTTATATGTGATTTTCGAAAAGTCGAAGGGCTGGCCATTGGTGAGATGAAAGACTGTCTCGACGCGGAGAGCGGGATCATCTTGCTTAAGTCCGAGGTGCTTTGCTTCGGTTTCATTAAGTTTGCCTACTTGTAAGTACATATCGGAGAAGCCGACTTTGAGTCCAAGCCCTTCACTGATGAATTTAAAAACAGAGTCGGCAGCAATTTCTGTGTTGAGATAGGGAATGATGGTTTTTCGGTAATAGGATTCTTCTAAACATAACGTTTGCCCATTGATGTAACGAATGCGTTTTAGATAAAAGACATCTTCATCTTGTTCAATGTTCAAATTAAGTGCAGCTTCTTCGGACGGCTTGATGGTGTCTAGCATTAAAACTTCTGATGTCAGTTGAAATTCCTCTAAATCTTTTTTAAACCCTTGGTTGGATAAAAGGCTGATGTAGCCCTTACGGCGGTGTCTTCGAACAAAGATGCCGCTGCCCCTCACTTGATAGATAATTCCTTTTCTTTCGAGTAAGTCTAATGATTTGATAATGGTACTTTTGCTCACAGCAAATTGGCTCATGAGTGTTTCGAGTACAGGAAGCTTATCCCCTTGCTGCAGCTCATGGGTGACAATATATTTTTCAATATCGCTCGCAATTTGTTGATACTTTAACATGGCCATTCCTCTTTGTTTTCACGATTTATTGTTCTTGTATTATAGCACATACCAAATTTCCTTTGATATGCCAATTGAAATTATATATGTATTGATATATTGTACCGGTATAATTATAATGTACATATACTAGTAGTGATAAAGGGGGGTTTTATATGTCAAAAGTGAGGGATTATCAAAAGCTTGCAGAAGACATCTTAGAGGCAGTTGGCGGAGAAGAAAATGTGGTGAGTGCCGCAAGATGCGCCACGCGGCTGCGTTTGGTCTTGAAACGTTCGAATCCAAAAGCAAAGGAAGCAGTCAATGCGATGCCTGGCGTCATTACCGTGGTGGAAAACGGCGGTCAATTTCAGGTCGTCATCGGTCAGCATGTTGGTGAGGTCTATGAGCATTTTTCCAGCCTTGTTCAGCTGCAGCCGTCTGAAGATGACCAGGTAAATGAAAACAAGGGAACGGTGCTGAATCGTGTCATCGCGACCATGTCTGCTGTGTTTGCGCCATTTGTGTATATTTTGGCGGCAGCTGGTATTTTACAAGGTGCACTTATCCTCATTAATTTATTATTTCCAAGCTTCTCGAAAACGGGAACGTATGAAGTCTTTAGCTTTATTTCTTGGGCGCCGTTTACGTTCTTGCCTATCTTTATTGCCATTACAGCTGCCAAGCATTTTAAAACGAATATGTATATCGCAGTAGCGTGTACAGCGGCGCTTGTCAGTCCGGCTTGGACGGAGATTGCTGGACGCGTGGCATCAGGGGAAGGCGTTACCTTTTTAGGCATAGCGTTATCTGAAACGGTTTATACGTCATCTGTTTTGCCGCCGTTATTCTTGGTATGGATCCTTTCATATGTAGAGAGATTTTTAAACAAACGCATTCACGAGGTGGTCAAACCGTTATTTGTCCCATTTATCTGTATGGTTGTCATGGTTCCGTTAACCATTCTATTAATTGGTCCACTTTCGACAGCAGGCGCAAATGGAATTGCAAACGGATACAATGTCTTAGCAGAAAATGTCCCAGCTTTAGCAGGCGCCATTATCGGAGGTTTCTGGCAAGTGCTTGTCATTTTCGGTGTTCACTGGGGCATCACACCAATGGTGCTCGCCAACTTTGAACAATATGGACGTGACTCCTTCCAGGCATATCAAACCATCGCTGTTATCGCTCAGGTCGGCGCAGTGTTAGGGGTTATTTTAAAAGCAAGAAACCGCGAAACACGAAAAGTCGGGGTGTCAGCGGGAATCACGGGTCTCTTTGGAATTACCGAGCCTGCGATCTATGGGGTCACCCTTCGTTTTAAGAAACCATTTATTTTCGGATGTATATCTGGAGCGGTCGGGGCCATTGCTGCCAGCTTCTTTACGCCTTATTACTTTGCGTATGCAGGGTTGCCTGGTCCACTGACGATTGTAAATGGAATTAGTTCAGACTTTCCAACATCGATCATCGGCATATTGATTGGTGTCGCAATTGCGCTGATCTTACCAGTTGTGCTCATTCAAATGTTTGGTTATGGGGAAGATACAGTGGAACAGACAGCCGGTGCAACGTCTGATAAAGATCAAGTTGGAGAAAAAATGAATGCTTCGATGAACAATGAAGAAACCATTCCTGCACCGCTTGCAGGGAAAGTACTCCCGTTATCTGAAGTGCCGGATGCCGTATTTAGCTCTGGGGCAATGGGCAAAGGATTTGCGATTGAACCGACAGACAACAAGCTGTATGCACCGTTTGATGGCAGTGTCGTCATGCTTGCGCCGACAAAGCATGCAATTGGACTGCGTTCAGAATTTGGTGTGGAGTTACTTGTTCATGTAGGAATTGATACGGTTTCGCTAGATGGCTCAGCATTTACTCTTCATATCAAAGAAGGCAGCAAGGTGAAGAAGGGTGACTTGTTGATGACATTTGATCAAGAAGCCATTGAAAGCAAGGGATTAAAAACAATCACACCCGTCATCATCACCAATACACAAGCGTACGAAGATGTGATTGTAGAAGAACAATCGACATGCCAGTCAACAGACGTCATGATCACAATTGTGAAATAGGAGGAATGAATAATGACATTACCAAAAGATTTTCTATGGGGCGGAGCATTAGCTGCACATCAATTTGAAGGTGGATGGAATGAAGCAGGAAAAGGCCCAAGTGTTGTAGATGTGATGACAGCAGGTGCTCATGGAGTACCGAGACAAATAACTGAAACGATAGAAGAAGATAAATTTTATCCGAACCATGAAGCGATTGATTTCTACCATCGTTATAAGGAAGATATCGCGTTGTTTGCCGAAATGGGTTTGAAATGCTTACGTACATCGATCGGCTGGAGCCGGATTTTCCCTAAGGGAGATGAAGCGGAACCGAATGAAGCAGGCTTACAATTCTATGATGATGTATTTGATGAACTGCTCAAGCATGGCATCGAGCCTGTGATTACGCTGTCTCACTTTGAGATGCCGCTCCATTTAGCAAGAGAGTACGGCGGGTTTCGCAGCCGAAAAGTCGCTGAGTATTTCGCAAAATTCGCAGAAGTATGTTTCAATCGATACAAGGACAAGGTCACATACTGGATGACATTTAATGAAATCAATAACAAAATGGATGTCAACAACCCACTATTCCTTTGGACAAATTCAGGGGTATCAGTCAAAGAAGGCGAAAATGCCAAAGAAGTCATGTATCAAGCAGGACACCATGAATTACTTGCAAGTGCATGGGCAGTAGCCAAAGGAAAAGAGATCAATCCTGCTTTCCAAATTGGAGCAATGGTTTCTCACGTGCCAATCTATCCGTATTCCTCAAATCCAGAGGATGTCATGCTTGCAGAGGAGTATATGAGACAGCGCTATTTCTTCCCAGATGTACAGGTTCGCGGCTACTATCCGAGCTATGCGCTAAAGGAATTCGAACGCGAAGGCTATCATATTCCATTTGAAGAAGGCGATGAAGAAAGCTTAAGAAAAGGGAAAGTGGATTATCTAGGCTTTAGCTACTACATGTCGACAACGGTTAAAAGTGATACGGTGTCTGATCACAACGGAGACATTGTCAACGGAGCCCTGCCGCATGGTGTAGATAACCCTTATATCAAATCAAGTGACTGGGGCTGGTCCATTGACCCGACAGGCTTAAGGTATACATTGAATCGTTTTTACGATCGTTATCAAATCCCGCTGTTCATCGTAGAGAATGGATTTGGTGCAATAGATCAAGTGGAAGAAGACGGTTCTATTCACGATCCAGAAAGAATTCAATATCTCGCTTCTCATATCGAAGCACTGAAAAAAGCCATTGAATACGACGGTGTGGACCTTATTGGCTACACACCTTGGGGCATCATTGATATCGTGTCATTCACAACAGGTGAAATGAAAAAACGCTACGGCATGATCTACGTTGACCGTGACAACGAAGGAAACGGCTCAATGAAGCGCCTTAAAAAAGATTCGTTTACTTGGTATCAAAACGTCATCGCAACGAACGGTGAAGAAGTGTAATAAAGGAAAATAGAAGCCCGGATGAGCGTGGTATATGCTTGTTCGGGTTTTTCTCTTTCTTTCGACAAAAATGGTGAGTATATCCTTTTGTTCACAATAAATAAGTCTTATAATTTAGTAAGAATATTTATGGGATGGAATAGGAGAGAGCGTTAATGACGAAATGGTGGATGGTTCGTGCAGGTGACCAAAATGATTTAATTTCAATTTGGGAAAAGAAAGGTATCGCATCTATCGGGTGGTCGAAATTAGGTAATCCAAAACAATATCAAACAAAGCAAGAGATGAACGCTCGAGCTGATGTCATATTCGCCGAGAACAAACCTTTTACAAGGAGAAGCTGGGTTAGTCAGATATGGAGGTTCAGTAGAGAAATTAAAAAAGGAGATCGAATCATTACATATTTAAAAGAAAGTCGTGAATATCGAGTAGGTACTGTGACTGCTCCGCATTTTTTTGATGAAGCAGCTGGAGATAAAATGTATCCAAATCACATTAAGGTGAATTGGGAGCCAATCGCCGTTAAACGAGATTCTCTCAGTCAACCAGCTAAGAACAGCCTCGGTTCTATATCAACTGTTTTTCGTGTAGATGATTGGGGGCAAGAGATTGAACATTTACTCAAGAACCCTACTTCTATTGCAGCATACGAAGATGAAACAGAAGAAGATGAAATTATTGAAGATTTAGTCGGCAAAGCAACTGTTATGATTGCAGATAAGGTAGATAAACTGGATCCGTGGCAGATGCAAGATCTAGTCGGGGGCTTACTGCAAGCCATGTCATACAATGTTCGCGTAAGCCCAAAAGGACCTGATGGTGGTGTTGATGTATTAGCTTATAAAGATGCATTTGGATTTGAAAAACCTATTATAAAAGTACAAGTTAAGCATCGACAAAACTCAGCCAGTTCCCCAGAAGTACAACAATTATTAGGGGCTAATCCTATGAATGCAAACAGTTTATTTGTTTCTACTGGTGGATTCACTTCTAATGCCAAAGCTGTTGCGAAGCATAATGAAGTTCATCTAGTAGATTTAGAAGAACTCGTAGACCTTATTGTACATTGGTATGAGCATATGCCAACTGAGACAAGATCTTTATTACCTTTGAAAAAAGTGTATGTACCTGAGTGATTTTTTATTGCCTACGCTTCAATAACGCCTGAATACAAAGGAAGAAGAGGATAATAACAATAAAATAGTTCATTGAGTTTTGAAAGACATTGATGTTCAAGGATAATTGTAGAAAAATCCAAAAGCCGAATATCACCATAATTGCAGAAATGATTCCTTTATACACATTGATTCTCCTTTCGATTTAGTTGGCATTATCTCATATCACTGAAGAGGTTGAACAGGGATTAATGTTTTAATAGGTTCTATCACATAGTTTGGAATAAAGGACCAATCAATAATTATAAATAGGACGAAGGTAAGGCTAGACAGAGCAAAATGTATTGTCTAGCCTATTTCTATTTCCTGACTTTGTTGAGATAGAAAGTCTATTCCATTTTTTATGTCATTTAGCCTATTTTTCCGTTTTGAAGGTCACGGTAAAATAGACTTTATGATCAATAATGGAGGGAGTGACTTCTTCTGGGCAAGATACTTGATGCAAAAGCACTAACCAGTGCCATGGACACAAGGGCAAAACACTACCAGGAACTCCGCGAACAAATGGTAGATTTAAAAAAGGCATTACAAGGTGTTGCCAACCTCGGTGATGATTTCACTGGGAAAGGAGCCGATAATATTAAAAGTTTCTATAAAGAGCTCGCTGGAAATGTAGACATGTTTATCAGCTTCATTGATAAGCAAAAAGCCTTTCATGAAGGTGTTTCTGGAACACTGGATGATACGAGCTTTGGCGGCGATACCTTTGTAGAAGAACACTTTTTAGACAACGCAGTACATATGGGCATCAAGAATGCTAAAAGCATTGTGAAGGATCAAAAAAAGGCACTCAAAACGATTTTTCAAGACATTGATGACCTCATTTCCCTAGAAGTATTTGATAGCCAAACCTTTGATGAAAAAATAGAAGATGCGGAAGATGAACGAAAAAAGACGGTCAAAGAACTAAGAGAGCTTGATCAAAATTTAAAAGATGAATATGCTTTGTCAGAGACGGAACAGCAAGCTACAATGGCATTGTATGCTGAAATGATGAATGCGACAAATGACGGAAAAGCGATTTCACCTATGAATTTTGATAAGAAAGCGTATCAAAATAGCGACATCTACAAGGCAAAAAGCGATATTGAGAAGCAAACTTCTGAATATCTGAAAATCAAAAAAGAACAAGAAGAAGCCCGAAAGATTGCGAAGGAACAAGAAGCCCTCGCCAACCGCCCTTGGTATGAAAAAGCCCTCGATTATGGTGGAAACATCGTGAATGAACTGACCGGCGTGAACGATGCAAAACGTGCCGCAACAGGCGTTGATCCAATCACAGGCGAGGAACTCACCGCAGGCCAGCGAGTCGCGGCAGGCGGCATGGCAGCCGCAGGCTACATCCCAATCGTCGGCTGGGCAGGCCGCATTTTCAAAGGCGGAAAAGCTGTCTATAAAACCACCCAAGCCACATCAGCTGCAGTCAGGGCAGTCGATATCTACAAGACATCACAAAAATCCTTTGACGCCTTAAAAACATCGCAAAAAGGACTATATGGCCTCACCGCCACCAACGGCTTCAGCGAAGCGATTACAGGCCGAGACATGTTTGGAAATAAGATCTCCAAAGAACAGCAGGAAGCGAGTATGAACGCGGCACTGGGGATGCTTTTGCCGATCGGGGTGAAAGGGTTTCATGGGAAGATGGGGGTGAAGGATAGTGCTGGTAAAGGTGGATTTAAACATAAGTATTCTGACAATAGCAAAAATCATCTAATACGGCCAGAAGGTGTTAGTAAGACAGGTGTAAGTGGTGGTCATAATGAAAAGGAATTTTTTAATTATTTAAATGAAAAGGAAATTCCCTATAAATTGGAGAGAAAAGAAAGCCATCCTTCGGTACATGGAATAAAAGATGTGTACTATAAAATAGCAAAACAAGAACGTGGTATGTATACAAAAGAATTTAAAGCATCTACTCATAAGAAGACTGTTTATGATGATAATGTATTTACTGATGAGCAAATTTATAAATATGGCCAAGAGGCAATGGAAAATGGTACTGAGTATGTAACTAGAGGCGGTCAACATGTAATACAAGGTACATCAAATGGTATAAAATTTGAAGGGTGGAAAAATCCAAAAACAGGGGAAATTGAAAGCTTGTACCCAGTATTAGAATGGAAGAAATATAGTAATTAGGAGGATCTTGATGTTAAAAAAAATGCAGCCGATTGTTCAAGACTTTTTTTCTTTTTTGAAGAATGATTTAGTTGAGGTGTTAGAGTGTTTGTCCCACAGAGAACCTTGGCAAGATCATATGATGGGATATGAACTTCCAGAGCATTCAGAGGATGTTGAATTTAATAATGGAGTAATGATATTTATGGACACAGCATCTTATCATGAAATTGTGATGGATAATCTAGATTTCTATAGTTGCTTAGAAGAGATTTGTATGGAGTATGTTGCTGAAACTCCAGAACAGAAGGCACAAGTTTATTTACTTTTGGACAAGGTAAAGACTACTTTAAATTTGTGAAAATTAAACCTAACTGAGTAAACCTTTAATACGAAGGTGATTACTTATATGAGGTATTCATTGAATTTAAGGAAGATCAAATTGATGATTTAGCAATAATACTACCAGAAGAAATAAGTATTTTTTATGCAAGATATTTCAACAATAGAAGAAGTAGATGAGTATATAAGATAAAGTATATGAAACCCTTGACATTTACCAGAAACACAGGAAGTTGAGGGGGAGAGATGAAAACCTTTAAAATCAATTAATAAAATCATAATGTGTAATGTTAATGGGTAAAGCTTGGAGGAGACAATAGAGTTTGTCAAATCACAAAAGGTGTATTAAATTATGAATTTTTCATTAGAGCATTTAAAACATCACAAAATAAAAGTTAATTGGAAAACTATATATGTAGGAATTAGGCTAGATTTGATTTCATACAAAGAAATAAGCAAGTATGCTGTGGAATATTTATCTAATCATACTGAATGTGAAAATTCTTTAATCCTAGAATTAGCTTGGGGAGATGGCGACCCAGATGAGGATTATAGAAAACTTCAAATGGTTTTGGTAGAATTATATAATGATTTGGTAGAAGAAGAATCCAGTCAATGGGACGTTGAAAAAAGGAAATGGAGATATGGTATAACGTCTCACTTAAAAGAAAAAAATAAGAATTCACCTGAAGAGTTGTTGGATGAGCTTTCTGAAGTATACGCAGATTTTGGCTATCCTGAGGATATGGAACCGTTTATTCATTATATGCCTTCTTCAGATGGCTATAATCCGTTACTGTATTCAAAAGAAGAGAATATAAATAGGTTAGTCTCTCTTTTTGAGGAGTTTTTACAAAAAGAAAAAGAAGTTGTTCAATTCGAGCAATTTTAATTACTGATCAAAAGATGCCTAATGAAATTAGAACTTGAATTTGAACAAGAAGTGACAAACTACTATAAGTGGTTAGATCAAAAAATAAATGAACTTAAACAGTTAAGTGTATATAGTATTAATGGATATTACTTTTTAGATAATGGTGGAATTAAAACTTTTCAAAGTTATTGTCAAAATGAACTAATCGAAATTTTTAGCGATCAATTGACTAATTACCATTTTTATATCTTTCTGAGTAAGAAAGTAAGTGATGTACATTCGCGAATAGAGAGATTCCGAAAAGTATGGAAATCTATTGATTCAGACATAAATACTTCAGGTTTTGAAAAGGGGCCAGAATTACTTTTAGATGAACATGAAAAACCGTTTTATGTCAGTATGGCCAAGGTTCCTCAACATGATTTAGATAAAGCATTGCGAATTATGGATCAGTATCAATCTAGTTTCATGATTGCCAGTAGAAGGGATTCTATGCTCTCAGAGGAATCTATAAAAGATTTGTTTTACTCAGGATTGGATAAGAATAGTGATGAAATAGATTATCAAGCGCTTTTTTTGAAGTATGGTTTGAATAGTGAAATTATCTTTAGATGGGGATCTGTTCTAAATGAGGCCGAATTGGCAATGATTTTAAATCAAGATCATACCCAGAAAATACGGGAGCGAATACAAAGCCATTCATAGTATTTTCAAAATGATCCCGTAATATTTTAAACAATCACCATATTCGGGACTGATCCCCGGTTTTGAGAGACTGGGATCAAAACACCGTATGAAACAGCCAGTTGTCGAAACTCTTTCGAGGACTGGTTGTTTAATTTCTATAGAATTCGAATAGTGGTATATGGATTTTATAAAATCGCTGAGTACTGTTTGTCAGAAGGTATTTGCTTTCCTTCAATCGAGAGAACATAAAATCTAAATACATGGAGAATACTATCGAGAGCATGAAATTGAAGCACTTAAAGTGAATGTGTATGAAGTCTTTATTCATTTAAATCACCTTCTTGAGCAAACAAAATTTTCAAGTGGGTATGGGGATTTTATTTTTGGAAGAATATTTCCGTTTTGGATTACGCATCGAGAGAACGGAATATTTTTATGAGCTAAGTATTTGGGGGCTGCGATGAACAGAATTGAGACATCATTTAAGGAGTGGAATGAACCACTCCTTTTTTCTATCGATGGTGTCATACGCTTGATCGATGAATTCCCTTCAAATTTAAGCAATTCACTATCTTTACCTTTCGCATTCGTATAAAATAAGAGCAGTGAAAAATTGAAGAAATGCTTGATACATGAAGGGCGTGTAAGCTGTGAGCTGCATGACATGATGAGATGTATGAACGTGAAGGCTGAAAAGCTGTTCTTCCTCACATATGAGATCTTGTAAGCGTAACCATTATTTGTCACTTCATTGCGATGGTGTTGAGGGGTGTGTCAGGATGAGGAATCCGTATGTGAGAACGGCTTCTAGTCTGTATATTAATTATTTTTTATTAGGTATGGTCAATATTATTTTGGCTTCAAATATGCCATTTTTAATCAAACAGTTAGATACCAATAGTGCGGGAATTAGTTATATGATTTCGGCGCTTGGCATTGGCAGGGTGCTCACGTATGGTTTATCAGGTATACTGTCAGATCGTTTTGGGCGTAAGCCGGTCATTTTGGTTTCTGGTGTGCTGATGGCGGTGTTCCTCATCGGAATCCCATTGTCTCCGAATTATCAAATCGCGTTTGCATTTGCGATTTTGGCAGGCGTCGCGAATTCGGCAATGGATGCAGGAACATATCCTGCGTTAATGGAGGCTTTTCCGCAAAACTCGGGATCTGCGAATGTGATGGTGAAGGCCTTTATCTCCATTGGGGCAACCATTTTGCCACTGGCGATTTTCTTTTTAGCAGAGCATGATTTGTTTTATGGAATTTCATTTTTTGTCCCTGCTCTGATCTATCTTGTGAATGTCTTGATGCTGTGGACCTTGCCATTTCCGAATCATCGTAAGGTGGAGCAAGTCCAGGTAACGGAGTATGACGGACTTCCGCGCTTCTCGACAGAGCCTACATTTTGGAGGGAAGGGATCGCACTCATTTTGATCAGCTTTACGTCAAATGGACTGTATGCGCTGCCGCAAATTTGGCTTCCTACGTACGGTGAGGCCATCTTGGGGATGGCATCGGGCAGTGCTGTAAAACTGCTCAGTTACTATAGCATGGGCGGGCTGCTGTCTGTCGTGATGCTCGCGTTTCTTTTGCGCCGCTTTGTCCGTCCGGTCACTGTACTGCTGATCTACCCAATCATTACACTTGTTTCCATTTGTGTGCTCTTGGTCGTGAAATCCCCAGTCATAGGAACCGTCAATGCGTTTGTATTGGGATTTTCAACGGCAGGAGTTTTTCAGCTGACGTTAACTGTGATGGCTGAATTCTTCTGGAAAAACAAAGGGACGATGACAGGGATTATCTCTACAGCGGGCGGCGTGTCGGCTATCGTCATCCCGGTCGTAACAGGTTTAATTCAGAGCCACGCGTCCATTTTACAAATCTTTATGTTCGATGCAGTGGTGGCTGTTGCGGCCATTATCGGCGCACTGTATATCCTGTATCGATACCGTCAAATCATGATACATGATTAAAAAAAAGACGACTTCCGCAGGAAGTCGTCTCAGCGTGTAGAGCTGAAAACAAAGGGCTAAAATGATATCATTTTAGCCCTTTGTCTATTTATGTTTTAGAAACGGTCATTTTCAAAAAGAATTTGTTTTACTTGATCAACTGGCATATCTTCACCAGTAAAGAGTTTATAAGCAAGTGCACCTTGCCATAGCATCATTCCAAGACCGTTAATGGTTTTGGCGCCAGCTTCCTGTGCTTGCGCAAGAAGCTTTGTTTTTTGCGGGTTGTATACGACATCTGTCACGATCAAATCTTCACGAAGTACATCAAGTGTATCATCGATAATGCTGAGTTGATCCAGTGGTTTCATGCCAAGGCTTGTCCCATTTGCCAGGATCGCACTTTCTGCTACTTCACGGCGGAACGCGTCTTTGTCTTCAAGTGGGAAAATGTTTGCTTTGACACCGAATGATTTCATTTCGTTGTTGATGTAATTTACATTTTCTTCTGCTTGAACAAAGTATTGATCATTACGAGCAAAAATACTAATTTCACGAATGCCGGACTGTGCAAGCTGAATCGCAATCGGAGTCGCAGCACCGCCAGAGCCAACGAGAGTGACCTTCTTACCAGCTAATTCAACACCATGTTCAATCAAGTTTCTTACATATCCAAGACCATCTGTGTTGTAGCCGATGAGCTTACCATCCTTGTTCACTACAGTGTTACTAGCACGTGTATATCTTGCAGAATCATCTAGTTCGTCTAAGTAATCTAGTACTTTCATTTTGTTCGGCATAGAGACGTTAAATCCAGCTGCACCCATTGCTTTCATACCATTTACGGCTGCTTCTAGTTCATCATTCCCTACTTCAAATGCAAGGTAAGCATAGTTGATACCTGTTAGTGTATAGCCAAGGTTATGCATACGTGGTGAAAGGCTGTGCCCGATTGGTGTAGCAAGTAGACCAACTAATTTTGTTTTCCCATCAATATTACGTTCATGTATGTTTGTCATGATTGACATCTCCTTTAATTATCTAAATAATTTTTTCATGCGTCCAAGAACAAAGACCGCTAGTAATATGCTAATAACTGCGATGATCATATCGAAAAATAACGTCATTTTAATATCGTACGTACTGACCAATCCACTTGTAATGAGCGGCACGAGTATAAACGCTGAGCTTGCCGCAATGTTTACATAGGATGAAGCCGTTGCTTTGTTTGTCGGGAACAATTTCATCATAATACTCATCGCCAGCTGGAAGATTCCCGCTGTAAATAGTCCTAAGAAGAAGGTGCTGACAATGACAATGCTGTAAGTTTCAACTTGGAATAGTGCAAGCATCGCAAGGAACGCTCCAATTGGATAAATGATCGCCACCATAATCGGTGAAATGAATTTATCTAAGACGATCGAAAGCAATAGAACAGATACCAGTGCACCAATACTAAAATAAGATAGAAGCTGTGTAGCTTGTTCTGTGCCAAGTCCGATTAATTTTAACCCGAGCTGCGGAAGCCATGTCTGCCATACGACAAACAATGCAGTCGATGTGAATCCCATCAGTACAACAGCTAAACCTTCGCCAAGCATTTTTGGTTCTTCTTTCAGCTGGTCCTGTACTGGAAGAGCGTCTTGTGAAGAAACTTGCTTATGGTTCGGGAATGGCATAAAGATTAAGTAAATCCCTACAAGTAAATAAAGAAGCCCTAGTCCAAAGAACGCCCAGCCCCAGAAGATGTCATGTGCCACTAGGAACGCCAAGATAAATGGAAGAACAGTCGCCCCAATGGATACAGACGCTTTTACTAAAACAGAAGCCGAACTTGCTTTTTTCGGAAATGACTCTGACAAAGCAGGATAGGTTCCTGAATCAAGCAGTGAGTTGGCAATACCTGCTGAAATCGCAAAGATAAATGCCAGTGTATAACTTGTTGTCGTTGGAATACCAATTAAGAATAATAAGTAAAGAAAATTTCCTGTAATAATGACAGGCTTACGTCCCCAGCTGTCGGCTAACCGGCCTGAGAAAAAAAGCGCAATGAGTTTACCAATTCCGATCGCCGATACAAGCAAGCTGATTTTCGGAATATCCACATGGTAGCGTTCAGATAAGCTGTCCATGTTGGAAGCTACAATAATATTGATCATGCCAAGCATGAAGTAGTTTAAATACATGCCAAGTGACGATTTTATATAAGGATTTTTCATGTTCCCACTCCTATATTTGAAACCCCATTTAAGGTCAAATTCTTTGTGTACCCTTTGTTATTGTTTCCTTCAAAATGAATAATATGAAGCCCATCACAACACCCCTTATGTGATTGATGAAAAAATAATGAATATTCATCTGTTCTTCAATCAAGTACATCGTTCTACTAAAATGCAAAAAATAATAACAGCCTTGATTAGGAAGTGAAACTTCATGATTTGATCAGAATCATAAAAAACCACTTTTAACTGTTTTTTGATAGAAATGATGATATGACGAAATAGGTATAACGATATACTAAAAGAAGCAACGAGATAAATATACTCCTGCATTTTAAATGTGTCAAGTTTATGACTTTGTGATTTAAAAAAAGAAAAATGAAACAAAGAAATAGTTGACTTGATCAATAAAAAAAGAGAATTGCTGCACACAATTCTCTTTTTCATCATGATGGAGAGGTTTCTCTAATATGAAGTTGAGGCTTTAAAATCAATCGCTGCAGCTCTTCATCCTGTTCGTTCATTTTATGATATAAAAGGTTCGCTGCTTTTACCCCGATGGATCGTGGGAAGGAGGAAACAGTGGTGAGCGGCGGATGATACATTTCTGCTTCAGGAACATTATCGAATCCAACGACATCGATATCTTCACCAGGCTTGATGCCCCGTGCTGACAGGGCTTGAATGACCCCAAAAGCGAATAAGTCACTAAAACAAAAAATAGCAGTAGGGGGCTCAGGCTGATCCATCACTTGGGCAAGTGCTTCTTTCCCGCCTTCACGAGTAGGTTCTATATCAATAATAAGAGAATCATCAATCGTCACATTTTCTTCGTCATGAGCTCTTTTGAAACCTTTCATCCGCTCAATCCAAGTCGAAGAAGTCTTGATGCCGCCTAAAAAAGCGATGCGGCGATGCCCTTTTTGAAGAAGATGATGAACCGCCATCCAAGTACCTTGTTCATAATCAACGCCGACATAGTCACATTGCACGTCTGATAATTCACGATTTGCCAGTACTTTTGGGGTGCGAATTTGATTTAATTGTTTGACCGTTCGAGCAGAGCTTTTCGAAGCTGGGTTTAAAATAATCCCGCCCACTCGGTGCTCTACCATGGTGGAAATGAGCCGCTCCTGTTTATCGACACTGTCAAAGGTTGTACCAAGTAAAACAGTATAGCCCAGCGATTCAAGTGTGGTCTGTACGCCAATTAAAAACTCCGAAATAAAGGTGTTAGAAATATCCGTCACAATCACACCAACGATATTTGAGCTTTTTGACCGCATGTTAGCAGCAACGCGGTCGTATACGTATCCTAAGTCCTCCATGGATTGCAGTACTTTGTTTCGTGTGGCTTCAGAGATTCTAGGATTATTTCGAACAACGAGTGATGCCGTTGAAGTCGAGACACCGGCATGCTTGGCGACTTCCTGTAATGTAACACGCTGTTTGTTCATTTTTTTCATTTATCTTCACCAACTTCCATGGATTGCTTAACTTTGTTCATGATCAAGAGGGATTTCTCCATCAAACGAGCCGAACATCTTTTGATTTATTATACATGAATCAGGGGGGATTGATGAAGTGAAGACATATGCGTACCGCCGTAAATCATAAAAGATTACCATTGACAGCTTTCTGAATGAGGCGTAAAATATAAAATTATTCAGAAATAGCAACATTTTAATTAAATAACGAAGGCTATGAATGCTGTGGGTCACACTATAGCAGGAGCAGCTTCTGGAGAGACCGCATGTGTGTGCGGCGCCGAAGGGTTCACAATCTCAGGCAAAAGGACAGAAGAGTACGAAATATTGTATTTGTGGTGCATGGATGATGCCGTGTATGACTTTTCTCTATTTTGCAATTCTTTTATGACCGTGAGATTGGAGCGCATCCAATCTCTTTTTTTATGGACTTTTTTAAAGGGTTCATTATTTCAGGATAAGATCGTGTCGTAGGAGGGTGTTAGCATTGGCACAACAAGAATTAAAACGTGATTTATCAAACCGTCATGTGCAATTGATTGCCATTGGCGGAACCATTGGAACAGGACTGTTTTTAGGATCTGGAAAAGCTATTCAATTGGCAGGTCCTTCAATTATTTTTGCTTATTTAATTGTCGGGATGGCCATCTTTTTTGTCATGAGGGCACTCGGAGAATTGCTTTTATCGAAGGCAGGCTATCAGTCATTAACCGATATTGCAGAGGACTATCTCGGCCCGTGGGCTTCCTTTGTGACAGGGTGGACCTATTGGTTTTGCTGGATTATGACAGCGATGGCGGATGTCATTGCGGTCGGTGTGTACGTGCAGTATTGGTTTGACATCCCGCAGTGGATTCCTGCCATCATTTGTTTATTGATTTTACTAGGATTGAATCTATTAACGGTAAAGCTTTTCGGAGAAATGGAATTTTGGTTTGCACTCATTAAAGTGATTACAATTCTATTATTGATCGGGGTTGGAATTGTTCTTTTAATCATTGGTTTTCAAACAGATGCCGGACCGGTGACAGTAACGAATTTATGGTCTCATGGCGGGTTATTCCCGAATGGTGTCACAGGTTTCTTATTGTCATTCCAGATGGTGATTTTTGCGTATGTGGGAGTTGAACTGGTCGGTGTGTCCGCAGCAGAAACAGCCAATCCGCAAAAAAACATCCCTTCTGCGATTAATAAGATTCCATTAAGAATTCTATTTTTCTATGTGGGAGCGATCTTTGTCTTACTATGTATCAACCCATGGACTGAACTCAGCGCATCAGAAAGTCCTTTTGTGAAAACCTTTGGACTCATTGGGATACCAGTAGCAGCAGGGCTCATCAACTTTGTCGTCCTGACATCTGCGGCATCAGCTTGTAATAGCGGTATGTTCTCGACAAGCCGCATTCTGTATAATCTCAGTCATCAAAAGCAGGGTCCAGCTTCCTTTGGACGTTTGAACAAGCATGCTGTCCCAAGTAATGCGCTATTCGTTTCGACGATTGTGGTATCGGTTGGAGCTCTTTTAAGCAAGCTGATTCCCGAGCAAGCTTTTGGTATTGTTACCACGATCAGTGCCATTTGTTTCATTTGGGTATGGAGTATTATTTTAATTTGTCATTTGAAATATAAAAAAACAAAGCCTGAACTGCATACAGCATCTACCTTTAAAGCACCGTTCACACCTTTTGTGAATATATGTGTTTTGGTTCTCTTCGCTGCGATTCTAGTGATCATGCTGTTTGCAGATGCAACACGCCCCGCGCTCTTATTAACGCCGGTCTGGTTTGGTTTCTTACTATTGATTTATGCACGAAAGAAACGCCGCACGTCATAATGAACGGAAAAAGCACAGCCTTTGCATGAGGCTGTGCTTTTGTTCATTTAACGATTTCTAATCTTTAGCACATAATTTGCATTCAAAATGATCAAAACAACCCCAATGACCATGATTGAGAAAAGCTGAGAGTGATTGGCTCCAAGGGAATACACAATCAAAATAAACATGGCGCCGGTCAATAGAACATTCATCATTTGATACGTGTGAAACAGTCCGCCAAGCATCACATGCTTTTCGCCTTCGTCTGAAATAGCGAGCAGCTTTTTACTATAATCTTTGTCAGATGGACTTGGCAGGTTGCGATTAGGGTAGACAAGCTTTAGAACAGATATCGCTATATATGAACTGATAATGGAGACAATAAATAAAGCAGCATTGACGAGAATCAACCAAATGGGCTGCTCGGTGACGATCGCGATACCGATGGCAACAATGGAAAAAATGGTACTTACCGTATTGGCTAAAGTCAAATCAGTAAAGGTCCGATATTGTTTTGCCTCCAGTTCATCCTCTTCATCTCCAGAAACCGAAAGAGATACTCTTTTTTTCATACGTGAAATCCCTGAAAAACAATAAATAATCAATAAAATCGTCAATCCACTGATGACAAGAGTGGCTTCAAATGCAACATCAAGAAGTGTCATTTCAAATTCGGCTGCCAGCAGACAGTAAGCGCCGAGAAAGCCAAGAAGAGCACCTAAGAGCATTTTGTATACAGTTTTCATGAGAGTTCATCCTCCTCGAATAGAAAAATACGTTCAATGGGTTCCTGAAAAATTCGTGAAAGTTTAACAGCGAGCAATAGAGACGGCATTAACTCATCTCGTTCCATTAAGCTAATGGTTTGACGAGAGACCTTTGCACGCTTTGCAAGCTCAGTTTGGTTTAAACCATCTCGCGCACGAAGCTCTTTTAACCGATTTTTCATTCTGTCACCTCAATTTTGGTTGAAATCTTTCCTTAATTGTAAAGCATTATATTCATTTTGACAAGTAAAGTTGTCAAAATGATAAAAATAATTGTCAGAAAGATCATCTTTATTGAAAAGGTGAACCATGATACGCTAAAGAAAAGAGAAACAGAAAACAGGTGATGTCCGTGTTCATTGATCAATTAAAAAATGACTTACATCAATCACAACCGTTGTTCATTGGAGAAGAGACAGCGTTCAAAGCAGCAGTCCTTATCCCTTTGGTGCAAGTAAATGGAGATTGGCATATATTATTTGAGGTCCGATCGTTGACCATGAGAAAACAGCCGGGGGATATTAGCTTTCCTGGGGGCAAGCTTGACGGCAGCGAAACTGCACAGGAAGCTGCACTGCGAGAAACACATGAAGAGCTGGGCATTCCGCCAGAATCGGTCGAGATCCTTGGACAGCTCAGTCCTTATATCGCTTCTCCATCTTTTGTGGTATACCCATATGTCGGTATCATTGATGAGCAAAAAGTGAAACACTCCTTTAATCAAGAAGAAGTAGAGGAGACTTTTACCGTGCCTCTATCATGGCTCAGCCAATATGAGCCGTACTTACATCATGTATCCGTTCAGCCAACACCAGGAGAGGACTTCCCTTATGAAAAAATCATGAATGGTGAAAAATACAGCTGGGGAAGCCGTTCGATTGAGGAATGGTTTTATGATTACGAAAACTACACCATATGGGGATTAACAGCCCGCATATTAAAGCATTTTGTGACCGTTACAAAAAGAAATTCCTAGAGAGTCGCTCTCTAGGAATTTGTTGTATTCAGACGGTCCTTCGCTGTTTGTTGACCTTTACTTATTGAAATAGGGGATTTTGCTTGGCTCAGTCCGTAGGAAGGCATGTTCACGTAGATGGATTCATACGAGCCGGCTTGAATTTGGTACGTTTCATGATAAATTCCGACGGCATCATTATTTCGTGTTCTTTGGTTAAATTCTTTCCAAGCAGCCAAATGCTTCTCCATCTTGGCATAGGCAAGGAGGTCATCTGTTGATTTCCAATATTGAATCATCGCTGTCGTGCGTAATCCAAAGTAATTCTCTGTCCCAAGAAAGCCAAGCTCATCTTGATGGGTATACAGTTCCTTGATCATGCCAGGCATCGCTATGAACACAGGCAGCCATTGATGAATGGCCCAGCGTTTGTTGATCCTCATTCCGATGATGAACACAACAATCGAATCAGAATTGTCCGTTGTAAATCTGCCCGCACGTATGTCTTTTTTCATTCATTTACCCTTCCTTCTTCATCGAATGGAATGTGTCCACGCACCAATCAATTCCTGCTTGAGCCACTCTTTTTCCATAATCTAAAGTAAACAGCCAATACTTCGCATCCGCTTCATCTGGATAAAGCTCTTGAATGTTTTGTTCAATCGCAACATATGTCTCATAACGAATACGGAGCTGCCTCTCATAATCCTGTAAAAGCACCAATTTTTTCTCAAACGAAAGATATTGACCGAAGAATAACTTTAATAACACCTCATTACGCTCTGTTGGTAACTGGTCAAGCGGCTGCGCCAGCCACTCTCTTAACGTATCCAGTCCTTTTTCAGTCAAATGATATTCCCGCTTGTCTGAGCGGCTAGAAGCAGCAGCAGGTGAAACTTCCGCAAGGCCTTCCTCGACTATTAACTTTAAAGCTGGATAAATTTGTCCATAACTGATTTTCCAAAAATGATGCAGGCTTCTATCAATTAATTGCTTCACTTCGTACCCCGACTTACAATCAGTCGTTAAAATACCTAAAATCGCATACGTCGTATCATTGTATTTTTTCATATCAGCACACCTATCTAAAAGATATATCTTTTAGATATATAATAAATGATGTGAAGTGGCAGATACAAGGGGTTGTTGAAAATAAATTCGATAAAGGGAGTGGATATTTACCTGATTTTGTTAATCAGAGAGGTGAATCACTCATATATATGGATGATCATTCATCAGATTATATATTGGAGGGGTACGTATGAGTAAATCGAAAATCTGGTTTGTGGCTGTCCTGACGGTATTAGTCCTTGGTGCAGTCAGCTGGTCAGCCTATCAAGCAATCGGAAAAAAGAGTGCATTAAATCAATCCTACGCCTTTGCGCAGAAAACAAAAGAGGGCGTGAATTGGTTTAAGGTAACGGAGAGAAAAGGGAAAGTAACCGGTCACTTGAATAAAACCATTTTAGAAGAAATTCCGGAAATGCATTTTGATCCGAATTTATTTAAACATAAATATCAATTAACTGGAAAAGCAATAGAAAACGGTTATGAATTTGAAGTGAAGCGAGGAAAAGATCCGGTGATGTATGAAGTACATGTTGCTGGAAAAGATCTTTCTGTGAAAAAACAAGGTGAAAACAAAAGCATCACATACAAAGCAGTTGATCAAAAAAAATTAAATGCGTATCAAAAAGCCATTCAAGATCGATATGATGAGTTAATTGATGACTCAGAAACTAGATTTTATGATTATTTAAGAGACTACATCAAGAAAGTAACAGGTGCTTATGGTTATCTGTATACTGCGGAGGATGGTTCATACCAACTATTTCTACAAGTAAAGCACATGCATATTGAGTCTGAATGGTCAGGGGCCTTTCTAATGAGAACAGTTCCAGGGGATGGTGGTGAACCTTATAAAGAGACGAAACATAAAGCGGGTGGTGTTTCTGATGGAATCATGTTTGATATCAGTACCTATCCTCAAATCGAAGAGCACAAAACTGGTATTATCGTAGGCTCAACGAATCGAGGTGCAAAATCAATAAAACTTCCTCTGAAAATAGCAGGCGGCATCGTAGAATTTAAACCAGTCTCGAAGCAGGAATATCAAAAACAATCTGAAGCATTTAAAAAGCAGGCAGAAGAAAAGAAAAAATAGATGTTGATAACCAGATGAATGAATAAATTTATCTGGTTTTTTATAATGAAAATAGTTATTTGTGGAAAAAGGAGGAAGGTAAACGCTTCAACTAATTAAGGAAAATGAATTTGGGTATATAGACCTTAATAATTTTTAGAAAAATAAATGTTGACGCTTTCATATAATCAATATATACTAAAAACAAATCCAATATGAATAAATTAGACATGTGACTGGTCATGCAGGCAGGATCTAAAAACGATGAATTTCTTTTATTTGTCGTTTTAGGTCCTTTTTTTATTGCCAAAATATAGGTCTCATGTATGAGAAAAGGGGGAGAAAAAATGGATTACACACAAGTTGCCAAAGACGTTTTACAGCATATAGGCGGCAAAGAAAACATTGCGCACCTTGAGCACTGTTCAACAAGACTTCGCTTCACGCTAATTGATCAGAAAAAAGCAGATGTACCAGCACTAGAAAAAACACCAGGTGTCATAGCTGTCAGAATGTCAGGACAATGCCAAGTGGTGATTGGGAATGACGTCATTGAAGTGTATCAAAAGGTAACAAGTTTAATAGGCAGCAGCTCATCAAGCCAAGACGTGCCATCCAATCAGCCAAAAGAAAAGAGAAAAGCAGGCACAGTCCTGTTAGATTTCATTGTCGGTGTCTTCCAGCCTCTTGTACCAGCTATCGCAGGCGGAGGAATTTTAAAATCATTTCTTCTCCTTTTCTCTTTATTAGGCTGGATGGATGCAAAGGGACAAACCTATCAAATACTGAACATGGTAGGTGATGCACCACTTTACTTTCTGCCTTTATTAGTTGCTGTAACGACGGCGAATAAACTAAAAGTAAACCCACTGGTCGCATTATCACCAGTCGGTGCGCTCCTTCTGCCGAACATGACAGCAATGCTTACAGAAGGTGCACAATTACTGTCATTCGATGTAAAAAATATAGCTTATGCGTATCAAGTGTTTCCGGCAATCCTTTCTGTATTGCTTTACGCTCAAATGGAAAAATTCTTTACGCGGTTTTCACCAAAACCAATTCGAATTTTCTTCGTTCCAATGATGTCATTGGTCATTACTGTACCAGTTACGTTGCTTCTATTAGGACCGATTGGTTTTACAGCAGGACAAGGTTTTTCATCAATTATTCTTGCAATGTTTAATACAGTAGGCTGGGTAGCTGTCGCAATTTTAGCAGCGGTCCTCCCATTCATGGTTGCTTCAGGCATGCACAAAGCAATGGTCCCTTATGCAGTCACAACGATGGGAACCCTTGGGAAAGAAGCACTTTATTTACCGGCATCACTTGCGCATAATATTGCGGAAAGTGGAGCGTGTTTTGCTGTGGCACTTCGAACAAAAGACAAGGTACTCAGATCAACAGCCATTTCGGCAGGGATTTCAGCCTTTTTTGGTATCACAGAGCCGGCGTTATACGGTGTAACACTTCAAAATAAGCGAGTCCTTGGAAGTGTTATGATTGGTTCGTTTGTTGGCGGAATTTTCATTGGTTTAGTTGGTATACAAGCCTTTGTGCTTGTTGGCCCTGGATTAGCAAGCATGTCGATGTTTATATCAGATGAACTTCCGCGAAATCTGATGTTTGCTATCATTGGAGCAGTCATTTCATTTATTGTCGCATTTATCGCTGCTTTTGTATTAGGTAAAGATCGAACAGTAGAAGAAAAGACAAAGGACCAAGCTGCATTTGCTGAACAAATTGGAGCAGGAGAAACTTTCAAAAGCCCTGTGATTGGTCAAATGATCTCTCTATCTGAAGTAAAAGATGATATTTTTTCTTCAAAGGTCATGGGGGACGGAATTGCCATTGTACCTTCAAAAGGAGCACTTTATGCACCAGTAGATGGTGAGGTGACCTTGCTGTTCGAAACAAACCATGCGCTTGGTATGAAAACGGACCAAGGGGTTGAAGTATTATTCCACATCGGCATTGACACTGTTCAGTTGGAAGGACAGTATTTCCATCCAAAAGTGCAGGCAGGAGATCGTGTTCAAGCAGGAGATTTATTGATTGAATTTGATTTAGAAAAAATCATGGAAGCAGGATATGATCCAATAACACTTGCTGTAATCACAAATACAGATCAATATGATATTAAGGTACAGCCATTACAAGAGGTCAATCGTCAAGATACATTGATGGTTGTTACACAATTAGGAGGCTAATCATATGACAAAAATCAAAGGTTTTCCAAAAGGATTTTTATGGGGCGGCGCCATTGCGGCTAACCAGGCAGAAGGCGCCTGGAATATAGATGGAAAGGGACCGTCTGTTGCAGATATTGCAATGTACCGTTCCAACTTGAGTGTAGAAGATTATGAAGGTCATCTTGCTGTTACCACTGAAAATATAGATCGTGCAATGAAAGATCCAGACGATAAAAAATATCCAAAACGCAGAGGTGTCGATTTCTATCATCACTATAAAGAGGATTTGGCTCTCTTTGCAGAAATGGGATTTCAAACACTTCGGATTTCTATTGCATGGAGTCGTATCTTCCCTACTGGAGAAGAAGCGGAACCGAATGAAAAAGGGCTTCAATTTTATGATCGTGTCTTTGCAGAAATGAAAAAACACAACATAGAACCGATCGTGACTCTCTCTCATTATGAAATGCCTTTAGCGCTTAGTGTGAAATATAATGGCTGGGTTGAAAGAAAAGTCGTTGATCTCTTTGTGAAGTTCGCCAATGTATGTTTTGAACGATATAAACATGATGTGAAATATTGGCTCACCTTTAATGAAATTGATAGTATTCACCGCCACTCTTTCATTACAGCAGGAATTATTCCTGATCGCTGCCCAGAAGGAAAAGTGGAAGAAACGGTGTACCAAGCACTTCATCATCAATTTGTCGCATCTGCTCTCGTAACAGCAGATTGCCATCGCATCATCCCAGGCAGCCAGGTAGGATGTATGCTGACAAAATTGACAACGTATCCGCATACGTGCCACCCGAATGATGTGGAACAAGCTTTGAAACAAAACTTAGAAAACTATTTCTATGCAGATGTTCAAGTGTTTGGCGAGTATCCGCCACTGATCAAGCGCATGCTTGAGAGAAAAGATATTCATATTCAAATGGAAGCAGATGACCTTACCATTTTAAAAGAAAACACAGTAGATTTTATCTCATTCAGCTACTATATGTCTTTAACGGAGTCAGCCCAAGAAGGATTAGAAGAGACAGAAGGGAACACAATTCGCGGGGTTAAAAACCCTTATCTTCCTTCAACTGACTGGGGCTGGCAAATTGATCCGATTGGTCTGAAAATTTCTTTGATCGAATTGTATGATCGTTATCAAAAACCTCTTATCATTGTCGAGAACGGCATGGGTGCAAAGGATGTAGTTGAAAGTGATGGCTCTATCCATGACGACTATCGTATTAACTATTTTAAAGAGCATTTCCGTCAAATGAGAGAAGCGATTGAAGAAGGCGTCGATCTCTTTGGATATACGAGCTGGGGCTCGATTGATATTATTAGTGCAGGTACATCACAAATGTCAAAACGCTATGGCTTCATTCACGTCGATCAAGATGATGACGGGAACGGGACATTAAAACGATCTCGAAAAGATTCATTTTATTGGTACCAAAAAGTCATTGAGACAAATGGTGAATCGCTTGATTGAACACCACAATCATGAAAACAGGTGATGACGATGTTTAAAATCAAAAAAGTTTTAAACTCGAGTGTGGTCCTGGCTGAAGATCAGAACCAACAGGAGATGGTATTGTTCGGCCGAGGAATTGGCTATGGACAGAAACCAGGTCAAATGATAGAAGAGAAAAAAGCGGACCAAGTCTTTATGTCAGTTGATAACATGAGAGCAAAAGAATTTCTTCAACTGTTAGATTCAATGCCTCAGGAGTTTATCGATTTAACTCAGCACATCGTCCAATATGCAGAAAAATGTTTAAACTCAACTTTAAATTCAGGTGTTTATTTTACCTTAATGGATCATTTGAATTTTGCAGTGGAACGTCATAAAAAGAATATTAATATTACGAATCGCGTGTATTGGGAAATCAAAAACTACTATACGGAAGAATTTGAAGTAGGGAATTACGCACTTGAGTTAGTCAATGACACATTGGGCATACAATTACCAAAAGAAGAAGCTGCTAATATCGCCTTTCACTTAATTAATGCATTAGGTGAAAAATCCGATTCGAAAGATGGTATGAAATATGCCAAGATGATCGGGAGTATTGTCAATCTTGTGCGCTATACATTGAATATGAAAATGGATCAAGAGAATATTCATTACAGCCGGTTCATTACACATGTGAAATTCTTTGTAGAAAGATTTTATGCTGATAAATTATTATCAGATCAAGAAAATGAGTTGTTTGAACAAATTGCACACTTATATCCTCAAGCGATGGATGTTGCTTTTAAGATCAAAGACTATATTAAACAGGTGCATAGTATCGTCATTCCTAATGATGAGCTTACTTATCTTGCGGTACATATACACCGCCTCATATCTTATCAGCAACTAAAATAAATGTGGAACCACTTGCCTTGATGAGGCGAGTGGTTCTTTGTATGACCAATGTTTATATTAAGTTCCGATAGGTCGTTCTGTTGTACCAGGATTTTCATCATTTAATGAATTGAAAGCCCCTGTTTGTCCTAAAACAACGATGGTTAAAGCGATAATCAATAAACTCATTTTTTTCATTAGAATTCCCCCAGTCAATGATAGGATGTTTCATGCGATCAGCTTCCTTTAAGAAAAGATAGGCTTGATGAATTGCTCCCAGCTCTTCAAAGTATTTTGCAGCTAATGCACTTAATTCACAGGCTCCTTCAGCATCCTTTAATTTTTTAAGAATGCTGATTTCATCGAAACAGGCTTGAGCTTTTTGAGCCATATCTTCAGTGAAATATAGATGGTAAAGCAAATTCATTTTTGCTGTATAGATGGGGCATTTCTCTGATTCATGTTTTTGGTTCACCAATTCGAAGTAATAGAGAGCTTGTGTCCTTTCATCGATAGAAAGCAGCTCTTTCATTAACATGTACATGGAGTGATGAAAGTAACACGAAGAGAGATAGTCTTCATCACTAAGAGCCTTTTCTAGGGCATCGATACATTTTTTTGATTCGCCAGCTTCGGCGTACAAAATGCTGATATTATGATAAAGCTGTGATGTTAGAAAATGATCGTTGAGACTGTCTGCGATGTGTAATGCTTTTTTGTAGTAGTCTTCTGCTCTTATAAAGTCACCAATGTCCATATAATTAGCAGCGGCGATGACAAAGGCTGCAGCTAGTCTTCTCTCATATCCTTCATGACTTTTGAAAATATCAATAGCATTCTGAATGTAGTGTAGAGAAATCAGGCTTTGACGAAGCAGCATATATAAGTTGGCGATTTTCGTATGGAATTCTGCTACTTCTATTTCATCAGGAATGTGTTGTAGTTTTTTCTCGGCAATTTTAAACAGTCCAATGGCTGATGCATAGTCTCTTTTATATGAAGCGTAAAGGGCTTTGTATAGGTAAAAATAGTATTCAATTAAGTCGTTTGTTTTAGAGGGGCAATCTGGTTCTGTCTGTTCCTTCAGTTTTGTACCTCTTCGTTCATATAACAAGAGCTTATACTTGCCTTCTAGCAATGAGTAATAGGTCAAGACCTCCTGATTCTCTTCCATTTTTTGAAGTAATTCTTTTAATTCTGTATACATTGCTTTTGCACTGTGTACATCATGCTTGCGAATTGCAATTCTCCAATCATTTAAACGATTCCCCACCTGTTCAGCAGAAATGATAGCCATGGAAATTTCACCTCTTTAAGATCCTTTCACCTGTTTCATAAAAAACGATATCACAATTTTTGGAAAAATATAATCGTTTCTGTGAAGTGATTGACAAGAGGTAATAAAAGGGACCTAAGGTCATGTGATGTACGATATTGTAAGGGTGATTGCTTGTTAGCACAAATGAATAAAATCTCTTTTTGGAAGTCTAAAAAAGGAATATATAATATGGATTTTATGATAATGAACGAAAATATTACTCGTATATTTGGAATAAAGAAGTTTTAGCTATTTCAGAGGGAAAATGGAAGGTCGATCTAGGAAAGAAAATCATGTATGATGTTGCTAGATCATGAGATAAGAAACTGATAGATGTAGCCAAAAGTAAGTATTAAACACAAACTTAGACCTTTAGAAAGGATGTTGAAATGAAAAAAAGATTTCCAAGTTTAAATAGACAAATCACAGTCATTATCGCGACTCTGTTACTTGTTTTAGTGACTGTTTATATGTCAAAGAGATACTTTTATAGCAAAGAAATTGAGCTGCTGACAGAATCTTGTCAACAAGCTGGCGGCAAAATCATCTTAGAAACAAATAGTTTGTCTATGGATTACTCGTTTGAGTGCCAAAAAAAATAGAACAGGCAGTTTCCTGCCTGTTTGTTCTCAAATTAAAAACCTAAATCTTGCAGCCATTGATTTAATCTCATTTCTCGATTCTCGGCAGTTGAGTGATCATATCTTCCTAGTTGTAAACTGGCTACAATTTCCCCGTCATTCATAAACATGATTCTTTCAGAACGAAGAGCCACCTTGGGGTCATGTGTGACAAGCAGCAGTGTTGCTCCTTCAGAGTGGATACTTGAAAAAATATTCATCACTTCCTTCGTTGTACTGGAATTAAGAGCACCTGTTGGTTCATCAGCGAAAAGTATGTCTGGTTCATTCATGAGCGCTCGGCAGATAGCGGCTCTTTGAAGCTGTCCTCCCGATACTTCTGTCAAATATCTATTTGCCAAATGATCAATATCGAGTTTTTGCATTAAATATTGAGCTCGTTCATTCAATTCTTGTCTTGGCTTTTTCTTTGCTAAATAAGCTGCAGCTATGATGTTGTCAAATAAATTAAGATTTTTTAATAAGTGGCTGTGCTGAAAGACAAACCCCATCTCTGTTAAGCGCAGAGCAGTTAACTGTTTGTCTGTCATTTCTGATAGTGATCGGCCTTTATATTCGATCTCTCCTGTTGAAGCTGTTTCTATGCCGCTAAGCTGATAAAGTAATGATGTTTTCCCACATCCAGAAGGTCCCATAATGGTCACGAATTCCCCATGCTTTATCGATAAATGAATATCCTTAAGAATGGTTTGTTTTTGTCCTTTTAATGAATTGATATGCAAAGACAATCGCTGCGTTTCAATCAAGTGTTCCATGTGAAACATCTCCTTATAAAAGTGTTTGCCTTGTCGTTTGACTAGAAAAAAACGTCTTCAATAACCAGGTGGTCAAAGCTAAATTGACAATAAATAGTGTAACTGGGTACACAACTGACACCAATTGCGGTGACAGCCACTGGAGGCTCGACGCTCCTAATGTTGCTCCTCCTATACTCATCAAAGCAGGACCAATGGTATTGACCGCGATTGTTCCAATAAAGGTGCCAAAAGAAAGAACAGCGATAAAACTCGTTATATATTGTACTGTTATATCTGTTATAGAAAATCCAATTGTTCTTAGCGTGTGGTTTCGGCTTGAATCTTTCGCCTTTAACATGTGCAGAAACATGAATAGCATTAAGCTGGCGGTTCCAAAGGCAGCTAATGCAGCAAAAAATGCAATAACTTTTATAATAGCTGCTGTGCTACCGATCGTTTGATGAACGTATTCTTTCATATCTGTCACTTTTGCAGGAGATACCTTCTTTTCAAATACTGTCTTTTTCTCTGCGATATTTACTCCTGGTTTTAGTTGGATTTGAACGGTTTGCCAAAGAGCTGTTTGAGGAAATGGCTGTGATATTGCTTTTGCTGTTTTGCCTCCATTGGTCACGTCCTGATAAATACCTGTTACCGTTCTTTGGATTTCATGCCCATTAGTTACGAGAGTGATTCTTTCTCCTATCTTTTTCTGAAGTGAATCTGCATTTAATACGGATAAGGCAATTTCTTCATTCTTTAAAGGCTGCCGTCCTTGTAAATAGTTGAGGGGAAATGCTGAGAGCTCACCTGTTTCTAAGTAGAGCGTTTCTAATGTGTTCTCTTTTGATTTCACCTGAAGAGAAGTAGTTTTATAGATGGCTGCTGTTTGTATGCTCTGATCTTCACGAATCATTGATTCTATTTCGTTTGTATTTTTCGCTAGATGATTTCCTTGGCGTATATCCATTCGAAGGTCACTTTTACCAGAGCCAAGGTATGTGATGAAATCCGGTGATTGTAAGGTATGCCATAGCTGAATAGGCATGAGCATTAAAAATGTACAGAGTGCAATAATACAAGAAATCGTTGTGTACAGCTTCTTTCGTGATATCAGATCTTTTAAACCAAGCCAAATATTGACGGGTAAGAACCTGCTTTTCTTGAGGTGCATAGGTATTCTTTTCTTTTGACCCAGTGGGTTGATAACGCCTTGAAGTGCTTGAGCAGCTGATATTTGACCAAACTTTCTTAAGACAGCATAGCTGCAAGAGATGATGATCATTGCCGTCGCAATAGAAACAAAAAGCGGGATTAACCAATGAGCAAAAGAAGGCTGATTCCCCATGTAACGGTGGATATTGGTTGTAAACATATCACCAAATATAAGCGTTAACACATATCCTGCTATACACCCTGCACAAGCAAGCGCGGCATACTTACCAACGTATAATTGCTTGATTCTTGTTAAAGGGATCCCAAGCACCTTCAGTATGCCAATTTCACGTTCATCCTCTTCTATTGAAGCCGTCATAGCAAGATGGAGTGAGAGAAGGGCTATACTGATGAGCAGCAGGCAAACAAGCAGGAGAATGGCAATGACCATTCCATCTGTCAATGCATTCAGCATACGCAGTAAAGGTAATGTGACAGATGGACCTTGTTGTGGCAGTTGTGATGATTGATAGATTGCTTGAAAGGTATCTGTCTGAGCGGCATCATGTAGTAAAAATTCGATTAAGTACTCTTTGTGATGAAACACTTGATTTATTGCATCCCAATCCTCGTTATGAAGAAGAAATCTTTTTGAACTGACAAGACTGGGGTTCATTTGTGCATCTCGCAAGAACGCTTTGATGCGAAAGGTGAATTGATTAGCTCCTTTCTCAATCAGTAACGTTTCACCTATGTTGAGCTGATACTTTTGTTGAAAATAAATTGGGACAGCCACTTCTCCTTTATTGACAGTGAGCTTTTCGTTTTGTTCATTTAAAAGAAAATCAAAGTTGCGATTTTGCTTCACAAATAAATGATCCATCACACCTGCTTTGGCAGGCTCATGTCCGAACCTGATGTTTGCGTGTTCAATTGGTATCATTGGGACGATTTGATGGGCTTTTACCATGGACTGCTTGCTTGAAAATGCTTCAATGTCTTTTTCATTTAGGTCGCCGTCATGCATTTGGACAAAGTCTGGCGCTTTGGCAGAATGGAGCAGGTTAGAAATGGAACCATTCAGCTGTACGATCATTTGAGCTGCACTTGCTGCGAGAAATGAAGTCATCATGATGCAAATGGTTAAGCCGATTGCAATAAGGCGGTGACGGGTTAAGTCTTTCTTTATAAACGCTAATCTCATGAGGCTGATTCTCCTTCATGCTGAAGCATATTTTTTGTTAAGCAGGCTAGTGCAAACATGAAAGTACTGACGATGAGCACCGTCACATACACGGTGGCTGAAAACGTATTGAACAAAAATCCATACATCATTTGACCAAGCGGAGCAGCACATTGAGAAACCATTGTCAGATTGGCCATCACTTTTCCCAACTGATGATTTGGTGTTTTCTTTTGAACATGTGAAATCACAACGATTGAGATCATAGTCAGCAGCATAGCAATTGGAAGGCATCCTGCTAAAAAGAGAAAATAAGCTGGATAAGTGCCAAATTGAAGAGCTGTTTTGGATGTTGAGAACGCCACAGGCAGCAAGATGACTGCGATGACAAGAAGCCAGCGATATAAAGTAGGAATGCGCCATCGCTTCGCTACAAGTCCAACTAGCAGAGCCCCTGCGATGACAGCGAACTCAATCAAGCCCATGCCTATTCCATACATGATGTCACTGCTCTTCATTGTGAACCTTAAAATGATTGGTCCCCCAACAATAAAAAATGGTGTAAGGATGAAATTTAACATTGCGGCAAGCAGCATGGCCCTTTTTAAAAATGGCTGGCTTCCAATATAAGAAAATCCTTGTTTCATATCTTTTATGAGCACATTGCCCATAGACTCTGTCAGCGGACTAGGGGAGAAGGAAATGTTTAACCTTAAAAGCATGCAGGCTGATAGAAAAAATACGATGGCACTTGCACCGATGATGGATTGGCTTCCAATCATTCCGTATAGAACTCCTCCGATAATAGGTGCGAGAACACCTGAAAGTGCCTGAACGCCATTGACGATGCCGTTTGCTTGTTCTAATTGCTCTTGTTTCACTAGCTGTGGAATGCTGGACATGACAGCGGGAGCATAGAACGTACTCATCACGCCAAGCAGTATCATGACAGCTCCGATCATATAGAGTGAATCATTTCCCGAAAATAACCAAAAATAAAAGGCAAGAATCATCATGCCGGTGAGGACATCAAATAAAATCATTAAGTTCCTTCTGTTAAACCGGTCAGCAATGGCACCAGCTAAGGGAGAGAGAAGGAGCGGGATATTGGATAAAGCGAAAAGTAAGGCATATAAATCAACTCGGTGCGTCATATCCAGTACATGTAAAGATAGAACAAACCGAATGAGAGAAGATCCGAAAACGGAAATAATCTGTCCGAGAACGAGGTAGATAAAGTGGGATGCCCCTCTTTTGGATAACAAAGACATGAATATCACTCTCCTTTTAGACCGACCGTCAGTCTATAATGTATGCAGGATTGGTATTGAAGTGACCAATCACTGATTATTTTCATCCAGTTCTCCAGATAAACGCTTGAGCAGGAAGGAGAAGCTTCCCTTTTCTGCATGCAATGAGGATTCGAGTATTTCGATAAAAGCTAAAGCGTGTTGTAGACTTTCTTCGGCTGTCCATTGAAAAAGGCCTTCATCAAATATGACCTGCGCAGAAGCAAGAAGGAATTCAACCGTCTCTTGCGGATACTTCGTTTTGAATGTCCCTTCCTCTACACCTTGCTGAATAACATCTGCCAACACTGGTGAAAGTTCTTTAATGGCTTTGATTAAGCTTTTTTGATGCATTTCTGCATTAGAAGGCTGATGGAACTGATCGATCATACCCTGTTTATGGCTTCCTTGCTGAGGTGATTGCGCCATGATGATACGAAATAGTTTGTCAACGACTGGAAGGTCTGGCTCAGCCGCAATACGCTTTGCCACGATGATATCTTCTTTGATGATCCTGTCAATAATGGCATCCATTACTTCTTCTTTGGATGCAAAGTAGTAGTAAAAGGTGCCTTTTGCAATGCCAACGGCTTTTAATATGTCAATAATCGTCGTTTTCTGATAGCCTTTGGTTGAAAAAAGCGCTTCGGCTGCGTTTAATATGTCATTTTTACGTTCCTCAGGATGTTTAACGGTTCTCATAAAGCCATCCTTTCTTTTAACTAGACTGTCGGTCGGTTCTTGATTTGATTAAACACTTTTCAGGGTGTCTTTGTCAATGGCTGGTTTTTAAACACTTTGCGTTTATTGTTCAAAGACACTATGATACATTGAATGAAAAAACCTTCAGGGGAGATGGAAAATGCAATTTTTATCCAGTGAATTGGCTCAAGAAATGGTTGAACGTACGATGCATATTTTACATAAAAACATCAATGTGATGAATGCAGATGGTGTCATTATTGGTTCTGGTGAACGAAACAGGATTGGCCAGAAACATGACGGTGCACGGCTTGTGCTGACAAGCGGGAACAGTGTGGAAATTGACCAGGAGACCTCTTTGCGCTTAGAAGGGGTGAAACCTGGGATTAACTTGCCTATCTGCTTCCATGAAAAAGTAGTTGGTGTGATTGGAATTACTGGTGAACCAGAGGACATTCGGCATCATGCCGAGCTGGTGAAGATGGCAGCAGAACTGGTGTTAGAGCAATCTTTCCTTCTTGAACGGGTTCAATGGCGTCATCGAATAGAAAGTGAAATTGTCAATCAGCTGATTTCATATTCTGATGCTGGGGATCATCAGCTGAAAAATCGAGCGGCTTGGCTGGGAATGGATTTAGACAAGCGCCGAATGGCTATTGTTTTTCAGCCAGTTCCCTCCTCAGAGGATGCTGTTCATAAATTGATGCATTCGATTCAATATGATAAGAAGGCAGATGATTTACTTGGCATGACCTTTTGTCATGAATTGATTCTTTTAAGTCAGCCCATACCTGACCATCGAGTAAAGCAGGCGGCAGGTCATCTGCAAAAAACAATGCAAAGAGCAGTAGGAAGCCAAGTGTTAGTGGGGATAGGGACTGTCGCTGAAGACATCAGCCAGCTGCCCATTTCTTTTCAGCATGCGAGAGAAGCCCTGAGGTTAGGGAAGGCTCTTGATCCGGAGGAAAGTATGTATTTCTTTGAGTCTTATCAACTGGAAAGCTTCTTCATGATGGCGGGAATTGCTGAAAAGAACAGTCGATGGACTGACTTTTACAAGCCTTTGACACAAGAAGCAGAGCTCGCCCATACATTAAGGGTTTACATTGAAGAGGGCGGTGATTTGCAAAGAATTGTTGATCGTTTATTTATTCATCGAAATACATTGCGTTATCGTTTAGACAAAATTCAAGGATTGACCGGAAAAGACCCTCGTCATGTAAAACAGTTAATCGAGCTTTATATGGCGCAGCTAATGACTCAACTATCTTGATTGTGCAAATGCACAATTCGGTAGAGTGGTCAGTTAAAAAAGTTCATCCAGATTCACAACACAATCCCTTTTGGTAAACGCTTACAATTGGAGAAAGATATTTTTAGGGGGATTGAGAATGGGTGGAGATGTGACGGTAAGTACTCTGGGAGCCATGGCGGCGCTTGTGATCGCGATTGTTCTCATTCTAAAAAAAGTATCACCTGCTTATGGCATGCTGGCAGGTGCATTTATAGGCGGATTGGTTGGCGGTGTAGACATTGTTCAGACCGTCAACGTTATGATGGAAGGTGCTAAGGACATGATTCCGGCTGTCCTTAGAATTATGGCCGCAGGTGTACTGGCTGGTGTTCTCATTGAATCAGGTGCAGCGTTATCTATCGCTGAGGCCATTGTGAGAAGGCTTGGTGAGGCGAGGGCACTATTAGCACTCGCTCTTGCAACAATGATTTTAACAACAGTAGGCGTTTTTGTAGATGTTGCGGTTATTACGGTAGCGCCAATCGCACTTGCTATTGCCAAACGCGCAAAGCTCTCAAAAACGGGAATTCTCCTTGCTATGATTGGAGGAGGGAAGGCAGGAAATATCATGTCCCCGAATCCGAATGCTATTGCCGCTTCAGACGCTTTTGGTGTATCTCTGACTTCAATGATGGCTGCAGGAATCATTCCGGCTGTGTTCGGGTTGGCGATTACATATGTATTAGCTAAAAAGCTTGCAAACAAAGGGACACCCGTTCTTGAAGAGGAAACTGGGCAAAATAAAGTTCAAATACCTGCCTTTTTTCAAGCACTGGCTGGTCCGCTGGTTACCATTTTATTGTTGGCTTTAAGACCGCTTTTTCAAATCAATATAGACCCAATGATCGCCTTACCGATTGGAGGGATTGTAGGTGCTCTTTTCATGAAAAAAGGGAAATTTCTCAATGATTATGCGATGTCGGGGCTCCATAAAATGTCAGGTGTCGCGATCATGTTATTAGGGACAGGTACACTAGCAGGAATCGTATCGAATTCGTCCTTAAAAGATGTGTTTATTCAGGCACTGGATGCCTCGGGTTTACCTCCATATTTACTTGCGCCAACTTCAGGGATATTTATGTCAGCCGCGACCGCTTCGACAACAGCTGGAACGGCGGTCGCGAGTGGTGTGTTTAGCGGAACGCTGATTGGGCTTGGTGTATCTGCTCTTTCAGGGGCAGCCATGATTCATGCTGGCGCAACAGTGCTTGACCATATGCCGCACGGGAGCTTTTTCCATGCAACAGCAGGAAGTGTTCAAATGGATATCAAAGAGCGTTTGAAGCTCATGCCTTTTGAATCGTTAATCGGTTTGACGTTAACCGTTGTATCGACCATTATTTTTGGCGTTTTCCAGCTGTTTGGCTGAGGACATGACAAGAAAAGAGGGGCTTTAGGATGAAAATTGTGATCGCACCAGATTCATTTAAAGAAAGTTTGTCTGCTTATGAGACAGCATGTGCCATTGAACGAGGATTTCGTTCTGTTTTGCCAAACGCAGAGTATATCAAACTGCCGATGGCAGATGGAGGAGAGGGGACCGTTCAATCGTTGGTTGATGCGACTGGCGGACATATTGTTCATCAAGTGGTCACGGGCCCGCTTGGTGGTCCAGTGAATGCCTTTTTTGGCATGTTAGGAGACGGTCAGACTGCTGTCATAGAGATGGCTGCAGCCTCTGGTTTACACCTTGTACCGCGAGAAAAACGTAATCCGTTATGGACGACATCGAGAGGAACGGGTGAATTAATACTTGCTGCGCTCGATATAGGAGCGAAGCATGTGATCATTGGGCTTGGCGGAAGTGCAACAAATGATGGCGGTGTTGGGATGATGCAAGGATTAGGTGCAGCTTTCCTTGATAACACAGGACATTCCCTGACGTCAGGCGGCGGGGCACTTCATCAATTAGCTTCAATTGATTTATCTGGACTCGATCCAAGACTGCAATCCGTCCGTCTGGAGGCGGCTTGTGATGTGGATAATCCTTTAACGGGTGAGAGAGGAGCGTCTGCTGTTTTCGGTCCTCAAAAAGGAGCAGATGAAGAAATGGTTCAAGTGTTAGACAAGAATCTGGCTCATTTTGCACAAGTAGCTGAAAAGCAGTTCAATGTCTCTTTTGGAGATGCAGCAGGGGCAGGAGCGGCAGGAGGGCTTGGTGCGAGTTTATTAGGCTTTTTACAAGCCGATTTGCAAAGAGGAATCGATATTGTGCTGAAGGCTGTTCATTTTGATGACGTCATCAAGGAGGCAGACCTTGTCATTACGGGAGAAGGCCGAATTGACCGGCAGACCATTTATGGAAAAACGCCAATCGGTGTAGCAAAAGCAGCGAAGCAGTATCATCTGCCTGTGATTGGCATCGCAGGCTCTCTTGCAAATGACAGTGCAGTCGTACACGATCATGGAATTGATGCACTGTTTAGTATCGTTCCAGGTATTACCTCTCTTTCTGAGGCGATACAAGATGCGAATCTTCATGTAGAGAGAACGGCTCGGAATATCGCGGCTGCGTTAAAAATTGGAAGAAAGAAGTAAACGATGAAAAATGTTTCCTTTTCTATCACATTCCTTCTATAAGAAATGTGGTAAAATCGATATAAATGATGTAGAAAGTTGGAGGAAACAAAAATGTCTAATCTACCGAATTGTCCTTCGTGCAGCTCACCTTATACATACGAGGACGGCAGTTTGCTGATTTGTCCTGAATGTGCGCATGAATGGTCACTTGAACAAGAACAAGCGGCAGAGGAACAGCTTGTGGTCAAAGATGCGAATGGGAACCTGTTAAGTGATGGGGACACGGTCTCTGTCATTAAAGACCTAAAAGTAAAAGGTTCTTCATCCGTTTTGAAAATAGGAACGAAGGTCAAAGGCATTCGTTTAGTAGAAGGCGATCATAACATTGATTGTAAAATTCCTAGCTTCGGCGCAATGAAATTAAAATCAGAGTTTGTGAAAAAGATATAAACAAAAAAAGCTATACTATTAGAACTTGCCGATGAAGGCTAAATCTGAGCAAGAAATAAGTATAAGAATGTTATAGTTGTACAAAAAACACCTAAATTGTTAAAGGAAACATATCCCTTAATAAATTAGGTGTTTTATATTTTTATACAGTTTTTAAAATGATGAGGAACTATTCAAAGGAATATCCGTATACATTATTGGAATAATTTAAGCTTAACATTTCATAAATTAATTGAGTCCAAAAAATAAATGGGAGATAAAAATGGAGTTTGGGTATTTTAAGAAGCCTGTAATCAAAAAAACGACCAAATGTATACCAATTATTAATAAAGATGGTGTTAACATTGGATTTATAAAAAGATTTTATACAAATAAAGTGGAAAAGTTGATTGATTACATATTTGATGAGTTTTATGTGAATGTTGAGGTAATGGATTCGAATTCTAATATGGTTGTAACAGCTATTGAAAATAAATCCCTCCAATCCATGTTTCGTTCAAACTGGGTGATAGAATGTAAAGATAAAGGAAAGTTAATATTAGAAGATAGAACTAAAATCAAAATAAATCCAATGATGAAATTAGTAATAGATGATACTACATATTATCTAAAGAAGGGTTTTGCCAATAATCGTGTAAGATTAGAAAGCTCAGAGCAGACGATAGCTGAAATTACATACGATAAAATAATACCTCCTGCAACAGTGAGTATTGAAAAAAAACAGGGGGACTTATCTTTACATCTTATTGCATGCCTCTATTATATATTTATGTTACGAGAGTAAGGCGGGAGCGCATTTTGAATTCCACAGTCTTTAAGTAATATAGAATTAGAGTTTTTTAAATCATTACCTTAACTCTACCTTAAAAAAGGCAGGTGATTCGCTAAATTTTGGCTAATCCCCTTCACAACTTTTGGGCATTGCTGTACCATATGGAAGTGTTCTTCTATTTTTGACGGATCATGGTGTTTATCAGGAAATAGAATGATAGATGATACTTAGACACAGAAGGAGAGGTAACGTGACGAACGTTTTAGAACTGCATAATGTATCTAGGCATATTCACGGGAAAAAGATTGTTCAAGACTTGAGCTTTTCTGTCCAAGCGGGCGAAGTCTTTGGCTTCTTAGGACCAAATGGTGCAGGGAAAACAACAACCATTCGTATGATGGTCGGTCTTTCTCCCATTACATCTGGTGACATTCTGATTAATGGTCATAGTATTCAAACCTCCTATCAGCATGCTATCCAACATGTCGGTGCGATTATTGAAAATCCAGAAATGTATAATCATTTAACGGCAAGACAAAATCTTGTTCACTTTGCCAGAATGAATGGGAAAGTGGATGAAGCGCGAATTGATGAGCTGTTAGAGCTAGTCAGCTTACAGCATGTGAAACATAAACGTGTGCGTACATTTTCATTAGGAATGAAACAGCGATTGGGCATTGCGCAGGCACTCATACATAGACCGAAACTGCTAATCTTAGATGAGCCGACCAATGGACTTGATCCTGAGGGAATTCGAATGATACGAGATTACTTGAGAAGGCTTGCGAAGGAAGAAGGGCTGGCTGTAATTGTTTCAAGTCACCTCATGTCAGAGATGGAATTGATGTGTGATCGCTTTGCAATTATCCAAACCGGAAAGCTGATTGCGATTGAGGATCAGCGTGCTGAGACGAAGCAGGATGATTTGGTTAATTATCGAATGAAGGTGGCAGCAGGGGAGCTTGAAGAAGCACAGAAGCTCATTGGTGCATTTGAGGAAGGCGTCACTGTAAGAGAAGAGGAGCAGTACTTATTCTTCTCTATGCCAGAAGAGAAGATGCCGGAATTGATCCGTCATTTGAGCAGCGCGTCTATTCATTTGTACGAAATCAAAATCGAAAAACAAACCTTAGAAGATAAGTTCTTAAGCTTAACAGGTAAAAAGGAGGCAGACGTATGATTCGCCTCATTCAAAACGAGTGGATGAAGATTAGTTATCGTGTTGGTACTTGGATTATGGTTGGGCTTCTTGTATTAGGTATGGTTGCCACGCTGATCTTTGTAGTGAAAACAAATGACAAAGATCAAGCTTCAGGTGATTGGAAAACTCAGCTAGAAATGATGAATAAGGAAAACAAGAAGGAGCTCAAAGAGACAGAGAATGGTTTCTTTAAAAGAGAGCTTGAAAAAGAGATCGCTATTAATGATTATCGAATCAAGCATAATTTGCCGCCAGCTGATCAGTTTAGCCACAGTGTATGGGATTATGTGAAAACAAACGCCAATTTACTTCAGCTAGTCGGTGTGTTTGTGATCATTATTGCTTCCACCATTGTGTCGGCTGAATACAAGCATGGTACAATTAAATTATTATTGATTCGCCCACCATCAAGGCTAAAGATCCTAATATCTAAATATATTACGGTGCAGCTGTATGCTCTTTTACTTGTTGGGGTGCTATTTATTTTGTCATTCATATTGGGTGCTATTTTCTTTGGACTTAACACTGATTATGTGAATTTGGTGTATCAAAATGGTGAAGTGATTGAACGTTCACAGTTTGCCAATATGGTCTATTATTATCTCGCTCATTGTGCAATGTTTGTCGTTTTGGGAACCCTTTCGTTCGCCATTTCTACAGTGTTTAGAAGTGAAGCTATCTCCATTGCCATTAGTGTGTTAGCGTATATTGTGGGTGGATCAGTCACAGGTATTTTAATGCTCTTCTTTGATTGGTCAAAATATCTGTTATTTGCAAACGATCCATCCCAATACTTTATGGAACAGGTTACAGTTATCGAAGGTATGTCCCTAGGATTCTCACTAATCGTCCTAGTCATCTATTGGGCTATTTTCTTAGCCATTGCCTTAATCGTCTTTCAAAAGCGAGAAGTGAAAACAGGTTAATTTAACTTTTTAGGAGGTTTACACATGATTAAACGTAAAGGTGAAAAAATTATGGGGATTATTAGTATTGTCCTCAATGCCATTGGTGTCGGGTTTGGGGCATTAATCCTTTCTGTGGGTCCATCATTTTATGATGAAATCAATGAAGTGTTAAAAGAGGAAGGGGAAACATTGCCGATTGAAACACTTCAAGCTTCTGTCAATGCATTTGGTACTCAGTTTATGGTCGTTTCCGCAATTGCGGCTGTGCTGTCGATTGTAGGTGTGATTTTCTTGAAAACTGACCGTCGTGCCGTGCTTTCAGGTATTCTTTTCTTGGTTTCTGCTGTGACTCTTTTAATTGGAACAGTTGGCCTTGCATTCGCTCCAATGGTTCTATTGTTTATCATTGGATTAATGTCTCTTATTAGAAAGCCGAATTCAGACATTCACACAAGTGAATATCCTTCATAATGAAAGAAAAGACATGCGCATATCTGCGCATGTCTTTCTTTTTAAATGATGCCAATCAGCATCGCCACAAACAGAAGGATAATACTGAATCCCCACATCCAAAAGAAGGAGTAGCGGATGTGTTTCCCCATATCAACCCCTGCAAGACCTACGGCGAGCCAAACAGCGGGAGCAAGCGGGCTGACAAAGGTTCCAATGATGTTCCCAATCATCATGGCATATGCCGCAGAAGTACCTGGTACGCCAACTTCAGATGTAATGGATTCAACAATTGGCAGAAGGGCGTAATAATAGGCATCTGTACTTGTCAGCATATCAAGCGGCACCCCAAGCATCCCAACAATGATATGTAAAAATGGCAGCAAGAAGGCTGGTAAAATGTGAATACTGTCAACAGCAATGGCTTTCAGCATCCCTGTGCCTTCAAGAATTCCTAAAAATGACCCTGCGGAGAAAATGACAGCCGCCATCATCAGCGCACTAGGTGCGTGGGCCTTGATCCTTTCCATTTGTAGATTCACATTCGGAAAGTTAATCAACATTGCAAGTGACAGGCCAATCATAAACATAAAACTAGCAGGCATCACGTTCAATACGAGAAGTACCACAACACACAAAAACAGAACAAGGTTCACCCAAATGAGATGATAACGCTTTAAAGAGGCATCTCCAGTTTCACTAATAGATTGAATGGCTCGATCCCAATCAGCGCCTTCTAGTTGAACAGCAGCTATTTCATTTGCAGCAATTTTCACCCGAATTCGTTTTTCTTCCCTTTTTCCTAAAATGAATGCCATTCCTAACACGAGCACAACGCCAATGAGCTGAATTGGAATGAGCGGCACCCAGAGCTCAGAGGGGTCCATATTCAGGACACTTGCTGCCCGTCCAGTCGGTCCAGCCCATGGAATCATATTGGTTAATCCAGCACTCGTCCCGATTAATAACAGCAGTAAATAAGGACTCATATGTAATTTTTTATAAAGCGGAAGCAGTGCAGGTACAGTTAATAAAAAGGTCGTAGCCCCTGCTCCGTCTAAGTGTGCGATCACCCCAATCAAAGCAGTTCCCATTGCAACTGTGACAACATTTCCTTTTGTCAGCTTGATTAACGTTTTAATTACAGGTTCAAAGAACCCTGTATCTTGCAAAATGCCAAAAAATAAAATGGCGAAGATAAACATGGTCGCCACCGGCAATACTTTGATAATCCCTTCCTCGAAGAAGGTTTGAATGTCATTGATCCCAAATCCCGCAATGAGTGCCCCTATTAATGGCACCATGACCATGGCGACAATTGGACTTGCTTTCCCCCAAATCAGCAGCACAACAATCGTTAAAATAATCATCAATCCAACAAACGTTAACATAAGCCCCTCCCCCTACAAATAAACCGTTTACATTTGTCTATACTTTTCATCCAATGCATTCCCACAGCTGCATTGAAAAAAAAGGGTATCAAATTTATGAGTATGAAGCAACCGCTTTCATACCTATACAATGGTAAAAAAGGATGGAGAGACCAGTCGTGTCGCGGCATCAAATATTGTAAAAAAATTTAGATAAAAAATAATGATTAAATTCATCATATTTAATATGGGTATTTAGGCTTATTTGAATCAAAAAGCGCCCAATAAATGGACGCTTTTTTTAATCTATTTTTTCAAGATGACGTACTCGTAAGGATCAAGTTGAAGCTGCTCAGACACTTGCTGTCCAGTCAGCATATTCTCATAACTTGCCTCTGAATCTAGTGATATGTTCTGCTGCTCTTCTGTGAAATTCATCAAAAACACATAGTCCTGCGTACCGTCTGTTCGTTTTTGTACACTGACTCCTTCTGGAATTGCAGTGGATAGGACGGGCTGTATGCCAATACCTGCGATAAGGTCTTCGTAAAATTCATCATAAAAAGCCTGATCATTTTCTGAGGCCATATAGTATGCTTTCCCTCTTTCTAATGAACGGACAGTCAGGGCCGGCTGTCCTTCGTAGCAGCCATTCTCAAAATGCCCTAGCACAGAGGCCGTCTCAGGGTGTATGGATTCGCAGTATTGTCCGACATGATAGGTGCGTCCATTCCCTGTGGTCATTAACACATGTTCATCAGGCATCAATGTGTTGATTTCCTCTGCCCAAATGCCAAGTACATGGCGGAGAGGACCAGGAAAACCGCCGAGGAAACAGAGATCATTTTCGTCGACTATGCCGCTCCAGTAAGTCGCGATAAAAATGCCGCCCTCTTTGACAAAGGCTTCAATTTTTTCTGCAACGCCTGGTTTGATCATGTAGAGCATTGGCCCAATGAGCACACGATAGGATGAGAAATCTTTTTCCATTCCGACAATGTCAACAGGGATGCCTTTTTTCCAAAAGCTTCGATAGTGAGTTTGACAAGCCTCTACATAGCGTTTGATTGTGTTATTTAAGCCTTGCGCATCATCAATGGCCCAGTGATTTTCCCAATCGTAAATGATGGCGACCTCTGGCTGAACGGACGTGCCCGCAATTGGCTGCAGCTGCTCCAGTTGTTTCCCTAGATCAGCTACCTCTTGAAACACACGCGTATGTTCATGGCCAGAATGATCGACAACGGCACCGTGGAATTTCTCAGAGGCGCCTCGGCCTTGCCGCCATTGGAAATATAGTACGGAGTCTGATCCGTGGGCAATTGCCTGCATGGCAGAAAGGTGTGCCATGCCTTTATGTTTGACCTTGTTCACTTCATGCCAGTTTACAAGGCTAGGCGTACTCTCCATGACGAGAAACGGCTGTCCGTCCTTTAAGGAACGATACAAATCATGTACAAAGGCAACGTTTGATGCTAATTCTGCCGTTGTTTCTCTGCCGCTATGCCAAGCAGGATAGCTATCCCATGAGATCACATCGACCTCTTTTGCAAATTGATGATAATCCAGCCCAAGGAATGGACGCATATGCGGATAGTCGCCCATAAAGTTCGTGGTTACTGGGATATGAGGCGTCAATTCCCGCAGCGGCTTAATTTCATTTTGATAAAAATTGATCGTTTGTGCTGTGACAAAGCGCTTCCAATCCAGGTTCATGCCGTGAATCATGTGCTCCCCATGCGGTGCAGGTGACTCGATTTGTGACCAATCACTATACGTATGGCTCCAAAATCCTGTCCACCATGCTTGATTTAAAGCCTCAAGATCATGATTGTATTTGTCCTTCAAATAGTCTCGAAATGCTTCCTGGCACAGGTCGCAATGACACTCGCCGCCGTACTCATTTGAAATGTGCCACATGATCAGTGCGGGATGATCCTTGTAGCGTTCCGCCAGCAGCCGGTTGAGTGCGTTCGTTTTTTCTCGATAAACCGGAGAGGTAAAGCAATGATTATGGCGCAGTCCATGTAAGTTACGCTGACGATTCGCTTCGACGCGCAATACTTCTGGATATGTTTGTGACAGCCAAGCAGGTCTTGCTCCGCTTGGCGTTGCGAGAATGGCGTGTGCCCCCTGCGCTGCTAAGCGGTCCATGATGTCATCCAGCCATGCAAAGTCATACTGACCTTCTTTTGGCTCTAGCTTACTCCATGCGAAAATGTTGATGGAGAATGTTTGACAGTGTGCAAGCTTCATTAATCGAAAATCTTCGTCTATGATCTCTGGCATATGGAGCCATTGATCTGGATTGTAATCGCCACCATGCAAAAAGCCTTTCACATTTGGGTGAACGAGTGGGTAACGCTTTCCCATTTTGTCACGTCCTATCCTTTTAGTTACGGTGTCATTTGTTTAAATACATCAAGAGATGGCAGTGCTTTTCCGTTGAAATCGAACATCGCTTGATTTTCCCACGCATTTCCGACAGTCCCGGTTGTTTGGATATAAGCAAGCCCATATTGACTAGACCACGGAGCACCTTTCGCTGGAATCCAAAGCGGCTCCCAATAAAAGAACCCCTTCCCGCGGTTGTTGTTTACTTGTGAAATTTTTTCGGATAGATCTCGTATAAAAGATGCCTGGCCTTGAGGTGAGGCTGGATAGCCGGCTGTATTGACAGAGTCTTGGTTAAATGAGTTATCTAGGTTGTCACCGTTTGCTGTCGTAAAGCCGTAAGCAGTTTCTACCACGATGACGTCTTTGTTATAGCGGGCACTAATATCATTCATATTGGACGTAAGACCGCTAAAGCCGCCGTCCCAATACGGGTAATAAGATAAACCGATCGTATCGAAGGAGACGCCTCGTTTTGTGATTTCATCAAACCACCAGCGGGATGCACCATTGTCTCCGCCATGTGCAAGGTGAAGCATGATTTTGATGTTTGAATCGACAGAGCGGACGGCATTTGTGCCAGCTTTTAGCAGAGCAGCGAGCCGGTCAAATTCACCACCGCCTTCACCCCAGCTTTTTCCGTTTGGCCACAGCATACCTGAGTTCAACTCATTCCCGACCTGAACCATGTTCGGCAAGGCATTTTGCGCTCTCATCGCTTTGAGCACATCGCCTGTGTAAGTGCCGACCGCTTTTTCTAAATCGCTTTGTGAGAGGGACGCCCACGCTTTCGGCTTGAATTGTTTACCCGGATCAGTCCAGAAATCACTGTAGTGAAAATCAAGCAGCACTTTCATGTTTTGTGCTTTTGCACGTTTTGATAAAGCGATGGCTGTATTGAGATCATTTGTGCCGCCGTTATAGGCTCGGCCTTGATTGTCATATGGATGGTTCCACAGTCTGATACGCACGTAGTTGACACCTTTATCTTTTAATAGTTTGAGCGGGTCAACCTGCTTTCCGTTCTGATCGTAGTATCTGCCGCCGCTTCTCTCCACTTCTGCAAGTATGGAGATATCAGCTCCTTTGATGAAATCACCTTGCAGGCCATTGATCGGTTTCACAGAAATCGTATCGGCCCTTGCTTCAGGCAGAATACCTAATCCCATCAGAAAGAAAACGACAACAGTGACAAGCAACCATTTATTCATCAAATCTCCCCTTATCCTTTTGTCCCGCCTTGTGTAAGGCCGGATACAAATTGTTTTTGTAAGACAAGAAACAATAAAGCAACTGGAATCGCAATGAGTAAAGCCCCGGCTGCAAAGGTCGTGTAGCTGGCACCCATTTTATCTGACACAAGATTGTACAGACCGATTGGGAGCGTATACATTTCGGGTGAGCGGACAATGACACTGGAGATGATGAAATCACCCAGTGGTCCTGTAAATGAGTTGATTGCGACAACAGCTAAGATGGGCTTGGCGAGCGGCATAATAATTTGGATGAAAATCCGGAAATGCCCTGCGCCGTCCATTCTGGCTGATTCATCGAGATCCTTTGGAATCGCATCAAGATAGCCTTTCATTAAATACGTATTCATCGGAATTTGTCCACCTGCATAAATCAAAATCAGGGCAAGGTGGCTGTTAATGAGTCCAAGCATTTGAGCGAGAACAAAAATCGCAATCAGTGCTGAAAATTGAGGAATCATTTGCAGCAGCAAAAAGAGCATCAGTCCATTTTTCCGTCCTTTGAAGCGGAATCTGGAAAAGGCATAGCCTGTAAAACTGACAAGAACCAGCGTTAAAACCATTGTGGCAATACTGATCTTCATTGAGTTCCAATACCATTTTGCATAAAGTGCCCCCTGACCGAAGAACAGCTCGGTGAAGTGGCTGAACGTTGGATTCTTAGGAAACATGCTTGTACTCATGAGGCTGTTCCCAGGGTTAAAGGAAGCACCGATTGTCCAAAGCAGTGGATATAGAATACAAATGGAGGCAATGAAAAGGATAAAATAAGTGATGCTCAAGCGAATGAGCTTGTTTTGTTTTGATCCCATATCACATCATGTCCTCCTCTTTGAATGAATTCGTTCTCTTAAACTGCCAGAGTGCAATGGCGATGACAAAGATTGAAAGTAAGATCGTGACAGCGGCAGCGAGTGCATATTGAGAAGACTGCATCGTGAGTTTGTAAATCCAAGAAACCAAGATGTCCGTTCCCCCAGCAGTTGAGCCAGCCACAGGCGGTCCTCCGCCATTAAATAAGTAGATGATATTAAAGTTGTTAAAGTTAAACGTATATTGCGTGATTAATATAGGCGCAATGGAATAAAGGACAAGCGGTAACGTGATGGACCGGAATTTCTGAAAGAAGTTTGCCCCATCAATGGTCGCAGCTTCGTATAGATCCTCTGGAATCGCCTGCAGAACACCGGTTGTCATAATGAAAACAAAAGGAAATCCAAGCCAAGTCTGCATCGCAATGAGGGCAATTTTGCTCCAAAATGGATCTGTCAGCCATGATTTTGGATCAATTCCAATCGATGCAAAAAGTATGTTGTTAATGGCTCCAAATGTATCGTTGAACAGTCCAGCAAACACCAAAATGGTCACAAAACCCGGAACAGCCCAAGGGAGAATCAAAATGGTTCTAAAAAACCGTTTTCCTTTTAAATCCTTCTGATTGAGCAGAACCGCTAGAAAGATGCCGACAGCACATTGAAGGGTCGAAGCAGCCAGCGTCCATACGACGGTCCAGCCAAGTACATCAATGAAAGTGTCTCTCCAAATATCAATTGAAAAGATATTTTGAAAGTTCTTGATCCCTACCCAATCGATCAGATTGGCAGGAGGCGAGTGGTATAAATCGTAGTTCGTAAAGGCAAGCGCAAAGCTGAACATAATAGGAAAGACAACAGAAAAAAGAAGTAAAAAGAAAGCAGGAGTGCTCATTAAGTAAGGAAAGCCTTGGTCGATCAGCTGATGATATTGAGCTCGGATGGAATGGAGCGGAACCCCTTGATCACGTTTCTTTCCGTTCATAAAAGCATCACGCATCATGAGTACGTAAAAGCCGATACCAAAACCAGCTGTTAACAGCGCAATAATCCCTTTTGCCAAAAGAAAAACAGAATTGTCACGAGGCAGCATCGTACCAAGTGTGAACAGCCCCCAGAAGCCAATATTGAATAAATCATAAAATACGATGAAAAAAGAGACGCCGAACAGGAAAAAAAGTGCCCCTTTGCCGTACTGCTTGTTGTAAATCTGCCCCATCCCGGGTATAAGAGAGAACATTAGCGCCCGTCTCCGGTGTGTCTTTGATTCCACTATGTGTGTGCAGTCTAGTTCAAGGTTACCCGTCACGTCTAACACCTACTTCATATGAAATTAGCTCAAATACGGGCAGCTTGATAGACTTAAAGGCTACCCGTGTTTGATGATTATTTAGAATGGTTTGCTTTAATTTGAGAGTCGATTTGATTGACGGCATCATCAAATGCCTTTTTCACATCTGTCCGGCCGGTTGCAATGAGACCTAATGCGCTGTCAATCGGCTTCCACACCTCTGCCATTTCAGGGGTATTCGGTGTCAGCGTGGCATATTTCGTTTGTTTTGAAACAGCATCCGCATTGGCGTTTCCAGTAATAATTGGATCTTTCATCAGCTTTTTCACTGGTGGAATTTCCTCTGTCACTTCGAATCGCTTCTTCGAATTTTTTTCATTCGTGATAAACTCAACAAATTTCTCAGCAAGTTCTTTATTTTTAGAATAAGAGGAGACGTTGTAGCTCTTTACACCTAAGAATGAGCTCATATGCTTTCCGTTAGGGAGTGTTGGCAGCTCTGTTACGCCATAGTCAATTCCAGCTTCTTTATATGGACCAAATGACCATGGACCAGAAATGACAGCTGCTGCCTTTTTCTCTGTGAATAAGGAGTTGAGGACATTGATTCCTTGTTCACCAATGATGCCTTTCGGGAAAAGTCCTTCGCTAAAGAATTTTTGAATGTATGCTCCGCCTTCGATGGCGCCATCGTTGTTCAGGCCAATATCATTGACATCATAGGAGCCATCGCTTTTCTGCTTGAAAATATAGCCCCCTGACCCGCCTAACACACTTTGTGCATAGTAAATTTCATCCCATTTCGCTACAAAACCGTATTTCCCGTCTTTTGTCAGCTTTTTCGAAAGGTCATACCAGCCATCAAGTGTAGTTGGTGCCTTTTTGACAAGGTCTTTGTTATAGAAAAGCACTGTCGTTTCGACGGATTTCGGAAGGCCATACAGCTTGCCGTCTACCGTTTGTGATTGAATGGATTCGTCTGTAAAGGAATTGATCACTTTTTGATCAGGCTTGATTTCCTGTAACAGCCCCTCAGTGACGGCTGATCCAATTTGATCGTGAGGCATCGTGATAACGTCTGGGCCTGTCCCGGCTGCTCCATCAAGGCGGAGAGCTTCGATTTGGTCGGCATACGCTTTTTCGACCACTTTGATTTTCACATCGTTTTGTTTTTCAAATTCTTTCACAGCGTCTTGAATCCCATCAGACTTTTTGACATCCTCCCATACTAGCAAGGTCTTTGTACCTGTAGATGCTGGCTGTGTCCCGCTTGAATTGTCATCTCCTGGCCCGCATGCTGAAAGCAGAAGCACAGCAGTACCAACGACTGCTGATAATGTCGCCCATTTTCCCTTTTTCATTGGTAATCCCCTCTCGTTCTTTTTTCACAGATGGTAAGAAAACGCTTTCTTAATGTGAGAATATCAACTTAAGTAAAAAAAGTAAACATATTTTATTAAATTTATTAAGTAAAATTTTTTACTCGTATAGAGAGAAAAGAAGCCCTCCACTTTGGCAGGACTTCCAGTTTGTTTATATGGTGCTTTTCCGAAAGACAGGCTCTGAGGCAATCAGAACAGTCTTAGGCAATGTTCTGCCATCCACAAGTCTTTCTAAAAGTAAATCGATCGCTGTCTCACAAAGTAATGACGTATGGATGTGATACGTGGTGAGCGGCGGCGACACATATTGAGACACATGAATATCGTTGATACTAAAGACGCTGACGCGATTCGGCAGAGAAAATCCGCGCTCATTTAATGCTTGTAAGCAGCCGATGGCAAGAGGGTCACTAGCGACACAAAAAGCGGTGGGCAGATCATCACCAAGCTCGTCGATCGCCTTCATCATCAGCGAATAGCCTTCATCTACTGAGAAATGGTGGCCGATATAGACCAATCGCTCATCAAGCATATGGCGGGCCAGCATGTATTCACGGAAAGTCGTTTCACGAATATCTGGAATGTGCACGTTCGTATTGAGATCAAGGTCTGTACCGCCAATGAATCCAATGGATTGGTGCTCTTTTTCGATAAAGGAATCGATGATCTTTTCAACAATTCGTTTCAGGTTCGGCTTTACAGAATCAAAACGGTCTTCATCTGGCGTTGTATCAATAAAGACAATATGCGGAGTGATCGCATATAATTGGTCAAGCTCTGACGTTTTAAAGCGGCCGATGGCGATGATTCCTTCTGTAGCAGAATCAATGGAATGAAGCCCATCAGACGGATTGTAAGCGGTGACATTTAAGCTCCGAGTATTGGTGAGTTCCTCAATGCCGAGTCGAATGGATTTAAAATAAATATCTTCAAGCTCTTCCTTTTCGGTCATCCAATAGAGAAAGGCGATTTTTTTTAATGAATGTTTGAATGTCTTCTTTTGGTAGGACAAAGCTTCTGCGGCGGCATATACTTTTTCGCGTGTTTGATCGGTGACGGATAGGTTGGGATCTTGGTTCAGTACGCGAGACACCGTTGCAATGGATAAGCCTGCTTTTTCTGCAATGTCCTTTATTTTAGCTGCCAAATCAGCACCTCCTATAGAAAATATCTCCTCTTAGTATAGAGTCTTTAAAAAAATTAGTAAATATTTTTATTAAATTGTTTTCGTTTAGGCGGTTCTTTACGTGCTGGAGAGGAATTAGTAAGATATATATAGGTAAGGTGTTGGATTAAGATTTCTGATAGGAGAGGGACCGATGTATTACGATGCACTGAAGACATTTGTGACAGTGGTGGAGGAGAAGAACTTTACAAAAGCAGCCCAAAAGCTGCGAATTTCTCAGCCGAGTGTCAGTCTTCATATTAAGAACTTGGAGCAGGAATTCCAGACCGTTCTGCTGAATCGTTCACCAAAGCAATTAACCGTTACACCAACTGGGGATATGCTGTACCATCGATCAAAACAAATCATTCGTCTCTATGAACAGGCGAAGCAGGACATTTATGAGCATCATCATTTGGCAAGAGGAAAGCTGACCATCGGGGCGAGCTTCACAATTGGTGAGTATGTGCTGCCGCAAATATTGGCAGAGTTTCATCAGCTCTATCCGCATGTTGATATTGAGGTGGTCATTGATAATACAGAGGCGATCGCCAGACATGTCCGTTTATTCCATGTCGACATCGGTTTGATCGAGGGACAGACCAATGACAAGGAGCTTTCTGTAGAAACTTTTCTAGAGGACGAACTTTATATTGTGGCGCCATTAGATCATCCTTTTGCCAAGAAAAAAGATGTCACCATTGATCAATTACAGAACGAAACATGGATTACGAGAGAAGAGGGATCAGGGACAGGAGAATATTTACAGCATGTCCTGAAATCAAATGGACTGAAAGCGCGAACCTTTGTGACCTTTAGCAGCAATCAAGCGATTAAAGAAGCTGTGATCCATGGAATGGGTCTTTCTGTTTTATCTAAATATGTCCTCCAGCGAGGCAGCATTGGCGGTGAATTGGCTGTTATTTCTGTGAGAGGCATGGATTTCAAACGAAAATTCTCCTATGTCGAGTCACCGATGACTGGGGGAAATAAAAATAAGGAATTGCTCGTTGAATTGTTAAGGAAAGAGAAAGAAGAAGCTTCTCCGTAATAGGAGAAGCTTCTTTTTTTATAACCCTTTAATTGTGATTTCATCGACTGGAAGGAAGATCTCACCTGTATCTGTATATTTCATGGTGACCTGATCGCCCTCTTTTAAATAAATGACGAGAGGTTCCTTTTCAGATGACATAGTGTAGCTTTTTCCATCGTCTAGCAGGAAGGTGACGGTTGTATAATCACCGGTCTTTTCTTTGTAGACTCGTTTGACCTTCCCTGCCGCTTCTTTCTTTTCCTGCTTAGAGGAACTGTTAACGGTACCGCCGCCTTTTTGAAGAGCTGTCTTATAGGCTCTCAGTGCTTCGTTTGGTGTAGAAGCATACGCGGCGATTTCAGGATTGGCTGCAGAAACGATAAAGTAGTTTTGCAGGAATCCATTTGAATCGAGAACCGGTGTGAGCCAGCTGGCTTCTCCATAGAAATTATAGAGAATCGGCATGCGCCCTTTCCATTTCTTCTCGATGAATCGTTTCTCAATAATTTGCAGAGCGCCCTGAGAATCCATGTAGGATTCTTCAAGATTTCCGGTATAATAAGTCGCTTTTCCTGTTCGGGCATTGGTCAGGGCATATCCGAGCATGGAATCAACGCCCTCTTTCGGACTTGTGAAATCTGTGAAGTAATACATATCTCCTTTTGAATCAAATACCGGGCTCACATTGGCTTCCGTTCCTTCATCTGAAGGCAGCTTGACATCTGACTTTCCAAACATACTGTTCCAGAACCCGTGAATATAGTTTCCGAAATAGCTGTTTTGCAGACTGACTGCCTCTGGTGAAACAGCACCGTCGATAAAGGCAGGTACTTGATCTAGAGCATATTTCTTCGTTGCACCCGTTTTGGCATCAACAACGACGACACCGGAAGCTTTAAAGCCGTTTCGGGCAGAGATGAAATCGCCATACGTTTGAATGTAATAAGGCTTGCCGTCATCATTGATTTCCAGCTGTGTACCGCCGTAGAAAATCAAATCTGGGTACTGGAGACGGATATGCCGCTCAATTTCTTTGTTGAAATAGGAGGAAGGCGTATAGACCATCTCCGTTTTCACGAACTTTGGATTAGCAGAGGAGTCGGTCGCACTTAATGTAAAGTAACCCGGCGTGCTGCCTGCACGAATCCATTTAAAGAAGTCCGAGAACTCCACTGGAGCGATGTATACATACTCACCGTTGACCTTCTGAATTTGCAAGCTGCCAAGCTCATAGTAGCTTGTGTTTGGCACCTGTCCGAACGATTTCTTCATTTTGTTCCGGGCAAATTGAGGCGGCACACTCGCAGGTGTTTCTGTCTCATCAAATGCTTTGATTTCTACTTTTTGCTCCATTTTGGAGACATCGAATTTCTCATTCGCATTGAATAGAAAAGCTGTCGCCATGTAAACACCGAGCAGCAATAGAATAAGAAACAGCACGCCTTTGATTTTACGCTCCAATCCAACCGACAAAAAGGCTCCTGCTGCTGTCACAACAAGTCCAATCAGCCATAGAGATGAAGGGTTCCGGTCTAAATTGGTGATGTAATAGAAAACAAAAATACCGATCATGAACAGCAAAGCAAGGCCAGCAATCCACATGAGCGGCACCTGCTGCTTTGTCCCTTTCTTTCTAACGATCAACCTGAGCGGTGTGAGCAAAAGGGTCAAGACAAGACCGATCACAACCGAAAATAACAAAATATATCCCACAAACAGATCTCCTTTCAAATCAATCACTCTTTTAGTATATACGAGTGAGAGGGGGAAAAGATTCAGAAGAATCATACCAATTCGATTTTATGAAAAAATGAGTTGAAAAGGGCCTTTTAATATTTCGGTAGGTTAAATGATATTGTCTTTGCGCTAGATGATTAGATTTTAGTGAATATTTTGTGGACGTAAACATTAATTTTTATCTCCGAGGAGTGTATATTCTTTTTATTCATTACTTTATGAATTTATATTGTAATAAATAAGATGTTAAAAGACAGAGATATCTTTTAAATAGTATAAAGATTCATTTTAATTTTCTACAGAATGAAATAGTTATAACATTCCTATTATGTTATATTATTTTTTATATAGTTAATATTAGGAGGTAATTTAAATTGAAAAGACGTATCCCTTTTCTCATTATTTTTACTTTAATTGTATCGTTATTTTCACCGTCTGTAACATTCAATATTAATCGAGAGGCTTCTTCAAGAGACAAAAGTGTCCAAATTGGTTATAAAGAAGCCGATGCTGTATGGGGTCTTGTCATTCGAACTATTTTTGTAAACGGGGTGAAAGCAAGTAAACATTTGTATAAATCAATAAAATATGCCCCTAAATATCCTGCTGGTTTTAAAGCTGTTCAAAATGGGACTAAAAAAGTTACAGTAAATAATAAGAAGTTGTTATCTGAGTTAAAACAGATTGAAGGAGGGACTTGGAAAAAAGTATATAAAGATGGCTATAAAGACGGAAAAAAGGTTTCTGTACATTATTTTCAAAGTAAATCTGGTTTGGTGTATGATGTGAAAGTTAAAAAAGGTTGGAGTGTGAAATGATTTATGAATAAAATAGAACTAAGATATTCTTCACATGAAGATTTAGATAGGATTATTGTTATAAATATCATTGGTATAATCATATCGATAAAAGAAGGTTTAATCACTATAGAAGAAGCGGAAAAGCTCATGTTCAGTCCACGAACAATCGATGTTTTAAAGAAGAAAGGGATAAATGAAGAACTGATAAATATACTTCATTTGGGAACAGAACTTGAAGATGTAGAAAGTTTAATACCACAAGAATTAAGTGATAGTTTAGAAGAAATAAGGGTAAAATGCTTAAAATTCCTGGAAAGAAATACAGAAAATGAAGTTAAAAATAATGTGGTAGATTATTGAGCTAAAAGTGTATATTATAAAATTTTGAGTAAATCTGTTTTCATCTATTGATCAAAACGATGAATTCATAAAAAAAGAAGTCTGTGCAAACAGGCTTCTTTTTTATAAGATGGGAACATGAGGAAATGTATGCGCTCACACGAATAAGAGAGGAGTGAAGTCAATTGGCTTCTGTTAGTTTAAGTAGTATTGAAAAAATACGAGCAGCAAGCAGAGGATTGCCGCCAAAACTGAAAGGAATTGCAGAACATATTACGAGTGAACCCGGCGACATTATTCATTTGTCTATTGTTGAGCTTGCCAAAAAGACAGCTAGTTCAGAGGCAACGATTTTTCGTCTTTGTAAAAGGCTTGGATTTGAGGGCTTTCAAGATTTGAAGATTGCAATTGCCCAGGAAATAGATCAAACAAAGCCTGATTATGTAGATGAAGAAATGAGTCTTGATGATGATACGGCCGTTTTTATGCAAAAGGTTTTTCAGGCGAATATATCTGCATTAAAGGATAGCTTTCAATTACTGAATCCAGAGGATGTAGAAAAAGCCATTCAAATCATTCATGAAGCAAAGCGCTTAGAGTTTTATGGGAGTGGCGGGTCCGGACTTATTGCAACAGACGCTTTTCATAAATTTATGAGGACAGGCATCAACTGTATTGTTCACACCGATTCCCATTTTCAAGCGATGTCTGCCGGTCTTCTCGACCAGCACAGTACAGTGATCGGTATATCTCATTCTGGCCGTAATAAAGATTTACTCGATGCGATGAAAACAGCAAAGGAAAAAGGAGCGAAAACCATCGGTATTACAAGTTATCAACGCTCTCCATTGAGCCAGCTTGCCGATGTCACGTTGTATACTTCGACACAGGAAACGGCTTTTCGAACAGAAGCGATGTCTGCAAGACTTGCTCAGCTCACTGTCATTGACGTACTATACTTTGCACTTGCTCACTTAAGACAGCAGGAAACTTTAACCAATTTAAAACAAATGAGAGAAACCATTTCACAAAAAAGGGTGTAGTGGTTTCAAAAATAAATTTTTCTATTAGTGAAAAATGCCGTTGTGGTAACGATTTTGAGCTTTTAAGTGAAAATAATTTTCTTTTTAGTCGTTGAATGTCGAAAAAATTATTCCTATAATGGGATTTAACAGGTATATCAAAACAATAAAATATGATTTCAAATCAATGATTGGGCGTGATACAGATGAAGGGAAACCAGGCGGTAATTGGTTTGGATATTGGAACAACAAGTACAAAGGCGGTTCTGTTTGGACCACAGGGGAAAGTGATAGCAAAGCATTCGGTTCCTTATGATCTCATTCAGCCCCAGCCAGCATGGGTTGAACAGGACCCTGAACATATATTAGAAGCCGTCATTGCAAGTGTAAGAGGTGCGTTGACAAAAGCAGCATTTGATGCAAAACATCTCATAGGCGTCGGGATTAGTACAGCGATGCATTCCTTGATTGTGATGGATAAGGATGGCAAGGCGTTAACGAACAGTATCATTTGGGCAGATAACAGAAGTGCAGAACAAGCGAAGCGAATCACTTCAGACATGGACGGCTTCCAAGTGTATAAAAGAACCGGCACGCCGATCCATCCAATGTCACCGCTTTCAAAAATACGGTGGATCAAGGAAATGGCACCTGATGTCTTCAAGAAGGCAGCGAAATTCATTTCCATCAAAGAATATATTCTTTATCATTTCTTCGGTCAGTATGTCGTCGATTATTCAATCGCTTCAGCAACGGGCCTGTTCCGTTTGGAAACGCTTCAATGGGATGAGCAGGCGCTGCGAATTGCTGGAATTGAGGCTGATCAATTGTCTGAACTTGTTCCCACGACGTATCAGCTGAGAGGGCTTCAGCCAGAGATCGCCCTGCGAATGGGCATTGCGGAAGATACACCATTTGTTGTTGGTGCGAATGATGGGGTTCTAGCGAACTTAGGTGTGGGAGCGATTGGAAAAGGTGAGGTGGCTGTCACGATTGGGACAAGCGGTGCAGTCCGTACGGTCGTGGACAAACCAATAACAGATGAACAATCAAGAACGTTCTGCTATGCGCTGACTGAGAAGCATTGGGTGGTTGGAGGACCGACGAATAATGGCGGGATCATGCTGAGATGGCTGAAGGATGAATTTGGATCCTCGGAGGTAGAGGTAGCAAAGCGCCTTGGAGTGGACCCTTACGACCTGATGATTGACATTGCGAAAAAAGTTCCAGCCGGCTCAGAGGGGCTGCTGTTTCTGCCATTTTTAACAGGTGAGCGAGCACCTTATTGGAATCCAAATGCGAGAGGCACTTTCTTTGGGATCGGTCTTCAGCATAAGCGGGAGCATTTTATCAGAGCTGTGTTAGAAGGCGTCATTATGAGTGTTTTCTCAATCGGTGTGGCCTTAAGGGATTTAACCGGTTCAGCAAAGGATGTCAGGGCGTCGGGCGGATTTGCGCGATCTCCGCTGTGGCGGCAAATTTTAGCGGATACGATGGGCAGGGAAGTACTTGTTCCAGAAAGCTACGAGGCATCAGCACTTGGGGCGGCTGTCCTCGCACTTCATAGTTTAGGTTATATGGAAGAGATAGAAGAGGTTCAAGATTGGATTCGAATCTCTGCCCGTCATGAACCCAATATGGAGAACAATGAAACATACATAGAACTGTTTTACTTATATGAGCGTCTCTATGACAAACTCAAGGATGAATTTGATGTCATTAGTGCGCTTCAATTAAAACAAAATCATTAAACATCAGGGAAAAGGTGGGAGAGCATGCTTTTATTCATCGTGATTGCCGCAATTGTCCTTTTACTCATCCTCATAACAGTTGCTAAGTTGAATCCGTTTGTGAGTTTAATTATTACCTCTATGTTAGTCGGCTTTGCCACAGGGATGGACCTGCAGGAAATCATTCAATCCATCAAAACGGGGTTAGGCAATACGTTATCATTGCTGGCCATAGTTCTAGCGCTTGGAACCATGCTCGGGAAAATGATGGCTGAATCAGGTGGAGCTGAGCGGATTGCTCACACATTAATCGGCCGGTTTGGGACGAAAAATGTGCATTGGGCGATGATGTTTGTTGCCTTTATTGTGGGAATACCTGTCTTTTTCCAGGTCGGATTCGTTCTTCTCATTCCTTTATTGTTTACGATTGCGATTGAAACGGGCATCTCGCTCGTGACAATTGGGATTTCGCTCATTGCTGGATTGTCTGTCGTTCATGGTCTTGTGCCGCCTCATCCAGCTGCCATGGCAGCTGTCGGCATCTATCATGCCAACGTGGGGAAAACCATCTTCTTTTCCATTATTGTCGGTTTGCCGACAGCTATTATTGCTGGGCCGCTGTATGGAAAGTGGATTGGAAAGCGGATTCATAAACCAGTTCCAGAGCTGCTGAGAAAGCAATTTACTGAACGCAATGAAGATCGAAAACTTCCCGGCTTTGCAAATACGATGTTTACGATTTTGGTGCCAGTGATTTTAATGCTTCTTGCCACACTGGCGGATATTATTTTACCAGAGGACAATATTTGGTATCAGGTATTTAAGTACATTGGAGATCCAATTACAGCACTGCTGATTGCAACGGTGTATTCTTTCTTCAGTCTTGGCTTTGTGCAAGGAATGAGCCGTGACCGGGTGCTTTCCTTTAGTAATGAGTGTTTAGGACCGATTGCTTCCATTTTGCTTGTCATTGGAGCAGGCGGGGCTTTCAATAATGTGCTCATCGATTCGGGTGTTGGTGAATATATTGCGGATTTAGCCAAGCATTCGCCAATCTCGCCAATTTTGCTTAGCTGGCTGATTGCTGCGGTTATTCGTGTGGCAACAGGTTCTGCTACGGTCTCCATGATGACGGCAGCAGGTATTGTCGCACCGATTGCTGCAACTATGCCGGATGTGAGCAGAGAGCTACTAGTGTTAGCAACAGGGGCAGGTTCGTTGATTTTGTCTCACGTCAATGACTCTGGTTTTTGGCTGATCAAAGAGTATTTTGGTATGACCATTAAAGAAACGTTTTTGACATGGACGGCTATGGAGACGATCATTTCCGTTAGTGCCATTGCATTTATTATGATCATTAATATGTTTATATAGTGAAACGCAACAGCCTGATTCTTCGGAATTGGGCTGTTTTTGCTTTTGGCAATACCACCTTTGTCAGATTGGGGTAAAATAAAGATATTGAGAAGCGGGAGGCGGACACGATCGAACCATTAAAACACGTTTATCATGAATTATTTATTGAAGAAATAGCGGAGAAACTTGCACAAGCGTCGACTGGGTTTGATGCTGAAGAATTCCAGCGGCTTGTGTTTCAAAAGGATTGGCAGCAGCTTGAGTTAAAAGGCAGAATGAGAAGAGTCACTGAATCGATGCATGCCTGTCTGCCTAAGGATTATGAGCAGGCCATTGAAGTGCTGCGTCAGACAGCCCCGCATTTTTCAGGACTTAGTGCGCTTGTATTTCCAGACTACGTCGAAACATATGGCCTAGCACATTGGGATATCTCGATCAAGGCGCTCGAATTCTTTACGCCTTTTTCCACTTCTGAATTTGCCGTTCGGCCTTTTCTGATTCAGGATCAAGACAAAATGCTGGCGCAAATGCTTGTATGGTCACAGAATCAAAATGAGCATATTCGGCGGCTGGCTAGTGAAGGATGCAGACCACGTTTGCCATGGGGATTAACTGTTCCTGCGCTTAAAAAGAATCCTTCGGTTACGCTGCCTATTTTAGAAAACTTGAAGTCGGACCCAGCGCGCTATGTGCAAAAAAGTGTAGCGAACCACCTAAATGATATTTCTGCAATTCAGCCTGATTTGATGAAGAAAACGGCTAAAAGCTGGTATGGAACGAATGAACATACGAACTGGATCATCAAACATGCATCTCGTACCTTACTAAAAAAAGGCGATCCAGATATCATGGCTTTGTTTGGCTATGGGGATGATCCATCTGTTCAAGTAACAGATTTGAAGGTAGTGCAGGACCCTATTCGTATTGGAGAGAAAATGACCTTTCAATTTACACTTCAGGCCGCTAAGCCACTAAAGCTGCGTGTAGAGTATGCCATAGACTATGTCAAAGCTCGGGGTACCCGCAATCAAAAGGTATTTAAAATCACAGAGTTTGAAACAAGTTCAGCGTTACATAGAGAATTTATCAGGTCTCAGTCCTTTCAAAATATGACGACGAGAAAACACTATGAGGGAACCCATACTTTAACGATTATCATCAACGGCATTCCAAAAGCGTCGATTGATTTTGAGGTAACAGAAGATAGCAGCTCATAAAAAAACCCGCCAATTCGGCGGGTTTTGGCGTTTAAGCCTTCTTTTTCATTAAGAATGAAGCGATGATGGCAGCGACTAAGAAACCAATGCTGATAATGGAGCTAGGCAGGTTTTCTTGTCTGAATAGGAACAAAACAAAGCTCAAACTGAGTACAAGACCTGCAAATAAAGTTAGATACGGAAACAGCCACACCTTGAAATACGGCTCCTGTGGATATTTTGGACGCAGTTTCAGATGTGCCAGACAAATGCTGATCCAAATGAGTGAAACAGCAAAACCAGGAATAGCCAGCATATAGCTGAAAATTTGGTCCGGATATAAGTAAGCAAAAAATGTTCCGATAAGAAGAAATAGAACGGTAACCCATAAACTTAAAATGGGTACGCCTCTTTTGTTGACCCGTGCCAGTTTTTTCGGACCGCCGTCTGATTTAGCCAGTGAATGAATCATTCTCGTCGTTCCATAAATTCCGGAATTAGCCGCAGATAGAACGGCTGTAATCAAGACGAAATTAATGAAGTGAGAGGCGCCTTGCATACCAGCAGCAGAAAAGACTTGGACAAAAGGACTGTTATTTGGGTCAATTTGATTCCAAGGAATAAGGCCGCAGATGATCAAAATCGGCAATGTGTAAAATAAGATAATCCGCCACATCATACTTTTGACTACTCCAGGCAGGACCTTCTCCGCATCCTTTGTTTCAGTAATGGTCAGCCCGATCAATTCAGAGCCTCCATAAGAGAAAATAACCACTAAAAGTGATGCAAAGATCGCACCCCATCCGTTCGGGACGAAGTTTTGATAGTTGGTAAAGGCTGGTGTGCTTTGTTCGTTTGGAATGATCCCAAATAATAATGCTGCACCAAGAATAATAAAGACAATAATAACGAAAATCTTCATTCCAGCGAACCAAAACTCAATTTCACCAAAGTATTTTACATTATTTAAGTTAATTCCGATGACTAAGAGTGAACAAAGTAAACATAGTGACCATAGCGGCACGTTCGGCAGCCAGTATTGAAGCAGACTGCCAGCTGCAATAATCTCAATGACACATACAGTGAGCCACATAAAACAGTAAACCCAGCCGACGACAAATGAAAAACGTTGACCAAGCGCAATTTGTATAAGGTCGCGAAGATTATTTCCCGGATACACAATGGCCATTTCGGCTAATGCTGCCATCACAATGAGGAGCAGCAATCCAGCAAATACATAGGAAAAAATGACCCCAGGGCCTGCTAAACCAATTGTATCGGCACTTCCTTTAAAGATTCCTGTACCAATGACCCCGCCCATCGCAATCATGCGAATGTGACGCGGTGATAAAAGCTTTTTTAATTCTTGTTGCTCCTGATTCGCGCTCATGACGTTCTCCTTTTTTAAAAATGCTTATGTTCCATTTTCTTTTTTCAAGACGTCAGTGTCAATATAAAAAAAGAGATTTTTCAGACAAAAATAGTGGTTGATTCTATCAAAACATATACTTATATCCATAATCCCCTTATTTCATCCATATTCTAAAAATGAAACTTCAAATAAATGAACATTTGCCTTATTTATGACATAAACAATTTTCAGTTTTTGTCGATATATCTTTTGTATTACTAAAGTCCTAATAAAGAATTGTTTATAACTGTAAAATATTTCAAAAATGTAAGAGTTGAAAGGAGTTATGAAAGATGTTTATGAAAAAAGCAAATGATTCATCGGCTGGAATCCTTCTGAGTGAAAGCAGCCAATTAATAGAACGAATCGAAAAGGGAGACCTTTCAGCAAGATTAGATACTGCTGCATTTTCTTCTAGCCAAACAATAGAAGCAGTGGCACAAATGAATGAAGCGCTGCAAAAGATGCAGGAAGCACATGAAAATATTCAAATGCGGGTGGAATTAGTGACAAAAGCCATTCAAGTTGGCTTATGGGATATGGTCGTCATCGCTGGAGACCCGGTCAATCCAAAAAATGAATTCACATGGACGGATGAATTCCGCAGAATGCTCGGCTTTCAAAATGAGCACGATTTTCCAAATCTATTAGACAGCTGGGCATCTCGAATACATCCGGATGAACAAGAATATACATTAGATGCATTTTCTTCGCATTTATTGGATCATTCAGGGCGTACGCCATATGATATCGAATATCGCTTAAAGTTAAAAAATGGAGATTATCGCTGGTTCAAAGCAACTGGAACGACCGTTCGTGATCGAAATGGTGTCCCTCTTCGTGTGGCGGGAGCTCTTTTTGATATCCATGATCAGAAATTGAAAGAAGAAGAGCTGCAAGCATTCGTCACAAGATATGACTTAATCAACCGTGCGCTTGTCGAAGCTCCTTGGGACATGGTGGTAGAGGCCGGTGATCCAGTCAATCCAAATAACGAATTTTGGTGGTCTCCGCAGTTCAGAAAAACGCTTGGTTTTACAGACGAAAAAGATTTCCCGAACGTGTTAAGCAGCTGGAGCGACCGTCTGCATCCTGAAGATCAAGAAATGGCTCTTCAAGCCTTTGAAGATCATTTAAATGATCACTCTGGCCGCACACCATTCGACATTGATTACAGATTACAAAGTAAAAATGGTGAGTACCGCTGGTATCATGCAGGTGGTGAAACCATTCGTGATGAAAAAGGTGTGCCTCTTCGTTTGGCAGGAACCATTCGTGATATCACGTTAGAAAAAAACAAAGAGAAAACAGCGAATGAAATGGCGTCACAAGTAGAACAGCTTTCAAGTTCTATTAGCGAGATGGTATCGGGCATTAGCTCTGTGACCAATCAAGCACAGGAGCTTGCTGTTGCTCAAGAGCAGTCAACGTCTGCCGCCCACTTAGCAAAAAATAGTGCAGATGAGACGAAAAATATTTCTGACTTAATCAAAGAAGTGGCGAACCAAACGAACCTGCTTGGTCTAAATGCTGCGATTGAAGCAGCTAGAGCTGGTGAACAGGGCCGCGGATTCTCTGTCGTTGCAGATGAAGTACGAAAACTTGCGCTGCATAGTGCCAATGCAACGGAAAATATCGAATCTAGTTTAACAGATATGAAAACACAAATTGATGAAATTCTTGAAAATATCTCGAATATGACAGCTCTTACGCAAACTCAGGCTGCTTTAACAGAGCAGGTGAATGCTGCAGTCGATGAAGTGAATCACATGTCTCAGCGTCTTGTGGCGTATTCAAAGAGTATTTAATCGTCAAAAACCGCCCTCTCATAGAAGGCGGTTTTTTTCATTAAATTTGATCTGCTGGGAAAACAATACCTGCATCTTTTCTTGCGGCATCAAGAACTTTCATCACGGAGAGACTTTCATCAAGCCATGCATAGCACTGTTCATGATTTTTTGTTTCAATGATCTGCTGGAAAGCTTCTGCTTCATAAAACAGCCGATTTGGGTTCGTTTGTGCATTGAGTGAGATGACCCTGTCATCAACATGCAGCAGCACTTCCTCGCAGCCATTCGCCCCATTTTTCACATGAATGAAGCCTTTTTCTCCTTGAATCAATGCAAAGTTCATGCTGCTTGTATCCTTACTGCCGACACTTGTCGCAATAAAATCATTGTAAGTGAACGTCAAAACACCAGATGTGTCTATACCGTTTGGATGGCGGTTTGCCTGATATCGGACTTGCTCTGGTGATCCAAAGAGGTTCATGATGAAATGGACATTATAGATGTTAATATCCATCAGCGCTCCTCCAGAGAACGCAGGGTTAAAGACATTTGGCGTTTCGCCGGCTAGCAGCTGATTATATTTGCTTGAATATTGACTATAGTTGCATTGAACCAGTTTGATTTTACCTAATTGATGAAGGTGCTTTTTGATCAAATGATAGTTTGGCATATGAACGGTCGTAATGGCTTCAAATAGGAGAAGCTGCTTTTCCTTTGCGAGAGCGATTAAGGCTTCCAGCTCTTTCACATTAGAGGTGAAAGGCTTTTCGCATATCACATGTTTTCCGTGTTTCAATGCAGCGGTTGCATGCTCGCTATGTAAACGATTCGGTGATGCGATGTAAACGGCTTCTACGTGAGGATCTTCTAGCATAGCAGTTAGATCCGTATAAGTTGTCTGCACCCCAAATTTGTCTGCGAGCTTCTTTGCCGTTGCTTCCTTTCTTGAATAGACAGCGTGACAAGAAGCACCGTCGAGCTGTTCAATCGCTTGCAGGAAGCCTTCCACAATGATACCTGTTCCGATGGTTGCGATGTTCATTCTCAAAACCCCTTCCACTCGTTTAAGCTGACTCTAGTATAACCGATGTTTTCATTGAACGTGTACTGAGATACCTGAGCAAAGGTGTGCCAGTGATCAACACCGGCACACTTTGGCAGCCCTTACAATCAGCTGATATTTGCTAATGTTTGCTTTGTTAACAATTGAATAGCTGCCTTCCTTTTTTTTAACTCTTGAATAGAGTGCTGGATATCTTCGACTTTTTGCTCGAGCAGCTGTTCAGCTTCTGTTTTTGACTTTTTTTCGAAAAGTGATTTGATAATTTCACGAATTTCTTTAAGTGAGAAATCTAGCTTTCTCGCTTCGGTGATAAATGACAGCATAAGTACATATTTTTTATCATATAGACGATAGCCGTTATGCGCTCTTTTGGGCTCTGGGAGCACCCCTTCATTTTCGTAAAAACGAATGGTTTCAATATGTACTCCAGACATTTTTGACAATTTACCTCTCGTAAACGTAATCATTCCCTGCACCTCCTTTCTTTGCTATTCATCATACAATTAGATTTGCTCGTTTCAAAACATTCTATAGTGGTGGACAATTGTTCTGTATTACTTGTTTCAAATGGGTAATCAGCACGATGAATAGAATGCGTTATAATAGAGTAGACTCTTGTGATATTTGTTACAGATAAGAACAAGTAGACAGCGTGAAGAAAAAACGATAGGCTAAAATAGGTAAATAGTAATGAAATAACCTGTCATCATCGTCATGGTGGCTCAAAATAGTGACAGCACGTTTTTGCTGAGAAAAGGGGACCAGTGAATGTATAAATTAGTCGCAATTGATATGGATGGTACGTTATTAAATGATCAACATATGGTGCCGGATGAAGTGTTTGAAGCCATTCAACAGGCTAAGGCAGAAGGAATTAAAATTGTTTTATGTACAGGCCGGCCAATTGGCGGGGTAAATCGCTATTTAGCTGATCTTCAGCTTGATCAAGAGGGAGATTATGTGATCGCCTATAATGGAGCGCTTGTTCAAAACAGCCATACAAATGAAGTGGTGTCAGAGCTGACATTATCCTATGATGACTTAACTTCATTATATGAATTGAGCCGTCAGCTGGACACGCCGATGCATTATTTCGATTCAGCCAATTTATACACACCGAATCGCGATATTAGTGAATACACAGTGCTTGAATCCTATTTAACAAAACTGCCGCTTAAGTATTTACCTGTCGAAGAGGCAGATTCATCTATGAGGCTTCCGAAGATGATGTATATTGATCAGCCAGAACGTTTGGAAAAAACGATACAAGCCATCCCATCTGAAGTGAAGGAAAAGTATATGATGGTGAAAAGTACAGATTTCTTCCTTGAAATCCTGCATCCTGATGTGAGTAAGGGAAATGCCGTGAAGCTTCTAGCGAAGGAGCTGGGAATTCCTCGTGAAGAAGTCATGGCTATTGGTGATAACGGGAACGACGTCTCAATGCTAGAGTTTGCGGGCTGCGGCGTCGCTATGGGAAATGCCATTGATGATGTCAAAGCCGTAGCAGATGTTGTAACAAAATCTAATAATGAAGCCGGAGTAGCACATGTCCTGCATGAGCTGGTTTTAGGAAAATAAGAAAAGAGCGGTCTGCCAGTGCGGTAGCCGCTTTTTTATATATTGGAGAAAAAGTAAACAAGCATACGTCTGCTGCTTAAATTCGTCTTTTGCAGCATCGCTTTCACATGATCATGAACGGTATGGGGTGAAATATATAACGTACTCGCAATTTCCTTTGTCGACTGGCCCTTTAATAAGCAGTCGAGGACGTTCATCTCTCTTTCTGTCAGCCTGTACGTTTTCGCTGCATAAGGAAGAATATCATTTGTTTGGGCTCGTTTGATGTGAATCATGACAGCCTTCTCCTGCCTGTCAGCCTGCGCCAATCGAAAGGCTTGAAGGGAAAGAAAGACCCCCATAGGCATTCTTGTGATGCTTGCTGCTGTTTGATCGGTACCGCCGTATAAAAGTTTAGCGCCTAATGCTCTGAACGGCCGGGGCATGACGGCTTGGTCATGGATTTGCTCAAAGACTTGAAATGTATGAAGCCAATGGAGCCCTGTCTCATTTCCATAAAGAAGCTTGTAATGAGTTGTAAGAATGAGAAATCCTTGCTGCTCCGCCGCATCATCATCTTCAGTGTCCCTTTTTTTGAAAATCTCATCTCTCAGCTTGGCTGCAAGTGACGGTGTTAGATCGATGACTGCTTGTATATCTCGCTTCTGAAAAGGTTCCTTGCCCTGTTGACGATAAAGGCTGGCGATACCCCAGCATTCTCCTTGGATCACAAGGGCTGCCCGCAATTCATCAGACCAACCGTTAGGTATTAAAATATGCAGATAGCGCTCGCTGCTCAGATATTCTCCGCTTTGGACGAGACTCGCAGCATGAATAGGGCCTTTGGCTAGAAACTCATGCTGATGCACGTCCTTTTTTAAAAATTCATTTTGAAAGAGCTGGTCATGAATTTCTTCAATCGGTTCATCAGTGTAGGAACCTGTCGAGAGGAGAGTGGCTGGATCGATGGTTGTGATACAGGCGGCATCAAAATCAATGACAGCAGCAAGCTCGTCCCGAATGTGCTGCCTTAGCTGCTGAAAATGAGTGGCTGGATTGACCACAGGATCTCCTCCTCAAAAACCCCCACTTTTAGGGATCGTTTTTTCTGGTGCCTCTTTTTACAATAAAGGTGTCATATCGTTAGTGTACAGGAAACAATGGAAAGCGGAAAGGAACTGGAGGAGAATCATATGAAAGGAAACCAGCATTGGCACGACCCTGTTGCTGAATTATACGCAGCAACGATTTCACATAAAGTACCCGGCTATCACCTTTTGCATGAGTTAACAGTAGATGTATTAGAAACTGAAATAAAGGGAGCGGCCTCTCGTATTCTAACTGTCGGAGCGGGTGGGGGCGAAGAGATCATCAACATGCTTCAGAGAAAAGAAGACTGGCTCATCACAGGAGTCGATCCGTCTGCATCTATGCTGGATATGGCGAAACAGCGGGTTTCAAAGCTCCATATGGAGGCGCGTGTCACATGGTATGAGACCGCATTAAACAAGGTGTCTGCTGAAGCTGTTTACGATGCCGCAGTGAGCCTGCTCGTGATTCATTTTGTAGAAAATCGGCTGCCATTTTTACAGGAGATTGCACAAAGGCTTCAACCAGGGGCCCCGTTTGTACTCGCATTTATACAAGGAGAGATGAATTCCAGCGCATTTCAGCAAGAGCTTCATATGCTGTCTCTTTTCATGAAGCGGCAAGGTCTAGGAAAAGAAGTGTTTTCGTCCTTTCATGACAGACTGGGACGTGCAACATATCCTGTGCCTGAGGAGGAAATGAGGGGACATTTAATTGAGGCGGGGTTTCGAGACATCAGACCTTATTTTCAGGCAGGAATGATCAAAGGGCTTGTTTGCAAGCGAGGTCGTAGAAAGGCGGATGAGAGATGAGATCACAGGTAATGGTAATTGGCGGCTATGGACATGTCGGACAGCAAATATGTCTACAGTTAAGTGAAGTGTATAAAGGGCAAATTGTTGCGGCGGGGAGAAGCTATGAGAAGGCTGAACAATTTTCACAGCAGACCAAAGGCAGAGTCCGTCCTTACAAACTAGATGTTAGAAAGCCATTAGATTCTGACTGGATGAATGAAACAAAGCTGGTGATCATGTGTCTCGATCAAGAAGACACGTCATTTGCTGAAACCGTTCTGCGGGCAGGCATTGATTATATCGATATTTCTGCAAAAGGGGCGTATATGGAGCAAATGGCACAGCTGGATCAGCAGCAAATCAGTGCAACGGCTTTGCTCAGTGTAGGCCTCGCGCCCGGTCTTACAAATTTATTAGCTGCGAAAGCGGCTTCTATGCTTTCATCAGTGGATCAAATAGATATTGGGATTATGCTTGGATTGGGGGATCAGCATGGAAAAGCCGCGATTGAATGGACGATTGATCATGTCCATACTGAATATGAACTCACTGAACATGATCAGCAGAAAAGAGTGAAAAGCTTTACTGGAGGCAGACCGGTCAACTTTGGTGGACAGCTTGGAAAGCGGTATGCCTATCGATTCCCCTTCTCTGATCAACAGACATTGCCTTCCACAATTCATGTGCCATCTGTGACGACAAGGCTTTGTTTTGATTCACGTCTAGCGACGGGTGCATTGGCCTTTACAAGGAGCCTTGGACTGACGTCGTTCCTTACATTACCGAAAATGAAGGATCGAGCCATTTCAATGATACAATCTTCTCAAGTGGGAACAGATCAATATGCGGTCAAAGTGGAAGCGGCAGGGACGGATGGGAAAAAGGTTCATCATGCCGCGCTTGGAATAAAAGGACACGACGAGTCTCAAGCAACAGCTCAAGTCGCCTGTGCTGCGGCCCTGCATTTATTGAACAGGCGGTTTCAGCCAGGGATTTTTCATATTGAAGAATTATTTTCACTAGCATATGAGAACGGGCATTTTGCTTTGGTGGATCAAAAAACAAGGGAAGAGCAGACATTAGCGATAAGGGCCAGCCTTTTGACGGCATAAAAAAAGACTAGCATTCTGCTAGTCTTTTTATGATGACGTTGACACATCCCCTTTTTTCTTAATGCTTGCTGTGATGAGCTGTGTCAGTGTGTCAGAACCTTTTTTTGAAAGGTGGACACCATCGGACTGAAAATAGGATGGCTGTCCAGTAGCGGCTGAATGCCAATCGACCAAGGTGACATTTTGATCTTGATCAGCCACTCGCTGAATGACCGCATTCACATCATTTTCCCATGACCTTGGAACCCTCGTATTCACTAGGAAAATATGTGCCTTAGAAAAGTTTTGAATGAATGCTTTCAGCGTGTCCTCAGTAAAATAACCATTTGTGCCGAGTTCAATGATAACAGCGGCATCAGATTGATTAAATGATTTGTATTGAGGGGCAATGCTGACGGCTTCGTTCATTTGTCTGCCAACTTTCCCATCGATGGTGATTTGTTTATATGCTTTTTCGAGATTCGGCGCAATGTCTAGCATGACAGAATCACCAATGGCAAGAACTTGGTGAAATTGTTTTTGATCAGCTGCTTTTTTCTCGTGCTTTTCTTTCTTTTTCTTCGCTTTTGATTCCGATGGTTCGGCTGTTTTTTTCGGTGCTGTCTTAATTTGCGTCACTTCCTTCACATGTGGGGAGGAAGTGGACGAGTTAGACATGCCAATGATAAATAAGATCAAAAGAGCTGCGGTGATCCCAAGGAACACCTTATTAGATGTAGACCACTGTTTGATTCCTTTTTTCCAAATAGACCAAGAGGAAAAATATTGTCTGAAGCCATGCTGGCGGATCGGCTGTTCGATGAAGCGATAGGAAGCCTCAGCAACTAGTAAAATAGCGATGAGCTGCAATGTGACACGCGCTATGGAAGGCTGTCCAATTTCAATGACCGGTGTGGTCAGTACGATAATGGGATAATGCCACAGATAAATACCATAAGACCGCTTACCAAGCCAGACGAGCGGCTGAAAGGACAGCCATTTCCCTATAAGACTTGCAGGGTGGCAGACGCACCCAATTAAGATGGCCGCATTCAGACAGAATAAAAGCATGCCGCCCTGATAGAGAAAGGCATCGAAATCGTCCACTGCATAAACACAAAAAAGGAAAATCGCAAACGAACCGAAACCGGCAATATGTAAAATACGTCTGCCAACAGGAAGTAATCTTTTGCTGGATAGTCTTTGCATAGGCCACACAAATGCCAGGCTGCATCCAATCAGGAGCGCAAATGCACGAGTATCTGTTCCATAATAAACCCTGCTTGGATCGGTATCTGGTGAATAAAGAATCGCCATCCATAAGGCAGAGACAAGTGCAAGTCCAAAGGTGATCATAGGAAGATGGGATCTGTTTTTTACCCATTTCAGCCCTGCAATCAACAGTACCGGCCAAATGATATAAAATTGCTCTTCTATTGCCAGAGACCACAAATTTTTCAGTGGAGATAGGGCATTGAAGCTATCAAAATATGAAAGCTGGTGAAAAATGTACCACCAGTTACTGACATAAAAAAAGGACGATATGGCATCGCCACGAATGGACAATAATGCATTTGATCCAGCAATCGCGCACCAGCTGACGGTTATAAAAATCATGACGTAAGCGGCTGGAAGAAGCCTCCTGATCCGTCCCATCCAAAATGGCAAAAGCTCTTGATAGCCTAATTCCTGCTTATGTAACAAGATCGTTGTAATCAAGTAACCAGAAATGACAAAAAATAAATCAACGCCAAGAAACCCGCCGCTTGCGGGTCCGATATGTAAGTGATAAGCAATGACTGCCAATACAGCAACGGCTCTTAGTCCATCTAATCCTAAAATATAACGAAAACGATTTTCCTTGCTGTTCATGAAAATGAATCCCCCATCAATGTCAAACGCTTCTTTTTGTTGTTCATTCAAAAGAGCAACGATTCTTTTATTTTATATAAGATTAGACGAATCAGCATTACATTTTGTTGGCGAATTTCTGTCTTTTTTAAAATTTTTTTAATTGATGGGTTAAGAAATGTCGAATTTGATACTCAAAACCAAAATCCCTGTCATAATAAATGAAGAAGGAAAGGGGATGTGTTGAATGAGAACGATCGAAAATGATCAGTTATTGGTTCAGATTCATGAAAAGGGAGCGGAGGTCAGGGAGGTGCTTGACAAGGAAAGCGGGCGTCACTATATGTGGTCTGGTGATCCAGCTTATTGGGGCAGGGTGTCGCCTGTCTTATTTCCGATTGTTGGGCGATTAATGAATGACCAATACAAGATTGACGAGCAAACCTTTGAGCTCACGCAGCATGGTTTTTTACGTGATGTCAATTTTGATTTATATGAAGAAACGAAGCATACGGTGACCTTTCAATATGAATCAAGAGGCCGGCATGTGAAGCAATACCCGTATGAATTTACAGCGCGAATTCGTTATGAACTATTGGAAAATGGACTGAAGATTTCCTGGGAAATTGATCATGACGGAGAGGATACGATGTATTTCTCCATTGGAGGGCACCCAGCATTTCGTATTCCTCTTCTTGAAGGCGAGCAAACAGCAGATTATTCACTCACATTGACACCTTCCACTGAGCATCTCCCTGTGCAATATGAACTGCGGAATTCACTTGTCAGAGAGAAAGAAAAAGGTATTGAACTTGAGTCGATCCAGCTTCGACCGGAGCTTTTTCAGCTTGATGCGATGATCTTTAGCCATATCAATCGAGTGTCATTGACTTCAGGTGCAGGTCACGGAGTTGAGGTCGATCTCACAGGCTTTCCTTTCGTTGGCATTTGGTCGCCTTATGATCAAGAAAAAGGAACGATGGCTCCTTTTGTTTGTATTGAGCCGTGGTATGGCATCGCCGATAGGGAAGGGACGAATGGACAGTATAAAGAGAAGTTTGGGATTCAAACATTAGAAAAGAATGAGACCTTTCATGCCGCTTATACAATTTTCTTCAAATGAACATTTGTGCATGCTGAGGTGAACAATTTGTTATGATAGAAGAAAAAAGGGGGCGTATGAATGGATCGAGAGAAACAACAGCTGAGTATTGAAGCGGCAAGGCTTTACTATTTGTCTGATTACAGCCAGCAGGAAATTGCCAAACAGCTCGACCTGTCGAGACCGACTGTATCTCGTCTGCTTCAATATGCGAAAGAGAAGGGGTACGTCCAGATTACGGTGATGGATCCGTTTGAGGATTTAAATGAGCTTTCTTCATTGCTCAAGGAAAAATATGACCTGCTCGAAGCTCATGTGGTGTTTTCGCCAAAGGACGACTATCCAACCATCACCGATTATTTGAGCCGATTTGGTGCAGATTACTTGCAAGAAACGGTGAAAGACGGTGATATCGTTGGCGTGAGCTGGGGAACGACTATGTATCAAATTGCACAAAAGATGCAACCTAAACAGGTAAAAGGTGTAGAGGTTGTCCAGCTCAAGGGTGGAATCAGCCACTCTCATGTGAATACATATTCTGCGGAAACCATCCAGCTGTTTGCTGAGGCCTTTCAAACAGCACCGCGCTATTTGCCGCTTCCTGTTGTATTTGATAGTGCTGCCGTCAAGGAAATGGTTGAGCAGGACAGACATATTCAGCGAATTATTGAAATGGGCAAGCAGGCGAATATCGCTGTGTTTACTGTTGGAACGGTAAGAGATGAGGCGCTATTGTTTAGACTAGGTTATTTCCGTGAAGAAGAAAAAGCGCTCCTCAAGCAATCCAGTGTCGGAGACATTTGCTCGCGCTTTTATGATCAAGATGGACGCATTTGCAGTGAAGCCATTAACAATCGCACAATTGGCGTGGAGTTAGATGATTTAAGGACAAAAGAACGATCCATTCTTGTCGCTGGCGGTCATCGAAAGGTGGCTTCTATACACGGCGCACTAAGAGGAAAATATGCGAATGTATTGATCATCGATCAGCACACAGCGAGGGCTCTTTTAAATGTCACAAAATAGATGAACAAAATTTCATAACCATGTTTACAATTGTTCATCTGTCATATATGATGAAAGTATCATAATTAAAAGGAAGTGTGAAGCATGACGATAGCAAAGCTCATTGATCATACAGCACTAAAACCAGATACAACTAGAGCTGCAATTATGCAGTTACTTGAAGAAGCAAAGACTCATCAATTTGCATCTGTTTGCGTAAACCCAACTTGGGTATCTCTAGCGTCGAAAGAACTATCAGGAACAGGTGTAGATGTATGTACAGTCATCGGTTTCCCGTTAGGCGCAAACACAACAGCGGTAAAAGCATTCGAAACAAAGGATGCCATTGAAAACGGTGCCACAGAAGTGGACATGGTCATCAATGTTGCGGCATTGAAAGACGGCGAATATGATGTGGTTGAACAAGATATTCGTGCAGTTGTAGACGCAGCAAAAGGCAAAGCATTAGTGAAAGTCATTATTGAAACATGTTTACTTACTGATGAAGAGAAAGTCAAAGCTTGTGAACTTTCAGTGAAAGCGGGCGCTGATTTTGTGAAAACATCAACTGGATTTAGTACAGGCGGTGCGACTGCTGAGGACATCGCATTAATGCGTAAAACAGTTGGACCTGACATCGGTGTGAAAGCATCAGGCGGCGTGAGAACAAAAGAAGACGTTGAGGCAATGACAGCTGCAGGTGCTACCCGTATTGGCGCTAGTGCAGGCGTTTCCATTATCAAAGGGGATCAATCAGCTCCTTCGAAAGACTATTAATTCATACGATCCTATGGTAGGATAACATTCATGACTCATAAATGATGAAAAAGTCATATGCGGAAGGATCTCACTTCTGGGAATTTCTTCCGCATTTTGTTTACGAAATAGGGTTTGTTCCATACAAGCACATTAATGTAAACGAATTCATTCAAGGAGGAAAAACATGAAATACGTGATTGGTATCATCGGTTTGCTAGTGATTCTTGCCATTGCATGGCTGGCTAGTAATGGGAAAAAACGAGTGAAATTCCGTCCAGTAATTGTCATGATTGTACTGCAATTTATTTTAGGTTATATTCTGCTTAATACAGGTGTTGGAAACTTCCTAGTCGGAGGCTTTGCAAAAGGATTCCAAATGCTTCTAGGCTATGCCGGTGAAGGAATCAACTTCGTATTTGGCGGGTTAATGAATGATAATGCGTCCACTTTCTTCATCAATGTTTTACTGCCGATCGTCTTTATCTCGGCGTTAATCGGTATCCTGCAGCATTGGCGTATTCTTCCGCTTATCGTACGCGGAATCGGATATTTGCTTAGTAAAGTAAACGGTATGGGGAAACTAGAATCTTACAACGCAGTAGCGTCTGCGATTTTAGGTCAATCAGAAGTCTTTATTTCTATTAAGAAACAGCTTGGATTATTACCTCAGCAGCGTCTTTATACATTATGTGCATCTGCAATGTCGACGGTATCGATGTCGATTGTTGGTGCATACATGCAAATGATTAAACCAGAGTACGTGGTTACAGCACTTGTGCTGAACCTATTTGGTGGATTTATTATCGCATCGATCATCAATCCATATGAAGTGTCTAAGGACGAAGACATGCTTGAAGTCGTCGAGGAAGAAAGACAATCCTTCTTCGAAATGCTTGGCGAATACATTATGGATGGTTTCAAAGTAGCGATTGTTGTTGCTGCAATGTTGATTGGATTCGTTGCATTAATTGCGATGATTAACGGTATCTTTACAGCAGTCATTGGTGTTTCTTTCCAAGATGTACTTGGATATGTCTTTGCTCCATTTGCGTTCCTTGTTGGTGTACCTTGGAGCGAAGCGGTACAAGCAGGAAGCATTATGGCAACCAAAATGGTATCGAACGAATTTGTTGCGATGCTCGCTTTATCTGGAGACGGTCTGCATTTCACTGCTCGTACAGAAGCGATCATTTCTGTATTCCTTGTATCATTTGCGAACTTCTCTTCTATCGGTATCATTGCTGGAGCAGTCAAAGGCTTAAACGAAAAGCAAGGGAACGTCGTCGCACGATTTGGATTAAAGCTGTTATTCGGTGCAACTCTTGTCAGCTTCTTAACAGCAGGTGTAGTCGGTTTAATTTTCTAATTTAAAAAAAGGAATGGTGAAAACAATGAGAATGGTAGATATCATTGCGAAAAAACGTGACGGAAAAGAATTATCTTCAGAGGAAATTTCTTTCTTTGTCAAAGGTTATACGGATGGAACAATTCCTGACTACCAAGCAAGTGCCTTGGCTATGGCAATTTTCTTCCAAGATATGACGGATCAAGAACGTGCAGACTTAACACTCGCTATGGCGAACTCAGGAGATACAATTGACCTGTCTGCCATTGACGGTATTAAAGTAGACAAGCACTCAACAGGCGGAGTAGGCGATACAACAACGCTTGTACTCGCCCCTCTTGTTGCAGCACTAGATGTACCTGTTGCGAAAATGTCTGGGCGCGGCCTTGGGCATACAGGCGGTACAGTGGACAAGCTTGAAGCGGTGAAAGGCTTCCACGTAGAAATTACAAAAGACGAATTCATCGAGCTCGTGAACCGTCATAAAGTAGCGGTCATTGGGCAATCAGGCAACCTGACACCAGCTGATAAAAAGCTGTATGCTCTTCGTGATGTGACAGGAACTGTTAACTCAATTCCGCTTATTGCAAGCTCCATTATGAGTAAGAAAATCGCTGCTGGTGCAGATGCGATTGTACTTGATGTGAAAACAGGCGCAGGTGCTTTCATGAAAACACCAGAAGACTCAGAAAAGCTTGCAAAAGCCATGGTTCGCATCGGTAACAACGTAGGCAGACAAACAATGGCGGTCATCTCTGATATGTCTCAGCCGCTAGGATTAGCGATTGGGAATTCCCTTGAAGTGAAAGAAGCGATTGACACACTTAAAGGCGAAGGCCCTGAAGACTTAAACGAGCTTGTGCTCACATTAGGAAGTCAAATGGTCGTTCTTGCGAAAAAAGCAGACACACTTGATGAAGCAAGAGAAAAGCTGATTGAAGTGATGAAAAACGGCAAAGCACTTGAGAAATTCAAGGAATTCTTAGAAAACCAAGGTGGAGACAGCTCAATTGTGGATCAGCCTGAAAAACTGCCGCAAGCACCTTACAAAATTGAAGTACCTGCCAAAGAATCAGGTGTCGTAGCTGAAATCGTCGCGGATGAAATTGGTGTTGCAGCGATGATCCTTGGAGCAGGACGCGCAACAAAAGAGGACGATATCGACCTATCTGTCGGCATCATGCTGAACAAAAAAGTGGGAGATCGTGTTGAAAAAGGAGATTCACTTGTGACTCTGCATGCGAATCGTGAAGATGTTGCAAATGTCATGGAGAAAATTTATGACAACATCCGCATTGCTGATCATGCCGATGCACCAACATTGATCCACACGGTCATTACTGAATAAAGAAAAAGGACAAAAGCGATTCGTCGCTTTTGTCTTTTTTTATGGTCATTTTAGGCTCGTCTTTTTCTATTGAAATAAAAAAATTCACTTTATGAAACAAACCTCTTGCAATCATCAAACAATGGGTGTATATTAATTGACGAGTCAATGATTGATATATCAAGTAATTGATTTCTGAATAGAAAAGAGGGGATGGCATTGACTGCATTTTGCTCTGAAGAGGCAGAGGTATTATATCGTTTGCAGTGCGTGAACCGTATGATGGGCGTGAAGTTCGAAGCATGTACGGGCATCAGCCAATCAAGACTTGAGTTGCTATCGCTGTTATTCCAAGCCGATGAAATCAGCCAATCAGATTTGCAGAAAAAAGTAAATATTGATAGTGCAGCTGTGACGCGTCATTTAAAACAGCTGGAAACAAAAGGAATGGTCACACGCAGAAGAAAACCAGAAGATAATCGAGTCACACTTGTCCGCTTAACAGAGGAAGGCAGAACGAGAATCGAAGCTTCTAAAATAGAAAAAGAACGATTTATCTCAGAAATGCTTGAAAACGTAAGTGAAGAAGAACGAAGGCTTCTCACTGATGTGCTCATCCGTATACAACAAAACATCGAAAAGATTCAAACAACCTAAAGGAGTGTTACACATGGCTACAACATTAAAAACAAACGATTTTATGGAAATTATGAAAGGGCGCCGCTCTATTCGTAACTATGATCCATCTGTGAAAATCAGCAAAGAAGAAATGACAGAGATTTTAGAAGAAGCAACAACTGCACCATCATCAGTAAATGCACAACCTTGGCGCTTCATGGTGATTGACAGCCCAGAAGGAAAAGAAAAGCTTGCACCACTTGCAAAATTCAACCAAACTCAAGTGTCAACATCAGCAGCTGTCATTGCAGTTTTTGCAGATATGAAAAACAATGAATACTTAGAAGAAATTTATTCAAAAGCAGTAGAAAATGGCTACATGCCGCAAGAAGTGAAAGAAAGACAAATTGCTGCATTAACTGCACATTTTGAAGCTCTTCCAGAACAAGTGAATCGTGAAACAATCTTAATTGACGGTGGACTTGTGTCTATGCAGCTTATGCTTGCTGCACGTGCACACGGTTATGATACAAATCCAATTGGCGGATATGATAAAGAAGTCATCGCTGAAACATTTGGATGGGATAAAGAACGTTATGTACCAGTCATGCTTCTGTCCATTGGGAAAGCAGCTGACGAAGGCTATGCATCTTACCGCTTACCGATCGACCGTATCACAGAGTGGAAATAATTTTTAAAAAAAGGGAGACGATCACATGATCATTATTCATGCAGGGATGACCATTCATCCAGAAAAAGAAAACGTATTTTTAGAAGAAATCAACGAATTAATGAAAGCTTCACAGGCTGAAGAAGGCAATGTTTCCTACAAGCTGTTCAAGGATACAGAAAAGGAAAATACATTTTTAATGGTAGAAGTGTGGAAAGATGACGCTGCGGTTCAGAGCCATAATGCAAGTGCTCATTTCCAGGCTTTCGTAGCGAAGGCAAAAGAATTCCTAGCCGCTCCACTTGACGTGGTTGCTTTTCAAGGCCAGCAGCTTTCATAGAAAAACAACAAACACCCTAGGCGGTTATCGCCTAGGGTTCTTTTATTTTCGACATATGGTTTCACCCATTTCATTCACGTATTGTGCATTTTCCACAAAATTTCTGAAAATAAAATGTTTTTCGACTTAACTATATTGGAATATGCTAGAATTAGATATTATTTATTACCAAAATAGGGAGGAACCAATATGAAAAAAGGGAAATGGACGAAAATTGCACTAACCGCTGTCCTAAGTTTAGGCACATTGACAGCTTTCAGCACCCCTCTATCTGCCCACACCACAGAAAAATCAACATCCTCAGATGGCGGTCATTATTCAGGTATTCCATTTGACTCAAGTGTCGTGAATGAAGACCGTCTTATCAAAGCCTTGAAAAAACAAGGAAAGATCAAAAAGAATGCCAATGAGGCAGATACCCAAAAAGCATTAAAGAACTATCTAAAGAAAAAAGAAGAATCGGCAATGAAACAAAGTGCCAGCACCTTAACAGAAGAGCCTGAATTCCTGAAAGAATACAAACAAGAGGTACATAACAAACTTGCCAAAAAGAAAAAATTAAAGAAGCATAAAGGAAAAGAAGGCAATCAAGTAAAACCGGTCAAAAAGGAAAAGTATAAAGGTGACGTCCGCAATGATAAAGTATTGGTTTTATTAGTAGATTTTAAAGATTATAAGCATAATAGTATCAAAAAAGAAGAGACTGATATGTACTATGACAAGTACGATCAACAGCACTATCAAGATATGCTTTTCGGAAAAAATGGCTACATCGGTCCAGATGGGAAACGGAAAGTATCCATGAAGCAATATTATGAAAAGCAGTCTGGCGGCAGTTACACAGTTAGTGGAACAGTTGCAGGATGGTATACAGCGAAGCATGAAGCAGCTTATTACGGCGGGAACGTACCTGACGATTCAGGCAGTGACGGCAGGCCGCGCGAATTGGTGAAAGAAGCACTCGAAGCTGCAGCAAAAGATCCGAATATTGATCTCAGCGAGTATGATCAATGGGATCGCTATGATATTGATGGCGACGGGGTTTATAACGAGCCAGACGGCATCATTGACCATCTGATGGTCGTTCACGCCGGCGTAGGTGAAGAAGCAGGCGGCGGACAACTTGGCGCTGATGCGATTTGGTCACACCGCTGGTCACTTGGTGATGTATTTGAAATTCCGGATACTGAATCTGAAGTTGGTCAAGGCGGGAAATTAGGCGCGTTGGATTACACCATCGAGCCTGAAGATGGCGCAGCAGGTGTGTTCACACATGAATTCGGACATGATCTTGGTCTTCCTGACGAGTACGATACACAGTACACAGGCAGAGGAGAGCCCGTTTCTTACTGGTCGATCATGTCAAGCGGAAGCTGGGCAGGTAAAGTTCCTGGTACGGAACCAACAGGCTTTAGCCCATATGCGAAAGAAATGCTTCAAAATCTGCATGGGGGCAACTGGCTTTCTGGACAAACCATCGATGGTAAAACATTAAAGAAAAGCAAAACAGTATTAATTGATGAAGCAGCAACAAAAGGAACGAACCATGATGCCGTTCGAGTCGATTTACCAGATAAAGAGATTGTCGTCACGACACCTGCTCAAGGGAAATATTCGTACTTCAGCGGAACGGGTGACAATTTGAATGCAACCATGACGACAACAGGTATTGATTTGTCAAAAGGAAGCAAAGCAGAGCTGACATTTAAAGCATGGTACGATATTGAAGAAGATTATGATTATGCGTATATCGAAGTGCGTGAAACAGGGACTGATCAATGGAAGACCATCGCGGGTAACATCACGAATGATCGAAATGAAGCAGGTGCAAACGAAGGCCATGGCATCGACGGAAAATCAGACGGCTGGGTAGATGCAGCCTTTGACCTGTCTGCTTATGCAGGGAAGAAAATCGACCTGCAATTCCGTTACACAACTGATGCAGGCTATGCACTTCCAGGCTTATTCGTAGATGACCTGAACATCACCGCAGATGGAGCGAAAGTATGGTCAGATGATGCCGAGGGCACGTCTACTTTTACCTTTAATGGATTCTCAAAATCTAATGGAAAACAATATGCAGCACAATACTATTTACTAGAGTGGCGCTCTTATGCTGATGTCGATAAAGGCTTAAAGCATATTAAACGCGGGGCAAGTCTGATGAGCTATAATAACGGGTTGGTCGTTTGGTATGTCGATCAATCATACAGTGATAACTGGGTAGGAAAACATCCGGGGAACGGATTCCTTGGCGTAGTAGATGCAGATCAGCAAGTATTAAAATGGAGTGACGGTTCCATTGCCGCCACAGGGTTCCAAGTACATGATGCAGCATTCTCTTTGAATCCAAGTACGAAGCTGAATATAGATTATACAGCAACAACGGGCTTAACTTTGCAAGATCGCTACATTCGACCGGCTCGTACATTTAGTGATAAAAAGAACTATGTGAATCCAAACAACCCAGATGCAGGACGCGATGTACCGACATATGGGTTATCCTTTAAAGTCGTTGGACAAAGTAAGGATCGTTCTGTTGGAAAGGTATTAATTTCGAAAAGTAACTAAATAGAAAGCCGGATTCTACCATTGAATCCGGCTTTTTGATATGTGAGAAAAGGATTGTGAGGGCACGATTGTTTTTTAAATCGAATGTCTGTTCTTTTTTATTTTGATATCCGAATGAAACCATTATATAATAGACACTGGAAGGTTTTTCTTTCAACCATGATTCTTTTTAGCTGTTAAAACAAAGGAAAGGATGAGCGTTACCAATGAGTTGTGTCACTGCCAAGCAATTAAAGGTGATTCGAGGGACGATGCAGACTTTTTGCAGCCATTTGGAGTATGATGGCCACGGTAAGCTTCATATCAATACCATCATGGCTTTTATTAAAAAGGAATTCGGCGTGAGAAAAATGAAAGACATTCCACAAAGTCGCTTTACAGAAGCGCTAGAATTAATACAAGACTTTGATTTATACACGGACAAAATAGAGATTCGTGACCGTCTATCAGAAAGGAATTAACTAAATTGAATATTTTAGCAATGATTTTAGTAGGAATTGTCGCATTAGAACACATTGTCATCATGTTATTAGAAATGTTTTTTATGGAATCAAAGATGGCGAAGCGATCTTTTAAGCTGCCAGAACACTTGCAAAAAGATCCAAATGTCAAAGTAATGTTTGCCAATCAGGGGCTTTATAACGGGTTTTTAGCTGCAGGACTCATTTGGGGGCTCATTCTTGGATCGAATACCGTTGGATATATGATTCAGCTGTTTTTCATTCTTTGTGTGATCATCGCAGCAGTATTTGGTGGTGTAACATCCAATAAATCAATTATCATCAAACAAGGAGTACCAGCACTGCTTGCACTCATTGCACTGATGCTGGCGATCTAATCTTAAATAAAGCCGCCCCTGGTGAGGGCGGCTTTTATCTTTTTCGAAGACCCATCAAACGAATAATGGATGTCAGACAAAGGGCAACGGCAACGGCCAAAATGATTTTTCCGTACATGACCCCCGTTAGGTTCATCAAAAAGACGGCCAATATAATACAGAGCGTGATGATGATCATCACAATCGAATAGGTTTTCATCTCTTTTCCACTCCTTTAAAAATCCCCTCATGTGACGAGAGATCTGTCAATCTTTCCTCATATTATATCACTCAATGACAATTTTACATGAAATTCCCTACCAATAGAATGTGACATATTGATTAGATTTCGAGTCATACCATATTTTTTAGAAAATCGGGTATAACATAATGAGCTGGCCTAAAGTCATATTGCTTGATATTTAATTGTGCAAAATATAAAATAACCACAGGATAAATCGAAAGGATGATCAAGATGAGTAAGAAAGTGTTATTAGTATCGACAAGCAGCCCAGAAATGAATGGACATCCAACAGGCTTATGGCTAGAAGAGTTGGCAGAGCCATTTCATATCTTTAAAGAAAATGAACTAGAAGTACAAATTGTCTCTATTCAAGGTGGCACTGTACCAATTGACAAAAATTCAATTCCTGAAGGTGTCCCAGCGCAATATCAAGATGTATATGAATTACTTCAAGACACAAAGGCGCTTACAGATGTGAATCCCGCTGATTATGACGGAATTTTCTTTGCTGGAGGGCACGGCCCTATGATCGACTTTGCGTCTAATCAACTGGTAGCGGATGCGATCTTAGCAGTTTCAGATAAAAATGGTGCGATCGGAGCCGTTTGTCATGGTGTTTCAGCATTCGTTGATGTGAAGGATGAAAATGGCAAATCATTTATCGAAGGCAAAAAAATCACAGGCTTTACAAACGAAGAAGAGGAAGCCGTGCAGCTGACATCAAAGGTTCCATTTTTATTGGAAACAAAACTTCGTGAGCAGGGGGCAGCGTTTGAAAAAGGAGACGCCTTTGCGCCATTTGCTGTCGTTGACGGACAAATCATCACTGGACAAAACCCGGGATCAAGTGCAGAAACAGCACGCTTGTTTGTCAAAACTATTGCATAAAACGATCAAAAACCAGTCGTGACTCATGCGGCTGGTTTTTTTGTTATAAAAATGTCCCAAAAAAGACCAAAACAATAATTAGAATAATGGTAAAATAATCACAGGGTAAAAAACCCAAATGAGGAAAAAGGGGATGTTCCTGTGAGAGCATTTTATGTCAAAATCACCGCAGCTTTACTATCTGTTTTACTCGTCGCAACAGGTTTGTTGTCACCAGCATTAAAAGCAGAAGAAGCACCGAAATCAGAAGGGAAAATATCACCACTGACGGAAAAAGCGATTCAGCAAGCGCAAGAATCGTTTGAAAAGCAGGATGAAGGAACCGCTATTCAACAGAAGCAAGTGAAAAAATCATTTAAAGTGAATAAGAAGAAAGGAATCAGTATCAAACGAAAAGCTGCTAAAGAAGGCAAAATGCGCACGTCTGCCGTTCGCTCCATTGATGGACTAGCTATTAATCAATCGGCTGTCTTAACAGAGGACGACCCAGTTGATTTATGGTTTTTAAGCACATCTTCACCTCAGGCACTCATCAGCCGGATTACCTCTTCAAACCCTGATTATTTTGTTCAATTATTTGTTGTTGATTATGAAACAGGACAAGCCTACCCTACAGATTTGATTCAACCGGCAGGCAGCCTGCTTGGATTGACCAGCTTACCAGCAGGTGATTATGCATTCGGTATTACAAGCGGCGGAGAATTTGGAGATTCCTACACAATACAAGTAAATGCAAAAAACCCGCCCAATTTCACGGGGGCTGTATCTCTTTCGTCCACCTTGCAATATTTTGTAGCTGAGTATGCAAACGGTGATGTATTTGCAAATGGTACAAAAGTATACAATAAGCAAACAAAGACAGCAAATTATGAATGGGAGCGTGTTTTTTATTTCTCTTATGATGGAAAATACGAACAAAGAACTCATTCAATCTCAAGTGTGAAAGTAAAAAACATTTCGGCTCCTGTGTCATACTCAGCTCCTTATGCGAGCTCCTCAGAAGCCATCCTCGTTTACTTAGATGTTGAGACATTGTTTATGTACCATCAATCATCATATGCAAGCGGGCAATATTACCATGATACCTTTGTTGATACACTCGGGAAGACAACACCAAGACGCTTAGATATTGATGATATGACAAATTACGGTGATCATATTTTAGCTGTAGATTTAAAAACAGGAAAGCCGATTGATTTCTTCAGTGTGCTGAATTTCTACTATGCTGCAGGGATCGAGAAGCTGCCAACAATCAGAACGTTGAATTAAGAAAGGCGGTTGACATCAAATCGCCACATGTGTAGAGTAAAGATAATTAAATGACAAAAGTCCACTAGGGGAGTCATGTATGACTGAGACAAGAGAAAATCTTGGACCCTTTGAACCTGATCTAGTTCGTACTAGCGGAGGGAAGTGGAGCTGGACCTTGTCTTATTCATGATTGAATTGATAAGAAGGCCGCTCCATTTGGGGTGGCTTTTTCATTTATTCAACTGAAGAAGAGGAGGCTTTTTTTATGACATTTTCTACACAATTAAGGAAAGAAGCAGAACCGTTATTTGAAGCCATTTATCAGCATCCGTTCGTCAGAGGCCTGGCAGCAGGAAAGCTGGAAAAGGAACAAATCATTCATTACATCAAACAAGATGCAGAATACTTACAAGCATTCATTAAAATTTATGCAGCAGCGCTCAGCAGATGTACAGACAGAGAGGATATTGCGTTTTTTCATCAGCAGATTGCGTTTGTACTAGATAGTGAGACGCATCCTCATCAAAACCTTTGCCGAGTGGCAGGAGTAGCATATGATGAGCTCCAAGGTGCTTCTTTGGCTCCGAGTGCTCATCACTATATTCATCACATGCTGCAAGTTGCGCAAGAAGGCACGCTTGGTGAAATCATCGCTGTCCTGCTTCCATGTCCTTGGACATATTGGGAAATAGGGAAACGAATGCTTACAGATGTGCAGCCAGACCCTTCACATCCGTTTTATGAGTGGATCACGTTTTATGGAGGATTAACCGATTCTGTTACAGGTGAGCTTTGCAAGCGGCTCGATCAGTTGGCGGAAGCAGCAAGTGAGAAGGAAAAGGAAAAAATGAAACAGCACTTTATCTTAAGCTGCCAGCTAGAGTACAAGTTTTGGGAAATGGCCTTCACTGTTGAAGAGTGGCCAGTTCAACTGGAGGTGCATTCATCATGACATGGAAGATGAAAGAAGTCGTCCTTGCGGTGATTTTATCCGTTGCGTGCGGTGTGATCTATTTAGGATGGTCCACGCTATACTTACCGATTACAGCACTTGTTGGCCCAGCAGGAGGCAACATCATGTTTGGAATATGGGTCATTGCCAGTCCAATCGTTGCATATATCATTCAAAAGCCGGGAGCTGCTCTGATTGCGGAAACAGCCGCCGCTGCTGTGGAATTATTGACAGGAAGCCACTTTGGACTTTCAGCTCTGCTGATTGGTGTATGCCAAGGGCTTGGGGCAGAAATCGCTTTCGCTCTTTTTGGTTATAAACGGTATCGCATGTGGACACTGATGCTGTCTGGTGCCTTTGCCGCTATCGGAGCGATGGCTTACAGTCTCGTGGCAAATGGCTTTGGATATTACACGCCTCAAGTTTTACTTATGACGCTTGTGACTCAAATCATTAGTGGAATGATACTTGGCGGCTGCCTTGCGAAAGTGGTGGTGGACGCACTATCCAAAACAGGTGTACTGAATCAATATGCCATCATGAAAGAAAAACGAAACAAAGGTGAACAGCATGAATTCATTTCTCGCGTGCAATGAACTCTCTGTCCGTTTTTATGAACAGCCTAAGCCCGTTTTGCATCAAATCTCCCTTACGATTCAAAAAGGGGAAAAGGTGCTTATTTTAGGACCGAGCGGAAGCGGGAAATCTACGCTCATTTCGGTTCTGGCTGGAATCATTCCAGAGCATGTGGAAGCAGACATGCAGGGCGAAGTGGTGCTGCAAAGACATACAGGCGTCATGTTTCAAGATCCAGACTCTCAGTTTTGTATGCACCGCGTCAATGAAGAAATTGCCTTTAGCTTAGAGAACCGTTCCGTCCCTCGTGAAGAGATGGATGACATCATTCAGCAGCTCATGCAAAAAGTCCAACTGAATGTCGATCCGCATACAGAGATTCACACTTTATCTGGCGGCATGAAGCAGCGATTGGCACTTGCTTGTTTACTCGCATTACAGCCGGATGTTCTATTCTTTGATGAACCGACCGCACAGCTTGATCCGTCAGGTAGAATGGACATATTTCAACTGCTGCAGCAGCTTGCAGCTGATCAGCAGCAGACCATGATTTTTGTAGAGCATGTGCTTGACGGTGTCATCGAATGGATGGACCGGGTGATTTTATTAGATGATCAAGGCAGCATTTTAGTAGATGGAGCTCCAAATGATGTGCTCGCGGCATATGAGAAAGAAATGAAAGAGGCAGGAATTTGGCGGCCCAAATTATTTCCCGAGAAATGGTCCACGATCATTCAAGATCCATTTCATCCACTGGGTCAAACCTTTATGCAAACCTTTAAAGCACGAAAAGAGCAGCGTGAAAAAGTGCCATCAATCGAACGAAAGACAATGATTCGTACAGAAAATCTGCAATTAAGCTACGGGAAAAAAATGATTATGAGTAACCTTCAGCTGGATATCAAAGCAGGGGATTGGGTGGCGATCATTGGGGAAAATGGAAGTGGAAAAAGCACACTTCTCAAACATTTGGTTCGTTTAGAGCCAACGAAAAAAGGCCACATTTTCTTAAAAGATACACTCCTAAAAAAGTGGTCAGACCGAGAACTATATGAAAAAGCAGGTTTTGTGTTTCAAAACCCTGAGCTTCAATTCATACAAGATACAGTATTCGATGAAATTGCCTTTGGCGGCAGACAGCGAAACTGGCCAGAATCTGTCGTACAAGAAAAAACGGTTCAGCTGCTGGAAGAGTTCGGTTTAGAGAAGCATGCAAAAGCACATCCCTTCACCTTAAGTTTAGGGCAAAAAAGAAGATTGAGTGTTGCCACGATGCTCCTCTTTGATCAAGATGTATTGCTGTTAGATGAACCGACTTTCGGGCAGGATGAAAAAACGGCGAAGGAATTAATGAGGCGTTTAAAAGAGCGTCAGCGCCAAGGCACTACCATTGTGATGGTCACACATGATATGGAGCTTGTCGATGAGTGTGCCGATCAAGTGCTTCTGTTTCATCAAGGGAAGCATGTGTATGATGGCACTCCTTATGATTTATTTTCAAATCAGGAACTTGTTGATACTTATCGGCTAAGAGCTCCTTTGCATTATCGCTATGTGGCAGAAAGAAAGGACGTGCTGACGATTGCAAAGTAATCATTCCTTTCTTTCTACTGTGAATCCAGTCATGAAATTACTCGCTCATCTGCTTGCGATGTGCTGTCTTATGGCGATTTCTGACCCTAAAACAACCTTTATCATTTGGCTGTTTGCTCTTGGCATTGGAGTTGTTTTAGGTGGATGGAATATGAAGTATATCGTTACAAGGCTTGTCCCTTATCTGCTCTTTTTTATTCTCGTGTTCTGGATGATGGCGGCCTTCGGCAAGGGAGATCATACCGTTTGGAAGTGGGCGTGGTTTCATATCACAGAGGAGAGTTTAAGAAATGGGCTCACCATCGCTTTTAGAATGCTTGGATTTGTGACATTTGGTCTCCTTTTTACGTCCACAACAGATTTGACGGCATTTATGATGAGTCTGATTCACCAATGCCGAATGTCCCCAAAATGGGCGTATGGAATGCTTGCCGGCTTCCGGTTTATTCCGTTATTTCAAAGTGAATTAAAACAAATGAAAGCTGCACATAAAATCAGAGGCTACAAGCAAAAAAACAGCTGGAAAGCCTTTATGCGTTATGCATTGCCCCTTTTTACACAAGGTGTACGAAAATCAGAGCGCTTAGCGATTGCGATGGAAGCCAGGGGCTTCACAGGGACGAAAGAGCGAACGTATTATCATAACATCAGCACCTCATGGATTGACTATATGTATCTTTTTCTCATCGGTATCAGTGTCTTCATGTGCATTTACTTTGTTTAAAAAACACCCACATTCTCTTGATAGAATGTGGGCTTTTTATATGTCTTAGGTCATTTGATTGATATTAGTGCACATTACAGGCTGTAATAGATCATATAACGAACCGATAAAGAAGGTGTACTGAGAAATAGAGAGGATGAACGTAAGCGAATGTCACAGAGAATTGATAACATAATAGACGCTTTACCAATCATTGGACTTGCTATGAGAGAGCAGCTAACCTTTTCTGTTTTAGGGAAAGAGAAGGTTCTTTATTATCAGCAGCATGGGAATATTGATTTAGGATTTAAAGCTGGTGATGCACTAGATGCTGGATTCCAAAACTTTGCGATGCTGAAAAATGGGAGAGAACCATCGTTTATCCAAATTCCAAAAGAAGTATACGGGATTCCAATGGATATCGTATCCGTTCCAATTACTGATGAATCAGGTCAAGTGGCTGCTGCCTTCTGTGTGGCATATGACCAAACGAATCAACAACGATTAGATCACATCATGACGGAGAGCAACGAAGCTTCCGAAAAACTAGTCGCAATGGTACAGCAGGTTGCCGCACATTCAGAGGAACTACAAGCGACAAGTGAACAAATTCTACAAAATACGAAAACCACTGTCGAAAATTCCTCTAAAATCAATCAAGTGTCCAATCTCATCAAAGGTATCTCTGATCAAACGAACTTACTTGGACTCAACGCATCAATAGAAGCTGCAAGAGTAGGGGAAGCAGGAGCAGGTTTTGGAGTGGTCGCAACAGAAGTGAGAAAGCTGTCAACTCACGCGAAACAAGCGACGACTGATATTGAAACAGCCCTAAAAGATGTGCAGGGATCGATCAAAGGAATGGAAGAAGAAATTGCGCAAATTGTCGCTTCCTCTGAGCATCAGGCAGAGCTAGTAGGCACTTTCACAAAAATTATTGAAGGTCTTCACGAAACAAACGAAACGATGAAAGCATTAGCAAACGACTTAGTAAACTATCAAGTGAAATAAAAGAACGACAAAACCTCCAGCTGAATCGGAGGTTTTTTTATCATTTCAAGGTGAGAAACTTGTTAGGATTATGACCGTTTTATCGCTGACAGGCAGGATACACTTCTGTATGATAGAAAAAGAGAGACTAGTTTTGTCATTAGACCTATTCATAAGGAGGAAGATCATCGTGACACAATCAGCGAAGCTGAAAGAAATACTTGCACCCTACCGTCCGTTGTTAGATGAAACGGAAAAACCAATGATTCAATTACAGATGAAACAAGGAAAAACAGGACCATACGACAGCAAAATAGCTGGTGATCCTTATTTTCCCAAAAACGACGAATATCCAGTTGACGGAGAAGGACATCCTATGAAACTTTTGGCACAAATTAATTTCGGCCAGCTGCCCAAGCTGAAGGATTATCCAGAAACAGGACTTATGCAAGTTTTTATTTCTGTGCATGATGATCTTTATGGGATGAATATTGACCATAAAACAGAGCAAAAAGATTTTCGCATCAAATTTATTGAGGAACCTTTCTTGGCAGAAGAAGAGTTAATGACTGATTTTTCTTTTGTGAAAATTCCAGATGATTTTTATTTTCCTGTGACGAAGGAAGGCGCGATTACAGGTGAATTATCAAGCGAAACGATCAGTGTAGGAGATTTCCGCTTTGAAAAAGTCACAGGAAAGAACAGCTGGGACCTATTCGAAGATGCAGATGGTGTTAATGGCGATGAAGCAGATGCCCTGCTGGATGAATTCTATGAAACAGCGAGTGGCTTTGGTCACAAATTGGGCGGGTATCCAGGGTTTACACAAGAAGACCCGCGTACCTATGTAGATCAAGAACATACCGTTCTGTTATTGCAAATTGACTCAGATGATGAAGTAGATCTGATGTGGGGAGATTGCGGAATCGCCAACTTTTTTATCAAACCAGAAGATCTTAAACGAAAAAATTTCGAGAATGTCGTCTATAATTGGGACTGCTCTTGATTTTGTAAAATACACACTTTAAACACTCTTTTTAGAGTGTTTTTGTGTATTTTTTTAGACTTTTTTGCCCCTATTTCGTCATTTTTGAGAGGTAATATGTCATTCTTTCTAGTTGACCGTATCAAAAAAAAATGTAAAATCATCTTAAAGTCCTCTTTTTTGAAAATAATAATAACATGACATATGAATCAACGATAAAATGCTCGAAAAAGCGGAATGTACTGGGGGGTATCAATTGATCATTTCTAAAGTAATCAATAATAATGTTGTCAGTGCATATGATGACGAGCAGCATGAGCTGGTCATTATGGGCAGAGGGATCGCGTTTCAAAAGAAAAGCGGAGACCCGATTGACGAAGAACGAATCGAAAAAGTATTTTCTATTCAAAATAAAGATATATCAGAAAAATTCAAAACCCTGCTTTATGATATTCCAATCGAGTATATGCAAGTGTGTGAGGCGATTATTGAGCATGCGAGAACAACCCTTAACAAAAATTTAAATGACAGCATCTATGTGACGCTGACGGATCATATCACCTTTGCCATTGAACGTCATCAAAAAGGAATGGACATCAAAAATGCCTTGCTCTGGGAAATCAAACGGCTGTATAAAGATGAGTTCAGATGCGGTTTAGAAGCTATTCGGATCATTGAGGACAAGCTGAGCATCCATCTTCCTGAGGATGAAGCCGGCTTTATTGCCATGCATATTGTCAATGCAGAGCTCAATGAAGAAATGCCAAACGTTATTCAAATCACCAAACTCATTCAAGACATTTTAAACATCGTTAAGTATCACTTTCAAATTGATTTGGACGAGGAATCATTAAATTATTTCCGTTTTGTTACGCATTTGAAGTTTTTTGGTCAGCGTCTGTTTAACGAAACACAGATGGAAAATCAAAACGAGTTTCTGTATGAAGTGGTAAAAGAGAAAAACACCGCAGCTTTTCAGTGCGCAGAAAAAATTAACGATTATGTTCAAAAAGAATACAACCGAAGTCTCATAGAAGATGAAATGCTATATTTAACTTTGCATATAGACAGAGTAATAAAAAGAAAATAAATTCAAAAAGAAAGCGTTGACATCACAAAATTAACATGATAATTTATAACTATAAACTAAATAACCACAATCTTTTAGGATTGTTACTGGTCAAGCAGGCAAAACCTAAATCATTGTCCCTATCTATGATAAGGCGTGATTTAGGTTTTTTTATATCTAAAGACTTATAAAAATTAAATAACGATCAATCGCTATGAAGGATTGTTACTGGTTAAGCAGGCAAAACCTAAATATCGATTAATGTCTGAATCGCTATTTCTCGGACATTAATGGATGTTTAGGTTTTTTCTATATCAAGATGAAATCAACGATTGGAGGGTAATACAATGAACCACAAACAAACAGCAAAAGAAGTGCTAGAACTTGTCGGCGGTGAAAAGAATGTTAAGCAAGTTACGCATTGTATGACAAGACTTCGCTTCAACTTATACGATGAAAGCAAGGCAGATAAAGAGAAGCTGCAATCAACAGATGGCGTCATGGGCGTGAATCAAAGCGGAGGCCAATATCATGTCATTATCGGCAATGATGTCTCAAATGTCTATCAAGCGATGATTGCTGACTCAGGTCTATCATCTGATGTAAAGTCAGGCGGTACAGAAGAAGCGTCAAAGCAAAATGTGATATCAAAGCTTTTCGATTTTATCTCTGGTGTCTTCACACCGATTCTTCCGGCCATCGCTGGGGCCGGTATGATCAAAGGGATTTTGGCACTGATGCTCACATTCCAGTGGATATCAGATAAAAGCAGTACGTATGCGATTTTAACAGCCATTGGAGATGGAGCCTTTTACTTCTTACCGATTCTGCTTGCTGTAAGCGTAGCCAAAAAAATTGGCACAAATCAGTATATTGCGGCTGCCATTGCAGCAGCAGCACTGCACCCGCAGTTAACCGCTTTACTGGGCGCGGGAAATACAGAATTTCTAGGCTTGCCAGTGGTTGCCGTTGTGTACTCTTCATCGGTGATTCCAATTCTGCTCACCATCTGGCTTGGTTCATATGTTGAAAGATTCGCAGAAAAATATAGTCCGAAATCATTAAAGATCATCCTTGTTCCAACAGTCACACTTCTAGTCGTTGTACCAGTTATGCTCATCGCGGTTGGACCGCTTGGCGGGATTATCGGAAGTGGCCTTTCAGGTGGAATTGATTTATTGTTCAAACATGCAGGTATTTTGGCCGGACTCTTGATCGGCGGCTTCATGTCACCATTGATCATTACGGGCATGCACTATGCACTGCTTCCAATCATGATCAACAACATTACGTTAAACGGTTTTGACTTCATTCTTCCAATGATGTTTGTAGCAAATATGGCACAAGCAGGCGCAGCATTCGGTGTCTTCTTAAGATCAAAAAACAAAACATTTAAATCATTGGCGATGTCTACAAGTATCACAGCCTTAATGGGTATTACTGAACCTGCTATGTATGGTGTGAACATGCGATTGAAAAAACCGTTCCTTGCAGCCCTTATTGGTGCAGCAGCAGGCGGCGTGTTCATGTCAATCTTTAAAGTAAAATCATATGTGATATCTGGATCAGCAGGCCTTCCAGGTCTCCCAACATTCATTGGACCAACATTTGTCTACTCAATCATCGGCTTAGTAATCGCCTTTGTCGTAGCAACGATCATGACACTTGTTCTCGGATTCAAAGATGTACCAGTGAAAGATGATACAAAAGCAGACAAACCAGAAGAAAAGAAAGACACAGCAGCACTTCAAAATGAAGTGGTACAAAGCCCGCTTGAAGGTCAACTAAAGCCGCTCAATCAAGTAAATGATGCAACATTCTCTAATGAAATCATGGGTAAAGGTGCAGCCATTGTACCAACAGCTGGGCGTGTTGTAGCACCTTTCAACGGCAAGGTTGAAACCATTTTCCACACAAAACATGCCATTGGTTTGAAGAGTGAACAAGGTACAGAACTTCTCATTCATGTGGGGATTGACACGGTAAAACTTGACGGAAAGTATTTTACAAGTCATGTGCAGTCAGGTGATCTGATTCAAGCAGGAGATGTACTCATTGATTTTGATATCGAGGGCATTCAGCAAGAAGGCTATGATGTCACCACACCTGTTATTGTCACCAACACAAACGATTTTGCACAAGTTGATGCGAAAACAGATGGAACGATTACAGTGAAAGAGACACTGCTTACAGTCAGTGTAGAAGAAAAAGAGGAGGGTATTCAACATGAACAAGTTAGAAAAAACATTTCCTAAAGGTTTCTTATGGGGCGGCGCTGTTGCAGCCAACCAAGTTGAAGGCGCATATAATCAAGATGGAAAAGGCTTATCGACAGCTGATGTATCACCAAATGGTATTATGCACCCATTCGATGAATCAATGAAAGACCTTAACTTATATCATGATGCAATCGATTTCTACCATCGCTATAAAGAAGATATTGCACTCTTTGCAGAAATGGGATTCAAGTGCTTCAGATTATCCATTTCTTGGCCGCGTATTTTCCCAAATGGCGACGATGCGGAACCGAATGAAGCAGGCCTCGCTTTTTATGAAAAAGTATTTGATGAACTGCATAAGCATGGAATTGAGCCAGTTGTCACCATCTCTCACTATGAAATGCCGCTCGCACTTGTGAAAAACTACGGCGGATGGAGAAACCGTAAGCTTGTGGATCTTTATGAAACATACGCGAAAACATTGTTCACCCACTTTAAAGACAAAGTAAAATATTGGATGACCTTCAATGAAATCAACGTTGTATTACATGCGCCTTTCACTGGCGGCGGACTTGTATTTGAAGAGGGTGATGACGAGAAAAGCATTCAATATCAAGCAGCGCATCACCAATTTGTTGCAAGTGCTTTGGCTGTCAAAGCAGGACACGAAATCATTCCTGATGCGAAAATCGGCTGTATGATTGCAGCGATGACAACTTATCCGTACAGCTCAAGACCAGAAGATATGTTTGCTGCAATTGAGCAAGACCGTAAAACATTATTCTTCTCAGATGTACAGGCAAGAGGTTATTACCCAGGTTACATGAAACGTTATTTCCTTGAAAATGACATCAACATCGAGTTCCAAGAAGGGGACGAAGATATTTTAAGAAACCATACAGTGGACTATATTGGCTTCAGCTATTATATGAGCTTTGTGACAAGTACAGATCCAGAGATTCTTGGACAAGTGACTGGCGGTAACTTATTTGAAGGTGTGAAAAACCCTTATCTAGAAGCAAGTGATTGGGGCTGGCAAATTGATCCGAAAGGACTTCGTACAACACTGAATCAGCTGTATGACCGCTACCAAAAGCCATTGTTTATCGTAGAAAATGGATTGGGTGCTGTCGATCAAGTAGAAGAAGACGGATCCATTCAAGACGATTACCGAATTGATTACCTCAGAAGCCACTTGCTAGAGGCGAGAGAAGCGATCGCAGACGGAGTTGACCTGATCGGTTATACAAGCTGGGGCCCAATTGACCTTGTCAGCGCATCAACGGCTGAAATGAAAAAACGCTACGGCTTCATTTATGTTGACCGTGATAATGAAGGAAACGGTACATTAGATAGAAAGAAAAAGAAAAGTTTCGATTGGTATAAACAAGTGATTGCGACGAATGGTGAACATTTGGATGCATAAAAGAAAAAGACAAACCGCCATACTGCGGTTTGTCTTTTTTTTTCTCTGAGGGACTACGAAGTCCACACTTGATCTGCAATTTCAATCACATGACGCAGCTTTTCCCATTGCTGCTCTTCTGTTAACAGGTTGCCTTCCTCTGTTGAGGCGAATCCGCATTGTGGACTCAAACAAATTTGGTTAATGTCTACATATTGAGCCGCTTCCTCAATGCGTTTTTTAATCTGTTCAACTGGCTCAAGCTCTCCGTATTTTGAAGTGACAAGGCCTAGTACGATTTGAAGGTTTGGGTTCTTCACATATCGAAGGGGCTCAAATCCGCCAGAACGATCGTCGTCAAACTCTAAAAAGAGACCATCAAGATCTAAGCCGGCAAAAATTGTTTCTGCCGCTGCTTCGTAACCACCTTCAGCTGCCCATGTCGATTTAAAGTTACCGCGGCAAATATGCATGGTGATCACCAAATCCTCTGGGCGGTCGGCAACAGCTTCATTGATTGTCTTCGCAAACGATTCACGAAGTTCATCTTCTTCACGGCCAAAGGCTTTGATTTGTTCATGGCCTTTTTCAGAAAAGAACACTGCCCATGCCGTATCATCCAGCTGCAAGTAGCGGCAGCCTGCATCATAAAAAGCACGGATGGCTTTCTTATACGCTTGTGCCACATCATGGTGGAATTCCTCTAAGCTGTCATACACTCCTTCTTCAAGCTTTCCACGGAAAAAGAGCATATTCGGACTTGGAATCGTCATTTTAGCCGTATGATCACCAGCGATGCTGTGAAGGAAACGATAATCCTCCAGCATTGGATGATCTGTAAAATCGATCTTGCCTGTTACCTTGATACCTCTAGCTTTTGTCGTTGTGTTATGGAATTGAATGCCTTGATCTGCTTCAAATCCTTCAACTCCATCGAGTCCTTCAAGAAAGTCAAAATGCCACCATGCACGTCTGAATTCACCATCTGTGACAACCTCTAACCCAATTTCTTTTTGCTTCTCTACAATACGTGTAATTTCTTCGTTTTCAATTTGTCGGAGCTGCTCTGCTGTCAGCGTACCGTCTGCTTTTTGCTTGCGTGCTTCCTTGATGCGCTCTGAGCGAAGTAAACTTCCTACTTGATCTGCGCGGAATGGCGGTTTCGTTGTTTTCTTTCCAATGGTTTGTACTTGTGTCATGCTGAATCCCTTCTTTCCTCAGGTTAAAAAATCAAATAAAAAAGCTCTTCCTTAGATAAGGAAGAGCATCATATACTGTGAGAACTCTGCCTTATCTTCAAACAAGCATTTGCTTGCTTAAGGAATTAGCACCATTCTGTTCCTAGGAACAGCGGTTGCCGGGTTTCACAGGGCCAGTCCCTCCACCACTCTTAATAAGGTTACCTTTTGATTCAATTTTCTTAATAAACACAATTATTCAACCTTTTCAGGGAAAAGTCAATGGTTTTATCGTTTAATTTTCAAAATGAACAAATCAAGGGAAACAAACCCAGTGTGGAAAAATAAAGAATAATATGGAAAAAATACTTCTTTTGGTTCTTTTGTCATGGTATACTCATTTGGTAATAGACAAAAATGGGGGTTTTTACTATGACAATGAAAAAAGGTCTAACGATCAGCCTGCTCATTTTCTCACTGATTGTTTCCTTGTTTGCGCCAGTTGGATCTGCGGATGCCAAACAAGCAAAAAAAGCAAAAGTAAGCACACACTATTATAAGAAGAAAAAAACGTTCAAATATGCACAGGTGAAAAACCTAAGCAAGGCGCATATGAAAACCATCAATCGTGATTTAAAAGAAGATATCGCCTTCTCTTATTCTACGTACTTGTTTTTAAAGGACGAAGCGAAAAAGGAAGGCTACGGGAAGGTCACGTATGAGAGAACGTATAAAACGAAATTTAACAATGGTAAGAAACTGAGTATCTTAAACTATGATTACATGTATAACGGTGGAGCGCACGGAGACACAATGGTTTCCAGCATGAACTATGTGTTAACAAAGAAAAAAACAAAGCAGCTGTTCTTGACAGACGTTGTGAAAACAAAGAAAAAGCGTACGAAAGTAAGAGATTATATTTATAACTACACAAAGAAACATAAAAGCAAGTTCTACGCGAACTTGAAAAAAAGTGACATTGAAATCAACTACAACACGCAGTATTACTTCACGAAAAAGGGAATTGCTGTTGTCTTCCAGCCATATGAAATTTCACCTTATTATGTTGGAATTCCTATGATTCAAGTTCCTGCTAAGGTATATAAATAAAAAGAAAAACGACCACTGAATCTGGTCGTTTTTTGCTGTTTATGCAAACAAAAAAGAGCCCCTCATGAGGCTCTTTTATTTGGATTTATACTTGTTTAGGTGCATCGTTTAGTGGGTGACGGCGTTTTCCGTTGTAGTGGCGGCGCATACGAAAGATTTCAAACTCCGAAAGCTCTGCGCTTTTTCTTTTTTGGGTGCGGTTATCTTTTTTGAAAGAGAATAGTAAGTAGCAGCAAAGTGAAGCGATAATCAATAAAATCATCATATGACATTCCTCCAATTCATCCTATTCTTTAAGTGTAGACAGGGTGAGTGATGTTTATAACTGAAAATAAGCAGCAGAATCGGTTTAGTTCTTAAGGTTCATTCGATCTGCTATTTTAGGTCTAAAATACTGGTTGTTTTTAACTATTATATTTCCAGTTATTTCACTCGTCAAGAAGAATTTTTTCTGGGGTTGTCTCTATTAGTACGAATAAGTGTCATAAAAGTTTCAGAAAATTGTAAACTTTTATTAAAAAACCGTTCCCGAACAGGAACGGTTGTAAACATGTCTATGCTTTTTCTTCAAATAAACGGGCAATTTCAACGATAACTTCAGTTGCTTTCACCATGTTTTCAACGGAAATAAATTCATATTTACCGTGGAAGTTTTCCCCGCCTGTAAAGATGTTTGGCGTTGGGAGACCTTTATATGAAAGCTGGGAGCCGTCTGTGCCGCCGCGAATTGGTTCAATGACCGGTGTTACTGAGCGATTTTCCATGGCTTCATGAGCAATGTCCACAATATGTTTCACTGGCTCAATTTTTTCTCTCATATTATAATATTGATCCTGAATGCTGAGGGTGATGCTGTTTTCTCCGTATGTGGCTTTTAAGTCATTTGCTATTTTTTCAAACAGTGCCTTGCGATTGTTGAATTTCTCTTTATCAAAATCACGGATAATATATTGCAGCTCAGCCTCTTCTACTTCCCCTACAAATTTCGTCAGGTGGAAAAAGCCTTCGTAGCCTTCTGTATACTCCGGAGATTCGTCAGAAGGAAGTTTGTTGTGAAAAAGCATCCCGATTTTCGCAGCGCTGACCATTTTGTCCTTTGCTGTCCCTGGGTGGACATTGTTTCCTTTAATGGATACTTTCGCGCCCGCTGCGTTGAAGCTTTCATATTGCAGCTCGCCAAGCGGTCCGCCGTCAATTGTGTACGCATAGGAAGCGCCAAAGGCATCAACATCAAACTTGTGCGGCCCTCTGCCAATCTCTTCATCTGGCGTAAAAGCGACACGGATTTTTCCATGCTTGATGTCTGGGTGTTCGATGAGGTAATGCATAGCGGTCATAATTTCTGCGATACCAGCTTTGTTATCTGCACCAAGCAGGGTTGTGCCATCTGTAGTGATCAGTGTATGTCCTTGGTACTTTTGTAAATTTGGAAACTGTTGTGGAGATAAAACGATATGTAGATCTTCATTTAAGGTAATGTCGCCGCCTTGATAGTTCTCATGAAGCTGCGGTTTTACATTTTTGCCAGTGAAGTCAGTGGCTGTGTCAATATGAGCCAGAAAGCCAATGGTCGGCACATCTTTGTCTGTGTTAGAAGGGATTGTTCCCATGACATAGCCGTTTTCATCCATAGTCACTTCTTGAATCCCAATGGATTTCATTTCTTCAACAAGCTGTCTCGCCAGATTCAATTGTCCTTCAGTAGATGGGCAGCTTTCCTTTTCTGCATCCGACTGCGTATCTACCTTCACATAACTTGTGAAACGCTGAATCATTTCCTCTTTCATCTATACGTCACTCCTTTTGTAGAATACGTCCATTTTATCACGTCTTGAATGCGCTTCATAACAAGAAAGGCTTTCTCTGGCAATTAGAGAGGAAAAAGGCCTACTTTCATTAGGTAATGTGCTGAATGGTTCTTTAGGGTGATTTTTTTGGGTGTCTTTTTATTTATAATGAGGACATATAAAATCATCCATTTGTACGTTAAATTGGGAGAAAGGGGTGCGAAAGTTGGATTCTAGTCAAACGCTGGCACTCGCTCAAAAGTTTCAGGAAGCGGCTGATGAGATTCGGCAGTCCAAGCAGCTGCTGGAAAATCGGCTGAAGGCAGTAGGATCAGGCTGGCAGGGAGAAGCAAGGGATAAATTTGATCAAAGCTTTGAAGAAACAACGGCACGCTATGATCAATTTGAAAAGGATTTGCTTGAAACAAGTCAGGAACTGCGGGATGCAGCGGTCAAAATTGAGGAGCGTAAAGCTGAAATTGCCAGAATGGAAGAGCTTGAGCGAAAGAGACGAGAAGAACGGAGAGAAAGAAACCGAGAAGGGAGATGATGTGATGGCACGTGACATTGTGGTTGATCCAGATCAGCTGACTGGGCTGGCGAATGATTTTGTAGGCGAGCTGTCAGCCATTGAAACGAAGCACCGCGATTTACATAGTGAACTGGACGGGCTGATTTTAGGCTGTGATCCTCGGTATAGAAGCTGTTTTTCTGGTGTCGGGGATGCATGGGGAGCAGGACAGGCATTAATCAGCAAATTGAGCAGTGATGATATTGCCATTCGTCATGCAACGGATAAAATGGTCGAAGCAGATGATATATTGCGGAAATTGTACAGTATTTATGATCAATATGGTACACTCACGAGCTTAGCTGGTATCGTGATGATGCAGGCGAAATATTACGGGCTTGGAATGACGACCTTCATTAAAGAGAATGGCCGATATGCAGCGCAGCATTCAAAGCTGCTGCTTGATCTGACCAGCCGGGTAGAAGGAACGAGATTTGACCGGTTAGCAAGGATTTGGCTGAGTAAAAAAGAATTATTAAAACGATCGAACTGGCCGATGGCTGACTTGGTTCATAAGAAATTCACAAAATTTTATCCTGACGATACAGTTGCGTTCACAAACAGTGTTCGTGATTTTACAAAAGGAAGTATTAATTGGAAGGACACGGCTGCTATTAAGTCTGTTCTGAAAAATGGTGCAAGATTTGCGAAAGGAAATGCCATCATTGCAACAGTTGTCACTGGTGCAACTGAGACGGTTGGCTGTGGATTGAAAATTGCCGAGAACTATGCAGAATTCGGCGATCAGCCAGAAGTTCTTAAGCGTGAAAATGCAAAGGCTGTTGGAAATGCAGTGAACAATACGGTCTTTATCGCTGGCGGTTCTGTCGCAGGTGCCGTTGTCGGCGGTGCTCTTGGCAGCTTTGCAGGTCCGATTGGAACCGTGGTTGGCGGAGCCATTGGTTCAGCAGTAGGTGGATTTATTGGAGAAAAAGTCGCCAAGCTGACATCCGGTTTTGCTGAACAGATGGCAGTGAAATTAAAGGACCCGATTCATGCAGTCGTGGATAAAGGGAAAAAAGCATTCGAACTGGCGGGTCAAGGTGTGAAAGCAGTGAATGATACCATTGATCAGGCAAATCAGGTAATACATAAAGGGATAGAAAAAACAAAAGAAACCGCAGATTCGCTCATAAAGGGTGCAGGCGATTTCTTTAAGGGTGCATTTTCTTTTGGATAAGGAGAGATCAAGTTGGATCAGCTAAGTCTAAGTATTGAGGAACTCATCTTTAGTTTTTACAGTGAAGGCTATTTTGAACAAGGTATGTCCTTAAAGGAGGCTTATTATCCTGAAGTAGAGGACGAGCGCTTGGGTTTTTTATTTGAAATTGCGTGCCGCTCTTTGCTCGCAAAAGGTGTACTGGAATTTCGAAACAGACAATACCGTTATAAAACGGAATACCGTCATTTCATCCAGGCGATGAATGATGCCTCCCACACGATCAAGGCGTCTAGATTTGGAGATTTAGATGAAGAAGTCAGCACCTCTTTTCACACAACACAAGCGGGTGTATATGCGCATCATACGCTTTATGATCAACAAGTGCATCAGATTCGCAAACTGGATGGCGATCAGCAGGCAGAGGAGCAAGTGACAGCCTTTTTCAACATACAGATGAATGATCACCCTGAACCTGTCATCAGCCTGCAGGCAGAGGAATTTGAAATGCTATTAGAACAGGCAAGCGAAGCGAAAAATGAGTGGCCATCCTTTCTGAATAAAGCGGAGAATCAAGAGCTCGTGAAGGCATTTGTTTCTGATGTACAGACGAGAAAAGGAAAGATAGACTCCCTCATGAAGGTCGTCTATGACAAAAATAATACGCCTGATGTGGAGTCCATGCTATTTGTGATTCCAGGTGAGAACCAATCGTGGCTTGTATCAGGAATAAAAGAAAATCAATTTCGCATTGAGACGGCTCATCGAGACGGGTTACGTTCTATATTCTAATGGAGAAAAGGAGAATGACACTTGAATCCAAGTGAAGTAATAGAAGTAAGGAGCAGACCTTTTTTAAGAGTATGGGCATTCTTAGCAACGGGCGGCTTCGGTATCATCGGTATTTGGTTATTTTCAGAAGCTCTTACATTTGAATCAAACTATACATTGTTTTTATTTTTAGGCGGACTATTAGGTATTGTCTATGGCTGGATCTCCTTTTTGATGATTTTGCCTGCTTTTACGAAGAGGGGAAATGTGATTTTTCGCATTCAGCGCGGAGAGAATGGCGCTGTGCTGCACCGGGAGCGAATGATTCCTTTTCAAGATATTCAATCAATCGACATGCGCAGGCATCGTTACAGTATAAGAGGATTTCTTTTCATGGATGTGCTCATTCGGAAAGTAGATGGGGAATTGATCAAAATTCCGGCGTACAGCATTTTAGATGAAGAAGTATTTGAGCAGACCGTCAAACAGGAGATCTATCCATATTTACATCAGACAGCCCAAGAAAATTGGAGACAGCAGCATGGCCAAGGAGAAGAGGAGACCGACTAAGTTGTTTTTGTCAGAATTCCATAGGATGAGGCGCCACTTTTTCGAAGAAATCGTGTATGATGTCAGTAAAGACTGAACACTCGAAAGAGGTGATGAGAGATGGATAAAGAGATGGTAATCGACCTCGTCACAGAACAAATGGCACGGATTCGAAAAGAAAAGGATTATACGCAGGATCGTATGGCGGAGGTACTTGGTCTATCGAAACGGCATCTACAGCAGGTTGAAAAAAACAGGCTGCGTCTCAACTGGACGCAATCCGCGGCCGTATGTGCATTATTCAGAGATAGTGACATTTTAAAAGGCACCCTGGGGGATGACCCGCTCGAGATTTTGGAAGTTGTGGCACATGATGAATTGCATCTATCAGTAGAGCGTACGATTGGCGGCAAGGTTTGGTGGAGGACGTCTGTCAAAAAAGGCACGTTTCGGCTTCAGCAAAATGTACTTAGTCAGCATTACCGCATCTTAGACGAGGAGAATTATCGCTATTATAGTTCGTTTAATAAAGAAGAAGCGAAGCGGCGGCTAGAGGAATTAAGCCAGCTGTCTTCTCCATATTGAGATTGGAAAAGGAAAGAGAGGCACCTGTTTATAAGGTGCCTCTCTTTTCTGTGTTTATACTTTTAGAGTGTTTTTCGCCCGAATAAAGGCAACAAGCTGTTTGATTTCTTCATCATTTAGGGGAACGCCGTCTACATAAATGGTTCCTTCTTTTGCTTCCGTCAGTTCAATTTTGATATCAGAGATTTTGCGTTGTATCTCTGGCTCGTCCGTTCTACCAAGTAAAAAATCAATGGACGTATCATACAAATCAGCCAGCAGCTTCACTGCTTCAAGCGAAGGTCGTCGGTACCCAGATTCGTAACCGGCATAGGTGCTTTTGGCGATACCTAGGCGATCTGCCGTATGCTGGAGAGACCATTTTTTCTTTTTTCTAAGGGTGGTTAAACGATCGAGTATCATACATGAACGCTCCTTTATTTACAACAACAGTATATCATATTTTGACATAGAATGTACGCGTTATGCGTAACAATTTCTTGATTAATTCGCGTTATGTGACTATAATGGCAATGAAGGTACGCGTAAAGCGTATATTATAGAATAGCACAAGCTAGCTTATAATATGTGTGACAAACGAAGTAATTTTACGAAAGAGGTGGACCTGTTGAAGAAATTATTGCTTTTAACGACTGGTGGGACGATTGCATCTGTAGAGAGTGAAAATGGTTTAGCTCCAGGTGTTAAAGCTGAGGATCTTTTGAGCTATTTAAACGAAATTAATGCAGAATATACAATGGACACAAAGTCCCTAATGAGTATAGATAGTACAAATATGCAGCCTGAATACTGGGTTGATATCGCAACAGCCATTTATGAGAATTATGATCAGTATGATGGGTTTGTCGTTACTCACGGAACCGATACAATGGCCTATACATCAGCAGCGCTGTCTTATATGCTGCAAAATCCTGATAAGCCGATCGTGATTACAGGTTCACAAATTCCGATTACTTTTAAGAAAACAGATGCGAAGAAAAACATCACAGATGCGATTCGCTTTGCATGTGACGGTGTTGGCGGCGTGTATGTCGTGTTTGATGGCAGAGTCATCCAAGGAACACGTGCGATCAAACTAAGAACGAAAAGCTACGATGCATTTGAAAGCATTAACTACCCATATATTGCATCAATTGAAAACCATCAAATTGAATACAATAGCAAAGTAAAAAGAACACCAATGAAACCGCTTAAATTAGATGCATCCTTGAACACAGATGTGTGTCTGTTAAAATTGCACCCAGGCCTGAAGCCCGAGTTTTTAGATGCAGTCAAAAGCATGTACAAAGGGGTTGTCATTGAAAGCTACGGCAGCGGCGGAATTCCTTTCGAAGGAAGAAACCTTTTAGAAAAGATTAACGAATTGCTGGAAGAAGGCATTTCTGTTGTCATCACCACTCAGTGTCTTGAAGAAGGAGAAGATATGAGTGTGTATGAGGTAGGACGCAAGATCAATCAAGAATTGGTGGCACGTTCAAGAAATATGAATACAGAAGCTATCGTGCCGAAATTGATGTGGGCACTAGGCAAAACAACAGATCCAAGAGAAGTCAAAAAGATTATGGAAACGCCAATCGCAGAAGATTTAGTGATTTAACTATTCTATAGAAAGCAGGTCATAAGAGATGGTTCAAGCAACTTATCGCTATGAGAAGGATTTTCTTGGTGAAAAAGAAATTCCAGCAGACGTGTATTATGGGGTTCAAACCCTTCGTGCAAAAGAGAATTTCCCGATTACAGGATATCGGATGCACGAGGAACTAATCAGAGCCTTTGCCATCGTGAAAAAAGCAGCAGCTCAAGCCAATATGGAAGTTGGACGTTTATATGAGGGAATTGGAAATGCCATCGTTCAAGCGTCTGATGAAGTCATTGAAGGCAAGCTGCACGAGTACTTTATTGTCGACCCAATTCAAGGCGGCGCAGGAACGTCCATGAATATGAATGCCAATGAAGTGATTGGAAACAGAGCACTAGAAATCATGGGACATCAAAAGGGAGAATACATCCATTTAAGCCCAAACACACATGTGAACATGTCGCAATCAACGAATGATTCATTCCCAACGGCGATCCACATTGCTGTGCTCAAGCAGTTAGATATTCTGCTTGAAACGATGCAAGTCATGCAGGACGTCTTTCAAAAGAAAGCGAAAGAATTCGATCATGTGATCAAAATGGGACGTACGCACCTTCAGGATGCTGTTCCAATCCGTTTGGGACAGGAATTTGAAGCTTACAGCCGCGTGCTGAGCCGTGATATTAAGCGGATCAACCAATCAAAACAGCATTTATATGAAGTCAATATGGGTGCAACAGCAGTTGGGACAGGCTTAAACGCAGATCCTCGTTATATTGAAATCGTGGTGAAGAAGCTCGCTGATATATCTGGTCTTCCTCTTGTAGGCGCAGAGCATCTCGTGGATGCAACGCAAAATACAGATGCTTACACAGAAGTATCCGCCGCTTTAAAAGTATGTATGATGAACATGTCTAAGATTGCCAATGACCTTCGCTTAATGGCATCTGGTCCGCGCGCAGGTCTTGCTGAAATCGCATTGCCAGCCCGCCAGCCTGGATCTTCCATCATGCCTGGGAAAGTCAATCCAGTCATGGCTGAGCTCATTAACCAAATCGCATTCCAGGTCATTGGGAACGACCACACGATCTGTCTTGCTTCTGAAGCAGGACAGCTTGAGTTAAATGTGATGGAGCCAGTTCTGGTCTTTAACTTGCTTCAATCTATTAGTATAATGAATAACGGATTCCGTTCATTCACAGATCATTGCTTAGCGGACATTGAAGCAAATGAAATACGTTTGAAAGAATATGTAGAAAAAAGTGCAGGCGTGATCACTGCCGTGAACCCTCACTTAGGCTATGAAGCAGCCGCTAGAATTGCAAGAGAAGCCATTTTAACAGGACAATCGATCAGAGATCTTTGCTTGCAGTACGATGTTTTAACGGAAGAAGAACTTGATATTATCTTAAATCCATTCGAGATGACAAAGCCTGGCATTGCAGGTGCAGAGCTCCTAGAGCGATAATAATATCAAAAATTTTATTTTATTAATATGTAGAATTGCCTGTGAAAAAGAGAAAAACAGGCAATTCACTTTCTTTCGAATTGACACACTTTTTTCACAATATTTTGAAAACGCTTAACGCACGCACAAAGGGAGGAAACAACATTGAAATCGGTTCGCTTGCCATCTATGGTGGAGATCATCGCCGTACTAGGTTTATTTTTGGCGATTGTCTTATCATTTACTATTTATTTTAACTTGGATATCCAATTGGCCTTATTTATTTCATGGTTTCTAGCAATTGGACTTGGTCTTCATTTAGGACACGCCTACAAGGATTTACAGGGTGCTATTACAAAAGGGATATCAAATGGATTAGATGCTGTTTTGATTTTACTTGCTGTAGGTGCTTTAATTGGAACTTGGATCGCTGGCGGAGTCGTACCGACACTGATCTATTATGGTCTTGAATTTATTCATCCAAATATCTTTTTACTAGCAACACTCATTATTTGTGCCATTATGTCTGTCGCTACAGGGACGTCTTGGGGAACAGTTGGTACAGCTGGGATTGCCATGATTGCCATTGGTGAAGGTTTAGGGATTCCTCTCCCAATCGTTGCAGGTGCCGTCTTGTCAGGTGCTTATTTTGGAGACAAGCTTTCTCCACTGTCTGATAGTACAGTTCTCGCCTCGTCCTTATCAAAGGTTGAAGTTCTGGCGCATGTAAGAGCCATGATGGTCTTATCCATTCCTGCCTTTGTTATTACTGCTATTATGTTTACGGTCACTGGTTTTATCTATGGAGGACGTAATATTGATCAAGAAAAGGTTGAATACTTAAAGAATGCGTTGCTCGATACATTCAATATTAATGTATGGATGCTTATTCCAGCTCTCATTGTCGTGGTTTTACTTGTCATGAAAAAGCCTGCTCTGCCGGTTATTGCAATCGGTGCTTTGTTTGGGGCGATCTGGGCCTTTGCGTTTCAAGGTGCGAATCCTAGTGATGCAATTGGTGCAGCATACAATGGATTTTCAATTCAATCAGATGTAGACTTTCTAAACCAGCTTCTCAATCGTGGTGGAATGGTCAACATGCTTGGCTCTTTGGTAGTGATTATTCTTGGGCTTGGTTTCGGGGGAGTATTGGAACATCTGGGTGTATTGAAAGTCATTGTCTCAACCTTTGAGAAAAAACTCCACAATGCGGGAAATGTTACTCTTTCCACTATTCTTGTTGCATTCTTTGCTAACATTTTTGGTTGTGCAATGTATGTATCAATTATCCTTACACCAAAAATTATGGAAAAGAGCTACGATAAATTAAAGTTAGATAGACGAGTTTTATCCAGAAACTCTGAGGTCGGTGGTACGCTTACGTCTGGTATGGTTCCTTGGTCAGATAACGGTATTTACATGGCAGGAATTCTCGGCGTATCGACATTCTCTTATTTACCATTTATGTGGTTGAGCTTTGTCGCCATTGGTCTTGCGATCATTTACGGATATACGGGTAAATTCATTTGGTACGTGAAAGATCAACAAGAAAGAGAAGAATCGGCCTCATAAGCCGTTTGCAAAAGCCGCTCCTGAACGGGGGCGGCTTTGTTTGTCCTAGGACTGTGAGACTATATGTGGCATATAACAAACGAACAGGAATTTAGACCTCCAATAAAAGAGGTCGAAAGGGGTGGTGTAAAGCAGAATGAAAGCATATTTATCCCATAAAAAGGGCACAAATCCCTATTCAAACATGAGTCTTTGAACCTTATAATAACAATATTGGAAAAAGTGCTATTCACCTTACGCTCGTTTAGAGGGACTCTAAGCAGCGTTTTTATTTTTGGACAGGAGGAGGAACCCATATGAGCTTATCGGATATGCTGTCTGCCCTTAACGGTGGCATTTCAAATAAAAAAGCAGAAATTGAAGAGAAAATTGCTCGACTCAAAAAGGTGAAAAGCAAGGTTGAACGTGAACAAGATGCGGCAGAAACAGATTTAAAGCAAATCAAGCAGCCAAAGCTTGGGACCTCTTGGAAAGGTGAGCGAAGCCAGGATTTCAAAACAGACCGAAATGAAGCACATGATGCGCTGCAAACAATCGTGAACGATCAATACCCACGCTACGTGAGCCGCATCGAATTCAAAATCAGTACATTAGAAGCAGAACAAGCTGCGTTATCCTTTGCCAGTTCCTTAGCTGGAGACGCCGCACGTCTTGCTGAAAAAGGAGAAGACGCAGTAGAGGACGCAAAACGCTTGATCTCAAAAGCATGGAGCAGCTTGTAAGAGAGCGTCATGCTGAACAAATCTGGAGGAAATCACAATGGGACAAATTAAGTTAAACTACCAAACAGTCATGGATAAACTAGATGAAGTCTCCCAAGCCGTAGAAGCTTTAGCGATGAAAAAAGCAGCAGATAAAGCGGGTGAAAACAGCCTTGAATTTGTAACTAAGTGGACGGCACGTGAAAGAGAAGTGAGCGAAATGGTCTCAAGCTTTAAAGAAGCCTTAATTAAAAATGTTCAGGATACACGTTCTAACGTGAAAACATTAAAAGAACAAGACGAAGCGATTGCTGCAAAATAATCAGCACACTCGCTTTTATTTATAGGTACATTTAACGCGGTGTATAATTATAGTCTTAAAGACTCATATTAAATTAGGGGTGTAAGACCTTGTATTATTCCGTTTTTCTTCCAAATGCGTCACTAAAAGGACACCTTTTCCCTATTTAAGGCTGAGGCTTTTCGCCTTATACTATACTTAATGAAAGCAAAACGATAGAAATATCAGGATTGGAAAAATCATGTGATTCGTTGGTTTCCAAAGGCGCTCACGCCATGCTTTCGTATGAGGTCAGATAGAGGTGGATGACATGAGTTTATCCGAGATGCTGCACCATCTGCATATGGGAATTGAGAACAAACGTGCAGAATTTGACGAAATGATCTCTCGGTTAAAGACAGCCAAAAGCAATATTCAAACAGAACAAGATCTTGCCCAGTCAGATATCAAAGAAATCAAGAAGCCTGCACTAGATTCGTCATGGAAAGGCGAGAGAGGGACCGACTTTCATCGCCATCGGAAAGACGCTTACAGCGTGATGCATGACATCGTCAACAATGAATATGAAAAATATATAACAGAGATTGATCAAAAAATCTTACACTTTGAATTGAAAAAAATGGAGCTGGCCGTAGCCAGTAATTTTGCAGGAAGAGCTCAGGACGTGATGGAAAAGGGCGAGGATTTTGCAAAGGATGTTAAACATTTGATTGAACGGGGCTGGAAAGCTCTTTAAAACCATAAATGAAACAGCCGACTTATAAAAGGGCGGCTGTTTTTTTGTTTAATCACATCCACCACCGCCGCTGTCGCCTGAATCACTCCCACAGGAGGCATCAGAAGCGTGATGGGTATACGAATCAGAATAAGTGCTTGTCGTTGAGCTATGATGTGCAGAACGGTTAGCAGATGCACGTTTATCCTTTGATGTGAACTGGTTGGCAATGATGGCTCCTAAAAAAACTAATATGATCACAAACATAAAAGTACCCATAATGCATCCCTCCTCTAGTTTCATATTCATACGAATGAGCCATATCAAGGTTCCCGATTTGAAAGAAATACTGGGCAAAGAGTTCTATTTTCGTTTATGATGATAGGCAAAAGTAAATGCCAAGGGAGGAGAGCCCATGCTATCTCTACGTCAGGAGGAGCTTTTGAAACGATTGATGCAAGCGGAGCAGGAACTGACAAGTGAAGAAATTGCCCGTGTGATCGGAGTCACATCACGAACTATTCGAACAGATATGAAAGCGCTTAAAGAGATCTTAGAAGAACATGGTGCCGCACTGCATATTAAACGCGGGGCAGGGTATACATTGAGCGTTGAAGATTATGGAGCATTTCGTACATTTTTGAAAAAGTCACTGAGAGAAAGGAATGAGAAAAAAGAACCGTTCATTCCCAATCAGCCTGAGGACCGTGTGGCTTATCTATTGAAAAGGCTGCTTCTGTCAGAAGACTATATCAAATTAGAGGGATTGGCAGAGGAATTATTTGTGAGTGAATCTACAGTGAAAAATGATTTGAAAGCTGTCAGGCACTTGTTTTCATTGCATGGACTTTCTATATCGCACCGGCCTAAATATGGACTGCGTCTGACAGGCGATGAAATGAAATTAAGATATTGTATGGCAGAGCATGTGTTTCAGCAGGAGCACGCGAACGCTGCACTGTTACCTGAAGAAACATATCAATTGATTCAGGACATCGTGCGTTCACGTACAAAAGCCACCGGACTTCATCTATCAGAAATCGGTTTAAGTAATTTAGTAACCCACATTGCTATCGCATGCAAACGAATTGAAGAAAAAAAGCTGGTCAAGATGCCAGAAGCGGAATTGAGAGAAATTCAAGTACAGCCAGTTTTCCAGGTAGCTCAACAAATGGCTGAAGATATTCGCCGCGTATTATCGATTGATTTTCCGCTATCAGAAATGGCGTACATCGCGATTCACTTAATGGGGGCAAAGATGATGGCATATGGAGAGGCTGGCCATACGCTATTTCATCTGCTGGACGAAGATCATTTTCGTTTCACTCACCAATTGCTTGCTTATGTAGAGGAGCACATGTCACTTGATATTCAGTTTGATAAGGAGCTGATCGTTGGTTTAAGTCTTCATTTGCGTTCAGCCATTCATCGTTTTAGATACGATATGAACATCCGAAATCCTTATTTACCAGACATTAAAAGGTATTATCCCATTGCGTTTGAGGCGGGTGTTTATATGGGCAGATGGCTGAAGGAAAAAGAGGGTGTTGAGATTCCTGAGGATGAAATCGGATATTTGGCACTTCATATTGGGGCTGCAATCGAGCGGACAAAATCACAGCATGTGAGAAAGACATGTCTTATTGTGTGTGCGACGGGTGTCGCCAGCAGTCAGCTTCTTCTTCATAAGCTCACGGCGGCTTTTAGCGGAAGGCTGGAGATCGCTGGAACTGCAAGTGTCGGGGAACTTCCTTCGTATGATTTGAGAAGCATTGATTTTATTATTAGTACCATTCCGCTTCAGAATACATTGCCGGTGCCAGTGATTGATGTACATACGATTCTAAGTGACGATGATATTGTACGGCTGAAACGATTTGTGAAGAATTCACAGGATACAGGAGTTTTGCGGTATGTGAGTCCGGCGCTGACATTTTTTCAGCAAGATCTCCAATCAAGGGAAGAGGTTCTTCAATTTTTCGTGAACGTGCTAAAGGAGCAGCATCGAATCCCAGACGAGTTTGAACAATTATTGCTAGAAAGAGAGCAGGTGTCACCCACATCTTTCGGTCATTTGGTTGCGATTCCTCATCCAATTAAGCCGGCAACAGATGACACATTTTGTGCGATCTGTACGTTGAAAAAGCCGGTGCTGTGGGGAGAAGATCGAGTACAAGTCGTATGCTTGTTAAGCATCCAGAAGACGTATCAAAAAGAATTACAGTCGCTTTATCAATTTCTTGTGCATCTGACAGAACGGAAGGAAGTGGTGGAACAGCTCATCAAAGCCGCTTCATTTGAAGAACTGACAGCTGCGCTTCAAGTATTGGAGCATCCAAATGAAAAAACGCGGCACCCATTTCCGCATCTGTGAGGAAAAAGATTAGATGTTAATGAAAGCGCTTTTAAAATAACATCAAAAAGGAGGATGATCACGAGTTTTTGCAAAGGGGGAGACGGATCATGAGCTTCAAGGAGAAAGCGGCAGATGTCATGGGGCATGTGGCTTATCGCATCACCAACCAGAAATATATTATGGCGATTAAACAGGCATTTGTCACACTGATGCCGATCATCATTACAGGAGCTTTTGCTGTACTGGTGGCGAATATGATCATGAGCCCGGAAACAGGGCTTGCTCATTTTGAGATATTCAGGTTTTTAGCAGAGCTTCAGCCTATTATGAAGGCAATCAATTATGCCACACTGAACTTTTTAACCATTGGGGCTGTGTTCCTCATTGGGATTGAGCTTGGGAAAATCAACGGTCACAAGTCTCTGTTCCCAGGATTGATGGCATTGATTTCATTTATATCTGTTATTCCAACGACACTTCTTCTTGAAGTCGATGGATCGATGCGTGAGGTTGTTGACGTGTTGGCAAGACAATTTTCTGATCCAAAAAGCTTATTTTTAGGGATGATCATTGCGATCGTATCTGTGGAGATTTTTTGTAAGCTGACCGAGGTGAAATGGCTGCAAATCAAGATGCCGGATTCGGTTCCGTCGAATGTGGCAACGTCTTTTTCGTCACTTTTCCCATCGATCATTACAATTACAATCATTAGCTCATTTGGCTTTGCATTTCACCGGTTGACAGGCATTTATCTGCATGAAGCAGTGTATAACGTGGTGCAGCGTCCGTTAGAAAGTGTTGTACAGGGGCTGCCTGGGATTTTAACGTTGATGTTTGTGGCGCAATTTTTCTGGGTGATCGGCATTCATGGCAACCAGATGATTAAGCCGATCCGGGAGCCGCTCTTATTAGGATCGATTGCAGTGAATATGACAGCATTTCAAGAGGGAAAAGAGATCCCGAATATCATCACGATGCCGTTTTGGGATGTGTATATGAGCATCGGTGGTTCAGGTGTGACCATTGGTCTTTTGATTGCGATTTTTATTGCTGGGAGAAGGGAAGAGATGCGAAGCATTGCCAAGCTCTCATCTGGACCCGGACTGTTCAACATCAATGAACCCGTTATTTTTGGATTACCTGTGATGCTAAACCCTGTGATGGCGATCCCATTTATCGTCACGCCGCTTGTGACAGGTACGATTGGGTATATTGCGACGGCTACAGGATTCGCTGGAAAAGCGGTCGTGATGGTGCCATGGACGACACCGCCGCTTGTGAATGCATGGCTGTCCACCGCTGGCAGTATGGGCGCTGTCATCACACAGCTTATCTGCATTGGAGTTGCTGTTTTCATCTATTTACCGTTTGTTCTCTTGTCTAATCGCAAGCCAGAAGCAGCACCAGATTCAGAATAAACATTCAGACGAAAAAAGGGAGGCGGCGACATGAACAGAATTGAGATTCCAAGTGATTTTATCCTAGGTGCTGCGGCTTCTGCTTGGCAGACCGAGGGATGGAAGGGAAAGCGGGCGCACCAGGACTCGTATATCGACTTATGGTATAAGGAAGGATATCACGTGTGGCACGAAGGCTATGGTCCTGCTGGTGCGACAAACTTTTACGAGCGCTACCCTGAAGATGTCGCCTTAATGAAAGAGATTGGGCTGACACATTACAGGACATCGATCAATTGGTCGAGGTTTCTCATAGATTACGAGAATGGGATAGTGGATGAGGCCTATGCTCGTTACATTGATGATCTGATCAATGAATTAATCGCAGCAGGTGTAGAGCCGATGTTTTGCTTAGAGCACTATGAACTTCCTGCCGTTTTGCTTGAGAAGTACGGCGGATGGTCATCAAAGCATGTTGTCGAGCTGTTTGTTCTCTATGCAGAAAAGGTGTTTGAGCGCTACGGAGACCGAGTCAAGCATTGGTTTAGTTTTAATGAACCGATTGTTGTCCAGACACGTGTTTATCTAGATGCCATCCGATATCCGTTTGAGCAAAATACGAAGAAATGGATGCAGTGGAACTATCATAAAGCTCTGGCAACAGCAAAAGTGGTGAAGCTGTTTCAGGAGATGGGGTTGAAGGAATCGGCAGGAGCCAAAATCGGCGTGATTCTCAATCCAGAAGTGACGTATGCAAGATCGTCTGCCCCGCATGACGAAGAAGCGGCACGTATGTATGACTTGTTTTTTAATCGAATGTTCTTAGATCCTTCCATCAAAGGGGAGTATCCAGAGGAACTGATCGATGTGTTGAAAAAGCATGATATTCTTTTCGATTCCACAGAGGAAGAGCTTCAGATCATCAAGAATCATACGGTGGATGTTGTTGGGCTTAACTTGTACTATCCGCATCGTGTCAAGGCACCGAGTAAGGCTTGGAACGAAGGGACGCCTTTTCATCCATCCTATTATTACGATATGTTTGAGCTTCCAGGGAGAAAAATGAATCCTTTCAGAGGCTGGGAAATCTACCCGAAGATTGTCTATGATATGGGGATGAGAATAAAAGAAGAATACGGAAATATTGAGTGGTTTGTGGCCGAAAATGGCATGGGTGTCGAAAAGGAAGAACGGTTTAAAACAGAAGACGGTATCATTGATGATCAGTATCGCATTTCATTTATCAGCCAGCATTTGAAGCGGGCACTTCAAGCGAAAGCAGAAGGATCAAATTGCACAGGCTATATGCTTTGGGCATTTACAGACAATGTCTCACCGATGAATGCCTTTAAAAACCGCTACGGATTAGTCGAAATCCAGCTGGAGAATGAACGAAATCGTCAGCTGAAAGCATCTGCGTATTGGTATCAGACATTAATCAAAACAAGGGAACTGCAGGTTGAAACAGAAGTCATTTATCAATAGGAGTGATGAGAAATGAAACGAATCATTCTCGCTTGTGCAGCAGGAATGTCAACGTCTATTGTGGTGTCCAAAATGAAGGCTGCCGCAGAAGCTAAAGGGCTGGATTACTATATTTATGCTATACCTGAAGGAGCCATTGCGGATGAACTAGAAGAGCATGGAGAGGATGTACAGGCGATTTTACTTGGACCGCAAGTTAGTTTTATGAAAAAAGCAGCAGAAAAAACAGCGGCACCCTATCAAATCCCCGTCGATGTCGTCAATGTGAGATTATACGGAACAGCAAACGGAGAAAAAATTCTAGAGCATGCACTGACACTAGCAAATGAATCTTGAATAATTGGAGGAGAAGCAGATGACGGTATTAGAGGAAATGCAGGGAGCAGCCTTTCAAATCATTGCCCATGCAGGCGAGGCAAGAAGTCATTATGTAGAAGCGATTCGTCTAGCAAGAGCGGATGATTTTGAAAAAGCGCAGCAGTTGATCGAAAAAGGGGAGGAAGCGTTTCGAAGCATCCACAACCTGCATCTGTCGCTGATTCAAAAAGAAGCGGCAGGTGAACAGCTTCCTTTTTCTTTACTGCTCATACACGCAGAAGATCAAATGCTCACAACAGAGACCATTCATCTGCTCGCCATCGAAATGATCGAAATGTGTAAAAAAATGAATACCCTGTCAAAATAGTTGTCAATGAATAACCAATTTCTGTTATAATCATTCGGTAGATAAAGAGAAAGCAGGATTGGTGAATGAAGAAAACATGTATGCTGATGACGATTGGTCTTATGCTGCTGCTCATTTCGGGCTGTATGGGAATGAAGGAGCAGGCGGGAGGAAGCCAGCAAGTCATCAAAGAGGAAAAGGGTCGAATACAAACAAAAGACATTCAGCAGAAAAAAGAAACGGCAGTGATAGAGACAAAAAGCTGGATAAAGCAAAAGGAGCCGGTCGAGCTTCCGATTTTGATGTATCATAGTATCTCAAGCGGCAACTCGTTACGTGTGCCAAAGAGCGAATTTGCATCTCATATGAAATGGCTGAAGGACAATGACTATGTCACACTGTCGCCAGAAGAGGCGTACCGCGTTTTCACAACAAATTCGATGCCAAGTAAGAAGAGTGTCCTCATTACATTTGATGATGGATATACGGATAACTATACAAAGGCATTTCCAATTTTAAAGCAGTATGGAATGAAAGCAACGATTTTCATGATTGAGCAATCCATTGGCCGTCCAAATCACTTAACGGATGAGCAAATGGATGAGATGATGGCACATGGGATATCGATTGAGAGTCATACGATTCATCATTTAGAGCTCAATCGATTATCAAAGCAGCAGCAGGAAGAAGAGTTAAAAGGATCAAAGACATTCTTCGATCAGCGGTTTTCTCAGCGTACGAGAATGGTCAGCTATCCTGTCGGGCGCTATAATGAAGAGACGTTGAAGCTGGCGAAGGAAGCTGGATATCAAATGGCTGTCACCACTGAACCAGGACATGCGAAGAAGGAACAAGGCATGATGTCCTTGCACCGCGTCCGCATTTCACCGGGACTTTCACCAGAAAGCTTTGGCAGGCTGGTCGAAGGGAAGTAACGATCAATGTTTCACATGAAACATTTTACGACAAGTTTCGCCAAAATGACTTACCGCCCATACACCTTGACATGATATGTCTTGGTTTCAACTGTTATTACAAGACACTTAGATAGACAGAACTTTCATTATCAGGGGAGTTCTGTTTTTTAAATTGTCATTCAAACCCTACATCGTAAGAAACACCTCAATGAAAAACTCAAAGATCAAGCCCGCCAATGAAGTAACAAGTAAATTTTCTCAGCATCGCAAAAACTTAAGACACACTACATAGAAAAACCAATTGAGAAAAGAAAGGGAGAGGAAATATGTCAAACTTTTTTGGAATCGACCATGTTCAACTAGCTGCCCCAAAAGGCAGTGAAGAGAAAGCTCGTTTGTTTTTTGGCGAAATTTTAGGGATGAAAGAAATACCTAAGCCTAGTAATCTAGCTAAACGCGGAGGTGTCTGGTTCCAATGCGGTCATCATCAGCTTCACATTGGCATTCAGGAACATTTTCAAGCTGCAAAGAAAGCTCATCCGGCTTTTCTTGTAAAGAGTCTATCGGAATTAAAAGAGGCATTATTGAAGTATCATATTCGTATAAGTGAAGATGAGCCATTGGAGGGAGCCAATCGGTTTTATGTAGAAGATCCTTTTGGGAATCGAATTGAGTTTTTAGAGAGAAGAGACTAGAAGACAAAAAGAAGGCTGTCGAAGAAATCTCGACAGCCTATTTGTTATTGATAAACGGGATAGCCCGTCATTTTAATATCTTTTCCAAGCGGTTCCACTGCGAGTTGATCCAGTTCAATGGCATCACTCATGAGGCGTATGCCTTCGCCTCCGAAAAAGGAAGGGGAAAGTCGTCCGCCAATGAGCTTAGGCGCCATATAGATGACGAGTTTATCTACAAGCTGCTGTTCTAAGAACGAGGCGTTAATCTGGCCGCCGCCTTCAATCATGAGAGAGGAGATATTTTTTTCTCCCAGCACTTGAAGCACTTCTTTCAGGGGCACCCGCGTGTCACTGTCTGTCATAAAGACACGGACGCCAGCTTCTTCTAAGGCCGCTCGTTTTTCCTTATCGGCTTGCTTTGTTGTAAAAATCCATGTAGGTGCCATCTGATCCGTGACGATCTTTGCTGTCAGTGGTGTTGACAGCTTAGAGTCTAAGACAATTCGAATCGGATTATTCCCATTTGGAATCCGCGCAGTTAATGAAGGATCATCGTGAATGACGGTTTGAGCACCGACCAAAATCGCATCATTGATACTGCGGATATGGTGAGCATCACAACGGGATGTCTCAGATGTAATCCACTTGCTGTCAGACGTGGCAGAGGCGATTTTTCCATCTAAGGTAATGCCTGCTTTGAGCGTCACAAAAGGTGTTTTTTTCGTAATAAAGTGATTAAATACTTCATTCATCAGAATGGATTCTTGTTCAAGTACGCCCGTGATGACTTGAATGCCTGCGTCTTGTAAAATGGCAATCCCGCGGCCAGCGACAAGCGGATTCGGATCAAGTGCTGCCACGACAACAGTTTCGACGCCGGCTTTTACAAGTGCTTCTGCGCAAGGGCCTGTGCGTCCATGGTGGGAACAAGGCTCGAGGGTCACATAAATAGTGGCTCCTTTTGCTTTGTCTCCGGCCATGTTGAGTGCATGAATTTCAGCATGTGGTTCACCGGCTTTCATATGAGCACCGACTCCAACAATTTCATTCTCTCGCACAATCACAGCCCCGACGAGCGGATTCGGAGATGTCTGACCTTTCATTGCCCGTGCATTATCAAGGGCTAGCTTCATATATCGCTCATGATGTGGCAATCGTACGCACCTCTTGCTCCGCCTTCATGTGACCTGAGCGGTTGATTTTTGTCTGCAAGTATTTTTCGTTAAATTCAGAGACATCTCCCCAAAGCGGAATGCGTCCAGAAAGAGATAAACCTGCATGGCTGATCGCATCTGTCTTTTTCGGGTTATTGGTAATGAGTCTGACCGGCTTTGTACGAAGTGTTTGAAGAACGGCAATGGCTTCTTCGTATTGACGTGTGTCATCTTCAAAACCAAGTGCTTCGTTCGCTTCTACTGTATCGTAGCCGTTTTCTTGAAGAATATAAGCCATGGCTTTACTGAAAAGACCAATGCCGCGGCCTTCATGATTGGCTAAGTAAAACAGGGCTCCTGCTCCATTGTCCTCAATCATTCGCATAGACTGCTTCAATTGGAATCCACAGTCGCAGCGCTTGCTTCCAAAAATATCGCCAGTGTGGCAAATGGAATGCATGCGGATAAGAGCTTCGTCAGCGTGCTCAAAATCCCCATATACAAGAACGCTTGACTGCTGATGATCAGCAAGCTGGCGGGACGAGAGGCTTTCAATTAAAGCTTCATCTGACAATGGCTCTTTTCCATCATCTTTTAACCATGAATACCAGTTAAACATGACGGTTCTGCCGTCTAAATTCACTGGTAGTTTAATGGGTCCAGTGATATATATATACCCGTCTTCTTGCTGTACTCGTTTGATTTTATCTTTTAATATGGCTGTTTTAAGCTCTGTGTGTTTGTCCATATTCTGCACCTTCTTTTTAGTCTGTTTCTTCAATCTGTAAACGAACGAGAACGCCAAATGGATCAACAAATTCGCTGCTTTTTCCTGTCGTGTTGACTTGAGTGCCTGCTTTTGTCAGGCGTTCGATGACGGATTGTCTGTCTGCTTCTTCTGGGAAAACCAGTGTATAGCTTCTAATTCCTGAGAAACGTGGATCAATGGCTCCTTTTCGTCCGCGTCCCCATGCATTAAAGGCAAGGTGGTGGTGGTATACACCAGCGGCGATAAATAGGCTTGCTGGTGGAGCCATTCGGATATGAAAACCGAGCGTATGGACATAAAAAGGATCTGCTTCTTCTGGGTTGAGATGGAAATGCAAGTGTCCCATCACTGTGCCCGCAGGGAGTCCTTCCCATGTGGTATCAGCGGCTTCCTGCAGGAGTCCATCTCCATCAAGCGGTGAATTTCCGCCACCTTTCAGTTCTCCATGCTCACCTACCCAAATGTCCTGAGGACGGTCCGCATAAATTTCTACGCCAATGCCGTCAGGATCACTTAAATAAATGGCTTCACTGAAAAAGTGATCGCTTGCTCCAATTAAAGGATAGCCTTTTTTGATCACATGTGCCAGCCATGTGCCCAGATTTTTTCTGGTAGGTAATAAAACAGCAAAATGATAAAGTCCTGGCTCATGATCAGGCTTCTCTTTGAGCTGTGCATCTTCTTTTAACAAAAGAATCGGTTCCTTTGAATTGCTGCCAAGTGTCACCGTGGAATCTGTTTTTTCTAATATAGAAAATCCTAAAATGTCTGTATAAAAAGGTAAAGAACGATCAAAGCTGGACACATGTAATTCTGTCACACCCAGCCTTAGCTGCTCAATTGTCTTCAAGCTCGGTCATCTCCTTCATGATATATGCATCGGCATGTTCAAATGTTTTTGAAAATCTATAAAAAATGAATACCTTGTTACTTTTAGTAACTAAACTATATAATAGTTAGTGACTTATTTCAAGTAATTAATTATGTTATAATGAAAAAAAGAGAAAAAAGCAGGAGGGAGTAAGATATGGCTCAAGTAGATGGCTGCCCAATTACAGATGCCATGGAGATTCTAGGCAAGAAGTGGGTCATTCTCATCATCAATCAGCTTCTGACAGGGCCTAAGCGTTTTTGTCAGCTTGAAAATGAAATGAACATCAGCGGAAGATTACTATCAGAAAGGCTGAAGGATTTAGAAGCTGAGGGACTTGTTGAGAAAAAGGTATACCCCGACATTCCAGTACGGATTGAATACGAATTAACAGTGCAAGGAAAGAAAATTGAACCGATTATTCGTGAAATGTATGCTTGGTCTTTAGATCGTAAAAACAGCAAAATAGAGGAACATGTTCCTTCTTAATCCATTTCGATCAGTGTGTCTGATCGAAATTTTTTTGTGTGATTTTCCAGAAAACTAAGACAATAGTATGAAAAATGATGTTGACAATCATTTCATGCATTATATAATATCAAGGAGAAGAGGGTTCTTTTCCCTGTAATGGAATGGAGGTTATGCCATGGTATTATGAATGGGACAGATTGCCTAAAACACGTATCAATCCATCATTTAGAAACAGACATCTTTGACTTTTAGGAAGCAAAGATTTATTTTTTCAACTCAATTGATAATGATTATCATAATCATCTATAAGTGTGTTCCAGCACTTATGAAGGTTATTTTTTTTATTGTCTATTGAGAATAATTATCAATATCATTTAGGAGGGCTCACATGAAAGTCATTCGTTCAACATCACCCGTATTATTATTCCTTAGTTTTGTTCTATTATTTGCTCTAGCTCCTGTTAGCTCAGCCTCAGCAGCTGGCTTAGCAGATGGTCAATATTCAGCGCAATATGTGGTTTGGAAGGCTGATAGCGATTCGACTTCAACAGCGAATACGTATTTCGAAAAACCAGCCAAGCTTGTCGTCAAGGATGGAAAAATCAAAGCACAAGTCACGTTAACGAATAGCTCTTGGATCACAAGCTTTAAGACGCTCGATCAAGGTGTCTACAAAGATGCGAAGGTGATTAGTACAAATACAGCTGCGAATAAGAGGACAGTAGAATTCAATGTGAACAGCCTGACTGAGGTCGTACCAGCAAAAGTGAGTGTGACTGTACCGGCTATCGGATATACAGGCAATTACGACATTCGTCTCAAGTTTGATGCGGCATCTGTTCAATAGAAAGGGAGGAAATTCGCTTGATGAAAATAAGAATGAGGCTGTCAGTCTTCATGGCGGTTTTTTTACTGGCACTTATGCTGCCTTTTTCAAACGCACAGGCTGCCGCATTAAAGGATGGTACATACTCCGTCAATTATACAGTGCTGAAAGCTGAAGGAAATGCGGTCTCAATGGCAAATGATTACTGGCTGAAACCAGCAAAAGTGATAGTGAAAAATGGGAACCTGACAGTGCAAATGACGATTAAAAATAGCAGCTGGGTAACGGAATTTAAAGTACCAGGAAATGGCGGCTATGTCGATACAACCGTTCTCTCAACAAATAAAAAAGCCAATACAAGGCTCGTTCAGTTCCAGACTCAAAGCTTGTCTAAACCAATCACGTCAAAAATTCATGTCACTGTGAAATCTGCTGATTATGATCATGATTACACCATTCAGCTGAAATTTGATGAAAGCAGCATCAAGTCACTTTCGTCTAACAGTGCAAATCAATCAGCGGGTGCAGCAGAAAGTCAGCAGCCATCAAAAGAATCAACGAACAAAGCTGATTCATCCACAACGAAACAAGAAGAAAATCCCCAAACTGGTGATACAAGCCAAATAGGGTGGCTCCTTGTGCTTGTCTTATGTTCAGGCGGGTTTTTAGCAAGAAAGTGGATCATCAAGCATTAACGGAAGGAAGTGTCACCATTTGAAACGTCTTTTTCATCTAAAGGCAGCCATTCTGCTCGTTTTATTCAGTTTGTTGACTGCGTTTCAGATTCCTCAAGGAACAGCTCAAGCGGCATCATTCGTTGATGGTGAATACACAGTCGGATTCACCATTTTAAAAAATGGCAGCACAGAAGCGTCCATGATGGATACCTATACAGAAAAGCCAGCTAAGCTGATTGTGGAAAATGGCAAGAAAACAGCCTATGTCACACTGAAGCAAAGCAAAGAAATAACAGATTTCAAGGTCGAACAAAATGGTGCTCTCGTTACCACTGAAACGGTCAGTGAGGACGAAACAGCCAATACACGTGTGATCAAATTTAATGTCGACGACTTATCAGCGAAATTAAACGGCTGGGTGAAAATTTACTGGGATTTAGGCGGCTTTATTTATGACGAAGCATATGACGTACAGCTTGCATTCGATCAAAGCAGCCTCACACTCGTTACGCCTGCAAAACCAGATGATAACGAAACAAAACCAGATGACCAAAACGGTGCAAAGCCAGACGATAACGAAACAAAGCCGGATGATCAAAACGGTACAAAGCCAGACGATAACGAAACAAAACCGGATGACCAAAATGGTACAAAGCCAGACGATCAACCGACAACACCGGGCAATAATAATGGCACAAAACCAGATGATTCCGCGCAAAATCAATTAAAAGATGGCGTATATCGTATCAATTACAGTGTGCTAAAAGGGGATACGGATGAGTCATCTCGAATGAGTGATTACTTCTCACATCCTGCATCCTTAACTGTCAAAAATGGAAAGCAAACCATTTCCTTTACGGTGAAGGACCATAAGTCTGTCGCTTCTTTGAAAACAGAGAAAGACGGTTCTTATCAAGAAGCCAAAACAGTCAGCAAGGATGAAGCAAAGAACACAAGAGTGGTTTCATTTGATGTAGGTGATTTGAAAAACGAGATCAAAGGAAAAGTACACATTGTAGTAGCAGCCGCTAACTATGACCAAACCTACGATATTCGTTTTCAATTTGATTCAAAGAGTATCGCTCCAGTGAAGGACGGGCAGGTGGTAGAGGAAGAAACACCAGCTGCACCAGAAACACCAAAACCAAACACACCAACAACAGAAACAAATAACGGCGGAGCAAATCAAGAGACGGCTCAGCTAAAAGATGGTGTATACAAGCTTCCTTTCTCAATGAAGAAGGCAGACAAGGATGAGCTTTCTCGCATGAACGATTACGTCGTGAGTCCTGCGACACTGGTTGTAAAAAATGGCCGCCATTTCGTTTCATATACAGTGAAGAACAGCTCAGCGATCACGTCATTCCAAGTAGGAACAGGCGGAAAGTTTGAGGAGACACTTGTCGCGAAGACAGATCAAAAAGCAGATACACGCGTCATTCAATATGAAGCAAAAAGTTTAAGTGGAGCTCAGGCAGCACGCGTAAAGATTGATATTCCAGCTGCGAATTATCATGAGCAGTACGATGTCAAACTCGTCTATGACACAAAAGGTATCGCTCTCGGTGAGGGAAGCGGAATTTCAACGGTCATTGGAGACGATGAGAGTATCGGCTTTATCAAAAATCCAAATGATCACGATTCTCAAACGAATCAACTTGAGAATGCAGTACCTGAGGAAACGGGTGCGGAGCAGATGACATTTACGCCATCAGATGATCAAACCAAATCTGAGTCTGGACAGCTGAATCCGAAAACGGGAGATACCTCTCTTCTTTGGGTGTATATTCTTTTATTCGGCGGTTCGTTATTGGTACTCGTCAGAAAATATCAAACACGGACAAGATAGACTGTTTATTTTATGTGAGATGCGCCATTTATGCTGGCGCATCCACTCTCTTTTTTCGAAAGGAGGCTTCTATTTTTGAAGCATCGAATGTTATGTACCTTGATCGCTGCCTTCAGTGTGTGCATGATCTTATCGGGCTGCTCACAGTCAGCTGAAAGCTCAGCAAAAGGCAAAAAAAGCGCTGAATCAAGTGAGCGCATTGTAGCAACGACTGTAGCTGCTGCGGAGATCATGGATGCTTTAGAGGTGGATCTTGTCGGGGTGCCAACAAGTCAAAAATCCTTGCCAGCTCGTTACAAAGGACTGCCGGAAGTCGGTAACCCAATGAGCCCGGACATGGAAATCATCCAATCACTTCAACCGACAGATGTCCTCTCTGTCACAACCCTTCAATATGATTTAGAGACACCCTTTCAGCAAGCAGGTGTCCCTGCCACATACCTAAATCTCGAGAGCATGGCTGACATGGAGAAGGCCATCACGAAGCTTGGAGATCAGTATGACAGAAAGAAGCAGGCTGAACGCATTGTGTCAGAGTTTGAGCAAAAAAAGAAAGACATTCAAGAGAGGACGAAAGGAAAACGCAAGCCGTCCGTTCTGATTTTGCTTGGTGTGCCAGGCAGTTATTTGGTGGCGACAGAGAATTCATATATTGGTGATCTTGTGCGTATCGCAGGAGGAAAGAATATTGTCAAAGGCGAGAAAATGGAGTATTTGGCATCCAATACGGAATATTTACAAAAAGCCAATCCAGATATCATTCTCCGGGCCGCACATGGGATGCCAGACGAAGTCGTCCAAATGTTTGATGAAGAATTCAAAACAAATGACATCTGGAAACATTTCAATGCGGTCAAACAAGACCGAGTGTATGACCTCGAAGAAAGCTTATTCGGGACAACAGGCAATTTAAAGGCAGCAGAAGCATTAGATGAATTGACTCGTATGTTGTATCCGTCATAAGCGGCGAATCTTAATGATAAAAGGACGTTCAAGATGAAAAAAACAGGGATTTTATTTCTGATAGTCAGTCTCTTACTGGTCTGCGTATTTATTTATTCAGCCATTACTGGGAGCATTCATGTCACCCCATTTGAATTATTAGAAGGGCTCATCACCGGTCAACATGCACAGGTAGAAATCATTAAAGATTTGAGAATTCCCCGCATGCTTATCGCGATGTTTACAGGGGCCGCCTTATCTGTCTCCGGTGTACTGCTACAGTCGGTCATGAGGAATCCGTTAGCTGATGCCGGCGTCATTGGCATTTCATCAGGAGCCAGCTTCTTTTCATTAATGGCGATTACAGCGCTTCCTCAATTTTATTTCTACTCTCCTTTATTTTCGGTATTAGGCGGAGCTATTGCGTGCTTCCTCGTGTATGTTCTGTCTTGGAAGGGTGGTTTAAGCCCAATCCGCATGATCTTGGTTGGGATCGCCATCAATGCCATGTTTACTGGAATGGCTGAAGCATTTGTGACCATTTGCAGCTATTTCAATATCACGATTAATCAGTCGGGACAGTCGAATCTCACGATGAAAACGTGGGGAGATGTCCGTTTAATCGGTGTCTATGGTGTTGCCGGCCTTGTCGTTGCACTCTTCTTCAGCAGGTGGTGCAACCTCCTGGCTCTTCAGGACAAGACAGCGAAAAATTTAGGATTGCGTGTGACCAGAATGCGCCTTTTGATTTCCATCACAGCCGTTTTACTTGCGGCGGTGACAGCTGCAGTAGCGGGCGTGATCGCCTTTGTCGGCTTGCTCATTCCGCACATTTCAAGAAGGCTTGTCGGCTCGGATCACCGGGTACTGATTCCATTTTCTGCGTTAAGCGGGGCTTTGCTTATTTTGACGGCTGATACGCTTGGCAGGACGCTTGTGGCGCCAAATGAGATTCCTGCTTCTACGATCATGGCCGTGATTGGCGGGCCGTTTCTGATCTTTTTATTAAGAAGGGGGGACCGTCTCCATGGACATTCGTGAGGTGTCATTCTCATATGACCAGCAGAAGGACATCGTTCAATCAGTCACAACAAAGATTGAAAAGGGGAAAATCACAACCATTATCGGTCCAAATGGCTCGGGAAAATCCACACTGCTTTCCTTAATGTCGAATAATCATTGTCCAAATAAAGGGCAAATTCACTTAGACGGGCAAACGCTGAATACGTTCAAGCCAAAGGAGCTGGCAAAAAAGCTCGCTGTCGTCCATCAGCAAAATGAAGCGCCGCTTGATTTAACGATCGAACGGGTCGTGGCATTCGGCAGAACGCCGTACCAGACGATGCGCGGAGGAGACAAGGAAGAGGATGAGAGAGCGATAGAGTGGGCGCTGTCCAGTACAAAGCTAACGGACAAACGAAAGGTGCCGCTCGCCTCACTGTCAGGTGGAGAGCGGCAGCGTGTATGGATTGCGATGGCACTTGCGCAAAAAACACCGATCCTTTTCTTAGATGAACCGACAACTTATTTGGATATTTACTATCAATTTGACATTCTTGAGCTGATCCGTGAACTGAATGCCGTGCATGGATTAACGATTGTCATGGTGCTGCACGACATGAATCAGGCTGTCCGCTACAGCGATATCATCATAGCGATGAAGGATGGACAGGTTATCAGTGAAGGACAGCCAAACGATGTGTTAACAGAGGAAAACGTGCGGCACATTTATGATGTGTCCGTCACGATTAGACAGGATGCAGAAACAGGGATGTACATCGTGCCTGTTGGTATATAAGCTGGGCAAAAAGCAGGTGAGACAGTGTGAAACGAGGAAAACGGCTTTGGCAGCGAATGCTGACGATCGTTTGTTTAGGCGTATTTATTTATAGCGGGACAGCCATCGGCTTCGAACTTTTCGGTTATTATCAAAATCGCCAGGTGCTTGCAAAGGCTCAGACGATGTATGGATATGAAGAAGATATGACTGAAAAACGGGAGCAGGGAAAGATCCGTTCGTCATTTGATGAGCTGCGGAAGGTGAATGAGGACATTGTCGGCTGGATCAATATGAAAGACACGATGATTCAGTATCCGATTGTTCAATCTCACGATAATGCGTTCTACTTAACTCGCAATTATTTAAAAAACGACACCCGGGCAGGCAGTATCTTTATGGATTATCGTAATGATGTCCTGCATGAAAGCCCAAATACAGTGGTGTACGGCCATCGGATGAGGGATGGATCCATGTTCGCTGGACTCACAAACTATCTAAAAAAAGATTTCTTCCAAGAGCACCGGACATTTCAGTACGATACGCTGTATCAAAGCTATGAAGCGGAGATTTTTGCTGTGTATGAAACGACGGTTGACTTCGACTATATTCAAACCGATTTTCAAGATCTTGGCGAATATGCGCACTACTTGCAAGCTGTGCGGAAGAAATCAATCTATCAAACGAAGACAGACGTGTCCACAGATGACCTCATCCTCACCTTATCGACCTGTGATCATGTGCTTGCACCTAAAAGCGGGCGTCTCGTGGTACAGGCAAAGCTAAAGAAAGTTTACTAGAAAAGGAGAGACAGACGGTTGAAATTTTCACATGTGATCTTAGCGGGACTCGTCTTGATGCTTCTCCTCGGCGGATGCGGTCAGGCAGCACCTGTAGAGAAAGGAAGCGGGCAAGGAGCGCTGAAGATAAAGGATTTTACCGGAAGAACGCTGTCGTTTGATGAATCCCCTCAGCGTATCGTCGCCTTGTCGACCGGGGACATGAGTATTCTGTATGCTTTAGGCGGTAAGGCGGTCGGCCGGCCAACTGCTGAGCTACCAGCCAGCTTACAAAAGGCAAAGTCCGTACAAACGATTGGCACAACGCATCAATTTGATGTAGAGCTGATCACAAGCTTAAAGCCTGATGTTGTGCTTGGAAATGAACAATTAAACAGCAAGGACATCTCTACAATAGAAGGAATTGATTCACAGCTTCTTTTGACAAGTGCCAATTCAGTGAAGGACATCCAGCGTCAAATCTCGTTATTTGGGGAGTTGCTCGGAAAGCAGCAAAAGGCTAAAGCACTCAATGAGCAAATTGATGAGCGAAAAAAGCAGGTCAAGCAGCCTAAGAAAAAAGTGAAAACACTCGTTGTGTACGGTGCACCCGGCACATATATGGCGGCACTTCCCCAATCCTTGAGCGGAGATTTGCTGCACATCGCTGGGGGTGCAAACATTGCTGAGAATGAACCGGCACTCGAAAAATTTCCTCAATACGCTCAAATTAATGCAGAAAAGGTGATCGAAGCCGATCCTGATCTCATTCTGCTCATGACACACAGCAATCCTGACGATGTGAAAGCGGGCTTTATGAGTGAAATGAAACAGAATGCAGCATGGCACGACGTATCAGCTGTCAAAAATGGCCGCGTGGAGATTCTGCCTAGTGATTTATTCGGGACGAACCCAGGCGCAGACGTCATAAAGGCGATTGATGAACTAGAGAAGAGATTGAAGCGATTGTCATCATGAAAGTGAATGCAGAGTTAGATTTTCAAAAAAGGCAGTCGAGACGAAGATGGCTGATACCGGGACTGCTTTTCTCGCTAGGTGTGGGCATATGTCTAGGGCTTGCATTAGGTTCTGTTCAATTATCGCTGCCAGATTTGATCGCTGCTTTGACGGGATCAGGCCAGCCAGTCCATGAAAAAATCGTCATGGATTTACGTCTGCCTCGCGTTCTCATAGGTTTCATCGTCGGGGCCTGTCTCGCAGCATCAGGGGCCATTTTACAAGGAGTCGTCCGAAATCCACTCGCTGACCCCGGGATCATCGGTGTGACTGCCGGTGGTGGGTTAGCTGCTGTACTCAGCATGATTGTGTTTCCTCAATTCACATATCTGCTTCCAGCGGCTGCATTCCTGGGCGCTTTATTAGCGGCACTTGTTGTGTATATTTTGTCGTTCGATCAAGGGGTTTCGCCACTGAAATTGATTCTGGCGGGTGTGGCAGTCAATGCCCTGCTTGGTGCGGTCATGAATGGATTTATGGTGCTTTATAGTGAGCGTGTGCAGGCTGTTCTGCCTTTTTTATCAGGAGGATTAAATGGACGGAGCTGGCATCACCTGAGCTTTGTGTCACCCTATGCGATTGCTGGATTGTGTCTTTGTTTTTTTGCGATCAAGCCGGCAAATCTTCTTTTGCTTGGTGATGATTCAGCACAGCTGCTCGGCCTTAGAGTCGAGCGAACCCGATTTTTCTTAATTGCACTGGCGGCGCTTTTGGCGGGTGCAGCTGTAAGCGTGAGCGGTTTAATTGGATTTGTCGGTCTTGTCGTCCCTCATTTTATCCGCCTTTTAATTGGAGATGACTACCGTTACCTGCTGCCGATCTCAATGCTTGGCGGCGGCGTACTTGTGGTTTTTGCTGATACAGCAGCACGGGTATGGTTTACACCGGTTGAACTGCCTGTTGGTATTCTGCTTGCCTGTATTGGTGCACCTTTCTTCCTCTATTTATTAAAAAAGAAAGGGAGGGGTTAAGTTGGATGTGATTGCGATGGATGACGTGAGCCTCAGTCAAGGAGGCTTTCGATTGTCGTCTATTTCAGCAGCTGTGCCTAAAGGAAGTGTAACAGGAATTATTGGACCGAATGGGTCAGGGAAGTCGACGTTTATTAAAGCGGCCGCACGCCTTACGTCGATTGAAAGCGGCATGATTTATATTCACGATATCCCGCAAAAAGAAATGACAGCACAGGAGATTGCACAAGAAATCGCCGTTCTGATGCAGACGAGAACGGCCATCCCATCAATGACAGTACGTGAGCTGGTTGCACTTGGACGCAGTCCGCATCGTTCGATCTGGAAAAAGAGCTCGAAGACAGATCAGGAAGCGATAGAGTGGGCGCTTGATGTGACAAATAGCCGCGTGAATGAAAACAGGATGCTGCATACATTGTCAGGCGGAGAAAGGCAGAAGGCGTATATTGCCATGGCACTGGCTCAGAAGACAGAGACGATTATTTTGGATGAGCCTACCACTTACTTAGATATTGCACATCAGCTTGATTTACTAGAGCTGCTCAAACAGCTGAATGAAACGCATGGGATCACCATTTTAATGGTTCTTCATGACCTGCAGCAGGCAGCAAAATATTGTGATCGCCTGATTGCAATGAAGCGTGGTCAGGTTTACCAAATAGGGACACCAAAGGAAGTATTAACAGAAAACTTTTTCAAAGAGGTCTTTGGGATTCAGGCAGAGGTTCACCTAGATGGAGAGCATCCGCTCATTATCCCAATCGCTTCGATCCAACAACAAAAGGGAGATGAATCAAACATGATCATTGTAAACAACCAGGTTAGAGTAGAAAAAGGCAGTGCAGACCACCTCGTCAAGCGTTTTAACAAGCAGGGACAAGTAGAATTCATGGAAGGATTTTTAGGTATGGAAGTCTGGGTCACACAGCAGACAACCGATTACGATGAAGTGACCATTCATACCCGCTGGAATCGAAAAGAAGACTTTGTGAACTGGACAAAGTCTCAGGCATTTGGAGATGCACACGCTCATGGAAAAGCGAAACCTGAAGGTCTATTAAAAAACAAAATTACGTACTATGAAGTCCAAGTGACAAGACCTGCTTTACAGAAAAAAGCTTAAAATAGAAACAAAGCGCTGCGGCTCACATGCAGCGCTATTTTTTTGCGGTTGTTTATTTTTCGTCACATATTCTTGACAAAGTATTCAAACAACTGACACAATACTATCCAAATTTTAGGTAAAATTTACTTTATTTTTGAAGCGTATGGGTGTAAAGTACAGGTATAAATAACTAACCGAATGAAAATCAAGAGTAAAATTTCACCGAGTGAACCATTTCAAATAGACTTTTATTTGTGAAACATTGAACAAATAGTGAATATTTTGTGAAATGGTGAGCATGAATCGTTCGGCTTGTAAAGTAAGGGAGGATGTAAGGCTGTGAGTGAGCTGTTTTTAGCAAGATTTCAATTTGCTTCAACGACATTATTTCATTTTATTTTTGTTCCTATGTCAATAGGTTTGGTGTTTATCGTCGCATTGATGCAGACCCTTTATGTCGTCAAGAAAAAAGACATCTATAAAAAGATGGCGAAGTTTTGGGGTCACCTGTTCTTACTTAACTTTGCAGTAGGTGTGGTAACAGGGATTCTACAGGAATTCCAGTTTGGGATGAACTGGTCAGATTATTCAAGGTTTGTCGGTGATGTCTTTGGTGCACCGCTTGCCATTGAAGCACTTTTGGCCTTTTTCCTTGAATCTACATTTATTGGACTTTGGATATTCGGCTGGGATCGTCTGCCGAAGAAGATTCATTTATTGTGCATTTGGCTTGTTTCTCTTGGTACGATCTTTTCGGCGTTTTGGATTTTACTCGCCAACTCATTTATGCAGGAGCCAGTTGGATTTTCCATTAAAAATGGCCGTGCAGAAATGAATGATTTTGGCGCTCTTGTGACGAACCCGCAGCTTTGGGTTGAGTTCCCGCACGTTCTGTTTGGTGCACTGGCAACAGGTGCTTTCTTTATTGCAGGCGTTAGTGCCTATAAAATGATCAAAAAACAAGAAATCGCCTTTTTCAAAAAATCATTCCAGATTGCGATGATCCTCGCTTTAATTTCTGGCTTAGGTGTAGCGTTCTCTGGACATGATCAAGCGAAGCACTTAATGAAATCACAGCCAATGAAGATGGCAGCAAGTGAAGCCCTTTGGAAGGATAGTGGAGATCCAGCGGCTTGGACACTATTTGCCAACATTGACACAGATAAAAAAGAAAACTCTGCGGAGATCAATATTCCGTTTGCCTTAAGTTATTTGGCATATTCGAAGTTCAGTGGAGATGTTCCAGGCATGCTGACACTTCAAAAAGAATATGAAGCCAAGTTTGGTCCTGGGGACTATATTCCGCCAGTGAAAACAACATTCTGGAGCTTTAGAATCATGGTCGGTGCCGGCATGCTGATGATTTTTGCTAGTATGATTGGTTTGTACTTGAGCTTTAGAAAGAAACTCGAAACAAACAAATGGTTTTTACGCTTCATGGTAGGGATGATTGCGTTCCCGTTTATTGCGAATTCAGCCGGCTGGATCATGACTGAAATCGGGCGTCAGCCGTGGACCGTCTTTGGTATGATGACGACAGCTCAATCGATTTCACCGAACGTATCGTATGGCATGCTGTTATTCTCAGTCATTAGCTTTACGGCGATGTATCTGATTCTTGCCATTTTGCTTGCCTACTTATTCATTCGAGAAATTAAAAAAGGTGCACATTCTGAAGAGGATACAGATCAAAAGGATGAAACGGACCTGTCTACAGATCCATTTGATGGAGGCGCATATCATGGCATATCTTAACGAGATTTGGTTTATTCTTGTCGCAGTATTGTTTGTTGGATTTTTCTTCTTAGAAGGATTTGATTTTGGTGTCGGGATGTCCATGCAGCTGCTTGGAAAGGACGCGCACGAGCGCCGAATTTTAATCAATACGATTGGTCCTTTCTGGGATGCGAATGAGGTCTGGCTGATTACAGCTGGCGGCGCTATTTTCGCTGCATTTCCTCACTGGTATGCCACGATGTTCAGCGGATACTATATTCCGTTTGCGGTTCTCCTCTTAGCGCTCATTGGGCGCGGCGTCGCCTTTGAATTCCGAGGGAAGGTTGAGAAAGCCTCTTGGATTAAAGCGTGGGACTGGGTGATCTTCTTTGGCAGTCTGCTTCCGCCGTTTTTGCTCGGTGTGTTATTCACGAGTATTTTACGCGGGATGCCAATTGATCAAGACATGAACATGTACGCTGGATTTACGGACTTTGTGAATCTTTACTCAGTGATCGGCGGGTTAGCTGTGACGGTTCTTTGTCTGCTGCATGGCTTGATTTTCGTCACACTTCGTACAGAGGGTGACTTAAGAGACCGTGCAAGAAAACTAGGCCAGCGTGTCCTGCTCATTGCACTCCCTGTTCTTGTTATATTTGTCGGTGTGTCCATCATTGAAACAGATATTTATACTGTACGCCCGATCATCACCATTCCATTAACTGTGCTGATTGTGGTTTGCTATGTAGCTGCCCTTGTTTTGATGAGAAAAGAACGTGATGGCTGGACATTCTTATTCACAGGTGCAGGCATCATGGTGACGGTGTCCATGCTGTTCACTGCATTGTTCCCGCGCGTCATGATTAGTTCAATCAGTCATTCATTTGATCTCACAATTCAAAACGCTGCATCTGGATCTTATTCACTGACGGTCATGACGATTGTTGCTGTTTCTTTGCTGCCCTTTGTGCTTGGGTATCAAATTTGGAGCTATTACGTCTTCCGTAAACGTGTAAGCGGTAAGGAGCCAATGACCTACTAATGGATAAACGTTTGCTTCAATTAAAAGGAATGAGAGGGCTTCTTGCCCTCTTAGGTATTGTGTCACTCATCCAAGGAGCAAGTATTATTTTCCAAGCACAGTGGCTGGCACATGCCATTACAACGCTGTTTGACGGGAAAAGCCTCTCGCAGGCAACGCCTTATGTCATGCTGTTTCTTGCTGCCTTTGTTGTGCGGCACGGTCTCACCTTGATTCGGGAGAAGGTCATGTTTACCTACTCTTCCCGAATTGGAGCAGACGTCAGAAAGCAGCTGTTAGACCAACTCTTTCGATTAGGGCCTGCCTTCGCAAAGAAAAAAGGGACAGGAAAGCTTGTCACATTAGCAATGGAAGGAATTGCTCAATACCGTCAGTATTTACAGCTGTTTTTGCCGAAAATGGTGAACATGGCAGTGATTCCGGCGATGGTCCTTATCTATGTGTGGACATTAGATGAAACATCAGCCGTCATTTTAATTGTGACGCTGCCAATTTTAATTATTTTTATGATTTTGCTAGGCCTTGTTGCTCAGCGTAAAGCGGCCAAACAATGGAGATCGTATGAGAAATTATCCAATCATTTTACTGACTCTCTCCGGGGCCTTGAGACGCTTCGTTACTTAGGTATCAGCAAAAAACACTCCCGTCATATTGCGGAGGTGTCAAAGCGATATCGAAAAGCGACCATGAGTACACTGAAGGTCGCCTTTCTGTCATCGTTTGCCCTCGATTTCTTTTCCATGCTATCAATTGCAACCGTCGCTGTTTTTCTTGGCTTACGTTTAATTGAAGGAGAGCTTCTGTTATTGCCGGCTTTGACGGCGCTTATGCTGGCGCCGGAGTATTTTCTGCCGGTACGTGAAGTGGGAAATGACTATCATGCGACGTTAAATGGAAAAGAAGCGAATGAAGCCATGCAGGTCATTTTAGAAGAAAAAGGCTTCCGCGCCCAGGAGACAAAATCTGTGCAGCTGAATAAGTGGGATGAACAATCCGTGCTCACGCTGCAGGATGTTTGTGTTCAGCATGATGAACATGCCCCTTATTCCATTCAGGATGTAGATCTCACTGTCAAAGGGAAGAAAAAAATCGGCATCATTGGTGCCAGTGGTTCAGGGAAATCGACGTTAACCGATGTCCTCGGCGGTTTTGTTGAGCCGTCTTCGGGTCAAATCACGCTAAACGGTCAACCGCTCGGTCATTTACAGATGAAGGAATGGCAAAAGGAAGTTGTCTATATGCCGCAGCACCCCTATTTATTTCACATGACATTAAGAGAAAACATTCGTTTTTATGAACCAAATGCAACAGAGGAAGAAGTGGAAAGAGCGGTGCATGAAGCTGGCTTATCTCAGCTGGTTACACAGCTGCCAAATGGGCTGGACGAAGTCATTGGAGAACAGGGAAGAGAGCTAAGCGGAGGACAGGCGCAAAGAATTGCGCTTGCTCGAACTGTGCTGGGCCAGCGGTCCATTATGCTGTTAGATGAACCAACGGCGCATCTCGATATTGAAACAGAGTATGAACTGAAGAAAACAATGCTTCCACTGTTTGAACATAAACTTGTGTTCTTAGCGACACACAGACTCCATTGGATGCCGGACATGGATGAAATCATTGTCATGGATCAAGGAACCGTCGCAGAAATGGGGACACATGAATCATTAATGCAAAGAAAAGGCGTGTATTATCAATTGGTACAGGAGCAAATGGGGGCGGTCACACATGGTCAGTAAAGGCTGGTTTATACCTTATATCAAGGAGAATCAAAAGCTGTTTGCCTTGGTTTTATTTTTAGGAGCCATTGCGGTATTCTCTGCTTCTATGCTGATGTACACGTCGGGATTTCTCATTTCAAAGGCTGCGACAAGACCTGAGAATATACTCATGGTCTACGTTCCAATTGTGGCCGTACGTACCTTTGGTATTTCGCGCTCTGCTGCCCGTTATGCAGAAAGGCTGGCAAGTCATCAGCTCATTTTGACAATGATTGAAAAAATGCGTGTACGCCTCTATGACATGGCTGAACGAAGTGCCAAACAGACAAAGCTGGGGACAGGTGAAATGCTTGGTCTCTTGTCAGATGATGTGGAGAGATTGCAGGATGCCTATTTAAAAACCATCTTTCCATCTATCGGTGCACTGCTTTTATATGCCGCATCCATTGGAGCACTTGGCCTTTTCTCATGGCCTTTTGCTGGACTGATGCTGCTTTATATGGCACTTCTCGTATTCGTTTTCCCATACGTCACAGTGCTTGTGAACCGGGCAAGACTAATTCAAATGAAAAAAGGCAGAAATGAACTGTACAGCCATTTAACAGATGCAGTCATGGGCGTTAGTGACTGGCTGTTCAGCGGCAGGCAGAAAGATTTTGTGGATGGATATGAACAGAAAGAAGCACAGCTGTTAGCGCTTGAAGCAGCCAAACACCGATTTATCCGCGTGCGTCAATTTTTGGCACAGCTCTTGATTGGAGGAGCTGTCGTGCTTGTTGTGTATTGGAGCGGCTCGGTCGTTCAGTCAGGATCCATGTCACACACACTGATTGCAGCCTTTGTACTTGTGCTGTTTCCGTTAACAGAAGCCTTTCTTCCGCTGTCAGATGCGGCAGGTGATATTCCCGTCTATCAGCATGCTGTCAGCAGATTACATCATTATGAAAAGCAGTCATATGAAGGAGAAGCTGAGAGCAAGGCAGTGGATCAGTCAGCCATTTCTCACGATGAAGCTGTCTGTTTTGATCAAGTGTCCTTTCGGTATGACACACAACATTATGTACTTCAAGACCTGTCATTTTCTCTGAAGCAAGGGGAATCACTCGCGCTTTTAGGAAAAAGCGGTGCAGGCAAATCGACCATTTTAAAATTGTTAGAAGGGGCAGTCGTTCCAAATCAAGGAGCGGTCAGCATTCAAGGGAAATCGGTTCAAAGCATTCAAGAGAAGGTGTCTGCCTATGTGTCTGTGCTCAATCAACAGCCTTATTTATTTGATACGTCTGTTTTAAACAATATTCGTTTAGGATCTCCAGAGGCGACAGAAGAACAGGTAAAAGAAGCAGCAAGACAAGTGCAGCTGCATGATTACATTGAGTCTTTGCCAGAAGGTTATCACACAGGTGTTCAGGAGACAGGGGTTCGATTTTCAGGTGGAGAAAGACAGCGTATGGCGTTAGCTCGGATATTGCTTCAGGACACGCCGGTAGTTGTATTAGATGAACCGACCGTCGGGCTTGATCCGCGGACAGAGCGTGAATTGCTTGAAACCATCTTCCGTGTGTTAAAAGGGAAAACAGTTATTTGGATTACCCATCACCTGACTGGCTGTGAGGCATGTGACCGCATCATGTTTATTGAAAACGGGCGCATTGAGATGCAGGGTCAGCATCAGGATTTACTAAAAGAAAATACGCGTTATCAAAAGTTGTATGAAATGGATCGTCCATTTTCTACTATATAAATGAATGAAATGACAAGAACGTTCGGACAGGAAATCTCTGCCCGAACGTTTTGTGGTTTAAGGGTTTACTTTACCAACACCTGCATTTGATATCACTTCTGATTTCACATTGTTCACGTTAAGCAAAGAGTAGTTATAAGGAGGGTTATACGTACCTGTTGAAGACGTTGGCAGACTGCCTGTGCTGTTAATATACGAGTTGTTGATGACATGCCATGTACCAACTTGACGGCTGTCCCAGCTTCCAATGGCATTTGTGGTGTTTTCAAATACGTTGTGTTCAATTCTCATTTTCGCGCCCATACGTGAGTTAATCGCTGTTGTGAGGATGTTTTTATAATAGTTGTTATAGACATGTCCTTCCCCGAAGCGCATAGACGGTACACGAGAGTTTAGGTTTTCAAAGCGGTTGTTGTGGAACGTAATTTTTCGATTGTAGTTATCGTTATCGGAGCTGCCCATGAGCATTGTTTTCCAGCTGTCATGTACATAGTTCCACGAGAAGGTAATGTAGTCAGAGTCATTTTTTACATCAAATAAACCATCGTAATCATCCTTCCCGGAATTCAATGTGTTGTACAATTCATTATGATCGACCCATATGTTTTTAGAACCGCCTTCGATCCCGATGGCATCCTTGTCACCGATTTTGCTGTGGTGGATTTTCAAGTTGCGGATGATGATGTTATTGGCACGCCATACTTTAATGCCAATTCCATTCAATTCGCCGTTCGTCCCTTTACCGACGATCGAGACATTATTTGTATCTTTCACATCGATTTTATTGGCTGATGTATTAGAAGGGGTAATGGTCCCGTCTACAACAATTTTTAATTTTTCGTTTGTTCCTTTATTTTTGAGGGCAGCCAATAGTTCATTTCCAGTTTTGACTGTGACGGTTTTACCGCCTTCACCGCCTGTTGTGCCGCCATTTAATGTGGAGAAGCCTTGTTGATTAAAGTTGGCCATAATAGAAGGGCTTTCTGGATATTTGGCTGCTGCCTTTGCCTCCCCGTTTGGTGCAAATAATGAAGTGACGAGACCAACAGCTAATACACCGGCTAACATTGGAATTTTTCTTTTCAAACTCAACATCTCCATTCTATTTTATTTTAATGAAAACGTTTCCAAAATAAGCTGTGATTCAACCACTCCTCCTTCCTTCACAAGCATTGCTTCTTTCGGAATGTAGGATGAGCATAGCATGCAAAAAGGTATCATCGGCTAAGGATAGGCGCAGCGTATTCCATGATTTTCTAGGAAGCTAAGCCAATGATTATTTCATTTTCATCTTCATGAGATAAGGACCATTGTCGATAGGTATGAGGATGACATCTTGATTATGGAGAGGAGGCTCTCCGTTTGGTAGAAAATCAAGATGATTATAAACGCATCATTTTGTTAGAGAAGAAGGAATGCCATAATCATTACATAAGAAAAAATTGGATATAAAACGAGAATCATAGAAGGAATGCTAAAAAATAAGGTCTAATTTAAACGATATTGTCATCCGTGTCGTCTTATGAGTAAGAGAAGAAAAGGAAGGAGGGGCGTGCTTGGAGCAGACAGAAGAGACATTATTGATTCAGCGGGCAAAACAGGGAGATGATGCCGCGTTTACAGCCCTTTATCGGCATCATTATTCCTTTCTTTACCGATATATGTTGAAGCTGACCCTTCAACAAGAGCTGGCAGAGGAAATCATGCAAGAAACGATGCTGAAAGCGTATATGAAACTTTCTTCATTTAGAGGAGATGCCTTATTTTCAACCTGGCTCATTTCGATTGCATCTAGGCAATTTTTAGATCACCAGAAGAAAAGAAAACGTGAACAAATGAGAGAAGGAAAAGCAAATCAGGAAGCCATACGCCGCTTTAAATGGGACGTTCAGCAAAAGGGGAACACATGGCATGACATGTGGGATGCTTTAAATGAATTAAAGGCTGAGGAGAGAGCACCGATTATTCTGCACTATTATTATGGATTTACCTACCCAGAAATGGCTTCAATGCTTGGAATGAGAGAAGGCACTGTGAAATCGAGGGTTCATCATGGATTAAAGAAAATTCGAAAGGAGTGGGATTTATGAAGGAAGATCGTTTGACCGAACGTTTAAAAGAAGAACTGCAGCAGCTAGACGAACAAATTGAAGTGGAAAAGCCAAGTGAGCAGGCTGTCATGATGATGCTGAAACAGGCGAAGGAAAAAGAGAAAAGGCGTTTTAAACAAGAAGTGCTGGCATACGTTTTGATCAGTTTGACCATTCTAGCACTCTTTGCAGCTGCCATTACCCATTTGCCTATCATCTTCATTCTTCTCCAAATAGTGAGCGTCCCCATCTGCTTTGTTGTTGGCTACAAGGAATATCAACATATCAAAGGAGGGTCTTCCGTATGAGTCAGTCGGAAATGATCATCTTATTGTGCGTCTTGCCGTTATTGTTTGCACAGGGCTTTCTTTTATTTATAGATGCAAAGAAAAGAGGGCGTTACAAGTGGTTTTGGGGCATTGTCGGTCTCATTAACTTTCCATCGTCTTCTATTTTATATTGGCTTTGTGTCGTGTTACCTGATCGAAAAAGAGGCGGGAAGCCGCCCCGAAAAGATTGAGTGCATCCGATCAAACTTTTGACCCTTTTTTCAATGGAAAACCAGCTAGAAATTCATCATGATTCATGTATTTGTCAAAGAAAACGGGACGAGAAATATCCGCTCGTTCGTTTCTAGCACATTAGTCATTCCTTGAGCGCTTATTTTAAAAAACAATCGCTGCGGCTGCTTGATCTATCTCAATTCGGCATCATTTTCATCTGTTATCAATATTGATCAGATTTTACAATTGGTGTTAAATTAATCTCAATATGCGTTAGAAAATCTAACAATTAAATGTGTGGAGATATCTACAAGGAGGCAGATGCGACATGTTGACCTTAGATCGAGCAGCACAAACAGCACAAAGCTACATCCACCGTGTGTTAGAAGAGGTGGAAAAACGAAATCCCGGCGAGGAGGAGTTCCAGCAAGCCGTAAAAGAAATTCTGGAATCACTCGTCACAGTTTTTGCGAAGCATCCAGAGTATGAAAAACAAGGCATTTTAGAACGGCTCATTGAGCCTGAGCGGCTTGTGGTATTTCGAGTGCCATGGGTAGACGATGAGGGCAAAGTACAAGTCAATCGAGGGTTTAGGGTTCAATTCAATAGTGCCATCGGTCCTTATAAAGGAGGCATTCGTTTCCATCCAACCGTCAATGCAAGCATTATCAAGTTTTTAGGGTTTGAACAAATCTTTAAAAACGCACTGACTGGTATGCCGATTGGCGGAGGGAAAGGCGGATCGGATTTTGATCCTAAAGGGAAGTCTGATGGAGAAATCATGCGTTTCGTTCAAAGCTTTATGAGTGAACTCGGCCGATATATTGGACCTGATCAAGATGTGCCAGCAGGTGATATTGGTGTAGGAGCACGCGAAATTGGCTATATGTTCGGACAGTACAAGAAAATGCGCGGTGCTTATGAAGCAGGTGTACTCACGGGGAAAAGCCCTGGATTCGGAGGCAGCTTAGCGAGAAAAGAGGCGACAGGCTACGGACTGGTGTACTTCATGGAGGAAATGCTGAAAGCACATGGGCTCCAATTTGAGGGACGTTCTGTTGTTGTGTCGGGCTCAGGAAATGTGTCTATCTATGCAATGGAAAAGGTAATCGAATTAGGCGGTAAGGTTGTGGCTTGCAGTGATTCAAGCGGAGCGATTTATGATCCTCAAGGGATTTCACTTGAGACGATCAAACAGCTCAAGGAAGTCGAGAATCAGCGGATTGGGGCATACATTGACATTCACCCGCATGCTGAATTAATTGAAGATTGCGAACAAATTTGGTCCGTTCCTTGTGATATTGCACTGCCATGTGCAACACAAAATGAAATATCAGAGGCGCATGCACAGCAGCTTGTGGCAAATGGTGTCATCGCTGTAGGAGAAGGAGCCAATATGCCATCCACTCTTAAGGCGGTCAAAGTATTTGAAGAGAATCGTATTTTGTTTGCGCCGGCAAAAGCAGCGAATGCTGGCGGTGTAGGTGTATCAGCATTGGAAATGGCACAAAACAGTGCAAGAATATCTTGGACATTTGAAGAAGTAGATGCTCAGCTGAAACAAATGATGCAGTCTATTTATCGTCAGTGTACAGAGACAGCAGACGAATATGGACACTCAGGAAACATCATGGTTGGAGCAAATATTGCAGGATTTCGTAAGGTGGCAGATGCCATGATCGCACAAGGCGTGATTTAACTCCTGCTCTCCCGCACCTGTTTATTTCATGACAAGATGGGGAATCGTCCTTTAAGAATGACAATAAGGAGGCGCGGGGGAAATGAAAAAATGGCTGAAACAAATTGTCAAATGGGCACCTGTGATTTATCCAGTGGTGAGAAAAATATATAAAGAGCGAAAAGCATCTAAACGTCGTAACGTATCAGCCGGATAATCCGGCTTTTTTTTATGCAATCATACAGAGCCTGTGTTGTAAGAAAAAAATAATAGAATCGAATGATCTATTTTCTCCCTCTCTCCGTTAAGTACATAACAAACGGAAAGAGGAGGAAATAAAAGATGAACATGAAGAAAGCAATGTTAACCATTCCACTGAGCGCAGCGTTATTATTCCCAGCGGCTCATATCGCAAGTGCACACGAAGGACATATGCATGGGGAGGCGAAGAAGACGTCTTCGTCACAAGAGGTGTCAAATAAAGCCGCAGATCTTCGAGCAGCACTAGATCAGTTGTTTTCAGAGCATGCCTATTTAGCAGTGATCACAATGCAAAAGGGAATTGACGGCAGTAAAGACTTCGATCAAGCAGCGGCGGCTTTAAATGACAACACGAATGACTTATCAGATGCAATTGCCTCTGTGTATGGAAAAAAAGCAGGCAAACAATTCAAGAACATTTGGTCAAGTCATATCGGCTACTTTGTTGACTATGTACAAGCCGCAGCGAAAAAAGATAATGCAGGTAAAAAGAAAGCGATGAAGCAGCTTGATCAATATCGAATGAAACAAGCCGATATGCTCGATCAAGCAACAGACGGCAGACTGAAAGCAAGTGAGCTTGAAGAAGGCTTGAAGATGCATGTGAATGAACTGCTAAAAGCGTTTGACAGCTATACTGAAAAGGATTTTGATACGACCTATGAAACGGTTAGAAAATCCATTCATCATATGTTTGAGGTAGGAAAAGGCGTGTCATGGGCCATCACAGATCAATTTCCTGGGAAATTTGATCAAAAGTCAGTGGATACACCAGCAGCGGATCTTCGTGAAGATTTAAACTACTTGTTCTCAGAGCATTTGGCACTCGCGGTAGTTGCCATGCAAAAAGGAAATGATGGCAGTAAGGACTTTAAACAGGCAGCAGCGGCTTTAAATGAAAACACAAATGATTTATCTGCTGCGATTGCATCTGTTTATGGTAAAGATGCAGGCAAACAATTCAAAGATATTTGGTCAAGCCATATCGGCTATTTAGTTGATTATGTCAAAGCGGATGCATCAGGGAATCAACAAGCAAAAGAAAAGGCTGTCAAAGATTTAGATGCGTATCGAATGAAGCAAGCGAAATTCCTAGATCAAGCGACAGATGGACGTTTAAAGGCAGCTGATTTAGAGGCTGGTTTGAAAACACATATTGATGAGCTGATCAAAACATATACGTCTTACCATAATGGCGAATATGATCAGCTTTATCCGACAGTGAGAGAGGCTTATGGTCATATGTTCATGGTTGGTCAGGATGTCGCAGCAGCGATTGTTGATCAGCATCCTGAGCTGTTCAAATCCAATATGCCTAATGAAATGCCGAAAACAGGCATGGGAGGCACAGCAGGTCCTTTAGGCATGTCCTATGAAGCATTTGCGGGAATGATCGCAAGTTTAATCCTAGCAGGCGGTGCAGCCGGTGCATTTTTCCTCATTCGCCGTAAGGCATCAAATTCTAACTCATAAAGACAGGTGGGAACGTGCATAATCGTGCCGTTCCTTTCTTCAAAAGGAGGCCGGCTTAGATGAAGAATTGGCTGCTCAGTATTCTTTCGCTTCTCATCATCACAGGCTGTTCATCACAGTCAATGAATGAATCGTCATCCTCAAAAAACATATCAGCTTCTAAGGAAATGACCACACATCAAGCTGAGAAAAAGAACCACTCACACGATACATTAAAAGACGAGCCGTCTGGTATTGTACCAGCAGAAATCGCCATTCCCGCGATTGATGTCAAAGCAAAAGTGGAGAAAACAGCTTTATCAAAGGATGGCAGTATGGGTGTCCCTCAGGAAACAGACAACACGGCTTGGTTTGAAGATGGTCCAAAGCCGGGAGATAAAGGGAATGCCGTCATGAACGGCCATGTAGATAATAAATGGGGTCCATCGGTTTTTTATCGATTAAAGGAGCTAAAAAAGGGAGACAAGGTGATCGTCACGTCTTCATCAGGAAAAAAGCGAACCTTTGAAGTCATAAAAGTAAGAAGTTATCCGCGTGAAGAGAAGCCTAATGCGTTTTTTGGATACGCCTTTACACGGAATCTCAATTTAATCACTTGTACAGGGACATTTGATCATGCAGCAGGTACGCATGAAAAAAGATTGGTTGTCTTTACCCAGCTGATCTCTTCATAAAGAAGGCGGGTACACGATGGTGTACGCCTTTTTTTCGTGGTTTTCGCAAGTATCTTTCAAAAAGATTCATAGGACATTAGATATGGTTAGTTGTATAAATAGGGGCATTTGTCATATATATGAGTTGGCAATTTTTATTTCTTTTCAGTAGAATATGAGTAATGAAGAGAACTGCAAGCGTATACAACCTGTCCAGACAAGGCAGATTCTCCACCCCTACATAAGGAGGCCGATCTGATGCTGAGTAAAAGACTGGCGCACATCTTAAGTCAACTCATGGCAGCTGAGACCCCGCTCACAAGCGCTGCATTTTCTGCCAGTTTACAAGTGACAAGCCGCACCATTCGTACAGACATAAAAGAACTGAACGACCGTCTTGCCCCTTATCAAGCAGCTGTAACAGCTGTTAGAGGAGCCGGCTATGAGCTGTTGATCAACGATGAGAATGCCTTTCGCCGTTTTATGAAGGAGGAGGTCGAGCAGGAAGAGCCGCTTGCTGTGCTGCCAGAGGAGCGTGTTCGGTTTATTTTAAAAAGGCTTCTTTTGGCAGAATCCTATGTGAAGCTGGAGGATTTACAGGAGCAGCTGTTTATTAGTAAATCAACGATGAGCAACGATGTGAAATCGGTCAAACGTAAGCTGGAGCCCTTTGGTCTGAAGCTGGAAGCGAAGCCGGGCAAAGGCTGCCGAATCAAGGGATCAGAGGTGAAAATCCGTTATTGTATGTCAGAATATTTATTCAATGAATGTCGTTCTTATCAAACGATGCTGAACACAGCTGTTACCATTTTGCCAAAGCATGAACTCGAATTGATTCAGAAAACAATGATCAATTATATCAATGAGGAAGGTATGAATCTATCAGACATTTGCATGAATAATTTAATCGTTCATGTCGCCATTGCATGCAAACGAATTAGACACGGAAACTATGTATCTGTTCTTCCAGAGGAAATCAGCGAAATTCCCCGGGCAAAGGAATATAAGGTCGCTAAAAAAATGGTGGAGCGTCTTGAAGGGCTGCTGGATGTCTCATTTCCACAAGAGGAAATTGTCTATATCACCATTCATTTGCTAGGAACAGCCAAAATGGTACAGTCCTTTTCCTCGAGCGGTCAAAAACAAATTGTAGATGATGACACGAGCCGGCTTGTACAGCTCATGCTGAAGACTATTGATCAAAAACTGCAGCTTGATTTAGCCGGTGATACGGAACTAATGATTGGATTGAGTCTGCACTTAAAGCCTGCCATCAACCGATGTAAATATGGAATGAACTTAAGAAATCCGATGCTTGATGAAATAAAAGCGGGGTATCCCCTTGCTTTTGAAGCGGGGATTATCGCCAGCAGGGTTCTTGAAGAAGAGGAAGGGCTGAGTATTCATGAGAACGAAATCGGATATATGGCGCTTCATTTTGGTGCGGCTTTAGAGCGGAGGAAAATGGAGATCCCGCCGAAGCGGTGTCTCATTGTCTGTGCGTCTGGTGCAGGGAGTGCAAGGCTGCTGCAGGATCGTTTGCGGTCACAATTTGGATCAAAGCTGACCATTTTAGGAACAGCAGAGCTATATTCGCTTCCGCATGTCTCTTTGCATGCCTTGGATTTGATTATTACAACGATCCCAATTCATATGGATTTACCAGTTCCAGTCATTCAAGTGAACACCATTTTGGGAGGCGGTGATTTTTTAAAAATTGAAGAAGCCCTGACGAGTGAAACAAGGGTGACATTGGCCTCTCAATATATGAAAAAGGAATTGGTTTTTACAAAACGCGCCTTTCAAACAAAGGAAGAGGTCATCACCTTTTTAACGCAAAAAGTCATCGATATGGGCTTAGCGCCAGCTGAACTCACACCATCTGTCATGGAAAGAGAAGAGGCTGCCCCTACCTCTTTCGGACATTATACAGCGATTCCGCACCCGATGACGCCGCTGACAGATGAGACGTTTTGGGCGATATGTACATTAGAAAAACCAATCATTTGGGGAGAGAAAAAGGTTCAATTTGTCTGCCTGCTTTGTGTCGAAAAAGAGAATGCCAAAGATTTAAAAGGCATGTACCGCCTGCTGGGGGAGCTTGTGCATAATGTGAAATTCATTCAGCATCTGATCGCCTGTGATACATTTGAAGACATGCTTGATATCATGTATAAAAAGGCTCCATCGTACAAGAACTAACTGTGTGATACTAACTTTTTCCGCTTCCTAAAGGAAAAAGTATGGGTGTTTATGAAAGCGGTTTCATAATATGATGAATGTGTAAAGAATAGCTTCACACTTTGAAAAGGGGGCGTTTACACATGAACATCTTATTGGTTTGCGCAGCAGGTATGTCTACAAGCTTACTTGTCACAAAAATGGAGAAAAGCGCACAAGAACAAGGAAAAGAATATCGTATTTGGGCAGTATCAGGAGATTCTGCGAAAAATCATATTGATCAAGCCGATGTGCTTTTATTAGGACCTCAGGTTCGATATTTATTACCGCAAATGAAAAAGCTCGGAGAAGAAAAAGGAATCCCAGTAGACGTGATTAATACTGTGCACTATGGCGTATGTAATGGCGCTGAGGTTTTAAAATCTGCTGAACAGTTAGTGAACGGATAAAGGGGGCGGAGGGGATGAATGGATTCAACCGATTTCTAGAAGAGAAGGTCATGCCGTTTGCAGGGAAGATTGCCGCTCAAAGACATTTACAAGCATTGCGTGACGGAATTGTTTTAACCATGCCTCTCATTATTGTCGGTTCACTGTTTCTCATTTTAGCTAACCTTCCGATCCCAGGATACAGCGATTTTATGGCAAGTATCTTTGGAGCAGAATGGGCCACGAAACTATCCTATCCTGTGAATGCAACCTTTGACATTATGGCACTTGTTGCGACCTTCGGGATTGCTTACAGGCTTGCTGAAAAGTATGCCGTTGATGCGCTATCATCTGGTGCGATCGCTGTTGCGGCTTTCCTTTTGGCTACACCATATCAAGTACCTTTCACACCTGAAGGCTCAACAGAAGCTATCCTAGTAGGCGGGGGAATTCCTGTCACACTGATGGGCAGTAAAGGTTTATTCGTTGCCATGATTATTGCCATGCTTTCAACCGAAATTTACCGCTTCATTGTACAGCGGAACATTGTGATCAAAATGCCTGATGGTGTACCGCCAGCAGTCAGTAAATCGTTTATTGCACTTATTCCAGGTTTTGTGGTCATCACCCTGATCTGGGTCGCTAGACTTGTGATTGAGATGACACCTTTTGAGAGTATTCATAATATCATCACGGTCTTAATTGGCACACCGCTATCGATTCTTGGTGGCAGCTTAGGCGGCAGTATCGTTGCGATGGGTGTGCAAATGCTCCTCTGGGCATGTGGTATTCACGGAGCAACCATTGTCGGCGGCGTCATGGGGCCAATTTGGCTCGGTGCAATGGATGAGAACCGTCTTGCATTCCAAGCAGGAGAAGTACTGCCGAATATTTTCACAGCGCAGTTCTTTGAAATCTTCATCAACGTCGGCGGAAGCGGAGCAACGCTTGCTTTGGTGCTGACCATGATCTTACGCGCCAGAAGTAAACAAATGAAACAGCTTGGCCGCCTTGCCATTGGGCCAGCCATCTTTAACATCAACGAACCGATCATTTTTGGAATGCCGATTGTCATGAACCCAATGCTCCTCATTCCGTTTATCCTTACGCCAATCATGATGATCATCACCACATATATCGGAATGAGCACAGGGCTTGTGGCAAAACCAGCCGGGATCGCTGTCCCATGGACCATGCCGCCAATCATTTCAGGCTATCTCGCCACAGGAGGCAAAATCTCTGGTGCTGTCATGCAGCTGATTAACCTTGCGCTGTCATTTGCTCTATACTACCCATTCTTTAGAATGTGGGATAAGCAGAAATTGAGAGAAGAAAGTGAGCTAGAAACAAAAGCATCAACTGATGAAAATGTCGTCAGCATGTAATAGAGGGAACAAGGGGGATGCGGCCGATGGAAATGGAACAAATTGTGTTTCAACTCATCCTGCACGGCGGAAATGGCAGAAGCTCCGCGATGGAGGCCATTACATGTGCAAAACAAGGAAACTTTGATGAGGCGAAGCAAAAATTGCAGGACGCACAAGACGCGTTAAATGAGGCGCATCACGCACAGACAGAGCTGATCCAAGGAGAAATCAGGGGCGAAAAGACGGATATTAGCCTCTTAATGATTCATGCGCAGGATCATCTCATGAACGCAATGACCGTCAAGGAGCTCGCAGCAGAAATCATCGAACTCCATGAAAAAATGAAGCAACTCGGAGGTGTCAATTCATGAAAGAAGGAATCAAAATTGTCACAATAGGCGGTGGATCGAGCTATACGCCTGAGCTCGTCGAAGGGTTTATTAAACGATATCATGAATTACCTGTAAAGGAATTATGGCTTGTGGATATTGAAGCAGGTCAGGAAAAGTTAAACATCGTAGGCGCTCTGGCGAAACGTATGGTTGAAAAAGCGGGTCTGCCGATTGAGGTACACCTGACTCTTGACCGCCGGGAAGCCTTGAAGGATGCAGATTTTGTGACGACACAATTTCGTGTAGGACTGCTGGAAGCACGGGCAAAGGATGAGAGAATACCGCTTAAATACGGCGTCATCGGTCAGGAAACGAACGGACCAGGCGGTTTATTTAAAGGCCTTCGGACCATCCCAGTCATTCTAGACATTGTGAAGGATATGGAAGAGCTTTGCCCAGACGCATGGCTTGTGAACTTTACAAATCCAGCGGGCATGGTCACTGAAGCTGTTTTACGCTACACGAATCTAAAAAAAGTGGTCGGTCTATGCAATGTGCCGATTGGGATCAAAATGGGGATTGCCAAAGCGCTTGATGTGGACGTTGAACGCATCGAGGTACAGTTTGCCGGTCTCAATCACATGGTCTATGGATTAGACGTATATTTAGACGGGGTCAGCATTATGGATCAAGTGCTTGATGAACTAGGAAATCCGAACAGCCAGTGGTCCATGAGAAACATTGAAGCGAAAAACTGGGAGCCTTCTTTTGTGAAAGGATTAGGGGTCATCCCATGTCCGTATCACCGCTATTACTATAAAACGAAAGATATGCTGGAAGAAGAGCAAAAGGCGGCTCAAGAAAAAGGAACACGAGCAGAGGTTGTACAGCAGGTTGAGCAGGAATTATTTGAGCTTTATAAAGATCCTGATTTGTCCATTAAACCACCACAGCTCGAAAAAAGAGGCGGGGCCTATTACAGCGATGCGGCCTGTAACTTAATCAGCTCCATCTATAATGATAAGCACGACATTCAACCAGTCAATACAGTGAACAGAGGGGCGATTGCCAGCATTCCGGCTGAATCAGCGGTTGAAGTAAACTGTATCATTACGAAGGACGGACCAAAACCAATCGCGATAGGTGATCTGCCTATAGCTGTAAGAGGACTCGTTCAACAAATCAAATCATTCGAGCGTGTGGCAGCAGAAGCGGCTGTGACAGGAGATTACGAGACAGCTCTTGTGGCGATGACCATCAACCCGCTCGTCCCATCTGACGAAATTGCAAAGCAAATTTTAGACGAAATGCTTGAAGCGCATCGTGAACATTTACCGCAATTCTTCAAATCAGTCAATGCTTAACACATAATGGCCCCTTCATGGGGTCATTTTTTATGATTGCCCCATATGGAAACTGGAGAAAGAAGTGTATGATTAGAAAAAACAGCATGTATGGCTTCAAAGAAAGGACTGTTGGAATATGGTTGCAATTGGTTTAATGTTTTACGGGTTTGTCGTACAGCCTGTCATGAGTTATGGTACAGTGATCTTGTTTTTGTATGGCCTTATTGCTTCATTTGTTGGCCTCATTCGGCATAAGGAATATGTGTGGATCTATGTTCTCCGCCTGCTCGTTTGTTTTACCATTCCGGTGACCAATCTGTTGATGTATTTTGCAACGATTGGAGGAGATGCAAGAAAATTTGATTTCCGGCCAATGCCGCTTGTTTATTATCTTGTCTTTATCCTAGAAATCATGATCATCTTTTTGCCAGAGATCTTTTTACTGATCGAAAAAAAGCGGAGCATCAAAAGGAAACAGTGGATATACACAGGGGCGATTGTCGGGGTGTCGGTCTTGTTTTGGTGCACGATTTGATGGGAAGCAGACGGGTCAACTAAGTCTATTTCGCCTTTTTTTCTGTAACTTCTTTCGTCTGACCTTCACAAAAGTAATGGAAAGAGCAAGGATAGAAATCCCAAGCGCCTTAAATAGAAACCGGGTGAGGAACGGTGAATCGTCGAAACCAGTGGCGACGATCATCGATCCGATGCAGATCCCAAAGAACGCTAGTAGATAAGTAAAAAACATACCATCACTCTCCTTATGTATGTGCATTTACCATTATAAGGGATAAAGGAGAGGTGAATAAACAAAAAAGAACCCTTCATGATTGAAAGGTTCTTTTATATGCTTATGCTTGCTTGACGACTGAGTCAACTTCAACTGTCCAGCCGAAGATGTCTGGCTGTGTCCCTTTTTGGATGCCAGTAATGGCTTCGTACAATTTCTTCGATACTTCGCCTGTTTGACCATTTTGGATCACATATGGCTGATCATGATAAATTAATTCTCCTACAGGAGAGATGACAGCTGCCGTTCCAGTCCCGAAAATTTCTTCAAGCTCGCCAGATTGATGTGCTTCAATTAACTCATCAATTGAAATTTTGCGCTCTGTTACTGGAATTCCCCAATGCTTTAACAGCTCAAGTACAGAGTTACGTGTGATGCCTTCTAAAATGCTGCCGTTCAATTCAGGCGTCACGATTTCTCCGTTGATTTTAAAGAAGATATTCATGCTGCCGACTTCTTCAATGTACTTTTTCTCGACCCCATCAAGCCAAAGAACTTGTGAAAATCCTTTCGTTTCAGCAACTTGCTGTGCTTTAAGGCTTGAGGCATAGTTTCCAGCTGTTTTGGCATTTCCTGTTCCACCCTTAACGGCACGGACAAACTCATTTTCAACTGCAATTTTGACCGGATGAATGCCTTCTTTATAGTATGATCCCACTGGAGATAAGATAATGAGCAGCTTATACGTGCTAGACGGTGCAACGCCTAAATATGGCTCAGTGGAAATAATGAATGGACGAATATACAAGGAAGTGCCCTCTGCATCAGGTACCCAATCCTTATCAATACGAATGAGTTCATTTAAGCCCTCTAATACTGTTTCTGTATCAATTTGCGGAATACACAGGCGGTCATTGGATCTGTTTAAGCGCTCCATGTTTTTTTCCGGACGGAATAAGAGAATTTTTTGATCCTCAGAAACATAAGCCTTCAAGCCTTCAAAAACAGATTGACCATAATGGTAGACCATCGAAGCTGGGTCCATTGGAATGGCCTGATAAGGGATAATTCTTGGATCGTACCAGCCTTTATCAACTGAATAATCCATCACAAACATGTGATCTGTGAAGATTTTTCCGAATTCAAGTTGATCAGATTGGGGTTTTGGTTTTTTTGTTGAACTAAGTTCAACGCGGATGGGTTGTTTTGGCATTGTAAATCTCCTTGCTGTTTGGTTATTTGAAAATTCTAATAATATGAAATAATTATGATTCTATTCTATACCTTCACAAAATATTAGCAATAGGTTTTCTGGAATTCAGACAAGAAAAATCTGTTAAAGCGCTTTCCTTCTCTCTGCTGTCAGTATGACTCCTATCACCCCTTTTTAAAAAAGAAATAAAATCCAAATGCATTATTAACTGATTAATCTGACAATTTAAAAACGAGAGGTTTTCCTGTAAGATATTCTTTCAACCATACACCTTTTGACTAGTACATTGCAAGGGACATCGTCATATTTTAATCCTCTTTTTTTTAACCGATAAAGGAAGAAGAGAAGAGAAAGGAGCAATAACAAGATGAAACGAGCGATACCAGGCATTTTACTCATTTTATTCATGACCGTGATCAGCTTTGGCTGTCAGGCGATGACAGATGAGGCTGGCGCAAAGCAAAGCACAGCCTATTACGTAGCGGTAAACGGAAGCGACAAAAACCCGGGCACAAAGCAAAAACCTTTCCGCACGTTGAAAAAAGCAGCAAGTATGGCGAAGGCTGGGGCAACCATTTACATGAGAGGCGGTACATACAAAGAAAAATTGGTTGTCCGCCATTCAGGAACAAAGAAAGCACCCGTTGTCTTTCAAGCTTACGGAAAAGAAAAGCCTGTAATTAGCGGGGCTTCCCTTAAAGGAAATCAAGCCGATGGAGGACTTGTCACGATCGATCAAAAAAGCTACATCACCCTCAAAGGCCTGACTGTAGGACATCTTAAGACGAATCAAGAAGATTTGACACCAGTTGGTATTTTCATCAAAGGAAGCGGTAAAGGCGTCAAACTGCTTAATAACCGAGTGTATGACATTCAGACGAAACATAAAAATGGAAATGCACATGGAATTGCTGTCTATGGGACAAAAGCTCCTGCAGCGATTGAAGACATTGAAATCAAAGGAAATACCGTTGAAAAATTAAAGCTGGGCTTCAGTGAAGCGCTTGTGCTAAATGGAAACGTCAAAAAGTTCCGTGTGACACATAACACGGTCCGGCACACTGATAATATTGGCATTGATTTAATTGGTTTTGAGAACGTAGCACCCTCCAAAAAGTATGATCAAGTGAGAAATGGGGTTGTCTCTAGAAACAAAGTATATGAGATTACGAGTGCAGGAAACCCAGCCTATGGCAGCGACATCTCCGCTGGCGGAATTTATGTTGATGGCGGAAAAGACATTGTGATCGATCATAACATCTCACATCACAATGATCTGGGGATTGAAGTCACAAGCGAACATAAGGGAAAAATGGCAGACCGCATCCGCATCGAACACAATCAAGTATATTTAAACCGTTATACAGGCATTTCTATTGGCGGCTATGATAAGAAGCGGGGCGGTACAACCAATACGACGATTTCACATAATATTTTGTACAAAAATGACACAGCCGGCTTAGAAGGCGGTCAATTGCTAATGCAGTATCAAGCAGTGAACAATCGAATCACGAATAATATCATGTCAGCTAGTGCCTCGCATTACTTGGTCGTGAATCTTTATCAAGTGAACCAAAAGAATACCTTCCAGAAGAACGTTTATGATGACCGAAAAGGTGCGAAAGCATCACAGTGGATTTGGCGCGGGAAATGGATGGAAGGCTACAAAACGTATCTCTCTAAAAGCGGTCAAGATAAAGGATCAGCACATCTCAACCCACAATTTGTGAATGAGAAAAAATATGATTTCCGTCTGAAGAAATCATCACCTGCGAAGAAAACCATCGGAAGTTGATGATATTTTAGAAATTTTCAAAAAAGTCATTGACATTGATGTGACATCACATTAAAGTAAAGAAGACATTTCAACGAAAACAAATTTCATAACGGATCTCTTATCAAGAGAGGCAGAGGGACTGGCCCTATGACGCCCAGCAACCGTTTCTTTTTTAGAAATTGGTGCTAATTCCTGCAAAGCTGTTACAGCTTTGACAGATAAGAGAGGAAGACTTCCCGATACATGTTTCATGCAACGGTGATCAAGCCTCTCTTTCAAAGAGAGGCTTTTTTTCGTCTCTTTTTCGAATCAAATGCCTGTTTTACAGGCGTATTTCCACTTCTTTACCTAGTTTTCCGATGTGAAAAATAAAAACAACTTGAGGAGGAACAGCAATGAAGCGTAAGCATTTTACATCATTTCTTGTTTTATTAACGGCATTGACCGTCCTGTTAACAGGCTGCGGCACCGGATCAAGTGCAGGCTCAAAAGCAAATACGAACGAAAAGGTTTCCTTTGACAATGTACCGAAGCGATTTGCAAAGGGACAGGGGGCAAAAATTAAAGTCATCCGCAAAATTGGAGGAGACGATCATACAGCTCAATTTTTAGCGGGGACCAAGGCAGAAGGTGAGGCACTTGGCTTTAAGGTAGATGTCTACACCGCAAATGGAGATACAGCGAAGTTCCATGATGCCATCTCTCAGGCGCTTGAAGAAAATTATGATGGCTTTATCATCTCTCACGGGGACGACGAGGCGACAGTCGCTGATGTGAAAAAGATCACAGCGAAAGGCATTCCAGTTGTAGCATTTGATTCGAATCCTAAGCTGAAGGACATCAAAGGGGTCACAGTGACGTCTCAAGATGACGAACAATTAGCGAAAAAATCATTAGATGCGCTTGTGTCTGATTTTAAAGGAAAAGCAAATATTGCATACCTGTGGGTAGATGGATTCCCGCCAATGGTGAGACGAAATAAGGTCTATCAAGAAACGCTTAAACAACATTCAGGGATCAAGGAGCTTGACCGCTTTGGTATTGCCTCCTCTGATACGTCTGTTCAAACGCAAAATGCAGTAGCAGCCATGCTGAATAAGTATCCAAAGGGCAAGCTGGACGCTATTTTTGCCACATGGGATGCCTTTGCCATTGGGGCAGCAAGAGCGTTAAAGGAAGCAGGAAGAACAGAAGTAAAGATTTATGGGATTGATGTGTCAAATGCGGATCTTCAAGAAATGACGGCGAAGGACAGTCCGTGGAAGTATACAGCAGCGGTTGATCCGAAGCTCATCGGTGCAGTCGACGTGAGGATTCTTGCGAAGAAAATAGCTGGTGAGAAAACACCAGCTTCCTATGACCTTGAGGCCTCTCTCATCTCGCAAAAGCAGCTTCAGCAAGCAGGAAAAGCCATTAACATGGTCAATCTTGCAGACGAAGTGAAGGGATTCGGTTCATCGACTGCTTTTGAGGAAGATTGGATGAAGACCTTGAAGAAGCATTATACAAAATAAGCGACGTGCACTCTCTTTTCATAGAGGGTGTTTCGTTTTTCAGATGATATCAAGAGAAGGAGGACACCTATGACAGCGCCGCTTGTTCGTATGAAAAATATTTCAATTGAATTCCCAGGGGTCAAAGCGTTAGATCAAGTGAATTTCACATTAAAAAAAGGGACGGTCCATGCACTGATTGGAGCAAATGGTGCTGGGAAGTCAACGTTAATGAAGGTTCTTTCTGGCGCTCATTCCCACTTCGACGGGACCATCTACATCAATGGCCAGGCGGCATCCATTCAAACCCCAAAGGATGCATCCTCATATGGTGTGCAGACGGTCCATCAAGAAGTGGATACGGCGCTTGTTCCCTACTTAACTGTTGGTGAGAATATGATGATGCATGAAATTGAGAAAAAAACATTTGTCAGTTGGAAAGAGCTGCATCGCAAGGCGGCTCAACTATTAAAAGAAATGGACATCGACATCTCCACAAAACGACTTGTCAGCGATCTGACCCTTGCCGAAAAACAGTTGGTGCTCATTGCCAAGGCTGTTTCCATTAAATGCAGCATTTTAATCTTAGATGAACCAACGGCTCCGCTTAGTCATGCAGAAACAAGCAAATTATTCTCAATGATTGATCGGTTGAAACAGAATGGGACGGGGATCGTGTTTATTTCTCACCGCATGCCTGAAATTTTCACCATCTGTGATGAATTGACTGTGATGCGAAATGGAACGGATGTCGCAGCTCACCTTGTCAAAGACACAAATCCGCAGCAGGTCATTGAAGAAATGCTAGGCGCACCATTAGAGGAGCAATTCCCGTCTCGCAGGCCACTGAAAGATGCACCTATTGTGCTTGAAGTGAAAGAGCTAAACGATCAACATAAATTAAACAACATTCACTTTTATGTCAAAAAAGGAGAAATTCTCGGGATCGCAGGACTTGTCGGTGCTGGTAAAACAGAATTGTGCAAAGCCCTTTTTGGTGCCTCAGAAAAAAAGACGGGGACCGTGCAGCTTCATGGTCAAACCATTCGCATCACTTCGCCTCATCAAGCTGTGAGAGCTGGAATGGCCCTTGTGCCTGAAGAGCGGAGAAAAGAAGGGATCCTGACCGAAGAGAGCGTGGGGTGGAACTTAACGGCTGCAAGTCTTCATTCATTTTCAAGGATATTCAGCTTCTTACATCGTTCGAAGGAAAAGCGGGAAGCAGACGAAATCGTCAAACGACTTGGTGTCAAAACGCCGTCGCTTGAAGCAAAGGTGAAGCACCTATCGGGTGGAAATCAGCAGAAGGTTGCTATCGGAAAATGGCTGCTGGCTGAGGCAGATGTGTATCTCTTTGATGAACCAACCAAAGGTGTAGACGTTGGAGCGAAAAAAGATATTTTCACTTTGATTGCAGAGCTTGCCGCCCGCGGAAAATCTGTGATTTATGCGTCGAGTGAGCTGTCAGAGATTGCAGGTATCGCTGACCGAGTATACGTGTTATATGATGGCAGCATTACCCGGGAAATGACCGCACCGACGACTGAAGAGGAGCTTTTATATCATTCAACAGGAGGACAATCATGAGCGAACAACAAATTCCAGCCCCTGTGCAGCAAATCAAAAAACAGCGGCCATCCTTTCATCTGTTTGATTTCTTTTATCGATATGGGACGATCTTAACCATTGTTGTGTTGATTGTGGTATTTGCGGCAGCGAATCCAGCGTTTTTGCAATCAGGAAATATCATCAATATTCTACGGTCTATCTCAATTGTGACCATCATTGCGGTGGGCTTAACCATCTCATTGGCAGTAAACGGCTTTGATTTATCAGTTGGATCAGTCGCTACGCTATCAAATGCGATTGTCATTTCTATGTTCGTATGGTTCTCGCAAAACCCACTGATTGCAATCCTCTCTGCACTAGCGGCTTCTATTATTGTTGGATTGATAAATGCATGGATGATCGTCAAAATGAAAATTCCAGATATGCTCATGACATTAGCCATGATGTTTATCATTCAAGGACTGGCTCAAACGTATACGAAAGGGGCGACCATTTCTGAAAATATGGTGCTTCCCGATGGCACGTTCTCAACGGGAACGATTCCTGCCTTTTTCAGCAAAATTGGACAGGTGCCATATATCATTCTCATTATGGCTGCCATTGTACTCTTTGCGCATGTTTTCATGACCTACACAAAGCACGGCCGATTCATGTACATCATCGGTGGGAATAAGGAAGCGGCTCGTTTGTCTGGCATACATGTGAACAAATACAAAATTTCGGCCTATCTGCTTTCTGCGTTATTTGCAGCGATCGGCGGAATCGTACTTGCATCAAGGGTGATGACAGCAGAAATTAATGCGGGTGCACCATATTTAATGGATGGAGTAGCGGCTGCTTTTATCGGCTTTTCCGTCATGGGGGCAGGTAAGCCAAACGCATTTGGCACTTTTATCGGGGCTGTACTCATTGGTATTTTACAAAATGGGCTTGTGATGATGTCTGTCCCTTATTATGCAATGGATATTGTGAAAGGTTCTGTGCTGGCCCTTGCACTGGCGCTGACATATTACAAACAACGAGGCTAACTGCGTATTTTTTAAAACCATTCGAGTCCTCTCTCCGTCTAGTAAACGGAAAGCGGTGCAGCTGCCGTTTCCCAAAAGGAGATGACAAAAAGAAAATGAATATGTCAGCAACTCATGTAGAAGATTTGAAAAATGTCATGGAAGACTGGAAAAATGAACTATTAGTATATAAATTTGCGTTAGATGAAATGGATACAAAGTTTTCAATTATCAGCCAGGAGTATAATTTAATCCATGGACACAACCCAATAGAGCATACAAAATCACGAATTAAATCCTTTGAAAGCATCGTGAATAAACTAGCAAGAAAAGGATGCGACATCACGACACAATGTGCCAAGGAGCATATCCATGATATCGCAGGTGTCCGCATCATCTGTTCTTTTATTCAAGATATCTATAACATTATGGATGTATTGAGGCAAAGAGAGGATTTAAAGATCCTTGAAGTGAAGGACTACATTCAACATCCAAAACCAAATGGCTACAGAAGCCTTCATTTAATTGTTGAGATACCTGTTTACTTAACAAATCGTGTGGAGCATGTGAAGGTTGAGATTCAGGTGCGGACCATTGCGATGGATTTTTGGGCGAGTCTAGAGCATAAAATCTATTATAAACTGCAAAACGATGTTCCTCATCAGCTGACTGATGAACTGAAGGAAGCCGCAGATATTGCCCATTACTTAGATGAAAAAATGCAGAATATTAAACGAGAAATTGATTAGCACATCAAAAAGCAGCTGTTTTGATCACAGCTGCTTTTTTTCATATTAAGGATTGGTTCCACGGTCTCTCTTTTGAATAATATCTTGAGATTGTGCAGATTGGCTGTCTTTTTGAATGGAAGTACCAACAGAAACACCTGTTATCAAGAGGGTTAAAATCGCACTTGTGATGAGCCATTTCTTCATCATACATCACTCCATTTTCTTAACAAGTTTTCAAGGACAACGCCTTGTTTCTAAAATAAGAGGATTCTTCATGAAGCCCAAGATCCGTTAAGTAAGCTGCTGCATCCTGACAAACAGCTTCAAGGTCAACAAGGAAATTCATTGATTCTAATTGATTGCAATAAGCCTTGATTTGCTCAATCATGTTGTCTGGCTGAATCATAAGTGTTTCTAAAATGGATAATTTAAGTGAAATGTTTCGTTGTTTTAAATTTTCTGCTTTTTGAAGTGAAAGCTGTACATAATAGTGGAACAAACCTGGCTTTTTCAGCTTAAAAAGTGCTTTTGTGTAGGCGTACATGGCAAGTAAATAGCCGCCTGGAGAAGAAGTTTCGAATGATTCTATCATTAAAGCCTTTTCTAGGAGCGGCACAGCTTCACTGTATTCATTTCTTAGACTTTTAATAAAGGCTGCATTGCAATAAGCATGTCCAAGTAAATCTGGATCTTCCATCTGTTCTAGTGAATGAATCACTTCTTCGAACAGCGATTCTGCCTCATCATATTTCGACTGATCCGCATAATTCAAAGCAAGCATCATTTGACAGCTGATTGATTTTTTCACATAACATGGATCTGCGTCGTAAATAGATGAAGCCATCTTTAAGTGGTGGATGGAGAGAAGCGTGGACCTAATATTATAGTAAAGACACCCTGTTTTATAATGAAATTCGGCTTTTTCAATGTCATCGTGCACGAGATCTAATTTATCCTCGGCCAATTTTAAATGGTGAAATGCCGTATCCTGATTGCCTCTGCGCATTTCATACATCCCTTTAAAGAAATAGAAATAATAGCTGAGCATATCATCCGTACGGATGGCATTTTCATCAACAAAAAGACTATGATCTAATGAAGCTGTATCTTCTATTAGATCTTTAAAACGGTACTCTAGCAGTTGATAGTAAAGTAAGACGTCTTGATTTTCTTCCATTCGATCAAACGCTTGAAGAATGTCTTCTTTTAACTGGATGGCACCTTGTATCTCTCTTTTTTTCATCATGACATACCAATCATTGAGCATATTCGCTACATCAATGGACGACAAAACACCTGCTTCTGCCAATTCTTATCCTCCTTTCTTCATCTATCAATATCCGTTCTTCTGAATCAACTTCCCATATTCCAGTATCTTCTTATATTTTAAGCTCTCTCGTGCAGTTTGTAAAACATGTTTTTTGATGTAAATTCAACCAGTAGTGAAAGAAATAGGGAGACACCGCTCTTGTGTATACGCTTACATTTTTTCGGGTAAAAAGAGGGTTTTGGGAAAAATATATTACAATATCAATATAGAGAGGAAGCAAGTTGTTGAGTTTGCTTTCGTATGCAAGGGAGAAACATCATTTATCAAGGCGCTGCCTCGTTTTTTGTGAGATTATCTCACATCATAATTGTGAATGACTCTTCTTTTAGAATAAAATGAGTTATTCGCAAAAAAGTAAAATTTAAAGAGACTATTGATCTAGAATTGTATGGATCTTTGGTATTGATAAAAAATATCACACACTATAGCTTTAGCGTGGTATAGTATTATTGTTATTGCGAATATTTAGACAAAACTGACAATGGGGGTCGTGTTTTATGAAGAAATCGATGTTATTGATCATGGGACTAATTGTTGTGCTTGTCATGGCAGCCTGTGGATCAAAATCGGACAGTGGTTCGGGAGAAGGCAAAGGCACATATAAAATCGGGATAGATACAACTTATCCGCCATTTGAATTTGAAAAGGGCGGTAAATATGAAGGGATAGACGTTGATTTAATTAATGCAATCGCGAAAGACCAAGGTTTCAAAGTGAAGCTTGAAGCCATGGACTTCTCAGGTATCATTCCAGCGATGCAGGCAGGACAGCTTGATGTTGGAATGGGCGGGATGAGTATTACAGATGAGCGTAAGAAGAAAGTAGATTTCTCAGATCCTTACTTCGACGCTGGACTGACAGTTGTTGTGAAAAAGGACAGTAGCATCAAATCTATTAATGATTTAAAGGGGGAAAAGCTAGCTGTTAAAAACGGGACGACTGGTGCAAAGTTCGCATCTGATAACGCAGATAAATATGGGTATGAAGTCGTTCAATTTAATGACAGCCCATCTATGTTCCAGGAAGTATCAAACGGAAATGCAGATGCCTTAATTGAGGATTATCCTGTCATTACGTATGCGATCGCACAACAAGATTTAAAATTGAAAACAGTTGGAGACCGCTTGAATGGAGACCAGTATGGTATCTCTGTCATGAAGGGGAAAAACCAAGACCTATTGAAGAAGATCAATAAAGGCCTTGAGAACCTAAAGAAAAACGGTGAATATGACAAAATTATTGATAAATATTTGAAGTCATAACACAAGCGAGGCGCGCTCCGAGCGCGCTTTCTTTATGTGTCAGCCGTATGTGAATTAGGGAGGGAGAAACATGGATACTATTATTAATGCATTTCCGTATTTAATGGATGGTTTGCAAACCACTTTATATATCTTTGTTGTTGCCATCATTTTAGGGTTTATCATCGGTTTAATTGTGGCATTATTCCGTCTGTCACCATTTAAAATCTTAAATTTCATCGCACTCGTCTTTGTGAATGCCATTCGAGGCACACCATTTATCGTACAGCTATTCTTCATTTATTTTGGTTTGAATACACTTGAATTCATTTCGCTTGATCGAGTGCCCGCAGGGATTATTACAGTAGCGATTAATGCAGGGGCTTATTTCTCAGAAATTATTCGTGCAGGGATTCAGTCTATTGATAAAGGACAAACAGAAGCTGCGCGCTCTTTAGGCTTTACAGGGGGGCAAAACATGCGCTTTATCGTCCTACCGCAGGCATTCCGCCGCATGCTCCCAGCGATTACAAACCAGGCCATCATCAGCTTGAAGGATACATCTCTCTTATCTATTATCGGAATTGCCGATATTATGCAGCGAGGACAAGTTCAAGCATCGGCTACATTTGATCCTTTGAATGTCTGGCTCATTGTCGGTGTCATTTATTTCGTGATCATTTATTTACTTTCTCTACTGGCTAGCTACGCAGAAAGGAGATTTGATATCAAATGAGTATGATTACGGTGAAAAACTTAAAGAAATCCTTTGGCGATCACGAAGTGTTAAAGGATATTAATGCAGTCATCGAGGAAAAGGAAGTCGTGTGTGTCATAGGTCCTTCTGGATCAGGGAAAAGCACGTTTCTAAGATGCCTCAATAAATTAGAAGATATCACGGCTGGAGAAGTCGTTGTCCACGGGCACACGATTACAGACCCAAAGGTGAATATCAATAAAGTAAGGCAAGAAGTAGGCATGGTGTTTCAGCACTTTAATTTATTCCCTCATAAAACCGTTTTAGAAAATATTACGATTGCACCGATAAAAGTAAAAGGCATCGAGAAGAAGGCAGCAGTCGAAAAAGCGTTAGACTTGCTTGAAAAAGTCGGCTTAAAAGACAAAGCTCAAAGCTATCCTAACCAATTATCTGGTGGACAAAAACAGCGTGTAGCCATTGCAAGAGCGTTGGCAATGGATCCGAAAGTACTATTATTCGATGAGCCGACATCAGCTCTTGATCCTGAGGTCGTAGGGGATGTATTAGCTGTAATGAAACAATTAGCTGTCGAAGGTATGACAATGATTGTGGTCACACATGAAATGGGCTTTGCAAGAGAGGTAGGAGACCGTGTCATCTTTATGGATGGCGGCTATATTGTCGAGGAAGACAAACCAGAAGCTCTTTTTGGGAACCCGCAGCATGAGCGTACAAAATCATTTCTTAGTAAAGTGTTATAAAAAAGAGTAAGGGCATGTATATGCTCTTACTCTTTTCTTTATGAATAAATGGGAGAGATTTAGCGGCCCCATTTCCTAGGAAATATTAGCGCTGGAAGAATTCGATCCATTCTTGGTCTGGTCCTCTAAAAAAGAAGTAGCAATATCCATTTGGTAATGTCGTGATTTCTTCATCAATTAATTCAATTTGCAGCTTTTGAATACGATTGAATTCAGCATGAATATTGTCTGTTGTGAAAGCGAGATGATGGACCTTCCCTTCAGATGGCAGGTCACTGCTGTAGCCTTGGATGAGCTCAATTTCCGTTTCGGTTTCATCTTTAAAACCGAGAAAGGCAAGCTCAATCACTCCATTTGTATGAGTGATGCGGTCCTTTAATTTCATGCCCACCACTTTTTCATAAAAATCAATGGACTGATCAATATTTGAAACCATAATACCTGTATGATCTAAGCGTAATGTCGTCAAACGAAGTGCCTCCTCTATGTCATGTTGATAATTTTCTCCTCATCTTATCATAATAGAAGTAACGTATACATTCATATGGTAGGATAGAGAGAGTCAATTTAGGATAAGGATGACACAAATGAAAAAAATCTCATTAAAACAAACATTTGCGGAACAAGTGAAAAAGGGATATCCGCTCATTTCCAAAGATGCAGTATCGAATGTGAACGGTGTACGGGAAGGCGAGCTCATTGAATGGGTGGATGAGCGGGGCACTTTTTTAGGAAAAGGGTATTATGGTGTACAAAATAAAGGTATCGGCTGGGTCCTAACCTTTGATGCGAACGAAAAAATAGATCAAGCTTTTTTTGTCTCTAGGCTTGAGCAGGCAGCGAAAAGCAGAACGCATTTATTTCGTGATGCACAGACGACTGCTTTCCGTGTGTTGAACGGAGAGGGTGATGGAATTGGCGGCGTCACGATTGATTATTATGACGGATTCTACCTCATCCAATGGTATAGCGAAGGAGTCTATACATTAAAGGAATATGTATTGGCTGCACTTGAGCACGTATATCCAGACTATAAAGGCATTTATGAAAAGAAACGATTTGATACATCTGGACAGTATATAGAAGATGATGATTTTGTGAAGGGAGAGAAAGGTGAATTTCCTCTCATCGTGAAAGAAAACGGCATGAACGTGGCGGTTTACTTAAATGATGGCGCGATGACGGGTATCTTCCTTGATCAGCGTCATGTGAGAAAAGCGATCCGAGATCGTTATGCAAAAGGAAAGACTGTGCTCAATACATTTTCTTACACAGGTGCTTTCTCAGTGGCAGCTGCGCTTGGCGGAGCGAGCCGTACGACAAGTGTGGATGTTGCAAACCGCAGCTTAAAAAAAACATCTGAGCAGTTTGAAGTCAATGGTATTGATGTGGACGGGCAGGATATCAAAGTCATGGATGTCTTTAAATATTTTCCGTTTGCAGCGAAAAAAGGCTGGACCTATGATCTCGTCATCTTAGACCCGCCTTCCTTTGCACGAACGAAAAAGCACACATTCAGTGCGGCGAAGGATTATAAGAAGCTATTAAAAGAAGCCATTCAAATTACAGCTGAGAACGGCGTCATTGTGGCATCAACGAATAGCAGTGCATTTGGCATGAAGAAATTTAAAGGGTTTATTGCGCAGGCTTTTAAAGAAGCAGGGCAAACCTATCGGATACTTGAAGAATATACCCTTCCTGAGGATTTCCGTACAACGAAGAATTATCCTGAAGGGAACTATTTAAAGGTTGTCTTCATACAAGCATAAGAAAAAGCCATTTTCCAATAAGGGAAATGGCTTTTTTTATAAGGCAAACGACATAAGGATAGGCGCTGCACATAATGTAATAATGGCTGAAATAATCATCGATACACTTGAGATCGTTCCTGAGACGGAGCTCATTTCAAAAGCCTTCGATGTTCCTGCCCCGTGTGCACCCGTTCCAAGCAGGACGCCCATGGCAATGTCATTATCGATGCGGAAGTAACGGATCACCATTGGACCGATAATCGATCCAAACAATGCGGTTAAAATGACAAACACAGCCGTAACGGACGGCATACCGCCGATCATCTCTGACACACTCATCGCTACAGGTGTTGTGACTGATCTTGGGACAAGGCTCTCAATAAGGCCTGTGTCCAGATGAAACAACTTGGCGATAAAAGCCGTTGATAAGATCGCAATGACAGAGCCGCAAGCCACATTCAAAATAATTTCCACTGCATGCTTCTTCAGGATATGAAAATACTTATATAAAGGAATGGCAAAAGCAACAGTCGCAGGCTGCAGCATATTCGTGAGCCATTTCCCGCCTTGATTGTAAGCATCGTAAGGAATGTTGACGATTAACAGCAAGACGACAAGGACAAGCGGAGTGACAAGTAACGGTGAGACATAGACCTTCGGATGCCGTTTGTATACCGCTTTTGATCCGAGATATAAAAGAACTGTTAAAATCAGAAATAGTCCGCCAACTAACATAGCTTTTTCCGCTCCTTTCGTTTTGCAATCATTTGCGTCATGATACCAGTTGAGAGCATGACCACAAACGTACTAATTAAGACGACAAGGACAATACTTGTGCCAGATTGAGAAAGCAATTTTCCATAATCAATGACACCAACTGCTGATGGAATAAAGAAAAGCAGCAGTTCTCCGAGCAGCCATACGGCGCCAAGTTCTATCCATTTTAATTGAATGATCTTAAAATGAAGTAATAAGAAAATGACAAGAATGCCTAAGATCGTGCCCGGAATTCTTAAATGCAAAAAGGCCGCCAGCACATTCATGAATTTCGCAAAAATAAACAAGACCATAATCTGAAGGGCAGCAATCAGCGGCGTTTTGAGCAATTTCACTTTCTGTTCACTCCTTTTTCTATATAAATTGTTCAGTGTTTCACAAAAACATGACAACGTTCCAATTGATGAGCTTACTTTAAAGTGTACAGCACGTTCAGTTATAGGTAAAATACATATATCGAATAGTAATTATTCCTTTTGTCTATAGGAAGGATGAAGCATGTGGACATCAGACATTTAACATATTTCTTAGAAGTGGCAAGATTAAAGAGCTTCACGAAAGCATCGCAGTCTCTTTACGTATCGCAGCCGACCATTTCTAAGATGGTCAAAAACCTGGAGGATGAGCTGGGGGTGCAGTTGTTTTACCGAAATGGTCGGCAGGTTGAAATGACAGATGCTGGCCAAACCATGTATACACAGGCGAGTGAAATTACACAGTCATTTCAGAATTTAACGAGCGAATTAAATGATTTAATGAATGTGAAAAAAGGGCATATTCGAATCGGACTGCCGCCGATGATTGGGTCAAGTTTCTTCCCGAATGTCATGGGGGAATTCCGCCAGCAATATCCAGATGTTACATTTCAATTGGTCGAGCACGGCTCCATTAAAGTAGAGGAAGGGGTCGAGGATGGGTCGCTTGATATTGGTGTCATTGTTCTGCCTGCAAATGATAAAATTTTTCATACGTACACCATTATTAAAGAGAACATGAAGCTCGTGACGCATCCATCCCATCCGATGGCTGGTCGTGAGGAAGTACATTTAGCTGATTTAAGGGAAGAGTCTTTTATTTTCTTTAGAGAAGATTTTGTTCTGCACAGCCGGATTTTGAATGAGTGTATGAATGCGGGATTTCGGCCAAATGTCATTTATGAAACGTCTCAGTGGGATTTCATTAGTGAAATGGTAGCTGAAAACTTAGGGATTGGACTTCTGCCAGAACGAATCTGCCGTGATCTTGATCCTGAAAAGGTAAAGGTCATTTCCCTAAACCCGTCGATTCCGTGGCATTTAGGTGTCATTTGGCGAAAGGACCGCTATTTGTCGTTTGCGGCAAGAGAATGGTTAAAGCATACGAAATCCTATGTGTGGGATGCAGAGTAAAAGGGAGGACGATACGGATGAAAACAAGCTGCGCGTCTCATTTATTGGAGAGGGTTAGAGAAAAAAATCCACTCGTTCATAATATCACCAATCAAGTCGTGACGAATTTTACAGCGAATGGACTGCTTGCTTTAGGTGCTTCGCCAGTCATGGCAAACGCCAAAGAAGAAGTGGCTGAAATGGCGCAATTAGCGGATGCACTAGTGCTGAATATTGGCACATTGACTAAGGAAACGGTTGAAGCCATGATTCTCGCTGGACAAGCAGCCAATGAAAAAGGTGTACCTGTTTTGTTAGATCCTGTCGGCGTCGGTGCGACAACGTTTCGAACGAATGCCGCTAAACAGCTGTTAGAGAAAGTGAAAATCACCGTTGTCAGAGGAAATGCTGCTGAAGTGGCTCATTTACTTGGAGTGGATGGCTGGGAGTCAAAAGGCGTTGATGCGAAAGCGGCGAATGGAGATGTATCGGCATTAGCCAAACAAGCGTCTATTGCACTTCAGACAATAGTGGTGATCACAGGAAAAGTCGATGTGGTGTCAGATGGAGATGATGTGCTGTCCATTCATAATGGACATGAATGGCTCACGAAGGTGACGGGAACTGGCTGTTTGCTGACGTCTGTCATCGGAGCATTTTGTGCAGCGGGTGAACAGCCGCTTCATGCGTCGGCAGCTGCATTGATGTTTTATGGTGTCGCCGCTGAAAGGGCAGCTCTGCACGCAATGGATAAAGGACCGGGAACCTTTCAAATGGAATTGTTAAACGCACTATCACACACAACCGGAGATGATGTGCTGACGTTAGGGAAAATAGGAGGAATTTCACATGACAAAGGCTGATCAACAGCAAATCAAACAGCAATTATCGGTTTATTTTATTTTGGGCACAGCGAATACAACGAGGCAGCCGCTTGATATTGTGAAAGAGGCCATTCAAGGCGGAATCACCATGTTTCAATTTCGTGAAAAGGGTGAAAAAGCCTTGCAGGGTGAAGAGAAGAAACAATTGGCTCGCCAAATTCAAGCGCTTTGCCAAGAAGCAAATGTTCCTTTTATTGTGAATGATGATGTACAGCTAGCGATTGATCTAGATGCAGATGGCGTTCATGTTGGACAGGAAGACACAAATGCAAAAGACGTCAGAGAAAGGATCGGGAATAAAATATTAGGCGTATCGACGCATAACCTAGATGAAGTAAAACAAGCCATGAAGGACGGAGCAGATTATGTCGGGATGGGCCCAGTCTATCCAACGGAAACGAAAAAGGATACACGCAGTGTCCAAGGTGTGTCTTTGATCACTGAAGTCCGCCGTCATGGCCTTCAAATTCCGATTGTAGGTATCGGAGGGATCACATACGACAACGCAGCACCAGTGATACAAGCTGGGGCAGACGGTATAAGCATCATTAGTGCTATTAGCCAGAGCGCCGATCCTAAAAAAGCAGCAGAAGAGCTGAAATCACTTGTTGCAGCAGAAAAAGCATCTCTTTAATCTGAAGGAGACATGGATTAAATCAATTCATGTCTTTTCTTATGCCGGGTAAATTAGACAGGAGCTATACAATTGTGTACAATCATATAGTTCGATTATTTTCGAAATGACAGGTAAATAAAGGAGAATGAACATGGAAGTGCTCGATACGTATTTTCGCCGATACGATGAAGCAGGAAAAGGGCAGGAGCAGATGGATGAATTGCTGGCATTGTTTTCTGACGATGTCATGATTGTCTTAAATGGCGCCCAAAAGCCTGGGATCCAAGCGTTCACACAATTTTTGAATACATTTTTCCACGTACATGATGACATTAAGCATATGTGGGATGGGTGGAATAAAAGAGAAGATGGAAAGTATGAAACAAACTGGGCCGTTTGCGGAAAGCTTTCGGATGGCCGTGTCTATACAGCAGAAGGAATTGATATCGCAGAGCTGGACGACCAAGGGAAGATCGTTTATTTAGAAAACGTTCCGAAAAACCCAGAGTTATTCCAGCGCTACTAAAAAGCCGGCTGAGCAGCCGGCTTTTTATTTATCTAGAGAATATGCCTCAATGGCTTCTTGAACAGATGTTTCTTTATCAAAAATAAGGTGGCGGCTGTACACTTCACTCAAGTGCAGTGATTCTTGCTCTAAGTGATCTACAAGCTCAAAGATATCTAGGATGGCTGCTAAACTTATGTTAGTTTGTCCACCTTCTGCATTATCATAGGTTTCTTCTGGGAAGCCTTGTTTGATTATTTCCTTCACTTGACGTTGGTTTTTAGCTTTTACTAAGACAATTCGTTCTTCAAAGATTTTATCAGGTATACTGCTTGGTGATGAGATAGATTCGAATAATAATTTTGCAGAATAAATCCTTTGCATATGTCATCCCACTTCTTTCGTGTCGTTTTAAATAATTTCCAGTATGTGTATAACATGATAACATAGGAATGACATCTTGCAGAGAATACATCACTATAAATAGATTCATTACGGGGAGGAATAGGAATGAAGAGTGTGGTTGATAACAGAGGGGAAGTTCATGAAATTCTGTTAATCCTCATTACATGCTGCTCTCTAATCACGTTTAGAAGGGTTGCCAGATTAGAGAAGTATAAAAATAAGTTAAAAAGCCAATTTATACCTTACTGAGATTGAATAGAAGAACACAAGAAAAGCCGGCTGAGCAGCTGGCTTTTCCTTATGAATCAGTATCCATATGCATGCCTGTATGTGCCTTTACTTGAATTTCCGTAAAGGTGTCTTCATCTGCCTTTTCAGACGAGAATATCGTGCCTAAGTAAGCGGCAAGAAATCCGAGTGGAATCGAGATAATCCCAGGGTTCGACAGCGGGATGAGCGGATCTCCTGTGAAGATGGCTGCTCCCGATGGGTCCCAGACGCTTGGACTGAGCGAGACGATAATCAGTGCGCTCAGAAGACCTGTTAAGCTTCCTGCGATGGCACCCGTAGAGTTAAATCGTTTCCAAAAAACAGTGAAGATAATCAAAGGTAAATTCGCACTTGCTGCCACTGCGAAGGCAAGAGACACAAGAAAAGCGACGTTTAAGGACTGGGCAAATAATGCAAGAATGATAGAGAGGATCGCCACGCCGATGGAAGCAAAACGTGCCGCCTTCACCTGCTCCCGTTCACTCGCTTTTCCTTTGCGGATAATCTGACTATAAAAATCATGCGCAAAGGCAGACGCGGCGGATAGGACGAGACCCGTTACCACCGCCAAAATAGTCGCAAAGGCAATAGCGGAAACAAAGGCAAATAACAAATCTCCTCCAAGAGCTTGAGCGAGCAGTGGAGCGGCCATATTTCCTGCTGCATCTGCTGCTGTGATCGCTTCTGTTCCAACAAATGCAGCAGCGCCGAAGCCAAGGAAAACCGTCATTAAATAAAAAATCCCGATGATCCAAGTAGCTGAAAGAACCGATTTTCGCGCAGAAATCGCATCCTTTACTGTATAAAAACGGATCAAAATATGTGGCAAACCGGCTGTCCCAAGCACTAAGGCGAGGTTAAGAGACAAGGTTTCTAAAGGCACATCATATTTATTTCCCGGGTGAAGAAATGCCCCACCGAGCGGGGTCGCTGTTTTCATCTGTTCAAACATCTTCAGCAGACTAAAATCAAACTTTGCAAACACAAGCAGAGAAATAATTAACGTCCCAAGCATGAGAAGCACAGCCTTTGTGATCTGTACCCAGCTGGTCGCAATCATGCCGCCAAACACGACATAAATGGTCATCAGGACACCCACGATCAGTACCGCAATCCAGTAATCAATGCCAAGAAGCAGTTTGATTAATGCACCTGCCCCAACAAGCTGTGCAATCATATAAAAAGTAGAGACTGTAATGGTATTAAAGGCGGCAACCCCTCGAATGGCAGGGCGCTTAAATCGTGCAGCGATCATATCGGCCATCGTATATTTCCCCAGATTTCTAAGCGGTTCAGCCACAACGTAAAGAACGACAAGGTACGCTACTAGAAAACCAATGCTATAGAAAAAGCCGTCAAATCCGTTTAACGCGATCATGCCAGCAATCCCTAAAAATGATGCAGCAGACATATAGTCTCCAGCAATGGCAAGGCCGTTTTGAAACCCAGTCAGACCTCCGCCTGCTGTGTAAAAATCACTCGCATTGCTAGTTTTTTTCGCAGCAAAATATGTGATGACCAAGGTGAGCCCTACGATCGCAACGAACAAAATAAAAGCGGTCATGCTCATTCGTCATCACCTCTTGATTCATTTTTTAAAGCGCTTACATAATTGTCGAACTTAGCTGCTTTTTTCGCATAAAGTCCACATAAAACCCAGGTCATAACAAATTGTGTGAGGGCGAATAACCAAGCCCATGAGATCGCGCCAATTGCCGGCGTGTTCAAAAAGGTGAAGTAGGATGTAGCAACCGGAAGTGAAAAGTAAAAGAGAAAAAAGAAAATCGTCATCGGTACGATAAATCTGCGTTTTTCCTCAAGAAGTTTTCGAAAATCCTCTGAAGCGGCAACCTTCTTATAATGAACTTTTTTGTCTGCCATTGTTTCCTCCTTTGTACGAATTAGGGACAAGGTACTCCAATGCATATGAGACGATCTGGCTGTTTATGACAGTATATCATAAAAAAGGCACCCGAAAAGGGTGCTGAGCCTGATCAAAACATGAATTTATATTGAGGTATTGTGTTAAGTCGAGAAGGGGCAAAAATTCTATTAGACGAAATAGCATCTTTGGAAGAGTGAAATCTAGAAAGGTGACTGACCGTCTTGTAGATGCAATACGGCATTTTTTGGTAATATATGATAAAATTGTTTAGGTAATTAATGGGTTGACCCTGTTGTTGTAGGGGGAAGGCAATGGTTAAGACAATATCAAGAAATGACCCGTGTTTCTGTGGTAGCGGGAAGAAATATAAAAAGTGTCATAGTGACATTCATCCTGAATCAAGAGCTGCTCGGCTTATCCAGACATACAGAAAGTACGAACGAAAAATAGAAGATTATCAAAAATCAACAGGTAATATTCCTCCATGTCAAAAGGGGTGTTATAACTGCTGCTATGAGGACTTTTCTATAACTGAAATTGAGTTTGAATTTATTATGCGTGAGTTGAAGACTTGAAGCAAAGATCGAGTAGAAAAAATATATGATACTGTTTTAGATCAGTGTGAAACAATTAAAAATGAACGACCTGACACCTGGAGAAAATTTAGAGGTATATGTCTCGAAAGACGTTGGCACAATACTTGTTGAACAATTGAAATAGCTTTATAAAAAGGGTGTTTTGAAGTCGAGGATCAAGGAGAAAATCGTATTATGGAATATAAATTAGTGCCGGTACACGCCGATGGAACAGGTCGCGTGCTGAAAACTTAATTGAAACATACAAGGATGGTATGTTAGAGAAAGATGATAAAAATTCATTCCAGAGAGGTTTTCAACTGTGCCTTATAGATTTCGGATATAAAATAATGGAAAAGTGGAATTCAACACAAGAAGCCGTAAATGGCTTCTTTTTTTATGTAAAAAGGGTTGTTTTACGAGGAGAAGAATGAGAGGGCTTACCGATCGTCTGCACGCTGCAACACTTTCTATACGCTTACCACTATTAATGCAGAACCAAAATATTTTCAGGAATTTCAAAAATTTTGTGTTGAAGTCTTATATTAAGAGTAAGCAGGCTCTTACTGGAGCCTGCTTTTTTTATTTATTGTTGCTTAACAGTAATTTTTAAGGTATTTTTACAGTATATGCTAAGTCGACAAACATAATATTTACGCCTACATCAACTTTCTTATATTTGTTTTTAACTGCCCATGCAACCGCACCAGAAGTTCCAGCAGTAATAGCCGCAGCGGCTCCGGCACCCCATGGTCCAGCAGCAGCAATTTTGCTTGTGTACCAACCGATATATCCGGCTGCAAATCCACCTGCTACTATGGCGTTCATGCTTCTAACTTTCGGTCCTAATTTGAGGTGTAGACCTACAAAACCATAAGCCTGCATGTCACCTTTTTTCTCATTCTCTTCAAAGCTAAATTCTTCTGATTTCATAGAAGTCATTAGTTGACTGTCGTGTTCTGAAATTCCCATTTCCATAAGGGTTCCTTTATCAGCTGTAAAATGAGTATTTCCATCCTTATCTAATTCGAAGTAATTAGATAGTTTCTCTGCTAATTCCAATTGTTTTTTATCTACACTGACTGGAGGGGTCTCATTATTACCTTGACTGGCATGACTAATCATTGGAGAAGAGAAACCAAATGTAATAGTAAGCACACATAACATTACTAGAAATTTTTTAAACATACGTACCACTCCTATTTGTTTTTTTGGGTAACGCATACATGATATTTCCTTCTATTGGGGTGGAATACTTAGAGGTTAAGGAGAGTAATAAAATGTATTTATTCTTATTCACTTTGATTTATTGTGTAATCACACACATTTTTAATTTGTCCTATGAGTTTTCTTTTGGGGTGTATTTTATAGGTCTAGGTTTGATCAAAGGACTTTCCAGCGGGGAAATTAAAGACATCTTTAATTTCAAAAAGACAAGGGACGTGTTCAAAGAAAACAGATTTATAGATTCTTTGATGGAATTGTTTTCTTTGATAATAGTGTTTATTAATGCATACATAATTGATTATGAACCATTCTCTCCCTTTGAGTTTGTTTATACTTTTTTCTTGATTGTAATTCTATACAGATTCCTATTTTGGGGAATCATAAGAGAGTCAAAAAAATGGTTGCATAATGAGGCATAGGAGTCATGGACTTATAAGAATCACTCACTTTCTTTGATATATTTTCATGCTACCATTTATTTCTTGATAATTGGTAATGTGATGGAAATTTTCTTTTTGGGTTGCGGTGACCGCAATATAGGTTCTTTTATTTAAGGAGAATTTATGATGACTGTAATACCAGTATTGATGATGTTAATTAGTGCTTCATATTTTGCTGTTTATATGATAAAACGTAAAAATAATAAAAAAAAGAGATGGGTTATAAAGTTGTTTTTGCCGTTGTTTTCTTTTTTACTGAGTGTCCCATTCATCAATATGGTCATCACTGGATAATAAAGAACAGGCTAAAGAGCCTGTTTTTTTTGTTTCTAAAAAAACATAGCGCCTATTTCAAACCACCAAGAGCGTTCATGTTCGTTTTAAGCACCTTTATTTATGCTCGGGTATTTCCATAGTGTGATGCTTCAAGAACGCTTATATGGGATTTAAATGCGTTAACTGCTGCGATAGCATCTAAAGATTGATATGTCTTGTGTCCTACTTGCTTACAAAGTGTTTGCGTCATGCCGAAAACTTTACATATGAATGGAAAAATAGGATTTTATTAGTAATTATTGTGCTAACATTTATTAAAAATTGGTTTTCTAGGGGGGATTGTAGATGGCGTCTATACCGTCTCCAGTTGTAGCGATCAAGATAAATGAATGGTATAAGCATATAAAAAGATTCAATGTTAAAGAGGCCCATATGCTAAGGGAAGAGATTAGAAAAGATATAGATGTCATGGAAGAAGATGAACAGGCGGTTCTTTATTTTCAGCTGATGGAGTTCCGTCACCAATTGATGACAGACTATGTGCAGCCTTCTAAAGAACCACTTGAAAAATCGGATTACTTGAAAGCTGTAGAAGGACAAGGAAAGAAGATGTCAGCCATTCTTGAATACTATTTTAATTTTTTTCAAGGAATGTATGAATTCAAAAATGGTGAGTTTATTAGAGCTATTGTGTTCTATAAGCGCGCGGAAAAGCGCCTGGAGCAAGTAGGGGATGAGTTAGAAAGAGCGGAATTTTACTACAAATTATCAGAAGTGTTTTATCACATGAAACAGACACACGTGTCTATGTATTACGTTGGTCTTTCTTATGATACCTATAAGGCACATAAGAGCAATTCACTTTATATGATTCGAGAAATTAATTGTCTAACTGTTATGGCAGGTAATTTCATTGATTTTGAATGCAGAGAAAAGGCGCTTCCTCATTTATTGTCAGCTTTAGAAAGATCTAAGGCAATTTCTAATAAGCCAATGATTGTGAAGTCATTATTTAATATTGGTTGTTGTTATAAAGGATTAGGTGATTTTAATAGGGCACTAGCTTATTTTAATCAGGTTATTCTTGAAGGAGAGCCTATTCATGCTACAGAGTTGCTTTTGGTTTATTATGAATTATCTTTATTTCATTTGAGTCAAAAGGAATTTATTGAGGGAGAAAGATTTTTCAAAAGAGGCTTGGAAGAAGCGAAGAATAGAAAAAATGATCTGTTTTTATCGTTGCTGATGGTATTGGAAAATTTATTTTTAAAAACAGCAAACCTAAGTGAGGTCTTGAGCTCGTTGGAAAAATTAGAGAACGAGAGGGGTTATCCATACATAGAAGACCTAGCGCTCGAAGCGGCTCGGTACTATAATGAGAATGGGCGTATGGATGAATCTGTAAAAATGTACGAAAAAGTGATGTACGCCCGAAAACAAATCCAAAGGGGCGACTGTTCATATGAATTTTAAAACGGTTCTTACTGGTTTTTTGAGTGCTTCAGCATTGCTAGGTGTGATCTCATTATCATCTGTCGATTTTGATGTGAATTCAAGAAATGCTACTTCTCCAGAATCAACTGATCTGACAGTAAGAAATGCTACAGGCAGTAGCGTTACTACTCAAGATTTCCCTCTTATAACTTTATCTCAACATGATAACGATTTTGCTGTGAGGAATGGAACCCGTTCTAGTGTAAATCCGGATATTCGTTTTGGAACACGTGATTCTAGATTATCTACTTGATGAATCAAACAGACCTTTAGGGTCTGTCAGGCTGTCGAGAAAATCTCGACAGCTTTATTTTCCCGGAAAGGTTATCGGTTCTACAAATCAGATCCGAAAGCATGTGCTCCGTGTCCTTTTCTTGAAAGCTGCACAAGATCTTAAAAGCACCAAAAGACCCATTCTCACCTAACATCATGACGTGGAAAATAAAAAAGAATGTAGAAAAACATGAGTTTCTCTACATTCTGGGCACCCGAAAAGGGTGCTTTCTATCGATAATTTGCAAGAAATGTTTGTCTCGCTTTTTCATACGCTTCCGCATCAAAATGATCTCCGCATTTATGAATGCACCAAGGCTCTTCTTGCCTCACAATCCCAACCTCATAGCCCTTCTGAGTGAATTCAAAGGACTGCGAAACATCATAAAAATGAAAGCCATCAAAGAGATCCTCACGCCACTTCACATCATACTGCGTCGCCATGAAAAGACCATCAATGGCCGCAGCTTTGATATAATCTTGCGCTTCGGGCTGCTGACGGCCTCTTTCAAACGAAAGCAGCTGATAGGTGTCGTGACGATATTCAATGACTTTTCCCCTGCAATCAGAACTCTCCCACCAAATTCCATTGTCAGGCACGCTTTCTGCTCCAATCACTCCAACCATGCCAAGTGATGGGTTTTGTAAAAAAAGCGGGATGAGTTCAAGCAGCATATGCTGTTTGACAATCAAGGTATCCTGATGAAGATAAAATTTAAACTGAGCTGGATGAGTGATGGCTTCATTGTATGCAGAGGTCATACTTGATGCCTGTCTGATGGGTAAGACCTCCACATGGTATCCATGAGGGGACGGAAGTGAAGCGAGCTGCCGGAAGCAAGCTTGAAACATCGATTCATCATTCACACATAAAACAAACAGAATCGTCGGATTACTCATGAAATGGAACCGCCTCGACCACATATTGATAGGCTGTAGCTGCCTCGTGGAAATCAGAACGAATGCCGTGTTTCATGAGTAATTCATGTAGATCATTCAACACGCTTGCATAGGAAGGATGCTGTACGCGAATGGCCTCGAATTCGCGAATGCGAAAACCCGCTGAATGAAAGAGTGCATGTATTTCGTGAAGGGTGAAGAAACGTAAATGTGTTTGATCCATTAACCCTGCATCTGTATAAGTAAATCTGCCGGCTAGTAATTCTAAAACCGTTGAAATGTGGCCGATATTTGGAATAGATGACAGGATGGCACCCTCTTTTTTAAGGAAGGGTTTCACCTTTTTTAAAACGGCCCAAGGGTCCAATAAATGCTCGAGGACGTCTCCGAAAATCATGCAGTCAAATTGTTCATGTTGATAAGGGAGAGCCAGCTGTTCAATATTTCCGCAGAGAACATGATCCAGCTCTTGTTCCGCCTCTTTTGCTGCATCTTCAAATGACTCAATGCCATAAATGGTCCGGCCCTTTTGTTTCAGGACTTTTCCAAGCTTGCCTGTGCCGCATCCGATATCCAACAAAGACGTCCATTCCGCGCGGATACGGCTGACGATGACCGGGTTTACCCCATGATAATACTGATCCTTTTTTTGGTGATAATACGAAAGGGAACCTGAACTCACGCTCTACCCACCTTTCTGCTTTAAACTCATTGTTTTCATGCTTAATATATGGGTGGGCAGCTTGGTTTTATAACGAGAGAAGGACAATTTTCATGAATGGCGGCTAAAAAGGAATCATATAAAGAACAGGAAACGGACTGTCCTCCTAATATAGAAAGACAGAACCCCATTGAGTGGAAGGGATTGGTATGGAGAGGTGTTCAATTATTGTAGCGTATCGTCATGAAAGGATTTTCAAAAGGTCAATTGACAGGTCAGAACTTATAGCCAAAGCAGTCTGAAAGACAAAGGATAACGGCGTTGATTTACGGTTTGTTTATCATCTTCTGATCACCGTTGGATGTTAAAAAAGCTTGTATTTCTTCGATGCCTAGTCCAATTTTTTTCGCTTCCTGAATCAAATAAACCCACTCTTCGTCAACTCTTCTTTTCACTTGCGTATCCATAATATCCTCCAGTTCAATAAGACATATTCACTGCAACCAATGACTTGAACAAACCGTCTAGTAACTGTACGTGTGGTTGAAAACAGCGCAAAATAAATTTTGTCGAAAAATGATGACATTTAACCTATTTTGTAAAATCTATCACTACCACGTCCCTAAAAAAATGACTAAAAAACCCATAAATATTGAAATCTTACTTCTAATAATAAACAATTGTAAAGTCAGTTGAAAGATTATAAATTAAAATAATGATAAAGACCTAAAACATTTGACTCATATAAACCGATTGCGTTGACATTTGCCATCGAGTAGAACAAATTTCATCTTTTCCGGACATACATATTGTTCGTTTGGGAAGTTCTTCTCAAGATGGTATTCTAAAAGAAACAGAAACCACCAAGAAGGAATGAAGAAAGACATGTATAGCCTTTTTCAAAAGTATCAAGAAGTTGTCATGTATCTTGTGATGGGTGTGTGTACAACCATTGTCAATATCGTCAGCTTCTATTTATTCGTTGAGATGTTTTCCATGGATTACAAAACAGCTACGGTTGTTTCATGGGTATTTGCTGTTCTCTTTGCTTATATCACCAATAAGAAGTATGTCTTCAAGCAAAAGGCTCGTGACACAAAAAGCCTCATGCGTGAGCTTTCTTCATTTTTTAGTGTCCGTCTCATGTCTCTAGGTGTAGATCTGGGGCTGATGATTTTATTTGTGAGCCAAATGGCGCTCAATGAAACCGTCGCAAAAATTCTCGTCAACTTTGTGATTGTGGTGGTCAATTATGTCGCCAGTAAGTGGTTCGTCTTCAAGAAAACAAAAGAAGATGCGATTTAACACATAAAAAAGATAGGTGATGTGAAATGAGCAGCAGGCCAGACGACTTATATGATGCCATATATCAACAAACAGAAAAGCAGCATGAACAAGTGCTGAGGCTAGTCAAAGAAATGACCGCACATCCAGAAGCGTTTTCGGAACAAGAAAAGGAAAAGATCAACCGAATGGACATTGCGCTTCAAACGGCAACGGACATTTTAGAAAACTTAATGACCCCTGATACGCAAATGACGATTGTTTTAAAACAAGGAAGAATTCATGTTGATCTGTCAAAAGCGTAAAAGAAGCAGCCAATGATGAAGCGGCTGCTTTTTATTATGCATCGCTTGTTTCCCGCAGTTGCTTTGGAGACATGCCGATTTTCTTTCGAAAGACTTTATTCAAGTAATTCGCATTTCGGTAGCCGCACTGTATGGCGATTTCTTCAATTGAGTATTTCGTTGTTTTTAATAATGTTTCCGCCTTCTCTAACCGGATATTGGTTAAGTAATGAATAGGTGTGAAGCCAGTGGCCTTTTTGAATTCCCTCGTAAAATGACTTTTGGATAAACGTGCCGCAGCTGCCATATCGTCTGGGCCAATTTCCTCGTGAAAATGATGGCTGGCAAACAAGGCCGCTTGGACGATGGGCTCAGGCCATTTTTCCATTTGTCCCTCAAGCTTTGGCAAATATGAATACAGTTCCATGACAAATTGATAAGCAAGGCTAGACCCCTCAAATGGATTGGTAATCCGTCTTTCACTGGCTTCATCATAAATTTTCTTCAGCAGGCGGATCGGCTTGGAATGAGGATGAAAACGCATGACCTGCTTTCCTTGATCTATAAATTGGTCAAAGCAAAGATCACAGGCTTCCCCATAAAGCGTCAAATAGAGAAATTCCCAATGCTCACTGTCCTCTGGAAAATAATATTGATAGGCACTTGGACTTTTCACAAGAAAGGCCTGCCCCGGCAAGACTTTGAACCGCTTTTGTCCGATTTCAATCATGCCGTGTCCAGACAGTGTGAGCTGAAAGATGCACTTGCCCTGATCCTTCCGCTCCACGCCATTCCAGCTGTATAACGAAGATGATTGAACCTCCCAGCCAACAGACCATATTTGTGCCGGCAATGTAACATCAGAATGGTGAAAACGAAATGCAAATGCTTCCTTCTTCAAATTGGAAAACCTCCTTCACAGCAAAAAACAACCTTTTTCTATTTTGAATCATGTTACACCTCATATCACATCGTACCATTCACAGCAAAAAAAGGGTATTTTTTAACGATTTTTTTACCATTGAACTTACGCAGTTCAGGCAACTAAAATAAGAGTATCAGATGAGAAAAGGGGAATGGATATGATCGATATGTTACGCGCGGCATTTCACCAGCAATTTGGGGATAAAGAAGAAGAACTTCGCTATTTTTTTGCCCCGGGAAGAGTGAACTTGATTGGTGAACATACAGATTACAATGGAGGTCATGTATTCCCTTGTGCGCTCACTCTCGGTACATATGCAGCATGTGCAAAGCGGTCAGATGGCCGCGTGAGAATGTATTCCTTGAACTTTGATGGCGATGGTGTGAAAGAATTCGACCTTTTTGAAATCGCTTACTTAGAGTCGGATGGCTGGGCGAATTATCCGAAGGGCGTGTTCAATCAGTTTATTGAAGCAGGGATGAAGATAGAAGAAGGCTTTGACATTGTATACGGCGGCAATATTCCCAATGGCGCAGGCCTGTCTTCCTCTGCCTCCATCGAGCTTGTCACCGCCGTCTGCATCAATGAATGGCATTCATTCGGCGTTTCAAATGCCCGTCTTGCCCTCCTTTCGCAGCGTGCAGAAAATGAATTTATTGGCGTCAATTGCGGCATCATGGATCAGTTTTCAATTGCTCTTGGAAAAGAAGATCACGCCATTTTGCTTAATTGCGATACCCTTGATTTTCAATACAGTCCGTTTCGGCAAGAGGGACTGGCGCTTGTCATTGCCAATACAAACAAAAAGCGGACACTGGCAGACTCCAAATACAATGAACGCCGGTCAGAGTGTCAATCAGCTTTAAACGATTTACGAGAAGAAATCGACCTTGCCCACTTATGTGAGCTCACGGCAGATGAATTTGCCGAGCATGCCCATTTGATTCAGGATGAAACATGCCGCAAACGTGCAAGACACGTGGTGACAGAAAACGAGCGGACCATAAAAGCAGTCAAATTTCTGAAAGATGATAAAATGGAAGAAATAGGTGCGCTTATGAAGGCTTCTCATCTCTCTTTAAAGAATGATTATGAAGTGACTGGATTTGAACTGGATACTCTGGCAGAAGCCGCTTGGCTCCATCCTGGAACAATTGGCTCCCGTATGACGGGCGCGGGTTTTGGTGGCTGCACGATCAGTATTGTGAAAGAAAAGCAGCTGGCATCGTTTATAGAAGAAACGGGAGCGATTTATCAAGAGAAGACGGGCATTCAAGCCTCTTTTTACACAGCTGGAATTGGAGGCGGCGCAAGAGAACTCAAGAAGGAGGAAGTGTAATGACAATTTTAGTGTGCGGGGGAGCAGGGTACATTGGCAGTCATGCGGTAGCGGCTCTTTTAGCGAAAGGTGAACAAGTGGTGGTAGTGGATAATTTGCAGACAGGGCACAAAGAAGCCGTTTTGGAGGGAGCTGTTTTAGAAGAGGGAGATTTACGAGATCAAGATTTTTTAAGACAGGTTTTCAAAACGCATCAAATAGAAGCGGTGATGCACTTTGCCGCAGATTCACTTGTCGGCGAGAGTGTAACAGACCCGCTAAAGTACTATGACAACAACGTTGGAGGAGCAATAGCCTTACTTCAGGTGATGAATGAATTTGATGTGAAACACATCGTTTTCTCTTCAACCGCTGCCACATATGGTGAACCAAAGCGAGTGCCGATCGTTGAAACGGATGAGACGAATCCAACCAATCCTTATGGAGAAACGAAACTAGCGATTGAAAAAATGCTGAAGTGGTCTGAGCAGGCATATGGAATGAAATACGTTGTGCTTCGCTACTTTAATGTAGCTGGCGCTCATACAGAAGGACTTGTCGGAGAGGATCATCAGCCTGAGACACATCTCATTCCGATTATTCTGCAAGTGGCTTTAGGAAAACGAGATCAGATCATGATTTACGGTGATGATTATGAGACAGAGGATGGCACGTGTATTAGGGATTACATTCATGTCATGGATTTAGTAGACGCGCACATCTTAGCTGTTGATCGTCTGCGTGCTGGAAAAGGAAGTGCAACATACAACTTAGGGAATGGCACTGGTTTCTCCGTGAAGCAGGTAGTAGATGCTGTTAGAAACGTTACGGGGCATGCGATCCCAGCACAGGTCGCTGACAGACGCGCGGGAGATCCAGCAAAGCTGATTGCTTCTTCTGAAAAAGCGCTGCAAGAATTAGGGTGGACACCTCAATATGCTGACCTTCACACCATCATTCAAAGTGCGTGGGATTGGTTTCAGAAGCATCCAGACGGCTACCAAAGTAAATAACGCATAACAGGCAGGCAAGAGAGGGGACAGAGAGAATGGCGGTTGATATTTTTGAAAAACTGGAACAGCTGATTCAATACGGGATCAATCAAGAGATGATCACACGACTAGATATGGATTATACGAGAAATCGGCTGCTTGAGGTGCTTGGGCTGGATGAAGCTGAGCCAAGGACAGTCTCAGGGGAGGCGGAGCTTGAAGACATCTTAATGCCGATGCTGGATTGGGCAGTTGAGACTGGCCTTATCCCTGAGGGGACGGATACGTATCGCGATTTACTAGATGCGAAAATCATGGGATGCTTGGTGGCGCCTCCAAGTGTCATCTACGCAAAGTTTGAAGAGAAGCGCCAGCATGAAGGGCCAGAGGTTGCTACAAGCTGGTTCTATGAAATGCAGCAGCACGCACACTATATTCATACAGGCAGAATCGCCAAAAATGTGCAGTGGTTTACACCAACAGATGATGGCGTGCTGGAGATCACAATCAATCTATCAAAGCCGGAAAAGGACCCAAAAGCAATCGCTGAAGCCAAAAAGCTTAGTCAAAAACAATATCCTCTTTGTCTCCTTTGTAAAGAAAACGTTGGGTTTGGGGGGCGCATCAACCATCCAGCGAGACAGAATCACCGGATCATTCCTGTGACACTCTCAGATGAATCTTGGTTTCTACAATTTTCACCTTATGTGTATTACAACGAGCACTGCATTGTGTTCAAAGGCGAACATGAGCCGATGAGCATCACCAAAAAGACCTTTGAACGATTGCTTTCTTTCATATATATATACCCGCACTATTTCATCGGATCGAACGCCGACCTTCCGATTGTCGGGGGCAGTATATTAAGTCATGACCATTTTCAGGGCGGTGCGCATGAATTTCCGATGGCGAAAGCGGAGGTGGAAGAGGTCTTTTCTCTGAATGCCTTTCCGAATGTGAGGGCTGGCATTGTGAAATGGCCGATGTCTGTCATCCGCCTTCGAAGCAGCGACCGGCAGACGCTTGCAGACGCTGCAGACTTTATCTTAAACGAGTGGAAAATGTATTCAGATGAAGAAGTGGAGCTGCTAGCTCATACAGGAGAGACGCCGCATAATACCATTACACCAATTGCACGCCGCCATGGAGATGACTATGAATTAGATCTAGTGCTGCGCAATAATCGTACAAACAAGCGGCACCCAGATGGAATTTTCCACCCGCACGAAGAAGTCCATCATATTAAAAAAGAGAATATCGGATTAATTGAAGTGATGGGTCTTGCAGTTCTTCCTGGTAGATTAGCAGAGGAATTAAGTCAATTAAAAGAAGTGCTATTATCCAAAAACCCCCTTGAAGAAATCAAAGCCCGCCCTGCTATCACGAAACACGAAACATGGGCAAAGCGTCTGCTTGAAGAGAATACCTTTACAGAGGACAATACAGAAACTATTTTACAAAAAGAAGTCGGTATGATTTTTTCTCGTATTCTCTCACAGGCGGGTGTGTTTAAAAGAACCGAGCAAGGGAAAACAGCTTTTAAACGTTTCATTCATACACTCATATAGGCAGGTGATTAGATGATTGAACAAGTAAGAACATTAATGGAAGAAAAACAGCTCGACGGTGTCTTGATTCAAAAGCGTAATAACTTCTCCTGGCTGACAGGAGGGAGAAGAAATCACATCGTGTTAAATACACCAGAGGGCGTGTGCAAGCTGCTTGTGTTAAAAGACGACATCGTCCTCATAGTGAATCAAATGGAAGAAAAGCGGATCATTGAAGAAGAGATGGCGTATATCGATCACCCCTTTCAAGTGGTGACGATGGATTGGTTTGAGGATGATACGGCACACATTCAAACACTCACAAAAGACAAACGGATCGGGTCAGACATTCAAATGGATGGATTCGAATGGATCGAGCCGGATTTGTCGCAAGTTCGATCCATTCTTTCTGCATCACAGCTCCGCCAATGTGAAACGCTTTGTCATGAAACAGCGGTCATTGTAGAGAGTGTTTGTAAAGAAATCGTTCCAGGACAGACGGAGCACGAAATCGCTTCGCTTGCGGCTCAAAAAGCGATCGCGCAGGGAATGACGATTGAAGTGCTGCTTGTAGCAACAGATGACCGGATTCATCAATACCGTCATCCAATTCCGACAGACAAAAAACTTCAAAAGCATGCGCTTGTTGTTCTTTGCGCTGAACGGCATGGACTCGTGGCGAATGTCACAAGGTCTGTTTACTTCGGTCAGCTTCCAAAGGAGCTTGAAGAGAACAAAGAGCGGCTTGCAAGAATTGACACGGTCATGAATGCTGCCACGCGCCCTGGTAAGACATTGGGAGATGTATTGAAAGCAGGTATTGCTCAGTATGAAAAAGAGGGCTTCCCTGATAGCTGGAAAAAGCTTCATCAAGGGGGAAAGACGGGCTTTGTATCTAGAGAAATCATTGCAGTTCCCTCATCGAAGGAAGAAATTCAGCTGCATCAAGTCTTTACTTGGAATCCTTCATTGCCTGGATTGAAATCAGAGGATACGATGGTCGTAGAGAAAGAGGGGAACCGCTTTTTAACCTATACAGGCAAGTGGACATACATTGATGTTGAACATGAAGGGGACATCTATAGACGCCCTGATATTTTAGTGAGAGAGGAATAACTGCAGAGTGCCGGCGCTGAGCCGGTTTTTTGCTGGAAGTCATTTGGCGGGATTCCACATATTCATCATAATTGTCAATTCTTAACGCGCATAGTCAGAGGATCGATACTTTCTTTTCTTGTTAACTTGCGTTAAAATAAGTAAGGTTTTTGTTAAATGTGGGGATACCTATTTTGAAATTGTTTACCTAGATAAAATTTCATTAAGTTAAGTTGAAATTTGACCAAACTTTTTTATTGTGGTAAACCTAAATTTGACAAAGTTCTTGATTGTTTGTCCTTTGCCTTCAACTCTCAACTTTTCAAAATCCTAGAAATTTATTGTGTGTGCAATAATATAAATTTATGTCGAATTTATGACATTTTAAAAGAAATCTGTTGAAAAATAAATGAACTTTTGAAAAAAGGGAAGCTAACTCTAACAGATTTTGATAGCATTACAAAGGGAAGAAAAGTTTTCGAAGGCAGATGGCTTTTCACAATTATTCAGCAATTTATACATTATTTAAGGAAGGATGGTGATCTTCTTGTTCAGAGCCATTAAACCTATGCTTTTATTAGCGATGCTCGTGAGTGTTTTTGTATTAGGAGGTTGCAGCAATATCGCTGTTTTAGATCCTAAAGGACCAGTCGCAGCACAACAAAAAGACTTAATCCTTTTATCTATCGGATTCATGCTCTTTATCGTTGGTGCGGTATTTGTACTGTTTACCATCATTTTGGTTAAATACCGTGAGCGTAAGGACGTTGGAAACGCCTCTTATAACCCAGAAATACACGGGAATACGCTTCTAGAAGTTGTCTGGACAGTGATCCCAATATTAATCGTTGCTGCTCTTTCGATTCCAACTGTAAAAACAATTTACTCTTTGGAAGAGGCACCTCAAGCAACAAGCCATAAAGATCCACTTGTCGTTTATGCGACAGCTGTTGATTGGAAATGGATCTTTAGCTATCCAGAGGAAAATATTGAGACAGTGAACTACTTAAACATTCCAAAAGATCAGCCGGTTTTATTCAAAATCACTTCCGCTGATACAATGGCATCACTATGGATTCCTCAGCTAGGCGGGGAGAAGTATGCGATGGCTGGAATGGAAATGGAACAATATCTTCAAGCTGATGAAGTAGGCACATACCAAGGAAGAAACGCCAACTTCACAGGCGAGGGCTTTGCTCAGCAAAAATTCAAAGTCAATGCGATGACGCAGTCTGACTATGATAAATGGGTAAACAAAACGAAGAAAGAAGCACCAAAGTTAACGAAGAAAACGTATGACTACTTGATGCTTCCTGATGCTGCAGATGTGCAGACATTCTCATCAACACATTTATCCTTTGCAAAGCATGGAGAGGATTCTGAATATGCACTCCAAGCACGCAAACGTTTAGGTTATCAAGCAGTTTCTCCGCATTCCAAGACAGATCCTTTCGAGAATGTGAAGAACTATAAAAGAAAATTAGAAACAGAATAAACTGACTAAGGAAAGGAGGAGGCCGTTATGCATTTAAAATGGGATGAGTTTTTTGTAACTGGAGACCCATTAATTCTTGGTGCGCAAATTTCTATCGCTCTTACCTCCATTGCCATCGTGTTTGTTTTAACCTACTTTAAAAAGTGGAAATGGCTCTGGAAAGAATGGCTGACATCAGTTGATCATAAAAAGCTTGGAATCATGTATATCCTTGCTGCTGTGATTATGTTCTTCCGCGGTGGGGTAGACGGACTGATGATGCGCGCGCAGCTGGCGCTTCCTAATAATACGTTTTTAGATTCAAACCACTATAATGAAATCTTTACAACGCATGGTACGATCATGATTCTATTCATGGCGATGCCATTTTTAATTGGTTTAATCAACGTCGTTGTTCCTCTTCAAATTGGTGCACGTGACGTTGCATTCCCTTATTTGAACAACCTTAGCTTCTGGACATTCATGGTCGGAGCAATGCTGTTCAACATTTCCTTCGTTATTGGAGGATCACCAAGTGCAGGCTGGACGAGTTACATGCCGCTCGCCGGAAATGATTTCTCACCAGGACCTGGACAGAACTACTACTTGCTCGGGCTCCAAATTGCAGGTATTGGTACACTTATGACAGGTATTAACTTCATGGTGACCATCTTAAAAATGCGTACAAAAGGTATGACACTTATGCGTATGCCAATGTTTACATGGACAACATTGATTACGTCTGTCATCATCGTTTTTGCATTCCCTGTACTAACAGTTGCTTTAGCACTTATGACATTTGATCGTTTATTCGGTTCTGCATTCTTTACACTCGAAGCAGGCGGTATGCCGATGCTTTGGGCGAACCTATTCTGGATTTGGGGACATCCTGAGGTATATATTGTTATCCTGCCGGCTTTCGGTATTTTCTCAGAAATTTTTGCGACGTTCTCAAGAAAGCAGTTGTTTGGTTACAAAGCGATGGTTGTATCAATTGTGGCAATCTCTGTTCTTAGTTTCCTTGTGTGGGTTCACCACTTCTTTACAATGGGGAACAGTGCAGCGGTTAACTCATTCTTCTCGATTACAACAATGGCGATTTCTGTACCAACAGGTGTGAAAATCTTTAACTGGCTCTTTACGATGTATCGAGGCCGTATCAGCTTTACATCACCAATGCTTTGGGCACTTGGTTTCATCCCGAACTTCGTAATCGGTGGTGTAACTGGGGTTATGCTTGCGATGGCAGCTGCGGATTACCAGTACCATAACACGTACTTCCTTGTATCCCACTTCCACTATGTATTAATCGCAGGTACTGTATTTGCTTGTTTTGCTGGTCTTGTTTTCTGGTATCCAAAAATGTTTGGTTACAAGTTAAACGAAAGAATCGGCAAATGGTTCTTCTGGGTATTCATGATCGGATTTAACATCTGTTTCTTCCCGCAGTACTTCCTAGGACTGCAAGGAATGCCAAGACGTATCTATACGTATGGACCAGAAGATGGCTGGACTGCACTCAACTTTATTTCAACAATTGGTGCATTTATGATGGGTATCGGATTCATCATCCTTTGCTACAACATTTACTACAGCTGGAGACATTCAAAACGTGAAGTGTCTGGAGACAGCTGGGGAGAAGGACGTACACTTGACTGGGCGACATCTTCTGCAATTCCGCCGCATTATAACTTTGCAGCACTTCCAGAAGTGACAACACCAGATGCATTCCATCATTGGAAGCAAAACAATGTGGACGTTCATCCTGAAAAAGAATTCAAGAAAATTCACATGCCGCACAATTCAGGCAGACCGCTGATCATGTCTGCATTCTTTGGACTTGGTGCATTCGGTCTTGTATTTGAATGGTACTGGATTGGCGTTATTGGCTTAATCGGTGTATTCGCAACGATGATTTTACGTTCATTCGAATATGACGATGGCTACTATATTCCTGTTGAAGAAGTCATTGAAACAGAGAAAAAGAATAAGGAGGCGCAGAAGTAATGGGACATAATGATAGCAGCTATGCAAATGCACCGCTTGAATATCGCTCTGAAACCGGACGTTTAAACATCCTTGGTTTCTGGATATTCCTTGGCGCGGAAATCGTGTTATTCTCAACACTTTTTGCGACCTACTTTGTTCTACATGGCAGAACAGCTGGCGGCGTTTTACCAGCTGAGCTGTTTGATATGAAGCTTGTATTGATCATGACATTCCTGCTATTGGTTAGTTCATTTACATGCGGGATTGCTGTTCATGAAATGCGCCGTGGAAGTACAAAAGGGGTTGTCATTTGGACGATTCTCACACTGCTTCTAGGTGCAGGCTTCGTTGGATTTGAGCTTTTCGAGTTCTTCCATTATGTACATGAAGGTGCGAGCATCCATACAAGTGCGTATTGGTCTGCATTCTTTGTACTTTTAGGAACTCACGGATTACACGTATCGATCGGTATCTTCTGGATTACCGGGATCTTGTTCCAAATTAAAAAGCGTGGATTAACTCCACAAACAGCAGCGAAGATTTTCATCTCAAGTCTATACTGGCATTTCCTTGATGTTGTATGGATTTTCATCTTCACAGCTGTTTACTTGATCGGATTAGGGGGGCTTTTGTGATATGGCTGGAAAAACACATTCCTCAGCAGAGCACGAACACTTCCCTTGGAAACACGTAGTTGGCTTTATCCTATCCATTGTGCTGACAGTCTTAGCATTCTGGATTGCGATTGGAGCTGAAATTGGCAGTTCCGCAAAACTATGGATTATCTTTGGTTTTGCGTTCATTCAAGCATTCTTGCAGCTGTTCATGTTTATGCACATGACAGAGAGCGAGAACGGAACTGTTCAAGTCGGAAATACTTTGTTTGGTCTGTTCTGTGCGATTATCTTCGTCATCGGATCTGTTTGGATCTTTGCGGCTCACTACAGCCACGGAGAGAACAGTAAAGACGGTTATTCACCGTCTGCGCCAAAGCAGTCTGAGCATTCAGAGAAATAATAAAAAAACCACTCATCTCTTGAAGGTGAGTGGTTTTTATCATGATGGTGATAACGCTTCCAATAGTTGGGCGATATCTATCTGCTGCTGAATCTTTTGCGAATGAATGGAAGTCCGTAGATGAGGAACGCTGCAATGTGAGCCAAAATCACGTTAATGGCAAAGAATGCGATCATGAAGGTATGTCCTGCTGGAGATAAACTGCTTGTCATGTAAAGACCAAAGAAAATCCACATAATCATAATGGGTGGAATAGATGCTAATGCAATCTTTCTGTTTTCCAGCCATAAAAACAGGGGTGTAGCCGTTGCTATACATAGGTACGCAAAGAACATATCCATCGTATCCAACTCCTTTGTAAGTTGATGTTCAAATCAAATGAGAGGTCAGGATGCAATTGTGTCTGTTTTTAGGAGATATTGTGAACATTTTGTTACAAGTATTATACCACAATTGACTTTGAAGTAAACGTAATAATTGGAAAATGGGCCTTATTCCATACAAAATGGTTTTATTCCTCAGTGCAGCTTATCTCATCTGATGTTTACTTGTCATATCGCCACATAGGTCATTGAATTTTCCCCTTAAAATCTGTAAAATAAACTTTTTAAAGGACTTGAGATCGATTGAATGAAAAGTGTATAGAGGGATTTTTTCCTATTGTTAGGATGAAAAGTATTTCATTTTTTGAAAATTGAATGGAACCTTTCGGATGTATCTTCCGTCATATTTAAGGTGAGTTGATTTTGTGAAAATTTCAATCTAATATAAATAAGGGCTTTTATGTTTTGTAATAAGGGTGGTTAGTTCATGAACAAGCAGAATACATCTCCTTACTATCAAGGAGATTTGATTTTTATATTTTTAGCCTTCTTTGCCATCAGTGTCATTGCGATTTATGCTGCGGGTCAATTTGGGCAGTACGGATCTAATGCATGGACCAGACAGATTATTTACTACATGGTCGGAGTTATATGTATTGTTGCCATAAATTACTTTGATTTGGAGCAATTAGAGAAGCTAAGTCTCTATATTTTTATAGGCGGCATCCTGCTGTTACTTTTTCTGAAGGTTGCTCCTGCACAAATCGGAGGTCATGATTTTGCTCCAATCAAAAATGGTGCAAAAAGCTGGTTTGTGTTACCTGGAATAGGGACATTTCAGCCTTCAGAGTTCATGAAAATTGGTTTGATTATGATGCTTGCATCTGTCATTGGAAAGTCTACACCTAGAGGAAAGCGGACATTAGAGGATGATATTTTCCTTCTATTAAAAATTGCCGGGGTGGCAGCTGTACCAGTTGGACTGATCTTCTTGCAGGATGCAGGGACTGCGGCTGTTTGTATGTTTATTGTTGTGGTGATGGTGTTTTTATCAGGGATCAATTGGAAACTGATCTCTCTCATCGGTTCAGTGGTTGTGCTTTTAGTTGCTTCTGTTTTAGCTGTGATTATCTTATTCCCTGATTTTGCGAAAACAATAGGCATCCAGCAGTACCAGATCAACCGGATTACCGCTTGGCTGCCTGATAGTTCTTCGACAGCCAACCAAGCACAGACGCAGGATGCATCTGGATCTGATAAATATCAAGTAGAGCAGGCGATTATGGCCATTGGTGCAGGGCAAATTTTTGGGAATGGCATTAAAAACTTAAAGGTCTACGTTCCTGAAGCACAAACGGATATGATTTTCTCCATTATAGGTGAAGCCTTTGGCTTTATTGGCTGTGCGTTTGTTGTGATCATGTTCTTCTTCTTGATTTACCGGCTTGTCGTACTGATTGACCGTATCCATCCTTATAGCCGATTTGCGTCATTCTTCTGCGTAGGATATACAGCATTGATTGTAATCCATACGTTCCAGAACATTGGCATGAACATAGGCGTGATGCCTGTAACAGGGATTCCACTCTTATTTATCAGCTTTGGAGGAAGCTCTGTCTTGTCCGTTCTCATTGGATTCGGGATCGCCTATAACGCAAGCGTTCAATTAACGAAATATCAAAGTTATTTATTTAAATAAAACGGGTAAGGGCAGTCTAAGTATAGGCTGTCTTTTTTTATGCGAGTTTTCATTTTTGAAAAGCCCTATGTCTTTGCCTTATGATAGAAGAAGTGAAGGAGGTCTTCGAATTGAACAAAACGATAGAAACCATATTAAATCATCGATCCATCCGTTCGTTTACAGACGAGCGTTTGACAGAAGAAGAGGTGTTGACACTGATCAAAAGTGCACAGGCTGCTTCGACATCAAGCTATGTACAGGCGTATAGTATTATTGGGGTGACAGATCAGGAGAAGAAGGCCAAGCTTGCTGAACTGGCTGGGAATCAGCCTTACGTTGAGAAGAATGGGCATTTCTTTGTCTTCTGTGCAGACTTGAAACGCCATGATCATATTGCAAAAAGAGCAGGGAAGAATCATCAGGAGGCGTTTGAGAACACGGAAGCCTTTCTCATTAGCGTCATCGATGCGGCATTGGCTGCACAAAATATCAGTGTTGCTGCAGAATCAATGGGACTTGGGATCTGCTATATTGGCGGACTGCGTAATCAGCTGAGAGAAGTCTCTGAAGTGCTTGAAACGCCATCTTATGTGCTGCCGTTATTCGGTCTGGCTGTTGGCCATCCAGCTAATCAGTCGTCACAAAAGGAACGGCTGCCTGTTGAACTCATCTATCATGAAAATTCATATCAGCAAGATGAAGCGCATGTGGATCGTTATTTAAAAGAATACGACGATCGTATTTCGGCATATTATGAAGAACGAACAAATGGCGATAGAAAAGATACTTGGTCTGAGCAGATGCTGAGAGGCTTTAGTCAGCCAAAGCGTGCCTTCCTTGGAGAATTTGTGAAAGAGAAGGGCTTTAATCGAAAATAAATAAGAAATCCCCCTTTCCATTTAAGAGAGGGGGATTTCTGTAAGAGGTGCAGCATGATGAAATTAAGTATACTGGATCAATCTCCTTTGATTGGAGACGCAACACCTGCTGAAGCACTGAAGCAGACGGTTGAACTGGCGAAGCAGGCGGAAAAGTGGGGCTATCACCGTTTTTGGGTATCAGAGCACCATTTTTCAAACCGGCTTGCAGGATCGAGTCCAGAGGTGCTCCTCGGGCATTTATCAGCTGTTACGTCGCACATCCGCATTGGCTCTGGCGGCGTCATGCTTCCCCACTACAGTGCCTATAAAGTAGCAGAGAACTTCAGGGTTCTCGAAGCGCTGGCTCCCGGCAGAATCGATCTTGGGATTGGACGTGCCCCTGGTGGTATGCCCATTTCTTCCATTGCCCTTCATCATGGTGAGCGAAAGCGTCTAGGCGACCAGTATCCTGAGCAGGTAGAGGAATTGAAGGTCTATTTACATGATCTAGCGGATGAATTTTACCCGCTGCCTCATTTGACTGCTTCTCCGAAGGTAGAGACCGCGCCAGAAGTATGGATGCTTGGTTCTTCTGGAGGGAGTGCAAGGCTTGCGGCGAAAGCAGGTGCAGGCTACACGTTTGCGCTTTTTATTAATGGTGAAGGCGGAGAAGACTCTGTGGAGCAATATATCAACCGATTTGAACCTTCAGTATTCGGTGAAAAGCCGCGTGTCAGTCTGGCAGTCTTTGTTTTATGTGCCGAAACAGAGGAGCAGGCAGAAAAACTGGCTGTCAGCTTAGATTTATCTTTACTTGCCAATGAACAAGGGCTGAATCTTGAAGGCTTTCCTTCATATGAAGAGGCACAGTCGTATTCCTACAGTCCATATGAACAAAAACGAGTGGCTGCTAATCGTCAAAGGATGGTCGTTGGAACGCCAGCATCTGTGAAAGAGCAGCTGACCGCACTCGCGAAGGCTTATCGGACAGATGAATTGATCGCTGTGACCATCACACATCACATGCAAGACCGGCTCACATCGTATCGTTTATTAAAAGAAGCCTTTGATGCATAACGTATGTATATTTATCGCCTGCGGAGCCAGTACAAGGGGAAAAGGAGTATCATGGTGAGGAAGAAGGCGGCTGACACGAGCAGGCTGAGCGGGTAGATACAGGAAGTATAAACAGACAGCTCGCATGCTTGATGAAAAGGACGAGGCTGCTTCGTGTGTAAAAAGGTTAGAAAATAAACCAAGGTGATCGTCAGAAAAAAAGCAGTAAAAAAAGAAACGATCCATAGCAATATCAACATGAGTTTCTCTTTCCTCCATATATGTTCGAAAAGCCTTGATGAGCTTATCCGCTCATACAAGGCTTTTCTTGTGATTCACATTTATTCAGGGTAAATTTCGAAAGCTTCCTTCGTTTGTACGGTATCTGATTTTCCTTTCAAGCTTGCATACGCAAGCATTGTATACTCACCAGCTTCAAGCTTCTGGCCTTGATTGATTGTGCCATTCCATTTTACGCGGTGTTCTCCTTTATCAACATGTTGATAAACACCAGCTTCACCTAAATACTCTCCATCGGTCGAGAAGACAAGGAATGCAAGGTTCTCAGCACCGCCAGGCAGGTAGCTGCTAATGACATAGCTTCCAGCACGATTGTCCGGCTCTACGGAAACAGAAGTGACGCGCGGATAATCAGGCTCTTTCACAATCAATAGGGTAGGGATTTCTGTGATCTTTCTGCCATTTTCGCGAAGGGTTATGCTGCCTTGGTACGTCCCTTTTTTGGTTTTTCCGTAATTCACCTGTACTGCGGAAGTAAAGGATCCAGTGGAATTCCCTTTGACGGTGATTTTTTTCGTTCCGTTTGTACTAATGCCGCTGCCATTGAATTTGTAATCAATGGTATACGTTTTCGGTGCTTTTGAAAGGTTTTCTACCTTAAATTTTTTCGTTTTGATTTGAACGCCTTTTTCCTTTAAGAAAGTGCCGTAAGAATAGCTCGCATCAGAAACGATAGAAGACGCCTGAAGTGATTCCATGATTCGAACGCTGCCTGTTCCTTGTGTGTTATGAGGGAATGGGCTGCCATTTGCGTCAAACAGTTTTTCTGCTGTATTCATCAGCAATGCTTTGATTTGTTCAGTTGAGTACGATGGTTTTGCTTGTTTGATGATCGCTGCAACTCCTGCCACATGTGGAGATGCCATACTTGTTCCTTGCTTAGAGCCATATCCGTAAGGCTGAGAAGGATCATGCGTTGGGATCGTACTCACAATGCTGACGCCAGGTGCTGATAGATCAGGCTTAATCATCCACGTATCCACAACCGGTCCGCGGGATGAGAAGTCAGCGACTTGCTCACTAAGTTCCTTGACAAATTGAATGGAGAAAGCCGTTGTATCGTTTCCAGCCTCAATGGCTTTAATAAGCGCTGTTCCTTCAGCTTTTGACAGCTTAATCGTAGGAAGTGCGAGTCCTGGTACGTCGACTGGGATTTCTCCATCGGTATTGTTATACATCACAACGCCGATTGCACCAGCGGCTTTTGCATTGTCCACTTTATCCACAAAAGCAATGGCACCACGTTCAATTACGGCCACCTTTCCTTTAACATCGATGTCTTCAAACGCCTTTTCGTCACCGATTCCTGCTTGGACGAGTGTGACTTGTTTTTGGTCAAGCGCTTTTAAATCACTCTCTTGGTAGTAGCCCATGACTTTTGCAGTAGAATAGTTCGGGAATTTCACATTGTAAAGGCTGTACGGAAGCTGAGTTGCTCCGACAGAAATGGCCTCTCTTGACGTGCCGGGAGAACCGACTGTCCAGCTGTTCGGACCGCTGTTTCCATTCGAAGTCACAGCGACAACGCCTTCAGACATGGCCCAATCAAGTGCAATGCTCGTTGCATAATCAGGGTTATTGACACTGTTTCCAAGAGAGAGGTTCATGACATCTGCTCCGTCAGTAACAGCCCGGTCGATGCCTGCAAGAACGTTCTCAGTTGTTCCAGATCCACCTGGTCCAAGTACACGGTATGCAAGAAGCGTGGCATCCTTTGCGACCCCCTTAATTTGTCCATTTGCCGCAATCGTTCCTGCAACGTGTGTGCCGTGATCTGTGGATTCGCCTCTAGGATCTCCTTTAGGTGTCTCTTGCGGAGAATAATCATTATCAACAAAATCATAGCCTTTGTATAAACCGAAGTTTCCTTTTAAATCAGGGTGGGTATAGTCTACTCCAGTATCAATGACTGCGACTTTGACCCCTTTTCCAGAATAGCCGGCATCCCATGCTTTTGGTGCACCGATAAATGGAGCGCTTTTATCCATAAGCGGGGAGACATCTTCGTTTGGAAGCTGGATGCTTTCTTTTTTCACTTCATCGGTTTTATATGTAACATCCGGATAAACGGCTTTTACTCCATCCACTGCGAGCAGCTTCGGGATTTCGTTTGCAGGAAGTTTCATAGAGAAACCAGAGAAAACTTTTTCATATTCTTGACGAACACTCGCTTTATCTACCTCTTTGAGTGCTGCGTTCTTTACTTTTGTTCGAGATTTTTTGAGGGAGGCCTTTGTTTGTGATTCGCCTTCTTGCTCGGCTTCAACTAAGGATTTTTCCTTTAATTCAACAATGACAGTGGTTTGTTTTTTCGAGTTGACATTGATTTCACCGAAGATTTCTGCTTTTTCTAGTTCCATCTTTTTGTTAGATGGAGCAGCAGCAGCCTGTTGACCGGTAAAGAATGTGGATAAAATAAAAATAGTGGAGAACAATAGAACAGAAGAACGAGATATTACCTTTTTCATTTATTTTCCCCTTTCTAGCTGTGTTTTTAGGGAGATAGCCTTTCTTTTTGTGGATAAATAGGAAAGATTCACTGCCCGTTATTAAGTATTCAATACGTTGAAAACAATTCCTTTACTAAAATGGTCTTATTTTACATAGTTATAAAGAACTATTTTGTTTATAAAGTCGCACTTATTCACAAATGTCTGTTGATAACTCAATTATTCAGATACATATATGGAAAATAAAAAATTTACATACACAAAATCTAGTAAGGGGGTGTTGATATGTGGATAAACCCTGTTGATAAGGTGTGCTTATCTTTGGGATAGCGTGTGCATAAAATTTTCATTGAACCATCCAGGCACATGATGATCTTCTGCACTTTTCAACAAAACTTCTGAAAACTAGTTGGTTTTTTCACCCAGATTGTGACAAACCTCTCTTTTTTCCCGGGATATGATAGGAGCAGTTGTTTTGCTAGAGCTGCTAGATTCTAAGAAAAGCGGAGGGATGTTCAGTGAAGAAATTAAAAAGCTGGTTGAGCGTATGGTTTGGTTTTATGATGAATGTGCTTGTGAACCCTGGTGTGATGATGAAACAGCAAGCGTTTCAGGCGGCCGCGGCGGATGCCGGATTCTTTGAAGTAGTGAAAGAGAGAGAGCTGGAGAAACTGGCAGAAGAACATAAGAAGAAACGCAGGATAGAGAAGCGGTTTACTCAAAGTCTGATGATGCTTGAAGAGAAGACGATGCGAGAGGCGCGTGCTGGTCCGCTCTTACCTTTACAGAAAAAGTGAAACAGGGTAAAATCCCACATAAGAAATGTTATCTGCTGGGAGAGGATACCCCTTGAAGATATATAAAATATTGAATAACAACGCAGTGATTGTGAAGGAGGGCGATCAGGAGAAAATTGTGATGGGACCCGGAATTGCTTTTCAGAAGGGGAAAAATGACGTCGTTCCTCTTCAAAAAATAGAGAAAATCTTTGTTGTGCGTGAAGAAAATGAGAAATTCAAACAAATTCTTGCCACATTGCCAGAAGCGCATATTGAGGTGGCAGAGCATATCATCAGTTATGCAGAGGGGAAACTCATGATGCCGCTCAGTGATCACATTCACATATCACTGACTGATCATTTGTCCTTCGCCATTGAACGCCTTCAAAAAGGCATTGTGTTATATAATAAATTGCTTGGTGAGATCAAAGTCTTATATAAGCAGGAATATGAGATTGGAAAGTATGCCATTCGTTATGTAAAGGAGCGGCTTGGGGTTGAACTGCCGGACGATGAGGCAGGATATGTGGCACTTCATATTCATACGGCCAAAATGAATACGGAGTCCATGAAAAAGACCGTGAAATATACAACGATGATTAAAGAAATGATCGAGCATATTGAAAGATATTTTCAGCATTCAATTGATGAGGATAGTATTTCCTATCAGCGGCTTGTGACACATTTGAGGTATGCATTAGGCAGGTTGGAATCAAATGAGGCATTTCAAATCATGGACGAAGACATGCTGATTTTTATCCAAACAAAGTATGATACAGCGTACCGGTGTGCACTTGGACTTGCTGATTTGTTAAAAGATGAATATGGACTTCATCTCCCTGAATCGGAGATCGGCTACATCACGCTGCATGTCCAGCGTCTGCAGGAAGCCGAATTGGTTTAAAATGATGTGCCTGCATGCAGGCTTTTTTTATGCACACTACTCTTATTAGTGTATATGGGTCATTGGATTTGAAAAAAGAGGTTGACGCATGTCACAGTCTTATACTATGATGAAAGCGTCATCAAAATTTGATACCGCGGGATTGTGACTGTCAGGCAGGCAAGACCTAAAATTTGCGTAACGAGGGGACGTGTATGTCCTTTACTCGTTGGTGAATTTTAGGTCTTTTTTGCTTTAAAAAAGGAGGAAACTTCATGGATTATCAAAAAACAGCCAAAGAATTAACAAAACTGTTAGGTGGCAAAGAAAATGTCATCAGTGCTACGCATTGTGCAACAAGACTCAGATTGGTGGTGAAAAATGAGGATTTGATTGACAAAGAGGCCATTGAAGAACTTGAAGGTGTAAAAGGGGCTTTCTCAAGTTCAGGACAATTTCAAGTCATTTTTGGAACGGGATCTGTCAACAAAGTATATGAACCATTTGCTCGTGAGACTGGTCTTGAGACTGGCGACGAGAAACAAAAGCCTGTCAGCCATGATGAAGCAGTGAAACAAAAAATGAATCCACTTGCGCGTTTTGCAAAGACGTTATCGAATATTTTTGTACCGATCATTCCAGCAATTGTGGCAAGCGGTTTGTTAATGGGTCTCTTAGGTATGATGAAAGCCTTCAAATGGGCTGATCCAAGCTCTGCGATCTTCCAAATGCTTGATATGTTCTCAAGTGCAGCCTTTATCATTTTGCCGATTTTAATTGGGGTCAGTGCAGCGAAAGAGTTTGGCGGAAATCCGTATTTAGGGGCTGTCATAGGGGGAATTATGATTCACCCGAATCTGCTTAATCCGTGGGGATTGACGGAAGCAAAACCTGAATATATGCATTTATTCAATATTGATATTGCTCTTCTTGGTTACCAAGGGACGGTTATTCCAGTGTTATTGACCGTATATATCATGTGCCTTGTTGAGAAGAATTTAAGAAAAGTCGTTCCGAACAGTATTGATTTACTTGTGACCCCATTTGTGACGGTGATTGTCACTGGTTTTGTGACATTTATTGCAGTTGGACCGCTTGGAAGAATGCTTGGTACAGGCATTTCGAATGCACTGACATTTATTTATGACCATGCAGGGTTCTTAGCAGGACTCATTTTCGGCGGTGCTTACTCTTTAATTGTGCTCACAGGGGTTCACCATAGCTTCCATGCGATTGAGGCAGGATTGCTGAATGATATTGGGCGTAACTATTTGCTGCCAATCTGGGCAATGTCCAATGTCGCTCAAGGCGGGGCAGGATTGGCTGTTTTTTTCTTAGCCAAGCGTGCAAAAACAAAAGAAATTGCCCTTCCTGCTGCCTTCTCTGCTTTTTTAGGAATTACTGAGCCTGTTATATTCGGTGTAAACCTCCGCTATCGTCAACCATTTATTGCGGCGATGATTGGAGGAGCATTGGGCGGGGCATTTGTAGTTTTCACGAAGGTAGCAGCCAATGCTTATGGTTTAACAGGCATTCCGATGATTGCGATTGCAGCACCATTCGGTGTTCAGAATGTGGTCAATTATGTGATTGGTATGTTAATCGCTGTTTCTGTTTCATTTATTCTCACTATCATTTTTAAAATAAAAGAAGTCGAAAAATAATCAAGGAGTGGTCACAGTCATGACAACTACTGACGCAGCACTTCGTCAAAAGATAGCAGACCGTATTCGAAACTATGAGCATTTGGTCAAAAAGGATGTGTACCGGCAGCATTTTCATTTGATGCCGCCAGTCGGTCTTTTAAATGATCCGAATGGGCTGATTCAGTGGAAAGGAATTTACCACGTCTTTTATCAGTGGCAGCCATTCAAAACGGGGCATGGTGCAAAATTCTGGGGGCATTATACATCGACAGATCTAGTCAATTGGCAGCACGAAGAAGCCGCTCTTGCCCCAAGTGATTGGTTTGATCAAAACGGCTGTTATTCTGGCAGTGCATTTATAGACGATGGACAGATGCATGTGATGTACACTGGAAACGTTCGGGATGAACAAGGGAACCGTGAGACGTATCAATGTTTAGCTGTTTCGGAAGATGGTATTCACTTTCAGAAAAAAGGTGTCGTGGCAACACTGCCGGAAGGGTTCACTGCTCATTTTCGAGATCCAAAGGTATGGAAGCGAAATGGCCGGTGGTACATGGTCCTTGGTGCACAAAGCTTAGACCTGAAGGGACACCTTGTCTTATTTACCTCTGATACGTTAGATAATTGGACGTTTCAAGGCACGATTGCAGGCAACGGAAAGAATGGTTTAGACAATTTCGGCTATATGTGGGAATGTCCAGACCTGTTTGAATTAGACGGCCGGGATGTATTGATTGTGTCACCGCAAGGGCTAGAGCCGGATGGCTTAAAATATCACAACACACATCAATCAGGCTATTTTGTTGGCACATTTGATAATCATTCCTATCAATATACACACGGAGCGTTTGAGGAGCTGGACCGCGGCTTTGACTTCTATGCGCAGCAAACCTTTCTAGACGAATCAGGCAGACGACTTTTAATCGGGTGGATGGGGGTGCCTGATCAAGGAGAAGAACATCATCCGACCATTTCTTATCAATGGATACACTGCCTCACGATCCCGAGAGAGCTCCGTTTAGATGAGGACGGACATCTGATTCAAAAACCAGTAAGTGAACTTCAATCCATGCGAACCAATGAACAAGAGCATGTTTTTCATATTAAACGTTCTGTTCATTCCATCCCTGTAGAGGATATTACGAGCGCAGAGGTATTCATTGATCAAATTGACACACAAAAAGGGTTTGAATGCTGTATCCGTGCAGCAGCACGCATTATCTATGATAAAGAGGAAGGGAAGCTGACATTAGAGCGGGATCGATTTGAAGATCGATCAAAGGAAGTTCGTGAAGCAGTCATAGAGGAATTACACGACCTTCATATCTTTATCGACTCATCGTCAATTGAGATTTTTGTAAACGGAGGCCGAGAAGTTTTTACTGCACGTTACTTTCCTTCCCCGGGAAATAAATCGATCTCCATCAGTGGCAGAAATGAAACAAAGCTGAAACTGAAGACATGGCATTTACAAAGAGAAGCAGATCAATGATCTGCTTTTTTCTAGTGAGATCAGCCTGTATCTTAGATCCTATAGCATGTATATACAAGGTTGGCCTAAAGCGGTTTGATGACGTTTTACATATATGATAACAGGTGGAATTATGGTATCATTTTAAAATATATACAGCTGAGGCTGACGTTTATCCAAATGCGGTAGGACAAAAAAAGGGGTTGTTTACTTGAATTCAAAACAGCAGCCGACGACTAGAAAACGCTTGGAGACAATGGCAGATCATGTTGAAGATAAACGTGAAGAATATAAAGAATTGCTCATTCAAGTTCAATCTATTCTCGGTGAACCTTCTTTAGAGCAGGAAGAAGTGAAAGAGAAGCTGTCAGATACGTATAAACAAATGAAAGAATATGCTTTATTTGTTGAATCCATTGAAGCCTTTATTCGAAAAATGGCGAAAGAGTCCGATCAGCAAAAATAGGCGTTCATGTATGGATAAAAGAGTGTACTCGGAAGCGGGTACGCTTTTTTTATTCAATAAGATGATTCAGAAATTTAAATGAAAGCGTTGACATTTGTATTGTCATGATCAATAATAAATAAAAATTTCATCTGAGCATGTACAGGAGGAACGATATGAACCATACAACCAAGAAATGCCTGATCACCTTTATTATTGTCCTGTTTTCTATGAGTTTTCTTTTTCCTTTCGTTTCTTCTGCCCGAAATCATACGTCATCTGCTGCGTCAACTGCTTCAGTCCCGTCTGGTCAATATTATCGTTCACAAGAGGTAGCTCTGCATTCTCACGTTCAAAAAGCTTCTCTTTATTACACAACAGATGGCAGCCAGCCGACAACTCAAAGTCAGTTATACAAAAAGCCCATTCATATCGAAACTGATACGACTTTAAAAGTAAGCGTTTACAAAAATAGGCATCGACTTGCTACGTCTACGTACAATTATCGTTTTGTCACACGAGAGGATATCGCATCATCTTTTTTATCTTTTGAATATCAAGGAATGCCTTATCGGTTGTACATTCCGAAAAATCATAAGAGGGGTAAAGCCTATCCTTTAGTCCTCTTCTTACATGGAGGCGGGGAGAGGGGAACAGACAATCAAAAGCAGTTACTTGCGAATGATGGTGCAGTTTTATGGGCTTCTCCTGAAGTTCAAAAGAAACATCCTTCGTATGTACTTGCACCTCAGGCGCGAAATGCTGTCGATGGAGGCTTTGCATTAACAAGAAATGTGCAAAATGAAATTGATCTGACGAATGTGTTTCAATTTTCACCAGATTTACACAAAGCTTATGATGTCCTTCAGCATGTGTTAACTTCTTATCAGATTGATCAGAAAAGAATTTATGCGACGGGTTTATCACAAGGTGGATTTGGCACGTACCAGTTGAACATCACATATCCTCGTTTGTTTGCAGCGATGATTCCTATTGCTGGGGGTGCAGATCCGAGCAAGGCGGGAATTTTAGCGAGCAAGCCAATATGGGCATTTCATGCAGAGGATGATTCCATTATCCCTATCAGCTATGCAAGAAATACAATTCAAGCTATTCAAAAAGCTGGCGGCCAGCCGCTTTATACGGAGTATGCAAGCAAGTATGGATATGACCATGCATCATGGACGCCTGCTTATGAGACGCCAGGCTTAACAGATTGGCTGTTTGCACAGAGACGAAGCTTTCGATAAACAAAAACCGATTCACCTCCTAACAAGGCGAATCGGTTTTTTCTGTTTTATTTGTCAAAACGATGAGCAGAATGCTTTGTTGGTCCGATGTATTCGTTTAGCTGGAAAGAGCCTTTAATGGCAGCCGTGATGAATTCTTTTGCTGCATAAATGGCTTCTTTCACGTCTGATCCATTCGCTAGTTCAGCTGTGACTGCTGCTGAGAATGTGCAGCCTGCGCCGTGTGTGTATTCTGTGTCGATTTTATCTGTTTCAAGGCGTTCGAAGGTTTGTCCATCATAAAGCAAATCGATGGCTTTGTCTTCGCTGAGCTTACCGCCTCCAGTGATTACCACATACTTTGCACCAAGTTCGTGAATGCGTTTTGCTGCTTCTTCCATTTGTTCGATCGTTTTGATCTCGCCGATTCCGCTTAATTGACCTGCTTCGAAAAGATTAGGTGTGATAACGGTTGCCAGTGGCGTGAGCTTTTCACGCAATGCTTCCGCGTGCTCTGGGTAAAGGACTTCGTTCGCACCCTTACAAACCATGACAGGATCAATGACGACATTTTTTAGGTCATATGTTTTGATGGTGTCAGCTGCAAGCTCAATCACGTCGACGGTTGGAAGCATACCCGTTTTCAGCGCATCTACACCAATACCTTCTACAATGGTAGAGAGCTGCGCGCGAATTGTCGCCGTATCAATTGGAAACACCTGATGATCCCAATGATTATGAGGGTCCATTGCAACGACAACGGTTAAAGCTGTCATCCCGTAGACGTTTTTTTCTTGAAACGTTTTTAAATCTGCTTGGATACCTGCACCGCCGCTTGAATCCGAACCTGCGATGGTGAGTGCTTTATTCATAGACATAGTTGCTGAACCTCCAATGTGATGTGTAACAGTTACTGTTCTATCCCTTATTATAATCAGCTTTTCCATTTATCACAATGAAACGGCATAAAAAAGCGTTCCTCTCATCGGAACGCCTCTCTTTCTTACCTTTTACAAATCACCAATTTCCCTTTTTTCAGTTCATCTAAAAGGGTTAAGGCTAACTCTTGATCGGCCCCAGTTGACATCATTTTGGCCATCAGTTCATCATCCCGGGTGCGAATGACATTGGCGACTTGATCCAAAATCCCTTGATCGACCGCAGTCATGCTTTTGGCATCTGTATACTCCGTTACGGTATCAGAGCGTTCTGGGTCGTACGCAAAAACAAAAACAGCGTCTTTTGATGAACCCGATGAATGAATGTGGTCAATGGTCTGTTTTGCTTCTTTACTATTCTCCGCCGTAATATATTCCATCATGATCACTCCTTTTCATCAAAAATTCCCATTTTCCCATCAAATCAAACCGCCTTTTATATCATGAGAAGAAAGTCAATTTATGTTTTAATGGAAAAAGACGAATCTATTAAAGGAGTAAGCTGCATATGAAGATTTCCTTATTAATTGTGACACATAACCGGCTCAGCGCACTGTGTGAGCTGCTTGAATCCATTACAAGACAAACCGTACAGCCTTTTGAAATTGTTGTCGTCAATGATGCAGGAGAGCGAGTCGACATCATTCAGGAACTTTACCCTGAGCTTCCGATCCGCTTGATTCATTTAGATGAGAATGTCCAGCATGTAAATGCCAGAAATGTGGGGGTGCGGGAGCTGACAGGAGACGTCATCATGCTGAGTGACGACGATGATTACTTCACACCTTGTCATATCGAACGCATGAGCAAGGCGCTGGAAGATGCCGATTTTGTCTTTTCTGATGCAGAAATTGTATCATTTGAAGAAAAAGGCGCGACCCGTTTCCCGCTGTCGAGGCGTTTGTTTGCTTATACAGCGGATATTGAGGATATGCGTGTCTTTTCTACATATGTTCCTTCGGGCAGTATGTACAAACGCTGTATACACGATGAGATTGGCTATTTTGATCCAGCGATGCATCATTATTGGGACTGGGACTTCTTTTTGCGTGTATCACAGCATGCCCGAGTCAAACGAGTGCCAGCGGCGAGCGTGATCTATGCGTTTTTTGACGGCGGTGGAAATCAGTCTAGTGATCTGGGCGAAACAAGGAAGAACTACTTAGATGATTTAAGTGAAAAGCATGAACTGGGCGATCTGCCGACAGCGAACTTTGCGATATTATTAGAAGAACCAGCGATGAAAAAAAGAGAATCAGAGAGTGAGATTGTGTGGGATGGAAAACCGATGATCTCCAGACTAGCGCAGCAAGTAGAAGGAGGAAAACCACAATGAAGCCATTTTTAAATGATAGCTGGTGGGCTGTAATGAAAAGTGAATTTGAACAGCCGTATTATCAGGAATTACGTGAATGGATGAAGGAAGAATATCGCACGCAGACCGTTTTTCCAAAACCAGATGACGTGTATCGTGCTCTTCATTTGACGTCATATGAAAAGGTCAAAGTGGTGATTTTAGGACAAGACCCTTATCATGGCCCAGGGCAGGCACATGGATTAAGCTTTTCTGTTCAGCCGGGCGTCAAACACCCGCCATCTTTAAGAAATATTTTTCAGGAGCTACAGGATGATCTTGGCTGTCCTGTTCCAAACCACGGCTCACTTGTCAGCTGGGCAGAGCAGGGTGTGCTGCTCTTAAACACTGTGCTGACTGTGAGAAGGGGCGAGGCGAATTCTCATAAAGGCAAGGGCTGGGAACGAGTGACAGACCGCGTGATTGATGTGCTGAATCAGCGTGAGCAGCCTGTCGTTTTTGTGTTATGGGGAAGACATGCTCAAAACAAGAAAGAACGCATTGATCAAAACAAGCATTACATCATTGAGTCACCTCATCCAAGTCCTTTTTCTGCAAGAAACGGCTTTTTTGGCAGCCGGCCGTTTTCAAAGGTAAACGCGTATTTAAAGCAAATGGGGATTGAAGAAATCAATTGGTGTATCAAGGATATTGAATGAAAATAGGACGAGGGGAGAGCCCCTTCGTCCTGTTTATTTTAAAAATTTGCGGACCAAGTCGAGTCCATTTTTCGCATTTGGATAACGGAAGGAAAAATCGAAGCGATTGGTTTGCCGCAGGACGCTTTTTTCATGCGTAAAAGTAAAGAAGCTTTCCTTCCCGTGATATCGCCCCATGCCGCTTTCGCCGACGCCTCCGAATGGCAGGTAAGGGGTAGCGACATGCATAAGCGTGTCATTGATACATCCTCCGCCAAATGAGAGGTTGTCTAGAATATAGGATTCTGTTTCTTTATTTGTTGTAAATAAGTAAAGCGCAAGCGGCTTCGGCCTTGCTTTGATCATATGAACTGCCTCATGCAGAGAATCAAAGGTCATGACAGGCAGAATCGGTCCGAAAATTTCCTCCTGCATGACAGGATCTTCCCATGTGATGTTGTCTAAAATGGTCGGAGCAATTTTGAGCTCCTGTTCATTGCGCTGTCCACCTGTGACGATCGTTCCATTTGAGAGAAATTGTGTAAGCCTGTCAAAATGACGCTGACTGACATTTTTTCCAAAGTGCGGATGCGTTTCGGGATGTTCACCATAAAAGTCACGGATACAGGCCGTCATTTCTCGCAAAAGTTCCTCTTTGATGGATTCATGAACGAGCAAATAGTCTGGTGCAATGCAGGTTTGCCCTGCATTGGTGAACTTTCCAAAGGTGATCCGCTTCGCTGCTAGCTTGATGTCGGCATCAGGCATGACGATGCTGGGACTTTTTCCGCCAAGCTCAAGTGTGACAGGGGTCAAATGCTTTGCGGCGGCTTCCATGACGACTTTGCCAACTGCCACACTTCCAGTAAAGAAGATATAATCAAAGGGCAGTTTCAGCAGTTCTGTACTGACTTCAACACCGCCCTCTACGACAGCCGCATGGTCTTCTTGAAATACACGTTTGATGATAGTGCTGATCACTTGTGAGACTGCCGGCGTCAGCTCAGACGGCTTTAAAATCACGGCATTTCCCGCAGAAATCGCACCGACTAATGGAGAAAGGGCCAATTGGAAAGGATAGTTCCAAGGAGCAATGATGAGCACAGTTCCATAAGGTTCCTTGATAATCATGCTTTTTGATCCGATATGAGTCAGCGGTGTTTTCACGCGAGTTGGCTTCGCCCATTTGTGAAGGTGCTTGATGGTATGATTGATTTCTTCATACACCATCCCAATCTCTGTTGTATAGGCTTCCTGTTCGGATTTATGTAAATCATGGGCTAAGGCCTGTAATATATCCTTTTCATGCTGTTTGATTGCTGCTTTTAAATCTTGAAGAATGCGGATGCGTTCTTGAACCGCCGGCTTCTGAAAGACTTTTTGTTTCTGAAATAGAGCAGTAAGCTTGTCCATTATTCAATCCCTTCATAGACGATTTTGTTTCTTTTATTATGTGTGAATGAAGATGACGGGTCAAATAAGAGAGTCGTGAGCGCACTGCTTTGAAAAAATGAACCCATTTGGTTTGTTCATTTGGTAAAATAATGTTGAAAAGAGATTTTTTTAGATTGGAGGGTCTACCCTTGAATATTCATATATCAAGCCTGCTTCAAAAAATGGAGGAAGCGGTTCAAAAAGCAAAACAAAGTGGAAATGATGAAGAGGTGAAACGTCAAGTAGCGGCCATTTCTTCACTATGTGATGTCATTCTCGACGCACCATCAAAGGTGCAAATGCCGCAGTCGCCGGCCATCTCACCACCTCCATCGATACATACACCATCAGCGCCATCTGTGACTACAGATCAAGCCATGCTTGAGAAACTCATGGGCACAAGTGGTGCGAAGAAATTTCAGCAAAATGATGAGGGTCAAAAAGAGAAGGACGGGAACGGCGACTCTATTTTTGATTTTTAATGGTCTTGTCACGACAAAGGGAAGGTGATCGGTTTGAAACTATTTTTGGGCGCCATTCAGTGGATGGCATTTTTTATCGCAGCTTCTATTGCCGTACCAATTGCGATTGCACAAGCATTTGAATTGAACCAAGTGCAATCGGCGGAGCTGATTCAAAGTACTTTCTTTTCACTTGGTCTTGTGGCGATGGTGCAGTGTTTATGCGGCCATATGCTGCCGATCAATGAAAGTCCAGCAGGGCTTTGGTGGGGTGTGTATACCCTTTATGCCGGCATGACAGGTACAATCTTTGCGACGTATCCTGAAACCCTGCAAGCATTACAAGGGGCTTTAATTTTTAGTGCTGTTTTCTTTTTTATTTTTAGTTTATTTAAAATCATCAATTGGCTCGCGTCTTTATTTACGCCAGTCGTCACAGGCATTTACCTGCTGCTGCTTGTTGTGCAGCTAAGTCAACCAATCATGAAAGGGCTGATGGGCATCGGCTATCGGGGAAATCAGGTGGACGGGCTTGTCTTTTGCTTATCGATCTTGATTATTATCCTCACCTTCATGATCAGCCGCTCAAAATGGCATTACTTGAGGCAGTTTTCTGTGTTATTCGCACTTGCAGGCGGATGGCTGTTATTCGCTCTACTCGGATTGGCGAAGCCGGTTCGAATTCCAGAACAAATCATCGAGTTTCCGAAGCTGTTTCCATTCGGTATGCCGGTCTTTGACAGCGGATTGCTTGTCACGTCCTTTTTTATAACGATTTTACTCATTGTGAACATGCTGGCAAGTATTCGAATTGTGGAAAGTTCAGTGAAGGCATTTGGTGAACTGCGTGAGCGGAAAAGAGCACGACCTGCTGGTTTTGTCGCAGCATTTGGTCATTTATTAAGCGGGCTGATCGGGGCGATTGCGCCTGTACCTATTTCGGGGGCAGCCGGATTTATCCAGACAACCAAAATTCCTTCGAGAAAGCCATTTTTCATAGGAAGTCTGCTCATTGTACTCATTAGTTTATTCCCGCTGCTCATGAGCTTTTTCTCTGCATTGCCATCACCTGTGGGGCTTGCTGTAAACTTTGTGGTCTTCTCTTCTATGATTGGGATTGCGATGTCAGAGTTTGATCAGTATGAGAAAGAAGAAATTCCGCGGATTCGCTTTGTTCTTGGTATTGCTGTTTTAGCAGGCGTAGGGGCGATGTTTGTGCCTCAGGGGGCCTTGAAAGGCATGCATCCTGTGCTCATTTCATTATTAAGCAACGGTCTTGTTCTAGGCACACTCATTGCGATCGTGGTCGACCAATTCTTGTTACGAAAGAAAAAGAAATCCGACAATCTCGTGTCAACGTAAAGGGAAAGTTGAATGTCGCCCTTCACCCGCGCTATGATAAATATAATTGACGAGATAAGGAGAATGACGAATGAAACTATTTTTCATTTTAGGTGCCATTAACGCCATGCTTGCTGTTGGACTTGGAGCCTTCGGTGCGCACGGTCTAGAAGGGAAAATCCCTGAAAAATATATAGAAATATGGAATAAAGGTGTTCAATATCAAATGTTCCATGCCATTGGCTTATTTGTTGTCGCTTTTCTTGCAGATAAGCTGTCAGGTGTCTCCTTGGTTCCTGCCGCTGGCTGGGTGATGCTTGCAGGCATCCTTTTCTTCTCAGGAAGCCTTTATGTGCTGGCATTGACGCAGGTGAAGATTTTAGGAGCCATTACTCCTATTGGCGGAGTAGCATTTATCGCCTCTTGGATCATGCTTGTCATTGCAGCAGCAAAAAATTTATAAGCCAAAAAACCGATGCTCTCATAGGGGCATCGGTTTTTTTCTTAACTCCAGTAAGGGGTATAGTTGGGCGGTGCTTGATAATATGGGACGTAGTGAGATGGAGGGACAGGATGCGTTTGAGACTCATCCTCCCGGTGGCAAAATGGTCCGATAAACACACTTGGTTTCACAGGCTTTATCGCCTGCTTCCACTGTGTTTCGTTCATGCAATAAGTATGGGCCATGATGTGAGAAGGGGTGAGGGTGAGAAGGTCTGAGCCTAGGATCACTTCAGGTGTAGATGCGTTAAAAATGGCTAACAAATGAGTTCTGTCTTGGAGAGCGACTTCATAGTGCCACCAGCCTTGAGGCACGTTTGCCACCTGTCCAGGTGTGATGGTGTAGGTGTGCAGTTTTTTTGTAAATGGATTCAGCATCGATACGGCAGCAGAACCGGCTATACAATAAACAAGCTCTGCGGCATTTTGATGATAATGAGGCTCTACGACTTTGCTTTTACTCAAATATATATCCAGCAGGGACACTTGATCCAACGAGTTTAATTGTTTTTTTCCTAACACATTAATCAGGTTATGCTGATCGAATTTCACAAGGGGGCTTTGATTCAGATCGTATGAAAATTTGACATTTGGTGATGTATAATCCAGCTCAACAGTCATTGATGTCACCTCTAGGCTTTTGATAAAAACTACTAGGCATCTTATGAACAGCGCCCTAGAGGTGTGACAAAAACCTAGACAAAAGAAAAAAGCAAGGGCACCTGAGCCTTGCTTTTGCCATGCTTGACGTTATCTCGGAGAATACGTAGACATGGAGTATGGATAGTCGTATTGAATTTCCCCATCAAACGTAATGTAATCAAGATAGATCGTTAATAGTAAGTATCGTGTTCCTGTCTTATTATCACTAATGATAATGTGGTCACGTCCTGCAGCTTCAATGACGCCTCTAAAAATCTTCGAATTCCATTCCTTGCTCGCCTCAAATGTCATATAAATCGTGGCTACCTTGCCGCGGTTCAATCGTAAAATATTTTCAATATAGGACTGCTCAATAGGCAGCTGCCCGGTGACATTCTGCTGATAAACCGGTCCAGAAGGAATTTGATATGGCTGACCGCCGCCCTGCGTTCCTTGGCCTCCTTGTGAAGTGCCGGTAGACGGCATTGGCGAAAACCCCTGCTGCATTTGACCCTGCGTTTGGGGAGGGACTGAATAACCCATCTGCTGCGCAGGATACGGATTTGCTCCATATTGTTGCTGGCGAAAATCTTGACCTTCGAAACCCGAACCTTGCCCAAATTGATTTTTCAATTTCATAACGTTCCTCCTCTTTCCTCATGGTGTTCTAAACAGAAGGCGCTAAAGCACCTGTTGTTTCCATAGCATTCTTTCTCTCTTTCACACTATGAGACAGGAGGGGAGAATATGTACATTGAACGAAAAAAAGGAACTGCTATGCAATTCCTCAGCGTGTAGACAATCCCTCGTATTCTATCGGTACTCGTCTTTTTTACATGATCCAGTTTACAGCGTGCTGAATATCAAATAAAAGTGTCATGATGAGAAAAAACGCGGCGAGCGGTGTGATCACAATGATGAAGGCTTGCCATAATCTGAGCTTCATCACAGCGACAATGCCTAAAATTGCCATTCCAAATATCCACGTCTTTGCATATACATCCGTAAGAGTTAAAAGATCGAGATAATACCATACTTCATAATGCTGATCTAAATATGGTGAGATTTTAACAAACGTATACGGACCGAGCATCCCAACAGTGAAAATCCAAGTAAGTGAAAATAAAGCAGAAGGGAAAAAGACCGTCAGTGTGCAGGCTTTGAGTATATCTCGATATGCCGTTTGACAGTCGAAAAAGAGACGGCCTAACCATTTAATCAGAAGGACACCGAAAAATAGAATCATATTGCCTGCCAAAATACCATATCCCGCTCCTTGTAACAGAATAAAAGGGAATGGAATATGATTGCCCATATACTCGCTAAAATACCCTTCGTAGATCCAGCCCGTACCGGCGATACTTGCAAGGAGCATCATCAGCCAAATGGGAATATTGGAATGTTGATATGAGCGAATAATCGTTTTTGTCGCGACGAAAATTTTAAAAAATCGAAAAAATCCTTTTACTTCCTCTTCTTGGGAGTGATCATTCTTCATAGCTTCCAATGTTCTTTACCCCTTTAATACACACAAATGATTACTTATATTACCAAAAAGTTCGCATTTTTCAAAGATAGATCAATAAAAAAATACAATTTAATAAAAAATAGGTCACTCTACAGTCTCTTTTAGAGGAGACACATATGATAAACATAGTTTGAAAGAGACCGAGGTGAAAACTTTGACAAAAGTAACTGTCATTATGACGAGCTATAACAAGGCGGCTTACGTCGGCAGATCGATTGAAGCGGTCTTGAAGCAGACGCTGTCAGACTTTGAACTTTTTATCATGGATGATGGATCAAACGAAAAAACCCTTGCCGTGATTGAGCCCTTTCGCAAAGATCCCCGCGTTCATTTTATCCAAAGCGGTGTTAAAACGCTGGAAGAGAGAACAGCGAAAACTCGCTACGCCGTGCTGATTAATCAAGCATTAGAACTGGCAAAAGGGGAGTATATTTCCTATGCCACAGATGACAATGTCTACGCCCCGGACCGTTTAGAGAAGCTCACTCATTATCTAGATGCCCATCCAGGTAAAGATATTGTCTATTCTAGTTCTAAAGTGATCTATTTAAATAGCAAAAAAGAGCCAGTGAAGGAAACGGTTCGGCCGGCGCAAACAGTGCAATGGAATGCCCCCTGCGCCATAGATCATTGCTCGGTCGTGCATCGTACATCCATTTTATCAAAAATTCATGAGGAATTTGGGTCTTACTGGGACGAGAGTCCGCATTTTTACCGAATAGGGGATGCCCGTTTCTTTTTCCGCTTAAATCATTTTTATCCGTTCTATCCCTTTGATGAAATATTAGATACAAATTACATTACAGAACAGTCCATTCATTATCAGCTGGCAGAAGAAGAGAAAAGTGCCTTTATTCAAGCACTTCCCGAGCAGTCCACCTGCTGGGAGCTTCGCAGTATATTAAAACAAAGACATGGGAGGTGACCTGAAGTGTCGCACTATATTCATCATTATTGGCAGGTGTACTTTGAGTATGTGAATCTGATGAAGGATTTGTCCTACAAGCAAATTCCTCTTGGGTTGATCAGTAATTTTTATCAATATATCAGTCCTGAAGTGAGGGAACGCATGGAAGATGAAGCATTCGGTCAAGAACTGACAACCGCTTGTCCATTACCGGAAGAGATTCAGCCATTTTTTGATCAGCATAAACAGCAGATCAAGCGTATTGCTTATCGTCCGGCGAATGGAAAGGTATTGCTTCACTTTGAACACCTGCGTTTTACGGAACAAAATTACATGCGGTTCCATCCAAACCAAACGGTGGTGCTCGCTCGCTGGAAGAAGGCGGATTATTACGGATTACCCGTGATCAGTAAGCCGGAATTAGCCGGAGAGGTTAATAAAGAAGCCCACGCTGAATATATTGAAAAAGCAAATGCTCTCCTTAAACCTTACGCTCACCACCCTGTCTTTGGCAATGTCTTTTTTAGAGAAAAACTGCGGAAGGACATTGTGCAATTTATTGATGTCATTGACCAGATAGAAATGCTATTTCAAATGCAGCCGATTGCAGCTGTTATTGTTGGAACGACAGAGGATGTCTACAGCCGCGTACTCGCTTTGCAAACAGTGAAACGCCAGCTTACGAGTATCTGTCTTCAACACGGCGCGCTTATGGGAGACGAAGCCTTTTTACCGATTTTTACGACTTGCCATGGGGTGTTTGGAAAGTATGAAAAGGATTGGTATGTAGACAAAGGCTGTCAGCCGGAACAGGTGGAAATCACAGGTCATCCGAGGTTTGATTTGGTGAAGGAGCGAACGCCGCTTCAACAGGATCTCATTTTTCGTAAATTGAATTTCAGTCCGGCTAAAAAGACCGTGCTTGTGGCAACGCAGCCATTTTCTGAAGCCTTTTATGGCGATGTTCTTAAAACGATCGCCAAACGGAAAGACATTCAGCTGATCATGAAGCCGCATCCTTGGGAAATTGCTCGAAATCGATTAAATGACTATGTGTCTATTGAACGAGCGGGAAATCATGTGAAATTGATTAAAAAAGAAATTGACCTGTATGACTTGCTGCCATATGTGGATATCGTGATTACGCTCACATCAACAGTTGGTCTTGAAGCCATGCTTTTTGAAAAGAGTGTGCTGATCGGGAAAATGACAGAAGGCAGAAGATACCCATATTACGAGTCGCTTGGCAGCTATCATATGGAAAACCCTGTTGAACTAGCTGAGAAAGCCATTCGTATTTTGTCGGATGAACAAGAGATGAAACTGGCAAAGCAGCAAGGAGCTCAGTTCATTAAACAACATTATCCGCATGCGCGATCTATCGATGTTCTGCTTTCTCTGCTTAAAACAAAAACTGGTGTGGATTTTCAGAGATGAAGATAGGGGTGTGCAAGCGATATGGGAAAAAAGAGAGCACAATTTCTTCCTTATGCTCTGCCTTTCATTCAGCAGGAAGAAATTGATGAAGTCATTGGAACATTAAAGTCCGGCTGGCTGTCAACTGGACCAAAAGTAAGACAGTTTGAAGAAGAATTTCAGCAGCTGACAGGTGCAAAACATGCGATCGCTGTCAATTCATGTACGGCTGCTTTATTTTTAGCGTTAAAGGCAAGAGGGATTAGGGCTGGGGATGAGGTGATTACAACCCCTCTGACATTCTGCGCAACAGCCAATACGATTATCCATACGGGAGCAGCGCCTGTATTTGTCGATATTGATCCAGCGACACTCAACCTTGATGCAGAGAAACTAGAAGCGGCGATTACACCACACACAAAAGCAATTGTTCCTGTTCACTTTGCCGGTCAATCGTGCGATATGGACCGAATTTTAGCCATTGCCAAAAAGTATGATCTATTTGTACTTGAAGATGCTGCCCACGCTCTTTACACAACGTATCACGGTCAGCCCGTTGGATCCATTGGTGATGCGACCGCTTTTAGCTTTTATGCAACGAAAAACCTAGCGACTGGTGAAGGCGGCATGCTGACAACAAATGATGATGCGCTTGCGGCTCGGATTAGAAGACTAGCGCTCCATGGGATGAGCAAGGGAGCGTGGAATCGTTATGGAGAAAAAGGAACGTGGTATTACGAGGTCGAGGAACCAGGCTATAAAATGAACATGTTTGACGTGCAGGCATCGATAGGGCTTGTTCAACTAAGCCGACTAGATGACATGCAGGCGCGGAGAGAACAGATTGCAAAAGCATACAATCAGGCTTTTCAAAAAGAAGCGGGTCTGATCCTGCCGCCTGTGCATCAAGAAGGAAGACATGCATGGCATTTGTATGTACTGCAAGTGAATCCAAAAGAAGCATTTATCACGCGTGATGAACTGATTGATCAGCTGCAAAAGGAATATAAAATCGGCACGAGTGTTCACTTTATCCCTGTTCACTTGCATCCATACTATCAAGAAACATATCACTATTCACCGGAGGATTTTCCTGAGTCACTTGCATACTACAAGCAGACGCTCTCACTGCCGCTCTATCCAAGTATGACAGATGAAGATGTGCAGGATGTTATCACAGCGGTGTTGTCTATTTTAAAAGAACAGAAGGCATTATCATGAAGGTCGTTCATGCTGTAGATGATCAGGTGCTGGCTGCTTGGCTGGAGAAATACGGTCAACAAGCGGAACAAATGAACGGCTTCAAGCAGTTTGCTCTTGTTAATGGCGCACAGCTAAAGGCAGTCCTGTTATATGAATGGTCAAAATGGGAAAGCGGCATTTTTCATCAGCATATTTTTCATGTGAAGTTTGTCGAAGCGGAGACAGCGTCTGCTTTTCAAGAATTGATGGAGCGTTTCATCAATTGGATGAGAACAGAAAAATGCGATTTTTTCTTTTTACGTCTTGAAGCGTCTGATCTTGAAAAAAACCGCATCGTCCAAAGGCTGTCACATGTGTACTATGTGGGCGGTCTCACTCGTCTTGAGGCGCCGCCTGTTCAAATGGAGATGCCATCTACAGGTGAAGATGTGGTCATCAGTCTGCCGGATGAAAAGGATTACGATGAGGCGGTGTCACTTGCTCATCAGGCTTTTGTGAAAAGCCGGTATGCACTTGATCCTTTTTTAGATCAGAATGCCGTCCAGCATTTTTTTCAGGAATGGATGAGAAACAATTTACTCGGACGTGCAGATATCAATCTCGCAGCAAAGGTGAACGATGAAGTCATTGGTTTGATTCAAGGGGTGACAAAGGGCGATGAACTGGTACTTGATTTATTGTCCATTAGAGCGGATGCACAAGGAAAAGGGATCGGAAAAAAGCTCGTGATGGCGATGATTAACGCCTCTCATGAGAGAGGGCATCGGTTTATGTCTGCCGGAACTCAGATGCATAACACAACCGCGATTCAGCTGTACGAAAAGCTGGGCTTTAGAACAAAAAATGCCTTCTTGTATTACCATGTGTGGCCGAAAAAAGGAGAGAGGTAAGATGGCGCATTTCTATATCGGAGATCGCAAAGTAGGGGATGGCGCGCCTGTCTTTATCATTGCAGAGGCAGGCATTAACCATGATGGAAAGCTGGATCAGGCGCTTGCTTTAATTGATGTGGCAAAGGAAGCAGGTGCCGATGCGGTGAAGTTTCAAATGTTTCAAGCTGATCGGATGTATCAAAAGGAACCGGGTTTGTACGAAACAGCCAAAGGGGAAGAGGTGTCTATTTTTTCTTTAGTGGAACAAATGGAGCTGCCGCCAGAATGGCTCCCGGTGTTATTGTCACGTTGCGCGGAAAAAGGGCTGATATTTTTAAGCACAGTGTGTGACGAAGAATCTGCGGATCTATTGAATCAAACCGATCCGCCGGCTTTCAAGCTGGCATCCTATGAAATCAATCATTTGCCTCTTATGCGTCACACGGCATCTTTTCAAAAGCCCATCATATTCTCAACAGCCGGGGCAACCATTTCGGATGTCCATGAAGCATATGAGGCGATTACAAGCGAGCATAATCAGCAGGTCGCTATCATGCATTGCGTAGCAAAGTATCCAGCACCTAGAGCTTACACGAATCTCCGCGTGCTTCAAACCTTAGCTGCGGCATTTCCCGAGGCAGTCATTGGCTTTTCTGATCATAGTGAGCATCCAACTGAAGCGCCTGTGGCCGCTGTGAAGCTTGGGGCAGCAATCATTGAAAAGCACTTTACAGTCGATAAAACGTTACCTGGGGCTGATCATTCCTTTGCTCTTGATCCTGAAGAATTGAAGGAAATGGTTCAGCATATTCGAGCGGCAGAAAAGCAGCGGAATCTAACAGAAGCTGACACTCATTCAGTGCCAGAGGAGCTCCTTGGCAGTTCTTATAAAACGACAACAGCTATTGAAGGCAAGATTCGTGAATTTGCGTATCGAGGCATTTTTACGACAAAAGGCATTGCGAAAGGCGAGACATTGACCGCAGAAAATCTAGCCGTGTTACGTCCAGGACAAAAAAGCCAAGGTCTGCATCCAAGGTATATGGCGGTTTTACTTGGCGCAAAGGCTGTCAGAGATATCCCAGCCCATACAGGGGTTTCGTGGAAAGATGTACTCATGCAGGAGACGCCAAATGATCAATGATGTCCTTTTTGTCATACAGGCGAGAATGGGCTCAACAAGGCTGCCAAAAAAGGTAATGAAACCGATCGGCGGTATGGCGCTGATCGACCTGATTGTTGAACGAGTAAAGCAATCAGATCATTACAATCACAAAACGCAGAACCTCATGATCGCCACAACAGTTGAGGCAGAAGATGATCTGCTGGCTCATTATTGTTTATCAAAGGGCTATAAAGTATTTCGTGGCAGTGAGGCGGATGTACTGCAGCGATTTGCGCAGATTGTCCGTCATTTTGAACCGCAAACCATTGTGCGTTTAACAGGAGATAACCCATTCATAGATCCAGTCCTTTTGTCGAAAATGCTTGAAAAACATAGACAAGAGAAGGCTGATTACACGTATACGGCTGGAACGCCACTCGGTATTTCCGGGGAAATGATCGACGCACAGATTTTAAGTGAAATCGACAATTTTCCCCTTACGCAGCCAGAGCGTGAGCATGTCACGCTCTATATCAGAAAGCATCCTGAGCAATTTCACCTGCAATTATTCACACCGCCCAAAGAACTTGCATATCCTGCTTATCGATTCACGATTGATACAGAAGAAGATTATGTGTTTGCGACCCGTTTACTAGAGAAAGCTGGCGGCTCCATTGCTGTGCCTACGGCTGAACTCATCACCATTTGCGAACAAGACCCTGATATTGTTCGGTTGAATCAATTTGTGAAACAGAAGGATGCTGAATGAACAAGAAAATCATGATTGTTGTGTATGGTGGGTTTTTAAGAGGGATGGGTCATGTCGTCAGAATGAAACGGCTGGCAAATCAACTGTTTCAAGAAGGAAACGACATATCTTTCTATACAAATGAACAGATCTGTGTAGAAATGCTCTCAGGTCCAGATTGGCACGTTCATTTGGTGCAGGAGTCGAAGGCATTCCTTCAGATGGAGCAGGACATAAAAGAGCTGAATCCAGATCTTCTGCTGATTGATGTACTTGATTGTGACCTCCAATTTCTTCAATTAGTCAAAGCATCCTCCAGCTCTGCCAGGCTGGTCTTATTCGAAGAAAAAAGAGCAGAAGCTTGTCAGCTTGCTGATGCTGTCGTGAACGGCATTTATGGCGGTCTGGACGAAAAGTACATGCAAGTAGATGGGACAGAATATTTTTATGGAACACCTTATTTATTGTTAGATCAAGAGATAAGCCGATTAAAAGACACATATGAGGTTCGAAAAGAATGCAAAAAGGTGGTCATCAGCCTTGGGGGCAGTGACCCGCGTGGATTGTTATTAAAGACTGTATCAGCAATACTCGAAGCGGACCACTTACACATTTTAGCGGTTACAGGAAAAGCCTCCCGCATTGAAGAACAAATAGAGGCTGAGCATATTCAATTCATTCGTCATACAGATCAATTACCTGCGCGTCTCTCGGAAGCTGATCTGGCAATAGTTGCTGGCGGGATGACATTATACGAGGCAGTTTGTATCGGAGTGCCCAGTATTGTCCTTTCACAAGTCGACCATCAAGCAGTGACAGCCGCTCGTTTTGCACAAAAGGGAGCGTGCCACCATCTTGGCTTAGGTGAACTTGTGGATGAAAAAGATATATGGTGTGCTGTGGAAAGACTGTCCAGCAGCTACTTTCTCCGCAGGAGCATCCATCTTAATGGACGGACACTCATTGATGGAAAAGGAATTGAACGAGTGAAAAACATTCTTATACACCTCATGAATCATCACCAAAAAGACTATAAGGATGTGTAGATGTGAAGGGAGTTATTTTAGCAGGAGGAAAGGGATCACGACTGGCGCCTTTAACGAAGATTTTCAATAAACATTTATTGCCGGTTGGTCCATATCCAATGATTTATTGGTCATTGTTCAAATTGAAGGAAGCAGGGATTTTAGATGTGATGGTCATATCACAAGAAGAACAAATCCCGTTGTTTCAAAAGCTGCTTGAAAGCGATCAGGAATTGGGGATGAACATCGTATATCAGGTACAGCCTGAAGCGTCTGGGATATCAGACGGTTTATCCTATGCAAAGCCCTTTGTCAAAGGGGAGAAGTTTGTGCTGATGCTTGGTGATAATGTATTTGAGGATTCGCTAAACCCTTTTGTTGAAGCTTTTCAGCAGCAAGATAGAGGAGCCAAGGTTCTGTTGAAAGAAGTGGCAGATCCAAAGCGATTTGGCATTGCAGAAATTGATGCCGCCCGTCAACAGATTTTATCAATAGAGGAAAAGCCGGAGCATCCGCGCTCATCCTACTGCGTCACGGGCATCTATTTTTATGATCAAGAAGTCTTTCAATATATTGAGAGAATCTCGCCGTCAGATCGAGGCGAATTAGAGATTACAGACGTGAACAATCTCTATATCTCAAATAGCCAGCTGACCTATGATATGTTAAAAGGGTGGTGGATTGATGCAGGAACACATGAATCTCTCCACGAAGCATCTGCGAAAATGTTTGAAACGATGAAGAAAAAAGAGGGATCCGAATGACGAAGTCATATTTAATTACAGGCGGAGCGGGTTTTATCGGACTGAATTTTGTGAAGCTGCTGCTTCAGGATACAAATGTCAGGCTCACCGTTTTTGATAAATTAACATATGCCAGTCATCCAGACGAGATGGATGAATTATTAAAGTTGTCTCATTTTCGGTTTATTCAAGGGGATATTACCCTTCAGCATGAGCTGGATCAAGCATTTGACGAAGTCTATGATGCGATCATTCATTTTGCGGCAGAATCGCATGTTGATCGCAGCATTGAATCGGCAGAGCCTTTTATTCAAACAAATGTCCTTGGAACGTATCGTATGCTTGAAGCTGTTTTAAAAGGAAAGGCGAAAAAGCTCATTCATATTTCAACAGATGAAGTATATGGAGATTTGGAGCCAGATGATCCTGCTTTCACAGAACAAACACCACTTTCACCGAATAATCCTTATTCAGCAAGCAAGGCGAGTTCAGACCTGCTTGTAAAATCCTTTATCCACACTTACCAATTACCCGCGATGATTACACGATGCAGCAACAATTACGGACCGTATCAGCATGAGGAAAAATTAATACCGACCATTATTAGAAAAGCAGTCAATGGAGAGAAAATCCCGATTTATGGAGACGGCCGGCAAATTCGCGATTGGCTGTATGTAGAAGACCATGCGAGAGCTGTGAAGAAGGTGCTCGAAAACGGCACAGCCGGGCAGGTATACAATATTGGCGGCGGCAATGAGAAAACAAATCTTGATTTAACCAAAACGATTCTATCGCAGCTTGGAATCAGTCATGATCAAATTGCGTTTATTCAAGACCGAAAAGGACATGACAGACGGTATGCCATTGATGCAAGTAAGCTAAAAGGCGAGCTCGGCTGGACGCAGGAGACGTCATTTGAAGAAGGTATCGAAAAAACGATCAATTGGTATCGAACCAAATACGATCAGAGCGAAGAAGGGTGACGGATGAAAGTTTTAATCACCGGTGCAGGCGGCCAATTAGGGAAAGAATTGAGCAGACAGCTCAAAGAAAAAGACATGACCGTCATTGCCTTAACGAGGAACATGCTCAATATCACAGACCAGCAGGCAGTTAGACATGCGATGAGACACTATCAGCCTGATATTGTTGTCAGTGCAGCAGCCTATACATCTGTTGATCAATGTGAAACAGAAACCGAAAAGGCGTATCTTGTGAATGGCATTGGCGCCTACTATACAGCCCTGGAAGCAAAGCGCGCAGGCGCTGATGTGTTACATGTCAGTACAGATTATGTGTTTGACGGGCAGGCGGACACCCCTTACCAAATCGATGCACAGGCAGACCCTCAAACCATTTATGGAAAGAGTAAAAAGCTTGGTGAGGAATTGATTCAGCTTGTGTCAGATGAAGTGAAAATCATTCGTACCTCGTGGCTTTATGGACATGAGGGGCATAACTTTGTGAATACCATTCTTCGGCTCGCTGAAACGAAGGATCATTTGCGCATTGTGAACGATCAAATAGGGTCTCCTACTTATACAAAGGATGCAGCTGAGGCCTTGATTCATTTGTTTGATCAGAAGGCAGGCGTGTATCATGTCAGTAATCGAGAAAGCTGTTCCTGGTTTGATTTTGCGTCAGAAATTGTGATGAAAAGCGGCCTGTCCGCCACAATTGAGCCGATTTCCACGGAAGAGTACGGCTTCCAAACGCCTCGCCCAGCCTATTCTGTCTTAGATCTTCAAGCGATTGAAGCCACAGGCTGGCAGCCGAGGCATTGGAAGGATGCACTTTACGAATATTTGCAGAAAGAAGGGAGATGGCAACAGCATGATTGATGGTGTTCAAACGAAAAAACTTATGAAACATTGTGATGACCGCGGCTTTTTTGCAGAGCTCATTCGAGATGATGAACCGATGCTGAAACGCTTTGGGCAGGCGTCATGGTCGAAAAGCTTTCCAGGCGTGATCAAAGCCTTTCATTATCATGAAAAACAAGACGACGTTTGGTTCTTCCCTGCAGGTCATGCGCAGGTCGTGTTATATGATTTGCGTGAGGACTCTCCCACAAAGGGGCAAACCGATGTGTATTATATGGGGGAAGACAATCCGATGCTGCTTCTTATCCCAAAGGGTGTCGCGCATGGCTATCGTGTACTAGGTGAGACGCCGCTGCAAATTGTGTATTTCACAACAGAATCGTATGACCCGAATAACCCAGATGAAAAGCGAATCGACTGGAATGACGAAACGATCGGGTTTAATTGGGAAACGACATTTAAATAGAGAACGGGGGGCCTTTCGCAGGAGAAAGGTCTTTTTTTGTTGAAATACATTCTATATGTGTCATTTTATGTATATGTACTAAGCTGATAAGAAAAGGGATGTGGATGAGTTTGTCTAAAAGAATTGCGTTTGTAACAGGAGCAAGTACAGGGATTGGAAAGGCCATCGCCGTAAAGCTTGCCGTTCAAGACAATGTAAAGATTATCATCAATTCTAGAAATCAATCCTCACTAGAAGAAGCGCAGCAGCACATTGGGCGTATGGCAGAAACAAAGGAGCCGGTGGCTCTTTTCTGTGGGGACATGTCAGATGAAGGAGTGAGGGCTGAGGCTTTTACGAAAATAGAAAAAGAGTTTGGCAGACTGGATGTGTTGATTAATAACATTCCAGGGGGGAAGCCGGATACCTTTGATTCGTGTGACAGCGAGCAGATGATGGCAGTATTTTCTCAAAAAGCCCTTGCGTACATTGATACGATGAAGCGTGCGGCAGCGATGATGAAACGACATGAGTATGGCCGGATCATTCAAATTGTCGGGAACCTATGGAAGGAGCCTGGCGACCAAATGTTTACGAACAGTATGATGAATGCAGCGATTATCAATGCTAGTAAAAATGCTGCCACACAGCTTGCACCTTCAGGGATCACAGTGAATTGTTTAAACCCGGGATTTATTGCTACAGATCGGTATGAACAATTTATCGGAAACATGATGCGTAAACAGGCATTATCGCGGGAAGAAGCTGTACAGGCTGTAGCGTCAGGAATTCCAATGAAAAGAGTGGGGTCAGCGAGTGAAATGGCTTCATTGGCCGCTTTTATCGCATCAGAGGAAGCCTCCTATCTTACAGGCCAACAAATATCCGTCGATGGTGGTTCGATGAAAAGTATATAACATTAAAAAACCCGCTATATGCGGGTTTTTTGATTAAAGCGAATCGGAAGGATGCGAAGCCGGTCGATAAACAGGGCAAGCTGTTCAATTGGAGCAACCATTGAGATGCGGACATGACGGCTTCCATGTGATCCAAACACACCCCCCGGCGTGACAACGACATCAGTATGTTCGAGTAAATAGTCAGCAAAAGCATGAGAATGTTCAAAATCATCAGGGATTGGAGCCCATAAATAAAAGGCGCCAGCTGGACGTTCGATGGACCATCCTAGCTGCTTTTCTGCCTGACGGATGAAAAAGTGAATTCGTTCAAGGTAGACCTCTTTTAATGATTGTATGTGACGGTCATCACTTTGCAAGGCGACAGTTGCAGCTTGTTGAAATCCGCCATACATACTGACAAACACATGATCTTGGAAGGCGTTAATGGCTTGGATGATATCCTCATTACCTACAGCAAAAGCGACTCTCCATCCTGCCATATTAAATGTTTTGGATAGAGAATATAATTCCACTCCTACGCTTTTCCCAAGAGGAGCGTTCAGAAAGCTTACGGGTTTTTGTTCATAATGAAATGAACCATAGGCAAAATCATGAATGACATGCAGTCCGTGAGCTGATGCAAAATCAGCAGCCTCTTCAAAAAATGCATCATTTGCCACAGCACCTGTTGGGTTATTGGGATAATTTAAGAAAAGAACCTTTGCCTTTTTGAGTACCTCCGGATCAATTGAAGAGAGAGTCGGCAAATAGCCATTTTTCGATTCAAGTTTGATGCAGTAGGGCTTTGCGTCTGCCATCAAGATCCCAGAATGATATTCTGGGTAGCCTGGATCGGGGACGAGGGCAACGTCCCCAGGGTCAAGCAGACACTGACTCATGACATAAAGGCCTGTTTTCCCTCCATTGAAAAGAGCAACCTCTTTCTGTGGGTCTATCTCAGGGCCGAACTCCTTTTTGTAGAAATCTGCAATGGCTTGCTTGAAAAAGTCAAAGCCTCTAAAAGGTGCATATTGCTGAAATTGCAAAGTGCCTGCTGCCTCTTGAAGGGCGCTTACGATATGTGCAGGAGTAGGAAGATCGGGATTTCCCTGACCAAGGTTTATGATGTTCGCTCCGTTTTGTGCTTTTTGCGCAATTTTCTCAAATACGGTTCCAAATTTCTGTTCTGGCAGCCGTTTAATCATGTTAGATGGTAAGATCTCCACCACGTTACCCTCTCTTTCTATCCCTTGACTAATTCATCCATTAAATGAAGGGCAGTTTGTTTCTGTAAGTTGCGGATGGATGCTGCAACATCCTGTGAGGATGACCCTTTTAACTCAAGCGACACGATGCCATTAAAGGCTTCAAATAAAGATAGATCGACAAAGGTGCCTTTGGACGGGCCAGATTCACTGACGATCACAGTATCTCCAACTAAAGCATCCTGCGGAATATGGATATGATCAATGGTGATGTGTGTGGCCTCTGCCGGTATGTGTCCGCTTTCTTTGAAATGCTGAGGGTATAAATGGCAGTCTGCTATATAATGCGTATGTCCAGAAAGCAGCTCTTTTGGCAGCTCCGCTTTTTTTCCATCGACTAATACATCGATCAGCAGCTTGGCCATATCCACCCCAAACACTTTTTTGATATTCGGAATCATATTCCAGCCAGCAAATCTAGCTGCGGATTCGATCAGTCCTGCTTCTCGATTTTTCATGAGCTTGATCTCTGTATGGGTCGCACAGTTTTCAAGGCCCAGCCCTTCATTTGCCTTCTTAGCTGCCTCAATAATGATTTGCTGGGCTTCATTGTCTAGGATCGAGGGAGTAATATGAGCCGTTTCTGTAAAACCGATTTGAGGGGTCTTGTCATGTATGACAAAAGGGATATATTCTCCCTCCACGACTAACCCTTCTACACTGACATAATCAGAATAGCCACCCTCCTGATACCAATCCTCGTAAGCACCCTCTAAATACGTTTCAGCGACAAATGGTGCTTCATATGTCACAGCGTTTGGGACGGGGATCGTTTGCAAGTAGGATTGTACGTTTAAAAAGAGATCATCACTGCCGGCTCTGTCATGAAAAAGGGTCACGCCAATGGAGCTTGCTAAATATGTAGGCTTTAAAATAAGCGGTGTCCCGATATGTTCAATAGCTTGCTGGAAATCAGCTAAAGTCGTGACAGGCTGAGTTTTCACCGCTTTGACACCAGCAGCGTTGAATGCAGCTCTCATTTGGCTTTTATCACGTGCCATTTCAGCTGCTTTTACCCCAGCGCCGCGCAGCCCCAGCCGTTCAGCGGCTTTTGCCATTGGTGCAATGAATAATTCATTATTGGTGGTGATGGCATCAGCTTTGAAAAAGGAAGCCACACGGACTAGGTCATCCACCACCTCTTCCTCTGATTTCAGATAATCATCATGTGCCCAGTAAATAGAATCAGGGTGTTCAAAAGAAGGGTGTGTCTCAAAATAATCACGATCTTTGATGACGGCAATGGAGTATTTTTCGATTAGTTCAGCGTGACCCTTTGTAATGGCAAAGGGTCTAGGGATATAGGAAACGATATGATAAGATGCCGCCACGCTTTCATAAAACATATGGGGCGGGCATCCTCCTAAGTCAGCAATGACAAGTACGGTTTTTTTACTCAATGAAAGCACTCCTTTTTATCTAGCGGTGTATCCGCCATCTGCTGTGACAACACTTCCAGTCATATAGCTGGATAGATCAGAGGCGAGAAACAGCATCACGCCCGCAATTTCTTCGGGTTTTCCGAGACGAAGCAAGGGATTCACCTTTGCTTTTTCCTTTTTAACAACCTCAAGACTTTCTGAATGATTGTCTAAAAAGGATTTTTCATTTAATGGCGTATCAATGATCCCTGGGGCGATACAATTCACCCTGATTTGATGAGCGGCATAGTCGATCGCCATCGATTTGGTGAGCTGGATGACACCGCCCTTCGTTGCGTTGTATGCAGGAATGTCAGGCCAGCCAACGAGACCTCCGACAGATCCAGTATTAATAATACTTCCGCTTTTCTTTTCAAGCATATGCGGCAATGTATGCTTACTCATAAGAAATACACCAGTCAGGTTGACCTGTAGAATGTGGTTCCAATCCTCCAGTGTCATCTCGTGAATAGGTGAGACAATTTCGATGCCTGCATTGTTAATCAAAACATCAATTGTCCCGAATTGGCTCAGCACGGATTGAACGGTTTTTTGACAGTCAGACTCATTCGTAATATCTGTTTTGAAAAACGCAGCATGTTCATGAGGCAATGATTCAATGAGTTGTTTACCGCTATCTTCATTGATATCAGCCACTGCTACTTTTGCTCCGTGCTCAAAGAAAAGCTTGACGGCGGCAAGCCCAATCCCAGACGCACCTCCTGTAATCAGGACGACTTTTCCGGCAATGTTCATTTCTTCACCTTAGACGCTTTTGGCTTTAAGCGGTTATAGCGTGGAGGGAAGAAGAGATTAATAGACTTTGATGCTTCTGGCTTTGGATTAATGGCGCCGTGATCTTCTTTTGAATCACAGAAGTAGGTCGTGCCAAATTCCATCTTTTCTGTAAAGCCTTCAATCGTCATATCGTACCCACCGCTAATGCAAATCCCGATTTGTTCATTACGGTGCTTATGAAAAGGCATTTCCCCGCCATTTCCCGGAATGTTGGCAATCATAAGCTCCATCCAGTCCTCCACAAAAAAAGTCACTTCCATGCCAGGAAGTAAATCACGCGTTTTGAAAATGTCTAAGAAATAAGTAGGAGGAGCCGTATATTCCTCGCCATCTTTCAATCTCTTAATATCAATGGCGATCACTTCTTCATCTGTCAGATTCGATGCGCCGTGAGGAACGAATGGTGGTGCAATATAGGCTGATTCTAATGGGGTGAGCAATTGGGTCGATTGGCCGACCGTCATTTGAAGCTCGCCTTTTAATACGATGCCGATTTGTGCTTCTGGATGCTCATGAGGTTCGATGATCGTGTGAGGAGGGACGTATGAAATTAACACTTCCGTATCGCCTCTGACAGTAGAATATTGGATGACACCATTATCCCATTCTCGTTTTTTCGCTTGAGGAAAATATAATTCTTGCACCTTTTGTTCAGTTGTCATGTTACATCTCTCCTTTTCCGAATATAGACCAGCTCATAGGAATGCTTTTAAATGTTCGAATGAAGGTGAGGCCGTATGTAGCTCTAGCCACCTCATTGGTTAAAGCGAAATCAAATTCGCCGTCTCTGACTTTTTGTGCGGCTGTACTTGTAGAATTGACAAGCTCAAATTCAGCATTTTGATGAATAAAATATTGAATCAAATTCACAGGTGCAGGATGAGAAACAATTTTTAAATGGTGAAGCATTTGTTCTTGAAAGGGGAAATCTGGTCTGACAGCCAAACCATACATGGGCGTGTCACATCTGAATATTTGTAAAAGCTGAAGGTCAGGTCTCATGTAGAAGTGTTTAATTCCTTCGTATGCGTGTGGAACGAGAGTGTATTGGAGTGCGTTAGAGAGAGTATGTTCAATGCAAGTTTCGAATGTGTCGTAAAGGGATAGTTTCGTATGAGTGCCGAGTGTAGTGGTGGAATGAGAGATGAAATGTTTTGCTGCATATTCACTGCTTGTCCCCTTAGGGCCTAATGTATTGACTGTAAACATCTTAGGTGAAACGATGGGCTCTTCTTTGAAATGAAAAACATCATTCTTTAAGATCATGTTTACCTTACCATCCAATCTTTTTCAAATTTTTACTAGATTATAAAAAATAAAATTGGTAATTGTCAACAAAATTTATAAAAAATGTATTTTATGATGATATTAAAAATTGATCTAAAAAACTGCACATATCGAGATGTGCAGTGAAATGAGCTCACGTTTCAAATGTGTTTTTATGTTTCTGCTGTAAGGTTTTTTCACGTTTATAGCTGACGAAGCTGATGAGAAAACCAACAAGCGTAATGAGTGCACATACAAGCCCTACTGTATGATAGCCGAAATGGACATAAACAGGTCCCATCAGAGCTGATCCAAGCATTACGGCAAGATTGGAAGCAAGGCTGTAAAAAGCCATCACTTTGCCTCGGTGGGTTTGGGAGCAGTCGCTCAGGACGGTGCTCAAAAGCGTGACAGATAAACTTTGCATGGCACCCCAAATAAATAAAGCAAAAATGAGCAATGTCCATGAGAACGGTGCATAAGGAAGTAAGGCAAGAACAAGCGTAATGCCGCCCAGCACAAAGTAAAGTGAACGTGTTTTGCCAAACCAATCTGCTAATTTCCCGGTAAACATACTCATGGAAAAGCCAACACCATAAGCCATGATCAGAAGTCCAGCTGTTGATTGCCCTCCGGAAAACAGACTTTGCAAGTATGCTCCTAAAAATGAGTACATGCCATAAAATCCAAGCATGTTACAAAATGTCACGGTCAAATAGGCAGGGACTCGGTCGATTTTTAAAGCCCCCCATAAAGAGCCTGATTTCTCCCTAGTTTGAGGTGCCTTTGAAGCAGCTGTTGTGACTTGTTTTCGAGATTCAAGGATGACGAGCAGCAGAACAACGAGACTCATCATGGCAAAAATCCAAAATGTCCAGCGCCAGTTCAAACTTTGACCGATAAAGGCGCCAATGGGCACACCAAGGACAAGAGAAAGAGACCAGCTCGATACAATGAGTCCCATCACTTTGCCGCGATACTCGTATGGAACCCGGTCGCCCACAAGAGCATAGGCTGTTGGCACAAATACACCAGTCGCCAGCCCAGAAATAGCACGGCCTGCAAAAAACACGGCCAAATTTGGGGCAGCAGCACACATCACTGTTCCAATCAAAAAGAAAGACAGCCCAATAATCAAACACAGCTCTCTTGAATACCGGTCCCCTAAAGGAACGAGCAGCGGAGCTCCAACCAGCACAGCTAACCCATAAATGCTGATGGAAAGAGCGAGAATATCAAGAGAGTGCTGAAAGGAGTTTGATAAATCAGGCAGCAGTGGTGAAATCACCAGCTCTTCCGATCCCGCAGCAAAAACGCCAAGTGTGAGTGCGATGGCAAGTGTGATGGGAAATGTTTTAGAAGCCTGGCTGTCTAAAGATTCTTTCATCAAGTAATCCCTCCATACTTGCTTTTTCATTCAATTCCGTTAAAATAAATTCTACCATTATTTAGTTTTATTTTACATTTCATATCATAAGTATTATCATCAAATACTTTTCAAATGGAACGATTTTTGGATAGGAGAGGTACGAATGAAAATCACCGATGTAGATGTGCATATTTTAAATGAATTGAGAGAAGATGCCCGCTTATCCATGAGGGAATTGTCCAAACGAGTGAATTTATCAGCACCTGCGGTAGCAGAAAGAGTGCGTAAATTAGAGGATGCAGGGATTATCGAAGGGTATTCTGTTCAGGTCAATTATAAAAAATTAGGGCTTCTGATTGACTGCCTGCTGGAAGTTACGGTGTTAAATGGGGAGTATCAGCGTTTTGTGGCTTTTATGAATGAGCATCCACGCGCCTTTTTTGCTTATCGAGTGGCAGGTCAGTCTTGCTTTTTCATTAAGCTGTCAGTTTCTTCTCTTGAAGAAATTGAAGCCTTTATTCAAGAAGTATCTGGATTTACAAAAACCGTCTCCCATATTGTCTTGTCAGAGCACTCTTTTTCCCATCCCATTCAGGAACGTGTGAAACCAATAGAAGAGCCAGAAATGACCGTGGTGAAATAAAAAGTTTCAGATTGTTGACAAAGGGCTAAAATGATTTTTATTTTAGCCCTTTGTATTCTTTTCAGCTTTTTATGCTGAAATATTCGTATAGTAATAATTTGAGATTAAAGGAGTTAATTCTTTTGAAGCTTTTAAAGGTAATAGATTACGCAGCATTAATGGATATGCACAGAACAAGAAGCAAAGAAAGTCACTATAATCATTTGCCTATTGACGTAGGTAACAGGGATCGTTTTTTTAGTGCTCAGCCAATTGATTTACAATTTCATATCGATAACCATACAGCAAACTTAAAAAGTGGAATATTTTCTTTTCATTCTAGCATCAAATCTGGTGAAGATAAGAATGACAAGGTTTCGGTGGAAGTGTTTTTACGAAAAGAGTCAAAGCACAAGCCTAATGTAATCTTTGTACATGGATGGAGAATGGATTCATACGACAGAATCAAGAAGATTTTTCACGATAAAATTGTTAAAAATTATGATTGGAATATGTATTACTACACGCTGCCTTATCATTTCGATAGGGAACCACAAAATTCAACATATTCTGGTGAACACATGATTAGCGCCAATATAAGTCGAACCGTGCAATCCTCCCAGCAAGCTATTGTTGAACTTAGAGGGCTGATTAAATGGATCAAGGAAAATGAAGGTGGGGACATAATCGTAGTTGGTATTAGTTTAGGAGGGTGGCTAACAAACTTATTAGCAACAGTCGAGAAAGACGTGAATATTATTGTATCAGTTTTTTATGCGAACAATATTGCGCATTCCATCTGGAACACTCTTCCTGGGAAGTATATACGAAGAGATCTGGAGGAACATGGGACAACGTATGAAGAACTCGACAAAGCTTGGGATATTATGAACCCTAGTAAAGCAAAACTTCTCTTAGAAAAAGAAAATGTACTCTTAATATCAGGAAAATATGACATGTATATCGACATAAACGATGCTGATACTCTGTGGAATAGCTGGGATCAACCTAAAAGGCACGTATACAGTTGTGGGCATGCTGGAATTGTACTATCTAGAAATAGAATAGCAGCCGACACACTTCAATTTATTGAAAGCAGGCTAAAGAAATAAAATGATGTTCATCCTAACTGCATTGTTGTGGGCCATGAGTTTAGTTTTGTTTCTTACTTATCCTGAAAATGAAGATGTGATCACCTTTCTAAACAAATACATAAAAAAGCTTCGGAGAGATCCGAAGCCTTAAGGGTTTATCATACATGGAAATAAGACGCCAGCTGCTCGTTTGCTAATCGGTTTCCAACAAAGAAGGAACCAAATTCGCCGTAGCGTGCACTGACTTCATCAAAGCGCATTTCATAAACCAATTTTTTAAATTGAAGCACATCATCAGAGAAAAGGGTAACGCCCCACTCATAATCATCAAAACCAACAGAACCTGTAATGATCTGTTTTACTTTCCCAGCATAGCTTCGGCCAATTAAGCCGTGGCTTCTCATAAGAGATTTACGCTCATCCATGGAAAGCATGTACCAGTTGTCATTGCCAGAACGTCTTTTATCCATTGGATAGAAGCACACGTATTGAGAAGAAGGAAGCTCTGGATATAAGCGAGCACGTACATGCGGGTTCTCGTAAGGATCTCCGCCATCGCCGCCTCCTGCTAAGTAGTTGCTGAGCTCAACAACTGAAACATAAGAATAAGCTGGAATCGTAAACTCTGCTAGCCGTGTCTTGTTGAATTCGAGTTCAATTTCACCTAGTTCTTCCATTGTCGGACGTAAAATCATGAGCATAATATCTGCTTTTTGGCCGACAATACTATAGATTGTTTGGCTCCCAGCCTTATCATGCTCAGCTGTTTTCCATTTTTCCAATAGACCTGTGAATTCATGAATGATGGCTTGGCGCTCATCACTTGTCAGCAGCTTCCAAGCTGTCCAGTCAATTGTTCTAAAATCATGCAGTGCATACCAGCCATCTAGTGTTTGAGCTGCTTCATTTGTTGTATGTTGTTCGCTCATTTCTTTCACTCCTATTAACAGTTTTCCATCTGTTCCAACTATAACATAGTTTGTCCAAATGGAGATGTGATCAAAACTTGAACGAGGAAAACAGCTTTTATCAAAATTGATTAAATTAGTTTGAAAAATAAGAATTTAATTTGTAAGCGCTATAATATAAGTTGGTAGTTTGAATTTAGGTAGAAGAAGAGTATGCTTAAAAGAGAACGCTTTTTTTGTAAAATCAAGGAGGGTATTGAAGTGGCAGATATTTTTTCAACAGTTCAGGAAAAGGTTGCAGGTAAAGGAGTAAAGATCGTTTTTCCTGAGGGAATGGACGAACGCATTCTAACAGCCGTTCAAAAATTAGCAGATGGCAAAGTATTGCAGCCAATTGTGGTAGGAAAAAAACAAGAAGTTGAAGCAAAAGCAAAAGAACTAGGTCTTACACTTGATGGTGTTGACGTGTATGATCCTCATACATATGAAGGTTTTGAAGAGCTTGTACAAGCTTTCGTAGAAAGACGTAAAGGCAAAGCAACAGAAGAGCAAGCAAGAAAAGCATTACTAGATGAAAACTACTTCGGTACAATGCTTGTGTATAAAGGTCTTGCAGACGGACTTGTGAGCGGTGCGGCACACTCAACTGCTGACACAGTGCGTCCAGCACTTCAAATCATTAAAACAAAAGAAGGCGTAAAGAAAACATCTGGCGTCTTCATCATGGCTCGCGGCGAAGAGCAATATGTGTTTGCTGATTGCGCAATCAACATTGCACCAGACAGCCAAGATCTAGCTGAAATTGCGATCGAAAGTGCAAACACAGCAAAAATGTTTGATATCGAACCACGTGTGGCAATGCTTAGCTTCTCTACAAAAGGCTCAGCAAAATCAGACGAAACAGAAAAAGTATCTGAAGCAGTTCGCATTGCAAAAGAAAAGGCACCTGAGCTTGTACTTGATGGAGAATTCCAATTCGATGCAGCTTTCGTTCCTTCAGTAGCAGCGAAAAAAGCGCCAGATTCCGTCATCAAAGGCGACGCCAGCGTATTTGTTTTCCCTAGCCTCGAAGCTGGAAACATTGGCTACAAAATTGCACAGCGCTTAGGTAACTTTGAAGCTGTAGGTCCTATCCTTCAAGGTTTAAACCAGCCAGTAAACGATCTATCAAGAGGCTGTAATGCCGAAGACGTTTACAACCTTGCGCTTATCACAGCAGCTCAAGCACTATAATGATCTCGACAAAGGCAGCCAGTACGATAGATTCGTGCTGGCTGTTTTTTTGATGACAAATGTGTACAATATAGGGGAAAAGAAAAAATTTTGATCGTAGATAAAGCCGATAGAATGGGCAGGTGCTATAATGGACGATTTAATACATAAGCTTCAGCATAAGGTCGCGGGATTAACCGAGGCACAAAGGAGAATTGCAGATTATATCGTGCAAAATCCAATGGAGGTTGCGTTTTTAACTGTAGATAAATTGGCGTCAAAAGTAGGGACGAGTACAGCGACCATCATGAGATTCTCTGCTGCTGTAGGGTATTCCGGTTTCTCCGAGCTTCAAAAAGAGCTTCAATCAAATATGAAGCATAAAGCTGCCCCTCAAACGAGACTTGAAGCGAACCTCAAACATTCAAATAAAAGTAAGCTCCTGCATAATCATGTTGAGCTGCAATTTCAAAATATCCAGTACGCTTTAGACAATATCACGGAAGAAACCTTTCAGCATATTGTTGAAAAAATAGCCAGCTCCCGCCAGGTTCTGTGTACAAGTGTTCGAAGCGGAAGACCTGTCGGCGAGTATCTGTCACTCGGAATCAATCGGCTGTTGGGGAACTGTCAATATATTGATGCAGACAAAAGTGACTGGGTGGATGATCTCGTTCATTTTCAATCTGATGATTTCATTATAGCGGTCAGCTATCCCCGCTATGCAAAGCGTATGAAGGATTTGCTGGAGGCAGCGAAGTCATATGGGGTGGAAGTGCTTTTAATTACAGACAGCTACAGCTCTCCACTAACAAAGTATGCACAATATGTATTGCCATGTTCCTCAGCAAGTGTGAGCTCTCATAACTCTGTCGTATCTGCTATCTTTATCGTAGATTATATTTTAAGTGCCTTAGCCATTAATGATCCTGAAAGAACAAAACCACGTTTAGATCAAATCAATCATATGTTAACGAAAATGAGTTATCACACAACACATTAGTCGTGTGGTGACTCATTTTTTTAATTTGATTTTTTTGAAAGCGCTTTACTAAATAAAATCGAGATGGTATGATCGTATCACAAAAGTAATAAATATTACTTTAATTATATTAAATGTAATGAATATAACTAAAAGGGGATGATGGAAACTATGAGTACTGTTCAATTCGTGTCAAATGATCTAATAGATCGGGCAAGAAAGCTTAACTCGACCTTGCTGTCAGACGTGATGGGATGCACCGGCGCGATGGATCATCAAATTAAACCAGTTGCAAGAGGCATGGATGTAGCAGGTACAGCTTTTACCGTCAGCTTACGGCCAGGGGATAATTTATTTCTTCATCAAGCGATCTACTCTGCGAAAGAAGGAGATGTACTGATTGTTGATGGAAAAGACCATAAGGGCCATGCATATTTAGGGGAATTGATGGCAGGGGCAGCAAAGGCTGTAGGAATAGAAGGAATCGTGATTGACGGGCTTGTTCGCGACAAACTCGCTTTAGAGGAGCTGGCTTTTCCGATCTACAGTAAGGGGTTTATGCCAAATGGACCTTTTAAAGATGGTCCTGGGGAATTGAATCAAACCATCTCGTGCGGTGGTGTCAAAGTAGCACCAGGTGATTTAGTCATTGCAGACGATGATGGAGTCGTCATCGTTCCAAAGGAAAAAGCGGAACACCTGCTGACGCTAGCGGAAGAGAAACAAGCGTATGAAAATCATAGATTACAAACGATTCAACAGTATATGAACGAAGGAAAGCAAGACATCAGTCTCTTAGCACCGGCATGGCTGGAAGGCAGAATGAAAAAATATCAAGGATAGGGGAATCTGTGATGAAGATAGGCTTTATTGGATATGGAGAAGCGGCATATGAGCTGTCAACAGGATTGAAAACAGAAGGATTAGATCAATTTTATGCGTATGATGTACTATTACAAAATGAGAAATTGGCTGGCGCATTGAAAGAAAAAGCATCGCAGACAGGAGTTCAATTAACCAGCAGTATTAGCGAAGTCATTGAGAAATCTGATATTGTCATTGCCGCTGTGCCAGCGAATAAAACCTTAGAAGTGGCCCAATCCGTATCGGGAAGTTTGAAAGAGGATCAATTATATGTAGATGTATCGGCATCAACACCAGACATCAAAAAACAAGTGGCAAACGAAATTGAAAAGCAAAAAGCTCTATTCGTAGATGCTGCCATGCTAGGGCCTCTTCCAGTCAACAAACACAAGGTTCCGATCACGGCAAGCGGCAGTGGAACTGACCAATTCATGAAAGTAATGAATGCTTATGGCATGAATATCACAAAAATCAGTGACCAGCCAGGAGATGCTTCGGCTTTGAAGCTGATCAGAAGCGTTTATATGAAGGGAATCGTTGGTCTCATGGTTGAATTTTTGGAAATTTCAAAAAAGTATAGTGTGGAACATCAAGTGATTTCTTCTCTAAGCGATACAATGGATAGCAAAAGTTTTGAAGAGACCATGAACCGTCTTGTGACAGGGAGTGCACTTCATGCGAAAAGACGAGCGATCGAGCTGCTTGGCTCTATTGACATGCTGAATGAAGCAGAGGTTGATGCCAGTATGTCTCGGGCAGCACAACAAAAGCTTGAGAGATTAGCAGATTTTCAATTCGTAGAACGGTTTAATGGGAAAAAGCCGGCCAGCTGGGAAGAAGTCATTGACGTGATGCAGCAGGGGCAATAAATTGTAAGCGTTTTATTGAACAAAGGGGAGGCGAAAAAACGATATGGGTTTTATTGCGTTGATTCTATTCATAGCTGTCATCATTATATGGAATGTCGTCGTGAAACGGAATATGGGAGAAGCCATGCTATTAGGCTTTATTGCAACCACATTATTTGGCGGATTGGATGCATTAAGACTTTTCTGGGATGGATTAAAATTTGCATCCACATATGAGGTGCTCTATGCAGCTGTTGCATTTGTATTCATGGCCTATTTAATCGAAAAGCTGGAATTAATTCATGCACTCTTGCGAATCTTAAATTCGGTTGTAGGAAAACTTCCTGGTGGAGCGGCTTATATGAGTACGTTAGGTTCAGCAGTCTTAGGTGCTCTTTCAGGTTCAAATTCTGCAAACACAGCTGCGACTGGCTCTATCACGGCCTCTTGGATGATTAAATCAGGCTGGAGCCGAACCCATACGGCCACGATTTTAGCAGGGAATGGCGGACTTGGGGCGGCACTGCCTCCTAACTCTTCCATGTTTATCATGCTGGGGTTTGCACCAATTGCAGCCCTTGTATCTGAGGGAGATTTATATATTGCGCTTCTAATAGGAGGACTGTATCAAGTCGTATACCGATTTATTTTGGTGTATATCCTGGTGAAAAAGAATAAAATTCAGGCTATGCCGCCAGATGATATTCTCCCTTTTAGGGAAGCTGTGAAACAAGGATGGAAGTCGATCTTTATTTTTTTCGGTGCTTTGATTCCTATCATTATCACAATTGGTCCGCTGGCAAACTACTTAAAAAGTAATCCAAACATCGGACCAGAGGCAATGGATCAAATTTCTTTAATTACGTGGATTCCGATTCTCATGATGTTGATTAGTTTAACAATTGGAAGAAAAAAGGTGTCTGCACTAGATTGGTCTCAGTTTTTCAAGTCGGCCATTCCTAAGTTTACAACGATCGGTGCCTTGATGCTGTTTGCTGTTGCTGCTAGTCAGGTGCTTGCTGAATTAGGACTCGCAGAAGATTTGACGCAAATCACATCAGTACTTACCATTCCGAAATGGCTTATGGTGCTCATTGTGGGTATTCTTGTTACGCTGGTGGCTGGACCATTATCTTCAACAGCCACGTTAACAGCTGTTGGACTTGTCTCATTTTCAGCTTTAGTCTCAGTCGGAGTGGACCCAGTTGTAGCTGTTGTCGCCATTCTTGCTTTTTCATCAACAGAAGGCGCTTCCCCGCCGGCATCAGGATCGATTTTCATTGCTTCTGGTCTTGCAGGAGCCAGACCGGAGAAAACGTTTATACCGCTGATTCTCTACTATATGCTGCCGATCGTAGGAATTGGCTGGCTCATCGGAATGGGAATACTTCCAGTATAGAAAGGAGAAACACATGAGAGCATTGATGGAATTTTTATTTAAAGTGCTGCTTGTCCTGTTCTTAACGTCAGGAGCCCTGTTGGTATTCGGTCAAATACTAGGGATTCTTTTGCAAAAGGGAGATATGATCATTGCAAGTACGAACCTATTCAAAAACCCAACACTGGTGTTAAGTGCCTTTTTCAGTCTTGTTGGTTTCTCTCTCCATTATATTCCTGAAAAGAAAGACACCTCATTTAGCGATCATCCATCTGCATCAGCAGGTGATTCGCTCAAATAAGCAATAAGAAGCTGGATTCAGTAAATGAATCCAGCTTTTTTGCGCGCGAGAATTAGGTATTAAAACCCAATACGTACGATTCATTTTTTGGTAAATTTACTTTCAATCATATGCCTCTTGTGCTAGTAAATGGTAACATAACGGAGGACTATTTAAGGAATAGAGGTGTTTGACCATATCTGGAGCAATCATCGGTTATAAAGCAGCCTTGTATTCATTAAAGGCAGATATATCTATCAAAAAAGAACAAATCATCGAACTCAATATGTGCCGAAAAGAAATCAAAGAGGCAAAATGGGCCCTGTCAGATGCCAGCAAAAAAATCACTCATCCAGGTCTGACATCACATACATGGTTTGGCCATTTGGCAGACACGTTTGATGACATTCGAGACGAAATGGCTTCCGCCAGTCAGGAAATAAAAGGTGTACAGCTAACCAATCTATTAAATCGAATCAATGAGAAAATCAGTGATTTCACATCGGAGATCTATTCGTTAGAACATGAAATTCATTCGGTTGAAAGAAAAATAGAGAAAGAAAAGCAGAAACAACTGGAAGAAAAAAGAGGGTAGTCACATGTCGAGAGAAATTAAAATAGATGCCAGTCAGGTCAAACAAGTATTACAGCATGCAAAACAATCAGGCGCTCAAATGAATGCAGCCCTTCCAACCACCATCAAAGGGAGAAATCAGCTCCTGACGGCAGACACAATAGAAAAGATCAATCAGCAGCTGAACGAATTAAGTTCATCCTATATAGGCATTCTTCAGAAACAGCTTGTACAAACAGAACAAGCGGTGAACACCATGATTGAAACGGACAAGGCGCTTGCTTTCAGCAGTAAAAGAAAATAAAGGAGAACGCAATGAAAACCCTTGACGCCTTTGAGCTAATAAACGGAATAGATCAAACGCTGAATGCGTTAAAGCAGCAGTCGCAGCAAATCAGCTCCCTAGAAAAACAAATCAATCACATCATCTCACTCGATGGCGCACTAAAGGGAGAGGCGGGACAAGCCATCCGCGCCTTTTATACAGAATGCCATATTCCCTTCCTGCAATTCTTTCAGGTCGTCATTGAGGAATATAGCGCTGCATTAAAAAACACAAAGCAGGCTCTTCACGCATTAGAATCAAATGAGCACGGATTTATCTCACAAGCATTTATCGAACATGATCTTGACCAAGGCTTAAAAAAAGCTGAACGAACAATTTCTGAAATCATATCAGAGGTAAACCACGCCATTGACAGAGTTGGTCATATTGTTCATTTACCAAATGTAGATGAATCAGCTTTTCAGCAAAACTATCAAAAGGCATGGCTCGAGACCTCAAGAACCATTGGTCTGCTTCATGCATTTGACCGGGAGCAGACAAGTGCTTTACATGAAACCAAAAGCTCCCTTCAAACAATGAAGCAATACATCGATACCTTAAGTCCCATGTTCACCGGCCCAAAAATCGACATCACGAGCTATCAAAAGGGATCTATTTTCAAAGATGAAAAAGAAGAAAAAGTAAGCAGCACCATCAGTGGATTGAAGGATAAAATAGACAACCCAAAAGACAATCCAATGATGATCATGCTGAAGAAACTGAAAGAGAAACAACACGCGAATGTGGAGACGGTTGTTCGGAATGACACCTATAAAAACATCAGTAAACAAGTGTCAGCAAACGATCCATCGCTTACGACATTGCAAAGGGAAGCCGTGAACGGGAAAAACAAGATTCATAGAGACATCAGGGTCATAAATGGTAGACTATACAACGTAAAAGGCATTAAAAAGTTAAAAGAATTCGACATCGCAGATGAAGTCGTCACGGACCCGTCGGATATTGATTTTATTGGCGGACGATACACCGTTTACGCCAATAAACAAATCATCCGAACGTATATCGCAAACGGCGAAATAAGAATAGAAGAAGTCGACAAAATTCCAGAAAGCCGCAGCCGTGGCAACGCTAAACGCATATTAGACGGTGAAGTCGTCTCAACCACCGAAAATATCATCCTAGAATACAGCGGCATCTACGACGGCTACCGAGCCGTTACTGGCAAAGACCCAGAAACCAGCCAAAACATCAGCAGAACAGACCAAGCCCTATCCGCAGCCTCTATCATCCCAATGACGAAGATAGTGAAGGTTGGGAAATATGTTTTTAGGTTGGATCAAGGGAAGAATGTGATGAGGGTTAAAACACCTACTTACGGTAAACAATCCGTACCAAAAGGACCGTACCGTGAAGTAAATGGTTTCCCTGCAAAAGTAAAATCAGGAGCTCAAGAAAAACATATTCCAGAAACACCAAATTATAAGCAAGAAGTAGCAAATGGAAAAAAGAAAAGCATTTTTTACGGAGATAATAAAAAGGCACAGGAATTGCTGGATAAATATGCAGGGACAGGCAAAGAATTGGGTAAGAATAAAGAAAGGATAGACTTTGGCCAAGCGATAGGAAAATACTATAATATTGATACTGGAAAGTATGAAGAGACTACTAAGGGAATGATACATTATGGGAAAGATGGTGCTCATATCGTACCAGCGAGGCCTTAGTATGGTGAATTGGAGGTAAAAAATGGGTTATGATCCTTTGATTGGAACATTAATAAAGTATGAAAAAAAAGATATAATATTGGAATGGAATAGTGGATTGAAAATCTTAGGAAGACTAGATACAGTTTTTGAAACAGATAACATGTTAGATGAAGAGGATATTAATTTTACGGAATATATTGCTGCCGCTTTCCAAGTAAATGATATTCTATCTCATCCTAATGAAAACAGTGGCAGTGTATACGATTGGTTAATTCAAGAGAAAAGCTCTTTAGTTGAGATATCTCTTTATGATGATCCACCAAATAAGATTTTGGTAGATGGTCAAATAGTATGGGAATTGGCAGATGAGTAACAATTGACAAGCCCTCGGTAAGAGGGCCTTTTTATTATTTATGAGTTAGCGAAATATGCTTCAAGTTGATCGTTGGCAAAACCGGTTTCTGTAGGTTCATAACTGGGGCAGTTTGGGCTGAAATATGATAGCGCATGTGTATCATCAAAGCTCAATAAATATTATTAACAGTAAAGTACCATTGAATGATTTAAATAAAACCTTGAAAATAGGAGCGTTCAATGAACAAAAAACAACAACTAACGAAACAAATCCAAACCGTCATCAACATCCTAGAAAAAGAATATCCACAAGAAATCAATCAAGGTGTTCTCCTATTAATATACAAAAGATATAAAAATGCACAAAGGATCATTCAGAACAATGAAGATCTCCAAAAGATTATGATCATTGGCGGGGTGAGAGCTTATTTGGATAGTTATAATGACTATCTAAACCCCTTTCTAGATGAATTACATAAAGCAGAGAGTTTGCTTAAAGAAATGCTGTCATAGATAGGACGGTTGTCTGTAGTACTGGAATCAAGTCTTGTATCGGGCAGCAAAACAGAGAAAGGAATGCATATGGAACATAAACAACACAAAAAAACATCCAACTGGCTATTAAGTATCAGTGTTCTGATTGTTATAGGAACAGCTTTGCTGAGAGGAGTTTCTTACTCAGATGCTGATTATCGCGGTTTCCCTATTGATTGGCTAGTTCTGCACGGACATCATACTTTTGAATTTCTAGTGTGGGGTTTTATACTTGACGTGGTCATTTTCTATTTTCTTTTAAAAATGCTCCTTCGTTTGTATAAAAGGGTGATGAAAAAATCAGCAACTTAAAATAGAGGAGGCTCTTAAAATGCTCAATTTACCTCAAATCCCACATCTGCACGTGAATAAACCAGCAAGTGACATACAGATCAAAGAGGCAGAATCCCAGCTAAACATGCTGCTGCCCCATGTTTATAAGGAACTGCTGAAACAGACAAATGGATGTTCCATTGGCGGTGAGGTGCTTCTATACGGTACGGAGGACATGGCGGAACGCAATGCAACATGGGAGGCTCGACAATATGCAAGCGGCTATGTGGCAATTGGCGACGATGGCGGCGGGCAAGTATTTCTCATGCGGCTGGCTGAAGAGGAGAAAAAGGTATGGATCGTGGATGCTGGTGTAATGGACCCTCAGCATGCAGAGCTCCTGACCGGCAACTTTCTGAAATGGGTGAGTGAGGGCTGTAACATAGAAGCGTAACCGAAAACCAAATCATCCAACTGAAACGCTCTGTGACGCCAAATGTTATGGAGCTTTTTTGCATTCTCCCCCCATTCATCACATGTTATAATAAACACAGTTTATGTACGAGAGGATATGCAGGAGATGAAAAATGAACCTATTGAGTTACTGACACAGCCAAAATGGCGAATCATCGATCAGTCGAGTCTTGGTCTCTATGTGGACCCGAAGCAATCTTTTGCGATGGATGATACGCTTTGCGCGTCGGTGGGGAAGGGCCTCTCACCAGCGACAGCCCGTTCTTGGGTACATTACAATACGATTGTGCTTGGGATTCAGGATACAAGACTTCCATTCCTCCAAGATGGCGTAAAGCTGCTTGAGGAAGAGGGATATCGTGTGATTGTGCGCAACTCAGGCGGTCTTGCTGTGGTGCTGGATGAAGGTGTACTGAATGTGTCTTTAATTTTTGCGGAACAAAAGAAGGGCATTGATATTGACCGCGGGTATGATGCGATGGTGGAATTGATCCGCCGGATGCTGTCGATGTATGATGTGGACATTGAAGCCTATGAAATAGTCGGCTCATATTGTCCAGGCAGCTACGATTTAAGTATCAATGGAAAGAAATTTGCAGGCATTTCTCAGCGTAGATTACGCGGTGGGGTCGCTGTGCAAATTTATTTGTGTGCAGATGGAAGCGGGCGTGAACGTGCCGACTTGATCCGCCGTTTTTATGACGCCGCCTTAAAGGATAAACGGCAAGAAGTGAAGGCAGTATTTCCTGATATACAGCCGGATACGATGGCATCCTTATCAGAATTAATCGGTGAACCGATTGATTGTACACTTCTTATGCGTTTATTACTAGAGGAGCTTCAAAAGCTTAGTGATCAGCTGACAGCCTCGGGCCTGAACGCAGAAGAACAGCTGGAATTTGAGAAAAACATGACGCGGATGATTGAACGGAATGAAAAGGTATTTTCGTAAATATCAGTCCTTTTATCTTGAAAAGAGTAGAGGTGAAGTGATGGAAACAAAGCTTGAAAAAGCCATTGAACTTCGAAAAAGTGGACATCTTCAAGAATCAAATGAAATGCTGTCTCATCTTGCAGAAGAGTATCCAGACGATGCCTCTATTCATTATCAATGTGCCTGAAGTTATGACTTGTTAGGAGAGGAAAGGCAGGCTGTCTTTTTTTATGAAAGGGCCATTGAGTTAGGATTGTCTTCAGAAGAACTAGAAGACGCTTTACTAGGGTTAGGAAGTACATACAGAACTTTAGGAGAATATGAAAAGTCAAAACAGATATTCCTAAAAGGGATGGAAACTTATCCGGACAACAAAGCCATTCAAACGTTCTATGCCATACTTTGAATAATTTAAAGGAACATAGCAAAGCAATGGAAATATTACTGAACTGTTTAACTGAAACGACAAAAGATCCTGCTATTTTAAGTTATCGAAAAGTGATTGATTGTTATTCAAATCAGTTAGATACATTGTGGAAATAATATGTTGATTTGGCTACTTGAATAGATTTGGAGGGGCAATGTGATGAAAAAATCCCCTCCTTTGTTATGAGATTTTATATGTAATAGTCATTTATGGCGTAAGAAAGAAGGTAAATTTGTTGTCAATATTCACCACGTATTACCCGCTGTTTATGCTTTGTGTTTTGTCTGTGTTGTATGTGATGTATCGTATTCAGCCGCTTGCCTCTACTGTTAAAAAAATCATCATTGTGCTCTGTGTGTTAACAAATGCTGCCTATATTTGCTGGCGTCTCTTTTTTACACTGCCGCATGAAGGTACATTTAATATGATAATGGGCATCTTGCTTGTTGCCTGTGAATGTATTGGATTTTTACAGCTGCTTGTGTTTTATACACTTGTTTGGAAGCCTTCAAATCGGAAACAAGTCACGATCAGTGATCTTGAGAGGCTGCCAACAGTTGATATTTTCATAGCTACATATAATGAACCAATTGAAGTGCTGAAGCGCACGGTTGCAGGCTGTTTGAATCTGTCTTATCCAAAAGGCAGCGTCCACATTTATTTATGTGATGATGGCAAGAGGGAGTCTGTGGAGCAGCTTGCATCTGAGTTTGGCGTTCATTATCTGACAAGAACAGATAACAAGTTTGCTAAGGCGGGTAATTTAAACCATGCGATGTCTCAAACGAATGGGGAACTGATTCTCACACTTGATGCTGATATGGTCCCCCTTCCTGCCTTTTTAGAAAAGACAGTGCCTTACTTTCATGATGGAGCGACTGCGTTTGTTCAAGTTCCACAGGCGTTTTATAACGAAGACCCTTTCCAATATAATATGTTCTCGAAGGATCGAATTCCAAATGAACAGGACTTCTTCATGCAAACCCTCCAAGCTGGTAAGGATCGGTTCAATGCGGTGATGTATGTCGGGAGTAATACTGTATTTAGAAGAACGGCCTTAGAGGAAATTGGCGGATTTGCTACTGGAGTGATTACAGAAGACATGGCGACCGGAATGCTTCTCCAAGGGAAGTTCAAATCTGTGTCTGTCGGAGAAGTATTAGCCGTCGGTCTGGCACCTGAAAGCTGGCTTGACTTGTTAAAGCAGAGAGACCGGTGGTCGAGAGGGAACATTCAGTGCGCCCGTAAGTTTAATCCATTGAAGGTTCGCGGCTTAACGCTTATGCAGCGAGTTCTTTATTTAGATGGCATTGTGTATTGGTTTAACGGTTTGTTTAAAATGATTTACATTCTTACACCAATATTGTTTTTATTGTTTGGTATTCAAAGTTTCTGGGCCGATTTCCAGTCCATTTTTATGTTTTGGCTGCCGGCGTTCTTTAGTTCGTATTTAGCGTTTAAACTGGTGTCGAATCAAAAACGAAGTATGTTTTGGAGTCATATTTACGAAAGCTCTATGGCATTCCACTTGGCTGGTGTAGCTTTAAGTGAGCTGTTTTTGAAGAAGAGGGTTGAATTCCTTGTCACACCGAAGGGAATTCAAACGGACAAGAGACATTTCCATTTAAAAACGATGATTCCTCATTTGATCTTCTTGCTGCTCTCATTGCTTGTCCTTGTGAAAATAGGATACGATATGAAGGTAAATGGGACGATGAATGCTGATCTCACGTTGATTAATATTTTTTGGGTGCTTTATAACGGTGCAGGTCTACTCATGGCACTGATTGTGGCGTTTGATCGTCCGCGTTATCGAAAATCAGAGCGGTTTGTCATAGAAAAAGAGGGGCAGATCTGTTCTGATCATCAAGATGAGTCGATTGCTTGTTTTCTACTAGACATGAGTGATTCAGGTGCGCGTCTATCCATTCCATTGGCTCAAGCTTCTTCTTTAAATCAAGGACAAATGCAATTGTTCTTTTCAGAGGATCAAAGTGTGGCGTGTGATGTGGTTTGGAGCCATCCAGATGGAGACAAGCTGATGGTTGGTGTTGCTTTTACTGATACAGAAAAATCAGAGTATCTGTCACTGATCCGTTTCTTATTCACACGAGAGCATGTATCGATAACGGATCGTGAGAAAAAATCCTATGCTGTTCGGACATTTCTCCGCTTTATAAGAGAAACGGAGAAAGTACCAAGGGCCTTGCGGCGCAAATGGATGAGAAGACCGTTGCAAGGCGTCGCAGGCACGCTGTCCTATGAGGGCCGGTTAGAAGAGAAGGTGCCGGTCAACATACATGATATAAGTTTATCTGGGTGCAAAATCGAATCTGAAGCTTCAATTGAATTACATGAGAAAGTGCTGATCACCATTGACACAGAATCTCTCACAGATCAGCCGGCGATTGCAGTCTGGACATCACAAAAACGCGGCCGCACAATGGCCGGACTCAAGTTTGTTCAGCCTGAAATCAAGCAGATAGAAGAAAGAGAGGAAGTGGTTTCTTGAAATCCAAAAACGGCGGTTACCTCTATTTACTATGGCTTCCTGTCATCATGGGAGCCGGCTACGGCATTTCGCTTTTAGTGCCATTTCTTCAGCCTGTCCTGACACTTGGCATTGCAGGTCTTTATATTTTTATGTTTGGTGATTTTCAGGTAAGGCAGGTCAGGTATATTTTTATGTTTGTGTTTTTGATCAATGTCCTTTTTAGTGTGATGCTATTTTTGGGCATTTAAAAAAGTGCTTCCCGAGGCGGGGAGCACTTTTTGTTATTCTGCCATTTTTTCGAGGTTGCCGTTCCGGTCCATTTTAAAGGTTGGTGCGGCACTATCGTCCTCTTCAAACAAAACTAGTTTTCTTGCACGGTTCATGATTTTCACGAGTGTTTCATAATCTTCTTGAATCGTGAGCTGATCCTTTTCAAGCTTCTTCACTTCAGCTTCTAGCTGCGAGACTTTATGAGAAAGCTCATTGTTTTCTCGTTTTAAGCGGCTGTTTTCCATACGTAAGGCAGTGGATTGCTGACCATCGCCTTCATAACGGCGTAAGAAATCAATGATATCGTCGATGGTTAATTCTTGATGCTGCCTAAATGGATTTGCTTCCGGTTTTTTCTCTGCGGTATTTGGGGCAGGAGAAGCCTGTGACAATAAATGTGATAAACTAGCTAACTCTTCATTGTAGCTTTGATCCACAAACTGAAGCTGTTCAGCAGTTTCAGCTGCTGGTGCAAATGTTTCTTCCTTTGCTGGCTCTAGTTCCTGTGAGAATTCCTCTTGAGTAACCGTTTCTTCTACTTGCGGCTGATAAAGTAATCGTTTCTTCGCAGGCTGGCCATTGCCAAGTGCGCGCATCCGTTGTTTTCGCTGTTTTTTGGCAAGTGCCAGCGCTTTTTCATATTGATGTCTGACGACAGCATTCCATCTAAATCCGCATGCCGCTGAGGTGCGGTTCAGCTTGTCTCCAACTTCTTCAAACGCATTTAGCTGCGTGCTGCCCTCTCTGACGTGACGTAAGACGGTTTCTGCCAGGAGGAGATCATTTTCCTCTGACCAAGCATCTTGTCTTTGTTTTGACATGTGTTTAAACCCCCATATGATTTGATGGTATTAGATTAGCCAAGTTCAAGAAGGTTTATACAAGTTTGCTAAAAGGATAGTGGAAAATACTAGCTTTTATGTAAGCACGTGATTGGGGCGGCAAAGCGTCTTGCAAGTCCAGCCGCTTCGATGTACAATGTTGGGTGGTATATTATTCACGATTGGCTGTCCAACTGTTTCATATAGAATGAAGTATCATCATTGAAAGGAAGCGTAAGACCATGGCTAATGAGTTTCGCGTATGTGACGATTGTGATGCGACGAACCTAAAGACGTTATTGCCTCGACTCAAATCGGTTGACCCTGATGCAAAAATTGAGATCGGCTGTCAATCCTATTGTGGTCCAGGACGAAAAAAGGCTTTTGCGTTTGTGAACAATCGCCCATTATCCGCACCAACAGAAGATGAATTACTTGAAAAGGTTCAAAAAAAAGTCAAATAAATGTCACTGAATGTGTTCAGTCGACCTAAAAAGAGGTCCGTCCCTGTCAGGTCGGGCTTTTTACGTCCGTGCAATCTTTGAGAACACATTCACCAGCAAATTCAAGGATGTTTTCGGGAAAAGTTACCCGATATAATAGAAACACGTCTTAAAAAAAGAGGGACGAAACGATGGCGTATCCAAAAGGGAAATTATCTGAGGAAAAGGTATTTAAAGATCCTGTGCACCGTTATGTTCACGTAAGGGATGCATTAATATGGGATTTAATAGGAACAAGAGAGTTTCAGCGCCTGAGACGAATTAAACAGCTAGGAACTACTTATTTGACGTTTCATGGTGCAGAACACAGCCGATTCAATCATTCACTCGGTGTATACGAGATTGTGAGACGAATTGTGGATGATGTGTTTAAAGGGCGGCCTGAATGGGATGAAGGAGAGCGCGAGCTTGTACTTAGTGCTGCCTTGCTTCATGACCTCGGACATGGTCCATTTTCTCATTCCTTTGAAAAGGTCTTCCACTTAGACCATGAATCGTTTACAAGAGATATTATTTTAGGGCAGACGGAAGTCAATGAAGTGCTCCGCCGGGTGAGTGATGATTTCCCGAAGCATGTGGCTGAAGTCATTGCCAAAACGTATCAAAACAAACAGGTGGTCAGTTTGATCTCAAGTCAAATTGATGCCGACCGAATGGACTATTTGCAGCGTGATGCTTACTATACAGGCGTCAGCTACGGCCACTTTGATATGGAACGTATTTTACGTGTGATGCGCCCGAGAGAAGATCAGATTGTGATGAAGCAGAGCGGGATGCATGCGGTTGAAGATTATATTATGAGCCGCTATCAAATGTACTGGCAAGTCTATTTCCACCCAGTGACACGCAGTGCGGAGGTCATTTTAACGAAAATCCTTCATCGGGCAAAAGAGCTGCATGAAACGGGTTATATTTTTACACATGCCCCCGTTCACTTTTATTCAATCTTTGAGGGGAATGTCACCACAGAGGACTATATTAAGCTGGATGAATCCATTGTCTTATTTTACTTTCAGGCGTGGGAAGATGAAGAAGATCACGTGCTGGCTGATTTGTGCCGCCGTTTTATGAACCGCCGATTGTTCCAATATACAGAGTTTAATCCAAATGAAGAAATGACGAAATATTTCAAGCTGACTGCCTTGTTCAAGGAGGCAGGAATTGATCCTGACTATTATTTAGTGGTCGATTCTTCCTCTGACTTGCCCTATGACTTCTACAGACCAGGGGAGGAAGAAGAGAGGCTGCCAATCCACCTTTTGACGCAAAGCGGTCATATTAAAGAACTGTCGAGACAGTCAGATATTGTTGACGCCATTTCCGGTAAACGAAGAACCGATCATAAACTTTATTTCCCGATGGACTTAATTGTAGATATGTCGGAAAAAGCTGAAGAAAAAAAGGCGATCATGAAGCTGCTTGGTTTGGGATAAGGAAGTACTGAAAAAGGAGATGTCGGGAATTTGTTGAAAGAGCATGCAAAGTTGATGAAGGTATTCTCTGAATCAGGGGAAATCGTTGGACGGAAGAAGCTGCAAAAGATGATTTACATAGCAAAAAAGCTAGATTTGCCTTTTTACGAGAAATACGATTTTCATTTTTATGGCCCCTATTCAGAGGAGTTGACGCTCAGAATTGAAGAGCTGTGCAACCTTGGATTCTTGGACGAAATGAAGGAAAAAAAGGGCGGATACTATCAATATCGCTATTCGCTGACGGACAATGGGAAAGAGTTTCTCGATCAGTGTGAAGTGGACATGCCTGACCTCAAAGCGCTGACGCAGCAGATGAACGAGCAATCATCCCGTTTCCTAGAGCTTGTCTCAACGATTTTATATTTTGATGACCTGCCAGAAGATGAGGTAAAGGAAAAGGTCTTTACCATTAAAAGCAAGCAGCGCTATACGGACGAAGAATTTGAGGCGGCCCTTGCTTATATTGATCAGTTGAAGGAATTGAACTAGTTGAACAAAAGCCCGACTTTTAGGGCTTTTTTTGTTTGGTAAGACCCAGACCAAAAGCGCTATTTTTCGATGAAATGTGTGTCAAAATATCCGAAAAATTAGTGAAAATGACGTAATTCGACTTTTTTCCTGTGCATCTAATTCCCTGTTTTTGACTGAATAGAAGGAAAATGGTGAATTTTCAGTGAATATATAACCTTGTGAAAAACAAAGGAGGGATAGGAATGAAAAAGCGTTCAGTCTTTTTGTCATTTTTATTGGTAGGTAGTTTGTTACCGGGGGTAAGTTCAGCTTCAGCACCAGTAGCGAGTGCAGGTCATGGGCATGATCATGGTCATGCGCCGTTCGAAACCCATATTAGTGAGGGGCTGCCAAAAGCAAAAGATTTTAAAGATTTGAAGACAGCACCTCCAATTGAACGAGATGTGACAACAAAGGTATTAGATGAGTCTGGTAAGCAGGTAGGCTCGAGAACCTTTAAGGCCAATACAGGAGATTCAATTTCAACAAAAGCAAGTACAGGCAGTCAGAAGGTCACTGTCTATGCGGTCGCTGATGCGCAGTATCGTGCGAAATATAGTGACTGGCAAACACGGATTGTCAGCATCATCGAGCAAGCAGATGTCACGTTTAACCGTGATCATGATGTGGACTTTGTCGTACAAGCAGTAGGATCTTGGACGTCTTCGGGATCAAATGCAGAGCAAATTCTGTCTAACCTTGCGCGAAGCTTTGATGGCAGAGGATATGACTTTGTCACTGGATTTACAGCAAATCCAAACTTTGATGCTGGCGGAATTGCTTATGTCTACAATAGTGCACCAAGCGGAAGTGCATTCGCCGTTAACCTTGATCAAGGAACAGCGAACACTGCAAAAGCGGCTACGCATGAATACGGCCATAACTTTGGCTTACCGCACGACCCTCAAGGAAGCGGCATTGTCTGCTTAATGAACTATGATTATTCTTACACAGTCGACTTCTTCGATGCGGCTCATAAAAATCAAGTGAACCGTAATAAAGCGTGGTACAGATAAGAATGCAGACAAAAGGACAAACACATTGAGTGTTTGTCCTTTTTATATGCTTACAGATCGCTCATTCGCTTTCCTGCTACGGCATAGTGTTCCTTTTTCATTTCTTCAATAATAACAGAGACTTTTTCTGCCCCTGCGCCTGTTGTTTCAACAACGGCATCAGTGACTTTCTCCACAAGAGCTCTTTTCTGCTCATCTGTTCTTCCTTCAAGCATTTGAACGGTGACAATCGGCATGGCGAAAACCTCCTTTTTCCTTTAATGCTACGCTTCCCTTTAGTTTAAGGGACTTCTTATAGTATACTGAATGAAGTAAATCATTGTATAGAAAGAAAGAGGGATTCTTGCCTTTGAACCAATTTCTTGTTTATCCATTAGAACTTATTCCATATGTTGCCATTACGCTTGTTGTTGCATTTACGATGCACGAGCTGGCGCATGCATATGTTGCGTACCGATTCGGAGACCCGACGGCTAAGAATCAAGGGAGACTGACGCTCAATCCACTGAAGCATCTAGATGTATTCGGGACGATTTTGATCTTTGTGGCCGGGTTTGGCTGGGCGAGACCTGTACCGGTGAATCGTTACCATTTTAAAAAACCGCGCTTAGCAGGGATTTGTGTCTCCATTGCTGGGCCATTAAGTAACTTGGTGCTGGCGTTTTTGGGCTTTTTTGTGTATGTGCTTCTTCAGAAATTTGGCGGGGAGTGGATCATGCGCTTTGAGCCGGGAGTCGATAATTTCTTTTTAATCTTTATTAACTTAAACGTCATCTTGTTCCTATTTAACTTATTACCACTTCCGCCGCTGGATGGGTATCGTATTATTGAGGACGTCGTCAGCCCCCGTATCCGGGCGAAAATGACGCAATTTGAACAATATGGGATCATTATTTTTCTTATATTCGTGATCACACCGCTGGGACAGTTTGTGTTTGGTCCATTGATCGGAATGCGGGATCAAATCATACACTGGTTTAATCTTATTTTGAAGCCGCTGCTTTAGGAGGTTTAATAAATGGAAGGTAAAAAGAAGAAACCAATTGGTTTTAACATCATTAAAAAAACAGATGCAACCGACGGACATGGAGGCTTTGGGGCAGGTGCCCTCAGTCTTGATAATATCTCGCCAGTCATCATTGATGTAGAAGAAAAGGAAGCTGTCATTGATATTGGTGCTATGCATGCAAGAAGTGCCGTCGAAAAAGGAATTAAATTTTTGAAAACAAAAGAAGAAGTGCCGAACGGAAAACCGTATTGGCTCGTATGGGTGACGATTGACCGCAGAGAAGAAGGGCCTTATTATGCAGGTGTGACGGCTTGTGAAATGACCGTTGACCGTTCGATCCGCCGCGGGTATAAGTCACTTCCAGAGCATGTGAATTTAATGGATAAATCGATGAAGCGAAAAATCGTCGTTAGTCATATGGATGACGTATCCAAAAAGGTGCTGGCTGATTTCTTAAAGGGTCATAATCAAGCGCTATGGGACGCCTCGACAGATGAATTAAAAGAAGGATTGGCTGTCCCTGAATAATTGTGAAATTTTTGTGAAGATTGGCGGATGTCTACCAATTCGATCCGTTTTTTGAGTAAACTGGTGTTAAAGCTAGGACATGGAGAATCCCGAGATGCAGGTCTCGGGGTTTTTCATGTCTTTTTTAACGTTTCAGCCACTTTTCCCACCATTTCTTTGGCTTTTGATCTTGAACTGGTTCCTGCTCAGAGGCCTTGTCCTCAGCACCATAGCAGACACCTGTCGGCTCCGTACCTTCTATAAAATAGGTGAATACCTTTGATTCACATCCTGGACCTGCGAGATCGCCGGTTTTTGGATTGATATATACCCCTTTGACACCGTCAGGCGGCATGAAGGAGGAGGCTGGCTGCTTTGAGAGAGCTGATTCCATAAAGGAAGCCCATATTTTTTTCGCATAGGCCGTTTCTTCGACTGAGTCAATGGTGCGGCCTTTATCATAGCCTGTCCATACACCTGTGACGAGCTGGGGAGAGAAGCCGATCATCCAGCTGTCGGCGCCTGTAGTCCCAGACTTTCCTCCGTATGTTCGTGTAAGGTCCTTTATAATGGTGCGGCCAGTGACACTTGTATAGCCGTTTAATTGATCATTGAACATGCCTGACATCATGTCGGTGGTGACAAATGCTGCTTTTTCATCTAGGATTTGTTCTCGTTTTTGTTTCTCTTCAAAAAGCACATTGCCTTTTGCGTCGGTTACTTTCGTAATAAAGGTTGGTTTGACGCGTTTTCCGCCATTGACCAGCATGGCGTAAGCATTGGTCATTTCAATGGGTTTCACAGGAGACGTGCCCAGGGCAAGAGATGGTACTTGATCTAGTTTCTCCTTGATTCCAAATGTCTTGCCAGCACGTACAAGCTGCTCCATTCCTAAAAATAGATGTGTTTTCACAGCGTAAATATTATCAGACAGCGCTAAAGCTTGAAGCATTGTAATGCCGTCATTGGCGTAATAGCCGTGATAATTGCTTGGTGAATAAGCGGCATCGCTGCCTTGATCATCCAGTTCAAACACCGTTTCCTCACTGCGCATGACGGTTGCGGGTGTAAACCCGTTTTGCAGGGCAATGTAATAGAGAAGGGGTTTCATGGTTGAACCGGGCTGCCTTTTTGCTTGTGTCACCCGATTGAATGGACTTTTCTCATAATCTCTCCCGCCTATGAGGGCAAGTACATGCCCTGTTTGAGGATGGATGGCGGCAAAGCCGATTTGGATTTCCGATTTGGAATTCATCTCGTTTTTTAGTGTCTTTTCTGCGATTTTCTGTAATTCTGGATTGAGAGTCGTTTGGATATGAAGCCCATAGGTTTCAATCTGTTCCTCAGTTAACCCCAAACTTTGTTTCAACTCTCGAATCACATCGTCATAAAAATACGGGGCTTGCTTTGCTTGCAGCTGCTTCTTTTGCAAAGGGCGATAGGACAGCTTTTCTTTCGCAGCGTCATCGGCTGCTTTTTTCGTAATCATGCCATCCTCGTGCATTTGTCTCAAAATCATATTCTTTCTTGCGCCGGCTTTCTCCTCATTCACATAAGGGGAATAGAGAGAAGGCCCCTTTGGGATACCGGCAAGCAGGGCAGATTCAGCGAGGGTTAAGTTCTTTGCTTTTTTCCCGAAATACAGACGGGACGCTGCTTCCACACCGTACGCTCCGTGACCATAATAAATGGTGTTCAAGTATCCTTCTAAAATCTCATCTTTTGTATAGTTTTGTTCTAAACGAATCGTGTAAAAGGCTTCATTCCACTTCCGTTTCCACGTTTTATCATGATCTAAATAAAGGTTTCGTGCATATTGCTGGGTGATCGTGCTGGCACCTTGCACCTTAGCCATGGCACGAATATCGGCCACCGCAGCACCTGCCATCCGTTTCACATCAAAGCCATGATGCTCATAAAAGGTTTTATCTTCAACAGCGACAACTGCCTGTCTGATATGAGGAGACATCTCCTTTAATGGCACCCAATATCTCTTTTCTCCAAAGCTGGATTCTCCAAGCTTTGAGCCATCGGCTGCATAAATGGTCGTGGATTGGGGAACTTGAACAGAAGGGGCACCTTGCCATTTAGCTATTAATAGAATCGTCAAAAAGACGGTACCTGCAAATAGAAAAGCGAGCAAGCCGATAAAAAAACAGGCTCGAATCGTTTTCACGGTCATGCGGATTTTTTTATTACTCATGATTGTGTCCATGCAAAGCCCCCATTTTGACGGTTTTTTATCAGTATGGAACAAAGAAAACCGTTTTAAACAAGCGATTGCAGGAGCGCTTTAAAAAATGAAGAGAACTCATGCGGTTCTTTACAATTTGATATGAATCCACTATACTTTTTTCTTGGACAATCGATATAGTCAAAGCCGATAAAAGGCGCTAACAATAGATGTTTGTTTATTATTGGATGAGAGGAAGATGAACAATGAGCGAACTTTGGTATACAGAGAAGCAAACGAAGAATTTTGGTATTACATTGAAGGTGAACAAAACCCTTCACACAGAACAAACAGACTTTCAGCATTTAGAAATGGTGGAAACAGAAGAGTTTGGCAATATGCTGTTTTTAGACGGCATGGTGATGACGTCTGAGAAAGATGAGTTTGTATACCACGAAATGGTGGCACATGTTCCTCTTTTCACTCATCCAAACCCGGAAAATGTTCTTGTTGTAGGTGGAGGAGACGGCGGTGTCATTCGTGAGATCCTCAAACACCCAAGTGTGAAAAAAGCGACACTTGTTGATATTGACGGAAAGGTCATCGAATACTCGAAGAAATTCCTTCCTTCTATCGCTGGGAAACTAGACGATCCTCGTGTAGATGTGAAAGTAGGAGACGGTTTTATGCACATTGCTGAAGCTGACAACGAGTATGATGTCATCATGGTTGACTCTACTGAGCCGGTTGGACCAGCTGTGAACCTATTCTCTAAAGGATTTTACGCAGGAATCGCAAAAGCACTCAAAGAAGACGGTATTTTCGTTGCACAAACGGACAACCCTTGGTTCACACCTGAGCTGATTACAAATGTACAGCGTGATGTAAAAGAAATTTTCCCAATTACGAAGCTTTACACAGCGAATATTCCAACGTATCCAAGCGGTCTTTGGACATTCACCATCGGTTCTAAAAAATATGATCCACTTGCTGTAGAAGACAGCCGTTTCTTTGATATTGAGACGAAATATTACACAAAAGAATTGCACAAAGCGGCATTCGTTCTGCCGAAATTTGTGAGCGACTTAATTAAATAAATCAAGCGAAATGGACATGCGCAAATGACGGTTTGCGCATTTTTTGAAGCGTAAAAGGAGGAATCTTGCATGAGATTCGACGAGGCTTATTCAGGAAAAGTGTTTATTGGAAGTCATCCGACATGGGAAGATGCAAAGGTCATTTTATACGGCATGCCGATGGATTGGACAGTCAGCTACCGCCCAGGTTCACGTTTCGGTCCGAACCGCATTCGTGAAGTATCGATCGGTTTAGAGGAATACAGCCCTTATTTAGATCGTGAGCTGCATGAGGTGCCATTCTTTGATGCGGGTGACATCCCACTTCCTTTTGGGAATGCACAAAAGAGCTTAGATTTAATTGAAGAGTATGTCGACAGCATTTTGGAAAAAGGAAAGTTTCCATTAGGAATGGGAGGCGAGCATCTTGTGTCTTGGCCGGTTTTCCGTGCGATGTATAAGAAATACCCTGATTTGGCCATCATCCATATGGACGCACATACCGATCTTCGTGAGGAATATGAGGGTGAGCCGCTTTCACATTCAACACCGATTCGTAAAGCTGCAGGACTAATTGGACCTGAAAATGTATTCTCTTTCGGCATCCGTTCTGGGATGAAAGAAGAATTTGAATGGGCAAAAGAAGCGGGTATGCACATTTCTAAATTTGAAGTGCTGGAGCCATTGAAGCAAGTGTTGCCAAAGCTAAAAGGGCGTCCAGTGTACGTGACGATCGACATTGATGTACTTGATCCAGCTCATGCACCTGGTACAGGAACGGTAGATGCTGGCGGTATTACATCAAAAGAGCTGCTTGCATCCATTCATGCAATTGCAGGATCTGACGTCCAAGTCGTCGGGGCTGACCTTGTCGAGGTAGCACCTGTATATGATCATTCAGACCAAACAGCGAATACAGCGAGTAAGCTTTTACGCGAAATGCTGCTTGGGTTTGTGAAATAATCAGTTGATAGAGGAGCTTGTCATCTCATGTGGACAAGCTCTTTTTTTTACATTGGTCAAAAAATAAAGGAGGGAGCTCATGTTTTCGTCAATATTGATGGTGTTCCTCGCTTTATGTGTGTTAGGGGCAGGCTTTCTCACATTGAAACGAGAACTCGCAGCTGATCCGCCTGTTTTTGCTTCAAAGAAGGAAGCAAAGGAAGAGATGCTGGGGCTGTTTCACGATCGAGGCTTTTTCTATCTGACGGCCATTGCGTTATTCATGCAGGTGGTTTTTAAAAAGGATCAAATTGCACCATTTGATTTTTTCAGGCATTTTTGGCAAGTTCAGGCATACAGGCTCTTTTTTACTTAATGAAAAGAAAAGACTTAGGTGTAAAGGCTGGACTTGTCGTAGTGGTCAGTTGTATTTTTCTTTTTTTCTAAAGGGATGGCTGAAGATGAAAAACGAAGTTTAATCGCCATGAAGAAGAGAAATGATGGTATGATAGGCGATCATGATTATGGTATACTATTTTAGTTAAACGGGTCTTAGCAAAGGAAGTGCAAAATGACACAAAACCAAATTTCAATTCATGTAAAGTCAGTGATGAAACCAGAGACGGAGCCGGCTGAAACGATCGAATTCCGCACGACTGGAACGTACCAAGAGAAGAATGACAAAACGTATCTCACTTACCATGAAGAACATGAAATGGGTCAAGTAAAAACCGTTGTGAAAATGAGTGAAAAAGAAATTTTTGTGATGAGATCAGGGGCAATTCAAATGAAGCAGCGCTTTCTCATTGGAGAAACGACCGTCACACATTACACGATGCCATTCGGTACACTTCAGCTAGATGTGCACACACATGGTATTGATCTCGATGTGGACAAGGGGCTGCTGCACATTACGTACGATATGCTGACAGGAGAAGATCAAAAGCATTTACATACATTATCGATTTCGTATAAGGAGGATTTACGTTCATGAATATCGCAGAACAGGTCAAAGATGCGTTAAAAGAAGAAATCATAGCGGCAGTCGTCAAAGCAGGGCTTGCCGATGAAAGCCAGGTGCCAGATGTTCTTTTAGAAGTGCCGAAAGATAAAACTCACGGTGATTACTCTACCAACATGGCGATGCAGCTTGCCCGCATTGCGAAAAAAGCACCTCGTCAAATCGCAGAGGACATCGTCAATGCGTTTGATAAAGGGAAAGCTTCCATTGAAAAACTGGATATCGCAGGTCCAGGATTCATTAACTTTTATATGAACAATCAGTATTTAACAAAGCTGATTCCAGCTGTTCTTGAGGCAAAAGAAGCTTATGGCGAAACGAATACAGGCGGCGGTCAAAAGGTGCAAGTCGAATTCGTCTCAGCCAACCCAACAGGTGACCTTCACCTTGGACATGCCCGCGGTGCAGCTGTAGGAGATTCCCTTTGCAATATCCTTGATAAAGCAGGGTTCGATGTGAGCCGTGAATACTATATCAACGATGCAGGGAATCAAATCAATAATCTCGCTTTATCTGTAGAAGTACGTTATTTTGAGGCACTCGGTCTTGAAAAAGAAATGCCTGAAGACGGCTACAGAGGAGAAGACATCAAAGGCATCGGACAAAAGCTTGCGGATGAATTTGGTGACCGTTTCGTTCATGAGCCGGAAGAAGAGCGGATGAAGTTCTTCCGTGAATACGGCTTGAAATACGAATTAGAGAAATTACGTGTAGACCTTGAGAATTTCCGTGTACCATTTGATGTATGGTATTCAGAAACTTCTTTATATGAAAACGGAAAAATCGAACCAGCGCTGGAAACACTTCGTGAAAAAGGCTATGTCTTTGAAGAAGACGGCGCAACATGGCTCCGTTCAACTGATTTTGGCGATGACAAGGACCGTGTACTGATTAAAAAAGACGGCAGCTTCACTTACCTGCTTCCAGACATCGCATATCATAAAGACAAATTGGACAGAGGCTTTGACCAGCTCATTAACATTTGGGGAGCGGACCATCACGGCTATATTCCTCGGATGAAAGCGGCGATCCAAGCACTTGGATATCCAGCTGACAAGCTTGAAGTAGAAATCATTCAGCTTGTGCATCTTTACAAAAACGGCGAAAAGATGAAGATGAGTAAACGTACAGGAAAAGCCGTCACAATGCGTGATCTGATTGAAGAAGTCGGCTTAGATGCGACTCGTTATTTCTTTGCGATGAGAAGTGCGGCGACACATATGGACTTTGACCTAGACTTAGCGATTTCTACGTCTAACGAAAACCCTGTGTACTATGCACAATATGCGCATGCGAGAATTTGCAGCATGCTGCGTCAAGGTGAAGAAAAAGGCTATGAACCGAACCTTGAAAAAGCCGATTTCTCTCACATTCAATCGGAAAAAGAATACGATCTTCTGAAAATCATTGGCAGCTTCCCAGAAGTTGTAGCAGAAGCAGCTGAAAAGCGTATTCCGCACCGTGTGACGAACTATATTTATGACCTTGCATCAGCCCTTCACAGCTTCTACAATGCGGAGAAGGTCATTGACGTAGAAAACGAAACAAAAACAACAGCACGTCTATCGCTGATGAAAGCAACACAAATCACACTTGCGAATGCATTAAAACTAATTGGTGTATCGGCTCCGGAGAAGATGTAATGAAATGAAAGAAATCCCCACTCTATTGAATGAGTGGGGCTTTTTCGTATAAAAACCCCGCTATCCTCAAGAGACAGCGGGTTTTGAAAATTATCCAAGCGTATTAATTATGTTAGAAATAGAATCGAATAATTGGCTAAGTACATCAGAGAACATATTTTTGCCTCCTCTCTTTTCTTTTTACATCTACTTAACGAAGGGAATTTAGAATCATTTTCAAATCAAAAGATGAATTCTTATAAAGCATCTTAATTAGCTTTAAATATTCTGTTGAATGTTCACATAGTAAAAATATCATGTCTTTTAAGTAAAAATTTTGAAAACTTATTTTAGTCTGTTAACTCTACGATTAATCAAAGCATTTATAAGATATTGCTCTAAAATCCCTTTTATAGATTATTATAATTCAATTAATTTTATGGTAAAATTTATTGGAAATGGAGGTGGCATTTTTTGTATGACATTCGAATTGAAGTCTATCCTGCTTTGGAAGGGGACTGCTTTTTAATAAGCATAGGAAACGAAATAAAAACAAATATTTTAATAGATGGTGGTTTTGCGGAAACATATCATGGTTATTTAAAGCCTAGATTATTAAGAATGGCGGAACATGGCGAGGAATTAGACCTAGTTGTTGTTACACATGTGGATTCGGATCATATTGAAGGAATAATAGAGCTTTTTAAGGAAAATGGAACAGCTAAGAATCCTTTAATTATCCCAATTACTGAGGTCTGGCACAATAGTTACAGACATCTTGATTCAATAAAACAAAAAGGCGAGGAACTTATTCCTGATGAAAAAAGGATTCTTGCGGGGATAATTAGTCAAGGAGGTATTGTTTCAAAGAAAAAGAAAAATAACCCAAATAAAGATGTAAGTGCGAAAGATGGATCTACGTTAGCTGCATTGCTATACAATGGGGAATATAATTGGAATAGTTTATATGGTGGCCGAGCAATAAATTGTAATAACGTGGGATTGATCTCGCTGACACCAGACATCAACATACGTATGTTATCGCCTAACTCAGAGAGTCTGAGGAAGTTAGAGAAGTATTGGGTTAAAGAGTTGAGGAAAAAAAAGTACGACTTTAAGTTAACAGACGATAAATTATTTGATGATGCGTACGAATTTTATTTACTATCCCAAAGAGATTCCCAACAAAATAATGAAAATAAAAATGTATCTCATAAGGATAAAAAATTAAGTTTAGATTATCTTTTGAGTAAAAAAATGAACCACGATGGTTCGTCGGTTAATGGTTCTTCAATTTCTTTTATTATTGAATATAAAGAAAAAAAACTTTTATTCTTAGCGGATTCTCATCCTAGAAAAATACATAAAGAAATCCAAGAGTTAGTTTATAAATTTAATTATGATCCGCTTTTTGACTTTGTTAAAGTATCTCATCACGGCAGTCACAGAAACACCAGTGTTGAACTACTTAGTTTAATCGATTCTCCTATTTACTTATTTTCTACAAATGGCAAAAAGAATAACCATCCCAACTCTGAGACTATTGCTAGGATAATTTCTAGAAAAAAGGAAGAGACGCATAGGCATCTAATATTTAACTATCCTATTAAGAATGATCTCCTATCAGATGAAGAGTTAAGAAAGGAATATAGGTTTTCTGTGGAATTATCTGATGGCAAGCAAATAAAGGTAATTGATTTATAGAGGGGTTAAGCAAATGATTAATAAAGTTGAATCTGAATATGAAACAGCAATAGGTAGATTAATTTGTGGCGGAGAGATCACGGATAAAGCCACTGCTTTCCTTATTTCCCCAACTAAAGCGATTACAGCTACACATGCTCTTGATGAGTATTATTTAGAAGAGGGAGAAATCTGCTTGGAGTTCTTAAATATTAATAAGGAACCCATAAAAAGAAAAGCATCTCCTATTAAGCTTTCCAAAACTTCACATGCACCAATTAGTATTTTGGAGTTGGAAGAACCTGTTCAAAGTAATGTGTATTTAAAGTTCTGTAATTCTCAAGTGCAGAAGGATTCCATATATGAAACTTTTGGATACCCAGTAGTTAAATGGGAAATGGGACATAGGGTAAAGAATACAGTATTAAGAAAAGTGACCAGTGATATGACTAATATATACGAGTGGGATATCGATTTAAACTATGAGGCGAATCTAGAAGATTTCAGTGGACTTTCAGGAGCACCACTCTTTGTAAATGGGAATTTAGTGGGTGTTGTATTAACTGAATCAGTAGCTAACGATAAAGTAATATCGTTAGGTTCTATCAGTGTAGAAAGAATTAAAGATATTTTATTAGAAGCAGAAATTCCAATTGATGAACCCATAATAGATCTTAGTATGGATGAAATATACGATCTAGATGAAAATACGGATTTCTCTGAATCTATATTCATTGTAAAGCTTGAGTCAGCAAAGATTTATGATCATGAAGATTGTCAGCAGGAATTTTTTAATGCTGAAATAGCAAAAAGCTCTATAGAAGGTAGAGGTATTTCAACTGAGATCAAGAGCTTATTAATGTTGAGGAACAATTTAAAAAGTGTCTGGAAAACTCAGCATAGAGTATATAAAGATGAAAAGGATGGTAACGAACTATTAACCAAGGTTTATGAAAGAGTAGAAGAATTAAATGATAGTACCCTTAAAAGTAATCCGGATTTATCATTGATAGCAAAAAAAGGGGTTTTGCACCAATTGTCAGATGAATGTAAGGTTGGATGGACAAAAAATTATAAAATTAGGTTGAAAGAATACCTATCAAAAAAAGGGGAAAAAGATGATTAAAGAGTTGGATTTAGTTAATAGTGATTTGATTTTAAATACAACAAGGATACTCATCTTAATATCCAAGTTCGAATCAAAGAAATCTTTTAAAATGAATTTGAATAAGATTATGCTTTATGATTTTTATATGAAATTTCCTCAAACTATGCTACCAAACGAGATTAAAATGACAAGACAACGAGATTATAATGAATACTATTCCTATTTCCATTTACAACCTAATAGAGATGAATATACTTTATTTTTGAGATATTTAGTAAGCAAAAGACTAATTGATAAAATAATAAATGGAAGTGATTTTTGTTATCGAATCAATAAAAGAGGTACTGAAGTATTGAAAAGTCTAGAAAGTGAGTATTTTCTTGAATTAAGTAGTATTGCAGAATTTGTTAAGAAAGAAATATCAAAACTTAGTGATTCTAAAATAGAAAATAAAATTATAGAATTATCTTTAAAAAATAGGGATGATAATCGATGAATAAAAAAATATTTTTGGAAAAATTAACGCTTATTGGGATAAGAAAAAATTATGAGGTCAAGTTTAAAAATGGATTGAACATCATTTCGGGTCCTATGTCAACTGGGAAATCCTCAATTGCTGAAATGATTAACTATGCATTTGGAAGTCAAAAACATAATATGTATATTGAAATGAGGAAAAGTTGTAAGGAAGTAGAACTGGATTTTTTTATTGGAGAAAGTAAATATAAAATAGTTAGACCGTTATTTGATTTTAATAGACCAATTAAATTGTATAAATGGAAACAAGAGATTGGAGATTTCAGTAAAGATTTTGAGTTATTAACCATCGAATCTCCAGTAAATGAAAATTCTCTTTCCGCCTTCTTATTAGATAAAATGGGCCTTTCTAATATCACAGTTGCAAATCAAACTTTTAGTTTCCGAGATTTATTTAAATATTGTTATGTTAAACAGTCAACTATAGACTCTGAAAATTTATTGCAGGAAAAGGACTGGAGTTCAAGTATTAAAAGAAAACCAACATTTGAAATTATTTTTAATATTTACGATAAATTATTAGGAGATCTTAAGCAAAAACTTAAAGAAAAAAGGCAATATATAAATAATCTAGTAAAAAAAAGAGAAGGCGTGTTGGAATTTTTAAAAGAGATGAAAATATTAGATGGTAAAGACTATCAAGAAGAAAGAAAGCGGCTTAAAGGACTACTTAGTGAGAAAAAAATAAACTTATTGAAATAAAATCCTCTGGAAAATATGATGATGCCCTAACTATGGATATAGAGAATAATATTGCAAGATTAAAAGAGCAAATCATTAAGGTAGATAAGGATATCCAAGACAAGAGAAGATATTTAGAAAAATTGATATTACTTAGAAATCAATATTCAAGTGAGATTCAAAAAATAGAATTTATATTAGAAGGTTCCTTAGTTTTAAATAATTATAAATTTGAAATTTGCCCTTCTTGTCTTAACGAAATTGAGGAAAAAGAAGGTTGTGATTTATGTGGTAGTGAGCTAAAGGAATTATCGCAAGAAGAAACTAAGATTTTTAAGAGTGAAATCAGTAGAATTAGAAGAAAATTCAATAGCTTAACTAGTTTTATTGAATCGCAAGAAGGTTCATTAATTAATAAACAAGAAAGTAAAGAGGAATATAAAAAGCAGTTGCAGCTTAAACAGCATGAACTTGATCGTCTAAGAAATACCTATATTAGTCCATTTATAGAACAAATTGAACAGCTAAATTACGATATTGGAAATATTAATAATAATATGGAGCGATTAGAACATAATTTTTCGATAAATATCCAATTTTCTAAAATTAATGAGAAAATTGTAGAGGAGGAGAAAAATTATGATAAATTAAATGAAAAAATTACCAACCTACAGAAAGATACAATTACAAAAGCTGATGTTATAGAAAAGTTATCTGCATTATTTGCTGGCATTTTAAAAGAGTTTACTTTCCCAAAATTAAGCGACTCCTATATTAAGGAATCTAATTACTTGCCTTACGTTCGAGGAATTAAATATGATGAATTGGGAAGCGGTGGCGCAATAACAATGACCACTATGGCTTATTTTCTTTCAATTGCTCTACTTGATAAAAATAATAAAAATCACCCAGGCTTATTAATTATTGATTCACCACGTAAAAATCTTGGAGCAAACGACGACGATGATGATGATCAGTTTAAAGATGAGGAAATTTTTAATGCAATCATTAATTATTTCATCTCGGTAACACATGACGATAATAAAGAAAAAAGTGAAGGGACTGAAGTTGAAGTTATTGATGATTTACAGTTGATTGTTATTAATAATGGTTATCCTGATTTTGTAGATACAAATGATATTATAATAAGATTTGATGGGAAAGGAAATAAAAAACTTCCCTATGGTTTAATTGATGATATTGAAAACTTATCAAATTAGTAATATTTTTGTTAAGCGGTTTGAACTTGTTCCTAAGGTAGAAGTCAATTTTTATTTATTTTAACTAAACTTTAAAAATAAGCTTTCGGACGACAAAGCTTATTTTTTATGCTTTTTAGTTTTTGATATACAATTTCGATTCTCTCGATGGAATAATGGATAAGGACAAAAAACAGAAGTCAAAGCGTTTGGCATATCATATCGGCTGAGGTGAGAGGCATCTTGAATTTTAAGTGTAAAGAAATTGGGCAATTTGATACTCGTAAAGAAGCAAAGGTCCGCCTTTTAATTGGTACAAGAGATACAACTTGAAGATTAGATAATAAAGTAAACGATTAAATATTATACTTTTAGGAGTTTTTTTTTCTGATTTTAAAAAGTAGACGAATAATACACATTTAAATAAAAATAATATTCTTTTCATTCAGATAATATAAAGGTGGTGTTGGAACTTTACTCAAAATTCAAATAGACAGTGAAACCTAAAGACTCTAAACGTTTTTTCGCTTGAGCAATTCCTTCTTTTGATAAAATGCTGGCACTTCGGCTTGGGGCAATGACACGTATATGACTCCCTTTTTTAAGAGGTGAGGGGGTATGCATAAACAGATCTTCCTTTCCATCACATATTTCTTTATTATATCGGATCAAATAGCGAAAGTCTGTAAAGGCTAGGAGAAAGGATTGGGTCGTGCGTTTCATACAAGCTGTGCAAAGGGTATGGAAGAGAAAAAGACAGAATGAGGGCGGAGAATGTGAAAAAGAGAAGACTGGAATTTTTATTTTTATATTTTATGATATTCGGGGCATATGTGGTGTATTGGTGGACTGTGCCGGCGTGGAGCGTTCAGCTGTACGCAGCGATTTATATCGCCATTATTTTATTTAGTATCATCTCACTCATGCTGGAGAACCGTACATCACAGCACACATTGTTATGGATATATGTGCTCATTTTTTTCCCGATCATTGGCTATATGTTCTATCTGTTCTCAGGGCAGCTCTATGTAAAGGGTCATTTATTCAAATCAAAGAGAATGTATAACCGCGAGAAATTACGCAGAATCTCTGAGCTTGAGAGTAAGCCGAATGAGTCACGTTTAACCGATAATCAGCGTGCTTTTTTTCATTACACAGAAAAAGCAACAGGTATGCATGTGAACACAAATAGTGATATGGAGATTTTAAAGAATGGGGAGGAGACGTTCCCCAGAATTTTTGAAGAGTTAAAAAAGGCAAAATCGTTCATTCATATTGAATATTACATGTTCAAATCCGATTTCCTCGGCCACCGGATGATGGAGATTTTGATTGAAAAAGTGAAAGAAGGGGTAGAGGTCCGTTTCATATATGATGCGGCTGGCAGCATCCGCTTCTCGCGAAAAGATATTAAACGCTTGAAGCAGGCAGGGGTCAAGGTCGCTCCTTTTCTACCTTTAAAATATGGATTCTTTAATCAAAAATTCAATTTCCGAAATCACCGGAAAATCGTCATTATTGATGGAGAGACAGGGTTTGTCGGGGGGTTAAATGTCGGCAAGGAATACGTAGGACGGGATGAAAAGATTGGCTTTTGGCGTGATACGCATGCCATGTTAAAGGGTGAGGCTGTTCAGACCCTTCATTCCGTTTTTATGCTCGACTGGGAATACGTATCAGATGAAGTATTAATTGATGATCCGAAGTATCATACGCCGCATTCTGTGACAGGCGATGATGTCATTCAGGTTGTACCAACTGGACCTGATATGAAAGAAAGTATGAGTGATTTATATGATGCTCTCATTTCTAATGCGAAACAATTTGTCTGGATTGCCACACCTTACTTTGTACCAAACGAATCGATTCGCACTGCGCTCAAAATCGCTGCCACAAGAGGGGTGGATGTGAGGGTGATGGTACCGGAGATCAATGACGGATTTCTCACGCAATATGCCACAAGATCCTATTTTTCTGAGCTTCTAAAAGAGGGCATCAAGGTGTATCACTATCAAAAAGGGTTTATGCATCAAAAGGTGATGATTGCTGATGGAGAACTCGCCTCCGTCGGCACCGCCAATGTTGATATGAGAAGTTTTCAGCTCAATTTTGAGGTCAATGTCTTTACAGCTGCGAAAAAGCCAATTGAGCAATTGATGGCCCACTATGAGGAAGATATGAAGGAATGTGAGCAAATGGGTCCTGTACATTTTTATAAAAGAGGCTTAAAAGAGCGGTTGAAGGAATCATTTGCCCGGTTGTTTTCTGGCGTATTATGAGGATTTCCAGTCAATGAAATCATTTCCTGATCTAGTATTTTGAAGAGGATTCCTCTATAATTGAAAATGATTATCAATTATAGAGGAAATGAGGTTTTTTTACATATGCTAAAACGCTTTTTCGCCTATTACAGGCCCTATCGCGGTCTGTTCTTTTTAGATTTCTTTTGCGCTGTCGCAGTTGGATTAATGGAACTTGGTTTCCCGCTGATCGTGAACTACTTCATTGATACATTATTACCAACAGGGAATTGGACGGTCATTGCCTGGACCGCACTTGCTCTGTTTATCATTTATGCACTCAGCTCGGTTATGCAGTTTATTGTGTCGTACTGGGGGCACATGCTTGGCATCAATATTGAAACAGATATGAGGAAGAAGCTGTTTGATCATTTTCAGCGTCTCTCATTTAAGTTCTTTGATAACAACAAAACGGGTAAGCTTATGTCTCGAATGACAAATGACCTCATGTACATTGGTGAGGTGGCTCATCACGGACCTGAGGATTTGTTTATTGCAATTATGACGATTCTTGGCGCCTTTGCTGTCATGCTGATGATTAACTGGCAGCTTGCTATCTTAACCTTCTTGATCATGCCTGTCATCATTTGGCTTGCCCTTCATTTTAATAAGAAGATGACACAGGCGATTACACAGCTGAACAATGACATTGGAGACTTTCATGCAAGGGTTGAAAACAATATTGGCGGCATTCGTCTTGTTCAAGCTTTTGCTAACGAACATTTCGAGAAAAAGCGTTTTGCTGAAAACAACAACCGCTTTCGGAAAGCGAAGCTTCTTTCATATAAAATCATGTCGGTGAACGGCTCAATCAGTTACATTCTTACACGTCTTGTGACACTGTTTGTCCTTCTGGCAGGGACATGGTTTGTTCTGCAGGGGCAATTAACGGCAGGTGGATTTATCGCATTTGTTCTCATTACAAATGTCTTATTCAGACCGATTGATAAAATCAACACAGTGATTGAAATGTATCCAAAAGGAATTGCGGGCTTTAAAAGCTATGTCGACTTACTTGAAACAGAGCCAGATGTAAAGGATACAGAGGGAGCTCGTGATGTATTCGGACTGAAAGGTGAAATTGAATATCGAAACGTGACATTCGGCTACGATGAGCACAGCCATGTGTTAAAGGACATCGATTTGAAGATCAAACAAGGAGAAACTGTTGCGTTTGTCGGGCCTTCAGGAGCCGGGAAATCGACGATTTGCAGTTTGCTGCCACGTTTTTATGATGTGGATGAAGGGGAGATTACAATTGATGGTGTAAGTACAAAATCGATGACCCTGTCTTCTTTAAGACAGCAGATCGGCATTGTGCAGCAGGATGTCTTTTTATTCTCAGGCACCATTCGAGAAAACATTGCGTACGGCAACTTAGAAGCCAGCGATGCAGAGATTTGGGAGGCTGTACGTCGTGCGCATTTAGAGGAACTCGTCCAGCGTTTCCCAGAAGGATTAAATACAGTCATAGGCGAGCGCGGCGTCAAACTGTCGGGAGGTCAAAAGCAGCGTCTGTCGATTGCGCGGATGTTCCTAAAAAATCCTTCGATTCTTATTTTAGATGAAGCCACATCAGCACTTGATACAGAAACGGAAAAAGCTATACAGGATGCACTGAGCGAACTGGCTGTCGGAAGGACAACACTCGTCATTGCCCACCGCCTGGCAACAATTAAACACGCCGATCGTATCATCGTCGTGACAGAGGAAGGCATCCAAGAACAAGGCCGTCACCAAGACCTTATTCAAATGGGAGGCGTGTACAGCAGACTGCATGAAGCGCAGTTTGGTCATTAAAGAGAAAGCCCTTTTGATAAAGGGCTTTTTTTGTTAGGATAGAAAAAACGTTTGTAGGAAGGATCTGATGGAATGAAGGGGCTTCGGCGATTACAAAAGGGCGATAAGATCGGTATATTTTCACCTTCTAGTCCTGCATCAGCGACCTCGCCTCTTAGGTATGAGCGGGCGAAGAAGTGGCTTGAGCAAAAAGGATTCATTGTGGTTCCAGGATCATTAACAGGGAAAGAGGATTACTACCGTTCAGGTACAATTCAAGAACGAGCAGATGAGCTGAATGAGCTGATGGCTAGAGAGGACTTGGCGTGCATCATGTCAATGATTGGCGGGACGAATTCAAATAGTTTGCTGCCTTATCTTGATTTTGACCTGCTGAAACAACATCCGAAAATCATGATTGGTTATTCAGATGCGACAGCGATTCTTTTAGCGGCCTACGAAAAAACGGGACTGCCTGTTTTCTACGGACCGGCGCTTGTTCCTTCTTTTGGCGAGTTTGAACCGTTTGTCACTTATACATATCAGTCGTTTGAGGACATCCTGATGTCCCATCAAACCATTCCTTATCAGATTGAAAAACCGCCTTTTTGGACAGATGAACGAATCAATTGGGAAGAAAAGACGGGTGATAAAAAGCAGCGTCCAAATGATTGGCTGTGCGTCATAGAGGGACAAGCAGAAGGCAGATTGATCGGCGGGAACTTGAATGCGATGTACGGCATATGGGGAAGTGAGTTCATGCCAGCCATCCAAAACGGAGACATCCTTCTCATTGAAGATTGTATGAAAACCGCGTCGGTTGTTGAAAAGAACTTCTCTTTATTGAAAGTAAATGGCGTGTTTGAACGGGTTTCTGGGATTCTTTTAGGAAAACATGAGCTGTTTGATGATGAAGGGACGGGCAAAGAGCCTTATGAGATTTTACTTGAGGTACTCGGAGAGACAAAAAGACCACTCATCGCTGATTTTGACTGTGCTCATACGCACCCAATGCTTACGATGCCAATCGGGGCACAAGTGAAAATGGATGCATCCTCCAAACAAGTTTGGTTAACAAAAGAGTGGATATAGCAAAAGAGCAGCCCGCGGCTGCTCTCCCAGCATGTAGACAAACCCTCGCATTCGTTGTCACGCCTGCGTGCCGGTGCTCACGAATGTCAAATTCGCTCTGCGCCGGTACTCGTCCTTCCTAGGGCTGCAAAGGTTTTCAATCACGCTGAAAAGAAGACAAAGGGCTAAAATCAACATCATTTTAGCCCTTTGTCAACCAATCTGAAAGAGCAGCCCGCGGCTGCTCTTCTTTATGAAACCGTCTCTTTTTCAAACGGCTGAAGGAGATCTTGCGCTTTTTTCCCCTCTACGACAATTAAGTAATCAGATTCTAAATGAGTGAGCCTGAAGGTTTCAAGCTCTACGATGTTCTTAATGCTGCACATTGTCTTTTTAGAATACACATATAAACGATGCTGAGCCTGCTGGCACTTTTCATAAAGAGAAATAAGCTTATGTAAATTCAACGCTTTCGCAGCGATTCGGATTGAATAGATTTGAGACATCTTCATATCCTCCTGTTAATTACTTTCTCACAATAGCTTTGTTACCCCCATTTGCACAAAGGTAAACCTTTCTCTATGTTTTCCACTCAATGGTTCCCCCGCCCGTCCGCCGATTGCCCCTTATCGCAGACAGCTCTTCGACTAGACGAAGCAGAGCCTGATCCTTTAATTTTGCTTCAATCATAAAATCTACATCACGACCATACGGTTTTAATGCTTGAAAAAGCGGTAAGACAAAGTTCATATCTACTCCATCTGCATGACTGCGTATGGCTTTTTCTGATTTAGGTGAAGACAAATGGATTTTGGGCGGAATGCCAGTGTTTGTCCAAGTGTCGAACATTCTTGGCAGGATGTCATCGAGTGCGGCATCATCATCTTTATTTGCCACATGATGATGGTAATCAAAAACAAACGGAATGTCATGCTTTTCACATACACCAAGCGTTTCCAGCGACGTATATGTTTTGTCATCGTTCTCAAGTGTCATTCTCGCCTTGATATGAGCTGGAAGCTGTTTGATATTTTCATCAAAGCGTTGAAGAGCCGATTCTTTATCGCCGTACGCCCCGCCTACATGAATGTTCATGTAGCCTTCCTTATCGAGCTTCATCGCCTCAAGCATTTGATAATGGTACGTCATATCGATGACGGCATTTTCTGTAATCGAAGGTTTTGGGCTGGTAAACAAGGTGAATTGATTGGGGTGAAAGCTGACCCGTAAGCCGTGCCGTTTTACCAGCTTGCCGATCTCAAGAAATTCTTTGTGAAAAGGTGTCATAAAGTCCCAGCGCACCTCTGGATGGGTCGCGAGCGGGACGATCGAGCTTGAAAAACGGTAAAGCGGGATATCATGAGCAATGGCGAAATAAAGCGTTCTTAATGTATTCACGAGATTGGCTTTTGTTGTTCGCAATAAAGCCTCTTTTCTTTCTTCCTTAGCGAGCTTGCTGTATCTTGCAAAAGTCAGCGACTTGGCAGGAGAAGCTTCCCACAAGGTGACGGCATTGGATACATAACCAAATCGATAACGCATAGGTCATCTCCTTTATAAAAAATACGAGAACATGGCGGCAACCCACTCAAGCGGCCGTGTGAAAAGAGGGCGCTTTGACAATGTTTCTTCTGTCAGGATCTCAGATACTTCCATATGCTCCCGAATTATTTCCTCTACGTGTGCAGTAAAGTCGGGATCATCAATGGCTACATCTACTTCTTCGTTTAAAAACAAGCTTCGTTTATCAAAATTCGCGGTACTGATCATACAGCGGCTGTGATCAATCAATATGGCTTTCGAATGATAAAAACCTTTATAAAAACGATAAACAAGACATCCAGAGGCAATGAGGTCCTTCAAATAATGAAAGCCAGCCTCTTTGACAAGTGGATGATCCGCTTTCATTGGAATGATGATTTCAACTGTGACGCCCCGCTTTCGTGCATCAAGCAGCGCCTTCAGAAGAGGGGAAGATGGAATAAAATAAGGCGTACAGATGATGATCTGTTTCCTCGCCTGCTCAATATCTTGGAGAAATAAAGCTTCTAAAGAAAAGCCAGCAGTCGCGCGTGTTGTGCATTGTAATGTTCCCGGTTCCAATGCAGGGAAAACCTCATATTGCAGCTGATGAATGCCAGACGACCGGTACAAATCATTCAGAAATACATGCTGGAGATCTGCGACAACCTGTCCAGTCATCCGCAAATGATAATCCTTCCAAATGCCAAACCGGCCTTTCTTTCCAACATATTCATCGCCTATATTAAATCCGCCAATATAGCCAATTTTCCCATCAATCACCGTAATTTTACGGTGATTTCTCATGTTTAGACGGTAAATCAAAAAAGGAAAACGAGGCTTATTTAAAAAGTAAAATTGAATGCCGCTTCTTTCTAGCATGTCAATCGCCTTTTGATCAAACGGATAGGAGCCTAATCGGTCGGTCAGCAAAAAGACGGAAACGCCTTGCTCCGCTTTGGCTTTCAATGCTTGTAAGACCCTTTGACCAATCTTGTCGTTCTTTACAATAAAGAACATCATATGAATAGAAGAAGAGGCCTGCTGTATATCGGTAATCAGCTGATCGAAAAATGGTTCGCCATCATGATAAAAGGCAGCATCGCCGCTTGTTTGGTCAAAAGACCGTTCAAATGCGTGAGTAGAAAAATATTTCCTTCCCATATAAAGGTCTAACATCACGAGCAAAACGATGGCAATGAGTACGAGTAGGATGATCAATGCGATCATGAAACTTCCTCCTTTTTTGCATATTTCAATAGTGTACCCAAACGTGTAAAAAATATTGACTGAATACTCATTCATTATTTATGATAGAGGTACAACATGGAAACGGAACAAAGAGGGTTTTGGGGAATGAAAGGGGGAGCAAGATGAATAGCCTTTTAATCATCAACTTGATCGCATTTGCGGCGGTGACCGCTTACGCTGTGTATTTGTTTGTTTATCTCATTCGAACACGAGCGGCTTATATTCGTCTTGGTAAAAAAGAAGAGTTTCAACAAGACATGAAGAAACGCTTAGAGCGTGTTTGGGTCAACGTATTTGGGCAAAAGAAGCTGTTAAAGGACAAGAAGAGCGGCATCATTCATGTGCTGTTTTTCTACGGATTTATCCTCGTACAGTTCGGAGCCCTTGATTTTATTCTGAAGGGGCTTATTCCAGACAGCGGGCTTCCTTTAGGTCCGGTGTACGGCGTCTTTACGTTTTTCCAAGAGGTGGTCACACTTCTCATTTTAGTGGCCGTTGTATGGGCTTTCCATAGAAGATACGTGGAAAAGCTTGTCCGTTTAAAACGAGGCTTCAAATCGGGACTAGTGCTTTTATTTATTGGCGGCTTAATGCTCACAGTCTTACTTGGGAACGGCATGAACATCATCTGGCATGGACACTCTCTATCACCAACTGAGCCAATTGCTTCTGGTATTGCCTTCTTGCTGGGCGGAATTTCACCTCTTGCGGCTGCGATTGTTTTTTATGCCGCATGGTGGGTGCATCTTCTTATTTTGCTGACATTCTTAGTATATGTTCCTCAGTCAAAGCACGCCCATCTGATTGCAGGGCCTGTGAACGTATTTGTCAGCAGATTAGACCCACCAGGCAAGCTGCAAAAAATCGATTTTGAAGATGAGACACAAGAGACCTTCGGTGTGGGAAAAATTGAAGACTTTCGTCAGTCTCAGCTGATCGATCTTTACGCCTGTGTGGAATGCGGGCGCTGCACGAATATGTGCCCGGCAACAGGGACAGGGAAGATGCTGTCTCCAATGGATTTGATTTTAAGGTTAAGAGATCATTTAACCAATAAAGGGGCCGCCATTACCTCGAAAACACCTTGGGTCCCGCAGCTTGCCTTCAAGCAGACAACAGGAAACCAGCTGGCACTGCAGGCGAGAGGAGCAGGTGCGGAAGAGTCGGCTGCCAGCTCTATATATCATCCTTCTCTTATTGGAGAGGTCATTACAGAAGAAGAGATCTGGGCATGTACGACATGCCGAAACTGTGAAGACCAATGCCCTGTCATGAATGAACACGTTGATAAGATTATTGATATGCGCAGATATCTTGTGCTGACCGAAGGGAAAATGGATGCGGATGCACAGCGTGCCATGACAAGCATTGAGCGCCAAGGGAACCCGTGGGGATTGAACCGGAAAGAAAGAGAAAATTGGCGTGAACTGAGAGAAGATGTGCATGTGCCGACAGTGAAAGAGCTGAAAAAAGCAGAGCAAACCTTTGATTATTTATTCTGGGTTGGTTCAATGGGGGCATATGACAATCGAAGCCAAAAGATTGCACTTGCCTTTGCAAAACTCCTCAATGAAGCGGGGGTATCCTTTGCGATCCTAGGCAATAAAGAGAAAAACTCAGGCGATACACCAAGAAGACTCGGAAACGAATTTTTATTCCAAGAGCTTGCTGCAAAAAACATTGAAGAATTCCAGAAAAACGGCGTCACAAAGATCGTCACGATTGATCCACACGCCTACAACTTATTTAAAAATGAATATCCAGACTTTGGACTTGAGGCAGAAGTGTACCATCATACAGAATTACTGGCAGAGTTAGTGAAAGAAGGGAAAATAACGCCTGTACATGAAGTGAACGAAGTGATTACTTTCCACGACTCATGCTACTTAGGCAGATATAACGAAGTGTACGACCCGCCAAGAGACATTTTAAAAGCCATTCCAGGTGTGACGCTGAAAGAAATGGAACGCAACCGTGAAACTGGTATGTGCTGCGGAGCAGGTGGGGGCTTAATGTGGATGGAAGAAGAGACGGGTACCCGGATTAACACTGCACGAACGGAGCAGGCGTTACAGGTCCAGCCGTCCATCATCAGCTCAGGGTGTCCTTATTGCTTAACGATGCTGGGAGATGGGACGAAGGCGAAGGAAGTAGAGGAGCAGGTAGGCACATTTGATGTCGCCGAACTTCTTGAAAAATCAGTGTTTGGCGAGCCTGGAAAACAGGTGTCGTAAAGATGACAGGCCGATGAATAGAATGTTCATCGGCTTATCCATGGCGCTGTTACATCAGCTGCCTAGATGATATGTAAGCGGTAACAATTAGGGAGGGACATACATGAGTACGACGGTCATTGTATCTGGAGCAAGAACACCATTTGGAAAACTAGGCGGTGCTCTCAGTGGTTTGACTGCCGCAGAACTAGGCGGTATAGCGATCAAGGCTGCACTGGAAAGAGTTTCGGGTTCTCATGAAATAGATGAAGTCATCATGGGAAGTGTTTTACAAGGAGGGCAAGGGCAGATTCCTTCAAGGCAAGCAGCAAGATATGCTGATCTTCCTTGGTCTGTTCCAACACAAACCATCAATAAAGTCTGTGCTTCAGGCATGCGCAGTGTGACCGCAGCAGATCAAATCATTCGAGCCGGAGATGCTGAGGTCATCGCAGCGGGCGGTATGGAATCCATGTCTCACGCTCCTTATCTGCTAAAAAAAGCGCGATGGGGCTACAAAATGGGTGATGGTGCAGTACAAGATGCGATGATTTTAGATGGATTGACCTGTTCGTTTACAGGCGTTCATATGGGTGAGTATGGAAGTATGGCTGCAAAGGAGCTCGGCATCACGCGCGAAGAGCAGGATCTGTGGGCACACAGAAGTCATGAACGGGCCATCGAAGCGCAAAAAAACGGCTTTTTTCAACATGAAATCGCCCCCGTCACCGTCAAAACAAAAACGGGAGAACGGCTGATTACAGAAGATGAATCTCCGCGGCGTGATACGTCATATGAACGGCTGTCAAAGCTCATGCCTGTTTTTGATCAGAAGGGCACCATCACCGCTGGAAATGCACCAGGTGTCAATGATGGCGCAAGTGCGCTTCTTTTAATGAAAGACACGTATGCTGCACGGCATGACGTAAAGCCAATGGCAGTCGTTCTCGGTCATGCTCAGGTTGCTGTAGAGGCAAAGGATTTTCCGAAAACACCAGCCTTTGCCATCGAGAAGCTTTTAAAGAAAACAGGAAAGCGCCTAGAGGATATTGATTTGTTTGAAATCAATGAGGCCTTTTCAGCTGTGGCTCTGGCATGTGAAAAAATAACTGGGATCGACCGGCGGAAAATGAATATCAACGGAGGGGCTGTCGCGCTCGGTCATCCGATTGGGGCAAGCGGAACACGCGTGATATTGACATTGATTCATGCATTAAGACAAAGAGGCGGAGGCATTGGCATTGCGGCGATTTGCAGCGGAGGCGGTCAAGGAGACGCCATCATGATAAAGGTAGATGAAAAGGGAGGCGTTTATTGATGAGTATAGAAGAGACCGTTATGGTCGTTGGGGCTGGTCAAATGGGATCAGGCATTGCCCAAGTGTTTGCTCAGTCAGGCTATACAGTCCTGCTCCATGATGTATCAGAAAAGCAGATTCATCGAGCGATCTCCTCCATGACCAAACAACTGACGAAGAGGGCAGAAAAAGGAAAGCTGGCACATCAGGCAGTCCGAGATATTACGCAGCGGCTTGCCGTTTCCACAGATTTAAAAGACGTACAGCAGGCTCATTTAGTCATAGAAGCCGCATCAGAACAAATGAGTGTGAAAAAACAAATCTTTGAAACACTTGATCAATTTGCAGAGGCGGAGGCCATATTTGCGTCAAACACGTCTTCCTTGTCGATCACAGAATTAGCAGCTGTGACGAGCAGACCGGAGAAAGTGATTGGCATGCATTTTATGAATCCGGTTCCTGTCATGAAACTGGTTGAAGTCATTCGAGCGCTGCAAACGAGTGATGACACATATCAAGTTGTTTATGAAACAGCGAAGACATTAAACAAAACCCCAATTGAAGTGGAAGACTTCCCAGGGTTTGTATCAAACCGCATATTGATGCCAATGATCAATGAAGCCATTTACACCCTGTATGAAGGCGTAGCAGATGCAGAAAGCATTGATGGCGTGATGACACTTGGGATGAATCATCCAATGGGGCCGCTTCGTCTAGCTGATTTCATCGGACTGGATACATGTTTATTTATTATGAATACCCTTCACGAGGGACTTGGAGACAGCAAATATCGACCTTGTCCTCTTTTGAAAAAATACGTGAATGCAGGCTGGCTGGGCAAAAAGACAAAGAGAGGTTTTTACACATACCACGACCACTCATAGGGGGAGTCAAGATGGATGTTTTGCTTACGGATCAACAGCGTCTCTGGAGAGAACAGACAGCAGAATTTGCACGCCAGCGTATATTCCCTGAAGTAGAAGCCATGGAACAAGGCCGGTTTCCAAACACCCTTTTAAGTGAAATGGGGCGGCAAGGCTATCTAGGGATTCCAATACCAGCTTCGTATCAAGGCTTAGGAGCAGATTTTACAACGTATATCATCGCAATCCATGAATTGTCGAAAGTGAGTGCGACCATCGGTGTCATTGTGTCCGTTCATACATCTGTTGTGACGATGCCTATTTTGACTTTTGGAACGAAGGAACAAAAAGAAACTTATGTGCCGCCGCTTGCATCCGGGAAGAAGCTGGGCGCCTTTTGTCTGACTGAACCAAAGGCTGGATCAGATGCCTCCAGTATTCAGTTAAGAGCAGAGCGGATGGGCGGCGATTATGTATTAAATGGGACGAAAATCTTTATCACAAGCGGCGGAGAAGCAGAACTGTATCTTGTCTTTGCGGTGACCGATCCGGCTTCTGCGAGAAAAAATATATCGGCGTTCATTGTCGAGAAAGATACGCCGGGATTTACGATTGGAAAAGATGAGAAAAAGATGGGACTGCACGGTTCAAAAACAGTCACGCTTCATTTTGATGGCGTGCGGATTCCAAAAGATCAGCTGCTCGGTGCAGAAGGAGAGGGCTTTCAAATTGCCATGTCCAGCTTAAATGCAGGGAGAATCGGAATTGCGGCTCAAAGCCTTGGCATTGCAGAAGCCGCATTAACCGAGGCAGTGGTCTATTTAAAGCAGCATCCAGCAGGTCTTGAAACAACCATTCGGCTGGGCGATTTGGCGGCGAAGCTTGAGGCGGCAAAACTGCTCGTCTATCAAGCGGCTTCTTTCAAAGAGGCAAATCGACCGGTCACAAAGGAAGCATCAATGGCAAAGCTATTTGCGTCAAAAACGGCGGTGGAGATCAGTACAGAAGCGATCCATTTGCTAGGCATGGATGGTTATACGAATCGCTATCAAGCAGAACGTTACTTTCGTGATGCGAAAATTTGTGAAATCTATGAAGGAACAAGTGAAATTCAAAGGCTGGTCATCTGTAAACAGCTAATATGAAACGAGGTGGCTCACGATGAAGTTCCAATTAAGTGATGAACATGAAATGATTCAAAAAATGGTGAGAGACTTTGCGAAAAATGAAGTGGAGCCAACAGCAGCAGAACGAGACGAAACAGAGACATATGATCCATCTATTTTCCGCAAAATGGCGGAGCTCGGTTTAACGGGTATTCCTTGGCCGGAAGACGTGGGCGGAATTGGCAGTGACTATTTAGCCTACGTCATAGCAGTTGAGGAGCTTTCAAGAGTGTGCGCCTCTACAGGCGTCATCCTGTCCGCTCATACATCTCTTGCTTCATGGCCAATCTATACATTCGGAACAAAGGAACAAAAAGAGAAATACTTAAAGCCGCTTGCAAAAGGGCAGAAGATAGGAGCATACGCGCTCACCGAGAGCGGTTCTGGTTCAGATGCCGGCGGAATGAAGACAACGGCCGTAAAGGCAGGCAGTGAATACGTCCTGAACGGGGCGAAAATTTTTATTACAAATGGAGGCATTGCAGATTATTATATTGTGTTTGCCGTCACAGACCAAGAAGCTTCGTCTCGAAATACAACTGCTTTTATTGTAGAAAAAGAGACACCTGGTTTTTCTGTTGGCAAAAAGGAAAGCAAACTGGGCATACGTTCATCGCCAACAACTGAAATTCGATTTGAAGACTGCCGAATTCATGAAAGGAACCGGCTCGGTCTAGAAGGAGAAGGGTTCAAAATAGCCATGATGACACTCGATGGCGGCAGAAACGGCATTGCTGCACAGGCGGTTGGGATTGCGCAAGGTGCTCTTGATGCGGCGGTTGATTATGCCAAGGAGCGTAAACAATTTGGCAAACCAATCATTCAGCAGCAAGGGATCGCCTTTAAACTGGCTGATATGGCCACAGCGATTGAAGCATCAAGGCTGCTTACTTACCAGGCGGCATGGCTCGAAACGAAAGGCCTTCCGTATGGGAAGGAATCAGCCATGTCCAAGCTCTTTGCTGGTGATACAGCGATGAAGGTGACGACAGAGGCGGTTCAAATCTTCGGCGGGTACGGCTACACAAAGGATTACCCAGTCGAACGATACATGCGTGATGCGAAAATCACTCAAATTTATGAAGGAACTCAGGAAATCCAGCGCCTGGTCATCTCAAGGAAACTGCTAGATATGTAGAAAACAAGCATAGACCGCCTGAACGTGAGGCGGTCTGTTTTCGTTCGTCATGCAGTTTTCAAACGTAAGCGTATTGTTAATGTTCATCCATATCATCATGTTATGTTAAAATTAGGGAAAATATCAATATGGAGGTTATGATGATGAACTCAACATTTATGGGCATTTTGGCAATCGTCACGATGGTGATTTGGATCATGGTGTCCGCGGAGCTTTCGAAATCTCCAAAAAAGCAGGAAGAAAAAGAAAACAGCCGGAGAAAACTAATCGTACTCATGTCTGCTGGAATGTTATTCACGATTCCTGTCGTTGTCTCACTCATTCAGAACATCCCATTTTAAAACAGACGAGAAAAAACTGAACGACAAAAAGCATGCTGTACCCACTCTAGGTGCTCCCCGTGAGAAAAATCAAAAATTAACATCAATAAAGGTGGCATAAACTCCCCTAATTTGTTTATAATGAGAGGTATGGTTTGTCGTAAGAATAAGGTATAAATACTTATTATTTCACTGATAAATGGATACATACATGTAATAGAAAGGGAGTGTCTGACCTTGAGTTTGAAAGAATACTCACAGGAACAGCTCAAACAAATGTCTTTAGTTGAACTTGCTTATGAAATTTTCAGAGACAGCAAAACACCAATTACGTTTTCCGAGTTAATAGATGAAATTATCCGTTTGCAAGGAATACAAAAATCCGATCTTGATGATCGACTTGCTCAATTTTATACAGACTTAAATATAGATGGCCGCTTTATTTCGTTAGGTGATCAGAGATGGGGACTTCGCAGCTGGTATCCAGTTGATCAAATCGAAGAAGAAGTTCAGCCAGCTGTGAAAACAAAAGCGAAAAAGAAAAAATCAAAAGCAGCTGTCGTTGAAGACGACTTCGATGAGATCGAAGAGGAAGAAGAAATCGACGAGCTTGAAGAAGACCTTGACCTTGTTGAAGACGACGATGATCTCGACCTAGACGATGATGAAGAAATTGAAGAAGATCTTGAAGACTTCGACGAAGATGACGATGAAGATGATGACGGCTTAACGGAGATTGATGAAGACGATTTAGACGATGATGAGGAAGACAAATAACCCTCTCAAACCGGTCTTCAAAACAGGACAAAACCGTCTTGACTTTCGAGAGCGAACTATGTAGTATGTATTTTGGGCTCTCTAAAAAAGAGTACGTAAAGATACGTTCATTTACGCTCCCTTTCATTTATTTGAAAGGGAGCTTTCTTATTTTTCAAGAGATTTAGGGATACACTCTAAAAAGGATGAAGCTGTGCATGTCTAGACATGCAAGGGTAAAAAAGAGAGGAGCATACGAAATGACAAAGTATATTTTTGTAACAGGAGGAGTTGTTTCCTCACTTGGAAAAGGAATCACGGCTGCATCGTTAGGCCGCCTTCTGAAAAATAGAGGGATGGATGTCACCATTCAAAAATTCGATCCATACATCAACGTAGACCCAGGGACAATGAGTCCATACCAGCACGGTGAAGTTTTTGTCACAGATGATGGTGCTGAAACAGACCTTGACTTAGGTCACTACGAGCGTTTCATTGATATTAACTTAAATAAGTACAGCAACGTCACAACTGGTAAAATCTACTCTACTGTTCTGAAGAAAGAGCGCCGCGGTGACTACTTAGGTGGAACAGTACAGGTCATTCCCCACATTACAAATGAAATCAAAGACCGTGTGTACCGTGCCGGAAAAGAAACGGGTGCAGATGTGGTCATTACAGAAATCGGCGGAACAGTAGGAGATATCGAATCCCTTCCATTCCTTGAAGCCATTCGTCAAATGAAGAGTGACATCGGCCGTGAAAACGTAATGTACATTCATTGTACCCTTGTTCCTTACATCCGTGCAGCAGGTGAATTGAAAACAAAACCAACACAGCATAGTGTGAAAGAACTTCGCAGTCTTGGTATTCAGCCAAATGTCATTGTTGTCAGAACGGAAATGCCATTGGCACAAGATATGAAGGACAAAATTGCGCTATTTTGTGATATTGATACAAAAGCTGTTATCGAATGTCAGGATGCAGACACGCTATACTCCATTCCGCTTGATTTACAAAAACAAGGGCTGGACAAGCTAGTATGTGAACATATGAAACTTGACTGCCAAGATGCGGACATGACGGAGTGGACAGCGCTTGTTGATAAAGTGCAAAACCTTTCGAAACAAGTCACAATTGGTCTTGTAGGGAAGTATGTTGAGCTGCAAGATGCTTATATTTCTGTCGTTGAATCACTTCGTCATGCTGGTTATGCGTTTGATGCAGATGTTCAAATTAAATGGATCAATGCAGAAGAAGTGACAGCAGAGAATATCGCTGATTTCGTACAAGATGTGGACGGCATTATTGTTCCTGGAGGCTTCGGAGACCGCGGAGTAGAAGGGAAAATCATTGCTACACAATATGCCCGTGAAAACAAAGTGCCATTCTTCGGAATCTGCTTAGGAATGCAAGTGGCATCTATCGAATACGCGAGAAACGTATTAGGCCTTGAGGGAGCTCATTCAGCGGAAATTGATCCTGAAACAGCATTCCCAATCATTGACCTTCTTCCAGAACAGAAGGATGTAGATGATCTAGGCGGAACACTTCGTCTCGGTCTATACCCTTGTAAATTAAATGAAGACTCAAAAGCATTTGCTGCATACAATGACGAAGTGGTCTACGAACGCCACCGCCATCGCTACGAGTTTAATAACGAATACAGACAGCAAATGGAAGCAGCAGGCTTTGTCTTCTCTGGTACAAGCCCAGATGGACGTCTTGTTGAAATTATCGAGCTGAAGGATCACCCTTGGTTCCTTGCTTCTCAGTTCCACCCAGAATTCGTTTCAAGACCGACAAGACCACAGCCATTATTTAGAGATTTCGTTGGTGCTTCACTTCAAGCATCTGAATCAAAATAAAACAAAAAACTGCCGGGAATATCACTTCTCGGCAGTTTTTTTATTCATATTCCTCGACGATTTCCTTCACAGTAAACGATAGAGCGTGGTAGACGTATAAGCAGGTCATTAAAGCAGGATAACCAAACCTTGTCCCATCTTCAGCGGGCACAAGCGGTTTCTTGAGCTGGAAATCAATGTGGACATCACAATGCTCTTCAATCGTAGACGGCTCCTTTTGTGCCGGCCCTACACCAACAACGGGCGTACCTTGTTCGTGCAGTTCATTTGCAAGAGATTGAATTTCTTGATCTTCTGGGTCTGAATAAAATAGCAGTACCCTGTCACTTGGATGAAGTAAGCTGCGCTCCTTTTGATCGAGCGGCAGCACCTTCGCACCGGGAAACGGCTCCTTGCTTTCAGATGCCTCTAGGGCGACAGCAGCCAGTTCATTCTTTCCGTGAAAATAAACGGCATGTCCACTGACAACAGCCTGTGCAAGAAGGCGTGCACCGTCCTCAATCGCTTCAGTCTGTTTTTCTCCAATACGTGAAAAAATACCTGATAACTGGGTCGTAAAAATTTTTAACAAGACTCATTTCCTCCTTCGGTCAGATCATTTTATAATAGAATATAAAGAGAATATTAGGAAAAATGCTCAGAAAATGTCGTAAAGTAAACTATTATAATTAAAGGAAATGTGAAAATCAAACAGAATTATTTAACAACAGCTCTTTTTATGGCGAAAAATGAAAGCAATGGGGTGTAACAGATGAATGAGAAAATTTTAATTGTCGATGATCAGTACGGTATTAGAATATTATTGAATGAAGTGTTTCATAAAGAAGGCTATCAAACCTTCCAAGCTGCCAATGGACTACAGGCATTAGATATTGTGAAAAACCATAGACCGAACCTTGTCCTGCTTGATATGAAAATCCCCGGAATGGATGGTATCGAAATTTTAAAACGGATGAAATTAATTGATGAAGACATCCGTGTCATTATTATGACAGCCTATGGCGAATTAGATATGATCCAAGAATCCAAAGAACTCGGTGCATTGACGCACTTCGCTAAACCTTTTGATATTGATGAAATCCGAGATGCTGTCAAAGAATACCTGCCGCTTGAAACAAATGGCTAGATGGAAATGATTGAATCGAGTCATTCTGTTGCCGATTTGTCGAATAATTGGTATCCTAGAAAGGAAGAAGAAAGCGATCTGACTTTGAAAGTTTACATATGGCGAGAAATTCTGGTCATGCTAGGGTGGAGAGCTTTTTTTAGCAAGCAAATTAGCTACATAGGGAGGATTTTTCATCATGCCTTTAGTTTCAATGACAGAAATGTTGAAAGACGCAAAGGAAAAAGGTTACGCTGTTGGACAGTTTAACTTAAATAACTTAGAATTCACGCAAGCGATTTTACAAGCTGCTGAAGAAGAGAAATCTCCTGTTATCTTAGGAGTATCTGAAGGAGCAGGACGCTACATGGGCGGCTTCAAAACAGTTGTCGCAATGGTTAAAGCGTTAATCGAAGAATATAATGTAACAGTTCCTGTTGCGATTCATTTAGATCACGGTTCAAGCTTTGAATCTTGTGCAAAAGCGATTCATGCAGGATTTACTTCTGTCATGATCGATGCTTCTCACCACCCATTCGATGAGAATGTGGAAACAACTGCGAAAGTCGTTGAACTTGCACATTTCCATGGTGTGTCTGTAGAAGCTGAACTTGGAACTGTTGGTGGGCAAGAAGATGACGTCATCGCTGAAGGCGTTATTTATGCTGATCCAAAAGAGTGCCAAGAGCTTGTAGAACGCACTGGTATTGACTGCCTTGCACCTGCATTAGGTTCAGTACATGGTCCGTACAAAGGTGAACCAAACCTTGGTTTCGCTGAAATGGAAGAAATCGGTAAAACAACTGGTCTTCCACTTGTTCTTCACGGCGGAACAGGTATCCCAACTGCTGACATCAAGCGTGCAATTTCACTTGGTACAGCAAAAATCAATGTAAACACTGAAAACCAAATTGCTTCTGCGAAAGCAGTACGCGAAACACTTGCTGCAAAAACAGAAGAGTATGATCCACGTAAATATCTTGGACCAGCTCGTGACGCAATTAAAGCGACTGTTATCGGCAAAATGCGCGAATTTGGTTCTTCTAACCAAGCATAATTTGATGAGAACCGAAAGCCGCCTGAGTCACAGGCGGTTTTCTCCATATCTTGAGAAAGCGCAATCAAATTTACATTTCAGACAATTTATTGATAGGAGAGTGGCACAGTTATGTTATTTTTCGTAGATACAGCGAATATTGAGGACATCAAAGAGGCGCACGAGCTTGGCATTTTAGCAGGCGTCACAACAAACCCTAGTTTAGTAGCGAAAGAAAAGGACGTATCATTCCACGACCGCCTTCGCGAAATCACTGACGTGGTATCAGGTTCTGTCAGTGCAGAAGTGATTTCCCTAAAAGCAGAGGAAATGATTGAAGAAGGAAAAGAGCTTGCTGCCATCGCACCAAATATTACGGTCAAAATTCCAATGACTACAGATGGCCTTAAAGCTGTCAAAGCATTAACAGACCTTGGAATTAAAACAAACGTCACATTGATTTTTAGTGCAAATCAGGCACTTCTTGCAGCTAGAGCTGGTGCGACGTATGTCTCTCCATTCCTTGGCCGCTTAGATGACATTGGCCAAAATGGTCTTGATCTCATCAGTGAAGTGAAAACTATTTTTGATGTTCATGGATTAGATACACAAATCATTGCTGCATCTATTCGTCATCCGCAGCATGTGACAGAAGCTGCGCTTAGAGGTGCTCATATCGGCACAATGCCGCTGAAAGTCATCAAGCAGCTGACGAAACATCCATTAACGGATGCAGGCATTGAGCAATTTTTAGCAGACTGGAATAAATAAATGATTGTGGCAGGCGGGATCGTCTCTCGTTTGCCATAGTTTTCCTTATAAACGCTAAGAAATGTTTTGTGCAAAGAAGAGAACATCACAGCCTCGCAAAGCTTCGATTATTTTTCTTCCGACAAATTTCGTTTAACCTGTATTCTTTCTCTTGATATTGGCTAAATTTTGGACAAGACCTTTTAAAGCGCGACATCCACAAACAGTATAACTCCAACAGTGATCTTCTTTAAGAAGGGAGACAAATATGGAAAAGTTAAACATTGCCGGCGGTGATCCCTTGCGCGGGACCGTACATATTAGTGGTGCGAAAAATAGTGCTGTAGCACTGATTCCTGCCACGATTCTCGCTGATTCTCCAGTAACCATTGAAGGCCTTCCGCATATATCAGATATCGACACATTACGGGATCTGTTAGAAGAAATTGGCGGAAAGGTCACTTTTGAAAAAGGTGAAATGGTTGTTAATCCTGTTTCCATGATTAGTATGCCGCTTCCTAATGGAAAAGTGAAGAAACTGCGTGCATCCTATTATTTAATGGGCGCCATGCTGGGCAGATTTAAGCAGGCTGTCATCGGACTGCCAGGAGGATGCCACTTAGGACCTAGGCCGATCGATCAGCATATCAAAGGCTTTGAAGCACTTGGAGCCGAGGTGACAAACGAGCAGGGTGCAATTTATTTGCGTGCTGAAAAATTAGTCGGAGCCCGGATTTATCTTGATGTTGTCAGTGTAGGTGCGACGATCAACATCATGCTGGCAGCCGTACTGGCTGAAGGAAAAACCGTGATTGAAAATGCTGCAAAGGAACCCGAAATTATTGATGTAGCGACACTGCTTGCAAGCATGGGAGCTAAAATCAAAGGTGCGGGTACCGATGTCATTCGAATCGAAGGTGTAGAATCTCTTCATGGCTGTAAGCATTCAATCATCCCTGACCGCATCGAAGCAGGAACATTTTTAATAGCTGGTGCAGCGATGGGGGATGAAGTTGTACTTGATAATGTGATCCCAACTCATTTAGAATCAATTACGGCGAAACTTAGAGAAATGGGGTTCACCATTGAAACGAGCAACGATCAGATGCTGATCGTTGGCAGAAACGAAGGGCTCAAGCCTGTCGATATCAAAACCCTTGTGTATCCGGGCTTTCCAACTGACCTTCAGCAGCCGATGACGGCACTGTTAACAAAAGCGAAAGGCACGAGTGTGGTCACAGATACGATCTACTCAGCACGCTTTAAGCACATTGACGAATTGCGTCGAATGGGTGCAAACATGAAGGTCGAAGGAAGATCTGCTATTATTACCGGACAAACGCAGCTCCAAGGAGCAAAGGTCAAAGCAAGTGATCTGCGTGCAGGCGCTTGTCTTGTTGTCGCAGGGTTAATGGCAGACGGTGTGACCGAAATCACAGGGCTTGAACATATAGACAGAGGATATAGTTTGCTTGAGAAGAAGCTTGAAGGCTTGGGTGCAACCATCTGGCGTGAAAAGCTGAATGACCAAGAAATAGAAGAACTTCAAAATTCATAAGGCTTTGACTGTGAGAGGAGATTTGGACAAAAATGGAAAGAAGTTTATCGATGGAACTAGTACGGGTGACAGAAGCAGCTGCATTAAAATCTGCCCGTTGGATGGGAAGAGGATTAAAAGACGAAGCGGATGATGCTGCAACAAGTGCAATGCGTGATGTATTTGACACCATTCCGATGAAGGGAACAGTGGTCATTGGCGAAGGAGAAATGGACGAAGCACCAATGCTTTATATTGGGGAAAAGCTTGGGAACGGATATGGACCTCGCGTGGATGTCGCTGTTGATCCATTAGAAGGAACAAACATTGTGGCAAGCGGCGGCTGGAATGCCTTAGCTGTCATTGCTGTTGCAGATCATGGCAACCTGCTGAATGCACCTGATATGTACATGGATAAGATCGCAGTAGGTCCAGAAGCGGTAGGCTGCATCGATATTGAAGCGCCTGTCATTGATAATCTTCGCGCTGTTGCAAAAGCAAAAAACAAAGATATTGAAGATGTGGTTGCAACGATTTTAAACAGAGATCGACATGAGAAAATTATTGCTGAACTGAGAGAAGCAGGAGCAAGAATTAAACTGATCGACGATGGTGACGTTGCAGGAGCCATTAATACAGCATTTGATCACACAGGTGTTGATATTCTATTTGGTTCAGGCGGAGCGCCTGAGGGTGTCCTTTCTGCTGTTGCATTAAAGGCACTTGGTGGTGAAATTCATGGTAAGCTTCTTCCTCAAAGTGAAGAAGAACTAAGACGCTGTGAGAAAATGGGGCTGGATGTTGGGAAAGTCCTCAGAATGGAAGATCTCGTAAAAGGAGATGACGCCATTTTTGCAGCGACAGGTGTAACGGACGGAGAATTACTTAAAGGTGTTCAATTCAAAGGCTCTGTTGGAACAACACATAGTGTTGTCATGCGTGCGAAATCAGGTACGGTTCGTTTCGTAGACGGCAGACACAGCTTAAAGAAAAAACCGAATCTTGTCATTCGTCCGTAATCTGAAAGCGGGTATTCATTACCCGCTTTTCATATAGGTGTCAAATGTATATCATTTTCTTTTAAAAGTTGAATATTCTCTGCAAATGAGGTAAAACTAAAGAGTGCTGCGAAATTTTCTGCGAATTTACTTCTTTTAAGCTTCAACAAGTTTAAATACTGCCGCATCATGACGATATACTCATTATCCTTCTCTATGTTGACAAAGCTCTATTTCACATTGTTCCTATCTTTCACGATAAAACGAGTGGGAGCGTTACCATCAGAGCGAGGTCATTCCAACAACAACGGAATTAAAAGCTAATCAAATACAATGGTCATGCATTTGTAAAGAAATACATTGACTAGAAAAGTGTGGTGTCCATATTGAAAGATGTATCGATTTCATCTTTGGAAAATATGAAATTAAAAGAGCTGTATGAGTTAGCAAAACGATACAAAATCTCTTATTACAGCAAACTAACAAAAAAAGAATTAATTTTTGCCATCTTAAAGGCGAACGCTGAGCAAGAGGATCTCTTATTTATGGAAGGGGTTCTTGAAATTATTCAGTCTGAGGGATTTGGTTTCTTAAGACCGATTAACTACTCCCCAAGTTCTGAAGACATTTATATTTCAGCTTCACAAATCAGACGCTTTGATTTACGAAATGGAGATAAAGTGTCTGGAAAGGTACGACCTCCAAAAGAGAATGAACGCTACTATGGCCTCCTTCATGTAGAAGCGGTAAATGGGGACGACCCAGAATCAGCAAAGGAACGTGTTCACTTTCCTGCACTCACACCGCTATTTCCTGACCGTCAAATGATTCTTGAAACACAGCCTAATCACCTGTCTACTAGAATTATGGACATGATGGCGCCAGTTGGATTTGGACAGCGTGGTTTAATCGTTGCACCGCCTAAGGCTGGGAAAACCATTTTGCTTAAAGAAATTGCCAACAGCATTTCTGAAAATCACCCAGAGGCAGAGCTGATTGTCCTTTTGATTGACGAACGCCCAGAAGAAGTAACAGATATCGAACGTTCTGTTGCAGGGGATGTTGTTAGTTCAACCTTTGACGAAGTACCGGAAAACCACATTAAAGTAGCAGAGCTTGTTTTAGAGCGTGCGATGCGTCTTGTTGAACATAAGAAAGATGTCATCATCTTAATGGACAGCATCACAAGGCTTGCTCGTGCATACAACCTTGTGATTCCGCCAAGCGGCCGAACGCTTTCAGGCGGTATTGATCCTGCGGCTTTCCATCGTCCAAAACGCTTCTTTGGTGCTGCGCGTAACATTGAAGAAGGCGGAAGCTTGACGATTTTAGCCACTGCTCTTGTTGATACAGGATCACGTATGGATGACGTGATTTATGAAGAGTTTAAAGGAACTGGGAACATGGAGCTTCATTTGGACCGTTCTTTGGCCGAAAGAAGAATTTTCCCTGCGATCGACATTCGCCGTTCTGGTACGAGAAAAGAAGAACTGCTTGTGCCAAAAGAGCATCTTGATCGTTTATGGGCGATGAGAAAATCGATGTCAGATACACCTGACTTCGCTGAGAAGTTCATGCGCAAAATGAGAAAAACAAAGACAAACCAAGAATTTTTCGATATTTTAACGCAAGAATGGAAACAAGCCAATATGTCTGCATCAAGAAGATAGCTTCCCTGAAAAAATACATTTGCAATCATAGACTCACACTGTTATAATTTTATCATGTGCGTTTCAGAATTTATTTCTGAGATATTAACTCTGTTTCCGAATTGGATTCAGGGCGGAAGGAGATGACAGTAGATGAAAACAGGAATTCATCCTAACTACAAAAAAGCTACAGTCAAATGCGCTTGTGGAAATGAGTTTGAAACTGGATCAGTAAAAGAAGAGGTACGCATCGAGATTTGCTCTGAGTGCCATCCTTTCTATACAGGCCGTCAAAAATTCGCTTCTGCTGATGGACGTGTTGACCGCTTTAACAAAAAATACGGTCTTAAGTAATAATAGATACAATAAACAGGCAGGAATCCGTTCTTGCCTGTTTTTTTACGTGGATTGATGGAACTTTAAAACGGGGGAGAAGACCTTATGTATGTGATGAAACAAAGCGGTTGGCTTGAAGTCATCTGCGGCAGTATGTTTTCTGGAAAGTCGGAAGAATTGATTCGGAGAGCCAAAAGGGCCACCTTTGCCAAACAAGAAGTAAAAATATTCAAACCATCGATTGATAACCGATATAGTACAAGCTCAGTTGTGTCACATAACGGTTCATCATTAGATGGGATTGCAGTAGCCTCACCAAAAGACATAATAACGCACATATCAGAAAGAACCGATGTCATTGGCATTGATGAGGTGCAATTTTTTGATGAGACAATCATTGACATTGTCACTCAATTGGCTGACCAAGGCTATCGAGTCATTGTTGCAGGCCTGGATCAAGACTTCAGAGGAGAGCCATTTGGTGTTGTTCCGCATTTAATGGCATGTGCAGAGCTTGTAACAAAACTTCAAGCAGTTTGTTCGGTATGCGGCTCCCCAGCGAGTAGAACACAACGCTTGATCGACGGTAAACCCGCATCCTATGATGATCCTATTATTTTAGTAGGAGCGCAGGAATCATACGAAGCACGATGCAGACATCACCATGAAGTACCAAGACTTGATGTTGGTACAACACTTGACAAATAAAAAAATAGCAAATGCCGCTGTGTTTCGTTTTTCGAGATTTTGGCTGAACACCCATCATTTTTACTTAAATAAATTAAATAACACTACGATTAAATTATCTAATTTTCAACGCTTGCGTTTTGTCATAAGCAGGCATAAAATGACTAACTGTAGTGTAAAGCATTTAAACGAAAAGTTCGATTTCTTGTCATAATTTTTTTGATTAAGGATTTTTCTCCTTAATCGTTCTTTGGATTAATAGTTCACTTTATTTATATTTTAGAAAGAGGGTAGTTTTTGATGAACAACGTGAAGAAAACAAAAGAAGGGTACCTCGAAACCACTTTGACAGGTAAAGATGTATTATCGATTCCAACGTTGAACAAAGGCGTTGCTTTCTCTGAAGAAGAAAGACAAGAGCTTGGACTAGAAGGCTTACTTCCTCCAACGGTTCTAACTTTAGAACAGCAAGCGGAAAGAGCGTACAAGCAGTTTCTAGCTCAGCCGGATCGTCTTCGTCAAAACGTATACTTAAGTGATTTGCAAAACCGTAACGAAGTATTGTTCTACAAGCTTCTAACAGAAAAGCTTCGTGAAATGCTTCCAGTTGTGTACACACCAACTGTTGGTGAAGCGATTCAAGAATACAGCCATGAATACAGAAGACCTCATGGTGTCTATCTTTCAATCGACGACATTGACGGAATCGAGAAAGCATTTGAAAACTTGCACGCAACTGCTGGAGATATTGACCTCATCGTTGCAACTGACTCTGAGAGTATTCTTGGAATTGGTGACTGGGGTGTTGGTGGTATCAACATCGCAATCGGTAAATTAGCTGTTTACACGGCTGCAGCAGGTATTGATCCTAGCCGCGTGATTCCAGTTGTATTAGATGTTGGAACAAACAATGAAAAATTATTGAATGATCCATTATACATTGGGAACCATCACAAACGTGTACAAGGTGAAAAATACGAAGAATTCATTGATGCTTATGTGAAGGCAGCACTTAAATTCTTCCCGAAAGCATTGCTTCACTGGGAAGACCTTGGAAACAAAAATGCGCGTAACATCATGAAAAAATACAACGATAACATCTTAACATTCAACGATGATATTCAAGGTACTGGTGCCATTACTTTAGCGGGTGTTCTTGCAGCTGTCAAGAAAACTGGTACTCAATTAAAAGATCACCGTGTTGTCATCTTCGGAGCTGGATCAGCTGGAATCGGAATCGCAGATCAAATGCGTGACACAATGGTTCTTGAAGGTCTAACTGAAGAAGAAGCAAACAATGCATTCTGGACATTAGACTACAGAGGATTGCTCACAGATCAATTTGAAGATGAAGTGCTTGATTTCCAAAAACCATACCTGCGTACTTCTGATGAAGTAGAAGGCTGGGCACGCGATGAAAAAGGACAAATCTCATTTGCTGAAACTGTTCGCAGGGTGAAGCCGACCATCCTTATTGGTACATCAGGTCAAGGTGGCGCATTCACTGAAGAAATCATTAAAGAAATGGCAGCTCATACAGAGCGTCCAGTGATCATGCCAATGTCTAACCCAACACCGCTTGCTGAAGCTGTGCCAGAGGATCTATTCAAATGGACTGACGGCCGTGCGCTTGTTGCAACAGGAAGCCCATTCGAAAACGTTGAGTATAACGGAATTGAACATGAAATCGGACAATCAAACAATGCGTTCGTTTTCCCTGGACTTGGACTTGGTTCAATCGTAACAGAATCAAAAATCATCACAAAAGGCATGTTCGTTGCTTCTGCGAATGCAATTGCTGAAATGGTTGATCATGAGAAACCAGGTGCTGGTCTTCTTCCAAGTATTGATAAATTGCAAGAAGTGTCAATTCATGTGGCTGTTGAAGTAGCAAAAGCAGCAATCAAAGATGGAGTCGCTAGAAAAACGCCTGACAACATCGAACAAGCTGTGAAAGACGCAATGTGGATTCCTGAATATAAAAAAATTGTAAGAGCATAATAAAATGTGTAACGCGGCATTGCTTCGGGTAATCTAAGCAATGCCGCAATAAATAAGAAACATGTAAAGGATTTAAGGAGGAAGAGTAAGATGGACTTTTTAAATATTTTGATCCTCCTAGCACCGATTTTTTTCGTTATCGCGCTGGGTTGGTTCGCAGGACACTTCGGCAGCTATGACGCTAAATCTGCAAAAGGTGTAAGTACACTTGTAACAAAGTATGCTTTACCAGCGCACTTTATCGCCAGTATTCTGTCAACACCAAAAGATAAATTCTATAGTCAAATTCCATTTTTCGTTGCATTGATTTTCGGAATCGTTGGTTTTTATATCATTATCCTTTTAGTTACGAAATTTGCTTTTAAATATGACTTAACAGATTCTTCTGTTTTCTCGTTAAACTCAGCACAACCGACCTTTGCATTTATGGGGATTCCGGTCTTGGGCAGTTTATTTGGAGCTCAAGAGGTTGCAATTCCGATTGCGATTACCGGAATAGTTGTAAATGCAATGCTTGATCCAATTGCAATTATTGTCTCAACTGTCGGTGAAAAAACAAAAGGAAAAACAAAAGACGGCGAAAGCTTCCTAAAAATGACGACAAAAGCAATTTTGCACGGTTTATCAGAGCCGCTTGCACTTGCACCGTTAGCCAGTATCATTCTTGTTCTTTTAGGATTTAAACTTCCTGCAATCGGACATGAAATGTTAGAGGAAATTGGCAGCGTCACATCAGGTGTGGCATTATTCGCAGTCGGTGTCACTGTTGGTATCCGCAAAATTAAATTAAGCTTGCCAGCCTTCAGTATTGCATTGCTAAAAGTAGCTGTACAACCATTACTTATGTATTTTATTGCCGTTCTTATGGGTCTTTCGACTGATGAAATTACAAAAGCTGTATTGCTTGTTGCCTTCCCAGGTTCAGCTGTTGCAGCAATGATCGCAACACGATTTGAAAAACAAGAGGCGGAAACTGCATCCGCATTTGTGATCAGTGCCATCATGTCACTCATCACATTACCGATCATTATTGCACTTACCGTATAATATAGTAGAAAGGCTGCCAAACGAGGCAGCCTTTCTTAGCGAAATGAATGAAACAGAGGGAAGAGTACACGCTTTTTTTTGATGTCGGGGTGTGCGATTTCCTTTTTTTCTTCTACTTGTGACGGTTGTTTCAAGGCTGCGGCGAGGCGGTCAAATTTTGTGGATAAGTCTTCAATTTCTCTGCGGTGCTGAAGCAGCTGATACGATACACCTTCATCTGCCTTTTTAGCCAATTTCCGTTCAAGCTCTTGCAGGCGGTCTTCTACATCAGTGACGTGTAATTGCTGCTGAATGAGCGCTTTCACTTGTTTTTCTAATGCTTCAATCCGCTGTATAGAGACATCAGCTTCGGCAGCAGGTGCTGATTGACGAACGGTTTCCTTATGGATTGGCAGTTGAATATCTTGGAGGATCACACCTTCACTCATTTGGTGTTTGACCTCTTTGAGCAGCTGTACAATATCTTCATGAAACTCATAATGTCCAAGTTCATTTCGGGCGACAGGGATGTTGAGCTGTTTGACCCAACGCTGAATCGTCTTTGAAGAAACACCAATTTCCTTTGCAACCTCATTAGTATTCAAACCAAATGCCCTCCCTTTTTTCAATTACAAGTACCATTCTCTTTTAAGAGTTCCTGTTCCTTCACGTTAGACAAAACAAGTAACCAATCGCCAAAGATCGTGTTTTCTAGCGAAAAATTGCAGGAATTCAATTGTTTTGGAAATTTTTTTGACTGTCATACCCCGCTATACTATAATTAGACTGTTACGCACAAAACAGAGGTGAAGACCATGTTAGACCGTTTAAAATCAATTGAAGAACGCTATGAAAAGCTAAATGAATATTTAAGTGACCCTGAAGTGGTGAACGACCCTAAGAAGCTTCGTGAATATTCGAAAGAACAATCCGATATTCAAGAAACTGTTGAGGTATATAGACAATATCGTGCGGCATACGACCAGCTGAATGATGCGAAAGCAATGCTCGAAGAGAAGCTGGATGCCGAGATGCGCGACATGGTCAAAGAAGAAATTTCAGAGCTCACAGAAGAAACGGAACGTTTAGAAGACGAGCTGAAAATCTTGCTGATCCCGAAAGATCCGAATGACGATAAGAACGTTATTGTGGAGGTTCGTGGTGCAGCAGGCGGAGAAGAGGCTGCTCTTTTTGCAGGAAATCTTTACCGTATGTACAGCCGTTATGCTGAAATGCAAGGCTGGAAAACGGAAGTCATGGAAGCAAGTGTCACTGGCACAGGCGGTTATAAAGAAATTATCTTTATGATCAGCGGGAAAGGCGCGTACTCCAAACTAAAGTTTGAAAATGGTGCACACCGCGTGCAGCGTGTTCCAGAAACAGAATCAGGCGGACGGATCCATACATCTACTGCGACAGTCGCTGTATTACCTGAAGCTGAGGAAGTTGAAATTGATATCCATGAAAAAGATATCCGTGTGGATACATTTGCATCAAGCGGACCTGGCGGACAAAGTGTCAATACGACCATGTCTGCTGTTCGATTAACTCACCTTCCAACAGGTGTTGTTGTGTCCTGTCAGGATGAGAAATCACAAATTAAAAACAAAGAAAAAGCCATGAAAGTACTTCGTGCGAGAATTTATGATAAATTCCAGCGTGAAGCACAGGCTGAATATGATCAAACACGTAAATCTGCGGTTGGAACAGGGGATCGTTCAGAGCGTATCCGTACGTACAACTTCCCGCAAAACCGTGTAACAGACCACCGCATCGGATTGACGATTCAAAAGCTTGATCAAATTTTAGAAGGAAAACTTGACGAGGTCATTGATGCACTAATTATGGAAGACCAAGCAAGAAAGCTTCAAGATGCAAAATAAAGAGCGAACAATCTTCGAAGCCCTTAAATGGGCTTCTTCTTTGTTAACGGAAGCTGGCAGAGACCAAAATGCAGCAGAACTCCTGTTGATGCATGTGCTCGGCTGGAGCAGAAGTGAGCTTCTTGCACGATTTCATGATGCGCTGCCTGAGGAGCAAGATCAACTGTTCAGCAAATTTGTGACACAGCATAAGGCGGGTGTTCCTGTTCAGCATTTAACGGGTGTTGAATTCTTTTACGGACGTCCTTTCGAGGTGAACAAGCATGTTCTTATTCCTCGTCCTGAAACGGAAGAAGTTGTTCTGGCGGCGCTCAATTTGGTAGGTGACGTTTTCCCGCCCGATCAGCGGCTCAAAGCAGTTGACGTTGGCACAGGAAGCGGAGCCATTGCAATTACGCTGGCTCTTGAAAAAAAATCACTATCTGTCACAGCGACTGATATCTCACAAGAAGCGCTTGCGGTAGCAAAACGGAATCAACAAGCGCTCGGTGCAGACGTTCATTTTTTACATGGGGATTTGCTTGAACCGGTTATAGCTCAAGGCATTAAAGTAGATGTATTTATTTCCAATCCACCTTATATTGCGGCGGAAGAAATGGATAGTCTGTCTGAGGTTGTGACGAAGCATGAGCCGGTGAATGCGCTGACGGACGGACGTGATGGCTTGTGGTTTTATCAGCGTCTCGTTCATGATCTTCCCAGCGTGCTGAGTGATCAGGCAGTTGTTGTCTTTGAAATTGGACATACGCAAGGTCAAGATGTCACAGTGCTTCTTGAGCAGGCATTTCCTAAAGCGGATGTCTGTATCGTCAAAGATATTAACGGAAAAGATCGAGCTGTTTGCGCACACATTCAAAACGGAAAGTCCGGCTGAAGAAAGCCGGACTATTTTATTATGTAAAGATGAAACTTATGGTAAAAGAGAAACGTATATATAGAAGAATGAACATTCTGATCATGATTTTTTACATAAATTTGTTTTGAAGGAGCGAATGGTGTGAACAAAAGGTATGCGATGGTGTTGGTCATCGTCAGTGTACTATTGATTGTGAGTGCTTGTGGTAAACCGAGCTTTAAAAAAGAGGCAGCAGCATTTGGAGAAAGCTATAAAAAAGCACAATACACAGTGAATCGAACGGATGACCTATCTGACATGAAAGAGAAGCTGAAGGTTTATTTAACCGAACATGAATATCAAGAATATACACAAGACAGCATGTTCCCGAGCATATTAGAAGCGGCAAAGGATCAAGATTGTCAAATCAAGCTGAAGAAAATTACGTTTACGCCTTCAGATGAAAGCGATGACAGAATTGAATTTAACTATGAAATGGTGATCCAATTTATCGATCAAAAAGGAAAAGTCAAAAAAGAAATCGAGAAAAAAGGAGCCATGACTGTCATCAAAACAGAATCTGGTTTAAAAATCAGCCGAGATTGGGATGGGAGACTATACCCTTCTGACTACCAATCCTCACTCAAAAGTCGTTCTTAATGAGAACGGCTTTTTTGTTTTTGACTCATAATCTATTAAAAAAATCATGTTGACTGTTTATGAGATGGGTTTCCTGGACACAATGTTTGTAGCGAAGAGAAAAAGTGGGGGGAACACACAATGTTGAAAAGTAAAACGATGATTTGTCTTTATATGTTTCTATTATTATGCGGTGCTTTTGCAAATCTTGGCAGAGAGGAGACAGCGGCTGCTTCTGCAAATCAGCCTGTTGTCATACCAGATGAAGCGATTCGATTACGCATTTTAGCAAATAGTGATCGTTCAGCGGATCAGGATGTGAAAAGAAGTATTCGTGACGAGGTCAATGCGAGTATGACAGAGTGGGTCAAAGACCTCACATCCATTGAAGAAGCAAGACGTGTCATTCGATCAAAGCTGCCAGAAATCAATCGTATCACCAAAGCGAAATTGAAGGAACAGCACATAGATCAATCCGTATCGGTCAGTTTTCAAAAAGCTTCATTTCCAACAAAGCTCTATGGAAATTTCGTCTACCCTGCTGGGAAATATGAAGCCATTTTAATTACGCTTGGAGAAGGAGACGGAGCCAACTGGTGGTGTGTGTTATTTCCGCCGCTCTGCTTTATCGATTTTTCAAACGGAGAAGCCATCGCCTCACCAGAAGGGGATGATGATAAACAAGTGACAGCGCAGCAAACGAAAGAGTCTGTTAATGAAGTGGTGAAAGAAGAGGAAGAAGAGACAGGTGAAGTGAAGTTCTTTTTGTTTGAATGGGTCTCTAGTCTTTTCTCTTAAAAAAGGTATAAATCGGTTTTTGCCTCATAGAGTTGAAGTAAGAGAACAAAAAGAGGTGAAAGCATGTATTATCAATTAAGAATAGCCGCAGAACAAGATGTCCCGGCGATCAATGCTTTTCTTGAAAAGGGACAAGCAAAAGGCGGAGTAACGCTTGCGGAGCGAACGGCATTTGTAGTGATGGAAGATGCGGATGGTCAGCTGGCAGGCTGCTTAGGTCTTGAACAGCTCAATGAACAAGAGGGATTGCTGCGGTCTCTTGTCATATCAGATAAGCTCGGTCAGGGACACATTGTCTCTTTGTTCCAAAGTGTTCAAACGCTCGGTGAAAAAATGGGTGTGGATACTTTTTATGTCGTCGCAAACCATTCCTCTTCCCATGATTTTTTGGCATTAATGGGCTTTACGCCTTTAGAGGAAATTCCAGAAAGCATATGGAGCTCAGCACATGCAAAAGAGACATTGGGGAAAGAACAGGCTGTGGTCCTGCAAAAAAAAGGCAGTTAATCACAAAATGATGGACTTATACACATACTTATCCACTACTAAACAAGCGTTATCCACAAATTGTGGACAACGCTTGTTTTATTGATCATCATCTTTTATACTTTCAAAAGGATAATTGAGATATATCAACAGTTTTATCTTTTTTAAAAGGAGTTTGTATGATGTTAAATACAAAAAGGTGGTCTGTGGATTTAGAAAAGGATTTATCCACATACTATCCACAAATTAAACAGGCGGCCGATCTGCTGCAGCAAAATGAAGTGGTTGCTTTCCCGACAGAGACCGTTTACGGACTCGGGGCAAATGCGAAAGAGACAGAAGCCGTTATGAAAATTTATGAAGCGAAAGGGCGTCCGAGTGATAATCCGTTGATTGTTCACATTGCGGAGGTTCAGCAGCTTCACGAATTTGCACAAATAGAAAGCGAAAAAGCGAAGGCGCTGATGGATGCCTTTTGGCCGGGCGCCTTAACCATTGTTCTTCCGTGTAAGCCGGGCACTTTATCAAAGCAGGTTACAGCAGGTTTATCCACAGTAGGTGTGAGAATGCCTGATCATCCCATTGCGCTTGAGCTCATCCGAGCAGCTGGTCTGCCAATTGCTGCACCAAGTGCCAATCGTTCGGGAAAACCTTCACCAACACAAGCTGATCATGTAGCGAGTGATCTCGAAGGAAGAATCGCTGGGATTGTGGATGGCGGTTCAACTGGAATTGGCGTTGAGTCAACGGTTGTATCCTGTGTCGGTGAGACCCCAGTGATTTTAAGACCAGGCGGAATTACAAAAGAAGCATTAGAAGAGGTCGTGGGGACGGTGAGTGTGGACCCAGGGCTGACAAAAAAGGACGAAGCGCCTGTATCGCCGGGAATGAAATACACACATTATGCACCTGAAGCCAAGATGTATATCTTTCATGGAAGTGATAAAGACATGCAGCGTCACATACAGAAATACAAAGCTGAAGGGCTAAAAGTCGGAGTGCTGACAACAGAAGAAAAGAAATCGCTGTTTGCGGCAGATGTTGTGTACAGCTGTGGATGGAGAGAAAAACCTGAAACGGTTGCCGCAAACCTTTATCGTGTACTGAGACAATTTGATGAAACAGATGTAGACTTGATTATTTCAGAAGCCTTTTCAGAGCAGGGAGTTGGTTCTGCCATTATGAACCGTCTGCAAAAAGCCGCAGGAGGGCGTACACTCCCTTCGTTCCAATAGTTCTAACCTTTCTTGGACAAACATAGGTTAAAGAAGAATGTGTGTCCAAGGGGGATTTACATGAACGAACTAGCTGGCGAATTGCTGACACTCAGCATCATGGCTTTTGCACTTGGGATGGATGCTTTTTCGGTTGGACTTGGTATGGGAATGATTCAGCTGAGGATCCGCCAGATCATTTATATTGGACTTGTTATTGGGATATTTCATATGTTTATGCCGCTTTTTGGCATGCTGACAGGTCAGCTCTTATCTGGATGGCTTGGACTTCTTGCCACCTATATTGGCGGGGCGCTGCTTTTGGTGCTGGGACTGCAAATGATTGTTGCTTCTATCCGCAAAGAGGATAAGCCCTTTATTGCACCAGTTGGGGCTGGTCTTGTTCTTTTTGCGACAAGTGTAAGCCTAGACAGCTTCTCCGTTGGTTTAAGCCTCGGGATTTACGGTTCCCAGGTGTGGATGACTATATTATTGTTTGGTTTTTTTAGTATGCTCCTCACATGGTTCGGATTATTACTCGGTAAACAGGTTCGGTCATGGGTTGGTTCATATAGCGGCGCGCTTGGCGGAATCATTTTACTAGCCTTTGGTATCAAATTATTATTTCCGCTCTAGCCAGTCTCCTTACATAACATGTAGAATGAAATGCTATATAATAGAAGAAAAGGAGGGCGAAAGATGAAAATCTTATTTGTTTGTACGGGAAATACATGCAGAAGTCCAATGGCTCAAGCCCTTTTTGCTTCCATTGCAGATGAAAAAGGTTTAGAGGTCACTGTAAAATCAGCGGGCATTTTTGCCTCCGATGTAGGGAAGGCTTCTCCTCAAGCGATCGAAGCATTATTTGAGAAAAGCATTCCACTGAATCACTCATCATCAAAATTGACAGAGGATCTTCTGCGCGAAGCTCATTACGTCTTCACGATGACGATGCAGCATAAACAGTTGATTGCAGAGCAATATGCGCATGCAAAAGGCAAGGTCTTCACTTTAAAGGAATTTGCGACAGGAACAGAAGGCGATGTATCCGATCCGTTTGGAGGAAGTCTTTCTGTTTATCAGGAAACTCGAGATGAACTAGAAGCCTTGCTGTATCAGCTCGCTGAGAAGCTGAAAAAAGATCATCATAATAGATAACTTGTAAAACCGTTGCCTCAACGGTTTTTCTGCTATTGTTTGCAAATCACTAGGCAGAGGTTAAAATATAACTGTAAATAAAGAATGAATGTAAGACATAACAGATCAACTCACCCTTAGGAGGAATTGCCAGATGAAAGTAGCCATTGCATCCGATCACGGCGGAACGAATATTCGTGAAGAAATCAAACAACTGATGGATGAATTGAAGATTGAATACATTGATATGGGTTGTGAATGCGGATCAGGTTCTGTAGACTACCCAGATTATGCTTTCCCTGTAGCCAATATGGTGGCAAACGGAGAAGTCGACCGCGGCATTTTAATTTGTGGGACAGGCATCGGCATGAGCATCTCAGCAAATAAAGTAAAAGGAATTCGCTGTGCATTGGCTCATGATACATTTAGTGCGAAAGCAACGAGAGAACATAATGATACGAACGTTCTTGCAATGGGAGAGCGAGTGATTGGACCAGGATTAGCACGTGAGATTGCGCACATTTGGCTGACGACAGAGTTTACAGCAGGACGCCATGCTGTGCGGATTGGCAAAATTGCTGATTACGAAGAAAAGCACCTATAAGGAGCGCTTAACATGAACATTGGTCAAGATTGGCTTGAAATGTTAAAAGAGTTTCATCAAACAGTTGAATTGCATGCCGGGCAAATCTTAGTCATTGGCTGCAGTACGTCAGAAGTGGCTGGTGAGCATATTGGTACTGCTGGAAGTGAGCAAATTGCTGCCTCTATCTATCAAGAATTGGATCAGTTAAGACGAGAGACCGGCATCGAGCTCGCCTTTCAATGCTGTGAACATCTAAATCGTGCCCTTGTTGTTGAAGAAGAAGTGGCTTTCCGTTTTAACCTGGAGATCGTAGCTGCAGTACCTGTCCGTAAAGCGGGTGGTTCGATGGCGGCTCATGCGTATCAGCAAATGGAACATCCTGTATTGGTCGAATGCATTGAGGCACATGCTGGAATTGATATCGGCGATACGTTAATTGGGATGCACTTAAAGAGAGTCGCTGTACCTGTCCGCCTCAGTCGTCATCGATTAGGACATGCACATGTGACTTTTGCGAAAACGCGTCCGAAGCTGATTGGCGGAGAACGAGCCGTTTATACAAGATCATAGCTTCGATATATTTCTAATATAATGTTGAATGATGAAGACGCTTTACCACTTGAATATTCGGGTTTTCATAAAAAAGAAGTCGATTTTCCAAAAAAAACTTTTACATTTTACTCAAAAACCGTGTACAATGAGATGGTGAAAACATCGAATGGAAATAGATTGGAGAGGATTTCGCTGATGAAACATTTACCTGAGCAAGACGCACAAGTATTCAAAGCAATTCAACTAGAGCGGAAACGCCAGCAGGACAAAATCGAATTAATTGCATCAGAAAACTTCGTAAGCGAAGCAGTCATGGAAGCACAGGGCTCTGTATTAACAAACAAATACGCTGAGGGCTATCCTGGTAAACGCTACTATGGCGGCTGTGAACATGTAGACGTTGTGGAAGATATCGCACGTGACCGCGCAAAAGAAATTTTTGGCGCTGAGTATGTGAACGTACAGCCTCACTCAGGTGCTCAAGCGAACATGGCCGTATACTTTACAATTCTTGAGCATGGCGATACAGTACTTGGCATGAACTTATCACATGGCGGGCATTTAACACATGGAAGCCCTGTAAACTTTAGTGGTGTACAGTACAACTTTGTAGAATATGGTGTAGATAAAGAAACTCAGCATATCGACTATCAAGATGTACTTGAAAAAGCACGTGAACATAAGCCGAAACTCATCGTTGCGGGTGCAAGTGCATACCCACGCCAAATTGATTTCAAAAAGTTCCGTGAGATTGCTGATGAAGTCGGTGCTTACTTTATGGTCGACATGGCTCACATTGCTGGTCTTGTTGCAGCAGGTCTTCATCCAAATCCAGTTCCTTACGCAGATTTTGTGACAACGACAACTCACAAAACATTACGCGGACCTCGCGGCGGAATGATTCTATGCCGTGAAGAGTTTGGTAAAAAGATCGACAAATCGATTTTCCCTGGTATTCAAGGTGGACCACTGATGCATGTCATCTCTGCAAAAGCTGTTTCTTTCGGTGAAGTATTGAACGGAGATTTCAAAACATATGCACAAAACGTCATTGATAATGCAAAACAACTAGCTGAAACTCTTTTATCTGAAGATATTCAGCTTGTATCTGGCGGAACAGATAACCATCTTGTTCTCATCGACTTGCGTTCTCTTGGCATCACAGGAAAAATTGCAGAAAACGTTCTTGATGAAATCGGTATTACAGTGAACAAAAATGCAATTCCTTATGATCCAGAGAAACCATTTGTCACAAGTGGTGTACGTGTAGGTACAGCAGCAGTAACAAGCCGCGGTTTTGATCAAGAAGCGATGAAAGAAGTCGGTTCCATTATTGCACTTGCGCTAAAGCATCATGAAGATGAAGCGAAATTAGAAGAGGCGAAAAAGCGTGTATCTGATCTTACGGCCCGTTTCCCTCTATATAACGAATTAGATTATTAAAAACAGACCCATTTGCCTATATTTGGCATGTGGGTTTTTTTTGTAGGATTTGCGAATCATATTGAAAGATGATGTCTTTTTATGTAGAATTGTAGGAAGTGTGCAAAGTTCACCGGAAGATGACAGAAAAGGAGTTGTAGCAAGCAATGGCAAAGGTTTATGTATTTGATCACCCGCTTATTCAGCACAAACTTACATATATTCGTGACGTTCATACAGGAACTAAAGAATTTAGAGAGCTAGTGGATGAAGTCGCAACATTAATGGCATTTGAAATCACAAGAGATTTACCGCTTGAAGAGGTAGATGTAGAAACACCTGTACAAGTAGCGAAATCAAACGTGATCTCAGGGAAGAAACTCGGTGTTGTGCCAATTTTAAGAGCAGGTCTTGGAATGGTAGACGGGATTTTGAAACTCATTCCAGCTGCTAAAGTGGGACATGTTGGTTTATACCGTGATCCGAAAACATTAAAGCCTGTTGAATATTATGTGAAGCTTCCATCTGATGTGGAAGAACGTGAATTTATCGTAGTAGACCCAATGCTTGCAACTGGCGGCTCTGCAGTCGAAGCGTTAAACAGCTTGAAAAAACGCGGTGCGAAAAACATTCGCTTTATGTGTCTGATTGCTGCCCCTGAAGGTGTAGAGGAAATGCAAAAGCATCATCCAGATGTTGATATCTACATTGCAGCATTAGATGAGAAACTAAACGAAAAAGGTTACATCATCCCAGGTCTTGGTGATGCTGGTGACCGTATGTACGGAACGAAGTAAGAAAGTCTTAATAAAAGCCCACATGCAAACGTGCATGTGGGCTTTTTGAAATATATGACAAACGGTTGATACCGTTCTTAGAAAAATCAATGTATACTGAACATTGGCTGTTTTTTTCAATGATTGTCACATCTCTCCTAAAGTTTGATGAAATTGTGAACATTTTGTGTGCTCTATCACTATAGAAAAGTTTTTTAACTTTCAACCGATTGACACATCATAGACGCTATTGTATGCTAAACGAGGGTATTATGGTAAGGTTTTCATAGCCTATAGCACTCTACTAATCCTCATTGTGAACCCTTTAATAATCAGGGTTTGTATCAACGAATGAAGCAGCATCCCATAGATCTAAAGATTTCAAGTCTGATTGTGCAATTAGACCGATGGGTGATTGATTTTTTTCGAATAGGACGGCTTATCATAAGCGTCTTCTACGCAGTTTTCATCACCATTTATCACCTTTTTTACAATACTTTTCATCGGGAGTCAGATGAATGAACGATCCAAACGCGATTTTCCGCAGACAGAGTAAATACATGTTCTATCTATTGGCAATTTTTGTGTTTGGCTATGCCATGCCTGGTTTTAAACCACTGTTTCTTGGTTTCATTATCGGCACAATTTTTGCTTTCTTTAATTTATTCCTACTTATACGGAGAATGCACGCTTTTGATCGAGCGGTTAAAAAAGGAAAATCCATTCGTTCAATGGGAAGTACAGCCAGGTGGGCCAACGCGATTCTCGCAGTAGCGATTGCTTGGCGTTACCCTAATGAAGTTCATCTGGCAGGTGTTGTTATAGGATTAATGACAATATATCCTGTCATTATGATAGATTCCTTCATTCAACTTAAACGTTCTACTATGGAAGAGAGGTGAATACTCTTTGGGTCACAGTTCAAAAACTACAGAATTTTTAGGGTTAACGTTCAACTTATCCAATGTTCTCATGATTACGATTGCTAGTATCATCGTTCTTCTCATAGCGGTGCTGACTACTCGTGTTCTGTCTATTCGTCCGACTAAGGCGCAGAACTTCATGGAATGGATCGTTGATTTTGTTCGAAATATCATAGGTAGTTCGATGGACATGAAAACAGGAGCCCCATTTCTAGCGCTTGGCGTTACATTACTCATGTACATATTTGTTTCAAACATGCTTGGACTGCCGTTCTCGATTACGGTCGATCACAACTTGTGGTGGAAATCACCAACTGCTGATCCTGCAATCACAATGACACTAGCAATTATGGTCATGGGACTTACACACTTCTACGGTGTCAAGGCAAAAGGAGTCAAGGAATATACGAAAGACTTCTTCAAGCCAATCCCATATTTAGTGCCGCTGAAAATCATTGAAGAATTTGCAAACACGCTAACACTTGGTTTGCGTCTTTACGGAAATATTTTCGCTGGAGAGATTCTTCTTGGGTTACTTGCAGGACTTGCGACCAATTTCTACACGCAAAACATTGCGCTTGGTATCGTTGGTACATTAGGTGCCATCGTGCCGATGATTGTATGGCAGGCATTCAGTTTGTTTGTCGGAACAATCCAGGCATTTATCTTCACCATGCTGACAATGGTGTACATTTCCCATAAAGTCAGCGACGAACACTAAAAAATTGAGAGTCCAAAAAGGACGTTATTTTAAAGGAGGAGCTTTTTAATGAATTTAATAGCAGCAGCAATTGCAATCGGTTTAGGAGCACTAGGAGCAGGTATTGGTAACGGTCTAATCGTATCTAAAACAGTTGAAGGAATCGCTCGTCAGCCAGAAGCTGGTAGAGAACTAAGAACACTTATGTTCATCGGGGTCGCTTTAGTTGAGGCACTTCCAATTATCGCTGTCGTTATCGCATTCTTGGCATTCTTTGGTTAATATGTGAGAAGCGTTCTAATATGAATTTTAATGGCGAAGATCAGATTAGTTCGAAACTTCGCCATTCCTTTATGTTTTGTTTCTTAACATATTATTTAAAGAAGGGAGTTGCCGTACTAAATGTCTCAGTTACCAGTGGTTTTAGGAGCAGGGGGCTTAAGCTTCAACGCCGGTGATATGTTATTCCAGCTTATCGCTATGCTCATCTTGCTTGCACTTTTAAAGAAATTTGCGCTTAAACCTTTATTAGGTATTATGAAGCAGCGTGAAGATTATATAGGAAATGAAATCTCAAGTGCTGAAGAAAAGCACGTTCAAGCTGAAAAGCTTCTTGAAGAACAACGTGTCTTATTGAAAGAAGCACGCGAAGAATCACATACACTCATCGAAAATGCGAAAAAGATTGGTGAGAAACAAAAAGAAGAGATCATTCAAGCAGCACGTCAAGAATCAGAGCGCTTGAAAGAGTCTGCTAGAACTGAAATCGTGAAAGAAAAAGAACAAGCTGTGGCTGCACTGCGTGAGCAGGTTGCATCACTATCTGTGCTGATTGCATCTAAAGTGATTGAAAAAGAACTTGATGAGCAGGCACAAGAGAAATTGATTCAAGAGTACCTTAAAGAGGCAGGCGAAAGCCGATGAGCGTAACTATTGTCTCTAAGCGTTACGCTTCTGCTCTTTTTGACATCGTTCTTGCTTCTTCGGCAGTAGACGAAACTGAAAAAGAGCTGAATGAGATCAAAAAAGTTCTAAAGGCTGATCAAGAACTCAATGACTTCCTTGTTCATCCAAAGATTACTGCAGACAAAAAGAAACAGTTGATTGCAGAAGCTTTCAAAGGTGTTTCTACTTATGTATTGCACACAATGTATTTACTGATTGACCGCGGACGCACGAATATTTTCTCTGAAATGACGTCGGAGTTTGTGAAACTTGCAAACCGCACGAAACAAATAGACGATGCGGTCGTGTATTCAGTGAAACCGCTGAGCGGTGCTGAAATTCAATCTTTATCTGAAGTATTTGCCAAAAAAGCCGGAGTCACATCACTGCGTGTTGAAAATGTGATTGACAAGGATCTAATAGGCGGAGTGAAAATCCGTATCGGAAACCGCATTTATGACGGCAGTGTCAGCGGAAAGCTTTCCCGCATTGAACGTCAGCTTGCAGGCGAAAATCGTTAGAAGGGGTGAAACCTTAGTGAGTATCAAAGCTGAAGAGATTAGCGCGCTGATAAAGCAGCAAATCCAAAACTATCAATCAGAAATTGAAGTAAAAGATGTCGGTACAGTCATTCAAGTAGGGGACGGTATCGCGCGTGTACATGGCCTTGACAACATTATGGCAGGAGAGCTGGTTGAGTTCTCTAACGGTGTAATGGGTATGGCTCAAAACCTTGAGGAGTCTAACGTAGGTATCGTTATTTTAGGACCTTACAAAGATATCCGCGAAGGTGACGACGTAAAACGTACAGGTCGTATCATGGAGGTTCCAGTAGGTGAAGAGTTAATCGGACGTATTGTGAACCCGCTTGGTCAGCCTGTTGATGGACTAGGTCCAATCTTAACAAGCAAAACACGTCCAATCGAAAGTGAAGCACCGGGCGTTATGGATCGTAAATCTGTACATGAGCCGCTTCAAACAGGAATTAAAGCAATTGATGCCTTGATTCCAATCGGCCGCGGACAGCGTGAATTGATCATTGGTGACCGTCAAACAGGTAAAACATCTGTTGCAATCGATACGATTCTAAACCAAAAAGATCAAGACATGATCTGTATTTATGTAGCGATCGGACAAAAAGAATCAACGGTTCGTGGTGTTGTTGAAACACTTCGTAAGCATGGTGCGCTTGACTACACAATCGTTGTCACAGCTTCTGCATCACAGCCAGCTCCACTTCTTTACCTTGCTCCTTATGCAGGTGTAACGATGGGTGAGGAATTCATGTATAACGGCAAGCACGTACTTGTTGTCTATGATGACCTTTCTAAACAAGCGGCAGCTTACCGTGAGCTTTCATTATTGCTTCGTCGTCCTCCAGGTCGTGAGGCATTCCCTGGTGATGTTTTCTATCTTCACTCTCGTTTATTAGAACGTGCAGCGAAGCTTAGTGACGCAAAGGGTGGCGGTTCTATCACAGCATTGCCTTTCGTAGAAACGCAGGCTGGCGATATCTCTGCATATATCCCAACAAACGTTATTTCAATCACAGATGGACAGATCTTCTTACAATCTGACCTCTTCTTCTCAGGCGTACGTCCAGCAGTAAACGCAGGATTGTCTGTATCCCGTGTAGGTGGTTCTGCACAAATCAAAGCGATGAAAAAGGTAGCAGGTACACTTCGTCTGGATCTTGCTTCTTATCGTGAGCTTGAAGCATTCGCTCAATTTGGATCTGATCTAGACCAAGCCACTCAAGCGAAATTAAACCGTGGTGCAAGAACAGTTGAAGTCTTAAAACAAGACTTGAACAAACCGCTTAAAGTTGAAAAACAAGTAGCGATTCTTTACGCACTAACAAGAGGATACTTAGACGATGTTGCCATTGCTGATGTTAAACGTTTTGAAGCTGAGTTATTCTTGTATATTGAAGAAAACCATAAAGGCTTGTTTGACACAATCTCTCAAACAGGAAATATGCCTGCTGATGAAGAGTGGAAGACAGCAATCGAAGGCTTTAAACGTACGTTTGCACCAAGCAACTAATTAGTAATCTTTCCGAGAGAAAAAGATTCTCTTTTTCTCTCTTTTCACGTAAATGAACACGGATTCCTGAAAAAAGGTGGTGAAATCTTTGGCCTCATTACGCGATATAAAGTCAAGGATCACGTCAACGAAAAAATCGAGTCAGATCACAAAAGCGATGCAAATGGTATCAGCTGCGAAACTGAATCGTGCTGAAAACAATGCGAAGTCTTTTGTTCCTTACATGGAGAAAATCCAGGAAGTGGTTGCTGCAATCGCAACTGGAACAAGTGCTAAGCACCCAATGCTTCTTTCAAGACCTGTCAAGAAAACAGGGTATCTCGTCATTACATCTGATCGAGGGCTTGCAGGACCTTTTAACAGCTCGATTTTGCGTGCCGCTTACCAAACCATTCAATCTCGTCATCAATCCGCTGATGAATATGCGGTGATTGTCATTGGTAAAATCGGACGCGACTTCTTCAAAAAGCGTGGTATTCCAGTTATTTCTGAAGTAACAGGGCTTGGAGACGAAGTAGCGTTTGCTGATATTAAAGAATTAGCAAGCAGTACAGTTCAAATGTTCTCTGATGAAGCGTTTGACGAACTTTATATGTTCTACAACCACTTTGTCAGTGCGATTTCACAAGAAGTAACAGAGAAGAAATTATTGCCGCTAACGGACCTTTCGGCCGCAGCGACACCAAATAAACGTTCCGCATCTTATGAGTTTGAGCCTTCTGAAGAAGAAATTCTTGAAGTTCTCCTTCCTCAATATGCAGAGAGTTTGATTTTCGGTGCGCTTCTTGACAGCAAAGCAAGTGAACATGCTGCAAGAATGACAGCAATGAAGAGTGCAACAGACAACGCAAAAGAATTGATCGACAGCCTGACACTCTCTTACAACCGTGCTCGTCAAGCAGCGATTACACAAGAGATTACAGAAATTGTCGGCGGAGCAGCTGCCTTAGAATAGAAATAATTGTCAGGAGGGAATGCAATGAAAACAGGACGCATCAGTCAGATCATGGGACCAGTCGTAGACGTTCGTTTTGAAGACGGTCACTTGCCTGAGATTTATAATGCGATCAAAGTTTCGCATAAAGCGGAAAGCGAAAGTGAAGTTGATATCGACTTAACTTTAGAAGTAGCACTACATTTAGGTGACGATACAGTGAGAACCATCGCAATGGCATCAACAGACGGTGTGAAGCGCGGTATGGAAGCTGTAGACCTTGGAAAACCAATTTCAGTACCAGTTGGTAACGTAACACTTGGACGTGTATTCAACGTACTGGGAGATAACATTGACTTAGATGAGCCACTTGGTGTGGAAGCTCAAAGAGATCCAATCCACAGACAAGCGCCTTCTTTTGATCAACTTTCTACAGAAGTTGAAATTCTTGAAACAGGTATCAAAGTTGTTGACCTGCTTGCTCCTTACATCAAAGGTGGAAAGATCGGTCTATTCGGTGGAGCTGGTGTAGGTAAAACCGTTCTGATTCAAGAATTGATCAACAACATCGCACAAGAACACGGCGGTATTTCTGTATTCGCTGGTGTTGGAGAGCGTACACGTGAAGGAAACGACCTTTACTACGAAATGAAAGATTCTGGCGTTATCGAAAAAACAGCCATGGTCTTCGGTCAAATGAACGAGCCGCCAGGTGCACGTATGCGTGTTGCCCTAACTGGTTTGACAATGGCAGAGCATTTCCGTGATGAACAAGGTCAAGACGTATTGTTCTTCATCGATAATATCTATCGCTTTACACAAGCAGGTTCTGAAGTATCAGCCCTTCTTGGACGTATGCCTTCAGCGGTAGGTTATCAGCCGACACTAGCAACAGAGATGGGTCAGCTGCAAGAGCGTATCACGTCTACAAACGTAGGATCGGTTACATCGATTCAAGCGATCTATGTACCTGCAGATGACTATACAGATCCAGCTCCTGCAACGACGTTCGCTCACCTTGATGCAACGACAAACCTTGAGCGTAAGCTGACTGAAATGGGTATTTACCCAGCGGTTGATCCTCTTGCTTCAACATCTCGTGCACTTGCACCTGAGATCGTTGGTGAAGAGCATTATGCGATTGCGCGTGAAGTGCAGCAAACATTGCAGCGTTATAAAGAGCTTCAAGATATTATTGCCATTTTAGGTATGGATGAATTATCTGAGGACGATAAGCTTGTGGTACACAGAGCGCGTCGTATTCAATTCTTCCTATCTCAAAACTTCCACGTAGCAGAGCAGTTCACTGGCCAAAAGGGTTCTTATGTGCCATTGAAAGAAACTGTTAAAGGCTTCAAGGAAATCTTGTCTGGTAAATACGATCACCTTCCAGAAGATGCATTCCGCTTAGTTGGACGCATTGAAGAAGTGATTGAAAAAGCCAAAGAGATGGGTGTAGAGGCCTAATCTGGTCCTTAGGAGGGTAAAAGCATGAAGACCGTTCAAGTCAATATCGTTACTCCCGACGGCCCAGTGTATCAAGCGGATGTGGAAATGGTCAGTGTAAGAGCAGAAAGCGGTGAGCTTGGTATTTTAGCTGGCCACGTTCCAATGGTTGCTCCGCTAAAAATCGGTGCAGTTCGCTTAAAACATAGTGGATCAACTGAATTGGTTGCAGTAAGTGGCGGATTTGTTGAAGTCCGCCCTGAACAAGTAACGATTCTTGCTCAGGCCGCTGAAACATCAGATAAAGTTGATGTCGATCGTGCTAAATCAGCGAAGCAGCGTGCTGAAGAGCATTTGAACCACCCGAATGAAAGTGATGTACGCCGGGCGGAACTCGCATTAAAACGGGCGTTAAACCGTTTAAATGTAGCAGGGAAATAAAACAGAAAATCCTTCTTATCACTGTGATAAGAAGGATTTTTTTTAGGATGACATGAGAGATTGATACATCGACACATAAGGATGAGATGCTTGCTTTTCTAGATATAAGTGCTCGCAAAATTGCGTACTGCAATGCCATGTTTTATTATTTCTGCGTAAGCCAAGCGTATATTTGTGCGGAGAATCCATATAAGGCCGCACCACCCAGTCAGCATCTGAATGATGACGGATGACAACCTCTCCTATATACACACTCATCATCGCTTCTAATGCATCTATCGGCATTTTCCACTCAGCGAACAGCTGCTTGGTCAATGCATCAAAGTATAGTGATTCTAACTGATACAAGCTTTCCTCAGAGTAATCCAAAGAAATGTTATGAAAATGACACAATTGTGCTAATTCTTCTAGCTGTGTCTGTCTATAATCAAAGTAGAAAGCAATGGCCTCCCATTCATGATCAAATGAGGGAACCAATTCTCCGTACAAATCAACAAAGTCAGGAAAAGAATCTTTCAATGTGTTCAGCTCCTTCCACACGCAGTATATCATCTCCTTGGCATCAGGATAAGAGGGGATTCACACTAAATGTAGCTCTTTTTTCCAAATGATTCATCTTTCCGATTTTCGAGGATATAATGAAAGGGAGTTTTCCTTTACAGAAATAAATAAAAGGAGGATTCAACTGTATGGAAGACGTAGGACAACAAGCAATCGTGGGCATTGTGATCCACCTATTTTTTATCGCGGTTACATGGTGGGCACTGCTTGCTGTAAATATTGATCCACTCATTAAAAAAGGGAAAATCGTTCAAGCAAGGCTGCTGATGATGCTCATTACCATTGCTATCGCATCTGCAGTCAGCAATTTCTTCCTTGATTACTTAAATTTCTCAAGACAAATTCCTTATATGTTCTAACATAAAAGGTTTGGTCACGGCCTTCTGCGGGAACGTAAAAAGAAGGGTCAAAAGGCTCGCCTTTTGTTGACTTTTCCACGTATGCATTGACCTCCTTGCGGCAACACTTGTAGCAAGGGGGAATGACAAGTGAGAAAGTATTTGAAAGGTTGGCCATTATTTGCGTTTATTCTTTTTTTTGTTCTGATGATTCAAGGTGTTCGTGCGGAAGAATCTTCCCCGCTCGCTCAAATAGCAGAAGGTCTAAAAAACCAGCAAATTGAAGTCGATGGATGGACCCTTCATGCCAAGACAAATGTAGATATTTCATCCGAACAATTTTCAAAAAAAGTGAAACGTTTGAAAGGCGAACTACGACAGTATGAGTGGACCGAAAAAAAAGAACAACATGTCACCAAAGTCACAGGAATTTACAAAGATGAAAAAAATGATACAGAATCGAAAATTTTACTCGTGAAGACCGACACAAAATCCAATCAAAAGTCGTATTTATTATATGAGCAAAAAGGTGCTCGCCCACTGAATACCTGGGAGCATACATATGATCAGTTCGTACGTCATGCAAAAAGCATATTACAAGAGAAAATTGTAATTTTTACTTGTCTCGATGGTCATGTAAATGGTATGATGGATGTTGTTTTGCAAAAAAAAGCTGAAATGTTAGCAAATGAATTTCAAGCAAAACCAGTTGAGTATCTCGTTGAGTCTAATTTTGTGTCGCTTTCCGCTTACACAGATAAGTGGGAACAGTTCATTATGACTTCAAATGATAAAATGAATGTTCAAATTGCCATCAGAAGTTCGGAAATGAACGAAAATCATACGATTACGGTTGGCACACCAATCGTAACGACTGAATATTAATATAGAGAATTTGGGACGCGGAGGGGAAGACCTTGGAAAAAATCATCGTCCGCGGCGGTCAAAAGTTAAACGGCACAGTTAAAGTAGAAGGCGCAAAAAATGCCGTTTTACCAGTTATCGCTGCATCTTTGTTAGCAAGTACAGAAAAAAGCGTAATTTGTGATGTACCTACGCTCTCCGATGTATATACAATCAATGAAGTGTTACGTCATTTAGGAGCAGAAGTACATTTTGAAAATAACGAAGTATCAGTTGATGCATCTCATGCACTAGAAACTGAGGCTCCGTTTGAGTATGTCCGTAAAATGCGAGCATCCGTGCTTGTCATGGGACCACTTTTAGCAAGAACAGGTCATGCAAGAGTTGCATTACCTGGAGGCTGTGCGATTGGTTCAAGACCAATTGATCAGCATTTAAAAGGCTTTGAAGCAATGGGAGCTAAAATTCAAGTAGGTAATGGTTTCATCGAGGCTGAAGTAAAAGGCCGTTTAAAAGGTGCAAAAATCTATTTGGATTTCCCAAGTGTAGGGGCAACTGAAAACATCATCATGGCAGCAGCATTAGCTGAAGGAACAACGATTTTAGAAAACGTAGCAAAAGAACCTGAAATTGTTGATTTAGCAAACTACATCAATGCCATGGGCGGTAAGGTTCGCGGTGCTGGTACTGGTACAATCAAAATCGAAGGTGTGGAAACACTTCACGGTGCAAAACACAACATCATCCCTGACAGAATTGAAGCAGGTACTTTCATGGTGGCAGCAGCCATTACAGAAGGAAATGTTCTTGTAAAAGGCGCAGTGCCAGAGCACATGACATCACTTGTGGCAAAAATGGAAGAAATGGGTATTCAGATCATTGAAGAAGAAGAAGGTTTAAGAGTCATTGGACCATCTGAGCTCAAGCCAATCGATCTAAAAACAATGCCGCATCCTGGGTTCCCAACGGATATGCAATCTCAGATGATGGCGCTATTGCTTCGTGCGAACGGAACAAGCATGATCACAGAAACGGTGTTTGAAAACCGCTTTATGCATGCTGAAGAATTCCGCCGCATGAATGGCGATATTAAAATTGAGGGTCGCTCTGTCATTATCAATGGGCCGGTTCAACTTCAAGGTGCTGAAGTGGCAGCGACTGATTTAAGAGCAGGAGCAGCACTTGTACTTGCTGGATTAGTGGCAGAAGGTCATACACGTGTCACTGAGTTGAAGCATATTGACCGTGGTTATGTGAACTTCCACCAAAAGCTTGCAGCAATCGGTGCAGATATTGAAAGAGTAAACGATGAATCAGCAGATGTGACACAAGAACAAGTTGTATCAGATCTGAACGCTTAATCATGAAAGAAATCAGTGTGTCCATTGGGGCATGCTGATTTTTTTTTAGAATCATAGAATGCCTCATTTCACGAAGCTTATCATTAGTGTATCCAACCATCTTAAATTTTATTCATACAGACGAACAGTAAAATCCATCGAAGAACAGCCTCATATCTTCATAAAAGACTTGTCCACTAAATGAAAGAAGCTGTCATATTAGCTTGTCCCTGCCCATAAGATAAAAGAGATTCAATGACAAATGGGGGCAGCCAAATATGAAACCAATGATATGGACAATCGCAGGAATATGCATCATCATTTTAATGATTCCAACATTACTTGTGTTGCCGACGTTCCAAGGAAAGCCGGAGACCAGCCAGCACGTAGCAGCAGAACCATCAGTTAAAAAAGAAGTCAAGGGTTCAGTCAAATTGAAGCAATCACCCGTCGCTATCCCCGTCTATCGCTCAGCTCATCAGCAGGTAGAAAACATCCCCTTAGAAGAGTATGTGATCGGTGTCGTCGCATCTGAAATGCCAGCTGATTTTGAAATGGAAGCACTCAAGGCACAGGCGCTCGCAGCAAGAACGTATATCGTCAGACAAATGATCAGTGATAAGACTGTCAAATCACCTAAGGGCTCTCTTGTAGATGATACCCAAATGTTCCAAGTTTACAAAAACAAACAGGAACTCAAGAAAATTTGGGGGAAAGCGTACAATTGGAAATTAAAAAAGGTCACGGAAGCTGTCGCCAGCACACAAGGAAAAGTGCTGACTTATGACGAGAAACCAATTGATGCTTCATTCTTTTCAACAAGTAACGGAAAAACGGAAAATGCCGAAGCCTATTGGAAAAACGAAATCCCTTATTTGAAAAGTGTCTCAAGTAAATGGGACGAAAAATCGCCAAAATTTCAAAATAAGAAAACCATCTCGGTCAGTGAATTTCAGCAAAAATTAGGTGTGACGCTCACTCAGCAGGCTCAGGTCGGACAGATTGTAGAACGGACACCAGGAAATCAGGTAGCGAAAGCCGTGATCAACGGTAAAACAATGTCAGGCCGAGACATTCGAGAATCACTAGGCCTTCATTCAGCGGACTTCACATGGGAACGCCAGGGCCAGCAGATTGTCATTACAACAAAAGGATATGGTCATGGTGTAGGCATGAGTCAATATGGTGCGCATTATATGGCGCAGGCAGGCAAAAAAGTAGATGCCATCGTGAAGCATTATTATAAAGGAATTCAAATCGAATCAGCCGATCGTTTTCTCAACACGTATATGGCTAAAAAATAAAGCAAAGGTGCCTCAGAAATGAGGCATTTTTTTGTGTGTTCAAAGAGATTTGAACAGAATGTGTCAAATCGCGACTTAAGACGCAGACCAGGAAATCTTAAACATTTATGTCCTGACAAGAACTGATGGCTGATACAAAGTCCCTCGAAAGACAGAGAAAACGAGAGAATAATGGGTGTGTTAGGTGAAAATATCTAGACATCTGACAGAATTTTAGTGATTTTGATGAAAGAGAAAAAGGGACCGAGTCCTATACCATTCCAAGACAGAATAATTTACGATTAAGATGTTTCAATCAAATACATAAGGAGGAAGGAAAATTATGTTGAAAAAAGTAATCTCACTCGTAACCTTAGCTGTATTGACATTATCTATGTCAATCTCTTCACCAGTATTTGCAGAAGCATCTACAGTCAAAAAACATAATAAAGATGTAAGAGTGACAATCTTACTTGATGCAAGCGGAAGCATGGCAAGAAAAGTAGAGGGAGAGCGCAAATTTGATCTCGCTAAACAAGAGGTATTTAAATTTGCTCAGTCACTTCCAAAAGACGCTAAAATTCGTATGAGCTTGTTTGGTTCTGAAGGAAACAACAAAAATTCAGGTAAAGCTCAATCATGTGAAGTCATTAGAGGCGTTTACGGCGTACAGCCTTATGAAAAGGACAGCTTCGAAAACTCTTTAAACGGACTTGGGCCAACTGGCTGGACACCGATTGCACGTGCACTTGAAAATGCAAAGCAAGCGGATGAGCAGCTTACTGCAGGAACAAAGCATATTGTGTACTTAATCACTGATGGTGAGGAAACTTGTGGCGGAGATCCAGTAAAAGTAGCAAAAGAATTGCATAACTCAAAAGGATCAACTGTTGTAAATGTGATCGGATTAGACTTTAACGATGGCTATGAAGGTCAATTGAAGCAAGTAGCCAAAGCTGGTAAAGGCCATTACTACCAAGCAAGCACTGGTAAAGAAATGGGTTCTATCTTTTCAGCAGAATCATTAAAACTACACGAATAACTTGCTGAACAAAAGGGAAACGATTGATTCATGCTTTCGTTTCTCTTTTTCTGTACAAAAGTAAAAAAGGGAGGTTTTTATTGATGAAAAAAAACATCGTATTAACCATTTTGGCTAGTCTTGTCCTGCTTCTTTCTTCACCAGCTCATGCTGTAACAAAACAGGAGCCGCCTGCGCATGTGGTGATATTACTCGATTTAAGCGGGAGCATGGCACAATCAGTTGAAGGTGAAAAGAAAATTGAAATCGCCAAACGGTCTATTCAAAGCTTTGCAAGCATTTTATCAGAAGATACACAAGTTCTGCTTCGTGTGTTTGGTCATGAAGGAACCAATAAAAATGCAGGGAAAGCTGTTTCTTGTTCAAGTTCTGAAGCTGTTTACGGATTTGGATCATATGAGCCATCAACCTTTCAGCAAGCACTGAATGTGTATAAGCCAACTGGCTGGACACCACTTGCAAAAGCATTAACGGATACGAAACAAGATTTTGAAGATCACCAAGCTGAAGGGAAAAATATTGTCTATGTTGTCAGTGATGGTGAAGAAACTTGTGGTGGAAGCCCTTCACAAGCAGCAAAGGAATTACATGAAGACGGAATAGATACAATCGTCAATATCATTGGCTTCGATGTGAATGAAAAGGAAGCAAAAAGTCTTAAATCTGTTGCAAAAGCGGGTGGAGGACAATATCAACCGGCTGCAAATGCCGAAGAATTGAACCATATTCTTCAACAGGAAGCGAGCGCTTTTGGTCGGTAGAGAGTGAATGGCAGCTGGGGAAAACAACCCCAGCTGTTTTTAAGTTGACGATTAATTCAAAGTCGTTTCTAATTCATCAATTCGTTTCTCCACATAATGCTGATCCTTTCTTGCATGGAAGGTTTCGGCTTTTTCTAATATGGCAGCCGTATTATACTCGGGAATCTGTGAGTAGCTCTCATACACACCTTTAGGAATTAAAACGTTCCCTTCCGGCCAATAAACTGCGATATTGCCGCGTCTCAACTCTCCGAATTGAGCCACTCCTTGATAGGATCCATATTGATTAAAGAGAACAACTGGATCACCTTCTTGGACGTAAAGCTCTTTTGCATCTTCTTCATTCATTAGGATAGAATGACGTTTTCCACCATTAAAGGCATCCTTTTCACTGTAGATCATGGAGTTGAATTGCTTTCCTCTTCTTGTCGTGATATTGAAATGTCCTTCGGTTTTTCGATATTGAGGCAGCTGGGCAGGAAGAAGATGTCCCTTGCCGTCTGGTGTTGGACACACGCCATCTTCACAAAGCCATGCGCCTCCCCATTGAAAAACGTCTCCCTTGTGACGTAAATGCTGGATGCCATCATAATTTCGGTTGGCGACCGCAATCTCACGACGAATGTCTTCAGCTGTTTCAAAATGTATCAGCTCGGCATCTTCTGGCCGGACTCTTTTCGCAAGATCAACATAAATGTCCCATTCCGCTCTGGCTTCCTCAATACGAGGTCCTTCAATTTCTGGACTGAAATATACCATGCGTTCCGTACTGGTTGATGTGCCGCCGCCTGGTTGTTCATACCTTGTCATAGCAGGCAGCACAATCACCGCCTCTTCAGCGTCTACCAGCGTAGAGGTATTCAAAATGATATCTTGGTGAACACGGAGTTCAAGTTCAGATAATGCTTTTTCGATCGCTTCCGGATTTGGCATCGTTTCTAAAAAGTTTCCGCCACTCGTAAACAGCATTTTGAGTTTTTGTGGATGGTCTTTTGGGAGAGCCATCTTCTCAAAGGATTGCCCAATGGTGTCACCATGCCATTTAGGAATGTCAAACCCCCATATACGTTCGATTCTTTCAATATTCTCGTCATCAAAATCACTACCCGGCAAAACGAATGGATCAGCACCCATTTCACCAGAACCTTGGACGCCGCTATGCCCCCGAATTGGCATGACACCACAATGTTTTCTGCCGATAAATCCGCGCAGCATGGCAAGGTTGGCAACCTGTGATATATTATCAGTTGCAAAGCGGTGCTGAGTAAGACCCATACTCCAAATAAAAACGCCTGAATTAGCATTGGCAAGCAGTGTTGCAAATTCCTTCATTCTTCCTTTTGATAAACCTGATGATGCTTCTAGGTCTTCCCACTTCAATTGTGCGACATGCTGCTTTAAATCCTGTATGCCTGTTGTATGTTTTTGAATAAATTCGTGATCAAGAGCCGAATGGGGAGCATGCTGCTCCATGTCAAACCAATGCTTGATGACGCCGTTCATAAACGCAATATCTCCGCCTATATTGACTTGGTAAAAATCATCTGCAATTTTTGTACCGAATAAAGCACTCTCTGGAATAGAAGGAACCCAATACTTTTCCATAGCAGGCTCTTTATACGGATTGATGACGATAATTTTTGTTCCCTTCTTTTTAGCAGCGTACATATATTTAGTGGAAACAGGCTGATTGTTTGCTGCGACAGATCCCCAAAAGATTAATACATCCGTTCCAATCCAATCACTGTAATTACAGCTGGAAGCACCGATGCCAAGGGACCGTTTAAGAGCGGTTTTACTTGGTGAATGGCAAATGCGAGAAGCATTATCAATATGATTCGTCCCTATAAATCGAGCAGCCTTTGCAGCCGTATAATAAACTTCATTTGTAATTCCTCTGGCGGTTAAATAGAAAGCAAGCTGCCGTTTATCAATTGATTGGATTTTAGCTGCGATTTGATCTAGTGCATCATCCCAAGAAATACGTGTAAAGGCATTGTCACCTTTTTTTCGGATCAATGGATAAGGAATCCGCCCAAGCTTGCGAAGAGAGGTGCTATCCATTTGCTTTAGCTGATGAATATCTACAAACCATTTTGGATCAATAGCTGGCATTGTGTTAAGACGAAGCACATTTAGTCTTGTGGTGCATATATGAGGTCCTGCGAGCGTTTGATCATACAGTCCTGAGACGCCAAGGGCACAGCCGTCACAAACACCCTGCGTTAAAATACGGTACGCGTAGGGAAGGTTATCTTTGTTCTCCCATGCCACTTTCATCGTATCTCGAATGTGTTTCGGTTTCACTTTGCCAAGCCCCATTGGTACAAAAGACGCCCATAGCTTTGGTGAGGGTTTTTTATTTAGTTTAACAGGCCCCTTATGTTTTGTTTTCCCCATGAGATCATCACCCTCCTAATACTTTGTAAAGCGTTTTCATATCTAAAAATTACCTTTAGATTGTGATTCTGTCAAATTCAAATTAAGATCGGGCTGAGACAGAGGAAGCAGCAGATAGGTTTTTTTCTCTTAGCTGCTGAATATCCTTTCGAATCAGAAGTGATATGATAAAAGCAATGAAAAATAAGCCAGAGAACACCATAAGGCTTTGTGTGTAATTACCTGTTATATCTCGGATGAAGGATGAAAATAGTGGTCCTGCTAATCCCGCAGCGGCCCAAGCAGTCAAAATATAACCATGTATGGCACCAAGCTGCTTTGTACCAAACAAATCCCCAATATAGGCTGGAATTGAAGCAAATCCTCCTCCATAGCACGTATAAATGATCGCCATGACGATTGAAAAGATGAACGGTTCTTTTAAATAGGGGAGTAAAGGAAAAGCAATGAGCTGGATACTGAAAAAAATCGTATACGTATTCGGTCTTCCTATATAATCTGAAAACGATGCCCAGCCAATGCGTCCTAAACCATTAAAAGCACCTAAAATGCCCACAAGAGTAGCTGCAGCACCTGCAGTGAACCCAACACTTTCTTGAGCAAGAGGTGACGCTACTGAAATAATAGCGATTCCGCATGTGATATTAATAAAAAGCATAAGCCACAAATAATAGAAACGTCTTGTTTTGATCGCTTCATTTGCTGTAAGCTGTGATAAATCTTGAGGGATTTTTCTTTTCTTTGTTTTGAATACATCAAATTGTTTGACGTCATCAGGTGTTGGTGGTGATAAATAAAAAGATGAGATCACCATGATGATAAAATAGGAGATTCCAAGAATATAAAAAGTATTTGCGATATTCACTTTTTCAATGAGATATTGAATAATTGGGCTGCAAATAAGAGAAGCAAACCCAAACCCCATAATGGCTAAGCCGGTTGCAAGACCTCTTCGATCCGGAAACCATTTGACTAGAGTTGATACAGGTGCAATATAGCCTACCCCTAACCCTATTCCAGCGAGTACACCATAAAATAAATAGAGGAGAGGCAGTGATGACATGTGGACAGCGAATCCTGATCCAGTCATTCCGATGCCGAAGAAAATAGCTGAGAAGAGCCCCGATGCCCTTGGACCATACCTTTCAACAAAATGTCCCATAAAAGCAGCAGATAAACCTAAAAATAAAATAGCAATACTGAAGGTGAGACTTATTTCTGTTAATGACCACTGAAAGGCTTCATGTAAAGGATTCGTAAAAACACTCCAAGCATAAACAGACCCAATAGATAAATGAATTCCTACAGCACTTGCTGCGATGAGCCAGCGATTTTTCGATTTGTTCATTTTGTTCCCCCCATATAAAGCAGTCAAGAAGTTTGATAAGATAGAAATATGTTACATTTTTATGACTTTTTAAAATAATATCACAATTTGATTGGATCATATAACTAAATTTGCATTGAAAGGAAGATCATACAATGAATCCTTCTGTTAAAAAGAAACGAGTCATACACCAATACAATGAAGGCCAGTTTACCTGCAAAACTGATGAAATTGTAGAAGAATATCCTTTAACTGTGATGGTAAATGGAGAAGAATTTGTGACCCTTGTTTGTTCACCAGAGCACTTGAAAGAATTGGTTATCGGCTTTTTGGCTTCAGAAGGGGTCATTCGATTTGAAAAAGAGATTAAAAGGTTTACAATAGATGAAAGTATGGGTTTTGCCTATGTTGATTTAGTTCACTCAAGTGGATTTGATTCATCAGATTTTACAAAACGAGTGATTGGTTCATGCTGCGGGAAAGGAAGACACTTTTATTTCCTTCAAGATGTGAAGACGGCAAAAACAGCCATTGATCGAATCAGTATTTCTGCTGAAACTTGTATGCATCTCATGAAGTGTTTGCAAGAAGAAAGCCAATTATTTCAACATACTGGCGGAGTGCATAATGCTGGACTGTGTGACACAGAGAAGCTATTCATCACTAGAACTGATATAGGAAGACATAATGCTTTAGATAAAATTTATGGATACTGTTTACTTCAGCGAATTCCACTTAGAGATAAAATCCTTGTTTTTAGCGGCCGGATATCGTCAGAAGTTCTATTGAAGGCAGCAAAACTAGGAGTGTCTATCGTCATTTCAAAATCAGCACCTACTGAGCTGGCGCTTAAAATGGCAGAAGAATTAAATATTACGACAGTTGGATTCGTCAGAGGAAAATCCTTTAACATTTACACGCATCCTCATCGTATTACAGAATAGGAGGCAAAGTATGGTCAGTATTTTAGATAAAAGACATCGACCATTGCGCGATTTAAGAATATCAGTAACTGATCGCTGTAACTTTAGATGTACGTACTGTATGCCTGCTGAAATTTTTGGGCCGGATTATCCTTTCTTGAAAAAAGAAGAACTGCTTAGTTTCGAAGAAATTGAACGACTTGCTACCCTTTTTGTAAAGAACCTAGGTGTGGTAAAAATACGCATCACGGGCGGAGAACCGTTAATGCGGAAGGATCTGCCTGTCTTAATAGAAAAGCTCACAAACATTCCAGGGATTGAAGACATTGCGATGACAACCAACGGAACACTTTTACCTTTATATGCTGATCAGTTGAAGAGAGCTGGTCTCAATAGAGTCACCATTAGTTTAGATTCATTAAATCCCGACCGTTTTAAGCAAATGAACGGAAGGCATATTTCTATCCAAAAAGTGTTTGATGGTATTGAGGCTGCAAAAAAGGCTGGACTTGCTATCAAGATTAATATGGTTGTTCAAAAAGGTGTGAATGATCAGGATGTCTTACCAATGGCAGCTTACTTCAAAAAAGAAGGACACGTTCTCAGATTTATTGAATTTATGGATGTCGGTAATACGAATAAATGGAATCTAGAACATGTCATGACAAAGAAAGAAATAATTGAATTAATTGATTCAACATATCCTATCAAACCAGAACCTCCTCAATATACAGGTGAAGTAGCCAAACGATTTTTTTACAAAGATGGTTCAGGAGAGATAGGTATTATTTCTTCCGTTTCAGATGCTTTTTGTGGCACATGTAACAGAGCAAGGCTGTCTGCACGGGGGGAATTGTTTACATGTCTGTTTGCTTCATCGGGTTTTGATCTGAAACAGATGATTCGTACGACAAAAAATAATGAAGAATTAACGAACAGGTTAAAGGAATTATGGTCGAACAGACATGACCAATATTCGGCCGAGAGAGAGCAGAAAAAAGATCAGAAAAAGGTTGAGATGTCATACATCGGTGGGTAATGACAATAAAGTATCATGATCTTGTATTTTTGAAAAGAAGAGAAAATGTCATAATCGTTGTTGAAAATCCTTTCTTGAAAACAGGTCTTTTTATCTTATGAACTCAGTCACTATAAAAAACCAGCAGATTCTCTGCTGGTTTTTAAATTGCTATTTTGCACTTCAAAAAGATTGAGATAAGATTGGAAAATAGATTTTCTCTCATTGTGTGCGGCTTTACTTTTACGAGTGCTGTGATAAGATCAAATCATTCTTTACCAGCTCGACTTTTTCACTCCAGGGATATGACCCTTATAGGCAAGCTCACGAAAAGCAATCCTAGACATTTTGAATTTTCGTAAATAACCTCTGGGACGGCCCGTTAATTCACAGCGGTTTTTTAAGCGGGTAGGGGAAGAGTCTCTAGGTAATTTTCGTAAAGCTTCATAGTCACCTTTTTCTTTTAACTCTTTTCTTAATTCTGCATATTTCAATACAAGCTGCTGTCGTTTTTTTTCTTTAGCAATCTTAGATTTCTTTGCCAATTAAAACCCTCCTGGCCTAATTTTGTATTTTCCATTGAAAGGGGTCCTCAAATGTAGTCCAATCTTGATCAAATTCCTCAGGTGTAAGCAAGCATTGATCAAGAGTACGAATGATTTCTGCTTTAGGTAAATCTACACCGATAAACACAAGTTTTGTATGGCGATCACCAAACTCTGCGTCCCACTCATCTAGAAGCTCTGGTTCCTGATTTAATATCCGTGCTTTTTCTTGTTCAGGCAAAGCAGCAATCCAGTATGCAATTGGTTCAATCGCAACAGATTTCCCAGCTTGTGAAATTAAAATGGTTAAATCATGATGTGTGGCAAGCCAAGTAAAACCTTTCGCACGAACGATCTGCTCAGGCATTTGATCTAACCAAGCATTCAGTCTGCCAGTATGAAAAGGGAGTCTTCTTTCGTAAACAAAAGATGAAATTTGGTATTCCTCTGTTTCCGGTGTATGCTGAACATGTCCTGCGTTGATTTCTTTGATCCACCCAGCAGAAGCACTTGATTTTTCAAAGTCGAATAAACCAGTATTCAAAATGTCATCTGGCTGTACTATACCTTTTGAGGTTCTGATGATAGATGCTTCTGGTTGTAGTTTGTTCAGCACATGCTCAAGTCGATCTAATTCAGAGGGAGATACTAGATCACATTTATTGATAATAAGCACGTCACAAAATTCAATTTGATCAATGAGTAAATTGGAAATTTCTCGCTCGTCGTCATCGGAAACCGCTTCTTTACGATCTAATAAACTCTCTCCTGACTGGAAATCAGTCCAGAAACGATTTGCATCTACTACTGTGACCATCGTATCTAGACGGCAAAAGCGGGTCAAATCTATGCCCATTTCTTCATCAATATAAGAAAACGTTTGAGCGACGGGAATTGGTTCACTAATACCGGTTGATTCAATGACAATATAATCGATATTACCCGCCTTACAAAGGCGTTCTACTTCGATTAACAAATCTTCTCTCAAAGTGCAGCAAATACAGCCGTTAGATAATTCAATGAGTTTCTCATCTGATCGAGAAAGCTCGCCGCCTTGTTTGACTAGTTCTGCATCAATATTAATTTCGCTCATGTCATTGACGATTACAGCCACTTTTAATCCTTTGCGATTTTGAAGAACATGATTTAATATCGTTGTTTTTCCTGCTCCTAAAAAGCCGCTTAATACTGTAACAGGTACACGCTTATTCATTTGTTTTTGTCCTTTTGAAAACGATCATTTTGTTTTCCGCCTCACTTAAAAAGTAATCATTACGATTTATAATATAAAAAATTTATTTTGTTTCTCTATGAAGGGTATATTTCTTTAATCGAGGAGAATATTTTTTTAACTCCAATCGGTCAGGATTCGTTCTTTTATTTTTTGTTGTGATGTAGTTTCTGTCACCTGTTTCAGTACAGGCCAACGTAATATTCACGCGCATAAGTAATAGGATCCTCCTTTAATTCGTAATAGTTACGATTTGTATTTTAAAATGATCAAGACTGAATGTCAAGCAGAGGAGAATGATCCAAGTCAAATGATAAAAACAAAAGGGGTATCGAATGACTATTGATACCCCTCTCCATTAATAAAAGTCACCGAGTTCTTGTTCGTAATCACCTTCATACTGCTGGACATCATAAGGAATTTCTTGAAGGAAGGCTAACCCGCCTAGTATAAGTATCAAAACGATAGCAATGAATGAAAGAATAACTGCGGCAATACTTGAAATGGCAAACAGTGTTTGCATTTTCATCATCTTAGCGTACTGTTCTAATAATTCTTCGTAAGAAGCATCTGGAGCCTGAATCAAGTGTTCAGCTGCTTTTACAGATTTTTGTACATGGATCCCCATCATAATGAGGAAGACGCCAAGGGCTGCAGGAAGAACAAGCCAAAAACCAATAAGAATAGCCAGACCGCCTGAAATATAGAGAAAGATACTACCAACCTTTCCCCACTTTACGATTGAATGAAGAGATTGAATGATTTTCTCAGTTTGTTGCAATGGTGTTCACTCCTTTATGTATTCACTCTTTATCATACTTGAGTAAGTAGTGCTTTAGGAAGAGTGAATGTTGATTGATTCAATTGTTTCTCTCTTCACTTCACTTTTTTTACAGCTGTTACTTGCGTCATAAAAAAGCGTCTCTTTTTCAGGGAGACGCTCGTTTTATAATTCTTTTCCTAGGATATCTAAATCGTATCTGCTGCCATCCATTTCTGCGATGCGTGGCAGGTGTCCCCATGTCTCAAAGCCGTGCTTTTTAAATAGTCGAATGCTGGCTTCGTTGTGCCCGAAAATAAAGGCAAGTAACGTTCTAATGCCTAATGAGGGTGCTAAATCAATGGCTTCTTGTAAGAAAAGTGATCCTAAGCCTTTTCCTCGATAGTCTTGGTTTAAATAGATACTCATTTCAACGGTCCCGTTGTATGCAGGTCTTCCGTAAAAGGTTTCAAAGCTGAGCCAGCCGTAGATATTTCCATCCTCGTCTGTTTTCACATAGAGAGGTCTTTTCTCGGAATGATTCAAAAACCATTGCCGGCGGTCCTCAACAGAAACTGGTTCTGTATCAGCGGTCACTTCTCTTGAAGCAATGGTTGAATTGTAGATATCAACGATCGCTTTGAGGTCATCTTCTGTTGCTATACGGTTGAAAGTTTTCACAATTAAGTCTCCCATCTTTTTTTCATTTATCATACATATTATTGATGCGATTGCGCAAAATAAAAAGAAAAATGATTTCGTGTGTATATATTTTTTGAAAAGTGTTCAGAATGTTGCTGAGGTGATGAAAAATGAGAGAGGAAGAAAAGAAACGTACTTCCAAAATCACAAAAGTTCAGCAATTTTTCCGTAAGCGCTGGGTATTCCCTGCTATTTACTTGGTCAGCGCAGCGGTCGTGTTAACAGCCGTTCTTTGGTATCAAGCTGTATCAAAAGATGTGAAAGACCAACTATCTGATGGAAATCAAACAGGGCAAGAACAGCGCGATGATGCCGTTGAAGTTGGAAAGCCAATTGAAAATGTCGCAATGCCGGTCCAGAATTCTGATAATGTTTCTGTCGTGAAAAAGTTCTATGAAGCAGATGCTGACCAAAAAGAAAAAGAAGCAGCACTTGTAAACTATAATAACACCTATACCTTGAGCAAAGGTATTGATCTTGCAGATAAAGATGGCAAAGTGTTTGATGTCACAGCTGCTCTTAGTGGAACAGTGGTTCAAGCGAAAAAAGATCCAGTTCTTGGTCACGTTGTTGAAATTGAACATGAAGATGGACTATCGACTGTTTATCAATCGTTGTCACAAGTGAGTGTCAAAGAAGGCGATGAAGTCAAGCAGAATGATGTCATTGGTGCTTCTGGTAAAAATCTATATGGTGCTGAAAGCGGCAACCATGTGCATTTTGAAATTCGTATGGAAGGTTTAGCGCTTAATCCGCTTAGCTTCATTGACAAGCCTGTTTCTACAATTGAAAAAGCAGCGCAAGAAGTGACGGAACAAGCAAAAGAACCTGCTCAGCCAAAGACTGAGGAAAAAACGAAAGAACCTGCTGCTGAAGATAAAGCCAAAGAGCCAGCTGGAGAAAAATCTGAAGAAAAGTCTGATGAGAAGGGGAAATCCTCTGATCAAGAAAAGTCTTCTGATTCCTCTAAAGACAGCAGTCAGTCAGAAGAAACAAAACAATCTTAATGTCTTACAAGGTCCTCTGTGTATATGAATATGCAGAGGTTTTTTCTGCTTAAAAAGATCCTCCGCCACTCGGCGGAGGATACACTATAGGGCGGCAGGTCCTTCTTCACCTGTCCGGATGTTGATTGTATTCGCTACCTCATATATAAAAATTTTCCCATCCCCTGGTTCGCCTGTACGAAGTACCTTTTGAGCTGTTTCAACGACCTGTTCGACAGGTACTTTGCTTAGGACGATTTCGATCTTTAATCGTTCGTACACGTTGCTTTCCTTTTTGACGCCGCGGTATAGCTCTGTATGTCCCTTTTGTAAGCCGCAGCCGTGTACATTTGAAAAGGTAATCGAGGTGACACCAATCTTTCCAAGCTCCACCTTTAATGTTTCAAAATTAGCTGGACGTGTGACAATCTCCACTTTATACATTTTGCTCATAGAGACACCCCTTTTTCTTTAATCTTGATAAGCTTTTTCACCGTGCATGGTTAAATCAAGACCCACTGATTCTTCTTCTTCGGTTGCACGAATTTTGAAGAAGACATTGACCACTTTGATGATTACGTATGTCACAACGGCAACAAAAGCGTACGTGGCAACAATCGCGACCACTTGCTTCCAAAGTAAGCTGGGATCTCCGTAAAATAAGCCATTGGCTCCACCGTCATTGACAGAAGTTGTGGCGAAAAGTCCTGTTGCAATTCCTCCCCAAGTACCGCCAATTCCGTGAAGGCCGAATGCATCTAGTGCGTCATCATAGCCAAATTTGGCTTTGAGTGAAAAGACTCCCCAGAAACAGACGATCCCGCCAATGATTCCTATTATAATAGAAGCAAACGGTGTAACAAAGCCTGCGGCAGGTGTAATGGCGACAAGACCTGCGATGGCTCCAGAGATCGCGCCGAGCATGGTCGGTTTTTTGTTGATCATCCACTCTACTAACAGCCAGCCGATGATTCCTGCAGCAGCAGCTATATTGGTGTTAATAAAGGCAAACATGGCCACGCTGTCTAATGTAAGAGCACTACCCACGTTAAAACCAAACCAGCCAAACCAGATGACAGCTCCGCCAAGAAGGGTGTAGATCAAGTTATGCGGAGAAGAGCTTGCTGCTTCTTTACGCTTCCCGAGCACAATTGCCACGACAAGACCTGCAACACCGGATGAGATGTGAACCACGTTTCCGCCTGCGAAGTCAAGCGCACCCATCTCGCCAATCCAACCGCCGCCCCATACCCAGTGTGCGACTGGAGCGTATACAAATGTGACCCAAAGGAGTGTAAATACAACGACTGCTGAGTAGCGAATCCGTTCAGCAAAGGCCCCTGAGATGATGGCTGTTGTTAAGACGGCAAAGGTCATTTGAAACATCATGAACAATGAATGTGGAATGGTCTCACTATAGGAACCAGGCTCAAAGCCTACGCCTTTCAGGCCCACCCAGTCTAATCCTCCAATCCATGCATTGCCTGGTGCAAAAGCTAAGGAATAACCGAATACGATCCATACGATTGAAACGATCGCTAGTGACGTTAAGCTGTGCATGGTTGTGCTTAACACGTTTTTACTTCTCACGAGTCCTCCGTAGAATAAAGCTAAACCCGGTGTCATTAACCACACGAGTAGTGCGCAGAAGAACATAAATACTGTATCACCCATTTGCATGCTGCATTCCCCCGAATCATTCAGAATTATTGTTTTCTTAATTCTTCATTATAGAGAGAAAAGTCATATATAACATATACGTGTAAGTTTATCTGACATGGTTTTTGGTTAAGTTCAATATAAATGGATGAAAAGTTCGTAAAAAATGAGCAAAAACGTAAGTTAAGCACTAAAAATGAAGGGCGTTTGACCTATAAAATGGAGCTGAGAAACAGTTTTGTACGTTCCTCCCTAGGAGAATCAAACAAGTCCGAAGGGACGCCTTCTTCGACGATGCGGCCTTCGTGCATGTAGACGACACGATCGGCAACTTCTTTCGCAAAGCCCATTTCGTGTGTGACAATGACCATGGTCATGCCTTCTTTTGCGAGGCTTTTCATCGTTTGCAGCACCTCGCCTACAAGTTCTGGGTCAAGGGCAGACGTAGGTTCGTCAAATAACATGACATCAGGCTTCATGGCGAGAGATCTGGCTATGGCTACACGCTGTTTTTGGCCGCCTGATAGTTTAGAAGGATATACGTTGGCTTTATCCGCAAGTCCGACTTTTTCTAGCAAGGTGCTGGCTTCAGCGATGGCTTGCGCTTTCTTTGTTTTTTTCACCATAACAGGCGCTTCGATGATATTTTCAAGCACAGTTTTGTGCGGGAAAAGATTAAAATGCTGAAACACCATTCCTATTTTTTGTCTCATTTCGTTTAATTGATCTCGCTTTGGATGAACAGGGCTGCCATCAATGATAATATCTCCATCATTTTTTATTTCTAAAAAGTTCATACAGCGGAGCAAGGTGCTTTTTCCAGAACCGCTTGCACCAATTAAGACGACCACATCATTTTCATATACGGTGAGATCGATATCTTTTAAAACATGAAGCTCTCCAAAGTATTTATTGAGTTTTTCAACACGAATGATTTCCTTTGATTCTGTCATGCTTCTCCTCCTATTGGTCACTGGCTGATAGTTTCTTCTCAAAGGTTTGGACAGCGAATGTTAACAGCAGGACAAGAACTAAGTAATAGACGGCTACAACAAGTAAATACGTCATATTGTCAAAGCTGTTGGAGCCTTGCGTGGTGGCGACGTTAAATAGTTCATTGACACTGATAAAGGCGGCGAGTGATGAATCTTTTAAGCCGATAATGAACTGGTTGCCAAGAGGGGGAAGAGCACGCCGCATCGCTTGAGGGAGAATGATACGCCTCATTGTTAAAAAACGACCCATACCAAGAGAGCGTCCTGCCTCTTTTTGCCCCTGATCGATGGATTGGATGGCGCCTCTGAATATTTCGGCTATATAGGCGCCATTATGAAAGGCGAGCGCAATGGAAGCAGCCCAGAAGTCGGGTATATTCAATTCTGTGAGGCCGAAATATAGGATGAAAATCTGAACAATAAGTGGTGTTCCGCGTACAAGAAAGATATAAGCATTGGCGATATAACCGAAAACGGCTATGCGGGATATTTTCAATAAAGCAAAAAAAAGCCCGATGAACATACCGATGAAGATGCTGATCACCGTCAGCTGTAAGGTGATCAGCATTCCTTCTAAGAAAATACTTCTTGAATCAATGAGTGTCTGAAAAAAGTGTGATAGGGTAGGCAAAACAATCATCTCCATTTGAAGAAAGTGCGCCTATAAAAGGGGCGCACAATCGTGGTTTTAATCTTGTTTGACCGTGATGTCTTCATCAAAGTACTTTTTGCTAATTTGTTTTAATGTTCCGTCTTTTTTTAGTGCGTCAATCGCATCGTTGATCTCTTTTATGAGCTGTTCATTTTCTTTTGAAACAGCAATTGCCTGCTCACTTTGTCCGAGTCTTTCCTGCGCTGTGATTTTCAATTTTTTCTTCATCGCTTCTGCGCCTGTGGCGAAATCTGTCACGACTGCATCGTGTTTTCCGTTGGCCAGTGCTTCTAAGGCGACGACATCACTATCATAATACTTTGGTTCTTGCCCGCTATGTTCCTTGGCAATATCAGCGTAGGACGACCCTTTGGATACAGCAATTTCTTTGTCTTTTAAGTCATCCGCATGTTGAATGTCTGATCCGGGTCTTGTGAAAATTTGCGGACCAGAATAGTAATAGGGTTTAGAAAAAAGGACGTGTTTTTTTCGTTCCTCATTGATGGTATGACTTGCAACTGCCGCATCAAATTTACCTGCTTTCACGCCTTCGACGATGCCTGCGAATTTATATTTTTTCTGTATAGGTTCGAGACCTAGTTTGTCACTAATCGCATTGCCTACGTCGATATCAAAGCCGGACATCTGATTTCCATCCATGTAACTAAACGGATGAAATTCACCTGATGCTGCAAAAATAAATTTTCCATCCTCCAAAATTGGCGACCCTTTCGCTGTAGAATTACGTTTATCTCCGTTCCCATTTGTTTCATTTGAACCGCACGAAGACAGAAGTAATACTGCAACCGAGAAAAGGGCTGGGACCCAAAACCGTCTTTTTTTAATAATAAGCTTCTCCTCCTTTTCAGCCGTTCTCCATATCAGGAGAAAGTAGGCTTTTAAATATGTGTAGCATCTTACCATTTGTTCCTCATATTCTCAATTTTATATGTGTTATTCCAACAATCGTCCTTTTTAGAATGTATGTCTTGCTTTTCTAAGAGAGAACTTGAATTGATTAGGGTAAAAAAGGGAAATGAATCTCATAATAACGAAAGGATTGCAAAAAGGAGGTGAGTGTATGAACAAGTGGAGAGACAACCGAAAAGTTTTTTTAACCGCTATTGCCTTTGGAACGATGTTGAATCCACTGAATTCATCAATGATTTCTTTGGCCTTGCATCAAATTCAGCATGAATTCGGTTTGTCGTTTACGACCGTATCTTGGCTTATTTCTTCTTTTTATTTAGCCAGTGCAGTGACGCAGCCGGTGAGCGGCCGGATTGGGGATCATGTCATGAGCCGGAGAACCTTATTTTTATTCGGTCTGGTTCTTGTCGCAGTCTCAGCCATTTGCGCGCCGTTTGCCCCAACGTTTGCGGTGCTGATTGTGATCCGTTTGTTACAGGCGATGGGAAGCAGTGCCATTTATCCTTCTGGGGTCGGACTCATTCGGGATCATATTCAAGAAAGACAGGCTTCGGCGTTAGCGGTATTATCCATTTTTGCTTCAGCGATGACGGCGCTTGGGCCGACGCTTGGCGGATTTTTGATGACCATTGGCGGCTGGCCGGCTGTCTTTTTAGTGAATCTGCCTTTTATTTTGATCAGTTTCTTTCTCGGCCTATTTTTGTTTCCGAAGGAGCAGAAGAAGAAAAAGCTCCGCATAGGCGAAACTGTGCGAACACTCGATTTGCCAGGGATGCTTCTTTTTACCGTCTGCATTGTTCTCCTGCTTTCATTTTTATTATCACTGGGTGATGGCATTCAATATGTTCAAGGTATTCTTTGTCTCCTGAGTGCAGGCGCTTTTATCTGGTGGGAGTATCAGGTGGATGAACCGTTTATTCAAATACGGATGTTCAGGGAGAAGCAGCGGCTGTCACTTGTGTATGTGCAATTTATCATTTTAAATATCTTTTTCTATTGTCTCTTTTTTGGTTTGCCGAGTTATTTTCAGGATGAGTTAGGCTGGCGTGTGGAGATGACGGGTCTTTTTATGCTGTGTATGTCAGGGGTGAGTATTATTGTGTCACCGCTGACTGGAAAGTGGGTGGATCGCGGGGATGAACGCCATCCAGTTTTAGCGAGTGCTGTATTGATGCTGGCTGGAGCGTCTGCCATGACTTTCTTTTTTATTCCTGCGCCATTATGGGGGAAAGGATTGGTTCTAGCTCTGCTTGGGCTCAGTTATGGGATTGGGAGTGTTGCGCTCCAAGCTGCGATGCTCAAGGCAAGTCCTCAGCACATGATTGGCACGTCCTCTGGACTTTTTCAAACATGCCGCTACCTTGGTTCTATTCTGTCGTCTGCTGTGCTTGGTATGCTGTTTGGGGATGAAATTGCTGGTGCTCACTTTGCGCAATTAGGCTGGACATTGATCATCATTTCTCTTATTGGCATTGGTGTCAGTCTTTATTTTTCGAGTGTGGTTAGAGGGGGAAAGCCAATAAAAAAAGCGGCGCGATAAGTGGAAGGAGAATCTTCATCACGTTATCGCAAGTCCGCTTAAGAGTTGGACAGGTCTGAGCCCTGATCCTTTGTCTTCCTTCTGAAAATTTTCCCTACAATTGTCTCGTAAAATGTCACGATACGATCAATAGGAGAGTCAAAGAACTTCCATAATTTATTCATGATAAAGACAACCACAATCGATACGACCAAGCTGCCTAAAACATCAAATGGATAATGATGACCGACCCAGATGCGGGAGAATCCTGTAAGTAATCCAAAGACGAGCAAGATGTTGCCAAGCCTTTTATTACGGGATCGAATGGCTAATGAAAGAGCCAATGCACCTGTTGTATGGTCACTTGGGAAGGAAGCATCTGCTGAGTGCGGGATGAGTGTGTCGACTTTATGCGCCACAAACGGCCGCTCTTCATAATGAAACAATGTAATGGCAAAGTTGACGATAAGTGCTGCAATGCCTGTTACACCGGAAAAGAAGACATGCTTCTTAAATTTGTGATTCCCTAAAAACCAGCAAATCAATAAGACAAGGGCGTACACAAGAATGGCCTTTTTCGTAATAAAGATCATGGCCTGATCTAAAAACTCAGAATGGTGAGCCATCCCGTGTATGACTTTAAACAATTCGTAATTCAAAACATCACCTATACTTTCGCTTAATGCTAACTATTTTTCAACAAAGCCTGTATGCTCTATTTGGAATATCCTATATTTTAGCATGTTTCCGGCGAAGTTTAAAATAGTACCCTTTTACTCTGAAAGGGAGACCTTTTGTGCTTTTGCTTCCTGAGGTTTTCGTTCGCTCCAATAAAAAACGCCCATACTCAGTAAGACCACAATACCCGCAATGAGGTACACATTTGAAAAGTCTGTGAAACTGACAAGGAGTCCAAAGACAAATGAGCCGGCAGCAATACCTGTATCATACAGGGTGAAGAAAGTAGCCGTCGCATATCCCGTACGATGAGCTGGTGAGTGCTGAATCGCAAGTGTTTGTAAACATGGCACGAGCGAACCGTAGCCAAGTCCAATCACAGCGCCTGATAGAAGAAGCATTGTAGCTGAATGTGTCGCTGTCAGCATCCATAAACCAATGGCAAAAAGGGCAATCGAAGGATAGATCACAACGTGAGCTCCAACCCGGTCAAAAAGTCTGCCTGTAAATGGACGTGATCCAAGCATTGCGGCCGCAAATACAATAAAGAAATAACTACTTGCACCCATTAAATGAAGTGAATTGGCATAAACTGAAATAAATGAAATAATCGGCGAATAACAGAAGGAAATAATAATGCCGACGGCCGCTGTTTTTAATGCGCCTTTTTCAAACAGGTGAGAAAACGTGAATCGGAAGACAATGCTTCCACCGTTTTCAGGCTCTGGCTGTCTAATCAGCATCGTAAAAGCGGCTCCGATGGTCACGATAATGGAAAAGAGAAGAAATAATGAATGAAATCCTATTTTTCCTACTTGATTCAGTGCGATAAACGGACCGATGACAACAGCGAGGTTCATAGACATCACAAAGTATCCGAGTCCTTCCCCGCGTTTATGTTTCGGGATCATATCAGCCGCAATGGCACTGGCGACTGTCGTCAAAATACTAAAAAAGATCCCTTGTACGAAACGCAGCATAAGAAGCGTTTGGAATTGATCAATCGGGATGTATAAATAAGTGAGTAAGGCAAAGGCCGTAGAAGAGAAAATCGCCATCCGTTTTTTGCCAAATTTCTCAATAATGGCGCCAGAAAACGGTCTTGTCACAATAGCAGATAATAAGAAGACCGTCACAAGGAGACCGCCCTGTGATTCTGTTCCATTTAGTTCATCCATTGTGTAAATGGGCAGTAATGTCAAAAGGGCATAAAAAGAGGTGAACGTAAATAAATTCACCAGGACAATCATGATAAAGTCTTTTGTCCATATGCGTTCGTTCATGATGTATGTCACTTCCTATTCAGTTGATAATTTGTGTAAAAGTGTATGGAGGAGTTGTTTTTCTTCGTAGGTAAAATCTGAAAGACATTCTTCTTCAAATTGTTCCATCGTGCGTTTGATTTCTTCAAATCGGGCTTTTGCATCATCTGTCATCACGATCAGATTCTCACGTTTGTCTTTTCCTTGTACACGTTTCACCCAGCCGTTTGCTTCTAAACGGGTGACGGTTCTGGTGATGGTCGGTGCTTCGACGTTCAAATATGTCCAGATGTCTTTTTGGGTTTTCGGGCCGAATGTATCCAAACAAAAAAGCACAGTCCACTGGGACATGTACAAGTCATAAGCAGCAAGCGCTTCGTTCGCCTTTTTAGACAGCAGCCGTGCGCCTTGATGTATTTGATGTAAACACTCTCTATTTAACGTATCCATATGCTCACCTTTTTTAAATATTTATCTAGGTAAATAAATTCACCTTTTCTATTTTACGTGCTGAACTCTTTCTTGTAAAGTGAAAATTTTCGCGCCCCGAAATGATTTTTTGTTTTGCCTTTTCTGATAAATCCCTTGTCCCATCTTCATTTTTAGCATATTCCCTATTCAATGCTAATACACTGTTACAAACCTGACAAAGAGAGTGTTTGAGGTGAGGGATCGTGTTTGGCATTTACTACCTAATGGATGAGAAATTACGACGAACAAGCGCCGCTGAAAATGGATAATCTTCATACGGATCTCATTTCACACTTCTCACATCCATTTTAGGGAGGTCGAGTGGTGTGCACGATTACATCAAAGAGCGAACAATCAAGATAGGAAAGTATATCGTGGAGACAAAGAAAACCGTTCGTGTTATTGCGAAAGAATTTGGAGTCTCTAAAAGTACTGTACACAAGGATCTAACAGAAAGACTGCCAGAAATTAATCCAGATCTGGCTAATGAAGTAAAGGAGATACTGGATTATCATAAATCAATCCGCCACTTGCGAGGAGGAGAAGCCACCAAGTTAAAGTATAAAAAAGAAGAAATTTTAGAAGGCGAACCTGTGAAACAGTAAGCTTAGTTCTTTGTTCATAAACATGATATATATATCTTCCTCATATCGGTAGTTTCTAACCACAAATTTTGTAAAGACTTTTGTAAAGAAATATCTTTTTTTCTGCAAATTATGATAGAATATATAATTAGGGCAGAATGTGGTATTTGCTATGGAAACAGATTTTCAAGGAGGATATATATAGATGTTTGCTAGGGATATTGGAATTGATCTTGGTACTGCCAATGTACTGATTCATGTCAAAGGAAAAGGAATTGTGTTAAATGAACCATCTGTGGTAGCTCTTGACAAAAACAGCGGAAAAGTTTTGGCTGTTGGAGAAGAGGCTAGACGTATGGTTGGACGTACGCCTGGGAATATTGTTGCGATTCGTCCATTAAAAGACGGCGTAATCGCTGATTTTGAAGTAACTGAAGCGATGCTCAAGCATTTTATTAACAAATTAAATGTGAAAGGGCTGTTCTCTAAGCCGCGTATGCTCATCTGCTGCCCGACAAATATTACATCTGTTGAGCAGAAGGCGATCAAGGAAGCTGCTGAAAAAAGCGGTGGTAAGCATGTATTTCTTGAAGAAGAGCCAAAAGTAGCAGCGATTGGTGCTGGTATGGATATTTTTCAGCCAAGTGGAAACATGGTCGTAGATATTGGAGGCGGAACGACAGATATCGCTGTCATCTCAATGGGTGACATTGTAACCGCCTCTTCTATTAAAATGGCTGGAGACAAATTTGATCTGGAAATTCTAAACTACATTAAAAAAGAGTACAAGCTGTTGATCGGTGAGCGCACGGCTGAGGATATTAAGATCCAAGTTGCAACGGTATTCCCAGACGCACGTCACGAAGAGATTTCGATTCGTGGACGAGACATGGTGACAGGATTACCAAGAACGATTACCGTCACAAGCAAAGAAGTAGAAGAAGCATTGCGTGAATCTGTATCTGCGATTGTTCAGGCTGCGAAGCAAGTTCTTGAGAGAACACCGCCTGAATTATCAGCTGATATTATCGATCGCGGCGTCATCATTACAGGTGGCGGAGCTCTTCTAAACGGGCTTGATCAATTGCTTGCAGAAGAGCTGAAAGTACCAGTTTTCGTTGCTGAAAATCCAATGGACTGTGTAGCAGTTGGTACTGGCGTGATGCTTGATAATATGGACAAGCTGCCAAAGCGTAAACTCAGCTAATGATTTCCCTCATTCTTTTTAGAAAGAATGGGGGATTTTTATTAAAGAACCCTGCTAATCAGCCGATATATTTCATAGAAGATTGTGTTTAGGTCATGTGAAAGAATTTGAATGAGGTGAGCACGTGTTAAAAGGACTATACACCGCAACATCTGCCATGATCGCTCAAGAGCGGCGGACAGAAATGCTTTCAAATAATATCGCAAATGCGAATACCCCAGGCTATAAAGCGGATGAAGGGGCAATGCGTGCATTTCCAGAAATGCTGCTGAGCCGAATGGAATCAGGACGTTTCCAAACATCCTCAGGCAAAGGTTTTAGTGTTCCACTGCAATCGCCGATTGGTGGAATCAATACTGGGACATATATGCAGGAATTAATCCCTCAATTTACACAGGGAACTTTAAAAACAACAGATCAAACAACAGATGTAGCACTAGTTGAAAATAATGTGCCGATCAATCCGGAGACCAATCAGAAATCAGCGCTATTTTATGCGGTCAACACACCAGAAGGCGTTCGTTATACGAAAAGCAGCTCCATTACATTGAACGCACAAAAGCAGCTGACGATTAATGGACGCGCTCTTCTTTCCGTGACGGGTCAGCCGATTACGGTTCAGAGTGAGAACTTCAAAGTGAATGCAGATGGTACTGTGTCTGAAAATGGCCAAAATCTTGGTCAAATCGATGTACGTGTTGCGATGGATACAAGAAACCTAGCGCGTGAAGGAAATGATTTATACCGTACAGCTGATAACCAGCCCCTGCCAAGTGCAGTCAATAACGGTCAAATGTCCTATACGTTAAGCCAAGGCGTATCGGAGCTGTCGAACGTGGATGTGACGAAATCATATACAGATATGACAACGGCTTACCGAGCATTTGAAACAAACCAAAAAGTGGTTCAGGCGTATGATAAAAGCTTAGAAAAAGCAGTGAATGAAATTGGCAGAGTGTACTAATCAAGAAATGAAAAAGAAAGGAGGAAAATTATGCTTAGAACGATGATAAATGCAGCTGTATCGATGAATGAAGTGCAAAAGCAGCTTGACATCATCAGCAACAACATCGCGAACAGTGAAACAACAGGATACCGTGCGAAAAACACCCGTTTCTCAGAGCTGATCAGACAGCAGTTTAATCAGGTAGATGAAAAAAATGAGCAGGTGGCAAACAGTCGTCTGACACCTGCTGGGTTAAGGCTTGGTACGGGGACAATGGTCAATGCGTCCATTAACTCGCTGCAAGGCTCGATTAAAGAAACAGGACGTGATCTTGATGTTGCATTCGGAGCGCCGTCGCAGTATTTACAGGTCAACGCCGGCGGTAATATCCGTTATACAAGAGATGGTTCACTTTACTTACAGCCGGGCAATAACCGTAACCAAGTGCAGCTTGTCACGAGCGAAGGCTATCCGATTCTTGATGAAAACGGAAATGCAATCGTCTTAAATGCGAATTTCCGTGATATTTCAATCGATAAAAATGGACGGCTTACGGCGATTTCAAGAGATAATCAACCGAATCAGCAAGTGAATCTAGGCGTTGTACAAGTCAATAATTCTTCAGCACTTGCCTCTGAAGGAGATAATTTGTTCTCAGTCGACGGAACCTATCAAGGTGCATTAACAGCACTAAATGGAGCAAACCGAGAGGCGATTCAGCTCCAGCAAGGTGCACTGGAAACGTCAAATGTGGACATGTCGAAAGAATTAACAGACCTCATGACAACACAGCGTTCCTATCAGATGAACTCAAGAACGATCACGATGGGCGATCAAATGCTGGGATTAATTAATACAATTCGATAATCAGCAGGCTGGTATCAGCCTCTCATGATAAAAAAGGCGGCTCGCTCAAAGTCGCCCTTTTTTTTATAAAAATCTGAGACATCAGCAAGCAGATCCTCAAGGTCAATCCAGGCTTCTTTTCGTTCAAGACATGTGACGAGCGTGGCGATCTGCTCATCTGCCTTTGGCGTTTGGCTGTAGAGAAGAGATAAGATTTGAAACTTCATTCTTAATATATCAAACTGGGAAGCAACGGCTTCTTTCAGTCCTTTTTGAATATATTTCATCCCTTCATCGGTTAAATTTTCTTTAAAACAGGAACGCACAGTTTCGTATAGGCACGATACATAGGAGTGTGCTGACTTTCGGTATGCAGGAAGACGAAGCGCTTTTTTGAAGTATTCTAGCGCTTCCTTATGACGGTTTTGTCTTGACTGAATAAAGCCAGCATCATAATAAACGATACCGAGCAGCTCTTGATCATCAATCTTTTTCACATAATCAATAATTTCAATGAAAATATCTTCTGCTTCCTTATATTTTTTTTGGTCGCTATAGTTAAGAGCGAGCACAATTTTACACCGATAGATGCTATGGATATCTCCGTGCTTTGCAAAAATATCCATGGCTTTTTGAACATGACGAATCGATAACAACGAGTAACGGTTGTTATAATAAACACCGCTTGTACGGAAATGGAACTCTGCTTCCTCCAGCTCATCGTCAAGTAATGGCAGTCGTTCCTCTGCCTTTTCGAGATAATGAATCGCATCATTTTGATCACTTTTTAAAGATTCATATAATCCGAGAAAGAAATAAAAATAATATTGCAGTTCTTCGTTCATATCATCTTTGTGGGGCAGCAGTTCATGTTTGAGTTTTTCTAAGTCCTCTGTCTGATTCATCCAGAGCTGATGACGGAAAAGCATCAGCTGATAATGGAAATAGAGTTCCTGTTTTTTTGATAATTTGCGTTTATATTTTAGCAGTGTTTTTTTGATTTCTTCAGCCTTCGAAAAATGTCGATGCTTTAGCATTGTATACCAGGAATGGAGAAGTTTTTTTATGGATTTATCGCTCATAAAATTCATTTTTACCCTCTTATTCAATCAATGTTGTAATATATATTACCATATTTGTGAAAAAACAATGAGTGTAGTGTGGATTATATTTGATGACAATTGGTAATGGTAGATTCTATTTTTTACCATATGCATAAGGCGAATATTGAAAAATGCCAGCATTCATAATATACTTCTATAGGAATCAAATGAAGATCAGCGATATAGAAAAGAAGGAGAGATCAAGATATGCTTGATGCTCAGCAAATTCAAGACATTATTCCACACCGTTATCCATTCTTATTGGTCGACCGTATTTTAGAGGTTGAGGGAGAAAAAAGAGCGGTTGGAATTAAAAATGTCACAGTGAATGAAGAATTTTTTAATGGCCATTTCCCTGGTTACCCAGTCATGCCTGGTGTGCTTATAGTAGAAGCACTCGCACAGGTTTTTGGTGTGATTATGTTAGGCAAGGAAGAAAACAAAGGAAAGATTGGTTTGTTTGCAGGGATTGACGGATGCCGCTTCAAAAGACAGGTCAAGCCTGGAGACCAGCTCCGTTTAGAGGTTGAAGTGACGCGCCTCCGCGGGCCGGTTGCAAAAGGAAAAGCAGTAGCGACAGTAGATGGCGAAGTTGCATGTGAAGCAGAACTGACATTTTCTATCGGTCCTAAAGTATCATGATTTTCCTGGCGGTTCATTAAGCATGAATCGCTTTTTTATTTAGAAACGTTCAGTTAGAACGGATAAGGACTTGCAATTTTGACAAAAAAACGTCATATTAGACAAAAAAAGATGAAGGTGATAAAGGATGCTGAAAGAATTTAGAGAGTTTGCCGTCAAGGGCAATGTCATTGACTTGGCTGTAGGTGTCATCATTGGGGGAGCATTTGGCAAAATTGTCACTTCTCTTGTGAATGATTTAATCATGCCGCTTGTCGGTATTATTATTGGAGGGCATGATTTTAGCGGTTTATCCATTAAAATCGGAGCTGCTCAAATTTTATATGGGAACTTTATTCAAACAGTGGTTGATTTCTTAATTATCTCGTTTTCCATTTTTATCTTTATTCGTTATTTGAATAAGTTAAAACGGAAAAAGGTTGAGGAAGAAGAGGTTGTGGAAACGCCGGATCAAACGGAAGTTCTGCTAACTGAAATTAGAGATTTATTGAAAAATCAAAGCCAGTCTAAAGATTTGCAATAGAAAAAGAGCGGCTGATCCCGCTCTTTTTTATGTGTTTTGTTTAAAAGCATCCAGTAGTTTTTCTCCTGACAGCCCCTCTTTGACGAGGTCTTTTAATACTTCTTCAGTTTCTGTTCTGTAACGATTTGTAATCATTTTACCATCGAGTAATACAGAAATGTTTTCTTCTAAGGCAACGATGTTTTTGACTTGGACAGATAGATGAACAGGGCGGTTGTTTTCTTTAGTGATCGTTACAAGAATCTTCACTTCTGTGTGCTGCTGAAAGAGTACCTCAAATACCTGTCTATGTTTCTTTGGAATGAGTGCCTCAATCATCCAGTGATTTTCACCGTCTTCTTTATTAATGATTAAACCGTCACGAAGGGGAATGCTGGACATTTTATCTTGCTGTGGATCAAGTTCAATTTTTAAATCAATCAGCCTAAAGGTTTTCATATTTATCACCTCACAAGCGTTCATTATTCGTAAGTATTATTATAGCATACAACATCTGTATAAATGAAACCGCTGCCTGCTTAGAACTAGCTGCACATGAGTGAAAGGAGATGTTTTATGGAGTCCTATCAATTGAGAAACATTCATATTGGCGACGACAAGGCAAAGAGTGATATACGTGTTTATTCGTGGGGAGACATTCTTTCATTTTGTGATGTGTATATGGAAGAAGGAGTGTCACTCACGTTTCAATATGTCACCAAGGATCAAATGGACTGTTTTGAGTTTCAGCTGTCGATTCATGATGGTCGGCTTTGTTTTTATTGGTTTGCGTGGGACGGATCTGATTATATTCACATGCCTTCTAGTAATTGGATTCATTCAGATATTTTTTATCAATTTATGAAAAATAAGTATTTCATCAAACAAAACAAGATGATGTTTTATACGCAAGCGGTAAAAAACAGAAATTAATGAGGATATAGAGAATTTAAAGGCCTATTTTGCTATTTTCCTGTTTTGTCACATACGGCCTTTCTCCGTAGACTAGGGGTAGCTGAAAGGAAAGGAGGCAAGTCCCGAATTAAAAGGTAACGTCTATCATCTGACAGCCCCCCTCTAGCTAAAGCTGATAGATGCTGCCTTGTTCATATGAACACTGCGTAATATAGAACCAATGCTTCTTTGTATAGGTCATGTGTCCCCTTGTGAATCCCCTATGTGTGTATCCGGTCATATTTGCGTGGCCGGATACCCTTTTATTCACTGTTTAACCGATCAGCTCTTGCAAATAGTGGATACTCATTTCATAATGATGATGGATTTTGTTAACGGTATGTCGGTTGAAAATAAAGACAAAAAGGAGAGAACGATGACAAACATTCAATTAATCGCAACGGATTTAGATGGAACTTTATTGAACAGTGAACACAAAGTGAGTCAGGAAAACGAGCAGGCATTAAAGGAAGCAGCTGCGAATGGAATTGAGGTTGTCGTGTCAACAGGGAGAGCGTATTTTGATGTGAGGTCTATTTTTGACCAGCTTGGTATGAATACATGGGTGATTAGTGCCAATGGAGCTGTGATTCATGATCCAACTGGACAAGTCTACCATTCAGCTGCTTTACAAGAAGAAAAGGCTAAACACATATTGTCATGGCTTGAAGAACGTGATTATTATTATGAAGTCTTTACAAACGAAGCCATTTTCACACCAAATCGCGGCAGAGAGCTTCTTGCGATTGAAATGGACCGTTTAAAAAGTGCAAATCCAGAAACGGATCAAAATGTTTTAAAACAAGCGGCAGAAGTTCAATACAGCCAGTCGGGTTTTTCTTATATTGATACATATAAAGAATTGTTTCGTGAGGATCGAAAGCTTTCATTTTACAATATCTTAGGTTTTTCTTTTTTTCAAGATAGATTGAAAGCCGGATGGGATATGTTTGGTGATGATTCAGATTTAACATTGGTCAGTTCGGCTGATCATAACTTTGAAATTGGTTCAAAGGACGCGTCTAAAGGGCAGGCATTAACAAGGCTGGCAGAAAGACTAGGTATTCCTTTAAGTAGGGCAGCGGCTGTAGGAGACAGTTTAAATGATGAATCAATGCTTCGAGCTGCTGGTGTTGGGGTTGCAATGGGGAATGCGAGACAGGATATAAAAGAAATCGCTGATCACGTGACGTTATCAAATGATGAACACGGAGTCGCGCATATGATCCGGCACCTTTTGAAATAGATGAATCAGATGTCGTGGTATAAATCACATAGGATGAAGCGCATTCTACAAAAGAGGAATTCAGAACCACTTCTATTTACACATGATGTGGAACATCATATAATTTAATTATGAATATAACCCGCTTGTAAGGAAAATAAGGAGAGTAAACGAATGGCGCTGGAATCTTATAAGTCCGAAAATCTGCATTTAATCAAGGAAGCCTTGGACTATACTCAGGTTGGCCTGACGGTGACGGACCCGTCTTTACCTGATAATCCTTTAATATATGTGAACAAGGGCTTTTTAGATATGACAGGCTATCAAGAAACCGAAGTATTGGGGAGGAATTGTCGTTTCCTTCAGGGAGATGAAACTGAACAAATCGCTCTCAAGCAAATTAGAACAGCCATTGAGAACAAAGAGGCTGTCACGGTTCAGCTGAAAAATTATAAAAAATCTGGACAAATGTTTTGGAACGAGTTAAGTGTCGCTCCTCTTTGGATTGACGAAAAGGAAGGAAAACGTCTTTATTTCGTTGGTCTGCAAAAGGATGTCACGAAAGAGAAGGAACAGCAGGAGCTTCTTGAGCAATCAATTGATGAAGTGCTGAATATTTCTGTCCCAATCGTTCCGGTGAAAGATGGTATCTCTGTGTTACCGATCATTGGTACGTTAACAGCGCCTAGATTTGATAAGATCATTTCAACGGTCTCCACCTATATCTCTCAATCCAAGGATGATTATTTTATTGTCGATCTGTCCGGATTATTAGAAGTGGATTCATTTGTGGCAGATGCGATCTTTAAGCTGAACGATTTGATTTTAATGACAGGTACTGAACTCATTGTGACAGGAATTAAACCGAATCTTGCAATGAAAATGGGAGAAATGAGAGAGGACTTCCGTGAATTAAATACGTATATGAATGTGAAATCTGCATTGAAAAAACTGAACATTTAGCGTACGTTATATGAAATGAAAAAGAGGACTTTTCTCAAGATTAATGAAAAGTCCTCTTTTTGCTGTGATTAAGATGATTGAGCGGCGGCACTTAAGGTAAATAAGTCTTCTAGTTCGTTTGTCGATAGCTCTGTAATCCAGCTTTCGCTTTGGATAATTTGATCATTTAATGTTTGTTTTGTTTCGAGCATTTGATCGATTTTTTCCTCGATTGTGCCCGTTGTGATCATCTTATGGACGTGAACAAATCGTTTTTGTCCAATCCGATAAGCTCGGTCTGTTGCTTGGTTTTCTACAGCAGGATTCCACCATCTATCGTAGTGAATGACATGGTTTGCGGCGGTTAGATTGAGTCCTGTTCCTCCTGCCTTTAAAGAGAGAATTAAGATGTTGAATTCTTTCTTCTGGAAGCGGTCCACCATTTTGTCCCGCTCTTGTTTTGAGAGACTGCCATTTAAAAATTGGACTGGTTCTCCAAACATCTTTTCTGCCAGCTGCTTGATCATGTTGCCCATTTCAATATATTGCGTAAAGATGAGACAGCTTTCTCCTTGCTCATGTATCACTGTTAACAGCTCTGCGAGTTTATCCATTTTTAACGAACGTTTCAGCAGTTTCACATCTGTTCCGCTCTCTTTTAAATAGAGCGCAGGGTGATCACAAATCTGTTTGAGTCTGCCAAGCATACTTAAAATAATGGCTTTTCGCTGCATCCCTGTTAATGATGCCATGTGTTCAAATGTATCCTTCACGAGCTGTTCATATAAAGACGCCTGCTCAGCGGAGAGCGGAATGAATTCTTTTTCTTCGAGTTTCTCAGGCAGGTTCAGGGCAACCTCTTCATCTTGTTTTGTTCGTCTTAATAAAAATGGTTTGATCAGCTGCTGGAGCTGTTCAATTCTTTTTTCTTCACGGTCTTTTTCAATCGGAAGGACGAACTTTTTATGGAAGCTGGTCAGGCTGCCGAGATATCCTTTGTTGACGAAGTCGAATATGGACCAAAGCTCTGTCAAACGGTTTTCCATTGGTGTCCCGCTGAGGGCAATGTGATGCTGTCCTTTGAGCTGTCTAATCGCTCTCGATTGTTTCGTATGGGCGTTCTTGATGTTTTGGGCTTCGTCTAAGCAAATGGTATTCCACTTTGCTGCCGTTAATTCATCACGATCAGAATGTGAGAGTCCATAAGACGTCAAAACAATATCTGTTGACTCATATGTTTTTGTGAAGTCCTCTCCCTGTGGACGCGATGGGCCATAATGCAGGGCAACCTTCAAATGTGGTGCGAATGTTTCGAGCTCTCGCTGCCAGTTTCCTAAAACAGAGGTCGGCGCAATGATGAGAGAGGGAGCGGCATTTTGCTCCTGCTCCTTCAAATACGTGAAATACGCGATCATTTGAATCGTTTTTCCAAGACCCATATCATCTGCTAAACAAGCCCCAAATCCATGAGATCTTAAAAATAAAAGCCAATTTACGCCATGCTGCTGATACGGACGCAGTTTGCCTTTGAAGGACTCACTCATTTCGTAAGAAGGCAGCTCGTGCGAATCATTTAATTGGTGGACAAGCCCTCTTAATTGCGATGAAAGTTCAAATTGAATATGGGCAAATGCTGAACTGTCTAGTAGTTCTGGAATCGATTCAGAGGAAGCTTCTTGATCTGCCAGTTCGCGTGACAAAATATCAGACATGTGAAGTCCTTCATTTTCGGCACGCTCCATCCACTTTTTCATTTGCTGAATGAAGCTCGGGTCTATTTTGATCCATTGTCCTCGAATGTTGACAAGGCGTCGTTTGCTTTGGACAAGTTCGTTAAACTCATCTTCTGTCAGTTCAATGCCGTTTGTAGCAAAGCGCCAATTAAAGTCCATTAATGCGTCCATTCCGACATGCGATTCGCCTCGCGGTGTAGAAGAAACCCTTGCTTTTAACATCATCGTGCTGTCTTTAACAATTTGCCACCACGATGGGAGCAGAATCTCAATGCCCATATTGACAAGTGTTTCACTTGCTTCAGATAGGAAGAGCCATGCTTCTTCTTCTGACATAAGTGTGGTGCCAGATGTGAAAGAAAGCCAAGGGACGATTTGACTGAATCGTTCCAGCTCTCTTGAAATTTTATCTTGATACGGATGCCAAGATCTTTTCAATGAACGAATGCCTTCAAAAAAGTGAAGGTCACTGTTTTTCTTGTCCCGCAAAAACAATTCGATTTTCCAATCATCTCCGTCAAAATCCGGTTCATTTAAGCGCAAGCCGACAGTGAACGGCGTCTCATCATCTATCCAGCCAATCGTCTCCAAGAAATCCTGCTCATCTAGAAAATGTCCTTGGAAGGTTGAGAGCGCAGGCGATTGTGCGTTCATGAGTTCCCATTTGTGCTGCAAGGCATCATCATACTGAATGTAATCCTGTACAGCAAAGGAGAACCAATCAGCCGTATAACCATCTAATAGGCCTTCTTTATCTTTAAACCGAAGCTCGCCTTTTGTCCACGCCTCATAATCGGGAACGAAATCTTCGTCCTCGATGAATTCGTAAATGGTGGAGGCAGTCTTCATCAGTGGTTCCGTTTCATCCGTTAATGTCACATGACTAAACGTATTAAATGAATTTTTTCCTAGCAATTCAACGGTCATCCAAGGGCTTAACAGAAAGGCAGGAGTGCCAATAAAGCTGACATCTTCTAAAAATGTTCCGTAGAAAGAAGATTTGTGCCATTGGAAAAGCTGCCTCTTCATTTCATTAAGCGGAACAGGGTGTCCGTCCTCTGCTTGCGCTGAAATGGTGAAAGAGAAATCTTCAGTTTGTTCTGCATGAATGACAATTTGTTTATGGCGTGTCATCAATCAATTTTCCTTTCTTCATTTCCTCTTGGAACGCACGCAGCCGTTTTGTTGAATCTTGCAGCTGCTTTACATACCTTTCCCAGATCACGGTTTTTTTCGTTTTATGATAAAGCGTGCGCAGTTTCTTCAGCATTTTCACAGACTCTCGATAAGCACTTCGATTCTTTTGATCGAGAAGCAGTGAGATTTCACGGTGGTACGATGGAATGAGGGCTTCCGGCTCCTCTTTTGCAATCTGTTTGATCAAATCCTTCTCCAGTTCACTAATGGAGAAACCAACAAGGCTGTGAATCTCAATCCATTCCGCATAACGCTGCTGTGCATACAAAAGCTGACTGTATTCTGTAAACGCATAGGGCATACAGATTTGGAGATAACGTTCATATAAATGATGATCCTTCGTTTGCTTAAAGTATGCATCTAAATAAAAGAAGAAGTCACTGACGGCTCCCCGCAATTCTCTGTAGGAAAGGTCGAGCTGGCAATATTCCTCTAATATATAGGTGATTTCATGATACCAGAGCTTGAGCCGCTTCCAGTCCTTTCGGTTTGTGAGATCCTTCAGCCAATTGAGCACATTTGGCAGCATATCCGCATTGAGCAGCTGTAATTGCTGAAAGAGGCTTTCGTCTTCTTTCAGTAAATAATCCATGTGCATCAGCCCGATGGTACGTTCAACCGTTTGTTCTTTCTTCTGGGCGTTCTTTAGTAATTCTGTTTCTTTTTTGACCCATTTCCCTCTATTTAATATGGTGCCCCAAATCTCCATAAAGACCGCTACTCGTTCATGCTGGAAAGGTCCATTGATTTGAAGAAGTGTGCGAACGGCAGTTGGTGTGTTTTCAAGAAACGGATCGAGGGAAAAGGAAAGGGCGTATGTCTTCAAATGATCCACTGAATCGAAAATGGTGTTCATGAGCTGTTCTACATAGGGATTCATGGAATAAAAGTCTTTTTCGGCATCAAGCCGGCCGAGGTCGACGAGTTCATGGAGCCTCAGCCATACATCGATCGACGTATGAATTGCATACAAGCTCTTGAATTCAGGTGAAGCAGGTGCGTGTTTTTTTAGGATCGATAAATAGCCGTAATATAAATGCTGCGGTGTTTGCTGGTGCTTCGGTGTCCGTTTCAGCCAGAGGTTAAATTCCTCTTGGAAAAAAGTCAGCCAGCTTTGGAGTGATTGTTCGTCTGGGCGCTTCACTTGGAAGTGCTGGCGAATCAGTTCTTTGCTGCGCTGTAATTCATCCTTTTCTGACCAATGTTCTGTAAACCCGGTCACACTCTCTACTTGAGCGTATAGCGAAAAGAAGACAGCGAGAATGTGTTTACAAAGTCCATCTGCTGGACATGAGCAGCTGCTTCTCACAGGAAATAGCACATGAAGGTGGACTCTTGCTGCCACGACATCATGTACATAAGCTGACCATTCGGTATCAGACTCTTGCTTGAGCCGATATACGCTGTCCTGTCTATAAGTAATCAATGCTTTTTTGATGAGTTGTTTGTTTTCATCTGTTGCAGGAAGAAGTTCTTTGATCTGTTCGGCTGTTTGTTTGATTTCTTCTTCGTTGATGTTGTGCTGAAGCATTTGATCCGCTCCTAACCAAGTAAAAGATTCCAATTCTTTTATTATAGCTCAATGGGGATTTATAAAAAAGTTTTTCATGAAAATGGTCATAAATTTCAAAAGCTGTCGAATGATGTAATAGAGTATTGCATAAACCAACCTTACAGCATATAATAATGAAATTAGTGGAATCGAAAGGATACAGACATGGATAATAAGGGTTTAAATCAAGAAGAGTTTTTAAAGATTTTGATGTACGCTCATGATATTGGTGAAAATTCAAATGATGTCACAACAAAAGAAATGCTTGAAAATCTGATTGCTCATATTCGAAATGGTCTTGTTTCATAAAAGTGACCCCCTGCTAGTGATGGCAGGGGGTTTTTGTATGCTTTTAAGAATGGAATGAACGCTCCCGGCATACGATGTCATTACAAGCATAAGGAGTATGGGGAGCTGATGGTGTCATGAATATTGCGATTGCAGGCTGTGGGTATGTGGGGCTTGTGACAGGTGTGTGTTTAGCGGAGGCAGGTCATGATGTGGCGTGTATTGATATTGACCGCCGAAAGGTCATGCAGCTGAAACAAGGAAATCCCCCAATGTATGAGCCAGGGTTAAAAGAGCTATTGAAGCGCAACCTTGAGCAGGGACGAATTCATTTTCGCATAAATGGAGCGGAAGCCTACCCGCGGGCAGATGTGTTAATGATTGCGGTCGGCACCCCGCAGCAGGCAGATGGCCAAGCTGATTTACAGTATGTGTTTCAGGCTGCGAAAGAGATGGGTTTAAAAGCAAAGTCAGGGGCGATTCTTGTGGTGAAAAGTACGGTTCCTGTCGGAACGGGGGATCAAATCGATCAGTTGATCCATCAAGAATTAGGACGGAAGGAGCCACTAGCGATTGCATCTAACCCAGAATTTTTACGGGAAGGCTCTGCCATTTCAGATACATTGAGGGCGGATCGGCTAGTGATTGGAGCTGAAACAAAAGCCGTATTAGACAAGTTAGAGGACATGTATGCTGATTTCCACCTTCCGTTGGTGAAAACAGACCGTAAAAGTGCTGAAATGATCAAGTATGCATCAAATGCATTTCTTGCGACAAAAATCAGCTTTATGAATGAGATTGCCTCCATTTGTGAAAAAACAGGGGCTGATGTTGAATGGGTGGCGCAGGGAATGGGACTTGATCAGCGGATCGGTTCTTCCTTTCTCAGAGCGGGCATTGGCTACGGAGGCTCTTGTTTTCCAAAGGATACAAATGCACTTGTCCAAATTGCAGGGCATGTGTCCCATGATTTTGAGTTGTTAAAGGCTGTCATCAAAGTAAATAATGAGCAGCGGGCAGGTTTTATCCGCAATATTCAGGAGCGGCTGGGGGCAGCTCTTGAAGGGAAGCGAATTGCGCTTCTTGGTCTGTCCTTTAAACCGAATACAGATGATATGAGGGAGGCGCCATCTATTCCGATCGCTCATGAGCTCCATCAATTAGGTGCGGAGCTTGTGGCATATGATCCTGTTGCTGCCCGGCATGCAGCTCGCGAGCTGCCGGATCAAGTCTTATTTGCTCAAACGATTGAGGAAGCGATCAAGGATGCCGATGCGGTCTGTCTATTAACAGAGTGGGCGGATATTCAGTCGTTTCCACTCGCTTCCTATAAGAAATGGATGAAGCGGCCGCTTATTTTCGATGGACGAAACTGTCATACACTTGAAGCGGCAGAACAAGCGGGGGTCGAGTATCATTCGATTGGGCGCAGATCAGTTTCTCCAATTTATATGTAAAAGAAAACCGATAACAGTGAATGTTATCGGTTTTTATGAATGCGGCAGAATGAATCCGCCATATAAAAATGCAGCCACAATCAGAAAAGCAGGGTGCAGCTTGAATTTGGTCATCAAGAAAAAGGAGATCGCAGCAATGGCGAGCGATTGCGTCCAGCCGATGGCTTTCACAGCATCTCCGCCGATTTCCCATGTTAATAAAAGCATCATCATCGCAATGACAGGCTGAACGGATAAGGTCATGCCTTTTACGACGGGAGATTGACGAAAGCGGTTAATGAGCTTGAGCAATAAAATCAGCCCAACAGCGGACGGCAGGACAGTTGCAAGCAGTGCCACGATAAAGCCTGGCCAGCCCATGACGTCATAGCCGACATATGCTGCAATCTTCGTAGCGATTGGCCCCGGCAGTGCATTGGCTAAAGCCAGCATATTGGAGAATCCTTCGTTCGTCATCCAATGAAAATGATTGACGATTTCTTCATAATTGAGTGGGATGGATGCAGGGCCACCGCCATATCCTAATAGATTGGATAAAAAGAAAGCCCAGAATAAAAAGAGAATCAGCATCATGAAGACACTCCTTTCTCTTTATTTGGCCGATTCCAGCGATTTTTCAGTTTAAAATGAAAGGCGCCATAAAGTAAAAAGATCATGACAATAATTCCTGGATGAATGGACAGCACTTGCAGCCCAATAAAAGCAAGAAGGAATAGAGCGATCCCGAAGATCATACCGAAGCCTTTCAGCGTTTTTTGTCCAAACTCATATGCCATGATACCGAGCAGCACGGCAATGACAGGGGTCACAGCGCCAATCATATTTTGAATGATTTGTGAGGAGCTTAAGACGCTGACAAGTGTGACAAGGGCTACCATGGCGAGACATGTTGGTAAAATATGAGCAGCTGTGGCGACAATTGCGCCAGATACGCCCTTTAATCGATAGCCGAGGTATGCTGACATTTTCGTTGCGATTGGGCCTGGTAAGGCATTGGCGATGGCGAGTGTTTCTCCGAATTCGTCATCGTTGATCCATTGGTATTTCACCACCGCTTCATGGCGAATAAGCGGTATGACGGAAGGGCCTCCGCCAAAACCGAGAATACCGGTTCGCACCATAGCGATAATGAGTTCGATATATGATTGCAAGTGGTTCAACTCCTGTCTACAATTTCATGCCCATGCGGCTTTTGTATCGTTTAATGAGCATTTGGCAGTCCACACTGACAACGCCTTCTAGCGGGTATAGCTTTTTTGTCAGGAAAGTCTCCATTTCCTGTTCATGTTGAAAAATGCCATGCATATGCAGCTTGCTTGGTCCTGTCATGTGGTAAAGGCTTGTGACAGCCGTTTCCTTTTCAAGCTGAAGGGCTACCGCTTCTAAAAATTTCGGCTCTACCTCTACATTAAAGAAGACAGAGACATGAATGCCGACCTTCGCGGGGTTAATTACAGCGGTGAATCGTTCAATGACCCCTGCTTCAACGAGCTGCTGAATGCGGGCTTGTACGGCAACACGTGACAGACCGACCTGTTTGCCGAGATCTGTATAAGACATGCGCCCGTCCTCGTGTAATAGGGATAAAATTTGTTTATCTCTTTCGTCTAATGTTAGGTTTGGAATGCTATAGTCTTTTGACACCGTATAACCACCTTTCTTCTGTTGATATTCTATCATATTTTATTACGAATAGAATGGATAATTTATCATTTGCTATCGAAACGAAAACATTGTATGCAAGAAATTATCTTTATGCATAAAAAAACACCCCGGAATCATCGGGGTGTCTTCATTTATTGATCCGGGCTGCTTTCTGCACTGGCAATTTGCTGTGCAAGATCAGCACGATCAATGTCTGCTTGGAAGAATTCCTGCGTATTTGGCAGGTGTAAATTCATATGGCGTTTTTGAGAAATGCGGATGGTGACTTGATCAACGGTGTAATCAAATACGTGTCCGCCAACACTTCGATCTTCATCAATAAAATGAAAATGATATCCACTCACCGCAATGCCATGTGCATACTGCGGTGTACGGAAGCCTGCGATCGTGCCTTGAATATCCTCGAAGTCGAAAATAGGCTGAGACTTGACTGCTTCTACCATTGGAACGTAAGGTTTTTCCTGTTTTTCAACCGTACGTGTTTGAACCTTTTTGAATGATCCATCAATGCGGACCGCATAAAAGATATTTTTACTTGGTAAAATGCGGTCGATTTCTTCTTCAAGTTCTTTAGACGTCATAGGTGCATCAATTCGATGAACGATATCTGTTTCAAAGAATGCTAGAGAGCAGAATGGTGAATAATCTTGATTGGTGACCGGTGTCGCTGTTCCGTCCGAGCGCAGCCGGTAGAATGCGCCGTCAAAGCCGATCAGTTCTCCATCTAATTGATTGAATGTACCGATGCCAAAATCACCGTGTTCAGGAATATGTGCGAGGGAGAAATCTCCATCATATACGGCTTCCAGCAGGGAGGTCATTGTCGATACTTGATAGACCTCTTGCTGTTTGTCATGCTGTCTTGTGTCATTCTGTTGATTCATTGGGTGCATCATACCCATAACCGCTCACTCCTTTAATGTAATGTATCGAAGTCTTATCTGACGTTCATTGCATGTTTTTTGCGAAAGACTTCTGGCCATTTTTGACTGGCGAGGTCAGGGTTGTCTTGATAGTCAATCGGAATATCAATAATCACGGGTCCTTCTATGTTTATACCCTTTTGAAGGACGGTTGAAAGCTCCTCAGGTGAGTTGACCCTTAGTCCAGTCGCTCCAAAGCTTTCCGCATATTTCACTAAATCGATCTGCCCGAATTCAACGCAGGATGTACGGTCATATTTCATTTCCTGCTGGAACGCGACCATGTCGTATGTGCTGTCGTTCCAAACAAGGTGAACGAGGTTTGTTTTCTTCCGGACTGCTGTTTCTAGCTCCATTGCGGAGAAGAGAAAACCGCCATCACCTGAGACCGAGATAATCTTTTCATCTGGATTCATGATAGAAGCCGCAATTGCCCATGGTAATGCGACGCCTAATGTTTGCATGCCGTTACTCACCAGGAATGAGTTCGGTTCATAGACGCGGAAGTGACGGGACATCCAAATCGCGTGAGATCCGATATCACACGTGACCTTCGTGTCATCAGGAATCAGACGTCTCAATGTATGAATGACATCCAGAGGGTGAGATCGATGACTTTCTCTTTCTGGTGTCTTTTCGATGTCGCTTAATAGTTCCTGTAATTCAGTGACGAATTCTATGTTCTCTTTGCTTAGAGAAAGGGGAACACTGTCATGCGCTAGATGTTTGACGGTTTCAGAAATATTGCCTACAAGCTCAAGCGCTGGCTCATAAAAATGGTCAATATCTGCCTGCATGTCATCAACATGGATGATCTGACGCTGCTGCGGCTGAAGATTCCAATGCTTCGGATCATATTCAATTGGATCAAAGCCAATGGTCAAAAGGACATCTGCATGTTCAATGAGAAGATCACCCGGCTGATTACGGAATAAGCCGATTCTGCCTACATATTGAGACTCGAGCTCTCTTGAGAGAACGCCGGCTCCTTGGTACGTTTCAACAAATGGGATACCAAGTGTTTTTAATAATGCTCTTGTGGCATTTGCAGCAGCTGGACGACTAGCTTTCATTCCCACAATCGCAATAGGTAAGTGTGCATTTTGAATTTTGGCGATAGCCGAACTGATGAGAGCATCTGGTGCAGGACCTAATTCTGGAGAAGGGTGAGCAGACACTGGTGTTTGTGTGGTGTGTTCTGTCACGACATCTTGTGGAAAGCTGATAAATGCTGCTCCAGCCTGCCCTTTTTGTGCCGCGCGAAAAGCATTCGTTAATGCTTCTGGTATATTATGAACGTCTTGTACTTCAACGCTATATTTTGTGACTGGTTTGAATAATGCCGCATTGTCGAGTGATTGATGTGTTCGTTTCAGACGATCTGCACGAATGACGTTTCCGGCGATTGCGACAACAGGATCACCTTCTGTATTGGCTGTTAATAGACCTGTTGCTAAATTAGATGCACCAGGACCTGATGTGACGAGACAAACACCTGGTTTGCCAGTTAATCGTCCGACAGCAGCTGCCATAAAGGCTGCATTTTGTTCGTGTCTGCATAGGACAAGCTCTGGACCTCTGTCTTTTAATACATCAAATACAGCGTCAATTTTTGCACCTGGAATCGCAAAAACATGGGTCACACCTTGAGCAATCAGCGTATCGACAATCAACTCTGCTCCTCGTCTTGTTAGGGGTTGTGCTTGAGATTTCATTTACCCCGCACTCCTTTCGGCAAGTAAAATTTTTTATGAAAATATATTTTCATGATATGATTTACTATACATTTCATAAAATAAATTTTCCAATATATGTTTAACGTGGTTTTGATATGTTTCACGAATAAGTGTGTGAGGAGTGAAAGGATGGAACTGAGACATTTGCAGTATTTTGTCACAGTAGCGGAGGAGCTGCATTTTGGCAGAGCAGCCGCGCGGTTGAATATGACACAGCCTCCACTTAGTCAGCAAATTAAGCAGTTTGAGGAAGAATTGGGTTTTCCTTTATTTCACCGGTCGAAGCGGGTGGTGGAGCTAACAGCAGCTGGAAAGGTCTTTTTACATGAGGTTCGGGGAGTGCTGCAGCATCTTGATAAAGCCGTTGATCATGCCCGTCATACAGCAAGAGGAGAGCTGGGGAAAATCATCATAGGTTTTGTTGGAACGGCGACGTATGATATTCTGCCGCCCGTTGTACGTGAATTCAGGGAGCTGTATCCCTCTGTCAGTATTGAATTGCAGCAGCTTTCTGTTCCGCAGCAGCTAGAGGCACTTTTAAATGGTGAGATTGATATCGGTTTTTTACATCCTACACCGCCGCATGAAGAATTAGTGAGTCGTTTGATGAAGCAAAGTGAATGTATTTTTGCGATTCCAAAAAATCATCGTTTGGCTAATAAAGAGACGGTCGCGATTGAAGATATCCGGCATGAACCGATTATTTCTTTATCACAGGAATCATGGCCGTCTCTTTATCAGCACTTTGTCCTGCTATGTGAAAAGTACGGGTTTTCTCCAAATATCGTGCAGGAAGCGGCGGAATATCAAATGATCATTGGCCTCGTCACAGCAGGGATCGGTATTGCAGTGATTCCACAATCAGCCCGGCGTTTATTTAATCTGGATGTTGTATATCGCTCCATTGAGGATGAACAGCTTCTGGCGGAATGGACGATTTCCTATAGACGGGAAAATCATAATCCTGCTTTATTTCATCTGGTCCACCATATCCTGCATCGCACCGAGCTGGAATAAGAGGTAGAGAGAAAGGGTTATGGTATGATGTCGTTACATTAAAAGGAGGCGTACCTGAATTGATTACATTGCTACTGGATCAGCTGTCACGAAAAGAGGCATATAAATTATTATCTGGATCTATCGTTCCAAGACCGATTGCATTTATTACAAGTCTATCTAAAGAAAATGTCGTCAATGCCGCACCATTTAGTTTCTTTAATGTCATCAGCGGACACCCGCCGCTCATTGCGGTTTCTATCGGACGACGTGATGGTCAGATGAAAGATACTGCGCAGCATATCATCGATAAGAAAGAGTTTGTCGTTCATGTGAGTGATGAAGACATGATAGAAGATATTAATGAAACAGCTGCTACTCTGCCTAGGGAAGAGAGTGAGCTGGATCGCACCGGACTTCACCAAGTAGAGAGTCATGTCATTTCGGTGCCGGGGATCAAGGAAGCACGCATTCGTTTTGAATGTCAGCTGGAAAAACATCTGACCTTTCAAAATGATGAAGGGGAGATCACAGTTGATCATATCATTGGCCGGGTTGTATGTGCACATTTAGATGAGGCTGTTTATGATGCAGAAAAAGGCTATGTTTCTACTAATGAACTGAAACCAGTCGCTCGCCTAGCAGGTAATGATTATGCCCATTTAGGCATGTCATTTGTGCTGAAAAGACCACAGTAATAGAAAAATACCCCCGAGGGATATCGGGGGTTTTCTGTTTATTTCTTCTGTTCTAGTTTGAGTGGAGCTGCGATGTTCTTTTGTACTTTTTTCCCTTTTAATACGTCGTTTGCAGCACCGACTGCCAGTTGACCGATCAGCTCTGGCTGCTGCGCAACCGTTGCAGAGAGCTTTCCTGCTTTGATCGAGCTGAGTGCATCTTCGTTGCCGTCAAAGCCAACGACAAGAATGTCTTTCCCAGAGCTTTGAATCGCTTCTAGTGCGCCGAGAGCCATTTCATCATTGTGGGCAAAAACAGCTTTGATGTCAGGGTTCCCTTGAAGAAGGTTTTCCATGACATTCAGTCCTTTTGTCCGGTCGAAGTCAGCAGCTTGTTTTGCTGTCACTTTTAGATCTTTATCCGCTATTTGATGGAATCCTTTTCCACGCTCACGTGTAGCGGAAGCGCCTGGTACGCCTTCTAATTCAGCGACTTTTGCTCCTTTGCCAACCTTGTCGATGATAAAGTTAGCTGCCATTTCACCGCCTTTGACGTTATCTGAGGCGACAAGTGCTTCTACCTTTCCACTTTCGGCTGAGCGGTCTAATGTGATGACAGGTATATCTGAAGCGTTTGCTGATTCGACAGCGGTTGATATGGCAGATGAATCCGCTGGGTTGATGAGCAATGCGTCGACGCCTTGCTGAATTAAATCTTCTACATCACTTGTTTGTTTAGCTGAATCATTTTGTGCATCTGCAATCACGACTTCAATGCCAAGCTTTTTTGCTTCTTTTGTCACACCGTTTTTCAGAGAAACGAAGAATGGGTTATTTAATGTCGAGATCGACAGACCGATTTTGATGTCTTTTTTCTTGCCATCCTTAGATGACTTGGCCCACTCCGGCGGTTCAAGCGAGCAGGCAGAAAGCAGAAACAAAGAGAGAGTCAGGATGAGAATAAGATATTTTTTCATAGCAGCTGCCTCCTTAAGCAGATTTCTTTCTGTCTAGCAGGACTGCAATCAAGATGACAATCCCTTTCACAACAGATTGATAGAATGATGAAACACCAAGTAAGTTCATACCATTGTTCAGGACACCGATAATGAGCACCCCGATGAGTGTGCCGACAATTCGTCCTCTTCCGCCGGACAGGCTTGTCCCGCCAAGTACGACGGCAGCAATGGCATCAAGCTCATAGGACGTACCAGCTGTTGGCTGCGCTGAATTTAGGCGAGATGTTAAGATCGCACCTGCTAAGGCAGACATGAAGCCTGCTAATGAATAGATCATAATTTTCACGCGTGGTACTTTGATTCCTGAGATGAGAGCCGCCTTTTCATTCCCGCCGATGGCATATGTTCTTCTGCCGAAAGGTGTTTTATGAAGCAGTACCCAAAGTACGATAAAGGTGAGAAGCATCGTGATCGCTGGAACAGGAATGCCTAAGAAATATCCGCGGCCGAATAACTGAAATGCATAGTTAGAGCCAAGCCCAGTAATCGGGTTTCCGTCTGTATAAACGAGTGTCAAACCTCTGAAAATTGTCATCGTGGCAAGCGTTGCGATAAATGGAGCCATCTTGCCTTTTGTGATTAAAAGACCGTTGATCATCCCAAGAACGGCACCGATGATACAGCCGACGATAATGGCTAAAATCGGATCCATGCCAGAAACGATAAAGCCGGCAGTCAGGGCACTGGACAGTGCAAGAATAGCACCGACTGATAAATCAATACCTCCAGTTAAAATAACAAACGTCATGCCAAAGGCAATGAGGGCATTAATGGAGATTTGTCTCAGTAAGTTTAAGATGTTTAATGGCTCTAAAAAGGCCGGGTTTAAAATAGAAACAATGGCAACAAGGATGATGAGTCCTAAGAATGGCCCAAGCTTTTGCATGATGTGATCAAATCGTCCATTTGAAGTAAGTGGTTTCATGTTACTTCCCTCCTGTAGCTAGTGTCATAATTCGTTCCTGCGTTGCTTCTGCTTTGTCTAATTCTCCGCTGATGGTTCCTTCATGAATGACGAGCACCCGGTCGCTCATCCCGAGTATCTCTGGGAGCTCAGAGGAGACCATTAAAATGGCAACACCTCGATCGGTCAGCTCATTCATTAACTGATAGATTTCTCGTTTCGCTCCGACGTCGACTCCTCGTGTCGGTTCATCTAAAATCAAGACCTTCGGCTGTATGCCGATCCATTTGGCGATGACGACTTTTTGCTGATTTCCACCAGACAGGCTTCGGGCAGAGATGTCAGAGGAAGCCGTTTTAATCGTCAGTCGTTTGATGAGAAGGTCGACAAAATCCTGTTCTGTTTTCTTATCAATCAGTCCCTTTGGAGAGAAGCTTTTTAAGTTTGGCAGACCGATGTTTTCCCGGATAGATGCATCAAGCATCAATCCTTCATCCTTGCGATCCTCTGTGATAAAGCCGATGCCGAGCTTGACGGCATCACTTGGTTTTTTAATAACAGCCTTTTTTCCATGAACCCATATTTCTCCTTGATCAAGAGGATCAAGACCAAACAGCGACCGCATCATTTCGGTCCGGCCAGCACCCATTAAGCCTGCAACACCAACGATTTCTCCAGCTTTAACTGAGAAGCTGATATCTTGAAATTGTCCTTTTCTCGTTGCTTGTTTCACCTCAAGGACAATGTCTCCTGTAGAAGGCGTTCGCTCAGGATATCGATCTATCAATTCACGGCCGACCATTTTTTTGACGACTTCATGGAAATTCGTTTCAGGTATGGCTTTCGTATCGACCGTTTTCCCATCACGCATGATCGTAATCCGGTCACAGATTGCAAAGATTTCCTCCATACGGTGAGAAATATAGACTATGGAAACGCCTTCTTTTTTGAGAGATTCAATGACCTGGAAGAGCTTCTCGATTTCCCGTTCCGTAAGAGCTGCTGTCGGCTCATCCATGATGATGACCTTTGCATCGGTCATTAATGCTTTTGCAATCTCAATCATCTGTTTTTGTCCAACAGAACAGCTGCCTGCCTCTTGTTCAAGTGAGAGATTCACAGACAAACGGTCCAGCTGCGTTTGGGCGAGGGTCTTCATTTTCTTAGTATCTAGCAGTCCGAGTTTCGTATAGATTTCTTTCCCGATGAATAGGTTCTCCAAGACGGTCATATCCGGCCATATGTTGAGCTCCTGATGAATGAAGGCGATGCCGTGCTGCTCCGCTTCCTTCGGATTTTTGAAAGCGGTTTCTTTTCCGTCGATTTGTATCGTTCCTTGATCTAAAGAATAAAGACCTGTAAGCAGATTCATTAAAGTTGATTTTCCCGCACCATTTTCACCCATGAGTGCGTGGACTTCACCTGTGGCGAGGTCAAAGGAGACCCCGGAGAGAACGGTGTTTTTTCCAAAAGCCTTATGGATGTTATGCATCTCTATGTTCATATCTGGATCCTCCTTTTAAAAGATGACACCGGCATGAAGAATGCAGTTTGCGTATGGGGTGGCTTCACCCGTTCGAATGACTGCTTTTGCCTGTTTGGTCATGTCTTTGAACGTCTCGTGGTCTACTTCATGTAACGGTTTTGAGAGCGCTTTCTTAAGAAATAAATGATCTCGTTCATTGGCTTCTTTGATTTCACTAGCTACAGTGATGTTTTCAACGGCCATTTCCTGAAGAAGGAGGGAGGTGACCTCCTGAAAGGATGGTGTGCCGATTGATAATGCCAGGTCGATTTTGACTGGACCTTCTGGGATAGGGAGACCACAGTCTGCGATGACGATTGTATCTGTGTGGCCAAGGTCAGCAAGCACCTTGGCGATATGGCTGTTTAGGATGCCGTTTTTTTTCATTTCTTTTTCTCCAATTCTTCTCTTGTTGGCATGCCGCCTTGTGCGCCAAACTTTGTGACGGACATTGATGCTGCAAGGTTGGCAAAGGCAAGTGCGTCATAGAGGGATTTGCCTTCTGTTAGAGCGACAGCCAAGGCTCCGTTAAAGGTATCGCCAGCCCCTGTTGTATCGACTGCTTCGACAGGAACGCCTGGAACCAACACGTCTTTCGTTCCATCAAAATATCGAACCCCATTTTTTCCTTCTGTGATTAATAATTTGTTAGGGTATTGACGCAAGGCATCTTCAATTGGCAGACCATCAAACATCAGAACAGCTTCATGTTCATTCGGTGTAATGTAAGCAGCCTGATCTAAAACCTGCTTCGATACTTTACGGGCTGGTGCAGGGTTTAATATGACAGGGACTTCTTTTTCACTGCAAATGGCGCAGACCGCTTCGACCGTTTCTTCAGGTATTTCCTGCTGGATGAGAACCATCCCAATATCATCAATTGTAGAAAGAGCATCACTTACATAGTCAGGAGTGACCTCGTCATTTGCCCCTTTGACCACTACAATGCTGTTATCACCTTCTGCTAAAATGATATGAGCTGTGCCGCTCTCCATTTCGGTAACCGGTTTCATATATGAGGTACGGACACCTTGTGCTTGTAAATTGCTGAGAATATCATGGCCATAAGCGTCATCACCAACTCGGCCGACCATATATACATCTGCACCGAGTCTGGCGCTTGCGACTGCCTGATTGGCACCTTTCCCGCCTGGGACCGTTTTAAACGATTCGCCTAAAACCGTTTCACCGGCATTTGGCCGTTTATCTGATGTGACGACTAAATCCATTGAACAGCTTCCTACTACAACAATATGACTCATTGTGAATCCACCTTTCTTGTGGTCTCTCGTTCAATAAAAGAGACGGGCATTTGAATAACTGGTTGATCTATCGGTTGTTTCTGAATCGCTTTGATTAACAGCTGTGCTGCTTCTTTTCCCATCTCATAGGCCGGCTGCCTTATGGTCGACAAGGAAGGAAAGAGCAGCTCACTTTGCGGAATATCATCAAATCCAATGATTTGAACGTCTCTTGGAATCGCTTTTCCGATTCGAAGCGCTTCATGGATGACCGCTGTTGCGACGATATCATTGCTGGCAATGATCCCATCTGTTTCAGGGTACAGCTGGAAAAGGGCCTTGGCACTTTTTCGAGCTTCTTGAAAGGAAAAGGAAGCATTAGACATCACATGAAAGTCGACACCTGTTTCCGTGAGAACATCGAGTGCCCCTTTGAATCGCTGCCGCGCTGTTTGCAGATGGGCAGGTCCTTTTAACAGTGTGATCTGCCGGCTGCCGCGTCTGATTAATTCCATTGCCGCCATTTTCCCGCCAGCTGCAGCATCTGCAAAAACAGAAGGTGCATGTGGAACCGTTCGATCTAAAAACACAACAGGCAGATCATCATCATTGTATATATCTGATTCAGGTTCATTTGTGACCGCGATGACACCGACCACTTGATTTTGTTTAAAGGTTTGCAAGTATGCCATTTCTTTCTCTCGATCTTCATCACTGTTTCCGAATAATAACCGAAAACCGTGCGCATGAATCTCATCCTCAACGCCTCTAGCAAGCTGAGGAAAGAAGGGGTTTGTGATATCAGGCAAGATTAAGCCGATTAAGCGTGATTCTCTTTTGAAAAGGGATCTAGCCACTTCATTGGGAAAGTAGTTCAACTCCTGCATCGCTTGCGTCACGCGAGTTTTCGTATCTGAATGAACATATCCAGTATCATTGAGCACGCGTGAAACAGTGGCAACAGACACTTGTGCAGCTTTTGCGACATCTTTAATTGTAGCCAATGGAGAGCCTCCCTTCATGAATGTGTAACCGTTTACACACATAGATTATCACGAAAGCATCGAAATGACAATCTAAAAAAAATAAAAAAAAGAAAAGAAAGAAGGCTTCTTCCTTTTCTTAACTAATAATACCTGTTTGTGTAATGTTCACTTTCACTTTTGGAATGATTTTCACCTTCGGATAATCGGTGACCCAGTTCATTTTCATATATTCATCATAGTGTTTTACCCTATATTTTCTGCCAAGGCTTAGGACGTCAGAATTTGCTTCTTGCAGGGCCGCAATGACTCTTTCGGCGTCTTTAGTCAAAATAGCTGACAGCCTTTTATTTAACATTTTAATTTTCTTGTCTGTATCTAAATTGTCTTTCGGATATTCAAGAACAGAGGTGGTGAATTCATAGTCAAGAGAGAAGGTTACGTTTCGATGATCAGGATTGACGATTTTAATGTCTCTCTTTGAATCCGTTACTTGAATGGTGATGTAATTGTTCTCCTTTAATTTCATATCACTTCTTACTTTTTTCGTGAAGTTTGCAAAACTGCCCATTTTACCATCCATAATGGTGAGCAGAATGGCATCCTGGGCATACAGTTCACCTTTCTTTTTCTCATTATGAAATAAGGCAACCCCTCTCACACTCGTTAACTTTTTTGACTTATCGTAGTAGAGTAACGGCAGTGTGAAGTCTTCCCCGGTTTGCAGCATTTTGGACCTTACATTTTGAATGTTTTTAGGTGAAACTTGAGAGGAGTGTGATGCAGAAGTGATCAGGTTGTTTAAATAGTCGTTTACAATGAGTTTTTCTTTGAGCAGCTGATTGATCAATTCCACACAGCTCCCGCCTTGCACCACCGCCAAGTTTGCGAGCAAAGGGCTTTTGGGATCGCGATAAAACATATCTAAGTAAGGGAGCAGCCGGTTTTGGGCAAATTCATCACCGATTAGCAGCACCCGCATTTTCGACAAATCAATTTTTTGGTCTACACTCCGGCTAAAGTTGCTTCGTGCTTTTCTTAAAGTAGGCGCCTCGGTTGTGAGAACAGTAGTTAAATAACTGCCAGTATTCCCTTGCTGCATACTTTGAGATTGCTGCACCTTTCGATAGGTAATTGAATATTTCGCATTGTCATCTTCTCCTTGATCAACGGCTGAAGTTAAAACAAGAGAGATGTCTTTTAATAGGTTTTGATCCCAGCAGCCGGGCATGAAAATGAGGGAAACACACATAAGCAGTATCAAAATGTATCTATGATGCATGTGATTTCACCTTCTTTTTGCGGTGTTTGATCAAGATGATAATGGCCATCATGATCGGAAGTGTGTAAATAAATGAATATTGTGCAACGGTGGTAAAGTCATTAAAGCGCTGGATTCTAAAGTTATCAGTTGACAGAAAACAGCTGGCAGCATAGATCAAAATGGCGTAATAGTAGACATATTTTTTGTGATTTTTTTTCTTCAGCATAGTGGAAACACCATTTGCACAAAAGTACAGATAATTACCCAGTTCGGCTAGAATGACAAACACCCAAAAGCTTAGAAAAATTAAATCCGTCCGCTCAATGACACCGAATGTAATGGTTTTTAATAGATACAAAACAGGATTTGGAATCACATCAAGCTCAGCTGGGCTGAAAAACATAAAACAAATCAATGTAATAAATAGGTAATAAAGCGTCGTGCATATATTTGAAATGGTCATCACTTTATATCGTGCCTTAATGGTGCCCTTCATCAGTGGAGAGATGATCAAAATCATCTCAAATCCATTCATTGACAGCACCACGTCCTTCAATCCAAGCTGAAATTGAGAAATATCGGTTTGGAAAAAAGGCAGAAGGTAATCAATATTGGTTCCTTTCAATGCATAGAACATCAAAAGAGACAGCAAGAGTATAACGGGAGTCAAAATAAAGTTAAACCTCACAATGGCTGTAATTTGCTCCTTTGCGATATAGATAATGCATATCATCAGTAATAGGATAATCATCCAGTTTGGTGTGAGCGGGAGCACCCATATGCCAAGAATCCTTGTGAATATAGAAAGGACTACGATGCAGACCGAGGCAAAGTATACCGTATAGAGCACGACCAAGGCGCGTCCAATCCATTTTCCAAAGACCTCAATCAGCGCTTGGAAAAATGACGTTTCTGGATACTTGTAGATGATATAAAGAAAAATGGTATTGATGATTTGGATAAAAAAACACGCGACAATTATTGCCATCCAGCCATCGTGTCCCATGTCTTTCATTAGCAAATGGGGGAGCGCTAAAATACCAACACCAATTTGAGATTGGATGATAAAAAAAACAGCTTGAGGTGGAGATATTTTATTTTTCATTTTTCTTTTTCCACCCTCTCAGTTGTTCAATTTGTTTGTTCTTTTGCGGATTTAAATAAACAGGGCGGTTTTTGTACATCCACATTGGGAGTCGAACCACAGTATCTTTTAAGTCCTGCCAGTTAAATGGAGCAACAGGTGATAAATATGGCACCCCTAGTGATTCTAGGCGGCATAAATTCATGAGAATAATGGCGAGCCCAAATGAAATGCCAATAAATCCAAACATCGATGCCATAAACATGAGCGGGAAACGAAGCATCCTGATGGTGGACGTCATTTCAAACGACGGAAGTACAAATGAAGCGACAGCCGTCACAGCGACTACAATCACTTGGACATTCGAAATAAGTCCTGCTTGTACAACCGCATCCCCAATAACCAAACCTCCTACGATGCCAATGGTCTGCCCGATAGGTTTAGGCAGACGCACCCCAGCCTCACGTATAAGTTCAATTGTGATCTCCATCAGCATAGCCTCAATCAATGGAGGAAAGGGAATGCCAATAATAGAGTTCTTCATCGTAATAGCTAGTTCATCTGGGACAACCTCATAATGAAACGCAATAACAGCAATATAAAAAGATGGCAATATGACTGCGATGATGCAGGCAAGATAACGAAGAATACGAATAAACGTAGCAGGAATCCAGCGGCTGTTATAATCATCTGGCGACTGAAAAAAACTAAAGAACGTGATAGGCAGAATAATGGCCATTGGACTGCCATCCATGAGTACGACTATTCTGCCTTCAAGAATGGCAGATCTTACCTTGTCCGGACGTTCTGTATCAATCAGCTGCGGGAAAATAGAATATGAATCTTCCTCAATTGCCTCAACGATAGAGCCAGGACTTATCAGTGTGTCTACTTTAATAGAAGAAATCCGTCTGTTGACTTCTTCGACCTTTTCTTGATTGGCAATATCAGATATATAAACCGTTGCAAGCTTTGTTTCCGATTTTGTACCGACCTTATGATATTGAATGGCAAGCTTCCGATCATTTAAATGCGAACGCAGTAAGTAGATATTGGTATCAAGACTTTCAACAAAACCATCATGTGCACCCGCGATAATACTTTCAGAAGACGGTTCAGTAATAGAGCGCAGCGGCGGCTGTCCGACAGCAAACAGCTTGATTTGCGAGGAGTTTTCATCAAGAAAGGCAATACTTCCCGCAATAATACTGTCTGTGATCAGCGTCAAGTCGCCTGTTTCAAGTGTGCTAAGAGACTTTATATAATTCTGCTTTCCAGGAGAGCCTAATAAGTTACCGATAATGAAATCATTTAATTTGCCTTCATCAATTCTTGTTTTAATAAAGAACAGCACAGATTTTGTTTCATTCACCATTAACTCTCGATATTCAAAATCGCCGCTTTGCTGAAATGTTTTTTTTAGGATACGGATTTTTTCCTCGAAGCTGCCTGATAAAAAATGCAGGCGTGTCTGCTCATTGGTGTTTGGCATCTTTAGCCTCCTCTCACAGATTTTTTACCCATAGTGTAAGCGGAGAAGCGGATTTTATTCGTCTCCTTTGGGGAAAGCATGACATAAGCTGACAACTTTCAACTAAATTCACATTAAAAATGTTAAGAAATGATGAATCTTGATAAAAACAAATGAATAATGTTTCATTGTTTAGGTCATAAGGTGCGAATCTCGTAAAGAGAAGGTACACCGAAATGATCAAAATTTTTACATCTTATCCCAATTTTTCGTGACCTAAAAATAAGCAGATGACTTGATTTTTTTAGAGGTGACCTTTGTCATAGGCCAACACATAGCAATCTGACCAATGAGGATGACTTTCTAACCTGTTCGTTCAAAAATATAAAACATTCCAAAACACGCACTATTTATTTAAAGCGCTGATATGACTGATGTTATTGAGAAGAGCGGGCTTTAAAACATTGATTCAAAATACATCTTAATAATTGTCAAAAAATTTAGGGAGAAAAGGACAAAAGATTTTCGGATCATTGATGGTAACGCTTTCTTATGAATTCAGCAGAAATTCAGATTGATTTTTGTCCGCCTTTTGGCCTTTTCATTTAAAGGATGGGTAGGCAAAAAAGCCTTCTGATTAGAGGAATTTGGCATACGAGGAAGTGAAAGATTATGTTACATAATACCGATTGTGATTTTATGCTGAACAGATATACTGTTGATTGAATTTACATATCACACTCATAAAAAAAGGAGATGTAGATAGCGATGTGGTTAATCGTTATAGCCTGTGTCATCATGTTAGGGATTGGCTTTATTGAAAAGAAGCGTCATCAGAAAAATATCGATGCCCTGCCGGTGCGCGTCAATATTAATGGTATTCGCGGAAAGTCTACCGTCACAAGATTGACAACCGGTATCTTAATGGAGGCAGGTTATAAAACTGTCGGTAAAACAACGGGAACGGATGCAAGAATGATTTATTGGGATACGCCAGAGGAGAAACCGATTAAAAGGAAACCGCAAGGACCGAATATCGGAGAGCAGAAAGAAGTTATGAGAGAAACAGTTGAAAGAGGAGCAAATGCCATCGTCAGTGAATGTATGGCGGTAAATCCAGATTACCAAATTATCTTTCAGGAAGAGCTGCTTCAAGCAAATATTGGCGTGATCGTAAACGTTCTTGAAGACCATATGGACGTTATGGGGCCGACACTTGATGAAATAGCAGAAGCCTTTACAGCGACAATTCCTTACAATGGACACTTGGTTATTACGGATAGTGAATATACAGATTTCTTTAAAGAGATTGCGAAAAAACGCAACACAGAAGTCATTGTTGCGGATAATTCCAAGATTTCCGATGAGTTTTTGCGGAAATTTGAGTACATGGTTTTCCCAGATAATGCTTCACTTGCACTTGGTGTTGCCCAAGCATTAGGGATTGATGAAGATACGGCATTCAGAGGAATGTTAAATGCGCCGCCTGATCCAGGAGCGATGAGAATTCTCCCATTAATGGACGCGAAAACACCTGGACACTTTGTAAATGGATTTGCGGCAAATGACGCAGCATCTACATTGAACATTTGGAAGCGTGTGAAAGAAATTGGATATCCAACAGATGAACCGATTATTATTATGAACTGCCGTGCGGATCGGGTAGATAGAACGATCCAGTTTGCGGAGGATGTACTTCCATATATTGAAGCAAGTGACCTTGTCTTAATTGGTGAAACAACTGATCCAATTGTGAAGGCATATGAGGAAGGGAAAATTCCGGCTGACCACTTACACAACCTTGAATATCAATCTACAGAAGAAATTATGAATATGCTTGAGAAAAAGCTTCATAATCGAGTGGTTTATGGAGTCGGCAATATCCATGGTGCCGCTGAACCGTTAATCGAAAAAATTCAAGAATACAAAATTAAGCAGCTTGTCAGCTAGGAGGAAATATAGAAAATGTTCGGATCAGATCTTTATATCTCGTTAATTTTAGGTGTTCTACTTAGTTTAATCTTTGCAGAAAAAACAGGAATCGTACCGGCTGGACTTGTTGTCCCGGGTTATCTGGCGCTCGTATTTAACCAGCCAGTCTTCATTTTAATCGTCTTATCTGTCAGCTTGCTTACGTATGTGATCGTTCGCTTTGGCTTATCAAAATTCATGATTTTATACGGACGCAGAAAGTTTGCTGCGATGCTGATTACAGGGATTGCCTTAAAGCTGATATTTGATTTCTTCTATCCAGTGGTCCCATTTGAAATAGCAGAATTCCGCGGAATTGGAATCATCGTCCCTGGATTGATTGCAAATACAATTCAAAAGCAAGGACTTACGATTACCCTTGGAAGCACGTTACTTCTAAGTGGTGCAACATTTGCCATCATGTATGTTTACTATCTATTTTAAGATAAGGTGTGTCCAATGATGAATAAAAAATTGAGCTTTCAGGAAAAGCTGCTGAAAATCACAAAGAATCAAAAGAAAAAGACGAATAAACACGTACTCATTGCTTTACCGATCGTCATTGCTTGTACATTTCTATTTACGTTTATCGGGAAAGCACAAGTGCCAACTGTACAAAAAAATCCAGAAAACATCCTGACCGCTTCGTTTGTCGGTGACATTATGTTTGGAAGAAACGTAGAGAAAGTAACAGAACGCTATGGAAAAGAGCATCTCTTTCGTTATGCCAAGCCATATTTTGATGTGTCAGATTATGTGACAGGTAACTTTGAGCATCCTGTTGCATCAGATAAGGAACAGGCAGCCCAAAAGAATATTCATTTAAAAACAGATGAAGATTCTGTCCAAGCGTTGAAGGATTTAAATTTCTCTGTCTTAAACTTTGCGAATAACCATGCGGCAGACTATGGTGAAAAAGGGCTGAACAACACGATCAATGCCTTTGAACAAAATGGCATGGATTATACAGGTGCAGGTCGTAACCTCCAAGATGCGAAGCAGAACATTTCGTACAAAGAAGTAAATGGTGTCAAAATTGCTACACTTGGTTTTACAGATGTGTATGGGAAAGATTTCAAAGCAACGAATCGCCAGGCGGGTATTCTGCCAGCCGATCCATCTATCTTTATTCCGATGATTTCGCAGGCTGCTGAAAAGGCAGATCTCGTCGTTGTTCATGCTCACTGGGGACAGGAGTACAACAATGAAGTAAACGACAGACAAAGAGAATTGGCAAGAGCGATGTCTAAGGCCGGAGCTGATATCATTATCGGTGCTCATCCGCACGTCCTTGAACCAATGGAAGTCTATAACGGAACAGCGATTTTCTATAGCCTAGGCAACTTTATTTTTGACCAAGGCTGGTCAAGAACACGTGATTCTGCACTTGTTCAGTATCATCTGAATGAAGATGGAAAAGCGACATTTGAAGTTGTCCCAATGTACATCAAAGAAGCAACACCTGCTCCAGTAAAAGCAGGATCTCTAGAATCAAAAGCCATTATCCGTATGCTGACCAATGGAACGAATGCGGATTGGAAAGAAAAAGACGGACACATTTTCTTTGAAGTAGATCACGCTGATAAAGTTAAAAACTTAAAAGAAAACGGAGGGAAAGAGAAGAAATGAAATTCCTAAAAGCAAGCTGGCCGTTTGTTGCGTTAATTTTAGTCTTTGTCTTTATGTCTGCTTTTAAATTTAGTGACAGTCTGACAGATCACGAAAAACAAAAGATTTCGGTTGAAATGCAGAAAATTGAACAGCAAAAGCAGTCAAAAGCGGAAGCAGGTAAATAACCTAAAAAGGATAAAGGGCACGCACATCGCGTGCTCTTTTTTTGTCGAAAAAGGGTGTAAAATGAAAGGTGTCATGCCGAAACTATAGAAGATTGGAGGGAAAAGATCATGAAATGGAAAGGAATATTGATAGGAGGGTGTGCGCTTGTAGGGCTGATGTTCATGTCTCAATCAGCGGTATCTGCTCAAACACCATCTCTTTTGGAGCAAGCGGAAAAGCTGATTGGAACACCTTATCATAAAGGAGGAACCGATCCAAAAACGGGCTTTGATGCATCTGGGTTTATTCAATATGTGTACAAGACATCCGAAACATTTGATTTGCCGCGGAAGGTCATCGACCAATATCAGATTGGAAAAAAGGTATCATGGGATAAAGCGCAGCCCGGTGACCTTGTGTATTTCCGAAGCCTTGAAGAAACAAAGGATATCCCAACACATGTGGCGTTGTACGCGGGGAACAATCAGGTCATCCACATCACGCTTAGTCAAGGTGTGGTGAAAACAGATGTCAGCAAAAGCAAATATTGGACAGACCGATTTTATGCGGTCAAACGCCTGCCCGGCACACAAGAAATTTCTGATGATCCTCTTGTGAAAGATGCGCTGACCTATTTAGGAATTCCTTATGAATTTGGAGGAGCAGATCCAAAGACTGGATTCGACTGCTCAGGATTTTTACAGTATTTATTTGAAAAATCACTTGGAATCTATTTACCTCGAAGTGCTGAACAGCAGTGGATCGTTGGAGAAAAAGTGGCATTAGACGATATCCGCCCTGGGGATTTTGTCTTTTTTAGCAACACATATAAGCCCGGAATTTCTCATGTAGGTATGTATATTGGAGGCGACCGCTTTATTCATGCGAGCCGTTCTGAAAGTGTGACAATTTCTTATTTGTCTGAATCGTATTGGCGCGAGAAATGGACAGGTGCAAAACGGTTAACAGATCTGGAGCTTGCGAAAGAGGACCCTATCGTATCAAAAGCCGCTACGTATATTGGTGAAGTCCCTTATGTCAAAGGCGGTACGAACCCAAAGGAAGGATTTGATACAGCAGGGTTCACGCAGTACGTGTATCAAGAAGTGCTTGGCATTGAGCTGCCCCGCTATGCATCAGGTCAAGTCAAAGCAGGTACACCTGTGAAACGTTCTGAACTTCAGCCGGGAGATCTTGTCTTCTTCAGCGGAACATCATTGATGCCGGCGATATATGCAGGATCCAATCAAGTCATTCATGTGACTGTCTCAAACGGTGTTGTCTTAACCAATATGAAAACAAGTACGTACTGGAAGGACAAATATGAAACGGCTGTTAGAATCAAAAAATAAAGAAAAAGCCCGATCAATACTTGTATCGGACTTCTGAACTTCTCTATAGGCGCTGATCAGACAAGCGTCTTTTTTTCATGGAATTGATTTTGTAAAAGAAGATCAATAAAATAAGCGACACCGTCTTCATGATTTCCTTTTGTGATGAAGGTGCTCTTTTCTTTAATGACATCAACAGCATTCCCCATTGCAATGCGGTGGCCTGCTTCTTCAAACATAGAAAGGTCGTTTGGGCTGTCACCAATTGCATAAATATGTGAGCGGTCTACACCATAATGGGCTGCGAGCTTTTTCAGGGCATGTCCTTTTCCAGACTCTTTTGGCAGCACCTCAATAATATGCTTTCCAGACGAGGTCAATGAAAGCTCGGGCATCTCTGCCAGAAGATTTCGTGCTTCGTTCAGTTTGTTCATATCAAAAGAGAAGCAGAGTAATTTATAGGTCGGTTCGTTCGACTCAAAAATCTCACGGATATCATCTACTGGTTTGATGCCAAATTGTTTAAATTGCGTCATGGCTCCTTCCCATAGATCAGCGAGATCCTCATTTGGGTTTGCGCTTTTGATCAGATCAAATTCTGCTTTCAGCTTCTCTTTTCCATCAAAAGGAGAGAGGAGAGCATCATCTGTATAGACTTCAAAGTAAATGTTTCGTTCCACTAATGCCTTTGCAGCCCGCTTGCCCGCTTCTTGGTCCAATGTGATACGGCTGAAGAGCTCGTATCCTTCTGTATGGACAGTCCCGCCGTTTGCCGCAATAATGGGGATGTCCAAATCACCAAGCAGCTCCTTTACATCAAAAGTTGCCCGCCCTGTACAGATGGTCACAATATATCCAGCTTCCTTTGCACGAATCAATGCCTCACGGTTTTGAGCGGATATTTCACTTTTTGTATTTAAGAGTGTACCGTCTAAATCAATCGCAATCATTTTTTTCATCGCTGTCAAATCCTCCTTCATTCATGCAATAGCCTCTTCAAAGTATGTACGATTTTCTTCATTCTCATAAAAAAGGAAGGTTGATTCCTCTTTATCAAGGCTAAACAAAAATGAGTGAATGATCAAGGAAATAAGAAAAAGCGCCCCTTAGGGACGCTTTTATTTATGATAATTCAAGCTGCTTCTTCAATTCAGTTTTCACTTCGTTCAGCTGGTTTTGATCCAATTGGAAATAATAAACGCCGTTTGGCTGGTAATCAGATCCTTTAAGCTGAATGGTATCAACCGATTTCAATGATGTCAGAAGCGGGAAAAGACCGACTAACTCCTTCATTGAAAGGGTGGTAGACACATTATCGCCGAGAGTATCAATGATATTGTCGTATGACGGAATAGATGTTAATGATTTTGATTTATCAAAAATGGCTTTTAACACTTCCATTTGACGCTGTCCACGCATTAAATCACTATCTGCTTTTCTTGTTCTCACATATGCGAGCGCTTGATCACCATCTAGTGTATGAGTTCCAGTTTGAAGCACAACCTTGCCTTTTGTATCCTTTTTAATCTGTTTCACAAGATACTCATCCTTGATGTTAATAGGAACACCGTTTAATTCGTTGACGATTTCTTTAAACGCTACGAAATTACTTTGAATGACAAAATCGACCGGAATATCTAGTAAATCTTCAACTGTGCTCACTGTTAAATCTGCACCGCCAAATGCGTGTGCGTGAGTAATTTTATCAAAACCGTGGCCTGGAATATTAACGTATGAGTCCCTAGGAATGCTTAATAATTTAACGGTTTTATTTGTGCGGTTAATGGTTGCCAAAACCATTGCGTCACTTCGTGCTTGTTTCACTGTTTCGCCCGGTCTGCTGTCAATTCCAAGCAGCAAGACAGAAAAACTGTCTTTTCCTGGATCGAATGCTTCAATTCGTTTCACAGATTGTGCGCCGCGATCAAGAGATACTTGAGCCTTTTTAGCAGCATTGGTTATTTTATAGTAGGCATAGCCTGTGACTGAAGCCGTTGTCAGTAAAAGAATACTAATGATAAAAAGAGTGACTTTCACCCATGGTTTTAAACGCTTTTTTCCTTTGCGTTTACTTCGTGATTGATCCATATATTTTAAACCCTCGCTATGATTTTATAGTAAAGATGTCCTTCTTTCTGCTTACAAACTAAAACAAATATACCTTAAAACGGGATATAGTGCGACATTTTTTTCACTAACGCTTAATTGACGTTTCCTTCTCGTAAAAAGTTTCAAAGATACACAAATGAAATATATTTGTCATAAAACATCGAAATGTTTGAAATGACAGGAAGTGAGGAAAATGACTTTTCATAGAGTACAGAGACAAAAGTGGGGTTATGTATATGAAAAATCGGAATGGATGGCTTTATTTCTTCGGCGCCCTTGGCGGTGCCTTATATGGCTATGATACAGGTGTCATCTCTGGCGCCATCTTATTTATGAAAGAAGATTTAGGTTTAAATGCGTTTACAGAGGGGCTTGTCGTCAGCTCGATTTTAATCGGGGCGATGCTTGGTTCCTCTCTTTCTGGAAAGCTGACAGACCAATTTGGGCGGAAAAAAGCCATCATCGCCGCAGCTATTTTGTTTATTATCGGTGGATTTGGTACAGCTCTCGCCCCGAATACGGAAGTGATGATCTTATTCCGAATTGTACTAGGGCTCGCTGTCGGGTGCTCGACAACGATTGTTCCATTATATTTATCTGAACTTGCGCCAAAGGAATCACGAGGGGCACTGTCCTCTTTAAACCAGCTCATGATCACATTTGGTATTCTTCTTGCCTATATTGTGAACTACGCTTTAGCGGATGCAGAGGCATGGCGCTTGATGCTTGGAATTGCGGTTGTTCCTTCTGTTCTTTTATTATTCGGGATTTTGTTTATGCCGGAAAGTCCCCGCTGGCTGTTTGTCCACGGACAGGCTGACCGTGCGAAGGAGATATTATCTAAACTCAGAAAAAGTAAGCAAGAAGTGGCAGAAGAAATTTCAGATATTCAAAAGGCGGAAAGTGAAGAGAAAGGCGGTTTTAAGGAATTATTTGAGCCATGGGTACGCCCAGCATTGATTGCTGGTGTCGGCCTTGCCTTTCTGCAGCAGTTTATCGGTACAAATACGATCATTTACTATGCACCAAAAACATTCACAAGTGTTGGCTTTGGGAATTCAGCAGCGATTTTAGGAACTGTCGGAATTGGTGCAGTGAATGTCATCATGACGTTTGTTGCCATTAAAATCATTGACCGTGTAGGGCGTAAAGCGCTGCTCCTATTTGGGAATGCAGGAATGGTCCTTAGTTTAATTGTCCTGTCAGTGGTCAACCGATTTTTTGAAGGATCAACAGCAGCAGGATGGACAACCGTTATTTGTTTGGGTCTCTTTATCGTCATCTTTGCTGTCAGCTGGGGTCCTGTCGTTTGGGTGATGCTTCCAGAGCTGTTCCCAGTACATGTCAGGGGAATCGGTACAGGTGTCTCGACCTTCCTTCTTCATACAGGAAATTTAATCATCTCGCTGACATTCCCAGCTTTATTAAGCGCGATTGGCATCAGTAATCTCTTCCTCATTTATGCGGTCATTGGCGTAGTCGCCTTCTTATTTGTAAAATACTTGGTGACCGAAACGAAGGGGAAAAGTCTTGAAGAAATTGAAGAAGATTTAAAAAAGAGAAATCGTGCCGTCACAAGTGGCGAAGGAAAAACGGTATGAACGATGGCCAGCTGCCGTGTGCAGCTGGTTTTTCTATGTTAAACAAACGTTTAATCAAGAAAGGACATTCCCTCATCTTCTGAACGTGCTGCCTATCACATACATATGGAACAGGCGGGTGAAAGGTGGAAATGAGATGAAAGGGAAAACAAGCATTGTCATGCTGACGTACAATGAACTGCATTTGACGAAAACATGTATCGAGAGCATTAAACAGCATACGAACAGCGGCCAATATGAACTCATCGTCGTCGATAATGCGTCAACTGATGGCACGAAGGAATATGTAAGAGAGCTGGATGATGTGATTTTCATTGATAATGAAGAGAATGAAGGTTTTGCAAAGGGATGTAATCAAGGGGCAAAAAAAGCTTCAGGAGACAGCATTCTCTTTTTAAATAATGACACGATCGTGACGGAAAATTGGCTTCCTCCATTAAAAGAGGCGCTATTGGCTTCAGAACAGATTGGGATGGTGGGGCCCGTCTCTAATTATGTAAGCGGCCCTCAGATGGTCCAGCCATCGTATACAGATGTGAAGGAGCTCCCAGCCTTTGCTAAGGAGTATACGTCTAAGAGAAAAGGTCAGAGAACTTATGTGCACCGGCTTGTAGGGTTTTGCTTGCTCGTGAAAAGAAAGCTGATCGAGGATGTGGGATTATTTGATGAGCGGTTTGTATATGGATCATTTGAGGATGACGATCTATGTTTGCGGTCATTATTAAAAGGATATCAGCTGCAAATTGTGCATGATTCCTTTGTGCATCATCATGGTCATGCTACCTTCAATGCCAATCAAGATACGAACATCTCTACACTGTTTACTGAGAATAGACTTCGATTTTTAGATAAGTGGGGCATAGATCTAAATTTGATCACTCCTCATCCGTATTTTGCGGAATTACTCCCTGAGGACGCTGCACACGTGCTGGATGTTGGGTGCGGAGCTGGCGCAACTGGGCTTGAACTGATGAATCGGCAGTCTGTACACATGTACGGGGTAGAGGCAGATACATTAAAAGCAGCGGTCGCAAAGGCGTATTATGAAGAAGTCATCGAGGCAAATGCAGATGAATACCCATGGTCAGAAAAAGAGGCCTTTTTTGATGCGGTCATTTTTTCGGATGTTTTAGAGCATGTGTCAGATCCTTGGCACATCATTGAGCAAGCGCACGCCTCTTTAAAGCCAGGCGGCGTCATCATTTGCTGCCTGCCTAACATGATGCATGCAGAGGTGCTTCTTCCTTTAATGACAGGTGATTTTACTTATCAAGATGTAGGAATCTTAGACCGAACCCATATACGGTTTTTCACACCAAACACCATGCGTGCGCTTTTCCCAGACCAATTATTTGAACGCGTGATCGAGCAGCGGATCAATGTACAGATTGATCAAAACGTCCAATTGTTTTTTGACGAGGTGGCGAGGATAGGAGCATCACTTGGCTTTCAAACAAAAGCGTTGTCTGATCAAGTGTCTTTGTATCAGCTTCTCATTGTCGTACGTAAAAAAGGCGGCTCTCTTTTGGGATAACCGCCTTTTTGTATTACCATTTGAAGCTTTTCGTTGCACCTTCTGCACCAAAGTTCAAGATGCTCACTTTGATGTCATACGTTATGTCTGCTTCTTGAAATAGTTTGTCCCATTCATCTCGATGCTGATCCCAATATTCAGGATACTTAATACGAAACTGCCGGCTAAAAAAAATAGGATCAACACCTACTTCATGTTGCATATGACTGACCGTTTTTTGTATGCGCTCTTTAATTTTATGAGAAAAAATCTTCTCAAATCGTTTAATGTACTGTTCATCGTATGAGTTTTCCGGGGGATATTGATCCTCTGACAATTTTCCATTTGTTTGTACACTAACGTTAAATGAAACCTTTCCGTCTTTCAGGTAGGGTTCAATCTTGGTTTTGGCTTTCTTAATTTCATACGTAATCGGAAAGCCTTTATAGGTGGCAGGTACAACGCCGCCTGAGATACGGTCCATCACCCAGTTTAAATATTGTACATCCTGTGCAGAGATGAAACCGATCAGCTTTCTTGTTTTTCCGTGAATGATACCTGCCCCATCATAAATAAGTTCACCGTCTACCGCATCTACACTTTGTACAAGGAAGCTAATGCCCATCTGAAAATAATCAGATGCCCGGCCAATACGTGTTGGCAGTGCGATCTTCCCGTTAAAGCTTCGGTTTTTGGATGTTTCGAAGATATGTTCAACCGGAACCTTTTGCTGTGATTTCAATTTTTGATTGATGACTTTTGACGCATCACCTCGTGACACGAGGAGATAGCTGCTGCGCCGAACCTCATCATCTCGAATAAAATGATTGAGTGTTCCTTGAATATCGTGATGCTCCGCCTGGGTTTTGCCGAACAAGAAGATTTTCAGGTGATCACTATAGATCGGCGGGTCCTTCAAGGCGACATTACTGACAGCCTCCAGCACATTTTTTCCCTTCGAGACGACATTCACATAGCCGGGAGAATCGGCTTCTTGTGTTCCGCCTGTTTTCGGTACAAGGTTTTGATAGGTCAGCTTAACTCCATTCTCATCTTGTTCATCAATGCCAACACCGCGTACAAACGATAGTTTTTCAATATCCTTTAAGTCCCAGCAGCCTGCTGATAGAAGGAAAAGAAAGCAGGATAAAAAGAATAAAAGTACACGTCTTCCTCTCATGCAGAACGACCTCCCCATTTTTTGCGTATCATCAGCAGGGCAGCTGTAATAAAAGGAATGGCTAAAACCGCGAACAATGCGTAGCCGAGTAAAGTAGAATAGTAAAAGACTTCATTAATATTTTTAGGGAAAAGTGAGAGGGCTGATGTAATCAAAAATAGCAGCCATAACAGTCTCGTTAAATTGGTTGTTTTAAAAACGGTGAAACAGCCTTTAATCGCAAACTGGAAAAATCCCAGCATACAAATGAACTGCTGACACGTCCAGATCGTCAGTAAGAAAATATCAAATCGTTCGATAAACACCCCTTCAATTTCAAGCGCTTGAATGAGGGACACCGTCGGCCAGGTGAGAGATTTCGTTTCACCCACGGTCATGGAGCCAATCACAATAAAAAGTGTGAGGGAGTACACGAGAGACGTAATGCCAACGCCGATGGCAGCTGCCCATTTTGCCTTCGACCATTTGTCTTTATAAATGAGTGGCACGACAAACAAAATCACTTCAAAGCCTGTAAATTGAATAAAGGTTTGAGAGAACAGTTTACTAAAATCTTTAAAACCATGCGCCATCACAGGACGCAAATAATCAAAATCAAATATTTTCAAACAAAACAGCATGAGCGCTATGTAAATGACCATGGTGATTGGATAAATATAGGTCACCATTTTGACAACTGGAAAGATACCGCTTTTCAAATGATAGATCGCCACAAGTAGAAAAATCATTACAATCACTGCCATGGGAGTCGATTGCAGGAGGAAAAACTGGACCACTTCGCCGAGAACACGTGCCTCAAAGCCGACAATGCCTAGTAAATAGGCGACCAGCATTAAATTAAAGATCGTCCCGAAGAATGCCCCTGCTCCTTTTGTATTTGACTCAAAAATGGTGTCTGGTGCATTCTTTTCGGCAATCCACCCCAACAAAAAAGCAACGAAAGCAAAGATGACTCCCTGTATTAATACAATGATCCAGCCATCAGGGTATCCTGAATTGGCAGAACTGCGTGGAATGGTTAAAATTCCAGCGCCTATCATTGTAGAGCTGCAGAGGATGGTGACTTGTAACAATGATAGCCTTTCAGGTCTGTACATCGTTTAATCTCCTTGTCTTTTGAGATTTTTTATTTTTGCTGTTTTTGGTCTGGATTTAAATAGCCCGATTGGTAAACGAACGTACGTATCCTTTAGATCTGAAAACGGTGAAGACAACACTGGTGTGAAATAGTCAAAACCAAAGGTCTTTAATTGCATCAAGTGACAAAGCACAAATAAATAACACATGATTAAGCCGTATAATCCAAACAATGCTGAACTAAATATCGCCATAAACCGCAAAATACGCAGTGGAAAACTAAAGTCATATGACGGTGCCGTGAAGTCAGCCAATGCAGTCAGTGACACAATAATCACCATTAAGGCACTGACGATATTGGCTTGGACAGCTGCTTGACCAATAATTACGCCGCCAATGAGCCCAATTGTCTGTCCGATGGCTCTTGGAAGCCGTAGTCCAGCTTCACGCAGCAGCTCTATCGTAAAAGACATGAGAATGGCTTCGACAACAGGAGGGAAGGGAACATTCTGCCTGCTGCCTGCGATGGTGAGTGCCATTCTTGTCGGTAATAAACCGGGATGATAAGAGACAAGTGCAATGTAAAGCCCGGGTAAAAAAATCGTGAGGAGCACGGCAATATAACGAAGTAAACGCAAAAGAGTCGCGCTTGTCCACCTCTGATAATAATCTTCCGGAGATTGCATTAAAGCTGTAAGTGTCATAGGTAAAATAAGGGCAAAAGGAGTCCCATCGAGCAAAATGGAGACTTTTCCTTCAAGCACAGATGCTATCACCCGGTCAGGACGTTCTGTGTTTTGAATCTGTGGAAAAATGGAGATGTGACTGTCCTCAATCAGCTGTTCAATATAGCCGGTTTCAGGGATATCATCCATCTTGATTTCGGTCATGCGTGATAGCACATCTTCTACTAGTTTAGGATCAGCAATATCACGAACATACACAAGAGCAGCGGATTTTTTATTTCGAGTACCTATACTCACCTTTTGAATCACAAGGTGAGGATCGTTTGCCCGCTCACGGAGTAAAGCCGTGTTTTTTTCAAGATTCTCAATAAATCCGATCCGCGGTCCTCTTACAAGAACTTCAGATTGCGGCTCTTCTACTTCTCTAAATTGAAAAAGATTCGTATGGAGCGCAAGCGCTTGAGCCGCTCCATCTACAAATAAAATAGCCCTGCCGCTATATAACTGCTCGATGGCAAGGTTCATATCATCCAGCACATCACTTTGAATGCCAAAGAACGTTTTTGAAAGGGAGGAAAGTGTAGCAGAACCAACCTCGGTGATGTCGAGTTCCTTTTGCATAGGTGAAATGATTTGCTTAGAAAGCATCTCAAATTCTGTGAGTCCTTCAACGTACACGAGACATGCAGAAATAGTGGAAGGACCAAATGAAAAAGAGTGGAACACGATATCATCACTTCTTCCGGCAAAGCTTTTGACACGCTTAATGACGGACGCTATATCTTGTTCAATACGACTTTTCATAATACCTCACCCTCATCACATGTTTTTTATAGAGTGACTCGGAAGGTGGAGAATTATGCAAATAGAAAAAAGAGAATCCCCTAATAGGAATTCTCTCGTATATTTATCTTGCAAGCCAGCCGCCATCAACAGCTAAAATGTGGCCGTTCATATAATCAGAAGCTGGTGAGCTAAGGAAAACAGCCGCACCGGCTAGATCCTCAGGTTTTCCCCAGCGCCCGGCTGGAATTCGTTTCAGAATCTCTTCATTTCGATTTTCGTCGTCACGAATGGCTTGTGTGTTATTGGTCGCAATATACCCAGGCGCAATCGCATTCACTTGAATATGCTGGCTCGCCCATTCGTTGGCAAAAGCTTTCGTCAGCCCTGCGACAGCATGCTTACTTGCTGTATAAGCAGGGACAAAGACGCCGCCTTGAAACGATAGAAGGGAGGCGATATTGACGATTTTCCCTTGCCCATTTTTCAGCATCTGCTGTCCAATCTTTTGTGTGAGGAAAAAGAGACTGTTGATATTCACATCCATGACCGTATGCCAATCTTCCTCTGAATAGTGAGCCGCCTGCTCTCTTTTGATTGTTCCAGCATTATTGATTAAAATATCAATCGTATGCTTCTTTAATATGGCGTCGACAGCCTGTTTTGCAGACTGAGGGTTAGAAAAGTCAACCTGAACCGCATGAAATGATCGGCCTGCCTGTTCGACAAGTGCCTTTGTTTCTTCAAGCGGTGTATGGTGATATGTGCCGATGATATCTGCTCCTGATTTGGCAAGCGCCACGGCAATGCCTTGCCCAATACCGGTTCCAGGGCCTGTCACAAGGGCTGTTTTTCCTTCAAGGGAAAAGAGGGACGCTGCATATGAAGTTGTCATCACTTTCGTTACCTCAGCTGATCCATTGGAACAAAGTCCATATCTTTGAATGTATAGTTTTCTCCCGCCATTGCCCAAATAAATGAGTAATTCGCTGTACCTGAGCCTGAATGAATGGACCAGGCAGGTGAAATGACTGCTTCCTCATTTCCCACAACAAGATGTCTTGTTTCAGATGGCTCCCCCATAAAATGAAAGACCCGTGCATCCTCTTCGATATCAAGATATAAGTACACTTCCATCCGGCGATCATGAATGTGAGCGGGCATCGTGTTCCATGTGTTATTGGTTTCAAGCTGAGTGATGCCCATCATGAGCTGACAGCTTTGGATGCCGTCTGCATGGATGACTTGATACAGGTTTCGAACGTTGGAAGCAGCTGCTTCCCCTAAGTGGTTTGGTGTTAATTCAGCGATGGCTGCTTTTTGCGTAGGATACGCCCTGTGAGCCGTGGCTGATACTAAATAGAACTTGGCCTGCTCGCCTGATGAACTAGCGAACTGTACATCTTCGTGACCAAGACCAATATATAAGAAATCTTTATGCTCCAGCACAAAGGCCTCACCATCAACAGTGACCGTTCCTTGTCCGCCGACATTTACAATCCCGATTTCTCGTCTTTCAAGAAAATACTCCGTCCGTAAAAAGTCTCCGGCATCTAGTGTGATCGGCTCTGCTGCCGGCATGGCTCCGCCAATCACCACGCGGTCCTCATGCGAGTAATAGAGCTTTAATTCACCACTGACAAACAGCGTAGGAATATGAAAATGACGACGAAGTTCCTCTGTTGTAAAACGTTTGACCTGCTCAGGATGTACAGCATAACGATTTTCCATTTGGATAAGCCTCCCTTTCCATCTGAAACAAATATTGATATTTATTTGGTATCGGTTTCAAGGAAAATTCTAGAGGAAAAAGAGAGCGCCGTCAACCGTTAATTTGAAATCGCTTTCTTTTTCTCTGGTTAGACAAATTTTTGCCATCATCATGCAAAAAAATCTTCTGAAATGCATTCAATTATGATATGCTTTTTTTAAGTTTATTTGAAATCGGTTTCGAACCAAATGAGAAGATCAATTGTGGGAGTTTTTTTGAATGAAAGAGAAAAAGCAAACGAAAGTCACCATTAATGAAGTTGCAGCTTATGCAGGGGTCTCAAAATCAACTGTATCCAGATATATCAATGGCAGAACAAATGAAATTTCTTCAGAAAAGGTAAAAAAAATCAAGAAAGCCATTGAGGAACTCCATTATCGTCCGAGTCAGCTTGCTCAAGGATTGAAAGTCAGAAAAAGCAAGGTCATTGGGTTTATTGTAGCCGACATTACGAATCCATTCTCTGTGGCAACACTTCGCGGGGTCGAAGAGATTTGTGATGAATATGGATACAGCATTATGGTGTGCAACACAGATAATCGTCCAGAAAAAGAACGGGAAATGCTCCTAAAGCTGAATGCACATTATATTGAAGGGCTCATCATCAATACGACAGGACAGAACAATGACATTCTGGAGGATTTTCAGAAAAATGGTGTGCCGATTGTTCTTGTGGACCGGAAGCTGCCTGAACTGAAAGTCGACACAGTGACCACGAATAACCGTGATATCACCATCCGGCTGCTTCAACAAATGTATGAGAAAGGCTATGATCATATCGCTTTCTTTACTGAGCCTGTCGATGGAATCAGCCCTCGTGAAGAACGAAAGGAAGCATATGAACAGACAGCTTTGAGTAAACAGAAGAAGCCGATCATTGCAGAGATTGATTTAAAGCAAAAGGAACAAATGCGCGAAGAGATTGTCCGTTTTTTACAATCAAACGAACAGAAAAAAGCGATTTTAGCCGGTAATGGATTACTCATGCTGAAGCTGATTAGTGAACTTGTAGAGCTTGGGGTGAAGATTCCTAAAGAGATAGGCATTGCAGGGTTTGATGATACAGAATGGTATAAGCTGATTGGACCTGGAATCACAACGGTTGCCCAGCCATCTCATGAAATGGGGAAAGCAGCCATGCAAAAAATCAAGACGCGGCTAGAAGGGGATGAAAGTGCGCCCCAAACGATTCAGCTTGATGGAGAAATCATTATGAGGAAATCTTTATAAATGAGAGGCAGAGAAGAGTATACATACGTGCATGCTCTCTCTTTTTCAACTGATTTGAAACCGGTACCAAGAAAGGGGAGAAATGAGTGAAAGCGTTGGATGCGGTCACATTTGGGGAATCAATGGCGATGTTTTATGCAAAAGAAGTTGGAGAGCTTCATCAAGTGCATACATTTCAAAAGGCGCTTGCTGGTGCAGAGAGTAACGTGGCTGTCGGCTTGGCGAGGCTGGGCTTTCATGTGGGATGGATGAGCAAAGTCGGAGCAGATTCACTTGGCACATTCATTTTAGAAGAGCTTCAAAAAGAAGGGGTCGATACAAGTGCAGTGCTCCGTTCAAATGATGGATCTCAAACGGGAATCTTACTTAAATCAAAAGTGAAGGAAGGAGACCCTGACGTCACGTATTATCGGAAAGGATCTGCTGCGAGCACAATGAGTCCAAGCGACTTTCCCGCCGCTTATTTCAAACAGGCAGGCCACCTTCATATGACTGGTATTCCGCCTGCCCTATCCAGTGAAATGAGAACGTTTTCTTTTCGTGCTCTTCAAGAAATGAAGGAAGCGGGCAAAACCATTTCATTTGATCCAAACCTACGGCTTCAGCTATGGGAAGAGGAGGAAGATATGATTCATACGGTGAATCATATCGCTTCGCAAGTGGATTGGTTTTTTCCAGGGCTTGCAGAAGGGCAAAGGCTCACGGGTTGTCACGAGCCAGAAGAGATTGCAGATGTTTATTTGCAAAAAGGTGTCAAGCTAGTGGTCATTAAGCTAGGGGCAGAAGGTGCCTTTTATAAAAGTGCAGCCGGTCAGGGGATTGTGAATGGATTTTATGTGCAGGATGTCGTAGACACAGTTGGAGCTGGTGATGGATTTGCAGTGGGGGTCATCAGCGGCTTGCTTGACGGCTTATCAGATGAAAAATCTGTGACAAGAGGCAATGCGGTCGGTGCACTTGCAGTGATGTCACCTGGCGATAAGGACGGACTGCCTACCCGGAAGGAGCTTCAGGCTTTTATGAAAGAAGCCAAGCGATATCAAAGGCGGGAGTACATGAAAGGGGATGAGAGATATGGAAAAGTCAGCAAGTTTGAGCGTTAAAAAGCAGCTAGCGTCTTGTAAATTAATTGCAGTGGTAAGAGCAGGTAGTGAAGCAGAAGGCATTGAAATGATTGAGCGTTTAAAGAAAAAAGGGGTTCGTGCCATTGAAGTAACGTATACTACGCCAAATGCTGAACGCATCATCGCATCCTTCCAGCAGGAGCAGGACCTCATTGTAGGAGCGGGAACAATTACGACGCTGGAGCAGGCACAATCAGCCATTGAGGCAGGCTCACAGTTTATCGTTAGCCCAGGATATCTTCCTATGATTGGTGAACATCTCTCATTTTACGACACACTCTATGTACCAGGTGTCCTCACCCCAAGTGAAATCATGCAGGCGAAAGCAGATGGCTACTGCTTGCTCAAGCTTTTTCCAAGCGGCTCCTTCGGTTTATCCTATATGAAAAACCTGCAAGGTCCATTTCCAGAGATTGAATTTATCCCTACGGGCGGCATTCATCCAGCTGATGTTCCAAAGTGGCTCAAAGCAGGTGCGGTGGCTGTCGGTGTCGGAAGTCAGCTTGAAAGCAGTACAGCAGAGGAATTACAAGCAGTTCTTTCTTCATAAATACTTGTCAAACGAACAAACAACTGGCTCGTTGATGCCGGTTGTTTGTTCGTTTATCTGACATAACAGAAGGTAAACATTCAACTCTTCACGTACAATGTTCGTGAAGGAGTGATTGAAAATGTACATTCTACAAGATGAACTTACAGATGGACGAATTGACCAGCTGATCACCGCACATATAGAAGAGATGAAGGAGCATTCGCCGCCAGAAAGCATTCATGCCCTTCCATTAACTGATTTAAAAAAACAGGATGTCACCGTGTGGAGTGTGCGAGATGGAGAGGAGCTTCTTGGCTGCGGAGCGTTAAAGGAACTGTCAAGTGAACATGGGGAAATCAAATCGATGAGAACCGCAGCCCTCCATATGCGAAAAGGTGTAGCGAGGTATATGCTGAATCATCTTCTCCAAGAGGCAAAACGGCGCGGGTATACACGTGTCAGCTTAGAGACAGGGGCAATGGCTTTCTTTGAACCAGCAAGAAAACTATATGAGAGCGCTGGATTTCAGTATTGTCCGCCTTTTGGTACATATCAAGAAGATCCAAACAGTTTATTTATGACAAAGGAATTATAGAGGTTGAGAGAGTATGCTTATAAGCAGCTCTTTTTTTTATGCGGAAATAGTGGGAAGGAGGAGGACACGGTGAGATTATCTAAGTGGATTGGAATGGGCGCATTTTTCACATTTTGTGTGGTATCTGTCATCTTCTTAACGTTATTAGGTCAAGATTTATTTAAAATTGAAAGCGTTTCCGAAAAAGCGGAGTCAACGTATCAATACCATTTTGTCCTTGTACCGGAGGAACTTGATAACGAATATTGGCAGCTTGTACAAAAGGGAGCTGCGGATGCGGCAGACGTTCATCACGTGTATCTAGAATATTTGGGCCCAAAACAGGCGGATGTAGACGATCATCTGAAAACCATTGATATGGCGATCGCTGGGCATGTTGATGGCATTATGACGCAGGGACTTGATGCGAAGAAATACAAACCGCTTTTTCAGAAGGCGAGGGAAAAAGGCATTGATGTTGTCACCGTCGATACAGATGCAGAGGGGAGCAAGCGTCAAGTGTATGTAGGGACGGACAATTACTATTCAGGCTTTATCGCAGGACAGGCACTCATCGCAGATACAAAAGGTGAACAGTATGTAGGAATTGTCACAGGCAGGCTGGATGCCATTCATCAAAAGCTGCGTGTCAAAGGCTTTCGAGATGCCGTCTCTGCTGAAAAACGCATTCATATTGCTGGAATAGAAGAATCAGCCATTACGAAGTCAGGTGCCTCAGGTGCCGCTTATAAACTATTAAACGATCATGCAAAGCTCACTTCATTTTATGGCACAAGTGCATTAGATGGTGCAGGCATCATCCAAGCAATTGCACAGTATCGATCATCCACTGATTTTTATGTGCTTGCATTTGACACATTGCCTGATACGATTCAGGCGCTTGATGATGGGACAATTGATGCCGTCGTCGTGCAGCATCCTTATGAAATGGGCTATCAAGCGGTTGAATCGCTTGTTCGTTTGCAGAAAGGTGAAAAAGAAGAACCGCTCCAGTACACGGGAACGAGTGTGATCCGGCGCGGGGATCTGCCTCTTCAGCAAACAGACAGAAAGCAGGGGATGCAGCCATGAGAAAGATTCGAAGTAAGCTGTTATTAGCATTTTTAATCCTTGTGCTTCTTGGCAACGTAGCCGCTTTTTTTGTCTACTGGAGCAGTTCAAAAATCACATCAGAATATAGCCGGAGCTTCCGTTCTTTTCTCCTGCTCAATGATATATCAACAGAGGCGAAAACGATGTATGAAAAGGTCAATGCCTATGCCATTGAAAAGGATCAGAAGTTTGCCAAAGAATATCTTACGTCAAAACAGAAAATGAAATCATACGATCAAGCGCTGCGAAAGGATGCCGGTCTTCATGCGGCAATTCCTTCTATTGAAAAATATCAATATATGATGCGGACGCTCATCAATGAAAGTGATGCGACCATGACACATGTGAAAGCAGGGAAAATCGAAGAATATGCTGCAAGTGTGAAGGAAGTGAGAACCGTCTCCTCCTATATACAAGAGCAGACGATGACCCTGCTTGATGATGAATTATCTGAGTATCAGATACTCTATCAATCTCTTCAAAAAAGGCATCAAACCTATGGTCTCTTTACCTTATGCCTGTTTACGTTATCAATCGGGGTCGCCTTATGGATGGCGTATATGATTGCTGGCGGGATCTCAAGACCCATCGTTCATCTGTCCCGAAGTGTAAAAGAAGTATCAGAAGGAAATTTTGATGGAGCGAATTTGCATGTTACCACAAAGGATGAAATCTCTGTTTTAAATGAAGCCTTTCAGCGAATGCGGCAAGAGATGAAAATGATGATTGAAGAGATCAAACAAAAGGCAGCATTAGATCAAAAAATCAAAGACATGAAGCTAAAAACGCTGCAAAACCAAATGAACCCGCATTTTTTATTTAACACATTAAACATCGTTTCACGGATGGCTTACTTAGAATCAGCAGAAGCCACATCGAGGTTGATTCAATCCGTTTCCACGCTGATGCGGTATTCGCTGTCTGCTCTTAGTACATCCGTTACATTGGAACAAGAAGTGAAAGTGGTGAAAGAATATTTTCATATACAAGAAACGAGATTTGCCGATCGTATTACGTGCAAAACGTCCATCGATGAATCATGTTTATCTGTGCATATCCCAAGTCTTACCTTACAGCCGCTTGTCGAAAATGCCTTCATTCATGGCGTTGAACCAAAGGAGGAAGAGGGACTTGTTGAGCTCTCGATCTATCAAGAAGGCGGCTATGTGATGATTCAGATTCAGGACAATGGGATGGGCATCAATGAACAGGAGAAAAGAAGATTGCTGTCAGAAAAAGAAGAGGAAGATCCGAACATACTGAGTAAAGGCCACTCGACAGGAATCGGTCTTCGAAATGTAATGTCAAGACTGCACTTGTTTTACGGGGTGCAAGATGCCCTTCAAATTGATTCAAAGCCAAACGAAGGCACCACCATACAATTGGCTATTCCGATAAAGGAGGGACCGGCATGCTGAACGTGCTGATTGTCGATGATGAAAAAATAGAACGGCTAGCGATGCGGAAGTTCTTAACCGAATGGCTTCCAGAGTGTCATATAGCAGGAGAAGCGGAAAATGGAAAGAAGGCGGTTGAATTCGTGCAGTCTGAGCCCATTCATCTTGTGCTCATGGATATTCAGATGCCTGGCATGGATGGACTGACAGCGATCAAACAGATCAAAGCAAGCAGTCCTCATACAAAATTCATTATGCTGACAGCCTACGATACATTCGATTACGCCAAGCAAGCGATGCAGGAAGGGGTGAAACAATACCTCGTCAAACCAGCTGACAAGGATGAAACCATCGCAGCCATTCGATTTGTAGCAGCAGAGATTCAGCAGGAGGCGTCTCTACGGCAGGAGGCAGCGGCCGATCAGCAGTCAAAGTGGCTTGAAGCGCATGTCATGAACGGTCAATCTTATACCGAAATGGAGTTTCAACAATTATTTTCCGAATATGAAGCAGGTCTTATCATTGCTGTGCAGCGGACAGAAGGAGATCAGCTGTTGATCGATTTACAGAAATCTGCACGATTTCATACGGTGCCGATTCAGATGGGGGGAGAACTGTTTACATGTCTCATTTATAGTCAGCAGGGACCAGGTCAGCTAAAGGCAGAGGTGCTGCAAGCCATTCGAGCTGCCATGACAAACGGTCAGCCTTCACCTGTCGTTGGCATAGGGCATCCAGTCTCAAACCCGCTTCATCTTCAGAAAAGTGCAGCAGAGGCGAAGCTTTCCTATTATCAGCGAAAAAAGAGTGGCGGCGTTGTTCGTTATGGCTTTTACCAAACAGAAGTGAAGCCCCGCCCATTGATTCATCTGCCGGAGCTTGCAGACAGCATGATGCAGGCGCTCGAGGAAGGGAGAAGAGAGGATGCGCTGGCTTTATTTGATGCCTTTGAATTAGAGGGGGCGGCGATTTCGCAGGTAAAAGAACTGCTGATTCTCTTCAAATCACGCCTCCGTACAGATCTATCGATATTGACAATCAGCACCGCAGCTGAATGCCGCCAGTGCTGTGAACACCTATTTGACGTGTATGAAGCGAGAACACAGACCATCAATGACATCGAGCGGGCAAAACGTTACATCAAAACGCATTATTGTGAACAAATCACACTTGAGCAAACGGCCGCTTATGTTGATTTAAGTCCAACCTATTTCACAAAACGATTTAAAGACGAGACGGGTCTGACATTTAAAGAGTATGTGACAGCCTGCCGGCTGGATAAAATCAAAAAGCTCCTCAAAGACAGTACGCTTAGCTTAAAAGAAATTACCTTTCAGGCAGGATATACAGATCCTAATTACGTCAGCCGTGTGTTTAAGAAGATGGTCGGCTGTTCACCGAAGGAATATCGAAAACAGGCCGTAAAAAAATGAAGAATTTCATAAAAAAGTGAAGAAGTTTGCCTGAAAAAAAGCAAGGATCTGCCATTATACTTATTTTGATAACGCTTACAAAATGGGGATAGGGGGATCAATTATGAAGTTCAAATTAGGCTTTACACTGCTGGCACTCTGTATGCTTATCGTCACTGCCTGCAGCTCATCGACGAATTCAGAGGCAAAAAAAGAAGGCGGAGCGGAAAAGCTCGAAATTTTCTCTTGGTGGACAGGAGCAGGTGAGGAAGACGGGCTGAAGGCACTCATTCAATTGTTTGAAGAGGAGAATAAAGACATTCCAATTGAAAATGCAGCCGTCGCAGGTGGTGCTGGTACAAATGCAAAGGCTGTCCTGACTAGCCGGATGCAGGGAAATGATCCGCCTGCTACGTTTCAAGTGCATGGCGGGGCGGAGCTGAATGAGAGCTGGGTCGCGGCAGGCAAAATGGAGCCGCTGGATGATTTATATGAAAAAGAAGGCTGGAAAGACAAATTTCCAAAATCACTGATTGATCTTGTCAGCAAAGATGGGAAAATCTATTCCGTGCCAGTGAACATTCACAGGGGCAATGTGCTTTGGTATAACAAGAAAGTATTTGATGATGCAGGCTTAGAGCCGCCAACGACATTTGATGAATTTTTCAAAACAGCAGATGCATTAAAGAAAAAAGGAATCACACCACTTGCACTTGGAGATAAGGAGCCTTGGGCAGCGACTCATTTGTTTGAAAGTGTTTTGCTGGGTGTATTAGGTGCAGATGATTATCAAAAACTTTGGGCTGGCGAGATGAAAATGGATGACGCAAAAGTGAAGGAAGCGGCAGACATCTTTGGACGTATGCTCGAATACGTCAATGACGATCACAGTTCACGTAACTGGCAGGATGCCTCACAGCTCGTGGCAAAAGGAGAAGCGGCAATGAATGTCATGGGCGACTGGGCGAAGGGGTACTTTGTGAATGATCTTGATTTGAAGGTGAATCAAGACTTTGGATACGCGGCGACTCCTGGAACGGAAGGAAGCTTTATGGTGATCACCGATACATTTGGACTGCCAAAGGGTGTGAAACAGCCAGAAAACGTGAAGAAATTCTTATCCGTTTTAGGATCTGTGGAAGGACAGGATGCGTTTAATCCGTTAAAAGGATCGATTCCAGCACGTGTGGATGCAGATGTATCAAAATATGATGAATACGGAAAATCGGCGATGAAGGCATTTAAAGAGTCAAAACTGGCGCCGTCTCTTGCTCATGGCTCAGCTGCTGAAGAAGGGTTTGTGACAAAAGCGAATCAAGCCGTCAATATCTTCGTGACACAAAAAGACAGCAGTCAGTTTGTTTCATCTTTAAAAGATGCAATGAAATAAAGACGAAGGAGGCGGCGGCTAGGCACCGCCTCTTTTTTAAAAAGGAGTGTAGTTTCATGAGCATAGACACATCGCCGATGACAAAAACACCTGTGCCCAAAGTTAAACGTATGCGGAAAAAATGGAATGGAGACCAGCTGCTGGCGCTGCTCTTTTTAGCCCCGTCAGCAGTTTTATTATTCATCTTTGTTTACGGTTTTATCGGCTGGACAGGATATGTGTCATTATCAAACTGGACCACGCTTGTTCCTGATTTCTCTTTCGCAGGTCTTCGCAACTATGTCATGCTGTTTCAAGATTTCCGCTTTCAATCAGATCTTCGAAACACGGTCTTTTTCACTTTATTTTTTATTGGGGCTGTCATTATCTCTGGTCTTGCACTTGCGATTTTACTAGATCAGAAGATCAAGGGGGAATCTCTTTTTCGGAATTTATTCTTCTTTCCGATGGCCCTTTCCTTCGTTGTCACAGGAGTCGTCTGGCAATGGATTTTAAACCCGTCAACTGGGGTAAATTTATTTTTGAAAACGCTTGGTATCCAGCCTAAGTGGTATACGGATACGAATATATTGGCCGGATTTGTCTGGGGGAAAATTGAGTTTGGTGTACCTGCGGCCATGATTGCTGTTGTGATTGCAGCTGTTTGGCAAATGACAGGCTTCTCTCTGGCGATGTATTTGGCGGGTCTGCGAGGAATTCCAGAGGAAGTAAGAGAGGCTGCTAGAATGGATGGTGCAACGGAGTGGCAGATTTACTGGAAAATCATTTTCCCTCTTTTAAAACCGATTACTGCAAGTGTTGTCATCATCATGGCTCACATTTCTTTAAAGATCTTCGATTTGATTTACTCGATGACAGGGCCGGGTGCGAACTTTGTCACGGATGTTCCGGGCGTGTATATGTTTGAAATGACCTTTAGAGGAAACCATTATGCAGGCGGTGCCGCCATTGCGGTTGTCATGCTGATCTCTGTTGCGGTCTTTATCGTGCCATATCTCCTGTCGAGCCGGAAGGGGGCTTCATCATGACAGCCAGATGGTTTGTCCGTCCAGTTCTTTATGCTTTATTGATTTTGTGCAGTCTCTTTTTTCTGATGCCTGTTTATGTCATGCTCGTCACAAGCTTGAAGCCATTAGGTGAAGTCACCCTTGAGCGAATGTGGTCGCTGCCATCTACTTTTGATTTTTCAAGCTATCAAATCGCGTTTGAAAAGCTGGCGCCCAATTTAATGAATTCTCTTTATCTTGTCATTCCTGCTACTTTATTGTCAGCTGTATTAGGTGCAATGAATGGCTATGTATTATCAAAATGGCGTTTCAAAGGATCAGAAGTCGTCTTTACGCTGATGCTGTTTGGGATGTTTATTCCATATCAAAGTATTCTGATCCCGCTCATTCAATTTTTGCGTGAAGTCGGATTGTATAATTCAATTCCAGGGCTTGTGCTTGTCCATGTCGTATATGGGCTTCCGATCACAACACTCATGTTCCGAAATTTCTATGTGAGCATCCCAGATGAAATGATTGAATCGGCGAAAATGGATGGCGCAGGGTTTATCGGGATTTTCAGACATATGATTCTGCCGCTTTCGATCACAGGATTTGTTGTGGTGGCCATTTGGCAGTTCACAAATGTGTGGAATGAATTCTTATTTGCAGTCACGATGACCACTGCGGAGCATCAGCCGGTGATGGTTGCCTTGCAAAATCTATCAGGCAGTCAAATTGTGCAATGGAACGTCCAAATGGCAGGGGCGATATTGGCTGCGCTGCCGACCCTGCTCGTCTATATACTTCTTGGAAAATACTTTATCAAAGGGCTTCTCGCAGGCTCTGTCAAAGGGTAAAATATTTTTTGTGTTATCGTTTTCATTGGGTGTACTGAAAGGATTGACTTCTCTTTAGATAGCGTCATAATAAAAGTTGAGACTTACTAGTTTTCATCAAGCTAGGTAAGGATTATCAAAGGGTAGCAAAGGGAGGAGTCATCCTGAATGAAGCAGTCACCAATTTTTTTACTGCCTGAATTGAAGGAGAGAATATGGGGAGGTACAGCCTTAAGGGATCAATTTGGCTATGATATTCCTTCTGATCAAACGGGAGAATGCTGGGCAATTTCTGCTCATCCAAACGGGCCAAGTGTCGTGCAAGACGGTCCATATAAAGGGAAAACGCTGATCGAACTCTGGGACAATCATAGAGAATTGTTCGGGGGGATAGAAGGCGACCGCTTCCCGCTGTTAACCAAAATTTTAGATGCAAACCAAGACTTGTCCGTGCAAGTACATCCAGATGATGATTATGCGGAAAGACATGAAAATGGCGAGCTTGGAAAAACAGAGTGCTGGTATATCATTGACTGCAAAGAAGGAGCAGAAATGATCTATGGGCACAATGCAAGAACAAGAACTGAGCTTGTCACCATGATGAATAGTGGAGATTGGGAAGGTCTTTTGCGGCGGGTGAAGATTAAGCCTGGTGATTTTTATTATGTGCCAAGCGGTACCATTCATGCGCTTTGCGAAGGAACGCTTGTCCTTGAAACGCAGCAAAGCTCAGATACAACTTATCGCGTATATGATTATGAACGAAAAGATCAGGATGGCAATGAACGTGAACTTCATTTTGCGCAAGCGATTGATGTCACAACGGTTCCTCATGTAGACGGGTATGCAGATGAATCAGTTGAAACACGCCGGGGAGTGACCATTCGTACATTTGTCGAAGCAGAATATTTCTCTGTGTATAAATGGGAAATTGATCAAAAAGTAGAGCTTTCGCAGGATTATCCGTTTTTGCTATGCAGTGTGATTCATGGAGAAGGGTCTTTAGAGCATGACGGACACACATATCCACTGCCAAAGGGCGCTCATTTTATTCTGCCGGCTGAAACAGGAAGCTTCTCAATTGAAGGATCTTGTGAACTGATTGTGTCGCATATATAAGGAAAAGAGGACTTCGAGGGGGTCCTCTATTTTTCTATTGCATAAATGACTTGAAAGAGTACTTGTTTTTGTCGATAAAGAGATTAGTAGACTATTATGCAAAGTTAAGAGAGGGACAGGGAACGTGAAAAAAACCATCAAGATTATGTTACTCGCAGCTGCCTTTGGTATGACATTACACACGGGTAAAGAAGCGCAAGCAGCCTCCTATGTCGATCAATCCATTTATACGATGAACACCTCAAAAGTATTTACAACAGAAGCAGAAGTGAAAAAAGCAGTGGAAACACTGAAGAAAGACAAAAAGTGGACAGCCACTTATCAAACCTCAGGAAATACGTCGACCTATCAGCTCACTGCTTCAGGATATGATTCGCAAGCAGCAGCGAATGCAAGTGCAGCTGCATTAAAAAAAGAAGTAGGCATGAGCGGTACGGTGTCTCCAGTAGGTGACCGCCTTCCTTTACAAAAGGTCGTATCTGATCCAGTTAATGATGAAAGTCAGGCGAAAAAGCTTTCACTCGAACTAACGAAAACATCAGGGCTCAATAGCTCCTATGAAGTCATCAATCAAAGCAAACCTTCTTATCAGGTCATATCAGGAGCCATTGATTCTGAAACGAAAGTGAAAAATATTCAAACCGAGCTGCAAAAGCAGGCAGGCGTCACCAGTACATACCAAACCGAAACGAAAGCTGGCACTGTGTATCAGCTGATTTCAAGCGGTATTGTTGGACAAAGTAAGGCGAATACCATTCTGCAAGGCTTTCAAAAGGCATCCGGCTTAACAGCAGTGCTTCAAACGGTGACAGCAGGTAAGCCGTATTACATCGTCACATCCGCTGCACAAGCGAACCAGTCGAAAGCACAGACGCTTCTTACTCAACTGCAAAAGGAAGCAAAGATCAGCGGGAAGATTCAAAAGACAGGTGCTTTAAAAAATGTCTACAGCTTGGAATCAGGCTATTTTAAAGACAACAAACAAGCAGCTTCAGCTGCAGCTCAGATTAAGAAACAAACCGGTGCTGCAGGTACTGTGCAGCGCGTGGGAAAAACAAAAAATTATATCGTGAAGCTCAATCAACTGAACGATACAGCTTACGCCAAAACGGTAGCCTTTTTCAAGAAAAAGAAATGGCGCTACACGTCCAAAAAGATTTCTTCTACACAGCCATATCAAGTCGTGACGGGAAACCTTTTAGGAGATGACCAAGTCAAAAAAGCAGCGGCTTTCTTCCAAAAGAAAAAAGTATCTGCGACAACGAAAAAAACTGGCAAGGTATCAGACAGCACGTATCGACTCGTCGTCAATCAAGCAGTGGACCAAGCGAAAGTGAATAAAGGGGCCGCCTACTTAAAAACGCAGCAGCTGACAAGCAGCATAACCACAAGTAAGGGACAGGCTGTCAGCAAAACGTATAGTCTCAAGACAACACCTGTATATGAACAAAGTAAAGTGAAGCAGGCTCAAGAGATTATCAAGAAAAATGGCGTTGCCAGCAGTACAAAAACGCTGACAGAAGCGGTCAATCAATACCGTATCACGACAGAGCCGACAGTGAATCAGACAAAACTGAATCAAGCACTCAGCTATTTGACGAAACAAAAAATGAAGGCCGCTGCTCAAAAAACAGGCGCAGCCGATTATGCTCAATATCAGATCAAAACAGGTGCCATCTCAACCGCTGCACTGCGTGATCAAGGTATGGCATTTTTCAAAAAACGGAATGAAACCGCTGCGTATACAACCACAACGAAACCAGCTTACAAAATCAACATTACGCAGCAATTTACAGGATTACCAACTGTAAATGAAGCCATTGCTTTTGTGAAAAGCCAATATGGCTGGACCGCCACAGCCGTAAAAATTAAAAATGGCCCAATGGTTATGCAAACGAACTACAACCTTACTGTCAATGAGATGGTCAACAAACAAATGAAGGTGTCGCCACAGACAGATGGTGCGGCCTATGTCTATGCAGCATATGTAGACCAAGCAACATCGACAGTGAATACGGATGGCTTAAATGTCCGTTCTACACCTGATTCGAGCTCTGCAAGCAACATTGTGGCACAGCTCAATAAAGGAGCAAAAGTGAAACAGCTTGGGAAAGAAGGGAACTGGATCAGGATCAACCTCGGCTGGAGAAATGCAAGTGCAGCAGAGGTGCAAAAATATGTAGATCCAGCTAATATTGCAGAAGGCACGCAATCTTATTTTCAATTTCTGAAACTCTCTGAAGCTGCGAATCTCAATCCAGCAGAGGTCAATTCAAAGATTTTAGCAGGAAAAGGGATTCTTGCGGGTAAAGGACAGGCCTTTATTACAGCAGCAAAAACGTATCATATCAACGAAATTTATCTTATTTCTCATGCGTTGCTTGAAACGGGTAACGGAAGTTCCATTTTAGCGAATGGCACAATGTATAATGGAAAGAAAGTTTATAACATGTATGGCATTGGCGCATATGACAGCAATCCGAATTATCTTGGTGCAAAGTATGCGTATGAACAGCAATGGTTCACGCCAGAGGCTGCCATTATTGGCGGAGCAAAATTCATTGGCAACAGCTATATCAATAATGCCACATACAAGCAAGATACAATTTATAAAATGCGCTGGTCGGCTGCAGCGACTCATCAATATGCAACAGATATTGGCTGGGCTTCTAAGCAAGTCACTCGCATGTATAGTTTGTATAACCTGCTTGATGACTATACGCTGTATTACGATATCCCGGTGTATAACAAATAAAAAAACGTCCGTGCTTCCTAATGAGAAGCCGGACGTTTTTTGTGTAGGAGCAGCTGCTGTTCAATAAATGAGAGGAGCTGCTGACTTGATTGTCCCTTTGAATATTGGTTCCATTCCTCAGCAAAGGTTTTGATTCGTTCTTTATTGTTTAATGCGTTTAGGTGCAAAAGCTCCTGCAAGAGCATGTCTTGAGTGACGCAAGCCTTACCAGGAATGATGTCTTCATACCGGTCGACTAAGCCGCGTTTCTCCCGATAAGTGTCTAAGTCATAAGTGAAGAACAAGACAGGCTTTTCGAGCAGTGCATACTCAAACACAATGGACGAATAATCTGTCACCAAGACATCACAAGCACAAAGCAATGGATAGAGCGGCTGATCGGACACATCAAATATCCATTCACCGTCTGTTTCTGCTTTCGCTAAATGTTTGACCGCAGGATGAAGCTTGATGAGCAGAATGTAATCGCCATTCAGCTCAGTTTGCAGCTGCTCTTTTGAAAAAGGCAGCACAAGACCGTCCATTGCAAAGTCTCGATAGGTCGGTGCATAGAGTAGGATCTTTTTCCCTTTTGGAACATCATTCAGCTTCAAGGAAGGCTGGTGCTGTTCATAGTACACATCCGTCATTGGTACACCAGTTGGTAAAAAGCGTTCATCTTTGACCCCAAACGAGGTCTTGAAAATCTCACGCATGTGATCTGAGCCTGTCACGATGTAATCGAAAGACGCATAAACGCGTTTGAAGCGTTTGATATCACGTGGACTCCGGTCAGAATTTGAAGCATCTTCAAGCCCGAACTTTTTCAAAGCCCCATTGGCATGCCAAACTTGAATACAAGTTGTAGAAGGCCGTTTTCTTAGCACACTCGTCATGAGAAAGTAATTATCCGTCACGACAACCTTGCTTTTAAACATCGTATATATACATTGAATGAGATGGAGAGGATTTTTTTCATGAAAATAGCGAAATGACAGATGAGGCCCGTCCTTTTCTATCGCAGAAGCATGCTTCGTATAGAGGATAGTGAGCTTCATTGTCATGTTCGCCTGTTGTTGATAAGTATGAATGAGAGCAGCCGCATTCTCTTGGAATGAAACAAGCAGCGTCACCTGGTTTTCACGAGGTTTCACGCCGCTCATCAGCCATCCAATGAAAGAAATAAAAGCTGCGTAACATGAAATCATCATTGAGCGTATATTCATCATTTATCAGTCTCTCACAGCTGCTTCGTCTGATCCTTTACCTGCTCAGGATAGTAACGTTTTTTTCCTTTGCTTTCTTTCAATACGGCAAAAGCGTACTTAGGAATATTGAGCATTCGTTTCCATCTCCATGGATTCACAATCAATCTGTACAGCCATTCTGTATTTGTCTTAATCATCCAGCGTGGTGCACGCTTCACCGTTCCGCTAAATACATCAAAGCTTCCGCCTAAACCGATGCAAACAGCCTGCGGGAATAAATGGCGGTATTCGTAAATAAAGTTCTCTTGATTTGGATAACCTAATGCAACGAACACCATATCAGGTTTCGAGCGCGCGATTTGCTTCGCTACGAAACGTTTATCGGCTTGATAGCCGTCACAGCTTCCAGCGAGGACCACATTTGGATATTCCGTATCAATTCGCTGTTTCACAGCCTCAAGCACTTCTTTTTTTGCACCATATAAAAAGATTCTTTTAGACTGCTTGTTTGCTAGGTCAAGCATAGACATGAAGACATCAAAGCCGGCAATTCTTGACTTAAGCGGACTTTGGGTCAGGCGGGACATCAATACGACGCCTACGCCATCCGGCAGTACATAATCCGCAGATGAGACGACTTGATGGTACGCATGATCCTTCATGACGGCATAGCCTATCTCTGGATTGACAGTCGCAATCATGGCGCCTCTTCTCTGAGAAATATGATGCTGGTTCATATAGCTGATAAATTCATCTAAGTCGCCGTTTACATAAGAAAGGTTAGAGACCACTTCTGTTTGCATTGTTTAGACCTCCTTTTTAACTTGTTATCTATGAACGTTCATTGTAAATTCATTCTTCGCCTATTCATCATTTTATCACAGATGCTCCATGAAATATTAACAATAACTTTACAAACCTTTAAATTTCATGACATTTTCATCATTTCATCTCGACGATCCTTTGTGAAACATTGATTCCTCGGACTTTTCCTCCTGCGCCCAATAAATTGGAAATAGTTTGTCTTTACATCCGCTTAACGTTTGGTGGGCGCTGTGATATAATGAGGTTCCGAAGAGCGAATCGAATATCACAGAATTACGGATAAATTACTGCACGAATGCAGTCGAATAAGGATTGAAGAAAGGAGTTTATGTTTGCAATGAAGAAAGTTATTACTTACGGTACATTTGATTTATTACACTGGGGGCACATTAAGCTGCTAGAACGTGCAAAGCAGCTCGGAGATTACTTAGTGGTGGCCATCTCTACAGACGAGTTTAACTTACAAAAATCTAAAAAAGCTTATCACAGCTACGAGCATAGAAAGCTGATTCTTGAAACCATTCGTTATGTAGACGAAGTCATTCCAGAAAACAGCTGGGATCAAAAAGTCCGTGACGTGCAAGAGCACGATATCGATGTGTTTGTCATGGGAGATGACTGGGAAGGTAAATTCGATTTCTTAAAAGAACATTGCGAAGTCGTATACTTGAAGAGAACAGAAGGCATCTCGACAACACAAATTAAGGAAGAAATTGCGGGACTTTAATAGATCGAAAAAAAGTACTTCTTATCTTTTGGTGAGAAGTACTTTTTCATGTAAAATACAATGAGCAAGTCATCATTATTTTTAAGGAGAGCTTCCTTTGTTTCAAAATTGGATGAAGAAAAAAGTTGAAGACACATTGGATCAATCTGAACAACATGAAACAATGGCATCAATGGACGTGCCTGATATGGATTATTACTTTATTATGGGTGATGTGCCAAAACAGGATGAGAGCTTAACGAAATCTTTAAAGGCAAGAATTAAGCCTTTGGCTGATCAGCATAAACGTACTGCAGTTTTAACTTTAAATTACGATGCAAATGTGAAAGAACGTATTCACAGCTTGGAGGAGACATTTCCTAACCAAGTGGACATCTTGAATGTATTTGAACACTATATCTTACCGGAAAGCGGAAGTAAAAGACGTTACTCAGAATTTATTGCCGGTGAATCATCACATCAGATCAATGAAGCTACTTTTCCAGAAGGTGCATCCACGATTCAAGTGACGAGATATGAATTGCCTTCTTCTCCCATTTGTTATATTGATCAATATAATGAAGAGCAGCAATTAGTGAAGAGGGAAGAATACAATTGGCAGGGCATTTTGTGCAGAGTACAAAGCTTTGTTCCACATTCAGGTGCTCTATACTTAGAGGAATTAATCAATGACGACGGCAGCATCTATATGGAGATCATTTATCCTGGTGATGCAAAAAAGAATCCAGTTCGGCATATTAATTGGTATAAAAAAACAGGAATTCAAACATTTACAAAGAAGACGGATATTAAACAATTATGGCTATCCAGCATTCAATCACAAAATGACCGTTTGAAACTGATGATCACAGAGGACCGTGATCAAGACCGCCACCTGTTTAAAATCGATCAGCCTGAAACAACCTATTACGCTGCATTTGTGCATCACGCACATTATGAAAAAGATCTGCATCAAGTCAATTCTCAATATGGAGAATTATTTAAACAAATAAGAAAGCAGCAAGTGGATGCTGTCTTTTTTGGGGATACTAAACATAAAGAAGATGTCGAAAAATTATTGGGAGAACAAGCCTATTTTTATCTTGTTCCTTCTGACGAAGAGACTGTTTGGAATACGGCGATTCATCATATGCTCGAAAATCGTGAGCATAAAGATGAACTGAGAGGGATCGTTGACAGCATGAAATGGGTCTTGCGTGATCTAAGCTCTGAGCATCATGTTCTTCACCTTCAACTTGAGTTAAAAGATGAAATGAGTCATGCGGATCATGTGCAAATTGATTTCGCAGGATATGATCGAGTGAATGGAGCTGAAATCATCTCTCAAACAATCGATGAGAACCATCAAGTCAGCTTCCCAATCGGCCATTTTCAAACAAAGAAAAACATTGAAATCAACCAAACGAAATTTGTGGATTTTTACATTCGTTTTAAAACAGAAGAACTTCAAGAGGTTTTGCAGCGTCTAGAAATAGAAGGTGAGCTGCTTACGAATAAACCATCATCGATCGATGGATGGTCATATCAAACGAAACAAGGAAACTATTCATGGAAAGTAAAATAGTGATATAACACAACGGTAAGATTTCTGAACAGAGGAGATTAACGATTAATGATTGAAGAGGGAATTCATAAGAAGAGTGTCGTTGAAGGGTTAAAAAATCACCATGAGAAACTAGAAATGCTGATTCGCATCAACGATGACATGCCATTAACAGATAGAGAATTTTATTTGTTTATGAGGGAGAGAGTTTCGAAACAAGAACTTTTCCTTCCGCTTGTTCATCAAGAAGAGAATCTATTCAAATTGGTATTGAATGAAGCATCGCTGCCGCTTGCGTTAGAGCAAGGCCAGACATATAACTTGTATGTCACGGACTATTTGAGCACAAACAAAGAAGAGGATGAGGACGAGCTTGAGGACTCAGCTTATGATTCTGATTCCGAAGAAGAGGAAGAAGAAGTAAAAGAAGCGGATATCAATACAGATATTGAATTTGAAGAGAAAACGTCAAACTATAAACGCCGCTTAAAAATGGAAATAGAAAAGCCTGAGCTGACTTTTTTAGAAAATAAAGACGCCATGCTGTGTATCATTCCATACCGTACAGACAAAGGGAATGCTTCTTTGAAAATCAAGCGTGAGCTAAAGGTTGTGAAATTCAATCATATCGAGCTCAACAAAGGGTGTATGTTATCTTTATCCGGGTATGCAGGTATACTAAGTGCAGAACATCCGTATGAGATCAAAGAAGCAAAGCTTCTATTGAAGAAAAATGGTGAAGAACCAATTGAACATCGTTTTCCGGTCAATATCACCCATATAAAAGACGAAGTGATCGAATACCGTGATGATCAACATGTACCACAGCTTTATCAATTTTTAGCAGAAGTCCCTTTGGAGGAATTGACCTATTCATTAAACAAACGCTTTGTATATCGCTTCTATCTTGAATTTATCTGCGATGTAAACGGAGCAGAGGAAACATTAACAACCACTTCTTTAGTGCTTGGAGACCGCTCGAACAAACTCAAAGGACTTGTTCAAATTCATAAACGAAACGATGTACCGATTCGATATGAAGTGTACCGAAAGAAAAAAAGACAAACGCTTGGCATCCGTATTAATGATTACACAATGAAAACACGTGCCAAGTATTACGTCAAAAGCAAGTGGAAGAAATTCAAAAAGAAGATCAGTAAAATCAAAAAAGTCCGTAACCGCCTTGTGACAAGAACGTTTAAAACGACCTTTAAACTGGCGAGTAAGCTGTCTGTGAAAAAGAAAACGGTTGTTTTTGAAAGCTTTAATGGAAAACAATTTAGTTGTAACCCGCGTGGGATTTATGAGTATATGAAAGAACATCATCCTGAATATACGCTGATCTGGAGCGTTAAAAAGGGTCATGAAGCACCGTTTAAGGAAAAAGGCATCTACTATATCAATCGTCTGTCATTGAAATGGATCTTTGCGATGGCAAGAGCCGAGTATTGGGTCGTAAACAGCCGTTTGCCGCTATGGGTTCCAAAGCCAGATCACACAACATACTTGCAGACTTGGCATGGTACGCCGTTAAAACGGCTGGCAATGGACATGGACGAGGTGCATATGCCTGGAACAAACACGAAGAAATACAAAAAGAATTTCACAAAAGAAGCATCGAATTGGGATTATCTCATTTCTCCAAATGCCTACTCGACTGAAATCTTTACACGTGCGTTCCAATTCCAAAAGACCATGATTGAGTCAGGATATCCGAGAAATGACTTTCTTCACAATCAAAACAATGAAGAAACGATGAGAGCACTGAAACAAAAAATGAACCTGCCGCTCGATAAAAAATTGATCTTATATGCACCGACATGGAGAGACGATCAATTTTATAAAAAAGGGCAGTACAAATTTGATTTAGACCTTGATCTGCATGAACTCAGAGCTGCAATCGGAGATGAATATATCATCATTCTGCGTATGCACTATCTAGTTGCTGAAAACTTTGATTTAGGGCCGTATGAAGGCTTTGCCTATGACTTCTCTCATTACGAAGACATTAGAGACCTTTATATGATTTCAGATCTGCTCATCACAGATTACTCATCTGTGTTCTTTGATTATGCAAACCTCAAACGTCCGATGCTGTTCTATGTGCCAGACATTGAAACATATCGTGACAAGCTCAGAGGCTTCTACTTCGACTTTGAACAAGAAGCACCTGGACCACTTGTGAAAGAAACAGCAAGTGTCATTGACTGGGTGAGAGAAACAGAACAGCCAGACTTTACACTACCAGAATCATTTGCACCGTTTTATGAGAAATTCTGTTACTTAGAGACTGGAGAATCTTCGAAGCGTGTCGTGGAAGTAGTGTTTTCTGAAAAATAGTTTAAAAAGTACCGTTCTTCGCTTAGTAGAACGGTACTTTTTTGTTTTTTTTATTCCATTGTACACATATTTAAATGTAATGGTAAAAATAAAAAAACATAGAAATTTAACAGTAAACATGCTAAATTTAGATAAGATTATCCGGTACTGTAAAAATGCTGAAAATAATATAGAGGTGCTTCAATGTACAAACTTTATCATAATTTTATTGAAATTCTTAATTTAGATGAACAAAAGCTAGTGTTATATATTGATGACATAGAGAAGTTATGTACTTTTGAATTTAAAGAGCTAATTGTAAACGAATCAAAGAGGATTTGTGAAATTGATGTAAAGGATCAGATGATTTTTGAATCTTCAATAGATCATTCTAATGAAATGATCTATCTTTATTCTAAGGATCAGAACTTGTATATTGTCAAAGAAAGTTCTGACATTCTTCAACCAAATCAAATACATCCTATTGACATTAACAATCAATTTGAAGATATATATGTCAAACAATTAGGGTTAGACCGCTATGGCTTATATAGAGGCGAAGAGGAACTATTATTATTCTCAGGGCTTCTGAACGTTGATGAGATCAATCGGAATTATAAAATGGATTTGAAGATTCACGGGGCAGAAAGAAGATTTGTAGACATCTCCTTTATCCAATATATTCCCTTCAACTTTGTTGTTACGTATGATTGCCAAAATAAAGAACTAAATGTAAGGAAAATTTTGTTTGATGTGATGCAGGAACATAAAGATATTGAAGTGACTGTGAATAATCGTAATCAAATCAAAATTTTAAATAAGGTGACTGAGCAAAAGAAAATCGTCAACTTTAGACTTGTTCCTAGATATCAGCCGCTCAAAGTTTTTGGTAAAGATACATTAGAGCAATTCAAAGAAGATAACATCCTCAATATTTTGGTGATTAATAAACAAAGGTATTACATATATGTAAGAACGAATGGTGTTTACTTAGTAAGAGGAAACCCTTATCTTGTTACAAAACATACATCAAGACTACGTATTTTTAGTTTGTTTAATAGCTTTTATGTTTATGGAAGACTGACACATTACGCGTATAATTCAGACCAAAAGTATGAATATCTGTACATTAGAAATTCTGATCATCAGGTGGCGAAATTTATAAGGCCATTTAGAAAGATCAAATTCTTAAAAAGATATGGTTTCTTTAAAATTTCGTTAAATGATCTTGACTTAGACAGCAGAATCCATAATAACTTATTCGTTGGAAATGATAACCGAATTATCCATAGTTTAAGGCTGAAAAAAAGAGATAAAAAGGTGAAAACATATATCACGAAAAAGAATGGGGACAAGCTTCAAGTACTAAGAACAAATCTATTTGGAAATGTGACATCTACCATTATTCCTTATTCACAGGAATATTCTTTATTTAGTAAAGTAAAAATAAAAATAGCGAGTATCTTATCATCATTCTATAAAGACAAGAATTATCGTGTGAATTTGTTTTTTGAGAAAAAGAGTGATAAAGCAGATGAATCCGCTATTAGAGTGTATGACTATGTACAAGAGAATTGTCAAACAGACTCAAGAAATTACTTTATTCTTAATAAGAAATCAAGTGCTTATCCGGCACTTAAAGCTAAGTATGGAAAGGGAATCATTCCGAAATATAGTCTGAGACATTATTTAAGTATCTTCAATGCCAGCTATTTTATTTCAAGTGAGTTATCTAACCATGTTCTGAACGATAGATTATATATTGATCATCTTAGAGAGAGAATTATGAGCGTACCACTTGTCTTTTTGCAGCATGGAATAATGTTTGCGAAACCAGTTGATAATCCAATGGCCTTTGGATTCCATAAAGACAAGAACCAATATAATATTTATAAATCAGTCATCAGTTCTGAACTAGAGGCTGGTGAATTCTACAAAATGAAATATGACCGTGAGGATTTGATTTTGACAGGCCTCGCAACTTTTGATCATGCCAAATTAGTAGACGGTGCAGATAAGATCGCCTTTATGCCAACTTACCGCTATTGGGAAGAGGGGCTAATATATACAAATAGAATTGAAGAAACATCTTACTATAGAGTTCTGATTAAAATCATTAAAAGCTTTGAAGAAGCAGGTCTTCTTGATCGTCTGTTAATTGTACCGCATAACAAATTTTCTCAGTACGTTTATCAAAACCTGCCTCAGTATAAACATATTATTTCTGATAATCCATCAGAAGCGTTAAAAGTATCAAAGGTGTTTATCACTGATTACTCTTCTGCTATTTATGATGCACAATATAGAGGAGCATACCCTATTTTTTATTGGGAAGAAAAAGATTACTTGATTAGACAGTATAAAGCGATTCCTCCTGTAAACGAAGAAAATGCACCAGGACCGATTGCATATAATACTCAAGAGCTTATTCGTATTGTCAAACATGCGATTGAGAATGAGTATGTCGTGGAAGATGAATATAAAGAAAAATACTTGAAAATTAACAGCTTTAACGATAATCAAAATACGAAAAGAATTACAGATTTCTTAAAAGAGCATCAAATTATCTAATGTCTTATGCCCCCTGAATCTATGATTGAAAGGATTCAGGGGTTTTTTGTCTTCTAGTTTGACGTGCATGACTTTTGTTATAAGATGAAATGTGTATCGTTATCTGTTACAATTATGAGCGGTGCTTTTTAAAAAAGTAATCCCAAAAACTTATATCTAAGGAAGATTAGAATGAACGCAATGTTGACGATACTAAAGGAGCAAATCAGCTCATTTCCGCTGATTATGCGACTTGCTGTTTATGAAACAAAATCAAAATATCAGATGAATTATTTAGGTGTTTTATGGCAGTTTTTAAATCCATTGATTCAAATGCTGGCTTACTGGTTTGTTTTTGGTATGGGTATTCGCGGAGGACAGCCAATTGTCATTGGCGGCGTGGAGGTTCCATTTATCATCTGGATGCTTGCTGGATTAATCCCTTGGTTCTTCATTAGTCCGACCATTCTTGATGGATCAAACAGTGTGTTTAAACGCATTAATATGGTATCGAAAATGAATTTTCCGATTAGTGCGCTGCCGTCTGTGGTGATTATGTCCAACTTGTTCAGCTACTTTGTTATGATGGGTGTCTATCTGATTGTGCTGATTTCCTATGGCATCTACCCTGACGCGCATTGGCTGCAATATATATACTATCTTATTTGTATGATCGCGTTTATGTTTTCGTTTAGTTTGTTTAATTCCACGATTAGTGTACTCGTGAGAGACTATCAATTTCTTTTACAATCCGTGACACGATTACTTTTCTTTTTGCTGCCGATTTTTTGGAATATTTCAGAGAAACTTACTGGAGATAAGGCGTGGATTGGAGATATTTTAAGACTGAACCCTCTTTTCTACATTATTGATGGTTTTAGAAATAGTTTGTTAAAGGGAGAATGGTTCTTCCATGATGTCAAATATACACTTTATTTTTGGCTGATCACGCTTCTTCTTTTAACAGTCGGTTCATTGCTTCATATGAAATTTAGGGATAAATTTGTCGATTTTCTTTAAAAAGTAAGGAGATTATACGATGAAACTAAAGGTTTCGTTTCGAAACGTATCCAAGCAATACGTCCTATATAAAAAGCAGTCAGATAAGATTAAAGGGCTGTTTTTTCCTAATAAAAATGAAAAAGGTTTTTTTGCTGTCCGTGATGTGTCCTTTGATGTCTATGAAGGCGAGACAATTGGTTTTGTAGGGATTAACGGGTCTGGAAAATCGACAATGTCGAACCTTCTAGCGAAAATCATTCCACCGACAAGTGGTGAAATTGATATGGACGGCCAGCCTTCGTTAATTGCCATTGCAGCAGGGCTGAACAACCAATTAAGCGGAAAAGACAACATTCGTTTAAAGTGCTTAATGATGGGGCTGACGAATAAAGAGATAGACGAGCTTTATGAAAAAATCGTAGAGTTTGCGGATATTGGTGACTTTATTGACCAGCCGGTTAAGAGCTATTCAAGCGGAATGAAATCACGCCTTGGCTTTGCCATTTCAGCGCATATCGATCCAGATATCCTGATTATTGATGAAGCACTGTCTGTTGGAGACCAAACCTTCTATCAAAAATGTGTGGACCGCATTACAGAATTCAAGGAACAAGGAAAGACGATCTTTTTTGTCAGTCACTCCATTAGCCAAATCCAAAAAATCTGTGATCGGGTGGCTTGGATGCATTATGGTGAGCTTCGTATGTTTGATGATACGAAAAAGGTCGTGAAGGAATATAAGGAGTTTGTTGACTGGTTTAACAAGCTTTCCAAGAAAGAGAAAAAAGAATATCAATTGAAACATAAAGAAGGCCGCAAAGGCGTACAGAAGACAGAAAAGGTGTCTCGTTATCAAGAGAACGGCAAACGGCGTTCATTGTTTGGCCCCGCATTTCAAGTGACAGTTTTAGCGGTCTTAACGCTATTGCTAGCCTTATCGATGTTTTCAGATCGCCCGCTTCGTACATTGGCGACATTTGGCGCAATCCCATCAGATAAGACAGAAGCGCCTCAGTCGAAGAACCCGCAGACCAAAGGAGCACCTGATATGAAAAAGGTGGATCAACAGCTGATAGTCACGGCAGATCCACTTACGGTTTACAAAGACCAAGCCATGAAAAAAAAGGCCGATGTCACTTTGCCATTTGGACTAGAAGTACAGGCTGTGGCTGAAAATAAACAAACCGTTCAAATTAAAACAGCGTCAGAAACGTATTTTGTTAAACCTGCTGCGCTTCAAAATGCAGAGGAATTAAAGTCATTATCTATTAGGCCAGGACAGTTTAATTCCTATGTATCGCCTGCATCGGCAGGTTCGTATGAGTATTTACTGTCTTTCCTTGGAAAAGAAGAATCTGTGCTGAAACAGAGAATGCAAACGCTGAGTTCAGTGAAAAATGACCAAGGAGATACGATTGAGCGATTGACCACAGAGAAAACCGACTATGTCATTCAAAATGGTCATGCAAACACGATTGTGTTTCGCGGCATTATGCCAATCTCTCCTTCCACACTTGGGCTGACTGAACAAAATGTCTGGATGAATGAGAAACGAACAAAATTCGCAGTGAAGGGCGAAAACAACCTGTTTGTCATTGATAATGAACAGCATACACTGACTATTTCAGTCATTAAATAAAAAAGCTGCCGATGCCGGCAGCTTTTTTTAATTCACTTCTTCTTTTTCGAGAAGCTGTTTCATAAATGGAATGAGTTTCTTTTTCAATTCTTCATCCTGAAGAGCAAACTCAAGCGTCGTTTCAATGAAGCCTTGCTTCTCGCCGACATCGTATCGTTTTCCTTCGAAATCATAGGCGAAGACGCGCTGGATGTCATTCAGCTTTTGAATGGCATCTGTCAGTTGAATTTCTCCGCCTGCACCAATCTCTTGCTGATCGAGGTACATAAAGATCTCTGGCGTGAAAATGTAGCGCCCTAAGATGGCTAGGTTCGATGGTGCTGTTCCTTGCGGCGGCTTTTCAACAAAGTTTTTGACTTGGTAGCGGCGTCCTTCTTGTGTAAGAGGATCAATGATCCCGTAGCGATGCGTATCGCTGTCTGCTACTTGCTGAACACCGATGACAGATGAAAGGGTTTTTTCGTATTCATCCATCAGCTGGCGAAGCCCAGGCGTTTCGGCTTGCACAATGTCATCACCTAATAAAACAGCAAAAGGCTCATCGCCAATAAAGTTACGTGCGCACCAAACGGCGTGTCCAAGTCCTTTCGGCTCTTTTTGACGTATGTAATGAATGTCAGCAATGTTAGAGGATTTTCTCACTTTTTCTAAAAGCTCGCTCTTTCCTTTTTCCTCAAGGTTGCGCTCTAACTCTGGTGCAAAATCAAAATGATCCTCAATGGCTCTTTTTCCTTTTCCGGTGACGATAATAATGTCTTCAATTCCTGATTCAACAGCTTCTTCAATAATATATTGAATGGTTGGTTTATCAACGATTGGGAGCATTTCTTTAGGCATCGCTTTTGTTGCAGGGAGGAAACGTGTCCCAAGACCTGCAGCTGGTATAATGGCTTTACGTACTTTTTTCAATGAACTTTGCACCTTCCTTACATAGATAACCGATTTCATATTTCAATGTTTGTTCTTGGTCGTCTGTTTAAAGTGTAACTTACAAATCATAGGAAAGACAAATGATTTCACTAAAATGACTTTTAGATAATTCATATTTTATATGTTAAATGTAAAGGTAAGAGAAATTTAACGTTAATTCAATGTAAATTTCTTTTTTTATATCATTAATTTTATCCTCCCAATTGTGTATAATTGAAAGTACTATACTAGGAAAGAGGCATAAACAAGTGAAAAAACTAAATGTAATGACTATTTTCGGTACTAGACCTGAAGCAATCAAAATGGCACCACTTGTCCTTGAACTGAATAAACATCCACAGATAAATTCGATTGTTACTGTAACAGCTCAGCATAGAGAAATGCTTGATCAAGTCCTTGAGGCTTTTTCTATTACGCCAGATCATGATTTAAACATTATGAAGCAGCGCCAGACATTATCTGAAATCACATCAAATGCACTCTTGAAACTAGATCAACTATTTCAAGAGGAAAAACCTGATATTGTCCTTGTTCATGGAGACACAACAACAACCTTTGCAGGAAGCTTGGCCGCATTCTACCACCAAATTTCAGTCGGTCACGTTGAAGCGGGTTTAAGAACACACAATAAATACTCGCCGTTCCCTGAGGAATTGAACCGACAAATGACAGGTACGATTGCCGATATTCATTTTGCTCCTACAAATGAGGCAAAGCAGAATCTTTTAATTGAAAATAAAAAAGAAGAGACGATTTGTGTGACGGGGAATACTGCGATTGATGCGTTGCAAACAACGGTTACAGAGCAGTATCAACACCCTATTTTAGAGAAAATAGGCACAGATAAAATGATTTTGTTAACGGCTCATCGCAGAGAAAATCTCGGCCAGCCGATGAAAAACATGTTTAGAGCGATTAGACGTATTGTAGAAGAGTTTGAAGATGTTCAGGTTGTATATCCTGTACATTTAAACCCTGCTGTTCGTGATGCGGCTCAAACAGAATTCAGTGATCTTGATCGTGTGCACTTAATTGAGCCGCTTGAAGTCGTTGATTTCCATAACTTCGCTGCTGCCTCACACTTTATATTAACGGATTCTGGGGGTGTCCAAGAGGAGGCGCCTTCTCTAGGGAAGCCAGTATTAGTTCTGCGCGATACAACAGAACGCCCTGAAGGTGTGAAAGCTGGCACGCTTAAGCTCGCGGGTACAGATGAAGAGACCATTTACAACATGGCAAAACAGCTGTTAGTCGATCAGAAAGAGTACGACAACATGTCGAAGGCGTCTAATCCATATGGTGATGGACAAGCGTCAAAACGAATTGTCGAAGAGCTTCTCCATCGTTTTGGATTAAGTGAAGAAAAACCAGTTCCATTTCAATCATAAAAAAAGAAGACTACATTTCTGTAGTCTTCTTTTTTACTGCTCCAAACTTTCCTTCAATTCCTTCTTCACATTCGCAAGACTGCTGTCATCAAGCTGGTAGTAATAAATGTTATTGATACGTGTGCCTGATCCTTTCAGCTCGTGCTGCTCCACATGCTGTCTTGCATCACGATAATCATTCATCATCATCCACATATCGTCAAATGACATGTTTGTCTTCATATTATTTTCCACGACTTTGAACATATCGCCGAATTTCGTAATAGATGAAATGTTGGCACCTTTTGCAATGATTCCTTCAATGACCTGGCGCTGTCTTTGCTGACGTCCGAAGTCACCCTTTGGATCTTGCTTTCTCATTCTTGTGTAGGCAAGGGCTTGATCGCCATTCAGGTTAATTTCTCCTGTACCAAATGAATGGCCGTCATAGCTAAATGCAAACGTGCTATTTACTGTAATACCGCCAAGTGTATCAACAATATCCTTGAAGCTTTCCATATTGACTTTAACGAAGTAATCAACAGGTACATCAAGCAGTTCCTCTACAGTATCTGCTGCCATTTGTGTACCGCCAAATGCATAGGAGTGGTTGATTTTATCCATTGTGCCTTTTCCGACAATCTTCGTATACGTATCACGCGGGATGCTCACCATCTCGGTCGTTTTTGTTTTCGGATTTACTGTCATGTATATTAATGTATCTGCACGGCCTCGGTCATTTTTTCGTTCATCGACACCCATGACTAAAATAGAAATCGGGTCTTTCTTACTTAAATCGACATCTTTGTCACGCTTATCTGACTTCTTTAAATTTTCTTGAATGCCTGCGACGGTCGATGCTGCTGTGTTCCAAAGATGATATGCGTATCCGCCAGTTGCTAATACGAATAAGCCAATAATCGATAAAACAATCCAAAGAACCTTTTTCTTCTTTCTTTTTCTTTCAGCTCTCATAATGTCCCTCACCTTTTCTATGATTCTTCCATGATTATAGGTTTACGAATCTTGATAAACAAGTTATTTTTTTACTCTGAACCTAGATATAGACGTTGTAACAAAAAAAAGGTTTCAAAAAACCTTAAATTTACCTTAAAATAATAACTTATAAGACGATACAAAGACATGAGGTGAAAAAAATGAAGAAAATCGTCGTTTTACCGTTCTTAATACTGCTACTAGGTATCGTGCTCACAGCATGTGGAACGGCCGAGCAGTCCTCAGGAGAAAACAAGACAAGCAGTTCAACTCCTCAGGTACTGGAAGAGAAAGCTGAATTTATTGGAATGGCTGATGCACATACAGTCGAAGTGAAAAAAGTGAATACGACCCTAAGCTATGAATTTACGGATAATTTTAAAGATGTGTTAAATGAATTTAAGCCAGGAGACACAGTAGAAATCTCTTACTTTATTAATGACAGTGGTCAAAAGGAAATCCAGAAGATTGAAAAACAGAAGTAAAAAAGATGGGCGGGATGAACAAAATTGAAGAAAACAGGCGTTACACTAATCGTTCTCATGATACTGACTCTACTAGTTGCACCCTTTCAGTCTGCCATGGCAAGCTCGGCAATTTCAGTGAAATTGTCTAATTATGTCGGAAACAAAACAAGCATGGATATTTCAACAACTGGGGAATACAAGCTATCAGGATCGAATGTTGCTGTGACGAAAAGATATGATGGCAAAAATAGATACGAAGTAGCCAACAGTATTGCATCTGCAGGATGGAAAAATCCATCAACTGTTGTCATTGTGAGCAGAGATGCGTTTGATCATGCGATTTCTGTATCACCGTTAGCATACAAACTGGGCGCACCTATTTTGTATACGAATATTGAAAAGCTGACGAAAACAACAGAAAACCAGCTGAAGAAAATGAAGCCGGATAACATTCTGATTGTCGGAAATACGAAAAGCATTTCAACAGCTGCTGAGAAGTCTATTAAAAAGTATGGCAAAGTCAGACGTATTAGTGGAAAAGATAAGTTTGAAATCTCCCAAAAAATCGCAAAAGAAATGGGTAACTATAAGCAAGCTGTCGTTGTCGGCGGGAACTCATTTATGAATGGGATTGCCATTGCATCCTACGCATCGAGAAAGGGATACCCTATCCTGTTAACAAAAAAAGATTCCATTCCGTCTTATAGAATGCCAAGTAAAGTGATCATCATCGGCAGTACGAAAAGTACTGGACAAAAAGTTGAAAATCAAATCAAAAAAACCTCACAGGTGACAAGAATCAGCGGGGCCAATCGCTATGAATTATCTGTGAATATTATAAAGAAATTAAATATTAATGCAGATAAAGTTTATTTGGCAAAAGCCTCTAGCTATATTTATGCGATGCCGCTGTCGCAATTGGCTGCAAAATCTAACAGTACGGTTGTGTATGTGAAACCCGATTCTGTCACAGCGTCTTTAAAAGCACTGCTGAAGGAAAAAGGTACATATGCTTATCATCTTGCTGGCAGCACAAGTGCAATTAAAGATAGCTTGAAAAATTCATTAGCCAAACAAGTCTATCTGAAAAAAAATCAAAACTACCAATTGAATATTTCTAACGGAAAAATTTCATTAAAAGGCATAAAGACGTATAACACAGTAAGAGTTGTTCCTGAGAAATATTCAACAAAAAATGTCCTTCAAATTGCAGGAAAGCCGTATTTAGGCAGCGTAAACTTTGCAATTGAATCAGGGTATATCAGGCCGACTCTCGAAAATATTCCATTTGAAGACTATTTAAAAGGTGTAGTGCCAAATGAAATGCCTGCAAGCTGGAATGTTGAAGCGTTAAAAGCACAGGCAGTTGCCGCTAGAACGTATTCGGTGAAAAGTATTGGAAAAGTCGTCCCTGATACAACAGCCTTCCAAGTATATGGAGGATATAACTGGTACACAAATTCGACAAAAGCTGTCGATGCCACAAAAGGAAAGGTTCTGAAATACAACAATCAGCTTATTTCAGCAACCTATTACTCTAGCAATGGTGGTTATACAGAGGCGAGTGAAGAAGTATGGGGAAATGCACTGCCATACTTAGTGGCCAAAAAGGATCCAAAAGATCCAGTCAATCCATGGACACTGAAACTCTCTAAGAAACAGCTGGGCACGACATTGACTGCCAGCACAGCAGCATCTGAGTGGTCTAAAGCAAAAGAGATAAATGCAGCTGACCTTGCCGGCCTGAAATCATGGCTGCTCAAAAACAAAGAAACTGCTGCATCTGATATGAAAATCGCATCGATCTCAAGCCTGACGTTCTCAGGGAAAACAAAAGGCCAGCGTGCGAAGACGGTATCGATCAAACTGACATACCATCTGAAAAACAAAACAGGCACATATTCGGTAAACAAAAGCACAACGGCAAGTATGAAGATGACCGAGTTTCGATCAGTCATGGGCGCAACAAAGGTGAAAAGCACGTTTGCGTCAGTCAAAAACAACACAAATGACTTCACGATTTCAGGAAAAGGATATGGCCACGGCATTGGTATGAGCCAATACGGAGCCAAAGCGAGAGCTGAATCTGGAAACTCGTATTCTTCCATACTCTCGTTCTACTATCCAGGTACAAAACTAACAAACTATTAAAAGGTAAAAGGAGGACATAGAAGATGCGCTCATTGATGAAAACAGCCATCCTCAGCCTCATCGCCATTTTCGTTATCGTTCCAACAGCATTGGCAGACAATTCAGTCTCAAGAATTGATGGCGGGAGCAGATATGCTGTAGCGGCAAACGTAGCGAAAAAAGGATGGGGAACTGCAAGTACAGTCGTTTTAGTAGGGAAAACTGCGTATGCAGATGCAACAGCAGGAATTCCACTTGCATACCAAAAAAATGGACCAGTTCTTTACACAAACAGTAAAAGTCTTTCGGGTGATACAAAAAAAGCCTTAACTTCATTAAAAACAAAGACGGTAATCGTTTTAGGCAGCACATCAAGTGTGTCAAACAACGTGGTCAACCAAGTGAAGAAAATGGGCATCTCCACACAGCGTATTTCAGGAAAAAACCGATATGAGCTATCTGCCAATATCGCGAAAAAAATGAAAAAGCCAGCAGGCGTCGTTGTCGTTGAGGGTTCTTTCTATGCACATGGGATTGCGATTGCACCTGTAGCAGCTCAAAAAGGATTCCCAATTCTATACACAGATAAAAAGGGACTTCGTTCTGAAATCGCTTCTGTTGCAAAAGCAAGCAATGTGAAACAAACCATTGTAGTCGGCGGAGAGAATTACGTCACAAAAGCAGCTTATAACCAATTGAAATCACCAACGCGGATCAAAGGCTCGACTCGTTATGATGTCGCGGCAAATATTGTGAAAAAGTACAATATGAGTGTCAATAATACCTATGTAGGAAGAGGATTTGGTTACGCCACTTCATCTTCTGCTGCAGGCATTGCAGCGAAGCAAAACAAAGCATTGCTTCTAACGAATGAAAAGACGCTGCCAAAAGTAACGAGAGCAACAGTGAGCAGTAAGAAAATCACCAAATTTACTGTCGTAGGCAGTACAAATACAGTGACACCAACTGTTGTGAACCAGCTGAAAAATCCGGCTGTTGGGAAAAAAGTATTCATTGATCCAGGTCATGGTGCGCATGATTCAGGAGCTGTAGGATACGGATTATATGAAAAGAATTTGAATTTAGATGTAGCAAAGCGTTTAAATACGAAATTAAACAACGCTGGTGCACTTGTGACCATGTCAAGAACATCAGACACATTTGATAGTCTTCAAACACGAGTGAGCAAAGGTGCGTCAGCAAATGCAGATATCTTTATCAGTGTCCATGCGAACTCAAATGATAACAGCAGTGCAAATGGAACAGAAACGTATTATGACAAAACCTATGCGGCTGCAAACAGCCTGAAGCTGGCGCAAAACATCCAGCCTAAAATGGTCAGCGCACTAGGTACAAGAGACCGTGGTGTGAAAACAGCTGGCTTCTACGTCATTAAATATTCTAAGATGCCGAGCGTTCTTTTAGAAACTGGTTTTGTTTCCAGTCCAGTTGATTCAAACATCTTGAAATCTGCTACGTATAAAGATCGATTAGCGTCAGGCATTTCAAGCGGTGTGTCAGGTTATTTTAGATAAGAAAACACAAACCTGAGGGGTGCCTCAGATACTCCTCTTAGGCTGCTCGAGAACGTCCTCGGCAGCCTTTTTTCCAAAGTCCATGAAGCATCCTGGGTGAAGGGTTCAAACCAAGGAGGTTGACTTCATGCGTTTTGATATCAAATGTATGTTACTGATTGCTATTTCACTATGTTTATATACACCATCCGTTTTTGCTCAGCACACTGTATCGAGGATAGAAGGAAGCAATCGGTATGAGGTAGCGGTAAATACCGCGAAAAGGGGCTGGCAGGAAGCGCCTGCCGTTGTTCTTGTGGGCGGTGATGCTTATGCAGATGCCCTGAGTGCTGTGCCTTATGCTTACCAGCAAGGGGCCCCAGTCCTGTTAACGAATGCTGGCAGTCTTTCAGGTGCTGTAAAGACAGGGTTGCAGCAGCTGAAGACGAAGCGTGTAACGATTCTTGGCGGGACTGCAAGTATTTCTGAAAACATCGTGAAGCAGCTAAAAGCGATGAATCTATCCGTTTCCCGTATTCAAGGAAAGAACCGCTATGAATTGGCGGCAAATGTGGCTAAGCACATGAAGAGTGCTAGTGCGGCTGTCGTCGTGAATGGTTCTGCTTATGCTGATGCTGTCGCGATTGCTCCGTACGCTGCCAAACAAGGCTATCCCATTTTATTAACAGATGCGAAAGGACTGCGCGAGGAAACAGCCAATCTATTAAAAAACAAAGCAGTCAAGCGGACTATTGTGATCGGCGGAGAAGCAAGTGTCAATAAAACTGCTTTTCAAAAGCTTCCCTCACCAGTCAGAATAAGCGGAGCCAATCGGTATGAGGTGGCTGCCCAAATTGCTAAAACGTATCCAATGAAGACAAGCCAAATATTTATGAGTCATGGGTATGCCTATGCAGATGCAGCCGCTGCGGCAAGTATAGCAGCGAAACAGGGACAAACCCTTCTTCTCACAGATGCTCAAACGGTGCCGGATGCTATCAGAAAAGTCATTGGGGCCAAACAGATGTCAGCATTTTCTGTGGTAGGCGGAACATCAACCATTCAATCAAATGTCATCACACAGTTGAAAAATGCGGTGTTAGGCGAAACAATTTTTATTGATCCAGGTCATGGTGCGCAAGATGCTGGAGCGGTAGGGAATGGGCTGCTTGAAAAGAACATCAATTTAGAAGTAGCATTAAAGCTGCGGTCAAGGCTTCACCAGGCGGGTGCCCTTATTGTCATGTCGAGAACTTCTGATACATTTGACTCCTTGCAGACACGTGTCAGTAAAGGAGCCCAGGCAAGTGCTGATATATTCATCAGTATCCACGCCAACGCAAATGATAACAGCGGTGCGAATGGAACAGAGACGTATTATGATACAACAAATGCGGCTGCTCATAGTGTCAAGCTGGCACAACAGGTGCAGCCCCGAATGGTCAGTGCCCTTGGAACAAAAGATCGCGGAGTGAAAACAGCAGGGTTCTACGTCATCAAATATTCTAGAATGCCGAGTGTTTTGCTAGAAACCGGCTTTGTAACAAGTCCAATCGATGCGAGTATTTTAAAATCTACTGCTGCAAAGGATCGGTTGGCTTCTGGAATTGCAACGGGTGTGTCCAACTACTTTGACGTAAAATGAATCATGAATGATGTGTCAAGTTAAAAATACATTTCATTTTTGGTTATGTTTGTTATAATTGAAACATAGAAGGTGAATGGTTTACACATAAATCTTCAAACGACAGCAAACCGACAAATCATGAAGAGGTGACGATCTTGAAAAAATTAATCACAATGCCGTTTCTAGTATTGCTTCTAGGAGTATTGCTCACAGCGTGCGGCACAACAAATCAATCAAGCGATAACAAAAAGGATGACAGCAAAAAAGAAACAACTGAAGCAGCCGATCAAAACAAAGATAAGGCTGCGGACGAAAAATCAGAAGATCAATCATCAAATGAAAAAGCAGATGATCAAAGTAAAGAAACAGCTGCTCAAAAAGAAGAGCCGGCAAGTCAATCTGATGAAGAGGCAAAAGACAGCTCAAGCAAAGAAATTACAAAAGGAGAACCTGCTAAAGACCAATCAAAAGCTGACTCAAAAGGTGACTCTAAAACAAAGAAAGAATCAACGACTAGTAAGAAAAATGAAATCACCAAAGAAGGCACATATGTCGGTTTGGCTGATGGACATACAATTGCTGTCAACATTGATGGAAAAGAAGTAGCTATTCAATTCGGAAATACATTTTCTAAACAAGTGAACAGCTTAAAAGAAGAATCAAAAGTGAAAGTAACCTATACAAAAGATGCAAACGGAACACTTCGATTGAAAACGATCGAAACTGTAAAAGCAAAATAAAGAAAAGACCCGGAGACCCGCAGAATTGCGGGTCTTTTTTACGTTCAAAAGGGCATAATTTGATATAAGTGCACATTCTTAACACAGTTTTACAAGACTTAACAGCGCATTTACATTTGCTTAATGTTGCTCTGCTAAACTGACTTTCATAGAACATCTCTTTACACAACAACTACTTTGAATGGTGAGGTGCAGGTCAGTGAGTGCAGAGAAAGCGATGAATCTTTACAGAGAATATGAAGTGAGACGAAATCACTCTTTTGCCTTAACAGAACATATGGTTCGTTATTTATTTGCAAAACGTTTCATAGATTTAATGTTCTCGTTCATCGGATTGATGTTGAGTACGCCAATCATTTTGCTGTTTGCTCTTTTGATTAAGCTGGAAACACCAGGGCCAGCCTTTTATATGCAGGAAAGGGTTGGGAAAGACGGTGTTTACTTTAAATTATGGAAGCTCAGATCGATGAGAACTGACGCAGAAAGCGGAGGAGCGAAATGGGCTCAAAAAAATGACCCTCGAATTACCAAAGTGGGGGCATTCATCCGTAAAACAAGAATTGATGAACTTCCGCAATTTATCAACGTGTTAAAAGGAGAAATGAGTATCGTAGGCCCTCGTCCAGAAAGACCGATGTTTACCGCAGAATTTAATCGGACGATTCCAGGCTTCACAAAAAGGTTGGCGGTAAAGCCGGGGCTGACAGGTCTTGCTCAAGTAAATGGCGGATATGAAATGAGTCCAAGTGAAAAATTAACACATGACTTACAGTATATTCAAAACTTGACATTTTCTCTCGACACGAAGATTATGGTAAAAACGTTAAAAGTCATCATGACTGGTGACGGAGCCAGATAAGTAAAGTAGGGAAGAGAAATGGCAAGTATGAAAAAACGCATGCTAGGCGGGGCAAAATGGACAAGCTTGTCCGCATTGATCATCACCATTATCCAAATCGCACAGTTCGCCTTTTTAGGGAACGTGATGACACTCAAGGAGTTTGGACTTGTTGGCATGATCACAACTGTCACAATATTTACGCAGATTTTACTAGATCTAGGAATTGGGGCAGCAATCATTCAAAAGGAACAAACGACAGAACGTCAATTATCTACATTATATTGGATTAACCTGCTCACAGGGATTATCTTGTTTTGTCTGCTCATTCTGCTAAGCCCAATGATAGCCGCTTTTTATAACCGGCCAGAGCTAGAAGGTCTGCTCAAGCTATTATCGATCATGTTTCTAATTGCACCGATTGGCCAGCAGTACCAGTATATGATGCAAAAAGACTTAGCCTTTAAAACATTAAGCACCATTGAAACCATTGCAACCATCATATCGCTGCTCGTTTTACTCGTTTTCGCCTTCTTCATGAATCCGATTATCGCCTATGTCATTTCTCAAGTGCTGCTGCAATCAGGAAAAGGTCTCATGTATGCAGCGGCTTATTGGAAGAAGTGGCGTCCAGCACCTGTTTTTGCATTAGGAGAGGTGAAGGAATTTTTCTCATTCGGTGCATTCCAGATCGCATCCAGACTGGTCAACCGAGCAGGATCAAACATCGACATGATTTTAATCGGCCGGTTTCTTGGAGCGGAAGCGTTAGGTATTTACAGCTTGGCGTATCAAATTGTGACAATACCCGTGCTGAAGATAAATCCGATTGTGACGAGAGTGGCTTTCCCAGTTTTCGCAAAAAGTCAGCGGGATCACTCCATGCTGCGAGAGGGCTTCCTAAGTATGACGAATATGCTCGCATTGGTTAGTTTTCCATTATTAATCGGCCTTGCTGCCGTATCAGACAGCTTTATTGAAGTCGTGTTTGGAGAGAAATGGCTAGTAGCGGTTCCGGTTCTAAATATATTGTGCATTGTCGGCCTGCTGCGTGTGCTGATGAATCCAAACGGTTCAATACTTCTTGCAAAAGGGAGAGCGGACTTAGCCTTTTATTGGGATACGGGGATGCTTATCGTGTATGGCTGCGCATTATATGCAGGTGTCACTACAGGCAGTCTGCTCACAGTAGCTTGGATCTACTCAGGTGTCAGCCTGCTCAACTTTATTGTCGGCAGATGGCTCATGGCATATGTCATTCAGCTTGATATGAAGGTGTATTTAAAATCACTTGGAAAACCTGCTGTCATGACGCTGCTCATGGCTGTCTGTGCGGTAGCTTTACATCAAGGGATGAAGCTGACGACAGCAGATATTTCACTTCAATTACTACTGACTGTTTGTGTCAGTGCTGCATTGTATGGCTTGCTGCTCATCAAAATGTATCCGCAGGCTGCAGGCAAATTATTGAGAAGAGGTCGTTCGTCATGAAGGTGCTATGGCTGACAAGTGTATATCCTAGTGAAAAACATCCGAGTGAGGGCGTGTTTCATGAAACGCAAGTGCAGGAGCTGCTCAAACAAGGAATAGAAGTGACTGTCATTTGCCCAAATCCAGTGAATCCGCCGGTTTTACGGATGCTGAAGGCATCCTATCGGCAGAAAAGGGATCTGCCTGAACAGGAAGTGAGAAGCGGAGTGACGGTTTACAGACCGCCTTATCCAGCGCTCCCAGGACAGCTGAAATGGGCGCAGCCGAGTAAACGAATAGCGGCTTCCGTTCTCAGAGCAATGCAGCGTCATCAGCTGTCACCAGATTTTATCCATGCGCACTTTGCCATGCCGTCTGGCGGAGCGGCGGCTGTTATTCAGAAAGAAACGAAAATCCCTTATCTTCTGACCTTGCACGGCAGTGATGTGAACGTATATCCGAGCTATAGCAAAGGGGCGAAGGCAGCCTTTGAAACGGCGGTGAGGCAGGCATCTGCTGTTCTGACAGTGAGTGAGGAGCTGGCTAAAAAGACAAATGAGATGACGAAGGTAGAAGCAAAATGTCTTCCGCTTGGTATTCCGCTCCGATCATTTTCCAGAACGGAAGAAGGTCAAGAAGGCATCAGAAAGCACTTAGGTTTACCGCTTCAAGATAAGCTCGTTGTTTTCGTCGGGCGTTTAGTGAAAGAGAAGGGCTTGCTTGAATTAGCTGATGCTGTCAGCAGCATGGATGGAGTGAAAGCAGTCTTTGTTGGAAAAGGCCCCCTTGCAATGGAGCTCACAGAACGGGCGGGAGCATCTATTATACTCCCAGGCCAGGTGCCGAATGAGCAGGTGAGAGACTACTTAATGGCAGCTGATCTGTTTGCACTCCCTTCCTACAGTGAAGGAATGCCAACCGTCGTTCTAGAAGCGCTCGCTTTAAAGGTACCTGTCATTGCAACAAGGGTTGGTGGTCTCCCATCCTTATTTTCAACCTATCAACACCTGCTCGTTGAACCGCGTTCGACGCGTCAGCTGAAAGAGGCGATTCACGCCTGCCTTTATGAAAACAGCTGGAATGAAGAAGTGAAGAACGTTCTTCATGAAATAGTTCATACAGAATATTCATCAGAACATAATGCGAAGCATCTCATCCAGCAATATGAGAAGGTGCTCAATCAACATCCATCGTTTAAACAAGATGAAATGTGCAAAGAATGATAGATAGATAAACAGCTTGGAACGGACAATATGCTTTTACTGAGAGGATGAAAAATGTTGAAGAAAATTGCTGTGATTGGAACAGGTTATGTCGGGTTAGTATCGGGTACTTGTTTTGCTGATATCGGAAATCGTGTCATCTGCTGTGACATTGATGAATCAAAAATCAACAGCTTAAAAAGTGGTGTCGTTCCCATTTATGAACCAGGTTTAAAGGAATTGATTGAAAAGAATACAGAAGAAGGAAGACTGTTTTTTACAACGAATATTCCTGCAGCTATTAGGGAATCAGAGATTATCTATATTGCCGTAGGGACACCGATGACACCACAGGGGGAAGCAGATTTAACGTATGTGAAGGCTGTCGCTCAAACGATCGGTGAACACATGAATGGCTATAAAATCATCGTCAATAAAAGCACAGTTCCCGTTGGAACAGGCCGTCTCGTTCAAGCCATTGTGGAAAAGGCATCGCGCAGCAAATATCCTTTTGACGTCGTATCCAATCCAGAGTTTCTCCGAGAAGGCTCAGCGATTCAAGACACGATGAATATGGAGCGGGCGGTCATTGGTTCGACCAGCACTCATGCCTCTACCATCATCAAAAGACTGCATGATCCGTTTCAAACAGAGGTTGTAGAGACCAACTTAGAAAGTGCTGAAATGATTAAGTATGCTGCAAATGCCATGCTTGCCACAAAAATCTCATTTATTAATGACATTGCAAATATTTGCGAAAGGGTAGGCGCTGACGTTGAAAAAGTCAGTGAAGGAGTTGGATTAGACAGCCGCATCGGGCATAAATTTTTAAAAGCAGGCATTGGATTTGGGGGTTCTTGTTTCCCGAAAGACACGATGGCTCTACTCAAAATTGCCGAAACATCCGGGTATCGTTTTAAGCTGATCGAATCTGTCATTGAAACGAACAACAACCAAAGAGCCCACCTTGTCAGCAAATTGATGAGTGTGTTCGGTGATATTAAAGGAAAAACCATTTCTGTCTTAGGCCTCGCCTTTAAACCGAATACGAATGATATGCGTTCAGCGCCTGCACTAGATATTATCCCAATGCTGAGAGAGCTGGGGGCTTTTGTGAAAGCCTATGATCCGATTGCTTATGTAGAAGCTGAACGTGAGCTTGGCCCGCAGGCGATCTTCAGCAATGATCTGTATGAAACAGTAAAAGATACGGATGCCTGTCTCATCCTAACAGAATGGGATGACGTACAGAAGATGGATAAAGACCAGATCAAGCAGCTGCTTCGTTCACCGATTGTAATTGATGGAAGGAATTTGTTTGATCCAGCAGAAATGAAAGAGAGAGGATTTATTTACCAGTCTATCGGCCGCCCGAGTGTATGGGAAGCAGAATTGGTATCGAAGGCACAATAACAGGGGGAGCTTGGATGAAGAAAGTATTGGTTACTGGGGGAAGCGGATTTATTGGATCACATACGGTTGAGGCTTTACTAGAAAAAGGCTATGAGCCCATCGTTCTTGATAACTTTTCAACTGGATCTCGAGAAAATATTGCCCATCTTTCCGTGCAATGCATGGAGGCAGATGTTACAAAGCCAGCGACGATTGATTTGATCAAACAAATCGCACCGGATTATATCATTCACCTTGCAGCACAAGTAAGTGTAGCCGTTTCCGTTCAGGATTTCGTATATGACGAAGAAGTTAATATAAAAGGATCTCTGCACGTCATAAAAGCCGCGGCTGAAGCGGGAGTGGAGAAAGTGATCTTTGCCTCATCAGCAGCTGTCTATGGAGACCCGGTGTATCTGCCAGTGGACACCGCTCACCGGCTGAAGCCTGGTTCACCATATGGCTTAGCAAAACTGACAGTAGAGCGCTATTTAGAAATGGCAAAATCACTCTATGATGTGGACTATTGTATTCTCAGATACAGCAATGTATATGGTCCGCGCCAAGACGCACTTGGAGAAGGCGGTGTTGTCTCTATTTTCTCTGATAAGTTTGCAAAGGATGAGGCCCCTTTTATCTTTGGAGATGGGGAACAAACAAGAGACTTCATCTATGTGGGTGATCTAGCGGCAGCGAATGTTGCGGCTTTAACAGCCCAATCAAACGTTTGTTTAAATATCTCGTGTGGTGATTCCATCACTGTAAATGAACTGTTTCAAACGATGAAACGGGTAACGAGATCACAGCTTGAACCGATTTACAAGCCGCAGCGTGCAGGAGATATCGTGCATAGTACATTGGCAAATGAGGAAACGAAACAAGTCTTAGCATGGGAGCCTGTTGTGAGTTTACAGGAAGGTTTGGCTCGTACCATTTCCTACTATAAACAGGAAGTCAAGGCTTAATCCCTCAAATCGGATGGGTTGCTTAGGAGGAAAATGGGTATGAGTGTGAAACAAACAGCATGGCAAATCATGATCGGTTGTATATTATTTGCAGCAGGGCTAGGACTTGTACAAATGGCGTCTGCGCAGCCCGCCGGGTTAAAAAAGATCGTCGCCATTCCGGTCCTGCTTTTGGTTCTGACAGCTTTTCTCGTGTTGATGAAGCTATACATGAACGGTGAGCAAGTGTTCATGTCAGCCATATATCTTTTAATTGCATTGACCTTTCTCAACAACGCTTTCTTTTCAATTAGTGCCGGGTTCTTTAGTCTTTTTCTCTACCGTATCATGCTCATTGCCGCCTTTGCTTTATTTATATGGCGGATGAGAGATAAGGGAACGTACATATCGCAGTGGCAGCAGATTCGTGTAAAAGGCATTCTTGGTTTTTTCGCTGCATGGTTTCTTTACGGGCTTATCTCACTGCTGTGGGCTCACTCGGTGACAGACGGTCTCAAATATATGTCCCTGCTTGCTATGGGGATGGGATTTGTCTTTCTTGTGGTCATGTACATTCAGCGAATGGATCAAGTGGTCACCTTTTATAGCATTTGGCTCGTCATGACTGTATTTGTCATGGGGATAGGGTTTTATAATCACTTTACTTTGAACCATTTACCGAATACTTCACTGTATCTTGGGCCGGCGTATAAACAGCACTATCCTACAGCTGTCTTTTTTAATCAAAATGACTTTGCGACGTTTTTATCGATTAGCTTTTTCTTGTATTTAGCGTGTATGTGGCAAATGAAAAATGGTTATATCAAAGCATTTGGATTATTTGGCGCCATCGCAGCACTGTATCTCATTTTGTTAACAGAATCCCGCGCGAGCCTGCTTGGCATATTTGCAGGAGCGGCCATCTATGTGTGGCTGCTCATGCCGCGCTTTCTCAAAAAGTGGTCACTCATCGCAGCAGGCGGACTTGGTGTCATCTGTATCGCTGTTTTTTCAGCCAAGATTTATTCAGTCTTTTATGACTTGTTTCTCGCTTCTCAGGTCGCGCATTCTTTTAGTGAACCACTCCCATCCAACATTGCGAGAGCGAATTTGATCAAAAATGCATGGCATTTCTTTACGGATTCATACGGGTTTGGTGTCGGAGCGGGGAATGTGTCTTACTACTTAGCCCATTTTTCGATCTTTGATACAGATCAAGTCGTTGAAGTGCACAATTGGCTGCTGGAAGTGATGACGAACTTTGGATTTGCGGTCATGCTGGGCTATATCTCCGTCTACGCTTATCTCATGTTCACGCTGTATAAACAATACCAATGGGCGGACACAAGATCAGCAAAAATGATCATTGAAGGTTTGTTTGCTGCCATGCTGAGCTTTCTCGTTTCAAGTATCAGTCCTAGTTCGGTCTCGAATTTATATTTCCACTGGGTCTTTTTAGGACTCGTAATCGCAGCGGTGAATATGTTGAAAAACAAACAGCTCTTGGTAAACCGTGTGTGATGCTGCGCTGGTATGGCTACACTAATGAAAAAGCAAATACGTCAATGTTGGGAGAATGAACATGTCTGGTTTCATATCTAGAATAGGGAATCGAATCAAAAAGTATATCGTATGGCTCGTGCTGCTGCCTGTCGTATTAGGCGCTTTTGGATTCTTTTTTGCCAAAGGAACAGCGCAGCAGTCTAGTTACACAGCTGCCGTTACCCTCACACTTGGTAAATATGATGACGGAGTGTATAACAATATCGCAGAAGTGACATCTCTATTAAAAAGCGATGCATTTTTGAATGAAGCACTCAGTGATGTTAAAGAAGAAGAAAGGCAGGATGTGAAAAGCCGCCTCATCCTCACCAATCAATCAGATACACAATTACAGCTGTCTTTCACAGATGCTGATAAGGATCATGCTTTAGCTGTCGTGAAGCAGGTGTCGGATACATTTCTGAAGCAAGACAAAGCATTATTTACAAAAAGGCAGCAGGTGATTGAAAGTAGATTATCTGCTCTAGAAGACGAATCTGTCAGCAACGATTCCAAAGTAGATAAAGAACGATTTTTATATGAATTGGAGTCTACAAAGCTTGGAATGAAGCAGGCGAAGATTGTTGATCCTGCCCAAGTTCTTGATGAAGGCAATAAAGGCATGTCAGCGAAAAAGCGGGCACTGCTTGGACTTGTCATTGGCTTTAGCATCTCGCTCATGTTTGTGGTCTTACCCGAAGTGTTCAAAGAATCTTAATGATGAACTGGAGATGAGTCTTAGGTGAACAATCAACCGTTAGTATCAATCATTACACCGGCCTATAATGCGGAACGTTATTTAACGGATACAGTTCATTCCGTCCTTGCCCAAACCTATTCTAATTGGGAACTAATCATCGCAGATGATTGTTCAACAGATGGAACAAGGAAGCTGCTTGGGGACTTAAGTGAAGCAGACGACAGAATCAACGTCATTTATTTAGAGCAAAATGGGGGAGCTGCCATCGCCAGAAACGCAGCCATCAAACAGGCAAAAGGCCGCTTTATCGCTTTTTTAGACAGTGATGATAAGTGGAAAGAGACGAAACTCGAAAAGCAGGTAGACTTCATGCTGACAAACGATTATGCCTTTACATTCACGGCATATGACATCATTGCAGAAAATGGAGAACCGTTAGAAAAAACCGTCACTGCACCAGCAAGATTAACTTATGATGAAGCTTTGAAAAATACCATTATCGGCTGTTTAACGGTGATGCTTGATGTACAGAAGATAGGACATGTAGAAATGCCGAACATCCGCACAAGACAGGATTTAGCTACATGGCTGTCCATATTAAAAAGAGGATTTACAGCCTATGGAATGAGTGAACCGCTCAGTGAATACCGCATCGTTGGAAACTCGATCTCTAGTAACAAGTGGAAAGCAGCGAAAAAAACGTGGTTCGTCTACAGAGAAATTGAGCAGCTTCATTTTGTCAAAGCATCTTGGTGTTTTATGCACTATGCGACAAATGCTGTGAAGAAGCGCTTATAAACAGAAGGGAAAAAAGGTGATAAAGGTGAAAGCAGACTCGATCATACATGTTATCGTAGCGACGGGAGAATGGGGACAGGACGGCCTGAGGTACAGACGGCATCGACTGGCGGAATTTCTAGCATCTGATCCAGAAACGAAAGAGGTCATCTGGGTATGCCCATCTGCATCTGGTCATACAGCTCCCTTTCAGCCCATAACCGATCGAATGAAGCAATTGACCATTCCTGATGTGCTCAAGAGCAAATTTTTCCGCTTTGGCCGATATCAAGACATGTTCTATATTCATAAATTGTCCCCTCTTCTTGAGCATTTGCGGCAGGAAGAAAAGAAGGGAATCGCTGTTTGCTTATGGTATACGTTTCCGGGTTTTCCGCTCTTATCTTCTTTATTTGAATGGAAACATATTGTCTATGATTGCAGTGACCTGTGGGGAGAGCCGATAAGCGGCAAAAATAATTTGCTTTCTTATATGAGACAGCGTGTCATTGTGAAAGCAGAAAATCGAATCATCAAATACGCACACAGCATTACATGTTCTTCTCAATACTTACACGATCAAATCAAAAAGCGTCTCATGGGTGAACCGAAAGATGTCTTTACAGTTGAAAATGGCGTCGAGTACGATGTGTTTGCTAAAAGCAATCTTCCATGTAAGGAGGATGTGCTGCAAGGTAGAGAAGGAACTGTTCTTGGTTTTATTGGAGGCATCAAGCCGAAGCTCGATTTTGACATGATAGCAGAAGCTGCCCGCATGCAGCCTGATTGGACATTTTTATTTGTCGGTCCGGATGGAACAAATGGTGATCCATCTTTTCAGCATGCACTTAAACTGCCGAATGTGATTTGGACAGGTGCTGTTGCACCAGAAGAAGTGCCTGCGTATATGAAGCTGATTGATGTAGGCATGATGCCATACAAACAATCTCCTTACAATCAAGCTGTGTTTCCGCTCAAGCTATATGAATTTTTAGCCGCAGGAATACCGGTTGTTGGTTTAAATCTTCCGTCAACGGAAAGGCTAAAAGAGAATGATGTGTATGAATATTTAGAAGGCGAGGATCCTGCGCTCTTCGTAGAAGCCTGCCAAAAAGTGATCAGCAAAAAAGACGACATGACCTATAGACATCTAAGACAAAGCCGTGCGAAGAAAAAAGATTGGCACGCGCTGTTCACAAACATGGTGGAACTAACGAATATTAAAGAAAACGCATAATTCATCAGGGATTGTGCGTTTTTATTTGTTTCTTCTTCACAGGGGGAGCTTGTGATCATCCTCTATTCAATTGTATAATGGAAAGAGCGGCCAATATACAAAATACAGATTTCAATTTAGAAGGAGACTGACCTATGGATTACGAACGCGCCTTATTAGCGTTTTTTGTCTCTCTGGCTACAGTTTTAATTGTGACACCAATCGTCAAAAAGTTTGCAATTAAGATTGGTGCAGTGGACCAGCCGAATAAACGAAAAGTTCATGATAAAGTAATGCCTCGAATGGGCGGTTTGGCAATTTTTATTGGGGTAGCGGCTGGAGCATTAGCAGGCGGGCTGTTTCTACATAATAAAATTACAGCAATTTCAGTTGGTGCCGTACTTATCGTCATTCTAGGTATATTTGATGATAAATATAATTTAAGTGCAAGATTTAAATTTCTCGTACAAGTTCTTGTTGCTTGTCTGATTGTAAGCACAGGCTTAAAAATGGACTTTTTCTCTGTTCCTTTCTTAACAGATCGAATTGAGTTAGGCTGGATGGCATATCCCCTAACCGTGTTATGGATTGTCGGAATCACAAATGCCATTAATTTAATTGACGGCCTTGATGGACTGGCTGCCGGTATTTCTGTCATCGGTTTATCAACCATTGCCGTGATGGCATTTTCAGCTGATAAAATTTTGATTCTTTCATTATCACTTGTTGTCATTGGCAGTACCATTGGCTTTCTCTTTTACAACTTTCATCCAGCGAAGATTTTTATGGGTGACACCGGTTCGCTTTTTTTAGGCTATATGATTTCGGTACTGTCACTATTAGGTCTGTACAAAAGTGTCACTTTGTTTAGTGTTGTTGTCCCAGTGATCATCTTAGGTGTCCCTATTTTCGATACCACTTTTGCCATCATTAGACGAATATTAAACAAACAGCCGATTTCAGCACCTGACAAATCTCATATTCATCATAGACTGATGGCCTTTGGCTTGTCCCATCGCATGGCTGTCATCGTGATTTATATGATTGGCTTAGTCTTTAGCTTAAGTGCCATTTTGCTGACGAGCGCCACCATATGGTTATCACTGATTATTATCTTTTTACTGGTCATGTTCATGCAAGTGATTGCGGAAGTCACAGGCTTGGTGAATGAAGAGTTTAAACCATTTACGAAATTTTATAAACGAATGGTCAAAAGACAGTAAAAAACAGCCCGTTCCTAGGAACTGGGCTGTTTTTATTATTGTCCGGGTGTGCTGGTCGAAGAGTTAGGTGTATCACTTGTCCCCGTTTCACCAGAGGACGGATTGGTTTGTGAATCTGTTTCAGTTGAAGATTCAGCAGGCAGCTTTAAATGCGTGCGTAATTCATTTTGTACGTTAGCTAAATTGGTCGGATCTGGCTCAAAGTAATACGTGCGATTTGGCCCTAAATAAAGGTCTGATCCCTTAATAGAAAGAGTTTCTGTGTCATCTCCTTTAAATCCGCTGTAGATTTGCTGAAGCGCAAGACCTTCTGTGATACGGAAATTGGTCGTAATGTGATCACTGACTTCTTTCGCAATGTTATCGACGTTCGCAATGTTATTTGGCTTCGCCATTTGATCAATCATTGCACGTAAAATTTGTTTCTGACGATCGTTACGTCCGAAATCACCGCGTGGATCTTGTTTTCTCATCCGTGCGTAAGCAAGTGCTTCTTCCCCGTTTAAATGCATATTGCCTTTTTTGAAGTAAATCTTTTTCGATTTTTTAACATCACTTTTTTCATTGAAGTCAAATGGAACATCGATATCAATTCCGCCGACTTCATCAATGACATCCTTGAATCCGTCAAAATCAACGGTTGCATACTTATCAATCGGAATATGCAAGAATTGTTCGACAGTTTCGATCGTTTCGTCTTTACCACCTTTAGCAAATGCTGCATTGATCTTTTCTTTACTTCCTGTTGTATCACTTGCAAGCTGTACGCGTGTGTCACGAGGGATACTAACCATTTTCATCGTTTTGTCTTGGGGGTTAATCGTTGCAACAATGAGTGAATCTGAACGGCCATGATCACCCTTTGTGGCATAATCCTCAATTCCGACAAATAGTACAGAGAAAGGTTTTTTCTTAATATCAATGACAGCATCACGAAGATTCGATTTCTCACCACGGTTTAGTTCATCATATGTTTTGTCAGCAGCTTGAAGAGTATTGACGATTTTATATACTGCAAATCCGCCCATGCAGATGATAAGAAGCAAAAATAAGACCAGAATACGTTTGATAATTCTCTTCTTCTTACTCTTTTTCTTTCGTACACGCACTTTTACTCGTTGTGCCATTCATCTGTCTCCTTTATCGGACCAATGTCCTTTTCTAAATAAATAAGTTCGCCTTCTTTTGTAACACTCTTTCCATTTGTCAGCTCAGTCATCCACTCAATGAACTGCTCTGTTTGTGTTTCTTCGACATATGTCTCAAAAATAACATCTTCTGCATAATGGATTTCTTTTAGCTGAAAAGATGAGGCTCTAAGCTCATTCTCTACCTTTCCAAGCCATGTATAATCTATTGTTGTGTGCATTGTACGCATTAAACAGCGCTCTACCATTCCAACATGGTTGATAGCTTCTGATACAGATTTTCCGTAGGCACGAATCAATCCACCGGCACCAAGCTTGATACCGCCGAAATAACGAGTGACCACAACGACTGTATCTTTCAGCTTCCGTTTTTTTAGCACTTCAAGCATTGGCACACCTGCTGTACCGCTTGGTTCACCATCATCATTCGCCTTTTGAATCAGGTCATGTTCACCAATGAGATAGGCTGAACAATTATGTGTGGCATTCCAATGTTGTTTTTTAATGGATTGTATAAATGCTTGTGCTTCTTCTTCTGAGACAGCACGCTGTATATGACAAATAAAACGTGATTTTTCAATGACGATCTCATGCTCGCCACGACTTTTTACTGTAAGATAGCGATTCAGCAAAAGACATACCCTCCTGACAAGCAAATTGTAAGACTAGTGAAAATTTGCATTGGTTTTAGAATTTTACAGCGTATTTTGTTATGATGATAGGAGCGGAAAAAGGGTCGTCATAAAAACTTCATGATTATACGCATTCTTTCATTATAATTCGACATAAAATGCAGATCAATGACATTTATAATAAAAAAAGATGACATCACTGTTACGGGAGGGAAAAGCCATGACAACACCCAAAATGGATCCGAAATTATTGGATTCAATCATCATGAAAATGCTAAGTACAGTTGATGGCAGCAAGGACGAAGTATTTAGAATAGGCGAACAGTCCCGTCAACAATATGAAAGCCTAGTAGAAGAGCTGAAGCAAATCAAACAGCAAGTAAACGAAGTAATTGATTTTGGGGATAAGCTGGAAGTCCATACAAGACATGCTAGAAACCGCTTATCTGAGGTCAGCAGAAACTTCAACAAATTCAGCGAAGAAGAAATACGTGAGGCCTACGAAAAAGCACATAACTTGCAAGTGGAACTCACCATGATTCAGCAGCGCGAGAAGCAACTGAGAGAAAGAAGAGACGATCTGGAAAGACGGTTATTAAGTTTACAAGACGTCATTGAACGCTCTGAAACGCTTGTGAGTCAGATTACAGTGGTTCTCAACTATCTCAACCAGGATTTACGCCAGGTCGGCGTTTTACTTGAAGATGCTCAGGCAAAACAAGATTTTGGTCTCAGAATTATTGAAGCCCAAGAAGAAGAACGCAAAAGAGTGTCTCGGGAAATTCATGACGGCCCTGCTCAAATGCTGGCAAACGTGATGATGCGTTCCGAATTAATTGAACGGATTTTTAGAGACCGCGGTACAGAAGAAGGTTTTAAAGAAATTAGAAGTCTCAGACAGAATGTTCGAAATGCACTGTACGAAGTGAGAAGAATCATTTATGATTTAAGACCAATGGCTTTAGATGATTTGGGTCTGATTCCGACACTGAGAAAATACTTAAACACAATTGAAGAATATGATGGGAAAACCAAAATTACGTTCCAATGCCTAGGTGATACAGAAAGCGAAAGAATTGCTTCTCAATTTGAAGTAGCACTGTTTAGACTAGCCCAAGAAGCTGTCACAAATTCATTAAAGCATTCTGAAGCTGAAGAAATCTCTGTCAAAGTAGAAGTAACGAAAGACTTTGTGACCTTAATTATTAAAGACGATGGAAAAGGCTTTGATATGAAAGATGTAAAAACAAACAAAAACAAATCCTTCGGTTTACTTGGCATGAAAGAACGCGTAGACTTACTGGAAGGTAAAATGACCATAGACTCAAAAATAGGTCTAGGGACATTCATCATGATTCGCGTGCCATTAACATTGCAAAATAAAATTGTAAAATAGAGTCAAAAGACATATTGACCATAAAGTTCAGGTGTAGAACAATAAACATGGGGAGGCGTAGCTTGTGACTAAAGTAAATATTGTAATTATTGATGACCACCAATTATTCCGTGAAGGTGTCAAACGGATTTTAGATTTTGAACCTACTTTTGAAGTAGTTGCAGAAGGAGACGACGGTGACGAAGCTGCACGTATCGTGGAACACTATCATCCGGATGTTGTCATTATGGACATTAATATGCCGAATGTAAATGGTGTTGAGGCTACAAAGCAGCTTGTTGAGCTTTATCCCGAATCAAAAGTCATTATTCTATCTATTCATGACGATGAAAACTATGTAACACATGCATTGAAAACAGGGGCGAGAGGCTACCTGTTAAAAGAAATGGATGCAGACACACTCATCGAAGCAGTGAAAGTTGTAGCTGACGGAGGCTCTTATTTACACCCGAAAGTCACTCATAACTTAGTAAATGAATTCCGACGCCTAGCGACTAGCGGCGTTTCAGCACATCCACAGCATGAGGTATATCCTGAAATTCGCAGACCACTTCATATCTTAACTAGACGTGAATGTGAAGTTCTTCAAATGTTAGCTGACGGAAAGAGCAACAGAGGAATCGGTGAATCGCTCTTTATTAGTGAGAAAACAGTTAAAAACCACGTGAGTAACATTTTGCAAAAAATGAATGTAAACGACCGTACACAAGCTGTTGTTGTAGCTATTAAAAACGGCTGGGTAGAAATGAGATAGTGTTCCGGACAAGTACTCCTTTTTCGCCTGTTTTTATTCTCTCACATTTTAGGTGAAGGGAAATGATAGACAGGGTAAGGATTCTTTTTCGGATATAGAGGGCTTGCCTATTGATTAGGCAGGCTTTTTTGATTACTATTATAAATCTAATGAAAAAATGATCATTCTTTTAAAATAAAAAAGAGTAACTTAACGAATAAGGAAGGTATTTAAGAATGAAAATAGCCGTTGTAACAGACAGTACTGCTTATCTACCACAAGAGCTGCGTGATAAACATAATATTCATATGATCCCCCTTAACGTCATCTTCGGCAGTGAATCATACCGTGAAGAAATAGAAATGGACTGGAAGACATATTATGAAGAAATCAAAAAACACAAAGATCTTCCAACAACCTCTCAGCCTGCTTTCGGTGAATTAATAGCCTTATATGAAAAACTAAGTGAAACATACGACGCCGTGATTAGTATCCACCTTTCAAGTGGAATTAGTGGAACGTATAATAGTGCGGTCTCAGCGAATGATCTAGTTGACGGGATTGATATTTACCCGTTTGATACAGAAACAAGCTGTATGGCACAAGGTTTTTATGTGTTAGAAGCTGCTGAAAAAATCCAAGAAGGTGCTTCTTTAGAAGAAGTGTTAGCACATCTAAATTACCTGAAAGAAAGTCAGCGGGCGTATTTTATGGTAGACGATTTAACTCATTTGCAAAGAGGCGGCAGATTAAATGGTGCTCAGGCTTTTATTGGAAGCCTCTTAAAGGTAAAGCCTATTTTGCATTTTGACAACAAGCTAATTGTTCCTTTTGAGAAGATTCGCACACGTAAAAAAGCCATTTCACGTATTTTTGAATTATTTGATGAAGATGCATCACGTGGTGTTCCGATGAGAGCAACACTGATACATGGTAATAGAGAAGAAGAAGCAGAAGAATTAATTGCGCACTTATCAGAAAAATATCCTCATGTTGAATTTTATAAAAGCTACTTTGGTGCCGTAATCGGCACCCATCTAGGTGAAGGCTCTTTAGCCCTTGGCTGGGTGATTAGATAATTCCTAAAAAACCTCTTTTCGTATGGAAAAGAGGTTTTGTTTTTTGATTTTAACTGTTGGACGAAAGGTCATGTCTTTGCGCATAATAGGCAAACATCAATTGAAAGGTGTTTGGTGAAGTTGAACATGGACAAAGCAATGGAACTAAAGCGGCAGCTGCATTCACGCCATCTGCTCACTGTTGAAACAAGGTGCTCACAGTCAAATTTAGATTGGCTGGAGGAGAAAGGCTTAGTCAATCGAACACCTGCCATTGAGAGGAAAGCAGATGGTTTTACATGCTGCCGGTGTGGTGTTTCACATAAGCGCTACTTTGCCCACTCTCCATGTGAAGAGTGTCAAAAGGATTGTGTGTACTGTAGATCATGCATCATGATGGGAAAAGCAACTGAATGTGGATTTCTTTATGAATGGACGGGTCCACAAATGGTAGAAGCATATCGAGCCGAATTAACATGGCAGGGAGAGCTGTCTAAAGGACAAAAAAGAGCATCAGAAAGAATGATCGAAGCTATTAAAAACAAATTTGATCTACTCGTCTGGGCGGTTTGCGGGGCAGGGAAAACGGAAGTGCTTTTTCATGGAATTGAATATGCGTTAAATCAAGGAATGAGTGTCTGTATTGCGACACCTAGAACAGATGTTGTGCTTGAACTTGAACCACGGCTTAGAAAAGCATTTCAAGGGATAACAATAGCCGTACTTTATGGAGGCAGTTCGCAAAGGTTTCAAATAGCACCGCTTGTGATCGCCACAACCCATCAGCTGATGAGATACAAAAATGCATTTGATTTGCTTATTGTAGATGAAGTCGATGCCTTCCCTTATTCAATGGATGAACGTCTCCAATTTGCTGTTCTAAAGGCGATGAGAAAGAACGGAGGGGTTAGGATATATTTAAGTGCGACACCATCTAAAAAAATGACGAGAGATGTTTCTCGAGGAAAACTGGAAGCGATAAAAATCCCTCTGCGTTTTCACCAGCAACCATTACCCGTCCCGACCTTTCAATGGATCGGACATTGGAAAAAGAAATTAAAAAAGAAGCAGCTTCCTTCTAAAGTGATGAATTGGATGCAGAGACATATTGCAAATAAGAGAAGAGTATTACTTTTCGTTCCTTCAATTGCTGTCATGAAGAAGGCAACGAAGATTCTTCGAGAACACTCTTTAAACGTAGAGGGAGTATCTGCCGATGATCCAGATAGGAAACAAAAGGTTCAGCACTTTAGAGATAACGCATACGATGTACTAGTTACAACCACTATTTTAGAAAGAGGCGTAACCATACCAAATGTTCAAGTAGGGGTACTAGGTTCGGAATCTACTATTTTTACAGAGAGTGCACTTGTTCAGATTTCTGGCAGAGTGGGCAGACATCCCGATTATTGTACAGGAGATGTTTTCTTTTTTCATTTTGGTTTAACGAGAAGTATGAAACAAGCAAAGAAGCATATCGTAAAAATGAATGATACGGCTGCAAAAGAGTTTTCTGAAAAACAGTGTGGCTTCAAATAAATCATGGTACATTATATTCACAATACACAAATGGCAGGAGAGACAAAATATGCTACTCAATGCAAAAGAAATACTACTCAAGGAAATTCTCTATCAATATCTCAACCAATTAAACATGATTTGTCATTGTGAAAAGTGTATGGAAGATGTATTAGCGATTTCACTGAATCAAGTGAAACCACAATATATAACAGATATCGATAAAATATCTTACAGTAAATCTGAGATGGTGGATAAACAGAAGAATACTGCGATGCTGGTCATTCTGACAGAAGCAGCTTCCAAGGTTTCCGCATTTCCAAGGTGTGAAAATCGTCTGCTGCTGAACAAGGAAACCAATTGATTTGTCAAATTTGCGAGGGACATTTTGTGCCTGCTTTTACATGGAAATCATTCCTACTATTAAATGATGATCGTCTTTGTGTAGCATGTAAGAATCACTTAGTAAAGATTGATCGTCCTATTTGTCCAACATGCGGAAGGGCGCAGTCAAATGACCAATTATGCCAGGACTGTAATAGTTGGAATGAACGCTCTGATTCTACTAAAGTCCTTGTAAAAAATAGGTCAGTTTATACTTACAATGATTTGATGAAAGATGTCCTTGCCCGCTTTAAATTTCGGGGTGATACGGCTTTAGCTGAGCTGTTTAAAAAAGATGTACAAGCAGCATTTAAACATTCCTTCTGCATAAAAGACCCATTGCTGATACCGATCCCTTTAAGTCATGAAAGACTAAAAGAAAGAGGATTTAATCAGTCCGTGATAATCGCTTCTTTGCTAGATAAGCCAATATTGCAGCCACTCGTGAAAATACATCAAAGTAAGCAGTCTAAAAAAAAGAAAAATGAACGCCTAGATCAAAAAGGATTGTTTCAAATAAAGCAAACAGATGCGATTGTTCAAAGGGATATTATATTAGTTGATGATATCTATACAACGGGAGCAACCATCTATGATGCGGCAAGAATTTTGAAAGACGCAGGTGCTAAAAGTGTTTCTTCTTTTACGTTGATACGTAGTTAAAAATCATGATAATTAACCGATAATAAGAAAAGAAAATAACGTAAGGGGTTTTGGTTATGAATCAATTGGCAAACTGTCCACAATGTAATCAGCTATTTTTAAAAACCACCATCCAAACGGTTTGTAACAAATGCTTTGAAGAAGAAGAACGTTCTTTTGATATCGTATATAAATTCTTGAGAAAACAAAGTAATAGACAATCAACGATCGCTGAAATAGTAGAAGCAACAGACGTTGATGAAGAATTAATCTTGAAATTTATTCGTTTGAAAAGACTGCAAATTAGTCAATTTCCAAATATTAATTATCCTTGTGAAAGATGTGGCAAAGCGATCAGGAAAAACAAGCTATGCAGCCAATGTGAACAGGATATTCATTCGCAAATCAGCCAAATGAACCAAGAAGAGGAGCGTAAAAGGGAGATTGAATCTAGGAAAAAAGACACCTATTATGCCATTAATCCTAAAAACGACTGATTCCCTAAACTAAGTTGCAGTTTGGTCGATAAAATGGATAGAATCAAGACAGACTGTAACGGAAAGCGAGAGGAATCCCGTGAAAATTAATCGATATGGAACACAACCAGTAAATCCTTACAAGAAAACATATGAGAAACAAACGTTGCAATCGAATCAAGCTAAATCAACTGATAAAGTCGAAATTTCTAAAAAGGCAATCGAAATGCAAAAGGTGCCGAATATTATGAGAGAACGTCAAGATAAAATTGACCAAATTAAAAAAAGCATTGAAGCCGGAACATATCAAGTAGATACAAAAGGCATTGCAGATAAAATGCTGAATTTTTATAAACAACAATAACAAAAGGGAGCAGCGTGAATGTCAGTTAAAATAATTATTGAAGAACTGCATCGTCTCTATGGATTGCATGAACAGCTTTTAAAGTTGTCTAAGGATAAAACAGAAATGCTGAAAAGCAATGAGATTGATGCTCTTTCAGAGGTCCTGAATTTAGAGCAAAAGTATATTCAGGCCATTTCTCAATTAGAAGAAAAACGAATTGAAGCGACCGTTCAATTTTTACAAAGTGATCAATCACCAACCATCACTGCATGTATCGAAAAGGCTGAAGGTACAGATCAAGAAGAGCTCATTTCATTATATGAGAAACTAAATGACATCATGGTGGAACTAAAAGATGTAAATGAACTGAACAAGCAGCTTATTCAGCAGTCACTTCAATTTATTTCACTGACATTCGATCTCGTTAACCCTAATAAAGAAAATATGAATTACGGACAAAATGGTCTTGAGAGTTCAAAGCCTAAACAGCAAAGGGCTTTGTTTGATTCAAAGGCGTAAACAAGGAGGATACCAATGGGTTCTACATTCATGGGACTAGAAACGGCAAAAAGAGGCATCACAGCCCAGCGTGCAGGGCTTTATGTCACATCAAACAACGTCTCCAATGCAAATACGGAGGGCTACTCAAGACAAAGAGTGACCTTTAAAGCAGAAAATCCTTATCCAGTCATTTCTGTTTATGACGGCAAAACGTATGGCCAAATGGGGACAGGTGTACAAGTTGGAACCGTTGAAAGAATTCGAGACAGCTTTTTAGATCTACAATACAGAGATCATAATAATAACTTATCTTACTACTCAACGAAGTCAGATGCCCTTTCACAGATGGAAGGGGTTATGAATGATTTGACGGATGAGGGCTTGAACAGAGCTTTTGATAATCTATGGAAATCATTACAGGTCTTATCGGAATCAAAAAATGCTGATACGGCTTCTGCACGTACAGTTGTTAAAACAAGTGCACAGGCTTTAGTTGACCAATTCCGTCTGCTCAATTCTTCTTTAACAACGATACAAAAGAATTTAAAAACGGAACTCGATTCAACAGCCAAAGATGTAAACACTCTTTTATCTCAAATAGATGAAGTGAACAAACAGATTGCAGCAGTTGAGCCAAATGGATATCTTCCAAATGATCTTTATGATACACGTGATACTTTGGTCGATCAATTATCCTCACTTGTTGATATTAAGGTCAGCTACAATCCACCTGGCGGTAATGCACTCAAAATTGCTGAAGGAACTGTCAACATCGACATTATCGGTGCAAATGGACAATCTGCTGGAAACATTTTGAATGGTATTACGAACGAAAAGTCTGAACTGCAAATCTCTTACGATAATACAACGGGACTTGTTAACTCACTTCAATTCGGAACAACAACAATTGCAGCGGATCAATTACAAGTGAACGGTAAAGTAAAAGCACTTGTTGAAGCTTATGGCTACATGTCAAACGGTGCTGAAAAAGGCATGTATCCAGATATGCTTGCAGAGCTGGATGAAGTAGCAAAAGTATTCATGGATACATTTAACGATGTACATAAGCAGGGGTACACGTTAAATGGTGCAAGTGGACAAGACTTTTTTGATATCGAAAATAACAATGAGTTGAATAAAGGTTTGGCAGCTCGTATTAAAGTGAGCGATGTCATTTTAGCATCAACAGATAATATTGCTGCATCTCTCAATCAAACACAAGGTGACGGTTCGAATGCTACGAAATTAGCTAATATACAAGACTTAAAGTTACCAATCGGCGGAAATACAACGACAATTCAGGATTATTACCAAAATGTGATTGCTGAGATGGGGGTACAAGGGAAAAAGAACATGACGCTTGAAAGCAGTTCAGCTGCTCTTGTCAATTCAGCCAATGAACGTAGAATGTCGACTAGCGCTGTCTCCATTGATGAAGAAATGACGAATATGATCCAATTTCAGCATGCATATAATGCGGCTGCGAGAATTATGACATTACAAGATGAAGTATTGGATAAGGTCATAAACGGCATGGGTGTCGTAGGAAGGTAGGGATAACGGATGCGAGTCACACAAGGTATGATTTCTCAAAACTCACTTCGAAATATTAGTAAAAGTTATGAAAAACTTTCTAAAATTAATGAGCAGGCACAAACAGGCAAACGTTTTACAAAAACGTCTGATGATCCTGTTGCAGCAGTAAAAAGCCTTCAATATAGTACTGCCTTGTTCCGAAATGAACAATATAAAAATAACTTAAATGAAGCACAAAACTGGATTGATACATCTGAAACAAGTGTCACTGAAATCATTGATATTATGTCAAATATACGAGATAAAGTGCTTGATGCGGCAAATGGAACAAAGCAGCCCGAAGATTTAGCAGCTATCGGAGTGGAAATTGGCCAGATGAAGAATCAAATCATTGATGCAATGAACACTCAAATGCTAGGTAAGTTCGTATTTAATGGGACAAATACAAATGTTAAACCAGTTGTTGAGAATGCAGACGGAACGTATACATTTAACTTCGAAAATTATACAGATGCGAATGCTGTTCAAGCGAATATTTCTGATGGTATCACTTTAAATGTAAACTCAAATCCAATCTCAGCGTTTGGCGGACAGGCTAACGGTCAAAATGTCATTGAAATGCTGACTGATTTAGAAAACTCATTGAAAAATGGAACGTTTGCGAATTCTGATGATGCATTAGGAAGTATCGATCAGTTTAAAGAAGTAATGAGTGCTGAGCGATCTGACCTAGGAGCGCGTTCGAATCGTGTTGACTTAGTAGGAAGTCGTTTGACTTCACAATTTCAAGTACTGAAAAATGCTAAATCAGATAATGAAGATGTTGAAAGTGAAAAGGCAATTCTTGATCTTCTTCAACAAGAGACGGTGAATAGAGCTGCTTTAGCGACAACAGCGAAAGTCATTCAGCCATCCCTTGTAGATTTCTTAAGATAATAAAAAGCATCCGATGGGTGCTTTTTTGCATCATGGAGGTGAACATATGCAAATCCCTAGATTGTTAATGCAGCAAACCTATGCAAAACTTCAAATGTCGACAACTCCTTCCCGGCAAGAAGTAGAGCAGCCACAAGCTGATCTTGAGATTCAGCAACCACGAGCTGTCATGAATATCAAAAGGACACCATCGAAATTAACCATTGATCAAACCGAGGCGTTTGCCGATATGGACATCAAGTCAATTTTTAGACGTTCTGAGGAATGGGCAGCTGAGGGGAAGCGTGTTGTTGGAGAAGGAATGGGTCGAAGAGCGGAAGAAGGAAGTGAACTCATCAAGATCGAGAATGGTGGGAATGCGATTGCTGAGTTTGCCAAAATCAATGGCAGTCCCCCAGCAAAACAATTCACCATTGGTGTGATACCTTCATTCTTTAGTGTGAAAATTCACTATCAGCCTTCTGAGCTTCAAATTGATGTGGAGCCGCAAAAAGCTATCATAGAGGCCACACCTCATAAACCAATCGTTAACTACCAGCCAGGTAAGGTCAATATTGATATGTTACAATACCCAGAATTAAAAATAGAAGTTGACGAAACGGGCCAAAATGGTGATAAGGTATAATTAAGAAAAATGAAAAAGGTCGTGAATTATGATCATTCAAACAAAATACCATGGTGAAGTGACAATCAAAGAGGAGCAAATCATTCACTTCTCTAACGGGATACCAGGATTTCTGGATCAAAAACAGTTTGTCATTTTGCCTTTATCAGAAGAGTCTCCATTTTTAGTTCTTCAATCATTAAATAACTCGGCATTAGGTTTTATCGTCAGCAGCCCGTTTTTATTCTTCAATCAATACGAATTTGATTTAGACGAAACGGTTGTAGACATTCTGGAAGTAGAAGATGCTAATGATGTGGAAGTAATGGTTATTTTAACAATGGAATCATCTATTGAAAAAACAACAGCCAATTTAAGAGCGCCTATTATTGTGAACCGGAAAAACATGAAAGCCAAGCAGGTGATTTTGCATGATTCAGCCTATCATACAAAACATTTGTTAGAGGTGGCATCCTCATGTTAGTGCTGTCTCGTAAATTAAACCAGTCGATTCAAATAGGCGATGATATTGAAGTCAAGATTATTTCAATCGAAGGCGATCAAGTGAAAGTCGGGATTGAGGCTCCTAAGCACATCGATATTCACAGGAAAGAAGTGTACCTGTCAATTCAAGAAGAGAACAATCGTGCTGCGAGTTTATCCTTAGATCTCCTCTCTCAATTATCCTCACAAAAAAAGTGAGGATTTTTTTATCGCATTCAGCTGTCCTTCTCCGTGTGAAAGCGTTTCGATACAGATGTTCATGATCTATAGGAAACTTTAACAAATCGGTCCATCTATATTTAATTTGCAAATTCAAAGCCGATATAAAAGATAGATTAAAGCACAGGAGCTGAATAACTATGTCTGTTGGTAAGTTGACATCGCTAGAGCCAATTATCGATGCATTTCAAACCCGTGTTTCTAATAACCAGAATGACAATGTAAACTCTGACTCACAAGCAAATGGCAGGGCTGTTTCAAAAGAAGAAATTGAAAAAACGCTTCAAGGGGCAAACAAGCTGATTGAACCTACTCAATTTCATCTTCAATTTGAATTACATGAAAAACTCAACGAATATTATGTCAAAGTCGTAGATAACCAAACAGATGAAGTCATTAGAGAAATTCCTTCCAAGGAATGGCTTGATTTCTATGCAGCAATGACAGAAATTGTCGGTTTATTTGTAGATAAAAGAATGTAAATGAAGGGAGAACATAAATAATGGTCAATCGTATTACTGGATTTTCAAATGTGTTCGATATTGATGAAATCGTATCAAAGCTGATGAAAACGGAGCAAGCACCACTTGATACAATGACGCGTCAGAAACAAACGCTTGAATGGCAAAGAGACAGCTATCGCGAGGTTAACTCGAAAATTAAAGAATTAGATGATTTGATTAACAGTTTAAACTTAACGCGTCCAAGTACATATGGCGCCAAAAAGGTGACAAGCTCTAATGAATCTGCTGTCACAGCAACTGGATCAACAAATGCGACCTCTGGCTCTATTCATGTCACTCAGCTAGCGACAGCTTCCGTCTTCAAATCCTCTGGTACATCTGGATTTACACCAACAAACGGAACGTTTACGTTTGAAGTGACGACACCAGATTCGACAAAACCAAAAACGGTGACAATCAATACTTCTGATACCGATACAATTGATGACATCGTGAAAAAGCTGAACAGCGCGCAATTAGGTGTGACGGCTTACAAAGGCCAAATCTCTGATGGCACTAACTACGTGGATACCATCGCTCTTACTTCTCGAACAACGGGTGAAGGCGTCAGTATTAAAGCAGCTGATGGCAATTCGGCTTCATTTTTAACGCAATTAGGCTTCCAAGTAGATGGAGATAACAAATTAGTTGCGACCACTCAAGGACAGAAGGCGCAATACGAGATTAATGGTCTGAAAATGGAAAATAACAACAATACATTCACGCAGGCTGATATTACGTACGAGCTTAAAGCAACCACAGATAAGCCCGTCAGCTTAAACGTTTCAACAGATGTGGATGCAATATATGATAAAATTAAACAATTTGTTGATAAATATAATGAACTCGTTGAGCAGATTAATGGAAAAGTCAATGAAAAGAAAAACAGAGACTATCATCCATTAACGGCTGAAGAGAAAAAAGCGATGTCTGAAAAAGAAATAGAGCTATGGGAAACGACCGCGAAGTCTGGCTTGCTGAGAAGTGATTCCATTTTACGATCTGGTGCCTCTAAAATAAGAAGTGATTTGTATGCTAATATTACGACAAGTGATGCGAATAAAATCCAACTCACACAAATCGGTATTTCGACATCATCCAGCTATAAAGATGGTGGGAAGCTTGAATTTATTAAGGATAGTGATGGAGTAGAGAAATTAAAAAAAGCCATTGAAGAAGACCCGGAGAAGGTCAGACAAATGTTCATCTCGGGTAGTTTAAATGTGGATTCAAAGGATAAAGACAAAGCGCAGCAGCAATATCAAGAACAAGGAATCATCTATCGTATCAAAAATTCCTTATCAGACTTTTCGAAGAGCATTCAAAAAAAGGCTGGCAGCATAACAATGGAATCAAAGGAATACGGACTTGGTAAGGACCTTGATTCTTTGACAAAACGAATGAGTACATTCCAAGATCGTTTAAAAATGGTTGAAGCCCGTTACTACAAAAAGTTTAACGCCATGGATAGTGCAATTCAAAAGCTAAACAACCAATCTGGCTACCTTTCTCAACTGCTTGGACAATAATTGGAGGTTTATAACATATGGCAATACAGAACCCTTATGCCGCCTATCAGAAAAATTCTATTGAGACCGCAACACCTGCCGAGTTGACGCTTATGCTTTATGAAGGCTGCTTAAAGTTCATCAGAATAGCGAAGCATGCCATTCAAAAAGAGGATGCAGAAACGAGAAATGTGAACCTGAAAAAGGCTCAAAACATCATTCAAGAATTAAATGTCACCTTAAATCGTTCCTATGACGTATCAAAGAGTATGGCAAGTATGTATGATTACATTTATCGCAGACTGATAGAAGCCAATCTTCAAAATGACGAAGAGATATTGAATGAAGTAGAAGAGTACGTAACTGATTTTCGTGATGCGTGGAAGGAAGTCATTCAAACCGATCGAAAAGGCCGTCACCACTCTATCGGGGGCTCTCTATGAGTATTGTGGACCAGCTGCATGATCAAACATTAAAAATGGCAGCCGAAATAGCGGAAAATCCGCAAAGTGAGACACTTGTTGAAGACTTTGATGCCTTTTTAATTGAGAGAGACGAATTAATGAGAGATATACAGCATGAATTGACGGATCAAGAAAAAGAGAAAATCCGCGAAATCATCCAAACAGATCAACAGATGGCGAAGCAATTAACGGTTATCCAAAATGGAATAAAGGCAGATATTCAAGCCATACAAAAAAAGAAAACAAAACAGCTGAATTATCAAAATCCATACCAGCCCATAACAAGTGACGGCGTATACTACGATAAACGGAAATAAATAGGTGAGACCTGTGGCGTATCGTTCAAATGACTATATTTTATTAACCACATATTATGAACTTCTATACACGATAGAAGAGAGTCTAAACTATTTAGATGAAATTGAGAAGGATTTTGACAAAACAGAAGGGGATCGGATCTTTAATGATCTGATCCATGCCTTCTTTCATTTAGACACAACACATCCTCTTCTGCTTTCAATTATTGAAAATGAACACTTTGCCAAAACGATTCGTTCGTTTGATCAAATATTTTTAAGTTTTGATGTACTAGCTTTCTATACATTCCCTTCAAATCACTTCCAATCATTCCTGAAAACATACTTTATACCTGAATATAGAAAGTGGATGGATGAAATACATGCCTGTATGAGGCCGTATGTCATTCATTAATTTTTGTCCAATTCAGACCATTCGGAGGAAATTATGAGACTAAAAAATCAATTTTTATTTGGGCTTATTGTCATATGTGTATTGTTTGTCAGTATGTTAGGATTCTCAAGCTTTCTCTATTACAAAACAGATCAATCCTATAAAGCGCTATTAAGCAAGGAAGTGAAGCTTTATCAGACATCGCTGGAATTAGAAACTCTTCTGCAAAAGCAGGAAGCACAGATTAAAACATATGTCGTCGTGCAAGATGCTGAAAATTTGCAGAAAATTGAGCAAGCATATGAAGATATTAATAAGAAAACAGCAGAAGCTTCTAAAATGAGTACGGTCAAACAAGCAAAAAATCTATTAGATCAAATCTCAGAAAAAAATTATCTCTACTACACCTCAACAAATCGATTATTTAATTCATTAAATATGCAAAATCAAAAAGAATTCAACACCCGCCTCAGTCAAGAATTACAACCTATCGAACAAGAAATACATACCTTTACAAAAGAATTCGCTCAAAATCAGCTAAAACAACGTGATCAAAAAATCAATCAGCTCAATCAAGATAGTAATCAATTATTGCTTACACTCATTTTGGTCAGTGCAGCGATTATTGTTGGCCTTTTGGTGATTGGGATCAGATTTGTTCATCGCATGACAAAACCAATTGTTTCTGTCACCAATGCCGCAAAAAGGATGGCAGATGGTGATCTTACCCTTGAAGAGATTGAAGTGACCTCTAAAAATGAGATTGGTCAACTCGGCACAGCCTTTAATCAAATGACGGCTCATTTGCGTCAGCTTATTTTGCAGGTGCAAAGCGGATCAAGACAGCTTGCTGATTCTGCTGCTCAATTTGAGGAAACCATCAGTCAAACGATATCTGCTAGTGAGCAGACATCCAGCTCGATTGAACAGGTCAGTGAAGCTTCACGTGAACAATCAGATGCGGTCGGAAAAGTAGCATCCGCCATTCAGGAAGTGTCGACTGGCATGCAAAATGCAGCTGTACACACATCCGATGTTTCGGGTCACTCAATTTCAGTGACTGAAAAGGCTGAAGAGGGCGCGGCCCTTATTCAACAGTTTGTGAAACAAATGAGTTCTATAAAAGAGTCTGTGAATGAACACCATTCTACAATGACCCATGTGCAAGCGCAGTTTACAGGCATTCAAGATCTGTTAGGTCATATCCATGCCATTGCTGACCAGACGAATTTGCTTGCTTTAAACGCAGCTATAGAAGCAGCAAGGGCAGGAGAGCATGGAAGAGGCTTTGCAGTTGTAGCAGATGAAGTGAGAAAACTGGCAGAAGAATCTAGTCAGCTGACAGATCAAATTAGTCAATTACTCGAAAACGTGAACAAAGATACAGAAAAGTCATCACAATCGATGACGAAGGTCGAGCGGGATGTAGCAGAGGGTGTAAAGGTATCACAATTATCTGAACAGAGCTTCCATGAAATCTTGGAATCTATTCGTGATATTTCAATGAAAGCAGAAGAGCTGTCAGCCACTGCAGAACAAATTTCTGCTAGTACAGAGGAAATTTCTCAAACAGTTGGTGTCATTGAAGAAGGTGCGAAACGAAACTCAGAAGAAACAGAGTACATGTCAGCTGCTGTTGAAGAATCATTGGCGGCCAATGAAGAGATGAAAGCCGCTGCGGAGGATTTAAAATCCTTATCTCAATCGCTGAAAACATCGATTTCATCTTTTACCATTTAATGTGCGCTGGTCTTTTTCAAGAATCAGCCGAATATATATTCATCACCTATCAAGCAACAGTTGAAGCACCGCAAAATTCGACAAATTTCAATAAATATTCACATTTTTTTTACGTTTGAGCAGGAGAAAAGGAGGGAAAAGTAGAAATAGGTTTACATATCCTTAATTTTAAAGGAGGCGTTCTTTACATGAATTACAATGTCAGAGGAGAAAACATCGACGTAACACCTGCACTAAGAGATCATGTCGAGAAAAAAATTGGAAAGCTGGAGCGTTATTTTGAGACAGATGTAGATGCTTCAGTCAACGTGAACTTGAAGTTTTACAACGATCAAGAATCTAAAGTTGAGGTTACCATTCCAATGACTGATCTAGCACTTCGAGCTGAGGTGCATAATGAGGATATGTACAATGCAGTAGACCTAGCAGCCAGTAAATTAGAACGTCAAATTAGAAAGCACAAAACAAAAGTAAACCGTAAATTCCGCGAGCAAGGTGCCAAAAAGCACTTATTTGCTGGAGGAAATGGTACGGCTGAAGTAGCAGTTCAAGATGACGAAGAGATTGATGAAACAGAAATCGTCAGACAAAAACGTTTCAACTTAAAGCCGATGGATAGTGAAGAGGCCATTCTCCAAATGAACATGTTAGGTCATAGTTTCTTCGTTTTCACAAATGCTGAGACAAATTTGACCAATGTGGTTTATCGCCGAAATGACGGTAAATATGGACTCATTGAGCCAAACGCTTAAATATCAGTTGATGCTGATTTAAAAACAACCTAAATAAAGTAAACCCGTTCCCTTCATTAGGGGCGGGTTTTTTGTGCGAAATTATGGCAAATTCTTTGGAAATGAAAGAAGGTATGGTATGATAAATGCAGGTAAATATGGACCTGTCAAACTTTTGGACATGCCGAAAAATTGCATGAAATAGAGGAGCGTTATTATATGCTTGGAATCTTAAACAAAGTGTTTGATCCTACGAAACGTACGATCAGCCGATATGAAAAAAAGGCAAATGAAATCGAAGCTCTCGCTCAAGATTTTGAAAAATTATCTGACGAGGCTTTACGAAATAAAACGATTGAATTTAAAGAAAAACTTGAAAAAGGACAATCCGTGGATGACCTGCTGGTTGAAGCATTTGCAACGGTTCGCGAAGCATCCCGCCGCGTAACAGGAATGTTCCCGTTTAAGGTGCAGCTCATGGGGGGCATCGCGCTTCACGAAGGTAACATCGCTGAAATGAAAACAGGTGAAGGTAAAACATTGACATCAACAATGCCTGTTTATTTAAATGCTCTTTCTGGAAAAGGCGTCCACATCGTGACAGTCAACGAATACTTGGCAAGCCGTGATGCGCAGGAAATGGGCAAAATTTTTGAGTTTCTTGGTTTAACAGTCGGCTTAAACTTAAACAGCTTAGACAAAGATGAAAAAAGAGAAGCGTACGCCGCTGATATCACGTATTCAACAAACAATGAACTCGGCTTTGACTATTTACGAGATAACATGGTGCTTTACAAAGAGCAAATGGTTCAGAGACCGCTTCATTATGCCGTGATCGATGAGGTTGACTCCATTTTAATTGATGAAGCGAGAACACCTCTTATTATTTCAGGACAAGCTGCGAAATCAACAAAGCTTTATGTACAAGCCAATGCATTTGTCCGCACATTAAAAATCGAAGATGATTTCACGTATGATATTAAAACAAAAAGTGTGCAGCTGACTGAAAGCGGAATGACGAAGGCGGAAAAAGCATTCGGCATTGAGAACCTGTTTGATGTCAAACATGTCGCGCTGAACCATCACATCGCTCAGGCGCTGAAGGCACATGTTGCGATGCAAAAAGACGTGGATTATGTGGTAGAAGAAGGCCAAGTAGTCATCGTTGACTCCTTCACAGGACGTTTAATGAAAGGACGCCGTTATAGTGAAGGTCTGCATCAAGCCATCGAGGCAAAAGAAGGTCTTGAAGTGCAGAACGAAAGCATGACACTAGCAACAATTACGTTCCAGAACTACTTCCGTATGTATGAAAAATTATCTGGTATGACTGGTACAGCAAAAACGGAAGAAGAAGAATTCCGTAACATATACAACATGCAGGTTGTGTCAATCCCGACCAACCAACCAGTGGTTCGTGATGACAGACCTGATTTAATTTACCGCACAATGGATGGTAAATTTAAAGCAGTGGCTGAGGATGTTGCGCAGCGCTATATGACAGGGCAGCCAGTTCTTGTCGGAACAGTAGCAGTTGAGACATCTGAGCTTATTTCTAAGCTGCTTAAAAATAAAGGCATTCCTCATCAAGTGTTAAACGCAAAAAACCATGAGCGTGAAGCACAAATTATTGAAGAGGCTGGTCAAAAAGGTGCTGTGACCATTGCAACAAACATGGCAGGACGTGGTACAGACATCAAGCTTGGAGAAGGTGTAAAAGAACTTGGAGGTCTGGCTGTTATCGGGACAGAGCGTCATGAATCCCGTCGTATTGATAACCAGCTTCGCGGACGTTCTGGACGTCAAGGAGACCCAGGGATTACCCAATTCTATCTCTCCATGGAAGATGAATTGATGCGCCGATTTGGTGCAGAGCGGACGATGGCGATGCTTGACCGCTTTGGCATGGATGACTCTACACCAATCCAAAGTAAAATGGTGTCTAAAGCCGTTGAATCATCTCAAAAACGTGTAGAGGGGAACAACTTTGATTCCCGTAAGCAGCTTCTGCAATACGACGATGTGCTTCGTCAACAGCGTGAAGTAATCTACAAACAGCGTTTTGAAGTCATCGATTCTGACAACTTAAAATCAATTGTCATCAATATGATCCAATCTTCAATTGAGCGTGCTGTGGGATCTTATACGCCAAAAGAAGAGCTGCCTGAAGAATGGAAACTAGATGGTCTTGTTGAATTAATTAACACGAACTATTTAGACGAAGGTGCCATTACGGTCAAAGATATCTTCGGTAAAGAAGCAGATGAAATCACAAGCTTCATCATGGATCGTATTAAAGAAAAATACGATGCAAAAGAAGAAACATTTGGCGAAGAACAAATGCGTGAATTTGAAAAAGTCATCGTTCTTCGAGCGGTGGATTCGAAGTGGATGGACCATATCGATGCAATGGATCAGCTGCGCCAAGGGATTCATTTACGTGCGTACGCACAAACGAATCCGCTTCGTGAATACCAAATGGAAGGATTTGCGATGTTTGAGCATATGGTTGCTTCAATTGAAGATGACGTGGCCAAGTATGTCTTGAAATCAGAAATCCAAAACAACCTAGAACGTGAAGAAGTGGTTCAAGGTCAAACAACGGCTCATCAGCCGCAAGAGGGCGATGAGGAGAAGACAGTGAAGAAGAAGCCGGTACGTAAAGTCGTAGACATTGGACGAAACTCCCCATGTCACTGCGGAAGCGGCAAGAAATATAAAAATTGTCATGGGAAGACAGAATAAGTAATGGAAAGAGGTGAAAACCTCTTTCTATTCATGTCAGCCCCCATACATCTATGAGGTGAAGGATATGGAATTAGTAGAAATTAGACAAGAGCTTGAAAATATGGCTAGCAGGCTAGCTGATTTTAGGGGGTCTCTTTGACTTAGAAACAAAAGAGGCCAAAATCGCAGAGCTTGAAGCGACGATGTCAGAGGCTGATTTTTGGAATGATCAGCAAAAGGCTCAAGGCGTTATTAATGAAGCCAATGCACTGAAGGATTCTGTGAATTCCTACCATGAGCTCAGTGAATCGCATGAAGAGCTGCAAATGACGCATGACTTATTAAAGGAAGATTATGACGAGGAGCTTCATGCAGAGCTTGAAAAAGAGCTGAAGAACTTAACGAAGCAGTTTAACGAATTTGAGCTGCAGCTTCTCTTAAGCGAACCTTATGATAAAAACAATGCCATTCTGGAGCTTCACCCAGGTGCAGGCGGTACTGAATCACAGGACTGGGGTTCTATGCTTCTGCGAATGTACACTCGCTGGGCAGAGCGCAGAGGCTTTAAGGTCGAAACGCTTGATTACCTTCCAGGTGATGAGGCAGGAATTAAGTCTGTGACTTTGCTCATCAAAGGGCATAACGCGTACGGTTACTTAAAAGCTGAAAAAGGTGTCCATCGTTTGGTTCGTATTTCTCCTTTTGATTCTTCTGGCCGCAGACATACATCCTTCGTTTCCTGTGATGTCATGCCGGAATTCAATGAAGAAATTGATATTGATATTCGGACAGAGGATATCAAGGTAGATACGTATCGTGCAAGCGGAGCAGGTGGCCAGCACGTGAATACGACGGACTCTGCCGTTCGTATCACACATATTCCAACGAATGTCGTCGTGACATGCCAAACAGAAAGATCACAAATTAAAAACAGAGAACGTGCGATGAAAATGCTGAAATCGAAACTTTATCAAAAACGGATCGAAGAACAGCAGGCAGAATTGGATGAAATCAGAGGAGAGCAGAAAGAAATTGGCTGGGGAAGCCAAATCCGCTCTTATGTATTCCACCCTTATTCTCTTGTGAAAGACCATCGAACCAATACGGAGATGGGAAATGTTCAAGCGGTGATGGATGGAGATTTAGATTCATTTATCGATGCGTACTTACGTTCGAAATTATCATAAAAACTCGGCTTCTTGCCGGGTTTTTTTAATTGTGAGAAAATATAATGAATATAAAGGTATACATACGACATACTGATTCTATATCCTTTGTATGATGAAATTAGCAAATAAAGGGGGAAATATTTTGGGATTAACACCATTGCAAGAAACGTGGGATTTAGATGCCTTTTTTAAAGGAGGCAGTTCTTCACCAGAATTTAAGACATACCTGCAAAACATTCAGCAGCTACTAGATGAATTACGACAAAAGGTGGATGCCTTTTCAAAAGAAGATACACACATTGAAAGCCAATTAACGTCTGTCCTTGACGCATATGAAACTACATATAAAAAATTGTCTCAAGCAGGTTCATTTGTATCCTGTCTACAAGCTCAAAATACGAAGGATATGAAGGCAGGCAGCCTTCGAGGTACGATTGCCAACCTAGAAGCTGATTTAGGAACCATCCTTGCACTGTTTGATCAAGCGCTAGCTGCTATCCCTGCAAACAAGTGGGAGGAATTGATGAATTCAGCAGCCTTTTCAGATGTCCGCTACATATTAAATGAGCGAAGAGACCGTGTGAAGGATCAATTACCTGTTGAACAAGAAACGCTGATTCAAAAGCTGGCTGTAGATGGGTACCATGCGTGGGATGAGCTTTATTCCAGCTTAGTGAATAAAATTACCATTCCGTTTGAACAGCATGGAGAAACGCAGATGATCTCTGTAGGCCAAGCAGAAAATGCTATGGATGATTCAGATCGTGAAGTCAGAAAGGCCGTTTATCACAACCTAGAGCATGCATGGAAGCAGGATGAACATTTATTTGCTAGTACGCTCAATCACCTTGCTGGTTTTCGTTTGCAAGTGTATGAAGCAAGAGGCTGGGATCACATTTTAAAAGAACCGCTTGATATTTGCCGGATGAAACAAGAAACCCTTGATGCGATGTGGTCTGTGATTGATGAACATAAGCAGCCATTCATTGATTATTTACACCGAAAAGCTGACATGCTTGGAGTGGATAAGCTGAGCTGGTTCGATGTTGGGGCTCCTATCGGCAGTGAGACCAAAATCTATCCTTATCAAGAAGCAGCTGCTTTTATTGTGAAACATTTCGCAGGATTTGGAGAAGAGCTCGCTGCTTTTACAGAAAAAGCCTTTAATGAACGCTGGGTAGAAGCTGAGGACCGTCCAAACAAACGGGTAGGCGGCTTTTGTACAAATTTCCCTGACAGCGGAGAATCACGTATTTTTATGACTTTCTCAGGAAGTCCATCCAATGTGGCGACACTAGCGCATGAGCTTGGTCATTCGTTTCATCAGGAAGTGATGCAGGATGTTCGCATACTGAATCGCAAATACGCAATGAATGTAGCTGAAACAGCGTCGACATTCGCAGAAATGATTGTAGCTGATGCCTCATTAAAAGAAGCCGCAAATGAAGAGGAGCGGCTCAGCCTGTTAGAGGATAAGCTGCAGCGCAGTGTAGCTTTCTTCATGAACATTCAATCTCGTTTCTTATTTGAACAGCGCTTTTATGAAGAGCGTAAACAAGGAGAAGTGCCGGCTGACAGATTGAATGAATTGATGGTCGAAGCGCAGAAGGAAGCGTTCGGTGACTCATTAGATGAATACCATCCGCATTTCTGGGCTTCTAAGCTGCATTTCCATATCACGAATGTTCCATTTTATAATTTTCCATACACCTTTGGATACATGTTCTCGTTAGGAATTTACGCAAAAGCATTGCAGGCTGGTACATCGTTTGAAGAGAAATACATTGCATTATTAAAGGATACTGCTTCAATGACAGTAGAAGATTTAGCCAAAAAGCATCTAGGCGTTGACCTTACCCAAAAAGCATATTGGGAAGAAGCCATTCGTTTGGCTGTAGCAGATGCTGAAGAATTTTTAGAGGTGACAAAAAAATAAAAAATGAAAAGCTCCTATTATGGGAGCTTTTTTGCTGGCTTCAGCCAGTCAAGCATTGTCTGGATGAGATCATTTTGCTGCGACAGGGCTGGAATGTCCGCTGGCTGATCCCCTTTTTGTTTGCCATACATGCCAAACTGCGCATGATTCCCGCCTTTTATTTCATGATAAACAGTTTGAGACGGCAGATTTGCTTTCGATTTCTTGATTTTCTCTTGTGTAGCCAGCCCATCCTTTTCACCTGAAATAGAAAGGACTTTCAATGAAGATTGTTTCAGGTCATCTGATGCTGGATAAGATGCTAGGAAAAAGAGTCCATCGAGCTTGCTCTGATTTTTTTCTGCAAACATAGCGGCAGCTGCCCCGCCAAGTGAATGTCCGCCAATATACCAGTGTTTGATCGTTTGGTGATCTTTGATGATGTCCTGCGCTTTGTTTGGATTGAAAATCGCAAAGGAAAATGGCATGTCAGGGATAAAGACAGAGTAGCCTTTTTTCATCAGCGTATCCCCGATATAGGCATACGCAAGTGGTTCCACCTTTGCCCCAGGATAGAGAATGATGCCAGTATCACTTTTTGGTGCTTCAAATGTATAAACATTGTTTTTATGTTCCACTTGCTCAATGTTGACCTGTTTTTTTAATGCTTCTGATGGTCCATATGTAAAGCGGCTCCATGTATAGAAAGCACCAAAAGCTAAGATGATCAGTGCAAGTAATGTCATACCTGTTATCTTCAGTATTTTCTTCATCGCATGCCCCTTCTTTCTCATGTACATATTAAATATACCATCATTTACTCCTATGCCAACCGGCAAGTGCGCTGATCCGTCTGTGTGATAAAGTATTAATCCATTAGCACTGCATTTGGCTGTTATTTACAATCGTTTTAAGAGGGCTTAAAATAGGTGTGCATTCAGAAGTAACGGAGGAAGAAAGACATGAAGCAGAGACATTCACAATTTTGGATCGAAGTGAAAAATTATTTGTTCATTTTAATCGGATCAGCCATCGTGGCGATTGGATTTAATACGTTATTATTGCCGAATCAGATTGCAGCAGGCGGTGTGAGCGGCATTAGTACCATCATGCAGTCATTCGGCTTTGAAGCGGCTTATGTGCAATGGGGGCTCAATATTCCATTGTTTATCGCTGGCTGTTATTTATTAGGCGGTACATTTGGAGTGAAAACACTCGTTGGCTCGATTTTTTTACCTTTCATGGTGTTTGTCACAAGACATATTGCACCTGTCACACACGAAGCACTGCTGGCGGCTATTTTTGGCGGTGTGGTCATTGGGATCGGAATAGGGCTCGTGTTCCTTGGGAATGGATCAACGGGTGGAACGGCACTCGCTGCTAAAATCATCAATAAGTACACAGGACTCACGCTAGGCACCTGTTTAGCGATGATGGATGGCTTGATTGTTCTGGCTGCGATGACGGTCTTTGGAATTGAAGAGGGGCTGTACGCGGTCATTGGTGTGTTTATTTCTAGTAAAACGATCGATGTGGTACAGGCTGGCTTCAGTCATTCAAAAATGGCAATGATCATTACAGGGCATGAAGATGAGGTCAGACAGGCGGTTTTTGATCAAATTGACCGCGGTGTGACAAAGATCTCAGCAGTCGGAGGATATACCGATCATGACCGCCCGATTTTGATGTGTGTCGTTGGGCAGTCACAATTCACAAAGTTGAAACAAGTGGTGAAAGCAATCGATGCATCAGCATTTGTCATCGTGATGGATGCAAAAGAGGTGCTTGGTGAGGGTTTTAAAAGGGCTTAAACAAGGATATAATAGCGTTGACCAAATGATTGTAAGGGAGGGAAATAGATGAAAAAAAGCGGATTAACGATGCTATTTGCAGCGATGCTTCTTGTTCTCGCGGCTTGTGGAGGAAATTCAAGCAGCAGTGACAAAGAAGGCAGCAAAAGTGCTTCATCTGTGAGCAGTGGTGAGGAGATCTATCAGCAAAACTGTATTGGCTGTCATGGGAAAGACCTATCTGGCGGAGGCGGACCAAGCCTGAAAGAAGTAGGGAAGAAATATAATGAAAGCCAAATCGCAGATATTGCGCAAAACGGTAAAGGCTCTATGCCAAGCGGTATGGTAGATGAGAAGCAAGCAAAAGAAGTAGCAAAATGGCTTGCAGAGAAAAAATAAAACCTTTGAAACCTTTGTCTAATCGACAAGGTTTTTTTGTTTTTTTATATGTAGAAAAAGACTTTTAGATAGTATGAAAACGCATTATATTAAATTTTATTTAAAAAATAAGGGTATAAAGGCACGTTTTTCGGTTTTGATTGTTCTATTTACCTTTTATTTATAAGTTTTGAAATATAAATGTAATACCATTGCGTCGATTCATGACGTATAATTGGAGTTGTTGAAATTTAGACGATTCAATTTTTTCATCTTTTTGGATGAAAAGGACATAAATTGTTAGTAAGTATCGAAGGGTATGTGCGTGACCATACATAACGTTTTTTGACGAGAAGTGTCAAAACATCATGATAAGCTGTTAGTCAGCGAATAAGAAAAGATTAGGTGATTACATGATTCAAATGAAGGAAGTCTACAAGATCTATCCTAATGGCGTAAAGGCGATCAATGGAATCAATGTCTCTATCCATCCAGGAGAGTTTGTGTATGTTGTTGGTCCCAGTGGTGCTGGTAAATCCACTTTCATCAAAATGATGTATCGTGAAGAGAAGCCAACCAAAGGGCAAATCTTAATTAATAACAAAGATTTAGGATCAATGAAGGAAAAAGAAATTCCTTACGTAAGAAGAGAAATTGGCGTAGTATTCCAAGATTTCAAGCTGCTTCCAACTCTTACTGTGTTTGAGAACGTAGCATTTGCTCTTGAAGTGATTGGTGAACAGCCTCATATCATTAAGAAAAAAGTGCTTGATGTTCTCGATCTGGTTCAGCTAAAGCACAGAGCGCGTCAATTTCCTGACCAGCTGTCCGGCGGTGAACAGCAGCGTGTGTCTATTGCCCGCTCGATTGTCAATAGCCCTGAGGTCGTCATTGCAGATGAGCCGACAGGAAACCTTGATCCAGACACTTCTTGGGAAATCATGAAGACGCTCGAAGAGATTAATAACCGCGGGACAACAGTGGTTATGGCGACACACAACAAAGAAATTGTAAACACCATGAAGAAACGCGTCATTGCAATCGAAGATGGAATGATTGTACGTGACGAAGCAAGAGGGGAGTACGGAATTTATGATTAAAACTCTCTCGCGGCATTTACGTGAGAGCTTCCGTTCACTTGGAAGAAACACGTGGATGACATTTGCATCAATTAGTGCGGTTACTGTCACATTGATTTTAGTTGGGGTTTTCCTTGTGATTATGCTCAACTTGAATAACATGGCATCGAACGCTGAAAAAGAAGTAGAAGTAAAAGTATTAATCGAATTAACGGCGAATCAAAAGCAGCAGGATGAATTAAAAGCAGAAATTGAAAAGATTCCTGAAATCAGTGATGTGAAGTACTCATCTAAGGATGACGAACTGAAAGCACTGATTAAAAGCTTTGGAGAAAATGGACAATCCATGGGGCTTGTTGATCAAGAAAATCCATTAAACGATGCGTTTATTGTGAAAACAACAGATCCCCACGATACACCAAAAGTAGCGAAGAAATTAGAAAAACTAAAGGGTACATATAAAGTAACCTATGGAAAAGAAGAGGTCAGCCGACTCTTTAATGTAGTTGGAGTAGCGCGTAATGTCGGTATTGTGCTCATTATCGGGCTGTTATTTACAGCTATGTTCTTAATCTCCAATACGATCAAAATTACGATTTTTGCTAGACGTAAAGAAATTGAGATTATGAAGCTGGTAGGTGCAACGAACTGGTTTATCCGCTGGCCATTCTTCATTGAAGGATTATTGCTTGGTGTATTTGGTTCCATTATACCAATTGCCCTATTGCTTGGCACGTATCAATATGCAGTAGGCTGGGTCGCACCGAGAGTACAAGGCTCATTTATTTCAATGCTTCCATACAACCCGTTTGTCTATCAAGTATCACTGATCCTGCTAGTGATCGGTGCAATCATTGGTGTATGGGGAAGCTTAACGTCTATCCGTAAATTCTTAAAAGTATAAATATATTTTGATGGCAGCATTCGAGGATTCTATAGAAGATGTGACCGGTTGATCTGATCATCCGGTCGGCTCTTCATGTCGACAAGTTGTCATGGGAGGGGAATATCGTTTTGAAAAGAAAGCTGATGATGGCTGGAATGGCAGCGTTTATTGGAACAACGTGGCTATACATTCCAGGGAACGAGAATCGTGCATTCGCATACGAAGACCTAGATCAAAAACGTCAACAAATCGAAGAGAAAACATCGAAGACTGAATCAAGCTTGAAGAAGAAGAAGTCAGAGCTGGCAAAGCTTGAAAAGAAAGAATCAAAGCTCAAGAAAGAAATTGAACAAATTGACCAAAAGGTAAGTACTGCAACTGAAAAAGTCGCTGAAAAAGAGAAAGAAGTTAAAAAAACGAAGCAAGAGATCAAGAAGCTAAAAAAAGACATTCAAGTCATCAATGAGCGAATTGAAAAAAGAAAAGCCATTTTCAAAGACCGAATTCGTTCAATGCAAAAAAGCGGCGGTACGATCAACTATTTAGATGTGCTGCTAGGTGCTCGCAGCTTTAGTGATTTTGTCGGTCGTGTTGGGGCTGTCACAACGATTGTCGAAGCAGACAAAGACATGATTACAGAACATGAAAATGATTTAAAGCTGGTGGAGCAAAAAGAAGCAGAGCTAAATAATCAGCTAAGCGGACTTGAAACATCTCTGAAAGAGCTAGAAGCACTGAAAAAAGATTTATCTAAGAAGCACAAAGAAAAAGAACACATTTTAGGTGATGTGACAGATAAAAAAAATCATGCACATGATGAACTAGGCAAGCTTGAGAATGAACAAGAAATCCTTGCGAATCAAAAAGCGGCAGTGAAATCTGAGGAAGCACACCGACAAAAGGAAGAAGCGGAGAAAGCCAAACAAGCAGCTGAAAAAAATGCACCTGCACCTCACAGCGGCGGCTCAGATCAAGTATCTGATACACCAGCAAGCAGCTCAGGCTTTATTAAACCAGCTGCAGGGCGTTTCTCATCTGGTTTTGGCGGACGTTCTGGCGGAAACCACTTCGGATTAGATATTGCAGCAAAGGGCACAGTTCCTGTCTATGCAGCAGCATCTGGAACCGTCACAAACTCAAGCTACTCATCGAGCTATGGAAATGTTGTGTTCATTACGCACAATATCAATGGACAGACGTATCAAACTGTATATGCCCATCTGTCTACAAGAAGTGTGTCAACAGGACAGAGAGTCGAACAAGGACAATTCCTTGGCTATATGGGAAATACCGGCCAATCGCATGGTCAGCATCTTCACTTTGAAATTCATAAAGGATTATGGAATGGCGCAAAATCAAATGCAGTCAATCCAGCGCAATATATCCGCTAATCAAAAAGCCGATAACATCATGTTATCGGCTTTTTTGGTCTAGATAGAATTAAAACAGCAGCAGTAATCCGGCAATAATAGGTGTTAACAGAACAGCTGATTTCAATAAGAGCTTCGGTGCAAGGCGTGTAAATTTCGCGCCGATAAATGCGCCTAATACGGTTCCAATTAATATTTGAATCAGCAAGATAAAATCAACATAACCCTCTGAAATATATCCAATTCCACCGCCGATGGAAATCGGAATAATGACAAGCATGGTCGTGCCAACGGCTTGCCGAATCGACAGCTTCAGTAAAATCAAAAGCCCTACTTGAATGAATGGTGCAGACCCGATACCAAACATGCCTGACAGCATCCCTGACACAAGACCTAAAATAATGCCTCTTGTCATCAGCTGACGTGAAGAAAGCGGCTGCTGTTCAGCCTCTTCATTAAGAACAAATAGTTTGATCATCATAAAAACAGCGGATAAAAAGAGCATCCCGGCTGTTAAATAGTGCAGACTCTCTTCTGGAATAAAAGGAGCAACCTTAGCCCCAGCAAAGGAAGCAATACAAGCCAGAGCCCCGACAATCAAACCAGATTTCAGCTGAATGTTCCCTTCCCGGTAGTGGCTGTATGCACCTGATAGTGTCGTAAATGCCATAGCGGCTAATGACGTCCCGAGTGCAGTATGGATAGGGATATCAAAAATTAATGTAAGCAATGCGATGACAAATCCCGCCCCGCCTGCTCCTACAAAACCTAATAAAATTCCTAATAAAAGCATCGTCAAGATAATATACATAGCGAAGACTCCTTCTCAATCATAACAAAATAAAAATTACACCTAATAAAATGATTCGTCAAGCCTTCACGGGAGAATGTCTTTACATGAAATCCCTTCTTCTGGCATATAATAACTCAGGTCATCAGGAAGAGTTGAAGAAGGAGGCCAAATATGAAAAAACAAATCGCATCTATTATGGCAAGTGTCGTTCTCTTAATAAGTGCAGGTGTGATGACGCATAAAGAGGGAACTCATGCGGAGTCAACGCAAGCAGCCGCTGCAATGGCTGGACAAGCTCAATCAAGTGATAAGGCGAAAGAGAATGGGATGGAAAAGATCGAGAAAGCCTATGACCTTATTTCAAATGAATATGTAGAGGAAGTGGATCGGCAAAAGCTGCTTGAAGGCGCGATCCAAGGAATGCTTTCGACGTTAAACGATCCGTATTCAGTATACATGGACAAGCAGACCGCAAAGCAATTTTCTGATTCGCTTGATTCTTCCTTTGAGGGAATTGGGGCAGAAGTGGGGATGGATGAAGGAAAGATCATTATCGTCTCCGCCTTTAAAAAATCCCCTGCGGCAAAAGCAGGTCTAAAGCCAAAAGATGAGGTCATCAGCATTGACGGTGAGCCGATGAAAGAAAAAAGCTTAAACGATGCTGTACTGAAAATAAGAGGAAAAAAAGGAACGTCTGTCGCCTTAACAATCAAACGAAACGGGATTGAAAAAGAGCTGACGTTCCATATCAAACGAGAAGAAATCCCGCTTGAAACAGTGACTTCCTCTGTAAAAGAGGTCAATGGTCATAAAACAGGCTATATTGCGATCTCCAGCTTCTCTGAAGATACGGCGAAGGATTTCACATCAAGTCTGAAACAGCTCGAGAAAAAGGGCATAGAAGGTCTTGTACTGGATGTGAGAGGAAACCCTGGCGGCTATCTGCAAAGTGTGGAAGATATTTTGAAACATTTTATTACGAAGGATCAGCCCTATATTCAAATCGCAGAACGGAATGGCGACCGGAAACGATATTTTTCAAAACTGAAAGAACAAAAGCCTTACCCAGTCAACGTCTTAATTGATAAAGGCAGTGCTTCCGCTTCGGAAATACTTGCTGGAGCCATGAAAGAAGCTGGAAAGTATGAAGTTGTCGGTGATGTTTCCTTTGGAAAAGGAACTGTGCAGCAGGCGGTTCCGATGGGAGATGGAAGTAATATTAAATTAACGCTGTATAAATGGCTCACGCCAAAAGGCAATTGGATTCACAAAAAAGGCGTCGTACCGACAATTGCGATTCATCAACCGGATTACTTTACCGCAGGTCCGCTTCAGTTGAAAGAACCGCTTCAGCTTGATATGAACAATGAAGAAGTGAGACAAGCGCAGACGCTGTTAAAGGGATTGTCATTTGACCCTGGCAGAGTAGATGGATACTTTGATGAAGAAACGAAAAAGGCCGTACTTGCCTTCCAAAGCACATACAATCTCGATAAATCAGGTGTCATTGATTTAAAAACAGCAGAAATGATGAACAAAATGGTGGATGAAGTGAAATCTTACGAAAAAAATGACCTTCAATTACAGACTGCACTAAAAGCACTATATCTTAAAAAATAAAGAGGCGAATAATAGCCTCTTTTTTTTGGTTCATAAGTGTCATGAACATGTAATAATTTATGATTAAAAATAAATTATATCGAGAAATATATTCATTTATTTTACAAAAAACATAACATTCCTTCAATTTTACCCGATAACATATGTATATAAGAGACTTTCTGTTGATTTAAACATGTCATGAAAATGAAACTTTTGAAAGTTGTATGTTACATAAATAATTCTTACAATAAAAAGTAGCACTCATTTTAAATATTTTATTTTTTGCGGATATTCAGCTTGAGCATTAAGCTGTACCGAGGTTTGCGCTTTTCTTAAAAGAACTAGTAAATGGGGGTACACAATTGAAAAGGGCAAGTATTGTGAGAGAGAAAAAATATTACGAGTTGGTAGAGGAACTTAAGAGTCGTACGAAAGATGTGACGTTTTCCGCTACAAAGGCATTAAGTCTGCTCATGCTGTTAAGCAGGTACTTGGTCAATTACACAACGGTAGAATCAGTCGACGAAATCGATGAAGACTGTGCTGAGATATACTTCAATTATTTAATGGATAATCATAAGAGACTTGGTATAAACTTAACCGACATCAAGAGGTCGATGCAGCTGCTCGGCGGCATACTAGATGTAGATGTCAATCACTACTTAAAAGATTTTTCACTGTCGAATGTCACACTTTGGATGAATCAGGAGAAATAAACCTGATGTCAAGCATCGATTTATTTGATAGAATAAGAGAAAATGCTTGACTTGGGCGGTGAACGATAATGAGCTCGGAGTGGATGGGAGCCGGATTAAAAGCGGTCGGTCTGTTTTTAATCCATCCTCTTTTTTATTTCATGATATTAATCAGCCTATTGCATGGCTACATCCGCGTAAAGCGGGAGAGAAAAGCGTTTCAAACAAGAATAGAAGATGTATACGATGAACTTAAATTTACATATTCAAAGGGATGGATTCTAGGGATTTGCCTATCCGTTATTTCAGTAGGCTTAGGGATTGCCCTCCCCCCTGGATTCATCGTGCTGATTGCAGCGATGACCATCGTTTTCTCTTTATTCTTTAAGGCGAGTGCGCTTTCGTCTGCATACACACTCGGTTTCAGTTTTATTGCGGCACTTGGACTGATGCATTTCCAAGTGAGTCATTCTTGGCTGCCGCAGCTCTCAATGATGAATGCATCAGCCGTTGTCATTCTGTTAGGACTTCTATTAATGACCGAGGGGATTCTAGCCTATCGAACGGCGCATTTACGTACATCGCCTGCTATGGTGATGAGTGCGAGAGGACTTTTAATTGGTCAGCAGCGGGCAAACCGTCTGTGGCTTTTACCGCTTGTTTTGCTGATGCCGGCAGGTGAATTCACTTCTTCTCTGCCATGGTGGCCGGTGCTTCAAGTGCATGATCAAAGCTTTTCATTTATTTTGATTCCATATATCATCGGATTCGGTCAGAGAATTCAAGGCTCACTGCCAATTGTTAGTATTCAAATTACAGCGCGGCGTATTCTTATGCTAGGACTCGCTGTCGCCTTATTAGGTGCTGCAAGTATTTGGTTTGAACCGATTGCTTGGGGAGCTGTATTGATTGCGGTGATAGGAAGAGCCTTTCTCTCATGGAAGCAGAGGGTCAATGACAATGCTGCCCCGTTCTACTTCTCTAAGCGTAATCAAGGGCTGATGGTGCTGGGGATTATTCCGAATACACCAGCGGCTGATTTAAAGCTTGAGATCGGAGAAGTCATCACAAAAGTGAATGGAATTGAAGTCAAAACCGTTTCGGAATTTTATGAAGCCCTTCAAACCAATCGTGCTCTAACAAAGCTCGAGATTATTGGCTTAAATGGTCAGACAAGATTTGAGAAACGTGCTTCTTACGAAGGGGAGCATCATCAGCTTGGCATCCTGTTTGTGAAGGATGATCCACAGCAAGAACCAACGGCAATTTCATCTTAAAAAAAAGCTGCTAGAGATGGCAGCTTTTTTCTTTTGGGCGCGCTTCTTTCCCGTAGGATTCGCCCCAATCACGCATGGCGAAGATGATAGGCTTTAATGTATTTCCGAGAGAAGTGAGGGAATATTCGACACGAGGGGGGACCTCCTCATAGACTTCTCTATGGACAACGCCGTCTTGTTCAAGCTCACGCAATTGCAGTGTGAGGACACGCTGAGAAATTCTTGGCAGCAGCCGGCGCAATTCATGTAGCGTTTTGGTCCGCAAGTCAAATGATAAAGGATCACTCCTTTCCATTTCCCTCCGATGACACTTGTCGTCACTGAAACGGGACAGCCATGATTGACAATACTGACTGGGTTGGATGGTGCACTCATCTTAACACGCCTTTCTAAGATAAATTTGGTGATACACGAACAAGATGGTAACTAACGAACAAAAATGTGCGTACTTGAATCACTCGAAGCTTTTCTTATACCATAGAGATATCACATCACACATTCGGGCTGTTGTTTTTTTATCATAACAATTTCTATATGGGAATGGAAAGAAATTGGATTGATGAAACACACACCCTAATTGGTTAATAGAAAGGATGAAGACAATGCGAGACAAAGAGCAATTAAAAAAAGAAATCATTGAGGCGTATGAGTTCCGCCATGCGACAAAAGAGTTTGATCCAACGAAAAAAATACCAGAGGATGATTTTGCATTTATTTTAGAAACAGGAAGACTTTCCCCAAGCTCTGTAGGGTTTGAGCCTTGGAAGTTCCTCGTTGTTCAAAATGAAGCATTTAGAGAAAAATTAAAAGAGTATACATGGGGAGCGCAAAAGCAGCTTCCTACTGCCAGCCATTTTGTGATCATCTTGGCAAGAACAGACGCCCGTTATGATTCAGCATATGCAGAATATATCAACAAGCAAATCAAAGGAATGTCAGACGAAACGTTCGAGATGGTGAAGGGACGCTACCAAGAATTCCAAGAGAATGATCTTCATTTGTTAGAAAATGAACGCACGCTCTTTGATTGGGCTTCAAAACAAACGTATATTGCCCTTGGAAACATGATGACAGCCGCTGCACAAATTGGCATTGATTCATGCCCAGTTGAAGGATTCAGCTACGATGAGATTCATCGCATTCTAGATGAAGAAGGGCTGCTTGAGGATGGTCAGTATGATATTTCTGTCATGGCAGCCTTTGGTTATCGTGTGACTGAGCCGAAGCGCGGCAAAACGCGCCGTCCGATGGATGAAGTCGCTGTTTGGATTCGTTAAAAGAGAATGTCTGAAAAAGGATGTTGACAATTGCGTGGTTAGTCAGTATATTTAAAAAATAAAATCTTTGATGAATATACAAATTGACTATAAACGCTTTGACTTGAGAATAGTAGATGAACATCCGTTTTTTTAAGAGAGCTGCGGGTTGGTGCAACGCAGTAAAACGAATCATTGAACTCGCTCAAAGAGCGGTAAGACTGAATGAATAGTAAGTCTTTACGTGTGACCTCCGTTAACGGGTTTTAAGTTGGATTTAGCTATGGCTGAATCAATTAGAGTGGTAACGCGGTTGCAAGGTCAGTCGTCTCTTCAAGGAGATGACTGGCCTTTTTATATGCTTTTATCCTATATTTGTCTGAAGATTCAAATTTAAAGGAGCTATAGAAAATGGAAAAGGAACATGTGCAGTTAAAACGAACAATGACGTCAAGGCATATTATGATGCTCGCACTTGGCGGAGCAATTGGTGCTGGTCTGTTTAAAGGAAGCAGCTCTGCAATTGATATCGCAGGTCCTGCTGTCATTTTGGCATATATGATTGGTGGTCTTATTTTATTATTTATTATGCAAGGACTTGCCGAAATGACGGTTGCACGCCCTGGCGCAAGAACATTCCGTGATTTAATTGAACCGGTGTTAGGCAAATATCCGGCTTATTTCTTAGACTGGATATACTGGAAAATGTGGGTGCTGAACATTGCAGCAGAAGCAATCGTATCTGCGATCTTTATTCAGTACTGGTTCCCACAAGTGCCGATTTGGATACTTGTGTTAATCATTTCACTTGTTGTGACATTGATCAATGTTTGTTCTGTTAAAATGTTTGCTGAGACAGAGTACTGGTTAGCTTCTATTAAAATTGCTGTCATTCTTTTATTTATTATCATTGGGTTAACCATGTTGTTTGTCTCATTTGGTCAGCATGCAGCACCGGGATTATCCAACTTAACCGACCACGGAGGATTTTTCCCGAATGGAACAGGCGGCTTAATTGCGGCCATGCTTGTTGTGGTGTATTCATATGGCGGGACTGAAATGATCGGGGTCACATTAGCAGAAACAAAAAACCCTGAAAAAGTCATCCCAAAGGCCATTCAAAGTACATTTGTACGAATCATCGGCTTCTATGTACTGCCGTTCTTCATCATCGTCAGCTTGATTCCTTGGAATCAAGTAAACAATGAGCAAGTGAGTCCATTCGTCACCGTGTTTGCAACGATAGGCGTGCCATATGCAAGTGACATCATGAACGGTATCATTTTACTAGCGATCTTGTCTTCTATGAACTCTGGGCTGTACGCATCCTCAAGGGTACTTTATACGCAAGCGATGGATGGGCGTGTATGGAAGGGCTTCTCAAAGCTATCAAAACAGCAGGTGCCTGTCAGAGCGATCCTAGTGTGTACATCTACATTGTATGCCGCTGTATTGATTTCTCTATTTGTAGGAAGTCAAACCTTTAATTATTTAATGGGATCTTTAAGCTATACGGTCTTATTCATCTGGTTTATTATTGCTGTCGGTCATTTAAAATCTCGAAGTGTAGCAGAACCAGGAGGATATCGCGTGAAGCTGTATCCTTTCACAACATGGTTTTCTGTGATTGCGATCATGGCCATTTTCATCGGCGTTGTGTCAACAACTCCAATTGTCCAAACGATGGTCACAATGGGCATTTATCTGATGATTACTCTTTCTTTCTTCATCAACAGAAAGCGGTTTGAAACAGCCGCTTAATACAAAAAGCGTGCGGGACCTTTAAAGAGGTCTCACACGCTTTTTTAATGCTGTTTGTATTGCTTGAAATGAACAGGGGGTTGAACAGGATGTGGCTTTGACTGAAGCCCGTAACTCTCTCTTACGATGTAAAGTGGTCGATCTTTTGCCTCGTCGTAGATTCGGCCGATGTATTCCCCAATCATTCCCAGCATAAAGAGGATGATGCCGCTAAAGAACAGCTGTATGACAATTAATGAACTCCATCCTGTAATGGTGCTGTTTGTAAAAAGCTTTAAGTAAAGTACAAGAAACATTGAAATGAATCCGATAGCGGAAAGGGCAATTCCTGCTATACTCGCTAGCTTCAAAGGTTTATAGGAAAAGGAAGTGATTCCATCCATCGAGAGCTTGAGCATCTTTTTGAGTGGGTATTTTGTTTCTCCTGCTAGACGTTCATCTCGAACGTACTCTACTGCAATTTGTTTGAAACCTACCCAGCTGACTAGGCCGCGAACAAATGGATTTTTTTCTCGTATTTTTCTCATTTCATGGCACACTCTACGATCCATTAACCTGAAGTCACCGGTGTCGATTGGGATATCTACTTCGGTGATTTGACGTAAAACGCGATAGAAAAGGGAAGCGGTTTGCTTTTTGAAAAAAGTTTCGCCTTTTCGTTTGGTGCGCACGGCGTATACGACTTCATAGCCTTCTTTCCATTTTGCGATCATCTCTAATATCAATTCAGGCGGATCTTGCAGGTCTGCATCTATCACGATGACCGCTTCTCCCTTTGCATAATCCATCCCAGCTGTAATGGCAATTTGGTGTCCGAAGTTACGTGAGAAATCAATGAGTCTTACATTCGGATCGTTTTGGGAATACCCTTTAATTAGTTCAGCTGTTCGATCCATACTACCGTCATTGACGAAGAGAAGCTCGTATGCTTCTCCCGTCGAATCCATGACTGTTTTCAGTCGCTGATAGGATTCATGGATCACAAGTTCTTCATTATAGACTGGGACTACAATAGAATATCGTATGTTCTTTTCCATCAGTCATCCTTCCTCCCTTTTAATAGATGAATTAATCAATGGATAGTTCATAAAGAATGCCGCTCTCCATTCCGCTCATTCTTCCATTTGACCGATCATTTTGTTCTGATTGTTGGCTGTCTGTTTGCTGGTTCGTTTTGGATGTAGAGCTGTTCTGCCATTTAGAAACAGATACTTCTTTGCCATTTTTTTGAATCCAAGTGAGAATGTCAGAGCTGCCGCCTCTCATACCAGAAAGATAGAAGTACTTGATTTTGCCGTCTTTGACGAGCCGTTTGAATTCACTAAGCGTGAGAATGTTATCAGATCCACTAAATCCACCTAATGCCATAACAGCTTTTCCTGTTTTAATAATGTAAGGTGAAGCAGTGGTTGCATCTGTTGTTCCGAATAGGAATTCTTCTCCCGTATTGTTTTTCTCAAGATAGCTGATCAACTTTTCATTGACTTGTGAACTCATGCTGCCACTTGAAGTTGCAAGCTGAGGACCAGCCTCTGGAAGCATACTGTTTCCCCCATAAAGAAGAGGTGTGCTTGCCCAGTAAAGTGGTGCAATCAGCATGCCAAGGATGGCGATGAGAGACACGAATTGTTTTAGTTTTTCTTTTCCTTTTATCAAAAGCAGAGAAAGGATTGTTCCAACACCAATGATACCGACTGCAATGCTTAGTCCAAGACCGATCGTGCTTGTAAAAGTTGATAGGATAAAGATTTCAAATGCTGTTGTGACGAATATCGCAATTGGAAGCAGCCATTTTTTAAACCCAGTTCCTGTTTGGAACAATTGTGTCATAGAAACCCATCCGGCTCCTGCTAATACAGCAATTGGCGGTGCCAGCATGATCAAATAATAATGATGGAAAAATCCTGCTACACTGAAAAATGCAGCAACAGGAATAAGCCATGCTAACCAAAATAGTGTTTCTTTTTGTTTTGTATTGAGACGTCTTCTTTCAAAGGCAGTCGAGAAGAAGATACCAATCGCACCGAAGATTGCAAATGGAAGCAGCCAGCTGATTTGATCGGACAGTTCAGATTGGAACAGACGTAACGGTCCCTTGGTTCCTGTACCAAACATGCCGGAGCCATTTCCCATTTTTCCGCCCATGCCATTTGGCGGTCCATCACCATTACCGCCAAATGGCATATCAGGTGGTGTTGTGCCGTTTGCACTGCTTGGTGGTCCTTGCATTGAAGGCTGTTCCTGACTGGATGATTGGTTTGAATTGTCTGAGTTGTTTTGATTTCCATGAGATGGCGGCTGAGGCATGGTGGATGAATCATTGTCATTTTGCAGATCACCCTGCTGTGAAGGCGGCTGTCCCTTACCCTGATTTGTGCCGCCTCCTCCGCCAGACTGTTGACCAGTCAGCCGCTGAAGACCGTTGTAACCAAAGGCTAATTCTAGTGCTGAGTTCGATTGACTAGATCCCATATAAGGACGATTGTCTTTGGAAGTGAGATCAACCGCTATAGACCAAGAAGCAGATACACCTAAAAGAACAATCATTGAAATCATTAGTGATAACAACTTTTTCTTCCATGTCGTTCGGTAGGCAATGATGTAAAAAAGAATGAGTGCTGGTACGATCATATAGGCTTGCAGCATTTTTGTATTAAAGCCGACGCCAATCATTGCAAATGAAGCAATCGCCCAAAGCACCTTTTGCTGTTTTACAGCCTTGAACATCATTCCTGTTGCTAGTAAAAGTATAAAGACAAGTAAGCTGTCAATATTATTTGTGCGGGATACAGCCACCGCAATAGGTGTACACGCCATGATAAGTGCCGCTAATCTTGCCGCTGCTTGACCAAAAGTTGGTTTGACAAGACGATAGATTAGATAAACAGATCCAATGCCTGCTAAAGCTTGAGGCAAGATGACGCTCCATCCATGCAGACCAAAAATTTTGGCACTGATCGTTTGCAGCCAGAAGGTGAGCGGGGGTTTATCCACCGTGACATACCCTGCTGGATCAAATGAAGCAAAGAAGAAATGATGCCAGCTTTGCATCATACTAGTGACAGCCGCAGTATAATACGCATTCACCGTATCATCTTCCCAAATGTTATAAATGTTTAAGATGGCAGATAAGATCAATATGAAAAATAAATAAATATCAAATTTCTGAAAACGTCTGATCAAAAGCATGTCACTCCTTTTTCTTCACTTGAAAAAAGTGTAACAAGCAAATATGAATAAAATGTTAATAAAAAAAGACCATTTTTTTATCTTTTAGAAATAAAAACAGCTCTTGATGAAAAGAGCTGTTCAAGTTGTAGAAAATCCTATGGATACTGAATTTATTGATAAAGTAGTAATTCCAAATGATATTTTAAAATATGTGAGTAGCTATAGAGTAGGTGAGCTCTCATTGAATGGAGCATTGGGAAGTTGAATGATGGCTGTCGTACCAAAGCCAGGTTCAGATTGAATGTCGAATGTTCCATGATGTTTTTTAATGATTTGATAGACAATGGCTAGTCCAAGGCCAGAACCGCCATCCTTTCTTGTTCGTGCTTTATTTACACGATAAAATCGCTCGGAAACATGTGGGAGATCTTCTTTTGGAATACCGCTGCCTTCGTCAGTCACTTTCAATTCAGCAACACCTTGGTGAACTTGTAATTCAATCGATATTGATTTTCCAGATGGCGTGTAATGAATGGCATTATCGAGTAAATTACGTATTACTTGTTGGAGACGGTCGCTATCACCATAAACAATACAATCCTCTTCAAGCGTTCGTTTGAAAGTAATGCTTTTTTTGTCAGCGATGAATGCCATTTGATCAAGAACATCGTGGATGAGCTGTGCAAAGACGATTGGCTCCATCGTAAGTGGATAAGAGTCACCTTCTAACTGTGCAAGATCTAAAAGGTCGTGCACAAGCCGGCTTAAACGTGTGGCCTCATCTTGGATGATTTGCATTCCCTTTTTTTGATCAATGATCCCTTCTTCAATTCCTTCTGCATAGCCTTTCATATAACTTAAAGGCGTTCTAAGTTCGTGAGAGACATTCGCAAGAAATTCCCTGCGGTGCTGTTCAACTTTTTCGAGGGTTGAAGACAGTTTATTAAAGGAGCGGCTGAGCTGGTTTAACTCATCTCCTTTTTTGGTTACGGCCATTCGTTTTGAGAAATCACCAGATTCCATTTCCATTGCAATTTCTTTCATTTTATTAATTGTCTGCACTACTTTATTGGAGCTCTTATACCCGATCACGAATATCAGGAGCAGAATCATTAAGATGGATATGCCAAGCGTCAATCTAATTTGGACAAAGGGTTCATATACATCTGATAAGGGCATGGAGAGGAAAATAGTTCCCGATAGATCATCATTGCTTGAGAAAACAGGGATGGCGATGCCAAGAATATCTTGGTGAAACTTTGGGTGTTCTCGAATTAACACGACGGTTTCACCTTGAAGGAGCTTTTGGCGTTCCTTGAACGTAATGAGATTATCATTTGTGTCCGTATCAAAAGGAAGACCACTTGAAAGCTCCATTGGATCATCTGTAAAAATAACGTTCGCCTGACTTGAGTCATTTGCCCATTTCATTCTGTCGGTAAAATACTTGTCTTTCCCGTGTGTGTGATAGATTTCTGCCAGCTTCTTACCTTGCAAACTTAAGGAATCGATCTGTTTATCAATATATAAGTGCTGGTATAAGTAAAAGGTAAGGGCAAGCGCTGAGGCTGCAACGATTCCGATCACTGCAAGGATTAAGAAGAGTACTTTCTTTTTAATCGATAATGGCTTCATTCTTCTTCCTCAAACTTATAGCCGACACCCCAAACGGTTTTAATATATCGTTCTGCTTCCTTTAATTTCAGTCGCAGCGTTTTGATATGTGTATCGACAGTTCTTAAAGAGCCGCTCGTTGAATGTGATTCCCACAATTTTTGATAAAGGTGTTCTCGTGAAAACACTTGTCCTTGGTTGAGCAAAAGAAACATGAGTAAATCAAATTCTCTTCTTGTTAAATTAACGGGCTGTTGATGGAGGTAAACTTGTCTTCCATCTTGATCAATCTCCATGTCACCAATCTGTATTCGGCTGCGCTTTAGCGAAAGACCTCTAATTCGTCTCAGAGTGGTTTCGATTCTTGCTGCAAGCTCACGCAGACTGAAAGGCTTCATGATGTAGTCATCCGCTCCAATTTCAAGTCCTCTAATTCGGTCCTCTTCATAACTCCTCGCTGTTAAAAATAAAATCGGTATTTGAGATGTTTGTCGAATACGCTGACAGACTTCAAATCCATCCATGTCAGGCATCATGATATCTAATACAACAAGATCAACAGCTTCCTTTTCAAGCTGATGCAGGGCATCTTTTCCATTATTCGCAGTGATAATGTGAAAGCCATGTCTCTTTAAAAAAGACCCGATTAACTCAAGCATATCAAGCTCATCATCTACGATTAAAATACGCATTTGTTCCTTCATTTCTTTTCCTCCAACACGATAGCATAAGGTCCTGATGGGACATTCAGTTGATTTTTCATGATAAGTGAGTGTTTATCGATGATGGATACTGAGTTGTCATCCAAGTTACTCACATAAATTGATGTCGTATCAGCAGTGATATAATTCGGATTTTGACCAGTTTCAACAGAAGCAAGCTGTTTATTTGTTTTGGTATCTACTTTGTATAGCGTATGATCTCCATGACATAGTACATATAAAGTAGAAGAATTTTTCTCTGGAAAAAATGCAACAGGCATAACGCCTAGCTTTATTTCTCGCTGTTTCTTGCCTGTTTTAGGGTCATAAGCAAAAATACTCTTATTTAAGGTGCCTTGTTTACCATGACCGCCGATCCAAATGGACTGTCCATCAAAATGAATCCCAGAAGGCCGTTCAAGTACAGAAAACGTACGTATATTTTTTTCCTTTTCAATATCTATGACGGAGACAGTATGACTTTCTGCATTTAAAACAAATAAAATACCTGACGAAGAAAGAGTCATAGAAGAAGGTAATTTTCCAGTTTTTACAGTTGATTTTATTTTTTTGCGCTCCGTATCAATAAAATAAACGACATTTTTCTGTGAGTTGGCAGCGATTAATGTATGAGAAGCTGCATCATATGTAAGGGAAGTCAGTCCTTTATCCACATTCATATAATCTGTTGCTGTCCCGTGTTTTAGATTAATTTCGATAAGGGATTCTCCCTCTTTACTAGTAGCGATGATGACGTCTTTATTGATTTGAATAAGATCAGTGAGTGGGTGTTTTAAATCCACAGAAGAGAGCATTTTATTTTTTTGTATATCAACTATTGAAAAGGAGGCTTTTTTTAATTGAGAGATGACAGCGATGGATTGAGAGCTGCCTGGCGGCGTAAATTGCTGTTCTTTTCCACAGCCTGTAACGAATAAAAGTAGAGCTGATAAACAGATCAAAACATATTTCACACGTACCATTCTTCCGCTCCTTTGCGTTCTCTATTTTCAAAATCATACCACAAAAATTGTGAAAAAAAATTGAAGTTATCTATGCTGAAAGAATGAAAAAAAGCTTTTAGGTAAGTGAGGGAGACCATTTGTACCTGAAGTTCCTTTTTTGTCTGGATCATATGCCATTTTTTCTTTCTTAAAAGATGATTTTCAGGATTTGATGGATGCACTCGCTATAGTTTACAGTGATACAAATGACGAAAACTCCCCGCTCTAAAGAAACATAGAGCAAGGGAGTCATTAGGCGGAATGTTCGGATGATGGGGAGGTGGATTTGGTTCTTACACGTTGAGATAAAAAGAAACCAAGAATGCCTGCACCCATTAATACAATAAATAAAGATTGAAAACCACTCATGATCCCAATCAATGTAGACGAAATGATACTGCCAAAATATCGAAAGGTAGAGAAAATGCCAGATGCTGAACCAGATAAGCTTTGATCAACAGACGTTAAAGAAGCCATCTGCATACTGGTCATCCCAATACCTGATGAAATTCCACCTGCGACAAGTGTCACGATAAGCAGTGGTAAGGTAGGGAACTGACTGAGTGTGATTAACATGATGCCTGATAAAGTGAGACAGAGAAATGAAAAGCCAATCATTTTTTTCGCGCCTTTTTTCGGATGGAGTCTTGCCCCTAACAAGCCGCTAATAGACATGCAAAGAGAAAATACTGATAGAATAATACCGCTTTGTGTATGAGAAAGTGCAAGTTGTTGTTCCATAAACAGCGGCATGATTAGAAGAATGGCATACATCACAAAATTACTCAGCATGATCGACAGGTTTGCATTTGTAAATGAACTGTTTTTAAAAAGCGACAAATCGATGATCGGATTCTTTACTTTTCGTACATGTTTAAAGAATAAAGGAATGACGATCAACGCTAGAATTCCATAGATCAAGTATTCATTTAGCAATTGGCTTTTAGTGCATAGAATGAGTGTGGCAATCCCGATGGTTAAGTATATTGAACCAGTGATGTCTACATTTGCTTGTAAGCGTGTATGCTTTGTTTTCGGAATGAGTAATACGCCGGTAACAAGTGTAAGGAACAAGAATGGGATATTGACAAAGAATATAGAGTGCCAATCAAAACTCTGAATAAGAATCGAACCAATAAAAGGTCCAAGTGCGGCACCAATACCGGCTCCAAATCCAAAATACCCCATTGTTTTAGACAGTTTTTCGGGGGATACTGTTGCACGAATCAATGCAATGCTATTCGGTGTTAAAATAGCACCGCCAGCTGCTTGAATGGAACGAAAAGTGATGAGAAAAGCTAGATTAGGAGCTAAAGCACATCCAATTGAGCCAATTAAAAAGAGCATGACCCCAATTAAATACATTCGCCTGTGTCCGTATATATCTCCCAACTTACCAGCGATAGGTTGAGTGACTGCCATGACAATAAGATAAATTGTGACAACCCAAGTGATGTTTGCAAGAGATTGATCATAATAAGTTGATATGGATGATAGAGCGACAGCGATCATCGTTGAATTGACGGGAACTAGTATAGCTCCAAGCAACAAAGAAAAGATGACGAAACTCTCTTTTTTTAACCTCAATGTGTATACCACCTTTTGTAAAAAAGAAGAATTCCACCCTTTAAGCGGGAGAAATTCCTCTCATGAAAATGTGTGTGCATATTTCAATAAAATCTTCTTTTTGTGTGAGAACGAGTTGAAAATCTTGCTCTAGCTGCTGAATGAAAAATCCGAAATACGTACTAATGAAGATGTCTGCATAAATGTCTTCATTTCCTTTTAATACATGATGCTCGGCACCCATCTTTTTGAAATATTGTATGAGCATTTCTCTCAGTTCTTGAGGGTAAATCTTTTCATGACTGGTTAAATCCTTAAACATAGCCGGTTCTCGCATGCTGATATAAATAAATTCTTTTTTGGAAGTCAAATCTTCAAGGAAATAGGTACCGAGAAACTTCAAATCGGTGTATAAATCGCCTTTGAATTCTGCTTCTAGGATTTTTGTCGGTGTTGATTTCATTTTCATAATGGCAGCAATGACGCCGCGTTTGTTTTTAAAGTTGCGAAAAATAGTTGCTTCACTCACATTCGCTTTTGTCGCTATTTCTTTGGTTGTTGTTTTTTGATAGCCCTTTTCAGTTAATAAATCCATTGTTGCGCGAATGATTCGTTGATTTGTAGATTTTAACAAGCATACTCACCTCAGGTTATGAATGTGTTTGCAACAAAGTAAGTATACCGATAAAACCTATGACCGCCAATATCATCCAAAATGATAAGTTTATACACGCGAATGCTGCTTTAAAATCTGAATGCGTCCATTGCTGCCATCTACTGTCACAAGGTCACCGGATTGAAGTGTTTCAGTTGCTATTCTAGTACCTAAGACAGCTGGCATCATATACTCTCTTGCGATAATAGCTGAATGAGATAAAATGCCTCCAGCATCGGTGATGACTGCTTTTGCATCTCTAAATAAGCTCGTCCATAAAGGTGTGGTCGTTTTACAAACTAAAATATCATCCTTTTGAAATTGTGAGAATTCGTCAGCACATGTAATGACTTTTACTCTTCCAGAAACAATACCGCTGGATGCGCCAATTCCATGGATCACATCGTGTGTGTTGTTTTCATTTTCTCTTAATGAACCAAGCATTCTTTCTACCTGCTGCAGTTCAGCTTCAGTTGGTGTGCCAATGTAAGCCGGTGGTTGAATGTCTTCATTTTCCTTCATTTCTATCTTTCTTTGCTGGATAACCGAATTAAATGAGATAGACGTTGTGAGCGCTTTTTGTACCTCTTCATCGTAGAGATACCAAAGATCTTCTTGATGAGGAATGGCTCCTTTTTGTACAAGAAGTTCACCAATTTTTAATAGATATACCCGGGCCTTTGCATCTAACATGGCATCAATGTAGAAGTGGTGGTCATCTCGGATATTCGCTGCTTGAAGGGCAAACTGATACAGCGTCTCAAATTTTGTTTTAAACGATTCATCCTTCACTTGATTGATAAAATGTTTATACGTCTCTTGTCTTTTGATAACTGCTTTTGCAAATTCTTCATCAAAATCACAATGGCAATGGATATTATTTCTGATGATATCTAATATAAACTCTGGGTTTTCTGCCCAAGTCTCATCTGTAAGGTCATGACTTTTAATAGATCGCCAGCCGTAAACTTGGAGAAAACCCTCCAATTTCGAAATGAAATGCCTTCCTTTTTCCGAGTGATTGAGCGCATGTAACAGCTCCGAGTTCTTTTCATGATGAATAAATGCTTGGTGAAGTTCTGGATCTTGAAGGACATCCTTTGCGATATCAGATAGCACCTTGTCTGTTTCAAGAGATTTGTTCATCACACCTATCATCATTTCATGAAGCAAGACGACTTGGGTTTGGTCACCAGTATACGTGACAAGCATGTCTTCAATGATGGCTGATAGAATGACTTGTGGTATGACGATATCAAAATGATCATCATATGCTTGGATATAAAAATCCTTTAATTCTTCAAAGCCAATGATGGCTTTTTCAATGGTCATAGGTTCATTCATTTGGCGATCGAGTTTTTCGTAAAATGGAAAGAAATTTTTCTCTAGAATCTCATACATCCGTTCACTTAAATGTGGAAATAACTCAAATATACTTTCATTAAAAACGGGTGCAGCTCCCTCTTCCGCTTGTGGCAGATCCGGTGCTGAGTATAGGTGGCCTCTGTAAAGCTTAATATCTTTGATGTTCATATCAGGTACTTGATACTTTTCTCCATTTTTCTTCATCCCGCTTTTTAAGGCTGGTATGATCAGACTTGAGAAAAGAGGGCTCGTTGGACCAGGCATATGATCATCCATTGAAATCCAGAAATCCTGAAGCTCTTCTGGTTTCATTTGAAAAGAAGCACCTGCTGTTTCATTTACTGCTTTTGGAAGAGCTGTAGTAATCGGCCTTGCTTGAAGTAAATAAAACGACCCACCTGCAATTCCGAATTCGATATCGACTCCATGTCCGTAAAGTTCTTCTACTTGTTTCGTGATTTGTGTGATTTCTTTCAATTGATCATCGTTCAGGCAAAACTGGCCAGCCATTTCCTCCGATACCGACTCCTCGATGACACCCTCTTGGAAAGGAACAATTTGCAGCTCTTTCGCCCCAAGTGTTTTTTCAATCGAAAAGTTCTCTTTATCTACAATAAACGTGTCTGGTGTCACAAGACCGGAGACAATTGCTTCTCCCAATCCGTAGCTTGCGGTCAGCATCATTTCATTTGTTTTCCCCGATACGGGATTCTCACTAAAGATGACACCGGAGACGTCAGAATGGATCAATCCTTGAACGACAACGGCCATGAGCGGCATCTCTTCCTCGTTTTCATTCATCTCTTCCTTATATTCTGTGACCCTCGCTGCAAAATAAGAAGACCAGCATTCTTTGACTGCCTGTAAAAACTCTTCATTTGTTTTGATATTTAAATAGGTCTCGTACTGTCCTGCAAATGAGGCGCCTTCGAGATCTTCAGCAACAGAAGAGGATCTGACTGCAACTGAGGGGTAAGTCTTCCGCAAGGATTGAAAGGACGAAAGCAGCTCTGCTTCCATTTGTAAAGGAAACGATGCTTCTTTGATTTTTTGAGAAAGGTTTTGTTCTGCTGGCTGCAGATTGTGATATGAAAGAAAGCTTGCAAAGCTGTTGGTTTTGATAATAAATCCATCTGGGACTGGCAGGCCGTGATTGTTTAATTTGATTAAATTCAGGCCTTTTGCCCCTGCGAGTGATGCGGATTCTTCAGCCGCATGAAATAAAACTGAATACATGGGAATGCCCCCTTATCCAAATAGCCAATGGTTTGTATGTCTCTCTATTTTCCAAAATGATAGTGCGCACTATCATTTTAATCATAGAATTGATTGGATGTTATTGTCAAAGACGGAAAGACCTATCTTTACAAAGGGGACAATCTCACTAATTTACTTCTTCTTCTACAACAAAAGTCTCCGAACATGAAGAAAAAAGGCGAAATTGAAAACTGTGAATTGTTCAATATGCCAATCTTTACTATAATCAAGGAAGTAGACCATGAAGAGGGAGGGTTTTTGTGATTACAAAAGCCATATTTGCACTAGTTTTTCCTTTCCTGCTCGTTATTTTATTTTCAAAGGTTACTTACAATCATTACGTGGGCATTGCGTTAACAGCAGCGCTTTTATTTGCTTCGTACATGAAGGGATATACAGAAACCTACTTTATTGTGGGATTAGATATTATTTCTTTAGTAGCTGGGGCTTTGTTTATGGCTAAGAAAGAAATCGAAAAAAGAGAGAAAGCTGAAAAAAATCAATGATGTCATCGCCATCAAGAGCATGATGGCTGAAAAATGACATGTTTTAAACAAGAGCTGTGCTTACGATTTCTAGTAAGCGCAGCTTTCTTTTTCTGCTCATCGAATATCTCACTCCAAAATGTTCCATACTGAAAGGAAGGTTTTCTTAAGAGGGTTATTTGCCATGGGAGAGAGGGTATGACTGTATTGGAAATAAAAATCAAGTAAGAGCCGAACTTTAGTTCGTATTTTTGTGTTCTTTTATGATAATATATTCATTAGATAGATTTCGTAAACGAAACGGAGGCTTTGATGTGAGTGACCGCTTTGAATTAGTTTCTAACTATCAGCCCCAAGGAGATCAGCCAAAGGCGATTGAAAAGCTTGTTGAGGGGATCCATCAGGGGAAACAGCATCAAACGCTGTTAGGTGCTACAGGTACGGGAAAGACCTTTACTGTCTCCAACCTGATCAAAGAAGTGAACAAACCGACACTTGTCATTGCGCATAATAAGACACTTGCCGGTCAGTTATACAGCGAATTCAAGGAATTTTTCCCTAATAACGCTGTTGAATATTTTGTGAGTTACTATGATTATTATCAGCCAGAGGCATATGTGCCTCAGACCGATACATTTATTGAGAAGGATGCCAGCATCAATGATGAGATTGATAAGCTGAGACACTCGGCTACGTCCTCGTTATTTGAGAGAAGAGATGTCATCATCATTGCCAGTGTGTCCTGTATTTATGGCTTAGGTTCGCCAGAGGAATACAGAGAGCTTGTGCTGTCTTTGCGTACTGAAATGGAGATTGAACGCAATCAGCTTCTTCGTAAGCTGGTGGATATTCAGTATTCTCGTAATGATATAGATTTTCAGCGCGGAACCTTCCGAGTCCGAGGAGACGTCGTTGAGATTTTTCCTGCTTCACGAGATGAGCATTGTATCAGAGTGGAGTTTTTCGGTGATGAAATTGAACGTATTCGTGAAGTGGATGCGCTGACTGGAGAAATACTTGGTGATCGTGATCATGTGGCGATTTTCCCAGCATCTCACTTCGTCACAAGAGAAGAAAAAATGGAAAAAGCAATTATCAATATTGAACAAGAGCTAGAAGAACAGCTTGAAAAGCTTCGTGAAAATGGAAAATTGCTTGAAGCGCAGCGCCTTGAGCAGCGGACAAGATATGACCTTGAGATGATGAGAGAGATGGGCTTTTGTTCAGGAATTGAGAACTATTCAAGACATCTGACCTTGCGTCCTCCTGGTTCAACACCTTACACACTGCTTGATTATTTCCCAGATGATTTTATGATTGTTGTCGATGAGTCGCATGTGACGATTCCGCAAATCCGCGCCATGTACAACGGGGACCAAGCTAGAAAGCAAGTGTTGGTTGATCACGGATTCCGCCTGCCATCAGCACTTGATAACAGACCGCTCACCTTTGATGAGTTTGAAAAGCATATCAATCATATTGTGCATGTATCAGCAACGCCTGGTCCATACGAGCTTGAGAAAACACCAGAGGTTGTGGAACAAATTATCCGTCCAACAGGATTACTTGATCCAATTATTGAAGTTCGTCCGATTGAAGGACAAATTGATGACTTAATTGGAGAAATTCATGCACGAGTTGAGAAAAATGAGCGTGTGCTCGTGACAACACTGACGAAGAAAATGTCTGAGGATCTCACAGATTACTTAAAAGAAATCGGAATCAAGGTGAATTACCTGCATTCAGAGATTAAGACCCTTGAGCGGATTGAGATTATCCGTGATCTGCGTCTCGGTAAATATGATGTGCTTGTTGGAATCAACCTTCTTCGTGAAGGACTGGATATTCCAGAAGTGTCGCTCGTGGCCATTTTAGATGCGGATAAAGAAGGCTTTTTACGCTCTGAAAGATCCCTCATCCAGACGATTGGCCGTGCAGCGAGAAATGCTGAAGGCCGGGTCATTATGTATGCAGACAATATGACGAAATCGATGGACATTGCGATTCAAGAAACGAAGCGAAGACGAGAACAGCAAGAAGCATATAACGAGAAATTCGGGATTACACCGCAAACGATCCATAAGAAAATTCGAGATGTCATTAAGGCGACAAAGATACATGAGGATTCAGAAGAATATGAAACAAAAGCAGCACCAAAACTTTCGAAAATGAGCAAAAAAGAACGAGAAAAAGTGATCGAAAAAGTCGAGATGGAAATGAAAGATGCAGCAAAAGCGCTTGATTTTGAAAAAGCAGCAGAATTAAGAGATCTACTGCTAGAGCTAAAAGCGGAAGGATGATTGCCTGATGGCTATGGAACGAATAGAGGTGAAAGGTGCTAGAGCCCACAACCTTAAAAATATTGATGTCAATATCCCGCGTGACCAGCTAGTGGTCATTACGGGATTATCTGGTTCAGGAAAATCGTCGCTTGCCTTTGATACGATTTATGCAGAAGGTCAGCGCAGGTACGTTGAATCTCTTTCAGCGTATGCACGCCAATTTCTTGGGCAGATGGATAAACCGGATGTAGATGCCATTGAAGGTCTTTCTCCGGCGATTAGTATTGACCAGAAAACGACGAGCCGAAACCCTAGATCAACAGTTGGTACTGTTACTGAAATTTATGATTACTTGCGTCTTTTGTATGCTCGAGTCGGAAAACCTATTTGTCCTATACATGGGATTGAAATTACGTCACAAACGATTGAGCAGATGACAGATCGTATTTTAGAGTATCCTGAAAGAACGAAATTACAAGTGCTTGCGCCAGTTGTATCCGGCCGCAAAGGAACACATGTGAAAGTGCTTGATCAAATTCGGAAGCAGGGCTATGTACGAGTGAGAGTCGATGGAGAGATGGAAGACCTTTCAGAAGATATCGAGCTTGAAAAGAACAAAAAGCATTCCATTGAAGTAGTCATTGATCGAATTGTCGTGAAGGAAGGCGTTGCTGCTCGGCTGTCTGACTCCCTTGAAACGGCTCTGCGGCTGGGCGAAGGCCGAGTGATGATTGATGTGATTGGACAAGAAGAGCTGTTATTCAGCGAACATCATGCTTGTCCGCATTGCGGGTTCTCTATTGGTGAGCTTGAGCCGAGAATGTTTTCATTTAATAGTCCTTTTGGTGCCTGCCCGAGCTGTGATGGGCTCGGTTCAAAACTGGAAGTCGACCCTGAGCTTGTCATTCCTAATAAGGATCTGACTTTACGGCAGCATGCCATTGCACCATGGGAGCCGCAAAGCTCGCAATACTATCCGCAGCTTCTTGAGGCTGTTTGTACACATTATGGCATCGACATGGACATTCCAGTGAAAGATATCCCATCGCATTTATTTGATAAAATTTTATATGGAAGCGGATCTGAACGGATTTATTTTAAATATGAAAATGATTTTGGTCAGGTACGTGAAAATGAAATTGAGTTTGAAGGCGTTCTTCGTAATATTGAACGGCGTTATAAGGAAACCAGCTCTGATTATATTCGTGAACAAATGGAAAAATATATGGCCAATCAGCCATGTCCGACATGTAAAGGATATCGTCTGAAAAAAGAAACGCTGGCGGTTCTCATCAATGGCAAGCATATCGGAGAAATCACCGATTTGTCTGTCTCTGATGCCCTTGATTTCTATGAAAAAATTGAGTTGTCTGAGAAAGATTTGCAGATTGCCCAGCTCATTTTACGTGAAATCAAAGAGCGTTTGTCCTTCTTAAATAATGTGGGATTAGATTATCTGAATTTGAGCCGGTCCGCTGGCACACTATCAGGCGGAGAGGCGCAGCGGATTCGCCTGGCGACTCAAATCGGGTCAAGGCTGACAGGTGTTCTTTATATATTAGATGAACCATCCATTGGTCTGCATCAACGCGATAATGACCGGTTGATCGGGACGTTGAAAAACATGCGCGACATCGGGAACACACTAATTGTCGTGGAGCATGATGAAGATACTATGCTAGCCGCTGATTATTTAATAGATATTGGACCTGGAGCAGGAGTTCATGGGGGAGAAGTGATTTCAGCTGGAACGCCAGAAGAAGTCATGAAGGACCCGAAATCCTTAACAGGACAATATTTATCTGGTGAGAAATTTATCCCGCTGCCAATTGAGAGAAGAAAGCCTGACGGCCGCTATATTGAGATAAAAGGTGCAAAAGAAAACAACCTGAAAAACGTGAATGCGAAGTTTCCTCTTGGCGTTTTTACAGCTGTGACCGGAGTATCCGGCTCAGGGAAAAGTACGCTTGTGAATGAAATTCTATTAAAATCACTTTCGCAAAAATTGCACAGAGCGAAAGCGAAGCCAGGGCAGCACAAAGAAATTAAAGGAATGGATCATTTAGATAAGGTCATTGATATTGATCAATCTCCAATTGGCCGTACACCAAGATCCAACCCTGCCACGTATACAGGTGTCTTTGATGATGTGCGGGATGTGTTTGCACAAACCAACGAAGCAAAGGTACGAGGCTATAAAAAAGGCAGATTCAGCTTTAACGTCAAAGGCGGCCGCTGTGAGGCGTGCCGCGGGGATGGCATCATTAAAATTGAAATGCACTTTTTGCCAGATGTGTATGTGCCTTGTGAAGTGTGTCACGGGAAACGTTATAACCGCGAAACACTCGAGGTCACATATAAAGGAAAAAACATTGCTGATGTGCTTGAAATGACCGTGGAGGATGCACTCCAATTTTTCGAGAATATCCCGAAAATTAAGCGGAAGCTTCAAACGATTTATGATGTGGGGCTAGGATACATTACACTTGGACAGCCTGCAACGACATTGTCCGGAGGAGAGGCGCAGCGCGTGAAATTGGCATCTGAGCTTCACCGCCGTTCAAACGGAAGGTCTCTTTATATTTTGGACGAGCCGACAACAGGTTTGCATGTGGATGATATTGCCCGTTTATTAAAAGTGCTTCAGCGTTTGGTTGAAAATGGAGATACGGTGTTGGTCATTGAGCACAACCTTGATATTATCAAGGCTGCTGATTACCTTGTTGATCTCGGACCAGAAGGCGGTGCAGGCGGCGGAACGATCATTGCCTCTGGCACTCCTGAGCACATTGCAAAAGAAGAAGCATCTTACACAGGAAAATACTTGAAGCCTATTTTAGAGCGTGACCGTAAACGCATGAAACAACTGGTTAAAGAAACGGAAAGTGTAACTTCTTCATAAAGAAAACCCCTCGATAAGAGGGGTTTTCTTTTATTGCACATCTTCCTTCGGCATTAAATTACTGAGGTGCGTTAAATCCTTTAAAATATGGGTGCTGCTGCTGTCGAGCAGTACCTTTAAATAACGGATATCACCATACTTTGGATGAGACGGATGAATGGTCTCAAGCTCCTTGATCATATCGCTGTTCATGCTTTTTTGTTTCTGTATAAGGTCTAAAAGCGTTTGAGCCGTGTGGTTTGAATTATGATGATCTGTCAAAATAATTACCCCCTATAATGATAATCACCATCTTTTCAACATATTTTAAAGGGTAATCTGTGAAGAATCTACTCTTAGGTGCAAAAAGAAATAATTTGTGTCTAAGGTCATATGTAAATCGAATGATTTTGAAACTTTTTATACGCAATAAACGTATGAGTTAGAAAGGAATTTTCGTTATGAAGGAGCGAATATATATGAATAGAGATCAGTCGATTATTGCTTCTATTTGTTATTTTAGTGTATTGTTTATGCCGTTTATCGTACCGATCGTGGCGTTTTTTGTAGTAGATCAAAAGGAAACGAAGCGGCACGCATTGCGGGCATTATGGTCACATCTTTTGCCGGTCGCAGCGTGCATTCTGTTGATTTTTGGGTCTATCCCATTTTTATTGACGACCCAGGCAGGTGACTCGCTCATTCCAGTCATGACGGTGTTCATCTTGTCTTTTTTAGTAGTCATTGGCTTTTTGATCTCTGTCATTTGGAATATCATTCAAGGGATTAAAGTACTTCAATCCATCAAATCTTAGGGGGGCTTTGTATGAATGAAAAAGAACGAATTTTAAAATTAGTAGAAGACGGAGTATTATCAGCAAAAGAAGCAATTACGCTGCTGGAAAAACTAGAAGAAGGTCAGTCAGTCTCATTAGAAAAGTCTACGGCTGATCACAGCTTTCATGAAGAAAAAGCTGGAGCAGAGAGCAAAGGAAATGGTACCGAAAATCTTGGTGCAAAGCTGTTTGGCTGGTTAGATTCTGCGGTGAAAAAGGTAAAAGACGTGGATCTTGATTTGAACTTTGGACAGTCAGTTGATGTTGAGCACATTTTTCAGTTCAAAGATGCATCGCTTTCTCATTTAGATATTCAATTGGCGAACGGTAGTCTCAACGTGATGCCTTGGGACGATCGAGATATTCGAGCAGAGTGTCATGCAAAGATTTACCGTGCAGAGGATGGGGAGCAGGCAAGACAGCAATTTCTCAATCAATTGGACTGCGGGCTTGAAGGAGATAAATTTTTTATTCGAACCGAAAAGAAGACGATGAAAGTCAATGTTACATTATACGTACCGCGTATCCAATACGATAAGATTAAGGTCAAGCTGTTTAATGGACCGATTCGCGGGGAAAAGCTAAAGACAAAAGAACTTGCCGCGAAAACGACAAATGGGGTTGTCTCTTTTGCTTCGTTACAAGCAGAAAAAGTCGGAATTGAAACAGCAAACGGACAAATCAAACTGGCAGATCATGAGTGTGGTATGATTGAAGTAGAAACCATCAATGGGCTCATAGACCTGCGTGGGAAAAGTGAATCAATTGATGCCCAAAGCTTTAATGGAAATATTGCTGTTCAGCTGTCAGATGAAAAGTGCCGTTCCATCTATGCGAAAACGACAACAGGCAGTGTGGACGTTCAAATCCCGCGTGCTTGTGCAGTGACCGCTGAGCTGAAAAGCAATCTTGGGTCTATCTCTCACGATTTACTTGATGCAGAGATGATTAAAGAGAAAAATGAAACATTACAAAAAGAGAAAATGATCAAAGCCAATCAACAAGCGGTGCACAGTATATCCATTTTTGCAGAAACAAAAACAGGCTCAATACAAGTAAAGCACCAATCAGACAAGGAGTGATTCTACATGAAGAAGCTTTATCGTTCAGCAACAGATAAAAAAATAGCGGGTGTTGTTGGTGGACTTGCGGAATATTTAAGTGTGGATGCATCCCTGCTTCGCATTTTAACCGTCATCATCGGATTTTTGACAGCATTTATGCCGATCTTCCTGATCTACTTCATCTGGTATTTTGTTGTTCCGGAAGAAGGCACTAAATAAATGCTTAGATGGATCGTCAGTATTTTAGTAAATGCATTACTTTTAATCGTCATTGCTGGATATTTTGATTCGGGCATTCTGCCTGGGCTCGGGAGCGTGTATATTGAAGGGTTTGGCGCAGCCATTGTGGCAAGTATCATTTTGTCCTTGCTCAATATTTTAGTGAAGCCGTTTTTGATCATTTTAACACTTCCAGTGACCGTCCTTTCACTTGGATTGTTCTTATTTGTCATCAATGCCATTACACTCATGATGACATCGAGCTTTATGGGAGATAGCTTTAACATTGATGGGTTCGGAACGGCCATTTGGATGGCTGTCATTTTATCCATTTTCCATCTGTTGATACAAAAAGGAATTGTAGAGCCGTTAGCGAAAAAAAGCTAACGGTTTTTTTGTGCAAATTTGTATCGTTTTCTCCGTTCCATCTGACATAAAAACCACCTTCAGGAGACACAATATCCGGAGGGAGGCGGTGCAAGATGGTGAACGTGAGCAGACAAATCATGCTTTTATGTTTTTTTATCATTCTTTTTTGTTTCAGTCAGCCTGCTTCAGCAGGGCCTTTTCTTCAAACAGAAGTGAATGTACCGGACAAGCCTTTTTCTCCTTTTATCTTTGACCAATTTCATGTGGACGTCCGCCCGGTTCAAGGGAAAAGCCATGATCTTCAGTTTCGAGCGTCCATTAGTGACCAAGAACAGATTTTGTCTGCGAACTTGTACTATAAACAAAGTGATGAACTGGGGTACCGCTTGATTCCAATGGAACGGCTGCCAGGAATGAAGCCAGAATTTACAGCGAAAATTCCGCCAGATCAATTATGGAATCCAACCGTTCGTTACTATACAGAGTTCCTTACGCAAAAATCAGTGATCAAAACGGCTGAGAAATCGGTTCATTTAAATGGATTTGAAGAGGATCTGTCGCATATTCCGGACTTATTTATCACAGAAATTGTCGTCAATTCAAAAAATCGAAAAGGCAAAGATGCTTTTGAGTTTATCGAAGTGTATAACACGACACATGTGCCTATCTCTCTTAAACATTATCAGCTCCGATACCGCAATCCTGCACAGGGCATCGAAATGGATGATGTATATTCCTTTCACACAAATCCAGTCACCATTTCACCTGGAAAACCTTATGTATTCTGGCTGAGAAAAAAAGGGCAGGAGCATTTAACTGCAGCGGACTTTAATGCTATGTACAAAAGCCAATTAAAAGAGGGCGAGCATCTATCCATTATCGAGAGCAAAGGGCTGTCCAACTCGAAATCTCGTCTTGTTTCGATCACAACAAATATAGGTGAAGAGATTTCTTCTGCCGCATTTCGTTTGAAGCCATCATGGTTTAGCGAGCATAAATCCTTGCTGTTTAAGTATCCAATGGATGGTACGACGCAGACGAAGCTGATTTCGAAAATTGAGGAAGAACCCACTCCAGGTAAAGTGCTAAAAGCACAAATTCCATCGGAAAAAAAGGGAATTTCTCAAGATATCCATAAACCTGTGATTGAAGATATGACGGTAAGGAAACCGGTGAAACCAACTGAAAGTGTAGAGATTAAAGCAGATGTCCAAGATGATCAGGCCGTAAAAACCGTCAAGCTGCGCTATCGAACGAATCGAAAAGATCCGTTTAAGGAAATACTGCTGCAAAAAGACCATAATGACCGGCTATTTCATCATATTATTTATTCACCTGAGTTGATTGGGAAAGAACAATTGGAGTATCAGCTTGAAGCGTCAGACGGCGAAAATGAAGCCAAGACGTTGAAAAAAACGATTGATGTGGAACAAGTCAGTAAAGCCCACGGTCTGCGATTCAATGTAGAAGAGGGAGATACGGTATCAGGTTTATTTTCATTAAAGGCAACGTCTGATCAGAAAAAAAGCATCGAATTACGGATAGATGGAAAACGGAATCAGCAAGTATCCTCTGCCCTTGAAGCAGATCCATATATCGCATTTGATGTCAAAGGAACAAATTTATATTTTAAAAATGGTGTGTCTATAGGTAGGCGTTTACTTTCTATTTTTGATGATTCGACAAAAGTGTACCGTACCTATACAATGCCAATACCCGAAGAAGAGATAAAAAAGGCAGGTCTCCAAACGATCTCTTTTCACGCTGGCACAAAGTCTTCTCCGGTGGACCGGCTGCCTGGAGAGAATCATGATGATTTTGAATTGAAAAACGTCAGGATGATTTTATCAAATGGAACACAAATTCCGCCAATCAATGCGAAGCCGCAAAAAGAATGGAGAATGGGAGACAGCGGGAACGCAAAAAAGGTGAGAACGTTTCAATTTGAAATTCCAAAAGAGGCGTATATTTCAACCTATATAAAGTGGGACACAAAAAGGCTGAAAGAAGGGCCGCACCTGATTGAGGCCAAAACCTCAGACGAGCACGCTTCAGTACGTGTGAAAGTTGATAACACTGGGCCGAGAATTAAGACCAACGTACAAGCAAAGGATCAATATAAAGGCGCCTTTACATTAAAAGCAAAAGTAACGGATCGCTGGAGTGACATAGAGGAGTTGAAGGCATATGTAGATGGCAAACCAGTTTCTTTGCCATATCAGACGTCCTCTAGTGAATTAAAGCCTGGAAAGCACACGTTTACAATTAAAGCAAAAGACGCTGCGGGGAACATGTCGACGTTGAAAAAAGAGTTCAAGACGGTACATGAGCATCCTGAAACACCAGAGCGGGTGGCAGATAAGACGAAAATGAAATCATCAAAACAAACTGTGCTAACCAAGGATCCAACGAATGATAAGTTAGATTACTCTTTTTATCGTGCCTATCAATATACATCGCTGCATCCTTTAATGAAGATTTTTAAGTATGCAGCAGAGACAGAACCGCCTAAGAGTTATCTCCAAAAAGGAGAAATGATTTTTTCTGATCAAGAAAGGAACCGCATTGCATTTGTTGATGGGAAGTCAGTTGAAACGAAGGATTTACAGCGCTTTCCTTATCATCGTTTTCAAATTAAGGTTCATCATGATGTACGTGAAAAGGATGTCGTCGAAGCTGTATGGAAAGGGAGTTCCTTGTCAGGGAGAAAGGTGACAATGTACGCGTGGAATCACCAGCAGGAAAAGTGGGATAAAATCACTCATCATTTTGCCAAGGATCAAAAGGAATTTTACCTGAAAGGGCTGCTGTCAGTCAGACAGTACATGAAGAATCAAACGTTTGATTTGCTAGTACAGGATGAAATCAGCAAATCGCAAAAGCCATATAAGATGATATGGATGTCTGATACTCAATATTATGCAAAGAGCTATCCTCATATCTTTAAACAAATGGTCGAATGGATCAGAGATCAAAGGGAAAAATTAAACATTCAATATGTGTTCCATACAGGCGATATTGTGGATGATTCAAAGGATAAGCAATGGCACCGTGCTGATATGTTTATGCGTGTATTAGATGAGAATCACATTCCCTATGGTGTTTTAGCAGGAAATCATGATGTTAGACACAAGGATGGTTTATATGCGGAATACGGAAAATATTTCGGGGAAAAACGCTTTGCGGATAAGCCTTACTATGGTGAATCCTATCGAAACAATAAAGGTCATTATGATCTCATCTCTGCCGGCGGCAATGATTATATGATGGTGTACATGGGCTGGGGGATTAAGCAAGATGAAATTGATTGGTTAAACCGTGTCATTTCTGAGCATCCAGATCGTATCGTCATTTTAAATTTCCATGAGTATTTGTTAGTGAGCGGCAACCGAAGCCCGATTGGCGACCTCATCTTCCACCAAGTGGTGAAACGTCATCCTAATATTGTGGCCGTATTTAGCGGCCATTATCATGGAGCAAGCAGGAAAGTAGATGAGCTTGATGATGACCATGATGGAAAAGTAGACAGGAAAGTATATCAAATACTCGCCGATTATCAGTCAGGACCTGAAGGTGGTCAAGGGTTTATGAGGGTGATAACAGCCGATCAAGAAAAAAATCAGCTTCACTTTACGACATACTCTCCTTACTTGAATCAAGAGCATTTTTATGATCCTAAAACGTATGGAGATCAGGATGAATTTTCAATCGATGTGGATTTGACACCGAAAATGAAATCTGTCAAAACCAATTATTTTGAACTCAATGTGTATACGAATGTTCTTCTAGGAGAGGCTCGAGGCATAAAAAGCGGCAAAAAAGCAAGCTTTGAGTGGAAGGGCTTAAAGCCAAATGAAGATTATTATTGGTACACTGTAGCAAAAGATCGTTTTCAAGGAAAAGCCATTTCACCAATATGGAAAATTCATACAAAAGATGATGACGAAATAAAATTTCTTAGGAAATAAAAAAACAGTGCTCCGTGTCAGGGGCACTGTTTATCTTTCCATTGTATGAATGAGCTTGTAACGATCCCCTCTATAAACGGAAACAACATACTCAAATGGAATGTCTTGTTGAAAAAAAGTCGTTCTTGTTATGGACAGCACAGGGTCTCCTGCTAGAATAGACAGCAAGTGTGCTTCTTCCTTTGAGGCAACATTGGCTTCAAGCTCCTGTTTGGCATGAGCAATGACATGGCCAGTGTGAGTTTCAATATATTCATATAAAGAGCCAGTTAAATGTTCCTTTGTTAAATCTCCTGCAAATCTTTCAGGTATATAGCTCGTTTCAATCGCCATCGGTTCATCATTTGCAAGGCGTATCCGTTTTAGTTCAAATACAGCATCACTATTAGTCAGCTGTAAGACGGGCAGCAAGTGCTCTGGACATGCGGTTTTTTTAAAGTCAATCAGCTGGCTTGATGCTTTGAGCCCACGCTGGCGCATATCCTCTGAAAAGCTTGTTAAGCCTTGAAGCGGCTGTTCAAATTTTTTCCGGCTAACAAAGGTGCCTTTTCCTTTTTGACGATACAAATATCCTTCGTTCACAAGATTCGATAAGGCTTGTCTGACAGTCATTCGACTAATACCAAAGCGTTCGGCATATTCTCTTTCAGAAGGAATGAGTGTATCAGGTGCTAATGTTCCATCCTCAATCTGCTTTTTCAAGTTCTCCATAATCTGATGGTACATCGGAATAGGTGACTGCTTATCAATAAACATGTGAAAATCCTCTCGTTTTTAGCGTAGTGATCCAGCTTCTCGATCAATCATAACCGTTACATCTTCATGAAGTTTCAGTGCAGACGCTGGGAAGTCCGGATGAATCTCTGCCCGTTCTAAATATTGTATCACTTTCGCTTTTGATTTTCCCGAAGCAAGAAGGAGAATCTTTTTACTTGAAAGAATGCTCGCGATTCCCATTGTGATGGCATGTGTAGGTACCTCATCAATAGAAGAAAAGTATCTTGCGTTAGCCTGTCTCGTGTTTTCATCTAACTGCACGACATGAGTCTTTGAGTTGAAAGGGGTACCTGGTTCGTTAAAACCGATATGCCCATTTTGACCGATTCCAAGGAGCTGAAGATCGATGCCGCCTACATCCTCAATGAGCTGGTCATATCTTAAGCATTCCTTTTCTAAATGAGCTGCTTTGCCATTTGGAAGAAAATACTGATCCTGAGGGAGATCAATATGGTCAAATAAATGACGTTTCATGTAGGTCATATAACTATTTTCGTGTTCTGGATTGAGTCCTGCATATTCATCTAAATTGATTGTTTTTGTTTGCTTGAAAGACAGTTGATTCGCTTGATGAAGTTGAATTAACTCTTTGTAAGTTTCAATAGGTGTACCGCCCGTTGCTAGGCCGAGTACGGCATCGGGTTTAGCAGCTATTGTTCTTGCAATAATGGCAGCTGCTTCTTTTCCTAATTGATCTTTGCTTTCAAATTCGATGATGTTCATGAGTGGTTGGCCTCCTTTTTTTCAAAGACGATTTGTCCACGGCAGATCGTCATCATCAGTTCACCAGATTCATCCCAAATCACCAAATCTGCTATTTTTCCAATTTCGATGGAACCGAGCTGTTGGTCAAGACCCAGTTGAGCGGCTGCATTGGTTGAAGTCATCTTCGCAATCTCTGTCCATTCACAATTTGTGAGCTGTTTCATCCGTTTGACGCCATCTTTCATTCGCAAAATTGATCCTGCAAGTGTACCATCGTCCAGCAATGCTTTTTCGCCGCTGACTGTGACCGTCTGACCGCCAAATTCGTATGTTCCATCCCCAAGACCTTTTGCACGCATTGAGTCTGTGATCATGATCAAACGATCACTTCCTTTTGCCAAATACGCAAGCTTGATGGAAAGAGGGTGGGAGTGAATCCCATCTGTGATCAGCTCGGTATAAAGGTTCTCATTCGTAAGAGCAGCACCTACAGCATTCGGTTCACGATGCTGAAACGAACTCAGTGCATTATAAAGGTGTGTTACATGGCGTGCACCATGCTTAGCTGCTAAATTCACCATGTCATGATGGGCATTCGTATGTCCAATAGAAGGGATCATGTTCATTTCCTGTAACATGGAAAGGAAAGCAAAATCTGTGTCTTCCTCAGGCGCAAACGTGACAATTCGAATGAGCTGTTCAGAAGCATCCAGCCATTTTTTAAAAAGCGGAATATCGGGCTGTTTAATCCATTGAACAGGCTGTGCCCCTGCCTTATCTTTAGAAATAAATGGACCTTCTAGGTGGATTCCTATACATTGTGCCTGACTTCCTGCTTGTGCTTCATTACTTTGTTTCCACTGAGCGACATTTTTAAGTGCCTGCTCAATCTCATGATGGTTTTGTGTGATGGTTGTCGCTAAAAAACTTGTCGTTCCTTCGGACGGAAGGTTGTCAGCGAGTGTATTCATTGCTTCTGCTGTCGCATCCATCATGTCTGCACCATATCCGCCATGGATGTGAATATCAATCATTCCAGGGAGTAAATAAAAGTTTTCCCGGGAAATATATACTTTTTCATAATTTCCTGTCGGTGGAGATGTTGAAATATAGTCAATCTTGCCATCGCGTAAACCGACAAAACCGTTTTCAATGATCTTTGTCTTTGTCACAATATGAATATTGGAGAGCAATAAAGAACCGCTCATGTTTGAGCCCCCTTATTCGTTATCTTTACTTTAAGTTTACTCTTTTTAAGTATAGTTGTCTATACCAGTTAGGGCGGTCAAACAGGAACAGGATAAAATACTGTTTTGGGTTCATCATTGAAAGTGATAAAATAGAGCTGTATTTCTGAATCGCCTGTGATAAAAGGAGGAAGAAGCGTGCCGAAAGTTCGTACGAAGGACATAATGGAACAATTTCATCTTGAACTGGTAAGTGGGGAAGAAGGGATTAATCGTCCCATTACAATCAGTGATCTTTCCAGACCAGGTATTGAAATGGCTGGTTATTTTACATATTACCCAAAAGAAAGAGTTCAACTTTTAGGGAAAACAGAGCTTTCTTTTTTTGAACGGCTCCCAGAACGCGAACGAAAGCAGAGAATGATGTCTCTTTGTACAGATATTACCCCTGCGATTATTTTGTCACGAGATCGTGATGTCCCGAAGGAATTAATCGAAGCATCAAATGAAAATGGCGTGCCCGTTTTACGATCTAGCCTAAAAACGACAAGACTTTCGAGTCGATTGACCAACTTTTTAGAAAGTAAGCTTGCACCAACGACTGCTATTCATGGTGTGCTCGTAGATGTATATGGTGTAGGTGTATTATTAATTGGGAAAAGCGGAGTAGGAAAAAGTGAAACAGCCTTAGAATTAGTGAAGAGGGGACATCGGCTGGTCGCAGACGATTGCGTGGAAATCCGTCAAGAGGATCAGGATACATTAGTCGGGAGCGCACCAGAGCTGATTGAACATCTTTTGGAAATCCGCGGGTTAGGTATTATTAATGTGATGACCTTATTTGGAGCAGGCGCTGTTAGAAGCTATAAGAGAATTACGATTGTAATGAACCTTGAGCTTTGGGAACAAGGCAAACAGTATGATCGTTTAGGACTTGAAGAAGAGAAAATGCGCATCATCGATACAGATGTGCCGAAGCTGACGATCCCTGTACGGCCAGGTCGAAACTTAGCTGTCATCATTGAGGTGGCTGCGATGAACTTCAGGCTGAAACGTATGGGACATAATGCAGCAGAACAATTTACAAGTAAACTTGCCGATGTCATTGAAGACAATGGCCAGGATGAATAGGAGTTGACTATATGAACGAAGCAATTCAGCCAATTGATCCGATCGCTTTTCAGCTTGGACCTATTTCGGTTCATTGGTATGGTGTGATTATTGGGATCGGGGCCTTGCTTGGACTCTGGCTCGCACTGAGAGAATGTGAAAAAAGAGGAATCAATAAAGATATGTTTATTGACTTAATCTTATTTGCCATTCCAATAGCAATTATTTGTGCACGAATTTATTATGTATCTTTCGAATGGGATTACTATCAGCAGCACCCAAACGAAATCATTAAAATTTGGAATGGTGGAATTGCGATTCACGGCGGGCTGATCGGTGCCGTGCTGACAGCCATCGTTTTTACAAAAGTGAGAAAGGTATCCTTTTGGAAAATAGCTGACGTCGCAGCACCTAGTATTTTACTAGCGCAGGCAATTGGGCGCTGGGGGAACTTTATTAACCAAGAAGCGCATGGTGAGGCGGTTTCAAGAGCCTTTTTAGAAAATTTGCATCTGCCTGAGTTTATCATTAATCAAATGTATATTGATGGGACCTATTATCACCCGACGTTCTTATACGAATCATTATGGAATCTTGCCGGTGTTGTCATATTGATTTTACTACGCAGAACATCGCTGAGAAGAGGCGAAATCTTCTTGTCTTATTTAATTTGGTATTCAATCGGCCGTTTCTTCATAGAAGGGATGAGAACAGACAGCTTAATGCTGACAGAGCATCTTCGAATCGCACAGATGATTTCGATTGCGATATTCGTAGTGGCTGTTCTACTGATTTTCTTTAGAAGAATGAAAGGATACGCATCGATTCCGTATAAAGAGAACAACTCATCGAATTAAGCAGGGGGGATCATAAGAGATGGGAGAGACATGGAAAAACGGCTTGAAGGCAGGGCTATCGACAACTTGGACACTTGGCAAAGTCATCTTTCCAGTTACCATTCTCGTCAGTATCTTGCAGCATACGCCTGTAATGGGTTGGATCATACAATTCATTCGGCCATTTATGGGGGTGTTTGGTCTTTCGGGAGAAGCGGCTATTCCGCTTGTATTAGGAAATATGCTGAACTTGTATGCGGGGATTGCAGCCATTTTGACATTAGAGCTTCCTGTGAAGGAAGTGTTTATTTTGGCAGTGATGCTGTCCTTTTGCCATAACCTGATCATCGAATCGACAGTGGCAGCAAAGGTTGGACTGAGAGTGTCTGTGATTTTGTTGGTCAGAATCAGTCTTGCTGTTATTTCGGCTATTGTCATTCATCTCGTTTGGCAGGGAGGCGAGGAGCCGGCGCAATATGGACTACTGACGGCAGCTCAGGCGGCTGATGTGCCTTCCAGCTGGTACATGATCGTCCTGCTTGCTTTACAAAAAGCTGTACTCGGTGTGCTCCAGCTCGCCTGTATCGTCATCCCTCTCATGGTCATCATTCAATTCATGAGAGATTTAGGGTGGCTTCATACACTGTCTAAGTGGCTGTCACCTTTTACTAGAATGCTTGGAATGAAAGAAAATACATCTATGACGATGGTGGCTGGATTAACGATTGGTCTGGCGTACGGAGCCGGCGTGATGATGAAGGCAGTGGAAGAGGACGGTGTGAGTAAAAAGGACTTAACTCTTGCCTTTATTTTCCTCGTTGCCTGCCATGCGGTGGTCGAAGATACGCTGATTTTTATACCACTTGGTATTCCAGTATGGCCGCTTCTTGTCATCCGCCTGATTTCTGCAATTTTATTGACAGCTGCTATTAGCTATATTTGGCGGAAGCGGGAACTTGCAGCTGTTAGAAAGGAAGCCATATGAACGAATCGACGATCAACACAGTGCTATTTGATTTAGATGGCACATTAATCAATACAAATGAATTAATTATTGCTTCATTTCAGCATACGCTGGATCATTATTACCCTGGTCATTACAGCCGTGAGGATATTCTTCATTTCATTGGTCCGTCCTTGTTTGATACATTCTCTGCGATGGACCCTGATTTGACGGATGATATGATTCAGATGTACCGCACGTTTAATCATAAGCAGCATGATCTGCTTGTGACTGAATATGAGACAGTTATCGACACATTGAAAGTCCTGCAGGATCGAGGATTTAAGCTCGGTATTGTCACAACGAAGATACGGGATACGGTTTTAATGGGATTGAAGCTGACCGGTTTAGAGCCGTTCTTTGAGGTCATTGTGACGCTCGATGATGTGCAAAATGAGAAGCCGCATCCGGAGCCTGTTCAGCTGGCATTATCAAAGCTTGGCAGTGATCCGCATGAAGCGGTGATGGTCGGTGATAATTATCACGATATTTTGTCTGGTCAAGCGGCCGGGACAAAAACGGCAGGTGTTGCTTGGTCTATTAAGGGAGAAGAGGCGCTTTTAAAGCATCGCCCTGATTTCATGCTGAAGAAAATGAGTGATCTCCTGGCGATTGTTGGAGCTGATTAAGTTGAGAAAAACAGATCGTTATCCTGTAAAAGGGGTCAATTCACTGCGGCAAGTCTATCGGACAGTTCCCTTTTTCAAAGTGGTGAAAAACTTCATTTTTATTCAAATGGCAAGGTACACGCCTTTTATGGGAATGAAAAATTGGATATACCGAACCTTTCTTCGTATGAAGGTCGGCGAGGATACGGCGTTCGCCTTAATGGTGATGGTTGATCTGATGTTTCCTGAGAAAATCACTGTCGGTCGAAATAGTGTGATCGGCTATAATACGACCATCTTGTCCCATGAGTATTTGATTAAAGAGTACAGACTTGGGGAAGTCTATATTGGTGATGAAGTTTTAATTGGAGCTAATTCAACTATTTTACCTGGTGTGACCATTGGGGATGGTGCGATCGTATCGGCTGGTACACTTGTTCATAAGGATGTGCCAGCAGGCTCATTTGTTGGAGGAAATCCAATGCGCATGATTTATACGAAAGAAGAAATGGAAGCACGTCAATCTACGTCTGCTGAGTAGCTCGGCAGACTTTTTTGTTGACAATGTGACATGGTGTAACTATAATGATTACAACAGAGGTGAGAAAACATGAAAATCAGCAGCAGATTTACTGTCGCTGTCCATATTCTGGCCTTGCTATCACTTGAAAAAGGATCATTACAGACATCGGAGGATATCGCAGGAAGTGTGAATACAAACCCAGTGGTCATCCGCCGCATTATGAGTAAATTAAAAAAAGCAGGCCTAATCTCAACGAGTCTTGGCAAAGGTGGTTCTCAGCTGAACCGCAGTGAAGACGACATCACACTGCTCGATGTGTATAAAGCGGTTGAAGTCGTGGATGAGGGAGAATTGTTTCAAATTCATGAAAGCCCAAATCCTGACTGTCCGATCGGTGCAAATATTCAAGCGGTGCTTGAATTAATTTTATGCCGCGCTCAAAGTGCGATGGAGCAAGTACTTGCTGAGATCAAATTAAGTGAACTAACGCATGTGCTAATCAAAAAAATTGGATGATCTATTCAATTTTTTTTACCTCTGTTGTAACCGTATTAGTTACACCTTTCTTTATCAACATAAAACCATATTGCAGGAGGAGTTAACATGAAAATTGGAATTATTGGCGCAACAGGTAAAGCAGGACAAGAAATTGTGAAAGAGGCTCAATCAAAAGGACATGAAGTAACGGCGATCGTCCGAGATGCACAAAAGGTGACAGATTCATCACTAGCTGTTCTTGAGAAGGATGTGTTTCACTTGCAAGCAGAAGACATCAAAGGCTTTGATGTGATTGTAAATGCATTTGGCGCACCTGCTGGAAAAGAGCACCTGCACGTAGAAGCTGGGAAAAAGCTGATCGATATTTTAAAAGAGGCACCTGAGACTCGTTTGATCGTTGTGGGCGGAGCAGGAAGTCTATTTGTAGATGAGGCGAAAACAACAAGACTAGTGGACACACCAGAGTTTCCTAAAGAATATGCTGCTACGGCTTCACAGCAAGGAGAAAACCTAAAAGATCTTCAACAGACAGAGGGATTAAAATGGACCTTCCTCAGTCCAGCTGCATTCTTTAATCCAGTTGGCAAACGTACAGGTTCTTACGTGAAAGGGAAAGACCATCTGATTGTCAATTCTAAAGGTGACAGCTATGTGAGCTATGCTGACTACGCCATTGCGCTGGTTGATGAGGTGGAGCAGGCAGCCCATGTTGGAGAACGTTTTACCGTTGTATCTGAAGCTGAATAAGCAGTTTCATGACCGCCTAAAAATGATAAATGGGGAGTCTAACGTATGAATGAGCAAGAATTGTCCTTCATCTATGTATGGGATGCGTATTGTGGCTGGTGTTATGGATTTTCAAACAGTATCCGCACTTTGCATGAAAATCATTCGGAGATATCATTAACACTTGTGTCGGGTGGTTTATTTGTAGGGGAAAGAAGTCTTCCAATAAAGGATTATCCACACATTTCAGAAGCAAATCAGCGTATTAGTCAGCTGACTGGTGTCGAGTTTGGTGAACGTTATCAGGAGCTGCTAGCAAACGGAACGTTTCTTTTAGACTCTGAGGCTGCGGCCATTGGTTTTTCTGCATTAAGATCCATCGCACCTGAGCGCGCATTGCACTTGGCTTCATCGATGCAAAAGGCTTTTTATCAAGACGGAAAAAGCCTGAGTGATGAAGAAACGTATCGGGAGATCGCTTTGGCGCATCATCTTGATCCTGACGCAGTCATTGAACGCATGAAAACAAAAGAAGCGATGAATGATGCGTATGCCGACTTTGCGAAGGTTCATCAACTTCATGTGAACGGCTATCCTACACTTTTATTAAAAAGAGGGGAAGAATACTTCAGCCTGGGCGGAGGTGCGATGACAGCTGAAAAGCTTGAAGACCGCCTGAAGGAATTACTAGAAAAATAAATCATTCAAAAACAACCTCTATGCGGATAGAGGTTGTTTTTTTACGCTTTAATGATAATCGCCTGACTGCCCATCTGTTCCCAAGAATCTTCTATTTCTATAGGTACTTTTTTATTTTTTATTTCTAAGTAATAATGAATCAAAAAACCAATAAATAAGTGAACTAACTATTATGGTTAATATCACCTCAAATTTGTTTCTAAATGTTGCATCAATAATTAATACATTTACGATAGCTGATATTATTATATAAATTAGAAGGTACTTCAAATTGAATTTTGTTACTTTATTATAAAGTATTAATTGTAGAGGAACACAAAAGATTAAATAAAATAGAGATATAAATGGTAAATAAATTATAAAATAAGAAATGCTCAATCCATGAAATAAATATTGATAGATAGTTATAAATAAGCTTAATGTAATAGAGCTAATTATCATACATGAAATAAATTTAAAAGTTATAGATAATATTTTGAAAAACTTGTCATTATTCATACGCTATTCTCCTTAGGAATTATTGTAATATAAATTAAATTATGGTAACGTAATGATTGTAACATATTAAGCTTAATTGAGGTGTTCTAATGTTGAAAAAAATAATATTTTACTTTAGTGTTTTGATTGCTGTTTGTTTAGTTTCCCAACATGCTTATGCGTCTAGTGAACAAGGTATATCTATTCGCAAGAATAGTACTTATGCAACTATTGTTGCTAAAGAAAAGGGAGATTATTATAAGCTCTATGATAATGATAAATTAGTTTATGAAGGTAAAAAAGATGAAATAAAAGTGAAGATTAAAGATGAAATACAAAAATATAATTTGGGTATCTATAAAAGTAACAAATTAAAAAAAGTAATAGCTATCAAAATCGACAATAGTTCTTATTTGGAACCAAAACAGTCAAAAAGTTATATGAAAAGCAAAGCTTTTTCGTCTAACAATGAAAATGAGTTATATCCTGAACAAGAAATAGTAGATAACTCAATTAATCAAAATGGGTTAGATACTCATTCTAGCTCAGATGGTGTTCGCCTGAAGTGGGGGAAAATACAAGGAGATAATGGAGTTTACTCTATATACAGAGATAACAAACTTTTGAAAAAGACAAAGTCAAAAACCTATTTTGATTCTAATGTGAAGCCTGGAAAAAGGTATACATATAAAGTCGAGACGAATGTTCCACTAAGTAAGAAGTCTCGAAATAAAGTAAACGAGTTGTTAGCTAAAAGGAAAATTAATAAATCTAAGTTATCTAAAAGTGAAAAATCAAAACTCTATAATATTAGTGCAGAGTTTTCAAGCATTGTTGAAATCCCAAAGTTGACAGAGGACTCATTAAAATCTCCACTTGGGTTATTAACAAGTAAAGGAGAACAAGGAAAGTCTAAAGCTTTATCAACAAAAGCAGCTTTTCCAAAAAATGATGCATATAGTATTATTTATAACACATTCATCCCATATAAATCTGTTAAAGATCCAAACTTCATAAAAGGAGGCTATTTAAAGGGTGATAATCGGGGATTTAATATAAATGCTACAAGTAGTCGTACACATTCAGTAGTAAACTTGCAATTTCAGAATCCCCTTTCTATATGGATGCCAACAAAAAAAATTGGTAGATCCTATAGATGCTCAGATGCTGCATGTAAAAAAGTTATAGAAAGTGCAGTTGCGTCTAATAAGGCAATCTTTATAGATGTAACTGACACAAGTAGTAAAAAATTAGGGTTTAAGTTTTATCATTCTGCGAAAATCCCATTTAATACAAACGTTCCTGGTGTATCTTATCCTTCTATTGATTCAAATTGGAAACTTACGATGACAAATTCAACTTTGGTGATAAGTGGTAGTCATGATAAAGCACCTAATCATGAGATTTATCTAGCTTCAATGGGTGGGCAAAAAAGACAACTTTATACTTTTTTTGTAACAAGTCCTAATGATTTTATTAATTTACTTGAGATTATGCCTAGAAAGTCATTTAAAAATACATTATAAATAAAAGACAGTGAAAGCTCCACGATGAGTATTCACTGTCTTTTTCTGTTTAATTATATAATGATAATCGCCTGACTGCCCATCTGTTCCCAAGAATCTTCAAACTGATCACGGTCGACTTTTTGATTCTTTTCTCCATAGGGGTTATTCAAGTAGACATGCTCCTTGTCATAGCCTGTGATGACCACGCTATGCATATTAAAGCTTACATTTATTTTGCCATTCGGTGTATTCCAAGTTTCGATGTTATCTGTTTTGTCAAAGGTGGATGTCGTAATCACCCAGACAGGATAGCCCTTTTCAAGTGATTGATAGATGGCCTTTTTAACAGGCTTTCCGGTTAAGTCGACAACTTGATCGCCCGCGTATTTTTTCGCAAGCTGATAAATCGGTTCGTGGTAAACACCAAGACCCGGCCCATTCTCCATATCGCCTACAAACCCGTCATGAGGGTCTCCTTTTAAGCCATTTTCATAATTGAGCGGAACACGTTTTACTTCATTTGCCAACTTGTTTTTCGTTACATGCTCATAGCCGCTGTAATGAAGCAGCATCGCTAAGCTCGTGACTTCGCATCCGTTATAAAGCCTTGGCACATCCATTTGATTGTAGAGGGTGACGTCCATGGCTTTTTTGCTTCCTTTTAATGAATGATGTGTGGTTTCTGCTTTTTTCGTTGAACGAGTTTCTTCAGCTGCAAGTGCCGTATCGTTTTCTTTTGCTGCTTTTTGCGGCGAAGCTGTTTTCTTGACTTGATCGATTTGCGAAACGTATATAAAGCCGAAATAAACAAGACATGCGCACAACAAAGTTAAGATGAATGTCTGGATGAACTTCACTGTTAATCTCCTGTGTTATTCAATATTTTTAAGTATTATAGCACGTTCTTTCTTCGAACATACAGAAAAGACACAGGTGTCACTTGAATGTAATAATTCCAGAATATGTTGATGAAAATAGGGGGAAATAAAAATGATTGATTTAATCGCTTTATTTTGTTAGCATATTATCATATTAGCGAACTAAAGGATTCGGAATTTTTTGTTTTAATGTGTTGGAGGTGCGGAAGAACATGTTTATGTTTGAGAAACCATATGGTATGCGGGATTCATTACCTGGATTGTATGAGACGAAGAAAAAAGTGAGACATTCTTTAACAGAGGTCATGACTGGTTGGGGTTTCCGTTTGATGGAGACACCAACGCTTGAATTTTACGATACAGTCGGTGTTCAATCGGCGATTACAGATACACAGCTCTTTAAGCTGCTTGATCAAAACGGGCAAACCCTTGTACTGAGACCTGATATGACGGGGCCGATTGCAAGAGTGGCGGCTTCCAAGCTTCACCAGCAGGCGTATCCGCTTCGTGTTGGGTATGCAGCCAACGTGTTCCGAGCGCAGGAAAGAGAAGGCGGAAGGCCGTCAGAATTTGAGCAGGTCGGAATTGAATTGATTGGTGATGGTTCGATTAGTGCAGATGCTGAAGTCATCGCACTTGCCGTATTTGCCTTAAAAAATGCCGGGCTAAGGTCCTTCAAAATCGCGATCGGGCATGTCGCTTTAGCAGAGACGTTATTTGTCGATGTACTCGGAAATACAGAGCGTGCAAATGTCCTTCGCCGCTTCTTATATGAAAAGAATTATGTGGGATACCGTCAGCATGTGAAACAATTACCGCTCTCCTCCATCGATAAAACGAGGCTGTTACAGCTTTTAGAGTTAAGAGGCGGCCAAGAGGTTATAGGGCGGGCAGAGGAAATCGTCGTTTCACAAGAAGGAAAAGAAGTGCTCGCACAGTTAAAGTCGCTTTGGGAGACACTTGAAGATTACGGCTGTACAGAATATATCCGTTTAGATTTAAGCATGGTGAGTCATATGAGCTATTATACGGGTATTTTGTTTGAAGTATTTGCAGATCATGTTGGGTCGGTCATCGGAAGCGGCGGGAGATATGATCAATTGCTTGCTCATTTTGATGCACCCGCGCCAGCTACAGGGTTCGGACTTCGACTAGACCGTCTTCTTGAAGCGCTCGATGCAAAAGAAATTGTTGAGCCGCAGGAGGCTGTGATTTTTAGCAAAGAACAAAGACTGGAAGCTTTTGCTTTTGCAGAAAAGGAGCGGTCAAAAGGGAAAAAGATCGTCCTGCAAGACTTAGCGGGGATTGAAAATATTGACGCGATGACCAAGGCATTTGAGCAGGTGACTTATTTTATCGGCGCTAGAAAGGAAGAGCAAAATGGGTAAAGTGTTGACGATGGCGATGCCAAAGGGCCGGATATTTGAAGAAGCAGCAGGGCTGTTAAGACAGGCGGGGTACCAGCTGCCAGAGGAATTCGAGGATTCAAGAAAATTAATCATTGATGTACCAGAAGAAAACCTACGCTTTATTTTAGCCAAGCCAATGGATGTGACCACCTACGTAGAGCACGGCGTGGCGGATGTTGGCATTGCAGGGAAGGATGTCATGCTTGAAGAAGCTCGTGATGTGTACGAAGTGCTCGATTTAAACATCAGTAAATGTCATTTAGCTGTTGCTGGCTTGCCAGGGGCGAGCTGGGGGGGTGTCGCACCGCGTGTGGCGACAAAGTACCCAAATGTTGCATCGTCCTATTTTAGAGAGCAAGGGGAGCAGGTGGAGATCATTAAGCTGAATGGTTCCATTGAATTAGCACCGCTCATTGGGCTTGCCGATCGCATTGTGGACATTGTCTCCACAGGTCAAACACTAAAGGAAAATGGCCTTGTGGAAACGGAGCATATTTGTGATATCACGTCACGTTTTATTGTCAATCCTGTGAGCTATAGGATGAAGGATAACGTGATCGATGAAATGGCGCAGCGTCTTGCAAGAATCATTGGAGAAGGGGAGGAAACATCATGAACATCACCTGCATACAAGAAGGTGAGACAGATACTCTCTCACTCAAACGGTCCTTAGATACAGGAACAGAAGAGCAGCGTCAGGCTGTTCAGCGCATTATACAAGAAGTGAGAACAAATGGTGATGAAGCTGTACGGTCTTTTACAAAGCAATTTGACGGAGTGTTGATTGAAGATCCACTTGTCACGGAGGATGAAATGGCAAAAGCCTGTGACCGCTTGGATAAAGAGATGGTTCAGATTATCCAAACGGCTATCAAGCATATTCGCACATACCACGAGCGCCAGCTGACCTCTTCTTGGTTTTATCACCAAAAGGATGGTTCAATGCTTGGTCAAAAAGTAACACCGCTTGATGCGGTAGGTGTGTATGTCCCCGGTGGAACAGCTGCCTATCCATCATCAGTATTAATGAATGTGATCCCTGCGCTAGTCGCAGGCGTTGAACGAATCGTTCTTGTGACACCCCCTGGGAAAGATGGCTGTCTCTCTGACGCTGTCTTGGCTGCGGCGAAGGAGCTTGGTATTTCTGAGATGTATAAAATGGGCGGGGCCCAGGCGGTTGCGGCACTTGCCTATGGAACGGAAAGCATCAAACCTGTTGATAAAATCACAGGTCCAGGCAACATTTATGTCGCGCTGGCAAAGCGGGAAGTATTTGGTCAGGTAGACATTGATATGATTGCAGGCCCAAGTGAAATTGCAGTCCTAGCAGACGAAACAGCAGTCGCGCATGAGGTAGCGGCGGATTTACTTTCGCAGGCAGAGCATGATGCGCTGGCATCTAGTATTTTGGTGACACCGTCTAAGACACTTGCTGAAAGCGTGCAGGCTGAAGTAAGAAAGCAGCTTGATAGTTTACCGAGAAAATCAATCGCAGCAAAATCTATACAAGATCATGGCCGTATTTACGTGACAGAATCAATCGATCGTGCAGTAGACGTCATCAATCAATTAGCACCAGAGCACTTAGAGGTGCTGACAGCATACCCAGAAGCACTTCTTGGTCAAATCAAGCATGCTGGCGCAATTTTCTTGGGACGATATAGTCCAGAGCCGGTGGGCGATTATTTTGCAGGACCGAATCATGTGCTGCCAACAAACGGAACAGCTCGATTCTCCAGTCCGCTTGGTGTGACTGATTTTCAAAAGAAAACGAGCATTATTTCATATAGTCAAGAAGCCTTTGAAACACATCGGGAAAGCATTGCGGCTTTTGCCAGATTAGAAGGGCTTGAAGCACATGCAAGGTCGATTGAAGCGAGAAAGCGGGAGGAATCGTAATGAGACAGGCGAAAACATCGAGAAAAACTAATGAAACGAACATTTCATTAGCGCTAGAAATTGATGGAGAAGGAAAAGCGGATATTCAAACAGATGTCCCTTTTATGACGCACATGCTCGATTTATTTACGAAGCATGGACACTTTAATTTGACCGTCGATGCGAAAGGAGATACGGATGTTGATGATCACCACACAACAGAAGATATCGGCATTGTACTTGGGCAAATGTTTAAGGAAGCGTTAGGCGATAAAAAGGGAATTAAGCGGTATGGATCAAGCTTTGTTCCGATGGATGAAACACTTGCCCAGGTCGTGGTCGACTTAAGCAATCGTCCTCATTTGGAAATGAGAGCGGCCTTTCCGAGTCAAAAGGTTGGTACCTTTGATACAGAGCTAGTGCATGAGTTTCTGTGGAAATTTGCGCTTGAAGCCCGGATCAACCTTCATGTCATTGTTCACTACGGAACCAATACACATCATATAATTGAAGCCATTTTTAAAGCGATGGCACGTGCCTTAGATGAAGCAACAACCATTGATCCACGTGTGAAAGGAATTCCTTCAACAAAGGGGATGCTCTAATGATCGGAGTCATTGATTACGGAATGGGAAATTTGTTCAGCGTATCAAAAGCACTGGAACGAGCAGGTGCCCGCTATATCGTCTCCTCTGATGTAGAGGAGCTGAAAAAAGCAGATGCTTATATTTTGCCTGGGGTCGGTTCGTTTCATGATGCAATGCAGCTGTTAAAAGAGACTGGACTTGAGGCGTTTATCCATCAAGTCGTAGAGGAAGGAAAGCTGTTATTCGGCATTTGCCTTGGCATGCAGCTGTTATTTGAAGAAAGCGAAGAGGCAGGACACACAAAAGGATTGGGTCTGTTAAAAGGGCGTGTCGTTCTTTTAAAGGATCGTGATCAGGACGGGCAAAGGCTAAAGGTACCTCATATGGGGTGGAATGAGCTCACGTTTCATCAGCCCGCCCCATTGTTTGACGGTGTGCCAGAAGGATTTGCGTACTTTGTTCACTCTTATTATGTGAGTGATATGAATCCAGATGAGCAATTAGCAAGCGCGGACTATGGTGTTCAAGTACCAGCTGTTGTTGGCAAGGGAAATGTGCTTGGAGCACAGTTTCACCCTGAAAAAAGCAGTACAACGGGAATGGCGCTGCTCAAACAATTTATTCAATTAGCAAACGAACAGAGGGTGAACAAATGAGTGAGTTTACATTATATCCAGCGATTGATATGAGAAATGGCAAATGTGTACGTCTTGTGCAAGGAGATTATGATCAAGAAACCATTTATGGAGATTCACCGCTCGACATGGCCGCGCAATTTGTAAAAGAAGGAGCAAAATGGATTCATCTTGTCGATCTAGATGGTGCAAAAGCAGGGAAACGTGTCAATCATGAGCATGTGCTGGCGATTGCTTCCTCCTTAGATGTGAAGGTACAAATCGGCGGCGGTATTCGGTCGGAAGAAGACGTTGCCTTTTATTTAAAGAGCGGCGTAGATAGAGTGATTCTCGGCAGCTCAGCTGTTTCGAACCCAGTCTTTGTGAAAAAAATGCTGGCGCAATATGGAGAGAAAATCGCAATTGGGATTGATGCGCGAAATGGCTTTGTATCGACTGAAGGATGGCTTGAAACGTCTAAAGTGAAGGCAGAGGAACTCGGCAGGGAATTGGCAAAGGAAGGCGCAGAGGTCTTTATTTTCACCGATATTCAAATGGATGGCATGCTGTCTGGTCCCAATGTAGAAAGCACGGTTCGCTTAGCAGAAGCAACCGGCAAACAAGTGATTGCTTCAGGTGGTGTCAGCGCAGTAGCTGATCTTCAAAAGCTGTCAGCGCAAAAACAGTCTGGTGTGTCTGGTGCGATCGTTGGAAAAGCACTTTACACAAAGCAGTTTACTTTAGCAGAAGCATTTGAAGGGCTTGACCGCATATGATGACAAAACGAATCATCCCATGTCTTGATGTGAAGGAAGGGCGTGTTGTCAAAGGGGTGCAATTCCTAGGCTTAAAGGATGCTGGTGATCCGGTCGAATTAGCGCAGATCTATGATGAGGAAGGGGCGGATGAACTTGTCTTCCTTGATATTTCCGCTTCTCATGAAGGCCGGAAAACGATGGTGGATGTGGTCAAACAAGTCGCGTCCACTCTTGCGATACCATTTACGGTGGGAGGCGGGATTAACCACCTTGATGACATGAAGCGTATATTAAGAGCGGGTGCAGACAAAGTATCTGTCAACACAGCAGCTGTGTTAAGGCCGGAACTGATTTCAGAAGGTGCTGACTTTTTTGGCTCCCAGTGTATCGTTGTTGCAATTGATGCAAAATACGATGAAGAGAAAAAAGCATACATGGTCTATACACACGGAGGACGCCGTCAAACAGATTTAGAGGTCAGCGACTGGGCGAAGGAAGCTGTGCAGAGAGGTGCAGGAGAGATTTTGCTGACAAGTATGGATGCCGATGGTGAAAAGACAGGCTTTGATCATCGATTGACAAAGCTTGTATCAGATGCAGTCAATGTGCCAGTTATTGCTTCTGGCGGCGCTGGCAATGCCCAGCATATGCTCGAGGCCTTTACAAAAGGAGAAGCTGATGCAGCATTAGCAGCATCTATTTTCCATTATAAAGAAACCTCCATTCATGAGGTGAAGACATATTTGAGAGAACACGGGGTGAAGGTCAGATGAAACAGGCAAATGAATTAACCTTTAATGAGGCAGGCCTGATTCCTGCGATTGTACAGGATGCTCAAAGTAAGGAAGTATTGACGCTTGCGTATATGAATCAAGAATCCTATGAAAAAACGCTGGAGACAGGTGAAACATGGTTTTATAGCCGGTCGAGAAACGAGCTTTGGCACAAAGGCGCCACCTCGGGACATACCCAGCAAGTGATTTCTATTCGATATGACTGTGACAAGGACGCTCTGCTTGTCCTTGTCGCGCCAAGCGGCCCAGCCTGCCATACTGGCAGCTATAGCTGTTTTTCGGAAGAAGGCGTGAAGCGCCAAAGCGAAGAGCAGGATCGTTTTGCGATATTAAATGAACTTGAACAGGTCATTGCAAAGCGTCAGGCGGAAATGCCAGAAGGGGCTTATACAACCTATCTATTTGAAAAAGGGGTTGATAAAATCCTGAAAAAGGTAGGGGAAGAAGCATCCGAGGTGATCATTGCAGCGAAAAACCGGGATCAAGAAGAATTGAAATGGGAAACTGCTGACCTCCTCTATCATCTTCTTGTATTATTACGCGAACAGCAATTGCCGCTTGATGATGTATTAAAGGTATTAAAAAAACGTCATCAAGGTGAATGAAAAGCTGGGGGATATCCCTGGCTTTTTCATTTTAAATGAAAAACAAATCCTTCCTTTCCTTTTGTTCTATGTGACGACTGGTGAAGTATGTTATACTACACACGGTACACTGTTCGAAATGGAGGGTATCGGTGAGTAAATACACTTCTCAAAATAATCACACACAAGTCGTCCAGCTATTTCAAGATGGGCATTACTTTTTTCATAAAGGTCTTAAAGCATATAGAGAAAGAAATCTGTCCAGAGCAAGTAAGCTGATACAGCGGGCCATCGTACTTGAGCCTGAAAATGTAGAAATGCTGTCACAGCTTGCCATTATTTATACTGAAATGGGTCATTACCAGCAATCAAACGAACTGCTTGATTTTATCCTTGAACACATCGATGAAAACATGTCTGAGTGCCACTATTTTAAAGCCAATAATTATGCGAATCTCGGACTGTTTCAAGAGGCATATAAATCAGCTACTGCTTATGCCGCGCTGGAAGAGAACGGGGAATTTGCGGATGAAAATGAAGACCTTCTTGACCTGCTCGATATGAGCGACGAAGAGGACGAAGATTTTCCTTATGATCAGGATGACCTGATTGTGAAGCAGGATCAAGCAAACCATTTGCTAGAAAGCGGCAGACTCGATGAAGCTATTGAGATGCTGGAACAGATGATTGTTGAGTATCCAGAATTTTGGTCAGCGTATAATAATCTTGCTTTGGCCTATTTTTATTCTGGCCGAATCCATCAGGCGAAAGAAATGTTGAACCGGGTCCTTCTTGAAAATCCCGGTAATCTGCATGCCCTTTGCAATCAGCTTGTCTTCTACCATTATGAGAAAGAAGAAAAGAAGGTCAACATGTTAGCGAAGCAATTAACGCACGTGTATCCAATACTAAGTGAACAGCGTTATAAGCTTGGCGCAACATTTGCCCTTGTGGGAGAATTTGAATGGGCCTTTAAATGGCTTTATTCTTTGTACAAAACAGGTTTTCAGGGAGATAGTACATTTTTATACTGGCTTGCAAGCGCAGCCTATCATACAGGCCATAAAACGCTCGCCCAAACGGTTTGGGATAAGATGGTTGAAGAAGATATCGACGCAGATGAAATCAAGCCGTGGCAGGATAAACCTGAGGAGACTGAGCCAATGGTCTCGATTGAGGAACGGCTGACTGCGTACTATGTCAGTAAACAAAAAGGGGAACGTGACGTTCTGCAGTCTGTCCTTGATGCACGCGCAGCGAAAACGGCCTTTGAACAGCAATTTATAGAACTGCTTTTGTATGAAGATGAAATGAAAGAAAAGTCTTTTTCAGAAGATGCTGTTTTTGCAAAACAGGCGGCATCCAGTCTGGAGGAAGCGGTTCAGCCTGACAGCCATATGCCTTATTTTTGGTTATTCCATATTATTCAGCAGGCACGTGCTTCTGGTATTGATAAGAAAAATGCGCCTGCCTGGGCAGCAGCATCTTATTATCTATGGATGAATGAACAAGAAGAAGCAGCTGTCAGCAAAAAAGACGTTGCGTCCGCTTTTCAGATCAGTGTTCAAACACTGTCTAAATACGAACGAGAGATCTGTACGTTAATCGATTAAATAGGTAAATAGATTCAGAACATCCCAGCATGGCCGAAAAGGTCATGCTTTTTTCTTGGATAAAAAGGTGTGATTTGCAAGGAATTGGCGAAGTATGACAATCACGACATGTTTTTGAAACATAAATGTAATAAAAATATTAGCTCATTTTGTCGATGTCTCATGTATAATGAAAATCGTGGATTAAAACAAAGATAGATATTTAAATATTTTACTATACATAATGAAACACCTAGTGATAGAAACAATCTGGTCAACATCTGACTGAACAATCAGGAAGAAAGACATAGAGAGCACAGATTGGTCGCAGAGAATTTGCTGCTTTCTAATGTCGCTTGGGAAATTGTCAAAGGAGGAACTATTCGTGAAAAAGTTTATTACTTTCGGTTTAGCTTCGGTGATCGGAGCAAGCGGTTTATTTATTCCATTTACGCATGAAGCAAACGCACAGAACTTTGAACAAAAGAAACAAGAACTAGACAGCAAGCAATCTGAGGTAAACAAGAATCTTCAAAAGAAAAAAGAAGAGCTTTCAAAGCTTGAAGCAAAACAAGAGGCACTTGCACAAAAGCTTAAAGATATTGATGAGAAAGCTTTAAAAACAAGTGATCAAATCGAAGAAAAACAAAAAGAAAATGAAAAAACAAAAAAAGAAATCAAAGCATTGAAAAAAGAAATTGCTGATACAGAAAAACGTATTGAAGAAAGAAACGAGTTCTTGAAAAAGCGTGTACGTGCCCTTCAAGAGAGCGGAGGTTCTACGAAATACATAGATGTATTACTAGGAGCAAAAAGTTTTAGCGATTTCATCAGCCGTGCAGGTGCAGTATCTACACTGATCAACGCAGACAGTGAAATCATTAAAGAGCAGGAAAAAGACAAAGCAGAACTTCAAAAGTCTGAAAACGAATTAAACACAAAGCTTGAAAATGTGCAAAACACACTTGCAAAGCTTGAAACGCTTCAATCAGACTTGAATAAACAGCTTGATGAAAAAGACAAGCTATTCAAGCAAGTGAAAAAGCAAAAAGGAAGTGCTTTTTCTGAAATCAGCGAGTTAAACAGTGAGGCTAACAGCATTGCTTCTGAAAAAGACGCAACAATCGCTGCACAAAAACAAGCTGAAAAAGAAGCAAGAGAAGCAGCTCAAAAAGCAAAAGAAGAAAAAGCGCAAAGACAACAGCAGCAGCGTCAAGCTAGTGTTCAAGCGGAAGACAACAGCTCAAATAACGATAGCAGCCCGTCTTCAAGTAACAGTGGATCATCTAATGACAACAATAACAGCAACAGCAGTTCACCAAGCAAGAAGCCATCTTCTGGCGGTGGATCACCTGTCAGCAGTAACGTAGGCGGAATTGAAGGTGCGATCAGCACAGGTTCTAGCATTGTTGGACAATCTCCGTATAAATGGGGCGGCGGCAGATCACAAGCCGATATTGACGCACGTCGTTTTGACTGTTCTTCATTCGTTCGCTGGGCATTTGCATCAGCAGGCATCAACCTTGGACCAGTTGGCGGTACAACAACAGATACGCTTGTAGGTAAAGGAAGAGCTGTAAGTGCATCTGACATGAAACGCGGAGACCTTGTGTTCTTTGATACGTATAAAGTAAATGGACACGTTGGTATTTACTTAGGAAACGGTACATTCTTGAATGATAACAGTTCCCATGGCGTTTCAGTTGATTCAATGAGTAATCCTTATTGGAAGAGATATTTCAATGGCGTTGTAAGAAGAGTCGTTGAATAAATCATTACTTTTTATATAACCGTAAACAGGCTTCCTTAAACAGCAGTTTAAGGAAGCTTTTTCTTTTTTTGAAGATATGAGCAAATGATTCGCTTATTCCCCGCAGATTTAATAGGATATGGGTAAGGAATAAAAGCTAAGAGTGGAAATGATGCTCTCTGTCATGAATGGAAGCATCACCCAAGGGCATTCTAATAAGAAATGCGAGCAGCAATTGAAGAGGGAGTGACAGTTGTGTCAGAAGAAAAAATCTACGATACGATCATCATTGGAGCGGGTCCTGCCGGAATGACAGCCGCTGTTTATACATCACGGGGAAATCTTTCAACATTAATGATTGAAAGAGGAATTCCAGGCGGACAAATGGCGAATACGGAAGATGTCGAGAACTATCCTGGCTTTGAAAGTATTTTAGGGCCGGAACTTTCAAATAAAATGTTTGAGCATGCGAAGAAATTCGGTGCAGAGTATGCATATGGCGATATTAAAGAAATCGTGAACGGTGAAGAATACAAAATCGTCAAAGCCGGCTCAAAAGAATACAAAGGACGCTCTGTCATTATAGCGGCAGGGGCTGAATACAAAAAAATCGGGGCACCAGGTGAAAAAGAACTTGGCGGCCGCGGCGTATCATATTGTGCAGTATGTGACGGGGCTTTCTTTAAAAACAAAGAGCTTGTCGTCATTGGCGGCGGTGATTCTGCGGTAGAAGAGGGTGTGTATCTCACACGCTTCGCTTCTAAAGTAACGATTATCCATAGACGCGATAAACTTCGTGCACAAAGCATTTTACAAGCGCGTGCCTTTGATAATGAAAAAATTGATTTCAAGTGGAACAAAACCGTCAAACAGATCAATGAAGAAAACGGGAAAGTCGGCAGTGTGACATTGGTTGATACGGTGACTGGTGAAGAAGAAGAGTTTAAAACAGACGGTGCCTTCATCTATATCGGAATGCTGCCGCTGTCTAAACCATTTGAAAATCTCGGTATTACAAATAAAGAAGGCTACATCGAGACAAACGAAAGAATGGAAACAAGAGTGGAAGGTATTTTCGCAGCTGGTGACATTCGTGAAAAAACACTTCGTCAAATTGTGACAGCAACAGGTGACGGAAGTATTGCAGCACAAAGCGCACAGCATTATGTAGAAGAGCTTGCTGAAAAACTCAAAGCAACGAAATAAAAGGCTGTCGTAAATCCTTAATATAGCGTCATGGGCTTTTAACTGGAATGTAACACGGGTGAAATAATTTTCCGTTATGATGAAACTAGTAATTGACCCCCTTTTATAAGGAATACATGTTTGGCACGGATGTGAATCCGTGTCCTTTTTTTTGCCTGAAATCAGAAATTCACGAGATGTTCACAAATGACGCATGGAGAACCATTAGATGCTGTAAAATAAAGAGTAGAGAAATTGTCCGTTACACGATTCAAACGAAAACCGGTCTGTTTTCGGGGAAGAACGGGCATGTTCATTGTGGGAGTCAGGTTGAACCTGTATAATAAGTTAAAGACATAAAAGAGTAGGTGACAGCTGATGCAACGAGTAACCAATTGTGTGCTGCATCACGAAGATCAAGTTCTCTTGCTGCAAAAGCCAAGACGGGGCTGGTGGGTAGCACCGGGCGGCAAAATGGAAAGCGGAGAATCGGTCAAGGATTCAGTCGTTCGAGAATATAGAGAAGAAACAGGTATTTATATTTTAAATCCGCAGCTGAAAGGTGTTTTTACCTTTATCATAAAAGAAGGCGATCAAATCGTTCAAGAGTGGATGATGTTCACCTTCATGGCAGATTCATTTACCGGAAAAAACGTAACAGAGTCAGAGGAAGGCGTTTTAAAATGGCATGACGTAAAGGATGTGCCTGATTTGCCGATGGCCCCAGGAGATTCCCATATTCTTGATTTCATGCTTAAAGGAAAAGGACTACTGCACGGCACTTTTACGTATACACCCGACTTTGAGCTGATTGCTTATCGGTTAGATCCTCAGGGAGAATAATACATGAACCGTTTTCATAAAGAAGGAGAGGAAGCAGGCATGAATACACACAAACAAGAAGATATTCAGCTTGTGATTATTACAGGAATGTCAGGTGCGGGGAAAACCGTCGCCATTCAAAGCTTTGAAGATTTAGGCTACTTTTGTGTTGATAACCTGCCGCCATCACTTTTACCGAAGTTCTTAGAGCTCATGAAGGAATCGAATTCCAAGATGAGCAAGGTCGCTCTTGTGATGGATTTGCGCGGACGCGAATTTTTTGACAGCTTAATTGCCGCCTTAGATGAAATGAGTGATCTTGACTGGATTACGCCAAGAATTCTATTTTTAGATGCAAATGATAAGGTGCTTGTCTCAAGATACAAAGAAACGAGACGTTCGCATCCCCTTGCGACAACAGGTTTGCCGCTCGAAGGAATTGAAATGGAGCGCGAGCTGTTAGAGGAGTTAAAAGGCCGGTCTCAAATGATTTTTGATACATCGGATTTAAAACCGAAACAGCTGCGAGAAAAAATTGTCACGCATTTTGCCACCAATCAAGGACAGGTGTTTACAGTAAATGTGATGTCCTTTGGTTTTAAATACGGCCTGCCGATAGATGCTGATCTTGTCTTTGACGTGAGATTCCTGCCGAATCCTTACTATATTGAGAGCATGCGTCCACAGACTGGAAACGATGAAGAAGTGCGCTCCTATGTGATGAAATGGAGTGAAACGCAAAAATTCACAGAGAAATTAATCGATCTCCTCAGCTTTATGCTTCCGTCCTATAAACGGGAAGGAAAAAGCCAGCTTGTGATCGCCATCGGCTGTACAGGCGGACAGCATCGATCTGTGACGCTGGCCAACTATTTATCGGAGTATTTTAAAAACGACTACTATACACATGTCACTCACCGGGACATTGAAAAGAGAAGCAGAAAATAGATGACGACACTACCAAAGGTGGTCATTCTTGGCGGCGGCACTGGCTTATCTGTTTTGCTCAGAGGGCTTAAAACGAAGCCAGTGGACATTACCGCTATTGTAACGGTTGCTGACGACGGAGGCAGCTCAGGCAGACTGCGGCATGATTTGAATATTCCCCCTCCAGGAGATATTCGAAACGTCCTTGCGGCTCTCTCTGATGTGGAACCGCTAGTAGAAGATCTATTTCAGCACCGTTTTAACAAAGGGAATGACTTAACAGGCCACTCACTCGGCAACCTCATTCTTGCGGCCATGACAAATATAACCGGTGATTTTTTTCATGCCGTCACTGAAATGAGTAAGGTTTTAAATGTGAGAGGAAAAGTATTGCCAGCAGCAAATTCAAGTGTTGTTCTTCATGCTGAATTAGAAAATGGGCAAATGGTGACAGGAGAATCGAAAATTCCCACCTATGGTGAGCGAATCAAACGCGTGTTCCTCACTCCCGATACGATTGAACCGCTGCCAGAATCCATCCAAGTCATTCGTGAGGCGGATTTGATCGTCATTGGGCCCGGCAGCCTGTATACGAGTATTTTGCCTAACTTGCTTGTCCCGCATATTGGAGAAGAAGTGATTCGCTCTAAGGCGAAAAAAGTATATATTTGCAATGTCATGACGCAGCCGGGGGAAACGCTTTCCTACAGTGCAGCTGATCATGTTCAGGCATTAAATGATCATATGGATCGTCCATTTATCGATACGATTTTTGTGAACAATAAAGAAATTCCAGAAGAAATCAAAGCAAAATATGCAGAAGAACAGGCACAGCCTGTCCAATTCGACACAGATGCACTGAAAGCAATGGGACTAGAAGTGATTCCTGGAGAAATCATTACATATGACCAGCATGTCATTCGTCATGACACGCTGAAAGTAGCCTCGCTGCTTGTCGACCTGCTGCATCAGAAAAAATAGGAATGGGGGTGGCAAGGATGTCATTTGCATCCGAAACAAAAAAAGAGCTGACTAATCTGGACGTGAAGGACTGCTGCACAAAAGCAGAGCTTTCTGCCCTCATCCGTATGAACGGTTCATTATCTTTCTCTAATCGAAAATTGATTTTAGATATACAGACAGAGAACGCAGCCATTGCAAGACGGATTTATACGCTGCTCAAGAAGAAATACGATGTGACAGTCGAACTGCTCGTCCGTAAAAAAATGAGATTGAAAAAGAATAACGTGTATATTGTCAGACTGGTAGAACGAGCGAGAACCATTTTAGAGGATTTGAAAATATTAGGTGAGCAATTTGTATTTGAGCGCAATATTTCAGAAGAGCTTGTGAAGAAAAGATGCTGCAAGCGCTCCTATATGAGAGGTGCTTTTTTAGCAGGCGGTTCTGTGAATAACCCAGAAACGTCCTCCTATCACCTTGAAATTTTTTCACTATATAAAGAACATAATGATGCCCTTTGTGAACTGATGAATCAATTTCATCTTAATAGTAAAACACTTGAGCGCAAAAAAGGGTACATTACGTACATGAAGGAAGCAGAAAAGATCACGGAATTCTTAAGTGTTGTGGGCGCTCATAACTCACTGCTCCGCTTTGAAGATGTGCGGATCGTCCGAGATATGAGGAACTCCGTCAACCGGCTCGTCAATTGTGAAACAGCAAACTTGAATAAAACGATTGGTGCATCACTGCGTCAGGTCGAGAACATTCAATTCATTGATGAAAAAATTGGACTTGATGCCCTGCCGGAAAAGCTTCGTGAAATTGCCAAACTGCGAGTCGACTATCAAGAGGTCACGCTGAAGGAACTTGGAGAAATGGTGGAAAGCGGCAAGATCAGCAAGTCAGGGATTAACCACCGTTTAAGAAAGCTAGATCAAATCGCAGAACAATTACGAAACGGACAAGCTGTTACACTCAAATAGGAGAATGAAAAAGGGAGGCAGATCATATGGTGGAAAAAACGGTCACCATCCAGCTGAAAACAGGCTTGCAGGCACGTCCAGCTGCTTTGTTCGTACAAGAAGCCAATCGCTTTGGTGCTGATATTTTTCTAGAGAAAGATGGGAAAAAAGTCAATGCGAAAAGCATTATGGGTCTCATGAGTCTTGCGATCAGCTCTGGGGTTACTGTCACACTGATTGCAGATGGTGCGGATGAGCAAGAAGCCATTGAGGCGTTAACGGATTTTATCAATCAAGAAAACTGAGTCTCTTCAAAGGCTCAGTTTTTTTAGGAGGGAATGTCATGATTCAAACAGCTTTTTTACAGAAGATCGGATATGAAGGCCAGTCCATCACCTTTGATGACTTGCCTGTAGTATTAAAAAAAATGGCCTTTACCTTTCCGTTTGAAAATAGAGCTGTTCTGAACAAACAATCCTACGCTTTGAATCAAGAAGGGTTGAAGCAGCATCTACTTGAAGGAAACAGAGGAGGTCTTTGTTACGATCTCAATCCTCTCTTATACTATGTGTTAAAAGAGGCTGGGCTCTCTGTACAGCTTCTTCAAGGAACAGTGTATATCAAAGAAGCGGATACGTGGGCCATTGATGGCACGCATGTAGCCATCATGTTGAAACATCATAACGAACGCTTTCTCATTGATGCGGGATTTGGTGTGAATTTACCTCTCCAGCCTGTGCCTTTTACAGAAGATTGGGTGGAAGGAGCGTCTATTCGGTTTCGCGTCAAAGCAAAGGAAACCGAAAAAGGGACACATCTGCTCCAATTAGATAAAGGAGATGGCGCTGAAACAGGCTATGCGTTCACTTTGAACGAGGTGGATGAGGATGCATTGTGCCAATTGAGACACGAGATTTATGAAAATGAATCCTCTACTTTTAACAAAAGACCGCTTGCCTCAAAGCTCACGCCAACAGGACGTGTGGTCGTTACTGAGGATCATGTCACCACACATGAGCATGAAGAAGTGTCGAAAAAGCCGCTTCCGATTCCTTTTGAGGATTATGTAAAAAAGCTTATACCGTAAACCACCATACGAAAAGACAGCCCTAGATCAAAAGGGGCTGTCTTTTTTATTGATTATCGAATACGTGTGAAAGTCGCATAATGGTCTGTTGTTTTGTAAATGAGCCAGTCGCTTGAATACACAAGACGGTCAGCATTGCGGAAGCCTGAAACGTAGTTGATGTCTGCCTCACGCCATGTTCGGCCGCTTGCTGAAGGAAGACGTCCCTCCCGGTTTGAGAAAATATCTCCACCAATGCTTTTACCTGGCGCCACCTCGGCTAGATTTCCCTTAGATGCCACCCATCCGAGAGCACTTGCTTGTGATTTTGTAATGTAGTTATCAGGCAGTCGTTTGTAGCGAATTAAATAATCTGCTACACCATCAAACGTATTAATGACGGCAAGGGTACGCACATCCGGCGTGAGCTGAATAGAAGCAGTTTCAGTTGTGGCTGTTGGTGTAAGAGGTGTTTCTGCATGAGCTTGCTGCGGGACAAATCCAGAAAACAGAATAGCAGCGATCAGAGCGAACATAGTAAAAATCGAACTTAATCTTTTCATCTTCATCCTCCTATTAAGGAAATCGGATGCCGTCCTCTTGATGCTTGTCTAGCTCATATTATAGCACCCGAACATAAAGGAAATGTAAAGAATCAGGATATTTGCTAAAATGAGTCTTTTCTCCTGATGTCTCCTAAAAGAAATAAATAAAAAGACGCAGTTTCTGCGTCTTTCAGCGTGTAGACAAACCCTCGCATTCTTTGTCAGTCCTGCGCGCTGGTGCTCACGAATGTCAAATTCGCTCCGCAAAAGTAGCCGTCCTTCCTAGACTGCAAAGGTTTTCTATCACGCTGAAAAGAAGACAAAGAGCTAAAATAAAGATCATTTTAGCCCTTTGTCAACCATCTGAAAGACGCAGTTTCTGCGTCTTTTCTGTTCAAGATGAAGCAAGCTCCTTCACAACATCAACAGGCGCCTTCCCATCTATTCCATGAATCACATTATGAATGGCTCGTTTCAGCATGAGATCCCTTGTTGTTTCAGTAGCGGAACCGATGTGAGGGGCTAGGGTGACATTGTTCATCTCTTTGAAAGGATGATCCTCTTGAAGCGGTTCCTGCTCATACACATCAAGACCAGCGCCTTTGATCCATCCCTCCTGAAGTGCTTGAATGAGGCTTTTTTCATCCACTGTTTTCCCGCGGGAAATGTTTACAAATAAAGCCGTTTGCTTCATTAACTTCAATTCTCGTTCCCCAATCATATGATACGTTTCCTCGGTCAGCGGTGTAATCAACACGATGATATCAGCTTGTTTTAAAAGTTCATCAAGTGCACAATAGACAGCGCCATACGCCGTTTCAGCCTTTTCATTCCGGCTTCGGTTATGATAAAGAACGTTCATATCAAAACCATGTGCTGCCCGTTTGGCCACTTGTTCTCCGATACGTCCCATGCCAATAATACCGAGCGTTTGGTGATGTAAGTCGATGCCAAAGATCTCTTCCTCCTGTACGAATTTCGTCCATTTTCCTTCACGGATAAAACGGTCAAGCTCGGCGATTCTTCGCGCAGAGGAGAGAATGAGCGAAAAGGCAAGGTCAGCCACGGTATGATCGAGGGTATAAGGAGTGTGCGTACCAATCACGCCTCTTTGCCTCATCGCTTCTATATCGAAATTGTCATAGCCGACAGAGTTATTACTCACCACCTTGAGTTTTGGTGCGTGATCTAACAGCTCTTGATCGATTTTTGTTCCAGACGTTAAAAGACCATCAGCGTGCTGCAGCTTCTCAAACAACATGTCTCTTGGAATAGGGTCTTTGGATTGCCAAACCTCGTATGTACAATGTTCCTTTAGCATTTCTTCAAAAGAGGCAGGTAAGGATTTGGCGACAAAAATGTGTGGTGTCACAGTCAATTCGCTCCTTTCACATGGTCATCTTACTCCTTTTATTATATAGCAACGATTTCGGCAGAACACGTTTGAATGTTAGCAGCTCAATATTTAATATACTGAAATAACGGTAAAGAAAGACATTTTCTTAGTGAAAAAGTAGATTCTTATGCCATCTGATGCATTTTTTATCTATATAAAAATAAGCTGATAGTAGATGAGACATGTGAAATTGTAAAATTTTACGAGAGATTATCTGACAAACTGGAAAATAGATCGAGACTTTTTGATAGAAAATTTATTATATTTGAAATGTATTAAACGGGATGGTCATTTTCTACTAAACCATTTTATTGTCTTTTGGTGTGATGAGAACAATAGATTGAAAACAAACCCGCGAAGCCGTTGGGATGCAGCGTAAAATAGAGAAAATGATGATATTTCTTCTCATCGTTTTCTCATTTTTTTCTTTTTTTTCTATCATTTTTCTTCTCTATTCTTGAGAACACAAGAAAGAAAAGGAGGACAGGCACGAGCTTACGTTACTTAAAAAAAGATGGGAGATGGCAAAATGGGATCAAAATTAGAACAGATTCTTCAGCACAATTCAGAGTTTGTGAATGAGAGACATTATGAGCCTTACAAAGCGGGGAAATTTCCTGAGAAAAAACTGGTTATTTTAACGTGCATGGATACCCGTCTTTTGGAATTATTGCCGCAATCTATGGGACTGCGCAACGGGGATGCAAAAATCATTAAGAATGCAGGCGCCATCGTGACACATCCGTTCGGCAGTGTGATGCGGAGTACCCTGCTAGCCATCTATGAACTAAAGGCAGAGGAAGTATGCATTGTAGGGCATCATGAATGCGGAATGGCAGGTCTTGCGGCGGACCCTTTACTTGAAAAGGCGAAAGCACGCGGAATCGAAGAGAAATGCTTAAGCATTGTGAAAAACTCAGGAGTTGATTTAAAGGGCTGGCTGACAGGCTTTGATTCAGTTGAAGAGAGCGTGGCCCAAAGTGTGAAATTAGTGAAAGAGCATCCACTGATGCCAAGTGATGTGGCTGTTCATGGACTGGTGATTCACCCAGCAACAGGAAAGCTGGATGTCGTTGTGAAAGATAAACTGATTGACCCGCAGTATACCTAAATCATCTACACATACTTGAAGGAGGCCAACACATACCATGCGTTTTTATGGAAGATTTGAAGGGTACAATTCATCAAAGTTTAGACGCGATTTAATCGCTGGGCTTGTCGTGGGGGTTGTGGCAATTCCTTTAGGCATGGCATTTGCCATAGCATCTGGTGTCGGACCAGAATATGGATTATATACAGTCATCGTTGCCGGCATTTTGATTTCATTGTTTGGTGGTTCAAAGTATCAGATCGGCGGGCCGACCGGGGCGTTTGTTCCCATTTTATTCGGGATCGTCAGCCAGTACGGTATTGAAAACTTGCTCATTGCCGGTTTTATGGCAGGCTGTATGCTTGTATTATTCGGAATATTCAAACTAGGGAAGCTCATGAAATTTATTCCTCGTCCGGTTATCATCGGTTTTACTGCTGGCATTGCTGTCATTATTTTTTCAGGACAGATTGCCAACTTCCTCGGATTAAAGGGTGTTGAAAAACATGAAAGCTTTTTCCTCAATATGAGAGAAATCGTGGTCCATCTTGGGACCTCAAACAGTCTCGCCATCATCACAGCCGTCATCGGGCTCATCGTGATTTTGGCGGCACAAAAATACATTCCCAAAATACCTGGTGCTCTATTAGGTCTATTGGCTTCTACGTTTCTAGCCGTTCTCTTTTTTCAAGGACAAGTTGAAACGATTGGCTCTGCATATGGTGAAATCCCTCGTCAGCTGCCAACCTTCGCTTTTCCTGAATTGACGATTGAAAAAATGATATACCTCCTGCCTCCAGCAATTGTCATTGCGCTTTTAGGCGGCGTGGAATCGATTTTATCCGCAATGGTCGCTGATAATATGAAAGGCTCTAAGCATGACAGCAATAAAGAGCTTGTGGGGCAAGGAATTGCCAATATGGCGGCACCGCTTTTCGGAGGAATTCCAGCGACAGGTGCTATTGCCCGAACGGCCACGAACATAAAAAATGGCGGGGCTAGTCCGTTTTCTGGTGTTGTGCATGGCGTTGTCGTCTTGCTGATCTTAATGGTATTTGCGCCGTATGCGTCGATGATTCCACTTGCTGCAATGGCACCGATTTTAATGTTTGTTGCTTGGAATATGAGTGAGAGAAAAGAGTTTATCAATATTTTGAAAGTGAAAAACGCTGATTCGCTTGTACTGGTTGTGACCTTCCTGCTCACGGTCATCGGTGATTTGATTATTGGCGTCACTGCTGGTCTCATTTTAGCGTTTATCGCCTTTATCAAAAAAATGAGCCAGACGACCAATATTCATACCAATGTCGCCGTTCCTCAAATGGAAACAGCAGCTGCTTTAGAAAAACAGACAGAGGAGAAAGGGATCAGTATGTATTCCATTGAAGGGCCGCTCTTTTTCGGAACAACAGATTCATTAGAAAATTCGATATTGGATCATGTTCAAACAAAACCGAAAACGCTCATTCTGCTTATGAATAAAGTCAATTACATGGACACATCGGCAGAAGCGGTTCTAATGAATATCTCCAATCGGTTAAAGCATCATAATGGAAAGCTGATGATCGTTGGACTTCAATCACAGCCTAAGGAGCTTTTGCATCGAACAGGTCTATTCCATCATATCGGAAAACAGCATTTCTTTGAACGAACGGATGACATCTCACCACAGCATCTTTAAGGCGTAAAAAAACACGTGACAGCTTGGTCACGTGTTTTTTACTGGCTCTTTTTCTCCAGAAAAGCGTTTGTTGAGTTTTTGTTGATGAGCGCTGAAGACCTCTTCTACTGTGACATCATATTGATCCGCTAAAATGAGGAGATTTGCTAAGACATCTCCCATTTCTTCAATGAGTTCTTTTTTTAGCTCAGGTGATTCCTGCCTCTGCTCATCAGGCCGGTCTCGTCCGATTTCTATTGTTCTAACAGCACGAGCGAGTTCTCCCGTTTCTTCCATTAAGAAGCCTAACCGGATAAACGGTCCGTATTCTGTCCAATTTCTCGTTTGATAAAAATTTTTGATCCACTTCTCCATCTCGATTGTTTGCATTCGCTCTATACAACTCCTTATATGGTATTCACTCTTTTGATTTTACACTATATATAGAAGAAACGGCTGTTTCTTTACAAATCATTATAGTAGAATGAGTGGGTGAAGAAATCATAGAGAGAGATGGAGCTGTTTTGATGAAAACGATTTGTGTGTTTGCTGGTTCGAATCCAGGTGTAAGTGATGTCTACAAGCAAAAGGCTGTGGAGCTGGGTGCTTATATGGCGAAGCAGGGCATTCGTCTTGTTTACGGAGGATCGCGTATTGGGTTAATGGGCGCGATTGCCGATGAGGTCATGAGACATGGCGGGCAAGTGATCGGTGTCATGCCTAAGGGGCTTTTTAGAGGAGAAGTCGTGCATCAAGAGCTGACAGAGTTAATTGAGGTAACAGGCATGCATGAACGAAAAGCGAAAATGAGCGAGCTGGCCGATGGGTTTATTGCGATGCCAGGTGGCTTTGGTACATATGAAGAATTATTTGAGGTGCTGTGCTGGGCACAAATCGGCATTCATCAAAAGCCAATTGGATTGTATCAAGTGAATGACTATTTCAAACCGCTCATGGACATGGTGAAATTTAGTATACAAGAAGGTTTTTCGAATGAATCACACCTTCAATTGTTACATGCTTCGAGTGAACCGGAGGAATTAATCACGCAGATGGCTTCTTATCAAACACCGTCTCTTCAGCAGAAATGGACGGAGCTGTCTTAAAGTATGATGAAAACAAAAAACCGTCTGTTCAAGGAGCAGACGGTTTGTGTTGTGATCATTATTTTTGTTCTTCTGTATTACGGGTCAAGACTTTGTCAATGAGTCCGTATTGAAGTGCTTCTTCCGCTGTTTTGAAGTTGTCACGATCTGTATCGCGCTCAATGACTTCAATTGGCTGACCAGTACGTTCAGCAAGTACTTGGTTCAGTTTATCGCGTAAAGAAAGGATTCGTTTTGCCGCAATTTCAATTTCTGTTGCTTGACCTTGGGCACCGCCTAGTGGTTGGTGAATCATGACTTCACTGTTTGGAAGAGCATAACGCTTACCTTTTTCACCAGCAGCAAGCAGGAACGCACCCATAGATGCAGCCATACCAATACAAATAGTTGATACCTTTGGTTTAATAAATTGCATCGTATCGTAAATGGCCATACCAGCTGTGATTGAACCGCCAGGGCTGTTAATGTAGATAGAAATATCTTTTTCTGGATCTTCAGCTTCTAAGAAAAGCAGCTGTGACACGATGGAGTTGGCAACATTGTCATCGATCGCAGAACCAAGCATGATAATACGGTCTTTTAAAAGACGAGAATAAATGTCGTAAGCTCTTTCCCCACGATTTGTTTGCTCAATGACTGTAGGTATTAAATTCATAATGTTCCTCCTTCACCTTTTAGGTAAGTATGTAATTCAATGATACATTTTTGGTCAATAAAGGTCAAACAAAACGCTGACCTAAATTCAAATACCCGTATCCATTTTCCCCAAAATCATTCCACTTCAAACCAGCATATTATTCTATGTATCCAAAAGAAGAAAATACATCATCAAGACGAATGATTAATCATTGCTTTCTTGCAGCATTTCCCTTATAATTTGATATGCTGACGTTCAAAAAACATATCGTGCGCTCGTAGCTCAGTTGGATAGAGCGGTGGTTTCCGGTACCACGTCTGCCGGGGGTTCGAATCCCTCCGAGCGCGTACTTGACCTTGCTTACGATAGACAATGGTCTCACGAAACTCTCTCCTTTGGAGAGGGTTTTTTCGTTCCGCTATATGTATGATTCACTTTTAAAACTTTTCATCTATGAATGTTTATTTATGCTATAATTAATAATCATTCTCAATTAAAGGTGGTTTCGTAAGTGAAAAAAATGATCTGGCTGGTCAGTCTGCTGGCACTGCTGTTAGTGGCATGCGGGCAGAAAGAGAATAAAGAGCAAGCAGCAAGTACGCGTACATATACAACGGAAACGGGTGAAAAGATCACCATTCCTGCCAAACCGAAGCGGATTGTTGTGTTAACAGCGCAGCTTGGGAACTTTAAAAAGTTAGGTGTGACACCTGTTGGCATGACGGATGTTTATCCTAAATCATCATTTTTAGATGAAACAGGTGTGAAGCGGGTACCGATTGAAAATGTGGAGGCAATTGCAAAGCTGAAGCCTGATTTGATCATTGCTTATTCACAAAACGAACAGATTGAAAAATATAAAAAGATTGCCAAAACGATCACGTTTACGACAAGTGAACACAGCTTCAAAGAGATGCATATTGAAATTGGAAAGATTCTTGGAAAAGAAGCGTTAGCGAAAAAACAAATACAAGAAATGGACGAGAAGCTGAAGAAAGACGGGGAAGAAGTGAAAGCGAAAATTGGTGATGACAAGACATTCTCCATTATGGATGTCCAGCCAAAGCAAGTGTACTTATTTGGTACGGACTTTGGCCGCGGCGGGGAAGTCATCTATCAAGGCTATGGATTCAGCTTGCCTGAAAAGGCAGAAAAGGCACTTCCAAAGGAAGGTTATCTCGGGATTTCACTAGAAGAGATGAACGAGTATACAGGGGACTATTTACTTGTACCAACAAAGGATGGAAAAGAGCCAAATCTTGATATTACGAACAGCGGTGTATGGAAGAAAAATCAAGCGGTGAAGCAAGGGCATGTCCTGTACTACTCAATCAAGGAATTTATCTATGCTGATCCAATCTCCATTGAAAAACAATCTGCTGCATTAAAAAAAATGCTGCTCAAATCATAATGTGAAAAAGACAAAGTGCTCATTAGGAGACTTTGTCTTTTTTCATACCACTTCATCATGAAATACTGGACGTAAGACTCATTTCTTCCCTTTTCAGGCGTATTTGTTGAGCCAGTTCGCTGTATATGATTAACATGGAAGAGAATTGACAATGAGGAGGGATTTCTTGTGGCGAAGATTTTATTGATTACGTTTCCAGCTGAAGGACATGTGAATCCTATGTTAGGAATGATTAAAGCATGGGCGGATCGAGGCGATGAAGTGCATGCGGTCACAACTGTACATTATGAGGAACGAATTAAACGCTTAGGCGCTCACGTACATATACATCCAGACTATATTCGGACATTACATGTGGAAGAAGGAGATTTAGATTCTATGCAGCCGTTCTTTCATGCCATGCTGCAAACATCATATGATATTTTAGAGGTGGTGGAAACACTTTCCGAGAAGCATTCATTTGATTTGGTCTACTTCGATATGTTTGGGGCAGGGGAGCTTGTGCGAGATTACTTACACATTCCGAGCATCGGTTCCAACCCATCTTTTGTGCTGCAAGAGGCGCATTTTGATACACCGCTATACAGAAAGGATGAGAAAGCCGATCATCTGTTAGAAAAAATACAAGAGCGTTTTGGCGTTCAGCCAACACGTTTGATGCAATTCATGAAAAATCGTGGAGAAATGAATATCGTCTATACAAGTGAATATTTCCAGCCGTCTGTTGATTCATTAAACGATTCATTTGTCTTCATTGGACCTAGTTTTCTAAAAAGAGCCGACCAGCATGATTTCCCGCTGGAAGCACTTGAGCAAGAAAAAGTCGTTTTTATTTCCATGGGCACCGTTCTTGGGGATACAGAAGCATTTTTTAATATGTGTATAGATGCTTTCGAAGACTTTGACGGAAAAGTGATTATCGCAACAGGTGAAAAAGTGGATCGTTCTCTCTTAAAAGAGGCGCCTGCTCATTTTCTCATCGAGCCTTATGTGCCGCAGCTTGAAGTGCTCGAGTTGACAGATGTCTTTATAACGCACGGCGGCATGAATAGTGTCAATGAAGGGATTCATTATCACGTTCCGATGGTCGTCATTCCAGTCGACAAAGATCAGCCGATGGTGGCACAAAGACTGACCGAATTATCTGCTGCCTGTACACTCGATAAAGATCATCTGACAGCAAAGCAGCTTAGAGAAACTGTTGAGACGGTTTTAGGCAGTGACACGTACCGTGCGGGCATTGAGAAAATTGAAGAGAGCTTCCAAGCAGCAGGTGGAACAGAAAAAGCATTAAGGGTGATCGACCAATTCATACAAGCGAAACAGACTCAATCATGAGTCTGTTTTTTTATGAAAAGACGTTGTATTTCCCATTTCTGTATGCTAATATTCAATTCGTAATCATTTCGATTAATAATCGTAATGATTACGATAATGTTGAATTGGGGGAAGTGCATATGAGTGATCAACCTGTTTACATAAAGAAGAAATATGAGAAAAGGCATCCCTACGTGACATACACCTTGATGCTGTTTTCAGTGATGGCTTGTTTTTTATTGGCCTCATGCTCTGAAAACAAAGCATCCTCCAGCAATGATAGAGAAGAAGATGAGCTCGTGTATGCAAGCACAAAAGATATCAGGGACATCAATCCTCATCTATACGGTGGAGAGATGGCTGCTCAAAATATGGTGTTTGAATCGCTTGTCGTCAATACAGAGAAGGGCGTTCAGCCTGCCTTAGCGAAAAGCTGGGACATATCAAAGGATGGAAGGACCTATACCTTTCATCTTCGAAAAGGTGTGACTTTTTCAGATGGTGAGCCTTTTAATGCAAAGGCAGTGAAATTGAATATTGATGCTGTCGTCAAAAATATTGAAAAGAACGCTTGGCTTAATCTCGTATCTGAAATCAAATCCACAAAGGCGGTAGATGACGATACATTTGTTCTCACGTTGAAAGAGCCTTATTATCCTACGTTAGAAGAGCTGGGCTTAACACGCCCCTTCCGTTTTATTTCTCCAAAAAGCTTCATTGATGGAACGACTGCAAAAGGAGTTAAAAGCTATGCAGGTACAGGTCCTTATGTGCTAAAGGAACATAAGAAAAATCAATATGCCGTTTTTGAAATGAATGATCACTATTGGGGGCAAAAGCCGAAAATTTCAACTGTGAAATGGAAAGTCATGCCGGATCACCAAACCATCTTACTTGCGCTTCAAAAAGGAGAGATTGATCTTTTATTTGGAGCAGATGGTGACATGATTGATGGAGACTCATTCCAGGCTTTAAAAGAAGCAGGGCAATATGGTGTCACCGTGAGCCCTCCTGTTGGTTCAAGATCGATTGTGATTAATTCAAACCAGCCAATCACAAAAGATCCGAAAATAAGAGAAGCTTTTCAATACGCCATTCAAAAGGACATGATCACTGAAGGCATTTTAAATGGAACGGAAAAGGTGGCACACACATTGCTTGCTCCTTCTGTCCCTTACGCAGATATTCCACTGAAAAAGAAAACTTATCAAAAGAAGAAAGCAGAGGCAATATTGGATGAGGCAGGCTGGAGGATGAAAGAAGACGGGTATCGCTATAAAAATGGCAAACTGCTGAGTGTGGCTATTTACTATAATTCCGATAATGCAGGGGAAAGAACGATCAGTGAATCGATTCAACAAGACTTCAAGCAGGTGGGGATCAAGCTGGATATTAGAGGAGAAGAAAAACAGGCATTCTTAGATCGCCAAAAAACAGGAAAGTTCGATCTGATGTACTCGCTGTCTTGGGGGCTTCCTTATGATCCACAAACTTATGTCTCTTCATTCCGTGTAGCATCCCATGCTGATTATCAAGCTCAATTAGGACTGAAAAAGAAAAAGTGGCTGGACGAGACGATTACGGAAGTATTAGTAGAACCAGATGAGCAAAAGCGGAAACAAATGTATCAAGAAATATTAACGTATATCCATGATGAAAATGTCTACCTCCCAATCTCTTATTCTGTGACAAAGGCTGTTTATAATAAGCGCCTGAAAGGCGTAGGTTTTCATGTGTCTCAGTATGAAATCCCATTTGACCGTATGTATTTTGCGTCATAAAACGGAGGTAGAGACATGACTCGCTATCTCTTAAAACGAATAATGATGCTTTTCCCGCTTATGATCTTCATCACCTTCTTTGCTTTTGTACTGCTGACGATGCGGGCAAGTGATCCAGCAGAGGTCGCTTTGCGGGTGAATCAAGTCACTCCAACAGAAGAAATGATTGAATCGATGCGGCAGGAGTTAGGCTTAGACCAGCCATTTTTCATCCGATATGCGACATGGCTTAAAAATGGATTAACAGGTGATTTTGGTAGGAGCTATGTCACGCAGGAGCCCGTTTTTGATCTTATCATGGAGGCGCTGCCTGCGACATTGCAGCTTGCAGGAGCAGCGCTCTTTTTTATCATAGTGCTCAGTTTATTGTTCGGGGGGATCTGTGCATATGCTGCTCACACTTGGATGGACCGTTTATTGAGAGCCTTTGTGTTTATCGCCGCTTCAATGCCTAGTTTTTGGCTGGGAATTTTGTTGATTTGGCTTTTTTCTGTCAAATTCAATTGGGTTAATACGAGTGGAATGGAAGGGTTCAAATCGATTCTTCTTCCAGCTGTCACATTATCATTAGGCTACTTATCGACCTATGTGAGACTCATACGTAATCAAATTCTAAAATTTCAGCACGAGCCCTTTGTTTTTTATGCAAGAGCACGTGGTTTAAAGGAACGAACCGTTCAACTGAAAGTCATGAGGCATGCCCTGCAATTAGCGGTAACAGCACTTGGCATGTCTATTCCAAAGCTCATTGCGGGAACCGTCATTATTGAGAACCTTTTTGCTTGGCCAGGGGTTGGCCGGTTGTGTGTAACGGCTATTTTCCATGCTGACTTCCCTATTATTCAAGCCTATTTGTTTGTGATGGGGTTCCTGTTTGTTATGTGCAATCTCATCGCTGATATGATGCAAATGACCATGAATCCGCAATTGCGAAAGGAGGTATGACAACAATGATAGGGTGGCATCAATTAAGAAAAGACCGTATGGCGATTCTTTCAATCTGGCTGTTAGCGCTTGTCGCATTAGCTGGACTGTTTGCTCCAATGTTAGCACCACATGACCCAACAAATACGAACATTCTTCAAAAATATGCCGGTATCAGTCTTACTTACCCACTCGGAACGGATCATCTGGGGAGATGTGTATTATCGCGGCTTTTATATGGCATTCGGACAACAATGCTTGCGGCTATGCTGACGATGTGTATCACGATGCTCATTGGCAGCGCACTTGGACTCATGGCAGGCTTCTTTCGAGGAAAGGTGGATGGGGTTTTGATGAGGCTGTGTGATGTCATGCTGTCCTTTCCAGCAGAGGTGATGATTCTTGCGGTTGTGGGAATACTCGGACCTGGACTATTCAATATTATTTTGGCCAATGTCCTAGCGAAATGGGCCTGGTATACAAGAATGATTCGGTCGTCTGTCCTTCAATATGCGAATGAACCTTCTGTTCAATTTGCAAAGGTGACAGGCGGCAAACCCCTTTACATATTGAGGAGACATCTATTTCCTCGCATCTCAGGAGAAATGGCTGTTTTTGCGACACTTGATGCGGGCTGGGTGATCTTAAATATATCAGCACTGTCTTTTCTTGGATTAGGTGTGAGTGCACCTACACCAGAATGGGGCATGATGCTCAACGAGGCGAAGAATGTCATGGTGACACATCCAGCTCATATGCTTGCGCCTGGACTTGCCATCTTGTTTGTGGTCATGGCGTTGAGCTTTTTAGGAGACAGCCTTCAGCATGCCGCGAATCCTGCCATGCATCATACCAGAAAGAAAGGGATGAGGCCATTTGCCTTTAATCGCCGTAAAAAATCTGTCCGTACATGATCCACAGCAGCAAAAGAATATAGTGACGAATATCACATTTTCTTTACATCAACAACGCTGTTTAGCCATCATTGGGGAAAGTGGCAGTGGAAAATCAACTGTCGCCAAAGCGTTAATTGATCTTGTCGCCCCTTCGCTAGAAGTGGAAGGAACGATCATTTTTGACGGCAAAACATTAACAAATCAAGAAGCGCATCAATGGCGGGGGAAACGAATAGGTTTCATCTCACAGGATGTCATGAATGCATTCAACCCTATCGAAACGATTGGTCATCAAATGGTGGAAACATTTCAGCAGCATTTGGGCTTACGAGGAAAAGAAGGGAAAGCACATGCTATGGCTGGGCTTACACGTGTCCATTTAAAAAATCCATATGATTTGATGAAAAAATATCCGTATGAACTGTCTGGAGGAATGCTTCAGCGTGTGATGATTGGCATCACGATGATGCTTTCTCCAGATGTGATCATTGCAGACGAGCCAACTGCATCACTTGATGCCTTTAATCGGCGTGAAGTCATCAGACAATTACACAGTTTAAAGGAAGAAACGGGTGTTACCTTAATCGTCATAACGCATGATCTAGGCATCGTTCAGGAAATCGCTGATGAATTGATGGTTATGCACCAAGGAGTAATGCTTGAGCATGGGTCAGCCAAGGAAGTGTTCACATCACCCGAGCATCCCCAAACAAAGCATTTACTTGAGACGAGGCTTCGATTATCTGCCCCTACTGAAGCACTGCGGCGGCAGAAGAGAGTGGAGGCGTTTCCATGTTGATCACAGCTATCGATCTAGTCAAACACGGTGAGAAGAAAGGTCTTTTTTCAAATCAAAGGAAATCAAAAGACCGCATATCAAATGTTTCGTTTCAAATCGAAAAAGGACAATGTGCCGGATTAGTCGGTGAGAGCGGCAGTGGCAAAAGTACATTGGCACGTATCCTGCTCGGTTTAGAAAAAATAGATGGAGGAGAGGTACAGATTGATGGTATGACAGCTGACAAATGGCGGAGGGTGAATCGGGGGAAAATGAGTGTTGTCTTTCAAGATTATCTATCTTCTGTTCACCCTTCCTTTACCGTGAAAGAGATCATAGCAGAACCGATGCGTTTGTTAAAGCAGAATCAGAATCTGGATCAGAAGGTTTTGTCATTACTTGAGCAAGTCAGGCTGCCCTCGTCTGTGCTGAATCAATATGCTCATCAGCTAAGCGGTGGTCAGCTCCAGCGAGTGTGCATCGCACGAGCTATATCAACGCATCCAGCCATTCTTATACTAGATGAAGTCTTGAGCTCACTGGATGTCTCTGTTCAAGTACAAATATTGGAGCTGCTTGAGACATTAAAACAAGAGCTAGACATGACCATGCTTCTCATTACTCATGATGTAGAAGCAGCGGTGTATCTATGTGACCGCCTTCTATTTTTACATGAAGGAAGCCTAGTGGAAGAATGCAAAAAGGACGAACTGTTTGAAGTGTCCCATCCATTTACACTCCAATTAATCGACTCACTTATGCCATTTCAGCTTGACAAAAAATAACCAATCTTTTATCGTATACGTAACAAACAACGGAAGGGTGACCCAATGCAATGAAGTACTAATCCTATGACCTGTAAGCAAAATGAACGAACGAAGGCAGTGAGCAAACGATCAGTTTGCCATGTTTGCTGCGTTTTCATTTTTTAGCTTCGGAATAGGATGGTACAGCTTGGGAATCAAAAAATGAAGTGATTGATACGTGGGATGTGTGTGTTCAAATATGAACGGCACACCATACTCGATCAATCCGCTTATTTTTGTACACCATTTTGCCTCCTATTCTGAGAATGGGAGGCTTTTTCATGTCTCCTGATATGAAAGGAGAGGATTGGATGTTATTAAAAGCCAATCAGTTAAAGGTATTTCGAAAAGATCGCTTGTTATTTGATATTGAGGAACTCGCCATCCATCAAGGTGATCGCATTGGTCTTGTAGGGACAAATGGCAGCGGAAAAACGACTTTATTGCATGTGCTGGCAGGACAGGAAACACCAGACAGCGGTACGGTTGCCGCCACAGCGGTCTGTACGCTGCTTCCTCAATTGAAACAAGGAGATGGCAGACAGAGTGGCGGTGAAATGACCCAAACTTATATTGAAAGAGCATTAAGCCGGCCGTCTGCCCTTTTATTAGCAGATGAACCGACCACTCATTTGGATACGGAGCATATTGAGTGGCTGGAAGATAAGCTGCGTCATTATCAAGGAGCTCTCATTGTTGTTTCACATGATCGTGCTTTTTTAGATGCAATATGTACGGAGATTTGGGAGCTGGATCATGGAAAGCTTCATCATTACAAAGGCAATTACACACATTTTGCACAGCAAAAAGAGCTGGCACATCGTCAGCAGGTGGAAGCGTATGAAGCCTATACACAAAAGAAAAAACAGTTAGAGCATGCACTGGAAAAGAAAAAGAAAAAGGCGGACAAAGCGACAAAGCCCTCCCAAAAGGTGAAATCCTCAGGACCTAAAATTGCAAAGCCCTACTATGCAAATAAGCAAAAAAACTGCAAAAAACAGCCAAATCCATTGAAACAAGGATGGAGAAATTAGAAAAGGTGGAGAAGGTAAAGGACATTCAGCCTATTCAAATGACTCAGCATACGATGAAGGAAACAGCAAGCCGTACCATTTTGAGAGTGGAAAATGTAGATGGCAAGGCGGGAGATAAAGTGCTATGGAGGCAGGCGAATGTGGAAGTGAGGGGCGGAGACAAGGTTGCCATTATCGGAAAAAACGGGAGCGGCAAAACGACATTTCTCCGTATGTTAGTGAATGGAGACCCCGGCGTTACTCGTTCAGAAACTGTCAAGCTAGCCTATTTTCGTCAGGATCTGTCAGGATTGAAGGTAGATGAATCGATTTTACAAAATGCGCTGAAAGAGGCAGTTCAAGATGAGACAGTGGTTCGAACGGTTTTGGCGAGACTAGGATTTAGAGGGGATGATGTGCATAAGCCTGTTGAGGTTTTAAGCGGGGGAGAACGGGTGAAGAAGATGCTTGCGTCCTTACTCGTCAGTGATGCCAATGTTCTCATGCTGGATGAACCGACGAACTTTTTAGATCTGGCGGCAGTTGAAGCACTTGAAGGTCTATTGAAGGATTACCCAGGTACCATTGTGTTTGTTTCCCACGATCGCAGGCTGATTGAAGAGGTTGCCACTCGTATTTTCCATATTCACGAGGAACGTATTGAAGGATTTGACGGCACATATGAAGCCTATAAACAAAAGGAAGAAAAACCAGCTGTGACAAATAGAGAAGAGGAGCTTCTGTTAATTGATATGCAGCTGTCTGAAGTGCTCAGCCGTTTAAGTATTGAGCCGTCGCAAGAGCTTGAAGAGACATTTCAAGCATTATTGAAACAAAAAAAGTCTTTGGAGTCGTAAAAGAAAGCCCCTGTTTACTCTACAGGGGTTTGTTCATGTCGTTCTTTTTTTAATTGTTCAAGTCCACTCACTGTGACGAGCTGGTAGCCTTGTTTGGTGAGTTCATGGATGATCTTTACTGCTGCTTGGGCTGAGCTTTCATAAATATCGTGCATTAACACTGTTCTGCCATCGGCTGCATGTGAGAGAACGCGGTTTGTGATTTGCTGGCTGTTGCGGATTTTCCAATCCTCTGGATCAACATCCCACAAAGTGACCTTCATCCCAATTGCATGATTGATATCTTGATTTGTACCGCCATATGGCGGTCTAAAGTGCGTAGGTGTATATCCGCTCGCTTTCTCAATCAGCTGCTGGGTGTCCTTCACTTGTTTCACCGCTTCATCTAAAGGCAGTCTTGTTAATAAAGGGTGATTGTAGGAATGGTTTCCGATCTCATTCCCGCCTTTTAAAATATCGGCAAGCATTCCAGGGTAATATTGCACCCTGCTGCCTAATACGAAAAAGGTAGCATGTCCTTTATTTGCCTTCAGCGCATCTAAAATTTTTGAGGTTGTCGCTGGATTCGGTCCATCATCAAATGTGAGTGCGATGGCTTTTTTATTCGGGTCAAGCTTTGATTTTTGCGGCAGCTTGACGGCTTTTCTTTTTGGATTCGGTTCTTTCATTTCATTTTTATTTTTGAGTTTATCCATATATTTTGGCTTTAATATGTCCTTCAGCAATGTCTTTTTGATTGCGAGTGTTTGCGGACCAAGATCCTCTGCGGCTACTTGAGATGCAGGGAAATAAAATTCTACATATTTGTCTTTCAAGGCAAATTGACTGAAGTTTTGAGCATCAGGGGCTGTTCCTTTCTGAAGGAGAGGCTGATCCTTAGATAAGGTTTTGTCCTTCCGAAGCTCTGTATATGTAATATAGGATAATTTCTTTAAATAATTGGTTTTAGGCAGAAATAAATCTTTGGTGTCAAGAAAGGTTTTTTTCTGAAAATCAAAGTTAATCGTGAGATGATTGGTGGTTCCACTTTGCTGGCCAGTATACGTATAGGTCGTAAAGCGAATGGCAGCAGACTGCTTCGCATAATGCACCATTTCATAATCAATATTCAGTTCATAGCGTTTATTTTCATCAATATCCTTTGCTTCACTGAATGTTTTTTTGAAATGCTCTAATGCTGAATTGGCATAGCTTTGAATCTTGTCATCTAGCTCTTTTTGATGAAAAAGAGGATAGTTGACTGCATATCTCATAAATTTCCCGTCATTTACGAGAGTGACAATTTCTACGTCTTTATAGTTCGTATCCTGCTTTACATTTTTTTTCTCTGTACCGCTTGCTTGTTGATTTTGAAAGAAAGCAACTGCTCCAATGACGACTGCAAGCGCAAATAGGACGATACTCCATTTTCCCTTTACTGACACAACTTTCAAATCTCCTCTCATGACGGGTCATTCTTTATTAGTTTGACATCTGTTTGTAATATTTTTATAACATTTGACTTACTTTTGTAATTTTAGGGGATATTCATGCGAACTGTCAACTATTTTCCTATTAAACTATGAGAAAAAATGATAGGCCGTACTGAGCGGCAAAAAGAACCTCCCACCTCGATGACATACCTTCATTAATTAAAAAAAGGGGTGTACATTGATTTTTTAGAGGCTGACGGCTATAATTTTGTTGATTATGATTCTCATTTTCAAACTGACTTTTAATGAAGAAAAGGATGACACCGATTTTGCAGGATAAGCGAAAACCTCAACAAAAACGATCATCACATATTCTGTTCTTTTTGATATTTTTTCTCGCCGTCATTGGTTTAGCGGCTGCCATGTTTTTTGCTGTGTCATACGGTGCAAAAACATTGTCTCTGCAAACGGTTTGGACAGCTGTATTTGACTACCAGTCAAATGTCACAGAGCAGCAGATCATCCATGAATTAAGACTTCCACGTGTTTTAGGGGCAGCTCTAGTGGGAGCGGCGTTTGCCGTAGCGGGTGCTCTTATGCAGGGCATCACAAGAAATCCACTGGCAGATGCGGGGATTTTGGGCATTAATGGCGGTGCGATGTTTGTGGTCGCTCTCTGTTTTGCTTTTTTCCCAGGAATGCCTTATTCAGCACTGATGTTTTTTTCCTTTATTGGTGCTGTGCTCAGTACGCTGCTGATCTTTGCGATTGGAGCGGCTGGCGGCGTATTGACACCGCTGCGCCTCACTGTAGCAGGAGCGGTTGTAGCTGCATTGCTTCATGCGCTCAGCTCTGGGATCGCGATTTATTTTGACCTGAGTCAGGATCTGGCTTTTTGGTATGCAGGCGGGGTAGCTGGTGTGAAATGGCCGCAGCTGACGATTCTCGTCCCGGTTATTCTGATTGTGATCGTATGGGCCATGCTATTAGGCCGGTCACTTTCCTTACTATCGCTCGGTGAAGATACAGCGGCAAATTTAGGGGTGAAAACACGACAAGTGCGAATACTAGGAATGGCCGCTGCTGTGTTATTAGCAGGGGTTTCTGTATCAGCAGTTGGATCGATTGGATTTGTCGGTCTCGTCATCCCGCATATTGCACGAAAGCTTGTTGGTGTAGACTATCGTTTCGTCATTCCGATGTCAGCGATATTAGGCGCCATGCTGCTTGTCTTTGCAGACCTTGCCAGCCGTACAGTCAATCCGCCAAGAGAGCTTGCCATTGGCGTGATGGTGGCACTTGTTGGTGTTCCTTTCTTCTTATACATTGCCAGAAAAGAAGGGAGGAACCTGTCATGAGAGAGAAACAGCGTGCTCTTGTCGTGACAGTCGTTTTGCTTTGCCTGAGTGCGGCTGTTGTGCTGTATAGTTTAAATACCGGTACGCTGAAACTAAACCCTGTCATGGTCGTCAAGACGTTATTTGGCTTTGGAGATTTTCAAAGTGAAACGGTGCTGTTTGACTATCGTCTGCCTCGAATTGTGGTGACGATGTTAGCTGGTATTGGTCTTGGCATTGCTGGCGGCATTTTGCAGAGCTTATCCCGTAACCCGCTGGCCGATCCTGGGATAATTGGACTGAATGCAGGGGCGGCATTTGGCTTAATTGTGTTTGTGACATATTTTCACGCACTTGAAGGCAATCCGTCTCTTCTTATTCCGCTCTTTACGTTTGGCGGCGGACTGCTCGCGGCAGCGGTCATCGTGCTTCTTGCATATGACCGGCATGAAGGGCTTGTTCCTATCCGGCTGATCTTAGTTGGCATTGCGGTTGCTGCGGGATTTAGTGCACTCACCTTATATTTGTCATTGAAGCTGGATGAAGATACATATACGTTTGCTTCAAGATGGCTAGTGGGCAATGTATGGGGGAGAGACTGGATTCATGTGCTGGCGCTTCTGCCTTGGATTGTATGCCTTGTGCCGCTTACGCTGATGCAGTCAAACACGCTCAATGCATTGACATTAGGAGATGCTGTCGCCTCAAGTGTAGGTGTACGTGTCCAGCGTAAACGTCTCCTTTTGCTGACCTTAGCGGTAGGCCTCGCGAGTGCAAGTGTTTCAATGACAGGCGGTATTGGCTTTATAGGCCTCGTCGCCCCGCATTTGGCTAGACGACTTGTCGGTTCATTGCATCAGTATTTTTTACCAGTTAGTGCGCTGCTTGGCTTGTTGATTTTGGTCAGTGCCGATACAATCGGACGTTCCATCTTTGCTCCAAATGCGATACCGGCGGGTGTGGTCGTGGCCTTTATCGGTGCCCCATATTTTCTTTATTTATTAACTAAAACGAAATAAACACGAAAGAGGAACTCATCATGAAAAAATTACTAGTGTTTGGATTAACGCTCTGTTTCTTGCTGCTTGCCGCTTGCGGCGGACAACAGGAAACAAAGAATACAACAAATGAAAAGACCAATGGAACACCAAAGATTGCTTCCTTGTCTATTCATTTAACAAATGACTTATTAGCACTAGGTATCAAGCCGGCGGGCTCTGTTGTAGGAGGAGACTTAAAAGATTTCCTTCCACATGCGAAAAAGCAGCTGAGTCAGACGAAAAAGCTCGGCATTGCATCTGATCCAGATATGGAATCACTGCTTGCGTTACAACCAGATGTCATTTATGTTGATGAAGAATTAGCCGGACAAGACTTATCGAAATATAAGAAGATCGCCAAAACAGAAGTGTTTAATTTAAATGATGGCACATGGCGGGATCATTTGAAAAAAATCGCCAAACACGTCAATAAAGAAAAAGAAGCGGATCAATATATTAAGAATTACAATCAAGAAGCAAAAGAGGTCAAATCGCTCATCAAGAAAAAGATTGGAAACGGAAAAGTCATGGCGATCCGTGTGACAGCAAAGGAGCTTCGCGTATTTAGCATGAAGCGCCCAATGGGTCCTATTTTATACGAGGATTTAGGCCTGACACCTGTCGATGGTGTGAAAAAGCTGGACAGCAAGCGCCCATTTGAAGTGATTTCTCAAGAGGTTCTTCCTGATTATGATGCTGATGCAATCTTTGTCGTTGTCAACCGTGATGATAAAGCGCAGCAGGCATTCAAGCAATTAGAAAAGACTCCGATTTGGAAGGGTCTAAAAGCAGTGAAGAAAAACCAAGTCTATCCGATTGCCGATCAGCCTTGGCTCGATTACTCAGCTCTAGGCAATAAAATGGCATTGGATGAAGCAAAAGAGATGTTTTCTAAATAAATAGCTAATGAAATCAGGCATCATTCCGCATATAGGAATGATGTCTCTTTTTTTGATTCGTTCTTCTATTCATTCGGCTGATGCATACATATGAGAGAGAACGAGCAATACCGCCCGTGAGAAGAGGAAAGGGAGGGGTTACAGTTGGAGGTTCAAAAAATTAGTGCAGGTACGATTGCAAGGCTTGTGCTGCTTTTACTGGCGCTTGTTAACAGTGCGCTAACCGCTGCGGGAAAAAGCCCAATTCCTATTGATGAAGAAGGCGTTCAGCAATTTATCACGCTGGCTTTTCTGGGAATTACATCACTATGGGCCTATTGGAAAAACAATGATATAACGAAAAAAGCACGAACAAAAAAAGAAGAATAAAAGAAAAAAGAGCCTTTCATGAATCAAAGGCTCTTTTTCATCGAAGCGTCAAACGCCTCTCCCCGCAATCATTCTTCCTGAAAGGCTTACGCCCGGCGTTCTCCCATGTTGTTGAGGAAAGCTTTTACTTCCTCAATGCTTAAACCAATTGCCTTCGCTTCACTCATTAGACGCTTCCACTCTGCGATATTTGAATCGGTCAGCTTTCTATGGGTGACATGTAACGACTTTTCTTCCTGCTCCTTTCGGTACGTTTGGAGCAGCTGATAGAGCTCTTCTTTAGGCATGCCTGATTGGACGGCACTCACAATATGCTCCCGCCATTCGTGTTCACTACCCTCAGCGTAATGAAACATCATCGTCTCTGCATCAAACAGCTCTTGTAAATCAATCTCTAGTGAAGAGGATACCTTTTTTAAGAACTGGACAGATGGATTTCTGTGGACACCACGCTCAATTTTGCTCAAATATGACTTAGAGACATGAGCATCCTCAGCCAGCTGCTGAATCGAGTATCCTTTTCTCTTTCGGTAAATGCGTATCACCTTGCCTATCATTCGATCAATGATCTCCCTTCTCCCCGGCGAATAGTTCTGCGACCTTTTCGTTCATTATAAGAAATAAATTGTTCTTTATAAAATTCAAAAACGTAAGAATCAGGAAGTAAACTAAAGAAAACGAACGATTTCGTTCTTTAAAAAGAACTATAAGACCTATTATGACATTTTTCTTTGCGGGTATTATCTTTTATAATCCAATCATTAACAAAAAGAAACCATATATAACCTTTTTATGATGAAATCGGGAGGTATCTATGAATGAGAATATAGGTTTTAAGCAGCTGTTTTCTGTCATTAAAGAGAAAATGGCCCTTCTGATCCTGATTGTCCTGATCGTAACGGGCATTTCAGCCTATTATCAGTTCTATGTCTCGACTCCTGTATATCAGGCAACCACTCAAATTCTTGTTCATAAACGCAGCAATGACGCACAAGCAGATTTAAACGATATTCAGATGAACCTTCAATATACACGTACCTTTCAAGTTTTATTAAAAAGCCCAATCGTCATTGAAAAAGTAAAAGAAACACTCCATCTCACAGAATCAGCAGAAGGACTAAAACACAAAATTGCCACAAGTACAGAAAATGAGTCTGAGGTCATCAATATTTCTGTACAAGATGAGGATCGCGCGAAGGCAGTCGCCATTGCGAATACCGCAACAGAGGTGCTGCAAGAAGAAATCAAAAAAACAATGAATATGGATCGCATTAATGTTTTGTCTGAAGCCAAGCTGTCCAACACGGTTCTGATGAATTCAAGGAAGTTCGTTCATATCGTTCTGGCACTAGGCGCCTCTTTATTAGGGGGCATGACACTCATTTTCTTAATGAATTTACTCGATGATACTGTAAAACGAACACATCAAATAAGAGAAGAGATCGGATTGCCGTCGCTTGGCAGTGTCTATCAAATGCAGGCAGACAGGAGGGCCAAAAAAGACAAGCAGTCCGTCATAACGGGAGGACAGAACATTGATCTTTAAGAGGAAGAAAAGAGAAAAGAGAGATTTATCCTGTATTTCTGTATTAAATCCTCACTCTGTCATTGCGGAACAATTCCGTACGATCCGAACAAACATCGAATTCACATCGATCCAAACAAGGCTGAAATCGATATTAGTGACCTCCTCCTTACCGAAGGAAGGGAAATCATTTACGGCTGCAAACTTAGCAGCTGTTTTTGCACAGCAGAACAAGCGGGTGCTGCTCATGGATGCTGATTTGCGAAAGCCGGCCGTCCATGAATATTTTGACTTGAGTCATCATACCGGTTTGACGAATGTGCTATTAAATAATTGCAGCTTGGAAGAAGCCATTTTACCGACACCGATTGAGCATTTAGAGCTGCTTCCGAGCGGAACCATTCCGCCGAATCCAGCTGAGCTGCTCTCCTCTTCTGTAATGAAGCAGTTATTTTATGAGATTGAACAGCAATATGACATGGTGATTGTTGATTCCACGCCGCTTCTGCCAGTTGCAGATGCAAAGATCTTGGCGAACCGGACGGATGGGAGCATTCTCGTTGTCTTAAGCGGCAAAACAAAGATTGCTGCTGTGAAGAAATCAAAAGAAGTATTAGAAGGAACAACAAGTAAACTGCTCGGAGCTATGCTAAATGGCAAGAAAGAGAAAAAGGGCAGGCTGTATATGTATTAAAAAGATTGATAGGTGATGTCTCCTAATCTTTAACAATGGAGGCACTCGATCCTGCTGTGGGCATAACCGTGCCTTAGATGCTCGTCATCAGTAGTGGGATGTGAGGACGGGTTTGATGCCCATGTTACGTAAGAATAGTGATGCTTTAAAAAGGGGGAGGAGCGTTGACTTACGCCCAAAGATTATCAATCATCGTAGCACTAGATTCATATCTCATCTTAGTTGCCGTCTTTTTTGGTTTTCAATTTGTCCAAGAGGCGGCTTTAACCGTTTATACATTTGAAATGCTCGCCATTTCTTCACTCAGTCTGCTCATTGGGCACCATCTATTTGCCTGCATGTTTCATGTGTACAAGCAAGTATGGGCTTATACAGGAGTAAGAGAGTTATTTTCTTTAATGAAGACCTTTGTGTGTTCTTTTTTATTTTCGATGACGATGCTGTACCTTTTCGTGCAGACATGGCCATTTCGGTTTTTATTCATCGTGTGGCTTTTTCATATCTTATTCATCGGTGCATCTCGTATGGCTTCTAGGTTATTTCATGACGGGGCCAAACGGCTTCAGGCAGAAAAAGAGCGGGCCTTAATTATTGGTGCCGGATCAGCAGGAACCATGCTCGTTCGTCAGCTTCAGCAATCGAGTGATGTACATATTGAGCCAGTCGCCTTCATCGATGATGACAAGACGAAACATCGGCTTGAAATTATGGGGCTGCCTGTTATAGGAGGAAAAGAACAAATTCAAACAGCTGTCGTGATGATGGATATTCAGAAGATCATCATCGCCATTCCGTCCAAAAGCAGCCACACCTTAAAAGGGCTGTATAAGGAATGTGTCGCGACCGGAGTCAAAACACAGATTATGCCGGAAATGGAGCAGATTTTAAAAGGAACCCATGCGCTGAATCAATTACGGGATGTACAGCCAGAGGATTTACTAGGGAGAGAACCGATTCAATTAGATACGAGCCGTCTATCTGCTCATTTAAAGGGAAAAACGATCATGGTCACAGGAGCAGGCGGATCAATTGGATCAGAAATCTGCCGTCAAATTTGTGTGTTTGCTCCTCAAGCGATTGTACTTGTGGGACATGGAGAATTTAGCATTCATTCTATTTTACTAGAGCTGAAAGAATTATATGGAGGCAGCATCAGACTCTATCCACAAATTGCGGATATTCAAGATAAACAGAAAATGAGTGAAATCGTTGGTCAATTTCAGCCGGATATGATTTATCATGCTGCGGCACATAAGCATGTTCCGCTCATGGAGATCAGTCCGAAAGAAGCTGTGAAAAACAATATTATCGGGACAAAAAATGTCGCAGAAGCCGCACACGAGCACGGCATTGAAACATTCGTCCTCATCTCATCTGACAAAGCGGTCAACCCTGCCAATGTGATGGGAGCCACAAAGCGGTTTGCTGAAATGCTGATCATGCAAATGGGGGCAAGCAGCGAAACAAAATTTGTTGCCGTTCGATTTGGAAATGTACTCGGAAGCAGAGGGAGCGTCATCCCTATTTTTAAGAAACAAATCGAGCAAGGCGGGCCGGTGACGGTCACGCACCCAGCCATGACAAGATATTTTATGACCATCCCAGAAGCATCAAGGCTTGTGATTCAGGCAGGTGCACTGGCAGAAGGAAGACAGATTTTTGTTTTAGATATGGGGGAGCCAGTGAAAATCGTGGACCTCGCAGAAAACCTCATTCACCTCTCAGGCTACACCACAGACCAGATTCCAATCACTTTCACAGGCATTCGTCCTGGAGAGAAAATGTACGAGGAATTACTCAACCAGCATGAAAAAGCACAGGAGCAAATCTTCCCGAAAATTCATATCGGCCATGCGCTGGATGGTGACCTATATGTGCTGAACCGTTTTATCCATGAATTTGACATGATGAGTGAAGAGCAGATGAGACAAGCATTATTTGCTGCCATTGAGTCGCATGATATGTTGTCCGATCAGATGACACGAGAGGAGGAAGCGCTTGCCAATGAAGAAAAAAGTCTTGTTTTGCGCAACGGTTGATTATCACTTTAAGGCCTTTCATCTTCCGTATTTCCGGTGGTTTCAGGAACAAGGATGGGAAGTGCATACAGCGGCAAACGGCCAGCTGAAGCTGCCCTATGTGAATCAAGCTCACTCAATTCCGATTCAGCGCTCTCCTTTTCATGTACGCAACCGGCTTGCGTATGTAGAACTGAAGAAGCTGTTAGCGAAAGAGCGCTATGATTTCATCCATTGCCACACACCAATGGGAAGTGTCATTGGCAGGATCGCAGCCAAAGGTACGCGCAAAAAAGGAACGAAGGTTCTTTACACGGCACATGGCTTTCACTTTTGGCAGGGGGCGCCGCTTCAAAACTGGCTGCTCTATTATCCAATAGAGAGATTTCTCGCCCGCTATACAGACGCTCTGATCACCATTAATGGAGAAGATTTTAAAAGAGCCGACCGTCTATCAAAAGAGCGGACATCTGTTTATTATGTGCCCGGTATGGGTGTGGATATGAAGCGGTTCGCACCTGTCGATGAAAAAGAGAAGCAGAGCCTTCGCGCAGCCTATGGCTTTTCCTCGGAAGATTTTATCGTGCTGTGTGCTGGTGAATTAAATACGAATAAAAATCAAGGGATGCTCATCAAAGCATGTGCACAGCTGTCTAGGAAAATACCAAATATAAAGATCGTGTTTGCCGGGGAAGGGACAATGAGGCCGAACTATGAAAAGCTTACCCGCCAGCTCCATCTTGAAAATCATGTCCACTTTGCTGGGTTTTGCAAACAAATGGAGGAATGGATGCATATGAGCGATGTATGTGTTTCCACCAGCTTGAGAGAAGGGCTCGGCATGAACCTGCTTGAAGCGATGTCGGCAGAAAAACCTGTGGTTGCAACGGAGAATAGAGGACATTGTGAGCTTGTCAAACATGGCGTCAATGGTTTTTTAGTTAAACCGCAAGATGTGGATAGTTTAGCTGATTACTTGCAGCAGCTCTACGACAAAAAAGATCAGCTGCCCCTCATGGGAAAAGCGGGACGCTCTATGGCTCATGCATTTGCACAGGAGCAGACGGTCAGGGCAATGGAAGAAATTTATACAATCTATATGGATCAAGCAGAGAAGGTGATACAGCATGCATAAACCAAAGGTGTCTATGATCATGGGCGTCTACAATTGCCAAGAGACAGTAGAAGAAAGCATTGAATCCATTCTTCATCAAACATATGAAAACTGGGAGCTCATCATATGTGATGACGCATCAACAGATGGCACTTATGAGAAAGTGCTGTCTTATACAAAACGACATCCTGAAAGAATTCGCCTGATCCGTAATCAACAAAATCAAAGACTCGCTGCCAGTCTCAATCGCTGCCTGGCTGAAGCGAGAGGAGAGTTGATTGCAAGGCAGGATGGCGACGATCTATCAGTGCCTATTCGTTTAGAAAAACAGGTTCATTTCCTCGATACATATCCTGAATATGATGTGGTCGGTACGGCGATGACGGTTTTTGATGAAACGGGAACAAAGGGTGTGCGGGCACTTGTTTCAGAGCCTGATCGGAAGGTGTTGGCAAGAGGGACTCCTTTTTGTCATGGGACCATTATGATGAGGGCTTCTGCTTACAAGGCTTTACAAGGCTATCGTTCTGTAAAAACAACAAGGCGGATGGAAGATATCGATCTTTGGATCCGCTTTTTTGCTGCTGGGAGGAAAGGTTTTAATTTACAAGAGCCGTTATATTTGGTGAGAGAGGATGAAGCGGCCTTTCAGCGGCGAAAGTTTCGATATTCGATGGATAATGCCTGGCTCGTTTTGAAAGCATGCTGGCTATTAAAGCTGTCGCCGCTTGACTATTTATTTGCTCTAAAGCCGGTGGTCCGTGCCTGCTTGTCACCGAAGATCATGAAGCTTTATCATCGCCGGAAGCTGTCGGCGTCTATGCTGAAGAGGAGGGCGGTTCAAGATGAGTGAGCCAAAGCGCGTGCTTCATATTGTGGGCGGGATGAACCGCGGCGGAGCTGAAACGATGATTATGAACATCTATCGTGCACTCGACAGAGATGTCCTTCAATTTGATTTCATTACTCACCGGCAGGACGTCTGTGATTATGATGAGGAAATTCGCCGGCTTGGGGGGCGCATCTTTTACGTCCCAAGTATTGGGGCGTCCTCTCCGGTTGCTTTTGTGAAAACATTGACCAAGACAATTAGGCAAACAGGGCCCTATCAGGCAGTGCATGCACATACGGATTTTCAGACGGGTTTTTCCGCACTTGCTGCCAAACTAGCGGGTGTAAAGGTGCGCATTTGCCATTCACATAATACAGCGTGGAAGCAGTCGCCAAACTGGCTGGATCATATGATGCTCAAAGGATTTCGCCAGCTGATCTTTGCATTCTCTACACAGCTTGTTGCATGCGGAGAGGATGCCGGTGTCTTTTTATTTGGACAGAAAAAAATGCAGAACGGGCAAGTTGAGGTGCTTCCAAATGGGATAGACTTATCTCTTTTTTTTCAGCCTGATCCAGACGAAAAGGCAGAGATGAAAAAGCAGCTCCATCTTCGCGAAAAAAACATAATCATCGGTCATATTGGGCGGTTCCATGAGCAAAAAAATCATGTTTTTTTTATGGAGCTGGCACAGACCTTAAAGAAGCAAGGGGTTTCATTTCAGCTTGTCCTCGTAGGAGATGGACCGCTGAAGCAAGTAGTCGAATCGTATGCAGAGAAGGCAGGCTTGATGGAGGACATTGTCTTTACAGGCGTCGTATCAGACGTTCCACAGTATATGAAAGCATTTGATGTATTTGTGATGCCTTCCTTGTTTGAAGGTCTTCCGCTTGTATTAGTGGAAGCACAGGCGTCTGGTCTGCCTTGTGTGATTTCAGATCATATTACAGAGGAAGTAGATTTAGGCTGCGGGCTTGTGAAAAGGATGTCCCTGCGAGAGTCCGCGCATGAATGGATGAAGGCGGTGCTTGAAGCATATCATGCAGAACCTCCTCTTCAAGAGATGATTACCTCTCAGCTTGAACAAAGAGGATTTGATGTGAAACAGAATATTACACGTGTGATGAATCTATATGGACTGTAAGGAAGGAAGGGCAGATGGCGGTTTATTTGGTGAACATGATCATGGTCTATTTATGGTCGAGCTTTGCCGCATTTTACGGCAGGCGTGATGATACCATTCAAAGCGGATGGCGGCCTAATCAGCTTCTGGTATTTTTTCCGTTTCTGTTTCTTTGTATCGTAGCTGGTATTCGGTATAAAGTAGGAACCGATTTTGTCACATATGGCCAGATGTATGAGTTCTCCATCAACTACGAAAAGCCTTGGCATATATTCGGCTTCGGTGTGGATAAGGCCGCAACGGATCCGGGGTTTACGTTTATTTTATGGATGCTTAATCAACTGTCTCATGATCCGCAAATCATGTATATCTCAGTCGGAGCCATTACTTATTTTTTTATCATCAAGACGCTTATTCAATATGGTCGTCCATTTGAGCTGAGTATGCTGCTTTTTCTTGGGACCTTTCATTATTATGCGTCATTTAATGGCATGCGCCAGTATATGGTGGCAGCGATTCTTTTTTATGCCATCCGGTTGGTGATCAATGGTCAGTGGAAATTGTACTTTCCGCTCGTCCTTGTATGTTCATTGTTCCATTCATCCGCTCTCATCATGATTCCTGTGTATTTTATTGTGAGAACAAAGGCTTGGTCTTGGATGATGCTGGTCTTATGCCTGGTGTTCTTAGGCTTAACCGCTCTTTATGACCGTTTTGTCTCAGTGTTTGTCGTGATGCTGCAAGGCAGTTCATATGGTCATTACGAGGAATGGCTCACAACGAATACGAATGGAATGAATGTGACAAAAATTGGTGTCTTGATTTTGCCGCTTCTGCTTGCTTTCTTTTATCGAAAACGACTTCGTGAGCTGACGCCTGAGAGTGATTACATTGTGAATTTTTGTTTGCTTGGTTTCTTGTTTGGCATCCTTGCAACGAAGGATGTCATTTATGCAAGATTTCATATTTATTTTGGCTTGTATCAGCTCATTTTACTGCCATATTTCACACGCATTTTTGATCAGCGGTCTAATGTGTTTATGTATGTAGGGATTGCTGTTTGCTATATTCTGTACAGCATCATGCTGATGCCGTTCGATTCCTCGGTTTTGCCGTATAGAACGATATTTAATAAGTAGATTTGAAGAAAGGTGGGGCATGCTGTAATGCCAGCTATCAGTCTATTGGTCGCAGTTTACAATACGAGTCAATATGTGGAGCAATGTCTTCAATCAATTGCAGATCAAAGTTTTTCCGATATAGAAGTCATTCTTATCAATGATGGATCGACCGACCGCAGCGGTGAATGGCTTGAAGCATTTGCTGAGCGTGATGAGCGATTCCGGGTAATCCATCAATCCAATCAAGGGTTAGGCGCTGTGAGAAACCGGGGCATCGAGGAAGCGAAAGGGACGTATCTCGCCTTTGTGGATTCAGATGATATTCTCGCTCCTCATTACTGTGAAGCTATGTATGAAAAAGCCGAAATGACCGGGGCAGATCTTGTTGTGAGCGAGTATTGGATTCAATTTGAACAGTCAAAGCGAACGATAGCAACGACGCTGTTAGACAAGCGCTCAGCCGAAAAAACGGATGTAATCAAAGCGTTATTACACGGAGACTTGACTGGATTCTCATGGAATAAGCTGTATCGGCGTGCCTTTATGGAAAATCACCACATTCGATTTCCGCTGCGGGGTGAGCTAGAGAACATTGAAGATCAATATGTGACGCTGCGCTGTTTTTCTTTAGCACGCAGTATCGCTTTTGTTCATGAGCCTCTTTATTATTACAGGGTTCATCTGTCATCTATTGTACAGCGATATCAGAAGCAGTATTTTCATCATGGACTGACCTTTTATCATGCACAGCGCTCTTTTTTAAAAGAGCATGATGACATCTCTCTGTATGAGAAGGCATTAGACTTTTTTATCGTCAATCATACGCTTCATTGTATGCTCAACGAATGGAAGAGCCAAAATGATCTCTCTATTAAGGAAAAGCTTGATCACATGCGTGAAATGGTCACACATGATGCTTTTCAGCATGCCGTCAAACAAGTGGAACCATCGAAGCTCACAGTACGAAAGCGAATGATTTTATTTCTTGCTAAGTGCCGATTGGTTTATCCGCTTTCTGCCGCGGCTTCTAGCTATCAAAAATGGATCGAATATCAGACAAGGAAATAGGGGTGATGGGATTGACAGTGCAGCAATTGAAGGCAAAAACCGCAGAGTGGCTGCTCTTAAAGGTCAAATATCCGCTTGAGTATAAACTGAGCCGCCAAAGGCTGCCAGAGCTGAGTCATCAGAAGAAAATCATTCTCACGCTGCTGCCGGGCCATGATAATTTAGGGGATCATGCGATTGCCTATGCGAGTTTTTGTTTTTTAAAGAAACACTTTCCAGCCTATGACATCATAGAAGTGGACATGAAAGAGATCTACCGCCTTGCCCGTCCGCTAAAGCGCAGCCGGCATCCAGAAGACATCGTCTGTATGATCGGTGGGGGCAATATGGGGGATTTATACCGGTACGAAGAATGGACGAGACAATTTATCATCAAGACCTTCAAGTCCTATCCCATGATCCAGCTGCCTGCTACTGTACATTTTACAGAAACAAAGAGAGGGAAACGAGAGGAACGCCGTGCCATTCACACGTATAGTCAGCATCCAAGACTGCTCCTCATGGCAAGAGATCAAACAACCTATGAATGGATGAAGCAGCATTTTCCTGATCAAAATGTGTGGAAACAGCCTGATATGGTGCTGTCATTAGATGAATCATCAAAGGATGAAACACGTGAAGGGGTTCTGCTTTGTCTGCGTGAGGATCAAGAAGCATATCTCACAAAGGAGGAGCGCCAGCAGCTGCAGCAGCATATCCAAGAGACATATGATCAAGTCGGTTTGATCACAACGACAATTGGCAGACGAGTCGATCGAACAACTCGCTTAGAGGAGTTAACGTCTTTGTGGACGGAGTTAAAACAAGCGCAGGTCGTCGTGACAGATCGTCTGCATGGCATGATCTTTTGTGCGATCACTCATACACCGTGTGTTGTCCTTAGATCGTTTGATCATAAGGTGATGGAGGGATTTGAGTGGGTGGCTCACCTTCCGTTTATGACCCTTTTAAAAGAACCAAATGAGAACGCTGTGAAAGAGGCCGTTCATCAGCTGATGAAAACAAGCGGTCAAAAGGGAGAGGAAGCTGGATGAGGGCTCTTAAACGCTGCGTGAAAGCACAATGAATCGAGCGTTTCTTTATAATGCCAGTGCGAACTTAATCACGTTTGTCCTGATGATGCTTATGTCTGTTTGTTTAACACCTTATATTGTTCATACGCTTGGAGTGGAAGCATTCGGCTTAATCCATCTGACGCAAAATATGATCAACTATTTATCGGTCATTACGGCTTCGTTAAGTGCGGTTGTTGTGCGATTTTTTTCTGTGGCGGCTCATAAAGGAGAGATGGAGAAGGCGCAGCGCTATCTCGCTTCCTATTTCGTCAGTTCGTTTTTACTATCTATTAGTCTCTTTTTGCTTTGTCTTTTCGTGTCTCATCAGCTGGTTGAATGGCTTCATGTGCCTGTTCAACTCGCAAAAGACACACAGACCGCCTTTATTTTAGGGGGGCTTTTATTTATGCTCAATTTCGTCATGTCTGGCATTGGGGCTGCACCGTTTTATGCGAATAAGCTCTATGTATCAAGTATTGGACAGGCGATTCAAATGTTTTTGAGGGCGCTGATGATTGTCATCCTGTTTACATGGACGACACCAGCCATTTGGCATATCCCGCTTGCGGCCGTCATAGGAAGCTTAGCGGCTATGGGAATCGGTATCTATTATTTTAAGAAACTCATCCCTTGGTTTTCGTTTAAGTGGCGGCACGTCTCATTATCGTCTAGTCTCACTCTTGTTCGATCAGGGGTCTGGCATTCATTTGAGCAAATGGGGATTTTGTTGTTTTTACAAATTGATTTATTGATGACCAACTTGCTCATTGGAGCTGAAGCGACGGGCCAATATGCGGCAATTTTACAGTTTCCATTATTATTACGCACACTGGCAGGAACACTGGCCGTTGTGTTTGCACCAACGATCACGAAATTTTATTCGAATCAGGACAAAGAGGGACTCATTCAATATGCTGCAAACGCCATTAAGTGGAGCGGCTTATTTGTTGCGTTCCCAGCCGCACTTCTAGGAGGTCTCGCTGGTCCGCTCATGCTTTTATGGCTTGGGCCTGCTTTTGAGGAGCTGAAATGGCTTCTCATGATTCATGCGGCTTATTTATGTTTGACCTTGATGTTTTTACCGCTCACATATGTGCCGACCGTGTTTAATCGATTGAAAGTTCCTGCAGTTGTCACCCTTATATTAGGTGTGTCTAATGTGCTTTTTGCCTATGGATTGACTCATCTGCTACAGCTTGGTTTATATGGCATTGCATCAGCGGGGGCAATGGTTTTATTGATTAAAAATATTGTGTTTCTGCCATTTTATACGGCCAGGATCACGAATCAGAAACGCACTATCTTTTACAAGCATACACTGGTTCCACTTGCTGGAGGGCTATTTATTTGGGGCATCTCTGCGGGGATTCAGGCGGTATATAACGTGACTTCATGGTGGGAGCTGTTTTGTATTGGAGGGCTTTGTTTCATTCTCTATATGGGCTACTTGTATCTGTTTGCAGGAACGAAACGAGAGCGGATGCAGCTGATGCGTAAGGTAAAACATGCGGTCTCCCGCTAATATGAAAAGGAGATGCAATGATGAAAAGAATGATAGATGTGATGGTGGCATTGACGCTGCTCATCGCAGGCAGTCTTCTTTTTCTTCTCATCTATGGACTGATTAGATGGAAAATTGGAACGCCTGTGGTGTTTCGGCAGAAGCGGCCTGGTTTGTATGGCCGGCCTTTTATGCTATATAAATTTCGGACGATGACCGATGAACGCGATGAACATGGGGTGCTGCTGCCAGATCATCTGCGATTAACAAAAACCGGTGCCTTGATTCGAAAGCTTAGTCTTGATGAATTGCCGCAGCTTGTCAATGTACTCAAAGGAGAGCTTAGTCTTGTCGGGCCAAGACCGCTTTTAATGGAGTATTTGCCTATGTATACAGAAGAACAAGCAAGGCGTCATCTTGTGAAGCCCGGCATAACAGGATGGGCACAGGTGAACGGCCGGAACACGCTTTCCTGGGAGGAGAAATTCACCTATGACCTTTGGTATGTCGAGCATCAATCGTTTTGGCTCGATATGAAAATTTTATGGATGACCTTGCTGAAAGTCATGAAAACAGAGGGGGTGCAGCAGCCACATCATGCCACAGCTGAAAAATTCAAAGGAACCGATATGTGATAAGCAAACCATTGGTTTAATTGGGGCCGGCGGACATAGTAAAGTCATCCAGGATATCATTTTTGCGCATTCCGATTACTCATTATGTGCGGTGTTAGATGATCAATTTGAAGAGACGGTCACTCAAGGCGGGATTTTGTATGGACCGATCTCCGTGAGTGAGCAGCTGAGAGAGACAATGCCTCATATGAAATGGCTGATTGCGATCGGACAAAATGAAATCAGACAGCTCATCAAGGAACGCCTTTCATTTGAAGACACAGCATATGCCACACTGATTCACCCAGAGGCGGTTATGAGTCCGTCAGCTGTCATTGGAAGGGGGACTGTCGTGATGGCAAGGGCAGTGATTCAAGCAGATGCAGCCATCGGTGAGCATACGATTATCAATACAGGGTCTATCGTAGAGCATGACTGCAAACTCGAATCGTTTGTGCACCTGTCACCAGGCGCGGTTCTGACTGGCGGTGTATCCGTGCGGGATGGTGCCCATATTGGAGCTGGTGCCGTGGTGACACCCGGTACAACGATCGGAAGCTGGACGGTCATTGGCGCTGGAGCGGCAGTGACAAGAGATATACATGATCAGAAGGTCGCTGTAGGTATTCCTGCAACGGAAATCAAAGATCGGAGAGAAGGTGGGAAGTGATGAAAGAAAAGAAGCGAATTTACTTATCTCCTCCGCATATGAGCGGAAAAGAGTATCTAAAAATAGAGGAAGCTTTCAAGAGCAACTGGATTGCGCCGCTTGGACCGCTTGTGAATGAATTTGAACAGACAGTGGCGGACTATGCAGGAGTGAAGACAGGAGCGGCTTTATCCTCAGGAACAGCAGCGATTCACCTTGCTTTAAAGCTGATAGGTGTTCAAAAAGGAGACATTGTCTTTTGTTCCACCCTCACGTTTGTTGCAACAGCAAATCCGATTTTATATGAACAAGCGGAGCCCGTTTTTATTGATTCTGAAAGGGAGACATGGAATATGTGCCCGCTTGCTTTAGAGAAAGCCTTTGTTGAATCAAAACGTCTTGGGAAAAAACCCCGCGCGGTCATCGTTGTCCATTTATATGGGCAAAGTGCAAAAATGGACGAGATCATGGCTCTGTGCGAAGCATATGATGTACCAGTCATTGAGGATGCCGCTGAATCGTTAGGTGCGCTTTATAAAGGAAGAAAAAGCGGTTCAATGGGCAGGTTCGGTATCTATTCATTTAATGGAAATAAAATCATTACAACGTCAGGGGGCGGAATGCTTGTGAGTGATGATGAAGCTGCAATTGAACGATGCCGCTTTCTTGCTTCACAGGCCAGAGAACAAGCCATGCACTATGAGCATCAAGAGATGGGATACAACTATCGCATGAGCAACCTCTTAGCAGGTGTCGGGATTGCTCAAATGGAAGTGCTGGACGAGCGTGTTGAACAAAAGCGCCGCATTTTTCAGCGTTATCAGGATGCTTTATCAGAAGCAGACGGTCTTCATTTGATGCCAGAATATCAAGAAACGAAATCCAACCGCTGGCTGACGGCATTGACCATCGATCATGAGAAACAATTGTCTCCAGCCGATATCATTGGTGCTTTAGAAAAAGAACAAATCGAAGCAAGGCATGTATGGAAGCCGCTGCACCAGCAGCCGCTCTTTCGTCACTGCCCTTTTTATACTGCGGAAAAAGGAACTCCTGTATCTGAGCTGTTATTTGAGAGGGGGCTTTGTCTTCCGTCTGGAACGAGCATGACAGATGCAGATCAGGAACGTATCATCCATATACTCCATGACATGCTGCGAGAAAAAACATTTACCTCTTCACAGGCTGCTCATTCGTAAGCAGCCTGCCTCTCTTTCTATCAAATTCCTCAATTTATGGAATAAATCGGAATAAGTATTGTCATTTCGTTTCAAATATGATATTGACAACGGCTTCCTTCCTCCTTAAAATGAAAATGATTATCAGCATCAATTAGGAGGAGCAACTTATGTCTATTTGGAGAAATTTTCCGAAAATTAAAATAAATTCAGTATTACCATTCCTGCTTATTTTCTTTTTACTAGTAGGATGCTCTCAAACAAACAATGGAGCAGAAGGCAATAAGGATCATCCTGATATGATCACAATGGCGTGGCCAAGAGATATTGGTGAAATGAATCCACACGTATACAACCCATCACAATTATTTGCGCAATCAATGATTTATGAGCCATTGGTCAGCTATCAAAAGAATGGTAAGCTGAAACCTGAATTAGCGAAATCATGGGATGTTTCAAAGGATGGCAAGGTGTATACGTTCCATTTAAGAGACGGAGTGACTTTCTCAGACGGCTCTGAATTTAATGCGGACATTGTCAAAAAGAACTTCGATACAATTTTAAAAAATAAAGATTTACATAGCTGGTTAGGTGTCATTAAGAAAATCAAAAAGACAGAAGCCGTTGATAAAAAGACATTTAAACTCACATTAACAGCACCATATTATCCAACTGTGCAAGAATTAGCCGTTGTTCGTCCAGTTCGTTTCTTAGGTGAAGCAGGTTTCCCTAAAAACGGAGATACGTCAAAAGGAATTGAAAAACCAGTGGGGACAGGCCCTTGGGTTTTAAAAACATATAAGAAAGATGATTATGCCATTTTCGAACGAAACAATCATTATTGGGGAGAAAAACCAAAGGTAAAAGAAATCAAGGTAAAGGTCATCCCAGATGCGGAAACGAGAGTCATGGCATTTGAAAAAGGTGATGTGGATTTACTTTACGGAGAAGGAACCATTAGCCTTGATTCCTACAAACAGCTTGAGGCAAGCGGCAAGTATGAAACGAAAATGTCAGAGCCTGTTGCAACGAGACAGCTTGTTATGAACACAAAAGTGGATCAGCTGTCAGATGAGAAAGTGCGTCATGCCCTTCAATATGCCTTCAATAAAAAATCAATGGTAGAAGGGGTCACCTCAGGTTTAGAGGATGAAGCAGATCACATCCTGCCGACTAACATGCCGTATACGTCACACATTCAAGTGAAGTCTTTCAAATATGATGTGGACAAAGCCAAAGCATTGCTGGATGAAGCGGGCTGGACACTTCCAAAAGGAAAATCGGTTCGTGAAAAAGATGGGAAAAAGCTTGAGTTTAGTATGATGTATGACTCGGCGGAATCAATTCAAAAAGCGATGGCAGAAACGCTGCAAGCAGAATGGGCAGCCGTTGGTGTCGGCGTTAAGCTTGAGGGTGTGGATTTGGCCACACAGGTTCAGCGCTTTAAAGCCAATAAGTTTGATATGAACTTCTTTAGCAACTACGGAGCGCCGTATGATCCGCATACATTTATGAACGTTCTCTCATCAGATGGTTTTGGATTCAAAGAAGCCATTTCAGCCTACCCAAATAAGGAAAAGCTGATCAAAGAAATGACGGAAATTCCATCCACAACAAATGAAAAGAAACGCAAAGCACTGTATTCGTCTGTCTTATCCTCTTTACAGGATCAAGGGGCAATTGTGCCAATCTCTTATTTTAAAAAGACAGCCGTTTATCAAAAAGCTGTGAAGGACTTTGAATTCCCTGCAAATCGTGATGAACATCCTTTCACAGGCATTAAGCTGAAGTAACAGAAGGAAGGTAAGGAAATGGGCCGCTATATCGTCAAACGAGTGCTATCAATTATTCCTGTATTTTTATTAGCTACACTGCTCACAACTGGTATGATTCACCTCTCGCCAGTTGACCCGGCTGAGGCATATTTAGCAGCGGCTCATATCCAGCCTACGGATGAAATATTAGCGCAAAAACGAAGTGAATTTGGCTTAGATGAGCCATTTTATATGCAGTATCTTCATACCATTGAAAAAGTCATTCACCTTGATTTCGGCCAGTCGTATATGTCCAATCAGCCTGTCGTTGATGAGGTGATTTATCGAATACCGGCGACGATTCAATTGGCGCTTACCAGTCTGCTGATCGCTATTTGTGTCAGCATTCCGCTCGGCTTTTTCAGCGGCATGAGGAAAAATGGTGCCGTGGATCATGTGAGCCGGCTCATTTCTTTCTTAGGAGCATCTATCCCGACGTTTGTCTTGGGGTATTTGCTCATCTTCTTTTTTTCAGTGAAGCTTGACCTCTTACCAGTTGAAGGGATTGGAACATGGGAGCATCTCATTCTGCCGTCGATCACACTGGCAGTCCCTTTAATTGCTACGTATACAAGGCTGTTACGGTCAAGTGTGAGTGAGGCGCTTCAAGAGCCTTTCGTTCAATATGCGAGAATTAGAGGATTGAAGGAACAATCGATCATGTTCAAGCATGTGTTCAGAATGGCGATATCGCCGATGCTGACCGGACTTGGGGTGAACCTTGGCAAGCTCTTGACCGGAACCATTATTGTAGAGGCTGTTTTCTCATGGCCGGGGTTTGGCCGCTTTTTTATTGAAGCGATCTTTAACCGGGATCTGCCTGTCATTCAATTTTATGTCCTCATGTCAGCCTGTATTTTTATCTTGAGCAGCTTGATCGTTGACTTAGTTCAGCTGATCATTGACCCCCGTATTTCTAGAAAGGAAGGCCGCCAGCAATGATGACAAAAGTAAAACATCTCTTCGCTCATCAAAAGATGATCTCGATCTGCGCCCTGCTGCTCGGTCTCCTGCTGATTGTGACAATATGTGCACCATGGATCGCTCCGCATGATCCGGTAGCTGTCAATCTAGCGATGAAGCTAAAGGGGTCTTCGTGGGAGTATCCTCTTGGGACAGATCAATTAGGGCGATGCAATTTATCTCGTATTTTATATGGTGCGCGCGTTTCGCTCGGCTGTGCGTTATTAATCTTTCTTTCTTCGTTATTCATTGGTTTAATTGTCGGCCTGTTTTCAGGATACAAAGGCGGCTGGATCGATCACGTATTGATGAGAATCTGTGACGGCGTCATGGCATTTCCAAACCTTGTGCTGATCCTTGGATTAGTCGGCATCTTCGGTCCGGGACTTTCTCAAGTCGTACTTGCCTTGATGCTAGTGCAATGGGTGTATTATGCCCGCGTCTTCCGAGGAATGGTGCTCAGTTTAAAAGAACAGAACTTTATTGCAGCTGCGAAGATCAGTGGAACCTCGCACTGGAACATTATGAGAAAGCATATGATTCCCAATGTCCTGCCGCCATTAGCAGTCATTGGAACACTTGAAATGGCCTGGGCGATTATGGACATTTCTGCGATGTCTTTCCTCGGATTAGGGGTTCAGCCTCCTATGCCTGAATGGGGAGCGATGATTCATGAAGGGAAATCTTACATTCAAACGAATCCTCAGTTAATGCTGTACCCAGGTCTTGTGATCATGGCTGTGGTGGTTCTGTTTAATTTACTAGGAGAAGCCCTTTCAGAGAAATATGGCATCAAACGCCGTGTGTAAAGGAATGATCAATGTGCAAGAGTCCATTTTACAAGTAGAGAACCTGCATGTGCAGACGAAAACACCTCAAGGGACAGCCCCTCTTATTCAAGAAGTCTCGTTTGAAGTAGGGCGCGGTCAAATCCTTGGATTAATTGGTGAGAGCGGCTGCGGGAAAACAGTGACAAGTATGTCGATCTTGCGTATGCTTGATCGAAAAACAACGGAAGTCACTGGCAGTATCACATTACAGGGACGAGAATTGATCGGTATAAGTGAAAAGGATATGCGTTCCATTCGGGGCAAAAACATCTCGTATATTATGCAAAATCCAATGAACAGCTTTACGCCGGTATGGACAATCGGCCATCAGCTGGTTGAAACGATCCGCCGGCATACGGCTGTCAGTAAAAGGCAGGCACGATCACAGGCAATAGATGCGTTAGCGAAAATGAATCTGCCGCAGCCAGACCAACTGTTCAATAAGTATCCTTTTGAATTAAGCGGAGGGATGCTGCAGCGTGTCATGATCGCCATGGCTGCCTGTATGCACCCGCCCCTCATCATTGCAGATGAGCCGACAACTGCATTAGATGTACACAATCAGAAACGGGTGCTTCAGCATCTGAACCAAATTCGTCATGAACATGGAACGGCCATTTTACTCATTACGCACGATCTTGGTGTCATTGCTGAAATGGCAGATCAAGTTGTCGTCATGAAACAAGGAGAAATAGTTGAAAAGGCGGGAGTTCTTGAACTTTTTGAACAACCAAAGCATGATTATACAAAAAAACTATTAGCAGCTCGTCCATCCATCCCAGCTGTTTGTCCGATTTGAGGTGAGAAGTCCCTTGCATTTATTAGAAGTGAAAGCAGTCAGTCATGCATACAACAGCCGGTCGTTTCTAATGAGAAATAAAGGCGCAGCTCCTGTCCTGAAAAGCGTCGATTTAACTATTGAAGAAGGCACCTGCCTTGGGCTGCTGGGACAAAGCGGCGCAGGAAAAAGTACACTTGGCCGCATCATACTTGGTTTAGAGAAACCAAGAGCTGGACAGGTTCTTTTTGAAGGTCAGGATGTCTATCGTGCAGATCAGCCAACACGTAAGCATTTTCGCCGGCATGTGCAAGCGGTGTTTCAGGATTCCTATTCGGCGGTAAATCCAAGGTGGACAGTCGAACAAATTTTATCTGAGCCGCTTGAAAACTATGAATCTATGAGCCGGAAGGAACGTAAAAACATACTGATTCACTGGCTGGAAAGAGTCGGGCTCGGTGAAAAGGATTTGTCTAAATATCCGCACCAATTCAGCGGCGGCCAGCTGCAAAGGATCAACATCGCTAGAGCCTTATTGCTCCAGCCAAAGCTCATTGTACTTGATGAATCTGTCAGCAGCTTAGACATGGTCACACAGGCTGTCATTTTAGATTTATTAGTAGAATTAAAGAAGGAGCTGGGTGTGGCTTACTTATTTATTACACATGATATAACAGCAGCCTATCACTTATGTGATCAATTGGCGATTCTTGATCAAGGAGAGCTTGCTGCCCAGTTTCAATCAAAGGATGATTTTTTTTCATCAGAAAAGGAAGCGGTGCGGAAAATGAGAAATGCAATGCTCGCAGACCATCCTTTGTCACGAACGATTGGCAGACCGGTTCGGTAAAACTTCATTTTATCAATACCTCAGCGTGTAGGTCTCAAGCTGAAAAAAAGACAAAGGGCGAAAAGAAAGATTTTAGCCCTTTGCGAGCAATCTGCGCCTCTTTTAGGAAAGAGGCTATTTTTCATGAAAGGAAGGCGGCAGCGATGAACCATCGAGCGTATTTGGCTTTGGCTATTCCTTTAACAATTTCAACGATGACCACTCCATTACTTGGAGCTGTTGATACAGCGGTTGTCGGTCAGCTCGCAAATCCCGCTTACATTGGAGGCGTTGCGGTCGGCAGTCTCATTTTCAGTACATTATATTGGCTGTTTGGTTTTTTGCGGGTCAGTACATCTGCTTTTGCCGCCCAGGCAAACGGAGCGCAGAATGAGGAACTAGGCGTTCTTGCTTTTCTAAGACCTTTTTTCGTCGCCGTCATCGTCGGACTTTGTTTTATTGCTCTGCAATGGCCGATCATTCAATCTGCTTTTCTAGTCATCTCTCCTGATGCTGATGTCCGTCAATTTGCCGCAGACTATTTTCATATTCGCATTTGGGGAGCGCCATTTACTTTAATGAATTATGTCATATTGGGCTGGCTGATGGGGATGGCAAAAATGAAAGAAGCTCTTTCATTACAAATCTTGATCAATGTCATGAATATGGCGCTCGCATTTCTGCTTGTTCATGTGTTTTCGTTTGCAGTCAAAGGAGTTGCGGCTGCGACATTGATATCTGAACTAACCGCTTTTGTGTTAGGGGCATGGATCATCATGAAGCATTCGTCAAACGGATTCCAGATGCCTTCCATTAAGAAAATCATGGATACACAGGCAGTGCAGAAAATGTTTCATGTGAATAAGGATTTGTTTATTCGTACGATCTGTCTGCTAGTGGTCATCAACATGTTTACCGCAAAAGGTGCTTCTTTTGGTACAGAGCTGCTGGCAGCCAATGCCATCTTATTTCAAATTCACTACATCATGGCTTATTTGTTCGATGGTTTTGCCAATGCGTCCAGCATCCTTGTTGGCCGATCAGTTGGTGCAAATGACCGCACCCTCTATGAAAGAACCTTAACCCTTTCAAGGCAGTGGGCACTTGTCATGGCATGTGTCATTGCGGCGGTTTATTTTTTATTAAAAGAGCCGATATTGAGCTTGTTTACAAATCTCCCTCAGCTGCTTGATGTGACATTACACTATGCAGACTGGCTTGTTCTTTATCCATTTGCAGCTTGCTTCGGATTGGTCATTTACGGCGTATTTACAGGTGCGACAGAAATTGCCCCTGTTAGAAACTCGATGCTGTTTGCGATGATTTTGTTTATCGTCGTTCAAACCGCGGTCACGCCTATTTGGCACAATCATGGCCTATGGTTTGCTTTTATCATCTATACTGTAGGGCGGTCTGGCTTTTTGATGATGTATAAATCGAGGCTGGATCAGAAACTTTTCGCATATGATAAACACCCTTTGCCATCTTGACAAAGGGTGTTCTTTTTCGTTCATTCGCTTTCTTTTTTCACCTTTTGATAGGCTTCATCAAGATGCTGAATTCGCTTCAATACAACCGCATTTTTGGTCAGCTGGTCTTGAACAAGCGTTGACACCACTGAGCGGTAATAGGCATTCATGGCATGAACCTTGTCTTCATTTTGGTTCATGGCGATGTGCTGCTTCAAGTTGTCGACAAAGTATGGAACGGAAAAAAGTTCAGACATAGAAATCACTCCTATTTCGTATATACGGTCCGTCAATCTTCATGTAAAATGATGAGAGGGAGGGGAGACAATGAGCCTTAAACTGCAACAAGAACAGGTATTAAAGCAGGTGCTCACACCAGAACTCAGGCAGGCCATTACGCTGCTGCAGCTGAATTGCACAGAGCTCGGCGAGTATCTTGACCAGTTAGCACTTGAGAACCCTCTGATTGAGCGGAAAGACACGGACAGCTACCAACCAGTTTATCATAAAAAATCACACGATCGAATGACAGAGCCGTATCGAACGCATCAAAAAGAAAGCCTGCAAATGTTTTTAAAGAGACAGGCGATTGATTTAAATTTAAGTGAAAAGAATCAAAGAATCTTCTACTTTATGATTGAGTCCATTGATTCCAATGGCTATCTAAATGAACCGATTGACGCAATGGCAGCTGTCTTAGAGGTCCCAGCTGAAGAAGTAGAAGCTGTCCTTCATCAGCTGCAATCCCTAGAGCCTGCCGGTATTGGCGCAAGATCATTGCAGGAATGTATCCTCCTTCAACTGAGAAGAAAAAAGGAACGCTGGTATGAAGCCGAGCTGATCATCGAAGAGCATTTCTTTCTTTTTGCCAGAAAGGCTTGGAAGGAAATTGCGGCGAAAACAGGTGTTTCAATGAAAACACTCCAAGCGGTACAAGATGTAGTGTCTCAGCTTGAACCAAGACCAGGCCTTCATTTCTCATATGATGAAGAGCATCTGTATATAGAGCCTGATGTGACGATTACTGTGATGCAGGATCACATCACATTTGAGCTGAATCAGCGCGCTTTTCCAGACGTTGAAATGAATGAAGGCTACTTCGCCATGATTCAAGAACAAAAGCGGCATGAAGCATACACGTATTTAAAGGAAAAAGAGCAGCAGTACAATTGGCTTGTCCAAGCGCTGAAGCAAAGAAAGCAAACGATGACTCATGTCGTTCGTGAGATTATCTCACATCAGACAGATTTTTTCCTAACAGGGAAACATAAAATGAAACCGCTTACGATGAAGCGGATCGCAGATATACTGCAAGTGCATGAGTCAACAGTCAGCCGGACTGTAAAAGGGAAAATGGTGCAAACCCCTTATGGTCTCATGGAAATGAAACAATTTTTCCAAGCAAAATTAGAAGGGCATTCACTAGAAGAGGCGTCCAGCTACACTGTCAAAACGCACATTGCAGAGCTCATCCAAACGGAAAATAAGAAAAAACCGTATTCAGATCAGCAAATCATGACGCTGCTTCAGCAAACCTTTGGCATCCGGGCGTCACGCAGAACCATTGCAAAATATCGCGAACAAATGAATCTTCCGTCCTCTACGCTGCGGAAGCGATACGATTAAAAAGAAGTACTTGCCAGAACATGGCACGTGCTTCTTTTTTTGTTGAAAGCAAGGCAGCCCGAAGATTTCTTGAAAATTAAAGAGGGGAGACGTGTGATCGGAAATTTTGGGGTAAAGTATAAGATAGGGCATGAGCCGATAGGGATAGACAACAGTGATGAGGTGAGACCAATTGAAATATAAACAAATCAAAACGAAAAAAATATATGAAGAAATTGCGGATGCATTAATTGAATCCATTCGTACAGGTGAGCTTCTTCCGGGGGAAAAATTAGATTCGGTTCAAGCGCTCTCAGAAAGCTTTCAAGTCAGCCGTTCTGCTGTAAGAGAGGCGCTGTCTGCTCTCAAAGCGATCGGATTAATAGAGATGAAGCAAGGGGAAGGTACATATGTGAAGCAGTTCGATCCTGAACAGCTCACATTTAGTCTGTCTCCTGCCTTTTTGATGAAGCAGCATGATGTCACGCAGCTCCTTGAATTAAGGACCATTATTGAGACGGGTGCTGTCAAAAAGGCAGCGCTGCTCCGAACGGACGATGACCTTCATCAGCTGCGTGAGGCACTCGAACAAATGAAACTCGCAGAAGCACATAAAGAAACTGGTGAAGAGGCAGACCTCTCCTTCCATCTCGCCATAGCCACAGCCTCAAAGAATGATTTATTAAAAGCATTAATGAATCAGGTCTCCACCTTGCTGGTAGAAACGATGCGTGAGACGAGAAAAGCCGTCTTGTTTTCAAAAAAAGCCTCCATTCGGCAGCTTTACAAAGAACATGAACACATTTACAAAGCCGTCTTGGCAAGACAGCCAGAAGAAGCAGAAAGAGCGATGCTCACGCATTTAAAAAATGTAGAAAAACTGCTGAGTGACGTGATTCAAGAACCGGCAGAAGAGTCAGAACCACAGTAAGCTGTGCCGAATAAGGGCACAGCTCTATTATTAACGAGAAATATGCAGCTTTTTCATGCGATATTGCAGACTTTGCCTGCTCATGCCCAGTATCTTTGCAGTCTGTGAAATATTATCGTCCATTTTTTCTAAGTAATGGACGATGTATTGTTTTTCGAATCGTTCCATTTGGGTTTGAAAATCAGTCGTATGTTCTTGGCTTGTATAAATAAACGTGTCAGCTGCTGCGGTATGCTGCAAAGGATTCGTCTGTAATTGCGCTGCAGGGCGCCCTTCCCCATGCTTAAATCTAAAATGATATGGAAGGTGATGCAGGCTTAAGTAATCCTCATCCATCATCATATTCATCCCCGCTTCAATCACATGCTCCAGTTCTCGTACATTACCCGGCCAATCATACGCTTGAAAAAGGGCTAGTACCTCTTCGTCAGCCGCTTTCACCTTCATTCGAAACAGCTCATTATATTTTTGAATAAAATGACTGACAAACGTAGGAATGTCTTCTTTTCGCTCAGAAAGCGGCGGAATAAATAAGGTGACAATACCCAGCCGGTAAAATAAATCCTTGCGCATGCGTCCGCCTGCGATTGCATCTACAGGATCCTCATTCATATTGGCAATGACTCTTACATCAACAGCGATTTCTTTTGTGCTGCCAAGCCTTCTCACACGTTTCTCCTGTAATACACGCAGCAGTTTTGCTTGAAGACCAGGATTTAATGAGTTGATCTCATCAAGCAGCAGTGTACCTCCCTGCGCCTGTTCAAATAAGCCGGGCTGATCAGTTGCGCCTGTAAAAGCCCCTTTTTGTGTACCAAAGAGCAGACTTTCAATGAGATTATCAGGCAGTGCCGCGCAATTCTGGGTAATAAATGGTCCAGATGACCGGCTGCTGCCGTTATGAATGCTTTGCGCAAATAGTTCTTTTCCTGTCCCTGTTTCTCCAACAATGAGCACATAGGAAGAGGTGCGTGTCGCTCGTTTTGCATGCTCAATCACCTCTAAAAACGCAGGACTTTGTCCAATAATGGAATCAAAGGTAAAGCGTGTGCTTCCTTTTTTCTTCATATTGTGGTGGATCAGCCGTTCCAGCTTGGTCACATCATTCGAAATTTCAACCGCTCCTTGGATGAGGCCGTCTCGAACGAGCGGGTATGTATGATTAATCGTTGTGATTTCTTTTCCGTTGTAATTATGATACGTCTGCTTTGCATGAACGGTTTGTTTCCCAGTACGCAGCGCTTGGACAAGCGTACTGTGCATGTCGTCTTGGAAGACGAAGAGGTCTAATACATTTTTATGGAGAACATCAGAGCGTTTCAAAGACTCAATCTCCATCATTTTTTTATTATAGACAACAGTGTTGCCATTCTCGTCAATTGCATGAACCCCGACATCTATTAAATCGAGCATTTGTTTATACAGATCAATCTCATTTTCGAGCTTTGCAGTATACGAATCTTCTTTCATTGCGCCACCTCCAGACGTTACCTCTATTTTACATGAAAAATTTTGCGGTTTCCTCTAAAAAATTTGGCAGATGCAAAAATATTTTGCATAAAAAACCAGATCAATCACCGCCATAATGCAGGCAGAAAGTTGGCACGATCCTTGCATATCATATGTGTGTAGATGAACCTAATGAAAAAGAGGCTAGCTTATAGAAGGAGGAATAGACGATGAAACAGACAAATGAATTGATTCAACAAACCGAACAATACGGTGCGGCAAACTATCATCCGCTGCCAATTGTGATTTCAGAGGCTGAAGGGGTTTGGGTGACAGACCCTGAAGGCAATCGATATATGGATATGCTGAGTGCATATTCCGCAGTGAACCAAGGGCATCGCCATCCCCGCATTATTGAGGCGCTCAAAAAACAGGCAGACCGGGTAACACTGACCTCAAGAGCTTTTCACAATGATCAGCTTGGTCCTTGGTATGAGAAAATTTGTCAACTGACGAATAAAGAGATGGCACTCCCGATGAATACTGGAGCTGAGGCTGTAGAAACAGCTGTCAAAGCAGCAAGACGCTGGGGCTATGACGTCAAGGGAATCGAAGACAATCGCGCAGAAATCATTGCGTGCGTCGGTAACTTCCATGGCAGAACGATGACGGCTGTTTCCCTTTCTTCTGAAGCAGAATATCAAAGAGGTTTCGGTCCAATGCTTCCAGGCATTAAATTGATTCCTTATGGAGATATTGAAGCGTTACGTGAAGCCATCACACCACAAACTGCGGCTTTTCTGATCGAACCTATTCAAGGAGAAGCGGGAATTGTCATGCCGCCAGAAGGCTTCTTGAAGGAAGCGAAGGCGCTTTGTGAAAAGGAACATGTGCTGTTCATTGCGGATGAAATTCAGGTTGGATTAGCGCGAACAGGAAAGATGTTTGCATGTGACTGGGAAGACATTGAGCCAGATATGCTGATTCTAGGGAAAGCTTTAGGCGGCGGTGTATTCCCAATCTCGTGTGTGGTCGCAAACCGCGATATATTAGGTGTGTTTAACCCTGGATCTCACGGCTCTACCTTCGGCGGAAATCCTCTTGCGTGTGCGGTATCGCTGGCTGCACTGGATGTCTTAATCGACGAAAACCTTGCAGCGCGTTCTATGGAGCTTGGCGAATACTTAAAAGACAAACTCACGCGCATTCAAAGTCCTGTCATCAAAGAAGTGCGCGGCCGCGGATTATTTATCGGCATGGAGCTGACAGAGGCAGCGAGACCTTATTGTGAAAAGCTGAAACAAGCAGGGCTGTTATGTAAGGAAACCCATGAGACCGTCATCCGCTTTGCACCGCCTCTCACGATATCTAAAGAAGATTTAGACTGGGCGATTGGTCATATTGAAGCATTATTTCAAGCATAAATGTCAAAGGGGGAGAAACCTTCACTTTCTCCCTTTCTCTTTCAACGAACAGCGAATTTTGTCAAAGGATGATGAATAGAAGAGTGAAAGTGGGGAAGCGGATTTGAACCAAGAACAGCATAATGAACTAGAACGTTCCATGAAAAGCAGGCATCTCTTTATGATTGCCTTAGGCGGCGTCATTGGTACTGGTCTTTTCCTTGGGTCAGGACTCATTATCCATCAGGCTGGACCCGGGGGAGCCATTCTATCCTTTATCATTGGCGGATTGTTAATGTATTTGGTGATGCTCTGTCTTGGAGAATTAGCAGTGGCGATGCCGACAGCGGGTTCCTTTCAGGAGTATGCAACCAAATATATAGGTCCGTCCACAGGCTTTATGATCGGCTGGCTTTATTGGTTTAGCTGGGCATGTACAATAGGACTGGAGTTTACGTCAGCAGGCATTTTGCTCCAAAGGTGGTTCCCAGATATCCCTGTTTGGCTGTGGTGTCTTGCGTTTAGCGTGATTTTATTTGCCGTGAATGCCATCTCAGCTCGCAGCTTCGCTGAAACCGAGTTTTGGTTTTCAGCCATTAAGGTCGCTGCCATCCTATTATTTATTATCATTGGAATTGGCGCAATTTTCGGAATGATTCATTTGAAAGATGGAGAACCAGCTCCTCTATTTCGTCATTTGACGGATCATGGCGGACTATTTCCTAACGGCGTTTTTGCTATTTTATTAACCATGGTCACGGTCAATTTCTCCTTTCAAGGAACAGAACTTGTAGGGATTGCCGCAGGAGAGAGTGAAAGCCCTGAAAAAACATTGCCGCGATCTATACGAAATATTATTTGGAGAACGATGGTCTTTTTCGTTTTATCCATTGCGGTTCTGGCCGCACTTCTTCCGTGGCAGACAGCAGGCACCGTCGACAGCCCGTTTGTCGTCGTGCTGGACAAGGTCGGTATACCGTATGCTGCAGATATCATGAATTTTATCATCATCACAGCGGTCTTATCTGTAGCAAACTCTGGATTATATGCATCATCACGTATGCTTTGGGCACTGTCGAAAGACGGGAAAGGACCTGACTTTACGAAAAAGCTGTCCAAGCGTAAAATTCCGATCAATGCACTATTGGTCACAATGGGCGTATCTGCACTATCTCTGCTGACAAGTGTTGTGGCACCAAAAACGGTGTATGTGTGGCTCATTTCTATTTCTGGTATGGTTCTTGTTGTGGTGTGGATGTCTATTTGCTTGTCCCAGTATTTCTTTAGAAAACAATTCATAAAGGCGGGCGGAGATGTAAAGGATCTCGTCTTCCGAACACCGCTCTATCCATTTGTCCCATTAGCAGGCTTTATCGCATTTGGCATTGTCCTCATCAGCTTGTTTTTTATCGAGGATCAGCGGATCGGTCTTTATTGCGGAATTCCGTTCATGGCTGCCTGTTACATCATTTATTATCTCAAAATCAAACCGAAAGAAGAGGCAAAACAGTTTGGAACCATCACAAAAACATAAGCAAATCCTGAAAAAAATGTGCATGCTGATCTCACCAGCATGCACATTTTGCATCGTGAATACATTCTATATAAAAGAAAATAAATATTTTGAAAAGAAATATCATAGCAAGAACCTTGATGACAAGCAGGTTATCGGTGAAAATGTGTCTATTTTTTGTCTAAATGTGTTTGTAAGAGTTGAAAATGCAAGATTATCCTGTTAAAATAATTAAAGAAAGCAGGGATTGATTTTTTTTGGCTGTGGCGGGACGTTTTTTGTCACAGTGGGACGTTTTTGGTCCAACGTGAAAAGAAAGGGTCGTTAGCCATGAATCATTTATTGGAAGCTCAAAAAAAATTATTGCCAGATCTTCTCATTGTTATGCAAAAACGCTACGACATTTTGCAGTACATCAGATTAGCTGAACCAATTGGCCGCAGAAGCCTTGCGACGAGTCTTGGTCTCAGCGAGCGCATCTTACGTGCTGAAGTTCAGTTTTTAAAAGAACAAAATCTGCTGGATGTCAAAACGAGCGGCATGATGCTGACGAGTGAGGGTCACGCTTTGCTTGAAATGCTTGAAGGAATGATGAAGGACGTTTTAGGTTTAACCTTTTTGGAAAATACATTAAAGAGAAAGTTAGGCCTGGAAGAAGTCATGATCGTTTCTGGTGACAGTGACGAATCCCCGTGGGTGAAGCAAGAAATGGGAAGAGCTGCTGTCCAATGCATGAAAAAAAGGTTTACTGGAAATAATATCGTCGCCGTCACTGGCGGAACGACGATGGAAGCCGTTGCCGAAATGATGACCCCTGATGCCAAAAACCGCGATATGATGTTTGTCCCTGCGAGAGGCGGTCTTGGGGAGAATGTAAAAAATCAGGCAAACACCATTTGTGCCCACATGGCTGAAAAAGCTTCCGGTACTTACAAACTGCTGTTTGTTCCAGGGCAGCTGTCAGAAGGTGCTTACTCTTCCATTATTGAAGAGCCGTCCGTCAAAGAAGTGCTTCAAACGATTAAATCGTCCACGATGCTTATTCATGGTATTGGTGAAGCAAAAACAATGGCGATGAGACGAAATACACCAGCTGAAGATTTAAAAAAGATTGATGAGCATGACGCAGTGACAGAGGCCTTTGGCTATTACTTTAATCGTGATGGTGAGGTCGTACACAAAGTGCACTCCGTCGGTATGCAGCTAGATGATCTAGAAAGCATTCCACACATCATTGCTGTTGCAGGTGGATCATCAAAGGCGGGGGCGATTGAAGCTTATTTCAAAAAACCGCGCCGAACGGTTCTCGTCACAGACGAAGGAGCCGCAAAAGAGTTATTAAGGGAGTCAATTGATCCCTCAATATAAAACATTGTGACCTATAAAAGGAGGAAACATCATGGCAGTAAAAGTCGGTATTAACGGATTTGGACGTATTGGACGTAACGTATTTCGTGCAGCATTAAATAATCCTGAAGTTGAGGTAGTAGCGGTTAACGATCTAACAGATGCTAACATGCTTGCACACCTTTTACAATATGACTCTGTTCACGGAAAACTAGATGCAGAGGTTTCTGTAGACGGTACAAACTTAGTAGTGAACGGTAAAACAATCGAAGTATCAGCTGAGCGTGACCCTGCGAAATTAAGCTGGGGTAAACAAGGCGTAGAAATCGTTGTTGAATCTACTGGATTCTTCACAAAACGTGCAGACGCTGCGAAACACTTAGAAGCTGGCGCTAAAAAAGTCATCATCTCTGCTCCTGCTAACGAAGAAGATATCACAATCGTTATGGGTGTAAACGAAGACAAATACGATGCAGCTAGCCACGATGTCATCTCTAATGCATCTTGTACGACAAACTGCTTAGCTCCATTTGCAAAAGTACTTAACGATAAATTTGGTATCAAACGCGGTATGATGACAACTGTTCACTCATACACAAATGACCAGCAAATTCTTGATCTTCCGCACAAAGACTACCGTCGTGCTCGTGCAGCTGCGGAAAACATCATCCCAACTTCTACAGGTGCTGCGAAAGCTGTTTCACTTGTATTGCCTGAACTTAAAGGTAAATTAAACGGTGGCGCTATGCGTGTTCCAACACCTAACGTTTCTTTAGTTGACCTTGTGGCTGAATTAAACCAAGATGTAACAGCTGAAGACGTAAATGCAGCACTTAAAGAAGCAGCTGAAGGAGAACTTAAAGGAATCCTTGGCTACAGCGAAGAGCCATTAGTATCTGGTGACTACAATGGTAATGCAAACTCTTCAACAATCGATGCTCTTTCTACAATGGTAATGGAAGGCAGCATGGTGAAAGTGATTTCTTGGTACGATAACGAGAGCGGATATTCTCACCGCGTTGTTGACCTTGCAGCTTACATTGCAAAACAAGGTCTTTAATTTCTCACACTGAAGGAACTCACTTGGTTCTTTCCTAGAGACACGATATAATGAAGACGGACAAGGGAAGGGGAAGCATCCCTTTCCCTTTTTCTCTGTTTTTATCCGTTCTGCACGATTTCTCGTTTTGATGAGGGCAAAATGGGAAAAGGATAAAGAGAGTCTTGTCCAATGCGTAAGGAAACCAGAATAAAGGAGGATCTCCTGACGAGCATGAATAAGAAATCAGTAAAAGACATTGACGTAAAAGGTAAAGTTGTGTTCTGCCGCGTAGATTTTAACGTTCCGATGAAGGACGGAGAAGTGACGGATGATACTCGTATCCGCGCAGCATTACCAACAATTGAGTATTTAACAGGACAAGGCGCAAAGGTACTGCTAGCTAGTCATTTGGGTCGTCCGAAGGGTCAAGTTACTGAAGAACTGCGTCTGACACCTGTGGCAAAACGTCTGCAAAAGCTTCTTGGAAAAGAAGTGAAAAAAGCAGATGAAGCTTACGGCGACAACGTGAAAAAGCAAATCTCTGACTTAAAAGAAGGAGATGTGCTAGTGCTTGAAAACGTTCGTTTCTATCCTGGTGAAGAAAAGAACGATCCTGAATTATCAAAAGCATTTGCTGATTTAGCCGATGTGTATGTCAATGATGCGTTCGGTGCTGCACACCGTGCACATGCATCGACAGCTGGTATTGCAGCTTATCTTCCGGCTGTTTCAGGCTTCCTCATGCAAAAAGAGCTTGAGGTTTTAGGAAAAGCCATTTCAAACCCTGATCGCCCATTTACAGCGATTATCGGCGGCGCAAAAGTAAAGGATAAAATCGGTGTGATTGAAAGTCTTCTTGATAAAGTGGACAACCTCATCATCGGCGGCGGACTTGCTTACACATTTGTGAAAGCACTTGGCCACGAGGTAGGGAAATCTCTATTAGAAGAAGACAAAGTAGATTTAGCGAAATCCTTTATGGACCGTGCAAAGGAAAAAGGCGTGAACTTCCTGATTCCAACAGATGTTCTGGTAGCCGACGACTTTTCAAATGATGCGAATACAAGCATTGTGCCAATCTCTGAAATTCCAAGTGATCTAGAAGCACTTGATATTGGAACAGAGACAAGAGAAAAGTATGCTGACGTTATTAAAAACAGCAAACTTGTTGTCTGGAACGGACCAATGGGTGTATTTGAAATCGATGCATTCGCTAAAGGAACAAAAGCTATCGCAGAAGCACTGGCAGAAGCAAAAGATACATATTCTGTCATTGGCGGTGGAGATTCAGCAGCAGCTGTTGAGAAATTTGGTCTTGCCGATCAGATGAGCCATATTTCTACAGGCGGCGGCGCTTCACTTGAATTTATGGAAGGCAAAGAACTTCCTGGTGTTACTGCATTAAACGATAAATAAGACCAAAACTGCTATAAGGAAGTGTCAATCATGAGAAAACCAATTATAGCTGGGAACTGGAAAATGAACAAAACACTTGGCGAAGCAGTCAGCTTCGTTGAAGAAGTCAAGTCATCTATTCCATCTCCTGACAAAGTGGAATCCATTGTCTGTGCGCCAGCTCTTTTCCTTGAAAAGTTAAACAGCCTTTCAAACGGAACAGACCTTAAAATTGGTGCACAAAACATGCACTTTGAAGAAAATGGTGCATTCACTGGTGAAATCAGCCCTGCTGCTCTAAAAGATTTAGGCATCGGCTATTCAGTGATTGGGCATTCAGAGCGCCGTGAATTCTTTGCTGAAACAGATGAAACAGTGAACAAAAAAGCACATGCTGCATTCAAGCATGGCATCGTTCCAATCATTTGTGTAGGTGAAACGCTTGAAGAGCGTGAAGCTGGCAAAACAAATGAACTTGTCGCTGATCAAGTGAAGAAAGCACTAGCTGGTTTAACGAAGCAGCAAGTCGCTGAATCTGTGATTGCATATGAGCCAATCTGGGCGATCGGTACAGGAAAATCTTCTACAGCGAAAGATGCAAACGACGTTTGCGCACACATCCGCAAAACCGTTGCAAGCGAATTTGGTCAAGAAGCGGCAGACAGCCTTCGCATTCAATATGGCGGAAGCGTGAAGCCGGCAAATATTAAAGAATATATGGCAGAATCCGATATTGACGGTGCTTTGGTAGGCGGCGCAAGCTTAGAACCTCAGTCTTTCGTTCAATTATTGGAGGAAGGTCAATATGAGTAAGAAACCAGCTGCATTAATCATCTTAGACGGGTTCGGTTTAAGAGGCGAAACAGTCGGTAACGCTGTCGCACAAGCAAAAAAACCGAACTTTGACCGCTACTGGAACGAATTTCCGCATCAAACCTTAACGGCTTCAGGTGAGGCAGTAGGCCTCCCAGAAGGTCAAATGGGGAACTCTGAAGTTGGGCATTTGAACATCGGTGCAGGACGCATTGTGTATCAAAGCTTAACAAGGGTGAATGTTGCCATCCGTGAAGGGGAATTTGAGAAAAACGAAACGTTCCTAGATGCAATGACTTATGCAAAAGAGAATGACAAGGCGCTTCATTTATTTGGACTCTTGTCAGACGGCGGTGTGCACAGTCACATCCAGCATCTTTTTGCCCTGCTGAAGCTGGCGAAAAAAGAAGGCTTAACAAAGGTATACATTCATGGCTTCTTGGACGGACGTGATGTTGGTCAGAAGACAGCCAAAGTATACTTAAAACAGCTGGAAGAACAAATCAAAGAAATCGGTGTCGGTGAAGTGGCAACACTTTCTGGACGCTATTACTCAATGGACCGTGACAAACGCTGGGATCGTGTGGAGAAAGCGTACCGTGCGATGGCATATGGTGAAGGTCCAAGTTATCAAAACATTTATGATGTCGTTGATGACTCCTATGAAAATGGAATCTACGATGAATTCGTTATTCCATCTGTCATTACGAGAGAAAATGGTGAGCCGGTTGCCAAAGTAAACGACGGTGACTCTGTGATTTTCTATAACTTCCGTCCAGACCGTGCCATCCAAATCTCGAACACTTTCACAAATGCAGATTTCCGCTCGTTTGACCGCGGAGAAGCTCATCCGAAGAATTTACACTTCGTCTGCTTCACACACTTCAGTGAAACGGTTGATGGCTATGTTGCCTTCAAACCAGTGAATTTGGATAACACAGTAGGAGAAGTGCTTTCTCAAAACGGATTGAAACAGCTGCGGATTGCTGAAACAGAGAAATATCCTCACGTGACGTTCTTTATGAGTGGTGGACGTGAAGAAGAATTTCCTGGTGAAGACCGCATCTTAATCAATTCACCAGATGTGGCAACCTATGACCTCAAGCCGGAAATGAGCGCTTATGAGGTAAAGGATGCACTTGTTGCAGACATCAATGCTGACAAGCATGATGCGATCATTCTGAACTTTGCTAACCCGGATATGGTTGGTCATTCAGGTATGCTTGAGCCAACAATCAAAGCTATTGAAGCAGTAGATGAGTGCTTAGGAGCTGTAGTCGACGCAATCCTGGCAAAAGGCGGACATGCCATCATCACGGCAGACCACGGTAACGCAGACGTGCTCATTACCGAAGAAGGAAAGCCGCATACTGCACATACAACGAATCCTGTACCAGTCATCGTGACGAAAAAAGGTGCGACGCTTAGAGAAGGCGGTATTTTAGCCGATCTATCTCCAACGCTTTTAGACTTACTTGGTCTTGAAAAACCAAAAGAGATGACAGGAACATCATTAATTCAGAAATAAAAAAATTGATTCAAAAGGAGAGAAATTAAACATGCCATACATTGTTGACGTATATGCACGCGAAGTATTAGACTCTCGCGGTAACCCAACAGTTGAAGTAGAAGTTTACACAGAATCTGGCGGCTTTGGCCGTGCGCTTGTTCCAAGTGGTGCTTCTACTGGTGAATATGAAGCAGTAGAACTACGTGACGGAGACAAAGACCGTTACCTTGGAAAAGGTGTTCTGACAGCTGTAAACAACGTAAATGAAATCATTGCACCAGAGCTTTTAGGCTTTGATGTAACAGAACAAGTAGCGATTGACAAAATGTTAATCGAACTTGACGGAACAGAAAACAAAGGGAAATTAGGCGCAAACGCAATCCTTGGTGTATCTATCGCTGTAGCACGTGCGGCTGCTGATTTCTTACAAATTCCACTGTATCAATACCTTGGTGGCTTCAACTCCAAAACGCTTCCAGTACCGATGATGAACATCGTCAACGGCGGAGAGCATGCGGATAACAACGTAGACATTCAAGAATTCATGATCATGCCTGTAGGTGCACCGAACTTCCGTGAAGCACTTCGCATGGGCGCTCAAATCTTCCATAGCCTGAAATCTGTATTAAGCGCAAAAGGCTTAAACACAGCTGTAGGTGACGAAGGTGGATTCGCTCCAAACCTTGGTTCTAACGAAGAAGCACTTCAAACAATCGTTGAAGCGATCGAAAAAGCTGGCTTCAAACCAGGTGAAGAAGTGAAGCTTGCAATGGATGCTGCATCTTCTGAGTTCTACAACAAAGAAGACGGTAAATATCATTTATCAGGCGAAGGTGTTGTGAAAACATCTGCTGAAATGGTTGACTGGTATGAAGATATGGTATCGAAATACCCAATCATCTCTATTGAAGACGGCCTTGATGAAAACGACTGGGAAGGTCACAAACTATTAACTGAGCGCCTTGGCAGCAAGGTTCAGCTAGTAGGAGATGACTTGTTCGTTACAAATACGAAGAAGCTATCTGAAGGAATCAAAAACGGTGTTGGTAACTCAATCCTGATCAAAGTAAACCAAATCGGTACATTAACTGAAACATTTGATGCAATCGAAATGGCAAAACGCGCAGGATACACAGCTGTTATCTCTCACCGTTCTGGTGAAACTGAAGACAGCACGATTGCAGACATCGCTGTTGCAACAAACGCTGGACAAATCAAAACAGGTGCTCCGTCTCGTACGGACCGTGTGGCGAAATACAACCAATTACTTCGCATCGAAGATCAATTGGCTGAAACAGCACAATATCACGGCATTGCAACATTCTATAACTTGAATAAATAATGTCAGCTATGCGCTGCGTTCCGCTCTTTCATGAGAGCGGGACGCAGCGTTTTTTTTGTGTTGAGCGAAAATCCGGTGGCTAATTCATTTGGCTTATCCTATTTCTGTAAAAAATCCTCCTTCAGTTAGAGAAGAAGCCAAAATCCTCTCCATTTATAAGCACTAAATCATGAAAAATCGACTAAAAATATGATCTGAAATGAACTTATGCTTTCTGTAAGGAGGTGGTATCATTTTACATATATTAGGGGGTGATGAGATGCTGAATCCTTTTAGCCTTCGTTTTCCAGTAGGTGTGTATATGTATGTCCTTCACCTATTGGCGGCATATGATGAAAGGAAGCAACGAATTTTAACTTCTAAGAATGTACAGAAAAACGCATTTTGGATTTATGTCCTTGCCGCTATATTAGGCATTATTTCACTTGGAGCATTGATTTGGGCATGCAAGACCTTTGGACGGGGCTCGAAATTTTTAGGAGAGTTCAAATTATTAGGCATGTACGTTAAAATCCAGTGCGGTTTTTAACAGGGATGAGAACAGATGCAAGGTCATCTGTTCTATTTGAAACAAACGGAGGGATATGATGCTGACATTACGATTAAAAGAAAAAACATATAGCCGCACCTTCTCTCTCCGTAATATTCAAATGAATGTCGAGAAAGGGCAGATGCTGCTGCTTTTGGGGCATAATGGTGCGGGAAAGACGACGATGATCCAATCCATGTTTGGGCTGACACCATTTATAGGATGCGTCACTTTACACGGTAAACAGCTGAACCTTCAATCCTCAGAACATATCTCCTTGTTGAAAAAACATGTTTCCTATATTCCTGACGAGCATTCGTTGTTCGATTATTTATCACCGAGGGAATACTTTCAATTACTTCAGCTGCCAAATGAGAAAGATGTCACACGGGAGGAGACGTTCATCGAACTGTTTGAGCTGGGTTCATATATGGATCAGCCTATCGCTCAGCTGTCTCATGGCAATCAAAAGAAAACGCAGATCATTTCCCAGCTCCTCAGGCCATGTGATTATTATGTGTTCGACGAGCCAACGAACGGACTTGATCCAGATATGATGATCATCTTAAAAAAGGTGCTCATGAAGCTGAGAAATCAAGGCGCTGGCATTCTCATTTCAACCCATCATTTGAGCTTTGGTGATACGCTTTATGACCATCTCATGATCTTAAGAAATGGGGACGTCAAACTGGATATGTCCCGCCAAGAAACGAATCAGACATTTCCTCATCAGGCACTTGAAGAGATTTATAAAGAAGTGAATCGAGATTACTATATGCAGGTGGAGAGGTTACTCAATGATCTGGACACGACACTTTCTTCATAAAATAGAATGGGGAATGCTGACAACGAAAGGAAAGCAGCTCGCAAAAAAGTACCCTATACAGCTTCTCGCAGCCGCGGCTTTTTTCTTGCTCATGTACGCGATATACGTCGTTATCAGCCTGCGCTTTTTCATGCAGGCAGGAGAAAGTGAGCCGGCTGCTCTATACCTCCAATTGATGAAAATGACGCTTCTACTTTTAGGCGCAGCTATTTTGTTATCCCGCAATAAATTAAAGCGACAGGAATATCAATTCTACTTTTTGAATAGTGCGATACAAAGTGTGCCATTTGTCCTTTGTGTGTATTTCTTTCCGATGCTCTTTTGTTTTCTCATGGTAGGACTGCTTTTTTTACCGATTGTCTTAGGCCTTTTGATCAGCGGTGTTACGCCATCTTTGTATTGGATAACGGCTGTATGCATGACTTGCTGTGTACTGGCGCTGCTTGCACTTGCTTCTTGGATGGTGATGCGGATTGCTGTGAGCCATTTCGTATCTAAAACAAAAGAGCATTTGCTGCTGCAAACGCTAGGCTTTGCGGTGCTGAATCTATTGGTGTTTCTCCTTTTGAAAAAAGCAATGGAGATGATCCGTGTATGGCCATCAGTCTATCTCATATTTCTGGTGATCCTTCTAAGCGCTGGCTGGCTATGGCTGAAGGGGTTAGCGGCTTCTTATGTCCATCGGATGTTTTTGCAGCTGAAAACAGAGGTAAAGTCGTTTTCTTACAAGAAAATCAGAACGCAATCTTCCTTTCTGACGCACCTGCGGCAGGAATTGGTCTATTTCAGCCGGTCAGCTGTTTTTAAAGAACAGGGCATTTTGTTTTTATTTCTCGTTTGTTTGACGGCGGGGCTGCCATTTGTTTTTACACCGGTAGAAACCGGCTGGCTGTATGCCTTTATTGTGCAGTATGCATTAAAGGAAATATTGATCATGCTTCCGCTGATGATTGGCAGAGAATATCATATGAATCAAAGGGCTATTTTTATGTTAAATACATCAAAGAGTGCTTATTTATTGTCTAGAATTTTATTTTATTACGCTATTAATTTGTTGACATATTTTGTGTTTATTTGGCTTGCATCTATGGTGATAGGCATTGAAAGTGAAGGGCATGGCCTCGCAAGTTTGTCCATTTTGTTGATCACTGCCATGGCGGCCTGTACAGGGTTTATCGTGAAGATCAGTGAGTTCAATAAACTGTTTGTCATCGTGATGATGATTGCTGTATTCAGCTTCATCGATATGCTTTTATTGAAGTGGCTTTCATCAGATGTGTATCTTCTCGCCACCGCCTATCTGCTAGGTTCACTTGCATTCTTTATCTGTATATATGCTGTCATGTTAAAGAGGCCTGTCTTGCGATGATAGAACTTGTGTGCAGTTTCCTAGCGGTTGTGGTGATACATGAACTCGGTCATATACTAATGGTCATGGTGTGTAACAAATTCGAAAAAAGGCCGCTCTTTGATTTTGTGATAACGATTGATCGGAAGCATGTGGCGGTTGTCCATGAAACGTTTGGCCGGCCGAGCTTCAATATGATGGTGGCACTTGCAGGGCCGCTCTTTCCGGTGCTTTGTTCGATTTTGCTTTTTATGATATGGAAGCATCCGGTCAGTCATCAGCTGCTGTTTTTTTCTTTACTAAATACGGTGATGCTGCATCCAGCTTGTCCAGACGGGAAAAATATCACAGCCAGTTTAAAAGAGATGAAGGAGAGAAAGAGATGATCAAAGTATTTCATTCGTTTTCCAGCGGTATAACACTTGCGATGCTGTATGTATTTGCTGTGTTTATGACCCCTGTTTTTTTACTGCTGCTAGAGGTCAATCATGTTGAATCAAGCCCAACATTGTTTGGCATGCCATTTTATATCATGAAAATTGAAGAGTATCAATTCAGCTCAGAGGCGACGCTCTTTGGATGTGTGGTCTGTTTTTTAGCTGGCGCCGTCCTTTATTTCTTCATTCAATATGTGAAGCATGTGGTAAAAAAGCGCAGAACATAAAAAAGCAGACGGAACAAAACATCAGTCTGCTTGCAAAGTGAGTGACAGCCGTACCATATCCATACACTGAATGCCATTTTCAAAAATCGGTTCATTATAATGCTTAAGAAAGAAATCGTGGTCAATAGATGTCATGCGGAAGCCGCATTTCTGATAAAGTGCGAGCTGCTGAATGCTCGAGTTGCCTGTGCCGATTTCAACTGTGTGAAAACCTGCGGCTTTCGCTTCATCAATGGCATGGCGGATCAGCTGCTTCCCAATTCCTTTTCCTTGCCATGATTCCTTCACGGCGACATTAATGATTTCGACTGTCTGCTGAGACAGAGATAAAAGCACATAGACGCCAATCACGTCCTGTTCATGATACGCGGCATAACAAGAGCCGGATTGCACATAAGTAAGAACCTTTTCCTTGGAAGGATCAGCTAAGAGTAAAAGATCCATAGGGACAGATTGATCACCTGACAATGGCCGAATGTGTATCATGTTTTTTCATCCTTTCTATTCTTTAATATACCCTTGTTTCACACCCCAATCATATTGATCCTGTACCCATTGTGAGGGCGGATTGTGGGTGACATTTGGGTCTTTTTTGACAGTTGGTTTCCTTGCAGCCTGTGCTCTCTGCTTATTCGCTTGAGCAGTGGCTTTCGCTGCTGTCAGCTCTTTTTGAAGCTGGTCAATTTTTGCCTCAAGCGCTTTTCGCTGCTTGACTTCTTTTTGATAGGCTTTCTTTTCGTTTTTGAGCTTTTTCGACATGGTCGACAGTTTCTTTTTTTGATCTTCGTTTTCATGCTTCATATCCGCTTGATCTGATTTTAACTGCGAAAGCTGCTCAGTGTTCGTTTTGCTTTCTTGCTGATGTTTTTCCTCTGCTGCTTTGATGGTCTGCTGCTGCCAAACCATCCAGCCGGCTGCGCCTAAAACCGCAACAGATAGAAGGACGATAGTGATTGTTTTCTTCATGTGTGATTCCCCTTTCAATAAAACCTCTATTAACATCGGTTAAATATATACAGGTTTTAACATCACAAGGGAATATTCACATCAGATTGGCAGACACTATGAAAAAAGGAGGGTGTCTGTTGATTTCCTTTATGATTCATGTCGTGGTCTCATTATTTGCTGTATCAAATCCCATTGGAAACGTGCCTCTTTTTATCACCTTAACAGAGGGATATACAGAGAAAGAACGCTCTCAGACAGCCAAAAAAGCCATTGTGGTCTCTTTCATCATTCTGATTGCCTTTCTATTGGCAGGCAGGCTTATCTTCAAATTGTTTGGGATCGATATTCATGCACTCCGCATCGCTGGAGGTATTTTTATTTTTGGTATCGCTTACAATTTGCTGAATGCAAAGGAGTCACATGTCCAAAATCCACATTCTGAAGAAAAGGCAGAAAGCAAAGAGAAAGCGGATGTCTCCGTTACGCCGCTGGCGATCCCGATCATCGCTGGTCCTGGTACAATCGCTACAGTGATGAGCTTAACCCCGGGAAGTCAAGTGATGCTTCACATGTTTGCGATTGTAATTGGCATTGTCATCGTTCTGGCAATGACCTTTTATGCCTTTCATTATTCAAGTTTCATTATGCGGAAAATGGGGAAAACAGAGATGAATGTCGTGACGCGGTTAATGGGATTAATTCTTGCTGTAGTGGCAGTTGAGATGATCGGCGCAGGCTTAAAAGGGATGTTTCCAATGTTTATGCAATAAGTGTATATAAAAAAGCTGTTTTTTCTACAATGATGTAAAATAAAACAGCTTTTTTTAAGGTTTCGGCACATGCTTAAACACTTCTTCACTTTCAAAGAATTCAATTAAGCGGCTAATCCAATCATAGTAATCAAGACTTTCCTTGATTTCTGAAAGAAGCAGATTGATTTTATCCTCTGTCTCTTCTGGCAGGTCGTCCTGTTCAAGCAGCTCCAGCAATTCCTTGCACGTTTTCTTATGTGCCTTGCGGTTTTTGCTGACAACTCGGGACCAATTGGCTGCAAACAAGGAAATAAACGTTTGATATTGATCTTGCTCAACGTCATATAGATCTTTACGTATTCCTTTTTCATAAACCTTTTCCGCAATATTCAAATCAAGCATTTCTCGAACGACTTGACTCATTCTCGTTTTGCTCATGCCTGTCGCCTCTGATAGCTCCCCAAGCGTCATTGGTTTACGGTTCATGTGAATGATACCAAGCACTCTACCCACTGTAGAAGAAAGACCAAAGGCATTCATGTTCTCGGCAGCTTTTTCAATATAATGATCCTGTGCTTTTTGAATGGCGCCTAACGCTAGCTTGTCCACTCCCCGATTCATCCCTTCACGACTGACAATTTGTAACACAATATATCATATACCTGTTTGTTGATGAAAACAATAAATATTGAGTATTTGCTCGTAATTTGGAGGAAAAAGGAGAGATCTCTATCTATCGGGCCGTTAACTGAAAATTTTAAATAAATGTTATGCAATACAAACACATCGTAAACTTTTTATTTTATAAAGTTTGCACTATAATAAATAAGGTGTAAATTTTCTGAAAATATTGATCCGACTAATTGGAGGTGTCTCATTTGCTGAAACTAGAGAATGTATCTAAGACGTATAAAGGCGGAAAAAAAGCTGTCAAAAATATTGATTTAGAAATAGCAAAAGGAGAATTTATTTGTTTTATTGGACCGAGTGGCTGTGGTAAGACAACAACCATGAAGATGATCAACCGACTCATCGAACCTTCCTCAGGAAAAATCTTCATCGAGGGAGAAAACATTATGAAAAAAGATCCAGTTCAATTAAGAAGAGAAATTGGCTATGTGATTCAGCAAATTGGACTGTTCCCCCATATGACCATCGCACAAAACATTTCACTTGTTCCGAAGCTGTTAAAATGGCCGGAAGAAAAACGAAAAGAACGGGCGCGTGAACTGCTGAAGCTTGTCGACATGGGACCGGAATATTTAGAGCGCTATCCTCATGAACTCAGCGGAGGACAGCAGCAGCGTATTGGTGTTCTTCGCGCACTAGCAGCGGAACCCCCTCTGATCCTCATGGATGAACCGTTTGGCGCACTTGATCCAATCACACGAGATTCATTGCAGGAAGAATTTAAGAAACTGCAAAAAACGTTAAATAAAACCATTGTATTCGTCACACATGACATGGACGAAGCTATTAAACTAGCTGATCGAATTGTGATTTTAAAAGATGGAGAGATTGTCCAAGTAGGTACGCCTGACGATATTCTGCGAAACCCAGCCAATGAATTCGTAGAAGAATTCATCGGCAAAGAACGTCTGCTTCAATCAAATCCGAATATGGAACGTGTAGAACAAATGATGAACACGTCACCAGTCACCGTTACAGTTGAAAAAACATTAACAGATGCCATCTACATCATGAGAGAAAAGCGGGTCGATTCCTTGCTTGTAGTAGATGAACATCATGTGCTAAAAGGCTATATCGATATTGAAACAATTGATGCGAACCGCAGAAAAGCAGCTTTCGTTGGTGATATTTTAAATACAGAGTTCTATACCGTACAAGAAGGCGCACTTCTAAGAGACACTGTCCGGAAAATCTTAATACGCGGCATTAAATATGTACCGGTTGTGGATGCAGAAGGGCACTTAAAAGGCATAGTGACACGTGCAAGTCTTGTAGATGTTGTGTACGACTCCATTTGGGGAGACGATACGCCGGCAGCTGTCACTGAAATGAAGTAAGGGAGGTGTACACATGGATCAAATCATCGACTTTCTAGAGAAAAATGGTGGGGAACTCCTCACAAAAATGTGGGAGCATTTATATATTTCCTTAATTGCTGTTGTGCTCGGTATTCTTGTTGCCGTTCCTTTAGGCGTGGTACTCACACGAATGAAGCGAGGCGCAGGTTTTATCATCGGTATCGTGAATATCTTTCAAACACTCCCTAGTTTAGCGATTCTTGCCTTTTTTATTCCTATTTTGGGGGTTGGGAAAATACCTGCAATCGTTGCTCTCTTTTTCTATTCGGTTTTACCTATTTTAAGAAATACGTATGCCGGGGTACAAGGTGTGAACAAAAACTTGCTTGAATCCGGTAAAGGAATCGGGATGACAACATGGGAACAAATTCGTCTTGTTGAACTCCCGCTTGCTGTACCGGTCATTATGGCAGGTGTCAGAACGTCAACGATTTATTTGATTGGCTGGACAACACTTGCAGCCTTTATCGGTGGAGGCGGTCTAGGTGACTACATTTTGATTGGACTTCAGCTGTATCAGCCGGAATTCATTATTGCGGGTGCGATCCCAGTCACAATTTTAGCAGTCATCATCGACCTATCATTAATGAAGCTGGAGAAAAAAGTAACACCTGAAGGCTTAAAAGGATTGAAGGAAGTTTCATAAGGAGTTGGCTTATGTGAAGAATCGAAAAACAAAATGGATCAGTGCACTGCTTGCCGGATGCTTGCTATTGATAAGCGGCTGTTCACTTCCTGGACTAGCCGGCTCCTCAGGGGGCACGCTGCGAATTGGAGCACAAAACTTTACCGAATCAGAAATTATGGCCTATATGGTTAGCGATATGATTGAACATTACACTGATAAAAAGACGACCATTGTGAAAAACTTAGGTTCCAACACTGTGCAGCAGAAAGCAATGGAAAACGGAGATGTCGACATTTCTGCCACAAGATATTCAGGCACAGATTTAACAAGCACGCTTGGAATGGATGCGGAAAAAGACCCGGAGCGGGCGATGGAGATCGTCCAAAAAGAATTTAAAAAACGCTATGATTACAAATGGTTTGATTCTTATGGATTTGATAATACGTATGCCTTTGCCGTGACGCAGAAGATGGCGAAGGAAAATAATTTAGAAACGGTCTCTGATTTGAAAAAGAATGCGACCAATTACCGATTTGGGGTCGATAACATATGGCTCAAAAAGAAAGGCGACGGCTATGACGGATTTGTGAAAACATACGGAATCAAATTTGGCAGCACATATCCGATGCAGATTGGTTTAGTCTATGATGCATTAAAAAATGAAAAAATGGATATTGTACTTGCCTATTCAACAGATGGACGAATCAAAGCCTACAATCTCAAAATCTTAAAAGATGATAAACGGTTCTTCCCGCCATATGATGCATCGCCAGTAGTCCCGGAGAAAGTCTTAAAAGAAAATCCAGGGCTTGATAAGGTGATCAACAGGCTGATCGGAAAAATCGATACAGAACAAATGCAAGAGCTGAACTATCAAGTCGACGGAGAGCTTCAAGAACCAGCAACCGTTGCGAAGAATTTCCTGAAAAAACACAATTACTTTGAGTAAGATGGGGAGGTGTCAAGGCTGATGGACACACTGCAGCAATTATGGACGTATTATCAGCAGAACGGGTCATATGTGTTAGAAGAATTTTATCGGCATTTTCTCATGTCGGCGTATGGGGTGTTGTTTGCGGCGATTGTCGGGATTCCAGTAGGCATCTTTGTCGCGCATTACCGCAAGCTGAGCAATTGGGTCTTTGCCATTACCAACGTCATCCAAACGATACCGGCATTAGCGATGCTTTCCGTGTTGATGCTTGTATTAGGACTTGGCGCAAATACAGTCATCCTATCACTCTTTCTGTATTCGCTTCTGCCGATCATCAGAAACACGTATACAGGCATTGTCAGCATTGAACATGCCTATTTAGAATCAGGTAAAGCGATGGGCATGACGAAATGGCAAGTGCTGAGAATGGTTGAACTACCGCTTGCTTTATCAGTCATTATGGCTGGTTTAAGAACCGCACTGGTCATTGCCATCGGTATTACAGCGATTGGAACATTTGTGGGCGCGGGAGGTCTTGGTGATATCATTATCAGAGGGTCAAACGCCACAAACGGAACAGCCATCATTTTAGCAGGTGCGATTCCAACTGCACTTATGGCTATTATCGCTGACCTTGTCATGGGCTGGCTCGAACGCTATTTAAGCCCGACAAACAAGAAAAAAGAAAGAAAAGCGTTAGCTGAAAAAAACATCACATCTGCTTAAGCAGTTGAAAAGACAAAACCTCCCTTACATCGCTGTAAGGGAGGTTGTTTTATGAAGATCAGGCGGTTCGAATGCTGGTTTATGATTCAAGCGTGATCCATTCAGAGGACCACTTCGCAATTTCCTCAAAAACGGGTGCAAGTGAACGCCCCATATCTGTTAAAGAATACTCAATGCGCACGGGTGTTTCAGCAAAAACCTCCCGTTTTACAATACCTGCTGCCTCCAGCTCTTTTAATCTCTCAGATAATACTCTTCCGCTTAAATTTGTCAGAGCCGCCTCAATTTCACTAAAGCGCTGCTGACCTGAGAGAAGCTGAAAAACAATCAGTGCCACCCAGCGTTTACTCAATAACTCAACTGCTTTTTCAAACCGCGGGCACATGTCAGATTGATTCATCTTTCTTCACTCCAATCTGAACCCATTATACCGTAAATCTGTCATAAATCGGCGCAAAAAGCTTAAACATTTATGAGGACGAACGGCTGTTTAACATAAATAACAAATAGCGGTTGAGGTCCTCTATTTCTTTTTTCGAAAGGGTCGACCATATGTCACCATCAAATATTTCGAGATCACCAAGTTCATATTGCGCTGCGGCTTCCTTTATTTTGGATAAAACAAGATCATCTTCCCTAAGCTGTTGGACAGAAGCGGCTTCCTCAATATAGCCCGCAGCCTGCATCATGTCTTCATAAGGTACCTTTAACGCACCAGCTAGCTTTTTAATCGTAGGAGGTTTCGGAATGCCGCGTTTCCCGTTTTCAATACGAGAAATACCGGCAGCGCTGACCTCAGAATACATCGCTAATTGGTTCACCGACAGCTTCTTTTCCTCACGTAATGCTCTTAAATATGCACCAAAGTTCATTAACGCAAAACCTCACATGGTTATAGATTAGATATGTCTATTTTACTTGATTTGTTGACTATTGGCAATAAGTGCACCATGAAAATATTGACATTAGTTAATGGTGGATGTACATTAGGTTTATGCCCCGCTATTTGTTCACCTTTTTTGGTTGATGAGCGTGAGAAAGTATTCATTCAGCTGGCTGATGTCTTGTGCGGAGAGCCTTTCCCATTTGTCCCCGTCAAAAATGGGGAGATGTTCTACATCCTTTTGAAGCGCCGTTTGATAGATTTTTAACATGGACTCATATTTCGGTTTCATTTCATGAACTTGTTCCTGTTCAATATGACCGGCAAGCAGCATTAAATCCTCATAAGGCACCTTCAAAGCGTGTGCTAATTTTTTTATGGTTAAAGGCTTTGGCACACCGCGCTTTCCATTTTCAATACGAGAAATACCAGCAGCGCTTACACCTGAATACATGGCAAGCTGATTGACCGACATTTTTCTATTTTCTCTTAAAATGCGTAATTGTTCACCAAAGTGATTCATGACATCGAACCTCACATTTCAGTATATGACTTATTTTAGTATGATCATTGACCAAAGGAAATAGCAGAGGGGTAAAAGTGTTGACATAAGTTAATGAATCTGCTTGATGTGAGAGTCTTACATGTTGTACATAATGATTCCATAGGAGGTTGTAATGATGGTCGAAAAGATTCAGATCAGGCGGGCTTTTGTCATGCAGTATATGATCGAGAACGATATGTCGTTAAATCAGCTCGCTGATGAAATTGGCATCTCTCCTGCCACACTTAGCAGGGTATTAAATGGTCACCGAAAACCGGGACAGCTTGTCATTGGCAAAATGATTCATTACTTTGATAAAAAATTTGAAGATCTATTTTACTATGAAAATGTTGACAAAAGTCAATGAGTGATATCATCATATCATCATCAAGGAGGAAATGTCATTGAAAAGGACTGGGATGGTCAGACACATTGATTCTCTCGGCAGAATTGTTCTGCCCTCAGAAATGCGCAAGGTACTGAATATTAAAGAAGAGCAGCTGTTAGAAATTTTCATTGAAGATCAAACCATTATGCTGAAAAAATATGATGCAGATAAGAGCTGCCTGCTGACGGGACAAGTGACGAAGTACAACAAAAGCTATGGAAATGGGAACGTGATGCTGAGTCCTGAAGGAGCTGAACGTTTGTTAGTAGAATTAAAACAGCTATTGAAGGAAGAAGCAACTCATTAAAAATGTGTTTTTAACCGAAAAATTGCATATAAAAATGCTGCAGCCAGCACTTTGGAACGAAATTGTATCAAAATAACGAATCAAGTCGACAATATATAGGAAATCTTTATTTTGATGTTTCGTGACATGCACCTTGTTTTCATGTAAAATAAAGTTATGTGTACCAGTTTGTCTGGAGGTGTTTTCATGCACGCATTTGTTATCACATTACTCGTAATTGTCAGTATCGCACTTATCATCGTTGTATTACTACAATCAAGTAAAAGTGCTGGACTGTCAGGCGCTATTTCAGGTGGAGCCGAGCAGCTTTTCGGTAAGCAAAAAGCGAGAGGCCTTGACTTGATTCTTCACCGTTTAACGGTTATTTTGTCAGTGCTTTTCTTCATCTTAACACTTGCATTGGCATATTTAGGCGTGTAAAGCGCGAGTAACAGAAGGTCTGATCTTTTTTCAGACCTTTTTTTATTATCAGCACTCTTTTGTGTTTGTTTCATACATACAAGTGGAAAATATAAACCATACCAGAAGGAAAGGAAGTCACATCATGAAAGTTGTTACACCAAAACCATTTACGTTTAAAGGTGGAGAAAAGGCGGTGCTTCTTCTTCACGGTTTTACTGGGAATACAGCCGATGTTCGAATGCTTGGCCGTTATTTGAACGATAGAGGATATACATGCCATGCACCTCAATATAAAGGACACGGTGTGCCGCCAGAAGAGCTTGTCCATACAGGCCCGGCTGACTGGTGGAAAGACGTTGAAGAAGGCTATCAATTCTTAAAAGATGAGGGTTATGAGGAGATTGCAGTTTGCGGACTATCCCTCGGAGGAGTTTTTTCATTGAAATTAGGTTACACTGTACCTGTAAAGGGAATTGTACCTATGTGTGCACCTATGTACATAAAAAGTGAAGAAGTCATGTACCAGGGTGTACTAGATTATGCCCGTAACTATAAGAAATTTGAGGGTAAGTCAGAGGACAAAATTGAACAAGAAATGGAATCGTTCAAGAAAACACCAATGGATACACTGAGGAGCCTGCAAGAACTGATTGCAGATGTTAGAAACAATGTCGACATGATCTATTCACCTACTTTTGTTGTGCAGGCACGTCACGATCATATGATTAATACAGACAGTGCGAATATCATTTATAACGAAGTAGAGACAGATGATAAGCATTTGAAATGGTATGAAGAATCAGGCCATGTCATCACGCTTGATAAAGAGCGGGAGAAGGTTCATCAGGATGTCTATGCATTCTTAGAATCACTTGATTGGTCAATTTAAATATATAGGGGGTTAGAGTGTGCAAAAAGAAGAATTTATGGATGAATTACTCGCTTTTATGAAAGAAGAAGCATATAAACCGTTAACTGTTCAAGAGCTGGAAGTCATGATGGAGATTACCAATCCTGATGATTATAAAGAGCTCGTCAAAGCACTTGTGACGCTGGAGGATCAAGGACTCATCGTTCGCACGCGCAGCGACCGTTACGGTGTACCAGAAAAAATGAATTTGGTAAAAGGAAAGCTGTCTGCTCATGCAAAAGGATTTGCATTTGTAACGCCTGAAGAGTTTGGACAGGATGATATTTTCATTCCGCCAAATGAGTTAGGCACAGCGATGAATGGCGATACCGTCATGGTTCGTGTCAGCCACAAATCAAACGGCACGAAAAAAGAAGGAACGGTCATCCGCATTCTGGAGCGCAATACTCAGACGGTTGTCGGTACCTATACAGAAACGAAAAGCTTTGGCTTTGTCATTCCTGATGATAAAAAAATCACAAACGATATCTTCATTCCGAAATCCGCTAAAAACGGTGCGGTCGAAGGTCATAAAGTCGTTGTGACGCTGACAAGCTACCCTGAAGGAAGAATGAGTGCAGAGGGTGAAGTGACTGAAATCCTCGGTCATAAAAATGACCCTGGCATTGATATTTTGTCGATCATTCATAAACACGGTCTGCCAGGTGAGTTCCCAGAAGAAGCACTTCAGCAGGCAGTAGACACACCGGAAACGATTGATGAAAAAGACCTTGAAGGCAGACGCGACTTGCGCAATGAAACGATTGTGACGATTGACGGTGCAGATGCAAAGGACTTAGATGATGCCGTAACCGTGCAAAAGCTGGATGATGGCAAATATAAGCTTGGCGTGCACATTGCAGACGTTTCTCATTATGTCACAGAGAATTCTCCGATTGATCAGGAAGCTTATGAACGTGGAACGAGTGTGTATCTCGTCGACCGCGTCATTCCGATGATTCCGCATCGTTTGTCAAACGGTATTTGTTCATTAAATCCAAAGGTCGATCGTCTCACCCTGTCTTGTGAAATGGTTATTGATCGTAACGGGAAAGTCGTCAAACATGAGATTTTCCAAAGTGTGATCAAAACGACAGAGAGAATGACCTATTCTGATGTGAATAAGATTTTAGTCGACCAAGATGAAGAGCTTCTAAACAAATATGAGCCGCTAGTGCCGATGTTTCAAGAGATGGAGAAGCTTGCAGAGATTCTTCGTGACAAACGAATGGAGCGCGGAGCTGTAGACTTTGATTTCAAGGAAGCAAAAGTACTTGTAGATGATGAAGGCGCAGCGAAAGACGTTGTCATTCGTGAGCGTTCCGTTGCAGAAAAATTAATTGAAGAATTCATGCTTGTTGCAAACGAAACGGTTGCAGAGCATTTCCACTGGATGAATGTTCCGTTCATTTACCGAATTCACGAAGAACCAAACTCTGAGAAGCTTCAGCGCTTTTTAGAGTTCGTAACGACGTTTGGTTACATTGTGAAAGGGACGTCAACGAACATTCACCCGCGCGCACTTCAAAGTGTCCTCGATGCTGTCAGGGATCAACCGGAAGAAGTTGTCATTCAAACTGTGATGCTTCGTTCTATGAAACAGGCGAAGTATGATCCAGAAAGCATTGGCCATTTTGGATTATCAACGGAATTCTATACACACTTCACATCACCGATCCGCCGTTACCCGGATTTAATCGTGCATAGACTGATTAGAACCTATTTGATTCAGAAAAAGACAGATGAAGCGACCTTAGAAAAGTGGGGCCAGCTGCTACCTGAAATCGCAGATCATGCATCTACAATGGAGCGCCGCTCAGTCGATGCAGAGCGTGAAACAGATGATCTGAAGAAGGCAGAGTTTATGCTAGATAAAATCGGTGAAGAGTTTGATGGCATGATTAGTTCCGTGACGAACTTCGGACTATTCGTTGAACTGCCTAATACGATAGAAGGTCTTGTCCATGTCAGCTACATGACAGACGACTATTATCGCTTTGATGAACAGCACTTTGCCATGATCGGTGAACGTACAGGGAACGTCTACCGTATCGGTGACGAAATCACTGTCAAAGTCGTGAATGTCAATAAAGATGAGCACTCAATTGATTTTGAAATCGTCGGTATGAAGGGCACTCGCCGTAAATCACCAAAAGATTTCAAGTTCAAAAAACGGACAGATCCACCAGCGAAAAAAGGCCGTGGAGGTCAAAAAGCCTCTGGGGAAAAAGGCAAAGAAGATAAAAGCGGAAGTGACTGGTTCACAAACCGTAAAAAGAAGAAAAAGAAAAAACGCGTATTTGAAAACGCACCGAAACAAAAACGTAAAAAGAAAAAGTAACGTGCCAAAAAGCAAATAGGGCATCACGCTCTATTTGCTTTTTGACCACATGGCGTCAGTATTGTCGAAAGCTGGATTGTTTGATAAAATAATCCGTACGATTTGGACCGTGTTTGTGTCAAAAGGAGGGTGTACGCCAATGCCAAAGGGAGAGGGAAAGGTTGTTTCCCAAAACAAAAAAGCAAATCATGATTACTTTATAGAAGAAACATACGAAGCAGGCCTTGTATTACAAGGAACTGAAATCAAATCGATTCGTGCTGGAAAAGTGAATTTAAAAGATTCCTTTGCCAAAATCGAGCGAGGAGAAGTGTTTCTTCATAACATGCACGTGAGCCCATACGAACAGGGGAACCGTTATAACCATGATCCGCTGAGAACGAGAAAACTGCTGCTTCATCGCAAGCAAATCAGCAAATTGATTGGTGCGACAAAGGAAGAGGGATACTCACTTGTGCCTCTGAAACTATATTTGAAAAATGGCTTTGCCAAAGTGCTGATCGGAATCGGAAAAGGGAAGAAGAAATACGATAAACGTGAAGATCTGAAGAAAAAAGATGCAAAACGTGAAATCGAACGTGCCTTCCGCGATCGTCAAAAGCAATTCTAGCCTGATGCAGATGGCTTGCTGAGAGCAGAAGCATTATGCTACAATATGTTATGCAGTAAACAATCACCGCTATTTTTACAGAAACCACCAGTTGTTTCGAGCGATGAGATTGTTATAATAGTTATATACGGAAGCAGTGAAGCTGAACTTCCATCCCGTATATCCCTTTTACAAGGGGACGTTACGGATTCGACAGGGATGGTTCGAGCTTAGGCTGCGAGCCGAGAGGCGATCTCGTTAACACGCACTTAAATGTAACTGGCAAAACTAAAAGTTTTAACCAAAACTTAGCACTAGCTGCCTAATAAGCGCAGCGAGCTCTTCCTGACATCGCCTATGTGTCTGTGAGGAGCCCAATGAAGTAGGCTACGCTTACGTTTCCGTCTGAGGACGTAAGAAGAGATCCATCAGACTAGCTCTCCAAGCGCCCGTCAGCAGGCATGAGGATGAGTGAACACCAAATATGTTGACTACGCTCGTAGACGCTTAAGTAATCGATGTCTCTGGACGTGGGTTCGACTCCCACCGTCTCCATACATAGAAATGGTTTGCATTTCACTTAGTGCCATAAACGTTGGATAACAACGTTTAGGCGCTTTTTTTATGTCTTTAAATTTTTTTTGTATAGTTTTGATAAAAGTTTAATTGATTAAAAATTCTAATTTTTGCTTTTGAGTGGTTTAACTAAGGGGATAAATAGAAATTAAAAGGAATGAATTAATTTTAATATTAAACTTGAAATTTTATCGGGAAATATTACCTATCCAGAAATGCAAGGTGCTACAATGAAATTATCTAAAGAGGAAGGGTGAATTTTCAAATGAAGCAATATACAGTTTTGCGAAAAGGATTAATTCATGAATTAGAAACATATTTAATTGGTCCACGAATGCAAGATGAGATTCTTGGAAAGAATATACGCCCAATGCAATTTTATTTAACAGGGAAGTTAGTTCCGTTTGGTTCAACATCAGATGTTATAAATGAACGTGATAATGCAATAGAAACACATGTGCAAGTCAGTGAAGAAAAGATAGATGAACAACTTACATTAAAAAAACTGTTTCGCTCATCTACTATGGGCATTAGTTTTAAACTTGAAAAATTAACAACTGTAGAAATTGAAGCTTCTTGGGCTATTTATGAGGACAAAGAACATAAGCGTTTACCACAAGCGGAAAATTGGAAAATTGATCTTTCAAATCAGAGAACAGGCACATTAGAAAATTTAAATGAATCTAAATATGGAAAAGTGCGTTATACCGTTAATTATAGAAATAACTTATATCACGTAAATATTTTTTTAATGAATAGTTTAAAGAGAGAAAATCAATATCCTGAACAAGATGAAGTGATGTTTCAAAGCTCATTAAAAGTACATATACCTACAATTCATGTTGCTAAATTTACATCTAAAGCTGATCAGTATCATGTCCAAAATGAACTTCTTTATCGTGACAAAGAAGAATTAGCAATCGGTCATGGCGTGGGGGTTGATTGGAAAACAGTCGGAAATATTACAACGATTTATTCAACATGGATGCCACGTTTTGAATTGCCGAATGTAGAACATTGTAAGATCGAAAATCAGTCATTTAAGATGAAGGATTTAAGTGAATATCCTGTAGACATTTTAAAAGAAAAATTAAGTGTTATACCATCAGCATATAAATTATGGTTGAATCATGAAACGAAAATAGTTAATGAGCTACCTGATTATTTAAAGAGTGAAGCAGAACAAAATATTTTAAAAGTAAAAAATACAATCGAACGTCTAGAAGAAGGAATTTCATTAGTTACAAAAAGTAATAATTCCTTATATTATTTGGCGTTTCAATTTGCAAACCGTGCGATGCTTTTGCAACGAGCGCAATCAGGTGTAGCTCAAACGTATCGTACTACCGGAGAGAGAATAAAACCTACATTAGATGGAGAATGGCGTTTATTTCAATTAATATTTCTACTTATGAATGTTGCCGGTATATCTGATGAACAGCATATAGATCGAGAAATTGTTGATTTAATTTGGTTCCCAACTGGGGGCGGTAAAACAGAGGCTTATTTAGGTGTGGCAGCTTATGTCATGGCATATCGCCGATTATTAGCCCCAAAACAAGTAGACAAGTATGCTGGAATTACAGTTTTTATGCGTTACACATTGCGTTTGTTAACAACGCAACAATTCCAACGAGCTGCAGCTTTAATTTGTGCTGCAGAAGTTCTGCGTAAACCAAATGCAAATTTATTTGGAGAAGAGCCATTTAGTATAGGGCTTTGGATTGGACAGGATTCATCTCCTAATAAATTTGTGGATGCAATGGATAAGCTTGAACAATTACGAGACGGTAAAGAAGTTAAGACGGGCAATCCTATTCAACTAATAAATTGTCCGTGGTGTGGGGCGGAACTAGGGCCGGATCAGTATGAAATTAACAAAAATTCACAGAAAATTTGTTGTTCTAATAAAGCATGTGCATTTAAACACGGAATTCCTGTTTATACAGTTGATGAGGCAATATATCTGAAGTTACCAACATTGTTAATTGGTACGGTAGATAAAATTGCTCAGTTACCTTGGAAACAAGATATGCATGAACTATTTGGTAATAAAAACGTGTATCATCGTGAGTTAGGATTTAAATATACTAATTCTATCCCAAGGGGATACAGTCGTATTAATCGTTTGAAACCACCTGAATTAATTATTCAAGATGAGCTTCATTTGATTTCAGGACCATTAGGCTCTTTAACAGGTTTATATGAGGTAGCAACTGATCTATTAACAAGAAATAACGGAAGACCAGCTAAAGTAATTGCTTCAACAGCAACAATTAGTGGTGCGGATGAGCAAATTCGAGCTTTATACGGTCGGGAAATGCAGCAGTTCCCATTAGCTGTTCAAAAAGCAAATGATAATTTTGTTTCAAAAGAGGTGCCAACTTCTGAAAAGCCAGGGCGATGCTATGTAGGAATTTGTGCACCAGGAGTTAGTAATAAAATTCAAGCGATTCAAACATATAGTGCATATGCAACGATAATAAGAAGTGAGCCAAAGTTTAAAGTAGATCCATATTATACAATGCTAGGCTATTTTAATACGGTTAAAGAATTGGCAAGTATGGTTACTACTTTTAAAGATGAAGTAAACTCAAGATTAAATATGCTAGATCCAACAAATAAATTTGAACATGATCTAGCCGTTGAAGAATTAACGAGCCGCAAAAAAGCACAGGAAATTCCACAGCTACTAACACAAATGGAGAAAACTTTAGATGAAGCAGGTGTTCTTGATGCCGTCCTTGCAACGAATATGATTTCAGTAGGTGTCGATGTGGACCGACTTGGGACAATGTTTGTACAAGGGCAACCGAAAACGACTTCCGAATATATTCAAGCGACGAGCCGTGTTGGACGTAAATATCCAGGCGTTGTATTTGTTCTTCTTAATTCACTACGGTCTAGAGATTTATCGCATTTTGAGCGTTTTAAAGCATACCATCAAGCACTCTACCGTCATGTAGAAACTATGAGTGTAACACCTTTTGCAAAAGGTGCTTTATATAAAGGGTTAACAGGTACGTTTATTGGATTTATGCGTCAAACGATTATGGAAATCAACGCTGAGCAAAGTCCGAAAAAAATAGTACAACTACAAAATAAAGTAGATACAGCGACCGTTCAATTTTTAGAAAGAGTTCATAATGCTAATGGTGCAACCATTGAAAACGAAGTAAAGGATTTATTAGAATGGTGGCGAGAATTAGCTTGGAAGCACGCTGAAGACACATTAGCTTACAAAGAATCAAAATATGTTAAAGCTTACTTATTAAAAAACTTTAATGAAGAAGTGAATGTAAAAGATGCTCGTCCAGCAATGATGTCATTAAGAAATGTAGAAGCAGTCATTGAAATTGAGGTGTTAAAATCATGAATCAACAAAATGAAACAATCAGACCTTCGCAACTAATATACCAATCAGGACCAGGAGCAATTGTTGAACTTTTATCTCAAAGTGTTATCGTGAAATCAGCAGACCAGTGGCAATCAAGAAGGGCGCCTCAAGAAAAAGACATACGAATCACATCCTTTTTAGGGGTTGACCATGTACGCATTTTAAATGAAAATCCCGATAAACAAAAAATAAAAGCAGTCGAGTTTCCTAAATGGAAAATCTGTCCGAAATGCCATAATATGACGAATTATGGTGATGCTAATTGTTATTATTGTGCGCTGAAAAATGAAAAAGACATTCAGGAGCTTTATGCAAGCCGTTTTGTATTAGCATGTGAGAACGGTCACTTATCAGATTTTCCGTATGAAGAATGGGTACATCGAAATAAACCTTGTACAGAACATTCTAAAAATCCACGACTAATGCTAAAAACCTGTGACTCAAGTGGATCTCTATCTGATTTACACGTAATTTGCAGGCATTGTAATCATAAAGAAAGTTTAGGAAGTATTATGAAGTCTGAAGAAAGGGAGAATCATAGTTTATTTGATTGTCATGGGGAACGACCATGGATTAGTAATACTGCTAAACAGAAATGTCATTGTAAAATGAAAACGACGTTGCGTGGCGCATCTAATGTTTATTCACCTTCTGTTATGAGTTTTTTACAAGTGCCTTTAACAGCATCTAGCTCAGAATTTGAGGTTCTATATTTAGTAGAAAAAGATAAAGAAAATTTTAGTAAAGCATATTTAGGTATGGGTGAAGCAGGTCTTGAAATGGCATGTAATTTTAAAAATATCCCTTCTTCCTTTATACCTGCTATTAAGCAATATTTAGATGGCTCAATAACGCTTACAGAAAGCTCTACCTATGAATCAATTAAAAAACAAGAGTGGAACACGCTAATACAGGAGGAAATAAACGAAGAGCGTTTTTTATCTAAGCAAGTTGATATTGCACCAACGTTAATACCGTATTTTAATGGGATTTTCCGTGTGGATTCTGTACCTGAAGTACAAGTTTTAAAAGAATTTACTCGATTAGACTATATTGACCGATTTACAGATGAAGAAGAAGCGAAAACACAGCCGGTTGTTATAACAAGCGATCCTCAATGGTTACCAGCTGTGCGAAATTACGGTGAAGGTATTTTCTTTCAATTTAATTTAGATAAATTACTCCAGTGGGAAAAAACTGAGCAAATTACGAGTGCTATTGTAAGGGCTTATAATACCCAGCGTGAAGAATTTAAAAAGCCACCATTAGATATTCTGCCACGACAAATTTTGTTGCATACGTTTAGCCATGCCTTATTACAAGAGCTAGCTGCACATTGCGGCTATACAACGACGTCTTTAAAAGAACGTATTTATGCAAACGATGACATGTATGGTGCATTTATATACACTGCCTCTGGAGATTCAGAAGGAAGTTTAGGTGGATTAACAAACTTGGCTCAAAGTGAAAAGTTATTACCCATAATTATTCGTGCATTAGAAAAGATGAGCTATTGTTCATCTGATCCAATCTGTTCGGATGGGGAATTTGAATATCATACGTCAGCAAATGGCGCAGCCTGTCATGCATGTACATTTGTTTCCGAAACTTCGTGTGAATGGGGAAATTTATTGCTTGATCGTCGAACATTAATCAACATCAATCCGAATGAGAAAGACGGTTACTTTGATCAATTATTAGAAATGTAATGTAAGAGGTGCTGAATTTTGAAAATAGATTTAGTCGATAATAAAGGGAATAACACACTCGTTCAAGTAATGAAAGGTGAAATAAAAAAAGGCTCGGAAATTGCAGTGGCCTCTGCAAAATTGAGTATGAATATTTTTCAGGAATTAAAAAAAGCGTTAGCGAAAGGGGAATCTTTTCGCTTTCTCTTTACAGAGCAAACCTTTTATCAACAAGAAATTGATGATAATCATCAATTTAAATTAGTAGAAAGAAAAGGCCAGCAGCTCGATTTAGAAGGAAACCAGTTTGAAATTCCATTAAGAAATCAAATGCAGTCTAAACAAATTGCACGAGAGTTATCAGAATGGATCAATCAACACGCCCAGTTTAAGACGATTTTAGGAGACAGCTCGTACCCTAAGCAAATCATGATTAAAAACAAAATGGATGAGGACATTTTTATTCAATCGGAAATTGAGTTTACAGCAGATGGGTTAGGCATTACTCCTTCAAAACGTCAAGCAAGCTATACAGTTATGAAAGAGACACTTGGTGTTACAAAAAACTTGCTTGCAGAATTTGACCTAATTTGGAAAGATGAAACAAAATCGAAAGAAGTTACTGCAGAAGTTTTAGAGCAACTAGATGCTTTTCAAAAAGAAAATGCGCCGGAGTGGCTCTATTTTGTAACGTTATATAATATTTTCACGGAGAATTTAGAAGGTCTTTCAGAGGATAATATTCTTAAAGAAGGATTGAACTTTAAAGATACGTTCATTTGGAATAAGCTGTACCCGTTCCAACGCGATGGTGTAATAGGCATGATCGATAAAATGGAGAACTATAATGGCTGTATTTTAGCGGATAGTGTGGGGCTAGGGAAAACATTTTCGGCACTCGCTGTCATCAAATACTATGAGCTGCGAAATAATCGTGTATTAGTTTTATGTCCGAAAAAGCTACGTGATAACTGGGCGGTTTACACACAAAATGATAAGCGAAATGTTTTAAATGAAGACCGCTTTAACTATGATGTATTAAATCATACCGATTTAAGTCGAGAAAATGGGATGTCAGGTGAAATACGTCTAGACACAATCAATTGGTCCAACTATGACCTGGTTGTAATCGATGAATCGCACAATTTCCGAAATAATAATGCGCATAAGGGTCGAATAACACGCTATCAAAAGCTTATGCAGGAAATCATTAAAAAAGGTGTAAAAACGAAGGTGCTACTATTATCAGCTACACCTGTAAATAATAAAATGAATGATATCAAAAATCAAATTGCCTTTATAACGGAAGATAACGATCAGGCACTTAAAAAAGAAGGTATAGATAGTATTGAGCAAACGTTACGCACGGCACAAGCGTCGTTCAATCGTTGGACAGCTTTGCCGTCGCCAAAGCGAACGACAGAAGAGTTTTTAAATATGGTTGAGCAAGACTACTTCCAATTGCTTGATTTACTAACCATTGCTCGAAGTCGTAAGCACATTGAGAAATATTATAATGTCAACGATATTGGTAGTTTCCCAACTCGGTTGAAGCCGCTTTCTATTAAAGCCGATGTTGATACAGAACACCGATTTGTTAATATGAACGAAGTCAATGAGCGCTTAGAGTCATTGAGCTTTAGTATTTATCAGCCAATGAAATACGTTTTACCTCATAAACGAAAGTATTATGAAGAATTGTATGATACTAGAGTAAAGGGTGGCCAATCGACGTTTAAACAAACAGACCGTGAGTTTGCAGTAGCAGCTTTAATGAAGGTGAACTTGTTCAAGCGTTTAGAAAGTTCTATTCATTCATTTAGACTGACGCTTGAAAAATTAGTTGGACGAATTGAAGATACACTCCAAACATTACAGCTTCAAAATCAGCCAACATATTCGGAACAATATGATGATACGGAGTTAGATGATGAACAGCTCGAAGCGATTACAGTAGGGAGTGACAAAGTACAAATTCAATTAAATGATATTGATGCGTTGAAATGGGCAGGAGATTTACGTGCCGATTTAGCCACATTACAGGATTTATTACAACAAGCAACACAAATTTCAACTATACGTGATGCCAAGCTTGAACAATTAGTCAATTTAATAAAAGGAAAAATTAAAAATCCAATTAATCCAGGCAATAAAAAGGTTATTATTTTCTCAGCGTTCGCTGACACGGCTAAGTACTTGTACGATAATCTTTCAGAGCGTTTACTTAATAAACAACTTCATTCTGCGTTAGTTGTCGGAAGTGGAGCGAATAAATGTACCTTAAAAGGCGTTCGTGTCAAAGACATTAATGATATTTTAATGAACTTTTCACCAAAATCTAAGGAACGCTACAAGGTGGACAGTAAACGTATAGATGAAATTGATATACTTTTTGCGACCGATTGTATTTCAGAAGGACAAAACTTACAGGACTGCGATTACTTAATAAACTACGATATTCATTGGAATCCAGTACGTGTCATCCAACGATTTGGACGTATTGATCGTATCGGTTCAACTAATACAGAAATTCAACTTGTCAACTTTTGGCCGAATATGGAATTAGATGAATATATCAATTTAGAAGAACGTGTGAAAGGACGTATGAAAATATTAAATACTTCTGCTTCTGGGGAAGAAGATATTTTAGATACGACATCGAAAGAAATGAATGATTTAGAATATCGTCGCAATCAATTAAAAGCGCTGCAAAATGATGTGTTAAACTTAGAGGATGTTTCAGGTGCGATATCGATTACTGACTTAACATACACCGATTTCAAAAGTGATTTGAGTACCGCATTAAAATTGTATAAAAAAGAGCTTGCAGCTGCACCAAAAGGTTTGTATGCGGTTGTAAATAATGCCGATTTGCCTGAAGCAAAATCAGGTGTGATTTTTTGTTTCAAACAGCATAAAGAAATAGCTGTTGAAAGCAATAGTTTAGCACCATACATTTTATTGTATGTGACAAATGAGGGCGAAGCGTTTATACATTACACACATGCGAAGAACATATTAGATGTTTATCGTAAATTAACGCTAGGCAAAAAACAACCAGAATTAAATTCAGTTGAGTGGTTTAATAAGCAAACAAACGATGCCGTGGAGATGGAGCATTATCAAGACTTATTGAAGCAATCAATTGATATTATTAAAGATAAACAAGAAGAGGTAGGCTTTGAAAGCTTGTTTAGCTTCGGTTCAAATACATTACAAAGACAGTTGGACTTAGGTGACAATGAAATTGAACTTATTTCATTTTTAGTTGTAAAGGATGAACTATGATGAATGAAGCGCAGTTATTAAAGGCGATTGGAATTCCGAAAGTAACCCAAATTATGAAAACATTGCCGTACAATCAAATGGAAAACAAGCTAACATCAGCTCAGAAAAAAATCATATCTGAGCATGTTGTATCAAGAGGGATTCGTATTTTAGCGACGATCCAAGCGAGCAATACAAATATCGATACATTTGAAAGTGAAACAGAGCGTTATGATTCAATCGTTTTTTTAGCTATAAACGTAAAGGATTTAAAAAAGGCAGTGCAAATTTATAAAGTGTTTATGAGTATTATGCCGAATCCTTTAGTAATTATATTCTTTGATGGTTCAAATACGAAATGGGTATTCTCCACACACATTAAGAAAAAAGATGGATACTTAGTAAGTGACACTATTTATGAAATAAAGGAAGTCGTAACACTGCAACAGGTTGAACAACAATTGAAATTTGAAAACCTTAGTAAAACAAATTTAAAAATGTTTTATGAATCGTGGCTTGAGCGTTTGCTACAATTAGAATTACAAACTCGATATAACATTTATACACTGATTTCTTTAAAAAATAATTTGCTTGAGAAACTCGTCGTGATGGACGCACAAATTGACGATTATGTAAGGCGGGCTAAAAAAGAAACACAATTGAACATGCGGGTTGAATTACAACAAGCAGCAAATAAAGTAAAGATTGCGAAACAAGCATTAATAGAAAAGGAGCAAGACAAATGGTTAATAAAATGAATGGTGAATCCTTAGATATAACGGCACAAAATATTGCACGTTTAAAAGAGCTATTCCCAGAAATCTTAACTGATGGTGAAAAAATTGATTTTGATATGCTGAAAACGGTATTAGGAGAAGTTGTAGAAACAGAGCAAGAACGCTACCAGTTCACATGGCATGGCAAGAAAAAGATGATTGAAGGCACACAAAAGCCTTCAAAAGGCACACTACGACCAGTACCTGAAAAAAGTAAAAACTTTGATACAACAGAAAACTTATACATTGAAGGCGATAACTTAGAAGTGTTGAAGCTGCTGCAAAAATCGTATAACGGGAAAATTAAAATGATTTATATTGATCCGCCTTATAATACAGGGAAGGATTTTGTATATAAAGATAATTTTAAAGATGGTGTGCAGAATTACTTAGAACAAACAGGGCAAGTTGATGATGATGGGAATATCTTATCAACAAATACCGAAAGTAACGGAAGATTCCATACGGATTGGTTGAATATGATGTATGCACGATTGAAGTTGGCGAGGAATTTGTTGGCTGATGATGGTGCTATTTTTATTAGTTTAGATGATAATGAATTAGAAAATTTAAAGAAAATTTGTAATGAAATTTTTGGTGAATCAAATTTCATTTCAAATATTATCTGGGAAAAGCGATATACACGAAACAATGATGCAAGGATGTTTTCAAATTTAACAGAGTATATTTTGATGTATAGAAAATCCGACAAATTAAATTATTTAAGAGAGCCTAGAACAGCAAAAAATGATTTAATTTATAAAAATATCGATAATGATCCTAGGGGACCCTGGACGAGTGTCTCTTTCGTAAGTCAAAGAACTAAAACAGAGCGTCCAAATCTAAGCTATAAAGTTTTTAATCCTATTAAAAAAATAGAAGTGGAACATCCAGTGAATGCTTGGAAATATAGTAAAGAACAATATGAGACATTAGCAGCTGATAATAGACTTTATTGGGGGAAGGATGGAGAAAATCAATTCCCAAGGTTGAAACGCTTCTTAAGTGAATTAAGTGAAGGGATTGTTCCTATTAACTTTTGGAATTATAAAGATACAGGGACTGTTGACGATGGTACAAAGATGGTAGCTAATTTATTAGGGAAAAATGTTTTTGACTATCCGAAACCGATTTCACTAATCATGAGAATGATGAATCTTGCGATGAAAAAAGATGATATAATTTTAGATTTCTTTTCGGGGTCTGCAACAACCGCACATGCTGTGATGAAATTAAATGCAGAAGATGGTGGCAAAAGGAAATTTATTCTGGCTCAAATTCCCGAAAGGTTAAAGAAACAATCGGAAGGAGCGAAACAAGGATACGAAACGATTTGTGATATCGGTGAAGAACGTATTCGTCGAGCTGGAGAGAAAATTAAAGAGGAGTTAAGAGAAAAACAGCAAAAAGCAGGGATGCTGGACGAAAAAGTTGTAGATCCAGAAGCCTTAGATGTCGGTTTTAAAGTATTAAAACTCGATACATCGAACATACGTGAATGGAACGTCGACTTTGAAAATTTAAAAGACGAGCTAGATTTATACGAAACACCATTTGTCGATGAGCGTTCTGAACTAGATATTGTGTATGAAATTATGTTAAAGCAAGGTTTAGAATTAACATATCCGATTGAAACGTTTGAAGTAAACGATAAAAAAGTTTACGACATTGCTTTTGGAAGTTTATTCATTTGCTTATCAAAAGAAATTACGCCAGATGTTGCAAAAGCCATGATTGCACGCCGTGATGAACATGGAACAGATACAAGCAGCGTCATTTTCAGCGATGCAGGTTTCAACAATGATTCAGATAAATTGAACTGTATTGAAATTCTAAAAGATGCAGGTTATCCAGAAGATAACTTGTTAACGATTTAGAGGTGAGCAATAATGAAAATTCAATTTGATGAATTAACATATCAATCAGATGCGATAGGCGCCGTATTAAGTGTATTTGAAGGGCAACAAATTCGTAAATCAGAATTTACGATTATGGATCAAGATATACAGGGAAAGCTATTTGGTGAAAAAGGTGTCGGCAATAAAATTGATGTATCAGAAAGTAAACTGCTACAAAATGTTCAACAGATTCAAATTAAGCAAGGTATTCCAATTGCTCAATCAATTCCATCACCTTTCCCCCAGTTCAATATCGAAATGGAAACAGGAACAGGGAAAACCTTTGTTTATTTAAAATCGATTTTAGAAATGAATCGTAAATTTGGATTTACGAAATTTATTATTGTAGTTCCTTCTGTAGCGATTAAAGAAGGAGTTATGAAAACACTTCAAATGACGAAAGAATATTTTAAAACACAAATGCAAGGAATTGTTTATCGTGAATTTATGTACGATAGTTCTAAGTTAGAAAATATACAAGCATTTGCTTCAAATGAAAATGTGGAAATTATGGTTATTAATATTCAAGCGTTCAATAGTGAAGATAATATTTTCAACCGCAACGATCGTGATAGTTTATATGGTATTTCACCTAAAGATTATATTGCGGAAACAAATCCAATTGTCGTGATTGACGAGCCACAAAGTGTAGATAGTACAGCTAATGCAAAGGCTGCAATTGCTGCTTTAAATCCGTCGCTTGTATTCCGCTTCTCTGCAACGCATAAAGAAGAAGGTTATCCTTTACTTTATAAATTGGGACCTGTTGAAGCGTATCAAAACAAGCTAGTAAAACAAATTGAAGTAGCGGGAGTTAAACGCACAATTGATGGTAATGTGGCTCACTTACGATTATTAGGTATTAAAGCGACAAAGACTGCTGTTACAGCATCCGTAGAGGTTTTAGTGAAAACGAAAGCAGGCATTGTGAGAAAGATTATTTCTTTAAAGAAAAACGATGACTTAGTGAAAAAGACAAAGCTAACGGCTTATGAAGAGATTGGTTATGTTCGTGATATATCGGCTGAAAAAGACAATGAGTACATTGAGTTTTCAGGCGAGCCATCTGTCATTTATTTAAGTCAAGCACATTACGCAGACTTAGAGGTGAAGCGTGGTCAAATTCGTAAAACAATTGAGGAACACTTAAATAAAGAGCTAAAGCTAAATGCTTTAGGAATTAAAGTGTTAAGTCTATTCTTTATTGATAACGTAGCAAACTACCGAAAATATGATGAGGAAGGTAAGCCTTATTTAGGGGAATATGGTCAAATTTTTGAAGAAGAGTATAATGACGTCTTAAAATCCCCTAAATATAAAAAGCTTCGCGATTATCATATTCCTGTGGAAGAAGTGCATAATGGATACTTCTCAATCGATAAAAAAGGCAAATTCAAAAACGGTGGAGAAAAGGATGAAAGTGCCTTCCAAATCATTATGAAAGACAAAGAAGATTTACTGACAATGTATGATGAAGAAAAAGGTAAGACAAAAACAGCTCATAAACTGCGTTTTATTTTCTCGCATTCAGCGTTGAAAGAAGGGTGGGACAACCCAAATGTTTTCCAAATTTGTACGCTAATTGATTCGAAAGATGAATTGACGAAGCGACAAAAAATTGGTCGGGGTCTTCGCATAGCTGTTAACCAAGATGGTGAGCGTGTACATGGATTCGAAGTCAATACGTTAACCGTGATGGCAAATGAAAGCTACGAAGAGTTTGCTACTGGCTTACAGCATGAGTATGAAAAAGAAGGTATAGAGTTCGGTATTTTTAAGAATGATACATTTAGTTCGCTTGTGCTGGAGGAAGATGAACTGACAGGTTATCGAAAACCTTTAGGTCATGAGTATTCAAAAAAGCTAGTTGAATACTTAACGGAGCAAAAATACATAGATTCAAAAGGGAAAGGTACAGTTGCCTTAGCGAAAGCAATTAAAGATCAAGTATTTGAACTACCTGAAGAATATACGGTACTTGCGCCTAATATGACTGAGAAAGTTATCGCTGCAATTGAACAGAAGTTTAATACAGAGAAAATTGAAATTAAAGATCATGCGAAAAAAGAAATGGTTCGTTTAAATAAAGAAGCGCTATCAGGGCCATTCCTTGAGCTGTGGGAGCGCATTAAATATAAAACGACGTATTCGATTCAATTTGATAGTGAACAGTTCATTAGCGATGCGGCAAAAAAATTAAAGGATGAATTGTTAGTACGTATTCAAAAATTAGAATACGAACGAATGCAATTGAAAATCGAAGAAAGTGGTATCGAAGAAAAAACAACAACAAAAACAAGTTTCAGTACTGTTCAACGAGAATACACAAAATCTCCTGATATTTTAACGGAGTTACAGCAAGATACGAAACTAACTCGTAAAACATTAGTTGCGGTTTTAAAGAAGAGTGATACGCTACATGATTTTAAAGTGAATCCACAAATGTATATGCTAGAGGCCGCGCGCATTATTAATGCAGCTAAACGCTTAGCAATGGTGGATGGCGTTAAATATGAGAAACTGGAAACAGAAGAAGTATACGATCAAAGCTTATTCAAACAAGAAGAAATTGAATCGTATGAAGATAGCATTGTGAAAGTTTCAGATAATCGTTCTACTTATGACCATGTAATTGTAGATTCTAAAATTGAAAGAGATTTTGCCGAAGCATGTGAAAAAGATCCAAATGTAAAGTTTTATATTAAATTGCCTGCAGACTTTAAAATTAAAACGCCACTTGGAAATTATAACCCTGACTGGGCATTATCTGTTGAAGAAGATGGCAAAGAGAAATTGTATTTTATTGTAGAGACAAAAGGAAGTACAGCCGCAGAAGATTTACGCAAGACAGAATTAGACAAAATTCGTTGTGGAGAAAAGCACTTTGCTGCGATCAATACAGGTATTACATTTAAGCGAGCAGTTGAACTAGATCAAGTTTATTAAATGTCAGGAGACTTTTTCATATCGGTATACTATTTGAATCAGTAAAAGGTTGAAGAAAGAATTAAACCTTATTATTTGACATGGTAACTCACGCAAAACTGATAATCCACGAATGAGAATTACATTTTCGAAAGAGGAATTAATACGCATTAGTGATTCTAAGAATAAGCATGAGGAGTGCTTATTCTTAGAATTAGATTTATATCGGTATATCATTCGCCAATTAATGGTCGACTTTATTAAAATGTTTCCTCGGATAAGTCTCTAAAAACCGCACAAACAAAGGACAAACCACAATCACTGCCATCATCATCAACAAACCATTCGATACAATTTTCACAAAAGTTGTTTGAACCACATAAACTGCGATCAGCAGTAAATAACTCACCAAAAATAAAAATCCAGAACTTCTCTTTTCAAACGGCTTCTCCAAAAGAATCAGCATAAACAGCCCCGCCATTATAATCAAAAAAGTCATATACCTTGCAAGCCTCCTCTTCATTGATTTCCCAATCCCCACATTGTACAGATATTTCTCCGAACGCAACATATCTCTCCCTCAAATTAAGCAAAAAGTAGCGGAAATATAAGGTCTATTGGACAAAAGTCGACCGAAACTTTACAAAAAACCCCCAACCAATTCAAAATCACATCTTCCCATTTGTGACTTCCTCATATATAGTAATATTAGACTAGTTCTAAATAACTGAAATTGGGGCGTTTACATGGATTCGATTGTTTTACATTTTATTGTGATCATGAGTGTTTCTGGCATTCTGTCCGTGATATTATCAATCATTGCTCATGCGAACCGCCACCGGTATATTGGCTGTCAATTGTTTATGTACATGTCTGGAGCAACTGCGATTTATATCTTTGGGCATACGTTTGAATTATTGGCTCGTACCCCTGAAGAAATCATGTTCTGGGTTTGTTTTCAATACATAGGTCTTCCGTTTATCGCACCGCTCAGTCTGCTGATTGTGCTGCAATTTACGGGGTTCCATCAATATTTCACAAAGCGCCGCGTGCTTCTCATCTTATTGATTCCAACTCTCACAACCATTATGGTGTTCACCAACTCTTTACATTCACTCTTTTATCGAAGCATCACGATGAATCCAGTAGATGGGTTTTTATTGGCTGATTTTACGATTGGCTATTGGTATATCATTCATGGCGTTTATACGTTTGGCTGTTCGATGCTTGCTATTTTTATGCTGCTTTGGTTTTTACGTGTCACAAAAAAAGAATATTTAAAGCAGATTCTGATACTATTAGTGGGAATGTCCTTACCAATTTTGACTTCTTTTATTTATTTACTAGGCGTTACACCCCTGCATATTGATCCGGTTCCTGTGGTGATGTTTCTTACCAACGCACTCTATTTATGGGCAATTATGTCGTTCCAGCTGTTTAAGCTGTCTCCCATTGCAATGGAGCGTGTGTTTGAGCATATGTCTGAAGGGGTTTTGATTTTAGATCGATATCGGACACTCATTGATTACAATCCCGCTGCTGCATCGATCATTCCAGCACTTGCGAATAAAAAGGGAATTGGCTATAAGATCGACGATATTTTCTCAGCAATCATCAAAGATTCAGCGTTTATTCAATGGCTGCGCTCTCCGCAGGATCATTCGCAATATGATTTAATGTGGAAAAAAGAAAAAGAGCAGTCCTATTATTATCAACTGACCGCTTCGTCTCTATTTAATAGAAGAGGAGAGATTGAGGGCAGGCAAATAGTGATCAGTGATGTTACAGAGCAGCGTTTGCTGCAGGAAGAGCTGGAGCGTCGTGCGTATATCGATGGTTTGACGAATATTTTCAATCGATCTTCTTTCATCGAACGAACGCAGTTGATCCTTGAAGAGGATGCGCAGGATACCGCTGTTATGCTGTTTGATATTGATTTCTTTAAACAAATCAATGACACACACGGACATCATATCGGGGATGAAGCGCTGCGTCATGTTGTCTCTATTTGTCAGGAGCATTTACAAATGGATGATTTATTTGGACGATATGGGGGAGAAGAGTTTGCCATTTGTCTGCCTCATCAGTCATTTAAAGAGGCATGTCATATCGCGGAGCAAATAAGACATTCGTTTGAAGCAAGTTTCTTTACGAATGATAAGGAAAAAGTGCGAGTGACAGCGAGCTTTGGAATTGCTCACACAGCCAATGATCCTTGTGTATTAGAGACACTTCTATTTGAAGCGGATCAGGCCTTGTATATGTCAAAACGCCAAGGACGGAACCGGATTTATGCATCCACTGGTAAGGGCCATGTTCTGTATCAAGAGCAGGATCTTCCGCATTGACTGTTGTCCTGACATTCGATATGATAAACATAACATTTGAACGGTTTCCTAAAGGGGAGTAGCTTTTACGGTTTTGGTCGTCACTACAGAAACATTCGTTGTTTCTCGGCCATTCCGGCATGAACAATGTTAGCCAGACCTTTGCCTATCACACATGAGGCAAAGGTCTGGCTATTTTTAAGGTCTTTTTGCATCTGTGTGATAGGGAAGCGGAACAAATGATGCTTTTAATCCTACAGATGAAAGGATGATCGATCTTGAAAAAATACGTGATGGCTTGTCTATTTTCAGGCACGCTTGTATTAAGCGGTTGCTCCGGCTTGCTTGATCAGGTCAACGATACAACGACGTATGTCACTGAGGCAAATGACTATGTGACGGACATTCAGCAATTTACAGAGGAATTTCCAAAGCTCGCTGAAGAAGCTGTGCAAAACGCCGCCAAAAAGGCAGAATTAACGCAGCAGCTTGAATCGTTGAAGGCAGACATACAAGATTTTAATGAAGTCACAGCGCCAAAAATGGCAGAAGACCTTCATGCACAAATCATTGAAAAAAATAAAGTGCTGTCAGAGGAGATTCAAACATATATACAGCAATTGAAAGCAGGCGATATCGATGTTGCCGCCATACTGGAGGATCAGCAGGGATTGATGAAACAGCTTCAGCAATCCGTCAATCTTTTGCAGGATATCGAACAATTAACAAATTAGGACAAACAGCTTTATATGCGGTGTTCAGCATATCTTTGCCTTTTTCGGTGGAGATATGCTTTAATTTAGGTAAAGACAAGTCATAATGAAAAAAAGGTGATCACATGACAGAACATGAAGAAAGACATATGGCTTCGCCTAGAGCCGAAAAGGAAAAGGACCAATTGATCAATCGCTTGAAACGAGTGGAAGGACAAGTTCGCGGGATCCAGCAAATGATTGAAAACGATCGTTACTGTATAGATGTTGTGAATCAAATCTCTGCAGTCAATGCGGCTTTGAAAAAAGTCAGTCTTCATTTGATGGAAAAGCATACACATCATTGTGTTGCAGATGCTATCAAGAGCGGCAATGGGGATGAAGCCATTGAAGAGTTAATGACGGTCTTTACGAAACTGACAAAATCGTAGCATTTATGTTTACATCTATACCCTACTAGGGTATAGTAAATTGTAGAAAATGATTGATGGAGGCGATGAGAAGTGGAACAAGCAACACTTCAAGTGCAGGGCATGTCTTGCGGACATTGCGTGAAAGCAGTCGAAGGAAATGTAGGAGAATTAGCAGGTGTGGAATCTGTGAAAGTCCATTTAGACAAAGGACAGGTGGAGGTTTCATTTCATCCGGATCAAGTCACGTTACACCGTATTTCTGATGTGATTGAAGAACAGGGATATGATGTCGTATAAATAAGTATACGTGCTGCAGTACAGCACGTATTTTTTTCAAAAAATAATACCCCCATGGAGTATATGGAGAGGTGAGATCAATGAAAAAGGAAATTGACTTTCAAATTACGGGGATGACCTGTGCTGCTTGTGCAGGCCGTATCGAAAAGGGATTGAACAGGCTGGAAGGTGTGGAGGATGCCAGTGTGAATTTGGCGCTTGACACTTCCCATATCGTCTATGAAACAGAGAAGATAACACCAGATGATTTAAAGCGAAAAGTTCAATCGCTTGGCTATGATGTGGTGATGGAGCAAGCAGAATTTGATATAGAGGGAATGACGTGTGCGGCTTGTGCAAACCGAATCGAGAAAAAAATTAACCGAATGGACGGTGTCGATCACGGGTCTGTAAATTTTGCGCTTGAGACACTTCAGGTCACATATCATCCGGGCCAAACGTCTACAAATGACATAAAAGATGCGGTGCAGTCTATTGGGTATTCTTTAATTGAACCAGCTGCAGATCAAGCAGAGGAAGGAAAGAAAGATCACCGCCAAGCAGCAATAGAGAAGCAGACGGCACGCTTTTTATTCTCAATGATTTTGTCACTGCCGCTTCTTTGGGCAATGGTCAGCCATTTTTCTATTACGTCCTTTATTTGGCTGCCTGAAGCGTTTATGAATCCATGGGTACAGCTGGCGTTGGCAGCGCCTGTGCAGTTCATTGTCGGCTGGCCCTTTTATGTAGGGGCGTATAAGGCTTTAAGAAATAAAAGTGCCAATATGGATGTTCTCGTCGCTCTTGGGACATCTGCCGCGTTTTTCTATAGTTTATATGAAAGCATTCAGTCAGCGGTTCAAGGGACACATGAGGCGGCCCTCTATTATGAAACAAGTGCTGTTCTCATTACGTTGATCGTGCTCGGAAAATTAATGGAAGCAAGAGCAAAAGGAAGATCATCAGAAGCGATTCAAAAGCTGATGGGCTTACAAGCGAAAGAAGCGGTTATCGAGCGTGATGGCAAACAGATGACTGTGCCTATTTCTGACGTGAAAGTGAATGATCTTGTGTTTGTCAAACCCGGAGAAAAAGTGCCGGTAGATGGAGAGATCATAGAGGGGACAACGGCGATAGATGAGTCTATGATTACAGGAGAAAGTCTGCCTGTTGATAAAACAGCAGGAGATATGGTCATCGGGGCAACGATGAATAAAAATGGATTTATCAAAATAAAAGCGATGAAAGTCGGGAAAGAGACCGCTCTTTCACAGATTATCCGAGTCGTAGAACAAGCGCAGGGCTCAAAAGCACCCATTCAAAGAATGGCAGATCAAATATCAGGAATATTCGTTCCCATTGTTGTAGGAATTGCTGTGCTCACATTCCTGATATGGTTTTTCTTTGTTGACCCAGGAAATGTAACGTCAGCACTTGAAACCTTTATAGCTGTCATTGTCATCGCATGTCCGTGTGCGCTCGGTCTTGCCACACCAACCTCTATTATGGCTGGCAGCGGCCGTGCGGCTGAATCAGGTATTCTGTTTAAAGGCGGAGAGCATTTAGAAGTGACTCAATCACTCGATACGGTGGTGTTAGATAAAACAGGGACTGTGACAAAAGGGGAGCCTAGTCTGACAGATGTGCTCGCATATGCCAATCGGACAGAAGATGAGCTGCTGCAGCTAGCAGGATCGGCAGAACAGCAGTCGGAACACCCGCTTGCCCAAGCGATCACAAACGGTATGAAAGAACAAGGTCTTGAAGCGGTCGAAGTTGAAGCCTTCCAAGCAGATCCTGGTCATGGAATTGAAGCAATAGCCGCTGGGCACAAGCTTTTCATTGGTACACGGAAGCTATTACAGAAACATCATATCCAATATGATCAAGTCGAAGCATCTGTCACAACGCTGGAGGAGCAAGGAAAAACGGCTATGCTCGTTGCGATTGACGGAGAAGTCGCCGGCATTGTAGCAGTGGCAGATACGATCAAATCATCCTCTCCTCAAGCCATCGCTCGTCTGAAAGAGCAGGGGATTCACGTTGTGATGATGACAGGTGATAACAAGCTGACAGCAGAGGCGATTGCGAAACAGGCGGGCATTGATCATGTCATTGCTGAAGTGCTTCCTGAAGAAAAAGCGGCTCACATTACGGCACTTAAGGAACAAGGAAAAAAAGTCGCCATGGTCGGAGACGGTATCAATGATGCCCCAGCCCTGGCAACAGCGAATATTGGGATGGCGGTTGGAACAGGGACAGACGTAGCCATGGAGGCGGCAGATATTACGCTCATGACAGGAAATCTCCATGCCATTGCAGATGCGCTGGAATTTAGTAAAAAAACGATGAGAAACATTAAACAAAACCTATTTTGGGCGCTTGCCTATAACTGTATTGGGATACCGATCGCTGCATTTGGTTTCCTTGCGCCATGGCTTGCAGGAGCGGCAATGGCCTTTAGCTCCGTGTCCGTTGTGCTGAATGCGCTCAGATTGCAGCGATTGAAGCCAGTCAGAGAGGGAGTGGCAGAATGAAGATGAATGTTAAATGGGTTTGGACCGTTAGTGCATTGCTCTATGTTGCTCTTGTACTTATTGGATATGCGATTTATGACGAATTTTATCAAAATCAAAATACACCAAGTGAACAGATGCAAAATCATTAAGACTTCGCCAAAAGCGAAGTCCCAGCGTGTAGACAAACCCTCGCATTCGCCCGCAGTCCTGCGCGCTGGTGCTCACGAATGTCAAATTCGCTCCGCGCCAGTGCTCGTTCTTCCTAGACTGCAAAGGTTTTCTATCACGCTGAAAAGAAGACAAAGGGCTAAAATAAACATCATTTTAGCCCTTTGTCAACAATCTGAGACTTCGCCAAAAGGCGAAGTCTTTTTTTTACAATATTGTGGAAAAACCCACCTTTTTAAAGATTTTTCATAAAAAATTCACTTCTTTTTGTTCTTTTTTGTCGTTTTTTGTAGGTTCGTCGTTAAGATGCGATTAAGCAACAAAGAAAGCGTTATCAATAAAAGGGGGTTCACGTATGAAAAAGTTAGGGTTAGCTTCTCAAATACTCATTGCACTTGTTCTGGGTGTTGTCGTGGGAGCGCTGTTTTATCAAAATGAAACCGTTATTAATGTGTTAACGCCGATTGGCGATATATTCATCCATTTAATTAAAATGATCGTTCTTCCAATTGTTATTGCTGCATTGATTGTAGCAGTTGCAGGTGTTGGAGATATGAAAACGATCGGAAGACTCGGCGGAAAAACCATTCTGTACTTCGAGATTGTGACAACGATTGCATTAGCAGTTGGACTGCTTGCAGCAAACTTGTTCCATCCTGGTACAGGAATTGATATGAGCAACATGGAGAAAGGCGATATCTCTAAATATGAAGAGACATCTAAGGCTTCTTCTGAAAAAGCGACTTTCTCAGAAACGTTGGTGCATCTTGTACCGACAAACGTTTTCCAATCCATTGCAGAAGGTGATCTATTACCAACCATCTTCTTTACAGTCTTATTCGGATTAGGAATTGCCGCAGTTGGAGACAAAGGAAAACCAGTATTAGGATTCTTTGAGGGTATACTCGAAGCCATGTTCTGGGTAACCAATAAAGTGATGAAGTTTGCACCATTTGGTGTATTCGCGCTCATCAGTGTGACGGTGATCAAATTCGGGGTCGGAGCGCTTCTCCCGCTAGGCAAACTGGTACTTGTCGTTTACGGTACAATGGCATTCTTCGTCATTGTTGTACTTGGCATTATTGCGAAAATGGCTGGAACAAGCGTCTTTACACTATTTAAAGTATTAAAAGAAGAAATCATTCTTGCATTCTCAACAGCAAGTTCAGAAGCTGTACTGCCTAGATTAATGGACAAAATGGAGAAGTTCGGCTGCCCGAAAGCGATCACGTCGTTCGTTATTCCAACAGGCTACACCTTTAACTTAGATGGAAGTGCCATCTATCAATCCATTGCTGCGATATTTGTTGCACAAATGTACGGCATGCCGCTTTCCATCTATGAGCAAATTACGTTACTATTAATTTTAATGCTGACATCTAAAGGAATGGCTGGTGTACCAGGTGCATCGATCGTTGTTGTCATCACAACTCTTGGTGCCATGGGACTGCCGCTTGAAGGACTTGCCTTCATCGTTGGGATCGACCGACTTCTTGACATGGTTCGTACAACAGTGAACGTATTTGGTAACTCACTTGCAGCCATTGTCATGTCTAAGTGGGAAAAAGTATTTGATCAAGAGAAATCGAAGAAGTATATTGAGGAATTAAAACAACAAACAAAAGCAGCGTAAAAAAGGAGATCTTTTCAAATGACGAAGCTACAGGACAAGCAAGTTCGAATCGAACGAGACTTTCTAGGTGAAAAGGAAGTAGACACTCAAGCATATTATGGAATTCAAACATTACGTGCAGTGGAGAACTTTCCAATTACAGGCTACCGTATTCATGAGGAACTCATCAAAGCATTAGGGATTGTCAAAAAGGCAGCCGCACTTGCAAATATGGATACACAGCGACTATATTCTGGTCTTGGAGAAAAAATTGTTCAAGCCGCAGATGAGGTCATCGAAGGAAAATGGAACAATCAATTTATTGTCGATCCAATTCAAGGCGGGGCTGGCACTTCAATGAATATGAATGCCAATGAAGTCATTGCAAACAGAGCGCTTGAACTACTAGGAAAAGAAAAAGGCGCTTATACTGAGCTAAGTCCAAACACGCATGTGAACATGTCGCAGTCAACAAACGACGTTTTCCCAACAGCGATTCATATTTCAACATTGAATATGATTGAAAAACTACTTTATACGATGGAAAACATGCATCAAGTCATGACCGAAAAAGCGCAGGAATTCGATCATGTCATCAAAATGGGACGCACGCATCTTCAGGACGCTGTTCCAATCAGACTTGGACAAGAGTTTAGTGCTTATGCAAAAGTTCTTGCTCGTGATATTAAACGTATCAAGCAGTCTAGACAGCATTTATATGAAGTCAATATGGGTGCAACAGCAGTCGGAACTGGATTGAATGCAGATCCTAAGTATATTCGCCAAGTGGTTGGCTACCTATCTGACATTAGCGGATTACCGTTAGTTGGTGCTGAAGACTTAGTCGATGCAACGCAAAATACGGATGCTTATACAGAAGTATCGGCTGCGCTTAAAGTATGTATGATGAACATGTCCAAAATGGCGAACGATATTCGTCTAATGGCTTCAGGTCCAAGAGCGGGCTTTGGTGAGCTGCACCTGCCGCCGAGACAGCCAGGTTCATCCATCATGCCAGGAAAAGTCAACCCAGTTATGCCTGAGGTCATGAACCAAGTGGCATTCCAAGTTATTGGGAACGATCACACAATCTGTCTTGCATCAGAGGCTGGCCAGCTTGAACTAAACGTTATGGAACCAGTGTTAGTGTTCAACCTGCTTCAATCTCTCAGCATGATGAAAAATGTATTCGAGTCCTTCGTGGACAACTGCTTGCGTGACCTAAAAGCAGATGAATCTAGATTAAAAGAATATGTAGAAAAGAGTGCCGGTGTCATGACGGCGGTGAACCCGCACATTGGTTATGAAGCGGCTGCACGAATTGCAAGAGAAGCCATCCTTACAGGTGCATCTGTACGTGAGCTTTGTCTGCAAAATGATGTGTTAACAGAGGAAGAGCTTGATGTCATCTTAAATCCTTTTGAAATGACAAAACCAGGTATTGCTGGTGCATCACTTTTAGAAAAGGATCGTTTAGAAGATTAAGCGGCATCATGAGAAGCGCACACCGGCAAAGTTCCGGTGTGCGCTTTTTCATGGAGGTTTGTTTTTCTTTAGCTCACATAGTATACTATCGTCAATTATTAGGGATGTGACTGCGTTTGAATCTACTGAAAAAATGGCTGAATACAGAGCCTTATTTAATTGTGCTGCTCATTGTACTGACGCCGATTGGCGGAGAGTTTAAATTTTATCCATTTGAGGACAGCTTTCGGGTCAGCTTTGGAACCGTTGTCTTTTTCTTTATCCTGCTTCAAATGAAAAGATTTCCGGCATGGGCAAGCGGCATCATCGCTGGGATATCTGTTTTTGCGTTTCGCGTGCTGCTTGATACAGCTGTGACAGGGCATCTTCCGCTTGAAGAGGCAGTTTCATTAAGATTTCCTTCCCTGCTTTATTATGTTGTCTATGGCACACTCTTTTATTTATTGAAGGTCAGACGTTTCCGCGATCAGCCATGGCTGATTGGCGCAACAGGCATCGTCATGGAGCTGTGCGCAAGCGTTGTTGAGATCATCGCACTTCGAGGCACGATGGATGAAATGTTAACGGTGCGGACGCTGTTTCAATTATTTGTTTTAGCGATTTTCAGAAGCTTTTTCGTGTTGGCTTGTTATACAATGATTCGCTTATATGAAGAGCAGGCGAGAGAGCGTCAGATGAAAAAGGAAAAGGAACATTTGCTGATGCTCCTGTCCAACCTTTACACGGAATCTACATATTTTCATAAAACACTCGCACATGCCGAGCACATTACGGCTACATCCTATCAATTGTATCAATCCCTTCACCACGCAAAGGATGCGGAATCATTGGATTTGAAAAAGCTCGGTAAAACCGCCTTGCAAATTGCAGGAGAGGTGCATGAAATCAAAAAGGATAACCAGCGGATTTTTTCTGCCTTATCAAAGCTGATTCATGAAGAAAACTTCCAGGCTTATGAGAGTCCTTCTCATATCGCTGGGCTTGTCATTCGCATTCATGAAAATTACGCAGAATCTCTTAAAAAAAACATCGTCTTTCATTATGATGAAGATGGGAAGCATCCCGCCTATCACGTGTATACCATTCTATCTTTGTTAAATAACATCGTATCCAACGCTGTTGAAGCCATTCCTGTAGATGGAGAGGTGTCACTTTCTATTTCACAGAAAGAAAACCACGTGATTTTTCAGATCAGCGACAACGGGCCTGGCATAAAAGAACGTAATCATCATGTGATTTTTAAACCGGGCTTCACTTTGAAATACGACCAGGCTGGGAATCCATCTAGCGGTATCGGGCTTGCCTATGTAAAGGATACAGCGGAGAAGCTTGGCGGAAGTGTTGAGATGAAGAGTATCCCAAATAAACAAACGATTTTCACATTAACGATACCAGTAGATCAAGTCAGTAGAAAAGAGGGGATTGGGAGATGAGATTTTTTATAGTTGATGATGATGAAGCCGTTCGTTCTTCACTGGCTCAGCTCATTGAAGATGAAGAGCTTGGCATTGTGGCCGGGGAAGCAGAGGATGGCGCAGAGTTAACCGCCAGCTACTTAAATGATTTGCACATTGATATCTTATGTATTGATCTATTGATGCCGGAAAGGGACGGGCTTGAAACGATTCGAGCGATCAAGGATGAGTTTCATGGGAAATACTTAATGCTGTCACAGGTTGAAACAAAGGAATTAATCGGACAGGCGTATACGCTTGGCGTCGAATATTATGTGACAAAGCCGATCAATCGTGTAGAGGTCTTAAGTGTCCTTCATCTGATGATTGAACGTCTTCATTTAGAGCATTCAATTGAAAATATTCAGCACTCACTCAAATCGGTCATGCAATTTCAGCAGCGCGGTCAGACGAAAACGAAGCAGCGGGGGAAAAGTCTTGCAGAGGCAGGTCAGTTTTTGCTGGCGGAGCTTGGTATTGTTGGTGAGAAGGGGTCTAAAGATTTATTAGATATGATTCTGTTTACAGACCAGTATTTAGCGCTGCATGCTGATCATCATGATTCCTTTCCTTCTTTAAAGATCATTTTTACTGGGATTACGGAGGATAAGTTAAGTGAGCCCTACACATCGGCAGACATCGCAAGAGAAGCAAAGGCAGCCGAACAGCGGGTAAGACGTGCGATCAACCAATCATTAAAGCACATCGCATCACTTGGGCTTACCGATTTTTCCCATCCAACGTTTGAAAATTACGCATCTAAATTTTTCGATTTCACCATCGTACGAAAGAAAATGAGTGAATTGACGAAAGAGATGAGCGGAAGAGAAGAACACACCCGCATCAATGTGAAGAAATTTGTGCAGGTGCTTTACTACGAAGCGAAACGTATTTTTATGGAAGATTAAAAAAAGACATGCTCTCCAATTAAGGAGACATGTCTTTTTTTGTGATGGATTGCAGGTGCATCTGCAGTACGGAGCGTATGAGCTGAGGCGGTATACGTTCGGGCTGCACGATTCCATTCAATGCAAGCCCATTGATGACCGCATAAAGCCGTTCGGTTTCTAATAAAAGATCGATATCATTTAGCAGCAGCCCATCCTCTTTCAATTTCATTAAACAATATTGGACCGTTTGGAAAAGCTCGTCATACATCTTTGCATTGAGCGGCTGTAAATCTGGTTCAGTCAGCGCCTTGACTGCAAAAGCCTGCCACACCTCCATTTCAAATTTTCTTTCTTCATCAAGTGGAAGAAGCTGCTCCAATAAAGTGAGGACATTTTCCTCCGTTGAACCGTTTAATGAAAGCCCTGTAATCCGCTCCTTGACTCTTTCTTGAATTAAATTCATAGAGAATAGAAATAACTCTTGCTGTGTGGAAAAATAATGACGCATAGAGCCGGCTGAAATTCCAGCTTCGACTGCTATTTTTCGTACAGAAGCGCTTTCCAATCCCTCTTGTTTAATCACTCTCATTGCAGCTTGAGCGACCTTTTGTTTTTGTTTATGGTGATCGACGATTTTTGGCATACATTGATTTTAGCATAGCTATTGTTTTTTTAACACATCTGTGTTATTTTTTATTTAATACAATTGTATTAAAAAGGATGTGGAAAAATTGGTCGGGTTATTGATTGTGGCATGTGAAATTGGTTTTTGGCTGTTTATTCTAATGGGCTTAACGCTGCGTTATGTGTTTAAACAGAAAAAGTTGGGTGCTTTCTTTCTTGTCTGTACGCCGATTTTGGATTTAATCCTTCTTGCTGCAACTTATATAGATTTAAGGCAAGGGGCTGTGGCGAGTGTCATCCACGGGCTTGCGGCTGTTTATATTGGTGTGAGCCTTGCCTTCGGACATCAAATGGTGAAATGGGCAGATGCTAGGTTTGCCTATCGATTTGCAGGAGGTCCTAAGCCAAAGGGAAAACCAAAGTACGGGAAAGAGCGGTCTGTGTATGAAATGGTCGGCTGGGCGCGGCATTTCATTTCTTATGTTATTGGAGCGGGGCTGTTATATGGATTAACCTATCTTATCCAAGCACCAGAGCGGACGGAAGCACTGATGCAGCTTGTCAATACATGGGGGATGATCTTAACTATTGATTTCATCATTAGCATCAGCTACGTCATTTGGCCGAAAAAACATCCAGAAAATATAACAGGCTGACAAAAAAGACAGGCGGATTCACTCCACCTGTCTTTTCTTATGATGACAGCCCTTTGTAAATGGTGTCGATATTCCATTTCATCATCTTATAGTAGCTGTCTCCATCTTCACCTTCTTTTCCAATAGAGTCAGTGAAGACTTTTCCTTTGATCGGAACCCCGGTTTCCTCAGAGAGGCTTTCAAGGCTGCGTTTATCAACACTTGTTTCAAGAAAGAGCGCAGGAACTTGATGATCTTTGACAAAATGAATAATGCGCTTCATTTGTCCTGGTGTTCCTTCACTTTCTGTGTTGATCTCCCAAATATAGCCGGCTTTCAATCCATACGCCTCCGCAAAATACTTGAATGCACCTTCACTTGTGACAAGGAGCTTTTTATCTTTTGGCAGCTGATCAAACTTGTCTTTTGCTTCATCGTGAAGCGCTTGAAGCTTTTTGATGTAGACTTCTGCATTTTTTTCGTAATCCTCTTTATGTTCAGGGTCTGCTTGAATGAGCGCATCTCGGGCATTTTGGGCATAAATGATCCCGTTCTCGACATTCAGCCATGCGTGCGGATCCTGCTGGCTTTCAAGGCCTTTTGATGACAAATGCTTCACTTTGACGCCTTTACTCAGCTCGGCTACAGGTGCATCATCCCCGTCCTTGCCGCTCGATTCAAGCAGCTTCTGAAACCAGCCGTTTCCTGTTTCAAGGTTCAAGCCATTATATAGAACAAGGTCTGCATCCGTCGTATACTGAACATCCTTTGGCAGCGGGTCAAATTCGTGTGGATCTGTACCAATGGGAACAATGCTGTGAATAGAGACATGCTGCCCGCCTACTTCCTTCACAATGTCATAAAGAATGGAGTAGGTCGTGACAACTTTTAATGTGCCGTCATCTTTACCGGAATTACTTTGCTGGGTCGAACAGCCTGCGATGATCATAAGGGCAATGAATACTGCGGTCAAACGGATAGCAAATACCTTCTTCATATATGTCCTCCTTTTACATAGACGCTTCCTTTTTTAAGTGCGTTCGTTTTCGTTTAGATTTTAATGATCTCCATAGAATGCCTTGCTTTGGTGAAAAGATAAAGGCACTGCCGAATAAAATAGTCGCGACCAGCACGATGGAAGCGCCTGATGACAAGTTATACGTAAAACTAAGCCCTAGACCTACGACAGCAGAAACAGCACCGAAAAAAGCAGATAAATAAATCATGATCCATAGCCGGTCCGTTAAGAGATAAGCGGTGGCTGCCGGCGTAATCAGCATGGCAACAACAAGAATAATCCCAACGGTTTGCAGTGATGCAACGGTCACAAGGGTCAATAAGGTCATGAGAAAATAATGAATCATACGATTCGGCAAACCGTAAACCGAAGAAATCACCGGATCAAATGAACTAATGAGCAGTTCCTTGTAGAAAACTATGACGGCTAGCAAAATAAAAATACCGATTCCCAGTGTAATCCACATATCAGATGATCGAACAGCTAGAACGTTTCCAAATAGAATATGATATAGATCACTTGAACTTTTCAAAAATGTGATCAAAATAATTCCGATTGAGAAAAAGGCTGTGAAGACAATGCCGATGGCAGAATCATTTTTTATGCGGCTGTTTTGACTCACATAACCGATCCCAATCGCTGTTAACACCCCAGTTAAAACGGCCCCGAAGAAAAAGTTAATTCCCAGCATATAAGAGATGGCGACACCTGGCAGTACGGCGTGTGAAATGGCGTCTCCCATCAGGGCCATGCCGCGTAAAATGATAAAGCAGCCGATAACGCCGCAAATGATGCCTACCATGACGGATGTAAATAGCGCTTTTTGTAAAAAAGCATATTCAAAGAGTCCGGTTAAAAATTCCATTACACGTCTCCTCCTGCTGATTTTAAGAATGGCAGCTGTGTTTCATATGCTTCCAGCATGATCTCTGGGCGAAGGATGTCGTGTACAGGCCCTGCTTTGATGAGTTTTTTATTTAACAGAACAAGATGGCTGAAATAATCATCTGCCTTACTCAAATCATGATGGACAACCAAAATGGTTTTCCCTTCATCTCGTAATTCCTTCAAAATGCGAACCATCGTTTCTTCACTTGCCATATCAATCCCGACAAATGGTTCATCCAAACAGAAGAGCTGTGCGTTTTGAGCAAGTGCCCTTGCAAGGAAGACACGCTGCTGCTGTCCGCCGGATAACTCACCGATTTGTCTTTTGGCAAAGTCCTGCATCCCGACTTTTTCTAAACAGTGATACGCATATGCCCGGTCTTCTTTTTTTGGACGTTTGATTAGTCCGAGCTTCGGATATGTTCCAAGTAGTACGGTATCCAGTACATGAATCGGAAACGTCCAATCTAAATCATTTCTCTGCGGTACATAGGCGATCTGTTTTCTGACTTGTTTAAAGGGCTGCTCAAAAAAACGAATATCCCCTTGGTCTTTTTCAATGAGATCCAAACATGCCTTGAGTAACGTCGATTTACCAGCACCATTTGGACCGATGATTCCTGTCATTGTCCCTTCCTGTATGGAAAGAGAGACATTCTCTAATGCATCCTGTCCGTGATATGAGACATGAAGACGGTCGATTGTTAAAGCATTTGACATCTCTTGCGGCCCCTTTCAATCATCATTGCACTTCCTAAAGATATATGCATACATTAAATAATTTTGACTAAAGGATGAAATGATTCACTAACGCTAATTTGTTTCCTTAGGGAAACTTTTATTTTATTCTAAGCTTATGTCCTTCTTTTGTAAAGAGAAAAACTGCAAATGATCGTTTTTATGTTATGCGGGGAGCGGGGGACATGAGCTTGGTTTATTGAAAATCCGTGTGACAGAATTGGACACAAAAAACCAATGATTTCTTCAGAAATGATTGACAGAAGACAAGAACTCCTCATATAATAAAGGTAATCTAACATATGAATATATGCTCATATATAAAGTTTTTGATTTTTAATAGGTTTCATCGATCCAGGGAACGTTACTTATCATATAGAAAAAAGGTGAGAACATGAAAAAAATGAAGGATGAATACGTATTAAGCGGTCTTGATTGTGGAAACTGTGCACGTAAAATTGAAACAGGTGTCAGCAAAATGGATGGCGTTGAAGCTTGTTCCGTTAATTTTGCGACAGGGACATTGACTGTCACACATGCAGATAAGCAAGAAACGATGTCAAAGCGTATTGAAAAAACAGTTCAGTCCATCGAACCTCATGTGAGTGTATCACCAAAAGAAGAGGGACATCACCACGATCATGATCATGGGACAAAGAATTTAAAAGCGATTGTGCTGAAATTAATTGGCGGTGCAGTTATAGGAACAGCAGCTTATTTTATACCAGAAGATGGCTTACTGAAATTTATCATGTTTTTCGCAGCGTATTTACTAGTCGGCGGTGATGTGGTTTTTAAAGCGCTGAAAAATATCGTGCGCGGCCAAGTATTTGATGAGAACTTCTTAATGACCATTGCAACTGCTGGCGCTTTTGTGATTCAGCAATATCCAGAGGCACTGGCAGTGATGCTGTTTTACCAAATTGGAGAGCTGTTCCAAGGGGCAGCAGTGAATCGTTCAAGACGATCCATTAGTGAATTAATGAATATTCGCCCTGAATATGCAAATCTCAAAGTAGGAAATGAAACAAAAAAAGTGAAGCCGGAAGAAGTAAAAGTCGGTGACCGTATCGTCGTAAAACCGGGCGAAAAAATTCCACTTGATGGTCTTGTCATTGAAGGATTTTCACTTGTGGATACTTCTGCATTAACAGGTGAGTCTGTGCCGCGGGATGTAGAAGCAGGGAAAGAAGTTCTTGCAGGATTTGTGAATCAAAACGGTATTCTTGAAATTGAAGTGCAAAAAGGGCTAAGTGAATCGGCCGTGACGAAAATTTTAGATTTGGTTGAAAATGCGAGCAGCCGAAAAGCACAGACAGAAAACTTTATCACAAAGTTTGCAAAATACTATACACCGGCTGTCGTTGTATTAGCATTGCTGCTTGCCTTTGTGCCGCCGCTTCTCATTCCATCAGCACAATTGTCTGACTGGGTTTACCGGGCACTCGTTTTCCTAGTGATTTCTTGTCCTTGTGCGCTTGTCGTGTCCATCCCATTAGGGTTCTTCGGGGGAATTGGGGCAGCTTCTAAACGAGGCATCTTAGTAAAGGGCAGTAACTATTTAGAAGCACTAAACTCTGTGAGTTATGCTGTATTTGATAAGACGGGCACACTCACAAAAGGGAACTTTACGGTGACCAATATCGTGACAACGAGCGACAAGTGGTCAGAAGAGGAACTGCTTTCTTTTGCAGCTTTAGCAGAAGCTCACTCCTCACATCCGATTGCTGAATCGATTAAAGCGGCATATGGTTCGCCGCTTGATGAAAGCCAGATCGAAGCCTATGAGGATATTGCGGGACATGGAATTAAAGCGACCATCAGTGGTTCACAAGTGTTAGCGGGTAATCATCGCTTGATGGAACGAGAAGGCATTTCGTATGAAAAAGAAAAACGAAGCGGAACAGTTGTGTACATGGCTATTAACGGTGAGTTTGCCGGATCGATCTTGATTGCAGATGAATTAAAGGATGATGCAATTGAAGCGGTCTCAGCTCTAAAAGCATCTGGCATTCAAACAGTCATGCTGACTGGTGATGCCAAGCAAGTTGGAACAGCGGTCGCCCAGCAAATTGGCATTGATGAAGTACATGCCGAATTATTACCGCAGGATAAAGTAACGAAATTAGAAGAAATTGATCAGAAAAAAGCGCCTCAAGAAAAATTATTATTTGTTGGGGACGGCATTAATGATACACCGGTATTAGCAAGAGCAGACATAGGAATTGCGATGGGCGGACTTGGTTCAGATGCAGCGGTAGAAGCGGCTGATATCGTCATTATGACAGACCAGCCGTCAAAAGTAGCAGAAGCCATCGCTGTCGCTAAACGAACAAGAAGAATTGTATGGCAGAACATTGCATTTGCTCTTGGAGTTAAAGGGGTTTTCCTATTACTCGGAGCATTTGGTATTGCGACCATGTGGGAAGCCGTCTTCTCGGATGTCGGTGTGACTGTACTCGCTGTTTTAAATGCCATGAGGGTAATGAAATAAAATTGTTAGGAAAAATTCATGAATACCATCTTTCATAATGAATCCCCTCTTGTTAAAATAGAAGAAGTTGGATAATGGCATTATTCTAAGCTATTATCCTTTTTCTTTTGAAGGAATGAAAAAGATAAGGTAGGTGCTTATGTGAGTAAAAAAAATAATCAATCATCATCCATTAAATTTGCTGTCATTTTAACCATTATCGCAGCTCTTCTCATCGGATTATTCGTCGTCATTGGAAATAACAACAGCAAAGAAGCACAAACGGTTGACAGTAAGCCTTCTATTAAAGGACAGCCTGTCATGGGAGATAAAAACGCAGCCGTACAAATTGTCGAGTTTGGGGATTATAAATGTCCATCATGTAAATCATTTGAAACAGACATTTTCCCAAAGCTGAAAGCGGACTACATAGATAAAGGCGATGTATCATTTTCGTTTATTAACTTGCCACTTCCTGTTCATGGAGATGGCGCAGTGCTGGCAGCACTAGCTTCTGAAGAAGTGTGGAAAGAAGATCCGAAAAACTTTTGGGCATTTCATGAAGCTGTCTATCAAGCACAGCCAGATAGTGAAGCAGAATGGGTCACGCCTGCTAAGCTGACAGAGCTAGCGAAAAAGACAACAAAAATAGATACGGACAAGCTTAAAGATCATCTATCAAAGAAAACATATCAGCCGCAGCTGAACACAGACGATCAGCTTGTGAACCAATATAAAGTGAATGCAACACCAACTCTTTTCATTAACAATAAACAAGTCGAAAACTTTTATGACTATGATGAAATCAAAGAATTAATTGATCAAGAGCTCAAAGGGAAAAAATCATGAAGAATAAGCTTGTTTACTTATACAGTGCTTGGATTGTTTCTATCGTTGCGACGATGAGCAGCCTGTATTTAAGTGAAGTAAAGAAGTTTATCCCATGTGATATGTGCTGGTTTCAGCGCATTTTCATGTACCCGCTCGTGCTTTTACTTGGAATTGCGACATTCAGAGGCGATGTGAAAGTGAAATATTACGTTCTGCCTCTGGCTGTGATTGGCGCTTGTTTTTCTATCTATCATTATATGGAACAAAAGATACCTGGCTTTGCATCGATTCGCCCTTGCCTGAGCGGTATTCCTTGTTCTGTTGATTATTTGAACTGGTTTGGTTTTATCACCATTCCACTACTAGCCCTTATTGCATTTATTCTCATCATCATTAGTATGCTGCTGTTAAATGCAAAAGAAGATTGAAAGAGATAGCCTGCTTATAAGCGGGCTATTTTTTATTTTTGCAAAAAGATAAAATTTAAAGAAAATTTGTATTGCTTTTCACCTGTGTCAGATATACATTAAGGGAGTAGTGTTAGATGATCAGATAAAGGTAAGGAGATAAGCGGAAAATGGCATGGGAAGTCTTAAGTATCATTGGCATTGTCGCATTCGCTATTAGTGGTGCGATTGTGGCAATGGAGGAAGAGTACGATATTCTTGGTGTGTACATTTTAGGGATTGTGACAGCATTTGGCGGTGGAGCGATTCGGAATCTATTAATTGGTCTTCCGGTGTCTGCTTTATGGTCACAGGGCAAAATGTTTACGATTGCCCTTGTATCCATTACGATTGTGTTTCTTTTTCCAAAGCTTTTGCTCAAGCACTGGAGCACATGGGGAAATTTCTCGGATGCGATCGGTTTAGCAGCGTTTGCGATTCAAGGCGCATTATTTGCTGTGCAAAGAGAACTCCCGCTCAGTGCAGTCATTGTGGCAGCCATATTGACTGGAAGCGGCGGCGGAATTGTGCGTGATTTATTAGCAGGACGAAAGCCGCTTGTGCTTAAAGCAGAGATTTACGCCGTATGGGCAGCCCTTGGCGGCTTATTCGTTGGACTCGGCTTAGCGCAAGGAGAGCTTGCTTTATATTTGCTGTTTGTCATCCTCGTCGTATGCAGGGTTTGTTCCTACTTATTCAAATGGCGCCTTCCCGCCAGGTCTTATTTTTTAAATAAAGGGTAAAACGAAAAAGGGCGATTCCGCTCTTTTTTTTGTGTTTAATAAGAGCTGAATATCAGCAGATGATGGAGTTTTCGTGTAAAATAAAAGAAGGGTCTTTTGTTCATCATTTGAACAATACATATGATGAAAATTTTGTCAGCAGGCTGAATATCTGGATTCAGTCTTTTTTTGCCTAGATGGATTGTTATGTGTTGGTTTCACTTTTTGCGGAATACTAAAGAAGCACTTCTGAGCGGACGGATGTAATGAACACATCTTTGCATGTAAGCAAAACTTGACGAAAAATATACATAGGAGGGACATGTACTAGTGGAGATTTTTTTGGCAGTGCTCGTACTACTGGCACTCATTGCAGCATCTAATATTATCAATCGTTTTGTCCCCTTTATTCCCGTTCCGTTAATTCAAGTGGGCTTAGGAATATTGGTGGCAGCTTTTCCTTCAGGTTTACATATTTCTTTAAATCCTGAACTCTTCTTCGTTCTGTTTATTGCGCCGCTGTTATTTAATGACGGGAAGCGTACCCCAAGGGACGAGCTATGGAAATTAAGAGCACCGATTCTTCTTTTAGCGCTTGGTTTAGTGTTTGCGACCGTCATTGTAGCGGGATATACCATTCATTGGATGATTCCAAGCATACCGCTTCCAGCCGCATTTGCGCTTGCAGCAATTTTATCACCGACAGATGTGGTGGCAGTAAGTGCTTTATCCAGCCGTGTGAATATGCCAAAGGGCATCATGAGACTGCTGGAAGGCGAAGGGCTGATGAACGATGCATCAGGACTTGTCGCCTTTAAATTTGCCATTGCTGCAACGGTGACGGGAGCTTTTTCAATTGCTCAGGCATCCTTTAGTTTTGTACTGATTGCAGCAGGCGGGTTATTGACTGGATTTATTCTATCCTTTTTTATCATTCGTTTTCGCTATTTCCTCCGCCGTTTAGGAATGGACGATGTCACAATGCATATCATCCTGCAAATCCTTACACCATTTGTGATTTATTTAGCAGCGGAAGAAATCGGTGTATCCGGCATTTTAGCTGTTGTGGCTGGCGGTGTGACACATGCCATTGAGCAAGACCGAATGGAAGCGAATTTAGCCAAGCTGCAAATTGCTTCATCAAACACCTGGAATATTATTTTATTTATTTTAAACGGCCTTGTTTTCGTCATACTTGGACTGCAGATTCCGGATGTTTCCACAGTTATTTTCCAGGATGAAGCCTTTAACAACATGCAGGTGATTGGCTACATCTTAATTATTACACTATGTCTCATGGTGCTGCGGTTCTTATGGGTATGGCTGTTCTGGGCAGGAAAATGGAGTGCAACGAAAAAGCAAAATGTGAAAAAGCCGAAGCTTCGCGCCTCGATGCTCATGACATTCTCTGGTGTCCGCGGGGCTGTGACATTGGCCGGTGCCTTCTCTATTCCATTTACGCTTGCGGACGGATCACCATTTCCAGAGCGGCACTTGATTATTTTCCTCGCAGCTGGTGTGATTTTATGTACGCTCATTTTAGCCAGTGTGTTACTGCCTCTTTTATCAGAGAAAAAAGACAAGCAAGTCGACGTGGACTTGGATACAAAGATTCAGCATGCAAAACGAAAGCTGCTGAGAAGTGCCATTAAAACCTTAAAAGAAGGAATGAATGAGGACAACAGGGAAGTGTCTCTTTCACTCATCAATGATTATAGAATGAAGCTGAGAAATATCCAGCGTGAACCATACCAATTCGGGATGAGAAGACAAGAGCGAAAAATCAGACTGCACGGTATCAAAGCAGAACAGATGAAACTTCAACAATTAATTGAGGAAGAGAAAATTGACAAGGAAGAAGCCTATGAACTGCAAGAAAGATTTCATGAGCTGGAAATGCTGTATTCAAACTCCTTCAAAATTCGCTTTTCAAAGGTGAAGTTTCTGCGCTTGCTTCAATGGCTGCAATTATGGCGGCCGAATCAGCACATTTCAAGCGGCATTTTAGAAAACGAGGAATCGTACAAACAAATCCGTAAGAAAACCGCTGAAGCTGCAGTAGATTCGATCAAACATCATATGACAGATGAAAACCAACAAACGTGCCACCAAGTCATTGGTTTTTACAATCAAGTGATTTTCCGCTGTGAACACGGTCCAAGCTTCTTCCAGCAAAAAGACCGTTCATTTGACCGGAAGAAAAAAGAGCTGAACTTCCAAGCTGTACAGACGATTCGAAATGAAATTCAAACCTTATATGAAGACGGTGAGATCAATCGTGATATTGCCCATCATTTAAGGGAGTATATCAATGACATGGAAGCTGTTCTGCTCACCAATACGTGATGTTGTCATCTTCTCCCCCATGTTTTATGATGAAGAAAGAGAACAAGCAGGGGGAATCAATGATGGCGTATTATGGAGCAATTGAAGCTGGGGGTACAAAATTCTGTTGTGCAATCGGCAATGAGCATGGAGACATCTTAGAGGAAATGACGATTCCGACAGAGCACCCGGAGAAAACAATACAAAAGCTCATTCCATTTTTTGAGCAGCATGACATTGCAGCATTAGGGGTTGGCTCCTTTGGACCCATTTGTGTTCAAAAGGATGATCCTTCATACGGTTATATCATGAACACGCCAAAAGTGGAGTGGAAGCATTATCCGTTCATTCCTGAGCTTGAGAAGCAATTAGGTGTCCCAGTATCCTTTACAACAGATGTCAATGCCGCAGCACTAGGTGAATTAACAAAGGGGGCAGCCAAAGGGCTAAGCAGCTGTTTGTATATCACGGTCGGTACAGGCATTGGTGCGGGAGCTGTTGTGAAAAATGAGCTTCTACATGGCCATTCACATCCTGAGATGGGACATATCCTTATCAGACAGGATGAATTGGATTCGTTTGCAGGTATCTGTCCGGCACATGGAAATTGTTTAGAAGGACTGGCAGCTGGACCAGCGATTGAGAAAAGGTGGGGGAAACCTGCCAAAGAGCTTACGAAGGAAGCAGCGGTTTGGTCACTTGAGGCGGATTATTTAGCGCAGGCGCTTATGCAGTACTCGCTCATTTTAAGCCCAGAGCGCATCATCATGGGCGGAGGCGTCATGAAGCAAAAGCAGTTATTCCCACTAATTCGTGAGAAGCTGGCTGCTTATGTCAATGATTATGTGGACCTGCCGCCGCTTGATACATACATTGTCTCCCCAGGACTTGAGGACAAGGCTGGCATGACAGGTGCGCTGCTCTTAGCCATCGAAGCGAAGAGAAACGCCTGATAATAGAGTTTTGAAGCACAACATGAGATAATGAAAGAGATGGAATCTATAAAAAAGGTGGTTGTTAAAATGGTCAAAAGCTTGAATGAAACCGTAACATTGAATAACGGAGTCGAAATGCCTTGGTTTGGTTTAGGTGTATTCAAAGTGGAGGACGGCAATCAAGTGGTAGATGCCGTAAAAGCAGCCATACGAAACGGATATCGCAGCATTGATACGGCAGCTGTTTATAAAAATGAGACAGGCGTAGGAAAAGCGATTAAAGAATCTGGCGTGAAACGAGAAGACTTATTTATCACATCTAAAGTATGGAACACAGATCAAGGCTATGACAAAGCGCTTGAAGCGTTTGACGCAAGCTTAAACCGATTAGGTCTTAATTACTTAGACCTCTATTTGATTCATTGGCCTGGACCAAATGCAGATACATTTAAAGACACATGGCGCGCACTTGAGAAGCTTTATAAAGACGGGAAAGTCAGAGCCATTGGAGTCAGCAATTTCTACATTCAGCATTTAGAAGAGCTGTTAAAAGATGCTGAGGTTGTTCCAGCTGTGAACCAAGTTGAATTTCATCCGAAACTGACACTTGTTGAACTGCGTCAATATGCAAAGGAAAAAGGCATTCAAATTGAGGCATGGTCTCCGCTGATGCAAGGGAAGCTATTAGATCATGACGTATTGAAAGACATTGCTGCACGCTACAACAAATCTGTTGCTCAAGTCATCTTGCGCTGGGATCTGCAAAGCGGTGTTGTGACAATTCCTAAATCAATCAATGAAGAACGTATTAAACAAAATGCAGACATCTTTGACTTCGAGCTTTCCAAAGAAGACATGGAAAAAATCGATGCATTAAACAATAACGAACGCGTCGGCTCAAATCCAGAGACAATGACGGTTGGGTTTGAATAAATAATAAAATCCTCTTTCTTATATGAGAAAGAGGATTTTTTACGTACTGCTTCGGCGCACAGCCAAGAGCATGATAAAAGATAAGATCACAATACAAATCGTCCAGGCCCAAGCGAGCTCCATTCGTCCAGAATCAATCGCCACATAGATAGCGGTTGGGAGAGTTTGCGTTTTTCCCGGGATGTTGCCGGCAAACATTAAGGTCGCCCCGAATTCTCCAAGGGCTCTAGCAAAGCTGAGGACGCTGCCTGACAATAGAGAAGGCAGGGCAAGTGGTACTGTAATATAGGCAAAGACTTGGAATGAATGAGCACCATCTACTTTTGCAGCCCCTTCAATATCTGACTCAATCGTAGAAAATCCAGCTTTTGCAGATTGATACATAAGCGGGAATGCCACAACCGTCGATGCAATAACTGCCGCCCACCATGTAAAAATGACCGGCTGGTGGAAGATCCATTCAATCACGTCTCCGATCAAGCTATGCCTTCCGAATATGACGAGCAATAAAAACCCTACAACTGTTGGCGGAAGGACAAGCGGCATCATCAAAAGCGTTTCTACGATCATTTTCCCCTTAAATGAAGTTCGCGCCATCCAATAGCCAATCATTGTACCAAAAACTGTTGCCAGCAGCCCGCTCACAACGGCAACTTGCACGGACAGCCAGATGGGAGAAAGGAATTCTTCAGTGAGCATGGGCATTATGTCACTTGAAAGCCGTACTTTTTAAAAATGGATTTGGCTGCTTTTGATTGTAGAAATTGAAAAAAGGACTTGGCTTCCTCTAAATGTTCTGTCCCTTTTACGATCCCTACTGGGTAAATGATCGGGGAATGCATGTCCTGATTGGCTTCAGCTGCAATCTTTACTTTTTTGGAAACGAGGGCATCTGTCTTATACACAACACCTGCTTCCACATTTCCTGTTTCTACGTAGCTTAAAACCTGCCGCACATCCTTGCCGTACACAGTGTTCTTTTTCACTTGATCCCAGATGTTCAGCTTTGTGAAAATCTCTTTGCCGTATGTACCAGCAGGAACGGATTCAGGTGTGCCAAGAGCAACCTTTCCTTTTATGTGCTGGACGTCTTGAAAGCTTTTAATAGAGGAAGAGTGATCTTTTGGCACAATGAGTACAAGCTCATTTTGGATAGCATCCTTGATAAAATGTTGATCGATGTCTCCAGATTTCACAAGCTCATCAAAGGGCGCTTCAGCTGCTGAGAAAAAGAGATCGGCCTTTGCCCCTTGCGCAATTTGCTGCTTCAATGCGCCGGATGACCCGAAATTATTTGTTAATGTCACATTCGGATGTTCATCATTATAAGTAGATTCAATTTCCTTTAGTGCATCCTGAAGGCTTGCCGCAGCTGAAATGACAAGCTCAGTTTTTTTGGTTGTATCCGATGACTTCATCTCTGTTTGACACCCGCTCAGGAGCAAACAGATGGCGATGAAGGCGAAGAACGCATACTTCATGTTTACACCTCTTATTATTCAATATCATCTGTATCCTTTATTATAAGCAAACTTATTTGACCATTCATAGGCTTTCAGTAAAAAGAGAAAAGAAAAAGCCGCCAGAAGGCGACTTTTAATGCTGATAAAAACGGAGCAAATTCCCATTGATTACTTTGTCTGATAAGGAAAGCTCTTTATTGGCTTTTTCGATATAAGGCTGACACACCTCATCCTGTTCAACAGGTTCTTTTGTTTTTTGATCATAGCAGGTGTTCTTTGTATAGAGATAATCATCTGTAATAAAGTTCCCGTTTCTCAAAACAGCAAAAGGCGTCCGTTCGTTTGAAAATAAGTCATTGCCAAATTGAATGGCATCCTTCGTTTCAATACCGAGTAAGTGCAGGAGTGTCGGCTTCACGTCGATTTGCCCAGCTGTTTCAGAAATTGTCTGCGGTGCTTGATCTGTGACTCCCGGAATGTAAATCAAAAAGGGAACCCGCTGCAATTTCACAGCATCAAACGGTGTGATTTCATCTTTATTGAGCAGCTCTGCCATTGCCTGATGATGTGCCTCGGAGATGCCATAGTGATCCCCCATGAGAACAAACATTGTATTGTCATACAGTCCTTCTTCTTTCATACGTTCAAAAAATGTCTTAATGGCTTCATCCTGATAGCGGACGGTCGTCACATAGCGGTTTAAAATGGCGCTGGACGAATCATATTCATCAATCAATTGATCGTTTGGATCGATTTCAAATGGAAAGTGATTGGTCAAGGTAATGAATGTGCTGTAATAAGGTGCCTTCAACTTTTTTAAATAATCAATGGATTGGTCAAAGAAGTCGATATCCTTTAAGCCCCAGCCAGTTGAATTCTGTTCATTGACTTGATACGAATCGACATCATAAAAACGGTCAATCCCAAACGATTCATACATCACATCACGATTCCAAAACGTTTTATTATTCGCATGAAATTGGACGGATTGATAGTTCTTTTTTTTCAACTGCTTGTATAACGTGTCGTATTCGTTGTCACTCGCTGTGAAAAAGACAGCGCCGCTGCTAGATGGATAGAGGGAATTTGCGACAATAAACTCTGAATCCGACGTCTTTCCTTGCTCAGTCTGCTGATAAAATTCATCAAAATAAAAACTCTTTTTAGCGAGTTGATTTAAAAAGGGGGTGATGTATTGTCCATTCACCTTTTGATCAACGACAAATTGCTGGGTTGATTCGAGTGAAATGAACACAACGTTCTTGCCTTTAGCAAGTCCAAAGTACTCTTCGTTTGGTGCACTGTAATCAGCCTTTGTGTAGTTAGCTACGGTTGAAAGTGTATCTTCATCTGCAAAGGCTTTTTGTCCAATTCGCGCTGTTTGGGCAGCGCCGTCATACAGGTGGAACTGGAACAACCCAAGGTTTCGTACAATCACTTCTCGATCATAAGAGCTTGTCAGAAAACGAGGGTGATCCATCATGGCTGAACTGACATGAAACAATAGAAAGCTGCAGCACACGGCATAATATGTTTTGATCGTCTTGAAGGAGGCTTTTGGTGCTAAAGGTTTACGCTTTAACAGCCATGCCAGTACCACGAAATCAATGAGCATCAGTAAAAACAGCGGGTGGAACAATTCTGTCATACTGCTGCCCATATCCCCCATGTTTTTCGCTTGGAATAATACAGGGATCGTAATGAAATCAATATAAAATCCATAAAAGATCGTATTCGCTATGAGAATCGCCGTCAAAATAAAATTTGCGGTCAATAAAAAAATCTTTTGCTTCTTTTCATTTAAAAAAAGAGCAATCCCAAACAAAGGGAGCAAAAAGCTAAGTGGATTGATCAAAAGCAGCCATTCATGAAACAGATTGGCCGTTCTTATGTGAAATCCGAATTGATATATGATGTATGTTTTCATCCACATGAAGAGGATGGAATACACTAAAAACCAGTGATTTTTGAAGAACGCTTTCATTTATGTAGCTCCTCATCATTCTGTATTCAGCTGCAAGGCAAAAACACTTATCTTAAACCTACTAAAAAAATGAGGAATGATCAATTCATATCCTGTGTTTTTCGGAAAAACTCTTTTTAATTCATTAGAATGGGATGGATATGCCGCAGATGACGGCGATGTAATAGCAGGTAACGACGGTAAGAGCAGCTAGTACGACTTGTTCTCCTGTGCTGCCTGTTTTGACATAGAAGGGAAGACGCACTTTAATGGAAGCTGGAAATAAAAATTTAATCCCGTTCACTGTTCCTGCATCTAGGATGAGATGACTTGCCATCCCGACTAGTAAACCGATACTTAGGCTGTCATTTGGAATGTATGTTGTCGCTAGAAAATAAATGATCAGCAAAAATAATAAACTGTGTGTAAACGTGCGATGACCGAATACACTGCTGATCAGTGCCGAGAGCAGCGGGAATTTTCTTCCGATTTTACTTTTTGTATGGCAAAGATCAGGGATCAGGGCACCAACTGATCCAGCAGCAGCCATCGTCACTGGGTCTAATCCATAATAGTAGGCAACGGCTGTAGAGGCGGCAACTCCGCCCATGATGTGTGTTTTTCCTGTCATGATGCGTACTCCTGTTCTATCTTAGTTCAAGTACTCACTATATCAAGGGTGGATTCATTCAGCAAGGCTTATTTCTAAAGAAAAAGAGGCCAAAAGGGTTGGCTGAATGGAAAAACATTCTATAATAAGGGGGAAGTCATGTTGATACTAACGATAAGGATGCGATTCGGATGGGTAATGCAGACATTTTAAAAGAAATTGTTCTTGTACATTATGAAGTCAGCCGTAAATTAAACCGCAAGTTACTTGAGTTAGAGAAAGACATCACGCCTCCGCAGATATATGCTCTTTCTATTTTGATACAAGGAAAAGTATCACATGCTGAAGAGCTGAAGCAAAGACTCTCCTTAAACCCTGGTGCAGCCTCTATTGCGCTCAATAAATTATGTGAGCAGGGTTATATTCAGAGAGAACGGGACAAGGACGATTCATCACTTGTTCGTTTAGAAGTCACGGAAAAAGGGATGGCGATTTATGAAAAGCATACACGTCTTTTCGGAAAAGTGATTCAGCATATGATGTCAGACTTCACAAAGGAAGATTTAAAAACCTTTCTGTCGTACTTGCAAAAAATGAGACAGACCTTTCATGATGATTGAGCCTCTTCCCTTGAATAAGTCTGAGCGCTGTAGCACAAATTAAACAGGCAATCGCATTTTATGAAAAGGGAGGAAACAGCGATGTCATTTTTCCAAAAGGATAAAAAGGCGAAAAGTGAGAAAGACCATCAGCAGGTAGATCAGCTGTTAGAGGAAGCAAGTAAAGAGCTAGCAGGCGACCCGCTTCAGAAAGCTGTACAAAAGAAGAAAAATAACCAACAATAAGCAGGTAAAGGGCAGAGAAACAGTTCTCTGCCTTTTTTCTATGTTTTTCCCTTTGACAGATGTGAGAATGTTTGATAACCTTCGTGTAGTAAAAATGAATAGAAATCCTCACGCTATGTCTCAGTGAGGTAGAGGTTGCGCGGATGATGAGTCACTCATAGGAGAGATGGAATCGTAGATCATGAGAAAAAAGGCATCAGCGCCGAAGTGTAAAGAGAGCTCCAACTTTCTTTATGCTGGGTCTGCATTGAATAAATGCAGGACTGCCACGTCTTTAAAGCGTGGAGGGCTATCCGGAGATCAAGGTGTATGTTTTGAAAAGCATGGACTTTTGTTCAGGCTTTTTTTTATGTTCTGAGTAACAAAAATAAGGGTATGCTGTTAAAAAGGTAATCCATGATGAACATAAAGAATGCAAGTCATTGCTTCACAAATATATCAATGAAGATACTGCCGGGTCTGGTCCAAAGTGAATAAAACGGAGGTACGGAAATGGAACAGACAAAAAAATGGGGTTTTTGGTTATTGACGGCTTTTGTCGTCGGAAATATGGTAGGTTCAGGCATCTTTATGCTGCCAAGTACGCTTGCCCAGCACGCCAGTCCTTTAGGTGTGACGATGGCATGGCTTGTCACAGGCGGCGGTGTGCTGATGATTGCGCTTGTATTTGGGCATTTGTCCATTCATAAGCCGCAGCTGACAGCTGGACCACAAAGTTATGCAAGGGCGCTTTTTAAAGATCCGAAAAAAGGGAAAGCGGCCGGTTTTACAATGGTTTGGGGATATTGGGTGGCAAGCTGGATTAGTAATGTTGCGATTATTACAAGCCTTGCTGGTTATTTAACGACTTTTTTCCCTATTCTCACCGTGAAGACTGAGGTTTTTACCTTTGGAAAAGAAGCGGTCACACTTGGCCAGCTCATGACGTTTATCGTATGTACCCTTCTTTTATGGGGAACACATACCATTTTAATCACAAGCTTAAGTGCTGCGAGTAAATTGAATTTTATTACAACCTTTTCGAAGGTGCTTGGATTTGTCCTTTTTATTGTTGCGGGATTATTTGCTTTTCAAACGGCATTATTTGAACATTATTACTTCCCGGTTGAAACAGGCGGGGAAGGAGTGCTCGGACTTGGAGGCCAAATTCATCATGCGGCTATTTCCACACTATGGGCATTTATTGGGATTGAATCAGCTGTCATTTTATCAGGAAGAGCATCCTCACAGCGTGATGTGAAACGTGCGACGATTACAGGTCTTTTAATCGCACTTTCGATCTACATGATTATCACATTGATTACAATGGGCGTTCTGCCGCATGATCAATTGCAAGGCTCTGACAAACCATTCGTGGATGTGCTTCAGCTTATTATTGGGCCGGCTGGCGGAATTGTCATGGCACTGCTGGCGATTATTTGTTTGTTTGGTTCGATGCTTGGCTGGATTTTACTTGGTTCAGAAGTACCGTATCAAGCAGCAAAGGCTGGTGATTTTCCAGCAGTATTTGCAAAAACAAACAAAAAAGGAAGCCCTGCTTTCGCTTTGACTGTTACAAATATTATGTCACAGCTGTTTATCTTCTCTGTGATGTCACGTACGATTAATGAAGCTTTTACCTTTTTAACCACATCAGCGACACTTGCGTATCTTATTCCGTATATTGTGTCTTCCATCTACAGCTTTAAGGTCATCATGCAAGGTGACACATATGAGCTTCAAAAAGGAAATCGAACAAGAGACGGCATTATTGCACTTGTTGCGATGGGGTATTCGGCTTGGGTCATTATTTCAGGAACAGCCGACTTGAAAACTTTTGGTCTTGGAATCGGTCTATTCTTAGTGGGTATTTTGCTTTATCCATTCATGTCAAAAGGATTTGCCAAAGAAACGGTATAAGATAAGGAAGACGTTTCTCCAGAGATGGAGAAACGTTTTTTTATGATGCAGATGTCAATCGGTCCACAATGAACTCTAGCTGACCTTCTAGTGACACTGGGTCATTAAAGAAGTAACCGACTGGATCTATTTCAAATACACGTTTATTTTTGACGGCAGGAAGTGATGACCAAATGCTGCTTTGATAGACTTGGTCACCATTACTTTTTGAGCCGCTCCATGGACCTGTGAAAATATAGTCGCCTGCGAATTCTGGCAGCTTCTCAAGAGAAATGTTTGCATAGCCGACACCGCTGTCGATCGCTTCTTTTTTGACGACTTTCGGTGCTTTTAATTTCAGCTCGTCATAAATGATTTCTCCCCCGCGGCCAAAGGTGTTTCCAAAGATATAAATACCTTTATCAAATGGCGATACGATCGAAACCGTTTTGCTGCCGACAGCTTTTGTTACCTTTGGTTTCACCTCAGCAATTTTAGTATCCCATTTCGTGATCCATTCTGTTGCTTTTTTTGGTGTACCTGTCATTTTACCGAATTCTTTTAGCTGGACTTTGAAGGAATATTGGTTGTATTTAACCGCTACAGTTGGGGCGATTTTTTTGTATTGATCAAACTTCTCGTCTTCTCCCCATGCAATAATCATATCTGGCTTCAAAGCGGCTACCTTTTCGACTGATGGGGTCCTTCCGAGATTCTTCACTCCATCTGTTTTCCCTTTATAAAAAGGGTTTTTAAAGATGGGAGATGTCGTAGCAACCGGCGTCTTGCCGAGTGTGACGAGGTCCCCGTAATAGCTTTCTGCAAGAAGCACTATTCGCTTCGGATTTTTCGGAAGCTTCACTTCTCCTTTGGCATCCTGATATGTGATCATGTCATTCTTTTTCGCTGCAGATTGTTTATTTGAAGTGCTGCCGCAAGCGGCTGTAAAGATCATAAGGATGGATAAAGAAATCAAAAGAAATCCAGTTCGTTTTTTCACAAAAATTCTCTCCTATTCACTTTCCCTTGATAATGATTCTCATTTTCAATTTTATCGTACCATGATAGGAATAAAAATGCATCGGCTAATTTAGAACCAAAAGAAAAATGATGAAATTCTCACAGTTTTTTGCGGAAAATAAAGAAATTTATCAGAACAGTGATTTCAAAAAGAAAAGAAAGTGATATACTAGACTTCGAGATTGATAATCATTATCACTAATAGAGAATAGACATGAACGGAAAGGAAGAGACTGGTTTTGGGCTCACAATCGAATAAACAGCTGCCAGCCAGAGATGATACGATCGATATTGTCACGAAGCCTTTTGGAACAGCAGCTGTTATCATCATAGGAATGATCGCTTTAGCATTTGGTCTTTTTTTATCAGTATCATTAGGAGCGGCAAACATTCATCTACAGACTGTATGGGAAGCCGTTTTTCATTTTGATCCACATCAAACTTCACATCAAATTATTCGGGAATTGAGGCTGCCGCGTACAGTTGGAGCTGCCCTCGTCGGTGCCTTTTTAGCCGTATCAGGTGCCATTATGCAAGGAATGACAAGAAACGCGCTTGCGTCACCTGAGATTATGGGCGTGACAAATGGCTCCGCATTTGCGATTGCCATTGCATTAGCATTTTTCCCTGGCCAATCTTCTTTTACATTAATTCTTTGGTCATTTGTTGGAGCCGCACTCGGTGCCTCTATTGTATTTGGTGTCGGTACTATGTCAAAAGGGGGGCTGACTCCTGTAAAGCTCGCACTAGCTGGTACAGCGGTTGGAGCACTTTTGAGCTCCATCTCCTCAGCCATTGCCATCCGTTTTGACGTCGCTCAGGATATGAGCTTTTGGTATGCTGGCGGAGTAGCAGGTGTGAATTGGAGTAACATTCATATCATCATTCCAGTTGCCATTGCAGGACTAATCATTGCAATGATCCTTGCCCGTTCGATCACGGTTTTGAGCTTAGGTGAAGAACTGGCGAAAGGACTTGGACAATATACAAAAACGGTCAAGGTGCTTGGTATAGTGGTTGTTATTCTTTTAACGGGTGCTGCCGTGTCGGTAGCAGGCTCTATTGGTTTTATTGGGCTTGTGATCCCTCATGTCACTCGATTCTTGGTTGGAGTGGACTACCGCTGGATTATCCCATGCTCCGCTATTTTAGGGGCCACTTTGTTAATTTATGCAGACATTGCTGCAAGACTGGTCAACGCTCCGTTTGAAACGCCAGTCGGTGCCATTACAGCGATTATAGGCGTTCCTTTCTTCTTATACTTAGCTAGACGTGAAAGGAGCGGGATTTAAATGGAAATGGTGCAGCAAGCAAAGAAAAAGAAATATCAACGAACGATGCTCATGATCTTTTTCGCGATCGTAGCTGTGTTTCTCATTAGTTTAAATACCGGAGAAATTCGGATTTCTCCGATGGATACATTGAAAACACTTTTTGGATTCGGAAGTGAAATGGATGAACTCGTATTATTCGAGTTCAGGCTTCCAAGAATGGTCATCGCTTTACTTGTCGGCGCTTCTATCGCTGTATCAGGAGCGATTTGGCAAGGTGTTTCTCAAAATGGTTTAGCTGACCCAGGTATTCTTGGTGTCAATGCCGGTGCAGGCTTTGCCGTTGTGCTATTTATCTTTGCATTTCAAGGCACGATGACAAATTTAGGTGATCTTACGATTTTTATACTGCCGCTTTTCGCGTTCGTAGGTGCAGGCTTTGCTGCATTTCTCATCTATGTGTTAGCGTGGAAAAAAGGCATCACACCTGTTCGATTGATTTTAACTGGTATTGGTGTGAATGCTGCGTTTTCAGCAGCAATTGTGGTCATCCAGTTGAAAATGAGCCCAAATGATTTTAACCAAGCTATCGTGTGGTTATCTGGAAGCATTTATGGCTCGAGCTGGACGTATGTCCTATCTGTTCTGCCATGGATGCTGATTTTCCTTATATTAGCGCTTGTCAGATCACGCTACTTAAACATTATGAATTTAGGTGATCAGCTGTCCTATGGATTGGGCATTTCTGTTCATAAAGAAAGAAGTCTTCTCATGCTGATTGCCGTTGCATTAGCAGGTGCGAGTGTTGCTGTTGCAGGAAGTATCTCTTTCCTAGGATTAGCCGCACCGCACTTGGCTAGAAAGCTTGTTGGGCCAAAGCATCAAGGAATGATACCGGCCTCCGCGCTGATTGGCGCGCTGTTATTATTACTGGCAGATACAATTGGCCGCGTCATCCTTGCACCATCAGAAGTGCCAGTTGGCCTTGTCGTTTCTGCTTTAGGTGCACCTTACTTCATTTACTTATTGATGAAATCGAACTAATGAGGAAGGAGAGACAACATATGAAATCGCTCGAAACAGAAAAGCTTTGTATCGGTTATCAAGACCGTTTGATTGTAGAAGATTTGAATGTCAGCATCCCAAAAGGCAAGGTGACAACACTGATTGGACCGAATGGCTGCGGGAAATCAACCATTTTAAAAACGATGTCTCGTATTATGAAGTCCAATCGAGGAGCTGTTTACTTAAATGGCAAGGCTATCCATGAGACGCCGACAAAAGAAATTTCAAAACAAATGGCGATCTTACCGCAAACGCCCGAAGCACCAAGTGGATTGACAGTGTATGAGCTCGTGTCATATGGACGTTTCCCGCATCAAAATGGGTTTGGCCGTTTATCAAATGAAGATAAACGAATCATTAGGTGGGCACTTGAGGAAACGGGAATGATTGCTTTTCATGATCGGCCAATTGAAGCACTTTCCGGCGGACAGCGTCAGCGTGTATGGATTGCGATGGCACTTGCCCAGGAAACAGAGCTGCTCCTATTAGATGAACCTACGACGTATTTAGACCTTGCACATCAGCTCGAGATTCTTCAGCTGTTAGAACGCTTAAATAGAGAGCAGGGCCGAACTGTGTTGATGGTCATCCATGATTTGAATCATGCGGCGCGTTTTTCACATTACATGATTGCCCTCAATCAAGGGAAAGTCATAAAAGATGGTACGCCTCATGAGGTCATGACCAAAGAGGTACTCAGTCGGGTATTCCATATTGATGCAGAAATTGTGCTTGATCCTAGAACGGATAAGCCGATCTGTTTAACCTATGACTTAATGAATCATGAACGAAAGCTAGAAGCTGTGAATGGATAATAGATGTAAAGGAACCCGGTGCAGCTGCCGGGTTTTTTTGCATGTTTGAAACTTCCTCGTGCTGCCATTTTCTCCAGTTGATATTTTTTCGCTTTTATGCGGAAAAGAGGTACTTTTTTACTTTAGACAATGGTAATATACGGTTAGAGATCATAGCTAGAAAGGAAAGAGATGCGTGGAAACAGCAAAAATATTGATTGCAGATGACGAAGAAGCAATTGTGAAAATGGTTGAACGCGTATTAAAAAAAGAAGGATTCAAGCATATTTATAAAGCCTACCATGCAGATGAAGCATTAGATATTGTCAAAAACGAGGACATCCACCTCTTACTTCTAGATGTAATGATGCCCGGTAAGTCTGGTTTTGACGTTCTGCCTGAAATCAGAAAGTTAACGAAAGTGCCTATTTTCTATTTAACTGCAAGAACGTCTGATGTCGATAAACTGACGGGCTTTGCACAGGGGGCAGATGATTACATCACAAAGCCATTTAACCCGCTTGAGCTAGTGGCTAGAATTAAGGCTCACCTAAACCGAACATATATCTCCTTACAGGAGGAGCAAGAAGACACTCAAAGCCAATATCATTATGCCCATTTCTCCTATCATCCTCATGCAGCCGAATTGAAAGTAAGAGGAGAGGTGACGGCATGTTCTGCTCAGCTTCTTTCTTTGCTGAAGTACTTTTGTGACCATCCGAATGTGGTTCTCTCAAAAGATCAAATCTATGAGAAAGTATGGGGCGTCCCATCATATGGTGATAACAACACTGTCATGGTTCATATTCGAAAGCTGAGAGAAAAGATTGAATTAGATCCGAGTCAGCCAGAATATATTGTGACGATCCGTGGTATGGGATATAAATTTATACCGCACCCTGCAAAGGTCCTTCAATAATTTATGAATTTACGAGCAAAACTTTTCTTTCACTTTGTCGGACAAATGTTTATTGTGATTGCCATTCTGACGATCGGCAATACGTTCTCTGAGAACTTATATTTAAATAAATACTATGAGAACATGACCGAAACTGGTTTAACAAAAGCTGATGGAGATACACTCATGAGCTGGCTTTATTTTAACGAGGATGGAAAAATGGAAGCCGACGATCAGCTCAAGCAAGCAGTGGAAAAAAGAGACGGCTGGCTGCAAGTGATTGATTCAAAGAAGAATACCGTTTATAGCTATCACCGCCCTAAATCAATTCCAACGTCTTATCAAAAGGATGAAATGATCAAGATCTTTGAAAAAAGAGAATTTAAAGATTACAAGATGTACTTCTGGCCAATTGAGATTGATCAAGAAAGTTTTACTGTGTTATATGGGTTCAAAACAAACAGCACAAAGGTAGCCAATTATCTGAAACAGCACGAGAAAAATTTGGCTGCATTATCTCAATATTCGGTTGAAACGAAAGAATTCTTGAAGAGAATGAATGGATCGGTTCATTTGTTCAATGAAGAAGGAAAATATTTAAAAGGCATTCGGGCCAACACTAGTTTGAAACATAACGTAACAGATGTTGAATTGCTCAAGTATCAATCGAAGCCTTGGGAGTTTAGAAGTGACCTCACTTATATGAAGGTGAATAAAAACCTGTATATCATCGTCTCGGTACCAAATAAAGTATACAGCCCAGACGAGCTTTACGATAAAGAGAGAGACGCTTTAAATCAATATACAACCATCTTAATTGCAGGTCTTGCACTCACTATTATTATTGTCATGACATTGTGGTATTCGTATCGTTATGGGCTGCCAATTTATCACATTATTCGCTGGCTGATTTTCTTATCAAAAAATAAATTGCAGGAACCAACAAATAGAAAGGGAATTCCAGTCAGTAAAAATAAAAAAGGCCGTATTAAGCGGGAATACCGATTATTTGAGGATATCCTAAAAACAATGGATCAGCTCACGCTTACATTAAAAGAGAATGAAGCAAACCGAAGAAAAATTCAAACCACAAGGGAAGAATGGATTGCAGGATTGTCTCATGATTTGAAAACGCCTCTAAGTACGATTTACGGCTATGGACTCATGCTTGAATCCGATCAATATCAATGGTCCAAAGAAGAAGTCATGGAAATGGGACAGGTGATTCGTGAGAAATCAGAATACATGTCGACACTGATTGAGGATTTAAACCTCACGTACCGATTGAAGAATGGTGCCCTGCCTATTAATCGGAAACCGGTTGAACTCAGTGAATTTTTAACTTCCATTATGGACGAGTTTTCAAGAAGCTCTTCATCTGAGGATTATCCATCCTCCTTTGAAGATCAAACAGATGGTGTCATATTTGAGATCGATAAAGCATGGTTCAGACGAGTGATTGAGAACCTGCTGGCGAATGCAGTGAAGCATAACGAAAAAGGCACACATATTACAGCTGTTTTATCTGAAACAAATGAAGAAGTTCGAATCGAAATGAAAGACAATGGCCGCGGAATGGCACAGGAAACGGTGGATCACCTATTTAACCGCTATTACAGAGGAACAAATACAAATGATCCAACGAACGGAACAGGTCTCGGGCTTGCGATAGCAAAAGAGCTCGTCTTGCTGCATGACGGTGATATTCAAGTTGAAAGTGAACTAGGCACTGGAACAACTATTGCGATTATCCTAAAAAAATCATCACCTGTAAAATAGCCAAAAAACGATTTTCTTTTCTAAAGGAGATCGTTTTTTCCTGTTTTAGGATTGAAATCAATTTTGTAAACGATTACAATAAAATTGTTAACGTGAACAAATTATTTTTATCTATAAGAGAAATGGGGGAGTTTGATGAAAGCCTTTTTAGATGAACAGTTTTTACTCAACAGTCAGACGGCGGAAAAGCTATACCATGAGTTTGCAAAGGACCTTCCAATTATAGATTACCATTGTCATTTAAGCCCCAAAGAAATCTATGAAAATAAAACCTTCCATAATATCACCGAAGCATGGCTTTACGGAGATCATTACAAATGGCGTGCCATGAGAGCAAATGGCATACCCGAATCGCACGTCACAGGGGATGCCTCAGACTATGAGAAATTTCTGGCGTGGGCGAAGACCGTTCCCATGACCATTGGAAACCCGCTCTATCACTGGACTCATTTAGAGCTGAGACGATATTTTGGAGTTGAAGAACTTTTAAACGAAAAAACCGCACACATCATCTGGCAAAAAGTAAATGAAAAGCTGCAAGGAGAGGGTTTTGGTGCAAGAGACTTCATTGTGAAATCGAACGTTGAAACAGTCGTGACAACAGATGATCCAGTCGACTCGCTTTGCTATCATCAAAAACTGCGGGAAGAAGGATTCACTGTGCAAGTACTGCCCGGATTTCGGCCTGATAAGGCACTTGATATAACGAATCACCTATTTACAGCGTATGTTCACGAACTGGCAGAGGCTTCATCTACTCCAATCCAATCCTACCAAGACTTTTTGAAAGCACTCCGTACAAGAATTGATTTTTTCCATGAACAGGGCTGCCTGATCTCAGATCATGCCATTAACGAAATGACGTTTGAAGAAACGACGGAAGAAGAAGTGGAAGCCATCTTTTATAAAAAAATGTCGGGGCATTCATTGACGGAAAAAGAGAAGATCAAATTTAAAACACAAACATTCATAAAGCTAGGTCAGGCTTACTATGAGCGGGGCTGGGCGATGCAGCTTCATATCAATGCGCTTAGGAACAACAATACGAAAATGTTTGAGCGGCTTGGGCCAGATACAGGGTATGATGCGATGAATGATGAAGACATTGCCAAGCCGCTTTGCAGAATATTGGACCGTTTAGAACAAGAACAGGCACTGCCAAAAACCATTCTCTATTCCTTGAATCCTCGGGACAATGTTGTGATTTCCACATTGGCTGGAAGCTTTCAAGACGGGGCGACACCTGGGAAGATCCAGCACGGCACAGCTTGGTGGTTTAATGATACGAAACAAGGGATGACAGAGCAGATGATGGCTCTATCCAGTATTGGGCTGATCAGCCGTTTCATTGGGATGCTGACAGATTCACGAAGCTTTTTGTCGTATACAAGGCATGAATATTTTCGAAGACTGCTTTGCGATATCATTGGAGATTGGGTAGAAAAAGGAGAAGCCCCTTATGATCTTGAGCTGTTAGGGGGAATCGTGAAAGGAATCAGCTATGAAAATGCCAGGCAGTATTTCCAATTTGACCGGGCAAATCAGCTCAAGCACCACCCAAACAAAATGACATGAAGAAAATGAAAGCGGTTTTATGATAAGATGGTAAAAAATCATAAAAGGCGGAATAGCATGACAGTCACAATTAAAGACATAGCAAAATTGGCAAACGTCTCTCATACCACGGTATCAAGGGCTTTGAATAACAGTCCTTTTATTAAAGAGAAGACAAAACAAAAGATTCTGTCGATTGCAAAACAGCTGAATTATTCACCGAATGTCCATGCGAGAGGCCTAGTATCACAAAAATCATTTACAATTGGTCTGTTTTTTACGAGTTTAACAGAAGGCACATCTTCAAGCTTCTTTGTGGATGCGTTAAAAGGTGTCAACAGCGTCATGACAGAGTATTATAATCTCTTTGTAAGAGGAATTGACGACTTTCACGATTACACAACCATTCATAAACAACGCTACGATGGCATTTTGCTCATGAGTCAAAGCGAACACGATGAAGCATTTATCCATCATGTGAAGAAACAGGGCATTCCCATCATTGTGCTGAATCGCCGTGTAGAAAGTCATGAGGTCATGAATATATTAGCAGATGATAGTCAAGGAGCTTACCAGGCTGCACACCATTTCATTCAGCAAGGTCATGAACAAATCGCCATCATTGAAGGGAAAGAAGGCTTTAAATCAACTCAAGAAAGAAAAGCTGGTTTCCTGCAAGCGTTAATTGATCACCAAATACCTATGAAGAAAGAATATATGATGAAAGGCGACTATCATATGAAGAGCGGCTATGAATCAATGGAATCGCTGCTGGCCCTTGATGATCCGCCAACAGCGCTCTTTTGCTCAAACGATGACATGGCGATTGGTGCAATGAATGCATTATTTGCAAAAGGCAAAACGTGTCCAGGTGATATTTCTATTATTGGTTTTGATGATATTGCCTTTTCATCCTATACCACACCTGCATTGACAACGGTGAAAAAACCGATTGAAAAAATGTGTGCACTTGGAGCAGAAGCTATCCTTTCAGTGATAAACGGTGAAGAGCAAGAAGAGGATCATATGGAAAAAGTGTATGTCCACACAGAGCTGATGATCAGAGATTCAGTCAAAAAGGTGCAGTAATCAGCACCTTCTTAGAAAAATGTTCACGTGTGCATAATACTTGGAGAGGGGAATCCATTTGAAACGATTATCAAAAGCCATATACCCAGCACCTGAGTATCCGGAAACGATTTTGCAGATTGGTGAAGGAAATTTTATGCGAGGATTTATCAATTGGCACATCCAGAAGCTGAACGACTGCACAGATTTTAAAGGAAGAGCGGTTGTTGTTCCTCCTCGAAAAGGATCGGTAGCAGCCTTAAATGAACAAGATGGCCTGTATACATTATGTATTCAGGGATATCATGATCAGCAAGAAATGAATGAACGTATGATCATTCAATCGATTAGCAGAGGAATTAGTACGTATACGGATTACGAGGAATTTTTACACGTAGCGGAAAACCCGGATCTCCGCTTTGTTTTCTCAAACACGACAGAGGCAGGACTTGTCCTCAGAAAGGAGGATCGTTTGGAGGATCGGCCGCAAGCCAGTTTTCCAGGAAAGCTGACATCGTTCTTGTATCACAGGTTTAAAGCATTTGCTGGAGATGAGCAGAAAGGACTGATCATTCTGCCTTGTGAATTGGTTGAACAAAATGGTGATCGATTGAAGGAATATGTGATCAGTATGGCAGCTGAGTGGGAACTGCCGCCTGCGTTTTTTACATGGATTAAGGAAGCCAACACGTTTTGTAATACGCTTGTGGACCGGATTGTCCCTGGATTCTCTAAGAAAGCGGCTGACATCGTACGAAAGGAAGAAGGGTATATCGACGAATTGCTTGTCACGGCAGAATATTATCATCTTTTTGTCATTGAAGCGCCCGCTTTTGTGAAAAAGGAGCTCCCCTTTCAAGAAGCAGGATTAAATGTACTTTTTGTAGAGGATATTGCGCCTTATCGTATGAGCAAGGTACGAATTTTAAATGGTGCACATACGGCGATGGTGCCGATTGCCTATTCATGCGGTTTAGAAACTGTAAAGGAAGCTGTGGATGATGAGCATGTTGGTCCGTTCATCCGGCGTATGCTGAAGGAGGAAGTATTGCCAGGGCTTGAACTCCCTGAAGATGAGCTTCTTCTTTATACACAATCCGTTTGGGATCGTTTTTGCAATCCATTTGTAAAGCATCAATTGCTGGATATTGCGCTGAATGGGGTATCCAAATTCCGAACCCGTAATCTTCCGTCATTGCTTGATTATGTCGAGCGAAAGAAACAGCTGCCAATGAAACTTGTGTTTTCACTTAGCAGTCTCATTTATTTCTACAGAGCACATGCAGGAAGGGTAAAGGATGATGAAACTGTGCTAACGCTCATGAAGGAAGCATGGGACGAGGAAAACCATTCTAATGAAGGAGTTGCAGCGAAAATTCTTTCATGCGAGTCATTATGGAGCAGAGATTTAACAGATATAAATGGATTGAGTCAAGCTGTAGCTGATCAGCTTACCCTCATACAGACGCATGGGATGAGAGCAGCTGTTCATCGAATGATGCTTCATCAATATGAAAGTCAGGGGGAGAAAGCATGAAAGACTTTATTGTCATCCACCCTTCAGATAATGTCGGTATTGCTTTAAAAGGACTTGAGCAAGGGGAGGAGCTGCAGCATCAAGGACATACGATTATCTTAAAAGAGACCGTCGCCAAAGGTCATAAGTTTGCATTGGCTGAAATCAAGCAAAGAGAGAATATTATCAAATATGGCTATCCCATTGGTCATGCAGTGACTGCCATTTCTGCTGGAGAATGGGTGCATACGCATAATATCAAAACCAATCTAGCTGGCAAGCTGGAATACGAATACCAGCCTTCATTATCAGAAAACCCCTATGAAAAAACGAATCTTACATTTAAAGGGTATAAACGAAAAAATGGCGGAAGCGGAATCCGCAATGAGCTTTGGATTGTTCCTACCGTTGGATGCGTGAATGGCATCGCCGATCAAATGATCCAAATATTCATCGCTGAAATGGGTGGAAACATCCATCCTTTTGAAACAGCCCTTGTATTAAAGCACAATTATGGCTGCTCACAGCTTGGGGACGATCATGAAAATACCAAAACCATTTTACAAAATGCGGTGAAGCACCCTAACGCTGGAGGAGTACTCGTTCTTGGGCTTGGGTGTGAAAACAATGACATTGAGGATTTTCAGTCCACATTAGGTGAATATGACCGTACGAGAGTGAAATTTTTAAGAAGCCAAGAAGTAGGAGATGAGATTGAGACGGGAGTCGCTTTACTCAAGGAAATTTATGATGCGGCGAAAGAAGATCATCGTGAAGACATTCCGTTATCTGAGCTGAAAATTGGCTTGAAGTGCGGAGGATCAGATGGATTCTCTGGTATTACCGCAAATCCGCTTTTAGGCAGACTGTCCGATTTTCTTGTTGCTCAAGGCGGCACGACAGTGTTAACAGAAGTGCCAGAAATGTTTGGTGCTGAAACGATTTTAATGGAGAGAGCGGAATCAGAAAAGACTTTCGACAATATTGTGCAAATGATCAATGACTTTAAACAATACTTCATGGATCATCGACAGCCGGTATATGAAAATCCTTCCCCGGGAAATAAAGCAGGTGGAATTTCGACATTAGAGGATAAATCTCTTGGCTGTACACAAAAAGCAGGTACTTCTGAAATTAAAGATGTATTGAAATATGGAGAGCTGCTGAAACAAAAGGGATTGAACCTATTAAGTGCACCTGGTAATGATTTGGTTGCTTCATCTGCACTTGCTGCTTCTGGCTGTCAAATGGTGCTTTTTACAACAGGCAGGGGGACACCCTTTGGTACGTTTGTGCCAACAATGAAAATCTCGACCAACACAGCCTTATATGAAACAAAAAAGCACTGGATTGACTTTAATGCCGGAGAACTGCTTGAAGATGTACCGGAAGATGTTGTATTAGAAAAATTCATTTCAACTGTCATTGATGTGGCGAGCGGGAAGCTGTTAAATCATGAAAAAAACAATTTTAGAGAGCTGGCTATTTTCAAAACAGGTGTCACACTTTAAGGCGACTGGGGGATGAGAAAGTGTCTAAAAAACGGGATTTGATGTATATCACAGCAGGAACGGTACTAACTGGAGTCGGAATTGCTCGTTTAGCAAAGCAAGTGAAGAAAAATAAGAAAGCAAACGGAATTGATCAAGTGCTAAAGCAGATAAAAGCACCGCAGTTCCAAGATCGTGAATTGAATGTGGTGCATTATGGAGCAGATGCGGAAGGGCAAGAGCTTTCTACAAATGCCATTCAGTCTGCCATTGATGATGCGCATCGGTTGAAAGGGGGACGGGTGCTGATCCCAGCAGGGACATTTTTGACAGGTGCTTTAGAATTGAAAAGCAATGTAGAACTTCATCTGCATGAGAAAGCCTATGTGACATTCAGCCAAGACCCAAAGGATTACTTGCCTCTTGTACTGACAAGATATGAAGGGGTTGAACTTTATAATTATTCACCTCTCATTTATGCACACCATGCAGAAAACATCGCTATAACTGGAGCCGGAACCCTTGATGGTAGAGGGGATGAGCATCATTGGTGGCCTTGGAAGTATGGGACAAATGGCCAGCCCTCTCAGGATCGGGATCGCCAGCTTTTGTTTGAAATGGCGGAAAAGAGAATACCGGTAGAAGAAAGGGTATTTGGAGAAGGTCATTATTTAAGGTCGAGCTTTATTCAGCCATACCAATGTCAGCATGTGCTAATCGAAGGAGTGACAGTGAAGGATTCACCGATGTGGCAAATTCATCCTGTGTTAAGTGATAACGTCATCGTCCGCGGCGTTAAAATCATTGGGCATGGACCAAACACAGATGGTGTCAATCCGGAATCTTGCCGGAATGTGCTCATTGAAGATTGTTATTTTGATAACGGAGATGATTGTATTGCCATCAAATCGGGCAGAAACGAGGATGGACGGAGAATAGGGATTCCATCTGAAAACATTGTCATTCGTAGAAATGAGATGCGGGATGGACACGGCGGTGTGACGATCGGGAGCGAAATCTCTGGCGGAGTAAGGCATGTTTATGCAGAAGATAATGTCATGGACAGTCCGAACCTTGACCGGGCACTGCGTATTAAAACCAACTCTGTCAGAGGCGGCACCATTGAACATATTTATTTTAAAAACAATACAGTCAAAAGTCTAAAGCATGAAGTGGTCTGTATCGACATGATGTATGAGGAAGGAGATGCTGGTCCGCATCGTCCTGTTGTACGTCATATTGAAGTGGAAGGACTCAAAAGCAGCGGCGGACGATATGGTGTGAAAATAGCCGCATACGCACATTCTCCTGTGACTCACTTTAAAATGAAAGATTGTGTCATAGATGATGTGACGTATCCATTATCTTTAGAGCATGCCGTTTCTCCTGCTTTTCAGAAAGTCGTCATCAATGGAGAACAAATCAATTCATTGAAGAGTGAAAAACAGTCTTTTTAGAGGCTGTTTTTTTGTTTTATGAACAGAAAAGACGCTTTTAGAAATCACATATACAACCTATCTGCACTGTAGTATAATATTCCCGAAATTAGAAAAGAATTGACGAAAGAGATTTCGTTAAGCAGTACATAAACCAGGGGGTTCACTCATGAAAAAGTTAACAGCTATTTGGCTATCGTTATTGCTTGTGATGGGTGTTTTAGCAGGATGTGCAGGCGCTGAGACAGATCACAAAGCAAAAGGGTCACAAAATAAAGAAACGGCCACTGCGGCATTTCCCGTATCGATAAAAGATGCAGCTGGCAAAACAGTCGAAATCAAAGAACAGCCTAAACGAATTGTTTCGTTAATTCCAAGTAATACGGAGATTGCTTATGCACTCGGTCTTGGAGATAAAATGGTTGGACGATCAGACTTTGACAATTATCCAAAGGAAGTCGAAAAGGTAGAGAAGATTGGCGGACTTGAATTCAATGTCGAGAAGGTCATTTCCTTAAAGCCAGATCTTGTCTTAGCACATGCATCTCAGATGGGATCAAAAAATGGATTTAAACAGCTTGAAGATGCAGGGATCCAAGTGCTGACTGTAAATGATGCAACATCCTTTAAGGATGTGTACAAATCAATCAATATGATCGGTGAAGCAGCCGGCGTGAAAGAAGCATCAACAAAGCTTGTAGACGAAATGAAAACAAAGCTGAATGACATCAAGAAACAAGCAGAGGGGATTTCGAAAGACAAGCAAAAAACAGTCTTTGTCGAAGTATCAGGTGCACCTGAAATCTATACAACTGGTAAAAATACATTTATGGATGAAATGCTTTCTGTTATCCATGCCAAAAATGCTGCAGGTGATCAAACTGGCTGGGTGCAAATGACGGAAGAATCGATCATCAAGCGAAATCCTGATGTCATCGTTACAATTGATGGATCAGGCTTAGCTGATTTGAAAAAAAGAGACGGCTGGAATGCAATGAAAGCAGTGAAAGAAAAACAAGTCTTTCAATTGAATACGGATCTCGCATCAAGACCGGGACCGCGATTGGTTGAAGGAGTCGAGGCTCTTGCGAAAAACGTCTATCCTGACACGTTCAAATAAATTGATCATCGCATATACACTAAGTGTTTTACTTCTTGTGATGAGCATTGGAATGGGAATCTCCTTTGGAAGCTTAGGGATTCCCATTCCTTCTATTCTTCGTATATTTGTTCATGAACTATTCGGAGTGCAGTTTGGAACCATTGATTCCATTGATCGCAATATTATGATGAACATTCGGCTGCCAAGAGTCATATTAGCGGCATTAGTCGGAGCAGCACTTGCGTTATCTGGTGCAGCTTTTCAAGGTTTATTAAAAAATCCTCTCGCTGACCCTTATACGCTGGGGGTATCTCAAGGGGCATCAGTTGGAGCCGTAGCGACCCTGTTTTTCAGCTTGCAGCTCCCGCTTTTTGGCAGTTTCACACTGCCATTATTCAGTATGACAACAGCGCTTGTGACCCTTTGCCTCGTTCTCTTTTTTGCGCGTCTTGTTCATCGGGGGATGAGCATTTCTTCTTTAATTTTGACAGGAGTGATTTTCAGCTCTTTTTTGGGTGCGCTCATTTCATTGATGATTGCTTTAACAGGTGATGATCTAAAAGAGATCATTCATTGGCTGCTTGGCAGTGTGTCCATGAGGGGCTGGCGTTATATTGTGCTTTTTCTTCCTTTCTTTCTTATTGGGACCTTTGCGTTAATGTTGATGGGGCGGGATTTGAATGTGATGACGTATGGCGAGGAGAAGGCAAAGCTATTAGGTGTACATGTGAAAAGGAGCAAATATATTGTGCTGCTGGCGGGCTCGATCCTGACCGGAAGTGCAGTAGCGGTATCAGGGACGATCGGTTTTGTAGGACTTGTGATTCCGCATTTTATCCGCCTCTTAACTATCACAGATCATCGGCATCTGCTGCCTTTATCTATGCTGAACGGTGCTTCCTTTCTTGTATTAGCAGATGTGTTATCCCGTACCATCATTGAGCCGACTGAATTACCGATTGGCATCATTACTGCGTTAATTGGTGCACCTGTATTTGGCATCATCCTCATTCGTAAATATAGAGGGGGGACGCACGTATGATTCAAGTGAAGGAAATCAGAGGTGGATATGGAGAGAAAGAGGTCATTCGAGGCATTAATCTTGAAGTGAAGCAAGGGGAATTTCTCGGTATACTCGGTCCAAACGGGAGCGGTAAGACGACCCTTCTTAAAATGATGGCAGGGATTTTAGCACCTATGAGCGGAGAGGTGCGTCTCGGCGGTCACCTTATTCAATCCTATCAGCCAAAGGCGCTTGCGCAAAAGGTGGCAGTTCTGCCGCAGAAAACGGACCAAGCTTTTTCATTTACGGTGGAAGAAACCGTCCAATTCGGTCGTTATCCATATCAAAAAGGGTGGCTGCAATCTGTCACGCGAGAAGATGTGCAGGTCGTCAGCAAAGTAATGGAACAAACGGGTGTTGCACAGTTTAAGAATCAATCCATCCATGAGTTAAGCGGAGGAGAACAGCAGCGTGTATATTTAGCACAGGCATTGGCTCAGCAGCCTGAATATTTATTGCTGGATGAACCAACGAGTTTCCTTGATTTAGCCTATCAAAAAGATTTGCTTGATTTAATTAAAGAAGAAACTGATTCCTCTAGGTTAACGGTCATTGGTGTATTCCATGATGTGAACATTGCTAGTTTATATTGTGATCGCCTGCTGCTACTACATGAAGGAAAGACAGACATGTTAGGACTGCCGCATCACGTCTTGACCACTGAACGAATCAACCGTGTGTATGAAACAAATGTGACGCCGCTCCAGCATCCATTTAGGGCTAACCCCCAGCTGATGGTTGAGCCTGCAGCCCCTTCAAAAGCATCAATTGTAAACATAGCGGATGGCTGGAGGACTTATAGCTCAGAAGGAATGACGTTTTCCATTAATCAGCCTCTTCGCATCCTTTCCTCACATAAGAAAAACGGCGGGTTCTTTTGGAAAAGGTCTATTGGAACGGGAAAGAAGACGCTTCATGAGCAGCTAGAGTCATCTGAAGATATGCTGTTTTTCGAGCAAGCTAACGGATTAGCACAATTTGCCGCAGAAGACGCCGAAGACGATATGATCCTTTGCGGCATGCTTCAGCAAGAAGAGTTGGCCATTTGGCTTATCCTGAAACGATCTTTATCAGACGGAGCAGCTGTTCAGCTCATGGGGCAGCTTATGCACATCATGAAGCAAGAAACAAGCATTCCAATCCATCATCTTTGTATTGCTACACCCAATACGCATGAAACGGAAGATGCTGACCTTTTACACGAAAGATTAGGACAAAAGGTGCATGGGCTTCTTCAAAAGTTGAATGCCATTCAAAAGTGAACCAAAATGGTTCGCTTTTTTTGTTGAAAACATCAACAGCTACATAAGAAATGAACTTAATATAACGAAAAATCAAAAAAGTGTTGCTAATTAAATCACAATTCTTTTATAATAAAAAATATGAAAGCGCTTAAAATATGACATGTTTAAAAATGCAACACATAAGAAAGGGAGGATTATTTGGACATTCAAGGGATTATACCAGCTATTTTGACACCGCTTACTGAGGAAGAACATTTTCATCCCGAAGTGGCAACGCAATTAGTGAATCGTTTGATCGAGTCAGGTGTACACGGCATCTTTGCTTTAGGCACAAATGGAGAGTTTCATTTGTTTTCAGAGGAAGAAAAGCTTCAAATTGCTGAAACTGTCGTGAATGCTGTTGACAGACGAGTGCCGGTATTCATTGGAGCAGGTGAAAATAGTACGGAGGCAACCATCAGGCTGTCAAATAAACTGGCAGATCTAGGGGTAGATGTTCTGTCTATCATTACGCCTTATTTTGTTGCACCAACCCAAGAAGAGCTGTATGAGCACTTTCGCGACATATCTGAGAATGTGAATATTCCGATTCTGCTTTATAACATTCCATCTAGAACAGGCGTGTCGCTAGCACCAGAGACGGTTGCGCGGCTCAGTGCACTTCCGAATGTGCTAGGTATTAAAGATAGCAGTGGAAACATTGAAAATATCAAGGCATATTTGGATGTCACAAAAGATGAAGATTTTGTTGTCCTTGCAGGTACAGACTCACTCATTTTGGAGACATTGAAACTCGGCGGAGCAGGGGCGGTCGCAGCAACTGCAAATGTACTGCCTGAAACTGTCGTTGGACTCTATGAATCTTTTCAAAAAGGGAAGCTTGACGAAAGTGAGCACTTCCAGAAGCAGCTGCAGCCATTAAGAGCAACATTCGGTTTAGGGACATTACCAGCACCATTGAAAAAGGCAGCAGAGCTTTATGGAATTCCGGTTGGCCCGCCCAGAAGCCCTGTAAAAGAGCTGTCAGGTGAGGCATTGGAAGCTGTGGCACAAATGGTTGAAGACTATCGCAAACAAGGAAAAGCGGCAAAGGAGTAGTGAAGAGATGACGATCACGCATTATCACTTTCAGACGGCATCACACATTGTATCTGGCGCAGGTTCTTTAGACCTTCTTGGGGAGAAATTAGATAGTTTAGGGCTTAGCGGACTCACATCCATTTTTATATTAACGCAGCCATCTATCGTATCACTTGGTTATGCAGATCACATCAAAAGAGAACTTGCGAAAAAGGGGATAGCAAGTGAGATAAGTACAGAAATCAAACCTGAACCAACAGAAGAAAATATCGAGGGCGTATTCCACACCTTTTTAAGAGGAGCGCATGACGCCATTATTGGAATTGGTGGCGGGAGTGTCCTTGATGCTGCAAAAATTTTAGCTGTTCTTAAGACCAACGATCAGCCGATTTCTGCTCTCGTTGGCACAAATCTTGTGGAAAAAAGGGGAGTGCCAACGATTCTCATTCCTACAACATCTGGTACGGGATCTGAGGTGACACCAAATGCAATTGTGACTTTTCCAAAAAAGGAATTGAAAATTGGAATGGTTAGTCCGCATCTTTTGCCAGACCTTGTCATCTTAGATCCAGCACTTACTCTCAACTTGCCGAAATCTATTACCGCAGCTACAGGTATGGATGCTTTTACGCATGCGCTTGAATCTTATATTTCAAATAAAGCCAATCCATTCAGTGATATGTTTGCACTGGAATCGATGCGGCTGATTTCAGGAAGTATTCAGGAGGCATATCATCACGGGGAGAACTTGAAGGCAAGAGAAAATATGCTTGTTGGTGCAATGTATGGAGGAATGGCGCTTACAAGTGCCGGAACTGCTGCTGTTCACGCTATGGCTTATCCATTAGGGGGGAAATACAAGATTTCTCATGGTGTTGCTAATTCCATGCTGCTTCCGCATGTCACTGCTTTTAATGCAGATCATATTATTGGTCGGCTTGAACATGTGGCAAGAGCAATAGGACTAGCGGGAGCTCACACAAAGCAGGAGCTTGCAGAGCGTGTGATTCATCAAATTGAAGAATGGACAGCGGATTTACACATTCCACAGCAGCTCAAAGCTTTTGGCGTGTCCAAGGAGGATGTACCGGCACTTGCTCAAGCAGCTTCAGAGGTGAAGAGATTAATGGACAACAATCCAAAGTCAATGTCTGTTTCTGATATTGAACAGGTATACATGAAACTGCTCGACGCTTAACGCTTCATTGGGATGGGAATGAGAAGTTGCTTCACACGGCTTGCACACAAAGGGGGATTTTAAATGAATGTCTTAAGCAGTTCGGTCATCACATTTATTTTGATCGTCATTATTCTCTATATACTATTTACGACTTGGCTGACGATGCGTTTCCGCAGTAAATCCAATTCAGAATTTAACAATGCTGCTAAGTCACTTCCAGCCATTGTAGTCGGTATTTTGCTCATGAGTGAATTCATTGGAACGAAATCCACTGTTGGAACTGCAGAATCTGCCTTTACGCATGGGCTTTCTGCTTCATGGTCTATTGTGACTGTTGCTATCGCCTTTTTTATCTTTTCCTTTTTCTTAGTAGGCAAGTTTTATCGAACAGGACAGTACACCATTTCAGGTATTATCGATCAGAAGTTTGGAAAATCAACGAAGCTAGTTGTTTCTGTTATTATGATTGCTGCATTACTGCTTGTGAATCTAGGAAACTATTTAAGTGGGTCAGCTGCTATTGCATCCATTTTGGGGCTTCCTTTAATGACTTGTGCGATCATTACGGCCGTTGTGAGTACATTTTATTTTACATTTGGAGGAATGAAAGGGGTTGCATGGGTCACGATCCTTCATTCGATCGTGAAGTATGCGGGGATTTTAATTACACTAGGGGTAGCTCTTTACTTAACAAAAGGCTTTGAACCAATGAAACAAACGATGCCTGATCATTTCTTTACATGGGACGGGACAATTGGATGGGGGACGATAGGAGCTTGGTTTATAGGAAACATGGGTGCCATCTTTGCTACGCAGTTTATCATTCAAGCAATCACTTCGTCGAAAAGTGAGCGTGAGGCAAAGAAATCAACACTTTATGCGGCTCTGCTTTGTTTGCCGCTCGCCATTGCAATCGGTGTGATCGGCGTAGCTGCACATTATTTGTATCCAGACATTGATCCTATTTATGCCTTCCCTGTCTTTTTACAGCATATGAATCCAATTTTGAGTGCCATTGTGGCAACATCGCTTGTGGCATCCATCTTTGTCGGTGTGTCGACGGTTGCGCTTGCGACAACAACCTTAATTATGGATGATTTTTATGTACCGAAAATGAAACCAACACCGGAGCAGAGAATGAAAGTCACGAGGTATGTGGCTGTACTCGTTGGAATTGTGCCTCTTGTAGGAGTAGCACTTGCGCCGGAGCTGCTGTCCCTTTCCTTTTTTACAAGGGCGCTTCGAACATCGATCGCTGTTGTAGCAGCAATGGGCTTTTACTTGCCGTACTTTAATTCAAATAGAGGGGCGACCATTGGCCTTGCTGCTTCAGGTGTTACCACGACGGTTTGGTATTTACTCGATAATCCATTCGGAATCGATAATATGTATATTGCCATTATCATTCCTTTCCTTGTGCTGGTAATCGACCGACTTTTCAGTCCGCCTGCTAAAAAGGATCAACCATTGAAAGGAGAATTGTCATGAAAAATGAAGAGACTGTGATAAAAATAGATGGAATTTTGCGACAAAATGAACAAGATACAGAGAGAAAAGAAGCCTTTCTGCCAACAGACTGTGTGCAGAATCATGCGGCCAATCTACTTGAGCTGGATAATGGAGATGTATTATGTGTTTGGTTTGGCGGAACGCAGGAGGGAATACCTGATATCTCAATCTATATGTCGAGACTCAAACGGGGAAGTAACAAGTGGACAGAGGCAGTGAAGTTATCTAACGATCCTGCACGCTCTGAACAAAATCCAGTTCTGTTTCAAGAGGAAAATGGCAGGCTATGGCTGCTGTATACCGCACAGCTATCTGGGAATCAAGATACGGCCATCGTGAGATACCGGCTATCAGAGGATAGAGGTGAGACATGGGGTGAGATTGATACTTTGTTTGAACAGCCGGGTACGTTTATACGTCAGCCGATTGTTGTACTGGATAATCAAGATTGGCTGCTGCCGGTCTTCTATTGTAAGACCATTCCAGGCGTCAAATGGACGGGGAACCGGGATGTCAGTGCTGTGAAGATTTCATCCGACCAAGGAAAGACATGGGGTGAGGTCATTGTACCAAACAGCACGGGCTGTGTTCATATGAATATTGGAAAGTGTGCAGACGGCTCCCTCATAGCCCTCTTTAGAAGCCGGTTTGCTGATTCGATTTATATCAGCCGTTCCGTCGATCATGGGCGGACATGGTCTGAGCCAAAGGCGACAGAGCTGCCCAATAATAATTCATCCATTCAATTTACCGTGCTCGAAAATGGGCATCTTGCCCTCGTCTATAATCATATCAATGCGGATGAGCAAACAGAACGAAGAGCTTCTTTATATGATGAAATTGAGGATGAAGGCGATACGCGCACAGCGGTTGATACAGAAGCACGTCCAGCCTTTTGGGGAACACCGCGTGCACCGATGACTTTGGCGCTCTCTGAGGATAATGGTGATACATGGCCTATCAGACGTAACCTTGAAGTGGGTGATGGATATGCGATGACAAACAATTCAAAGGATAAACTAAATCGAGAGTATTCTTATCCATCCATCACGGAAGGAAAAGACGGGAAGCTGCATATTGCGTTTACGTATTATCGGCAGGCGATCAAATATGTATGTGTGACAGAAGAATGGGTCAATCGCACTTCTTAACTGCAAGAGGGCCCTGCTTCTGGTGAATTGTAACCCTCATTTGCTTCATTTATAATTGATGTTTGGAGGGTTGTCCCCATTTTCTATCGGCTGGACTCCCTCAAGCTATGTCTCGTGATGAAGAGATAAAAAATGGGGGTCCTTTTCATGAATATCAAAGTGTTAGGTGTTGCGCCGTATAAAGGGTTGGGCGATGTGTTAATCGACCTTGCCAAAGAAGAAGAAAATATGACATTCCAGCTTGTAGTCGGAGATCTCCGGTCTGGTGTTGCTCTTGCAGAACAAGCAGAAGCTCAAGGAATGGATATCATTATGAGCCGGGGCGGAACAGCTGCGCTCATTCAAAAACATGTGAACATCCCAGTAGTTGATATCCCTGTGTCAGGGTATGACTTGCTTCGTGCCTTAACACTGATAAAAGATTATCAAGGTAAAAAAGCGGTCGTGGGTTTTGAAAATATTACACAAGGTGTACGCACCATTGGGGAATTATACGGGATTAAAATTGATATTTACACAGTGCAGCAAGAGGAAGAGGTATGGGATCTCTTAAAACAATTACAAGAACAAGGGACTCAGGTCGTGCTTGGAGATGTCATTACTGATAAAGCGGCTAAAGAGCTGGGAATGCAGAGTATGCTCATTACATCAGGTCGTGAATCGGTCAAAGAAGCATTTCATCAAGCAAAACAAATGTATCGTTTATATAAAGAGGCGACAGCTGAACAGCGTCTCTTTCGTGAAATGATTGATCAAGAGCCGAAAGGGATGCTCATCATTGATCCGCACAACCAGCTACATTTTATGAATCAACAAATGAAACAATGGACAGAAAAAGGATTATTTGCACCGTCTACTTCTCATGCCGATGTGATTACATGGTGTCCAGCACTTGAACCGGCACTAAAGGCGATTCGAGAAGGGAAACAAAATGGTTATTCTCAAATATCTCATCAGCAGCAAGTGTGGCATGTCAAAGGAAGCATGCTATCGAAAGGCGAGTTGCTTGTCACGATTGAAAGGCCTTCGGCTGTGATGAATCAAGAAGGTCATCGTATTTGGACGCTTGCGTCGCCTATTCATTCAGAACATCCATTTGCTCTTTTTACAGAACAAAGCCCAAAAATGAAAGATGTGATCAATAGGGCAAAAGCGTTTAGTCAAACGGAGCGCTCGATTTGCCTGTATGGTGAACAAGGAACGGGTAAATCATGCCTTGCATTTGCTATCCATCAAATGAGCGAGAGGAAAAATGAGAGCTTTACGACAGTACATTGCAGACGTTTGACAGAACCGGAAGACATAAAATCAATCCCTCTGCATCAAAAAGGGACGATGTTTCTAAAGGATATTGAGAGCGTTCCAATGGATATACAGCAGCTCATTGCCGAGCAGCTGCATTATCATCAGAATATTCGCTGGATGGCTGCGTCTCAAGTGGATTTGTTCAAATTGATGCAATCTGGAGCGTTTAGTGAGGAATTATATACAGGCTTACAGGAGCTCACAATTCATGTCCCTGCGTTGTCTGAACGGCCGGAAGATATTGAGGACATGAGCAGGTTATTTATTGCGGAACTGAATTCTCTTTACGGGACGCAGGTGGTAGGGCTGTCAGCAGATGTGATTGAAGCCTTTCAACACCAGAAATTCAGAGAAAATGTCAGGCAGTTCAAGCGGATCATTGAGGAACTGGTACTGACAACAAAAAGTGGATATATCACGTTGAATAGGGCAAAGGCAGCAATTGATCAGCTTGCCTTTGAAAATGAAGAAAAACAGCTGTCCAGCTATTTGAATGGAACGCTTGATGAGATTGAAAGACGGATTATCAAAACGGTGCTGGAAGAAGAAAATATGAATCAATCAAAGGCGGCAAAGCGGTTGAATATCAACCGTACGACGCTATGGAGAAAGCTAAAGGAATAATATGTAATGAGGCCGAGGTGTCTAAATGACAAACGATCTATTAAAAAAAGGAGCGAAATTAGAGCAAAAGGTAATCATTGTGGCGGATGATTTGACAGGTGCCAACGATACAGGTGTTCAATTTGTCAAAGCGGGCTTAACAGCCTCTGTCCTGTTTCAGCCGTCATTTGAAGGCATTGACAGGTATAAAGAGGATGTGCTGATAGTGGATACCGATTCACGAAGTATGTCTTCAGAGAACGCCTACCATGAGGTCAGCCAAATGGTGCAGCCATTTCTCCAAGATGAATCGCACCTTTTCTTAAAAAAAATAGATTCAACATTGAGAGGCAATATAGGAATTGAACTGCAAGCACTAATGGATATTGGCCCATTTGATGCGGCGGTTATCGCGCCTGCCTACCCAGATGCACAAAGAGCAACCAATAATGGCATACATTATGTGGAAGGAGTGCCTGTTCATCTGTCAGAGGCAGCAAAGGATCCGAAAACACCAGTTTTGACATCCAGCATATCAGATTTAATTGAGGAGCAGACGAACGTCAGACCAAAAAACCTTTCTCAACAAACAATCGGCGAAGAGCTCAAAGGAATGAATGATGAGGTATCATCCTTATTGAAGCATGGTCATCAATGGTTTGTGTGTGATGCAGAAACAAGTGATGATTTAGGGCGGATTGTGGAAGTGTTTATGAAGATGGATAAAAGAGTACTATGGGTCGGTTCAGCGGGACTAGCTGGTGCTTTATCGGCATATGTCGCCAAAAATAGAAATACTTCTCGTCCTAAAAAACAGAGGTCTGTCCTCATCGTATCTGGAAGCGCCTCTCAAAAAACAAATGAACAGTTTGCTTATTTAAGAGAAACTCACGATTGTTTTGAGATAAAAGTGAACCCGCTGAATGTATTAAACGGCCGTGAAGCATGGGAACGAAAATCAGTTCTTGATCAACTGGGTAAGCGTCAGAACGAAGATATTCTCCTTTACACAGATGCACGGCCAGAGATGGTTGAAAAGATGCTGGTTTACGGAGAAAAGAAAGGGCTGTCAAGACAAGAGGTTGGAAGTGCTTTGTCCGTCTTTCTTGGAATGATCACAAAAGACATTGTCACATTATCAGGAATGAGACGACTTTTCCTAACTGGCGGAGATACAGCGAGGGCGATTTGTCAGGAGCTTGGAGCAGGAGGTATTCGGCTGCTGAAAGAAATTGAACCTGGCATCCCGCTTGGTCAGCTCGTTGATACCAATTTATATGCGGTTACGAAAGCAGGAGCTTACGGTCAAAAAAATTCAGTACTCCATGCGGTAGAAGTGCTGAAAAAGATAGAGGGGGAAGTCGAATGTCAAAACCAATCATTGCTGTAACGATGGGAGATGCGGCTGGCGTTGGTCCTGAAATTATTTTAAAAGCTTTTCAGCAAACGCATTTACATGAAGAAGCCGTTCTATTTGTGATCGGAGACACCAGTATATTAAATAGGGCGAAAGATTTTGTGAATACAGATGTGGAGATTGTAAGTATCATAGAACCAGAGGAAGCGGAGCAAGTTAAAGCCGGAGCTGTTCCCTGCTTAGACCTCAAGCTCTTAACGAACGAGATTCCGATTGGGGACATATCAAAAGAAGCAGGAAATGCTGCTTTCCGATATCTTGAAAAAGCCATTAGTCTTGCAAATGACCGTAGAATTGACGGCATTTGCACAGCGCCGCTAAACAAAGAAGCACTTCATAAGGCAGGTCATATGTATCCAGGACATACAGAAATTTTAGCTGACCTGACAGGTACAGAAGATTATGCGATGATGCTGGCGGCCCCTAACTTAAAGGTAGTTCATGTCACCACACATATTGGATTAATGGATGCCATTTTAAAGATTAATCCTGAGCGTGTATACACGACGATTAAGCTGGCACATGATACACTCGTCCGTTCTGGAATCTCTGCTCCTAAAATCGCTGTATGCGGGATTAACCCGCACGCTGGGGAGAATGGGTTGTTTGGGAACGGAGAAGAAGAGGAGAAGATCATCCCAGCGGTTGAACTAGCACAGGAAGAAGGGATTCAAGTATTTGGGCCGCTGCCTGCTGATACCTTGTTCTTTAGGGCAGCAAGAGGTGACTTTGATATCGTTGTGGCGATGTATCATGATCAAGGGCACGGACCGATTAAGGTGCTTGGCTTAGAATCGGGTGTAAACATTACAGTTGGGCTGCCGATTATTCGTACAAGTGTCGATCATGGGACGGCATTTGATATCGCAGGAACAGGAAAAGCCGATTCTGCGAGCATGGAAGAAGCTATTAGACAGGCCATCATGCTTTCTGGTACGAGAGAAAATCAATATGAGAAGAAAAAGAGCCTTTAAGAAGAGGCTCTTTTTTTCTAGTTCATATACGTTCCGCCATTCATATTGATGGTTTCTCCTGTGATAAAATCCGACTGGTCAGAAGCTAAAAATGTCACAACATTTGCGACTTGTTCTGGTGTTCCAATCGTTTTCAAAGGAATTCTATCTAAAACCGATCGCCGGTATTCATCGCTCCACTGTTTGCTCATGTCTGTTTCAATTGGACCAGGGCAGACAGCATTCACATGAATGTGGTGCTCTGCTAATTCTTTGGCAAGATGCATGGTTAAATAATTGATGCCTGCCTTTGATGCACCGTATGCAGGTGATGCATTGTGGTGAGGGGTTTTGCCAGTTGTAGAACTCATATTAATAATCTTTCCGGCTTGTTGTTTGATCATGTCAGGAATGACCGCTTGGCACATGAGGAACGTGCCGGTCAAATTAATATCAATTAATCGTTTCCACTCATCAAGGGATGTCTCGACTGTTGATTTTCGTAAATTGATACCAGCATTGTTGACGAGCAGATCAATCTGTCCAAAATGTGTTTTCGCTTGCTCCACGAGTGAAGAGGCTGTCTCTGGTAAACTAGCATCACCTGCAACATAAACGGCTCGTTTCTCTTTTTTATTCAGTAAGGAGCAAACCTCTTGAAGCAGCATGTCGTTTGTTCCATTGAGAACGACGTGCGCTCCTTCGCAGACAAGTGCCTCCGCAATGGCGCGGCCAATCCCTCTGCTTGCACCTGTAATGATCGCTACTTTATTTTGTAAACTCACGTACATCCCACCCATCTCTCATTTTAAAAAGCGCTTTCATTCATTATAAAACGGGATGTTTCATCATTCAACATATATAAGGGGATTAGGGTAATTTTCAGTTAATGTGTTTCATAATTAAACAAATACTTCCTTTCAACTTCAGGTTATACTAAAAGGACAAAGCAGTAGAAAAGGGGGCAAACCGTTGAAACTTTATACGAAAACCGGGGATCAGGGTCAAACAGGTTTGATCGGCGGAAGAGCTGATAAAGATGATGTGAGAGTAGAGGCGTATGGAACGCTAGATGAGGCGAATAGCTTTATTGGACTCGCGCATGCAAATTTACGGCAGCATGGCGAATTGTTTCAGGATCTTTTGTCAGAGCTGATTGTTATTCAGCATGAGCTGTTTGACTGCGGCGGTGATTTGGCAGCAGTCAAACCACGTAAAGAAGGCAAATTAACAGAAGCCTCTGTGACAGCCCTTGAGAAAAGGATGGATGTCTATGTAGAAGAGGCCGCGTCGCTCACCAAGTTTATTTTACCAGGCGGTCAGGAAGGCGCTGCTCTCTTACATGTGGCGCGGACAGTCGTCAGAAGAGCCGAGAGGCATATTGTGACGCTTGCAAAACAGGAGGAGATTCCCGCCGTTGCGCTCTCATACGTAAACCGTCTATCCGATTATTTATTTGCAGCCGCCCGAATCGTGAATCATCGGCTTGGTGAAGCTGATGTTGAATATGAACGAAGTGCCGACGTGTTTCGTTCTAAATAAGGAAAGCACTCTTCAAATAGAAGAGTGCCCAGCGTGTAGACAAACCCTCGCATTCTTTGTCAGGTCTGCGCTCCGGTGCTCACGAATGTTCAATTCGCTCCGCTCCGGTACTCGTCCTTCCTAGACTGCAAAGGTTTTCTATCACGCTGAAAAAAGAAGACCAGGGCTAAAATTGCCCTTGGTCAACAATCTGAGCACTCTTCAAATAGAAGAGTGCTTTTTTATTAGGTTCTGCCGCTCAGTCTGAGCATTGTTACGACTCTAGTCGCAATCAAAGATCAATCTGTGACACGTTTTGCCGGCTTTCTTTTTTGACTATAGTTAAAGCAAGGAGCAAGAAAGGAGGCATGAAGATGAAAATAACAAGTAAAACCATTATCGGTTCAATTTTATTGTTTGTCGGTTTATCCATCTTCTTTGGTGGTTCATTTGGTGGACTGATCCCGGTTTTGATTGGGGCAGGCCTCATCTATGTAGGTGTTAAAAAATACGAAAAAGGCAGTAAAACCTTAGGTGTCATTCTAGCAGTCATTGGTGTATTGATCGTCGTGCAATTTTTGCCGTTTATACTTGGCATCGCATTTGCAGGGGTACTTCTTTATTTTGGCTGGTCGATGATCAATGGTGAATCTACCAAAAAATCATCAAGCAGAGCATATATGGAGCCAAACACGGCACCTAATACGGAAGAACCGCTTCACACGTCTTTTGATCAAGAATGGGAAGACTTTTTAAAGAAAAAATAAAAGGAGGAACATCAAATGGTATTAAGAAGAGTAAGAGATATGTTTGTTGCAACTGTCAATGAAGGCTTAGATAAATTGGAGAATCCGCGTGTCATGCTGAATCAATACGTTCGTGATATGGAGGATGATGTTGCGAAAGCGAAACATGCCATCATCAAACAGCAAACGATTCAGCAAGGCTTCCTGCGCAAAGCAGAAGAGACGGAAGCATTTGCTGAAAAGCGAAAGAAGCAGGCCGAGCTGGCATATCATGCGGGAGAAGAGGAGCTTGCACGAAAAGCGCTCACAGAAATGAAGTATTTTGAAGAAAAGCACAACGAATATCAGGAAGCCTACCAGCAATCTGTGAAACAATTGAAAGAGCTGAAAGAGCAATTGCAGCACTTAGAAACGAAGCTGCGTGATATAAAAGACAAGAAGCAGGCACTGATTGCAAGAGCCAATGCCGCACAGGCAAAGCAGCATATGAATGATTCCATCAATAAAGTAGACAGTGAAAGTGCATATAAAGAGTTTCTCCGAATGGAGAACCGTATTGAAGAAATGGAAACAAAAGCAGGCAGCTATGCACAATTTGCGGATCAAGGTGCATATGCTCATTTAGATTATGCCGACGAGGTTGAAAAAGAATGGCAGAAGCTGAAGCTCGAGAAAAAGCCTGAACAACAGCAAGCAAACGTATAGAGATCACATCGGAAGAAAAGCAGGCTTTTTCTTCCGATATTTGATTTCTTTCTGTTTCGCTTTTCCTTATAATGAAAAGGTCAGAAGATAAAGGGATGGTATGAATGAAGCGATTAATCGGTCTAATTTGTATACTTGTAGGTATCTTTTTAATGATTGGCATGCTTTTCAAAAATGAAGATCTCTTTCATTTAAGTTTTTCCCGTGAAAAACCAGTGACAAAAGCTTCAGCGAAAAAAGAGGAGATTGATCAATTAGATATTTCTCTTTCTGGGTTTCGCGTGAAGGTAAAACCTGAAAATCGTTCCGATATTTCCGTGACTGCTGTCAATGGAAAAGGGAAAATGTATGCGGAGCAAACAGGCGGTACCTTTAAAATTCGCGCTGAAAATAAAAGCTTCTTGTTTTTCACTCAATTTGAAAAAGGAGAGCTTTTAGTTAAAATTCCAACAGATTATCATAAAAATGTGAAGATTACGGGTGGAAGCGGAGTCAGCGAGATGAACGGAGAAGGAAAGCTGTCCCTTCAAGATGTGATACTCAAATCAACGAGCGGAAACCTCACAGCTGAGAATTTCTCAGCCAAAAATGTGGAAATCAAAGCAACCTCTGGCAGGCTGGCAGTGTCGCACATCGATGCGAAGGATAGTGATATTGGGGCAACTTCAGGGCGTGCCGATATTAATGATGTCAAAGGCGAGCTGCAATTGGGCATGACAAGCGGCCGGTTGACAGCAAGTTTTGATACAATTGAGTCACCTGTCTCCTTTCATATGACATCAGGGAGCGCGAAATTTAATTTGCCAGATGACGGAGATTTCAACGTTCAGGTGAAAAAAACAAGTGGAAGCGTCGATCACTCGTATGACTTTGATCAAGTGGATAGTGAAGGTCGAGGCTTTACAGGTACGCGGGGGAAAGGGACACATTTAGTCGATATTGAAATGACAAGTGGTAACCTCAAGCTGCGGTAATGAATGAAAGAAAGGAAGGAGGCGAGTCAACTGCGTTTTACAAGGAATCAAATTTTAGGCATCATTGTCGTGATATTTGGTATTAATTTATTTCTCAAAATTATTGGGATCGGAGCAGATTTGTTTTGGCCTGTGTTTTTTGCGCTGGCGGGTTATTGGCTGCACTTACGATCCAAACGTTGGCTCGGTTCAGTTTCCTATATTTTTGCCGGCTTTCTCTTCTTAAAATTTCTGCTCAATATTACATTTAGTTTAACAGGTTACTTATTTGCGGCCTTTTTGATTTATGCAGGCTATCGCTTATTGAAAAATAAACCTGTTTTTGATGTCGATAAAAAGGAAACATCAGACGACGGGAAGCCTTCACTGAAAGTCAATCTTGAAAAAAAGGACGATCAGAAGAAAACAAAAAGCCAGACAAAGCCGCGCAAAGAGCATGACTTTTTTATCGGTGAAGTCAGGCTGATGAAAAAGCCGTTTCAATTAAGTGATTTGACGATTTCAGGTTTTATTGGCGATGTTAAAATCGATTTATCAAAGGCGATCATCGCAGAAGAAGAGAGTACGATCGTGATTAGCGGGCTGATCGGAGATGTGGATATTTACGTACCGCAGGATATTGAAGTATGTGTGAGTGCTTCCGCCGCGATTGGTGATATGAAAATCATAGATGAAAAAAGAAGCGGGTTCGGCAGTAAAGTGTACGTGATGACCAACGATTACGATGAGAGCAAACGAAAAGTGAAAATCTCCATCTCTCTATTGATCGGAGATGTGGATGTGAGATACTTATGAGGAAATTCCATTTAGGCCTCCAGTGGCAATCTGTTCGTCTTGGCGTCGGTATCTCGCTCGGTGTTGTGACGATGACGACACTGCCGATGTTTTTTTATTATCAGCTTGATCCGATGATCCTGCTTTCTACCCGCTGGTTTGGCATACCGTTTTTTTGTATTTTACTCATCGTTAGTCTTGCGATTGGGATTTCTGCCGGGAGTGTATTTGGCTATCAGCATAAGAAGCGCCTCGATCAGCTTGTAGAGTCGATTTTGAAATTTGAAAATGGAAACTTTGCATACAGACTGCCGTCTCTTGGCGACGATGAAATTGGCTTAGCCGCCGATCAATTAAATGAAATGGCGAAGCGGGTCGAAGGGCAAGTAGCCTCTTTGCAAAAGCTTTCAAATGAACGGGCTGAATGGCAGGTTCAAATGAAGAAATCGGTCGTCTCAGAAGAGCGGCAGCGGCTTGCACGAGAGCTCCATGATGCGGTCAGTCAGCAGTTATTTGCAATTTCAATGATGACTTCAGCTATTCTTGAAGGCATGAAGGAAAAGGACGAAAAGATATTAAAGCAAATGCAGCTTGTCGAACGAATGGCTGGCGATGCACAAAATGAGATGCGTGCTCTTCTGCTTCACCTAAGACCGATTACTCTAGAAGGAAAAGACCTGAAAAAAGGCTTGATTGAGCTGCTAAATGAATTCCAAGCAAAGCAGCCGATTGATATTGATTGGGAGATAGAAGATGATGTTCCGTTATCTAAAGGAGTAGAGGACCATCTCTTCCGAATTGTGCAAGAAGCACTGTCGAATGTGTTTAGACATGCAAAGGCGACAAAGGTGACAGTGCGCCTGCTCATAAGGAACAGGCAAGTTCAGCTAAAGATTATCGATAATGGTATCGGCTTTCAAACCGATCATGTGAAGACAGCCTCCTACGGACTTGAATCGATTCGAGAGAGAACAAGTGAAGTAGGCGGTGTCGCAGAGATTATGTCATTTGAGGGAAAAGGCACACAAATTGATGTGAAGGTTCCCATTTTTGATGAAGGAAAAGGAGAGAACGTTCGATGATTCGAGTGCTTTTAATCGACGATCACGAAATGGTGAGAATGGGGCTTGCGGCCTTTTTAGAGGCGCAGGCTGATATTGAAGTCATTGGTGAAGCGTCAGATGGACAAAAGGGTGTAGAGCTAGCCGTTGAATTAAGGCCAGATGTGATTTTAATGGATCTTGTCATGGAAGGGATGGATGGCATCGAAGCAACGAAAAGAATTTGTCAGGAAATTGAAGATGCCAGGATCATCGTTCTGACGAGCTTTATTGACGATGATAAAGTCTATCCGGTGATTGAGGCGGGTGCTTTAAGTTATTTATTAAAAACATCCAAAGCAGGAGAAATTGCTGATGCCATCAGATCTGCAAGTATCGGCGAACCAAGACTTGAATCAAAAGTGGCTGGAAAGGTCATGAATAAACTCCGTCATTCATCAAATGGATCCATCCTTCATGATTCATTAACAGCACGAGAAATGGAGATCTTGAAGCTGATTGCGGATGGGAAATCGAATAAGGTCATTGCCGAGGAATTATTTATTACAATTAAAACGGTGAAGACCCATATTACCAACATTCTTTCCAAACTTGATGTGGAAGATCGAACACAGGCGGCTGTGTATGCGCACCGTCATAAGCTGATTCAATAAAAAAACAGCTTTCAAGTGAAAGCTGCTAGAACATGCGTAAAATTAGTCCTTCTGTCCTGTGATCGGACGTTCGGATAGTTGATGGAGCTCAGGAACTGGAAAAGCCTCCTGCTCCTTGGCCGATTTTTCTTCCAGGGTTTTCTTCATTTCGGATAAAAGCTTTACGCTCTCCTTTGCTGCTGCCGCTTTTTTTTCCTGCAAATCAATGATCTGTGAAAGTCCGACGAATAATCCGCCTCCCATCAGAAGGAGCGCAGGGGTTTGTCCATAATAAACCACGATCAAAAATGTGCTTGAAAAGCTGTCGGCTTCAATGAAGAAATCTTCTTTTGATTGCGTGAATACAACGATTAACAGAAGTATCCCTAGAATCAAAAATAGAATGCCGGCCGAAAGTAAAGCTCGTTTCATGATTGACACCCTTTTTTTCTTACCATTTTAACATACTCTATAAAGATTGTGTTGCGCCCTTAGTCCCGAAGTCACGGATTTTCACATTTGTCTTGTAACGAATGTCCGATTCACTAAAAATCTCATCCCAATGCTTCGCTTCTTTTCGAAAGTCCTTCGGATACGCAATACTCGCTTTTTGATAAAACCCGCAAATATCTGCTTTGATCTCATGCTGTAATTCCCCAATGAAATCTTTTACGCTTTTCTCTAATTGACGCTCCACTACACCTTCAATCTCTTGAAGATACTTTTCATTAAATGAGTTTTCGCGTTCATTCCAATCCTCAGACAATCGTCCATCAAGCTCCACTGATACATCAAATTGATATCTTCCGCTGGCTGTTTTATTCGTTTCAATGCTGTGTTTCAGTTTGAAAATTTCAAACGAATAGATGCTGTGATCATATTCAAATTCAATGACTCCGCCTTCTCCGTCTCCGGTCAACAGGTTGTATGACTGCACGGCTAACGGAGAGATGCTGGTGAGAAATCGTCTGTTCTTAATAATAGAGGCTCCGTCGAGTATTAATTTCCCTTGATCCACACCGACTTTCGGAACAGCAAAAGATACGTTGTTTTGCATAGCAGAAGAAATATCTCCTAATGAAGCGGGCTTGAGCATACGTATAGTCGATTTAGTATTCCTAGAAATATCATATAATGTAGAAGAAGCTGGCTGTCCATCGTCATTGATTTTCAGCAAGTCCCCAGGCTTCTCAGAAGTCATAAAGACAAGGCTTCCTCTCCGTGTTTCATTGTCGCGAATAAATTGATTAATGACGAGGTCGAAATTATTCTCATTGATGAGCTCCTCAGAAAATAAATACACCCTCAGCTGCTGGGCGAAAATCCGGTGACTCTTGAGCGTTGTTGTTCGGAATATTTGATGTACGGAATCACCACTAGTTTCAATAATCTTTGTTGGGTCTTTTACGCTGGATTCTTGCTCAATTTTTTGAGGAACAAGGACTTGCATAGATATTTTAAGCTTATGACCGTCATCTCCTTTATCTAAGCCAAAACCAATCGCCATGTTGAGCTCCTCAATATTGGTACTATCCCAGCATCCACTTAATAGAACAAGGGCCAGGTATGCAAAGGCCGCCTTTTTTTTCATGCTGCTTTCCGCCTCCTTTTAAAAAACACGATGATAAATAAGAGAAACGGGAGGATGCCGAATAAAAGGAAAAATAAATGGTTCACATAGGTTAGATAATCACGCACTGTATCAACATCCTTTGGGAAAACGGCGGCAAAGTAGATGACAATTCCCATCAACGTGAGTACGACTTTTTTGGGTAATTTTGTTAGTTTGGATACCCCCATTGCAGCAAAAAACGTATATCCTACAAAGTTCGTATAAAGCTGAACAAGCCAAACGATAAGCAAAAAAGATTCAATTCGCTCAATAAAAATCCCCTGTATATCGAACGATTGAAATAAAGCAATCGTCGGCCAAGTCAACGTCGCAGTTTCTTTCACGGTGAACGCACCAACGACAAGAATATAGGTGAAAATATAGATGATCGCAGGAATCAAAAAGCCGATTGCGCCATAAGCAAAGGTGTGTTTTTGCGTGTTCATATAGACAGGCATAAACAGCATCATTTCAATGCCGACAAACGAAATGGCTGATGCGTTAAGGGATTTGAAGACAGGGGAGAATCCCTCTCCTAAAACAGGCCGGAGGTTATCTAACTTAAATTCTTGAACACTGAGTCCATATGCAACAAATAAGATAATCAAGGTCACAATGAGGAAAAAAGGGCACAGTCTGGCAAAATCACCAATCCCGCCGACTACGAGATAAAGACCAACCAAAATAAAGCTGATCATTGTCACCGCTACAGGTGTGTTTTGAAGCAGAAAGAACTTCACCATTTCCGACATAGCCCGCACTTCATAGCTGGCAACGCCGAGAAAATAAATAATAATGAGCAGGTTAGCAAGGGCACCGATCCACTTGCCAAGCCCCTCGTTCGTATAATCATAGTAAGAGGAGAAGGGGACTTTTTTCATCATAAGGACATTCGCAAAAATAAATACAATGTAAATGCCACTCATGAGTAAGAGCGCAATCCAGCCGTCAGGTGTAGCTGCAGCCTGAGCCATTGCTCTTGGCAGAATCATCATACTTGCACCTAATGTTGTATTGGCAATGATGGCACTTGCCTGATAGCTGGTGATCGACTCTTTATGATTGACCATATCGTTCTCCTTTCTTTTGATTTTTTAAAGGCAATCGAATGATGGAATTGTCTTCATTTTTATAGCTGAACACAAAGTCTGGCGAAAAATAAGGCGTACCAAAACTTTTTTGCCGTGTTAAATGGGTAAGGAGAACGAGCATGAACAGCACAATCCCATATAAACCCAAAGTAGCTGCCGTAAACATGGACACAAAGCGGAGCACGCGAAACGACATGCCCATCCCGTATTGAGGCACAGTAAAGGAAGCAAGGGCAATCACACTGACGATTATCACCATAATCGAGCTCACAATATGAGCCTGAACGGCCGCCTGCCCAATGACGACTCCGCCTACAAGTCCAATCGTTTGACCGAGCGGATTTGGCAGCCTTAAACCAGCTTCCCGCAGCAGCTCAATCGTTATCTCCATGATGAGTGCCTCCACAATAGGCGGAAAGGGGACATTTTCTCTTGTACTTGAGATCGAAATAGCCAGTGTTGTTGGTAAAAGTCCTTGATGGAAGGACACAAGCGCAATATAAATGGCTGATAAAAATAATGTCAGAAAGATAGAGGTAAACCGCAGCATACGAATGAGAGAGGCGGCGATCCACCTTTCATAATAATCATCAGGTGATTGCATAATCGTCGCGAGAGAAGCAGGTACAATTAACACAAAAGGTGAATGATCAACAAAAATGGCGACACGTCCATTATTTAAAGCAGATGCCACTTTATCCGGCCGTTCTGTGTTTTGGATTTGCGGGAAAGGCGAGTACACATTGTCCTCAATCAGTTCCTCAAGAACACCAGAATCTTGTATATCATCAATCGTGACCTGTTTGAGCCTTTTTTTCACTTCTTTTAAAACAGACGATTGAGCCATACCGTCAATGTACATGATGGTCACTTGGGTGTACTTTTTTTGACCAATTTTCATGTCGACGGTTTTAAGATCGGGGTTTTTCAAGCGCTGCCTCACAAGAGCTAAGTTCGTATCTAAATCTTCAATAAAGCCAATTTTCGGGCCTCTCACAATTGTTTCAGAGGTAGCATCACCTATACTGCGTTTCTTCGTTCCATGCGTTTCTAAAATATACGCATGCTGAAATCCGTTAATCAGTACCACACAATGCCCTTCAAAAATCGCATCGACCAATTCCTCGGTGGTCTTCACAGAACGGGTGGTCATCATCGATAAATTGGATTCCAGCTTCCCTTTTGTGAGAGACGTATGATCTTGGAGAAGCAGCTTTAAAAAGGTTTGAATCTCCATCGTTTCGTTCATTTCTTTTATGTATAAATAGTAAACCACCTGTCCGTGAGGCAGTGTTTTTTTCTCATGGACCAAATCGTCCATTTCTTTTAATTGCGGAAGGATGACGGAGAGATTATCGTATAAGTGCTCTTTTAATGGAGTTTGATTCATTTGGATCACCCGCCTCAAATCTTTTTCTTAGCATTACCTGCTTGAAAAAACAATATTCTGTGTTACATTATTTTGTGGTAAAAGAAAGAATGAGGGTTTTGGAGGAAACAAGATGGCACAGATTCGTTTAGCAGGAACAAAAGAGGAGATCGACCGTATTCTACAGTCGTTTGACAAGCATTATGAGGTGACCTATACATCAAAGGATTACGGAAAAACGAACCCAAAATACAAATATTCGAAGGATGTTCGCGTTTATATTGAACTAAAATTAAAATAAAGATAAAATTTTAATTGAAAACGCTTAAAGGATTTTCGTTTTTTGTATAGAATAGAGTTGAGTGATGAGAAGCTATGGAGGGATACATAATGACAGAATTTAGAATCGAAAAAGATACAATGGGCGAAATCAAAGTGCCGAAGGACAAGTTCTGGGGTGCACAAACACAACGAAGCAAAGAAAATTTCAAAATCGGTTCTGAGAAAATGCCAAAGGAAGTTGTGAATGCGTTTGCAATTTTGAAACGTAGTACAGCGATTGCGAACGAACGACTTGGCAACCTTGAAAGCGAAAAAGCAGAAGCAATTGCTGCTGTATGTGATGATATCATCAGCGGAAAGTATGACGAGCATTTCCCGCTTGTTGTTTGGCAGACAGGCAGTGGAACACAAAGTAACATGAACATGAACGAAGTCGTTGCAAACAGAGCAACTGCTTACTTGAAAGATAAAAATAGCGAGTTCAGCATTCACCCGAATGATGACGTTAACCGCAGCCAAAGCTCAAATGATACATTCCCAACTGCTATGCACGTGGCAGCTGTTTTAGCTGTGTACAAAAAATTGCTGCCTGCAATTGACCAGTTAAGAACAACTCTTGATGAGAAAGCAAAAGCGTATCAAGAGATTGTGAAAATCGGCCGTACGCACTTGCAGGATGCAACACCGCTGACAGTTGGCCAAGAGATTAGCGGCTGGGTATACATGCTGGATCGTTCAAAAGAAATGATTCTAGAATCAACTGAAAAAATGAGAGAATTAGCCATTGGCGGAACTGCTGTTGGTACAGGAATTAACGCACATCCTGAGTTCGGTCAATATGTTGCTGAGGAAATCAGCCAGCTGACAGGTCAAACTTTCAATTCTTCACCAAACAAATTCCATGCGCTGACAAGCCATGATGAAATTACGTATGCACATGGTGCCTTAAAAGCACTTGCAGCTGATTTAATGAAAATTGCCAATGATGTAAGATGGCTTGCAAGTGGTCCTCGCTGCGGAATTGGCGAATTGATCATTCCTGAAAATGAGCCGGGAAGCTCCATTATGCCAGGAAAAGTTAACCCAACCCAAAGTGAAGCATTAACTATGATTGCAGCGCAAATCATGGGGAATGATGCCACAATCGGTTTTGCGGCAAGCCAAGGAAACTTTGAGCTGAACGTATTTAAGCCAGTCATCATTTATAACTTCCTGCAATCAGTTGAACTACTTGCTGACGGCATGAATTCATTCCATGACAAGTGTGCAGTTGGAATCGAACCAAACCTTGAAACGATTGAGAAAAACTTGAACAATTCATTGATGCTTGTGACGGCACTTAACCCGCACATCGGATATGAAAATGCAGCGAAAATTGCGAAGCTTGCGCATAAAGAAGGATTAACACTAAAAGAAGCAGCACTTCAATTAGAGCTGTTAACTGAAGAGCAATTCGAGCAATTTGTGAAACCAGAGGAAATGGTGACACCGAAAGCAAAATAAGAAACCAGGGGCAGCTGCCCCTGGTTTTTTTCATTGAAAGTGATGTGTTTACAAATAATCCTCTTTCAAAATACGCAAAAGTGAATCAGAATTGGTTTGAAGCGGTGCATATAATTTCAATTGGTACAGCATGCCTTTCACGATGACCTGTCTTGGTTTTTGTTTGTTTAATTCATTTTCCAGGATGCCAAGCGCTTCAAATAACTCAGGCTCGTCTTTCACTTCATAGTGTGCTTCAGCAATCTCTCTTAATTCCTGTAAAAGAGATTCTGTGAGCGGATCGAATGACCTTTCATAAATCGGACCAAACCAATCGCTCGCTTGATCTACAGAAATGAGAGGAAGATCATTTCGCTTCATCATACCGCCCATCAAATCATCGATACGGTGAATCATGGTTGTGGCAAGCTCTTCTGCTTCCAGCTGAAAATCATATAAAATCGCAAGCTCGAAATAAACGTGGCTCATGCCCTCAATCGTCAAACATAAATCAGCCATATAAGGAATGGCAGCGTCTCCATACACTTGTTTAATATTATCGATATGAAGCTGAATCGTCGCAAGCCTAATTTGTTTTGCGAGCTGCTGCGTTTCTTGAGTCATAGGAAGCGCTCGATCGCTCAGCTGCATTTTAATAAAATCCTTTTGCTGCAAAATATTATCGTAATAGACAGTGAGCTGTTTGCGGTAGGCTTCTTTTGGTGTGCCGCCCTCTGTTTGAACCTCATGAATCCGGGTAAATACCTTATCGTAATAGTAATGAAGGATCGAAATGAGCAATGCTTCCTTTGATTTAAAATAAAGATAAAAAGCACCCTTTGACATGTGGCATTCATCCGCAATTTCCTGAACAGACGTTGTGTTGTAGCCTTTGCTGGCAAATAATTTCATGCCAGCCTCAATGATCATTTTTTCTTTCTTTTTCAATATGAATGTCATCCTTTCTTACCGAGAGACAAATGTCTTAGGAAACGTGCGCAAAGAGATGTGACTTAATGGTCATAAACGACGAAAGTTTTCAAAAATTAATCAGATTGTAACTTGTTTTTTACAGTGTAATTCTTTATATTATAAAGTAAGGTGACCAACTGGTCAAAATATGTGAAAGGATGATGTTCCATGAGAGAAATCGATGATATGATTAGACGCTTGCGAACAAAAGGGATTCAAGTAGAAAAAGTCAAAATGCCGAAAGAGACAACCATTGAAAAGAAATGGATGTATCAAGCTGGCAAAAAGATCAAAGCCACATACCGTGATTTCAATGGGTATTCATTCATTTAAAAAAGACTGCGGTCAAAAACCTACAGTCTCTTCTTTGGAACCATGATTGTATAACGTACACCTAGATCATCATTTTCAATAGATATGGACGCTTGATGCATTGAAAGAATTCTTTTGACAATGCTTAATCCAATACCGAATTCGCCCTTTTTTCCCTTACTAAAAGGTTCGTATAGGTTGGACAGCATATGTTCTTCAATTGGAGGACCGTCATTACGAATGACAATGCGGATTTGATCCTCTTCTTGTTTCATCTGAATATCAATCTTACTTTTTGCGTAGCGAAGTTGATTTTCTAGTACATTCTCAAATAATTTGCTCCATTGTTCTGGATCGCCTTCAAGAGCAGCCTCATCATCTAAGTCCACGTTCCACTGCAATTCATTTTTCGACCAGCGTATTCGGTCGACCACTTCCAGCATCGTATTACTGAGTAGGAAGGAAGAATGTGCGGGATGTTGTTTAGATAAATAATCAAGCTTTGTTAAGTACAGCAGATCCTTGATTTTCTTCTCAAGCTTTTCCGCTTCACCTTCAATGACTTCCACCGTTTGTTCAAGATCTCCCTTAGGAAAAATACCATCTTTAATGGACTGCGTGTAGCCGCGGATGACCATGACAGGTGTTTTTAAGTCATGTGAAATATTCTGCAAAAGTGTCCGTTCTGTTTCATCTTTTTGAATGAGTTTTTGTCTCATTTCTTCAATGGTATGACCAAGTTTGCCAATTTCATCTTGCCGGTCAACGATGACAGGATCGTCCCAGTCCTCTTGTGCAATGCGTTTGACGTGCTTTTCAAACGCAACGATTGGTCGGGATAGATAGCGGGCAAGCCAAATCGATGGAATCCAGCTTAGTAAAATAACAGTGCCTAAGATAAAGATCAGCTGTTTAAACAGCGTAAAGGACAGGTCATCTCGATAAGAATCTGGTGCATAGGACAGAAGAATATATTGTGTATTGCCTGATGATACTTTTTTGATGACAAAAAAGATATGCTGGCCGTTCACCTCTTCAGAATACCGTTTCGTTGCGCTTTTTTGTTTTTTCACAAACGATTGGATTTTCTCAATAAAAGCATGCGGAAAAAACTGCGCCATTTGATCTAATTCATCTGACGGGATCAAAATGTGCTGCACGGAGCGGTTTTCCGGTGTCGACTTTGGCGAGCCGTCTCGGTTCAATGGATATTCTGTCAGCACTTGCTGTTCATTTTCGATATTTTTATAAATTTCATTTGTAAAGAAGTCACGTAATGTATTGGAAAATAGAATAATCAGGACAATGGAAATGGTGAGCAAAATGCCAGAGATCACAGCCCAAATTTGAAAAGCGAGCGGTTTGTTCTTCATCCTTTAAGCATCCTATAGCCAAATCCATAGATGGTCTCGACCTTTAAGTCGGGCATTTTTTTGCGCAGCCGTCTAACAAGGTCATCCACCACACGATCTGTCCCGAAGTAATCGTGTCCCCAAATCTTGACGAGGATATCTTCACGAGAAAAAGCATGTCCCTGGTGATGTGTAAATAAAAGCAGCAAGTCAAATTCCTTAGAAGTTAAGTTAATGAGCTGTCCCTCTTCATAGACCTCTCTTACATCCTCATGAATGACATAAGAAGAAACTGAAGTGACGCTTTGCTGCGGTGTATCGCTGTTTTTATACACAAGCTCCAGCAGCTTTTGAACCCGAATGATCAGTTCACGCGGAAGAAACGGCTTCGCAATATAATCACTGCTTCCCAGCTCTAAACCGAGGACACGGTCGATATCTGCATCCCGGGCTGAAATGAAAATGACCGGTACGTCAGGTGATGCGGCTTTAATTTCTTTTATGAGGGTATAGCCGTCTGTATCAGGCAGCATGATATCTAAAATCCATAGATGCGGCGGCTTGTTCATTGCCTCGCGTGCCGCTTCTCCGGTTAAAAAAGAGGAGACATTCCAACCTTCACTCTCTAAATATTTGGTTAACAGTTCATTTAAATTTTGTTCATCTTCAACTAAATAAATGGTGTACGACAAAGTCTTCCACATCCTCTCAACGTCATTATAACGGGATACGAAGGCGGCATGTCAACAATCACACGCTTTTTTCACAATTTCACATATTCTTCTCATCATTATCCCATAATGTTTGATTATGATAAGGTCAAGGGAAAAAAGGGCATAGACAAAAGGCGGGTGAATAGGTGCTTTTCATCAATGTGCGCACCTTGCTTTTTTTCTATGAATAAGTATTATATAATTTGACATATTGCCATAAAGTATTTTTCAATGATCTTTCCATTAAGAGGACCTGAGTCCTATCTAGACATATGAATGAAACATGATGTAAAGGAGTGCAAGCGATGGATTTCCGAAGAGAAGATGAAGAGAATAAGATGAATCATCATGAAAACGCGAATCAAGACAATGAAATGAATCATCAAAAAGATACCCATCAAGAGAATGAGAAACAAATAGACGCACCAGAAAAAGAGAAGGAACTTGTTTTTCACCAGCATGAAAACGAAGCATCTGCCACTCAGGAGAGTGTGACAAATCATTCTCCTCAAATGGTGGATGACCGTGCGTCGAAAAAAGAGAAAAAGCGGAAGGCGGCATGGCTGAGCCCGATTCTTGGAGGAATTATTGGCGGGGGTCTTGTACTTGGCATTACACCGCTTTTGCCGCAGTCACAGGATACAGCTGCCAACACGCAAACGCAGACAGCATCAAGCGAGCCGGCAGCCTCAGATAATTTCTCGACAAAACAAATCACCAATGCCACAAATGTGGCTGATATGGTAGAAGATTTAGAGCCAACCATTGTTGGGGTCTCAAACTATCAATCTACACAAAATTCGTTTGGCCTGAGCGGTGATCAAACAGAAGCTGAAGCTGGAACAGGCTCTGGTGTCATCTTCAAAAAAGATGGCAAAAAAGCGTACATTATTACAAATAACCATGTTGTCGAAGGTGCCAATAAAATCAAGGTCACCCTTTATGATGGAAAAACGAAAGACGCAAAGCTTGTCGGCAGTGATGTCATGACAGATTTAGCCGTTGTTGAAATGAACGCAGACGGTATTGATAAAGTGGCGAGCTTTGGTGATTCTTCTAAGCTTCGTGCTGGAGATAAAGTCATTGCCATTGGGAATCCGCTCGGTGCACAGTTCTCAGGTACTGTGACAGAAGGAATTATTAGTGGTCTTGATCGTACCGTAGAAGCAAATACGTCATCTGGTACGGTGGAGATGAATGTGCTGCAAACAGATGCAGCGATTAACCCAGGAAACAGCGGGGGGCCACTGATCAATACTGACGGTCAAGTCATTGGCATCAACAGCTTGAAAATCAGCGAAAGCGGTGTGGAATCACTCGGATTTGCGATCCCAAGTAACGATGTCAAACCGATTGTAGATGAGCTGTTGAAAAATGGAAAAGTTGAACGTCCATATCTTGGCGTACAAATGATTGACCTTGAGCAAGTGCCTGAGACATATCAGGAAAATACGCTCGGCTTATTTGATAAACAAATCGGCAAAGGCATTTACGTAAAGGATGTTTCAAAAGGTTCACCTGCACAAAAAGCAGGCTTGAAATCTGGAGATGTCATCATCAAGTTCAAAGGGAAAGACGTAGTGAACAGCTCTCAGCTGAAAGAAATTCTTTACAAAGAAACAAAAGTCGGCGATAAAACCACAATGACTGTCATCCGTGAAGGAAAGAACAAAAATCTAGATATTACCCTTGGACAGTCAGATAGCGAATAAATAAAAAAACAGGTGGATATGTTGACATATCCACCTGTTTTTTTGTGCTTATTTTTTTGAAGAGAGTGTACGTAGTATGATCCGTTCCCACATGTTCCAAGGCAGAAGCTGCTTTGCTGTGAATGAAAGCCGTACGCCTTTTCCAACAAGATATCTCAGCCGTTTCAGCCGCTTCTTTTCTGCTAATCGTACAACAAGCTCTGCCACTTCACGAGGATCTCCATAGTTGGATTTCTGGGCATCAATATGGGCCATCATCTTTTGATAGAGTTTTGTGTATTTCGATCCTTCTGCTGGCTGAATCATTTGCTCGTTCATGGAGGTGTTCCAAATATTCGTCTGGAAAGAGCCTGGCTCGATCAAGGCCGCCTGTATACCGAACGAAGCCAGTTCAATCCGCAAGCTTTCTGTATAGCCTTCCAACGCAAACTTAGACGATACATATGGAGAAAGTGCAGGCATCCCCATTAATCCGCTGATGCTGCTCATATTGAAAATCTTTGCACCACTCGTCATAAACGGCAGCACTGCTTGGGTCATTTCCATCACACCGAAGACATTCACTTCAAATTGCTGGCGGTACGTGTCGACAGGAACCTCCTCCGCAAAACCAGCAAAGGCTGTTCCCGCATTGTTCACAAGCAGGGTAATGGGTGCATAGGCATGAAGCTTCTTCTGAAATGCTTGAATCGACTGCGTATCGGTCACATCTAACGCTTCAATATGTATCATGCCAGATAAAGAGGCTTGATCAATTTCTTCAGCGAGCTTTTTGGCATTGGTTTCCTGTCTGACGCCGGCAATCACTGTATAGCCCCGCTTGGCGAGACGCATCGTGATGAGCTTGCCAAAGCCGCTATTGGCACCAGTTACAATGGCTGTTCTTTTCATCATCCCATTCTCCTTTTTGTTTCAATTTATCATAGTGCGATGTTTTATTGAATAACGAAAAGGAGCTTGGAGAAGAATAAAAAGCGATGCTGTGAAATAGGAGGAAACACATGATGTGTTGGAAGAAGGCGGGACGAATAGGAGTGCTGCTCTTTATGCTGTCCGGCTGTCAATCAATTGAACCGTTACAACAAACACATGAAGCAGAAGCAGAAAGTCTGTCAGCTGTTCAAATGAAGGAACTGCCATTTCAGCATGTGCATCTGCTTGTCCAATATGGACAGAAAAACGAATTATACGAAGCGACTTATCGTCAGGCAAGAGGCAAAGAGGAGGCGATCATTCGTGATCATATGAATGGTGTCCGCTATGAAGGAGAAGAAGCCTTGCGCGAAATGAAGATGAAGCTGAATGATATATCGATTCCTAGTGAAAAGATCAATGAAGTGTATGTAAAGGAACTATTAGCGGCTTTTAATTTAGATGATGATTATCAGCGGATTCAGATCGATTTAAAGCTCGAGGATGGGACCAAACGTACATTCCAAAGGAAGAAATAAACGAGACTTTCTCACTTTTTAATTGAAAATGATTTTCAAGATCACTTAAATCTGATACACTAAATTGAGATAAGTGATCTTTTACGTCTGTACATAGACGATATTTCATATAAAAATTTGGATGAGAAAAGGAGCGTTTGAGCGGAATGAGTGCCATTTCTACTGAAGGTTTAAGCTTAGGCTACGGAGAAACAATGATCATCGATGAACTAAATGTATCAATCCCTAAGGGTGAAATCACAGTATTTATTGGCAGTAATGGATGTGGTAAATCCACGCTACTGCGCTCTTTGGCCCGACTCATGAAGCCAATGGGTGGTTCTGTCCTGCTTGAAGGTCATTCCATTGCAAAATTACCAACAAAAGAAGTAGCGAAACAGCTCGCCATTCTTCCACAAGGACCAGAAGCGCCAGAAGGATTAACCGTGCATCAGTTAGTGAAGCAAGGCAGATATCCTTATCAAAATTGGCTGAAGCAGTGGTCGAAGCAAGATGAAGAAGCTGTGAACCGCGCATTGAAGTCAACAAAGATGGAAGATCTTGCTGATCGGACCGTTGATTCATTATCAGGTGGACAAAGGCAGCGTGCATGGATTGCGATGACGCTGGCCCAAGAGACCGATATTATTTTGTTAGATGAGCCGACGACATATTTAGACATGACGCATCAAATCGAAATTTTGGACCTTCTGTTTGATTTAAATGAGAAAGAGCAGCGCACGATTGTGATGGTTCTTCATGATCTCAATCTCGCATGCAGATATGCTCATCATCTTGTCGCGATTAAAGACAAGTCAATCTATGCAGAAGGCAGACCAGAAACCGTAATTAATTGTGATCTCGTGAAAAATGTCTTTGATATGAATTGCCAAGTGACAACAGATCCTTTATTTGGAACACCATTATGTATTCCGCACGGTAGAGGACGCTGTATTGTGCAGCAAGCGCAAGCTGAAACGTTTCTTGCTGCAAGATAATCGTATGTCAAAAGCCTGACATCTGTGTCTCACAGAGTCAGGCTTTTTTCTGAAAAAGGAGCGGAATATCAATGGGAAATGAATTAGATGAAAAGCTGGAAGGCTTGCTTGATAAATATACAGAGCTGCTGCTCGGTGAATCAACAGACGAGCTGAAACAAGATGTGAAACAATGGGTGATCTACTCCCATATCGCAAAAAGCATGCCGCCGCTAGCAAAGCATTTCAATGAAACGTATCCAGAAGCAAAAGAAGAAATCAAACACACGATTCAACGAATCAAACAGTTGAACGAAGCTCACCGCGCCAATAAAGACCGTTAAAAAACTGCCAGCAGCGTGTAGACAAACCCTCGCATTCTTTGTCAGTCCTGCGTGCTGGTGCTCACGAATGTTCAATTCGCTCCGCAAAAGTAGCCGTCCTTCCTAGACTGCAAAGGTTTTCTATCACGCTGAAAAGAAGACAAAGGGCTAAAATAAAAATCATTTTAAACAATTGACTGCCAGCACTAGACTGGCAGTTTTTTTCTTATGACATTTGTGATGAACCGTACGGAGATTGATCTGTCAGTGTTTGCTGGAATTTCTGGTGTGCCTGCTGGAGCTTTTGCTGATCAGCGGCTTCAACAGAATACCAGCCATATCGGAACATGACATCATATAAATGTCTTTGTGTTTTCTGTGTTTCCAGTGCAATTCGCTGAATATCCTGATAAAGAGATTCATGACTGAATTCATTGAGCGCTGTGTTGTATCCATTTGTCATATATTTTTCAGTCGACAAGAGATCTGTGACAAAATCACGATCGTTCATGTTGGTTGTTGTGGGAACCGGAGTTTGTGGATTCCCGATTTTTTGTTGGTTTTGCTGTTCCATGTTTTTTCCTCCTATTGCATAAAGCCAGTAGACTGGCCTTGCCCTGAGCTGCCTAAATGCTGAAGAATTTGTGTGTAATGCTGATGATGCATTTGCCCAACTTGATTTAATTCTTGTTTCAATGTTTGGTCCTGGCAATGCTCGGCCATAAAATGAGCCTTTTTCATGGCAATCAAATTCCAGTTGAGCATATCCTCTAAGTACAAGGAATCCTTCACTGAAATGACTTCTGGGGGCATATTCATTTGCTGATTGTTCAACTTGTGTTCCTCCTTACGAATTTGTTTCCTTACTGATTCTTTTTATATTGCTGATTTTGACTGGTTTTTTTCCCGCCTAGGTCTGCTTCCTGTGATGGACCTGCGTTTCCTTTTACACTTGCAGCACTAACGCCTGCTTTCGATGGGTTTTTCTTCAAACGAGACATGTGGACATCACCTCCATTCTTACAATTCCCTCTCATCTTTAATTCATACGCCGCAAAATAAGGCACACGAGAATGTGTAAATTTTTGAAATCTGCTATTGAACTGTTTCGGAAAATCTTTTAAGATAAAGAAAGAGGCATTGCTTTTTTTTGGACAAAAAATGAATGACTGTTCATTCAAAATGTTTAGGGGGATATTTATGGGCAAACATATTCGCAAGGCGGCTGTCATTGGTTCAGGTGTCATGGGCTCAGGCATTGCTGCACATTTAGCCAATATTGGGATACCAGTTACACTGCTAGATATTGTGCCAAATGAACTGACAAAGGAAGAAACGGCGAAAAAGCGGACGCTTGATCACCCTAGTGTTCGGAATCGATTAAGTCAAGAAGCGATGAAAAAATTGTTAAAGCAAAAGCCAGCACCTCTTACTTCAGCAAAAAACCTATCATACATCACACCGGGAAATCTCACAGACCACCTTTCCTTATTACACGATGCTGACTGGATCATTGAAGTCGTCACTGAAAAGCTCAGCATCAAAAAGCACGTATTCTCTCTCATCGACGAACACCGCAAAGAAGGAAGCATCGTATCAAGCAATACATCCGGTATTTCAGTTGAAAAAATGGCAGAAGGCCGATCAGATGATTTTAAACGCCATTTTTTAGGCACACATTTTTTTAACCCAGCTCGTTATTTAAAGCTCTTAGAAATCATTCCTATTCAAGAAACCGATCCAGAAGTACTGTCATTTATGAAAACATTTGGCGAGGATGTACTCGGCAAAGGTGTGGTTGAAGCAAAGGACACACCGAACTTTATTGCAAACCGCATTGGCACTTATGGACTTCTTGTCACAGTGCGTGAAATGCTTGAGAACAAATACACCATCGGAGAAGTGGATTCTGTCACAGGACCTCTCATTGGAAGACCGAAAAGTGCGACCTTCCGTACACTGGATGTAGTGGGACTCGACACGTTTTCTCATGTGGCACGAAACGTATATGAACAGGTAGAAGGAAAGGAAAAAGAGATTTTCCAGCTGCCTGAGTTTATTGAAAGAATGCTCGAAAAAGGATGGATTGGCAGCAAGGCAGGCCAAGGTTTTTATCAAAAAAATGGGAAGGTCATTTTAGAGCTTGACCCAGTGACGCTCACATATGGAGAACGCACAAAGCTAAAAGATCCAGGCATTGAAATGGCGAAACAGCAAAAGGGTGCAAAAGCAAAGTTGAAAGCGCTTATTTATCAGGATGGCCGTGCAGGGCAACTACTTTGGAATATGACAGCGCCCGTACTTCTTTATTCAGCTCATCTAAAAGGTGAAATTGCGGATGATATTCAGTCTATCGATAACGCCATGAAATGGGGATTCGGCTGGCAGCATGGCCCATTTGAGCTGTGGGATGCAATAGGTGTCAAAAAAGCTGCCGAACGCATGGAAGCAGAAGGCCACAGTATTCCAGCATGGGTGCAAGACATGCTGTCAAAAGGACACGAGACATTCTATCAAGAGAATGCTGATGGAGAGCGTGCGTTTTATCATAACGGGGCTTATGAACAGGAAAAAGGAAACGACAAACATATATCTTTAGCTAGATTGAAAAAGAAACACGACGTCATCTTCAAAAATTCTGGTGCGAGCCTGATCGATATTGGTGATGATGTCGCCTTGCTCGAATTTCATTCTAAAAGTAATGCCATTGGACTAGATGTCATTGATATGATCAATCGCGCTGTTGATGAGACGGAAAAGAATTATAAAGGGCTTGTCATCGGAAACCAAGGGAAGAACTTCTGTGTTGGCGCAAACCTTGCCCTGATTTTAATGGAAGCACAGGACGACAATTTCTTTGAAATTGACTTTGTGATCAGACGCTTCCAGCAGGCAATGATGAAGGTGAAATATAGCAATCGCCCAGTCGTAGCCGCCCCATTTGGGATGACATTAGGAGGCGGAACAGAAGTTTGTCTGCCGGCAGCAGCTATTCAGGCGTCCAGCGAAACTTACATGGGGCTTGTGGAAGCGGGAGTTGGACTGATTCCAGGAGGCGGCGGAAACAAAGAGTTATATCTTCGTCACCTGCAAGGATCAGCGAAGCCGTCGCAGACGGCTATACAGGATGCCACGCTGAAAACATTTGAAACAATTGCAATGGCAAAAGTATCGACTTCAGCTGAGGATGCGCGGGATATGAACATGCTCCGCGTGAGTGACCGGATCAGTATGAACGGGGATCACCTGATCTATGATGCAAAACAACTGGTGCTCTCTCTTGATGAAGCCGGTTATCGTGCGCCGCTCAAGCAAAAGGTGCCGGTCATGGGAGAAACAGGCTATGCAGCGATGATTTTGGCTGCTGAAAATATGAGACTGTCAGGATACATTTCAGAGCATGACATGACCATTGTAAAAAAATTAGCTCATGTCATTTCCGGCGGGAAACTGCCATTTGGAACCGAGGTAGAGGAGCAATACTTATTAGAGCTTGAAAGAGAAGCCTTTTTAAGTCTTGTAGGAGAAGTGAAATCACAGGCACGTATGCAGCACATGCTCGTCAAAGGAAAACCTTTACGTAACTAAGGGGGAGTCAAAATGAGAGAAGCAGTCATTGTCGCTGGCGCAAGAACACCAGTAGGGAAGGCGAAAAAAGGATCGTTAAAACATGTCCGGCCTGATGATATGGGCGCATTATGTGTAAAAGAAACGTTAAAGCGTGCCGGTGAATACGACGGTCAAATAGATGATTTGATCATTGGCTGTGCAACGCCGGAAGCAGAGCAGGGGTTAAATGTGGCCCGGAATATTGGAGCATTAGCGGGACTGCCTTATGCAGTACCTGCCATCACCATAAACCGTTACTGCTCGTCTGGTCTTCAATCTATCGCTTATGCGGGTGAACGTATTATGCTCGGGCAGGCAGACACGATTTTAGCCGGAGGAGTCGAATCGATGTCGCAGGTGCCGATGATGGGGCATTCCATTCGTCCAAATGCTCTCTTGGCAGAGCAAGCACCTGAATACTACATGAGCATGGGGCACACGGCAGAGCAAGTGGCGCAAAAGTATCAGGTCACACGTCAAGATCAAGACGCCTTTGCGGTGAGGAGTCATCAAAAGGCAGCAAAGGCACTTCAAGAAGGGAAATTTTCAGATGAAATTGTGCCTGTTGATGTAACAGAGCGACGGGTAGGAGAGCAATATCAATTAGAAGAGCATCAATTCACGTTCTCACAGGATGAAGGTGTGAGAGCAGGCACAACGGAGGAGATTCTTTCCACATTGCGTCCAGCCTTCTCAACAAAAGGCACGGTGACCGCAGGGAACTCGTCTCAAACAAGTGACGGGGCTGCATGTGTGATGATGATGGACCGCGAGAAAGCATCCTCACTTTCTCTTCAGCCGCTCGCTAAATTCAGAGCATTTGCTGTTGGCGGTGTACCGCCTGAAGTGATGGGGATCGGTCCGGTTGAAGCCATTCCGCGTGCGCTGAAAATCGCTGGACTTGAGCTGAAGGATATTGGCCTGTTTGAATTGAATGAAGCGTTTGCTTCTCAGGCAATTCAAGTCATTCGTCATTTAGGAATTGATGAGGAAAAGGTGAATGTCAATGGCGGGGCAATTGCGCTCGGACATCCGCTCGGCTGTACAGGAACGAAACTAACGCTGTCACTGATTCATGAAATGAAACGGCGAAACGAGCAATTTGGCATTGTCACAATGTGTATCGGCGGGGGCATGGGAGCAGCAGGCATTTTTGAATTGATCTAAAGGGGGAAATCAGGATGAAAGCATTGGAAGATGTAAAAAAGGGTGGAAGCTTTTTAATTGATGAGACGAATTATGAGCATATTTTTACACCGGAGGATTTCTCTGATGAACATCAAATGATTGGAAAAACAACAGAGGATTATATTTTACAAGATGTGGTTCCGCATATTGATCAAATTGAAAACCATGAGTTCGAGCATTCGGTCAGGCTTCTCAAAAAAGCTGGTGAGCTTGGGCTGCTTGGAGCTGATGTGCCTGAGGAATTCGGCGGGCTTGGATTAGATAAAATCAGTTCAGCTATCATTACTGAAAAATTCGCTAGAGCAGGAAGTTTCTCACTTTCCTATGGTGCTCATGTCGGTATTGGTTCTCTGCCGATTGTGCTCTTCGGGAATCAAGCGCAAAAGGAAGCGTACCTGCCTGGACTCGCCTCTGGTGAAACCATTGCGGCGTACGCACTCACTGAGCCGGGATCAGGTTCTGACGCTCTTGGAGCAAAAACAACGGCAGTTCTGAATGAAGCAGGTACCCATTATGTCCTCAATGGAGAAAAGCAGTGGATCACAAACTCCGCATTTGCCGATGTCTTTGTTGTGTATGCGAAGATTGATGGTGAACACTTCTCTGCTTTTATTGTCGAAAAGGATTTTCCAGGTGTCAAAACGGGGCCTGAAGAGAAAAAGATGGGTATTAAAGGATCATCGACAAGAACATTGATTCTTGAAGATGCCCAAGTACCGAAGGAGAATTTGCTCGGTGAAGCTGGCAGAGGTCATGTGATTGCGTTTAACATTTTGAATATTGGGCGCTATAAGCTGGCAGTCGGCACAATCGGTGCATCAAAGCGCGTCATTCAATTGTCGGCAGAATATGCGAACCAGCGTAAGCAGTTCAAAACACCAATTTCTCGATTCAGCTTAATTGGTGAAAAAGCAGCCAATATGTCAGCAAAGCTCTATGCGATGGAAAGTGCTGTTTACCGTACGGTTGGATTATTTGAACAGCGGATGGGCCTCTTAAGTGATGAAGAGCAAAAAGACGGCAAACAAATTGCCCAATCCATTGCGGAATATGCGATTGAATGTTCTCTCTGTAAAGTGCTTGGCTCTGAAACGTTAGATTATATTGTGGATGAAGGCGTGCAGATTCACGGCGGATATGGATTCATGCAAGAATACGAGGTCGAAAGAGCCTATCGCGACTCACGGATTAACCGGATTTTTGAAGGGACAAACGAAATCAACCGTTTGCTTGTACCAGGTACATTCTTGAAGAAAGCGATGAAAGGAGAGCTTCCGCTGCTTCAAAAAGCGCAAACCTTACAGGAAGAGCTAATGATGATGATGCCGGAAGAGCCAGGCGATCAGCCGCTCGATCAAGAAAAATATTTGCTCGCCCATGCGAAAAAGATCGCCTTAATGGTGGCTGGTATGGCAGCCATGAAATACGGGAAAGCCTTAGACAAAGAGCAAGAAATTCTTGTGAACATAGCCGATATCGTCAATGAAATTTTTGCTGCTGAATCAGCGATTCTGCGTACAGAAAAGGCAATCGCTGCAACAGGGGCAGAAAAGAATGAACAAAAGCTTGCTTACACACAAATTTTCACGCAGGAGGCTTTCTTAAAGATTGAAGCCCATGCAAAAGAATCCTTGATTGCGATGGAGGAAGGAGATTCACTCCGTATGAGCTTGTCAGCCCTTCGCAAGCTGACACGATTTACGCCGATCAATGTCATCGCCAAAAAGCGCGAAGTGGCAAAACGAATCTTTGAAGCAGAGAAATATATCGTATAAGGATGGCTTAAAAGGTGCGGATATCACTCCGCACCTTTCAGCGTGCAGACAAACCCTCGCATTCGGTGTCAGTTCTGCGCTCCGGTGCTCACGAATGTCAAATTCGCTCCGCTCCGGTGCTCGTCCTTTCTAGACTGCAAAGGTTTTCTATCACGCTGAAAAGAAGACAAAGGGCTAAAATCAAGATCATTTTAGCCCTTTGTCAACAATCTGAAAGGTGCGGATACTACTCCGCACCTTTTTGTAAGCATACATTTAGGTTTTTAAAATATTTTGTGATAAAATGTTGTCACAATTTGCAGGAGGTGAAAATGGTGGCTTTAGATTTTTACGAATACCCATCTTGCGGTACATGCCGAAAAGCAAAAAAGTGGCTGGAAGCACACAATAAAGACATCAACAGCATACATATCGTCGAAGAGACGCCTGATAAAGAAACAATAAAAGCCCTTTACGAAAAAAGCGGTTTAGAGCTGAAGAAATTCTTTAATACAAGCGGACAAAAATACCGGGAGCTGCAGCTGAAAGATCAACTTCCTGCAATGTCAGAGGACGAGCAGCTAGAATTACTCGCGTCTAACGGAATGCTGATTAAGCGTCCGATTACAACAGACGGAAAACGAGTCACGGTAGGATTTAATGAAGATACATTTAAAAGCGTCTGGAAATGATGTAACTTTCATTCAGATTGTGGTATCTTCAATATAGATTGTAAGAAAAGACTGGAGGGGTATTGAATGAGCACACCAAAAGATTTACGTTATTCAGAAGAACATGAATGGGTCAAAGTAGAAGGAGATAAGGTGCGTATCGGTATTACGCATTTTGCTCAATCTGAGCTGGGCGATATCGTGTTCGTTGAGCTTCCTGAAGTAGGAGACAAAATCACAGCGGACGAGCCTTTCGGAAGTGTAGAATCAGTGAAAACCGTTTCTGAACTTTATGCACCGATCAATGGCACAATCGTTGAAGTGAACGATGAGCTGGATGACAGCCCAGAATTCGTCAACGACTCTCCATACGAAAAGGCATGGATGATCGTTGTAGAACCAGCTGATGCATCTGAAATCGAGAACTTAATGACAGCTGAGCAATATGAAGAAATGACAAAAGAAGACTAATTCATGAGAAATTGGACACTCTACCTTTATGGGGGGTGTCCAATTTGTCTTTTCAAAAAGAACACGTGGATATAACAGAGCATGTCACTGGACGATTCAAAGAAAGCGGCATGGTGCTTTATCATCAAAATGAAGAGATTGGCACGATGATTAGTGAAAACCAATATGAGCTGAAATCGGGATATTCCTATGATCAAAATCGTTTTTATCGTTTAACGGATACATTGACCGATGGGACAGAAAAATATGTTGACTGTGACGATGAAAATGGCTGGTGCTAATCACAGGTGAGACTGCAGTGAACAGAAGCTGCAGTCTTTTTGATGACGAGGCGCTCAATCTTTACAACCTGAATGAAAGATTGTAATCTAAGGAAGAAGTGAATCAACGTCAAAAGGGCCGGGTGATCGTGATGAATGTCGAGATAGAAAAGGTCATCATTGTAGAAGGTAAAACAGACAAACAAAAGCTAAAAGAAGTCATAAGTGAACCTGTTACCATCATTTGCACCAATGGCACGATCAGTACATCGAAGCTGGATCAGCTTGTGGACGATTTATTGGGGAAAGACGTTTACATATTAGCTGACAGTGACGATGCAGGCGACAAACTGCGGAAGCAATTTCGAAAAGAATTCCCTGAAGCACTTCATCTTTTTGTCGACAGAACGTACCGCGAAGTGGCCGCTTCACCCTCAGCCCACATTGCATCTATCCTATTAGCTGCAAACATTGATGTTCATTCGAAATATTTATGAGGGTGGACGTATATGAAAGAGATTGAAGAACACGAATTCAAGGAGATAGAGGACGATTTATTTCTTTTATACTTATATACACCGTTTTGCGGAACATGCCAGCTGGCAAAGAAAATGCTGGCAGTCGTAGACGCCATGCAGCCGGATGTACCATTTTACGAAAACAATTTAAACTATTCACCAGGCTTTGCGAAAGCATTTGAAATCGAGAGTGTTCCTTGCTTTCTCCTGTTTAAAAAAGGTGAATTGGTGCAAAAAGGCTATGCCTTTCACTCAGTTCCATATCTTCATGAAATGATTGAAACCGCTAAATAAAGCGGTTTTTTGTCATATTTCAAGAAATTCATTTGAAAATTTGTCGAGTTATTTATAAAGGACAAGAAGATGTTTGTAGAGAAATGTTATGTATAACCAAATGACAGGGAGGTTATACATGTGGAAAATGTGAAAGCCCATGGTAACACAGGGCAGCGTTTATTATTAAAGCCGCTGCTCTCATCATCATCCTTGAAGATTACATTTGAGGCGGAAACTGACTCTTGTACATTGATTGTGGATGAACGTGGTGAAGTGAAGAAACTACCTGCAATTGAGTTATCGGATCTCATCTTTTATGGTGAGAGGAAAGAGATTCTACAATTATTAGATGGAGATATGTCCTTACAGCAGTTAATCAGCAGGGGACAAGTCAAAGTCAAAGGGTCGTTCCGTGCGCTCCTTAGACTAGAGGCAGTGCTTTGGCTGACGAACGGTTTTTTTCGAAAAATGATAACGTAGTTGTTTACTTGGAAATTAACGATTTACAGCGTTGACATATCTCGGGTAGCATGATATTCTACGTTAGTAAAAACATGAACATCACATAAAACAGCATATTTTCTCTTATTAAGAGAGGTGGAGGGACGTGCCCTATGAAACCCGGCAACCGTCAGCATAGCTGAAATTGGTGCCAATTCACTCAAAGCCGCAGCGCTTTGAAAGATGAGAGAAAGGCGTAATTGACATAAAAGGCCTTTCTGCTTGCGTTGCAGTTAGGTCTTTTTTACTGACCTGGCGTCAGGCTAGAGTCATGACAGAAAGAAGAATAAATAATGTATGTGATGGCAACCTATAGATTCAGCAAGAAAGCAGGTGATCAGACTGTGATTCATTTACAGAATGTATCAAAAACGTACCATTCAAAAAGCGGAAATGTTGATGCCGTGAAAGACGTCAACCTGGATATTGATAAAGGTGAAATATTCGGAATTATCGGGTATAGCGGTGCAGGAAAAAGCTCGCTTATTCGCCTATTAAACGGTCTGGAGCTGCCAACAGAAGGAATTGTTGAAGTGGCAGGCAACCGGATCAATGAAGTATCGAATGCGAAACTTCGGAAAGCAAGACAAGAAATCAGCATGATCTTCCAGCACTTTAATTTGCTTTGGTCAAGAACGGTGAGACAAAATATTATGTTCCCGCTTGAGATCGCAGGTGTACCGACATCAAAACGGAGAGAGCGTGCGAATGAACTGATTAAATTGGTCGGTTTAGAAGGAAAAGAAAATGCGTATCCGTCTCAGCTGAGCGGCGGGCAAAAACAGCGTGTCGGCATTGCGAGAGCATTAGCGAATGATCCAAAGGTTCTTCTATGTGACGAAGCGACATCTGCGCTAGATCCGCAAACGACCGATTCGATCCTTGAGCTTTTGGCGGATATCAATAAACGATTAGGGCTCACGATTGTGCTCATTACACATGAAATGCACGTCATTCGCAAAATTTGTCATCGCGTTGCGGTCATGGAAAATGGACGCATTGTCGAAGAAGGCGAAGTATTACGCGTCTTCAGACAGCCGAAGGAAGAAATGACGAAACGATTTGTGCAACAGCTTGCAGAACCAGAGGAAGCGAAAGAAACAATTGAGCACGTCTTAGAACGAGTAAAAGAAGGTCAGGTCGTACGATTGTCCTTTATCGGAGATTCTGCCGAGCAGCCGCTGATCACTGAAATCATTCGATCCTTCAACGTCGATGTGAATATCCTTCAAGGGAAGATTTCTCAAACGCAGGAAGGCGCGTTTGGAACACTCTTTATCCACATTAATGGAGAAGAGACCGAGGTAGAAAAAGCCATCGCCTATATCCAAAGCAAACAGGTTGAAATCGAGGTGATGACACATGTTTGAGAAATGGTTTCCGAACGTTGATTTAGACGTCATCTGGAGTGCAACAGGTGAAACGGTGTATATGACACTCATTTCATTGGCATTTGCCTTTGCCATTGGTATTATCCTTGGGCTATTACTCTTTCTAACGAGTAAAGGCGGTCTTTGGGAAAATAAACCGATTAACACCGTCATTGGGGCAGTCGTCAACATTTTCAGATCGATTCCTTTTATCATTCTAATCATTCTATTATTAGGATTTACAAAACTCATTATGGGCACGATTCTTGGCCCAAATGCAGCACTCCCTGCCCTTGTCATAGGGTCAGCTCCATTCTATGCACGTCTTGTCGAAATTGCACTGCGTGAGGTAGACAAAGGAGTCATTGAAGCAGCACGATCAATGGGAGCAAAAACGTCAACAATCATTTTCAAAGTATTGTTGCCAGAATCATTGCCAGCCCTTATTTCAGGTATTACCGTAACAGCAATTGCTCTGATTGGCTCTACTGCGATTGCAGGTGCAATTGGAGCAGGCGGACTTGGTGACCTCGCCTATGTGGAAGGGTACCAATCTGGTAATACAGATGTCACACTTGTAGCTACTGTGTTTATTCTCATCATCGTCTTTATTATTCAAATAATCGGTGATTTGATTACAAATAAAATTGATAAACGTTAAGGGAGGATTTATTCATGAAGAAATTGATATTAAGTGCACTATTTCTAGCATTTGCAGGTATTTTAGCTGCGTGCGGTTCATCAAATAACGCAAGTGAAAGCAAAACCATTACGGTTGCCGCTTCAAAAACGCCGCATGCCGAAATTCTTGAAGAAGCAAAACCACTTCTAAAAGAAAAAGGCTACGATTTAAAAGTGAAAGTGCTTAGCGATTATAAAATGTACAATAAAGCGTTAGCTGAAAAAGAAGTGGATGCGAACTTTTTCCAACATATCCCTTACTTAAACGAAGAAAATAAATCAAACAAAGATTATAACCTAGTGAGTGCTGGTGCGGTTCACCTTGAGCCTTTCGGTATCTACTCTAAGAAATACAAATCCGTAAAAGATATTCCAAACGGCGGCACAATCATCATGACAAACAACGTAGCTGAACAAGGCCGTATGCTTGCCCTACTGCAAAATGCTGGTGTCATCAAGCTTGATCCAAAGGTTGATACAATCAACGCAACAGTAAAGAACATTAAAGAAAACCCAAAGAACCTAAAATTCAAAAAAATCGCGCCTGAATTAACGGCGAAAGCTTATGAAAACAGTGAAGGCGATGCTGTATTTATCAACGTAAACTATGCGATCCAAAATAAATTGAATCCGAAAAAAGATTCAATCGAACTTGAGCAAACAAAGAACAACCCATATGCAAACATCGTTGCGGTTCGCAAAGGTGACGAAAAATCAGATAAGATCAAGACATTAATGGAAGTTCTTCACTCTGATAAAATCAAAGAATTCATCGACAAAAAATATGACGGTGCAGTATTGCCTGTATCTGAATAACAACATTTTAACCTCGCTTCTATCAAAGCGAGGTTTCAGCATGTAGACAAACCCTCGCATTCTTTGTCAGTTCTGCGCTCCGGTGCTCACGAATGTCAAATTCGCTCCGCTCCGGTACTCGCCCTTCCTAGGGCTGCAAAGGTTTTCTATCACGCTGAAAGGAAGATAAAGGGCTAAAATAAAGATCATTTTAGCCCTTTATCAACAATCTGCAACCTCGCTTCTACCAAAGCGAGGTTTTTTGTGTATTTTTTCAAATCTCGCTCATAATAAAAACGTACAAATGACCTGAAGGGATGGAATCAAGATGAATGAACAGCATATGAGCGGATCCATGCAGCAATCACTGACTGATTATAAAACCGCAATGGGTGAATTCCAGAAGAAAATGCCGGTGTTTGGAAAGAAATTCAATGAATTTACGGAGCAGTGCTTCCAGAGCGATTCATTAACGCAAAAGGAAAAACAAATGATTGCCCTCGGCATTAGTATTCATGCACAAGATGAATACTGCATGATTTATCATACAAAAGGAGCGCTCGATCAAGGGGCGACAGAAGAGAATTTGCTGGAGGTTGTCAGCGTGGCGGCAGCTTTTGGCGGCGGAGCAGCACTAAGCCAAGGAATCACTGTCGTTCAGCAATGTATTGATGAATTTGGAGGACAGACGCATTAAGGGAAGCATAACACGGTATTTTTCCATATCAGGGAGTTGAGCGCTTCTCATCCGTTTGTGTGAGAAAATATGCCAGCATAGGGTGTCATATCCCTTTTGAGTGAAGCCGCATACGTTTGCTACAATAAAGCTACACTCAAGGAAGGGAATGGTTTATTATTTGTTCGGACCATAGTACACTAGGATTGGATTATACCGCCGAGATGGAAAAGGCCATGCATCAAGCTCATGGCATGAGCTATGCAGAGTACGAAAGAGACCATGACTTACGGATGAAAGTGGAATATAAACGAGAGCAGTCCTACCGAGATGAGAAAAGACAGCTCGCAAAAATGAATATACGAGGCTAATAATAGCTGAGGGGCGGGGAGAACAGTTTCCCGCCCTTTCTTTATGAAAACAGTCTTTTCGACATAAATCCTTTTATCTACCTGCTTTTTTTGTTAGAATTTTGAGAGCATCCTCTCACGCTTATCGTGAATGTGTTGTATTCAGTTTTAATTTGTTATAAAATTAGAATGAGAATAAATTGAGAATAATGATTATTTTGGAGGTATCGATATATGACTGCTTCGACATTAACAATTAAGGACTTGCACGTTGAGATTGAAGGGAAAGAAATCTTAAAGGGTGTAAACCTCGAGATAAAAGGTGGAGAATTCCACGCAGTAATGGGACCTAACGGAACAGGTAAATCTACTTTATCTGCTGCCATTATGGGTCACCCTAAATATGAAGTAACAAAAGGCAGCATCTTGCTTGATGGCGAAGATGTCCTTGAAATGGAAGTAGATGAGCGCGCTCAAGCTGGTCTTTTCCTTGCGATGCAATACCCATCTGAAATCAGCGGTGTTACAAATGCTGACTTCCTTCGTTCTGCAATTAACGCACGCAGAGAAGAAGGCGATGAAATCTCTCTTATGAAATTCATCCGCAAAATGGACGAAAACATGGAGTTCCTTGAAATGGACCCAGATATGGCACAACGCTACTTAAATGAAGGTTTCTCAGGCGGGGAGAAAAAACGCAACGAAATTCTTCAATTAATGATGATTGAACCAAAGATCGCCATCCTTGACGAAATCGATTCTGGTCTTGATATCGATGCCTTGAAAGTTGTTTCTAAAGGAATTAACAAAATGCGCGGCGAAAGCTTCGGCTGCTTAATGATCACTCACTATCAGCGCCTGCTGAACTACATCACACCAGATCACGTTCATGTCATGATGCAAGGCCGTATCGTGAAATCTGGCGGACCAGAACTTGCGCAGCGTCTAGAAGCAGAAGGCTATGATTGGATTAAAAAAGAGTTAGGAATTGAAGACGAAACTGTTGGTCAAGAAGCGTAAGCGTTAGGAGGATTATTGATGACATTAGAAACGAAATTATCAGTAGATCAAGATTATGTCAAAAGCTTCTCCGAGAAGCATCAGGAACCGGCATGGATGAGCTCCCTTCGCTTACAGGCTCTTGAAAAAGCAGAAGACCTCCCAATGCCAAAGCCTGACAAAACGAATATTTCGAAATGGAATTTAACGAATTTCAAACAGCATACAGTCGAAAGTGCGCCATTTGAATCATTAGAAGAGCTTCCTGAAGAAGTGAAATCTCTCATTGATTTAGAGGACACAGATAAGACAGTTTACATTCAGCGTGATCAAACGCCAGCCTATTTGTCTCTTTCAGCTGAAGCGAAAGACAAAGGTGTGATCTTCACGGATCTTCATACAGCGATCCGTGAGCATGGAGATTTAGTGAAACAATACTTCATGACAGATGCAGTGAAAGTGGATGAGCATAAACTAACAGCTTTACATGCTGCTTTAGTGAATGGCGGGGCTTTCCTCTATGTACCGAAAAACGTAGAGCTTGAAGCACCAATTCAAGCTGTTTATCTTCATGAAAATGACGAAACGACTTTGTTCAACCATGTCATCGTTGTAGCAGACGATCATAGTGCTGTGACATATGTAGAAAACTACATCAGTACAGCAAAACCGGAAGAAGCGATCTTCAATATCGTTTCTGAAGTGTTCACAGGCGCAAACGCCCGCGTCACATACGGTGCTGTAGATAACCTTGCAGAAGGAGTCACAGTATATGTAAACAGACGCGGTATGGCAAATGGCCGTGACAGTAAAATCGAGTGGGCTCTTGGCCTGATGAATGATGGAGACGTTGTGTCTGAGAACATCACAAAACTGATGGGCGACGGTACATTCGGTGATACGAAATCAGTTGTTGTCGGCCGAGGAAACCAAACAGAAAACTTCACAACAAGCATCATCCACTTCGGTAAAAATTCTGAAGGATATATCTTGAAGCATGGTGTGATGAAGGATCAAGCATCCTCTATCTTTAACGGAATTGGTAAAATCGAGCATGGCGCAACAAAGTCAAATGCAGAGCAGGAATCACGTGTCCTCATGCTGAGTGAGAAAGCACGCGGTGACGCAAACCCAATTCTATTAATTGATGAAGATGATGTGACAGCAGGGCATGCTGCTTCTGTTGGACGTGTCGATCCAATTCAATTGTACTACCTCATGAGCCGCGGGATTTCCAAAGAAGATGCAGAAAGACTTGTGATTTACGGCTTCTTAAATCCAGTTGTAAAAGAACTGCCGATTGAAGGAGTTAAAAAGCAGCTTGTTTCTGTGATTGAAAGGAAAGTAAAATAATGAATATCAAAGACGTTCGTGAGCAATTTCCAATCCTTCATCAGCAAGTGAACGGACATGATTTGGTGTATTTGGACAGTGCAGCGACTTCTCAAAAACCAAGAGTGGTCATTGATGCAATGAATGAGTATTACCGGTCTTACAACTCGAACGTCCACAGGGGTGTTCATACCCTTGGCACAAGAGCAACGGACGCATACGAGGGTGCGAGAGAGAAAGTTCGTGCATTCATCCGTGCTTCATCTGTTCAGGAGATTATTTTTACTAGAGGTACAACAACTGCGCTAAACACAGTGGCGATCAGCTATGCTAGAGCCAACCTCAAAGAAGGCGATGAGATTGTCATTACGCATATGGAGCATCATGCGAATATCATCCCTTGGCAGCAAGCAGCAAAAGCAACTGGCGCCACATTGAAATACATTCCGTTACAGGAAGACGGCACGCTATCGCTTGAAGATGTGAAGCAAACGATCACACATCAAACGAAAATTGTCGCAGTCACACATGTCTCAAACGTATTAGGAACCATCAACCCGATTAAAGAAATCGCCAAAATCGCCCACGATCATGGGGCAATCATTGTTGTCGATGGTGCGCAAAGCACCCCGCACATGCAAATTGATGTTCAGGATCTAGATTGTGACTTTTTCGCATTCTCTGGGCATAAAATGTGTGGACCGACTGGCATCGGTGTGCTTTACGGGAAGAAGGACCTTTTGAATAATATGGAGCCTGCTGAGTTTGGCGGTGAAATGATCGACTTTGTGGATCTATATGATTCTACATGGAAAGAGCTGCCGTGGAAATTTGAAGCGGGAACACCGATTATTGCTGGAGCAGTTGGACTAGGAAAAGCAATTGACTTCTTGAATGACATTGGTATGGAGGAAGTCAGCCGTTACGAGCATCAGCTTGCGACTTACGCGCTTGAGCGCTTTAAGGAGCTTGACGGTGCGACTGTTTATGGACCGCAGCACCGAGCTGGGCTTGTGACGTTTAACTTAGACGATGTTCATCCGCATGATGCATCAACTGTTCTGGATACGGAAGGTGTCGCCATTCGTGCTGGACACCACTGTGCACAGCCGCTCATGAAATGGCTTGGTGTATCAGCGACTGCAAGAGCAAGCTTCTATCTGTATAATACAGAAGAAGAGATTGATCTACTCATTGCAGCGCTCCGTAAGACAAAGGAGTATTTTACGAATGTCTTTTAATGTAAACTTAGACACACTGTACAGACAAGTGATTATGGATCATTATAAAAATCCGAGAAACAAAGGTGTGCTAAACGACAGCATTGTCGTCGATATGAACAACCCAACGTGTGGTGACCGCATTCGTCTTACGATGAAAATCGAAGACGATAAAGTCACGGATGCGAAATTTGAAGGAGAAGGATGCTCGATTTCGATGGCATCTGCCTCGATGATGACGCAGGCGATTAAAGGGAAAGATATTGAAACAGCTTTGAAAATGTCTCAGATTTTCTCCGATATGATGCTAGGAAAAGAATACGACGATTCCATTGATCTTGGTGACATTGAGGCGCTGCAGGGAGTGGCAAAATTCCCTGCCCGCATCAAATGTGCAACATTATCATGGAAGGCGCTTGAAAAAGGCGCATCTGCCGAAGATAACGGCAAATCATAAGATTGGAGTGAAAATGGATGGCTAAAAAAATGCCAGATGTTGGTGAATATAAATACGGCTTTTCTGATAAAGACGTTTCCATTTTCCGTTCAGAGCGCGGACTGACAAAAGAGATCGTTGAAGAAATTTCTCGTATGAAAGAAGAGCCTCAGTGGATGCTCGACTTCCGTTTGAAATCTCTTGAGCACTTTTACAACATGCCGATGCCACAATGGGGCGGAGATTTAAATGCATTAAACTTTGATGAAATTACGTACTACGTAAAGCCATCAGAGCGCTCTGAGCGTTCTTGGGATGAAGTACCAGAAGAAATCAAACAAACCTTTGATAAGCTTGGTATCCCAGAAGCAGAGCAAAAATATTTAGCTGGTGTATCTGCTCAGTATGAATCTGAAGTTGTGTATCACAACATGAAGCAAGACCTTGAAGATCTAGGAATTGTGTTTAAAGATACAGACAGCGCATTAAAAGAGAACGAAGACATCTTCCGTGAGCACTGGGCAAAAGTCATTCCTCCGACTGACAACAAATTTGCTGCGCTTAACTCGGCTGTATGGTCTGGTGGTTCATTTATCTACGTACCAAAAGGCGTAAAAGTAGATACTCCACTTCAAGCATACTTCCGTATCAACTCTGAAAACATGGGTCAGTTCGAGCGTACACTGATCATCGTTGACGAAGGCGCACATGTGCATTACGTAGAAGGCTGTACAGCACCAGTTTACACAACAAACTCACTTCACAGTGCGGTAGTTGAAATCATCGTCAAAAAAGGCGGCTACTGCCGTTATACAACGATTCAAAACTGGGCAAACAACGTCTTCAACCTTGTGACAAAACGTACAGTATGTGAAGAGAATGCAACAATGGAATGGATTGATGGAAACATCGGTTCTAAGCTGACAATGAAATACCCAGCAGTCATCTTAAAAGGTGAAGGCGCTCGTGGTATGACATTAAGTATTGCCCTAGCAGGTAAAGGTCAGCACCAAGATGCAGGTGCGAAGATGATTCACCTTGCACCAAACACATCTTCAACGATCGTATCGAAATCGATTTCGAAACAAGGCGGTAAAGTAACGTACCGCGGAATCGTTCACTTCGGACGCAAAGCAGAGGGTGCACGCTCAAACATCGAGTGTGATACACTCATCATGGATAACAAATCAACATCTGATACGATTCCTTACAATGAAATCTTAAACGACAACATTTCATTAGAGCACGAAGCGAAGGTATCAAAAGTATCAGAAGAACAGCTATTCTACTTGATGAGCCGCGGAATTTCTGAAGAAGAAGCAACAGAAATGATCGTCATGGGCTTCATCGAGCCATTTACAAAAGAACTGCCAATGGAATACGCCGTTGAAATGAACCGCTTGATTAAGTTTGAGATGGAAGGTTCTATTGGTTAACCATTGATATACAGGGGTTTAAAGGTGTTTAGGCGTTACATTTATATTAAGCACCCACAAAACACCCACAAAATTTAATTATTGAACATACCGCAGATACAATTCCTTTGGTCCCTCATTTTTGGGTGGCATGGAGATACGTGTCTGCGGTTGTTTTTTATTAGAATGTCTTAACCTTTCCCATACATAGTTCTTATTCATAACGTTTACAGCATGGCTATGCTCAATGCATGTCTTTTACAAACTTCTCTGAAATACTCTCCTCACAACATTTGTTTTGAACCTTTTAAAGGAGAAATGATTTTACCTTTAAGGCCGCTAACAACTTCGAGGTTCAGATCAACTTTATTCAAAATAAATACTTGCAACATTAAAATTAGTACTGTATAGTTCTAATTATGACAAAGGCAAAATTAATGAATCAAAAACGTGTACTTGAAGTAGCTGCAACATTATTTTTGGAAAAAGGGTTTGCTTATACAAGTATGGATGAATTGGTACGTGTAAGCAAAGTATCAAAGTCGAATGTGTATTATCACTTTTCTAATAAGGAGGAATTATTAGAAGGGGTCGTTGATTATTGGATTGATATGTATCAAGCTGCAATAGACGACGTAATGTCTCAGACCCAATTTTCAGTTGAAGATCGTATCCAAATGTTTTTAAAGCAATTATCACAAGGCGTTCAGTCGAGAGAGTATCAGGGAGGCTGTCCATTTATTACTCTTTATATTCAAAGTCCTGCACAGGCCACGCAAATAAAAGAAAAAATAGGTTTATTTTTTACAGGTTTACAAAAGAAAGTTTCTCTATTACTGAAACAAGGTGTAGAGAACGGGGAATTCAGAGATACGATTCAGATTGATGAGGTGGCATCACTTTTTATTACAAATCTTGAAGGAGCGTTATTTATTTCAGAAACATTGAAGGATGCCACTGTCATCACAAAAACAGCAGATCATTTATTTAACTTGCTTCGATAAAGAAGCATTTTTTTTACATCAAATTAGTACTGAATAGTACTAAAAAGGAGATTTTATATGAAAACAGTATTTTTAACAGGTGGAACAGGCTTTATTGGAAAGCAATTAGTCGAAGAATTAGCCAAAGAGGATGTGAACATTCTTCTTTTAGTGAGGTCGAAAAGTAAAGCGACACGCATTTTTCAAGAAAGAGGTATTTTAAAAGAGTCAGTGATGCACTTTGTTGAAGGTGATTTGACGAAAATAGATTTAGGTCTAAGTCCTGAAGATAAAGAGAGCGTATTGAAGACGGATGTGATGATTCACGCAGGAGGCCCTATGGATATTCAAGCGACAAGTAAAGAGGCAGCTTCCGTCTTTTTAAATGGCGCCAAATATATTGGTGAATTGGCTAAAAATATTCATCAATTGAAGGCCTTGCAGCATTTTATTCATGTTGTCGGTTATATGAGCCCCTTTGATGATGAAAATAGCAAGATTGCAATTGATGTGTTTAAAGAAGGAAATGATTACCTGAAAATAAAGAATCCTTACGAGAGAACAAAATTTTTAGCAGATCTTTATATCCGTCAACAAGCATCAGTTGTCGGTTATCCGCTGTCTGTCATTAATCCGCCAACTGTGGTCGGCAGTAGTAAAACAGGGAGTACAGAACAGATAGCAGGATTAGGATTGCTTGTAACAAGTATGCGAAGAGGGCTTATGCCAGTGATTCCTGGAGGTAAAGGATTTAGGCTGCCACTGATTTCAAACGATGAGTTTGCGAAGTTTATTGTGCAGGTTTTCAGGATGGAGCAGCCGGCTATTCAAACATATACACTTGTTGAAGACAAAGAGCATGATCAGAACATTGCTGAATTATTAAGTGTGATGTCGGAAAGTATGAATATGAGATCACCAAAAATCTCTGTCCCAATGCCGCTTATGAAAGCAATGATGACAAGTGGAGTAAGTAAAATAACAAACATTCCTTCTGATGGACTCAATTTTATGACAAAACGAACATTTTCAAATGTTTCAGTGAAAAAAATGATGGGGGAAGATTGGTTTAAGAAGACGAGTGTCATGAACTTTTTCCCTGCCGTAGTAGCTGATCTGGATTATCGCATGATGAATCAACATGGTGAGCATTATCATGCATTTGAGCGAACATTATGCGATAACAACACCCTTTACCAATTACAAGGAGAAGGGAAACCGTTTATTTTATTACATGGTTTATTGAGTGATGGAGAGGATTTATTCCCTTTAGCACAAGAGCTTCATGAAAAAACGGGTCAGCCTGTATGGATCTTGGATCTTCCAGGTTTGGGGCGTTCTCCATTTAAACGAGAGAAACATCTTCTAGATATCTATTTGAATGTAGTGAAAAAGGTATTGGAGAAAGCGGCTCATGGTGCACATCTAATTGGCCATTCATTCGGTGCGTTTATTCTATTGAAAGCATTGGGACAAGGGTACATAGATAAGAAGTATTCAATTACTTTACTTCAGCCGCCTGTTGCTAAAAAAAATGCTAAATCGCTAAATGTTCCACAATGGATGAACAAATGGTCATTAAAATTAGCAACTCCTAAAATGATAAAGCGTTATTTATTAAGTAATGGTTTGTTTGAAAGGACGGAGAGCATCCCTGAACATTATATTGAAAAAATCAGAAACAGTTTTACGTCTCCTAGAATTTTAAATACGACGGTTCAGCTTAATCATTTACTATTGAAAAACGATCAAGGTGAATTCAATGAAGTAACAAAGGATAATCCTCATATTATCTGGGGGGAGTATGACAAAGACTATTCTGCTCCGTTGCATCTTGGAAATGTTGATGTTGTTCCATACGGCCATCATTTTCCTCTTAGCCATCCGAGTGAAACGGCAGCATTGGTTATAAAAAATAGTCTTACTAGCAGTTGAGAATGTGGGATAAATAAAAAGGTCTTGGGGTAGTTGTATTTTCTTAGCTTGCTGTTGATGAGGGCACACCTACAAAACACCCATAAACTTATGACGGCTTATTAAAATGGAGTTTGAATTAAAAAAATAGAAACAAAAAAACGCATAGGAGCTTATGCGTTTTTATTTGTTCCATAGTATGCCTGTATTTAAATCGAGTTTAAATACTTTAAGGAATAGTTTTAACAAGTGATCACATGCTTCTTCGCCACCACAATACTCAGGAGAAAGTGAAACTGTTATCAAATCCCATTTATACAAATTTTTAAGGTAGGTTAACGATTCCATCACTTCTTGATCCGACTTTATTTTTGGGTCACGATCGTAAAATTCTTCTTCATTAAAGAAGTCCAAATCGAGATTGAGTATTAGTGAATTGTTGTGGACATATGGTTCTACTTCCCCAAGTAAGATTGAATCTTTTAATTCCTCAATAGAGTGAACTCTAATACCTTCGTAAATGCGTCCCGCTACATTTTCTCTGGTCCACTCCTCGAAAGGGTCACTACGTGAAAAATCAGAAACGTAGATAATATTGTTGATTGTTTCACGCCCAAATGCGGGCCAGATGAACGTAAAATTTTGTATAGATTTATCAGTAAAGGATTTTATATTTTCTAGGCCTTCAATATCTATGTATTCGGGATTATCTTGTAGAACAGAAGGCACATCATCTAGATGGGCATCCACATGAAAAAGGGTTGCATTAGGCATAATTAATCCTTCTTCCCTTGCTAATTCCCAAATATAAAAGGCCCATTTGTGCTGATCCATTAAAAAAATTTTCTTTTCTGGAAAGTATATCTTATTCAAGTCTCTCAATGACTATCACCTCGTAATAGAGAGCTTCTACCTCAGCCCTTTTTTGATTCAAAAAACAGTTTAAGTTGTTCTAGGCAGAGAGTTACAACAACTGTACCTCTGTTATGGTAGCACGATTTATTATATTTTTCTTTATTTTTAAATGTTGAATTTATTTTAAGAATCTCTTAGGTTTTTATTTATACCAACATCTAGAAATTCCGAAGTGCTAACTTTATCTTTATATATCAATTAGTATTAATATATGATTTGTTAAATCAATATTAAAAAGGCGAACCACTAAAGTTCGCCTTTTCTCACTCTTTATAACTACTATTATTTCAGTTACTTCGCCATATCCATTGTATTTGTTTTCGGTTGATCATCAACCTTCCCATATGTCAGCTGACGCCAAATAAACTCCATCGGGCCATATTTGAACCGCTTTAACCATAATGTACTAAAGAGTACGAGGAAGACATAATCCCCGAGTCCAATCATGAACGTGCCAGCAGGCTGGAGATGATCGACAAGCCCCGCTCCATACTTTAGAAATAGCAGAGTTCCAATGATCGAATGTAGCAAATAACAGGTCAGTGACATGCGTCCGACTTTGGTAAAGACCATCAAAGCACCTCGCAGCTGAGGAACGTGCAGAAACAGCATCGCAAGTGTACTCATATAAAACATACTACCTGTTAATCCGCCGTTTTGTTCAAGGGCAGAGACTATGTCTGTCCACAGTGTATTTTCAACAGGATTGACCGCTGCTATGATCGTGCTGCTTTGTGTAATCAGAAATGCGATTGTGAAAATGATCCAAATGCGATTCCAAATCGTTTTTTTCGTCTCCATGTTTTTGAAAAACTCCATTTTCACAAAATACACGCCAAGTAAAAACATGAAGAACATGGAGTAGACAGTAGAAAAAGAGCCGGAAGCCATTGTCACCATATCTGTCCACCGGTCACCAATAGATGCTAAATAAGTCAGACTGTTGTGGCTGATTAATTCAAAATCAGCAAAGTCCGGCTTGCCTGATGATCCTGAACTGACGGTATTGAGCAGCATCGTGAAAAAAGGCGTGAGCAATTGAATCACAAAAAGTGTGATGAGCCAGTATAGGATGGTTTTGGCTGTGTGTTTGTAAAAGAAAAGCAATAAAAAGCCAGCGACTGCATAATAGGCCAAAATGTCACCAATCCAAACAAAAGTTAAATGCAGAAGGCCAAATCCTAAGAGAATGGTTAATCTGCGGGCAAACAGCTTGTTCGGACTGTCCACCTTCTGAGCAGCTCGATCCATAAAAATCATAAAACCAACCCCGAATAGAAAGGAGAACAACGTAATGAATTTCCCTGAGGCAAACCAATTCACCACATTGTGAAAGACATCATTTGACAGCATGTCAAATCCCTTAGCCGAATCCACGATCAAAAAGTAATTGACTAGAATAATCCCCATTAAGGCGAACCCTCGTACAATGTCCAAGAAATGAACCCGTTCCCGCAGACTCATCGGTTGTCCGTGTGCTACTTTGTTTGCATTCATATCTATGCTCCTTTTCTTGTTTGTGATTCGGATCAATTCATCGATCCTTACAATGAATCAATATACGGCCCAATTCTTAACAATTTATGAAGATCCAATTTTTTGAAAATAAATGTGACAAATTGATGGCAGAAGGCCAAATTCATAAACTGTTAAGGTTTATGCTGTATCTTTTCACATAACTAGATGATATATAGTAAAGACATAAAAGAAAGAGCAACACATTACATGAGGTGAGAGACATGACCCATCGAATATTAGTCGTAGAAGATGATCAGGATATTGGTGACCTTCTGCAGGAATCCCTTTCACGTGCAGGATATGAGGTGCTAAGAGCGATGAATGGCGAGCAAGCATTGAAGTTTGTGGACGATTCGCTCGATTTGGTGATTTTGGATGTGATGATGCCGGGGCTCTCAGGCATCGAAACGTGCCAGCAGATAAGAGCCTCTTCCAATGTCCCGATTCTATTTCTAACAGCCAAATCAAGTACATTCGATAAAACCGAAGGCTTACTTGCCGGCGGGGATGATTATATGACAAAACCTTTTTCACAAGAGGAGCTTCATGCTAGAGTGATTGCACAATTACGCAGGTATACTGTCTATCAGGAAAAGAAGGAACAGGAAGAGACCTTTCTTGTTGGGGGCAAACTGAAGGTAAGTGAAGAATTTAATGAAGTATGGAAAGAAAACCAGCAAATTAAGCTGTCTGATCTAGAATATCGGATGTTAAAACTGCTTATGAGCAGGCGAAACAAAATCTTTTCAGCCCAAAATATTTATGAAAGCGTGTGGGGACAGCCTTATTTCTATTGTTCCAACAATACGGTGATGGTGCATATTCGAAAGCTGCGTGCCAAAATTGAGGATGATCCTGCGCGTCCTGTATATATCAAAACTGAATGGGGAAGAGGATATCGATTTGGCACATCGTAAATATACACTGGCCAAAAAGCTTGCACTGCTGATTTTGGCGGCTGCAATTGTGAGTGGTATTGTCTTTTTGATGCTGCAAAAGATCACCAATGATTTGATCGATGGATATTTGAGTTCGGACGAGTATTACGATCAGGAGTCAGCCAAGTACATTCAAAAATTCAGCCGCTATGTGTCTGAGAATGAGCTGTCTTCAACGGATCGAAAAGCGTTTGGCGAGTGGGTGAAAAAAGAGAATTACATTAATTTGACTATCTTCAAGGATGAGGAGCTGCAATATGACTCCATCTATTCGGCTGCGGATGAATCGGCGTACGGAAAAGAAAGGATGACTCAGTACGCTGAGCAACATTCGTATCCGGTTCAGTTTAGCGACGGTAAAGGCCGCGTCATGGTGGACGGGTTCTATTCATCTCGCTACCACGATCTTGCCTTTACACTCGAGCTGCTCGGAGCAACGCTTATTTTTCTCCTCATGGTTCTTCTCGGGATTCGCAAAAGTTTGCGCTACCTGCAAACGATTCACCAAGAGATACATATTCTTGAAGGCGGAGAGCTGGACTATGAGATGACGGTGAAAGGGCATGACGAATTAGCGATGATTGCCAAAAGTATTGAGGACCTTCGTAAAGCTTTTTTGGACAAGCTTCAAGCCATTGATGAGCTGCAAGAAGAGAGCCGAAGCTTGGTTACTGAAATGTCCCATGATATGAGGACACCGCTGACGTCGCTGATGATGAATTTGGAGTTTGCGAAAAAAGAGGAGGCTGGAGCGGATACCCGTAAGGATCAATATATAGCAAGTGCTTATGAAAAAGCACTGCAATTGAAAAATCTATCTGATAATCTGTTCGCCTATTTTCTACTTGATAAAGAACATGAACCTGAGCTTGAGACAGTTGCAGTCAAAGAGGTCATTTACGATCTCTTATCAGATCAGGTGGCGATTTTGCAGCAAGAGACATTTAAGGTTCATCTTTTAGGAGAGCTGCCAGACAGCTATATCAATGTGAATGTCGAGGAGCTTGGCCGAGTGTTTGATAATCTGATGTCGAACATACTGAAATACGCTGACCCGAAAAAAGATATCAATCTCACGTTTCTATCCGACCAAGAAATCTTTGAGATCCATATCAGCAATGCGATAAACGAGACAAATGACACGCAGGAAAGCACTGGACTTGGTGAACGAAGCATAAAACGAATGATGTCCCGCATGCACGGGCAGTTTGAAAGGATGGAAAAGAACGGCGTTTACTACATCGTGCTGCGATTCTGGCACATCAAAATATAGGTAGCAAATGAATAACATGGAATGGAGAGACAATCTAATGAAACGATTCAACAACTTCCAAAAGGTACCGGATCTCTTGCAAGGCCTTCTGAATATTTGTTTATTCTTTCTGGCCATTGCTTTAAGCGTCCTCTTAATTAGTGAAACTTGGTATATTGTCCAATTCGTTTACAAGAATTTGCTCAGCAAAGAAGACAGTTATTATGAAATGCTTGGTGAGTTGCTGATCTTCTTTATGTACTTTGAGTTTATTGCCTTAATTATTAAGTACTTTAAATCAAACTTTCATTTTCCGCTTCGCTATTTTATATATATTGGCATCACAGCCGTCATCCGTTTGATTATTATCGATCATAAGGAGGCTGTATCGACGTTCTGGTGGGCGTTGACTATCTTAGCCATGACGGTTGCACTCTTTATCGCTAGTAAACGACATGCGGTTCAGGAGCATGAAGAAGTGAAGTGAGGGAAGAAGACGAACGATGACCGTTCGTCTATTTTTTTATATGTTGATTCATGAAACGCCTTGTGACGTACCTGTAACAAGTGCCTTTATGTGTGATGACAAACAACATGTTCCTGGCTTATTTACTTTCTGGCACGTACACATATACAATTTTCATAGTGTTTGTTCAGCTAAGGAATTGGAGGAAGAACATGATTAAATTAATTATTACGGATTTAGACGGCACTTTTTTAAATCGCCAAGGATCATTTGATCAAGCTTTATTTCAGAAAATAAAAGCATTAATGGAAGAGAAAAATGTAGCGTTCGCTCCTTGTACGGGAAAGCAGTGTGAACGAGTGGAGGCATTGTTTGGTGAGCATGCAAAGGATTTTTGGATTTTAGGGGATAGCGCAACGCGGATTAAAAAGAATGGACAATTTGTTTATGAATCTTTAATAAAAAATGATCTGGGTTTATCGATCATCCATAAGCTGGAGGAGATAAGTAAAGTGCAGACGATCATTGCATGTACGAAAGATGGTGCAGTCGTCAATGAGCATTTATCTGAGAGTGAAATGAGATTTGTGACGGGCTCTTATACAAATGTCCTCAAGGTATCAAACTTTGCAGATATACAAGATGACTTTGTGAAAATCACCGTTCATGATCCTGAGGCAAATTGCGTACAGACGAGAGAAATGTTAAGTGAATTCTTTGAACAAGTATATGTTGTCGCTTCAGAAGATACGTGGATTGACATTTCCAATATTGGTGTTCATAAAGGAACCACCGTGAAGCAGCTACAGAACATTTTGGGGGTAACAGAAGAGGAAACGATGGTGTTTGGTGATGGACGTAATGATCTAGAACTGATGGAATCCGCTCAGTACAGCTTTGCTGTAAGAAATGCCGTCCAAGAGGTAAAAGATGCTGCGCATTTTATTACGCTCTCAAATGAAGAGAGCGGGGTCATGCATACGATTCAAAAAATCCTAAGCTTGCAGCCTTAATCGTAATCAATCCAAAAGACGAACTTGTCCAGTTCGTCTTTTTTCATGTCTGGACATTGACGTGATGAACACTTAGTCGATATCTGTCTATTAATGAACGGTTAGGGTCAGATTGACAATTGATTGTCATGCATCTAAAAAGTAGAATATGAGTAACAGTAAATAAACAGTTGTTCATTAATGGATAGGTGTTTGTTGTGGTGAGTGATCAGCTGGATAAAAAGGTTTTTTCCTGATGTACGTCTTCATATGGTATGCTTTAGAAGCCTTATCTTTCCATCGAAATCGATCATCATGATTCTATGAACAGGGGTTGATCATATGCGAAGTATTCAAAGTTTTTTAGTAGAACAGCTACTTGCTTTGACGAAAAAGAAACTCAATGTAAATGATTATCTAGAAGAACGAAGAAAGGCAAATCAACTACCTTATGAATTACCTGAAAAAATCAAGAATAAGTACAAAATCACTAAAAATGACTCGTTTCCAGTCGATACGTATATGCTGAAATCAAATGACCAGCCAGATGACCATCAGGTGTTGTTTATACCAGGTGGTGGCTATATCGAACAGCCTTTAACTTGGCACTGGCGTTTTTTAGATCGATTGACGAAGCAATTAAATAGTACGGTGTATGTGCCGGTGTATCCAAAAGCACCGAACCATCAGTATATGGATGCGATCGAGAGTGTCCTCCCTGTGTACCAAGGTCTTTTAGAGAAAGGAACACCTGAAAATATCGTCATCATGGGCGATTCTGCTGGCGGCGGTTTATCGTTAGCTTTTGCTCAATACTTGGCAAAAAAGGGCTTGCCGCAGCCAGGAAATATCATTCTTTTATCACCATGGCTAGATGTCACATTAAGCAACCCAGATATCGCTGCTATGGTTCCAAAAGAGCCAATGCTCAATCTAGCCTTATTAATTGAAGCAGGAAAAAGATATGCGGGTGAAATGGATGAAACACACCACTTAGTCAGTCCAATTTATGGAGAGATCAAATCACTGGGACGAATTTCTGTTTTTATAGGCACTCACGAATTCTTTCTCCCAGATGCTCGTAAATTCAAAGAGATGGCAGAAAAGCAGGGGGTTCCAATAAACTATATAGAATATCCTAAAATGAATCACGTGTTTCCTGTCTTCCCTATACCAGAAGCAAAAAAAGCGTTAAATCAAATTGTCGCGATTATTGAAAGTAATACCTTCCCTTTGAAAGAATTCAATGAATAAGATATAAGAATGAGGATGACTAGCGCGGCTGGCCATTCTCGTTTCTGTTTGAAGGAGCAAAAAAATTGACAGATATCAAGACCGAACCATTCTCATTTACAAGTATGCAGCAGGCAGCCGCTGTACATATTCCAGAAAGACAATTCATTTCATCACATGATGGTACAAGCCTTGCGTATTATCCATTTTTATCAGAAAAGAAGACGCAGGCCAATGTGATCTTGATTCATGGCGGTGGTGCTCATAGTTTGGCTGGTTATGAGCATATCGCTTACACACTGCAACATGATTTTCACGTAAATGTATTTTTACTTGATCTAAGAGGCCACGGCCATTCTCAAGGAAAAAAGGGTGATACACCTCGTGTCACTGATGTATGGCAAGATATCTCGCAGGTTGTAGATGCTATCAAACAGGAGCATAAAGGTGCCATCTACCTTTGTGGTCATTCATCTGGAGCGGGCCTGCTGCTTAACTACTTGTCTTGGCCAAAAAAAAGAGAAGTAGACGGTTACTTTTTTATTGCACCTGAATTTGGCTATAAATCAGGTACTGCGAGGCCTGATCAAATCCCTTTTGCAAGCGTTCAAGTATGGAAGTTCGTTCTGTCTGCGATGACAAAAGGGGGGCTGATGAGTCATTCTGAAGCCGTACGTTTTCATTATCCTGCATGGGCAGTCGAGCAGGATCCGCTTCTGTTGACGACCATCACTGTCAATCTATCTCTTGCTTTAACCCCATCTGCACCTAAAAACCAATTTGCGAAGATGGATCGGCCGTATGGCATGTTTGTAGGCAGCAAGGATGAACTGTATGACGTCGAGACATTTCTCCCTTTTCATGAGTTGCCGAAAGAACCAATCAAAAAACAATCAGTCTATCAAGTGCTTGAAGGACATACCCATTTGTCAGTTTTACTAGAAGCAGGAAAACAGATTGGCAGGACCATCCAGATGTGGAATCCTTCTATTTAGTATGAATAACTAGTCAATACTCTCCCATTTTCTTAAAAATTTACATTGACACCATCCTTTTCTATGATAAAATCATAGTGTGATAATGAGAATCGTTATCAAACGATATGACTACATATAGAATGGATAGGTGAGGTACATGTTCAAGAAATCTTTTTGGTCGCTATTAGTTGTGCTCTCCATCGTTTTACTTGCAGCTTGCGGCAGCAATAGCAGTAACGGCAAGTCAGATAGTAAAGAGAAAACAAGAACCGTTGAAAGCGCTATCGGTTCAACTGAAATTAAAGGATCGCCTAAACGTGTGGTGACACTGTACCAAGGAGCAACGGATGCAGCAGTCGCTATGGGCATTAAACCAGTAGGTGTTGTTGAATCATGGCTTGAAGCACCTACGTATAAATATTTAAGAAATGACTTAAAGGATGTTAAAATTGTTGGGCAGGAAACACAGCCAAACTTAGAGGAAATTGAAAAGCTCAAGCCTGATTTGATCATTGCATCGAAAATCCGTCACGAGCAAATTTTTGATCAGCTGAAAGAAATCGCTCCAACTGTTGCAACTGAAACTGTGTTCACATTTAAAGATACAGTGAAGTTGATGGGTGAAGCGTTAAACCAGGAAGACAAATCAAAAGAATTGCTGACGAAGTGGGATGACCGCGTCGCTGACTTCAAAGAAAAAGCGAAAAAAGACATCAAAAACTGGCCGATGAGTGTATCTGTGGTGAACTTCCGTGCAGATCATGCTAGAATCTATCAAACTGGTTTCGCAGGGTCCATTTTAACAGAGCTAGGCTTTGAAGGACCTAAGAATGTCAAAGATAAAAAGCAAGACATCATTACACTGACAGACAAAGAGAGCATTCCGCAAATGGATGCAGATGTGATCTATTACTTTATGGATGAAAAGGATAAAGCAGTTGAAAAAGCATATAAAGAGTGGACAAGTCATCCTTTATGGAAGCAGCTTGACGCAGTGAAAGCGAAACAAGTGCATAAAGTAGATGAAATCACTTGGAACATGGGCGGAGGTATTATCGCTGCAAACATGATGCTTGATGATATTTACGATCGTTTAGGAATTGATAAATAAGTCGTAACAGAGGAGAAAATGTGAATATACCATTTTCTCCTTTTTTCCATAACAGATTGAAAGCGGGAATCAGATGAGAAGTTTAATAAAAAAGGATTCAAGCAAGGCACTGCTTTTTGCTGGATTCATTGTGTTGATGTTGGTCTTTTTTATGCTCAGTATTTCCCTTGGGCAAACCTCAATTTCCCTCAAAGCCACCATCCATGCTTTTCTTCAATTTGATGAATCGGATCCAAACAGTGTCATTGTCATGACATCCAGATTATCAAGAGCTTTAATTGCAACGGTCGTTGGCTCAAGCCTGGCGATTTCAGGTGCACTCATGCAGGCATTGACGAGAAATCCGCTTGCGGCGCCTGATTTATTAGGAATTAATGCAGGTGGACTATTTTTTATCGTGATTTCGATTGTTTTCTTTTCAACAGAGTCGTTAACAAGCTATATGTGGACAGCCTTTCTAGGCGCAGCGATTGCAGGGATGCTCGTTTTTCTATTAGGTTCTATTGGAAGAGATGGATTGACGCCGGTCAAAATAGTCCTTGCAGGTGCGGCGATATCTGCACTGTTTGCGTCTTTTACACAAGGTCTTTTAATCGTGAATGAACAGTCGATTCAAAGCATTTTGTTCTGGATGGCTGGGTCAGTGTCTGGAAGAAGCATTGATATGTTAATCCCTGTTTTGCCTTATATTTTAGGTGCGACTGTAGTGGCGCTGCTTCTTGGACGTTCTATTAATGTTCTTTTGTCGGGAGATGATATTGCCAAAGGACTTGGCCAGCGTACACTGCTGCTGAAAATCACGATGGGTGTCCTCGTTGTCTTTTTAGCAGGTGGTTCCGTCGCTGTTGCTGGTTCAATTGGTTTTGTTGGTTTTCTTGTGCCGCATATTGTGAAAAAGCTCGTTGGGCCTGACCACCGCTGGGTACTGCCGTATTGTGCCGTTGTGGGGGCGTCGCTTTTACTTGCCGCGGATCTGGCGGCTCGTTTTCTGATCATGCCGCAGGAAGTGCCGATTGGTGTCATGACGGCGGTAGCAGGAGCGCCTCTATTTGTTTATCTCGTGCGCAAGGGGTTGAAGACAGGTGGCTAAAACATATACAGTGCGTTCTAAAGGCGGGCGCATTTCATTTCAATTTTCAAAGCGGACGTTTTTGATTTTACTTTTATTGACGGCCATTGCCTTTGGCTTATTTATTCTCAGTCTCAGTATGGGAAGCCGGTTCATTCAGCCGGTCGATGTGCTGCTTCACTTAATCGGTCAGGGAGAGGGGAATTCCTTTGTGTTAAATACACTGAGGATTCCACGAACGCTGCTGGCTGTTTTAGTTGGATCTGCACTTGCGGTATCAGGGCTTATTTTGCAAGGGTTGATCCGCAACCCGCTGGCATCACCAGATATCATTGGAATTACAAGTGGTGCTTCGTTTGGTGCGATTATGTTCATCGTCTTTTGGATGGGCACTGTGCCTATTGCTTATCAATCCTTATGGGCGATTGCAGGTGCTTTTGCGGTATCGAGTCTGATCTATTTGCTTTCATGGAAAAAAGGGGTCAAGCCGATCACACTTGTTCTAATGGGAATTGGGATTTCTGCCATTATGAAGGCATGTGTGACGTTTACGCTTGTTCTTAGTGATACGATGACAACGACCAAGTCTTACATCTGGCTGACGGGGAGCTTATATGGTTCTACGATGAAAGACGTCACTGCGATGCTTCCTTGGGTGATGATCATTTTACCGATTGTCATGGTGTTAGCAAGAACGATGAATGTAAAAGAACTTGGCGATGATCTTGCAACAGGTCTCGGGGTTAAAGTGCAGGCGAAACGATTATTCTTTCTCCTGATGAGTGTGACATTGGCTGGTGTTGCAGTCGCATTTGCAGGCGGCATTGAATTTGTTGGACTCATGGCGCCGCACGTTGCACGGATGATCATTGGACGTTCATTCATAGCGCTTGTCCCAGCATCTGCGCTTGTTGGAAGTATTCTCGTGATGCTGGCTGATCTTGTTGCTAGAACCGCATTTCTACCGTTAGATGTCCCAGCAGGTGTATTTACGGCAGCCATTGGTGCACCGTTCTTTATTTATTTGTTATATCAACAGCGTAATCGATAAACAGAAGATGGGGGTTTTGATATGAGGCCAGAGTGGGTTGAGAGAGAATTACTTGATTTTGGCGTACACATCACAAATGGACCTATGACATCTGATCGCACACTTGCTGCGCTTTTTTCAGAAGCAGCCGTCATACGTTTATTAGAAGCTGAAAAGGAAGCGATGCATGCACCGAATCTTGCGGTAGCAGCCTCTATGTTTTCAAAGCGCTACGCCTACTTAGCTGTCAGTTCCTCTTTATACTTAATGACGCTGTATGACGGTGTCTATCAGTTTCCACCAGCAGCATGTGCATTTAGAGAGGATCGAAAAATTGAAATGGAAGAGGCGGCGTGTTCGTTTGTTCCACTAGAAGGAGACGACAGGCATGAGTGGAGAGAGAAGGTCTTGCGTGCGCTGTTTACGGAGTGTGTCACGCCTCTTTTAGACGTGCTGAACCGCACATCAAAACTCTCTTATCGTATTTTATGGGAAAATGTAGCGGTTCGAATCAACTCTCTTTATCGAAGCATGATGCGGGAAGCGGAAGAGCCTGCGGTGAAGCAGCGCGTGCGGGAGGATTATCTGTATCTGAAGCAGGCGGCTGGAGATGTTTTTGGAGCTCAGCAAAATCCATTTCAGCACAGCCTAAACCTAGACGCCAGTTTACTTGAAACATCCAACCGGAAGACCTGCTGTATGTATTATAAGCTAGAGAAAAAATCGGAGAGTCTCGATTATTGTCTTGTTTGTCCGCTTGAAAAAAAGAAAGGCACTGCTTGCTCGTAGCAGTGCCCTTTTTTTATTCCCAAATCTCACTTGCCCATTCAGGGTGATCAATAAAAGGGTTGCGATTGTGCTGATACGTTTGATATATGATCTCATTGCGGTTCCGTTCGATTTGATCGACTGGGTCCTGCTTGTGCCATTTGAGAAGTACAGACATTTTGCCGTGAAGAGGAGAGCTTCCATTATTTACTTTGTCGTTCAATTCTAAATCTGGAAAGCGGTCATCTCCTTCGTAGCGAACCGCCATATAAAAGAGCATTCTCGCAACATCTCCTTTGACCTTGCTGTGAGGTTCGAATGAGTCGCTGTCGTAGAAATTGCCCGGCGCTCCTTTGTATTCATTACCACCCATGTCAAAATCTAAATTTCCGCGTGTGCTGTTCGTTTGCACATCTGCCGCACGAAGGTGGTGGAGATCTGTCCCAGGCCCTTGGCTTGTCCCGAAATTTCCGTGAGACTTGGCCCAGACATGCTCCCGGTTCCACTGGCCCACATTTCCGCCATTCGACTGCTTTGAACGGGAGACACCACTATAAAGCAGCAGCACATTGTTTGGGTTATTGGGGTCTTCATCTGTTTTCTTTAAGGCATCCCACACCTGGCTGTAGGATAGCTGCGTATGATCATCGATGATATCGTGTAAAGCCTTCTTAAGAGCGGGCCCTGATTTGCCAGCAGCAGATTGGTAATAGGAATCGATTTGACTTGTGGCGGCAGTTTGCGTTTGTTGTGCAGATGTTTCGTTTTGAAGCTGTAACGGGGAAAAGGTGATCGTTTGACTAGATTCACTCAGATTGAAACCTTGAGCATTTGCAGCTGGAGGCAACGGGGCGGCGAATGTGCCGAATATCATGATTCCGGCGGCCACAGTTCCAAATAAAGTTCTTTTCATTCGATTTCCTCCTTGATAGGGAATGTATTCTCTTTATTTCTATCATATTGCCATGAAGAAATAAATGGATTTCTCGTAAATTTTATGTAATAAGTTCATAGGAAAAGAGATTGCTATTTTAGGCGTATTCCTGTATAAGTGGGCTTATAAGGATGGACAGCAAGGGAGAGGATGGATCACGTGAAAGAACTGCAAACACCTTCAAGAACGATTATGACACCGGGACCCGTTGAAGTAGATCCGAGAGTGCTCCGTGTGATGAGCACGCCAATTCTCGGTCAATTTGATCCGGCATTTACACACATTATGAATGAAACAATGACTTTATTGCGATCACTTTTTCAAACAGAAAACAGATGGGCTTATCCAATTGACGGTACGTCACGTTCAGGGCTTGAAGCTGTGCTCGCCAGTGTGATTGAGCCGGGAGATTCAATGCTTGTGCCTGTCTTTGGCCGCTTCGGTCACCTGCTCATTGAAATAGGGCAGCGCTACGGAGCTGAGGTACATACAATGGAATGTGAATGGGGGACGGTTTTTGACCCTGACGACATCATCAAAGAAATAAAGCGGGTCAAGCCTAAAATCGTTGCCATGGTTCATGGTGAAACATCCACCGGACGATTACAGCCGCTCAAGCAAATCGGTGAAGCATGCCGGGCTCTTGATGTGCTGTTCATTGTAGACGCTGTGGCGACCATTGGCGGTGTCGAGGTAAAAGTGGATGAATGGAAAATTGATGCGGCGATTGGCGGCACGCAGAAATGTTTATCTGTTCCATCAGGCATGTCACCTATTACGTATAATGACCGAGTCGCAGCTGTCATTGAATCGAGAAAGAAAGTAGAAAAAGGCATTGCGACACAGGATGAATTACAAAAACAAATCGACATTTCTCCAATCAAAAGCAATTATTTTGATTTAAGCCAGCTTCAGGATTATTGGAGCCCAAGACGATTAAATCATCATACAGAAGCGACAACGATGCTCTATGCACTGCGAGAAGGGGTTCGTCTTGTGCTGGAAGAAGGGCTGTCTGAACGTTTTCAAAGGCACACGTATCATGAGAAAGCCTTGATGAAAGGTCTTGAAGCAATGGGGCTTGAATTGTTTGGTGATCCAGATTGTAAAATGCCGGTTGTAACCTGTATTGTCATTCCAAGTGGTATTGACGGAGAAGCGGTCCGTGCCGATCTGCTCCATCATTTTGGGATTGAGATTGCAAGCTCCTTTGGACCGCTTGCCGGCCGTATATGGAGAATTGGGACAATGGGCTACAGCTGCCGAAAGGAAAATGTGCTGTTTGTGTTAGCAGGGCTGGAAGCGATTCTCATCAAACACGGTGCGGCTATCCATTGCGGAGCAGGGCTTCAGGCGGCTCTTTCTATCTATGAACAAGCTGAATAACGAGCTCCAACATACTCGCCATTGGCGGGTATTTTTTATTTGGAAAAGAACACTAATTTTTGAAAAACTAGACTTATAGATGAGGTTATCGCTATACTGGAGAAGTTCTTATCATTTTTGTCATCATTTTCATTTATTTGAAGAAAGAGGTTTTTTGTATGAAGAAGATGGGAAGATTATACATTTTGATGCTCAATATTTTTATTGCCATGCTTGGCTTTGGCCTCATTGTACCTGTTATGCCGAGTTATATCGAAGCCTTTGGTGCAACAGGAAAAACACTTGGTTTTCTTGTCGCTGCAACAGGTCTTACACAATTTGCGTTATCGCCGATTGCCGGCGCACTGACCGATCGATTTGGACGAAGAAAATTGATCATTGCCGGGATTGCGGGTTTTACGATTGCTCAGTTTATTTTTGCTTTTGCTGATCAGCTTTGGATGCTGTTCGTGTCTCGATTTTTAGGCGGTGCTGCCGGAGCTTTGCTTATGCCGGCCATGTTTGCATACATCGCTGATATCACAAGTGAAAAGGACCGAGGGAAAGGAATGGGTCTATTCAGTGCAGCGATGACACTAGGTTTTGTCATTGGGCCGGGCGTAGGCGGCTATTTGGTTGAGTACGGGATCGCATTTCCATTTCTGATTGCCGGTTCCTTTGCTGCTCTTTCTACTTTGTTATCCATCCTCTTCTTACCTGAAACATTAACAAAGGAAAAACAGGAAGAGGCGCGGCTCAACAAGGATATTCATTTCAATCCTTTTGTACAAATGATCGAGGCTCTAAGGACATCTTACGGCTTTTTGTTTATATTGGCCTTTGTCCTCAATTTCGGAATCATTCATTTTGAATCGATTTTCGGCTTATATGTAGACCAAAAACACGGCTTTTCACCGAAGGATATTGCGTTTGTGATTACGGTTGCGGGTCTTGCCGGGGTGCTTGTTCAAGGGGCGTTAGTGAATGCCTGTGTGAAACGATTTGGAGAGATGAGAGTCGTCCGTTATGCGCTGTTAGGTGCGGCTTTCATGCTGATCGCCTGCCGTTTGGCGCCGTCCTTTTGGTTGATTTTTACGGGTTCGATTTTATTTTTATCGGCTACGTCATTTGTCCGACCAGCCCTCAATACATTGCTGTCCAAGATGGCAGGCAATCAGCAAGGGGTAGCAGGCGGTCTCAATACATCCTTTATGAGCCTTGCCAATATCGTCGGACCGAGTCTTGCGGGTATATTATTTGATGTGAATATTGAGTTTCCTTTTATGTTTGGAACACTGGTGCTTTGCGTAAGCTTCGCTGCATCCATCGTGTGGGGGAAAAAAGTGCAGCATGCTTCGGCAGCTTCTTAAAATTTGCTGATAAAAAAACCGATCAGGACGAATTGATCGGTTTTTTATGATGGGCATCATCTCTCATATTTCACGACAGGTGACTTTTCTTTATGAAGCGCACGAATCATCGCTTCATCTACGTGTAAATGCTCTTTCACTAATTGAGGCGGGGTTAAGGCCATCCACTGATTCAACGAAATATCTGCAAACCGGTCACTTTTAAAAATCTCTAAAAACCAAAGGCTCGTTTGGCCGATATTTTGGATGTAATGCCCCATGCCAAAAGGAACATATCCAACATCACCTGCTCTGTAATTAAAGGTGCGGGCAGTACCTCCTGCTCCAAAGACCGTCATTTTAGCTGTACCTGTTAAATAGTATTGCCACTCATCATTATTAGGGTGCCAGTGCATTTCTCTCATGCCGCCAGGTTTTACTTCAACAAGTGCAGCCGCAATCGTTTTTGAAATTGGGAAATTCCGTGAATCGACAATTCGGACGGTTCCGCCAGAGGTTGTTATCGGGTTTTGACGAAGGAGCTGGTGCGTAAATGGCGGCTTAATGCTCCCGTATGGATCAGATACCATTTGGCTTTCTAAGGATGATGGCGGCGAGCCTTGAAACATATAGCGCTGCTTATTCGGAATATGGTCAAACAATTTCCTAGGAACACCAAAATTGGCGGAGAGAATCTCTTTCGGTGTATGGGCAAACCAGTCTGTGATCGTGAATGTATCAAATTCAGAAAAATCGCCATCATCAAATACAAGAAGGAACTCACAACCATCCTCAAGTCCTTGAATAGAGTGCGGGATACCAGGTGGAAAATACCACAAATCGCCTTCTTCTAGATCAGCCATCATATTTCGCCCTTCTGCATCTACAGATGTGATGCGGGCTTTGCCTAAAATCATATACGCCCATTCCGCCTGCTTATGCCAATGAAGCTCACGAACACCTCCACGTGTGAGCCGCATGTTGACACCTGCAATCGTTGTTGAAACAGGCAGCTCCCGCTTTGTAATTTCCCTCGACCAGCCGCCGTGATTCAAATGCATATGTGTATCAGAAAATGAAAATTTTAAATTTGGGATGGTTCCGGCATCGGTTTTAGGGGGAACGAGCATATCTGGGTTCTCTATATCTCGAAGGACATCGCGCGGGCCTAAGTCGGTGGCACCCGCGCCATCCTTTCGAATGGGCTGCGGGATGTGACGGAGCTCATCATCCATTTGTCATCCCTCCTTGAGTCTCATTTTTCTCCTCCAAACTATATGAAGCTTCAGAAGAAAAAATTCAATCAGGATGGGATGAGAGAAACATTTGAATACGGAAAGCTAAGCGCAGCCGCAATGTTGCGTCAGAATCTTTTAAGCTGATTCGAAGCAATTCTTCACACTTCTCGAGGCGATAAATGACCGTGTTGCGATGAATGGACAAGCGTTTGGCTGTTTCTGAAATGTGGCAATGGGTTTCTAAATAAACAGATAAGGTGTGAAGAAGGCTTTGATCGACTTGTGATGGTTCAGATAACGGGTGAAGGTGCAGCTGGTGAAACGTGATCATATCCTTTCTTGGAATGAGCCTTAGTAAATCTGGCACATCCTTCGCTTGATAAAATTGAATATATTCAGTCCGCGATGAGAGATGTCCGGTTTGAAGAGCCTCTAATGCTTCATTGTAGCCTTCAGACAGATGGGAGATGTGGCAGCCCGTCAAGCTCACCCCAAAAGAAATAGTATGATTCACTTGCAGTTTAACAAGCATCTGCAACTGTTTTAAAAAAGAGCTGAGCCTGTCGCTAACCTCCGGCCAACTGCCAGTCTCCTCCATCAATACAACACCCATATCACCTTTTAAAAACAGAAAGGCAGGAAATGGGCAGCTTGGAAGTGCACTTTCGAGCAGATCAGCCACTTGATCCAAAACCATTTGCTGCTTCATAAAACATGTGGTATCACTGCGCTCGTCAAGCTGACAGATCATACATAGATAGCGGCATTCGGCGTTTAATCCAAATGCCTGAGCGAAATGTAAGGGATCTTGCTGGGAAGACGATGCCCTCTCTATCCATTTGCGAAAGCCCTCATTTCTAGCACGCTTGGCCGTTTGCAGGGCGGCATATTGTCTCATACGTGCAATCGACATTTCGTTTACTGCTTTTGCAATGATCCCATGCAAAGTTTTATTCTGCGGGTAAATGAAAGCAAGGATGACCAGATAATCACATGTTTGTTCGTTTAGATCAATTGGAAAGATGGAAAAGGTTTGTTTTGCATGTATCATTGAAAAAGAATGAGTTGTCCTGCTTTGAAAAAAGGGGAGAATGTGCATCCATTCTGAGCTTGTGATCATGGGGTGCGAGGTATAGAGAATACGTCCATGCTGGTTAAACAAATAGATGGGCTTGTGAATCTTTTTGGCCATTTTTTGTAAAATTTCAAACTGGTTATCGTCTATGTTCATATCCACTGGGTCTCCTTTATTGGTGAAGATGAATAAAAAAATGGACAATCACTGTCAGCATCTCTGATATGCATTTTATGTTATCAGCTAAAATCATTTTAGATAGAAAGTTGTCAATTAATATAACAAACAAACAGAGCGTCAGGACAAAATCACGTGCCGCCAGTCATCTTCATTCAGAATTACGAGCAAATATGATATGTTGTAGACAGAAGAATTTCTTTCAGAAAATATGGGTATCACAAGAAACAAAGGCTTCGAATGAGGAAGCCGTCTATACATGAGAGTGGCAAGAGGTGAGAAACATGATTTATATCGGATTAACTGGCTGGGGAGATCATGACAGTCTTTATCCGCCGAGAATCGGCAGCGCGCAAAAGCTGTTTCACTACGCGTCAACGTTTCCGATTGTGGAACTGGATGCCAGCTTTTATGCGGTTCAGCCTGAGCGTAATCATGAAAAGTGGATAAAGGATACGCCAGATGACTTTCAATTTGTTGTGAAAGCATACCAAGGAATGACTGGACATCAAAGGGGCGAGATTCCGTTTGCTTCAAAGGAAGAAATGTTTGATGCATTTATTCTTTCGCTGACTCCCCTTATTCTTGAAGGAAAACTAGCCATGGTGCTCTTTCAATTTCCCCCATGGTTTGATTGCAAAAAAGAGCACGTCCACTATTTAAGATGGTGTAAGGAGAAGATGGGGGACATTCCATGTGCTCTCGAATTCCGAAACCGTACATGGTTTTCAGATGAATTTTATGAGCAGACTTTGTCCTTTATGGAAAAGGAAGGATGGATTCATTCCGTCTGTGATGAACCGCAAGTCGGAGAAGGCTCCATTCCGCCAGTCATACAAGCTACACACCGTGATAAAACCTTGGTCCGATTTCACGGGAGGAATAAACAGGGCTGGCTTCACCCGACAGACCATGAGAATTGGCGTGAAGTAAGATACTTATATTTATATAATGAAGCTGAATTAAAAGAGTGGAAAAAGAATCTCGACATCCTGCATCAGCAATCGAAAGATGTCTATGTCGTGTTTAACAATAACTCTGGCGGAGATGCAGCGGCGAATGGCCAGCAGATGATTGATTTGCTGGATATCACCTATTCAAACCTGTCTCCGAAGCAGTTAGATTTATTTAGTTAACCGAGAGCTGACTGAAGCTTTCAACCTGAATGAGACGGTCAGTGACAACTTGAGGGAGAGATCAACATGCTGCAGAAGCTATGGTTATATCATACAAACGACTTGCACAGCCACTTTGAGAACTGGCCAAAAATTGCAGCTTATATTGAAGAAAAGCGTCAAGTTCACGATCAGATGCTCTTGTTTGATATTGGCGACCATATGGATCGAGTGAACCTCGTATCCGAAGCGGATTATGGAAAGGTAAACGTCAAGCTCCTCAATCAGCTTGGCTATGATGGAGTCACGATCGGGAATAATGAAGGCATTACGCTGCCCCATGATCAGCTGGATCACTTATATGAGAATGCACAATTTCCAGTGGTCCTGTCTAATTTATTTGAGAAAGGCAAAAGGCCATCATGGGCAAAGCCCTATCATATGATCACAATGGAAAACGGACTGAAGATATGTCTCTTAGGCGTGACCATTGCGTATACACCTGTATATGAAAAGCTGGGCTGGAACATTACTGATCCGTTTGACAGCATACGGGACATGCTGCAGGAAGTGAAGGGACAGGCAGATGTCATTGTGCTTTTATCCCATCTTGGTATCATCCATGATCGAGAGGTCGCCCGTGATTTCCCTGACATCGACATCATCCTAGGCTCACACACGCATCATCTGTTAGAACAAGGTGAAATGGACAATGGTGTGCTGCTTGCATGCGCTGAAAAGTATGGGCATTATATTGGCTGTGTTGAGCTGACGATCGATACAGCGCGCAAAGAGCTGATAGAGAAAAAAGCGACAGTACAGTCAGTAGATCAGCTCATCAGTGAATCAAATGAAGCCATCACAACCTTACAGCAAGCAGAAAGAAGAGCGAAAGCACTCATGCAGGAAAAAGTGACAACGATTGAGTCGAAGCTAGAAACGAAATGGTTCGACGAATCTCCGCTTCCGCAGCTCTTAACAGATGCCATTAAAGATTGGTGCGGAGCAGATATTGGCATGATGAATGCAGGAATGGTGCTTGATTCATTAGAGGCAGGGATCGTCACAAGAGAAGAAATCCACCGGATATGTCCGCATCCCATTAATCCCATTCGGGTGACGCTTACCGGTCAACAGCTTATCGAAACAGTTCGACGGGGCTGTGAAGAAAAAATGGAACAGCTGCGCATCAAAGGCTTCGGATTTAGAGGTGAGCTAATGGGGAAAATGCTATATAGCGGACTCAGCTATACGTTAGAAGAAGGCGATGCCAAACGGGTGAAGGATGTCTTTGTACATGGTCAATTGATCAAAAAAGACGCCTCCTATACAGTTGGCACAGTCGATATGTATACATTAGGCTCTCTTTTTCCTCATATCCGTGATCACGAACACATTGAATATTTCATGCCTGAATTTTTACGTGATGTTCTGACATGGCGCTTGAAGGAAGCCACTTGAAATCCGCTTCAGCCTAACAACACGCGCCCTCTTTTCACATAGATTGTGATGAGAGGAGTGAAGGGATTTGGTGAATTTAACACCTATTACAATTGATGGCCATTCCTTTACAGCGGTCACCGTCAAGCTGCCGAAGACAAATTTTATGGCAGTATCAAATGAACATGGGTATATTATGTGCGGTGCACTGGATGTCGGGCTCTTGAATGAAAAGCTTGCAGATAGAGGAATTATTGCAGGAAGAGCAGTTGGTGTAAGAACCATTGAGCAATTGCTCGATGCTCCTTTAGAATCTGTGACATACGCCGCAGAAGCGCTGGGCATCTCAGCTGGAACAATTGGAAGAGATGCATTATTAAAAATGGTGAAATAAAATAGAGAGATGATTCCTATCCCCCCGCCTGTCTGCATACACATGTAATGGAGAAGGGGGGATTTTTTATTGAGAATGAACCGCCGTTATCGCCCCTACAAGAAGGGCCCTTTGCCATTTCGTTACGTCATGCTGCTTGCGATCTTATTCTTTGTGCTCTCAACCGTAATTAGTTTATTTTTTATCAACCGATCCATTAAACCTACCCTTATTCACATTGCTGAACTAGAAACAGAGCGCATCGCCAATCACCTCATACAATATTCAGTGCAAGACTTTGCAGATGATCAGGAGAATATGAAGGATATGGTGGTCATGAATACAAGTGAGAACGGAAAAGTGACGACCATCGATTTTAATGCGCAAGCAACATCGAAAGCAATGGCTGACCTCTCGCGTCATCTTCAAAAAAATTTAGAGGACATTGAAAAGGGGAACTTTCAAAAAGAGGCAAAAGAAGCATTAAAGGATCAAACAGATGGACATGACGGCATTATATATAACATTCCGCTTGGGCAAGCATCCGGAAATGCACTCATCGCCAACCTCGGACCAAAAGTGCCTGTGCGCTTTAGTGTGATTGGTGATCCGCATACGGACGTTGAAAAAAACATTAAGCCTTATGGCATCAACAATGCCTTGATTGATATTAGTGTTCTGATCGAGGTCAAGGTAAGAGTCATTATCCCATTTGCTTCTGAAACAATCGTAGTTAAAAACTCTGTTCCTGTCTCCATACAAGCCGTTCAAGGAGACGTACCAGATTATTATAATGGCAGCGGAACAAACTCAGGTGCTCCATCAATTGTTCTCCCAGAGAAAAAGGAGAAAAAGGAATAACAGCCCAACAATGATTGGGCTGTTATTTACTTTCGTTTCCGTTCAGCTCTTTCCCACGCCCTCAAATGAGGATATGGATCAAATGACCATTCGGTTCTGCCGTTATCTTTGTACATGCCATAGTGAAGATGCGGCGGAAACTTTCCTGCGGTGCCTGGAGGACCGTAACCGGAGCTTCCGACAGACCCAATCACCTGGCCAGGTTCAACAATTTGACCTGTCTTGAGTCCTTTCGCAAAGCCATTTAAGTGAGCGAAGTAATGATAATGATTATGAATATCTCGAATACCTATCCGCCAGCCGCCAAAACGGTTCCAGCCTTTCATTTCAATCACGCCATACGATGTCGCACGAACGGGAAGTCCATAATGGGCAAATAAATCGGTTCCCTCATGAATTCTTCTGCCTCCAAATCCTCTCGCATCTCCCCATGTACTTCGGTAGCTGTAGTCAGCTCCAACTGGAAGAGGAAAAGCATGCTTTCCAAGATCAAGATGGCCGTAGTGCTTATATAGCTTCATAAAAGATGAAATGATTCCAACGGTTTGATCACGTCCATAATAGTCCCATAAGCCAATTTTTAATTGATCAATGCTGCTGCCGTAGTGAAGCAAGTATTGAGCAAACGTGAACAATACATCCTCATCGTCATCGCTGCTTGCTTTGCCATCCCCATTTCCATCAAGACCAATTCCATCAAACACTTTAATGCTTAAAGGAGAGGTATCCTGTTTATTCGGGTTTTCTGGTCCAATCCACATTTCCCGGGGAATGTAGATGCCAATGACGCCTTTTTGTTTCGGTAAATCTCTTCTGCTTTTTCGAATATTGTGTTCATACTGATCAACTGCAGCAAGTACATACCATGGAACCTGTGTTGTGATGGAGACTTTTTCATATAGGGCCATTCTTTGCTTCAATTCATCTGGCTGCTTGCCCGTCCCTTTTGCATGAACAGGTAAAGGGAGCATTGAAAGAGCAATCATGATGGCTAAAACCACTTTCACAAACGTCCATCTCCTTTCATCGAGCATTGTCTTCTACCGTTTAGTGTGGTTAGATCACTCTATTTCATAAGAAGAAAATGTTAGTAATTTTCTTCTGTTTTTTTAGGAGGCTTTTGGGTATTTTTGCAGCTCATTCCCTTGTTGTTCAATCTGTACTATGTTAAAGTGTCTAAAGAAAAGGCTTTAGGCCGAAGATTCAATTTTTTGCAGCTTCTTGGCTGCATCCATCGTATATAGCAGGAAGATTTTTGTAGATGCACCTTTAACGAATTCATATGGAGATGATGGAATTGGCAAAGAAGGAAGAGCACGTAAGAAAACCGGACTGGCTTAAAATTAAGCTGAATACGAATGAAAACTATACCGGTTTAAAGAAAATGATGCGGGAAAACAACCTGCATACCGTTTGTGAGGAAGCAAAATGTCCGAATATTCATGAATGCTGGGCAGTGAGAAGAACCGCTACATTTATGATCCTTGGATCTGTTTGTACGCGCGCATGCCGTTTCTGTGCGGTGAAAACTGGACTTCCGACTGAGCTTGACCTGCAAGAGCCAGAACGCGTGGCAGATTCAGTAGCCTTAATGAATTTAAAGCACGCTGTCATAACAGCGGTTGCAAGGGATGATCAAAAGGATGGCGGAGCAGGTGTGTTCGCTGAAACCGTTCGTGCGATTAGAAGAAAAAGCCCATTCACGACCATTGAAGTTCTCCCTTCAGATATGGGCGGTAATTATGATAACTTGAAGACGTTAATGGACACTCGTCCTGACATTTTAAATCATAACATTGAAACAGTTCGCAGATTAACGCCAAGAGTTCGTGCGCGTGCTACATATGATCGTTCATTAGAATTCTTGCGTCGTGCAAAAGAAATGCAGCCAGACATTCCAACAAAATCAAGCATTATGATTGGACTTGGTGAAACGAAGGAAGAAATCATTGAAGTCATGGATGATCTTCTTGCCAATAATGTGGATATTATGGCGATTGGCCAGTATTTACAGCCTTCGAAAAAGCATTTGAAAGTTCAAAAATACTACCATCCGGATGAGTTTGCAGAGCTGAAGGAAATTGCGATGTCAAAAGGTTTTAGCCACTGTGAAGCTGGGCCGCTTGTGCGCTCTTCCTACCATGCAGATGAACAAGTAAACGAAGCGTCTAAAAAACGTCAGGCGCAAGCATAACAAAGAAAACGCCAGAGCTCTCTGGCGTTTTTTCTCGTATTAATTTTGGCCGTAAGGGGCGTTTCTTCTCATCGTACGGTCGGAATTCGTCATCCCATTTGCATCTTCTTGATTCGATATGTTCCCGCCTTGAGGGGAATACTTCATTTGCTGAATCGTTTTGGTTAAAATTTGGTCAAAATCACGTGAATTGGTTTGAAGACGTGAAAAATTGGCAATGGATTGAAAGTGCTCTGGATTATCAGAGACGTATACATGATAATAACGAGGGAGAACAGAAACCGCCGTTTTCTTTACTTGATCGGCAGATTCATCACGGTTTTTGTTTCCTGTTCGATACACGATGAGTGCATCCTCATCTGTCACAAGTGTGGCTGCATCTTTGATGTTTGGCAGCTGCACCGTTAAACTTGTAATCACGTGGGCAAGATGCTCACGATTTAAAGCAGGGGTTCTTTCTTTTTGATCCGTTACTTGCTGGCGCTGATAACGAACATATCCTGCTCTGTTTGTATCTGCTTCTGGCATGTTGGAATTATTTCCTTCATGACGATCCGACAGACGGATGGTTTTACTTGAAGAATCTTCATCCACTTGCCGGTTCATACCTGATTGAAAGCCGCACCCGCCTAAAAGCATGCTGAGGAGAATCGCGGCTGTCAGTTGTTTCTTCATAAATGTGACCTCCTTTTTCCTTTAGCTTCGTCTAAATCGGAAAAAACATGCTTTAGCAATTGATGGAGTTCTTCCAATGAATTATCATTAAAGATGGATCGTTTAAAAAGAGGTGAGAAGATGATCGTCGTTCAGAATGCTACCTTTGATCTTGTAAGAGATATCAAAGACGGCTTTAATGAAGAAGCGTTTAAAGCAAGGTACTCAGATATTTTAAATAAGTATGATTATATTGTGGGGGACTGGGGCTATAATCAGCTCAGGCTGAAAGGGTTCTTTGATGACCAAAACCAAAAGGCCACATTTGATACTAAAATCAGCACACTCGATGAATACATTTATGAATACTGTAATTTTGGCTGTGCCTATTTTGTCTTAAAGCGAATCAGAAAATAACGCAAAGGGGAGCGTCATAATGTATTTCGTAGACAGAAAAAAGATTGAAGAGACATTACGTTTTTTCGAGGAGCAATATGGATTGATGCAGAGTCATCAAACATGGACAAGTCCTCTTGAGAAAAAAGCGCTGGAACGAATTGTTCATTTGCTCGTCGAATGTATTCTTGATACAGGAAATGACATGATTGATGGCTTTATTATGCGTGACCCAGGAAGCTATGATGACATCATGGATATACTTGTTGATGAAAAGGTTGTACCAGAAGTGGAAGGAAGTCAGCTGAAAAAGCTTGTCTCATCCCGCAAAACACTTGTGCAGCAATATCAGGAAGTGGTTCATCATGACTTATTGCAGGTGATCAGCGAAGTAGAGCAGGCGCTAGAGGTCTTTCCAAGCCGCATCCGTACCTACTTGGAACAGGAGCTTGGCCCAGTATCAGCGTTTAAATAAACCATTGGAGTTGTGAGCATCATGAAATACAAAGGCTATTTAATTGATTTAGACGGTACCATGTATAAAGGAACAGAAAAGATCGAGGAAGCAGGTCAATTTGTTCAAAAGTTAAATGAGTTGAACATCCCTTACTTGTTTGTCACGAATAACTCATCACGTACGCCAAAGCAGGTAGCGGAAAAACTCGTTTCATTTGATATTCCAGCAACAGAAGAACAAGTGTTTACAACAAGTATGGCGACGGCCAATTATATTGCTGAACAAAAGAAAGATGCGTCAGTTTACGTGATCGGTGAAGAAGGAATCAAGCAGGCCATTGAAGAAAAGGGGCTGACGTTTGGTCAGGAAGACGCAGATTTCGTTGTTGTTGGAATTGATCGAGGCATTACATATGAAAAATTAGCAGTAGGTGCGATTGCCATTCGTCAAGGCGCACAATTTGTCTCAACAAATGGAGATATAGCTATTCCAACAGAAAGAGGGCTTTTGCCAGGGAACGGCTCGTTAACATCCGTACTGACCGTGACGACAACGGTTCAGCCAACATTTATCGGAAAGCCGGAATCCATTATTATGGAACAAGCGATGCGTGTACTTGGGACAGATGTATCTGAGACGCTCATGGTGGGTGATAACTATGATACGGATATTATGGCAGGAATGAATGCAGGAATGGACACATTACTCGTCCATACAGGTGTGACAACAAAAGAGCTGCTTCAGAAGTATGAAAAGCAGCCAACCTATGTCATTGATTCATTATCCGAGTGGATTGAGCGATTATCATAAAAAAAGAGGACAGCGTTATGTGCGCGTCCTCTTTTTCTTTATTCCGCATTTCTTGCACTATGTGCCAACCTGCTTGATGCGGCAGCAGCAATAGCGCCAACAATGTCATCTAAAAAGGTGTGGCATTCGCCTGTGGATTTATCGTTGAGTTTCCCCAGAATACCTGGTTTTTCTTTATCGATATATCCGTAATTTGTAAAGCCGATTGAACCATAAATATTGACGATAGCAAAGGATAAAATTTCATCAACGCCATACAAGCTTTCGTCCGTTTCAAGTATTGATTGAAGCGGCTCAGTCAGCTTTTTTTGTTCGGCGAGTACGTCTAGTTCAACGCCCGTTAATATCGCATTTTGGACTTCACGTTTTGCGATGACACGCTCCACATTGTGGATGCACTCTGTCATGTCTAAGCCAGGATGATATTTTTCCTGTAAAAAGTAGACAAGGTCTGCTATATCTTGAATGGTTACGCCTCGTTCTTGTAAACGGCGTCTTGCTGTTTTTTCTACTTCGTTCATCTCATGATGATGCGGCATGTATTCCTCACCCAATCCTCGTAATTTGTCCACAACGTGTAAAAAGCTTCGGATAGTAAATAGTATTCATAAATCCCTCAACCTGCGACTACGATATGATAAGAGATTGATCATAGGAACGCAGGTGAAAACATGAAAGAAACCATTTATCACACATTTGGTATTGATGTTCGTCAATTTACGCCATATGGCAGTTATCAGAGCTTTCAAACGGCGGAGGCTCTCTTCCTCATTGTTCCTGTGTCTCATTTGCGAGAAGAAGAACTCTCGGAGTTGTATCATATCAGTCAGTATTTACTGAATGCTGGAGACCCATACGTCGCTGTGTTTGAATTAACAAATGAAGAGAAACCCACCTTTACTCATGGGAAGGAGCAGTATGCTTTATTAAAAGCAGCGCCTCCGCTCTCAAGCCGCTCGTTTCAGCAAGCGTCAGAACTGGCAGCCTTTCATGTCAGGGGAAGAGGCTTTCCATATGAAGTATCCGAAACAAAACGTGTCGGTGCCTGGAAGGAATTATGGGCAAAACGATTAGATCAGCTCGAAGGCTTTTGGATGCAGCAAATGCATCAAAAACCGCTGGAACGGTTTGAACAAAAATTCATTGAATCGTTTCCGTATTATCTTGGATTAACGGAAAATGCCATTCAATATTTAGTCGATACTGAGCTTGATGATGAACCGAAAGAAGGTGACTCAGGCACTGTCTGTCATCAGCGCTTTTCACGTATGACATGGCCGCATGAGCAGCCGCTGCGTTTACCTGTGGATTGGGTCTTTGATCATCCAACCCGTGATATTGCCGAATACTTAAGAGAGACCTTTGTACAGCATAAGGAAGATTTAATTGAAGAAGGCTTTTCCTTTCTTCAGCAATATGAGGAGGTGACACCTCTTTCCTCCTTTTCAAAGCGTTTGTTATACAGCCGCCTGCTGTTCCCGCTTCATTACTTTGAAATTGTGGAAGGCTACTATATGTCGGGAGAAAATGAAAAGTCATATTATGAAGAACGGTTAGATTACGTCTTAAATGACGCCAATCGCTATGAATACTTTCTAAAGGTCTTTCAAGAAATGAGTGCCATGCGAAGCGGCGGGAGCCCCATTCCGGCTGTTGGCTGGATTCAGCCTGCAGCTGATTTGAAGTTTCAGTGAACAGACGAAACGTCTCTTTTCTCTTGAGACGTTTTTCGTTATGCTTAAAGAAATCGATTAAAGGAGTGTTCTTCTTGACGAAACCTTACGTCTATATCACAAGAAAGCTGGATGAAGCATCACTTACACCATTAAAAGAAGTCGCTCATGTTGAGATGTGGCCAAGCGAGGATGAGCCGTGTCCAAGAGAAGAGTTAGAAACACAAGCTGCTAAAGCGGAGGCGCTTCTCACCATGCTGTCAGATCAAATAGATGAGACGCTTTTATCAAAGGCTCCGAATATCAAGGTGGTTGCAAACCTTGCTGTTGGCTATGACAATATTGATCTTGAAGCAGCCAAAAAGCACGGAATCACCGTATGTCATACACCAGACGTCTTAACAGAATCGACGGCGGATTTAGCCTTTGCTCTTCTGATGGCGTCAGCTAGACGCATTGTCGAAGCGAGTGATTGGATTAAGGATGGAAACTGGACAGGCTGGGGGCCGCTTCTTCTTGCCGGTGCTGATGTTCATCACAAAACACTCGGGATTGTCGGAATGGGCAGCATTGGAACAGCACTTGCCAAGCGGGCCAAAGGCTTTAATATGAATGTCCTTTATCATAATCGTTCAAGAAAACCCGAAGCAGAAGCGCAGCTTGGCGTGACCTATGCGGCTTTTGAGGAACTGCTCAAGCAGTCTGATTTCATCGTCTGTCTGACGCCGTTAACCCCGGAAACGAAAGACATGTTTAATGAAAAAGCATTTGATCTGATGAAGAACTCTGCTTATTTCATTAACGTATCAAGAGGACAGACTGTGGATGAGGATGCTTTATACGAGGCTGTCACAACAGGAAAAATTGCCGGCGCTGGTCTGGATGTATTTAGACAGGAACCTGTCAGCCCGTCTCATCCGTTAACGACATTACGTAACGTCACAGTCCTTCCTCATATTGGAAGTGCTAGCGTCGAAACAAGAAAAACAATGATGCGTTTATGTGCTGAAAATATTGCGCTTGTCTTACAAGACGAGCCAGCCAAAACGCCGGTTCGTTTATAATATAAGGCTTCCCGGTGTTCGGGAGCTTTTCTAACAAAAATATTTTGAAAATATAGAATCTTGATATAAATAGCTGTTAAGCGGTTTCATTCTGACAATCTCTTATTTTATTACCTTGTCAAAATGAGGATACCCCTTTATAATGTGTGTACATTGAATGTCTGTGTAAGGTTAACAAATGTCTTTTTAGAGAGGACATTTACGGAGAAAGGTGGAATTTCAGGTGAAGGCAATTCGAGTTGGGCTATTAGGATTAGGAACAGTGGGAAGCGGTGTCGTAAAAATTATCCAAGACCATCAGGATAAATTAATGCACCAAATCGGCTGTCCGGTATTAATACAAAAAGTGCTTGTGAGCAATCCCGATAAAAAAAGAGATGTGGATGTCGCAAGAGAGGTCTTCACAACTGAAGTATACGATGTGATTAGAGATCCAGAGGTCGACGTCATCATTGAAGTGATGGGCGGCATTGAAGAGACAAAACAATATTTAATAGATGCGTTGAATGAGAAGAAGCATGTCATTACAGCCAATAAAGATTTAATGGCGCTTTACGGTACGGAGCTTTTACATGTAGCGAAAGAAAATGGCTGTGATCTTTATTATGAAGCAAGTGTCGCCGGAGGAATTCCGATTCTGCGTACGCTGGAGGAAGGGCTGGCCTCTGACCGAATCACGAAGATGATGGGGATTGTGAACGGTACAACGAATTTTATTTTAACGAAAATGAATGTCGATAAAAGCGCATATGAGGATGTCTTAAAAGAAGCACAGGATCTAGGCTTTGCAGAAGCAGATCCGACAGCTGATGTAGAAGGACTGGATGCAGCAAGGAAAATGGCGATTCTTGCAAGGCTCGGCTTTTCCATGAATGTAGATTTAGAGGATGTCAAGGTGAAAGGTATTTCTGATATCTCTGATGAGGATATTAATTTCAGTAAGCGGTTTGGCTATACAATGAAGCTGATCGGAATTGCTCAGCGGGACGGAGAGAAAGTAGAGGTCAGCGTTCAGCCAACCTTACTTCCTGATCATCATCCATTATCATCTGTCAACAATGAATTCAATGCGGTGTATGTCTACGGAAGTGCTGTAGGAGAAACGATGTTTTACGGACCTGGAGCAGGAAGTCTGCCAACGGCAACAGCTGTTGTATCAGACTTAGTCGCAGTAATGAAAAACATGCGCCTTGGCGTGAACGGAAGCGGATTTATCGCACCGCAGTTTGAGAAGAAGATCAAATCCTCATCAGAAATATTTGCTCAGCAATTTTTAAGAATTCATGTTAGAGATCAAGTCGGGGCATTCTCCCGCATTACATCTATTTTTTCTGAAAGAGGCATCAGCTTTGAAAAGATCCTTCAGCTTCCTGTGAAAGGACATGATGAGCTGGCTGAAATTGTGATTATTACACATCAGACCTCAGAAGAAGATTTCTCAAATATCCTGCAAAAATTAAACGACCTCGACGTGGTGGTTCAAGTGAAGAGCACGTACCGAGTAGAAGGGAACGGTTTAAGCCGATGAAATGGAATGGACTCATTGAAGAATTTCAAGAATTCTTACCAGTAAACGAATCTACACCTAAACTAACATTAAATGAAGGGAATACACCGCTGGTCCACCTCGCCAAGCTTTCAGAAAAGCTGGGGATTGAGCTTCATGTGAAAACAGAAGGCGTCAATCCAACAGGCTCTTTCAAGGATCGAGGAATGGTCATGGCCGTTGCAAAGGCGAAAGAAGAAGGCAATGATACGATCATGTGCGCCTCAACAGGGAATACCTCTGCAGCAGCAGCGGCTTATGCAGCCCGTGCTGATATGAAATGTATTGTCATCATTCCAGACGGGAAAATTGCCTTCGGTAAGCTTGCACAGGCCGTCATGTACGGAGCAGAAATCATTGCCATTGACGGCAACTTTGATGATGCACTGAAAATCGTCCGCAGCATCTGTGAAAAAGCGCCGATTGCCCTTGTGAACTCGGTCAACCCTTATAGAATTGAAGGACAAAAGACAGCGGCATTTGAAATCTGTGAGCAGCTAGGCTCTGCCCCAGACGTACTGGCGATTCCTGTTGGAAATGCCGGGAACATCACGGCCTACTGGAAAGGCTTCAAGGAATATCATGAGAAAAAGGGAACAGGACTGCCTGTCATGCGCGGTTTTGAAGCAGAAGGTGCAGCGGCAATCGTTCGAAATGAAGTGATTGAGCAGCCAGAAACAGTGGCAACGGCTATCCGTATCGGAAATCCAGCGAGCTGGAAACAAGCTGTGGCAGCCGCAGATGAATCAAACGGAAAGATTGATGAAGTGACTGATGAAGAAATTCTTCATGCATATCAATTGATTGCACGTGAAGAAGGTGTGTTTGCAGAGCCGGGCTCATGTGCGTCGATTGCGGGCGTTCTAAAGCAGGTGAAATCTGGAGAAATCAAGCCAGGCAGTAAAGTTGTTGCGGTACTAACAGGCAACGGACTGAAAGATCCAAATACGGCTATCGATATTTCACAAATCAAGCCGGTCACACTCGATGCAGATGAAGATCAAATTCTTGAACACCTAGAAAAGGCCGCACGCGTATGAGTGAAGCCTCCATGCTTTTTTCAATCACAGTACCGGGAAGCACTGCCAATTTAGGACCAGGCTTTGATTCAGTTGGAATGGCGCTCAGCCGCTATTTAAAGCTATCGGTCTATGACCATGATAGCTGGCTGTTTGAAGCAGAAACAGATGTCGTGTCTGGGATTCCATCAGGCACCGACAACCTGATTTATCAAACAGCCAAAAAGGTCGCAGATGACTTTGGAAAAACACTCCCGCCTGTTCATGTCAAAGTGTGGAGTGACATTCCATTGGCACGGGGGCTTGGCAGCAGTGCTGCTGCCATCGTGGCCGCCATTGAACTCGCCAATCAGCTTCTTGAATTAAATATGACAGATGATCAGAAGCTCTTTTATGCAAGTGAGGTAGAAGGTCATCCAGATAATGCGGGTGCTTCTTTATTTGGTGGTTTACTAATTGGACTCCATGAAGAAGACAAAACACATGCCGTGAAAGTGCAGCATGTGGATGTAGATGTCGTCGTGGTGATTCCTTTTTATGAAGTGCTGACAAAGGATGCCCGCGATGTCCTGCCAGAGGATTTCTCCTATAAGCATGCCGTCAGTGCGAGTGCTGTGAGCAACGTCCTTGTGGCCGCCTTAATGACGCAAAACTGGCCGCTTGTTGGAGAAATGATGAATAAGGATTTATTTCATCAGCCTTACCGCACAATGCTCGTTCCAGAGCTGTCGAAGGTAGAGCATGTCGCTTCTCTAAAAGGAGCGTATGGTACGGCTTTGAGCGGTGCTGGTCCGACGATCCTCACCTTAGTGGAAAAAGGGAAGGGAGAAGCGCTGAAAGAACAGCTTGCCCAAAACTTCCCGCATTGCGAAGTCGATTTGCTGACGGTGCCAGTAGAAGGTGTTGTCGTGCAGCATTATCCTGTTAATCAAGTAAAGAACGTGCTGTGAATCTGCACGTTCGCAGCGTGTAGACAAACCCTCGCATTCGTTGTCAGTCCTGCGCGCTGGTGCTCACGAATGTTCAATTCGCTCCGCGCCAGTGCTCGTTCTTCCTAGACTGCAAAGGTTTTCAGGTCACGCTGAAAAGAAGAAAAAGAGCTAAAATAAAGATCATTTTAGCTCTTTTTCAACAATCTAAGAACGTGCTGTGAATCTGCACGTTCTTTTTTTATGCTTGTTTTTATGGGAAGAAGCAGGGATTATTATTTAGAGGATCGAACTATTTTTTAAGCATAAAAGGGGGAGATACGTTCATGAAGAAATTGATGACGGCAGAAGATTTAACGAAGATTGTTTCTGTTTCCCATCCGGTTTATTCACCAGATGGAAAGAAGGCAGTCTTTACAAAAGTCACTGTGAATGAGAAAAAAGACGATTACAACATCCATTTATGGGTTCGAAATGAAGAGACAGAGGAGCTGGCACAATGGACATTTGAAGATGGAAAGCATCATCAGCCAGTTTGGTCAAAAGACGGCAGGCAGCTTGCTTTTATTTTACAAAAGCCAAAGGAAGTCCCTCAGCTGGCGCTCATGAAGAGCGAAGGAGGCGGCGTGCGAACCTTAACGAAGATTCCGTACGGAGTATCTCATCCTGTCTTTTCCCCAGATGGCGCTTTTCTTTATGCGGCTGTGTCATTGAAACAATCAGAATCTGTTCATGATGAAAAAAAGGAAGAGCAAGATGACTTTGCTCCAGCGGTATATGATGATTTGACCTATAAAGCAGATGGAAGAGGCTTTTTAGATGGGCGTGTCACGCAGATCGTGAAGGTGGATATCGATTCAGGAGAGATAGAGCCTGTCACGAGCGAGCAGGTTCATCATATGAATCATACGGTTTCTCCGTGCGGCAAATGGCTTGCCTTTATTCAATTAAACGCACAGAGACCTTACATAAGTGACGTGTGTCTCCTGTCATTAGAAGATGGTCAGACCAAAAAGATCACACAAGCAAACGGCGCTTATTCCACCGTCTCTTTTTCTCCAAATGGAGAGAGCCTTTTGTATATTGGACATGAGCGCGAATTTCAAAATGCCACCTTTCCATCATTATGGCTGTATGATCTGAAGGAAGACAAGGCGGTTCAGCTGTCAGAAATGCTCGATATGTATGTTGGAAACTGTATGGCAGGAGATAGCGTGATGGGAGAGGTCTTTCAGCCTCCTCAGTGGACAAAGGACAGCCAAGGGTTTTATGCGCTTGTTTCTGATCAAGGCAGTACAGGGATTTATTATTTCTCTATTGAAGGTTTAGCCTATCCTGTTCGACTAGAGGCGGAACATATCACCAATTTCAGCCTTCATCCAGATGAATCCAAACTGCTGTTCAGCCGGCTTACACCTGTCTCACCAAGTGAGCTGTATGAGATGACATTAGGGGAGACTGAGCTAAAGCAAATCACGTTCGAGCATCATGATTTTCTAAAGGAGCATATCGTATCCGAACCTGAACCATTTTCTTTTCAGTCAAAAGATGGCGACGAGGTGCATGGCTGGTTTATGAAGCCTTCCCAGATGGAAGAGGGGAAGAAATATCCACTCATTCTAGAGGTTCATGGCGGACCGCATGCGATGTATGGTCATACGTATTTTCATGAATTTCAAATGCTCGCTTCTGAAGGCTATGCCATCGTGTATATCAACCCGCATGGCAGTCATGGATACGGACAGATGTTTACCAACCGTGTGAGAGGAAGCTATGGTGACGTTGATTATGACGATGTCATGCAGGCTGTTGATCATGTGCTCACAGCCTATGATTTCCTTGATGAAACAAGGCTTGGCGTGACAGGCGGCAGCTATGGGGGTTTTATGACCAACTGGATTGTCGGTCAGACCGACCGCTTTCGCGCAGCGGTCACACAGCGCTCCATTTCAAACTGGATTAGTTTTTACGGCATCAGTGATATCGGTTATTTCTTTACAAGGTGGCAGATTGATGGGGATATTTATGATTCTGTCGATAAGCTATGGGATCGTTCGCCGCTAAAATATGTGAAGCAGATGAACACGCCGCTGCTCATCTTGCACAGTGATGAAGATTATCGCTGTCCAGTTGATCAAGCAGAGCAGCTTTTTGTGGCCTTGAAGGAGCTTGGGAAAGACACAAGATTGGTCAAATTCCCGAAGGCATCTCATGATTTATCCAGAAGTGGACACCCGGGGCAGCGTATTCAAAGACTGACTTTTATAAAGGAATGGTTTAGAGAAAAGCTAGCCTAATAAAAAACGACCCTTCAGCGTGCTGACAAACCCTCGCATTCGGTGTCAGTCCTGTGTGCTGGTGCTCACGAATAGAAAATTCGCTCCGCGCCAGTACTCGTCTTTCCTAGACTTCAAGGGTTTTCATATCACGCTGAAAAGAAGACAAAGGGCTAAAGCCTTTGTCAATCATGAAAAAAACGACCCAAATCGGGTCGTTTTCATGTCATATATGAATTAGAAAACCTGTTCAACTTCTACAACGCCAGGCACTTCTTCTAATAATGCGCGCTCAATACCGGCTTTCAATGTAATGGTTGAACTTGGGCAGCTGCCGCATGCACCAAGAAGACGTAATTTCACAATGCCATCTTCAATGTCTACAAGCTCACAGTCTCCACCATCACGTAATAGAAATGGACGAAGTTTGTCCAGTACTTCCTGTACTTGGTCTTTCATTTCGACTTCAGTCATTAGATATAATCGCTCCTTTCACAACATATCACCATTATATTCATCTGGACGATAAAAATCTATTGATTGGTTTCAAAGTTTCCTTTTCATTATAGCACAATCTCATCTTGAAACAAAAAGTGATTTTTGCTTTTTTCATCCAGAAAATTCAGCTAAAATGAAGTAAGAATAGGGGGCTTGTCAAATGAACAAAACCGTCGATCTTTATGTTTATGGAAGAGATGTACTGTGCGCCAGCTGCGTGAATCTGCCTTCTTCAAAAGATACGTTTGAATGGTTAGATGCAGCATTAAAACGAAAATATCCGAATCAGCCATTTCGCATCACATATATTGATATTGAGCACCCGCCAGAAAATGAACAACAAAAGGAATTGTCTGAACGAATTCTTGATGATGAATTCTTTTATCCGCTTGTCTTAGTAGAGGATCAAATCGTTGGAGAGGGCGATCCAAAATTAAAAGACATTTATCAAGAAATGGAGAAATACGGGTACAAGGAGAGCAGTGAATAAGCTGTTCTTTTTTTGAGGAAGAAAATAGAACAAACGTTCCATTTTGTGTTGAAAAAGAACGTTTGTTCGTTTATAATGAAATGAAAGGAGCGTGAGCATCATGAATTATTTACTGAAACAATCTCTTCATCAGCAAATACCGATTGAGATGATTTATATGAAGGAAAATGGAGAGTGCACAAAGAGAAAAATCATTGTCCACCGTCAAACGGATCAGCTCATCCAAGCATATTGTTTATCGAAAAAGACGATGAGAACCTTTCGTAAAGACTGCATCCTTGCCCTTGCTCCGATCAAATGGACCCACTTATCGGCACATGCCGTTTCATAAAAAAAGCTCCCTCATCATGAAGGAGCTTTGAGAAAAAATTCACATAATTTTAGCCGTTGTGATGTTTGTACATCCAAAGGAGTCCAGATTTCAGGAGTCTTGGCACCCGCCCAACAAGTGGACGATCAGCCACTAAGCCAAAGCCGGCTTTTTTCCCTAAAGAACCTAAAACACCTTTTAGCTTAAACTGTGGATAAGCCTCAGGAAGCGGCTCATTTTTCCAGCGTTTTTGCAGCGATTGGACAATTTGTTCTGCCTGCGCCTCAGCAAGCTGTGCACTTGGGGCATGCGGCAGACTTGCGCAGTCACCTACAACATATACATGCTCATCCCCTGGGAGGTTGTGATGAGGAGTTAATACGACGCGGCCTTGTGCGTCTTTTTCAACATCCATCTCACGTACCACTTTGCTTGGCTGTATTCCTGCTGTCCACACGATGACATCTGCTTCAATCGCGTCATCATGGTTGTAAACGACACCTTCTTCAACCTTTGTAATATTGGCACAGTTAATGATCTTTACGTCATTTTCTTCAAACCACTTTTGCACATACAAACTTAATCTTTTTGGGAAGCTCGATAGAATCAGCTCTCCGCGGTCGAAAAGAATAATGTTTAAATCAGCACGGCTTTCTCTTAGTTCACTGGCCAGCTCTACCCCGCTAAGTCCAGCACCGACGATGCCAACCGTTGCACCTGCGCTCAAATTGTTTAATTTGTTATACGCATGTCTTGACTGATCAATGGTTTGAATGCTGTATGTATGTTCTTTCGCACCAGGGACATTATGATACTTGTCCTCACAGCCGAGTCCAATCACCGTGTCATCATACGGAATCGGTTCACGGTCGCTGAATAAAATCTGTTTGTTTTCAATATCAATTTTTTCTACTTCCCCGTATTGAATATCCAGCTTCGGATGCTCTGGAAAAGATACTCGAATGTGATGATCAGAGATCGTTCCAGCAGCAAGTGCATAATATTCTGTTTTTAAACAGTGGTAAGGATTTCGATCAATTAATGTGATAGTGACATCATCAGGTAATTGATTTGGCAATAAGCGGTGGAGAACCCGCATATTCCCGTAACCTCCGCCGATCAAGACTAAATTTTTCATGACGATTCTCCTTTTCCCCGTAGACATTGAAAAACACTTATACTAAAAAACTTTAAGTTAAAATACCAAATAAAATTATATCGAATTTACTGTGAAACCACAATAATTGTTTCAAAATAACCTACATATTCATCAGTTAGTCCTAAATAGTAAAACATTTTACGAGGAATAGGCGTAACGATACAGATGAAGCTCATATTTTGACTAATACAAGGAATTTCGGTAGGATGGTAAGGCAATGTGAGGTGAAGCACAGTGTTTCCACTGATCGAATTTTGTGTAAGTAATCTTGCACAAGGGTCTCAAGAAGCAAAAGAGAAGCTTGAAAAGGACCCAAACCTAGACGTAATGGAATACGGCTGTTTAAGCTATTGCGGCAAATGTATGGACTCCCCATTTGCACTTGTGAATGGAGAATTTGTTTCAGGAGAAAATGCAGAGCAGCTAGTCGAGCGTATTTATGCTTTTATAGAGGAAAACGACATGTTTTAAATGCACCACATGGGTCATGAGGTGCATTTTTTTCACATTTTCATCTTCCATTTTTAAGGAGAATTAATAGAAAGCGCATCCAATATGTTATGCTAATAAAATATCATCAATATGAAGCATCACACGAGAGAAAAAGAGGCATATGCATAATAAAAGCCCTTTGCCATGGCAGCAAAGAGCTTCTATGTATGAAAAACGGGGGATGATAAGATTGTCTCCTGAATCGACTCCTTTTATACTATAAAGAAACAACATTTTTGGAGGAAGCTCATGACATCATTTCAATTCACGAAAATGCACGGATTAGGAAATAATTATATTTACGTCAATCAGATGAAGGAACAGCTTCCAGAAGAGCAGCTATCAGAGATAGCGATTCGCGTTTCTTCTGTTTATACAGGAATCGGTTCTGACGGGATGATTCTTATTTGTCCATCAGATGTTGCACCTGTGAAGATGCGCATTTTCAACAATGATGGATCAGAGGGCAAAAACTGCGGTAACGGGCTGCGCTGCGTTGCAAAGTATGTGTATGAGCATCAAATTGTGACGGACACAACGTTCCAGATTGAGACATTGTCAGGACTCGTTGAAGCGACCGTTCACGCTCAGGATGGTCACGTTCAGCTAGTCACAGTAGATATGGGAAAACCACGTTTTGAAAAAGAAGCGATGCCAATGCTTGGTGAACCGGCCAGCACAACCATTAATGAGGCACTTGATTTTGGCAAGGCAGTTTTAAATGGAACGGCCGTTTCAATGGGAAACCCGCACATCGTTTTTTATTTAGAGGACATTGAAAAAGCACCGCTTCATACACTTGGACCGATCATCGAAAAACACGACATGTTCCCAGAAGGCGTCAATGTAGAATTTGTTGAAGTTGTCAGTGAAACAGAACTGCATTTTCGTGTGTGGGAAAGAGGTTCAGGGATTACACAGGCCTGCGGAACAGGGGCCTGTGCTGCGGCTGTATCCACAATTGTGAATGGTCAGGCGAAAAAAGAAACAGACATGACCGTTCATTTAGCAGGCGGAGACCTCATCATTCGCTGGAAAGACAATGACCACGTACTCATGACAGGACCTGCTGAAACGATTTGTGACGGCACATTTTATCTCTAAACCATTTATTTGAGAAAAGGCATCATCACGTTTATAATTGAAAAGAAACATCCAGTCAAAAGGAGGGATGATCATGAGTACACCAGTAACCATTACAGAAGCTGCTGCACTGCAGATTAAAGATATGATGAAAGAACATGAAGAAGAAAATGCGTTCCTTCGAGTGGGCGTAAAAGGCGGCGGCTGCAGCGGTCTCTCATACGGCATGGGCTTTGACCATGAAGTCTCAGAGAAAGACACGCAGTTCGAACAGCACGGCATCAATGTCCTTGTCGATTCCGAAAGCCTTGATATCATGAACGGAACTATCATTGATTTCAAACAGTCACTCATGGGCGGCGGTTTCACGATTGACAATCCGAACGCCATCGCGTCATGCGGGTGCGGTTCTTCTTTCAGAACAGCGACGAATACCGGTACGCCGGAAGAGTGTTAAGGGTTAAAACGATTCATTCTGTAAAACCATTTGTATAATGAAGACCTCCTCATATTAATCATTTTCTTGAGGAGGTTTTTTGTGTTGTTTTTAAAGATGCAAAAAAAGGACATGACTTCAATCACTCAGCACGTCCTCAAAAACCTTGCAGTTTCTTAGTATTTCCTCTGTTCATCTTCCACATCTTTTCAAAAGATTTCATCATGGTATGTCGGAAAAAATGTTCTATGTTGTGTTTCGTTTAGAATAACGTTTCGTGTTAATCGATTGTATTCTCAATCATCATTTTCAAAGCTGTTCCCTCTTTTATGAAGAGTAGTAAAGACTTTCATCGCTTCGCTCATAAATGATGCCAAGCCCTCACCATAACGATCTATATTCTTTGTGAAACGTTCATCTTGAATATAGAGTTGGCCTAAACCGTAAAAAGCATCAAGAGAGTAATAACGAAAGTTTTCGTTTAAAAAGTCGTACCATTGTTTGATGACGATTTGCACCTCTTTGGATTTAGGGGAATGGCTGCGAAGAGAGGCTAGTTTATTCAATATGCTATCCCAGCTATCAGATAATTCAATTTGTTCATCTTTAGACAAATGATTTAGTTTTGAGCTGACTTCATCAACAGCTTGATTTCCCCAACGGTGACGAGCTTCTTCTTCATATTGGCTAAAATTCATATTCATATTCTCAAACCTTTCTTTATAGGTGTATTGAGTTACTCCCGTTAAATGCTGCAGCGTCTTATCAATATTACCGATCATTTTATCGAGATTATCTCGTTTCTCTATTAACATTTTTCTTTGTAGCATAAATGCTTCTTTCTTATTAAATGAAGGATTGTGCATCATCTTTTGGATTTCCTTCAATGGAAATCCAAGTTCTCTGAAAAATAATATTTGCTGCAATGTTTCAAGGTTTTCTTCTGAATAGAGTCGATAACGATTATCTGTGACTTCACTTGGGGTCAATAAACCAATCTTGTCGTAATGATGAAGTGTACGAATGCTAATACCAAATAATTCAGCCACTTCTTTTACTTTCATTTCAATTCACCTCTCTTGATATCCACTATAAAATATGACGTTGCGTTAGGGTCAATCATCTTTTTTAAAATTTAAATCATGGATTGTTGATCTTGTTTGAAGCAGCGGATTCAAGGAGCTATGTTTTTTTCTCGCAAATCGCTCAATTTTGTTACAGCTTGCCCGAACAACTGGCTATTTCCACTCGAAAAGAGTATCATGAGAACCAAACATAAACTGTAGTCAGAAAAGAGGTTGCTGAGGTTTGAGTGAACAAATCAATTGCAGGAACTGTCATGAACTGATTCCGTATCGGTCCAAAACGTGTCCTTCTTGCGGGATTGAGAAGCCGCTTCCAAAAAAAGAACGTGTGAAAGATCGGGTGATTTTGGTTGTGGCAGGGATTGTTGTGGTGCTGCTTGCTGCAATGGTACTTGGGATGGCAAATGCCTATATTGGGATTTTTAAATAAACGAAAAAGGAGTTCCGCGAGTGGGAACTCCTTTTTTGATCCGCTCTTATTTGTTTTCAAATAAGCTTGTGGAATGGAGAGGCTGTACACGGGCTTTCGGGTCCATGTAAGCTTTCGCATTGTTGACAGCAGTTGGTGCTTCACCAAATCCGCTTGCGATCAATTTGACTTTTCCTTCATACGTACAGATGTCTCCTGCCGCATAGAAGCCTTCAATGTTTGTTTCCATTGTAGATTTCACCACGATGGAGTTCTTTTCGATTTCAAGGCCCCATTGTTTGATTGGTCCAAGGGAGGAAACAAAACCGAAGTTGACTATCACGTCGTCCACATCAAGCACTTGTTTTTTGTCGCCTTTGACTTCTTCGAGCACGATTTGTTCAATGCGGTCTTCACCAATGAGCTCAGTTGGTACAAATGGTGTCAGTACATTGACCTTCGAGTTGTGCAGGTTTTCTACACTGTGCTCATGCGCGCGGAATTTATCGCGGCGGTGAATAATGGAGACTTCTTTTGCGATTGGTTCAAGCATAAGTGCCCAGTCCACCGCAGAGTCTCCGCCCCCAAGAACGGCAACACGTCTGCCGGCAAATTGGTTCAAGTCATTAATGAAGTAATGCAGGTTGCTTCCTTCAAATGATTCTGCTGCATCTAGTTCAAGCTTTCTCGGTTGGAATGCACCGTTACCAGCTGTGATGATGATTGTTTTAGAATAATGAATCTCTTGATTTGTCACAAGTTTAAAGATCCCATCTGCCTGTTTTTCAACCGTTTCAACTGCCTGCTCTAAGCAAATGGTTTGATCAAATTTATCCATTTGTTCCTTTAAGTTATCAACTAATTCTTGTGCGCGGATTTTTGGGAATCCAGCCACATCATAAATATATTTTTCAGGGTAAAGAGCGGAAAGTTGACCGCCGAGCTGAGGAAGGCTTTCAATGATTTTCACACTTGCCTGTCTCATGCCTCCGTAAAACGCAGTAAACAATCCAACTGGGCCGCCCCCGATAACGGTAATGTCATATACCTTAGAATCTTCTTGCATTCCTTTAATCCTCCCAAATGAAAATTGTTATCACTATATCATATCATACCACATATCGTCGTTTGACTTGTTTTGAAAAACTTGTCGTTTTTTGATGCTGAAGCTTTGAAAAGAAGGAAAAAGTGAGAAAGACCGTTTATCATAAGGATTTTCAGTTTAAAGCCTTGAAAATTGGAGCAGAACTCGCTATTATTGTTAAGGGAACTAAATATTAATTTTTTATGAATTTTTGTCGGATACGGTCAAATGCTTTCGTTTTATGTAGGTGAAAGTTCAGATTTTCACATACTTATTTTTTTGTTTAAATTTCATAAAATGCCGCAAAGCGGTTGAGAATAACGATATGTAATTCTTTATCCGTTTTACAGCAAATTTAAAAAAGGTGGATGTGATTCCAGTGAATAAACCGAAAATCGTTGTATTAGGTGCAGGTTATGGCGGATTAATGACTGTAACAAGATTAACAAAACAGCTTGGCACAAATGATGCGGACATTACTCTTGTGAACAAGCATAATTATCATTACGAAACAACATGGCTTCATGAAGCAAGTGCAGGTACTCTTCATCATGACCGCTGTCGTTATCAAATCAAAGATGTGATTAACAGTTCCCGTGTCAACTTTGTACAAGCAACAGTTGAAAGCATTGATAAGGAAGCAAAGAAAGTTGTGACATCAGAGAGCGAACTTTCTTATGACTACCTTGTTGTTGCACTTGGTGCTGTTCCTGAAACATTTGGTATTGCAGGACTGAAAGAATACGCATTCTCAATCTCTAACATCAACTCTGCTCGTCAGCTTCGTGAGCACATTGAGCTTCAATTTGCGACGTATAATACGGATGCTGAAAAACGTCCAGAGCGTTTGACAATCGTTGTCGGCGGCGCAGGATTCACAGGTATTGAGTTCCTTGGTGAGCTTGGAAACCGTGTGCCTGAGCTTTGCAAGGAGTATGACATTGATCAAAAAGACGTGCGTATCATCTGTGTAGAAGCTGCGCCAACAGCTCTTCCTGGATTCGATCCAGAATTGATCGACTATGCGATGAACTACCTTCAAGGTAAAGGTGTTGAGTTCAAAATTGGTACAGCGATCAAAGAATGTACGCCTGAGGGGATCATTGTTGGAAAAGACGATGATACAGAAGAAATCAAAGCTGCAACTGTTGTTTGGGCTGCAGGTGTACGCGGTAACCCAATCGTTGAAGAAGCTGGTTTTGAAAACATGCGCGGCCGCGTAAAAGTGTCTCCAGATCTTCGTGTACCAGAAAATGATGATGTCTTCATCATTGGTGACTGTTCATTGATTATCAATGAAGAAATCAACCGTCCATACCCACCAACTGCACAAATCGCTATGCAGCAAGGTGAAACAGTAGCGAAAAACCTTGCAGCACTAGTAAAAGGCGGTTCTCTTGAAAGCTTTAAGCCAGACATCAAAGGAACAGTTGCTTCTCTTGGTGAACACGACGCTGTAGGTGTTGCGTTTGGTAAAAAACTTCAAGGAACAAAAGCTTCTGCAATGAAGAAAATAATCGACAACCGTTCTTTATTCATGGTTGGCGGACCAGGACTTGTTCTGAAAAAAGGAAAATTCAAGTTCTTCTAAACCATCATAGACAAAAACGTGTATCCTCATGATACACGTTTTTTTTATGTGTTGTGGTATATTTTCTCACTTGGTCATCGGCAGCAAAATATGTTATGATGAATTATCAGAAAATTTAGATTAAGGAGTGAGCAATATGAATGCACAAACAAAGGAAAAAACATCAACCTGTCAATATTGTTCAGGAAAAGGGTACTTTCAGCTATTGCTCGGCGGATCTGAAACGTGTGAGGAATGTAAAGGGACAGGAAAGAAGCGTTAATCGATCTGCTTTTTCCATTGATTGACTTCATCTCTATTTCCAAGTTAAACTAATGATGGGATATTTGGGGGTGGAGATGAAGTGATCAGTTTACCAGTCGTTATCATTTCAGTTATTTTATTTTTCGTGTTATTCTTCGGCATTGGATTTTTGCTCAATATGCTGCTGAGAATGTCATGGATTATGGCTATTTTATATCCAATTGTATGCCTTTTCATTATCAACAATCAAAAGATGATCGCTTATGTAAGAGAGCCTAGCACCGCTTTTTCAGGAATAGGAGACCGGATCGTCTCACTCGCTGCGGCAGATATCATCATCTTATTAAGCGGCCTGATCGGTGCAATCACATCAGGTTTTGTCATTAATGCACTTCGAAAAAGAGGGTATCAAATGTTTTAACTCACTTGTGGACACGCAAGTGGGTTTTTTTGTTTCTCCTTTGCATAGTTTCCATTTTGTTTGGAAACAAATAGATGGGTAGAGGAGTGACAAATAGAGATGAAAACATGGATGAAACGATTGTTCATGACAGCCCTATTCATGCTTGCACTTTTGACAAGCTTTACGGGCATATCTGGAGTCGAACCAAGTGATTTAGCTGCGTGGGTGAAAGAGACCGATGCGGGCAGGCAAGTATCTTCTTTTTTTCAGCAGCCAAAAAGGGAAACGATGGCACTCAAAAGTGAAGATGCGCGGTCTGTTTCTCTCGAAGAGGCGTTTAATTGGAACGATTACCCGAAACAGAAGGTTGTGGCAACCGGCTATACAGCAGGTGTGGAATCAACAGGCAAAACGAAGGAACATCATGCATATGGCATTACATATTCAGGCGTTAAAGTGAAACGTGATTTATATTCAACAGTGGCAGCCGACCCATCTGTTTTTCCGATTGGAACGGTGCTGTTTATCCCGAACTATGGCTACGGTGTGGTTGCAGATACCGGGAAAGCCATTAAAGGTCATAAGCTTGATTTATACTATGAAACCGTTGATGATGTGTATAGAGAATGGGGTAAAAAAGTGCTCGATGTGTATATCATCAAAAAGGGTGAAGGGACGTTAACGGAAAAAGACTTAAATCAGCTCAATGAAGCAGAATCGATGCAAGTATTCCGTCAGCAGTTTCAAGCCAATAAAGAATAAAAAAGCTTTGGGCCGTTTAAGGTCCAAAGCTTTTTCACTTCTACATAAAGTAATAATCTAAGATGAGTGTCAGCAAGATCCCTGTTAAGCCGCCGAAGAAGACTTCAATCGGCTTATGACCAAGAAGCTCTTTTAATTTCTTTTGCTTTTCTTTTTCTTCCGCATTTGGGAAATTCTTTGCTTCGGAAACAAATCGGTTAAAATCTGTTACGAGCTTGTTGAGAACAGTCGCCTGTTCTCCTGCCTGTCTGCGAACGCCTGTCGCATCAAACATGGTAATAATGGCAAAGATGGCGGAAATGGCAAAGATAGATGTATCTAGCCCGTGCTCTAAAGCCACTGCTGTGGAGAGTGCTGTTACTGCTGCGGAGTGTGAACTTGGCATTCCGCCTGTGCTTGTAATGAGCGACCAATCTAGTCGTCTAGAAATGATAAATTGAATCGGTACTTTTACAAATTGTGCAAAAAAGATGGCTGCTAGGCTGGCAAGCAGCGGAAAATTCGTCAGTACGCTCATGAACAAGAAACATCCTCTCTTTAAGAAAAAATATCGTGCGAAATGATGAACTAAAAATCCTAGTATGATGAAAAAATGATAGCAGTAAAAAAAGCTGCCAAGTCCATGTTCATTATAACATTAAAGAAAGTAGATGTGGAACGAGGAGAACACGGACAGGCTGCTCAGGTTTTCGCCGCTTTTTCATGATGCCCTTCCGCGTGTGAAAATATAAATGTTCATCAAGTAAAGACAGACTGGCAATGATCGTATAGGAACGCAAATTTTGATATAATAGAAGTTCCAATGTGAAAAATGGAGTTCATTAAGGAGCGTGTGATAAATATGTTTTTCTCGACAAATGAATTGCAGCATAAAGATACACTGGCGATCGGACTTTTTCAAAAGAGCCAATTATCAGGAAAAGCAAAAGAAATGGATGAATTACTTGAAGGAAGAATCACTGAATTATTAAAAGAAGGCGACATTTCATCCAAACGAAATCAGCTTTCGAAGTTTTTCCCATCCCCTGAAACAGGCATCAAACGCATTTATTTTGTCGGGCTTGGGAAGGAATCAGATTACACGTTTGAAGAGGCAAAAGAAGTGTTTGCCCATTTATTCAAAAAGCTTCATCAAGATAAAAAGCAAGCGGTTTCTGTCTTGCTGGATACGTTTATTGGAAAGGATCTGCCTGCTCAAGATGCAGCTCATGCCCTTTCTGAAAGCTGCCTTTTAGCTACATATGAATTACAGGATTTTAAACATAAAACAAATGAACCGGATCGTTTTATCGAGTTTGTTTATGCAACGACAGAGCATGATCAAGCTGAAATTCAGGCGAGTTTGAAAGTCGGCGAAGTGTACGGACAGTCAGTCAATTCAGCTCGTACCCTTGTGAATATGCCGCCAAACATGCTCACATCCTCTGATCTGGCTTCGTATGCGGCAGAGCTTGCATATAAATATGAATTTGAGATTGAAATTTTAGATAAAGAACAAATGGAAGAGCTAGGAATGGGCGGTATTTTAGCCGTCAATAGAGGCTCAACAGAACCGCCAAAACTCATCGTATTGAAATATCAAGGCAAGGAAGAATGGACAGACGTCATCGGCCTTGTCGGTAAAGGCATCACGTATGATACCGGCGGCTATTCTTTAAAGCCAAGAGCGAGTATGGTTGGCATGAAAACAGATATGGGCGGCTCAGCGTCTGTTTTAGGTGCAATGGAAATCATCGGTGAACTTCGTCCAGAGCAAAATGTCATTGCGGTCATTGCCTCAACCGATAATATGATCTCGGCAGACGCTATGAAGCCGGACGACGTGATTGTGTCACTAAGCGGTAAAACAATCGAAGTGCTCAATACGGATGCAGAAGGCCGTCTTGTTTTAGCAGATGGGGTGACATATGCGAAGCAGCACGGTGCCTCTGTCCTTGTAGATGTGGCCACATTAACAGGCGGTGTCATTGTGGCGCTTGGAAATGAGACAACAGGCGCGATGACCAATAACGATGAGCTGTACGCTCAGTTTAAAGAAGCATCAGAAGAATGCGGTGAAATGATCTGGCAGCTGCCCATCACGGAAAAAGATAAGAAACGAGTACGAAACAGCAAAATGGCGGATCTCAATAACTCGCCAGGCCGTGATGGTCATGCGATCATGGCAGGTGCTTTCATTGGCGAATTCGCAGAGGATACCCCTTGGGTTCACTTAGATATTGCAGGAACAGCTACAACAGAAAAACCTTCATGCTTTGGACCAACAGGGGCAACAGGTGTAATGGTAAGATCACTCGCAACATTTGTGGAACGATTTGAAGGAAAGAAATAAAGGAGAAGGCTCTGCCAAGTGGCAGGGCTTTTTTTATGTAGGACATACGCCATTTGACGAAGTTTTTTTTCTATGGTAACATACGTTGGTACTTTAATTATCTACTACATTAGTAAACTAAAGGATTTCGGGGGTTTCACCATGAATGCAGTTGTTTTAGCGGTTGTTTTAATGTTGATATTAAGCTTGCTGCGGGTCAATGTCGTGATTGCGCTGGCTATAGGCGCTTTAGCTGGCGGACTTGCAGGTGGATTAGGCTTGGGAGGAACAGTGGACGCCTTTACGGACGGACTCGGAGGAAATGCAACAGTGGCGATTAGTTATGCGCTATTAGGGGCTTTTGCTGCGGCGCTGACGAAAACAGGTCTACCAGATGCTATGGTTGAAGGAGCAGTGAAGCTTCTAGGAAAAGAAGGCGATTCAAGACGGAAAACACTATCAAAAGTGCTCATCGTTCTTGTCATTTTGATCGTGTCCTGTTTTTCACAGAACGTCGTTCCTGTTCACATTGCCTTTATCCCAGTCCTCATTCCGCCGTTATTAAAGGTGTTTAACGAGCTTCAGATTGACCGCAGACTGCTAGCGTGTGTCATGACCTTCGGACTCACTGCACCATATATATTACTTCCAGTCGGTTTTGGACAGATTTTCCACGGAATGCTTCGTGACAATATGAAGGAAGCGGGTCTGACTGTAAACCTTGCAGATATTCCATATGCCATGCTGATTCCTGTAGCAGGCATGGTTCTTGGCTTGATCGTTTCCATTTTTGTATATCGAAAGCCGAAGGTATATGAGAATCGTGAAATTACAGACGTAGAGAAATCGGCTTATACGAAAAAAAGCTTATTCTTTGCCGGTCTTGCTATTCTCGTTTCGTTGATTGTCCAGCTTTATCTATCACAAAGCCTTGGTGTGGAAGGAATGATCTTCGGTGCACTCGCAGGACTGCTTGTCTTGTTTGTGACTGGAATGATGAAACGGGATGAAGCAGATGAACTGATTACATCTGGAATGAATATGATGGCATTTATCGGTTTTGTCATGCTTGTTGCGGCTGGGTTTGCCAATGTTTTAACAAAAACAGGAGACATTGAATCTCTTGTCAAAGCATCTTCCCAATTTATCGGAAACAGCCAGAGTCTTGCGGCGATTTTAATGCTGCTCGTTGGTCTGCTTGTGACAATGGGAATCGGATCATCATTTGCAACGATTCCGATTATTACAACCATCTTTGTTCCACTTTGCTTACACTTAGGTTTTAGTCCAATGGCTACCATTGCCATTATTGGCTCTGCTGCGGCTGTTGGAGATGCAGGTTCACCTGCAAGTGACAGTACGCTTGGACCAACATCTGGATTGAATATGGATGGACAGCATCACCACATTTGGGGAACTTGTGTCCCGACTTTTATCTATTATAATATTCCGCTTGTTCTGTTCGGCTGGCTGGCGGCGATTATTCTGTAAAATGAAAAGCTTGTAGAGAAAACAATGATGTTTTTTCTATAAGCTTTTTTTGTTGTTCGCAGATGAAAAAATAATTAGGACAAAAGTACGAATTAAATGAATCTTTCTTTCTCTATCTTACGTATATATGCTGATAAAAATGAAAAGGGGAAGATGGGACATGTCATTTTTTAAAAAGCTAGCGGCAAGTGCAGGAATTGGTGCGGCAAAAGTAGATACCATTTTAGAGAAAAACGCTTATTATCCAGGACAAGAAGTAACGGGAACTGTCCATGTAAAGGGCGGAAAAATTGCTCAGGAAATCCGCCATATCAATGTTAAAATTGAAACACAGTATGTGATTGTAAAAGATGATGAAGAGCGTAGAAAATATGCAAACATCCATTCTGTACGGGTGGCGGATTCTTTTACCATCCAGCCTGGAGAAAAGCATGAATTTCCGTTTTCTTTTATTCTTCCTATCGATACCCCGATGACGATCGGAAAAGTTGAAATTGCAGTGGAGACAGACCTTGATATCCAAGGCGGAATCGATAAATCTGACTATGACCGTATTTTCGTTGAAGCACATCCTTGGGTGAAAAATGTGCTGGAAGCCACTAGCAATCTAGGTTTCCACCTGAACGAAGCAGACTGTGAGCAAGCACCTTACTTCCAGCGGCGCCTGCCATTCGTCCAAGAATTCGAGTTCATTCCGACATCAGACTACTATCGCTATATGCTTGATGAGTTAGAGCTGATTTTTCTGATAGATGAAGGCGGATTAGACATTGTTTTCGAAGTCGACCGTAGAGCAAGAGGCCTGAGAGGCTGGCTTGAGGAGATGTATAATGATGGGGAACAGCTTGTGCGCTACCGCTTCAGTCCATCAGATCTTGAAAATGTAGAAGTGCTTGAAGGAATGCTGGAAGAAATCATAGATCAATACGCTGAGTAATGATGAAAAAGAGCCTGAATGAAGACAGGCTCTTTTTTCTATGATACAGCTTCTTGTTTTCGAAAGGATGTGGCTTTGGATACAGAGCGATAAATTTTAGGTGCCAGCATCGCAAGTAATATCGTCAATGCGTAGTCTTTTACCATAAACCAGATCATAAAGAACCATGTGGTTTGATAGGAAATCGGTGCATTAAGCCATACATTTAATGCGAGGTATGTATAGGTCGTTCCGATCACATACATCACGGTCGTACCAGCAATGGCTGCAAGCAAAAAGCGGCCAAAGCCAGGGTTTTTTCTTTTTTCTAGAATGAATCCGGCAAGCCAGGCAGCAGGGATGTATGATAATACAAAGCCGCCGCTTTTGCCTAAAATGACCCCAAAGCCCGCAGAGAACTGGGCGAATACAGGTGCACCAGCAATTCCAACCAAGGCATAGACAATCATAGCTAATGCGCCAAGCCGTCTGCCGAGTAAGAGACCAGCAAGCACACAAAAAAACGGCTGCATCGTAAGTGGAATTCCGCCGACCTGTAAAAATGGCACAATGGATGTGATATTGGCTCCGATAGCCATGAGTGCAGCAAACATTCCCACTAGCACAAAGTCAGCAGTTCTTGTCTTCTTTTGCATGATGTTTCCCCCTGTCTTATCTGTACAAATAGATTAAGGGGAAGAAGGATTTTTGTCAACTTGTTTTTATTTTAGGTTAACAATAAAACCCGCCCATCAATAGGGCGGGTAGCTGATTAAGCTTCGGTCATAAAAGTGGCATCGATGGCTTTGCTGACAGGTACGTAATCATAGCCGAGATCACGAGCGACCGCTTCGTACGTGATATGTCCGTTCATCACATTGACACCTTCTGCGATGGCATTGTTTTCTCTAATAGCTTTTGCAGCGCCTTTATTCGCAATTTGCAGCGCATATGGAACAGTGACATTCGTTAACGCAACAGTTGATGTCCGCGGAACCGCGCCTGGCATATTAGCGACAGCATAATGTAAAATGCCATGTTTTTCATAAGTAGGCTGATCATGGGTTGTGATGTGATCAATGGTTTCGACAATGCCGCCTTGATCAATCGCTACATCCACAATGACAGAACCAGGCTTCATTTGTTTCACCATTTCTTCTGTCACTAGCGTCGGTGCTTTGGCACCAGGAATCAGCACCGCACAAATGAGAAGGTCTGCCTCACTGACTGAATCTGCAATGTTGACAGGATTGGACATTAACGTTTTCATTTGATGGCCAAATTGGTCGTCCAGCTGACGCAGGCGTTCTGCGTTTACATCAATCAGGGTGACATCTGCGCCAAGTCCGATCGCCATTTTCGCTGCGTTTGTTCCAACAACACCGCCCCCAATAATGGTGACCTTTCCTCTTGATACCCCTGGTACCCCTGCAAGTAAAATACCTTTTCCGCCTTTTGGCTTTTCTAAAAATTGTGCACCAATTTGAGCGGCCATTCTGCCTGCTACTTCAGACATAGGTGTGAGAAGAGGGAGTGATTTTCCGTCCGTTACTGTTTCGTAAGCAATGGCTGTAACGCCTTTTTGTTTTAATGCTTCAGCCAAGGAGGGCTCTGCGGCTAGATGCAGGTACGTAAATAAGATGAGTCCTTCTCTGAAATAAGGATATTCCTCAGGTAATGGTTCTTTTACTTTCATGATCATATCAGAAGATGCCCATACATCTTTCGCCTGATCAAGAATCTCTGCACCAACAGATACATAATCGTCATCAGTGAATCCGCTTCCAAAACCAGCGTTTGTTTCAATTAAAATCTGATGTCCAGCTGAAAGCAATTGAGAAGCTGCTCCTGGTGTTAAAGCCACTCGGTTTTCATTGTTCTTAATTTCTTTCGGAATGCCGATGATCATGTTTATTCCTCCTATGCTTATCTATTGATATTGTATGTCTAGTGTATCCGGAAAGTTTAGAAAATTCTTCGGTTGAAATAAAAAATAAAAAAACGCCTCTTTGTGAAATTTCACAAATGGACGTTTTTTAGCTTCATATCAAGGTAGATGGTCATTTTCTCATTCATGTTTTTTAAATCAATTTCTGCGATGTCTGTAATCCGTTTTAATCGATAATTTAAGGTATTGATGTGGATGTTTAATTGCTTTGCGGCAATATTGGCATTGCTGTCACAGTCAATAAACCGCTCAAGGGTTTCGACAAGGTTGGAATGATGCCTCAGGTCGTAATCCTCCAGCTTTGATAAAGAGTAACTGGAGTAAGAAGATCCCTTTCGCTTCTCAGCAAGCACATCTAGATATTGATAAATGCCTAGTTCAGAAAAGCTGTTTAAACGTTCTGTTTCAACTGGAAAGCGTTCTTTCGTCTTTAATACAGCCAGTGCTTCTTTATAGGAAGGCTGAATTTGAGAGATGTTATCGTAAATTCCTCCAATTGCTGCCTGAACATGCTGAATATGATACCGGTCCGCAAGCTGCTGCAGCATGCCGCTTGTGAATTGTTTAATATCTTGAAGCGGATGTTCTGTTTTTGGTGAGACAAGAATAATGAATTCGTGAAAATCAACAGTCGTTAACAGTACCTGAACTTGCTGTGTTGTTTCAAGCAGATAGGACAGCTTTTTTTCTGTCTCCTCTGTGAGTTCGTCACGAAGACGGAAGATGATGATGGCATATGTGTCTGGACATCTGATGCCAAGCCTTAAAAATAGGTCAAGCATCTCATCCTTTTCATGAATATGACCCGTGAGCATCTTCCAGAAAAGCTCCTGATTACGTTCTTCTGTTTTCGTTTTTCGAATTTGTAAATTGAGTAATTTGTTTTTCACGGCATGCGCTGCCATTTTGAGAAGGTCCATTTCTTCTTCTGAAAAAGGCTGTGCGGATTCAATCGCCCAAATAAATCCGAGCACTTCTTTGTCCTTCCAGATCGAAATGGCGACCCTGCTAGATAAACCCACCTCTGCAATTTGAGGGACACGAAGCGGTTCGTCTGTTTTAAGGAGTGTAGGAATGATGCCGTCCTTCCAAAGCCGATTAATGACTTTTTCCGGTACCCGGCGGGAGATAATGGTTGAAGTTCTGGCGGGATCAGTAAAATCATTGTGTGTGCTATATGCCAATAATCGATGATGAGTATCTTCTATAGTAATAGGGCAATTGAGCACATCACTAATTTGGTCTGCCACATCCTCTAAACGATCAAGACTATACTTAAACGGATCTGTCTTTTTTGTCATAAAAAACCCCTGCTTTTTCGAATATTTCACGTACTTACATTATGAAGAGAATGAGGTACGTAAATCAACAAAAAACTGCCATAAACTTAAAAAAACAAAAAGTGTGAGAAGCAAGCAAATGGATGTTGAAGCACGCTGAAAAAGAAATAGTACAATAATAACGTAGTAAAAAATCAATAGGCGGAAAGGTCCACCGAAGCAGGTGCATACTTATTAAGAATATATGACCAAAAAACTGTTAAATACTAGATAAAAAGCGAAAAAACAGTAATTCTATAGACTCATTTTGTAAAATAAAAACAGATTTGTTTGACTGTGTATCATTTCTGTTTTTATAATAATAACGTCAAAAAATAAGTGGATTAGCCCATTATATGGCGGCTATGCACGGGAGGTAATGAGGAATATGTCAGGAATTATTCGCGTAACCCCAGAAGAACTAAGAGCGACCGCTAAGCAATATGGTGTTGAAAGTCAAGAAGTGTTAAACCAAGTTGATCGTCTAAATAGAATGATCTCTGATTTAAAAGGAATGTGGGAAGGTGCTTCTAGTGAAGCATTTGCTGATCAATACGAGCAGCTTAAGCCTTCATTTATCAAAATGTCTGATCTATTAACAGATGTCAGCAATCAGCTTGATCAAACGGCAAATACACTTGAAAGCACTGACCAAGACATCGCAAGCCAAATTCGCGGCTAATCAAAGGGATTTCCTTTCTAAGTGTGAAATGCAGAAAAAGCGCCGAGTCTGTCAATGGATGCCGGCGCTCTTTCTATTTTGTGAGGTGGAAATTTGTGTATATCGATATTACCATCGACTTAAAAAATTATGATGGCAGTGTGTTTGATTTGAGACTATCAAATTATTTACATATTAAACAAGTCATCCATATCGCCTGGCAGGCAAAACAAATCTCACTTCCAAAGAGAGAAGGCGGATGGGTGCGAGTAGTCAATAAGAAAGCTGTGTTTTCAGGCGAATATAAGCTGTCAGACTGTGGAATTACCACAGGAGACAGGCTGGAAATACTATGAAAGGACTTTTGTAAATGGCAGATAAAAAGAGTTCCTATTTAGAAGAACAATTAGAAGCAGTCATGAAAAAAGAGGGAGGCACCTATACCTTTATTTTTCAAAAAGAGACGATTAAACTCTTAGACGGTTTAGAAGCGGCACCGATCAAAGACATCAATCCTTCATTTCAGAAAGAGATTCAATTAACTGAAGATGAGGTCATCATTTCTATACAACCGCCTCCTGCCTATCAGGAATTTCGTTTCATCCATGCAAAGGATGAAAAAAGCAAATGGATTTTTTCATACCAGCTTGTCGATGCAGTTCTTAAACACGATGTGAAACGGCTGCATCCTATTGTTTCTCCTGAAAACATTGTTTTTCATCAAGGCTTAGCTCCTGCATTTTTGCATTATGGGGTTAAAGAAAGCATTCCGCCATATGAAACCGATGAGTATCGCCTGTTAAAAGAGGTCAAGGCTGTTGTTCTTCGAGTGGTCGACCATGAATATCAATTTGAAGAATATGCGGCTTACAATGAAACGTTGAAATTATCTGAGCTGGCAAAAGAAATTAGTGAAACGAAGTCGCTGGAAGAATTGTCAGCTTTGATTGAGCAAAAGATCAAAGCAATCGATGCGAAAGAAAAAACGCTCTTAACCATACCTAAAAAGAAATGGAAGATCGAGCGATACATCGGATTAGGTCTGCTTGTCCTGTTAATCCCTGCATTGGTGTACACCATTTACACCTTCTTTTTTGCCATGCCAAAACAAGAAGCGTACGTCGAGGCAAACAAATATTATCTCAACAAGCAGTACAGTCAAGTGGTGGATACGTTAGAGAAATATCCAGCCAATCAAATGCCAGTCTCTCTACAATATGAACTGGCCATTTCGTATGTACAAACGAACCAAGGCAGTTTGTTGCTTGATCAGCATAAAAAAGAAATCACAGAAACGTACACATTGCAGACAGATCCGCAATACTTCCTATTCTGGATTCATATTGGACAAGGCAATAGCAAGGAAGCACTTGATATTGCACGGGTGCTTGGAGACGACAGGTACATATTTACGGCACTCGTCGCCTACCGCAATGAAATTCAAAACGATGACAGCCTTTCTGCTGAAGAAAAACAAAAACAGCTAGATCCGATCATTAAGGAAATGGCGAAATATGAAGAAAAAGAAACAACCGAGACAAGCACAAGTGACTCCTCAGACGCAAGCCAAACAGATGAAACAGCTGAACAAAAAGAGTCAAAAGCCGATCAAGAGAAAAAAGAGAAAGAATCTGAAGCGAAAAAGAAAACCTCTCAGACGAAAAAAGATGAGAAAAAATAATTCTTTCGATACAACTGACAGTTGGTGCTGTCCCATGAGGAGGTGGAGCGTTTGAGTCTTCTTTGGGTTTTTTATGAGGAGGATTATCAAACTGTCCGTTTAGATGAGCAGTTCAATCGAGAAGCTCTGATAGGACCTGAAATAGAGCATACGGTGACAATCCCTTCACTTTCGTTTGATGAAGGGGTCATTCGTTTATCTCCTGAAGAACCGAATGATGGTTTTTATATTTATCAGGGAGATGAGAAGAAGGGCAAATTACTTCCACATGAACCATATCAGCTTGGTTCACTTACACTTATTTTAATGGATGCACATCATGATCAACATATTTATTACCTAGGAAATAGAGTGGAGCTGTCTTTTTCACGTGAAGAGAAAGATGAGATAGATGTGTGGAAAGAACAAGCCCATTCCATGTTTCAAGATGCCAGCCAGTTCACTTTAGAGAAAATTGAAGGAACATGGTATGTCATGCCTCAAGGCGAGAAGATTTACGTGAACGGAAAGAAAATCCACGGTCCAGAGAAGGTATATGCAGGAGATGAGCTGTTCTGGAACTTTCTGACGGTGACATTTAAAGACGATGATTTATTACAGGTGACAGCTTACGAACCTTTTCATACACGTTTGGAAAAAACAAGACCGCCAAGTACGGAAACAAAACAAAAATACCCTTCATACAGACGTACACCGCGTTTGATTTATGATTTGCCAGATGACAGGGTATCCTTTAGCTTTCCTTCGCAGGAGAGTGAAAATAACAGCAGAGGGCTTTGGCTTGTTGTCCTTCCGCCGCTTGTGATGCTCCTTGTGATGGGGATTGTTGCCCTAATCCAGCCGCGCGGAATCTTTATTATCGTGTCGATGGCAATGTTTATCATGACGTTAATTACATCGTCCGTTCAATACTTTAAGGAAAAATCACAGCGCAAAAGACGAGAAGAGAAGCGTCAGCGAGTCTACTCTCTTTATTTAGAAAATAAGCGGAAAGAGCTGCAGGAGCTGTATGACCGCCAGCAATATATTTTGACGTATCATTATCCGTCATTTGAACAAATGAAGTATTTAACATCAGAAATCAGCGGACGCATTTGGGAAAAGACGCTTGTGAGTGACGACTTCTTGCACCTGCGTCTTGGCACAGGCGCAGTCCCATCAAGCTATGAATTATCGATGAGCGGCGGCGATATGGCCAATCGAGATATTGATGACTTAATGGAACAAACGCAGCACATGCAAAAAGTATATCGTGAAGTGAAGAATGTCCCGATTACATTCGGTCTTGCGGATGGTCCAACAGGATTAATTGGGAAGCCTGCGATTGTGAAAAATGAGCTACATCAGCTTGTTGGACAGCTTGCTTTCTCGCACAGCTATCACGATTTGAGATTTGTCTTTATCTTTCATGAGCAGGAGTATGAGAATTGGGAATGGATGAAATGGCTTCCGCACTTCCAGCTGCCTCATACATATGGCAAAGGGTTTATTTACAACGAACAAACACGCGATCAGCTGTTGTCCTCTATTTATGAAATTTTACGCGAGCGTGATTTAGAAGAAGAAAAAGAGAAGAAAATCTTTACGCCTCATTTTGTGTTCATCGTGACAAATCATGAGCTCATTGCCGAGCATGTGATTTTAGAATACTTAGAAGGCAGCCGGACAGATCTTGGTATCTCCATCATCTTTGCAGCAGAAACAAAGGAAAGCTTAGCTGAAAATATTTCGACGCTTGTCCGTTATATTAACGAAGAAGAAGGAGATATTCTCATTCAGCACAAGAAGGCAGTACGAATTCCGTTTCAGCTTGATACACATCAGCGCGGGGACAATGAACTGTTTGCCAGAACACTGAGAACATTAGATCATCAAGTTGGTATGACCAATTCGATTCCTGAGACGGTCTCATTCCTTGATCTTTTCCATGCCAAACAGGTAGATGACATTGGCATTCGTGAAAAATGGCTAACTTCAGAAACGTCCAAATCATTATCAGTTCCAATTGGTTATAAAGGGAAAAACGACATTGTCGATCTGAACCTGCATGAAAAAGCACACGGCCCGCACGGACTGTTGGCGGGGACAACGGGATCAGGGAAAAGTGAATTTTTACAGACGTATATTTTATCGCTCGCTGTACATTTTCACCCGCATGAAGTTGCTTTTCTGTTGATTGACTATAAAGGAGGCGGAATGGCGCAGCCGTTTCGAAATATTCCTCATTTACTTGGAACGATCACCAATATTGAAGGCAGCAAGAACTTTAGTGAAAGAGCGCTTGCCTCAATTAAAAGTGAATTGAAGAAAAGGCAGCGGCTGTTTGATCAGTATCACGTGAATCACATCAATGATTATACGAAGCTCTACAAGGAGAAAAAGGCTGAGCAGGCAATGCCTCACTTGTTCTTAATCTCTGATGAGTTTGCTGAATTAAAAAGTGAAGAGCCAGACTTTATTAGGGAGCTTGTCAGCGCTGCACGTATCGGCCGAAGCCTTGGGGTCCATCTCATTTTGGCTACCCAAAAGCCAGGCGGGGTCATTGATGACCAGATTTGGAGTAACTCCCGTTTTAAGGTCGCACTAAAAGTACAAGATGCGTCAGACAGTAAGGAAATTTTGAAAAATAGTGATGCAGCGTCCATTACGGTCACAGGCCGCGGTTATTTACAAGTGGGCAACAATGAAATTTATGAATTGTTCCAATCGGCTTGGAGCGGTGCACCATATATGGAAGATGGCTACGGCTCAGAAGATGACATTGCCATTGTGACAGATACTGGTCTTATTCCGTTATCAGGGGTAAGCACAGAGCCAGCAGTGAAAAAAGAGACAGTGACGGAGATTTCCGCTGTTGTGGATGAAATTGAACGTATGCAGCAGGAGCTTGGAATTGAGAAGCTGCCAAGTCCATGGCTTCCACCGCTTGAAGAACGGATTCCAAAAACGCGTTATGCGTCGAGTGAAGAGCATGTCTTCCATTTTGCGCTTGTTGATGAACCAGATCAGCAAAGCCAGCATCCACTTTCTTATCAAATGATGGAAGATGGGAACATTGGCATCTTCGGTTCCTCCGGCTACGGCAAATCACTTGCTGCTACAACACTTCTGATGAGCTTTGCGGAGAGGTATTCACCTGAAGAATGGCATGCATATATTTATGACTTCGGAAACGGAACATTGCTTCCGTTAGCCAAACTGCCGCATACGGCGGATTATTTCTTAATGGATCAGATGAGAAAGATTCAAAAATCAATGAAGCGTCTGCGGGAAGAGGTTGAATATCGCAAGCGGTTATTTAGACAGCAAGAAATGAGTCATATCAAAATGTACAACGCCTTAAATGAGAAAAAGCTTCCGTTCATTTTTATCGTGATTGACAACTTTGACATTGTCAAAGACGAAATGCATGATCTCGAATCTGAATTTATTCAGCTGAGCCGTGACGGACAATCACTAGGTATATACTTCTTGATTACAGCAACCCGGGTAAATGCAGTGCGTCAATCCCTGATGAACAATTTGAAAACAAAGATTGTCCATTACTTAATGGATCAAGGAGAGGCGTACTCGATTATTGGCAGACCGAAATTCAGCTTAGAGCCGATCCCAGGACGAGTCATTATTAACAAAGAAGAGCTTTATTTTGCGCAAATGTTTCTGCCAGTTGAAGGAGAGAACGATCTCGAATTGTTTGAGCATTTGAAACAAGAGATACAGCTTCTTCATGACCGCTTTGAAGCATCCGAAAAACCAAAGCCTGTGCCAATGCTTCCTGATAAGCTGACAGTTTGGGAGCTTGAGAGTCGTTTAGATGAACAAAAACCGCCTTATGACATTCCAGTCGGATTAGATGAGGAATCTGTGGCACCTGTTTATTTTGACTTGAAAAAGAATAAACATTGCCTCATTATCGGTCAAACGCAGCGCGGGAAAACAAATGTGACAAAACTGATGCTCGATCAGCTTTTAGTGGCAAAGCCTGAAAAGCTGGCTGTCTTTGATTCAATTGATCGAGGTCTATCCCATTATGCAAAAGAAGAGAACATTGATTACCTTGAAACAAAGAATGATATCACCGAATGGGCAGAAGAAATGGACCGCATATTCAAGGTGCGGGAAGAAATATATGTCGAAGCTGTGCGCCAAGGGGAGACCGATCAGCTGTCATTTCCTCAAATTGTGCTTGTGATCGATGGCATTACGCGTTTTCAGCAGACGATCGATCCGCGTCTTCAAGATCAATTAGCTGATTTCATGAAGTCATATGCACACTTAGGCTTCAGCCTGATTGCATCAGGGAATCATACCGAGTTCAGCAAGGGCTATGATGCACTCACAAACGAAATCAAACAAGTTCGTCATGCTATGTTACTCATGAAAAAATCAGAGCAAAACATCATACCGCTTCCGTATGCAAGACAAGAACCAGAGATTCAGCCAGGCTTCGGGTATTTGGTTGAAAACGGAAAAGAGAAGAAAATCCAGGTTCCTTTATGTGCGGTAGAAAGGAAGAGTGTTCAATGACAGAGCAGCAAAAAAGCTCCATCAAAATCGTATCCACCATGATATTGATTCTTGTGCTGCCGGTTTTATTTTTCCATCTGATTGGAGATGACCCGGCAAAACAGAAGAAGAATGCCACACGAAATATTGCAGTGGTCAATGAGGATATGGGAGCGAGCGAAAGTGAAAACACGGCTCGTTTCGGACAGGATGTTGTGGCAGCATTGTCAGAGCGTCCTGATTATACATGGACTGTAGTGAATCGCAGTGCGGCGGAAAATGGACTGAAAAACAGAAAATATGACGCTGTCCTTTATATTCCGTCTGATTTCTCTAAAAATGTGCTGAGCTATGATAAAGACCATCCTGAAAAGGCGTCCATTCAATTTTCAATTCAAGATCAGCTCAATGCAGTCAATAAAGAGAAAGTGCAAAGAGAGCTGGAAAATGCACAAAAGAAAATGAATGAACAGATGTCGACGCTATACTGGAGTTTTGTATCACAGGAAATCGGCAATGTAAGAGAAGAGTTTGAGCATATTGTCGGCAAAGAAGTCGAATTCCAAAACACGATGTACAACTTCTATAAACCGAACTCAAACAAACTATCAGATGCCGTCCAGCAGCAGAAGAAACAAATAGAAGAATTAAAAAATGCGATGGCCGATTCACAGAAAGAGTATAAAGACGGCTTGAGTACAACAGAAGAAGCAAAGAACCAGTTAAAGGACTTTGTGAAAGCAGTCGATCAATATCAGCAGTATCAAGACAAACAAAAGGATCTCTTGATCAAAGCGCAATCAGCAAGTCAAAAGCAAATCCAGCAAGGGCTCAAACAACTCGCTGACATTCAAAACCAAAATGCCCGCAGCTTTAGTGATCAAATGGGCGGACTCAAAACAGACATCAACGGGGTACAAAGTCAGCTGAAAACAACGGACAGCGCCATCCAATCTGTTCAAAAGTCGAGAGAAGACGTTATTCCTAAGCAATCAACGGGGTTAAAGGAACTTGTGAAGACGTCTCAGGAAGAACTGATTAGAAATTATGAAGCTCAATATCTTGCATACATAGGGGATAAAATTACTCCATTGCAAGAGCAATTGAAAGCTTCAAGAAAGGCATTGCTTGAAGCAGAGAAACCGAGAGAGGATCCGAATGAGGATTCGAATAATCAAGGTGAAGACCAAAAAGACTCGACAGACGATTTGAAAATCGATCTTGAAGAAGAGACGAAGAAATTATCTGAAATCTCAACAGAAATAAATCAAGTGGCAGATGAGTTGTCTGGAAATGAAGAAACGCCACCTACTCCAGAAAATGGTGAAGAAAATCCAGAACAAACTGGGGAAACCAAATCAACGTCAGTTCAATCAAAAGAGCAACTAAAAGCACTGTCCCTAAAATTAGAAGAAGTGAAAAAGAATATCGAGGAGAAAACCACAGCTCATAATGATCAATTACAAGGAAAAGTCGATCTTTTGAGTAAAGTATTAAAATCTTTAACAGATAAAATAGATAAACTAGAAGAAAAAATAATAAGAATAGAAACTAGCAACAATAAAAACATAAGTGATATAAAGAAATCCATCATCAAACAAGAATCTGCTATTACAAGAAAATTAGAACGAATAGAAACAACTCAATCTCCATTAAATCAATATACATCGAAAATGGATAAACTTAGGGATTTTAATACAAAATCAGAAAATGCATCAGAATTATTAAAGTATTCAAATGAATTAGTACATTATGAAGCATTACTTAACAGCTTCTATCAAGAGAAGGATCCTTCTTCTTTGGTCGACACCAAACCAGATGAAATCCAGTCCATCCTCTCCATCAAAAAAGAAGAAACAGAAAACTGGGATAAGCTCAAAAACCAAATGCTGACATCAAACGATGATGTGTCTACTTTTATTGATGAGATGCAGAAATTTTCAGATGGTTATGCGGAGTACATTACGACTCAGCAGGCAAGCATGGAACAGGAATTACAGACAATTTCTGAAAGTGCGGACAATGTAGCTGAGCAAATGGCTGATCAAGGAGATGCGGTGTATACAGCAGACCTTGCAGGCAGTTCAATTGTTGTCAGTGCACAGGATTCAATTGGTCAGGAAGTGCTTCGTCTTTCTGAAAATATGAGTTCGTTAACCGACCGCCAAAAAGGGGTGGCGGATTATACGAATAACATTGAAGAGAGTGTCACAACAGTTCAAGAGAAAGCAGATACGCTGAATGAAAACTGGAGCAAGAATGTCGATTCTACAAAACTTGTTCAGCAAGATTTAAAGGGTATTTTAGGAAATACATTAAGTGATCAAGGCAACAGCAACTATGTGTATAACCATTTAGCCAATCCGCTGAAAATCAGCGGCGATGTGCCGGAGGAAAAAACGCAGACTGTACCGCCGGTCGTCATTTTGGTCATTGTGATGATCAGCAGTTTGTTAATTGGCTTTTTCAGCTCGTATTATGCGTCAGCTCCGATGCTGGTCAAAGGTGCACTGTTTGGCATCTTGAATCTATTAGTCGGGCTCATGATCAGCTTGTTTGGACTGAACATTTACAAGCTTGCAGATGATCAAGCCATTCAATGGTCGATCTTCACCATTTTGTTGTTAGTGGCGTGCTCTGCCTTTATTCGCACGGCCTTCCTTTTCGGTTCCATTGCCGGATGGATGGCAGCAACGGCACTGATTTTCTTCTTTGTCGCACCGTTAATTGATTTGGTGATGCCGAATTTCCACTTTACCAATCCAGTGACAGACGTATACCTGTCGATCCAATATGGAAATGGAGACACCTTTGGAATGGGCGTCACAGGGTTAGTGATTTTAACTGTCCTTTTCATGGTCGTACCGCTTGTGAAAAAGCTATGGAAAGATAAAACAGAGGAACGTGATGTGACTCATGAAGCTTAATCTATTCGTGAAAGGGGCGGCACTCGTTGCCGTTTCCCTTTTTCTCCTCATCCCTGCTGCTTTCGCTGCTGGTGAAGATACGGATACGAATGTCAAGCCGAATGAATATCAGGAAAAGGAACTTAATATTAACTCGAGTATATTGAGGGATCAAACGAAATACGAACAAAGCAAAACGACGTCAAAAATCAAAACAGACATTCATTTTGCTGAACCGCCCAAAGCCCCGGGGGGATCTCTTTCTCCGCAGCTTTTTAGTGATCTAAAGGAGAACCCGCCCAAAACACCGGCTCGTATGATGAAAGAGATGAATATCTCTTTTAGTGATTCGGCTGTATCAGCACCATCTGAGGATGATCATGAGAAGCAGACATCGGCACTGCTTCCGATGATCTTTGGTTTCTTGATAGCCCTTGGTCTCGTTGTGATGATCATCCTGATTCCAAAGGTGAATGTGAAGGCTGAAAAGAAATAGTCTGTCTCTTTTAAAAGAGGCAGGCTTTTCTTTATGCAGATTGCTTGATGTCATACCGTTTCACTACGTAAAATAGTGATATCAAGGGAGGAGATTGTCATTCGAATTTCAATCGTTACAGGCGGATCAAAAGGCTTTGGCTTAGCACTTGTGAACAGGCTGCTTTCACGCGGGGATCATGTGTATACAGCAGCAAGAAGTGCATCGCCGATATCCCATCCGAAGCTTACACATACCCAGGTTGATCTGACCAATGAAGAAACAGCGGCCAAATGGATTCAAGATAGTCTCACGCCGCAAACTCTGGCAGATGCTGATGACATCTTACTTGTCAACAATGCAGGAATGGTCACACCTATCAAGCGCGTTGGACAAGGCGGACAGGATACGCTTCATCAGCATTACAAGCTGAATCTTGTTATTCCTGTTTTACTGAGCCATATGTTTGCTAAGCAGACTTAATCATTTAACGGAAAGAAAACGATCGTTCATCTTTCTTCTGGAGCGGCGAAAAACCCATATAAAGGCTGGAGTTCGTATTGCAGTTCAAAGGCAGGACTCGACATGTTTATGAGGACTTTTCATGAGGAACAACAGGACGAGGCGCATCCGATCAACACGTTTTCCTTTTCACCCGGCACGATCGATACAGATATGCAGGGGGAAATTCGGAAGTCATCAAAACAAGACTTTGAACAAATAGACCGTTTTCAGCAATTATATGAAACAGGCACGCTGAAGAGCCCAGATGAAGTCGCAGGTATTTTGCTCGATCTTTTAGCGGATGATCCAGCTGGCGGATGTGTCTACGATGCACGTGAGTATGGGAAAAAGCAGTCATAACGACTGCTGCAGCGTGAAGAAAAACCCTCGCATTCGGTGTCAGGCCTCGGTGCTGGTGCTCACGAATCTCAAATTCGCTCCGCGCCAGTACTCGGTCTTCCTAGACTTCAAGGGTTTTCATATCACGCTGAAAAGGAGAAAAAAAGCAGTCATAACGACTGCTTTTTTCGTATTGTACAAGCAAAAACAGCTCATTTGACATAAGCTGTTCTTGAGACTCATAGAAAATATAACAGAACATTTGAGTTTCTTTTCAGAATATGTTAGGATGCTAAAAATATAGATAAGGAGGGGTTTCCATGAGAAAGGTTACATTAATGGATGTTTACACCCATCCAGTCGCTCAAAAATATTTAAATCGTTCAGGAAAAGCCCATGCGATTGCTTGTGCTTATCACGCATTCAAACTGGCGGTGCAGGCTGGGATTAATCCAGATCTCGCTGTGAAAGCAGCCCTCTTGCATGACATCGGCCACTATGAATGGTATACAGCTGGCGGAGAATGGGATTACGAGACATATAGACGGAATGATATCCATGCCATTAAAGGCGCAGAGCGGGCTCACAAACTGCTCATACGCCTCGGTGAGGAACCAAAGGCAGCCAAAGATATTGCGCTTGCGATTCTGCTTCATACAGATTCATATTTGCCAGAGGGCGACCTTCATAAGGACACACTTCAGCAAATCGTCAAGAAGGCAGATGAAATGGATGAAGAGCCTGGCGGACATCACCATTACAGACAAATAGACGAATCACTTGCAATGAAAAAAATCACGGAATTGGATCAGAAAGTGCAGCAGGCACTTCAGCCCATGAAACGTTCTGTTTAGTATGGAATGTCTCCATGAATATTTCCATCCTGATCGACATACAATGTGCGAATAACGGTACGGTTAAATGCAGATGTACCTGATGCAGTGAGTCCGGTGTAATGAACCGTGACAGAATAAGCACCTTCTTTTTTCAATTGAACAGCTGATGAAGCAGTTGTTTTGAGTGGATGATCTTTTTGGGCATCCTTAAAGTAAAAGGTTTCGACTTTCTTGCTTAATCGTTTAATCAGACCGCTTGAATGGGTCGATGCATCATCCCCTGATTTCGCTGCCTCTGCTTTGATTTCGTCATTTAATGGTGAATCAAAGGATACGAGCAGCAAATAAGGAGCCTTTTTTCCTGAATTTGATCGAATCGTCCATTTTCCAGGAACGGGTTTATTGATTTGTACATGGTGCGAAAATGCGCCTTCATATGGGAAAGATGCTTCCGATGTCTTCAAATTTGTTAAGACGTCTCCATTTGGGGCGATGATTTCCGGCCGCGCCTCATGACTTTCATTTAACCACTGAATCGATAAGCCATTCGTTCCTTCCTCTACATAGAACGCTTCTGTTTTATCCTTTTCACTTTCACCGCCTTTCACATAAACATCTGTATTCAGCTCAGTAGAGTTGGGGCTCTCTATATTTTCTTTTTCAGCGCTTGCGGCATTTGCCAGCAGCTGATGCTGAAACACAGGGAACATGCTTGTGCCGTTTTTAATGGAGTTGTGATCCCATTTCCCTGTTAAAATATTGTTTGCATATGATAGTCTTGTGCTGCTTACCGTGACGGCGCCATCATTTGCACCAAAGCTCTTTAAATACATGCCGCCTAAATACAGCACTCCGCCAAATGTTCCCCATTCCGATCCCGAATACGTGATGTATTTTTGAGGAAACTTCTCCAGCTTGTCGGTTTCACTTCGAAAAGCCGCCATGAGCCCCGTTTGCAAAGAATAGAGCGCGTCGCTTTTTTGTCCAAGAATTTCTGCGAGCCAGCTTCCGCCCTTGCTATACGCTAAATCTGCCAGCGGCGTTCCGTAATGAGGGGAGCCGAGTGTGATGACCTTCTCTACATATGGATGGGCATCGTGATACACGAGTGCGGACTGTGTATCCACCCCGCCTTTACTATGACCAATCACAATAAGTTTTCGACCGAACACATCATAGATTTCTTTTAACTTTTCTGCTAATAGTTTGCCATTCTTTTTCGTATCCTGATCTGGATACAAATCTATGAATGCGCTTTCGTATCCGTTCAGAACAGCTTGCTTTGCCATGTCGTTTCGGTCGAACCATGTGGAGGAGGAGCTGTTAATGCCGTGAACAAAAACAAGTGGCGGTTTTGACTCGTCTTTTTGAACCGGCTCTTCTCCTTTAAACCACTTTCCTGGTGTCCCAGGTTCATCTCCAATTGATCCTGCATACGCATAACTTGCAAAGGAAAAAAAGAGCATGACAGCAGCGAGACAGATGAGTTTTTTCAAGATCATTCACCTCTTCAAATGATTTAAGTTGTTGGCAGCACCAATTTATTATACTTCCAAAAGATGTAAAATTAAATAAAATGTTAAAATATGGTATTTGAGTTGTAGGTTTGCCCTGAGTGACATTCACATGGGTCATTGCATACGATGTGGGTAAATACACAAGTAAAGGGGCAGGTAGGATGGCACAACAAGGAAGTCCGCAGCTTGTTTCATTAGTTGATCCATATGTTTATCAAACATTGCAGAAAGTGATCGGTATGAGATTGATTGTTCAAACAGTGAAAGATACAGTGCGCGGAAAATTGAAGGAAGTCATGCCGGATCATATTGTCATTGAGGCGGGGACAAAATCAGTTTTTTATGTGCGGATCCAGCAAATTGTATCGGTGATGCCTGATCACAGTGAAAGAGTGTAACAAGCAGACGCAAAGGTGTCTGCTTTTTTCACGCTTATAGAATGTATATCTGGAAAAAGTGCATGATATACCAATTGTTCTTTTTTTTACAAAAAATAAGGTTCTAAAACAAGAAGCAGTTGACAGAAGGTGGGTGGAATAGTAGTTTTTTAATAAGATCAATACGTAACAGGAGGAGCATCTTTGTTAAAATCTAAAGTTCATTTTTGGACATTCCAAATATTACTTGTTTTACTCATTGTTTATGTATCTACAAAGGTTTCGTTTTTATTTCAGCCGATTATTTTATTTGCATCTACCTTGTTTGTTCCCATCTTGCTGGCTGGAATTCTCTTTTTCATCTTTAATCCAATTGTTCGATTTTTGTCCAGGAAAATTCCTAGGAAACTTGCTATCCTGATCATTTATCTTTTGTTCATCGGACTCATCACGTTCATTGTGAATGCTGCGGGACCGGTTATTGTCACGCAGGTTGGTGGACTTGTCAAAAGCTTCCCTGGTTATGTGACGGATATGCAGAAATTTATCAACGACTTCTCGCATTCTAAAACATTTACTTGGATGATGAACCAAGATTATGTCTCCGTCTCGAAGTTTGAACAGACAATTGTTTCGACATTAAAAGGTTTGCCGGAAAATATTGCTTCAAGCATGTCTGCTGTGTTTGGTGTGATTGCCAATATTGCTTTAGCTGTGATCACAGTTCCGTTCATTTTGTTTTATATGTTGAAAGATGGACATAAGTTTCCGGACAAGCTCGTTCAATTTTTGCCAATGCCTTACCGTAAGGAAGGATTGAAAATCTTTAAAGAATTAAACGATACGCTTGCAGCTTACATACAAGGGCAGATTGTTGTCTGTTTATTTGTTGGAGTGGCTTGTTTTATCGGATACTTATTAATCGGTGTGAAATATGCGCTCATTCTCGGCATTATCATTGCGGTCACAAATGTGATTCCGTACCTTGGGCCATATCTTGGCGCGGCACCAGCTGTGCTTATTGCGTTTCTTGATTCGCCTGGAAAAGCGGTGGTGACAGTCATTGTCATTCTTGTCGTTCAGCAAATTGACGGAAATGTCATTTCTCCATTGATCATTGGGAAACGTCTCAACACACATCCTTTGACCATCATCCTGCTATTAATTGGGGCAGGAAGCTTTGGCGGAATCCTTGGCATGATTTTTGCGGTCCCTGTCTATGCACTGCTCAAAGCCATCACCTTGAATATTGTCAGATTGGTGCAGCTGCGTCAGCGATCTCGCAAAGAACAGCATTTAAACGTCTAGGACAGATGCACACTTTTTCCCTTCTTGCATAAGATGATTGAGATAAGCAGATAGGGGGAGATTCTGATGCCTGCAATCGTTGGACCTATTCATATCGAGTCGTTAGGAGGAAACGGTGCAGCTACTTTCGGTGATGTCCTGGCCATTGCCCCTTTGGCTGTAGACCACTCTACTGGCGGTGCGGGAGCCTTTAATTCAGGGGATTATATGTCACTTACAAGTGATCCGAATGCCACGATGCTTTGGGACTTTACATTGTTTGGCCAGCCTCAATCATTTAACGCATAGAAAGGCAGCTGATGGTCACAGATCAGCTGTCTTTTTTATTTTTCATACACGTATTTTTGAGCTGGGCATATGATGTGGGGAGAAAAGGTGGTGGAAAGATGCCAGCGATTGTTGGGCCTATTCATATTGACCGTGTGATTGGAAATGGTTCTGCACATTTCGGTGATGTTTTTGCCATTTCGCCAAAAAGTGTCGATCACTCCGCCGGTGGATCAGGTACCTATAATGCAGGGGACTTTGTCCAATTTTTTAGCAGTCCAAACGTTACGTTTATGTGGGATATAGACCTGATCAGCCAGCAAAAGAGCTTTAATGCATAGCCAGCTTTGAAAGGGAATTCCTTTTCAGAAGCTGTCTTTTTTTATGGTACAATGGATATGGATGTAAGAAGAAAAAGAGGTGTGAACTGAGTCAAATGAAAATTAGAAAAGCACACATCACAAGCGGACAACCAAAGACCTACAATGTATATTTACATGAAAATAAAAAAGAATATAAAACGCTTGTAGCTGTACCTGACATTGAATGGAGTATTTCCATTGCGTATGAGGACGAAAAGGAGCAGCTCATCCATACGCTTGAACATTCCTTAATGGAAAGAGTAGAAACAGACGAAGCCCGTGACCTCGCACTCAAGATTGTGCACTGGGTCACAGAAATGTAAATTTAGAAACCAGGAGTGAACACAGCGATGAAAGAAGAATCCGTAGACTTTTATTTGCAGCAAGGGATATTTGGACATGCTGAAACAAAACCTGATGAACGAAGAATGTTTCTTGGCTCATTAAGGGAACGAGCGCTTCTCGCCCTGACAAAGGGACAGGTATCGAGAAATAAACCGTATCAAGAAGTCGAACAAATATTGAAGGCCAATCGCCAGGCCACAGTTCTATTAAATGGTGAACTTTCCTATGCTTCTTATTCTCAATATGTCAAAATGGCAAATGCCGCTGGATGTTCCTTTAAAGTGGTGAATCATCACGAAGCGCACTCTCCTTTTGGTCTTATCATAGAGATGCCTGATGCGGTCAATCAGGAGCATATCTATATAGAGGATGAGCTGTTTCAAAAAGCTTTTTCTCATGAATCTGTTGAATAGGTTTCCCTAGTGAAATGAATAAGCTATAATGATTCAAAAGAGCATATGGGAGAGATGCGGATGGGCAAAGCGTTGATTTGTATAGATTATACAGTTGATTTTGTTGCAGACGATGGAAAACTGACATGCGGAAAGCCTGGACAGGCGATTGAGTCTAAGATCACAGAAATCACTTCTTCATTTATTGATGAAGGCCACTTTGTCGTCTTTGCTGTCGATCATCATGAAGAAGAGGACCCTTATCATCCAGAAACAAAGTTATTTCCGCCCCATAATATTCGCGGAACAGAGGGTATTGAACTTTATGGACAACTAAGTTCACTATTTCACACGTCAAAACATTTAAAACATGTCTACTATATGGAAAAAACAAGATACTCTGCTTTTGCAGGCACTCAATTAGAAATGAAACTGCGCGAGCGCGGCATCACGGAACTTCACTTAGCCGGCGTATGTACCGATATTTGTGTACTTCATACAGCTGTTGATGCGTACAATAAAGGCTTCGAACTTGTGATTCACCAAAATGCTGTGGCGAGTTTTAATGAAGCGGGGCACGAGTGGGCACTTTCTCACTTTGAGCAGTCGCTTGGTGCGAAAGTGGTTAAGTAAGGGAAGGAGAATGGAAGTTGGAGCATCGGTTTAATGACGACAGTTTATCACTACATACAGATCTTTATCAAATTAACATGGCAGAAACGTATTGGAGAGACGGCATTCATGAGAAGAAGGCAGTCTTTGAACTCTTCTTTAGAAAGCTTCCATTTGACAATGGCTTCGCTGTATTTGCTGGCTTAGAGAAAGCGATTGAATATTTATCGGACTTTTCCTTCACCGAAAGCGATCTGGCGTATTTAAAAGATGAACTCGGTTATAAAAGCGATTTCATTGACTATTTAAGCGGATTGTCCTTTACAGGTACACTTCATTCAATGCGAGAAGGGGAAATTGTCTTTGCGAATGAACCGATTATGCGCATCGAAGCAACGCTTGTTGAAGCTCAGTTAATCGAAACGGCATTGCTCAATATCGTGAATTTCCAGACGCTGATTGCAACAAAAGCGGCCCGGATTAAAGGAATCATAGAAGATGAGACAGCATTAGAATTCGGAACAAGACGTGCGCATGAAATGGATGCAGCGATGTGGGGAGCAAGAGCGGCACTCATCGGCGGCTTTCAGGCGACAAGTAATGTTCGTGCTGGGAAACGCTTCAACATACCAGTATCAGGAACACATGCCCACGCACTTGTACAAGCATACCGCGATGAATATACGGCATTTAAAAAATATGCTGAAACACATACAGACTGCGTCTTTTTAGTCGATACGTATGATACCGTCAGATCAGGTATTCCGAATGCGATTAAGGTAGCGAAAGAATTTGGAGATAAAATCAACTTCATTGGTGTCAGACTTGATAGCGGAGACCTTGCATACTTGTCTAAAAAAGCTAGAACAATGCTTGATGAAGCAGGTTTCCATGATGCTAAAGTCATTGCATCAAGCGATCTTGATGAACACACCATTATGAATTTAAAGGCACAGGGCGCCAAAATTGATGTGTGGGGTGTTGGGACAAAACTGATCACAGCATTCGATCAGCCAGCCCTCGGTGCAGTATATAAGCTGGTGTCCATTGAAGAAAACGGCAAAATGAATGATACCATCAAAATTTCATCCAACCCAGAGAAAGTGACAACACCAGGCCGTAAACGTGTGTACCGGATTATCAATCAATTGAATCATCATTCTGAGGGCGACTACATTGCACTTGAAGAGGAAGATGTTCATAGTGAGGACAAACTAAAAATGTTCCATCCTGTGCATACGTTTATTAGTAAATTCGTGACAAACTTTGTGGCGAAAGATCTTCACGTCCCGATTTTTGATCAAGGAAAACTTGTCTATGACAATCCAGATATTCAAACGATTCAAGCCTACGTGCAGGACAGTCTTGGACTCTTCTGGGAGGAATACAAACGAATCAGCAAACCAGAAGAATATCCAGTCGATTTGAGTCAAAAATGCTGGGATAATAAAATGCAGTTTATCCATGATGTGAAAAATAAAATCAAAAAAGAGCTTTATGAAAGCGAATGATTTAAAGAAAGGGAGACCATCAAGCCAGGTGGTCTCTTTTTTTTATTTTGACCGATTGAAATTGAACTAAAAGTGCAATCATTTGGTATACTGAAAGCACATCTTGTTTGTCATGGCATAAAGGAGGATTGGAGCAGTTGAGGGTGTTTGTTGCGAGACAGCCTATTTTTAACAGAAAAGAACAAGTCGTATCATATGAGCTGCTTTATAGAGATAGTGAAACCAATACATATAGCGCTGAAGACGGTGATCAAGCGACAACGGACCTCATTATCAACAGTTTTCTAAATATCGGCATCGAAACACTGACAGAAGGAAAACGATGCTACATTAATTTCACCGAAAGCTTGCTTTCATCTGATCTGCTCACCTATTTTGATCCGCATCAGCTTGTGATCGAGATATTAGAAAATGTACCGATTACCCCGGCACTTATTATGAGATGTAAGCAGTTAAAGAAATGGGGATATACGATTGCACTCGATGATTTCTTCCTAAACGGAACACATTATAGTGACAAGCTGCTTGAGGAACTCCTCTACTGCATAGATATTTTAAAAATTGACTTTCTGAAAACCACAACGCAAGAACGAAGAGATATTCTGCATTCGTATAAAAAGTATCGCCTTCGATTCCTAGCAGAAAAGGTAGAAACGAGAAGAGAATATGAAGAGGCGCTTGAAGCGGGCTTCCACTTGTTTCAAGGGTATTTCTTTAGTGAGCCGCATGTGATATCGGGACGAGCATTATCGACCAGCTTCCATGCGTACCATCAGCTTTTAAATGAGTTAAGCAAGGACCAGCCGAATATCCAGACCGTGACCCATTTTATTGAAAGTGACCTTTCGCTATCATATCAATTATTAAAAATGCTGAATTCAGGCGGCATGAGACGTCTTTATCAAATTAAAAGTATCCGGCAGGCGATTATCCTGCTTGGGTTTAATGAAATTCGGCGCTGGATCTTTATCCTTTCATTTAAAGAACTGAATGTCCAAGCTAATTCAAGCCAAAAAGAAATCATCAAAATGTCATTCATTCGTGCCAAAACGTGTGAACTGATTGCTTCTCGTACTGAACGAGAGCACCCCGCCTCTTATATGCTGACAGGTATGTTTTCTCTGATTGATACGCTTGTCAGGGCAGATATCACAGAACTTGTGAAGGAACTGCCGCTTTCTGATGAAGTTGGTGAGGCACTGCTTGGCTATGAAAATGATTATTCTTTTGTACTAGGTGTGGCCAAACGTATTGAACGAAATGAATGGGATGATGAGATGTTAGATGGAAATCTCCCGAAACAGGAAGCCTATGGCTGTTATATAGAAGCCATTGAATGGTGCCATAAAATGTTTGAATCTTAAGAAAAGCCGCTCGCGTGAGAGCGGCTTTTTCTTTGTCATGCCCACTTTAAAAGAAGGAAAAGTCTGCTGGAGGCAAGAGACAAGTAGATTCGAATCCCTTCTGGACTAAAGCGGATATCAATGCCGCTTTTCACACCGATTTGCTTCAGCATTCGGATGACACTTGTTGAATCAGAGCGCTCAGCAGCCTCCATGATGCGCTGCGCAAACGGAAGGGAGCTGGAAATTTGCTGTGTGATGAGTGAAGCATCAGCAACGAGGCGGGCTGATTCTTTTGCGGCTCGTTGAAATGAGTGGGCATCTACTGGAGGAAAAGTCATTGGCGTGCGCGGCGGGTATGCGCGGCTCATTGCGGGAACCTGCAAAGCAGGATAAGGAACATAGTAAAACACATGGTCACCTCTTCTCTCATTGACGTGAAATTGGACGGATATCTGTTCTAAATGTATGTAGAAAATCAGAATAAAGAATCAAAATGATCTTTCTATCTTTGTAATTCCAGCATAAAAATAGGTACTTTTGCGGTCAATTTCGGTGAATGTCGCCAAAAAATTGCGGTGTCCACAATAGCATCTGTCGTCTGACCTATGACACGCAAAACCGAAGATACAGAGGGGATCGTACGTTCTATCGGGAGAGAAGTGTGACGAATGATGCCTATTCCTGTCGCAAAAATGACGCAATTCCTTTGAAATTGAGATAAAAGTATGATTTGAAAAGTCAGAAAATGATGAAAAAAGACCTATTGAATTTTGCGGTATCGCGCACACGTTTTGTGCATACTTTTCGGTGAAAAAATACTCAATTACATTTACACTGTTAGTAACAGATCAAATACTTATGACCCAATCACCATACACAAATACATTGATCTTCCAAAAAAGGAGAGTGGAATCGATGGAAAAGTATGAAATCGAAGAACTTAAACAATTATTATGGAAACTTGAAAACGAAATCAGAGAAACAACGGCTTCTCTTCATAACATTAACAAAAGCATTGATCAATACGACAAATATGAATATGTGAAAATTTCTTAAAGACTTGATAATCATCAAGTCTTTTTTTTATCCAAATACATACAAAAAAAGGATATATTATTATATAATTGTTAAATAGTGATGTCAGTGGACATTTGCTCATGTCTTTTTAGTAAAATAAAAGGCGGAAGGGTGAGGTACAAGATCGAGTATGCTAAACTATCTAGAGAATACAAAAATCAAGCAGAATATGTCTGATTTTATTCAACATGCAGTCAGGCAGAATGATTTACAAAAGCTGCTTTTGAAATTTACAGATAGAAAAAAAGAATTTCCTCTTGGTCAATTAGCTTATCAGCATTATGAGGCATTTGGCGGACAAGACAATCAAGCGATTACAAAACTGGCAGCTGGGATTGAACTTCTCATCTTATCTGCCGATATATTAGATGATATTGAAGATCAGGACAATAATTCCTACCCTTGGATGAACGTCGACCAAGGAGTGGCCATCAATGCTTCTACGTATTTGTATACGGTGAGTATTCAATTCATCACATCAATTTGTGAAAATAATTCTCAACTAGTAGAGAAACTGTTCCATTTCATCAAAATGTCAATGGAAGGTCAGCATGAGGATTTGCGACATTTGCATGGAACAGAAGAAGAGTGTGTAGAGGTTTTAAGGAAAAAATCAGGATCTTTAACAGCTCTTTCTAGCGTACTGGGTGTTTATTTAGCGACAGGAAAAATAAACGCTACTGTGGAATCTTATTCGATATATTATGGTGTTGCTGAACAGATCAGTAACGATTTTTTTGCGTTATTTTCAAAATCAAACGGAGATTTTCAAAAAAAACAAACACTGGCATTCAGTTATTTACAAAGACGTTTTAACGATGCCAGTCAAGAGCTTCTTTCCTTCTTTTCTAACCGGCTGGATGAGTCAGAGCAAAAGCCGTTTCAACTGAAGCAGAAGTTACTTGAAGCTGGTTTGACTCAGTACATGGTATCGATGAGAGAGATTATGCTGTTAAAAATGAAGCGTGGAATGGAACAACTTGATTTACCTAAAACGAAGAAGGAACAATTATATGCATTTATGACAAAGGAGGGCAATGATTGAACATTCAAAATATCATTGCACATCTAATGAAGAACCCAGTTGTGATCGATGAATTGAAATCTGGAAATGCAAGTTTAATTCATGCAGATGCACAAACAACCGCAGCCATTATAAAAGGTGTAGAAAAAGGATACATGAGTGCGAAATACATCTGGGAGTATTAATTTTAAGATCCAACCTGTATGATTATTTAATGATCTTTTCTTAAGGATGTTTTAAACATGAAGCTTACCTATACAAAATTGTCCACATTTCTTGTGTTTTTGTCTTTTTTATTTGTGATCTATATTTCATATATCTATGTATTTGATATTTTTAATGGTGCACGTGTAGAAAAGAATGAAAATGGTCAAACGGAAGTTGTTGACGTTGAATATCTTTCTTTAGCTTATTCGTCAGGGTTAAAAGAAGGAGATATTATTTTAAAAATAAACGGACAATCTAATTTAATTCAAGATCATATGATTAATGGTAAGCTTAGAAATGTACAAAGAATTGATATTCAAAGAGGAAACCAAATTATATCACTTAAAAATAAAACATTGATTGGTCGAGAAAGCTTATTTATCTATTTAATCCCTCTTCTTCTATATTCAATATGCTTATTCTGTATCTTTTTTATTATTAAAATCAACAAAGAGCCGCAACGAAAATCTGCATTTTTATTAATTTTATTCTTATTGTCAATTTGTGTTGGATATCTGAGTGCAGGTACTTCAGGAATTGGTGATAGATTTAGCCATTATGTTCTCTTATTGTGTTTATCGAGTGTATCCATCTTATATATTCATTTTATCTATCAATACTTCAAAGAATTTGATGTGCACTTAACGAACCCAAAACTAATCAGATGCTTATACTTGATACCTATTTTTAATCTTGCAGTACATAGTGGAGTTTCGGTGTCATCTGAATTGAGAAAATATGTTCCAAGCATCAGTTTGCTGTTTTTTTTCGGAACAGTTTTAGTAGCACTTTATTTAATAGTCAGAGGGATGAAGAGATATAAAAAAACAGCACATGGTTCAGTTTTAAAGTTTTTTGCTATTATAAATGTTTTGTCGTTCAGTCCATTTATTTTATTTTTCGTTATTCCCTATGTATTTTTTGATAAGTATTTGATTAATCCTTTTATCCTGACATCTATCGTTTTGTTAATTCCTTTTTCACTCGTGTACCAATTTATGACGAACAAACTTTACAATATGGATTTTCTAATTAGTAGACTGAGATACTATGGCTTTCTAGCCATCACACCAACCATTTTCGTTGTAGTCACGTTTTACATTTTGCAGAAACCAGAAGATTTGAAGTACACATTGAAGCTCGCATTAATCACTTATACTCTCATGCTGGCTGTTTTTTATTTCAAAGAAATTCTAGATTTCCGTTTTCGTCTGAAGCGTTTTTCAGAGAAGCATAATTACCAGGACAGTGTGTTTAAATTCACGCAGCTCATTCGTGAGGCGTCATCACTTCACCAAGTGTTATATCATTTAAAATACACCATTTTAGAAGTACTTGTTGTAAATAAAGCCTTTGTGCTTGAAGTGAAGGCAGATGGACAGGTTGAAGAGATTGATGAATCGACAGAGGAAAGTAAGCTATGGAAAAAGTATGTAGACCAATTTCAAGAATTATTAGGTGAAGTCGGGAAAATCATTGCGCTTGATAAAGGGTTTATGATGAAAATTGGTGAGCGGGGCGGTCACTCGTTTGTGATTTGCTGTTTATCTAATTTACGGACACCGAAATTGTCGCGCGATGAGATTTCTTGGCTGAAAACATTGGCCTTTTATACAAGTGTCAGTTTGGAAAATGTCGTCAAAATCGAAGAATTGATGGAGCATCTTGACGATTTGAAACAGCGCGAGGCCAATCCTGCATGGTTGAAGAAAATCATGTTTGCTATGGAAGAAAAGCAGCGTTCAGATTTAGCGAGAGATCTTCATGATTCCGTGCTGCAGGACTTGATATCACTAAAAAGGCAGTCGGAGATGTTTTTAACGAATTTCCAAAACAACCAATGCCCGACATCTATTGAAAATTCGCTTATCTCATGGAATGATCAAATGTCCAAAGTGATTCAAACGACGAGAGAAACGTGTCATGAGCTTCGGCCGCAGCTGCTGTATGATTTAGGTTTAGTAAAGGCGATATCGAAGCTGACTTCTCAAATCCAGGAGGAAGCACCGTTTCATATTAGGCTGAATACGACACGCTTTGATAAAGAATTGGACATTGATATTGATTCACAGCTGAATATTTACCGAATTGTTCAGGAGCTGTTATCCAACGCCCTGAAGCACTCAAAAGCCACTCAAGTGTTAGTGATGCTGATTTGTATTAAAGATCAGGTTGTTCTTCACTATGAGGATGATGGAGTCGGTTTTGATGCCAGTCATCTTGATCAGCACACAATGAGCATGGGTCTGTCGGGAATTAGAGAAAGAGTGAAAGCGTTAAATGGAAAGCTTCAAATTCACACAGCCCCGGAAAAAGGGCTCAAGGTGAAAATTGAAATGGAATTGTAACGATTTATTAAGGATTAAGACTTGGCATCAGCCAAGTCTTTTATATAAAATGGAAGTGAGTGATTTAAAGGGAGGAAGACATGAAGAAGATATTGGTCATTGATGATCATCCGGCTGTCATGGAAGGGACAAAAAGCATATTAGAATCAGACCAGCAGCTATCAGTCGATTGTTTAAGTCCTGATGCAGAAGCCGCCTTTTTAAAGACGCATGACTTTTCCATCTATGATGTGATTTTAATGGATTTAAATCTCGGGGATATCAATGGAATGGACATTGCGAAACAAATTTTAGAAACCAACCATCAAGTGAAAATTATCATTTATACAGGGTATGAAGTAGATGATTATTTTGAAGAGGCTATTCGGGCTGGATTACACGGTGCAATTAGTAAAACAGAGACGAAAGACAAAATTATTGAATACATACACCGCACATTGCAAGGGGAAGTTGTCATTCAGCTGTCCTATTTAAAGAAATTAATTTCACAGCAGCAAGAAAAGCCAGAACAGGCGCAGCAGACTGATCACGAGCTCTTAACCGAACGGGAGTGTTTGATCCTTAGAGAAGTGGAAAAAGGATACACGAACCAGGAGATTGCCGATGTGCTTCATTTGAGCAAACGGTCAATTGAGTACAGTTTGACATCCATCTTTAATAAGCTGAATGTTGGATCTCGTACAGAAGCGGTGTTAATTGCCAAGTCTGAAAGTGTGCTGTAAACGTGTGAAGGGAGAGGGCCTTAATGGATGTGAGCGGATCAAATACTCTGCTTGAGGCACTAGGCATTGAGATTGTAGAGTGCAATAAATCACGATGCGTTGCAACAATGCCAGTCGATCACAGAACAAAACAGCCATTTGGACTGCTGCACGGGGGAGCATCTGCTGCTCTAGCAGAAACAGTGGCGAGCATGGGGGCTGCTGCTCATTTGGACTTAACGCAGCAAGTTTGCTCAGGTATTGAAATCAATGCCAATCATTTAAAATCTGTACGCGATGGAGTGGTGACAGCGACAGCTGTTCCAGTACATGTAGGACGGCGTACAATGGTATTTCAAATCGATATAAAAGATGATCGAGACCGGCACATCTGTACGTCAAGATGCACACTTGCTGTCATTGATCGCATATAAAAAAGCTCCCGGTGCAGCGGAAGCTTTTTTTGTATGCTGTTGAGCGATAAAAAAAGAATGGCCCAACATGGCAGGCCATTCTTTTTTGCTTTTTATAAATAAGAATCTTCTTTTCGCTTAATCACAAAGTTACGGAAACCGCCATAATCATCTTGGACACTGCGCTTGTCGAGCTTAACACCAGTATTGTACGCGGCTCTTCCGATCAAGTGCGCGCCGACTGGTGCTGTCAGGAAGATGAATACGATCCCGAGAAGGATTTTTGCAGAAATAACGCCTGCAAGAAACCATTCGTGAAAAAACACACCTACTAAAATCAGAACAACGCCAAGGGTCGATGCTTTTGATGCAGCATGCATACGTGTGTAAACATCCGGCAGGCGAAGGACACCAATGGCTGAAATCAAACAGAGGATAGCGCCTAGCAGGATAAAGAAAATCACGATGGCTTTAGCGATGACGATCATTTTCAATCACTTCCCCTTTCTCAAGGAATTTGGAAAAAGCGACAGTACCGATAAAGGCAAGGATGCCGAGCAGTAAAATAATCTCAAAGAATGCAGTGGTTTTCAGTAAAATTGAAACGATGGCTGTCATCCCAATTAAATTGATTCCTATCGCATCAAGTGCACTCACGCGATCAGGAATAGAGGGACCTTTGATCACTCGTATCACAAAGAGCAAAGTAGACAGCGCAAGAATGCCAAGTGACATTTGCAAAATGAGTTCCATTACTTACCGCTCACCTCCTGAATCGCTTTTTCAAATGAAACCCGGATATCGTGAATGGCTTTTTCAGCATCTTCAATATCCATCGCATGAATGTATAAAATGGACCGATCATCGGAAATATCAATCACTAGTGTACCTGGTGTCAATGTAATCATATTTGCCAGTATGGTGATTTCCCAATCTGTTTTCAAGTCCGTACGAAAGGCGAAAATACCGGGCTTAATCGTGAGCTTTGGAGATAATACGGTCTTTAATACACTTAAATTGGCAAGAAGCAGCTCGCGAATAAAAATGATGATCAGCTTGAAAATCGCATAAAGGGCATAGCCGTAAAAACGCTGCGGGAAAAATCGACGCAGCATAAAAATGGCGATCATCCCTAATGCAAAACCTGATACAAAGTCTGCGGCTCTGTATGTATCATTCATAAACATCCATGTAAAGGCGAGGAGTGCGTTTAGTAATATTTGAAAGGCCATGTTCATCTACTCCTTCAGCACAGCTTGAATATATTTTTCTGGTGTAGAGAGCATTTCCGCTGCTTGATTGATATAAGGGGCAATGAACTCTGTCCCTAACCCAATGGCAAGCGATAAGACGACAAGCAGTACGCCAGGGTACACCATTCCTTTAATTGACGGCTTTCTTCTTCGCATATCCTGTTCCTCGCCCCAAAATGCGGACATGAAAATCTTCATAATAGAGTAGAGGACAAGAAGACTGGACAGTAAGACCAGGATAGAAAACGTCATGTGTCCAGCAGAAAATCCACCTTCCACAATTTTTAGTTTTCCAACAAAGCCACTCAGCGGCGGAATTCCTGCAAGCGATAAAGCCGATATGAAGAACATCCATCCTAATAGAGGCTGGGATTGAATCAGTCCGCCCATTTTTTTCAGTTGATTTGTACCAGCATACACAAAGAGGGCACCTGCCAGCATAAATAAAGCCCCTTTGATCACCATGTCGTGAATGAGATAATAAATGGCACCTTGGAGTGATGCAGGTGTGTTGGCTGCAAATCCAAACAAAATGACCCCAACAGCTGTGACAATGTTATAAATCACGATCTTCTGCACATCAGAATAGGCGATCGAGCCTATCACACCGAATATCACCGTCAGTGCGGCAAGCCACGCCATGAGTGTATGGGTGAAGCCTGTATCGTGTATAAAAATTAATGTAAAGACTCTGGCTATCGCATATAAGCCAACCTTTGTCAGCAAAGCCCCAAATAGAGCTGAAATCGCTGCTGGCGGCGCGTGATACGATCCTGGCAGCCAGAAATAAAGCGGGAAGATCCCAGCTTTTAAGCCGAATACAATGAGGAACAGGATGGAAATAACAGTGATTAGCCCTGTTTGCCCTGATTCAGCTATTTTCACACTTAAATCAGCCATATTGAGTGTACCCGTCACTGCATATAAACAGGCGACTCCGACAATAAATAATGCCGACGAGATGATATTAAACACAATATATTTGAGTGATTCACGAAGCTGAGGCTTTGATCCGCCTAATACAATAAGCATATAAGATGCCATCAGCAGTAATTCAAAGAATACAAACAGGTTGAAAATATCTCCCGTTAAAAAGGCTCCGCTCACGCCAGCTAACAAAAACTGTACGCCAGAATAATAGAAGAGACGCTCTCTTTCTTTTCCAATCGTTTGAAAGGAGAAGAGGACTGTCACAAGCCCGACAACGGAAGCGGTCAGTACAAGGAGTGCAGCAAATTGATCGGCCACAAGGGCAATCCCAAATGGTGCTTTCCAGCCGCCCAAATAAAGGGTTTGTATCCCATTTGTGAAAATCGTTTGAACCAAATATGCATTACATATAATGGCTGAAAGAGATGCCAAGACACTAAAGACTCTTGACAGCATGATGTTTTTATTCATAAAGATCAACAGTGTAGCAGCTAGTAATGGAATTAAAATAGGCAGGATCACGAGATTATTCATGCTGATCATTTCCTCTCATTTGATCCATGTCATCTGTTCGCAGCTCTTGGAAGGCACGGAAGGCCATGACAAGTAATAAGGATGTCACACCAAAAGCAATGACAATGGCTGTTAAAATTAATGCTTGTGGTAATGGATCTACATAGGATGTGAGCCCCTCTTTTAGAACGGGAGGCGCTCCTTTTTTTAAACCGCCCATTGTTAAAAGAAGCAAGTGGACGCCGTGACTCAAAACAGCAGTACCGACGATGACCCGCAGAAGGCTCTTTGACAGCATCAAATAGGTCGCCGCCATAAAAATAATTCCGACGATAATAGACATTAGAAATTCCATTATTCCTTCTCTCCAATCATTTGAATAATGGTCATGGTGACACCGACAACAACCAAATACACACCGATATCAAACAGGACGGCTGTCGCTAGTTCTGTTTTTCCTAAAAACGGTAATTGGAAATAATCAAATGCATGGGATAGAAAAGGTGCACCGAATAGAAAGGATCCCATACCTGTCAGGATCGCAACGAGCAAACCGGCTCCAGTTACATAAATAAAGTCAAATGGCAAAATGCGTCTTACTGTTTTCAGATCATAGGCTAAAAGCAGAAGAACGACAGCCGCAGCACTCATCAGGCCGCCAATGAATCCGCCGCCAGGATTGTTATGTCCTGCAAGAAATAGGTGAAGGGAGAAAAGCAAGATGATGAATGCTGTGATTTTTGTTGTGACTTGCAAAAGCATATCATTCGTATCAATCTTTCTCATCGCCGCACACCTCTCTTCCGTTTTACTTGTGTTTTTAATAACCCATAAATACCAAGTGCCGCAATGGCGAGCACGGTAATTTCAAAAAGGGTATCAAAGCCCCTGAAATCTACAAGAATGACATTGACAATATTGTCACCGCCAGCAAGTTTGTAGCTGTTTTCAATAAAGTAAGTTGAGATGGTGTCAAGTGACTGCTGACTTGTGGAAGCGAAGGCTAGACAAGTGACAACAACCCCAACACCTAAAGAAATGATGAAATTGGTCATTTTGAATCTTCTCGTTTTTTGCTTTAAGCTCAGCTTCGGCAAATGATAGAAGCAAAGCAAAAACAGTGCGACTGAAATCGTTTCAATAATCAACTGCGTCAGCGCAAGGTCAGGTGCTCTGAAAATCACGAAGAATAGTGACAGCGTGTAGCCCATGACACCTAGAGCAATAATAGCTGTTAATCGTGAGCTTGCGAATACTGTGGCAATCGTCGCCGCCACCATCACAAGTGAAAGAATCACCTCATACGTGCCAATTGAGGCAGCCTGATCTGTTTGAAATGAAAAGGCCTGCTGATAAAACATCACGCCGCCAATGACGATAATCATGAACCCAAACACATAGACAAGATAGTCACGAAGAAAACCAGTCATATAACTGTTTGTCAGGCGGTATGAACCTTTTTCCAAACCGATAAGAGAGCGGTCGTATAAAGCGTTAAATGACCATTTTTCCTTAAAGATGTTGTATATTGGACGCCATTTTGAAAGCGTCAAGTAGCCGATTGTGCCGAGTACAACAACACCTATTGTCATATAGAGTTCTGGCTGGAAGCCATGCCATGCTTCAATTTTTACAGAAAACCGGCTTCCTGTTTCAATCGCTTCAGGAATGATCGCCGCAATTGCGGGTTCAATGACAGAATAGGCAAGAATATTAGGGAAAAAGAAGAAGGTGACCACAAGTGCAGCTAGAATGATGGGCGGAATGAGCATGCCGATCGGTGCTTCATGCGGTTTTTTCTCCAATTGGTCTATATTCAGACGGCCTCTAAAAGTTTTAAAGAGGAGCATCATACTATAAATGAACGTAAAGACACTAGCGAGCCAAGCGAGTGCTGGGAAGATGGCACCCCATGTTGAAACGTCCGTAAAGCTGATATCGGAAATCCGTATCATACTTGTGAAAAATAGCTCTTTACTTAAGAAACCGTTAAATGGCGGTAATCCGGCCATTGAAAATGTACCGATTAACGTAATGGTGAAGGTAATCGGCATGATCGTCATTAATCCGCCTAATTTCCGAATGTCACGAGTTCCTGTTTCATGATCGATAATACCAGCTGCCATAAAGAGACTGCCTTTAAACGTAGCATGGTTAATGAGGTGAAAAATAGCTGCAAGAACGGCTGCGCCAAAAAAGGCAGGATTGTTTTCATGAATCGCAGCTGCGCCGACGCCAAGCATGAGCATAATCATGCCGAGCTGACTCACTGTCGAATAGGCCAGAATGGCTTTCAAATCGTTTTGCCGGACGGCGTGGAATGATCCCCAGAATAATGTGACAAGTCCCACGATGGAAATGGTCCAGAACCATACCTCTGATATAGCAAAGATTGGACTGAAGCGGGCAACAAGATAAATACCGGCTTTCACCATCGTAGCAGAATGCAGATAACTGCTCACAGGGGTCGGTGCTTCCATTGCATCAGGCAGCCAGATATAGAATGGGAACTGCGCTGATTTCGTAAAGGCACCTAGTAAGATTAGGATCATGGCAGGGATAAAGTAAGGTGATGCCATAATGAGCTGAAGCTGATTCACTGCTTCACGAATACTGAATGAATCAGTAATCAGGTAAATGAGGATGAAGCCGCCAAGCATAGCTAATCCGCCAAAAACAGTAATAAGCAGTGATTTCGTTGCTCCATACCTAGAGCGGTCCCGCTTATACCAATACCCAATTAAGAGGAAGGAAGAGATACTCGTTAACTCCCAAAACAAGTATAGAACGACCATGTTGTCAGAAAGAACGACACCCAGCATCGCGGTCATAAACATGAGCAAATACGTGTAGAAAGAGCCAAGCTGTTCTTTTTCCTTTGATAAGTAGAAAATACTGTACAGCACCACTAGTGAGCCGATACCTGTAATTAATAAAGCAAATAACAGGCTGAGACCATCGACATACACAGTGAAATTCATCCCTAAAGATGGAATCCATTCAGCCTGTGAGAAAAGCGTTCGTCCATTCGAAGTGATATGTAACATTTGGATGAAATAGGTAAATAAAAGAATCGGCAAGATGAGAACAAACCATCCTGTATGTATACGTCTCACATATTTGTAAAGGAAAGGTACAACAAAAGCGAGTAAAAAAGGTGATAGGATGGCGAAGTGAATAAGCTGCAAGAAAATGAACCTCCTTTGATCAATATAAATTCACGTTCTAAAGAACTGGTAATTAAAATTATAGCGTAAATACAGCCATAGTGCATTGGTTTGAAACGATTTCAAGCAAACTGTATTTGTTTTAGGTTCTTTTGACCACAAAATAATTTTATCAAAAATGATACTCATTGTATATTGTTTTGTTTTTCGTACATGCTTTTCTTAAAGGAGCTGATCAAATGAAACGAAAGATCGCCATCAGCTTAAGCCTATTCTGCACGATTTTAGGAGGAGCATTCTTGATCGACCGAAATGATCAAAAAAGGTGGCAGGCCGGGAGTGAATGGCCGCTGTTTTCTGAGCATCTTCTTCACATGAGCTATCAAGAAACCAAGCTGTATCCTTTTCAGCCCAGGGAATATTTACGAATTGTATTAGCTGATGAATAAGATCCTATAGGAGAAAAGAAATATAAAAAAAGCATGGGTCCATGTGAGAGCCCATGCTTTTTATGTGTGAATGTTTAACTAAACATTCTGAGTAAGATCGTTGCACAGATGACTGTTGCTGCTCCGCCAAGCCGTGTAGATACTTGTGCGAAAGGCATAAGACCCATTCTTCCAGAAGCTGAAAGAATGGCAACGTCACCAGTACCGCCAAGTCCGCTGTGACAGCCAGTGACAATAGCTGATTCTACTGGATACATGTTCATTAGTTTTCCAACGAAGTAACCAGAACCAACCATTGCGAGTACAACAGCGATACATACGCATACGAATGGAATGGAGATGACAGTTGCTACATCATCAAGTGGAATGTACAGAATACCGAGACCAACCATTAGCGGCCATGTAAAACTTCTTGATACAAACTTGTAGAACTGCTGTGAGCCATTTTGAAGATGCTGAGGCATCACGTTTAAGTATTTGATTAAAGCAGCAAGAACAATCATTAAGATTGGACCTGGAATATGAACAAAGCTTTCTAACAAACCACCAAAGATGAAGGTTGTACAAGCAACGAGTACACCAGCACCCATTAACCCGAAATCAACTTTTGCATCCATATCTGGCTGCTCGAAAATTTCGTTTGCTTCTTTAGATTTCACAAGACGGCCATTCCCGTTCAGTTCAGGACGTTTCTCACCAAGCTTTTTCATTGCGCCAGCACAGATAATGGCAATGACGTTCCCAATGACAGCCGCAGGAATTAATTGAGAAATTAATGACTCTGCTGACACATCAAGAATTTGTGAATAAGCGATAGATAATGGCAAAATCCCTTCACCAACACCACCGGCAATAATCGGTACAATAATAAAGAAGAATGAATGATGCGGTGTGTAACCAACTAAAAGGCCAACAAGGATACCAGCACTCACAGCTGCAATTGTACCTGCAACTAGAGGAACAAACATACGAATAAGGCCTTGTACTAAAACAGTTCGCTGCATCCCAAGAATACTACCTACTACAAGAGCAGAAATATAGAAGTAAAGGAAGTTCGACGTTTTCATAAGAGACGTAACCGCTTCCAATGAGTTCGGATTCAGAACATTAAAAAAGACCAGGAACGATGGTACGAATAAAGAAAGAATCGCCGGTCCACCAATATCTTTTAAGATTGGAATACGTTGTCCTACATCTCCAAGGAAAATCCCCAAAATCATAATAACAGCGAAACCACCAAGCATATTTGCTGGAATTTTATTAAAATAAGCGGCAGTTAAAATAATCGCTGCAAGTACTAAATACACAGGTAGATCAATAATACCAATTTTCCAAGACATGATCTTACGGAAAACGCTTTTATTATTGTCAGAATCGTCTGTAATCGATTTCAATTGTTGTGCATTAGCCACATAAACACCCCCAAATGCTATTTGTCTCAATTGTAGAAGATTCAATGACACTCTTCTATTTATTAAACTAAAATAAGTGTAATAAAAGTAAAATAAACAGGAATTTTTGAGTTTTTTATCATACAAAAATCCCCTGAAGATAGTTTGTCCTTCAGGGGATTGATCATACATCGTATTTATCGTTTTCCTTTTAGATAAGGCGTACCAAGTGCTTTCGGTGCATCGGCACGTCCGATGAAGCCAGTAAGTGCTAAAATGGTGAGCACATATGGTGCTATGAGCATATACACATTCGGTATATCTTGGAACAGTGGCAGGAGAGAGCCAATGATGCTTAAACTTTGAGCAAATCCAAAGAATAAAGCAGCGCCCATTGCGCCAAATGGATGCCATTTACCGAATACAAGCGCAGCTAGTGCGATGAAGCCTTGTCCAGTAATGGTGGCATGTGAGAAATCAAGCGCGATCGTTGAGGCATAAACAGCTCCGCCAAGACCGCCAAACAGTCCACTAATGAAAACAGCGATATAACGCATCCGATACACTTTGATACCCATTGTATCAGCTGCCATTGGGTGCTCTCCGACTGCACGAAGACGAAGACCAAACGGCATTTTAAATAAAACAAACCAAGCAACAACCGCAAGAGCTAAGGCGAGTATAGACGTATAATAAACATCTTTAAAGAAAATATCACCAATGATCGGAATGTCACTTAAAAGGGGGATATCTCCTTTATAGAAAGGCTCTGTAATTTTATCAGTTTGTGCTTTCCCATAAATCAGTTTGACGACAAACAATGTTGCGCCAAGTGCCAGCATGTTAATGGCCACACCACTGACCGTTTGATCAGCTCGGAAGGTAATGGTCGCCACTGCATGAATCAGTGAGAACAAACCGCCAACGGCCATTCCGACGAGAAGCCCAAGCCACGGGGTCAAGGCTCCAAACGTATCAGCAAAAAATAAGTTAAAAATAATGCTTGAAAATGCTCCGACGACCATCAACCCTTCAAGACCGATATTGACGACACCTGATCTTTCTGAAAAGACGCCTCCAAGAGCGGTTAAAATAAGTGGTGCAGCATAAACAAGTGTAGCTGGGACGATGATTTCAAGTATTTGCAGAAATCCCACTTATTTTCCCCCCTTTTTCTTCATTTGTTGAATCACAAGACGGATAATATAGCTTGAGGCGACGAAAAGAATGATGATCGCAATGACAATATCAACAACCTCAGTCGGTACGCCTGATTCAAGCGGCATATTTAATGCACCGACCTTCAATCCACCAAGCAATAATGCAGCAAGGACAACACCAACAGCCGTATTTCCACCTAATAAAGCGACTGCAATTCCATCAAAACCTACGCCTGTAAACGAGCCTTTAATAGAAGCATATTCAAATGTACCAAGACCTTCCATAGCGCCTGCAAGACCTGCAAAAGCACCTGAAATGAGCATCGCATAAATGATATTGCGGCGAACGTTCATACCAGCATAATGTGATGCCTGCTGGTTCATACCAACTGCTCGTAATTCAAACCCTTTAGACGTTTTTTGAATAATGATCCACATTACGACCGCAGCAATAATGGCAACAAAAATACCGTTATGCATTCGGGAAAAATCAGTGATCTGCTCAAAAAATCCAGAGCGGAGCGACGCAGTGGCATCAATTTTATCTGTTTTATCTTTATTATCTGTTAAGACATTTGAGATTAAATAGTTTGTGACATGAAGGGCGATGTAGTTCATCATGATAGTAACGATGACCTCATGCACATAAAAACGAGCTTTTAAAAATCCAGGAATAAAGCCCCATAAAGCACCTGCAGCAGCTGCGGTGATGAGTGCAAGCGGCAGATGAATATACATAGGTGCATGGACTGTTGTTCCAATCCATACAGCAGCTACCCAGCCAACAAGCATTTGACCTTCTACACCGATATTAAACAGGCCTGTCCGAAATGCAAAGGCAACAGCAAGCCCTGATAAAATATAAGGTGTCACTTGCCTGATGGTTTCTCCCATATAATAGGTTTCACCGAAAACGCCATTCCAAAGGGCGCTATAGCCTTCGGTGACACTATAACCGCTTGCCATCATAATAATGGCCCCAACCAAAAGACCAAGTACAATGGCTATAAGCGGAATCAGCAGATTTGTTAAGCGATTAGACATTTGCTTCTTTCCCCACTTCCTGTTGCGTACTTCCAGCCATTAATAGACCAAGCTCTTGCTCTGTTGTTTCTTTTGGATCAACAATGGCGACAATGCTGCCTTCGAAAATAACAGCGATCTTATCACTGACATTGATAATTTCATCAAGCTCAAAGGAGATGAGCAAAACGGCTTTGCCTGCGTCTCTTTGCTCGATTAGACGTTTATGAACAAATTCAATCGCACCAACATCAAGTCCACGTGTCGGCTGAGCGGCAATTAATAAATCAGGATTGCGGTCAACTTCACGGCCGATAATGGCTTTTTGCTGGTTACCGCCTGACAGAGCGCGCGCTTCTGTATATTCACTCGGTGTTCTGACGTCATATTCCGCAATGATTCGTTTTGCTTTTTGATAAATCTTTTTCATATTCAATAAGCCGAATTTTGAATACGGACGCTGATAATACGTTTGTAAGGAAATGTTTTCTCCAATTGAAAAATCGAGTACAAGTCCATGTTTATGACGATCCTGAGGAATATGTCCAATCCCGGATTCGGTCACTTTACGAGGCGGGAGATTTTGAATGGCTTTCCCGTTTAGCATGATCGTGCCAGATTCTGATTTCTTTAGACCGGTAATGGCTTCAATTAATTCAGACTGGCCATTGCCATCTACCCCAGCAATTCCGACAATTTCGCCAGCCTTCACTGAGAGGTTCAACTGTTTGACGGCTTCAATTCCTCTGGCGTCTTTTACTGTGAGGTCTTGAATTTGAAGAACTTCCTCAGCTGGAGAAGCAGCTTTTTTATCTGTTTTAAATGACACTTCACGACCAACCATGAGGCTTGCAAGTTCATCTTTATTTGTGCTTGCCACATCAAGTGTACGAATGCCTTGGCCTTTTCGGATAATGGTCACGCGATGACAGGCATCCATAATTTCTTTCAGCTTATGGGTGATTAAAATAATGGATTTGCCTTCATTGATTAAGTTTTTCATAATTTGTATGAGTTCTTTGATTTCTTGAGGTGTTAAAACGGCCGTTGGTTCGTCGAAGATCAAAATGTCAGCGCCGCGGTAAAGTGTTTTTAAGATTTCTGCACGCTGCTGCATGCCGACAGAGATGTCAGATACTTTTGCGGCAGGATCTATTTTCAAACCATAGCGGTCAGAAAGCTCTTGTACTTGCTGTATGGCTTGTTCTTTGTCAATCTTTCCAAACTTCCTGGGCTCTTTACCTAAAATGATGTTTTCAGCGACAGTGAAGGTATCGACAAGCATAAAGTGCTGATGCACCATTCCGATGCCTAAATCACTAGCATCATTTGGACTAGAGATGGTCACAGGTTTTCCGTGTACCTTGATTTCACCTTTTTCAGGCTGGTACAGTCCGAAAAGCACGTTCATGAGCGTTGATTTTCCAGCGCCGTTTTCACCAAGCAGCGCATGAATTTCGCCCTTTTTTAGCTGCAGCGTAATGTTGTCGTTTGCTACAATGCCAGGGAATTCTTTGCGTATATTCAACATTTCAATGACATAATCCACAGGTTTAACCGCTCCTTTTTTAGGGTGCTGATGAAGATAAAAACTAGCAAAAGAAAAGCTGCAAAACGAGGCTGCAGCTTTTCTTTTACCACCTTTTACGAATAAAGAGGAGGTAAAGGAGAGGCAAGGGGATAAGGCGCGCTTATCCCGCTGCTCAAATTAAGCTTTAAAATCTTTTAGTTCATCACGTGTTGCAGGGATTTTCACTTCACCCTTGATGATTTTTTGTTTCCATTCTTCAACTTTCTTTAATACATCTTTATCAAGGTTTTCCTTAGATGGAGAGATGTCAAGAGCGCCTTCTTTCAGACCGTATGTGATCACTTCGCCGCCAGGGAACTTACCTTCTTTTGCTTTCGTTGTTAAGTCTTGTACCGCTGTGTCTACTTTCTTAACCATAGAAGTAAGGGTGACACTTTGTTTTGTTCCAGGTACTTTTCCTTCGTCATACTGGTCTTTATCTACACCGATAACCCAAACTTTACGGTTAGGATCTGCTTTTTTCAGGTTTTTCGCTTCTGTGAAGACACCAGTTCCAGTGCCGCCAGCAGCATGATAGATGATGTCGACGCCAGATTTGTACATGCTTTCAGCTGTTGCTTTCCCGATGTCAGCCTTATCGAATGCACCGGCATATTTCACTTCAACTTTTGCTTTCGGATTAGCTGCTTCAACACCTGCGCGGAAGCCAACTTCGAATTTTCTGACTAATTCAGAATCAACGCCGCCTACGAATCCAATTTTGTTTGATTTTGTAGAAAGAGCAGCCGCAACACCCACAAGGAATGATCCTTCGTTTTCGTTAAATACAATGCTGGCTACGTTGTCTTTTTTCACGACTGCATCAACGATCGCAAAGTGGTTTTTCTTACGTTGATCCGCAATTTCAGAAATAGCATCTTCCATTAAGAAACCAATTCCGTAAATCAAGTCGAATTTCTCACGAGCAAGTGTGTTTAAGTTTGTTGTATAGTCAGCATCTGATTTAGATTGTAAGTAATCAAAGCCGTTTTTACCTTTTTTTAGATTGTTGTCTTTCCCAAATGCTTGTAAACCTTCCCAAGCTGATTGGTTAAACGATTTGTCATCGACACCACCGACATCAGTTACCATTGCAACAGTGAATTGATCTTTATCTTTTTTGCTTTCACCGCTGTTTGAGCCAGAGTTGCCGCATGCTCCAAGGATGGTTCCTGCTGCTACGACTAAGGACAATGCTAGTCCAATTTTGCGCTTCTTCAAAACATAACCCCCTATAAAATTTAAAAGTTTCAGAAAAGTCTCGCGAAAAAAGACCGAACTATCACTTCTCACCCTTCTGAAGAGGGTATTTTATCCTGCTTTCTCATGAAACTTATGGAGGGCAGGAGAGAAGATGTAAGACATCAGACTTATATCTCGTTGAACTAATCAATCATAATTTATCATTTCCGATCGAATAAATAAATAGAAATTTGTTTTATTTTTAAAAAAATGTTAAATGGCTTTATTTGATGTCTTTTTATCTGCTGAAATATGATATAATGCCGCTTTTGTGATGTGCTCCGCTACAGCAGAACTACTGATATCAAGGGGTTTGTTACATCGTATGCCATAAAAAAACATCTGGCCTTTGTGAAAGGTCAGATGTAGTATTTTAAAGATATTGCTGAATCAAATTCATATTGCTCGTGTTCAGTTTATATTGGAAAACAGGACGTCCAATTGTCCCATATGCCATTTCAACATCCACCACTTCGATATCCTCAAGGAACTTCAAGTATTTTCTAATGGAGACTTGAGAGATTTCTGTATGATTGGCTAGGTCTTCAGTTGTGAAAGCCTGCTGGCCAAATGATTGAATGCTTGTCCAGATGAGTTTAAGTGTGCTTTTGGTCAGTCCTTTTGGCAAGAGGACTTTTTCCGCCTCTGCTTTTTTATGAAAAAGCTTCGCATCTAAATCATTTTGCGAAATGCTGTTCATGGATTGATACAGGGCGTGTTTCCGTTTGTACTCTGCCAGTGCTGATTGGAATCGTTCGAACTCAAAAGGCTTAATTAAATAATCAACTGCTCCGTTTCGCATCGTTTGCTGTACAACATCGACTTCATTTGCAGCCGAAATGACAATGACATCAACGGCATGATTTTGCTGGCGAATTTCTGTTAGTAATGCCAGTCCATTTTGACCAGGCATATAAATATCGAGCAGGACGAGGTGTATGACTTCTGTTTTTAACACTTCAAGTGCCTGCTGAAAGGAGGTGGCAATCCCCTTTAACTCAAAGCCGTCGATTTGGGTCAGGTAGCGTTTGTTCAGCTCCCCAACCATTGGATCATCTTCTACTATTAACACATTAATCATGTGAATCCTCCTTTTGTTTATATGGAATGCGGAGACTAAAGGTCGTTCCTTCTCCTTTTTCACTCGTGACAATCATATGTCCGTTCAATTTCTTGATGCTTTGGTCAACGAAGTAGAGTCCGAACCCTCGGTCTTCTCCTTTAGTTGAAAAGCCTTGATCAAACATGATGTCTTGTTCTTCTTTCGTGAGACCAACACCTGTGTCCGTGATTTCAATGTGAAGCTGCTCATGGATGTATCTGAAGGAGATCGAGATGTTTTTCGTGTCAGTATGTGAAACAGCATCGAGTGCGTTATTTAACAAGTTGCCAATCACGGTAATGAGATCATGCGTCACTGCCGGGTCCTCCGTATTTGGCACTTGTGTGCTGCAAATAACCTCCAAGGCAGCGCCTTGTTCCCTGATATAGCTTTGTTTTCCTAGTAAAAATCCTGCTAAAACAGAGTTTTTTACATGGTTGATGATTTCATTTGTTTCCGTTTGCTGATAGATCGCAATATCTTTGATATAGGTGCCAAGATCATCGTAGTTTTTGAGCTGAACCAATCCTAAAATGACATGCAGCTTGTTCATAAATTCATGTGACTGGGCACGGAGCGCATTCGCATACATTTTGACCCCGCTAAGCTGTTCAGCCAGATGTTTCACTTCTGTTTTGTCACGGAAGGTGGCGATGGCTCCGACAATTTCACCTTTTACCGTAATTGGCACTTCATTAAAGACGAGCTCCAGTCCATTCATTCTCACGTCACGATCAAGCAGCGGCTTGCGTGTTTCAATGACCTGTTTTAAGCCGCTTGAAGGGAGGAGAGTTTGAACATCTTGTTCTCTAGGATCAACCATAATGCCCATATTATGAAAGAGCCGTTTTGCCTCTGCATTGGCCAGTTTGATTTTACCGTGCTGATCGACGGCAAGAATCCCTTCTTTTGTTGATTCTAGCATGGCACTTCGTTCTTTTAACAATGTGGCGATCTCATCCGGTTCAAGTCCAAACATAATCTTCTTCACTTTTCTTGCCACAATGAGTGCCCCGATGATGCCAGATAGAAGGCTGAGTGATGTGACGAAGTAGAGTGGAAGTAAGCTTTGATGAATAATCAAGTCAATTTCCTTTAACGTAATCCCGACGGCCACAGCCCCAAGCTGCTTTCCATTTTGATCATAAACAGGAACAAAAGCACGCATGGATCTGCCGAGTGTTCCAGAAGCCGTACTAATATGTTCTTTCCCCTGTAATGCTGCTTTTTCATCACCGCCGGCAAACCGCTTTCCAATCTTCTGCGGATTCGGGTGTGTTTTGCGGATACCGTTCATATCCATGACGACAACGAATTCGGTTTTGGTGATTTGCTGAACACTTGTTGTATATTTTCGTAATGCGGAATATGAATGATTTTCTAATGATTGTGCGGTGATCGGTGCCTCTGCGACCATTTTGGCAGTAGAGAGAGCAATGTCACGTTCCTGCTGATGGATGTTCTTGGCTGTTTCCGACCATATCGTAAAGAATGTGATACAAAGGGAGATCAGGACAACGATGCACACAAAGATCGTCAGCCGTGTTTGCAGTCTTAAAGTTTTTTTCACGAGTATACCCCTAACGCACGATTTTTTCGTAACAGTAATACTTTAACGGGAAAATGTAAGTTTGTGAAGGAATGTACGTGCAAAATCATAAATTTGATTTTGCTGTCAGTTTACTTTGAAAGCATCTTGTCAATCCGTTTTAAGTGAGCCATAATAAATGTGAGCTTATGAGAAAGGATCTATTTATGAAAAATACATATTTGACTGGATATTTTCCGCTGATTTCAATTTTACTATTCAGCTCTGCTTTTTCGATTTTCACAGTAGGTATCACGACTGATTTCTTGACTCAAGCAGGCATTTTAAAAGGAATGCTTGAATTTTTCTCTGAACAGGGCATTCGTCTTGCTCTCTTTGCTGCTTTTGCACTTGTTTATTTTATGATCTTATCTGCCTTAAAACTGATTGCAGATACGGTATTAGAGCTGGCGCTGCTCTTTTTCGCTAAGGACCCTGAAGGGGAGAACTTAAAGAAAATTCGGATTGCATCCGTTGTTTATTTATTTGCCAGCTTACTTGCATTTCTGTTGACGCAGCAGCTCATTCTGCTTGTTGGACTTTTTGCATTAGCAAGTCTTGTCTATTTTATCTGGGTTGTGGTTCGCATTTATCAATCGCTTTCTATGCTGAATTTGATTGGGTTTATGATGTTTATTCTGCTGTTTTGGGCGACGTTTTTGATCGGTATTTTGTACTTATTTATTAAGCTTTATAACAGTGTGATGGCAAGTCTGCCTTCATAAGCAGACAAAGAAAGCATCCTCCAATGATGGAGGATGCTTTTTTTATGAAAGAAACCGCTTTTGAATATCGGGTGTAGGCATCATACAAGATGTTTTTTGACCAAACCATTTATAGCGATTTTTTGCCATCAGCTGATAAAACCAATCACGGATTGGGCGAGGTATGGCAAGGAGTAAAAAGCTCCATCTGTAGATTCCTTTTAAATGCCGCGCGGCTTTTAAGATGCCTGTCGATTTCGTATACAGGGTCCCTTTTTCGATATAAATGAATGAATTGAACTCATCTAAAGGCAAACCGTTTTCCTTTAAAATACGCTGCCCTGTATCTGATTGTAATGAAGCGAACATCATCCGTTCATTCGGATCGCGCTTAATCACAAACTGAACAGCGCCGCTGCACACGTTGCAGACACCGTCAAATAAAATTAAATGGGGTGGATGTGTTGAATGCATCGCAATCAAACCTCCTGTTTATCTGGCGTATTGCATCGTATTTTTCCAAATACGTAAGTGCGGGCTTGAATTGTAAATCGATTCGACCGTTCCTCTATCTCTTCCGACCCAGACACCCATTGTGTACTGATCTGTCAGTCCCACAAACCAAATATCTTTGTAGTCATTGGATGTCCCTGTTTTACCACCGATGTAAGGGGCATTGAAATTCGCTTTTTTCCCTGTCCCACTTTTCACAACGGAGGTAAGCAGCTTACGCATCGTTTCATTTGTACGCTGAGAATATACTTGCTTTGGCGACTCTTTCCACTTGTAAAGGGTCTTACCGTTTAAGTCTGTCACTTTTGTGATCGAATGACTTTGTGTGTAGGCTCCTTGGTTGCCAAAGACGGTATATGCATCTGTTATTTCTAGCGGTGAGAAGCCTTTCGTAAATCCGCCAAGTGCAGAAGGAAGGCGGTAATCATCCGCTACAATATGCTCAAATGAGAACTTCTCTAAATAGCTGAAGCCTTTTTTGACACCTACTGTATCCAGCATTCGGATCGCAGGGGTATTGTAAGAATGTTTAAAGGCTGTTTCAAGTGTGACTGTACCATACGTTTTATGATTATAGTTCTGCGGACAGTATCCGCTGCTGCAAAACTTGCCGGCACTGATGGTGCTTGAAGCCGTTGCGCCGGTTTGATCAATATAAGGTGCATAGTCTAAAAGCGGTTTAATTGCAGAACCAGGCTGTCTTTGCGCTTGATAAGCGTAGTTAAAATCAAATTTCTTATAGTTTTTCCCGCCAGCAAGTGCAACAATTTGATGCGTTTCATGATTAATGACGGCTGATCCGCCTTCCACACCTTGGTAAGGCAATTGAGCATTGAGCTGATAGACGGCTCTTTGCTGTAAGGAAGGATCAAGCGCCGTATAAATTTTCACACCATCCTGGAGCAGGGCACTGACCTTTTCAGATAATTCTTTTTGAATCGCCTTTTTCGCTTCAGTTGTTTTGGCTTTCTTCAATCGTTTTGTAAAGCCCTCCTGATCAGACACAAGATCGGTAAACTCTTCATTGGCATATGTCACATAATCAGGGTATAGGTTTTTCTTTTCACTTAAAGAAAGGCTGATTTTTTCTTTGACGGCTTTTTTGTATTGCTTTTTGGTGATGACGCCATCTTTCTTCAAAATACCAAGCAGTCGTTCTTGGCGTTTCTTTGTGTGCTTGAACTGCTTTAATGGGTCATACAGTGTTGGGTTGTTTGGAATAGCAGAGATAAATGCCATTTGTGCAAGTGTTAAAGAACTAAGCGGCTTATCAAAATAGTAATTAGCCGCAGAACCGACACCGTAAACACCATTACTGAAATAAATCGTATTTAAATAGCTTTCGAGAATTTCATCCTTCGAGAATTTCCGTTCAAGTTCATAGGAATAGAGCAGCTCTGTAAACTTTCGGCTGAATGAACGTTCATGGCTTAAATATAAGTTGCGGGACAGCTGCTGTGTGATCGTACTCGCTCCTTGGCTGATGCCATGGTTTTTAACATTTGCAGCAAGGGCACGAACAACCCCCATAAAGTCAATTCCCTTATGGTCATAAAAGTTGCGGTCCTCTGAACGAAGGAACAGCTCCTTCACAGGTTCAGGGATTTTATCGTATTTCACGAACACCCGGTTCTCATCATTTGAGACGATCTCGGAGATAAGAGAACCATCCCGGTCATACATATAACTGTTTTGGGAAAAATCTATCTTTTCCAGCTTGATTTTTTGATCAAGCACTTCGTTAACAGGCTTTACACTTGCAGCTTCTTCCTTTGATAGATAAAAAGTCAGAACAAATAATGGGATGAGGGCAGCAAGTAATAACCAACCAATAATTGCACGAAACATGAGGTCACTCACTTTCTTCAATTTTCTAGCCATATCGTACCATTCTTTTGCGAATACGAGAAGGTTATTTTTAGAAAAGAATGGGCGTGAAGTCTAGTGAATAAGGCTTTTACGCAAGAAAAAAGAGTATCTGAAGATGATCAGACACTCCTTTCATTCGTCTTCGCATGCGAGCGGACCGCCCATAAAAATAACGCACCAAACAGAAAAATGCCGGCAGTGACATAAAAGACAGCTGGAATCCCGTAATGACTCGCCACAATGCCGCCGATCACCGGACCGACGACATTCCCAAGAAAACGGAAGCTGACATTATATCCGAGCACTTCCCCTTGCATAGAAGCAGGTGCTTTGATCCGGATATACGCCGTCGTACACGGAATAATTCCGCCAAGTGCCATCCCGTATAGGAAACGGAAAATGACTAACATGACGTATGAATCCGCCATCGCTTGCGGGATGAATAAAATAGAGGAGAGGATGAGAAGGGCAAGCAGCACCTTGTCGTGACCAATTCGATCTCCGAGATCCCCCCATTTTCGCGTGAACAGCAAATTGCCAAGTCCAGTTGCAGAAAAAGCAAGCCCCGCATAAAAAGCGAGATTGACAGGACCATGTAAATCATGAATGTATAAAGCCAAAAGCGGCTGTATGCTAAAGTTCCCTACCTGCGTAATAAACGTTAAAAGCATCGTGACCACAAGCAAAGGCTGTTTGAAAATGTGAATGAGTACATCCTTCCGTGAGTAAGAAACTCGCTTTGCTTCTTTTGACCGGATCGGCTGTTCCTTTACTCCGAAGATAATCACAATAGCTGACACATAAATGACAGCCGCTGTGAGGAAAAACGTATAAATAAATCCGACGCTGTCTGCCATGAATCCGCCCATTAACGGACCAAACAATCCTCCGGCGACATTACTCATCTGCATCGTTCCAAGGGTTTTACCAGCAGTTGCCTTTTCAGTCTGTGCAGAAATCAGTGCCATTGAAGTCGAGATAAAGCCTGTGACAAGCCCCATGAAGAGCCTTAGTGCAAATAGCTGATACACGGTGTGCACAAGCCCCATTAATAGAATACTTGTGGCGATGCCAATACCGTTAATTAATAATATCTTTTTATAGCCATGCCGGTCGCCAATCCGCCCCCAAATCGGAGAAATCAGGAAGGCTGTTAAAAACGTGACCCCAAAGACATAGCCGCTCCATCTTTGAACAAATTCATTTGAATAGCTGCTATCAAGAGATTCTATGTAAAGTGATAAAAAAGGGACGATCATTGTAATACTCGCAGATACAAAAAAGTTCACAAACCACATGATGTACAAGTTTTTCTTCCTGTTTGTGATAGAGACCACCTTCTTTATTTATTTCGTGTTCCTTAATAATTATAAAGGAAAATAAACGATCTTTCATCAGATGAATAGGTTAGGCATAGTGAATCTGCATTATTTTCACGAAAATGAAGTGATTTCAAGGTCCGTCTTAATATAATGGTATGAGAATGAAAAGCTGACGAAAAAGTGAGGTGAAACTGGTGGAACAGAAGACGGTGCTTGTGGTCGATTTTGAATTTACGATGCCTGATGGAAAATATCATCCACAAAACTTTTTTCCTGAAATTATTGAAGCTGGGGTAGTGAAAGCAGCAGATGAAACGATCATAGACACATTCTCTAGTTACGTCAAACCGAAAAAGTTCCCGAAGCTGACGAAGCGCTGTAAATCTTTCCTCGGAATTACGCAGGAGGATGTAGAGAGCGGGATTTCATTTGAGGCGTTTATCGAGAAGCTCGTGTCACTTGATGGGGGAGAGAATTGTGAGATTATTACGTGGGGCAACATGGACATGAAGGTACTGAAGCAAAATTGTATGCTCAATCATATTACCTTTCCTTTTAAGGGGAAGCTGAGGGATCTGGCTTTTGAATATAAAACCTTTTTTGGTGACCGTACACTGACAGGGCTTCGAAAAGCGGCAAAGGAATACGGCAGTGAAGGAGCTGGTAAGCATCATAAAGCACTCGATGATGCCATGACGACTTATCAGCTGTTCACCCTTTTTGAAAAAGACAGAGCCTATGTGGAAAATCCGCAAACAACCAAAATTGGTGAGCTGATCGATTTCTCACATTTTTTTGATTCGGCTGATTAGCGGACGTCTTCTGGAAAATAATCTTTTTCAAGAGAAGATAGGCACGCTCTTGATTTTTCAGCCCATTTAGAATCATCCGCACGGAGTGCTTGTTTCAATTTATCTACAGCTTCTTTCAGTGACTCTTCATAATCAGGTATATCGCCATCATAAGGCTTCACCATATGATGAGGAATATTTGTTTGTTCTCTATAGGCCAAAGCCCGCCTCTCTTGGAAAAAAGGCACGTCTGCTTCTTTCGGATGATGCAGGTCGCCTTGAGTGGGATGTGTCAGAACGGCTTTTACTTGAACGAGATAGGTCGATGGTTTCACTGCTGTCACTTCCCCAACGTATACACCTGTTTTATAAAAACCTTTCACAACTTGTCCAATTTGAATGTCTGTCATGTGAAATTCCTCCATTTCCTTCTTATCGGAAGGTATTTCATTTCTTTTAGCCAATATAGTGAAGTAAACGAGCAAAAGGGGGGGAATGGCGAATGATGTCGTTCATCGTACTTTTTCTACTATATTTTCCTGAAGATAAAAGGGAGTACATCCCAGCGGCTATCACCACGGTGATTTTCTTTATTGCTGCATTTATTTGTTTTCGGCTCATCGTTCGTGCATCTAAGAAGCAGGAGCGCATAGATGAAAAAAGAACAAAAAAAATGGATTAATCATTTTCTTCTTGTATCTTCAGGAAATTTCACGGTGACGGTTGTTCCAGATTGCAGCGAGCTTTTGAAACGAATGGTTCCATGGTGATTTTCAATAATAGAAAAAGTCACTGTCAGCCCAAGCCCAGTCCCTTTATTTTTCAAGGTGTAATAGGGTTCGCCAAGCTTTTTCATTTGGCTTTCTGTCATACCTACACCGTTATCAACGAAATAAAGGCAGATCTTATGATTTTCTTTTGAAGCAAAAAGTTCTATTTTCCCTTCATGTTCAGGAGCCGCTTCTATCGCATTTTTGATTAAATTAATCATGACTTGCTTGATCTTCGTTACATCCCCTTGAATGTATAAATCAGGTTCAATGGATTGATGAATTGTGACCGATTTAAAATTCGCATAGGATGTCATCAGTGATGCACATTCCTCAAGTAATTTAGAGAGATTAAGAGATTCTATTTGATAATAGTTTTGTTTTGCAATGTCAAGATAGCTCGTGATAATGTCCTGCGCACGGTCTAACTCGGACAGAACGAGATTCTTATAATCTTTATTGGCAGGTGGTTCTTTTGTATTATCACTCGAAAAGAGCAATTGAATAAAGCCTCTCACAACTGTCAGCGGATTGCGTACTTCATGGGCAACGCTTGCAGCAAGTTCACTTACAATGGTCAGTTTTTCTGACTGGACAAGCTGTGATCTCATTTCCGCATTTTCCTTAACGAATTCAATGGAATAGATACTGAGCACAAGAAAGAATATGTAGTAAAGAGTTGAGAAAAATAACTCAAGGAGCTTTTGCTGCATAATAAAAGCTGGGCTGTATGCCATTAAGCTGACCACAAAAAGTCCAATGTAAATAAAGAATCCTTTGGATAAACCGATAAGCACTCCGTAAAACAGCTTATTTGGCTTCGAATATTGATGCCATTTTCGGTAGAACAGGAATGGGATAAAAAAGTAAATTGGGACAACGATAAGTCCAATCCATAAGAAAGAGCCGTACATCACGAATTTGACAATGATGCTTATCAAGATGGCAACGATCCCCGCCATATATCCTCCGTATAAAATAGCAAGTACAAGGGGAATGGATTGAAGCCCAGTCTGCAAATCTAAAATCGAACCAACTGGATACATAATACATAGTGCTGAAGAGATGGATGCGAATACTGTGATGAGCAGTTTATTCGTTTTTGGGAAATGAGCAGGGGTCCGGCTTAACCATAGCGCATGATATAAAAAGATTGGAAATAGAATAAAAGATACATGGAGCAGAAAATCCTTGAACATTTCCATTTAAATGCTCTCCTCGTAAATAATTGTAATTCCTCTCATTATATCATTTCATGTACAAAGTAGATATGATAAAAGGAGGGTTTTTTTCTTTAAAAAGAACACCCGTTAGGATGTTCTCAGATTGTTGACAAAGGGCTAAAATGATCTTGATTTTAGCCCTTTGTCTTCTTTTCAGCGTGATAGAAAACCTTTGAAGTCTAGGAAGGACGAGTACTGGCGCGGAGCGAATTTGACATTCGTGAGCACCAGCACGCAGGACTGACAAAGAATGCGAGGGATTGTCTACACGCTGAGAAACCCGTTAGGATGTTCTTTCTATCGTATAGGTCTTATTCAGCTGATAGCGTGAACGCTTGGTGGAGACGTTTCAGTCCTTCTCTGACTGTTGCAGCAGGACAGCCGAGATTCATCCGAATAAAGCCGTCTCCTTCGTGTCCGTACACGTGGCCAAGCTCTAGGATCACTTTCCCTTTTTTTAGCAGATTCCGTTTCAATTCCGCTTGACTGAATTGATAATCCCGAATGTCCAGCCACAATAAATAAGAAGCATCTGGTTTCATATAACGCATATTTGGAAGATTTTCGTCGATATAGTCCATCGCCGTCTTCATATTGCCTTCGAGATAAAGAACAAGGGCATCAAGCCACTCATCCCCGTGTCGGTATGCTGCTTCCATCGCTGGAATCGCAAAGGCATTCAGTTTGGACAGTCCGTTTCTTTGCACTTCATTCGTGAAAAGGGTTCTTTTTTCTTTATCTGAAATGATAATAGCAGATGCCTGAAGCCCCGCTAGATTAAAGGTTTTACTCGGCGCAATACACGTTACCGTGATATGTGCAATGTCGTCAGAAAGGCTGGCGAAGGGCACATGCTGCTTCCCGTAAAGCATCAAATCCGAGTGAATCTCATCTGAAACGACTGTGACTCCATGCTTTACACATAGGTCTCCGACTCGCTTTAATTCCTCTTTTGACCATGCTCTTCCGGACGGATTATGCGGATGGCAAAGGAACATGAGCTTTGCTTGTGGTCTGCTCAGTTTTTTCTCTAAATCATCAAAATCCATCATATAGCGGTTGTTTTCTATTTTTAAAGGATTGGTTGAGACTGTACGGCCATTTCGCTCAATCATTTGATAAAAAGGTGTATACACTGGTGACTGTATAACTACTTCGTCGTGCGGTGCTGTAAAGGCTTGAACAGCAAAACTAAGTGCCGTTACGATTCCTGGTGTGAAGGTGACGGCATCTGTCTGGATTGTCCATCCATGTCTTCTTTTGAGCCAGCCAGCGACTGCCTGCTGCGTATCCTGATCCTGAAATGCATAGCCAAATACACCGTGATCTAATCGCTCTTTCAATGCATCAAGGACGACCTGCGGTGCTTTAAAATCCATATCGGCCACCCACATCGGAAGGGCATCTGTTGTCAGGAACAAAGACTCTGCCTGATCCCATTTCACTGATTTTGAACCTTTACGTATGATCTGTTCGTCGAAATTCATGAAACCCACCTCTAGCTGTTTTTCAACCATTCTTGGTTGTGCTAAAATAAACATCACAAAATTTATTATAAGCGGTGATACCGATGAAAGATAGTCAAGCTGTAGAAGAGATGATTCAATTCATTAAGGCATGGGACCCTTTTCATTATGGAGAGGATTTTTATGAAACGGAGCCTGCTGACGTCATCAGTGCATTATACGACGCAGAAGACCCGTTATCTTTAGCAAAAGAGATTCAAGCCATCTACCATCACTCATTTGAACAGCTTCTTCCGATAGAGAGCTGTCAGCATATAGCGAATCAGCTTTTTGTCATACGAGACAGCAGCTCCTGTTCACGCTAAGACAGGCTGAAATGTCCGATTTGATCAGACACAAAGACCGGATTTTCCTCAGGGATGAGGTGCCCGGTTTTTTTTAATGCATGTAAGGTCGAATTCGGCAGATCTTTGTGCAGTCTTTCGCCTATTTGAATGGGAACGATTCGATCTTCCTCGCCCCAAATGAGCAGCACGGGTGTTTCCATTTTCTTTAAAACGTCCGAGGTTAAATCTCCTTCCCGGTGCCGAATCAAACGAAATATCCCCCGAAAGATTTGATCATCTGAAAATGGCTTTAAATATCCGTCGACCATCTCTTGATCAATGATGGAATGATCATGTACAACAGCCGTTAAATTTTTCATAATGCCCTGCTTTAAAAGTTTTCTTTTTAGATACAGATAAAAATAAGGAATATAAGTGCTGTAAACAAGTGATCTTTTTGACTTATTCAAATAGCCTGAACTGCACAATAAAACCGCCTTTTCAAATAGGTCCGGCCTTTCAGTAGCAGCGTATAAGGCGATTTGTCCGCCCATTGAATGGCCCACTAGAATTGCATGCTGAATCTGTAAATAACCAGCTAGCTCTATAATAATTTTTCCCATGTTGCGATAGCTGTAAATAAACGTATTCGACTTCTCGGACTGTCCAAATGGCGGCAGATCAATCGCAATTAAGTTGAAGTCCTGTTTCAGAAGCGGGATGAGCTTTCGATAGCTGAAGGTAGAAGAGAAGAGACCGTGAATTAAGATCAATGTCTTCTTGCCTTCATTTGGATAGTGCTCGTAATAGATATCTAAACCGAATGTACTTTTCATATAAGCTGGCTGAACAATGTCCACATTCTTCACTCCGATACTTGATACTCTCTCTGTTAGGTGACTGTATTGTACCCTAAAAAGTGGATTTTAAGCTATCATTAGAATCTTTTCCCTGCTTAGCATAATGGGAAAAACGTGCTATAATGTTCAGAAGATTTTTTAAAACTAGCTTTTATAATCTGAGGTGTGAAATCAAATGAAACTAACAGAAAAAGAAACTGAAATATTAGAGATTTTAGATGAAAACAGCCGCGCCGATTTAAATACAATTGCAAAAATGGCAGGCGTGACAACAGAAGAAGCCGAAGCCATCATTCAAAAACTTGAAGATCAAAAAGTTATTATTGATTATTCAACCATGATTGACTGGCGAAAAGTGGATGGTCATGAAGGCGTTACAGCAATGATTGATGTAAAAGTGACACCAAAAAGAGGCGTCGGATTTGATGAAATTGCTGAACGGATTTATCGGTTTCAGGAAGTGGAGTCTGTCTATCTCATGTCAGGTGTTTACGATCTTTCCGTTGTGATCCGCGGAAGATCAATGTCTGATATTGCCCGCTTCGTATCTGAAAAATTATCGACACTTGATTCCGTTGTTTCAACAACTACCCACTTTATTTTGAAAAGATATAAACATGATGGGAAAGTGTTTGAAACAGGAGACGATGACAAAAGAATCGTGGTGTCTCCTTAAATGAAAAAGTCTTATTTATCTGAAACGGTACAAAGCATTCAGCCGTCAGGTATTCGGAAATTCTTTGATTTGGCTGCCACAATGGAAGGGGTTATCTCCCTTGGTGTCGGTGAGCCGGATTTCGTGACAGCTTGGAATGTCAGAGAAGCAAGTATTATGTCATTAGAACAGGGACTGACCTCTTATACGGCGAATGCCGGTTTAATTTCTTTGCGAAAAGAACTGAGCCACTATTTATATAAGCGGTTTCACATTGATTACAGTCCAGAAGAAGAACTCATTATCACGGTTGGCGGAAGCCAGGCACTTGATTTGGCCTTTCGTGCGATTTTAAACAGCGGAGATGAAGTAATCATTCCAGAACCTTGTTTCGTAGCATACGGGGCACTTACAACACTAGCAGGCGGCGTGCCTGTCTATTTAAGTACAACCGCTGAAAAAGATTTCAAAGCAGATTCTGCTGATCTTCGCACAAAGCTGACGCCGAAGACAAAAGCCATTTTGCTTTGCTCGCCATCAAATCCGACTGGGTCTGTTTATTCAAAGGAAGAGCTTGAAGATATTGCTCAATTTGCGAAAGAGCATGACCTGCTCATTATTACGGATGAGATTTATGCAGAGCTGACGTACGATGAAGCTTTTACAAGCGTCGCGGCTATTCAAGATATGAAGGAAAGAACGATCTTGATTTCAGGCTTTTCTAAAGGGTTTGCCATGACGGGCTGGCGCTTAGGATATGTGGCAGCACCACCTATACTGCGCGATGCCATGCTGAAAATACATCAATATTCTATGATGTGCGCGCCGGCGATGGCACAATATGCAGCAGAAGAAGCATTAAAAAATGGACTTGAAGATGTCGAGAAAATGAAGAAAAGCTACAGAAGGCGCCGTAATTTGTTTGTCGGCTCCCTTAATGAACTAGGACTCACATGCCACCAGCCAAACGGAGCGTTTTACGCGTTCCCATCGATTAAAAGCACAGGCATGACATCAGAACAATTTGCTGAGGAACTGCTCCTAAGTGAAAAAGTGGCCGTTGTTCCTGGGAATGTATTCGGACCGAGCGGTGAAGGTCATATTCGCTGTTCATATGCTTCGTCACTTGATCATCTTCAGGAATCACTTTCAAGAATTCAGCGCTTTTTGCAGGCTCGACAAGTGAAGGAAGAAGCATCAGCCATCTTAAAATAAAAAAAGGCATCAATCCAAATGGACTCATGCCTCACAAATTAGGGGGGAATACTAGAAAGCATTCTTGTTTTCAGGTATTCCCCCTTTTGATCTCATCTAAACCCCATTTAAAAAATATTTTGCGTAACTGGCCGTACTATGATATAGTTTTTAATTGCGTATAAACGAATATTAAAACATTTATTTAGGAGTTGTTATCATGGCGACAAAGTTTGAAGTAGGCAGTGTTTACACTGGTAAAGTAACAGGATTACAAGCGTATGGTGCGTTTGTTGCATTAGATGAAGAAACTCAAGGACTTGTGCATATTTCTGAAGTAACACATGGCTTTGTAAAAGACATCAACGAGCACCTTTCAATTGGTGACGAAGTACAAGTAAAAGTTCTTTCTGTAGATGAAAATGCAGGTAAAATCAGCCTTTCTATTCGTGCGACACAAGATGCACCTGAAAGAAAAGAAAGCAAACCAAAGAAACAAAGACCACAGCAAGTGAAAGAAGAAGCTGCTGCACCACAAGGTTTCAATACGCTTAAAGATAAACTTGAAGAGTGGATTGAGCAATCAAACCGTAAAGACCTTATCAAGAAATAATAAAAAAGCACCGCTTCAAACGGTGCCTTAGATTGTTGACAAAGGACTAAAATGATCTTTATTTTAGCCCTTTGTCTTCTTTTTCAGCGTGATAGAAAACCTTTGAAGTCTAGGAAGGGCAGCTACTTTTGCGGAGCGAATTTAGCATTCGTGAGCACCAGCGCGCAGACCTGACAAAGAATGCGAGGGTTTGTCTACACGCCTTAGGCTGCCTCATGTAGGCAGCCTTTTTTATGTCTTTTTATTTAACGAACTTCTGGATTCGGCTCGTCACGGCGAACAGCTTCTTCGCTTGGTTTGAACAACAGACCAAGGTTGACAAGACCTGCAATTCCAACAAGACCATAAATAATACGTGATAATGCAGAACCTTGTCCGCCAAAGATCGCTGCTACTAAGTCAAATTGAAAAAAGCCGATTAGTCCCCAGTTAATAGCACCGATAATCGTGAGCACGAGGGCAATACGTTGAATAGCACTCATCGTGATTCCTCCTTTCGCTACAGCATCAATACATTTATATTTTGCAGATTTTTAGCCAAACTATGCGTAAGAAAATGGATGAAAGCAAATTACTTTACTTTTGGAATGAATGAGGCGCATAATGTAGCGCGAGGAGGAGATCACATGGATCGATTTACTTATTGGAACCCAACGAAATTAATTTTTGGAAAGGGAGAAGTATCAGCCCTTTCAGATGAACTCAAACACTACGGAAAAAACGTATTACTTGTATATGGTGGAGGCAGTATTAAACGAAACGGCCTTTATGACCAAGTTGTCAGCATCCTAAAAGAATCAGGAGCTGCAATCACTGAACTTGCTGGTGTGGAGCCTAACCCGCGCTTAACAACAGTAAGAAAAGGGATCGAACTGTGCAAAGAGAACGACATTGATTTTATTTTGGCAGTTGGCGGCGGCAGTGTCATTGATGCGACGAAAGCAATCGCAGCTGGTGCGAAGTACGATGGAGATGCTTGGGATATCGTGACACGCAAGCACGTCCCAATGGAAGCTATTCCGTTCGGTACTGTGTTAACACTTGCCGCAACAGGCTCTGAAATGAACTCTGGATCAGTCATCACAAACTGGGAAACAAATGAGAAGTATGGCTGGGGAAGTCCAGCAGTTTTCCCGAAATTCTCTATTCTTGATCCAGTCAACACATTTACTGTGCCTAAAAACCATACGATTTATGGTATGGTTGACATGATGTCACATGTGTTCGAACAATATTTCCATCACACAGAAAATACACCTTACCAAGATCGTATGTGTGAAGGACTTCTTCGCACTGTCATTGAAACGGCACCGAAGTTGATCAACGATCTAGAGAACTATGAGCTCCGTGAAACGATTTTATTCACTGGCACAATTGCGCTTAATGGCATGCTTTCAATGGGGGCACGTGGTGACTGGGCTTCTCATAACATTGAGCATGCAGTATCAGCTGTTTATGATATCCCCCATGCAGGCGGTCTTGCAATCTTGTTCCCGAACTGGATGAAACATGTGATTCAAGAAAACCCAGGCCGTTTTAAACAATTAGCGGTCCGTGTATTCGATGTAGATCCTGCGGGCAAAACAGATGAAGAAGTCGGCTTAGAAGGAATTGACAAGCTGTCAGCTTTCTGGACAAGTCTTGGTGCACCAAGTCGTTTAGCGGATTATGACATCAACGATGAGAAAATTGATTTAATTGCAGACCGTGCAATGGCACGCGGTGAATTTGGTCAATTTAAAAAGCTGAACAAAGAAGATGTTTTAGCCATTTTGAACGCTTCTTTATAATTGAACAATAAAGGGATAGCTGCTTGCGGGCAGTTATCTTTTTTTGAGTTCATTGTGTACATATGTTACAGTAGTCTTTCATGTTTTTGGATATATTCGTTGTAAGGAGATGTTTCAACAGATGGAGAATTTTATTTACTATAATCCAACAAAATTGATGTTTGGAAAAGGACAGCTAGAAGGACTCAAAAGCGAACTCGCTCGTTATGGAAAACGAGTGTTACTTGTATATGGCGGAGGCAGCATTAAGAAAAATGGTCTTTATGACAATGTCATCAGTGCGTTAAATGAAGCAGATGCAGAAGTGTTTGAGCTGTCTGGCGTTGAACCAAACCCGCGCCTCACAACAGTGAAAAAGGGAATCGATATCTGCCAAAAGGAGAACATCGATTTCTTATTAGCCGTTGGCGGCGGAAGTGTGATCGACTGTACAAAAGCAATTGCAGCCGGAGCAGAGTATGACGGTGATGTGTGGGATATTATTTCAAAGAAAACAACCGCTCAAAAAGCACTGCCGTTTGGCACAGTGCTGACACTTGCAGCAACTGGTTCGGAAATGAATCCAGACTCTGTCATCACAAACTGGGAAACGAATGAAAAATATGTGTGGGGCAGCTCTGTCACTCACCCTGCTTTTTCAATTCTAGACCCTGAGCATACGTATTCTGTGCCAGAAAACCAGACGGTGTATGGTATGGTCGATATGATGAGCCACGTTTTTGAGCAATACTTCCATAATGTGAAAAACACGCCTTTACAGGACCGGATGTGTTTTGCTGTTCTTCAAACAGTCATCGAGACAGCACCAAAACTGCTGGAAGACTTACAAAACTATGAGCATCGTGAAACGATTCTATATGCAGGAACGATTGCTTTAAATGGCACGCTGCAAATGGGTTACTTTGGCGACTGGGCGTCCCATACGATTGAGCATGCTGTATCGGCTGTCTATGACATTCCGCATGCAGGCGGGCTTGCTATCCTCTTCCCAAACTGGATGCGCCACACGCTCGATCATAATGTAGAACGTTTTAAAAACCTTATGCTGAACATGTTTGACATCGAAACAGACGGAAAGTCAGATCGTGACATCGCATTAGAAGGGATCGACAAACTGTCAGCGTTCTGGACAAGTCTCGGTGCACCAAGCCGTTTAGCGGATTATGATATTGGTGAAGATCAGCTGGACAAAATTGCCGACATTGCAGCAAAAGAAATGGAATACGGTGGTTTTGGTAACTTTATGAAACTTAACCGTGATGATATTCTATCCATTTTGAAAGCTTCTTTATAATCCAGATTGCCGCTTCTCATCAAGAGAAGCGGCTTTTTGCCATGCCAGTGACGATCACTTGATTTCAAAAGCTAGTTCCGCTAAAGTGAAAGGGACAGAACTAACGTAATGGAGGGCTTACAAGCGATGACACATATTCAATTTGACTACTCGAAAGCGTTACCTTTCTTTCAAGAACATGAGCTTACATATTTAAAAGATTTTGTGAAGGTAGCCCATCATAATATTCATGAACAAACGGGTGCAGGCAGTGACTATTTAGGCTGGGTGGACTTGCCGAAGCAATATGACCGCGAAGAATTTGCCCGCATTAAAAAAAGTGCAGACAAAATTAAATCTGACTCTGACGTCCTGCTCGTTGTCGGAATCGGCGGGTCATATCTAGGGGCACGTGCCGCGATTGAATTTTTGAACCATTCTTTCTATAACACTTTGCCAAAAGGCAAGCGCAAGACACCGCAAATCATTTTTATTGGAAACAACATCAGTTCTTCTTATTTAACAGATGTAATGGATCTATTGGAAGATGCAGATTTCTCCATTAACGTGATTTCAAAATCTGGTACAACAACAGAGCCAGCCATTGCGTTCCGCATCTTTAAAAAGCTCCTCATTGAAAAATACGGTGCTGAAGAAGCGAAAAAACGTATTTATGCGACAACTGACAAGGCACGCGGTGCACTTAAAACATTAGCAACTGAAGAAGGCTACGAATCATTTATCATCCCTGATGATGTTGGTGGACGCTATTCTGTATTAACAGCAGTCGGCCTTTTGCCAATCGCTGTGAGCGGTGCAGACATTGATCAGATGATGGAAGGTGCAGCAAAAGCAAGCGAAGACTTCGCTTCATCTGAGCTTACTGAAAATGCAGCTTACCAATATGCTGTCGTCCGCAATGTCCTTTACAATAAAGGCAGAACGATTGAAATGCTGATTAACTATGAGCCAGGCCTGCAATATTTCGCAGAATGGTGGAAGCAATTATTTGGTGAAAGTGAAGGGAAAGATGAAAAAGGAATCTATCCTTCATCTGCTAACTTCTCAACAGATCTTCATTCACTTGGCCAATATGTTCAAGAAGGAAGAAGAGACTTGTTTGAAACAATCGTGAGTGTAGACAAGCCTCGACATGAGCTTGTAATTGAAGCAGAAGAACAAGACCTTGATGGCTTGAACTATCTAGCAGGAAAAACGGTTGATTTCGTCAATAAAAAAGCATTTGAAGGAACGATGCTCGCCCATACAGATGGAAAAGTACCGAACCTTATCGTGACAATTCCTGAGATGGATGCTTATACATTCGGATACCTCGTGTACTTCTTTGAGAAAGCATGTGCGATGTCTGGATATTTACTAGGCGTCAATCCATTTGATCAGCCTGGAGTAGAAGCTTATAAAGTGAATATGTTTGCTTTACTAGGAAAACCAGGCTTCGAAGAGAAAAAAGCCGAGCTTGAAAGCCGCCTGAAACAATCATAAGAACAAAAAGCACACCTTTTCATAAAGGTGTGCCTTTTTTGTTTTCTTCAGATTCCTGTGCAAGCTTTCCTATGTTCTGTACATAGAATAATGAATGGAGGAGGGTGAAAAATGAGGACGAATCATATTTATATTCATGATATTTCTGGTCAGGCGATTGTGAACTTTGGCAATGTCGGACGCATTTGTTCTAAGAGTGCTACGAAGGAAACAGCAGGTTCCGGCAGTGATAACGAGACGAATCAATCAACCAATCAAAGCTCATTTGATGCTGCGTTTTCAAACAATGTCCAAATCGCGAGAGGAAATGTATGAATTCCTCTCTTTAACGAACCCTATACAAAAAGGAGGGTTTCGTATGATTCATGTACCATCCAGGCTGCCTGGTGAAAGCTTTTCACTTTACCATTTAGAAGAAACGATGAAGCCGCTCGGTTATGTCATTAATGGGAACTGGGATTATGATCACGGGTATTTTGATTATAAAATTGATAACCGTGATGGCTATACCTTTCTCAGAGTTCCTTTTACAGCCGAGAAAGGCCAGCTCGATCAGCCAGGTGTTGTGGTGAAAATGGGACATCCATTTCTCTTAAAGCATGTCTATCAAGACAAGTTAGATGATCATGCGATGGTTGGAAATGTGGGCGCATCCTTTAACCAATTCCAAGAACCAAAAGAGAAAGATGGGGATGTATCAAAGGCTTATGCTGAGATTGGCTTTTCGCTCGTCAAGGAATTAGAAGACGAACTGCTTTAAAGGCTGATCAGTTCATCCTCTGGATGAAGCTCATAGCCAAAGGGAGGATTCATCATGGGTCCTTCTTTTTTTTGTACGCCGACGATGATCACATGATGCTCTAAAAAATGATGGAGCGCTGTTAAGAATGTTTCTCCGGCTAATGAAGCTGGTACAGGTATGATGGTGACGTGTTTATGCAGCGTCATATGTCGTTTTTTCTTAAACGCCGTGAGTTGTTCCTTTATTAGAAAATGTTCAACCATTAAATGATTGACAGCATCAGAGGTATGAATGACTTGGTTGGCACCAGCACGCTCGGCATTCTTCACGTAACGATCTGTTAAAATTTCAATTAAACAATATAGCGAAGGGTTTAATCCTTTTGCTGCAAGTAAGGTTAAAACACTCTGCATATCGGCTGTCACTTCATTTTCATGCTGATCCGCGGTAATCATCAGTGCATCTGCACCGGTAATGTTGGCTTTGCGCAGTGTGACGTCTTCGGTCCCGTGTCCTTTAATAAAATGAACATTCTCTAAAAGTGGCCCCTCTTTCAAGGAGTCATCAATCAGCACAATCGGCATAGCTGGATCAATCGTCTGAAACGACTGAAGCAGTTTGTTCGTTTTCTCATTCCAGCCGACGATAATGAGATGTCCTTTACCCTTAAAGGCTACCTTGCCCTCAACATAATGGTGCTGCTTGCTGAACACAGCGGCGGCAAGTGTGGCGAAATAAGCGGTGACAAAGCTGGCTCCGATAAAAATGAGCGCCATACCTGCCACCTGCCCTGGCATGGTTTGCGGCACAAAATCACCGTAACCAACCGTAGAGACTGTAATAAGCGCCCACCAGATCCCATCAAAGATCGTATGATACTGCTTCGGTTCAAGTAAAACGATTAATTGTCCAAAAAAGAGAAGCAAGAAACAGATGATGATGGCAATTCGAAGATAAAGCGGCCACCTTAGCCAAGCAATAAAGATACGGTTTGATTTCATCGGACTCTTCCTTTCAGGAGACTGCTAATGTCAGTATGCCCGATTGGGAACACATTTTTTCATCTTTGTCATGTATTGAAATAGAACCCATATCTTAAAATAAGGGAGAAGAAGGAGGGAATTCGAATGTCGTTTGTTCAAAAGACCGTACTTCTTTTTATTGGTGTGCACTTTTTATCATCAGCTGTCATCTTACTCGTGTTTGATTTAAATGCTGTGAATCATTTTATGAATGATTTTTCATGGCTGCACTTTTTTCAAGACCTTTATGGTACGGGAACCTTTTATACAGCTTGCTTAGGTGTATTCTTCTTTTTCATTGGTGCGGTTATCCCCCTGAAAAAGACCTAGTGCTTTTTGCTGTACATGGTACATAAAAGTCATTAAAATTGTAAATAAATATATAAAATAAAAGGAAGCTGATGAGCATGCTGTTTTTTTATTTTTTAACATTTGCCGCATTGGGATTATCATTTTGGGCACAATTTAAAGTGAAGAATAATTTTGAAAAGTATTCAAAGGTGGAAGCATCCAGTATGAAAACAGGTGCTGAAACCGCTCGATATATTTTAGATCGCAACGGGTTATACGACGTGCCTGTTGAACCGGTAAGAGGAACTTTGACTGATCATTACGACCCGACGCAGCGTGTGGTTCGTTTATCTGAACCTGTGTACTACGGCCATTCCATTTCGGCCATTTCAGTCGCATCACACGAGGTTGGACATGCCTTGCAGCATCAGGAATCCTATGGTGCGCTTGTTTTGAGACATAAGATCTTTCCTGTCGTGAACTTTGCATCTGGTGTTGCTCCGCTTCTTTTCCTTGGTGGAATTTTGCTCAGCAGCCTTAACTTAATCGGGCTTGGGATCATTTTGTTCTCAGCAGCTGTATTCTTTCAGCTTGTGACATTGCCTGTCGAGTTTAATGCAAGTTCTCGTGCAAAAGATATCATTGTTTCAGAAGGAATCATTAGAAGCAGTGAAGAAAGAGGTGTGAACAAGGTGTTAAATGCTGCAGCTCTGACGTACGTAGCAGCGGCCCTTGTCTCCCTGTTTGAATTGCTCCGTTTTGTAATGATCTTCCTAAATGGCCGTAATGATTAATTGATGCCAGAGGAGGTGAGCCCTTACCAGTGTTAGGTAAGGGTTTTTTTGTATATTTTAAACGTATTTTTAGTCATATTACTCATTGCTGCGACAGCATTTTTTGTTGTCACTGAATTTGCGATTGTGAAAATTAGAGGCTCTAAAATCAACCAGCTGATCGAAAGCGGTGATAAGAGAGCCATCCATGTTCAAAAGCTGATATCAAATCTCGACGAATATTTATCCGCCTGCCAACTTGGCATTACCATCACGGCCTTAGGTCTAGGGTGGCTGGGTGAACCGACGGTGGAGCATTTTCTGCATCCGCTGTTTGAAAAAATCGGGCTTCATTCTGCATTGACTGACATCCTTTCGTTTATCATCGCATTTGTGATCATTACGTTTTTACATGTCGTGGTGGGAGAGCTCGCGCCTAAAACAATTGCCATTCAAAAGGCAGAGGCCGTCAGCCTTGTGACAGCAAAACCACTCATCTTTTTCTATAAAGTCATGTACCCGTTTATTAAGGCGTTAAATGGGGCTGCACGAAGCATCGTGAAATTATTTGGTTATCATTCTGTCAAAGAACATGAAGTGGCGATCAGTGAGGAAGAATTGCGACTCATTTTATCTGAAAGCTATGAGAAGGGTGAGATTAACCAATCTGAGTACAAATATGTGAATAAAATCTTTGAATTTGATAACCGAGTGGCGAGAGAGATCATGATCCCGCGTACAGAAATTTCAGCCATAGAGATTGAACAGACCTTAGAAGACGTGACCCATTATATGCTGAACGAAAGGTACACACGCTACCCTGTTATTAAAGAAGACAAAGATCATGTGATTGGTGTTATTAATAGTAAAGATGTATTTAAGGCCAGCTTCCTAAATCAAGATGTATCTATTGAAGACTTAATGCGTCCGGTGATCCGAGTGATTGAAAGCACCCCTGTTCAAGAATTGCTCATTTTGATGCAAAAGGAACGAATCCATATGTCAGTGCTCGTAGATGAATACGGAGGTACAGCAGGACTTGTCACAGTAGAGGACATATTAGAGGAAATTGTCGGAGAGATTCGAGACGAATATGATCAGGATGAAACACCTCATATCGTTAAAAAAGGTGATTTTCATTATGTGATGGATGGGAAAGCATTGATTGATGAAGTAAATGATTTATTGGATTTAGCCATTGAGAATGATGATGTTGATACAATTGCAGGCTGGATGATGACGCATAAATTTGATTTTGACATTGGAGATACGATTGAAGCAGAAGGCTGTGAATTTACGATCATTGATGCTGAAGACCACCATATTCGAACCATTGAAGTCAAAAAGGTTCACTTTTCTTAAAAACCTCGCATTGCTTGACGAGGTTTTTTTGCTTGGTAAACTTTAGATAAGAAGATTTGTTTCACATAAAAAGGGTATGGTTTTTATAGAAACATCAAAAAGGAGCAGCTCATATGAAAAAAATCAATGTACAAACAGACAGACGCGATGACATGATCGATGTCACACACGAGGTTCTCCAATATGTCAGGGAAACAGGCATACAAAACGGAACTGTCATCGTCTATTGTCCACATACGACAGCTGGGATCACTATTAATGAAAATGCGGATCCAGATGTGAAACGGGATATGCTTCGCCGGCTTGATGAAGTCTTTCCGTGGAAACATCCAAAGGATCGCCATATGGAAGGAAATACGGCAGCACATATGAAAGCGAGTTATATGGGGGCGTCTCAGCATGTTCTCATTCATGATGGAGATCTTGTGCTAGGCACGTGGCAGGGAATCTATTTCTGTGAGTTTGACGGGCCGAGGCAGCGTCATTTTTATGTACAAGTGATGTCAAACGAGTAAGAGATGGGGGAAATAAATGGGGGATATCAAAAAGTTGCAAATCGAACATGGAATCATCCAAGCGCCAATGGCAGGAGGAGCTGTGACACCGCAGCTGGCAGCCGCTGTTTCAAATTACGGCGGGCTTGGCAGTCTGGCAAGTGGATATGTGCATCCTGACGATTTGAGACAGCAGATTAGACAGGTCAAACAGCTGACATCTCGCCTGTTTCAGGTCAATGTGTTTGTACCAGAGCCAATTCCTGATGTGAAAAAAGAGGATGTGGCATTTTGGGAGAGGAAACTGCCTGTATGGCCCGAAGCTCATAGGATGCCAAGCGAAGAAGAATTGTGGGATGATTTTGAACAGAAAGTCAACATTCTTCTGGAAGAAGACGTTCCGATTGTTTCCTTTACATTTGCCTGTCCAAATGAACAAACGATTCACCGCTTAAAACAAAAGGGAATCTTTTTAATCGGAACGGCCACAACAAAAGAGGAAGCACTGCTTTTAGAGGGAAAAGGAATGGATGCCATTGTTCTGCAAGGATGTGAAGCAGGAGGGCACCGCGGCACATTTTTACGTGCAAAAGGAGACGCTCTGCTGGGACTCATCAGCCTGATCTCAGATGTCAAACGGGTCTGCCGCGTGCCTTTGATTGCCGCAGGAGGCATCACGGACCGATCAGGTGTCAAAGCAGCGCTAGCGCTTGGAGCAGATGCGGTTCAAATCGGTACACGGTTTTTAGCCAGCAAGGAAAGTGCTGCGGCAGAAGTATATAAGAAGGCTATTTTACAGGCAGAAGGCAGTGAAACAAAGGTGACCAGACTTTTTTCTGGGAAAAGAGCGAGAGGTATTGTGAATCAGTGGATGGAGGATGAAAGCCTGCATGAAGATCGGGTTCTTCCTTATCCAGTTCAGCATGTATGCACAACACCGATGCGAAAAGCAGCTGCTGCCGGCGGTAACCCTGATCAAATGGCTCTGTGGGCAGGACAGGGGGTTGGACGTATTCACTCGATTTTAAGCGTTGAAGACATCATGCACGAACTGACGCAGACATAAAATCATGATGGGTGGTGTGACAGGATGGACATCTTAAAACATTCCTACCGTAAAAAAGGCCAGATTGAATTTTGGTTTGATGATTTCCCTCATTCTCCTGCTGTCCTTACGCCCATTCGTCATTACTATTTTGTTCGCTACGTGAAATGGAGCCGGCACGACTCGCCGGTTACAAGAAAAGATTTAGAAGAAATGGAGGTCCTTGCGAACACGATGCTTGGCACACTCCAAAATTATCGTAAACGCAAGGCATACAAAAGCCCCTTGTCATAACCAAGAGACAAGAGGCTTTTTTTAGCTGCCAAACATTTGCCTGAGATAAATGACATCCATCCGGGTAGTCTGCGGTAATAAATAAGCGGATTGAACCGCACCTGGCCGTCTTCTCTTATTCAGTTTGTCGATAATTTCTGCCGCTGTTAAAATTCCAAGTCCATGACCGTAATATTGATCTTCTCCTAAGTAAATCACATTTTCCCCGCGCCATTGCGATTGCTGATAGCTAAACTCTGGATTTTCGAAATATAAACAATCCCCATAGATAAAATCATTCCCGCGCTCTGTATAAATCGACAAAGTATCATAGTGCCAGTCATACAGTGTTAAACTGCGAAGTCTTCGATTAAACTTCTCCTCTCCTACTGTTTGCAAAACCCCCATATAAAACACAATGACAATCGCTGTTGCGCATTCAAATGCATATTTTGAGCCATTTTCAAAAATGTCTTGAATGCCTCTTGATGGCTCCACTTGATAGCGCAGCTCTAGTGCTCCTGCTTCCGACACACGCCAAAACGCATCATTTGCACGCGACCTTTGAAAGATGGCGAATGAGGCACCGCTTTTATTCAAATCTCTTGCAGCATTCATAATGTTCGATCTTAAAGTGACCTCAAATAACAAATCAGATGCTTGCCTATAGCGGAACGTATCATTCGAGGCCTGTAACTGCATCAAAATGATCCGCTTTTGTCCCTCTAGCTGAAACGATGCCAGCTGCTCATTTGTCACTGGCTGTCCTGAAAGGATAATCATATGAAAAGCGCCCCCTTTTGTATTAGCGTATGCAGGGTGCTTGGGCAAGGAATCAATTTGTGAAAATAAACAAAATAGCATCCTTTTTATTTGAAAAACATGAAAATACTATGAAGATGTCCGATATAAAACATATCGTTTAAAAGGAGGAAAAACATGAAAAGTGCAATAAAATGGTTGAAAAAACCATCGATTTCCAAAAGACTGATTATTTCATTCACACTTGTTCTCGTCTTGCCAATCATTACACTCAGTACGATTTCATATCAGATTGCCAAAGAAGAATTAGATCATGAAATCATGTACGGAGCAAAAGCAAGAGTCAATGATATGAATGACATGATCGAGCAAAAGCTTTTGAATAAAGAAAACGCGGTGAAACTTTTTACTCAAACAACAACTGCTGCAGACTTTAAAAAGAAAAACCAGGACGAACTGTATGAGCATTTTGAAATATACAGCAAAATCAACGAAGATGATGTAGTTGGATTTTATGCAGCAAGTAAAAATCGTGATTTCATTCAGTTTCCTAAAGTAGACATGCCAAAAGGCTATGACCCAACAACACGCGATTGGTATCAGCAAGCGATGCAGGATGAAAAAGGTGAGCCAGTTGTCACCAATCCATACATTTCTGCTACAACAAACGGCATGGTGGTCACGATTGCCCAGCGCCTGAAGGACGGGTCGGGAGCGATCGGAATCGACATTGATGTGCAAGACATTGTTGATAAAATCAAAGAAATTAAAATTGGACGAGAAGGATATCCAATTATTGCAAATAAAAGCAAACAAATTGTAGCCCATCCAGAAGAAAAGTCAGGATCTGAGGTCACAGGAAATATTTCATCAATCCTTTACAGCGGCAAAGAAGGAACATCAACTTATGAGAATAAAGGAGAACAAAAACGTATCGTTTTTGTCACAAATGATTTAACAGGTTGGAAAATTGCTGGAACGATGTTTGTATCAGAAACAGAAGAAGCAGCACAGCCAGTTTGGAATTCTGCCATTATTCTTTTAATTTCTTCATTTATCCTTGGCGGTGTCGCTATCTTCTTCATTGTTCGCTCGATTACCATTGGACTGAGAAGGCTTGTTGATTTCTCAGAAAAGGTGAGTGAAGGGGATTTAACAGAAACCCTCGAAACCAAATCGAAGGATGAAATAGGAGATCTCACAAGAAGCTTCAGCAAGATGAGTGAATCTCTTCGTGACGTCATTCGCGCTGTACAGCAATCTGTCGACAACGTGGCTTCGGCTTCAGAGGAGCTGACGGCAAGTGCCAGCCAAACGAGTCAAGCAACAGAGCATATCACGATGTCAATTGAACAATTTTCAAATGGAAATGAAGCACAAAACGAGAAAGTCGAATCTAGTACGAATCAGCTTGTGGCAATGAACGAAGGATTACAAGATATGTCACAAACCTCATCTGAAGTGGCTGCTGTCTCTATTCAATCAACAGAAGCTGCTGGTCAAGGCGGCCGAATTGTTGAAAGCACAGCAAGCCAAATGAAACATATTGATACATCTGTACAAGAAGCAGAGCAGGTCATGAAAGAATTAGAATACAAATCTAAAGATATTACGAGTATTTTAAATGTCATTAATGGCATCGCGGATCAAACGAATTTACTTGCGCTTAATGCAGCAATTGAAGCAGCAAGAGCAGGTGAATCAGGACGCGGATTCTCCGTCGTTGCAGAAGAAGTGAGAAAACTAGCAGTCCAATCCGCAGATTCAGCGAAAGAAATTGAGAAGCTCATCCAAGAAATTGTGCTAGAAATTGCTAAATCTCAAGATATGTTCAAAGCAGTCAATCGAGAAGTAAACGCAGGACTCGGTATGACAGAAGAAGCAAAAGAAAGCTTCCAGCACATTTATGAGGCGGCAGAAGGAATGTCGAAAAAACTGTCGCAATTAAACGATACAGCTATAGACCTATCGAGCGGTTCAAAGCTTGTTTCACAAGCGATGCAGGAGATGCGCCAAGTCTCTAGAGAAAGCGCAGCAAACATTCAGGACATTGCGGCTTCTGCAGAAGAGCAGCTAGCATCTATGGAAGAAATCACATCTTCTTCTGTGACACTTGCCAACATGGCAGAGGAACTAAAAGAGCTCACAAGTCAATTTAAAATTAATTAAATAATGATGAAAAAGTATCCAGAATTGTCTGGGTATTTTTTTTATTTTTAAACGTCATTTCCAGCCTCTAAAAATACACCTTTCATCCGATAATAACTTTAGAGAAGTAAAGGGGGAAAGTTAAAATGGGAAAAATGATCCAATGGTTCAAAAAACCATCCATTTCAAAGAAATTAATCATTGCCTTTTTGGTCGTCCTTATTCTGCCAACTGTGGCACTGACAATTAGTGCGTTTTTTACATCAAAGACAGAGCTAGACAAACAGATTATGGGCAGTGCGATGAGTCAAGTTAATGCATTTGATACCTTAATCAATGAGAATATTGGCAACAAATCAGATGCTGTGACACTGTTTTCAGACTCGCTCAAAGCGTCTAATCTTCAAGAAAAAAATAGAAATGCGACCATTAAAGAATTACAGCAATTTGGAAAAATTAATGAAAAAGATGTATCCGCAATCTATGCAGGCTCTGAAAAGGGATTGTTTATGCAATATCCAGTTCAAAAGATGCCAGATGGCTATGATCCAAGAGAACGTCCATGGTATCAAGAGGCATTGAAAGCAGAAAACGGAGAACAAGTCATCACAAAACCATATGTAGCAGCATCCACAGGCAAAATGGTTATCACGATTGCCCAAAAAATGAAAGATGGTTCAGGTGTCATTGGTCTTGATATGGAAATTGACAGCCTGCTCCAAAAACTAAAAGAAATCAAAATTGGGCAAAAAGGCTATGCTTTCATCATGGAAAAAGATAAAACAGTTTTAGCAGATCCAACCCAAAAGCCAGGAAGTCAAGTCAATGAAAATCTGGCCAGTATTATTTTTAAAAATAAAGAAGGAAGCGGCAGCTATACCCTCAAAGGAACAGATAAAAAGGTTGCATATGTCACCAATGAATTAACTGGCTGGAAAATTGGTGGAACGATGCTCGTATCTGAAGTAGAAGAAGCGGCAAAGCCCGTTTTCAATACAGCCATTATCGTATTCAGTGTCACACTCATTGTTGCAGGAACCCTCATTTTCTTTATCGTCCGCTCTATTTCAAAAAGATTATCCAATCTTGCCCGCTTCTCGAAAAAAGTCAGCGAAGGTGATTTACGCGATAAGCTTCAGATCCAGTCAGATGACGAAATTGGACAAGTTGGTAAAGGCTTTAATACGATGATTGACTCATTGCGATCTCTCATTGGAGCCGTTCAAACTTCAGTCGAGAATGTCGCATCTTCATCAGAAGAACTGACTGCCAGCGCAGGACAAACAAGTAAAGCAACAGAGCATATTACACTAGCCATTGAACAATTCTCCAGCGGAAATGAAAGCCAAAATGATAAAGTCGAATTGAGCTCAGAAGAGTTAGAGGAAATGAACCGCGGTCTTCAGAATATGAATGAATCGGCTGAATCCATTACTGCTTCATCGATCAAATCAACAGATATCGCAGGGGAAGGCGGCCAGCTTGTTGAAAAAACCGCTTCTCAAATGAATGTCATTGATCAGTCCGTGAAAAAAGCAGAAAATGTCATCAGTGCACTTGAAAGTAAATCGAAAGACATTACCCAAATTCTGGGTGTCATCAATGGAATTGCCGATCAAACGAATTTACTTGCGCTAAATGCAGCGATTGAGGCAGCAAGAGCTGGTGAATCTGGCAGAGGCTTCTCCGTTGTAGCAGAAGAAGTAAGAAAACTGGCGGTTCAATCTGCCAACTCGGCAAAAGAAATTGAGAATTTGATTAAAGAAATCGTGCAAGACATCGACGTATCACAGGAAGTATTCACTGCAGTGAATCGAGAAGTTCAATCAGGCCTAAGCTTCACTGAACAAACGAAAGTAAGCTTCCACAATATTTTCGAAATGACAAAAGAAATTTCTGACCAGCTTCAAACAATGAATCAAACCGTTGTTCAGCTTTCAAAAGGCTCGGCACATGTGTCAGAGGCTGTTCGTGAGATCGCAGACGTATCACGTGAAAGCTCGGCAAATATTCAAGACATTGCTGCTTCAGCAGAAGAACAGCTGGCATCAATGGAAGAAATCAGCTCGTCCTCTGCCACACTCTCTTCTATGGCAGAAGAATTACGCGATTTAATTAGCAAATTTAAGGTTGAATAGACAGGAAGAAAAGAGCCTCCAGATAGAGGCTCTTTTTCATTGAGTAAATCAAAAGAAATGGGTAATTATACTTATTTTTTGGATTTTTTGAACATTATTCCTTGAAAAATAATTCATATTACCTAAGAATAGAAGAGGGAGACCACAAATCATAAATCAAAAGGAGTAGAGTCATGAAAAAAATCAACTTTTTTAAGCACTTTACGATGTCGAAGAAATTAATTACTGCATTCTTAGCGATTCTCCTAGTGCCAATTCTCGTATTGGCTGCATTTTCTTATGAAGTGGCATCAAAGTCTCTTAATGATGAGATTATGTCTAGTGCTGCAAATGGTGTTCAACAATTAAACGAACTCATTAATAAAGATATACAGCCTAAAATTGACATGGTTTCATACTTATCTAAATCGATCAAAAAGGGTGAATTGACTGCTAAAAACAAAGATTTACTCAAAGTGAAATTAGAGCAATTATCGGAAACAGATGACGATGTAGTAGAAGTATTTATTGCAGATCAAAATGGTAAACTAACTGAATATTCGGAGATTCACAAAGGTAATGCAAAGAGCGCAAAAAATGAAACTTGGTTTCAGAAATCGATGGGAGAGAAGAAACTCATCATTTCAGATCCTTTTGCCGATAAGTCATCAGATGACCTGCTCATCACAATATCAGAACAGCTAGCAGATGGATCTGGTGTGATCGGGGTGAATGTACGCTTAAATACGGTTGTAAAAGATACAAACAGCATCAAAATTGGCCAAGAAGGCTATGCGTTTATCGCCACATCAGATCAGCGTTATGTGGCCCATAAAACCGATAAGGCTGGTACAAAGCTGACTGGTGACTTCATCTCAAAACTATATGATAAAAAAGAAGGCAGCTTTGAATATGAATACAATGGCCAGCCGAAGCAAATGTTTTTTGACACAAATGAAGCAACCGGCTGGAAGCTTGCTGGAACAATGTATGTGAATGAAGTAAAAGAAGCCGCACAGCCAGTGCTCGACTTAACAATGATCATTCTTGCGGCTGCGATTGCCATTGGCGGAATCGCGATTTATTTTATTATTAAATCGATTCGAAAGCCACTGATAGAGCTCTCTGAATCGGCTGAAAAAATCAGTCAAGGTGATTTGACCCAGTATATTGAAGTTCGTACGCACGATGAAATTGGTAAGCTTGCGCAAAGCTTTAACGACATGTCAGCAAAGCTGAAACAAGTCATTCAAGCTGTCCAAAATTCCATTGAAAATGTGGCTGCTTCGTCTGAAGAGTTAACGGCAAGTGCAGGACAGACAGCTCAAGCGACCGAGCATATCACATCATCTATTGAACAGTTCTCAAACAGCACTGAACATCAAAATGATATGATCGAAAAAAGCTCAGTCCAGTTAAACGAAATGGATCGGAGCTTATCGCATATGGTCGACTCGACCTCTCATATGATGGAATCGTCGATCGAATCGAGCAAAACTGCTCAGGCTGGAGGAGAACTCGTTCAAAAAACAGCAGGTCAAATGCAAACCATAGAGCAGGCAGTAAAAGAAGCAGAGCTTGTCATTGCAGGCTTGGAGCAGAAATCAAAGGATATTACAAACATTCTTGGGGTCATCAACGGTATTGCGGATCAAACGAATCTCCTTGCTTTAAATGCTGCGATCGAAGCCGCACGAGCAGGTGAAGCAGGCAGAGGTTTCTCTGTTGTCGCAGAAGAAGTCCGCAAGCTGGCAGAGCAGTCAGGAAGCTCTTCAAAAGAAATTGAAAGCCTGACGAACGAAATTGTGGAGGAAATAGAAAAATCGCAGAAAATGTTTAAACAAGTAGCAGGTGAAGTACAATCTGGATTAAACATTACAGATGAAACGAAAGTGAGTTTTGAGAAAATCACTGATAAAACATCAGAAATGACAGAACAAATGAAACAAATGAACAGATCAGCCGAAGAGCTATCGCATGGCTCAAATGATATTTCTCATGCGGTGAATCAAATCAAAGAGCTCTCAAGAGAAAGCTCAGCAGGCTTCCAAGATATCGCGGCATCAGCAGAAGAACAGCTTGCATCTATGGAAGAGATCAGCTCATCCTCTGCCACTTTATCTCAGATGGCAGAAGAACTAAGGGAGCTTATTAAACAATTTAAAATGTAAGAGAGTAGCGAAACACCTGACGGCAAAACGTCAGGTGTTTCAGCGTGTAGACAAACCTTCAAATTTGGTGTCAGGTCTGCGCGCCGGTGCTCACGAATCTTTTATTCGCTCTGGTACTCGTTCTTCCTAGACTGCAAAGGTTTTCTATCACACTGAAAAAGAAGACAAAGGGCTAAAATCAAGAACATTTTAGCCCTTTGTCAACAATCTTAAGCACCTGACGCCAAAACGTCAGGTGTTTTTCCATTCGATGCATATAAATTGGGTAATTTGGACTTATTTAGACTTTAATAAGTTAAAAAAGTAAAGAACCTAGTAGTACTTCCGATATATATACTATCTTACTAAAAGGAGTTTTCTTTTTTATGAAATTCATACAGTATTTCAGAAAGCCATCTATTTCAAAAAAGCTCGTATTCTCTTTCTTATTTATTCTTTTATGTCCAATCATTGTATTGGCATTCTCTTCATACCATACGGCAAGCACCTCTTTAAATGATCAAATTATGCAAAGTGCAAAGGAAAACGTAGAGCAGCTAGATAAAAATATTACGAAGGTTGTCAAAGTGAAAACAGACGCAGCCGATTTCTTTAGCAAATGGATCACGGAGAAAAAGCTCAAGCAAAAAGGAACGACCGATATTCAAGGACGCTTTGAGCAGTTCATGAGTATGAATGATGACACAGAAGGCATTTTTGTCGCTTCAAGTGACGGCAAAGTGTTTTCAAGATATCCTAATCAAAAAATGCCTGCAGGTTATGTCGCAACTGAGCGGGATTGGTACAAAGACGGCTGGGCGAAAAACGGTGAGCTGTCTGTTTCAGCACCATATGCAACGGCTTCAACCGGTACACTTGTGGTAACCATTTCTAAAAAACTAGAGGATGGATCAGGCGTCATCGCGATGAACCTAGACATTGCGAATCTAGTTAAAGAGTCCAATAGCATTAACATTGGGAAACAAGGCTATGCCTTTATTGGAAGTCCAGACCGTACATATGTGGCACATCCAACGAAAAAAGCAGGAACAAAATTATCTGGTGAATGGTTAGAAAAAATGTATTCACAAGATAACGGATCTATGAGCTATATGTTTGAAGGAAAAGAAAAGCAAATGGAGTTCACCACAAACAAGGCGACTGGCTGGAAAATTGTCGGGACGATGTTTGTCAGTGAAGTAGAAGAAGCTGCACAGCCAGTCTTTAACATGGCCGCCATCATTTTAGCCGGCGCGCTTATCATTGGCGGGATTCTGATCTTCTTTATCATCCGTTCCATTACAAAACCACTTTCCACTCTTGTCTCTTCTTCGAAGAAGATCAGTCAGGGAGATTTAACAGAAAAAATTGATGTCCGCTCAAAAGATGAAATTGGACAGCTTGGCACAAGCTTTAATGAAATGAGTGAGTCCCTAAGAGATGTCATTCAAGCAGTACAAACATCTGTTGAGAATGTTGCTTCATCATCTGAAGAACTGACGGCAAGCGCAGGTCAAACAACTAAAGCAACCGAACATATCACATCATCTATTGAAACATTCTCAAACGGCAACGAAAATCAAAGCGAAATGGTGGAACAAAGCGCGGTTCATTTAAAACAAATGAATGAAGGACTGAACGAAGTTGCCGAAACGTCTGATGTCATCACAGCGTCATCTGTTCAATCAAAAACAGTCGCAGAAACAGGCGGACAGCTTGTGGAGCAGACTGTTGGCCAAATGAAGACGATTGACCATTCAGTGAAAGAAGCTGAAGGCGTGATCAACGGGCTAGAGCATAAATCAAAAGATATCACAAACATCCTCGGCGTGATTAACGGCATTGCGGATCAAACGAATTTACTTGCACTAAATGCTGCCATTGAAGCAGCACGCGCAGGCGAATCAGGCAGAGGCTTCTCTGTTGTTGCGGAAGAAGTGCGTAAACTAGCGGTTCAATCATCGGATTCAGCAAAAGAGATTGAAAAGCTTGTGAATGAAATCGTTACTGAAATCGAAACATCTCAAAATATGTTCAAAGCAGTGAATGAAGAAGTGAAAAGTGGTCTTACTATTACAGATCAAACGAAAGAAAGTTTCTCACAAATAAATGAGCAAACAGCGGAAATCGCAGCAAGAATGAATGAAATGAATACAACGGTGCGCGAGCTGTCGAAAGGATCTGAGCAAATTTCTAAAGCAGTAAATGAAATTGCAGATGTATCAAGAGAGAGTTCAGCAAGCATCCAAGATATCGCAGCATCTGCTGAAGAGCAGCTTGCTTCTATGGAAGAGATTAGTTCTTCATCCACAACTCTTTCCCAAATGGCGGAAGAATTACGTGATTTAATTAAAAAATTCAAGATCAGCGAATAAGGTCAAGTGGTTCTCCTCAAGGGGAACCGCTTTTCTTTTTAAGAGGACATCTCGTACAATAGAGGAAATCGAAAGAAGAGGAGAGATAGTATGCGTTTATCAGATAAGAAGGTCATTGCGTTTGTCAGCGATGATTTTGAAGATTTAGAGCTGTGGTATCCGGTTCTGCGTTTAAGAGAAGAAGGGGCGACTGTCCATCTTGTAGGTGAAAAAGCAAATCATGAGTACATCGGGAAGTATGGTGTGCCGGCGGTATCTGATGCAGATTTTTATTCCATTCAAGCTGATGATTATGATGCTGTGCTAGTCCCTGGCGGATGGGCGCCTGATAAACTGCGCCGTTATCCAGAAGTATTAGACATCGTCCGTACATTTGATGCGAAGGCAAAACCAATCGGTCAGATTTGTCATGCCGGCTGGGTGCTGATATCAGCAGGAATCCTGAAAGGCAGACAAGTGACAAGTACACCAGGTATTAAAGACGATATGACAAATGCTGGTGCGGACTGGTTCGATGAGGCAGTTGTCACAGATGGCCACCTCATCTCCAGCAGACGCCCGCCGGACCTTCCGCCGTATGTGAAAGCATTTGCGGATGTGTTAGCCGCAAAATAAACGACTGACACGAAACAAAGGGCGAACAAAAAAATTTCGCCCTTTGTTCATCATTTCATGCCCTATACATTTTGTCTGTCGGCAGGATACAACACACCCATTTGTCTTCTCGCTTCGTCCATGACGGACATGGTTTGAACAGATAGGGCAAATGTATTGACAGGAGACTGCCCCATTCCCTGCTGAATACACTCAATAAAATGATTGATTTCATAAGACATAGCTGGCTGATCATCTTTGAGAGAGATGTCAGTTTGATGTCCGTCACGGTCGTGTATCGTGATTCGTGAAGGACGGTGGAATTGATCAATCACCATGGTGGCATCCTCGCCTTGAATTTCAGCCGATAAATGAGACGTTGAAATTTTAGAATGAAAAAGAAGTGCTTGATGCCCGTCATACTGTAAAAGGACTGAACCGTTCCCATCCACACCAGAAGAAAGCTTATAGCCTCTTGCGGTGATTTGATTCGGCAGACCAAATAAGTATATGACTGGGTAAACGAGGTACACCCCGATATCCATTAAAGAACCGTTGGATAGCTCAGGCTTAAAGGCATTTGGAAGCTCGCCGCTTCGATAGGCATCGTATCTTGAAGAATATTTACAGTAATGCGCGACCACTTGCCTGATAGGTCCAAGCTGATCAAGATGCTGTTTGATTTGAAGGAAATTAGGCAGAAATGTCGTTTTCATCGCTTCCATCAAACACACTTGATGTTTTTTCGCTGCGGCAATCATTTCTTCCACTTCTTTTCGATGAGAGGCGAATGGTTTTTCGCATAAAACATGCTTTTGATGCCCCATCATCAACATGGCTTGCTCTTTATGAAGGGCATTTGGACTCGCAATATACACGGCATCAAACGTATCACTTTCCGCCATTTGTTGTAAGTTCGTAAAAACCGTATCAATCCCATACTTTTCGGCAAAGGCCTGTCCTTTTTCAGCGGACCGTGAATAGACGGCTGTACATGTAAAATCAGCCAGTTCTTCACCAGCTTGTAAGAACCGATCTGTAATCCAGTTCGTTCCGATGACAGCAAATCGAATCATGTGATTCCCTCCTTCTGCTTTTCTCTGATTATACATGCTTTGAAAGCGTTTGTATGAAAGAATATTCTTTTTATTGATAAGCGGATGAAACCTTTATATAGGCTGAAACGTCTTACATAAAGGATATAAATGTACGAAAAGTGGGTAGTTTCTTCCTTCTTCGGGTAATACTCAGGATAGAAGGGAGAGGAGGAAACTTGAAGCGCGTCCTGCATATAGGAAGTACATACACCATAGCGGCTGGTATTTTTCATGTGATAGAGCCGAGCGGCTTTGCCCGCATGATGCCAGGCTGGCCATTTCCATATGTAATGGTCTATGCGACTGCATGTTTTGAATGGCTGCTGGCCGTGCTGCTTCTTTTGCCAAATGTCAGGATTACAGCGGCAAAATCCATTGCTGTCTATCTTGTACTCATTTTCCCTGCAAACTTATTTGCTGCTCGTGAGGGAATACCATTTCCAGGTCAAGAAGATACAGAACAAGCCTTGCTATGGATAAGGCTTATTGGACAGCCGATTCTCATTGTATGGGTGATGTCTATTGCAAAATGGAAAAAAAAGCTGAAACAATGACCACCATATCATGATCAAGTAGTGTACAATTTACTCATAAAAATAGCCCGTGTTTGGAGGAACGATATGAACTCTATGCAAATGTGGAGCAGTCGATTTAGAAAATTTTTTCTTGATAACAAGTTTGTTCTCTTTTTACTCGTCCTGTTATTAATTGGATTGAATATCCTTGTTTTCATGAAAACATCATTTATTTTCACACCGCTCATTGTACTCGTCAAAACCATTGCCTTACCGATTATTTTAACGGGGGTCGTGTATTATTTATTAAATCCAATTGTCAACTTGTTAGAGAAAGCAAGAATTAAGCGGATCTATTCCATTTTGCTTTTATATATTGTCATTATTGGGATTATTACAGTGACCATCGTGTCCATCATTCCTTTTTTACAAGCTCAAACCATGAGTCTCTTTCATAATCTTCCGAAATACGTCGATACGGTAGAAGATCAAATTAGACAATTAACAGGAAGTAACTTTATTAATCAAGTGCAAAACTCGATGAACTTTAACGTGTCTGAATTAGTAAGTAAAGCATCCAGTCAAGCGACGAAGATTTTGGAAAGCACCTTTACCGGTGTAGGAACATTCTTAGGGGCGCTCACAGAAGTCATCATCTCGATCGTGACTGTGCCGTTTATTCTGTTTTATCTATTAAAAGACGGCAAAAAGCTGCCTGACTATCTATTGAAATTTTTCCCAAGTAAAATGAGGGAACATACACATATCATGCTTCACGAAATGAACCACCGTCTGAGCTCGTATATTCGCGGACAGATCATTGTCAGCTTCTGTATCGGTGTTCTTCTGTTAATCGGTTATATGATCATTGGACTTGACTATGCGCTGCTGCTCGCTATCATTGCTGCATGTACAAGCATAGTGCCTTACCTTGGTCCAACAATTGCGATTACACCAGCGATTGTGATTGCACTTGTGACGTCACCAGTAATGCTGTTAAAACTCATTATAGTCTGGACAGTGGTTCAGCTCGTTGAAGGGAAATTCATTTCTCCTCAGGTGATGGGGAAAAACCTTCATATTCATCCCATTACGATTATTTTTGTTATATTAACAGCTGGTAAATTGTTCAACGTGGTCGGCATCATTGTCGCTATTCCGACGTATGCCGTTCTGAAGGTCATCACGACTCACTTATTTGATTGGTTCAAAATGCGGTCCAATTTGTATAAAGAAGAAAAGGTTTGATGTCATAATCTTTTTTTGAAAAAAATATAGTATCATAAAGACGAGCTTTCGATGAAGGAAGCTTGTCTTTATGTGGACATAGATGTTTAGCGTGTTCAAAAGATCAGAATTGAAAGGAAAGAAAATCATGAATCTATGGGATTTATTCGTGGCACTGGTTTTAGGAATTGTCGAAGGATTAACAGAGTACGCACCTGTTTCATCTACAGGTCACATGATTATTGTCGATGATCTTTGGTTAAAATCAAAGGAAATTATTACGCCAGAAGCGGCCAACACATTTAAAGTCGTGATTCAGTTAGGCTCAATTTTAGCCGTTATGATCGTGTTTAAAGATCGTATTTTAAATTTATTGGGCTTAAAGAAAAATATCACAGAAGAGCAAAAGCGCAGCGGGCATAAACTGACCATCGCCCAAATTGCAGTTGGACTTGTTCCAGCCGTCATTTTAGGATTCTTATTTGAAGATTATATTGATAAATACTTATTTGACGTCAGAACAGTCGCTGTCGGTTTGATTTTAGGGGCAGTGCTGATGCTTGTCGCTGACTGGATCAATAAACGAAAAACAGAAACAAGCTCTGTCGATAACATGACGTACAGACAAGCTCTTTATATTGGACTGTTTCAATGTTTAGCATTATGGCCAGGCTTTTCGCGCTCAGGTTCGACGATCGCAGGCGGGGTTATTCTTGGTTTGAATCACCGTGCTGCGGCAGACTTTACATTTATCATGGCGATGCCGATTATGGCAGGAGCAAGCTTGTTAACCCTTGTGAAAAATGCCGAATATTTAACACCGGACATGCTGCCATTCTTTATCGTCGGCTTTGTGAGTGCGTTCGTTGTGGCTCTCTTTGTTGTTCGATTCTTCCTAAAACTGATCAATAAAATCAAACTGGTGCCTTTTGCGATATACCGAATTATCCTAGGTGTGATTTTATTTATCCTGTTCATGTAATACTGTAAACTACTCTTTTATAAGAGTAGTTTCAGCGTGTAGACAAACCCTCGCATTCTTTGTCAGTCCTGCGCGCTGGTGCTCACGAATGTCAAATTCGCTCCGCGCCAGTGCTCGTCCTTCCTAGACTGCAAAGGTTTTCTATCACGCTGAAAAAAAGACAAAGAGCTAAAATAAACATCATTTTAGCCCTTTGTCAACAATCTGAAAAAACTACTCTTTTATAAGAGTAGTTTTTTTGTGATTTCGCCTAATTAAACAGTAAAAATACCCTCTTAATTGGTAGAATAAGAATTTTTTTCATAAATTAGTGTTTAAGAGACAGATGAAGGGGTAGTACATAAACATACCAATTAAAGGAGGAGTTAGAAATAATGAGAAAAACAAGCAAAATGTTTGTTGGTTCTGTCATCGCTACGTCAATGATTGCTGCCCCTCTATCTCTTACGACTTTTGGTCAAACGGCTGAAGCTGCTACAACAACAGGTGTTGATGGAAGTGTCTCAATTGATCCAGTAGCCATTGCCGATAAAATTGAACAAGCAGTAAAGTCATCTCAAAATCGTGATGGATTCGTAAAAAATGCAGCATACAGTGCGTTCTATGAAGCAGGTCAAAACTACAACGTAGTTGTCCAAAACTTAAGCCAAGACCACGACTTTAGCGGTCTGAACAATGTTGTTTACTATGATAGTGTTGAATATGACGGTATTACGTTTGGTATTTGGGTATTTGAAGATGGTACGTTTGTCAATAATGGCGACGGTGGATATATTAACTGGACGTTTGTCGGCAGCTTTGACCGAGAAGATGGAAGCGGAACTGTCGATTTTCATAAAAGATTCTAATCTTAAAAGTCTGCCGGTGAATCGGCAGACTTTTTTTATAACGCACATTCTTCTATTTCAAACCCTAAATCTTCAATGATGTGATGATCCGTTTGGACTTTCTGGCCTTTTGTTGTTAAATAATCACCAACAAAAATGGAATTTGCGGCATAAAGTGCGAGCGGCTGGAGTGTCCGTAAATTAAACTCTCTACCTCCGGATACCCGAATTTCTTTTGTTGGGTTGACAAATCTCATCATTGCCAGCACTTTCAATGCTTTGATCGGATGTGTCCGTTCTTGATGCTCAAGCGGTGTTCCTTCGATGGCATGAAGAAAGTTGACTGGAATTGAATCCGCATCAAGTGCTCTGAGCGCAAAAGCCATTTCAACAATTTGCTGATTGGTTTCACCCATTCCAATAATGACCCCTGAGCAAGGTGACATGCCAGACTGTTTGACCTGCTCAATGGTCGACACGCGGTCATCGTATGTATGAGTTGTCGTAATATGAGCATGATGATCATGATGTGTATTGATATTGTGATTATACCGATGAACACCCGCTTCCTTCAGCCGCTTCGCTTTTTCTTCATTTAATAACCCAAGACAGGCACACACCTTCAAAGGCATCGTTTCAGTGATCTCCTTGACTGCTGCTGTGACTTCATCTAATTCCCTATGAGAAGGCGCTCTCCCGCTTGCCACAATACAATAAGTCCCGGCTTTTCTTTTGAGAGCTTCACGCGCACCAGCTACAATGGTCTTTTGATCAAGCATTGTATATCTTTCAACTGGTGCTTTTGAAATCATCGACTGTGAACAATATCCACAATTCTCAGGGCAATATCCACTTTTCGCGTTAAAAATCATATTTAATTTCACCTTTTTTTGAAAAAAATGAAATCGCACTTGATAGGCTGCATGCATAATAGGTAACAATTCTCTATCGTCAGCTTCAAGAATGTCTAGACCCTCTTGCGCCGTGATCGGTTCATTTTTCATCGCCTTCTCCGCTATTGCTTCCCAAGACAAAGACAGCTGCTCTCTCATCATGAATGCCCCCTCAATATGTTAACTTATATTTATTAAAAGTTAACATATTGAGCGGATGTTGGCAATCATGTTTCAGATGAAACCAACTCTAAACACCAAAAGGCGATGACTTCATGTCATCGCCTTTAGATATGTAAAGCTAGATTGTTTATCGAACAGTAATATAGTTAATCACAAGCTCGCCTAGTGAATTATAGTAGGAAACTGTTACAGAACCGCGTTGTACAGCGCGAATCCAAGTGAAGTTTGGAGCTGTTTGATCTAATTGAATCGCATACGTTGCACCCGACACAGAAATTTGGCTTGCTGGAAGAGAGACGGCGATTGAAGAACCTACAGAAAGTGTACGGTTCACCGTAATTACTTTATTCATAATAGGAGCTTTTGCTATGACTGGTTCTTTTGGCTGTGCAGCTGCATGAGCACCTTCAGTTTGAGAGAACGTAAGAGCACCTACAGCAGCTAAAGACAATGTACAGATTTTCATGAATTTTTTCATCGGTAACACTCCTTTTTTTGGTATATACATATATTAATAATAATAGAATTATTTGTCAATTAATATATATGAAAAAAAGAGTAATTATGGTGAAAATTGTCACATATTTGTTGAAAAAGACATGATTTTTTATTCATATGCTATTTCTTTTTTAAGGGAAAAAGAGGTATAAAAAAAGCTGGGTTTGTCCCAGCGTAAAGCAGATGAAAAGAGATGATCAATGGTCGTCACGCTTTTTTGGCTGACGACCTTTTTGCTTCTCTTTCTCTCTAATGTAGTTAATAAAATCGATGGTTTGTCTTCGTGCTTCTTCGGAAAAATCTGAGGCTGCTTTAAACGCAATTTGCAAATCAGGATCGTCTGCAAGATCGTCATCGGGCCTGCCTTTGTCCTTACCTGTGAGAAGATAATCGGTTGAGACCCCATATAACTCGGCAATTTTCACAATCATTTCACCGTCGGGTTTTCTCAAGCCGTATTCCCAGTTTGCATAAGTGGACATTGCCTTTAATCCGAGTTTTTTAGCAACTGTTGACTTGCTCCATCCATGCTTCTCTCTTAATTCAGTTAGAATCTTCCCAGTCAAATTATCCATCAGAAACACCTTTTTTCATGTTATGAGTAAATTTTATCATGAATTACACGGAAAAGATAAATAAATACACAAAAAGAATAAAAATGTGATTGACTTACTCGTTACGTGTATATTATCATAATGAATATAACTTACACATATTGAGTAAGAGGTGGACAGATGAAACTTGAAAATTTACGAAAAGAGCGCATATTGCAAGGTAAAACACAAACCTATATGGCGAAAAAATTGGGATATAAGTACACAAGCGGCTATGCGAATATCGAAATGGGCAGAACGAAGCCTAGCTTAGAAATAGCAAAGCATATTGCAGATCTGCTGAATACCGGGGTTCAAGAGCTTTTTTTTGGCCAAAAGTTACACGAAAAGAGTAATTGTTTAAGAGAAGATCGGTTCTTAGAAAAGGGGAGACGAACAGAATGAATATTGAACATCCAATGGTGACTCAGATAAGTGACTTTGGTTATCCAAAAAGTTATTGGTTATATGACATGAAACGATATGGATACCAAACAGAAATTGAGGACAGCTTGGAGGGAGCTGAAGAAGATGAGACATCAGCTGACGTTTGATGCTAGAAAAGAAGCGCAGCTTTGTTTAGACCAAGCTGGCGGCTGGATCGCCTTTCATCGTCAGAAACCGATGTTTGTTTTTGCCACAGCAGAAGAGAAAGAGACATATATGACCCTCCTGGAGGCTAAGGTCGATGATACAAAAAAGGAGGAATCAGGGCAACGTGAAACGATGGGAGCAAATCATGACATTTTTGAAATGCTTGCTCAAAGCGAGTAAAAACGAACAAGACATCCGCCAGTGGTCAAAGGATGACGGGAGATCATAACATGGTCATCCATTTAATGATTGAACATGAGCATTTGTTAACAAAAGAGACATTGATGAAAAGAATACGATCAGCTGCAAAAGGGCAATGCCCCCAAAAATTAAAAGGCGCACTATCACTTGAAATTCGTTTATTTGATCACATGCCGTTTGACATAGCTGACTGCCAAAAAAAGCGTACATACGCAGAAAAAGGGTTGATACGCCCAGTACACGTCAGCATCTTTCAGCCGAATCTACAGCATATTCAAGAAGCACTTCATTCTATAGCTGATGAAGTCCCTCTGCAGATGGTCGATTTAAGAGTTTCCCAGTTTTATAGTATGTGTCCAAGAGTTGAAATCATTATCAATACGGTAGGTGGTGGCACGAGGCCATCACCAAAAAAGGAGACAAACATATGAACGAGCCAAAACAACTATTCATTCAAGAAAACCAAACATTTGTCGGTGAGATGGAAAAAGGAAAAATTCAAGTCATCGTGTTAGATGGGAATGTAGGAACGGCTTATAAAATGGATGTACCTGAACATGGAAAAACCATTATTCAAACGGCAAAAGGTCATTTTGCAAGAGTAGATCACGAGATTGGTTTTAAAATCAGCTAACTGACTGAACACATCAAAGCACAATATTATGTCCAAGACGGAAAGCCTGCGGACACTGATCAAGACCCTGCTAAAAGGGGGCTTGATTGGTGTCCGTTTTTTATTTTCTTAAAAAAAGGGAGAGAGCCAATATGCAAGATTTACTCATTGAATATAAAAGAGCTTTAAAGAATGCTAGAAAACAATATGAACCATTTAAAGAAAAAGAAGAACATCAGCTGTCCGTTCAAGACAAGCATGATAAAAAAATGATCGCCAGTATGGTAAGCGATCTGGAATACGTAGTAGAATGGCTTCAAATCGGAAGAGAGCCAGGTGCGCGCAGAGGATTAGACAGACGTTCAGTCTATCAGCGTACCATTCTCGCAAATCCAGAAGTGTTAGAGGCTTTATCACATGAATATACCCTTATTCAAGAGAAAGAAAGAGAAGTCAGTGAGAGAGACAAAAGACGAATTGATGAAGCTTTGTCTGTTTTAACAGATCGAGAAAAGGACGTATTCTTTATGCACACAACACAAGGGTTATCGTTTAGCGAGATTGCGGTTATGCTGGATGTCAAAAAAGGAACTGTCCAAAAACATATGGAAAGAGCGCGGACGAAGATGTCCAAAAAAGTACAAGAACGCCTATTCAGAGCTGCTGAATAGGTGTTTTTTCTGTTCAAAAATAAATCAGCTAAAGCTTGTCTTACAGTTGCCACCTATAGTTAGAAAGACCAAACGAATGTTTGCTAGCCCTACACAAATGATTCCTTCAGGGGGAATCATTCGAATTAAAAGGAGGCGGCAGGTGAATGTAAATGAAAGATAAACGGATAGAGGCCAAGCAGGATTATATGAAGGGGATGACGTACCAGCAAATTGCTGATCATTACAATGTCTCGATCCATACCGTCAAATCGTGGAAAAGACGATACGGATGGCAAAGACAAAAAACTTCGTCAAAGCAAGCACACTCGATTTTCAATCAATTTCTTTCAGATGAAACGATTGAAATCATGGAGAAAATGGATGGACGCACATCGCTTGATTTAATCTGGGACCAAATTCAAATTCAATATGCAGCCATTATTCGGGCGCAGCGAATCATGTATGTAGCAGATCAGGAGGACATGATCAAAGAGCTGAAAAAGGCGGCATACATGCCTTCTTCATTAGAAGAAACAGGCGAAAGCATTCAGACAGAACTAGACATGACCTCAGAAGAATACTCGTTTCAGTTTTCATGGGATCGGCATGCCACGTTTTTAAATGCACAATCCCGTGCAATGGGTGAACTCAGGCGTCTAATAAAACAGTTTGAAGAGCTCGCACATGCAAAGGATGAACGAAGATTAAGGCTGAAGCAAATTGAACTGACGATCGAAAAAACAAAAAAGGCAGTGCGTGAAGAAAAAGAGGAAGATCTTCAAATCATGATCAAGCGAAAAGAGGACGACTCATGACGCCATTGATTGAAAAAGAAGTCAATCCTCACTTTGAACACTTTCTATTCGATTGGAATCAAAAGTTTCAATTTTTAGTCGGAGGCTATGGCTCCTCCAAAAGCTATCACATTGCTTTAAAGCTTGTCTTAAAACTGCTGGAAGAAAAGCGGACAGCACTTGTCATTCGAGAGGTGTATGATACGCACCGCGAATCAACCTTTTCTTTATTACAAGAAATCGTTAGCGACCTCGGCATCGACCACGTGGTGAAGTGCCGAAGTTCGCCGCTTGCACTAACGTTTCGAAACGGCAGCAGCATCTTATTTAAAGGACTGGACAAGCCTGAAAAATTGAAATCGATCAACAACATCTCGATCATTTGGATTGAGGAATGTTCAGAGGTTTCTTATGAAGGCTTTAAAGAGTTGCTTGGAAGGCTGAGGCATCCGTCCTTACCGCTTTATATGATGTTATCGACCAATCCTGTTGGTCAGGATAATTGGACGTACAGACATTTTTTTCGAGATGAACAGCTGAAGCGATTTGTTTTAGATGACGAAACATTATACAAAAAGCGAACCGTTGTCATCAAGGATACGTATTACCATCACTCCACGGCGGAAGATAACCTATTCCTTCCTAAAAGCTACGTGAAGCAGCTGGATGAGCTGAAAGAGTATGACACAGATCTCTATCGTATTGCGAGGAAGGGGTATTTCGGCATTAATGGCACAAAGGTTTTTCCTCAATTTGAGGTGAGAAGCCATTCTGATGTATTAGAAGCCATTCAGCAGATTGACAGACCGCTGAAACGAGCAGGCATGGATTTTGGATTTGTTGAATCATACAATGCGCTCATTCGGTTAGCTGTCGATCATGAAAAAAAGTACTTATATATTTATTGGGAATATTACGACCGCGGGAAAACAGATGATGAAACAGCCACTGACCTGCAAGAGTTCATTGAATCACAGGAACTGATTAAAGCTGACGCAGCCGAACCTAAAACCATTCACTATTTTCGGCAGCGCGGCTTTCAAATGGTAGCGGCACATAAGTTCCAAGGCTCACGTTTGCAGTATACAAAAAAAATCAAACGGTTTAAGAAAATTATTTGTTCTGATGCTTGTCCATATACCATCTATGAACTTCAATCACTAACCTATAAGGCAGATAAGGATGGACGTCTAGAGGAAGATGAATTTCAAATCGATCCGCACACTTTATCAGCCATCTGGTATGCGCTGGATGATTATGAAGTGACAGATTTGAAACAGACCGCCTCAGAGCGTGTCCGTCCAAACAGAGAGAGGAGGTCCATACAATGAAACAATTGAAAGCAACCATTATGAAGGCAAACATGTCTGATCATACAAAACAAATGTATGCAGATGAATTTTCCTACGAAAAAGATGATATTGTTCCCCCGCCTTACAATATCAATGAATTAAAAAGCATGGCAGAATATTCAACCATTCTTCAGCAATGTATTGATGCGTATAAGACCAATATTTTAGGCTTTGGTTTTGGTGTAGAATATGCCTTTGACTTTAATGCAGAAGGTGTGAAACCGGCAAAAAAGAAAGCAGCAGAGAAGGAATGGACAAGACTTGAAGAGTTTACGAAATACATGAACTATGATGAGTCTGCTGATGTGGTGCTTGGCTATGTCATCGAAGACCGGGAGAAAACGGGGAATGGTTTTTTAGAGGTTCTCCGAGATGGTCAGGGAAAGCCGGCAGGAATCGAGTATTTAGATGCGCTCCATATCCGTATTTGCAAGCTTAGTGAGCCAGTTGATGTTGAATTCCGGTATACAGAAAACGGCGAATTGAAAACAATGAATCGAAAGAAACGATTCCGTAAATATGTGCAGGTGATCAATGAAAAGAAAGTCTTTTTCAAGGAGTATGGTGATCCGCGCATTTTACATTGTGAAACAGGCAAATACGATGACACCACCCCAGAGCCGCTGCGCGCAACAGAAGTGATTCATTTTAAAATCGGCAGTGGAACGTATGGGATTCCCCGCTGGATTGGCAACATCGTCAATATGTATGGGGCACGCAAGGCAGAAGAGTTGAACTATCTTTATTTTAAACAAGGGCGGCATGTACCTGGTGCCATCATTGTCGAAAATGGAATGCTGTCTGAGTCTTCCTATCAGCAGCTTCAGGATTATATGGACGATATCGAAGGCTCTGATCATGCACATAAATTTCTATTGCTTGAAGTCGAAGGTCTCCCGACGGAAAAAGGGTTAACTGGAGAAGAAGATGTCTCAAATGTCAAAGTGAACTTCAAATCCCTAGCAGAGATCTTGCAAGAAGATGCACTCTTTTTAGAATACGATGAAAAAACAAGAAACAAAATCCGCTCTGCTTTTCGCCTGCCGCCTATTTACACAGGTGAGTCTCAAGACTATAACAAAGCGACAGCCGATACGGCGCGAAAAACAACAGAAGAACAGGTATTTCAGCCTGAACGGCATCTCATCACAGGAAAGCTCAATACCCTTTTCTTGCCGGATCTTGATATTTGGCATGTTCGTTTCCTATTAAATGGTCCTGACTTTAGAGATCCATTAGAGATTGCCAAGGTTCTGACACCGTTTATTCAGGCTGGGGCAGTGTCACCAAACGATTTGCGAGATCTAGCAGGACGTATCCTTGGGAAAACGTTAGAGGAATGGCCGGAGGATCTCTATTACAGACCTTTAGAAAGCCGCATGACATCAGCCGAACAAGAGCCTCAACGAGAGGCGAATCAGCTGAAGAAATAAACCGAAGCGCATGCGCTTTTTTGAAAGGGGGTGAACATATGCCGAGAGAATTAAAAAACGCAAAAATTACGCATGTTTCCTATGTGGACAGAGCCGCAAACAAAAAGAAATTCTTTTTGATGAAGGCAAAGAAAAGCCAGCCTGATTTTCAAAAGGAGGTTAGTGTGCTGACAAAGGCAGAAGATGCTCATCGTCTTGTGTATGGTGTCGTGTATGAACCGAATACACCTGATGCACACCAAGACTTTATGTCTGCCAAAGAAATTGAAAGAGCGGCACATGGTTTTATGAAGGATGCCCGCCGCATTGACAAGCAGCATGATTTTCAACATGGTGTGGGCGAGGTTGTTGAATCATACATTGCCCCCGCTGATTTTGAGGTAGGCGGTGAGCTGATTCGAAAAGGATCTTGGGTACTTGTAACAAAGGCTTCCCAAGAGATTTGGGATCAAATCCAGAAAGGCCACATTACAGGGTATTCAATGGCTGGAACGGCAGACATCGTAGCAATAGAAGAACAAGATCAGCTCCTATCTCAAAGCACGAATGAGAGAGGGCTTTTTTCTTTGCTGAAAAATTTCTTTTTGAAAGAGGAAGGTGCAAACATGTCACAACAATTTTGGAGCGTTTTAGATCATCTGCTGGAAGCCTTACAGTCAAGTGATGGTGATGAGGCGGGTGTAAGATCAGCGCTTGAGCAATTGCTGCCAATCGTGCAGGACATTTTGAAGACAGAGGATGTGCTTCAAACGATTGGTGAAAGGCCAGCCTCCGTACAAAAACAAGATGCCGCTCTGACAACGGAGCAAGTACAAGAGCTTGAAAAAGCAAAAATGGCCATTGAACACGTCTTACAGCAGGCAGAACAGCAGGAAACAGATCAAACAGAGGAAGAACCTGTCCAAAAGGTGCTTGAGCAAGTCGTTGCACCGATTCGTCATCAGCTTTCTTCCTTAGAGAAATCAGCCAGCAGAGAAAAAGCAGCGCTTGAGCAAGTGCTTCAGCAGCAGCTTTTGCCTATTTCAGAGCGGATTCACATGCTTGAAAAAGCGCGCGGTATGTCAAAACAAACAATCCACGATACACAAAACGACAGTACAAAGCCCATATGGGATGGCTTACTATAAGCCTAAATAAGGAGGAAACAGTGTGAGAAATCAAGAGTTGATTCGCAAGGCCGAAATGACACTTGCCAGCTTAAAAACCGGCGGTCTCATGAACGCCACCCAATCCAACACATTCATTAGAATGATGCAAAATACACCAACCGTTTTAAATGATGCACGTATCATTCCAATGGAAAGTGATTCACAAAAAATCGAAAAAATCGGCTTTGGCCAGCGTATTTTGCGCCCAGCAGAAGAAGGCAAAGCACTTGATGCGAAAGACCGTGTTGTCCCAGCGACAAGCACTGTCCAGCTAAATGCGAAAGAGGTCATCGCAGAGATTCATATGACCTATGACAGCATTGAAAACAATATTGAGAAAGACGGCATTCAGCAGACGATTATGCAAATGCTCGCTGAACGAGCAGCCGTTGACATTGAAGAGCTCATCGTCAATGGCGATACGACTTCAGCAGATCCATTTTTAGCTCAAATGGATGGCGTGAGAAAACAAGCAGTCTCTCATATCGTAGATGCAAACGGAGCGGAAATCAGCCGCCAAATGTTTAAGCAAGCCTATAAAGCGATGCCGTCAAAATATTTACGTGTACCTCAGGATTTCCGTTTCTACACATCCCCAAGCTTAGAAGTTGAATGGAAGGATCAAGTAGCAAACCGCCAGACAGGCCTTGGAGATGCGGCCATTCAAGGCGGACTCTCTTCTGCATTTGGTGTGCCGGTCAAAGGTCTTGCCAATATGCAGCCATATGACGAAGCGGGAACAGACGTATCAGATATTTTGTTGACACACCCTAAAAATATTATCGTAGGTTTCTCTCGTAATATTCGAATTGAAGTAGAAAAAGATATTCGCAGCCGTAAATTTATTATTGTCCTCACAGCGAAGCTAGACAGCAAATTTGAGGAAGAGGATGCTGTAGCAAAAGTGATGAAAGTGAAAGAGTAGGTGACGGCAGGCCATGATCATTTCTGCTGAAGAACTGCAAGCCTATTCTGTATTTGATCGTGTGAAAAATCGATCTGTGGAAAGACTGACAGCAGATATTATCGAAGCAGAAGCTGCGGTATTTCAGATCGTAGGTCACGATTTCTCAAGCGAAAAATATCAGCCCCTCCCTGAAAAAGCAAGAATCGCATTATTAAAAATGGCCCAATATTTTGCCATGCTGAATGATGATGAATCAATGATGAAAGGCTTTACGTCAGAAAAAATGGGCGATTATTCATATGCGAAGGCAGCTGATCAAGTGAAGGGCAGACCTTATGTATATGCCCTGCTTGTAGATTACATTGAACCAACATTGACCGGCGGCAGTGCCAAACTAAAGGTGAGATCATTATGAGCTATCAATCTCTATTAACAGACCGCTGTGATCTTTTTCACCTTGAGCATAAGGAGTCTGCCCGCGGGAAATTTGGAATTCCAGCTGATGATTTACAAATGACACTTTCCTATCCCGATGCTCCCAGCCTAGCCGATCTAGCTTGTTATGTCATAGAAAAGAACCAGTCACTTGTGCAAGAAGAGCCGAATACAGTCATTTATCAATCCTATCTTGTCCATTTTCCTTTAGCAAGTGATATTCGCTTGCATGACAAAATGGTGTGGAATGGTGTGTCACTCAAATTACAGCAGCCTAAAAAAGTGAAAAATCATCACATCGAAGTGATGGCAGTCAGGAAGGAAAATCTATGAAAATTGATGGACTTGACCGGCTGCTCTCACAGCTGCAGACAGCGTTTGATGGCGGCTTAAAGGCAGAATATCAAGATTGGCTGAAGGACATGGGCCTGCAGTTTTTAGACATCATTCAGGATGAATTAATCAAGGAGAATGCTGTCGATACAGGCCGGCTTCTTAGTTCCTTTACACAAGGCGATAAGGAGAATCATTTTCTCATATCAAAAGGCGGTCTCACACTTGAAGTGGGAACGCAGCTTGAATATGCCTCCTATGTCAATGACGGACATGCCACTTCTTCAAGTGGAGAGCGAAGATGGGTGCCTGGCAGATGGACTGGCAGCCGATTTGAATATGATCCGAATGCAAGTACCGGAATGATGCTTGCCTCTCAATGGATTGATGGAAATGGCTACTGGGATCATGCTGTCATGCTCTATGAGCAAATGTTTGAACAGTCGCTGGATCGAAAGCTGCAAAGCTGGTTCGATCGACATTTTGGGAGGTGATGGAATGAATCAAGAAGTCGGGGCAATCATGCATTATATCTACACACACTTTCCTGTGACAATGTATGATCGTCTTTTGCCAGAACGCTTTCAAGTGCCATCCGTTTATGTGCCGCCTGTAACAGTGATCAGTGGTCCAGATACGGTCTCTACCTTTATGAAATCTTATTCGCTGCAAGTGAAAGTCTTTCATATTGATACAGAAAAAGCACATGATGCGGCAGAAACAATTGTTGATGCATTGCTTGCTGATCGTCAAATCATTCAGATGATGAGTGAAGACGGAGAGGTGCTTGATGATTATGTCCGCATAAAAAGAGTGGAAACAAGAATGATAGATCAAGGCGTAGCAGCGATTGTCCTGACGTGGGATAGCAGCTATTGGTATAACCGCGACAAAGAGGCAAGCCTTGAAGACATCAACTTTTCAGATGGGGTGATCAAACGTGAGCAAGACTAAACATGCTCAGCCTGCTCAAACAGCCGGCGAAGAAAAAGAATTTGGCTTTTCATTTGAAGCCTTGAAGGAGCACAGTAAGGATCTTTTTGGGGTCAAACCAGAAATCCTTGAAGGGGCTCTTTTTTATATCAAACATCAACCAATTACAAAAACAGAAGCGAAAAAGCACATTGATGCTTTTTTGTCCAAGGAGGTTTAAAGGATGAACGGAGGCACTTTTACACCAGGTACAGAGAAAAAGCGTCCTGGCATTTACTTTAATTTTAAAACAACAGCAGAGCAGCGAATTACTTTAGGCGATCGAGGTACGGTGGCACTTCCTCTTGTGATGAGCTGGGGAGAACCAAAAACCTTTATTTCCGTTTCAAATATGGAAGATTTAAATAAAAAGGTTGGACTCAACATTGATGATAAATCACTTCTTCTTTTCCGTGAAGCAAAGAAAAAAGCGCAAACAGTCTTGCTTTACCGCCTCAATGAAGGAGAGCCGGCCAAAGCCGAAATTGCTGAAAATTTTGTCGTCACAGCAAATTATGGCGGCCAAAAAGGAAATGAGATCACAGTACAAGTCGCAGAAAATGTACTTGATAGCGCAAAACGCGATGTGATCACTTATCTTGGAACAGACATTGTGGATAAACAGGTTGTCACTGATGTGAAAGATCTTGTGAAAAACAAATACGTTCAATTTTCTGGTGAAGGTGAAGCTGTTATCACAGCTGGTGTGGCACTAAGCGGCGGGAAAAACGGCGTGGCAAGTGTCGCAGATTATACAGCTTTCCTAGAAGCAGCAGAAACAGAATACTTCGATGTCATTGCTCTTCCAGTCGATAATAGTGAGCAATTAAAAGCAACCTTCGCTTCATTTATCGAGCGTCTACGTGATAAGCAAGGACGTAAGGTGCAAGGGGTTGTGGCTAATTATGCAGCGGACCAAGAAGGAATCATCAATGTGACAAGCGGTGTTGTACTCGAAGATGGCACCGAACTAACACCTGCTCAAACAACAGCATGGGTCGCAGGTGCAAGTGCCGGAGCAAATTTCAATCAGTCACTGACCTTTGTTGAATACGAAGGAGCGGTCGATACATTAGAACGTCTTGACAATGATCAAGTAGAATACCGATTATCGCAAGGGGAGTTCCTTTTCACCTTTGATGCGAGAGATCGTACCGTGAGTGTTGAAAAAGATATTAACTCCTTGACAAGCTTCACAGCTGAAAAGAACCAGCAAATGGCGAAAAACAAAATCATTCGTGTGCTTGATGCGATCAACAATGATTTAACATTCGAATTAAAAAATCTGATTAAATTACGCAAAGCCAATGGCAATGACATTCCAGCATCAGATGATGGAGTACAGCTTGTGAAAACACTGATTACCCAGTATCTCACACAGCTTCAAGATGGCAGCGGCATTACAGGCTTTAATTCAGAAACAGATATCGTAATCGGGCTCAATGAAGATCGTGATGGATTTATCATCGATTTAGCGGTTCAACCAGTAGATGCAGCAGAAAAATTCTATTTCAATGTGGAGGTGAAGTAAGATGGCTTTTAAAGCGCAAAATACAATTTCAGGTAAAGAAGGTCGTCTTTTCTTAGAAGGTGAGGAGCTTGCATTTATCAAAACCTTCGAAGCAAACGTGGAGAAAAACAAATCAGAAGTCAACGTCATGGGCCGCCGAATGACTGGACATAAAACAACGGGAGCAAACGGAACAGGAACGGCAACATTCTATAAAGTTACGTCCCGTTTCGTTCAATTAATGCTCAATTATGTGAAAAAAGGAGAAGATCCATATTTCACTCTTCAAGCTGTCATTGACGATAAATCATCAGGCCGTGGCACTGAGCGTGTCACATTATTTGATGTCAACTTTGATTCTGCTAAAATCGCTGGATTGGATGTTGATTCAGAGGCGCTTGAAGAAGAAGTTCCTTTCACCTTCGAGGACTTTGATCTGCCTGAAAAGCTGAAGAATACATTCTAAGAAAAGTGGAGGAAATTAGCTAATTAATTAGCAAAATAATAACTGAATATGCTATAATGCAGTTGTAATACAACCGTCTTGAAGCCGTCTAAATTTCGTCTGGTGACGTCTTGTATTCGATTCATTAAAATATGTTTACATGCAAAGCGATTTGCATAAAATAAAAAGAATCCAGGATGCTCTAACATCCCGGCAATGTACAATGAGGCCCTTCAAGGGGCTGGCTTATCGAATAGGTTCTTTAGGTAGACTTCCCTTTAACCTTCCACAGCTCAAGGGGGAGTCTATTTTTTGTCTATATACGTCAACAAAGTAAAGATAAACATCCCGAATAAAAGCATAAGGGAAATCGCTTCAAATGTTGACATATGCATCACCCCCTTCCTATCGGGGATGAGTCAGACGCCCTTGAGCAAGCCGTTCAATTGTACAATTTAAATTATACATGAAAAGATTGGAAAGCACATTCAAAAATGGATGTGCTTTTTTGCATTCAAAAAAACATAACAAAGGGAGTTTTTAAACATGAGTGAAAAACAAACATTTGATCTTTCATTTTTTATGCCAGGACAAACAGTAGAAGCGGAAGAAGTCAAAGTACCGATTTCTAAGCGTTTTGTTGATAAAAAAGGGAATGTCATTCCTTTTGTCTTTAAAGCCATTACAACTGAACGTATTGATGAATTGGAAAAAGAAAACACAACCTTCAAAAATGTCAAAGGCAGAGGACGTGTGAAAGACTTAGACAGCCAGCGCTTCTACGCACGTATTGCGATTGAATCGACGATTTACCCAGATTTCCGCTCAAAGGAATTAAGAGAAGCCTACAGCACACAAGATCCAGTTGAAGTAGCAAAACGGGTCCTGTCAGTCGGCGGTGAATATGCGAACTGGTTAAACAAAGCGATCGAAATCAACGGATTCGAAGATGAAATTGAAGATTTAGAAGAAGCAGCAAAAAACTAATAAAAGATGGGGATAAAGAAGCGGTGTTTTTATATTACGCAATGCACGAGCTTCACTACTCCCCATCTGAACTCCTGGAATTATACGAATCCCCAAGACCGTTCAAAGCATTCCTTTTCGGACTCATCAGCTACAAGCTAGACATGCTAGAAAAAGAAGCAAAGAAAGGAGGTAAATAATTGGCGAAACTTACAGCGCGATTTGAATTAGAAGACCGGGTGTCGAAGAAGTTATTACGCATTCAAAAACGATTTCAAACGTTTGAGAAGCAGCTCAAACCATTTAGAAAACCAGTGAAAATAAGTCTGGAAATGGATGAAAAGAAATTAAGAAACCTCACTTTATCGCTGCGGAAAGTTTCAGTATTTTCTATGAGGCTGGATCAAGGAATCTATCGGGATCTAAAAGCATTGAACAATCAGTTAAATATGATTCCAAATCATCTGGTCATATCCTTTCAAGCGAAGGGGCTGAATGTCATTAAATCCAACATAGATCGTTTGAAACAAATGGGGACAAGTCCCATTATGCTGACGTTTAAACTAAACGATCAATTGTCAGCGAAAATGTCATCGATCAAAAAATCAATCCTTCAGCTCATCAACAGAACGTACTATATGAGATTAAACATGGTTGACCAAGCCACGGCTGCAATTCAACGAATCAAAAAGACACTCAAAAGCTTGACGATGTCCAAACACGAAATCAGAGTGTCTGTTCAAGACAATGCAAAAAGTAAGCTGAAAAAACGAGATCAGGCAGAGTCTGTTGTGAAAGAAAAGAAAGTAAAAAAGCAACCTAATGCAACTGCTGCTACAAAAACGAATGAAAACAAACAGAGCTGGTTAGGTAATTTGGGAAATAAGGCCCTAAAAGAAATTGAAAAATATGCAGGTGACGTTTCAGATAAATTGAAAGAAAAATTGAGTCCTAGAAACTTTTGGGATAATAATGCACTCCCTTGGATTGAAACGAAAATCGACGCTTACAAACAAGAAGTGATCGGACGAATTAGTGAGAAGATTAAAATCAATCCTGAGGAGTATTTAGATAAATGGTTTAACAAAGGCTTAGATTTGATCCTTGGCCCGAAAAATCCATCAAGCGAGAACAACAGTAACTCTTCAGCTCAAAGTCCAACGACTGAAGCATCAACAAATCCAACTCCTAATACGCAGCCAAATAAACAAAAAGGAAAAGGTTTGTTTCGTAATAGCTGTTGCCCTTGTTGTGCTCGAGGGTTAAGCAGGCGTGGTTCTAATAGAACTAGAAATAGAAATGGCCGTACTCAAAGGCAGCCCGCAAATCCTACCGCCATTTCTAGAGCTGAAAGAAATAGAAGACCTTCAGGTAGACTAGGAAAACTGAAAACAAATGCAGGTAAGATTTTTGAAAAAATCCCTAGTGGATTGAAGAAAACTACAGGCATAGTAGCCTCAGTTGCGGGACTTGCTGGACTGATGAAAGGTAGCGGCGGGTTAAGTAGTTTAGGCGATTCATTAAAAAATATAGGTAGAGGAAGTAGTAAGTTATTAAAAAGAGTGCCTGTATTGGGGAACTTATTAAGTGCAACAGATTTAATAGGAACAACCAAAGAAAACGTTGGGGAAAAAGTAGGTGGTTTCTCTGGAGGTCTTGCAGGAGGAGTTAGTGGAGCTGCAATTGGTCAGGCTCTAATTCCAATACCATTTGTAGGAGCTGCAATTGGTGGTGTTGCTGGAAGCATGGCTGGCACTTATGGTGGATCAAAATTAGGGGAGATATTTGATACTTCAAAACTTAAAGAGAATATTTCAAACACTTTATTTAATGGCGAATGGTGGAGTGAAAAGTGGGGGAGTGTTAAAACTTCTGCAGAAACGTCTTTAGGAAACTTAAGTGAGAAATGGGAAGATATAAAAACAACAGCATCGAATACACTGTTCAATTCAGAATGGTGGGCAGAACAAGCTGGATACGTTACAGGAGTTTTAGAATCTACTGTCTTTAATGGCGAATGGTGGAGTGAAAAATGGGATGCTATCAAGGACTGGACTCAAGAAAAGTGGGATAGTGCAGTCGAAATATGGGATTCTATTAAGGGGAAACTTAGTGAGACCGTTTTCAACGGAGATTGGTGGGGAGAGAAGTGGGATAATGTAAAGGAATGGACCAAAGAAAAATGGGATGGTGCAGTCGAAATATGGGATTCTATTAAGGGGAAACTTAGTGAGACTGTTTTTAACGGAGATTGGTGGGGAGAGAAGTGGGATAATGTAAAAAAATGGACCAGAGAAAAATGGGATGGCGCAGTCGACATATGGAATTCAATTAAAGGGAAAATTCGTGAAACGGTCTTTAACAAAGATTGGTGGGGGGAAAAGTGGGATAACGTAAAAAGTTGGTCAAAAAGTAAATGGGAACAATCAAAAACAATTTGGTCAACTGCAAAAGCAACTATTTCTTCAACTCTATTTAATAAAGACTGGTGGTCAAGAAAGTGGAGTAATGTTCAATCTTGGGGTAAAAATATTTTAGGAGATTCATGGGATTTAATCAAAAGTGAAGGCGCAAAATTCGTTGGTAGGCATATTGTGAAATTTGAAAAAGGTCGAGAAAACGGGAAAAAGGATTTTAAACCTGGTAAAAAAGCCACAGGCGGTTATATCACCCAGCCAACCTTATCATGGGTCGGTGAAGCTGGTAACGAATTTGTCATTCCAACTCAAAATAACCGAGGGCGCGGTAAGATGCTGCTTGCACAGGCTGCTTCTCAACTTGGAATGTCTGTTGTCCCGAGCGGAGCGGCAGGAACTCAAGTGTCAAGCTCCCCAGCTCCTACAACTGCATCATCTTCTGTAGGTTCAATGAGCGGAGGCGGATCAGTCTCAATGAATGCGAACATTCAAGCTTCTAGCATTGGCGAGCAATTTAATGACGATTTTGAACAAGGGTTAAACCGTAAAGTCATCTCTCTTGATCAATGGAAACAAAAGAATATTCAGCAGCCTTTTGGTCAATTGACATCAGACTCAGGAAAGTATGGTCAGCAAACGGTTTCTGCCTTTGCAAACGGTCAGCAGATGACACCAACAGGAACAGACAGCTTCTTGCAAAGTCGTGTAAAAGCACCCTACCAACAAGTCATGACAGCATCACCCACTTGGGGTTCTGGAACGGTTAGTGGTTTTGCAGCAGGCCAAAATGCCACATCAATTGGCACGAGCCAATACGTAGATCAAAACATCAAACAACCATTCCTGCAAGCAAAACAAGAATCACCAGGCTGGGGTTCTGGAATGATTGACGCCTTTAACAGCGGCATGCGTTCCAAAGGAAGCGAAGTCACGCAAGCGGCCAAAGAAATGGCGAAGAAAGTAGAGCAGGCGTTTAGAGAGGAATTAGACATTCATTCCCCTTCACGCGTCATGATGAGTCTTGGGAAATTTGCATCGATCGGTGTCGTCAAAGGGCTCGACTCAGTTGATGTGAAAAAATTTGCTGAAAATCAGGCTGGTTCATTAATCGGTGCCTTCAGCGGTATGGGAGCTTCAGGGCTTAATATTAAACAATGGCTCATGGCGGCTATCATGGCAACTGGTACATCAATGAGCTGGCTTCCAGGTCTGATGACCATCGCGCAGCATGAGTCACGTGGAAATCCGAGAGCGATCAACTTATGGGATTCCAACGCCAAAAAGGGAACCCCTTCTAAAGGCTTAATGCAAACCATTGGAACGACGTTTAACGCCAATAAAGGCAAAGGCATGAATGACATTTGGAACCCAATTCATAATGCCGTTGCAGCTATTAACTACATTAAGGGAAGATATGGAACAGTCTTCAACACGCCGGGATTACGAAGTATGAGAAGAGGCGGACCTTATAAAGGCTATGCAAATGGCGGATTGATTACTCAAGAGCAGGTGGCTAGAGTCGGTGAAGGAAATAAACGCGAATGGATCATTCCAGAGGAAAGAGGCATTCGCGGAAGGTATTTATTGACGCAGGCAGCCAAGGCACTTGGGATGCAAGTATATGATCCATCAAATGCATCTGCTCCTTTACCGGAAGCACAGATGCAGCAAGTTACCTCACCTCAGTCTACTGGCAGTACAACATCGCCAGGTAATAAACAGATTACGATTCAATTCAATGGAGATCAGCATTTCCATAATGGACAAGATCAGCAATCGCTAGTCGAAAAAATTAAACAAATGCTTGTAGAAGAACTAGAAGTAGAGCTTCATACAGGAACGAAGGGGGTCGTAATTGATGGGTAAATCTGTGTATCAATTGTGGATTTCCCAAGGAAAGGACAAGTTGCGATTCCCTGTCCTTCCATCCGAACTCGAAATCACAAACAACGTACAAAATGAAACAGTAAAGGTCGCCTCTTTTGGAGAACTGACCTTTATTGACGTACCATCGGCGAAACAAGTATCTTTCACCTCATTATTTCCTAAGAAATATTCGCCGATTGCTGAATATAAAAGCATTCCATCACCAGAGAATGCTATCGCGAAAATTGAACGAATGATGCGTTCAAAGAAATCCGTGCGGTTGATTGTAACTGGAACAAAAATCAATATGACGTGCAGCATTGAAAGCTTCACCCACAAGGAAGGGTCATATGATATTGGAGATCGTGAATTTACGATCGAGTTAAAGGAATACAAAACTGCATCTCCTAGGAAAATAAAACGTAAGAAAAAAGCAAAACAAACGAAAAAGAAACGGCCTTCAAAAACACCACCAAAAATGTACACCGTCAAAAAAGGGGATACACTATGGGCCATTTCTGGCAGGTTTTATGGAGACAGTACAAAATGGCGGCGTATTTGGAATGCCAATAAATTAGCGATGATTAAACGTAGCAGACGCAATATTAAGCAGCCGGGGCATTGGATTTTCCCTGGACAAAGGTTAAAAATACCACAATAGGGGGGCTGGCATTGATCGAGCTTTTTGCCATCAGAAGCGGCACCATGTATGAGCTTGTCACAGAGAGTGTGACACTTCAGGGGCAAAGGTATCAAGCCCCTCGCTCAATTCAGGCAAATATTATCACAAAACAAGGCAGTCAAACATATTACCGTGTCTCGGAAGGGGACACGGTTCTTTTTAAATGGAAAGGAAAAGAGCTGTTTAGAGGCATTGTTTTTTCGCGGACGCCGGTTGAAGGAAAGCTGACGTTTACTGCATACGATATGCTCCAATATTTGGTGAAAAACCAAGATGTCTATGTTTTTTCAAATCAAAGAGCAGATCAAATCTTAAGGCGGATTGGAGCCGACTTTCAAATTCCAATGACTTCTATCTCCAATACAGGACATGTCATAAAATCACTAGTCTTTAAAAATGACACGAGCCTGTATGACATGATATTGAAAGCATTGAAAGAAACGAAGCGGCAAACAGGAAGAAACTATCAAATCTTTTCTGCTAAAGGCAAGATGGGGCTGAGAGCCTGGCCTGATCCAGAGGACGTCTGGGTCATTGAATCAGGCGTCAATCTCATCAGTTATCAATACAGCACCTCGATTGAAGAGACAGCCACTCGTGTCAAGATGCGTACGTCTGCTGATGAACAGGGGAAGAATAAGAAAAAAGGCAGTAAATCCGAGATTGTGGTGATTGAACAGGATAAAGCCGGTCAGAATAAATACGGTATTTTACAGCATGTTGAGACAGTCACAGGGCAAATCAACCAGCCGCAGCTGCAAAAAAGAGCCAAAGTACGGCTGGCAGAGAAAAAAGGCGTCAAACAAGAAGTCAAAAGCATACAAGCCCTAGGAATTCCTGAGCTGCAAAGCGGTCTCCCAATCTATTTGAAAATTCCTGAAATCAACGTGAAAAAAACTTACTGGATCGATCAAGACAAACATGAATTCAGTGGGGTGAAACACACCATGACCATTGATGTTGTTGAGAAAAATTCCATGCCAAAGGATGATCAAGCGTGAGATTAAGTGAAGCGATTAAACGATTGGCAGTGAATGCAGTAGACGCAGAGTCGCCAATTGATCTTGTCATCGGAGAAGTCACGGCAGTTTCCCCTCTGAGCATCCGATTAAATGAAAATCATAAGCTGATCATTCCAGAAGAATTACTGATTTGGCCGAAGCGCTTAAATAAGGGTGAGGATGATGAGCTGAAAAGGGGAGACAGTATTATGGTGCTTGCAATGGCAGGAGGCCAGTCTTTTTACATCATCGACAAATTGTAAGGGAGGTGATGAACGTGGCACTTTCACCAGAGGAAGAAATCGAGGAAACAGAAGAAGATGAAGAGGTCGAAACCTCGACGACGTATCGAATAGATTTTGAAACTGGCAGGCTGACAGGCGAAACCATTTCAGGCATCGAGGCAATTCGGCAATTCGTTTATATGACACTTAGGACAGAGCGGTATGCACATCCTATCTACAGCCACGATATTGGTACTGAAATTCAGGAGCTGTTGACGGATACAGAAGCCACGGATGAATACAAAGAAATGGAAATTCCAAGGCTGCTAGAGGAAGCACTGCTCGTTGACGAGCGGATTGACCATATTGAAGAGTTAGAGGTCACAAAGCAAAATGACTCATTTCATGTCAAACTAGCAATTGTCACAGATGAGGGCACATTAGAAATAGAGGAGGTGATGGAGGGCGATGTTTGAGGAACAAACGTACGAAGCATTAATGGAAAGAATGCTGGATAGACTGCCAGATGATATAGATAAAAGAGAAAACAGCGTCATTTGGAATGCCTTGGCACCTGCTGCCGCTGAATTGGCCCAGTCCTATATTTGGCTTGATCAAGTGTTTGAGCTGGTCTTTGCAGATACAGCACAAGGAGAGTTTCTAGATCGGCGGGCTGCTGAAGTAGGAATTGAAAGAAAACCAGCCACTAAAGCAGTTTGGTCAGCGGCCATTCAGCCAGAAAATATCAACATTCCAGCTGGCTCACGTTTTTTTATTGAAGACGTTTATTTCCAATATTCGAAGGATGGCACGCTAGAATGCGAGACACCTGGTAAAGCCGGCAATGTTCAGTTAACAGATCAGCCGCTGCTGTCACTTGATACAATTCCAGGACTTGAATCGATTAAGATGAAAGAACTGGTGATACCAGGTCAAGAGGAGGAAGATGACGCTTCTTTATATGATCGATATTTAATACGTGCGAGGCGGGAGGCTGTCAGTGCCAACAGGGCGCATTATAAAAAATGGGCTGAAGAAGTGCCCGGTGTTGGCAGAGCGAAAGTGTTCCCGCTTTGGAACGGAGAAGGGACGGTCAAAATTGTCATCACAGATGGCAATCTAGATGTTGCATCAGACCTTCTTGTCAAAAGAGTACAGGAATATATCGACCCAGTGCCAGGTGAAGGAGAAGGACAAGCGCCTATAGGCTCAAAAGCAACCGTTGAAAGCGCCAAATGGCTGGATATCGACATAGAAGTGGCTGTCGAACTTCAAATGGACTGGACCCTTGAAGGAGCTCAGAAAGAAATAGAAGAAAAGGTCAAGACGCTGTTAAAATCAATCGCATTTGAAAAGAGTACCATTCGAATGTCTGCCTTAAATGATATTCTGTACCATTCAGAAAGTGTGTCAGATTATGCAGATGTGTTATTGAATGGGGAGTCGAAAAACTTAGTATTACAGGACATTGAGATTCCGCGTCTTAGGCAGGTGAAGGTTATTGAGCAAACAGGATGAAATGAAAAACTACTTGCCGCCATATTTTACAGAGATTTATGAAGTGGATCACCTGCTCAAGACAGAGGCACCGGAATTTGAGCAATTGGACGAATCCATTTTCGACTTAACGGATCAGTTCTTTCCTTTAACTGCGACATGGGGATTAAACAGATGGGAAAGAATGCTGAAGGTGCAGCGGGAATCAGATGATTCAATTGAACTGCGAAGGGCACGCTTACTCAATATGATGTCAAATATTCCGCCAATCACGTATCTTTCATTAGAGAAATCAGTCAATCGCTTTCTCAAGAATCCAAGTGCTGTCATCCGTCTCACAACCAATCGCTATCACTTTGCCTTACGTGTGAACCTAGATGATCTGCAAAACACGAGATATATTGTAGAAATACTTGAAACGTTAAAGCCCGCGCACTTGGCTTATACGTTCACGGCTTTTCATCATACCGACGTACATGAAAAAAATGATCATCACGGGAGGCTCACACTGCGAAGCAGAGTGGGTTTTTTCGATCATATCCCGATTTTACTCAATGGTGAATTTGTCTTAAATGGTACGTTTTATCTCAGCGGAACGCGAGGTGCAACGGATGTGCCTGCTCGTTTTCGGCATTCATTAAACATGAGGATGCCTCTTCAACATCAGTCAGAAACAGCATATCGCATGAACTATGTCATGACTGGAGCGGTACATGAAACGAAGCAAGGAGCGGCATTGATTTTACGCGCAAAAAATCAGCTCCAGCATCAAACAAAGAAGAAGATGACGTTCCGTCTGCCAGTACACGTCCAAACTGAGCAGGATGGAAGCTTACTGATCAAGGATCATTACTGGATTCTCGATGGATCTGTTTCGCTGGACGGATCAAAAATGCTAGCAGCAACTTCTAAAAAAATAGATTTATAAGGAGGATCACAATGGCTGATCAATTAACCGTAACAACACTGTATGCACGTCAACAAATGGCAAAGGCAAGAGCCGAAGGAACAAAACTCACAAAAGTCGTCAAAATGGCATTTGGAAATGGGGGAACGAAGGATGGAAAACCGATCTCACTAGACGGCACTGAACAAAAACTCAAAAAAGAACTAGTCCAAAAAAATATTGATTCGTTTACCTTCATGGAACCAGCAAAAATCCGCTACACCTGCACGATCGCCGAAGGAGAACTGGCAGGAGAAGTGATCAACGAACTAGCACTTGTCGACGAAGACGGCAAATTCACCGCCATCCGCACCATGACAGACAAACAAAAAGACGGCGACATCGAATTTGTTTTTGAGATTGATGATATTTATTAATGGAGGGAAAAGAAGTGGAGATAAAATCACCTTTACCGTTTGAAACCTCTGACAAAGCACATGCCAATTTGTTTAACCGGATGGTCGACACACTTGTGGAAAATGACAATGCGCTTAGTAAACAAATAGCAGGGATCACAAATGAAAGCTTATTCAAACTAACAGGGGATCAAGCCATTCAAGATGCGACAGTCAGCGGTGAGGAATATCCAATAGGTATTACATTCATGGATATTGGTCAAGCCAATGATACGGGATACCCTACAAGATTCGGCTTTGTGAAAAATGAAAAATATAGTAACTTTCGATTTGTTCAATATTATTATGGGACTGGAAACGAAGCAGGCAGCTATTTTGATAGCACAGGTACGTGGTGCCGTCATTGGTGGACTGGATCGGGTTGGACCGACTGGCATAAACTCTCTGGGTTCTGTCATGCCAATATAGGTACAACTGGGAAGCAGTTATTAACCAAGGGAGAGTATCAAAAAGTCCTTTTTAATCGAAAGATAAAAGACAGTCATAACAATTTTGATATCAAAAATAATCGCTTCATCTGCCCTGAAAACGGAATGTATTCAGTGAATGCTGGTGTGTATATTGAAAGCTTTCAACGGTATGCAAACTTTGAATTATCGATCTATTTAAATGGAAAAAGATATAAAAATATTTCACATCAAAGACAAAGTCCGACAAGCCCATCTGATACGTTGAGTTTTAGTATGGGACTTTATGGTTCTGCCAATGTACCGGCTAATAAAGGGGATTATTTAGAAATTTACATGTACGCAGGATATGACGGAGACGTTAGTCGTTATATATCAGATAACTCAGGCTGGTACAACTATTTTGACATTACAGAAGTAGGCGGCCGAAATTTCCCGCGAGTATAGGAGGGTTTTGATGATTTTATATGAAGCCATTAAATATAAATATCCCGATGCGGATCCGCAAAAGGATTTTGAACTAAGAAATGACGGTGCTGGTTCGTATATAGATGAATGGTATCTTGATGTGCCCAAACCAACAGAGAAAGAGTTGAAAAAATGGTGGGAGGAATCACAAGCCAATCCAAGGTATCAACCACCGCTCCCGCTAGATTATCTAGCACAAGAAGTAGCAAAAGAAAAGCTGATGAGAAAACAGCTTGAACATCAATGTGATCTTCTATCAAACGAACTAAAAGCGCTAAAAAATGACATCCTTTTCATTAAAGGAGAGAGTACAACATGAATTATTGGGTATGGCATTATATTTCCAATGGATAACACCTGAGTTGGTCAAACAAGCAGTTGAACTAGATGATTGTTCGATGGAAGATCTAAATGCAGGATACGAGCAAAGGATACTCACTTTAGAGCAGCTGCAAGAGATTGAACCAAATTTCAAGGCAAGGGAGTGAAAACCGAATGGAAATAAAAGAACCAAAACTTTTTAACGTGAATGATAAAGCGCATGCAGATCTGTTTAATGACATGGTCAGAGTACTACTTGAAAATGATACTGGATTATTAGAGCATCTCTTAAAACATACAAATGATGGCGGAGTACACGCATCTGAAACAGAAAAGAAAAAATGGAATGAATCCCAGAGTTATAAGATCACGGCTGATAGTGGAAGACAGCTTATCAATGTGTCAGCCGGGGGAAGTATATTTGATGCGATAAAAGACAAAGGAACATGTACATTTTATGCAGCTGCTGGTGTGGAGGATTCACCTGCCTTACCGAATGTATCAATAAGAGGGCTGCAGACAGTAGGCCAAGACAATATTGGCTCTGGCTTTGCAATTGATATGTCAGGTAATGCTTATTTTTTCTATTATGATGCCGGACATACGTCGATTACATGGACAAAGCTGCCTACAGAAAGTGATAGGAACAGATGGGATAACGGTCAATTAGTAAAAATCACACAAGATAATGGAAAGCCCATTTATCATGGGTTTGCTAGCGAGACAGACTATAATACCCTTACTCAGACAGGGATGTATCTCATATATAATGCAGGAATAAACGGCCCATCCCCTTCCATTAATCGAGTGTTTTTATTGGTCATGAGTTATGGCAGTACATTAGTGCAAATAGCATACGAATCTGTTTATGGGAAGAACACATACTTTAGAGTTCTTAAACACAATGCAGAATCATGGACACCATGGGAGAAGCAAATCACGCTATCAGATCTATTAGAAGGATCTTGGGAAACACCTAAAGAGATAAAAAGCAATTGGAAGGAATATGACCCTATTAATTTGCCAGTAAAATATCGCAAGAATCTCTTAGGTGAAGTTGAGATAGTAGGAGCTATAAAAGGTGGGATTTTAGGAAATAATCCAGTATTTATTTTGCCTGAAGAATATCGGCCGAAACAGGCAATGCATTTTGTAGGAGTCGCTTCAAGTATAGGGACTCCAGGAGTACCACAATTCCATCGTACATTAATAGATAAAGAGGGTAATGTATGTGTACAATCATCTTCAAATAACGCCAATCCGACTGAGTTTATTACATTTGGTTTTAAGTTCAGCACAAGGTGAAGATAAAACCAATATTTAGAGCTGAAATATAAAAGGAGAATGTTCATGGAGATAAAGACACCTCGTTCTTTTAAAGTCAGTGACAAAGCCCATGCAGATCTGTTTAATGACATGATCAAGGTTATTCTTGAAAATGATGTTGGACTTTTGGATCAAATCAATCAACACAAAAATGATGCAACATCTCATGCATCTGTAACAGAAAAGCAGAAATGGGATCAATCTCAGTTATATAAAATGACAAATGATAACGGGTCCCAGTTGGTGAATATCCCTGCTGGCGGCAGTATTTATAACGGGATTAAATCGTTAGGTGCCTGCTCGTTCTATGCTCCGGGAGGTTCTGGAGTAGTCGATTCTCCTGCTATAGGTAATGCTGCATTAAGAGGCTTTCAGCTTGTAGGTCAAAATAATATTGGCGTAGGAATCGCGATTGACACATCAGGCAATGCATTTTGTTTTTCCTATCATTTGAATGACGTCGGAATAAACTGGCTCCAATTGCCGACACAAAATGAAAAAAACAAATGGGACGCAGGACAACTATCTAAAATCACTGCTGACGATGGAAAAGCTTATGAAAGAATTAATGCAAACGATCCTAGTATTTTAGATAAACTTATCAAATTACCGGGCGTGCATTCTTGGTATATTCATGAAGCACATCCCGATCTGCCTACAAAAAGTTCTATGAGGGCCTTATCAGTCTTTAGTGAAAATACTTATGGTTGGATCATTGGGGCGAATAATACAGGCGATGTATACATCAATCGATCGACGACAGATGTTACCGGTACTCAGCAAGAATGGAGCGGCTGGAAGAGATTGAACGAGCACCCATTATTGAAAGCGAATGGAAATAGAATGCTTATTCCTACTGGTACAGATATACTCACTCTGCCTTCTGGTTTTTATTATGTCTCTGGAACGAATGCAGTAAATATGCCATCAACGACCGATGCTTCTTGGTTTAATGTAGATATTTTAGAAACGGGAAATAACCGCAAAACTTTTCATGTGAGTCGAAGCTATGATAACAGCCATTGGTACGGAACTACTCATACTGATGGAATCTTCAGGGGCTGGAAACAGCTAGTGACAAATGCTGAGTTTGAACATGTCACGTGGCTTAGCGTTACCTTAGACAAAAGTTCATCTATAGGGGATAGACCAGTTGAATATGTGAAATGGGGAAATTTGTTGTTGCTGAGAGGTCATCTAAAAGCAAATAGAGAAATCATCTGTGGACGGATTCCAGCCGAAGGTTTACCAGAGAAAGGTCTTGTGGTGTCAGTTCCCGTATCAGGTACAACGGGTCATAGTAAATTACTTATATATAAGACAGGAGAACTAAAGCTAACTGGTTTACTGGCAGCGAATGAAAGTGCAGTAACTGGCTACTATTTAGACACAGTCGTCCCATTAAATTAAGGAAGTGATAGTATGATACAAGTTTATGAGTACAATCATCAAAATGAATTGGTCAGACCTATAGTAGTGTTTGAGAGGGATGATGAAGGAAATTATATCATTCCAGATCAATGCACAACAATTGCTCCACCCAATAATCCCTCTTTTTATAAAGCAGCTTTTGATGTGGAAAAACAGCAATGGTATGAATCAGCGACACAGGAGTATATAGATAGCCTAAAACCAGCCCCTCTCCCGCCAAGTGATATAGAACTTTTAAAGAAACAAAATGCTTTATTATCTAAACAATTAACGCAGCTATTGGCTATGCAGACAGGGAGGACTTCAGAATGATGTTTCCAACTGTAGCAGATATCAAACAATTTTGGGACTGGCAATGTTACGGCCCAGAGGACATTGCATTTTATGTAAGGATCGGCTGGATCTCGGCAGACGACTATCAAGACATAACAGGAGACAAATACGAAGCCTAATGGCTTTATTTTTTTGTCGGAAAGAAGGTGATTTCAATGGAAGTAGATGTTGTTCAAAACTTAATGACACAAGGCCCATTTGCCGTTCTCTTTTGCTGGATTCTGTTCTATGTTCTCAACACAACAAAGGAAAGAGAAAACAAACTCAATGAGCAAATCGAGGCGCAAAATGATGTGTTAGCAAAGTTTAGTGAGAAGTATGATGTCGTGATCGACAAGCTTGACAAAATTGAACGGAATTTAAAATAGGAGGTAAATATCATGAAAACATTCGACAAAGGCACTGTGATTCGCACAGTGCTTCTTTTTATTGCTCTGATCAATCAAACGCTTGTCATGTTTGGACAGACAGTGCTGCCGATTAGTGAGGAGCAAGTACAAACCGCAGGTGAGGCACTATATGTGGCAGGTTCTACAATTTTCACTATGGTCACAGCGGTAATAGCTTGGTTTAAAAACAATTATGTGACCTACAAAGGCAAATTACAAAAAGATGCTCTGAAACAAAGAGGGCTAACAAAATAATACTTGAAGGAGAAACGACATGGTAAAAATCATTCAAGCATTGATTCCAAAACAACATCGCAACAGACCAGGAAACACGATGAAGCCGCTCTATATTACAGTGCATAATACGTCTAACAGTGCAAAAGGCGCTAATGCGGCCAGTCATGCAGCGTTTGTTGCACGTTCAAGTACCGGGGTGAGCTGGCATTACACCGTTGATGATCAGGTGATTTATCAGCATTTACCGTTAAACGAAAACGGCTGGCACGCAGGGGATGGCAAAGGCACCGGCAATATGAAATCAATTGGTATTGAAATTTGTGAAAATGCAGACGGCAACTTTGAACAAGCAGTCGAAAATGCCCAATGGCTCATTCGAAAGCTGATGGGAGATTTCGGAATTCCCTTATCAAATGTAGTGCCTCATAAACATTGGAGCGGGAAAGAGTGTCCAAGGAAACTTCTCGGAGGGTGGGATCAGTTTAAAGCTGGAATAGCCACAGCGCAAACCGGCAGCAAAAGCACAAGAAAACCAGTTCAGGCAGAAAGTTTGAGCCATAAAGCACCCGTTTCCAAACAGAAATCGTCAAATCTGCCATCTGGCATTTTAAAAGTCACCAAGCCCTTAACAAAAGGCCCTCAAGTCACTGCCGTGCAAAAAGCCTTATCTTCCCTCTATTTTCACCCAGACAAAGGGGCAAAAAACAACGGGATTGACGGCTATTATGGACCGAAAACGGCGAATGCGGTCAAGCGGTTCCAGCTCATGAACGGCTTAGCTGCAGACGGAATTTACGGACCGAAGACGAAGAACAAAATCGAACAATTACAGAAGAAATGATGATCTATAAAAAAAGCTATCAGCAAGTGAGGAAATGCTTCCTTGCTGATAGCTAACAAAAAATGACATCATTTGTGATATAATTGGCCAAATCCCTATCATGAGAGGAGAGAAAAATGAAAAAAGAACTGCTCCAGATCATTATGCTGTCAGTGCTGCTCATCTATTTCATTTATCACGAAATGACGAGCGACTTCCCTGTGTCCTATACAATCATTCTCATCCTAACTTATCTTTCTGTGATCACATACCGCATCATAAAGTTATTAAGAAAAAACAAAGAACAAACAGAACTGTAAGAGATATGTACATAAAAAAACCATCCTTGATTTTACAAGAATGGTTTTTCGTATGGAGCATAGCGGGATCGAACCGCTGACCTCTACGCTGCCAGCGTAGCGCTCTCCCAGCTGAGCTAATGCCCCGAGGTATGACGACATAATTTATTATAATCAATCCTCCTGTGAAATTCAAGCTGTAAAACATAAACACATCGTCTATTTTTCTTTCTGTTCAATCGGAATATAGTCAAATATTTCACCAGAATGAACGGAATGGGCTAATCGTCTCAGCCAGTCATAATAGGCTTTTGAGCTTTCAAGCTGCTCAATGAGCTGCTGCGCTTCTTCTCTTACATGTTCCTCCAGCTGATCATCACGCGACACCTCTTGAAGCCGCTCTTGCGCTTCTTCAATTGCCGCTAAATTGACCTCGACCTCACGTTCCCATTTTTGCGGAAAGAAGTTCGTGAAAAACTTAAAAAAGTCTTTTTCCGCAACAAAGCTGTGTTTTCTTCGGCCACGGTGAAACGTCTTTTTGACAATATTCATGTCTTGCAACTTTTTCACACCCGTGCTCATACTCGGCTTACTCATTTGCAGCTCTTCACGCATTTCATCCAGTGTCATTTCCTCATTTAAATACATCGTTCCATATAGAATACCTGCACTTCGTGTAATGCCATAGAGATCCATCGTTTCAGCTATGGAATCAATGACTAGATCTTTAGCAGCTAAAATACGATCTTCTGCTTGCGGTTTTTCCTGCTTTTTCATTTTGTCCCTGCTTTCTATTAAGAAAATTCAATCCGTTCAAAAAAATCTTTATGGACTATATGTTAACGAAAGAATACAAAATGTCAAAATAAATGAAGCATATCTCCCTTTGACAGAAAAATTTGAACATGATAAGTTAATTATGTTCAAAATGTTAAATTTTTATTTAACAAACTTACCAAAGAGAATCAGAGGAGGTTCCTTCTATGAGTCAAACACTATTTATAGACGGACAATGGGTTGGCGCTAAAAGTAGCGACACACGGGATATCATCAATCCGTTCAATCAAGAAGTGATCGCGACAGTCAGCGAAGGATCTAGAAATGACGCGCAGCTAGCCATTAAAGCAGCGAGAAAAGCCTTCGATCAAGGGGACTGGGCAAACATGCCTGGACTTGAAAGAGGAAATATTGTGTTTAAGATAGCTGAATTGATTAGACGTGATCTTGATGAACTAGCCAAATTGGAATCGCTTGATACAGGCAAAACATTAGAGGAAAGCAAAGCAGATATGGACGATATTGCGAACGTGTTCCAATATTACGCAGGTCTGGCTGATAAAGATGGCGGTGAAATCATAGCATCGCCAATTCCAAACTCGAAAAGTGAATTAGTCAGAGAGCCTGTCGGTGTATGCGGACAAATCACTCCTTGGAACTATCCATTGCTTCAAGCAAGCTGGAAAATCGCTCCTGCACTTGCGGCGGGAAATACAATCGTTTTAAAGCCAAGTGAAATCACACCACTCACCACAATAAAAGTATTTAAACTCATGGAAGAAGCGGGCGTTCCAGCAGGCGTTGCAAACCTAGTGCTTGGACCTGGGGCAACCGTTGGAGATGAGCTTGCTGTAAATGATCAAGTAGATCTGATTTCATTTACAGGCGGTATTGAAACAGGGAAGAAAATTATGCAGGGAGCCAGCGGGAATGTGAAAAAAATAGCCCTTGAGCTCGGCGGAAAGAATCCGAATATTGTGTTTCAAGATGCTGATTTAGACGTAGCGGTTGACCAGGCGATGAATGCTGTGTTTTTCCATGCAGGGCAAGTGTGTTCAGCAGGTTCACGTTTGCTGGTGGAAGAATCCATTCATGATGAATTTTTAGAAGAACTGGTGAAGCGTACGAAAAAAATCAAGCTAGGCAACGGCTTTGATGAACACACCCAGAGCGGGCCGCTCATCTCAGCTGAGCATCGAGAAAAAGTAGAAAAATACGTCAGCATCGGTTTAGAAGAAGGCGCTAAGTTAGAGACAGGCGGAAAAAGACCTGACGCAGAGGCGCTGCAAAATGGGTTCTTCTACTTGCCGACCATTTTCTCAGGCTGCACGTCAGATATGCGGATTGTACAGGAAGAAGTCTTTGGACCTGTCCTGACAGTCGAATCCTTCCGTACAGAGGAAGAAGTCATCAAGCTGGCAAATGATACGATTTATGGATTAGCAGGAGCTGTGTGGTCTTCTGATATCAGCAAGGCCGAAAGAGTGGCTCGACAATTAAGATTGGGCACGGTTTGGATCAATGACTTCCATCCTTATTTCGCTCAAGCACCTTGGGGTGGCTACAAGCAATCAGGCATTGGGCGCGAATTAGGACGCACGGGGCTTGAAGAATATACCGAACTGAAGCATTTATATCGAAATACAAAACCTGAAGCGGTTCATTGGTTTAAATAAAAATTAAGCATTTGGAGGAGATTCTTTATGACACTAAATATGAAAATTGAAAGCATGCAGAAATTCCACACATTTGAAATTCCGACTGTTATCAAACACGGCATTGGTGCAGTGAAACATGTTGGGGAAGAAGTAAAAGCATACGGCGTTTCAAAGGTATTGCTTGTAACAGACCCTGGTATTTATCAAGCCGGCGTGGTGGACCCAGTAATTGCTTCATTAAAAGAAGCACAAATCGATGTCGTTCTATTTGATAAAGTAGAGCCAAATCCGCCAGTCCGTCTAGTGAACGAAGGATCTGCTTTATATGAAAAAGAAGGCTGTAATGGATTAGTCGCAGTAGGCGGCGGCAGTTCAATGGATACAGCAAAGGCAATCGGAGTAGAGGCGACTCATGAAGGCTCAGTCCTTGATTACGAAGCGGCAGAGGGAAAAAAACCGTTAGAAAACAGAATCCCTCCTTTAACCACTATTCCGACAACAGCTGGTACAGGTTCAGAGGTAACGCAGTGGGCGGTCATTACTGATGAAGAAAGAGAATTCAAATTCAATACTGGTGGACCTCTCATTGCAGCTCATCTAACAGTCATTGATCCAGAGCTTCATGTGTCCATGCCGCCTCATGTGACAGCAATGACTGGAATTGACGCGCTTGCTCACGCGATTGAATGCTATACGATGAAATTTGCTCAGCCGATTACAGATGCGGTAGCGCTCATGGCAATTGAATATGCTGCTCATTATATTCGCCGTGCCTTTGCTGATGGCGAGGACTTAGAAGCAAGATATGGAATGGCACAAGCTGCGATGCTTGCCGGGCTTTCTTATGGAAGTGAATCAGCTGGAGCTGCACATGCGATGAGTCAAACACTCGGAGGTATTATTCCTGTCGCGCACGGTCAGTGTGTTGCAGCGATGATGGGACCAGTGATGGAGTATAACTGGAAAGGGTATCCGGAAAAATTCGCTCGAATTGCGCAAGCGTTTGGGATTGATACAAGCAGAATGACAACAGAGGAAGCAGCCAAAGCAGCTGTGAACTGGATGTATGATTTAGTGGAGGATTTAGAAGTTCCTTCATTAGAAGAACAAGGTGTATCAAAAGATATGATTGATCGTTTATCTAAAGAAGCAATGAAAGATCCGCAAACAGTTGGAAACCCAAGAGATTTAAACGAAAAAGCGTACAAATGGATTTATGCTCGCTGCTTTGAGTTAACACCTAAAACGGTGTAACAATGAAAAAAGGCTCCCAAAAGGGAGTCTTTTTTATGTCTATAGTTGTTCTTTAATTTCTTTGATTTGATGAATATGGCGTTTTTCGTGTGCACCGATAAAATCAAGGTATTGCTTAAGGGATAGCTCTTTAAACACAGGGTGTGCAATGACGCGTTTGAAATCTTCCTCAGTAAATGTTGATAAAATTTGATTGAGCTGCTCACGTGCAGTATCGAGCTCATCCTTTAAATGTGTAGGTGGTGTGACATGCTTGCGCTCAGGCTCAACAATACTAGGCGCAGTGGCTTTTTTCGAACGGTCCTCTGCCATTTCTACTGGCTTTGGTTCATATTCTTTAATCGGTGCTTTTTTCCCCTCAGCAGCTAGATGTTTTGCTGCAACTAGGTCCATTTTCTTTAAATGATCTGCTACCTCTTGAATACTCCAAGTATCATCAGATAATTTTTGGTTCAATTGTTCTTCGCTCAAACCTTGCAGCTCGTGCCACAATTCTTGTCTTGCTTCATGTAATATACTCATTTTCTCATCACCTCAAGATCAAATTTTAACATAATGGTACATGACAATCATTCTTGAGCTATCCGAAAATCCCTTTGAAGAATTGTGATGAAATATGAAACCTTTACAAAAGTGGTTCGTATTACCTGTTAGAAGGAATACATTGGAGGTGGGTGAGGTCTAAATGAAACAAAAGATGTTCATTTCATGAAGAAAGGGGGAGGAAGATGGATGTGTTCGGGCTGCCTCTTCAGACGCTGTATTTATACATATTAATGATATCAGGAATCCTGACACTTGTTTTCGTCTTTTTCGGCGATGTATTTGATGGATTGTTTGAAGCGATCCCTGTTCCATTCCTTCAACCAACATTGATCCTCGCATTTCTTACCTTTTTTTCGGCTGGAGGGTTTATTTCTGAAAAAACAGCAATTGTAGGAAGTGGACTTGGCGCAGGATTATCTGCCGTCCTCGCAGTGATCCTTGTGACCTGTTTGAATGTATTTATATTAGTCCCGCTTTCCTCTGCTGAAGAATCTCTCTCTTATACGGAGGCCGATTTAAAAGGAAGAACTGGGGAGATCATTGTATCTGTTCCAAAAGACGGATTTGGAGAAGTGCTGTTAATCAGTAATAGCGGGAAAATCTCAAAGCCAGCTGTCAGTTTCGACCAAGAGGAGATTCCATATGGAACCCGTGTGCTAGTTGTCGAAGTGAACAAAGGCGTCTTATCTGTTATACCAAATGAAGAAATCTAGGAGGGAATGCTATGCCAGGAACAACGATTTTAGTGATCATTGGAATTGTGCTTGTGATTCTTATTGCACTTATTGGTGTATTTGTTTCTAAATACCGGACAGCAGGTCCAGATGAAGCATTAATCGTCACAGGAAGTTACCTAGGAAGTAAAAATGTCCACGTGGATGAAGGTGGAAACAAGATTAAGATTGTGAGAGGCGGCGGTACCTTTGTACTTCCAGTCTTTCAACAAGCAGAGCCGCTCAGCTTACTATCTAGCAAGCTAGACGTTTCAACACCTGAAGTCTATACCGAACAGGGTGTACCGGTAATGGCGGATGGAACAGCCATCATTAAAATTGGCGGATCGATTGAAGAAATCGCGACTGCTGCAGAGCAATTTTTAGGGAAAACAAAAGAAGACCGCGAAAACGAAGCAAGAGAAGTATTAGAAGGCCATCTTCGTTCCATCTTAGGATCAATGACAGTTGAAGAGATTTATAAAAACAGAGAGAAATTCTCTCAAGAAGTACAACGTGTCGCTTCTCAAGATTTAGCGAAAATGGGTCTTGTCATTGTATCGTTTACGATTAAAGATGTTCGTGATAAAAATGGCTATTTAGAATCTCTAGGTAAACCAAGAATTGCCCAAGTAAAACGCGATGCAGATATTGCAACAGCTGAAGCAGATAAAGAAACACGTATCAAACGTGCCGAAGCAGATAAAGATGCGAAGAAATCTGAGCTTGAGCGTGCTACTGAAATCGCTGAAGCAGAAAAGATCAATGAGCTGAAAAGAGCAGAATTTAGACGTGAACAGGATACGGCGAAAGCAAGTGCTGACCAAGCGTACGATCTAGAAACAGCTCGTAACCGTCAGCACGTAACTGAACAAGAAATGCAAGTCAAAATCATTGAGCGTCAGAAACAAATTGAATTAGAAGAAAAAGAGATTCAGCGTCGTGAACGTCAATACGATTCTGAAGTGAAAAAGAAAGCAGATGCGGACCGTTATGCTGTTGAGCAGTCGGCTGCGGCGGAAAAAGCGAAACGCCTTGCTGAAGCAGATGCGAAGAAATACAGCATTGAAGCAATGGCCAAAGCAGAAGCTGAGAAAGTTCGTATTGACGGACTTGCCAAAGCGGAAGCGGATCGTGCAAAAGGGGAAACAGAAGCGGAAGTCATTAGACTAAAAGGACTTGCAGAAGCGGAAGCGAAAGAGAAAATCGCTGAAGCATTCGAACAGTATGGTCAGGCAGCGATCCTTGATATGATTGTGAAAATGCTACCTGAATATGCGAAGCAAGTATCTGCACCACTTTCTAACATTGATAAAATTACTGTTGTGGATACGGGCGGTAACGGGGAAGGCAGCGGTGCCAATAAAGTTACAGGCTATGCCACAAACCTCATGTCCAGTCTGCAAGAAAGCCTGAAAGCATCCTCTGGAATAGATGTGAAAGAAATAATTGAGAACTTTTCCGGCAAAGGAAATGTGAAGCAAAGCATTCAAGAGCTGACAAACGAAATCAAACAGCCAAGAAAAAAAGAGATCGCTGATACTCAAATAGAAGAATAAAATCAATAGACACCTTCCAGCAGAAGGTGTCTATTTTTTATAGAAGAAGTTTTAACCATTGAAATACAGACCATTGAATTCTACGTAATAGGAATTTATGATAATGAAGATAGGGTGTAAAAAACTAAAAGGAGTGGTGCGGATGAAGGTGAGACATGCTGTACATCAAGATATTCCTAAAATCGCCGAAATACATGTGAAGAGCTGGCAAACGACTTATCAAGGCATTATTAATCAGGATTATTTGGATGGTTTAAATATAAAAGATCGGAAAGAGAGCTGGAGAAAAAGATCGCTTGAAGGCACGTTTGTCGCAGAAGATGCGGATGGCGTATTTGGTTTTGCTTCTTTCGGAAAACAACGTGACGAACGTTATTCTACATATGATGGAGAGCTGTATGCCATCTATTTATTACAACAGAAACAGAAATCAGGTGCGGGTATTGCTTTAATTGCTAAAGGTGTCGATTATTTAATAGAAAAAGGGTATCAGAGGTTGATGCTATGGGTGTTTGAGCAAAATTCGGCAAAACAATTTTATCAAAAACTTCAACCTAGTTTTGTCGTTACCAGCCAGTTCGAGCTGGCTGGCGAGAACCATAATGAAATAGGGTATGGATGGGAGCTGTCTATATTGAATAACCATGTACAACGGATTAAATCGTCAGCTTCCAGTAATAATGAGAGAAAAAAGTGAAGAGCACAGCAAGCAGCATGTAAGAAATAAACGGTGAAGCTTCTACTTTTCCTTTCACGCCTGCTATTTTTAAAGCTTCATAGAAACCTGCCAAAAAATAAGCAAGACTGAGAATATAGCAGCACAGCATAATGGAGTAAGGGCTCATTGTCGTACCTCCAGCATGAAATCTTCTATTATTAATAGATTCCATAGATCAGCAAATTATGCATAAAAAAATAACCAGCTGAAATCAGCCGGTTATTTTTGATGAGGAAAAACCAAACGAGATGCACTTGGGATGAGTATACAAAGAACGATACTGCAAATAATAAATGAAGGAACCATATATGTGCTGTTATAAATTAAAGAGTAGACCCATCCTGGTGTTCCTTTCGGTGCATATTGAGAGAAGAAAACGACGCCAGAAATAAAGAACGTCAGCAACCTGAATAAACTAGCAACAAAAACAGCTAAGGTAATATAGAAGAATTGCTGTTTTCGCTTTTGATCCTGAATGGCTTTTTTGATCAGTCCAGAAAACAGGCCGCTTAAAGAAATGACAACAGATGCAACGAAGTAATCGAGGAATCCTTGAACAGGTGTAGCGATGATCGGGCTATTCATCAGCTGAAGACCTGCGATTAACACACCGATGATAAATCCGGTAGATATTCCCCATCTAATAGACATGAGAATAACGGGAATCATAATCAGCGCAAGAGAACCGCCATTGGGCATTCTTAAAAAGAGACCTGATAAGTAATCTAATACAAGAGCAAGTGAAGTCATAATCGCGATTTCCATCAGTCGTACCAATTGATTTGATTGCTGCATAAAAAAATCTCCTTTTTCATGAATTGAGCAAGGAGAGACCGTGTAAGGATGAGTATGTTATTCATAGAAAAACATATCGATTTGAATACACCGTATGTATTCAAGTGATTCCACATTCCTACTTCAGTATTAACTGACAGGTTCAAAGGGTCAGAACAACGAATGTTCACTCTCAGCACAAAGCTCCCCCTGCGGTTATTTAGTTTCAATCTATTATAAATATACTAAAGACCTGCAGGATCAACAATAGACAATTCCCGAGATAAGCAGCATTTGTATCAATATATAGGAAGAGATAAGGAAAAATAAATTATTTAGAAAAAATACTTGTTTCTTCTTTCAAAAGGTGTTATATTTGTATTCGCCGCTGAAACAGCGCGGTTGATAAATAACATTAAGAAAAAAGTTGTTGACTTTATCTTGATAGAATGTTATATTAATAAAGTCGCCTCTGAGAGACGACGAAGATGATCTTTGAAAACTAAACAAGACAAAACGTACCTGTTAATTCGAGTTTTTATAAAAAAATCCTATGAAACTTCATAGGTAGTCAGTCAAACTGGCGAGGCAGGAAATGATCACATGCTAAGTTCGCTACATCGTGTAGCAACGCATGTGTGATATGCATCCTGCATACCTCGGAGAGTTTGATCCTGGCTCAGGACGAACGCTGGCGGCGTGCCTAATACATGCAAGTCGAGCGGACAGAAGGGAGCTTGCTCCCGGATGTTAGCGGCGGACGGGTGAGTAACACGTGGGTAACCTGCCTGTAAGACTGGGATAACTCCGGGAAACCGGAGCTAATACCGGATAGTTCCTTGAACCGCATGGTTCAAGGATGAAAGACGGTTTCGGCTGTCACTTACAGATGGACCCGCGGCGCATTAGCTAGTTGGTGGGGTAATGGCTCACCAAGGCGACGATGCGTAGCCGACCTGAGAGGGTGATCGGCCACACTGGGACTGAGACACGGCCCAGACTCCTACGGGAGGCAGCAGTAGGGAATCTTCCGCAATGGACGAAAGTCTGACGGAGCAACGCCGCGTGAGTGATGAAGGTTTTCGGATCGTAAAGCTCTGTTGTTAGGGAAGAACAAGTGCGAGAGTAACTGCTCGCACCTTGACGGTACCTAACCAGAAAGCCACGGCTAACTACGTGCCAGCAGCCGCGGTAATACGTAGGTGGCAAGCGTTGTCCGGAATTATTGGGCGTAAAGGGCTCGCAGGCGGTTTCTTAAGTCTGATGTGAAAGCCCCCGGCTCAACCGGGGAGGGTCATTGGAAACTGGGAAACTTGAGTGCAGAAGAGGAGAGTGGAATTCCACGTGTAGCGGTGAAATGCGTAGAGATGTGGAGGAACACCAGTGGCGAAGGCGACTCTCTGGTCTGTAACTGACGCTGAGGAGCGAAAGCGTGGGGAGCGAACAGGATTAGATACCCTGGTAGTCCACGCCGTAAACGATGAGTGCTAAGTGTTAGGGGGTTTCCGCCCCTTAGTGCTGCAGCTAACGCATTAAGCACTCCGCCTGGGGAGTACGGTCGCAAGACTGAAACTCAAAGGAATTGACGGGGGCCCGCACAAGCGGTGGAGCATGTGGTTTAATTCGAAGCAACGCGAAGAACCTTACCAGGTCTTGACATCCTCTGACAACCCTAGAGATAGGGCTTTCCCTTCGGGGACAGAGTGACAGGTGGTGCATGGTTGTCGTCAGCTCGTGTCGTGAGATGTTGGGTTAAGTCCCGCAACGAGCGCAACCCTTGATCTTAGTTGCCAGCATTCAGTTGGGCACTCTAAGGTGACTGCCGGTGACAAACCGGAGGAAGGTGGGGATGACGTCAAATCATCATGCCCCTTATGACCTGGGCTACACACGTGCTACAATGGACAGAACAAAGGGCTGCAAGACCGCAAGGTTTAGCCAATCCCATAAATCTGTTCTCAGTTCGGATCGCAGTCTGCAACTCGACTGCGTGAAGCTGGAATCGCTAGTAATCGCGGATCAGCATGCCGCGGTGAATACGTTCCCGGGCCTTGTACACACCGCCCGTCACACCACGAGAGTTTGCAACACCCGAAGTCGGTGAGGTAACCTTTATGGAGCCAGCCGCCGAAGGTGGGGCAGATGATTGGGGTGAAGTCGTAACAAGGTAGCCGTATCGGAAGGTGCGGCTGGATCACCTCCTTTCTAAGGATATATGGAGCAGCGTACGTTTTCGTCTTGTTTAGTTTTGAAGGATCATTCCTTCAAAACATGTCTCTAGCGAGACAGGATTGTTCTTTGAAAACTAGATAACAATAAGTAATACATTCACATTGAATGCAATGCAAAGTTCATCACACATAGTGATTCTTTCTAAAGTAAGAAATGGTTAAGTTAGAAAGGGCGCACGGTGGATGCCTTGGCACTAGGAGCCGATGAAGGACGGGACGAACACCGATATGCTTCGGGGAGCTGTAAGCAAGCTTTGATCCGGAGATTTCCGAATGGGGAAACCCACTGCTCGTAATGGAGTAGTATCCATACTTGAATACATAGAGTATGAGAAGGCATACCCGGGGAACTGAAACATCTAAGTACCCGGAGGAAGAGAAAGCAAATGCGATTCCCTGAGTAGCGGCGAGCGAAACGGGAACAGCCCAAACCAAGAGGCTTGCCTCTTGGGGTTGTAGGACACTCTATACGGAGTTACAAAGGAATGATATAAGCGAAGAGGTCTGGAAAGGCCCGCCAAAGAAGGTAACAGCCCTGTAACTGAAATGTCGTTCTCTCCAGAGTGGATCCTGAGTACGGCGGAACACGTGAAATTCCGTCGGAATCCGGGAGGACCATCTCCCAAGGCTAAATACTCCCTAGTGACCGATAGTGAACCAGTACCGTGAGGGAAAGGTGAAAAGCACCCCGGAAGGGGAGTGAAATAGATCCTGAAACCGTGTGCCTACAAGTAGTCAGAGCCCGTTAACGGGTGATGGCGTGCCTTTTGTAGAATGAACCGGCGAGTTACGATCCCGTGCAAGGTTAAGCAGAAGATGCGGAGCCGCAGCGAAAGCGAGTCTGAATAGGGCGCATGAGTACGTGGTCGTAGACCCGAAACCAGGTGATCTACCCATGTCCAGGGTGAAGTTCAGGTAACACTGAATGGAGGCCCGAACCCACGCACGTTGAAAAGTGCGGGGATGAGGTGTGGGTAGGGGTGAAATGCCAATCGAACCTGGAGATAGCTGGTTCTCTCCGAAATAGCTTTAGGGCTAGCCTCAAGGTAAGAGTCTCGGAGGTAGAGCACTGATTGGACTAGGGGCCCCTACCGGGTTACCGAATTCAGTCAAACTCCGAATGCCGATGACTTATCCTTGGGAGTCAGACTGCGAGTGATAAGATCCGTAGTCGAAAGGGAAACAGCCCAGACCGCCAGCTAAGGTCCCAAAGTATACGTTAAGTGGAAAAGGATGTGGAGTTGCTTAGACAACCAGGATGTTGGCTTAGAAGCAGCCACCATTTAAAGAGTGCGTAATAGCTCACTGGTCGAGTGACTCTGCGCCGAAAATGTACCGGGGCTAAACGTATCACCGAAGCTGCGGACTGTTCTTACGAACAGTGGTAGGAGAGCGTTCTAAGGGCTGTGAAGCCAGACCGGAAGGACTGGTGGAGCGCTTAGAAGTGAGAATGCCGGTATGAGTAGCGAAAGACGGGTGAGAATCCCGTCCACCGAATGCCTAAGGTTTCCTGAGGAAGGCTCGTCCGCTCAGGGTTAGTCGGGACCTAAGCCGAGGCCGAAAGGCGTAGGCGATGGACAACAGGTTGATATTCCTGTACCACCTCCTCACCATTTGAGCAATGGGGGGACGCAGGAGGATAGGGTAAGCGCGGTATTGGATATCCGCGTCCAAGCAGTTAGGCTGGGAAATAGGCAAATCCGTTTCCCGTAAAGGCTGAGCTGTGATGGCGAGCGAAATTTAGTAGCGAAGTTCCTGATTCCACACTGCCAAGAAAAGCCTCTAGCGAGGTGAGAGGTGCCCGTACCGCAAACCGACACAGGTAGGCGAGGAGAGAATCCTAAGGTGATCGAGAGAACTCTCGTTAAGGAACTCGGCAAAATGACCCCGTAACTTCGGGAGAAGGGGTGCTTCTTAGGGTGTTAAAGCCCCGAGAAGCCGCAGTGAATAGGCCCAGGCGACTGTTTAGCAAAAACACAGGTCTCTGCGAAGCCGTAAGGCGAAGTATAGGGGCTGACGCCTGCCCGGTGCTGGAAGGTTAAGAGGAGCGCTTAGCGTAAGCGAAGGTGCGAATTGAAGCCCCAGTAAACGGCGGCCGTAACTATAACGGTCCTAAGGTAGCGAAATTCCTTGTCGGGTAAGTTCCGACCCGCACGAAAGGCGCAACGATCTGGGCACTGTCTCAACGAGAGACTCGGTGAAATTATAGTACCTGTGAAGATGCAGGTTACCCGCGACAGGACGGAAAGACCCCGTGGAGCTTTACTGCAGCCTGATATTGAATGTTGGTACAGCTTGTACAGGATAGGTAGGAGCCTTGGAAACCGGAGCGCTAGCTTCGGTGGAGGCATCGGTGGGATACTACCCTGGCTGTATTGACCTTCTAACCCGCTGCCCTTATCGGGCAGGGAGACAGTGTCAGGTGGGCAGTTTGACTGGGGCGGTCGCCTCCTAAAATGTAACGGAGGCGCCCAAAGGTTCCCTCAGAATGGTTGGAAATCATTCGCAGAGTGTAAAGGCACAAGGGAGCTTGACTGCGAGACCTACAAGTCGAGCAGGGACGAAAGTCGGGCTTAGTGATCCGGTGGTTCCGCATGGAAGGGCCATCGCTCAACGGATAAAAGCTACCCCGGGGATAACAGGCTTATCTCCCCCAAGAGTCCACATCGACGGGGAGGTTTGGCACCTCGATGTCGGCTCATCGCATCCTGGGGCTGTAGTCGGTCCCAAGGGTTGGGCTGTTCGCCCATTAAAGCGGTACGCGAGCTGGGTTCAGAACGTCGTGAGACAGTTCGGTCCCTATCCGTCGCGGGCGCAGGAAATTTGAGAGGAGCTGTCCTTAGTACGAGAGGACCGGGATGGACGCACCGCTGGTGTACCAGTTGTTCTGCCAAGGGCATCGCTGGGTAGCTATGTGCGGACGGGATAAGTGCTGAAAGCATCTAAGCATGAAGCCCCCCTCAAGATGAGATTTCCCATTCCGCAAGGAAGTAAGATCCCTGAAAGATGATCAGGTTGATAGGTCTGAGGTGGAAGCGTGGTGACACGTGGAGCTGACAGATACTAATAGATCGAGGACTTAACCTATATTCTAATGTGAAGCATGAACATTGTTATCTAGTTTTGAGAGAACATTCTCTCCATCAGGTTTGGTGGCGATAGCGAAGAGGTCACACCCGTTCCCATACCGAACACGGAAGTTAAGCTCTTCAGCGCCGATGGTAGTTGGGGGTTTCCCCCTGTGAGAGTAGGACGCCGCCAAGCTTCTATTAGGATCAGTTCCAGTCGGAACTGGTCTTTTTTGTGCAAGTTGAGGGTACATACATTCACTTGTTTGATAAAAGATCGTGGCTTCATTTTATGTCCACAAGCAGCGTGTGAAATACTTGGATATAAAGAGAAAAAGAGTCTATCGCATAAACCATTATCTATAAAAAAACAATAGAGAGACAGAGTATCAGCTTATATAGGGAAATTAAAGATGTGTAAGCCTCTATGATTTTTTATAAATGCTTACGGCTAAAGAGATACATATATCATTAAAGTATAAAAATGAGGGACTGCTAATATTTCTGAAGGAATCGAACGTTTTAAAAGAGAATATAGAAGAGAGAAGTTCAGCTGCTGAACGTGGAACAGCAGCTGTTTGAATAGGAGAAATGACGATCATTTGTTAAAAGAAATACGCAATGAAAATTGAAATAAAATTTTTTTAATATAGCCTTTACAAATGATTAAAACCTGTATATAATAATCTTTGTCGGATCGAGAGATTCCTACATAGTGGAGGATTAGCTCAGCTGGGAGAGCATCTGCCTTACAAGCAGAGGGTCGGCGGTTCGAGCCCGTCATCCTCCACCATATTTATTCTTACATAATGTTAGGATAGATAAAGCCGGTGTAGCTCAACTGGTAGAGCAACTGACTTGTAATCAGTAGGTTGGGGGTTCAAGTCCTCTTGCCGGCACCACTTTCATATGGTAAGATAGACAAGTCGCTTTTAAAGCGAGCCATTAGCTCAGTTGGTAGAGCATCTGACTTTTAATCAGAGGGTCGAAGGTTCGAGTCCTTCATGGCTCACCATGTTTCATGCGGGTGTGGCGGAATTGGCAGACGCGCTAGACTTAGGATCTAGTGTCTTTATGACGTGGGGGTTCAAGTCCCTTCACCCGCATTGCCAAATAAAATAAAGAAATCCTGTAATGCGGAAGTAGTTCAGTGGTAGAACACCACCTTGCCAAGGTGGGGGTCGCGGGTTCGAATCCCGTCTTCCGCTTATACCATCCACGCCGGGGTGGTGGAATTGGCAGACACACAGGACTTAAAATCCTGCGGTAGGTGACTACCGTGCCGGTTCAAGTCCGGCCCTCGGCATTATAAATAAGCGCCCGTAGCTCAATTGGATAGAGCGTTTGACTACGGATCAAAAGGTTAGGGGTTCGACTCCTCTCGGGCGCGCCATTAAGATCGGGAAGTAGCTCAGCTTGGTAGAGCACTTGGTTTGGGACCAAGGGGTCGCAGGTTCGAATCCTGTCTTCCCGACCATCTTTTATGGGGCCTTAGCTCAGCTGGGAGAGCGCCTGCCTTGCACGCAGGAGGTCAGCGGTTCGATCCCGCTAGGCTCCACTTTTTAAAAGATTATTTTGATCATGGCGGTGTAGCTCAGCTGGCTAGAGCGTACGGTTCATACCCGTGAGGTCGGGGGTTCGATCCCCTCCGCCGCTATAAAGGACCTTTAGCTCAGTTGGTTAGAGCAGACGGCTCATAACCGTCCGGTCGTAGGTTCGAGTCCTACAAGGTCCACCATCTATACGGAGGAATACCCAAGTCCGGCTGAAGGGATCGGTCTTGAAAACCGACAGGGGTGTCAAAGCCCGCGGGGGTTCGAATCCCTCTTCCTCCGCCATATTTTTTAAAACCCATATCATCGCGGGGTGGAGCAGTTCGGTAGCTCGTCGGGCTCATAACCCGAAGGTCGCAGGTTCAAATCCTGCCCCCGCAACCAAAATGGTCCGGTAGTTCAGTTGGTTAGAATGCCTGCCTGTCACGCAGGAGGTCGCGGGTTCGAGTCCCGTCCGGACCGCCATTTTTCAAGAGAATACTTGGCTCGGTAGCTCAGTTGGTAGAGCAACGGACTGAAAATCCGTGTGTCGGCGGTTCGATTCCGTCCCGAGCCACTTTTATAAAAATATTCATAGTATGGCGGTTGTGGCGAAGTGGTTAACGCACCAGATTGTGGCTCTGGCACTCGTGGGTTCGATTCCCATCAATCGCCCCATACATATTTTTGCGGGTGTAGTTTAGTGGTAAAACCTCAGCCTTCCAAGCTGATGTCGTGGGTTCGATTCCCATCACCCGCTCCATTTGTATATCTGTTCATGGGCCTGTAGCTCAGCTGGTTAGAGCGCACGCCTGATAAGCGTGAGGTCGGTGGTTCGAGTCCACTCAGGCCCACCATGATCTTCCGCAGTAGCTCAGTGGTAGAGCTATCGGCTGTTAACCGATCGGTCGTAGGTTCGAATCCTACCTGCGGAGCCAAATGGAGAAGTACTCAAGTGGCTGAAGAGGCGCCCCTGCTAAGGGTGTAGGTCGCGTAAGCGGCGCGAGGGTTCAAATCCCTCCTTCTCCGCCATTGATCTGGCCCGTTGGTCAAGCGGTTAAGACACCGCCCTTTCACGGCGGTAACACGGGTTCGAATCCCGTACGGGTCATTTTTAAAAGAGATCTTGTCAAAGATCTCTTTTTTATTTTCTCCAAAACGAAAGACCGCATCATGGCGGTCTTTTTTTACATATTCATGGAATAGATCGTATAAGACAAGTATGTGGCAAAGAAGCCCCATAAGACATAAGGAATCAGTAAAATTGGAACGACTTTGCTTAGTTTACGTGAGACGATGACAAGTGCAAGTGCTGTCAGTGCGACGAGAAGGCAGTCGATTGTAGCTACAAACAAATCCTTTTGTGTAAATTGAAAAAAGCTAAAGGCTTGATTGAAAACATAATTTAAAAGGAAAAGAATCCAAAATGGTAAAGTGATTTTTTGGAATCCATATTTTCCATAAATGATCGCTGCGGACAATGAGATGAGTGCAAATAAGACAGCCCACACAGCACCAATCACACCGCCACCAGGCGTCCATTCTGGTTTATTCAATGCGTCATACCATTCTCTGTCGATGGGGAACAAGAATCCGGCAATAGAGAATAGTGCGTATGTTATAAAGAAGACAACAATCGCCCAAATGATACTTTTTCTAGCCATCAAGAATCTCCTCCAATCAAATTCACTCTTAAAATGATTTCCCAATAATTACATGATATAAACATAAAGCCCCCAATATGAGGGGACTAATGATTTTCTTCTGTATAAGGTTCTTCCTCGTACGGTTTCAAGTCACCAAATACCGTCATGACACCTTCTTCGTCTAGTGCTTCTTCATAGGCCTCGTGTGCTTTGGTCGGATACACCTTGCTTGCTTTTCCTTCAATATCAGCAGCTGCGAATCCTTCGTAGTCCTCCACATAATCTTCATCTTCTGATTGTGTATATACATCATCGTATGTTAGAGGAGGGAATTCCATATCAGACGGGGTCTCAGAGTTTCCGTAGCGTTCTACGTCTTGGTAGGCATCCTCTCCATCGTACGCAGCACTTTCTTCATTTTCAAATTGTCCCGCGGGAGGACTTAATAAATCCTCTTCAATCGGACGGTTTTGTGAAACGGTCTGTTCTTTTGAATGCTCTGTGCATGTGACGGCAGTAGGCAAGGCTTCTAAGCGTTCCTTTGGAATAGGGGCTTTACAGACCTTGCACAGACCATAAGAGCCGTCTGCAATGGCTTGGAGTGCTTCATTGATGTCTAACATATGTTCATGTTCCAAGCTGTTTAAAGCAATATCTTTCCCCCGCTCGAACAGCTCTGTCCCTTGATCACCCGGGTGGTTATCATAGGCAGACAATTCACCGATCGAATCGTAAGGAAAGGATACTTTCTGTTCATCGTCATGGCTTTTGGCTTCAAGTTCTTTCTTTTCATCAAGAAGGCGCTGCTTCAAATGATGTAATTCGTCTTTAGACAACAAAGCGATCATCCTTTCATATCAAACATATTGTTAGTATGAGCAATTTTGTATGTAAGACTAGTTCCAATTTGAAGCAATTCCTTATTAAAAAAACGCCTGCGGCTGCAGGCGTTCTTTGTTACGCGATATAGTATTGTATGATTAAAGCGATCGTCAGCAGAAAACCAAAAAATGTATTGGTTTGAGCTGTAGATTTCATGGCATTCATTAATTCAATCGGTTTTTCTTTTTGCTTAAACTCTTTAATGGCTGTATAGGCTTTTGGCACACTCAGTAAAACAAGAAGACTCCAAAGACCGACGATATCTGTGAAGATATAAACAAAAATGAGTACATATGATACCAAAAACATGGAAAGTAAAATGTTCACTGCAGCTTTGCGTCCAGCAAGAATGGCAAGTGTTCTTCGTCCATTTTCCTTATCCCCGTCTAAATCACGGATATTGTTCGATAGTAAGATGGCACCAACTAAAATAGAAATTGGTAGTGAGATGAGAACCGCTTTAGACGTCAGTGTGCCTGTTTGGATATAGAAACTAATCAGGATGATTCCTAATCCCATAAAAGCACCTGAAACAAGTTCTCCAAACGGTGTATATGCAATTGGTACAGGGCCGCCAGTATAGAAATAGCCTGCTGCCATACAAATAAGTCCTATTAGTGCAATCCACCAGCTAGACATCATGCAAATATATACCCCAAGCAATAAAGAAAGTGCAAATAGAGCATAAGCGAGGCTGAGGACTGTCTTTGGCTTCACACCGTTTCTTACAATGGCTCCGCCGATGCCGACAGATTTCTCGTTGTCAAGCCCGCGAACATAATCAAAGTACTCATTAAACATGTTTGTTGCGATTTGGATAAACATAGATGCAAACAGCATGGCTAAAAATAGCCCAACATGTATTTGACCACTTGGAAGTGCTAAAACAGTTCCTAAAGTAACGGGAATAAATGCCGCTGTTAGTGTATGCGGTCGTAGTAAATTCCACCAAATTCGCCAGTTTTTATCAGGCTTTATTGGTGAAAGCTGATCTGATATCGATTGATGCTGCATAAAATATACTCCTTTAAATAAAAAAATACGTACACGTCCAAATTCCAGTTTAGCAAAGTTCAAAAAGGTGTCAATATATTGATGCGATGAATCGGGAAAAAGATGTTTGCTAATCGTTGCCATATCGAAGAAAAGCTTGATTTTAGAACAGGTCCTGCCATTTTATCTTTGATGCTCTCGTTTCAATAAGCAGGAGCGAAAAAATCTTGAAAGCGTGATATAATAAGGATTCGAGGTTTTAAAAGCTGTTTTCTTTACTAAGTTCATCTGTTAAGGTTTATAATAGAAAAGCAGGTCATTCGACATATTCGAATGTTCATGTATTTTTTTGTTATGGTTTTATTTTTTATGTTATTTCATGGATTTTGGAGGAATGTATCATGGTGACAACAGTGCAAAGTACTTTCCGGCAGGAAGCGCTCGCGACATTAGAAGAAGCGAATAACGTCAACCATGCTGTTTTGATAAGCTACTCCAGAAGAGTTGACGATCTGGATCCTCTTGCCTTTTTCCAAAGCGGAGAAGCGGATTTTTTAGGCGAGCGGTTTTTTTGGTCTGATCCAGAAAGCCAAATGATATTTTCTGGACTTGGCAGAGCGGCCGTCATTAAATCATCTGAGCAAGGCAAGGAACGATTCGATATAGTCCATCAAGAATGGGAACAGCTAAAGCAGCACATGTTCCATTTTCATGATGAGAAGGAGTTAAAGCAAGCGGCTGTTGGTCCGCTTTTATTTGGAGGATTCTCGTTTGATCCGCACGAAGAGAAGGCGCGTCATTGGGAAGCATTTGGCGAGGCTCATTTTTTTGTGCCGTCGATCATGCTGACTGTCTCAAAAGAAGGCAGTTTTCTTACGATCAATGAGTGGAAGCAGGTGGACGGGAATGTTCATCAGCTTATTCAAGAATTAGAACAAAAAGCCTCCCGTTTCGAGGCATTGCCAGTACGGACTGGTGGACAAGCTGAACTTGTTCATATGGAAGAGCTGGATGTGAACGAGTGGATGAAGGCGATCCAAGCAGCGACAGACCACATTCGTGCAAACGAATATGAAAAGGTTGTTTTAGCAAGAGAAGTCTTGCTTCACTATAAAAATCAAATTGAACTTGCTCCACTATTAGCAGAATTATTAAAGCACCAAACAACGAGTTATGTATTTGCGGTTGAACAGGGAAGACAAGCATTTGTCGGAGCCACGCCGGAACGCTTAGTGAAAAAAAGCGGAGGAGAGGTCTTTTCATCCTGTTTAGCAGGTTCCATTGTTCGCGGAAAAGATGAAGCGGAGGATCACGCATTAGGCGAGGAACTGCTGCATGATGAGAAGAATTTGATTGAACATCAAATTGTCGTCAATATGATTGAGCAAGCATTTAAAGCGAATTGCCTTCATGTGCATAAACCAAATCAACCAAGTCTTTATAAAACAAAAAACATTCAGCATTTGTTTACACCGATTGTAGGAGAAATCAAAAGCAGCTGTTCCCTCTTTTCATTAATTGAGCAGCTTCATCCGACGCCGGCATTAGGCGGATATCCTAAGGAAAAGGCGGTTGAAGTGATTCGTGAAATCGAACCGCTTAAGCGCGGCTGGTATGCAGCGCCGGTAGGCTGGATTGATTCTCAGGATAATGGAGAGTTTGCTGTAGCCATTCGGTCAGGTCTTATTGAGGAAGATCGTGTTCGTTTGTTCGCTGGCTGCGGAATTGTAGAGGATTCCCTTGCAAAGCAGGAGTATGAGGAAACACAAGTGAAGTTAAGACCAATGCTGTCTGCTCTTGGAGGTCATCCTATTGAATAATCACATCATGACAACATATATAGGCAGATTGATGGATGAATTCGTCCAAGGTGGTGTGAAAGAGGCAGTTGTCTGTCCTGGTTCTCGTTCAACTCCGCTTGCGATGCTGGCCCTTGCTCATCAAGACATCCATGTCCATGTTTTAGTGGACGAACGGTCTGCTGCTTTTTATGCGCTTGGTCTTGCAAAAGCAAGTCAATCCCCAGTGCTGCTCATTTGTACATCAGGTACAGCAGCTGCTAACTTTTATCCTGCCATTGTAGAGGCGCATTATTCTCGTGTACCTCTTATTGTGTTAACTGCTGATCGGCCGCACGAATTGAGGGAAGTGGGAGCACCTCAAGCGATTGATCAGCAATTCTTATTCGGTAAGTTTGTTAAATGGTTCACAGACTTAGCATTGCCAGAGGAAAGTCAAACGATGCTGCGTTATATTCAGACAGCAGCTGCGAGAGCAAATCACATGTCGATGCAGGAGCCAAAGGGGCCTGTTCAGATCAATGTACCTCTGAGAGAACCATTGCTTCCTGATCTGTCTATTGACCCTTTCGCGCGAGAAGAATCAGACACGAAAAAGGTATTAGCATCAGGTCATGCTTTCCCAAATGATCGAGTGATGTCTGAAATCGTAACCGTCATGAATCAATCAAAAAAGGGACTAATTGTGGCTGGTGAACTTCATACACAGGAAGAAAAAGAGGCAGTTTTACGCCTTTCGAAAGCTCTGCATTTACCTATTTTAGCTGACCCGCTTTCTCTTTTGCGCAACGGGCATGAGAATAAAGAGCTAATTATCGACGCTTATGATTCTTTATTGAAAGATGAAGCATTGCAGCAGCATCTATTACCGGATATGATCATTCGTTTTGGCCCGATGCCTGTGTCTAAGCCCTTATTCAAGTGGCTGGAAAAACATGCGGAAGTGCAGCAGATTGTTGTAGATGCTGCCGGAGGTTTTCGTGATCCAGGGTTAAGTGCTTCATACGTCATTGAAAGTACTGTCTCTGCTTTTGTAGAAGCAGCATTAAATCAAGCAGTACAGCGTAAAGAGACAAGTTTCTTAAACTGCTGGCAGAATGCTAATTCTTCATTCAGAACGCATGCAGCCCGCTATTCAGATGAGGATTTGTCCTTTGAAGGGAATGTGTACCGTCAGCTTCAGCACCTCTTGCCAAAGGAGAGTGTCCTTTTTATCGGAAATAGTATGCCGATTCGTGATGTAGATACATTTTTTGAAACTCAGTCCAAGCCTTTTCGAATGCTGGCGAATCGCGGAGCAAATGGCATTGACGGCGTTGTGTCCACAGCACTTGGCACGTATGCAGCATTGAAGCAGCCAGTCACTTTAGTCATTGGAGATTTATCATTTTACCATGATATGAACGGTCTGCTTGCAGCTAAGCTGATGGACATTCCGCTGACAGTTGTTTTGATAAACAATGATGGGGGAGGTATCTTTTCTTTCCTTCCGCAGGCGTCTGATAAACCTTATTATGAAAAGCTCTTTGGTACGCCGACAGGACTGAATTTTGAGTATGCATCGAAGTTATATGGGGGAACCTATTCGAAACCGGCAACGAAACAAGAGTTACATGATGTGTACATGGCGCATATCGATGAACCTTGGCTTCATTTAATTGAAATTGAAACAGATCGTCATTCCCGTGTAGACAAGCACCGTCAAATGATGGATGACATATTGGAAGAAGTGAAAAAAGAATGCCTTCGCTCATCATAAGAATGCGTGATGGGGTAGCGTACGAAGTGGTGGACCAGAACCCTTCGGCAGCAAATGCCACATTATGCTTACACGGCTTCACTGGAAGTGCAGCGTCTTGGACGTTCTTGAATGCTTATTTGGAGAATACAAGACTGATTCAGGTCAGCTTGCTTGGACATGGACGTACGGACTCGCCAGAAAGTGTGAGAAGATATGCCATGTCTCAGCAGCTGGCAGATCTTGTAGAGATTTTAAACCAATTAAAGCTTCACAAAGTGAATATTCTCGGATATTCTATGGGAGGACGTATTGCTTTATCATTTGCCGCTCGTTATCCAGATCGTGTCAATAAATTGATTCTTGAGAGTACATCTCCTGGGCTTCGCACTTTTAAAGAGCGGATGTCAAGACTAAAGCATGATCATCAGCTTGCTCAAAAGATTAGACATGAAGGCTTAGTGAAGTTTGTGGATTTTTGGGAAAGCATCCCTTTGTTTGCGTCGCAGAAAACTTTATCAGCGGAAAGGCAGACTGAGCTGAGAGAGGGAAGACTAAAAGCCAATCCTCTTGGACTGGCTCGCAGCTTAGAAGGAATTGGAACAGGTTCACAGCCGTCTGTTTGGAAGGCGTTAAAGCATATTCATTTCCCTGCTTTGTTCATTTGTGGAACGCTTGATGAAAAGTTCTGCCATATCGGCAAACGTATGCAGCAGGAGCTGAAAGGAAGTCAATTTATAGTGGCTGAGCATGCTGGGCATACAGTTCATGTGGAACAACCACATTTTTTTGGTAAAATAGTAAGTGAGTTTATTTTAGCGCAAGATTAGAGGAGGAAATATTGATGGCTATTGAATGGCAAACTGAGCGTCAGTATGACGAAATTTTATATGAAACGTACAATGGGATCGCAAAGATTACGATTAATCGTCCGCACGTACATAACGCGTTTACCCCGAAGACTGTTAGTGAATTAATTGATGCATTTTCACGGGCTCGTGATAATTCAGAAGTTGGTGTGATCGTACTTGCAGGTGCTGGCGGAAAAGCATTCTGTTCTGGTGGAGACCAAAAAGTTCGCGGCCATGGCGGTTATGTAGGAGACGATCAAATTCCACGTCTAAATGTATTAGACTTGCAGCGTTTGATTCGTGTCATTCCAAAACCAGTTATCGCAATGGTAGCAGGTTACGCGATTGGCGGAGGCCACGTTCTTCACGTTGTGTGTGACCTGACAATTGCAGCAGATAATGCAATTTTTGGACAAACAGGTCCAAAAGTAGGCAGCTTTGATGCTGGTTATGGTTCAGGCTACCTTGCACGTATTGTTGGTCATAAGAAAGCAAGAGAAATCTGGTACTTATGCCGTCAATACAATGCACAAGAAGCACTTGATATGGGACTTGTTAACACAGTTGTCCCATTAGATCAGCTTGAAGAGGAAACGGTGAAGTGGTGTGAGGAGATGCTAGAGAAGAGCCCGACTGCTTTACGATTCTTGAAGGCTGCATTTAACGCAGATACGGATGGATTAGCTGGAATTCAGCAATTTGCAGGAGATGCGACACTTCTTTATTACACAACAGATGAAGCAAAAGAAGGACGCGATTCCTTTAAGGAAAAACGCAAGCCGGACTTCGGCCAGTTCCCGCGTTTCCCTTGATTCAATGATATCAATGAACAACAGCTTAGTGCATCAGACTAAGCTGTTTTCTTTTACAAAAAGGAGGTGTCATGATGAAGCAACCTAATTGGCTGCTGCACCGTGCCTATTTAACGCCAGATCGAGTCGCACTCATTTATCAAGAGAAAGAGTGGACATTTCACGAATTAGCTCAAGAAGCGGAAGAGCTTTCAAATAGACTTGCTCAGGCATCATTGAAAAAAGGGGAAACGGTTGCGCTTTTGATGAACAATCATCCTCAAATGGTGATGCTTGTACATGCCTGTTTTTTATTAGGGTTAAAAATTGTGCTATTGAATAATAAGCTGACAAAAGCTGAAAGGCGCTATCAGCTAGAAGATGCAAAAGCCGCGGCGTTATTAACAGAATCTAGTTATGCAAGCGATCATGAGGGTGATTTACCCGTTTATACAATGGAAACTTTACCTGAACCAGGGCAAGGCCATGTCAACAAGATCGAGAGTGAATTTGATTTGAATGAAACAGCGACCATCATGTATACATCTGGGACAACAGGACGTCCAAAAGGGGTAGAGCAAACGTTTGGTAATCATTTTCATAGTGCTGTTTCCTCTGCACTGAATCTGGGTCTCAGAGAGGATGACCGCTGGCTCATTGCCCTGCCTCTTTTTCATATTAGCGGCTTATCTGCTTTATTTAAGTCTGTGATATATGGAATGACAGTCGTGCTTCATCAGAAGTTTGACGTCGATGAAGTAAAGGATTCTATTGAACGGCATCGTGTAACGATGATTTCTGTTGTGCAGACGATGTTATCTCGTTTGTTAAGCAGATTGGCAGAATGTCCGTCTTCTTTGCGCTGTCTTTTATTAGGGGGAGGACCTGCGCCTTATGCGATGCTTCAAGAAAGCAAAGAGAAGGGCTTTCCTGTCTTTCAATCGTACGGGATGACGGAAACCTGTTCACAAATTGTGACCCTTGCGCCCGAATTTAGTGTAGAGAAGATTGGGTCAGCGGGAAAACCTCTTTTTGGGTGTGAGCTGAAAATTCAAGATGGAGATCGCATTTGCCGTCCTTTTGAGCATGGCGAAATTATGGTGAAAGGTGCAAATGTGATGAAAGGTTACCTTTACCGTGAAGAAGCGACCGCGGCTGCCTTTGATGAGGGCTGGCTGAAAACGGGTGATATTGGCTATGTGGATGAGGAAGGGTTCTTATTTGTGCTTGACCGCCGTTCAGATTTAATTATTTCTGGCGGAGAAAATATTTATCCTGCGGAAATTGAAGCGGTTCTGCTAACACATCCGCATGTCAAGGAAGCCGGAGTAACGGGTATGTATGATGATAGATGGGGAGAGGTACCTGCTGCTTTCCTTGTAACAGATGATAAGATACCGGAGAATGAGCTCTATGCTTTATGTGAGTCGCATTTAGCCAAATATAAATGGCCCGCCGCTTTTCACTTTGTGGACGAGCTGCCAAGAAATGCGTCGAATAAATTGCAAAGGCACAGACTCAGATCAAAGGGGTTTTCAAATGATTCAAATTGAACGAGTAATTTTATATCATGTCACGATGAAGCTTAAACAGCCATTTACAACAAGTCTTGGAACCATTTCAGAGCGTGAGTTTATTATTGTTGAAGTCAAAGATCAGACAGGATTGACTGGATGGGGAGAAGTCTCTGCTTTTTCTTCTCCGTGGTATACAGAAGAAACAATTGAGACTTGCTATCATATGCTGAGAGCTTTCTTTATCCCGAACGTGCTGACGCGCACCTTTACACATCCTTCAGAAATCCCTGACAGTCTGTATCATTTTAAAGGCAATAGGATGGCGAAAGCAGGCATTGAAGCGGCTGTTTGGGATATTTATGCGAAGCGTGAGAATAAGTCTTTACGCGATGTATTAGGCGGTACAAAAGATAAAATACCATCTGGCGTTGTGGCGGGGTTAGGCCCTATTGACGATATGCTTGAGCAAATTCAGCAATTTGTTGACCAAGGATATCAGCGGGTGAAGGTGAAAATTAAACCAGGACAAGATATTGGACTTCTTCAAAAGATCAGAGAGTCTTTTCCTGATCTGCCATTAATGGCAGATGCAAACTCTGCATATGAATTAAAAGATATCAGCAAGCTTAAGCAGCTGGACGATATTCGTTTATTAATGATTGAACAGCCTTTAGCAGCAGATGATATTGTGGACCACCGCCATTTGCAAAAGCATTTAAAAACGCCGATTTGTTTAGATGAAAGTATTTGTTCTTTAGATGATGCTAGAAAAGCTGTAGAGCTGGGCAGCTGTCAAATTATTAATGTGAAGCCTTCACGAGTTGGCGGATTGACAGAGGCTCTTAAAATTCATACGTTCAGTAAGGAGCATCAAATTCCGTTATGGTGCGGAGGGATGATTGAAACAGGTATTTCCCGAGCGCAGAACGTAGCACTTGCTTCGCTTCCTCAATTTACGATTCCCGGTGATATTTCAGCTTCGTCAAAATTTTGGGAGCAGGATATCATTTTTCCTGAAATTAAGGTTGAAAATGGGTTTATTGAGGTGCCTCGCTCCCCAGGAATGGGCGTGGAGGTTGATTACCAAGCGCTCCGTTCGTTTTCAGATAAAATCGACGTGTTTACAAAACATGATTTTGTGAGATAAAAACGAAGGAATCACCTTTTGCATCCCAAATAGAATCTAGATATAGTGAGAGAAAGTTTTTCCTTCCTGTCTGAACAAAAAAGAAAGAGCGGTGATCCGCTCTTTCTTACTCTTCAACCAGCTCGCTGTCATAAGCAAGCTGTCCGATATACTGATGAATTTCACTTGGCATGTTTGATGCATGTCCATATTCATAATCCCAAAGATTTAAAAAGGAGTGAGCGGCTTGGTGGAATGCGGCTTCATCCGCGTCATGAATTTCGTCAAAAAACGTTTGAAGCAGCCGATCGTGTTTCAAATTGAAGCGCCTCCTTTAATGAGACTTAAAGGTCTTGTGGTTTAAACGTTTTACAATCCGTTTCTTCACTTTTCTCAGCCGTATTTCCTGTGTGGCTGACGACATAGATTGCATCTGCACCACAGCGGTTTCCAGCATTCCAATAGGAACAGTTATTGACTTCACAAAGGATTTTTTGACTCATACAGATGACCTCCTTTTGAGTATGTCTTTCATCTATAATGTAACCGAAATGGGGCTCGTCCATTCATGTTAATCTTCCTGACGAATATAGCGCTTATCCTTCATAAATAATTTCCAGAAGAAATAAAATCCGGGAAACAAGATGATAAACCCTACAATATAGGTGATAAATAATGCCCTAAATGTGACAGGGTCTGTAAATCCAGACATGATTGTAATATCTGGATAAGCCATGTAAGGCAAATGGGCACGCCCATACACATAGCTTGCTAAGAAATATTGAATGGTAATCGCAATGACGGCAAGGCGTGGTCTCCCTTTCCGATGCTTAAATCGGCTGTTTGGTAAAAATAGAGCCAGTCCTGCGAGCAGAAACATTAAGAGAGATACAAGAAGAATAGGAATGTTCTGCATCATTTTTGTGAACAGCCAATTGGCCTCGCTTCGTAATGTCAGCATGATAAAAAAGGCCATCATGAGTGAAAGTGGACCTGTAATGAGCGCCCCTCTTCTATAAATGCTGTAAGCTTCATCTTCATTAGCTACATTAGAGAAATCAGCTAAAAGCAAGGACGAAAGAAAAAGGGTGCTGAAGATGGCAAAGCCGACAAAAGAATAAACATTTGCACTTGTAAAGACCAGTCCAAGATCTAATGAGTAGACGTTGTTCTCCTGAAAGATAAATCCACCATGGGTGATTGGGAGAACCATGATCAGGATGGACGGAATGATAAAGCCGCTGATCCCTGAAATATACGTCACTGCTTTTCGGTATTTCTTAGGCAGTGAATGAGAAAACACGAGAAACCCGCTTCGCAGTGCAAGAAGTAATAATATGATGCTGCCGGGTATTAATAAAACGGTGCCAAGTACAAAGGTCGCACCTGGAAACAGGCTGAACAATGCGACAACGATGGCGACAATAAAGACGTTTGTCACTTCCCATGTTGGAGAAAGGTACTTATTTGCGATATTAGCGGCTTTTGTTTGTTCTCTATTCATATAAATCATCGACCAAAATCCTGCTCCGAAATCCATTGATGCCATCACTGCATAGATAAAAACGAATCCCCATAAGATGGTGATTGCAATGAGCGCATCAGTTGTAACATCCATTTGCATCAAGATCGCTCCTTTTTTAAGATTCTGTTAACCGTAGGTCTTCTTCAATCGTATTTTTTCTAAAGTAGTACGTCAGCACAATAACGGTTGCTATGCCTAAGATGAGATAGACAATGGCAAAAAGGATAAAAAGTGTTCCGATCGAGCCAGATGATGTGACAACCTCGGAGGTTTTGAGCATTCGATAAATGACCCATGGCTGGCGGCCTGTACAAGCAAAGATCCAGCCAAATTCAATAGCCAAAAGACTAAGAGGCCCGCCGAATAAGTAAAGAAAAAGAAGCCACTTCGGAAATTTGTCCCGTTTTAAAATTTTACGGTAAAGCAGGGCTAATACCGCAAATAGAATGAGCACCGATCCAATAATGACCATGCCGTTAAATAATGTGTGTATAAATAAAGGCGGCCACTCGTCACGAGGAAAATCATTTAAGCCTTTGACCACTGTATCAAAGCTATTTCCTGCCAGAAAACTGAGCGCCCAAGGAATTTCGATCGCACCTTTAATTTCCTGCGAATCAGCATCCGTAAAACCACCTATTGCAAGAGGCGCATGTGATTGCGTTTCAAATAAACCTTCAGCTCCAGCCAGCTTTTCAGGCTGATATTCATACAGAAGCTGAGCGGATTCGTGGCCATTTAAGGCTGTTAGAAAGGAGAAAAGTCCTCCTACAATGAGTCCAAGAAAAAGGGCTTTTCGATGAAATGTATAGAGCTTCTCATTTTTTCTCGTTTTGAGCATTTTAAAAGCTGCAACTGAAGCAATCACAAAAGCACCTGTTGTAAAAGCAGACAGCACAACATGTGTAGCAGTTACAGCAAAGCTTGGATTGAAAAAGGCCTTCCAAGGCTCGATATTTGTGATTTCTCCATTCACCATCTGAAAGCCAGCAGGTGTCCCTTCAAAAGCATGTACGTTTGTAATTAGAATCGCTGATGCAGCTGCACCAATGACGATAAAAATAACGGTAATGATGCGCATTGCATTTGATAGGCGATCCGCTGCGTACACATAAATAGACATAAATAATGCTTCTATAAAGAACGCATAAATTTCAATCTGGAATGGCAGTGACATGACCTTTCCGATGACCTCCATAAAACCTGGCCATAAAAGGGCAAGCTGCGTACCAGCAATTGTACCTGTTGGAATGGCGACCCCTAACAGAACAGCCTGTGCTTTTGTCCACCGCTTGGCCATGATGGCATAATGAGGGTCCTTCGTTTTTTGAAAGATGAGTTCAGCTAACAAAATCATTAGCGGGATGCCAACGCCAAGCGAGGCATAAATAATATGAAAGCCCATGGTTGTGCCGAACAGGCTTCTAGCTAAAACGAGATCAGTCAATTTTTTCTCCGCCTTTCTTATCGCTTCTCTTTTTCATGATGCTTATTATTCTCCACCATTTTTAGATTATTCTTCCTGACTAAGAAAGCTTGTTTTTTGACAAGTTGTAAAAGAGGGAGTAGAATATAAATATAAAACGTAACCATTACGTTTTATTAACGAAAGGAGTTTTGACATTGAAAAGAGATATTCATCCAACCTCACATGAAGTTGTATTTATGGACGTAAACAGCGGTTACCGCTTCTTGAGTAGATCAACAAAGACATCAAACGAGACAGTAGAGTGGGAAGATGGGAAAACGTATCCTGTCATTAAAGTAGAAACAAGCTCTGATACGCATCCTTTTTATACAGGGCGCCAAAAATTCGGAGAAAAAGGTGGAAGAGCCGAGCAGTTTAAGAAAAAATATCAAATGTAATCAAAAAAGCACGCCTGATAACGGTGTGCTTTTTTTTGACAGTAAAAAACCCCGGGTGATCAGCCGGGGTTCAAAGCATTAATCATTTAAAGCGGTGTTTAAGGTCTTTAAGTTTTGTTTCATTAAGCTGACGTAGCTTTCGCCGTTTTTGGCATCATCTTCAGTAATGGATTCTAGATTTTTAAGGGTCAAGCTTTTTGCCCCAATTTCACTGCGGATTGTATCTGATACTTTGCTGCTGACGTTGTTTTCAAAAATAACGTATTGAATGTGATGCTTTTCCGCTTTTTGTACAATGTTTTCGAGCTGTTTTTGTGATGGCTCTTCAGAAGCGGATAATCCTAAAACACTGATTTGCTCAATGCCATAGCGCTTTTCCCAATAACCATAAGCTGCGTGAGAAACAAGGATTTCTTTATGTTTCGCTTTAGATAACGTTGTTTTGAATTCTTGATCTAATGATTGCAAATCTTCTTTTAGATGTTCATAGTTTTTTGTGTATTCATCTTTATGATCTGGATCTAATGAGACGAGTGTGTCTTTAATGTTTTTCGCCATTTGCTGCGCATAAACCGGGTCTAACCATGCATGAGGGTCTTTATCTCCGTGATCGTGCCCGTCATGATCATGGTCTTCACCTTCATGGTCATGATCTTCGCCTTCTTCATGTGCATGTTCTTCATTTGTCGATAACAATTTGATGCCTTCGGCTGCTTTGACTGTTTTCACACCTTGGTCTTTTAAAGTGGCAGCAGTTTTGTCTGCGAATGCTTCAGCCCCTGTGCCGCTGTAGATAAAGGCATCACCTTCAGCCATTTCAACCATTGTTTTTGAACTTGGTTCAAAGCTGTGTGCATCTGCATTTGCAGGATACACGCTTTGAGCATGAACGTGAGAGCCGCCAATTTTTTCAGTAAAATCTTGGATTGGGAAGATCGTGGTGTAAATCATTAGTTTCCCGTCTGCCTTACCTTTTGAAGCATTCGTGCCCGCACTGCTTGAGCAAGCGGCAAGACCGATCGCGAATAAAGCAGCTGTTAAAATAAAAAAGATTTTTTTCATGTAGAAAATGTCTCCTCTCAATCTAATAGATAGAAATGATTACGATTTAATGTCCTGAGTTATTGTATCGTAATTATTACGATTTGAAAAGAGGAAAATAAAAAATTTTCGTCAGCAGATGTTTCCTCTAAAAAAATAAGCTGCAAAACGTGACGAAATTTCTTACATTGTGCTATATTTATTTTTAAAAAAAGATAAAGGAATGGACAAACGTATGAAACTTTTAGATGAAATCATCGAATATAATCAACAATTTATTGAAGAAAAGAAATACGAAGAATTTACAACAACAAAGTTTCCACAGAAAAAAGCTGTCATTCTATCGTGTATGGATACAAGACTTGTTGAACTGCTTCCGCGTGCCATGAACATGAAAAATGGTGATATTAAGATTGTTAAAAGTGCTGGGGCGCTTGTTTCTCATCCATTTGGAAGTATTATGCGAAGCATTTTAGTTGCTGTTTACGAATTAAATGCTGACGAGGTATATGTCATTGGGCATCATGATTGCGGGATGAGTAAAATAGACAGCCAGACACTTTTAAATAAAGCCGTTGAGCGCGGTATTCCAGAAAAACGTATTGAAGTACTGGAATACTCAGGAATTGATTTTAAACAGTGGCTCAAAAGCTTTAGTTCAGTCGAAGAGAGCGTGAAGGACAGTGTGTCCGTAGTGAAAAATCACCCGCTTCTTCCATCAGATGTACCTGTACACGGGCTTGTCATTGACCCTGGAACAGGGAAGCTTGACTTAGTTGTCAACGGATATGAAGAAAAGTAAGTTATTTTTCCTTTTTAGGCGGAACAGGATCGATGCCGCCAGGATGAAGCGGATGACATTTCAAAATCCGTTTTATGGTGAGCCAGCCGCCCTTGACCGCGCCATGCGTTTTGATCGCCTCTAGTCCATAGTTTGAGCATGTTGGATAAAACCGGCAGCTTGGCGGTGTAAGAGGGGAAATACATTTTTGATAAAAGCGTATCATGCCGATAAAAATTTGTTTCATAGAGGTTCCTCCTTGTCTGTCTTCCACAGTATAAGAAAAAAGGACAAGGAAGGAAAGTTTTATAAACTAAACTGGTCGGAGAAATATGTTATAATATAGGAAATTGCAATTATAGGAGTGGTGATTATGCCTTCAGTCGAAAGCTTTGAACTTGATCATAATGCTGTAAAAGCGCCATATGTTCGTCATTGCGGCGTTCATAAAGTGGGATCAGATGGGGAAGTAAATAAATTCGATATTCGTTTTTGTCAGCCCAACAAGCAGGCGATGAAACCTGATACGATTCATACATTAGAGCATTTGCTTGCGTTTAATATTAGAACACACTCAGAGAAATATGATCATTTTGATATCATCGATATTTCTCCAATGGGCTGCCAGACAGGCTACTATTTAGTTGTCAGTGGTGCACCAACTCCAAAAGAGATCGTTGAACTTCTTGATGCAACATTCAAGGATGCGGTTGAAGTAACAGAAATTCCTGCTGCAAACGAAGAGCAATGCGGACAAGCGAAGCTTCATGATCTTGAAGGGGCAAAACGTTTAATGCGTTTCTGGCTTTCTCAGGATCAAGAAGAGCTTTTAAAAGTATTTGGTTAATAGAAGGATGAACCGGACATTTAGATGTCCGGTTTTTTATTTGAATTTAAACAGAGATGTCAAAATAGGGGATATTTGTTAAAATGGACATGTCAGTAAAAGAAGGGGGAAACGCAGGATGCGAAAAATGTTGGGAATGATTCTGATGCTCACGTTATTAAGTGCATGTGGAAACTCTGCAGCAAATAGCGGCAAAGGGGAAGTGCCTGAGTTATTAGAAGTAAAGCTCACAGGACCTGAGCAAGTGGAGAAAAATGAAAGCGTTATAGTAAAAGCAGCTGTCACATACGGTGATAGGCCTGTTGATGATGCAGATGATGTTCAATTTGAAGTGTGGAAAGATGGCGACAAGGATAACAGCAAGATGATTCAGCCAAAGAAAGAAAACAAGGGTGTATACGAATTGCACACAGCCTTCAAAAAAGATGGCCTTTATATCATACAAGTCCATGTGACAGCTAAACAGCAGCATAATATGCCAAAAACGAACATCCACGTAGGTGAGGTGAAAAAAGAGAGTTCATCTACTGAAGAAGAAGAAACCTCACATCATTAAAAGCGGATTTATTTTGGATTAGGACGTTGATTTGGTTCTGCATCCTGTGGTGAATCGACTTTATGCTTATATTCATAAGCCTTCGATGTCGTCCACAATGATAAAAAGACAACGATTGAGATAATGATAAAGCTGATAATCCCAAGTAACAGCATCTAACTCCCTCCTTATTTCCATATTAACATATATTTCATGCAGTCAAAATAGAAGAAATTGACGGCAGGTTTCAGTATAATAAGAAAAGGGTATTCTCATACTAAACGCAATTACATAAGGAGGAATAAATATGTCTGAACAATTATTAAACGTCGTCAATAAACAAGTAGCTGATTGGACTGTGCTTTACGTGAAATTACATAACTATCATTGGTATGTAAAGGGGAAAGATTTCTTTACACTCCATGAGAAATTTGAGGAACTATATACAGAAACAGCTACATATATTGATGATTTGGCTGAGCGTATGCTTGCTTTAAATGGACAGCCTGTTGCGACAATGAAAGAGTGCTTAGAAATTTCCAGCATTCAAGAAGCAGAGGGCAAAGAATCAGCGGAGCAAATGGTGAAAAATCTATATGATGATTTCTCCAATATCGCTGAGGAATTAAAGCAAGGAATGGAGCTGGCTGCAGAGGTTGGCGATGAAACTACAGGTGATATGCTGCTTGCGATTCATCAATCCATTGAAAAACACAACTGGATGCTTAAAGCATATTTAGGATAATACACGTATGTGAAAAGAATGTCGGTCATAAATAGACCGACATTCTTTTTTATTGGAATCGGGACAGACAGCCCATTGAAATCATAGGGCTTTCAGCCGAAGAGAAAAGAGAAGGGAGGGAAGTAGATGTCTTCTATTGCAGGAATGATGAGTCAGCAAGTAGCGAGCATTCAAAAGACACTCAATATTAGTTTGTTGAATTCACAGCTTGCTACGAATACAGCACAAGCTATGGTGATGCTGGATCAAGTGCAGCAGCAGCCTCAAGCTGTTCAGCCAAAGGATTCAGATGCTTCATTTATTGATGTCAGAGTCTAAAAAGAGAAGCCGCCTCATGGGGCGGCTTTTTTTGGTTTCATTCGTCTCCCTGAGGACATAACAGCGCCTTTATTTTTTGTCGTCCAAGCTATTGCGAGAATTCGGCATATACTATTGAGGTAAGGAGTTCCACTTTGAAAGGATGTTGATGCCAAGTGAGCAAGGATTTAGGCATCTTTTCGTTGGTTACAGTGAGTTTGTCGGCGATGGGCTTTCTGTTTGGTGGAGCAGGATATTTACTGATGATTTTAGTGACGTTGATGGCTATTGAATTAATTTGTTCAAGCCTAAGAGAATCTTTGACTGGGCAGCTCACAATGAAGCGGTTTTTTACGCGGCTTGTTCGAAAGATCGTGACAGTCTCCTTAATATCGATGGCGCATTTCTTCGATGTCATGCTGAAGACAAATGGGACGATTAAGGATTTAGCGATCATCTTTTATATTATTTATGAATCTTACCAAATCGTCTCGACAGCCAGAGCCCTTGGAGTTCCCATTCCACAGTTGTTTATTGATGTATTGGACATGTTGAAAAATAAATTGCGCAAAAAGCCGTAATTTCCTCATATCTGGTCATACTAAAGGAAAAAGGATGATTCAGATGGCGAGACACACGTACTATGTATCCGTACAAGATGGATCGATATCGCAGCATAGAGATGCAGCGGCTTGGCAATTTCAAATAGAAGCAGATGATGATCAAATTTTGCAGCTGAGAGACTATTTCGATGAACAGTATATGACAGATTGGAAAGGCTTCTTTCGGGCGCATGTTCCGTTTCTTGAATATCATTATGATAGTCCAAATGATGAAATGGATAGAAAAAGAAAAGAGATTTACACAATGATTTATGAGCTCGGCAATGAAGAGACAAGGAGCTTTATTGAGACAAATGGTTTGATGAATTGAAAAAGCATGTAGAGATTCTCTACATGCTTTATTTTCGCGGTTGTAAAATGCCTCCGATCAAATCGCTGATCCCGCCGCCTCTATTTTCTTGCTGTGAATTGGTGAATTCATGAGAGGAGCTCTGGCTTTGAGGTTTGTAGCGATTATCATCTAACCCCACCCGTAAGCCAGATGTGCGCTCAGATGGCTGGATAATGACGATTTGATCTTGTTCCTGGAACTCAAATAAGTAGGATTCGCCAGATGTTTGTCCAATGAAAGTTTTCCAGTTCACATCTAGTTTGACCTTCGGTGCTTTGCCTGTCCAAGCAACAATTGCGTCAGGATCTACACGGCAGGGGGCTTTTAAAATGAGCGGATTTCCATTCGTTTTAATGGCGACTTGCGCTCCGTGCCCTTGATAAGAGAGTTTTGATGTAAACAGTCCTTTCTGTGATAAAATACCAACGCCTACTGGTGTGACGCCGTAATGGCATTCCTCAGTAAAGGCAAGTAAATCTTCACTTTCTACACTTACATGCTGCCAAGGACCGCTTGGCTCAAGATTAATCACTGTTACATGCTCGCTTGCATCCGCCAAGTAGCAAGTACCTTGTCCACTCACTTCCATCATCTCAAGGTTTTCACCTGTGAATTTCCTGCTGATATGGTTAAATACTTGGCTGACCATATTTCCTTTATTCGTTCCAAGTAATCGCTTGCGGTATTGGAAACTTCCTTGATCAGCAATCATGGCGCCTTTTTTGGCAAAAAAGATTCCGCTGCCTTCTGCTTGTAAGGTAAGCTCTTCTATCGTGTTGAAATGAAATCCCATAGGTGCCGGCTCCTTTCCTGCGTCAAGATGTAAATCCGTAGATGCGGCATAAATCATTTAAATCTAGAGTAGTCCCTTGCCCGGTCGCCGTGATTTTCCATTCCGCCTGATCTCTCGTGAGTTCAGCGCATATAATGGATGTACAATACGAATAATCCTCTGTTAACTGATAGGTACAAATCTCTTGCTGCGAGATTTGATCCGTAAGTCGCACGTAGGCATTGGTGACTTGTCCAAAATGATGCTGGCGTTCGTGTGCATCATGTATCGTGGCTGTGACGACAATTTTATGAATATCAGGTGAGACTCTGCTTAATTGCATAATAATCATTTCATTGTCTCGATACCCTCCGCCAAATTGATGATCACCAAGATGACGAACAGCTCCATCTAAGCTTTGCTGCTGGTGATAATAGATCAGATGCTTAGGAGACAACAGCTTGTCCTCTTCATTTAAAAGAAAGACTTGCGTATCTAAATCAATTGGCTGACCCGCCAGGTCCCAGCCAAGCCCGATATGAATTTGGTCGACCGCTGGATTGTCTTTTGTTAAGTCTAACTTTTGCCCTTTCACGAGGTGTTTCTTGATCACCTCATGGGGTGCGTTTTGTTTTGACCCATTTTTTATACTCATGCTGATTTCCTCCTCGTTGTCATAGGACAAACACTGATTCATTTACGTTATATAGGGATAAAAGGTTTCATGATTAAAATTGGGTGAAGTTGGAGATGATAAAAAGGTTTTAGCAACAATACCTCATTTTAGATACAGACGAGTTGGAACCACTCGTTTGTTTCACTTTTGATAAAAATTCTTCAGATAAATGTGATCTGTGGTATGATGTTTTACAAGAAGCAAGGACAGGATATGAGGGATTTCACATGCATGTATTTAAAGACTATTATCATAATACGGTCAAGCTCTCTTTTGAGGAGAAGCCTTTTTCAAGTCATCCTAAGCATGTTTGGGCCATCTGCCGCTACCAAGGGAAATGGCTGCTCACTGAACATGAGGATCGGGGCTATGAGTTTCCAGGAGGGAAAGTTGAGCCGGATGAAGAAGCAGACCAAGCCGCTATACGGGAGATTCAAGAAGAGACGGGTGCTGTTGTTCGTGAATTAACGTATATTGGTCAATATCAGGTGCTGGGCAGAGAAAAGGTCATTGTCAAGAATATTTATTTCGCTGATATTGAAAAGCTAGTGAAGCAAGATACGTATTTTGAAACGAAAGGACCCGTTCTTTTCGCAGACTTGCCAAGATCCATCGCCAAAAATAAGAATTTCAGTTTTATTATGAAAGATGATGTGTTAAGACAAAGTCTTGCTTATTTAGAAAAGAACGGTTTGATTCGTTAAAAAAAGCGCAGGGTGACAATGGGACTGACCCCCGTTTTTGAGACAGGGATCAAAACACCTTTATACAGCCAATTGCCGATAGTTGATCGGTGATTGGTTGTATAGTTTTGTTTGAATACGAATGTTGTTATAATAATAAATGTATTCTTTGACAGTGCGTTCTACGATGGTGGTCGTAGTTCGATCAATACTGTTAAGATAGAATGTTTCAGACTTTAGCGAGGAATGAAACGATTCGATGGAGGCATTATCAGCGGGCGTCCCTTTACGGGACATGCTCATGGTAATGCCTTTTATATGAACAGCTTTCTGATACTCGTAAGATGTATACACAGAACCTTGGTCGCTATGTAACACACAGTTTTCAGGCAGTGCTGGGAGCTGATCAAGTGTGTTTAAAATAAAGTCTGTGTCCTGCTTATCACCAATCGTAAACGCAATCACTTCTCCATTATATAAATCCAATATACTGGAAAGGTACAATTGTTTCTGTCCATAAGGCAAATACGTGATGTCCGTTACTAGTTTTTCAAGAGGGCGATCAGACTGAAAGTTCCGATCCAGTATATTACCAGCCACAGCATAGGGCTGCCCATTTTTCTTACGCTTTTTCATTTTAACCCGGCACTGCCACTGGTTTTTCTGCATGATACGTTGAACAGTTTTATGGTTAATAAGCATTCTCACTTTTAGTAAGGCTGTGATTTTTCGATATCCATATCGATACTTGTGCTCTCGGCACAACGTGCCGATTTGTTCCTCTAGTTGTTTTTTAGAATGATTCTGAGTCAGATCTTTTTTCCATCTATAGTACGAAGCGCGTGAGACGCCTAAATGGACACAAATGTCCTGTACTGTCATTGTTTTGCACAATTCTTCTACTAGTTTGATTGACGTTTCCTTATCAACTTCCTTTCCAATTCGTTGTACTTTTTTAAAACTTCATTCTGTTGACTCAGATAGCGATTTTCTGCCTGCAGTCTCTCTAATTCGGAAGAGTACTCGGGACCCTTTCCATAGGTATATTGTTTTCCAACAGGCTGTTCGAACCGGTGTGTATCCCCAGCCTTATGCCACCTCACCCATGTCTGAACCTGCGTTTTATTTTTGATATTCAATTCCCGCAAGATCTCTTTCATTGATACGCCTGCCAATCTCATTTCTACAGCCTTCTGTTTGACTTCAACCGGATAACTCACTCTTGTCCCCATAGAAAAAACACCTCCATGTTTTATTTCGGATTACAACGATCCGTTTTCAAACTTGAAGGTGTTTTTTATTTGTCTCATCTTATGGGGTCAGTCCCCAATCCCTGTGCTTTTTTATTTTTGAAGAAAACGGCGTTCGAGCCATTCCACAAGCTGGTACATGATGGTCGCAAACACGGCAATAATGAAAAGACTTAAGAACACGAGTGTAAAGTTGAAGACTTGAAAGCCGTAAATGATCATGTAGCCGAGCCCTTTTGAGGAAACAAGAAATTCCCCTACAATAACCCCAACCCAAGAAAGGCCGACATTGACCTTGATGGCAGAAATCATCGTTGGAATACTAGCTGGCAAAATGACCTCGCGAAAGACGACGCTTTTTTTCGCACCAAAGGTTTTCATCACCTTTAAATAATTCTCATCGACCTCTTGAAAGGCTGTATATATGACGATCGTCGTAATGATTACACTAATGATTGCGCCCATGGCAACGATGCTGATCATGCCAGGCCCAAGGGCAACAATTAAAATCGGGGCGAGGGCAACTTTTGGCATGGCATTTAAAATGACTAAATAAGGATCAAGAACGTTTGCCAGGCGGGTGGACCACCATAAGGCGGCAGCGAGCAAAATGCCGCAAAAGGTACCGAGTAGAAATCCGAGCACCGTTTCAAATAATGTAATACTCATATGATTCATTAAAGATCCATCGGATATTTTTTGTACAAACAATTGGCAGACTGCTGATGGTGAACTAAATATCAGTGGATCGATAAGACGAAAATGACTGGCAAGCTCCCAAAGCGAAAAGAAGCTGGCGAAAATAATGAACTGATAGATTCGGGTCATGCGTTTTTCCATTCGGTATTTTTTGCGATAGGCTTCATGCAAAAGGTCACTGTGTTTCAACTGTTTTCAGCTCCTTCCAAATCGTTTGAAAGAGCTCTTGGAAACTCTGGGTCTGTCTTGCATCGAAAGGAGAAAGAGTCCTCAGTTCATCTGGAACGGTAAAAATTCTCTTGATTGAGCCAGGATGCTTAGAGAATAAGAAAATGCGGTCACTCATCGCAATGGCTTCGCCAATGTCATGTGTCACAAGGACCGCTGTTTTTTGATAGTTTTTGAGTGTATGAAAGACGAGATCCTCTAAAGTGAGTTTGGTTTGATAGTCTAGAGCTGAAAAGGGTTCATCTAGTAAAAGCAGACCGGGATTCACTGCAAGCGTTCGGGCGAGAGCCGCACGCTGCCTCATACCGCCTGACAGCTCCTTCGGGTATTTTTCCTCTACATCATGAAGGCCAAGCTTAGGCAGTAAGCCAAGAGCAGCGGAGGTGGCTTCATGTGAATCTTGTTTGGTAATTTTTAACCCGAGAATGATATTTTCCTTGATGGTTTTCCAAGGAAACAAATAATCTTGCTGGAGCATGTAGCCGATTTGATGCTCTTTTTGATTCGGTTCTTTTCCTTCGATTAAAATTCGGCCTTCAGAGGGCGGCGTTATTCCTGCAATGATAGACAGCAGGGTGGTTTTTCCGCAGCCGCTGGGACCAATAAATGAGATGAATTCTCCTTGGTCTATCTCCATATTGATGTGCTGTATGGCCGTTGTTTTTTCTTTTAAAGAGAAGTACGTGTGGGTCACATGGTCAATTTGAAGGAAAGACATGTGCTACCTCCTATTCTATTTGTGTTCTGTGACCTTCTTTGCAATGGATGAATTGACAAGTTGTTTGTACGGGATAAATTTCGGCAATTCATCGCTCTCCTTCATGATTTCCTGCAATTTGTTCCATTCCTCTTCATTCAGAAGGGGATCTGTTGCGTAGGAGTCCTGCTGTTTGTAGCGTTTAATGGCAGTTGATAAAACATCAAGTTCTGTGTCAGGAAAATGAGATTGAATGGTTTTGGCAATCTCCTCCGGCTGCTTGGCTTCTACCCATTTCTGCGCTTTGTAAATGGCGCGAGTGAAGGCTTCAGCTGTTTCTTTGTTTTCCTCTAAGTAACTCTTCTTTGCCATGAAGGTGGTATACGGCACCTTTCCGGAAGCCTCTCCAAAGGAGGCGGTAATGTACCCTTTGCCTTCTTTTTCAATTAAGGATGCTGTCGGTTCGAATAACTGCACAAAATCGCCAGTTCCAGAGGAGAAAGCACCTGAAATGTTGGCAAAATCAATATTTTGAATCATGCGGAGATCCTTTTTTACATCAATGCCTTCCTTTTTCAGGACATATTCACCGACCATTTGCGGCATGCCGCCTTTCCGCTGTCCAAGAAAGTCTTTTCCTTTTAATTGATCCCAAGAGAATTCGCTCACTTTCTCCCTTGAAACAAGAAATGTACCGTCTGTTTGTGTCAGCTGTGCAAAGTTGATGACAGAGTCTTTTGTGTCTTGAGCCTCTACATAGATAGAGGATTCAGATCCGGTCAGGGCGATATCTGCACCGCCGGATAAGAGAGCTGTCATCGTTTTATCACCGCCCCAAGTCGTTTTTAATTCAACCTCTAGCCCTTCTTCTTTGAAGAAATCCTCAGATAAGGCAACATATAGCGGAGCATAAAAAACCGAATGGGTCACCTCGGCTACTTGTACGGTCTGCTCTTGTTCTTTTTTACAGGCGACAAATGGAATAAAGAGCAGGACAACGACGATGAATGCCAGTCTGACTTTGATGGAACGATTCAAGAGTAATTCGCCTCCTTTGTTCTAGATCACTAATTAAAGTATGTCAAAAGGGATTTTTGGTGAGTGCCTAGATGAAAATAAGAAGCGCATTGTTTATTTATAGAACGTGTCTTTTTTTCTATACTAGAAGCATGAATACTTTCTTGAATTTGGCAGAAACAAAGGGGCGGTTTCGTGTATAGAGTGAGTTGGGTATTTCTTGGATGGTATTTAGTAGGACTCATATTAATGGTCTCTTTTGAAGTGCCAGCATGGCTTCAGTTTGCAAATGGCATTTTCCTTGGGCTGTATGCCTGCTGTGTGATAGAAATTGGGCGAAATATTTATGGTTCATGGGGGTTTGTGATCAAAAGGGCAGCTATTGTCGGGGTGCTGACATTTACGGTTGAATGGATAGGGATCACAACCGGTTTTCCTTTCGGGGCCTATGACTATTATCCGACGTTAGGTTTTCTAGTGGCAGGGGTGCCTTTAACCATTGCTTTTGCATGGGTTGGTGTGTTTTTAAACAGCCTTTTTTTATCCAATCAGCAGTCAAAATGGAAACGAGCTGTCGAAACGGGGATATGGATTGTCTTGCTTGACCTCATATTAGACCCAGTAGCGGCTGAACGGAAATTTTGGGTGTGGTATGACGGCGGTGGTTTTTATGGTATTCCTTTTGAGAATTTTGTGAGCTGGGGTATGATTGGAGCAGGACTTTCCTTTCTCTTCCCGCTTGTTCAGGTTGGTCAAAAGGCCCTCAGCTGGACGAGCCGTATTTATCAGGCAATGGTGTTCTTTTTTGGTGTGCTGGCATTAAAGGGCGGGCTCGATGTCATTTTTTATTTAGCGCTAATCATTGTTATTTTGTGTGAAGGAAGGGTTCAATTTGAAAGAAAGCGACAAAAGCCGATCGTTTAGACGTATATTTTCTCTTTATCTTGAGCGGTATTTACTTCATAAACATTTCCGCTGCGTGATGATGAAAGGCGCTGTGGACCCAAACGAGAAGCTGCCTGTTCTTTATCTCGCTAATCATAGCTCCTGGTGGGATGGACTGATCATCTTTCTTTTAACAGAAAAAGCATCTGGGCTCGATCACTATATGATGATGGAGGAGAAACAGCTGAAGCAATATGCCTTTTTCCGAAAGCTTGGAGCGTTTCCGGTTCATAAAGAGAATCTGAAAAGTGTGAAGCAAGCATTAATGATGGCAAAAGAGAACATGCAGGCTGGCAGGGCTGTATGGCTTTTTCCACAGGGGAAAATCATGCATCAGGATGTGCGGCCGCTTGAATTGGAGGGCGGGGCTTCTTTTTTAGTGAGACAATTTGAGCAAGTCGTGGTGAAGCCTGTGACCTTGCATTATACATTTAATCAATTTCAAAAGCCGACAGTATCTGCTGTGTTTGGTGAAGATACCTTTGTATCTGGCGGAGAACTTCGAAGCAAGGACGTGACGCATCTGCTTAGGGATCTCCTTGAAACGCAGTTAAACGCACATCAAGCACAGGTCATCGCTGACCCTGATTTTTCAACCAATCAAGAATTTAGACAGATGACAAGGACAAGTCAATCAACAAGTGATGCGTTTGATTCCTTTAAAAAGTGGGTGAAAACATGGCGGTCTTCTTAATCGTGATCAGTGTACTCTTGCTCTGTCAGTTTATTTTCACCATATGGAATATGAGGCAGCTTCCTGTTTTAAAGCCAGCATCCTTTTCGCCGGGTGAACCTATTTCGTTATCGATTCTGATTCCAGCGAGAAATGAGGAAAAAAGGATAAAAGCCTGTCTTCAGTCGATCGTTGATCAACGTCTTTACCCGAAAGAGCTTATCGTACTTGATGACCATTCGACAGATCAGACAAGAGCGATGGTGGAGCGGTTCGCAGAAACATATCCGTGGATCCGTGTCCAGTCAGGTCAGCCATTACAGCGGGGCTGGCTTGGTAAATCATATGCCTGCTCTCAGCTCGCAGAGGCAGCAGCTTCTGACTGGCTGCTATTTTTAGATGCGGATGTCCGGTTAAAAAAAGGGGCAGTTGAATCAGTATACAAGCAGTTATGTATGCAAAAAACGGGCATGCTGTCAGGTTTTCCAGAACAAAAAACAGGCACATTGTTTGAGCATCTTGTGGTTCCTATGATGATGTTTACCATTGGCTGTCATCTGCCAGTGAAATGGATAAGAAAATCTAAGAACCCCGCTTTTGCCGCAGCACATGGCGGTTTTATTGCCATTGAAAAGAATTGTTATCACGACATTGGCGGGCATAAAGCGATCAAGGATTCACTCGTTGATGATATGGCTTTGGCTAAACGGGTGAAGGAAAAAGGTTTTCCGTTCACACTTGCAAGCATTCATCCATTTGTGTATATGAGAATGTATGAAAGTGGACAAGAGGTTTGGGAAGGTTACCGGAAAAATTTGTTCCCGGGTGTGAATCGAAGCATTCCTCTGTTAAGCACTGTCTTTTGTTTATACACCCTCCTTTATTTGGTTCCTGTCATTTGTTTCATGATCGCATTGTTTCAGCTGGATGTTTTGAGCATATGCTTAGCCATTCTTTGCTATGGGCTGGGTGTGTCGATTAAAGCGGCAATTGATATTGAAAACGGGCGGACATCTGCGATGGCTTTTTTATTGCCGCTCAGTATTTTAAGTCTGATCGCCATTGGCTTTGCTTCTATGAAAATCGGTCTGAAAAAAGAAGGGTATGAATGGAAAGGAAGAAGGTACCAATGAAAAAAGTGATCATCATCGGCGGCGGATTTGGCGGATTATCAGCCGCGATCCGTCTACAGTCACGCGGGGTTCAGGTCACCATTTTAGAAAAAGAAGCGACTTTAGGCGGGAAATTGCAGCGCCATCACGGAGCAGGCTACTCTTTTGATTTAGGACCGAGTACCATTACAATGAAGACATATTTTGAAGAAGTGTTTACAGCCTGTCATAGACGGATGGAGGATTATGTGACCTTTTATCCGATTTCTCCGCTTACCAAAAATTTTTTTCCAGATGGACATACGGTCGAGTTTACGCCGAATATGGAGCAAATGGAATCACAAATTGCTGCATTCAGTCCTGAAGATGCGAAGCAATACCGTGCATTTTTGCAGGAATCAAAGGCGCTTTTTCAAAAGGCAGAGGAGCAGTTTTTAAATCGTCTGTTATTGAGCTGGAAGGATAAGGCGGATTTAAAGCTGATGAAAGCACTTCTCGCTGTCAAACCGTTCACATCCGTTCAGCGCCTGCTGCGTCAATATTTCCGTCACCCCCATACATTGGCGATGTTTGGACGGTATGCTACTTATATTGGCTCCTCTCCCTACGAGGCGCCGGCTATTTTTAATATGATGGCGTATTTAGAAGGGGAGAAAGGGATTTATGGAATACAGGGCGGTACATATCGTTTAGTTGAGGCATTTGAGACACTGGCAAAAGAATTAGGTGTTCAGATTCACCTCAATGAACAAGTGAACAAGATTCATGTGAAGGATCGGCAGGTCAAAGGAGTGGAAACGGATCAGCAGATGTATGAGGCAGATCAAGTCATTGCAGGAGCAGATGCGCTGACCGTATACCGTCATCTCATAGATGAAAAAAACCGTCCTCGTTATTTAAATCAAAAACTGTCTGGCATTGAACCGTCGTTGTCGGGCTTTGTTCTCTTATTAGGTGTACCTAAAGTCTATGAACAGCTGGCCCATCACAATGTGTTTTTCCCTGAGGATTATGAGCAAGAATTCAAGGATATTTTTCAGAAAAAACAGCTGCCTCAAGACCCGGCGCTATACATATGCTATTCAGGTCATTCAGAACCAGCTTTAAGCGGAGGACCGGGAAGAAGCAACCTGTTTGTACTGGCCAATGCACCTTATGTGACAAAAGAGCAAGATTGGGACATGCTAAAGGAGACATATCGTCAGCATGTAAAAAACAAATTAATGGAAAAAGGTCTTTTTGATTTGGATGAGCTTATCGAATATGAAGCGGTTCAAACCCCGCTCGATCTGCAGCAGAAAACGGGGGCATATCGTGGAGCCATTTATGGTATGTCTTCAAACTCGTTCAAACAGGCATTTTTTCGCATCAATAATCAGTCAAAGGACATTGAAGGACTTTGGTTTGTTGGGGGAACAAGTCATCCTGGCGGCGGCACGCCGATGGTGACAAAATCAGGCCAGCTTGTCGCAGAAGCGATGCTGAAGCAATGGACGTAATCAAAGATGAAAAGGAGAGAAATCGAGTGATTGTGGAAAAAAGAAGGTTTCCGTCGCCCCATCCGCATATTCACTTATATACAGTGACCTATGAAGCAGATGGACTTCGGATGAAAGGGCTGCTCGCTGAACCAGCCGGAGAAGGTTTCTACGACGGCTTTTTGTATTTACGAGGCGGCATTAAAAATGTGGGGATGGTCAGACCGGGCCGGATTGTGCAATTTGCCGCGCAGGGCTTTGTCGTCTTTGCTCCCTTTTACCGGGGAAACCAAGGAGGCGAAGGGAACGAAGATTTTGCCGGAGAAGATCGAAAAGATGCGTTCGCTGCCTTTCAACTGTTAAAACAGCACAAAAAAGTGAAGAAGGACCGCATTCATATCTTTGGTTTTTCGCGAGGCGGTATTATGGGCATCTGGACCGCTGTTGAAATGAAACAGGAGGCAGCTTCCTTTGTCACATGGGGAGGCGTCAGTGATATGAAACTGACTTATGAAGAGCGTGTGGATATGAGACGGATGATGAAGCGTGTGATTGGCGGCCCGCCGCATAAGGTGCCAGAGGCATATGAGAACAGAACCCCTTTAAATGATGTGGACAAAATTGAAGCACCTGTCCTTATCATCCACGGAGAAGAGGACCAAAATGTATCGATTGAGCATGCGTATTTGTTAGAAGATGCGCTGCGCCAGCACGGGAAATCCGTGGAGACATGGTATTTCCACGGATACAACCACTATTTCCCGCCGCAGCATAATCGAGAAATTGTGAGAAGGCTGACCACATGGATGCACAGCCGAAAAAGCGGAAATGTGGTAAAATAAGCAGTATAACGAAATATAGAAAGTAGGGGGATTTTCATTATGGGAATGCCTGTTGAATTTAATACAATGATTGTCACAAAGGGAAAAGAGACAAGAATTGAAGAAAATGTATTTGAACTCATGAAGGATGGATACCGCATTTATCCATTAAATATTCCACTTGAGGTGCGCAAAACGAAAGAAGGAGAAAAAACAGGGACAGCACATGTTGAAAAGCTGGAGCTGACAGACAATGTCACGAAGGTGACGTACCGTCTTGTGTCCTTGCATTCAACTAACTAAAAAAGCTGAGGGATTTAATTCTCCTCAGCTTTTTTCATTTGGTTATACGAGTGGACCGCCTTTGGCTTCAATGTCACTTGCCGCGTGGCTGAATTTTTGGAAGTTCTTTTTAAATTCATTGGCAAGGAAGTGTGCTTTTTCTTGATAAGCCTCTTGGTCATCCCATGTTTTAGCAGGTTGAAGCACTTCATCTGGTACACCAGGAATATGAAGCGGGATGTGTAAGCCAAAGATGTCATCAGTAATCATCTCGGCATTGTCAAGGTCACCTTCGATTGCTGCCTGCACCATTGCTCTTGTATGAGCGAGATTCATTCGTTTGCCTGTACCGTAGCCTCCGCCAGTCCAGCCTGTATTCACAAGGAATACTTTTGCACCGTGCTCATCAATCTTTTTGCCAAGCATTTCAGCATAGACGTGAGCTGGAAGCGGAAGGAATGGTGAACCGAAGCAAGTAGAGAATGTCGTCTCTGGTGATGTGACACCGCGCTCAGTTCCAGCTAATTTACTTGTGTACCCGCTCAAGAAATGGTACATTGCCTGCTCTTTTGTTAAACGGCTGATTGGAGGTAAGACGCCAAACGCATCCGCTGTTAAAAAGACAATGGCAGAGGGATGTCCTGCGATACTTGGTTTCACGATGTTATCAATCATTTCGATTGGGTAAGCAGCGCGTGTATTTTCAGTAAAGAAAGTATCATCATAATCCGCTTCACGTGTTTCTTCATCAAGCACAACGTTCTCAAGAACTGATCCGAAGCTGATCGCTTTGTAGATCTGCGGTTCTTTTTCTTCACTTAAGTTCACACATTTCGCATAGCATCCGCCCTCGATATTGAAGACCCCTGTGCCAGACCAGCCGTGTTCATCGTCTCCGATCAGCTTGCGGCTTGCGCTTGCAGAAAGCGTCGTTTTCCCCGTACCTGAAAGCCCGAAGAATAAGGCTACATCGCCTTCTTGACCTACGTTTGCTGAGCAGTGCATGGATAAAATATCTTGCTCAGGAAGCAGGTAGTTCATCACAGAGAAAATGGACTTTTTCATTTCTCCTGCATATTCTGTTCCACCGATAAGAATCGTGCGTTTTTCAAAAGAAACGATGATAAACGTTTCAGAGTTTGTGCCATCTGTTGCAGGATCTGCTTTAAAGTGCGGTGCAGATAAGATGGTGAAAGGTTTTTCGTTTGAAGAAGGTGTTGACCCGTCAGGTCTGATAAATAGCTGCTTGGCAAAAAGATTGTGCCATGCGAATTCGTTTACAACTGTAATCGGCATACGATATCTTTCGTCAGCGCCTGCAAACCCTTCAAAGACGAATAGTTCATCACGTTCTTTTAAGTATGACACAACCTTTGTATATAAACGGTCAAATGCTTCTTTGGAGATTGGCTGGTTTACTTGACCCCAATCGATTTTATGTTCAGAGCTTTCTTCTTTGACGATAAATTTATCTTTAGGCGAACGTCCTGTGTAGGCTCCAGTTGTGGCGCGGACAGCTCCAGTTGATGTTAAAACGCCTTCATTACGTGCCAAAATCTTTTCAACAAGTTTCGGAACAGATAAATTTTGGTGCGTATTTTCTAATGAGAGCAATGACTGCAAATCTTCTTTTAAATCCACTGAGTTCATAAAAAAACCCTTCCTTTACCGTTGAATTTGTTTGTTTCGATTAGTATAACACATTAATAATAATAGTCTATACTATTTAAAAATTTTTGTGTGTGTTTTTTCATTTCTGCTATGAAAATATGCTTTTTGGTGATGCTAATGGTGAGGAGAAAAAAGAGGGAGATAATTCTTATGAAGCATTGACATGACGCAAGGGTTTAAGATAAGATATCTTATTGAACGGATACTCTTATCCCGAGTTGGTGGAGGGACAGGCCCGATGAAGCCCAGCAACCGGTTTCTTATTTAAAAGGCATGAAAATGCTGAGAAACCAAGGTGCTAACCTGATGCAAGGTACAAGAACACCTTGAGCGATAAGAGTGAAAGGCATGCGATCTCAGACCCTTTCCTCGCAATGAAGGAAATGGTTTTTTTATTTTTGGGATATCATATGAACAAATTGCCAATAACATCTCTAATATAAACGTTTTCAAATATAAGAGGGAACGAGTTCCGTATCATATTGGAGGCCTCATCTTGGGATGATGTGGTCTTGTACAGGAGGAAATAGCCATTATGAGTCAAAATCGTCGTTTATTTACTTCAGAATCAGTGACAGAAGGACATCCGGATAAAATCTGTGATCAAATTTCAGACAGCATTTTGGATGAAATTTTAAAGAAAGATCCAAATGCACGTGTTGCCTGTGAAACTTCTGTTACAACCGGTCTCGTATTAGTAAGCGGTGAAATTACAACGTCTACTTATGTCGATATTCCAAAGACGGTGCGTGACACAATTAAGGAAATTGGCTACACACGTGCGAAATATGGTTTTGATGCGGAAACATGTGCTGTACTTACATCAATTGATGAACAGTCTGCTGATATTGCGCAAGGTGTAGACAAAGCGCTTGAAGCACGTGAAGGAACAATGACGGAAGAAGAAATTGATGCGATTGGTGCAGGTGACCAAGGATTGATGTTTGGTTTTGCCAATAACGAAACCGAAGAGCTCATGCCGCTGCCGATTTCACTAGCGCATAAATTATCTCGCCGTTTAACAGAAGTACGTAAGGATGAAACACTTGCATACCTTCGTCCAGACGGAAAAACACAAGTCACAGTTGAATATGATGAGCAAAACAAACCAGTTCGTATTGACACAGTGGTTATTTCTACGCAGCATGCACCAGAAGTGACGCTTGAACAAATTCAAAGTGACTTAAAAGAGCATGTCATCAGTCCTGTCGTTCCAAGTGAACTGATTGATGAACAGACAAAATACTTTATTAACCCAACTGGCCGTTTCGTGATCGGAGGACCTCAAGGGGATGCTGGTTTAACTGGACGTAAAATCATCGTTGATACGTATGGCGGATACGCTCGTCATGGCGGCGGTGCTTTCTCAGGTAAGGATGCAACGAAGGTTGACCGTTCTGCGGCATACGCTGCTCGTTACGTAGCGAAAAACATCGTAGCTGCCGGCCTTGCAGATTCTTGTGAAGTACAGCTTGCTTATGCAATTGGGGTTGCACAGCCTGTATCGATTTCAATTGATACATTCGGGACAGGAAAAGCTTCAGAAGAAAAATTAATTGAAGTGGTTCGTGCAAACTTTGATCTTCGTCCAGCTGGCATTATTAAAATGCTTGACCTGCGCCGTCCGATCTACAAACAAACAGCTGCATACGGACATTTCGGCCGTCACGACTTAGATCTTCCGTGGGAAAAAACGGATAAAGCCGATACACTTCGCAAAGAAGCATTGGGACAATAACAACATAAAAAACCGCTTATTTTAAGCGGTTTTCCTTTTGATTAAAAAAAAATCTTCAAAAAGCGAAAAAATGTGAAACAAAATCGGACAAAATACTGTCTAATTATAGGTCTACTTTTAAGAAATAACATAACGTGGAGGCAATAATATGTGTGGGTTTGTTGGTGTATTTAATCACCGTCCATTGTCCGAAACTACTGAACAGGAAGAGCTAATTAAACAAATGAATCGTCTCATCGTTCATCGTGGTCCGGATGATGAGGGTTACTTTCATGATGAGCATGTAGGATTTGGATTTAGACGTTTAAGTATTATAGATGTTGAGCACGGAAAGCAGCCGCTTTCTTATGAAGATGAAAAGTATTGGATTATTTTCAACGGAGAAATTTATAACTATGTGGAGCTGAAGGAAGAGCTTGTGAAAAAAGGCTATACGTTCAGCACAGATTCTGATACGGAAGTACTTCTTGCTACATACCGTCATTATAAAGAAGAAGCGGCTTCTAAGCTTCGCGGCATGTTTGCATTTTTAATTTGGGATAAAGAAGCGCAATTGTTATATGGCGCAAGAGATCCTTTCGGCATCAAACCGCTTTATTTTACACAAATGGATGAGCAAGTGTACTTTGCGTCTGAACGCAAAAGCTTGATGGCAGTGAACGAGAACATTTTATTTGATGAGACTGCTTTGCAGCAATACATGTCATTCCAGTTCGTACCTGAGCCAAATACACTTGATCAAAAGGTGCACAAAGTAGAGCCAGGTCATCAGTTTACTTTACGCCCAGGACAGGAGATTGAATTTAAGACTTACTGGAAGGTTCAATTCAAGCCTGTGCAAACACAAGAACAGAAGCTGATTGAAGAAGTACGCGATGCAATCTATGATTCTGTGAAAGTTCATATGAGAAGTGATGTTCCTGTTGGTTCATTCCTATCAGGTGGTATCGATTCTTCTTTCATCGTATCTGTTGCAAAGGAATTTCATCCTGAGCTGAAGACGTTTTCTGTTGGTTTCCAGCAGGATGGCTTTAGTGAAGTTGATGTAGCGAAGGAAACGGCTGATAAGCTGGGCTTACAAAACTTCAGTGCGGTAATTTCTCCTGAGGAATATATGAACGAGCTTCCGAAAATTGTTTGGCATTTAGATGATCCTTTAGCTGATCCGGCGGCGATTCCATTGTATTTCGTGGCAAAGGAAGCGAAGAAACAAGTGACGGTCGTTCTTTCTGGTGAGGGAGCAGACGAGCTGTTCGGTGGATATAATATTTACCGTGAGCCGCTTTCTCTTAAACCATTTGAATCTGTTCCATCTATGCTGAAAAAGCTTCTTCTTCGTCTGGCGCGCTTAATGCCAGAAGGAATGAAAGGAAAAAGCTTTATCGTCCGCGGCTGTACACCATTAGAGGAACGTTATATCGGTAATGCGAAAATCTTTGAAGAGCCAGTAAAGAAAAACCTCTTAAAGCAGTATGATCCGAACATTACGTATCGTGATGTGACGAAGACATACTTCGAGGAAAGTGCAGGCTACAGTGATATTAACAAAATGCAATATGTTGATATTCATACGTGGATGCGCGGGGACATCTTACTGAAAGCAGATAAGATGACAATGGCGAATTCTCTTGAGCTTCGCGTTCCTTTCCTTGATAAGGTCGTATTTGAAGCGGCTTCTAAAATTCCAGAAGAGCTGAAAACAAAAGATGGCACAACGAAATATTTATTGCGTAAAGCAGCAGAAGGCATTGTGCCTGACCATGTGTTAAACCGCAAGAAGCTTGGCTTCCCTGTTCCAATTCGTCATTGGCTGAAAAATGAGATGAACGCTTGGGCGAAAGACATCATTAAAAACAGTCAAACTGACGAATATATTAACAAAGCGTATGTGCTTGATTTATTAAATGAACATTGTGCTGGTAAAGCAGATCATAGCCGTAAGATTTGGACCGTCCTGATTTTTATGATTTGGCACAGCATTTATGTGGAGCGCAGTATTGATCCAGAGCAATTGAATCATCAACCGAAAGAAGTCATCTTCAGTTAATGAAAAAAGGTTTTCAGCTTTGTGCTGAAAACCTTTTTTGTCATGATAGAAAGTGGCGGAAAAGGGTAAAATAACAAGCGGTTCATAGTTATTGCTTAATATCCTGAAAAAAACATGATAAAGTGAAGATACACGTATGATGTTAACGAGATAAAAGGGAACGATAGTATTGTCCTTTTTCTACATATTCTCTGCGGATTCGGTCCATGTCTTGGATATCTTCATCTGTTAACAGCCGAACGACTTTGGCTGGACGGCCAAAAGCGAGTGATCCTTTTGGGATGACCTTTCCTTGAGGGACAAGACTTCCTGCACCGATAAAGGCGCCTTCGCCAATCTCCGCACCATCGAGAATGATAGACCCCATGCCAATGAGGGCATTTTTTCGAATGATTGAGCTATGTAATGTGACTTGGTGTCCAATGGTAGCACCATCTTCAATAAGAAGTGTTTTTCCAGGACTTTGATGCAGGCACGATAAATCTTGAATGTTGACGTTCTTTCCAATTCTCACAGGTGCAACATCGCCTCTGATGACGGTTTGGAACCACACGCTCGAATATTCTCCAATTGTGACATCACCGGTAATGGTGGCGTTATCTGCGACAAAGACCGATTCATGAATCTCAGGTGTAAACTGATGATATGGATAAATCACTTTTTCGACTTCCTTTCTTAATACAACATTTGTGAGGTGTTTACTTTGTGGACTTGGCATGCTGAAAGACCAGTTGGTACAATTGTCATTGTACATGGTGCGAGTGAATATCACGGCCGATATAAATGGCTGATTGAAATGTGGCGGAATGCAGGCTATCACGTCGTCATGGGTGATTTGCCTGGGCAAGGCACATCGACACGTGCGCGAGGCCACATTCGTTCTTTTCAAGAATACATTGATACAGTCGATGAATGGATCGAGCATGCGAAATCATTCAGGCTTCCTACTTTTTTACTTGGACACAGTATGGGTGGACTCATTTCAATTGAGTGGATGAAGCAGTATACCCATACGAAGTTGAATGGCCTTATTTTATCATCACCTTGTTTAGGTCTGCAATTTAAACCGAAGAAGCTGATGGATTTTGCGTCAAAAGGTCTAAATGTGCTCGCACCGTCTTTTAAAGTGGAGTCAGGGCTGTCGATTGAACTAGCCACACGAAATCAGGCGGTCATTGAGGCAGACTCAAATGATTCTCTTTACGTGACAAAGGTGTCGGTTCGCTGGTATCGAGAGCTGATCAAAAATATCGATGCGGCGATGCAGCCGACGAATGTCTTTAAATCGATCCCGCTCCTTTTAATGCAGGCGGGCGATGATAAGATCGTGGATAAAACGAGGGTGATAAAATGGTTCAATGGCATAGAATCAACTAATAAATCATACCGTGAATGGGAAGAACTGTATCACGAAATTTTTAATGAACCAGAAAGAGAAGATGTGTTTAAGGCGGCAAGAGCCTTTACAGATCAATATATTTGATTGTGAGCTTTAAGTTTTGGGGGTGGAGTGATTTGTCAGTACCAGAGCGTCCTTTTGCACTGATGACAAAGGTGTATAAAGATATTTTTCCGCTTGTTCATCAGGAGCTGAAAAAGTGGCGGGCTCATGCCGAAATGATTGAAAATGAAGAACTGAGAACGCAGGCACTAGCGAGCATATCGAGTAAAACGTTTCACTGTGAAGGCGGAGGCATTTTATCTCTTCTGGCAGGTGAAGAGAAAGAAACGTGTATTGAATTCATTGTGGCGTATCAAACCATTAGTGATTACTTAGATAACCTTTGTGACCGCAGCACGTCGCTTGATCCAAAGGATTTCCATATGCTGCATCAAGCGATGAGAGATGCGCTTGATATTCATGCTGAGCTCAAGCCATACTATCAATTCCGTGATGATCAAGAGGATCATGGATATTTACATGCGCTTGTCCGCACATGTCAAGATGTGCTTACGCGTGTTCGGCATTATCCGATCATTCAGCCATATTTACACACGCTGTGTGATTACTATAGTGACCTGCAAGTACATAAGCACGTTGTTCCCCATGAGCGTGTACCACGGCTAGAGTCATGGTTCCGCCAGTATGAAAAAGATTTGCCGAAGATGGAATGGTATGAGTTTTCAGCTTGTGCGGGATCAACGTTAGGGATATTCTGTCTTGTGGCGTATGCGCTGCAGCCTGATTTTACAGAAAAGCAGGCGAAGCAAATTTACGAAAGCTATTTCCCTTATATTCAAGGTCTGCACATTTTACTCGATTATTTAATAGACCAAGAAGAGGACAGGCTTGGGGGAGATCTGAACTTTTGCTCATACTATGATTCTCATCATGAGATGATGGATAGACTTCAGCATTTTATCGAAAAAGCGGATGAGCAGCTGAAAGGCATTCCGCATGAAAACTTTCACAAATTGATTAACAGAGGATTACTGGCGGTCTATTTGTCCGATGAAAAAGTGACAGCCCAAAAAGAGATGAACAAGCTGGCAAAAAGACTGATCAAATCAAGCGGGAAAACATCGTTCTTTTTCTATATTAACGGAAGAGCCTATCGGACCTATCAGAAAATGCCTTGGATGAAATCATCATAAAAAAGCTCAAATCCATTAGGATTTGAGCTTCAGCGTGTAGACAAACCCTCGCATTCGGTGTCAGGTCTGCGCGCCGGTACTCACGAATGTCGAATTCGCTCCGTTCCGGTGCTCGCCCGTTCCTAGACTGCAAAGGTTTTCTATCACGCTGAAAAGAAGAAAAAAGCTAAAATGCACATCATTTTAGCTTTTTTTCAATGGCGACCACAAAAGGCGGGTCGTTTTGAATATTCATGTATTGATATGATAAAACTTGTACCTCTTCATGAGGGAGTGATCTGCAATAGTCGAGAAGCACTTCTTTTTCTCTTTTACCTTCGGGATGTCCATGGTAGATCACAAGGACGATCAGTCCTCCGGGTTTGAGCCATTCGAGGAGCTGCTTGATGGCTTCAATGGTTGTATGAGCCTGAGTGGTGACGGCTTTATCGCCTCCAGGCAGATACCCAAGGTTAAACACTGCACTAGATATATGTCCATAAACATCCTTCGGAAGATGATCCGCCAGTTTTTCATGTCCATCATGGATGAGGTGAACGTAAGGATATTGACCGCCAAGCCTTTTGCTTGTCTGCTGCAAGGCTTCCTCTTGCACGTCGAATGCAAACACTTGACCTTCAGTTCCTACAAGGTCCGCTAAATAGAGTGTATCATGGCCGTTGCCCATTGTTGCATCTATGACGATGTCGCCTTTTTGACAAGCGCGTTCTAACAGCTCTTTACTAAAAGGAAGCATGCGTTTCAAAATCATTTAGCTGCTTCTTCCAATCTGACGAAACGTTTCCCTTGGTAGCTGTTACGTCTTTCGAGCTCAGCATTAATGGCATTGAGCACTTCCCACTTGTTAACACTCCACATTGGACCAACCATTAATTCAATTGGGCCGTCCCCTGTAATACGGTGAATAATCATTTCTGGCGGCAGAATCTCCAGCTGATCACAAACAAGCTGAACATATTCCTCCTGGCTTAAAAACTCAAGCTTTCCTTTTTCATATTGCTTGACCATTGGAGTCCCTTTTAAAAGGTGAAGCAAATGAATTTTAATTCCCTGCACATCTAAATCCGCAACAGCTTTTGCTGTTTCCATCATCATGTCTCGGTTTTCAAGAGGCAATCCATTGATGATATGTGAGCAGACACGAATTCCGTGTTTTCTCAGTTTTTCTACACCTTCAACGTAGCATTCATAATCATGAGCACGGTTAATGAGCATAGCTGTCCGTTCGTGTACCGTTTGAAGACCAAGCTCTACCCATAGGTAAGTGCGTTCGTTTAATTCGGCTAAATACTCCACTACGTCATCCGGCAGACAGTCAGGTCTTGTTGCAATGGATAGACCTACGACACCATCCAGATTCATGACGGTTTCATATTTTTCTTTTAGGACAGGAAGCGGCGCGTGTGTGTTTGTATACGCCTGGAAATACGCCATGTATTTTCCGTCTTTCCATTTTGTATGCATCCGGTCTTTGATTTCGTTAAATTGAGTGATGAGATCATCAGCCCGGTTTCCTGCAAAATCACCAGATCCAGCGGCACTGCAAAATGTACAGCCGCCGTGGGCTACAGTACCATCACGGTTTGGGCAGTCAAAGCCGCCGTCTAAGGCTACTTTAAATACTTTATGACCAAAGTGTTCACGCAAATGGTAGTTCCACGTGTGATAACGTTTTTCGCTGTTTGAATATAAAAAAGGGTTATGCTGATCCAAGTCAGTAACCTCCTTGCATAATAATAGGCATCCTTAAAGTTTAACAAAAATCACGAAGGAGGACAATTGAATCTGTCCAACATTTTCTTTAGTGAAAAAGCTTTACATGGGCAAAATAGGCGGGAGCGATGATGAAATGGAGGGAATGTAAGATGGCAACAAGGCAGTCGATTGATGAATTTATTCAAAAAAGTACGGAAACCCTTGAGTTTGCAAGTGAACAATTTGATTTGAGTTCACGTCAGGAACATTATAATGAGGAAGAGTTTTCTAAAGCACAGCTCATGCTTGAGAATACGGTCAACGAATTAGAAAAATTAAAAGATGTCGCCAATGACCAGCAAAGAGAACGATTAGACAGGGCACGTGTTCAAATTCAGAGCTTACAAAATCAAATGATTTTAGGGATTTCTTACGATAATGAATGATGAACAGATCCTTCTTTTAAGGGTCTGTTTTTTATTTTCTTAATAAGTTATTGACTTTTATGCTGGGTGTCTATATTGTATTAAGTGTACTACATCAACTAATACACTACAGACACTTAAAGTGAAGAAAGGTGTTCAACCATGAAAAAAGAAAAAAACCCAATTAATTTGAAGTGGATGGTGCTGGCTGTTGCGTTAGCATGTACATTTTTTTTCGTTCTTGTTTTCATTGGTTTTGAAGTTCAAAAAGATTTGATACCCAATTCAGTTCCTTTAATGCAAGGACATGAACAAGCGATAGGACTGCAAAAGCATGAATGAGGAAAGAGGGAGTCATCATGATTCAAATAGATCCAAGAAGCGCTGCGCCAATATATGAACAAATCATTGAGCAGCTCAAAATTTTATGTTTAAAAGGCGTGATGAAGCCAGGTGACAAACTGCCCTCTGTCAGAGAGCTCGCCACCATTATCATTGCCAACCCAAACACCGTCAGTAAAGCGTATAAAGAGCTAGAGCGGGAAGGGATTATTGAAACTCTGCGGGGCCGCGGTACGTATGTAACAGAAGGTGCTCAGTTAAAGCTGAATGAAGGGAAGGTGCTCCAGATGAAAGAACAGTTAAGACAACTCATCATAGAAGCTCATCATGCTGGTATTGATATTCATCAGCTCAAGGAATGGCTGGAAGAGATCGGCTCAAGTCTAAAAGGAGGAAAACAAGTTGATTGAGGTTAGAAATGTATCAAAGAAATTAAATGGACGCGAAGTACTCAGCGACGTTTCCTTCAAAATAGGCGAAGGTGAGATCTTCGGTCTGCTTGGCCGTAATGGCTCGGGGAAAACAACACTTCTCAGATTGATTCAGCAAATTCTTCTTCCGGATGAAGGAGAGATTTATTTTAAAGATGTGCTGGTGAAAGACCACCCTTTAGTAAAGCAAAATATTGTATTCATGCCGGTCGTGAATCCTTACTTTGACAGATACAATTACGGACAGCTTGTCCAGCTGTTAAAGCATATATATCCAAAGTTTGATGTGACCTATGCCAATGAGCTTGTGAACCGCTATGAAATTCCGGAAAAAGTGAAGTATCGTGAGTTGTCAACAGGGTTAAAGAAACAGCTGTCATTAATTTTAAGCTTTGCCATCAAACCAGCGGTCATTTTATTAGATGAGCCGACTGATGGTATTGATGCCGTCACAAGAAATGACGTTCTTCAGCTGATGATTGACGAGGTGGCAGAACGACAAACAACGATTTTAATTACATCTCACCGCTTAGAGGATATTGAGCGCATGTGTAATCGAATTGGATTTTTAGAAGGAAATCAGCTCACAAGTGTCATGGATTTAGATGAATTAAAGAATGACTATGTCAAAATCCAAATGGCCTTTGAAGAAGATATGAACTTAAGTATTCGAAAAAATGGCGTTGCGATTTTGGATCAAGCGGGCGTTTTCTATACAGCGCTTGTTCTAAAAACCGATGAAGAAGCTAAAGAGTACTTGAAGTCACTGAAGCCAAAAGTATGGCATGAACTGCCTGTGAATTTAGAAGAAGTGTTCATTGCGAAGTTTGGAGGGAAACGCAGATGGTAAAGCGGCAATTATTATATAAGGAGTGGAAGCAATCTGAGCTGACATTCATTTTAGTGATGATTGTTGCTGCGCTTGCGACGCCCTTTGCATTCTTAATGGAATATTCGTCTTTTCAAACGTGCCTAAACGATACAGAATGTATTACGGATGCACCACGTTTTTCTTATATCTTTAAGACGGATCCTTTCCTCTCCCTTTCATGGCTAATGGGAATTTTCTTTGCTGTCATGCAGCTTGGATTTGAGAGAAATAAAGGGCAGATGGATTTTACCTTATCCTTACCATTTAGCAGGAGTACAATCTATCACACAAAGTTTTTCTTAGGTGCTGGAATCATTGCAGTCGCTCATGCCGTTTCTTATGTTCTTACTTATTTACTTATTTTAGGACTTGACCCACTAGAGACACCTGGCTTTCATAGCGTTTATATCATTTCGCTTGTGTCCTCCTTGATGTTTTATAGTTTATTTTTTGCAGCGGGTACTTTAACCGGAAGTTCCATTGCGCAAGCAATCGTTGGGTTCAGCACAGCTATTTTACCCTTTTTAGTGATCGGATTACCGCTTGTTCATGTAGATTTTATCATCAAGACAAGTGGGAGTTGGTTAGATAAGAGCTTCGCTTATTTGATATCGCCTATATCTCCAATCAACTATATTATAGATGAACCTTTCCGATCTGATTATCCTCTTTGGTTCTCAGGCGAAAAAATCATTATACCTATTGTCATGGTGGTTCTGTTTTATCTAATTGGCTTAATTAGCTTTATAAAACATCCAATTGAAAGAAATGGCCGCTTCTTCCTTTACTCAAGTATGGATAGACCTATTCAGATTATGGTCATCGTCTTCGGTGTTCTAGGGTTTGGATGGTTTGGTTTTTCTTCAGATAATTCCATATTTGGTTATATCGTTGGCATGCTCATCGGTGGAGTCGTAGGCGCCTTAACGAGTTATTTCTTAATCTATAGAAAAAGATAAACAGAGAGCAGGGGAGTAGAGATGATTCAGATTCAAGCATTAGATCATGTATTTAAAATTGGTAAAAAGGGCAGGGAAAATGAAATTCCTGTGCTGAAAGGGATTGACCTGTCCATCAAAAGAGGCGATATTGCTTGTATTGTTGGACGAAGTGGTTCGGGGAAATCGACTTTATTGAACTTAATATCAGGCTATATTACGCCAACGAGCGGAAAAATTGTCATTGATGGCACCGATGTGACCGGCTTTAATGAAAAAGAATGGGCAGACTTTCGCTTAGATCACTTTGGCTTTATCTTTCAAAGCTTTCAGTTGATCGGGAGCTTAACAACGTATGAGAATGTTGAACTTCCGCTTACTTTAAAAGGGGTGAAGCCGTCTGAACGAAAGGCGAAAGTAAAAGAAATGCTGAAGCGAGTAGGACTCGAACATCATGCAGGACATTACCCAAATGAGCTGTCAGGCGGACAGCAGCAGCGTGTGAGTATTGCAAGAGCCTTGATTTTAAATCCATCTATTATTTTAGCGGATGAACCAACAGGTAGTCTGGATTCAGAAACTGAAGGAGAAATTTTAGCCTTTATCCAGCAGCTCAATCGCGAAAAAGGAATTACATTTGTCATCATTACACATGACGATGAAGTCGCTTCAATCGCAGACACAACGTTCCAGCTTCACGACGGTGTATTAAAGAAAGGGGAACAATCCATTGAAATTTAGAGATCAGGTCAAATTCATTAGAAGAAATATGAAGAAAAATAGATTGCGTGTGTTTATGACCATTCTTGCGACGACAATGGCATGCTCTTTCTTAATCGTTCTAGCGTCTGTTGGTTTTGGTTTGCAAAAATCAGCTCAAGATGAAATTATGAAACAGCAAATCATCACAGAAATTAAAGTGTTAGGAAAAGAAAAAGGAGACGTTAAGATTGATGATTTAAAGAAATATGATCATGTGAAATCTGTCGTCTCAAGAACGGCGATCAATCCATCGGTTAACGTCGAGCTCGATAACCGTTCAAGTGAAACGCAGGCTGCTTTGACTGATATGAAAGAAGAAAAAGAAGCAGGACTTGAGCTAGACCGAGGAAAAGTCCCCACATCAGCGAACGAAATTGTGGTTGGGTATCATATGGCGCAGCAACTGTGGACAAAAAAAGAACGCGAAGCCTATGAAAAAGAATTAAACCAGACGTCAAATGGGGAAGAAACACCGAAGGAGCCAAAAGGCTACACGAAGGATATTTTAAATAAAGTGATTCAAATCAAAGTGCCAAAACTAAATGAAGAAGGGGAAGTCGTTAAAGAAAAAACATTTGATTTCCGTGTAGTAGGTGTTTTGAAAAAGCCGAATTTGGAGTGGCAGGAGGATCATAAAATTCTGATTCCGAATGCTTATGAAAAAGAATTTGGTCAAATACTCGACCTGTCTCCTGAAGCAGGAAATGTCGAGAAAATGACTTCTGTTTATGCAGATAAATTCGACAATGTCGGTACGCTCACGAATAAACTGACAGATGAGGGCTATCAAGTCATCTCTGTGACGAACCAGCTTGAAGGAATGGATATGTTCTTTACGGTCTTCAAAATTGGACTCATTTTTGTCGGATGTATTGCAGTCATTATTTCTGCCATCGGTATTTTCAATACGATGACCATGGCGGTAACAGAGCGAACACAAGAGATTGGGATTATGAAAGCCATTGGCGCAAATCCATCCATTATCAAGCGGATGTTCCTAATGGAAAGTGCTTATATTGGAGTCATCGGATCAATCATCGGTATTATCATCTCATATTTGATTAGTTTCGCCGTTAATTTAATCATCCCAGCCATTTTGTCGTCCATGTCTGAGGGAGGATCAAGCGATCAATTCTCGATTACTTTTTCCTATATTCCACTCAGCCTTGTCATTACAGCGACTGTGATCAGCGCAGGGGTAGCGATCATTTCAGGGCTTAACCCGGCACGTAAGGCAACAAAAACGAATGTATTAGCAGCTTTAAGAAGAGAAATCTAAAAAAGAACCTCCTGTAAACCCGATTGGGCGCTCAGGAGGTTCTTTTTTATCTTAATTAAACATTGCTATTGCTTAGGTGCCCTGTATCCGGCACGCTCTGCTTCTTCTACTGAGCAGAACATTTTGGTTACATTCTTTGTTCTAGAGTAGTATCTGCTGCTTGGTGTGTGGTAAATACCATTGACACTCCCTTTAATGTTACAGGCAGCCGATTCTTTTTTTGTTTCCTTTTGTGATTCATGACCGCCTGTGCTTTTTCCTTCATCTTTAGGTGCGGAGCGCTGGACGGTGGAAGACTTCGTATCGCTGCTGCTATTCTTGATTTCTTGTTTGAGTGTTTCATTACTGGAGGTGAGCTTGTCTATTTTCTCTTCAAGCGATTGAATGGTCTTCTCTTGCTGTTTGACCGTTTCTTTTTCTGAGGTGATGGTTTCTAGCTTCTTTTCCAGCTTTTCTTTTTCCTTCTCTGCATCTTCTAAAGAGGAGGTAAGCGACTCTTTATCAGCTTTTAAGCGCGAAATGTCAGATGAGAGTTCCTTTTGATCCTTTAACAGCTGTTCGGAAGATGGATCGGCTTGTGCCTTTGGCGCATTTCCAGCAGTAAGCGGTAATGACATAATGGAAAAGAAGAGACCAATGATCAAAAATGGATAAAAAAGTTTCTTTGAAAAAATCAGCTCGTTCTTGCGTTTGAGTAAGAAGAAATTGACAGCATATCCGATGGCAAAACAAACACATAAAAGACCTAATATGAGTAACAACATATCTAACAGCCCCCCTAAATTGCTATTTACACCTATCATACCTCATTTTTCCATTTTGGGGAGCGGTTCAATTAAAAAAAACCTGTTTACACAGGGTTTTCCAGCGTGTAGACAAACCCTCGCATTGGTTGTCAGGTCTGCGCTCCGGTGCTCACGAATGTCGAATTCGCTCCGCTCCGGTGCTCGCCCTTCCTAGACTGCAAAGGTTTTCTATCACGCTGAATAGAAGACAAAGGGCTAAAATAAAGATCATTTTAGCCCTTTGTCAACAATCTGAAAAACCCTGTTTACACAGGGTTTTCAGCTAATGGTAATCCTTTTATGGCTTCTTTTACTGTCAAATAAGTGATCGTATTCTGGAAATCTGTATCGAGGTCTTTCATTTTCAGCGCAAGCTGCGGCTTAATCCCAGTGATGATCAGTTCGGTTCCAGTTAGATTGAGAAGATGATGCAGTTTGAAAATACGTGCTGCGACGGAATCATCGACCTCGATTAAACCAGAAAGGTCGACAATTAAATAATCATCCTTTGAATCATCTAATATACAGGTTAACTTAGCGACAATGGCATCAAAGCGTTCTTCAGATAATTTTCCGATAAGCGGAAGAGCAGATACACCATTTTTGATTGGGACGATTGGCGTCGAAAGAGAGGTGACTTCCTGTAAGGAATCTTCTAGGAGCTGTTCATATTCTTTCTGTTTCGTAATATCCTTTTGAAAACCAATGAAAAATGTTTTGTCATCTTGTTCAATGTATAGAGGATCTATATTGAGTTCATTCCAAAAAAAAGTGCCGTCTTTTTTATAATTTTTTAGCTGTGTGGTAATAGGTGTTTTGTTTTGAATTCCATGACGAATTAAAGCTAGCTGCTTTTGATCCGTGTCTTTTCCTTGAAGGAATCGACAATTACGACCAAGAATCTCATCTGGTTTGTATCCAGTCATTTGTGTAAAGCCGTGATTCACATAAACGATAGGGTTATCCTCTAAGGAAGGGTCTGTAATGACAACACCGATCCGCGCATGATCCAGCGCTTTTTTGATGAGTTCAAGCTGTTTTTGCAAGCCGAAAATGTTCGAGCTGACCATATTACCCTCCTTTGCTGCTATAAGACATATCAAATGGTTGTCTTTTCAACCAAATGAATCCTTTTAAACGTAACATAACATATGTTCTGTTTCAACGATTGCAAACGCTTTGTTAAATTTGTCATCATAGTTTGTCCTCCATTAGAATAGAGTAAGTAAGGAGACTTTTCATTAGAAAAAGAAGGAATCAATTACTCATCATTCATAAAATGACAAAAATAGTTAATATGGATTAGGTGAAAATGATTCCAATGCATCAAGATTGTTTTTAGGTCATTCACATATAATGGAAGAAACAAGCTTTTTTTCTTCGTTAGAGAGAATAGACCTTTTACATGGATTATGACGGAACAGCAGAATGGCATTACAGGGGGCTGGACAGCCTGAAGTCGCTTTACTATTCTAAGGGCTTTAGGAAGGTGATGAAAATGCTGCAACAAGTCATTATTGCTTGCGCCATTGGAGGGGTCATGGGCATTCTCGGTCACGTAAAGAAAAAAGGCAGGCTAGAGAAGCCCAGAATGACAAAAAAGTTTATTTACTTAGGGTTTATTGAAGATTGGCTCGTTGGGATGATTGCCGCTACACTGCTTGTCTTATCCTCAAATCCCGAATCTAGTCTGCACTTGATCATCTTATCCATTATTTCAGGTTACGGAGGAGAAGCAGTTCTGCGAAGCTTCGATTTTGTGAGAGAAGAACGTTCACAGGATGCAGGCTCCAACCGTCATAACCGATCTCCACACGAATAATATCCTCTACTTTACCCTAGTCTAGGGTACATTCCCATTGTATACAAACCTGCTTGCACTTATGATCATAATTCTATAAAATACTACTTAGATGACGGTTACGATAAGAACAGTGAAGAGGAGTAGTAGGAAAGCAGTATTTGTCTTTAGAGAATTGACGGCTGGTGAAAGTCAATCAAATCTGCTTCTGAACTCGCCTCAGAGTTGCAGTTGCGTTAAAGCTTCTGTCGCATGTCTGCGTTAAAGATATTAAGTGAGCGTACGAACAGCATGTTACGCTAACAAGGGTGGTACCGCGGGAACCAAAAAATCTCTCGTCCCTTTCCAGGGATGAGGGTTTTTTGTTGATTTTAGAAAAATCTGAATTCTTGCAGTGGTCATCTAAGCAGATAAAGCCGTACATATTAAAGGAGGTTTTCACATTGAGTTTTCAGCATCGGGAAATTGAAAAGAAGTGGCAGGATTATTGGCTGACACATAAAACATTCGCCACATCTGACTCGGAAGATAAACCGAAGTTTTATGCACTTGATATGTTTCCATATCCATCAGGAGCAGGGCTTCATGTCGGGCACCCTGAGGGCTATACAGCAACGGATATTCTATCACGCATGAAACGTATGCAGGGATATGATGTTCTTCATCCAATGGGGTGGGACGCATTTGGGCTCCCGGCAGAACAGTATGCACTTGATACAGGAAATGACCCGGCAGCCTTTACAGAAGAGAACATCAATAACTTCCGCCGCCAAATTCAATCACTAGGGTTCTCGTATGATTGGGATCGAGAAATCAACACGACAGATCCGAATTACTACAAATGGACACAATGGATTTTCTTAAAATTGTACGAAAAAGGATTGGCCTATATCGATGAAGTACCAGTGAACTGGTGCCCAGCGCTTGGCACAGTGCTTGCAAATGAAGAAGTCATTGATGGAAAAAGTGAACGCGGAGGCCATCCTGTTGAAAGACGTCCTATGAAGCAGTGGATGCTAAAGATTACAGCATATGCGGACAGGCTGTTAGAAGATTTAGAGGACATTGATTGGCCTGAAAGCATCAAAGATATGCAGCGTAACTGGATCGGACGCTCTGAAGGAGCGCACGTTCATTTTGAAGTAGAAGGACATGACGAACAGTTTACGGTTTTCACAACGCGTCCTGATACACTATTTGGCGCAACATATGCAGTGCTTGCACCAGAGCATGCACTTGTTGAAAAAATTACATCTGATGCTCAAAAAGAAGCTGTCAAAGCGTATATCAAAGAGATTCAATCAAAGAGTGACTTAGAGCGGACAGATCTTGCTAAAACGAAGACAGGTATTTTCACAGGAGCGTATGCCATCAATCCTTTAAATGGTGAAAAGATGCCGATCTGGATTGCCGATTACGTGCTGGCGACTTATGGAACTGGAGCCATTATGGCGGTTCCTGCCCATGATGAACGTGACTATGAATTCGCCAAAACCTTTGATCTTCCAATTAAAGAAGTTGTAGAAGGCGGAGACATTGAAAAAGAAGCCTACACAGGTGATGGAAAGCACATTAACTCTGATTTCCTAAATGGCTTAGGAAAAGAAGAAGCGATTGAAAAAGCGATTGCATGGCTTGAAGAACATCAAAAAGGTGAAAAGAAAGTCACATATCGTTTAAGAGACTGGCTGTTCAGCCGTCAGCGCTACTGGGGTGAGCCGATTCCAATCATTCATTGGGAGGACGGAACATCTTCAGCTGTTTCAGAAGAAGAGCTTCCACTGATCTTGCCTAAGACGACAGAGATTAAGCCAAGTGGTACAGGTGAATCACCATTAGCCAATATTAAAGACTGGGTTGAGGTTGTAGATCCTGTTACAGGTAAAAAAGGCCGCCGCGAAACGAATACAATGCCGCAATGGGCAGGCAGCTGCTGGTATTTCTTACGTTATATTGATCCTCATAACACAGAAGAGCTTGCCTCTCCTGAGAAGCTGAAGAAATGGCTTCCAGTTGATGTGTATATCGGCGGAGCAGAACACGCTGTACTGCATCTTCTATATGCACGCTTCTGGCATAAGTTCTTGTATGATATCGGTGTTGTTCCAACAAAAGAACCTTTCATGAAATTGTTCAATCAAGGTATGATTCTTGGGGAAAACAATGAAAAAATGAGTAAATCAAAAGGAAATGTGGTCAACCCGGATGATATCGTAGAATCTCATGGTGCGGATACATTACGACTTTATGAAATGTTCATGGGACCTTTAGATGCGTCAATTGCTTGGTCTGAAACAGGACTTGATGGCGCTCGTCGTTTCCTTGATCGTGTATGGCGTCTCTTTACAAATGAAGATGGCTCACTCAGTGATAAAGTGACAGAGCGGTCTGGCGGCGCATTAGAACGCAGCTATCATGAAACAGTCATGAAGGTAACGGATCATTATGAAGGCTTGCGTTTCAATACAGGAATTTCACAATTAATGGTGTTTATCAACGATGCCTATAAAGCTGATACACTGCCGAAAGAATATGCAGAAGGCTTTGTAAAGCTTCTTTCTCCAATTGCACCGCATTTAGCAGAAGAGCTTTGGAATAAACTTGGTCATGAAGGGTCTATTTCTTATGAAGCATGGCCTCAATATGATGAGTCAAAACTTGTCGACGATGAAGTAGAAATTGTCGTACAGCTTAACGGTAAAGTAAAAGCAAAATTAACCGTTCCTGCTGATGCAACAAGGGAGCAGTTAGAAGAGCTCGCGAAAAATGATGCACGTGTAAAAGAACAGCTTGAAGGGAAAACCATTCGTAAAGTGATTGCAGTTCCTGGGAAGCTTGTCAATATTGTTGCGAACTAATGATGACACCCATCGGTATGAACCGGTGGGTGTTCTTTATTTCCCGGGACATAATTTTGTCGAAAACAAGGTGATTCCCGCATCGGTCTCGTATTTTAACAGGTGATCAAGAAAATGAGGAGTGACGTCAATGGAAAAGGAAAGCAAACGTGAACAACTGCTCAGTCTGTTAGGAGAAATGCCAGAACGTCATCGCGTGGAGGATTATACGTTAAAAATGGAAGAACGTGAATCATATGTAGTGGAAACTCTCATTCTCTCCATGAATGGTGAAGAGGAAGTCCCTGCTTATTTCGTGAAACCGAAGGATACGGTGAAAAAAAGACCCGTTGTACTGTTCCAGCATTCACATGGCGGGAATTACGTGAATGGGAAGGACGAGCTGTTAAAAGGTGCTCATTATTTGCAAACGCCTTCATATGCAAAAGAGTTTACGTCTAAAGGATATAGTGTACTGGCCATTGATCATGCAGGGTTTGGTGAGAGAAGAGGTAGAACAGAAAGTGAAATTTTTAAGGAAATGCTTTTAACAGGAAAAGTGATGTGGGGCATGATGCTGTATGAAAGTATGTGTGCGATTGATTATTTGCTGTCTCGATCTGATGTGCTGGCGGACAGGTTAGCTGTCTTTGGGATGTCAATGGGCGGTCTTCTTTCCTGGTGGACGGCTGCACTTGATGAGAGGGTCAGTGTGTGTATTGACCTTTGTGCACAGGTGGACCATCATACATTAATTGAAACGAACAATTTGGACAGACATGGCTTTTATTACTATGTACCGAGCTTGGCGAAGCATTTTACAGCAGCGGACATTCAAGAAATGATTTTTCCAAGACCGCATTTAAGCTTAGTTGGAAAACTTGATCAGCTCACGCCTGCTGAAGGCATTGAAAGGATTCAAAAGGTATTGAGTCAAACCTATGAAGCTGCTTCATTGAAAGAACGATATCAGCTTACCCGTCTTCATGCAGGTCATTTTGAAACAGCCGCTATGCGTCACGAGGCGACACGATTTTTGAAAAAGTGGCTGTAATCAAGAAACGCTTGGACATACTACGTCAAAAGAAAGGAGGAGACAGATGAAAAGAATCACCATCATTGGCGGATGCGGTGTGATTGGACGTCTTTTAACAAAAGCGCTCTCTGATGAGTACAGCGTCACGATTATTGATCTAACGAGCTGTGTAGAAGGAGTCATTTTAGCCGATGCAGCGAATGAACAGAATGTATATGAGGCAATTCCGCGGGATACAGATGTCATCTTGCATCTTCTAAACATGGACATGACGCATGATGTGATGGATCATGAAGAATTTGCAAAAATGACTGATATTTTTTGGAGGAGTACCTATTATATGTTTCGTTCAGCCGCGAGGCTTGGCATACGAAAAGTCATTTTTGCAAGCAGCAACCATGTGACGGATCGTTATGAAGAGGATGGACGCTCCTTACTTGGGCGGCAGATTACAACTGACGATGTGCCTGCGACTAAAAATGTCTATGGCATATTAAAGTTTGCTTCCGAACAGCTGGGACGTTTGTTCCACGATCAATCGGGAATGTCTGTCATCAATTTAAGAATTGGAACAGTTGTAACAGATGAGATGACGGCATTACACAAAAAACAAAGAACAAAAAGAACACTGCTGTCACATGAAGATCTTGCAGGTATGATAAAGGCAGCGATTGAAACGAATATCTCCTTTGGGACCTATTATGCTGTATCAGAGAATGAAGAAAAGCCCTGGTCTACTGAGAAAACGAAGCAGGAGTTAGGCTATGAACCAGATGTCAATACGACGGAGATCCTCGGAGACAATGATCAAGCATAGGGCATAATCATGTCATGAGCTAATGATCTTATTCTTTTGTTTCATGAGCATAAAAGCACGGCTGATATGATCTATCCAGTTGGTCTGTCAAAATGATTATAGACGCTTTCTTCCCCCGTTTGTTACATTTTAATCACGATATCGTCACAGGCTGCAGCTTACTTTCAGATGAAATGATAACGCTTTCAAAGAAAGGGCGTGATGAACATAGATCGTTCTATTAAAGGCCGATTGTTCAATTTATTTAATTACTCTTTTCTACTCATGTTCGCATTAATATGTGTGCTTCCGTTCATCCATGTCATTGCCGCCTCTTTTGCAACAGTAGAAGAGGTCATCACGAAGAAGTTTATCTTGTTCCCGACGACGTTTTCTCTAGAGGCATATCGATATATTTTTTCTACAGATATTGTGTATCGCAGCCTCATTGTGTCCATTCTTGTGACGCTCGTTGGAACAGCTGTCAGCATGTTTTTGTCCTCGCTTATGGCATACGGTCTGTCTCGCCAGGAGCTAAAAGGCCGGAGAACACTGATGTTTCTCGTTGTTTTCACGATGCTGTTTAGCGGAGGGATGATTCCGACGTTTATTGTGGTGAAAACACTTGGTCTGCTTGATACGTATTGGTCACTTATTCTACCGGTTGCAATCAATGCGTTCAATTTAATCATTTTGAAAAATTTCTTTCAAAACATACCGGCAAGTCTTGAGGAATCAGCGAAGATGGACGGCTGTAACGATTTAGGGATTTTCTTTAAAATTGTGCTCCCACTTTCTTTGCCAGCCATTGCAACCATTTCACTTTTTTATGCCGTGACGTATTGGAATACGTACATGACTGCCATTCTGTATTTAAATGATTCAGTGAAGTGGCCGATTCAGGTGCTTCTGAGACAGATTGTCATTGTCTCAAGCGGAATGCAGGGAGATATGTCGGATATGGGCTCATCCACACCACCGCCAGACCAGACGATTAAAATGGCTGTGATCGTTGTGGCAACCATTCCGGTTCTGCTTGTTTATCCATTTATTCAAAAGCATTTCAACAAAGGGGCATTACTAGGTTCTGTAAAGGGTTAAAAAGATGGAACAACGGAGGGATTTTATGGGGAGAAAGAAATTATGGCTGCTTGCGTTTGTCCTGTTATTTGCAGCAAGCGGTATTCTGTCAGCGTGTTCAAGTAAAGGGGCAAACTCATCAGATGAGAAGGTTGATTTAGACAAAAAGGTAAAGCTGACATGGATGGCGATTTTATATCATCAGCAGCCGCCGAAGGATTCCGTTTTAAAAGAGATTGAGAAGCTCACAAATACAGAGCTTGATATTACATGGGTGCCTGATGCTGTGAAGGAAGATCGGTTAAATTCCGCACTTGCAGCAGGGAATTTGCCGCAAATTGTGACGATTCAAGACATTAAAAATTCGTCTGCGATTAATGCGTTCAGATCAGGCATGTTTTGGGAAGTCGGTCCGTATTTAAAGGATTATCCAAATTTAAGTAAGATGAACGAATTGATTAATAAAAACGCCTCTATAGACGGGAAGCTTTATGGCATCTATAGAGAAAGACCACTTTCAAGACAAGGGATTGTCATTCGAAAGGATTGGCTTGAAAATTTAAATTTGGATACACCAAAAACATTGGATGATCTATATGAAGTAGCCAAAGCCTTTACTGAAAAAGACCCGAATCAAAATGGAAAAGCGGATACAATTGGCTTTACGGATCGGAACGATTTAATTTATGGCGCATTTAAAACACTTGGTTCATATGAAGGAATGCCCACAGACTGGAAAGAAGAAAACGGGAAATTCACGCCAGACTTTATGACAGATGAGTACATGAATACAATGAAATACATGAAAAAGCTGCGCGACAATGGCTATATTAACAAAGACTTCCCAGTGACAAGCAAAACACAGCAGCAGGAATTATTCTCACAAGGAAAAGCAGGCATCTATGTTGGAAATATGGTAGATGCCGTGAACCTGAGAGATGATGCGACAGATAAAAACATGAAAGTAGATATTATCAACCGAATCAAGGGCCCAGATGGCAAAGAACGTGTGTGGGCATCAGGGGGGCATAATGGCATCTTCGCATTCCCTAAAACAAGCGTGAAATCAGAGGCAGAATTAAAGCGGATTTTGGCCTTCTTTGACCGCATTGCCGAAGAAGATGTATATGGTCTCATGACGTACGGTATAGATGGCCAGCATTATAAGAAAGAAGAAGGAAATACATTTGTCAGGGAAGAAAGCCAAGTGAAAAGCTGGCAGACAGATGTACAGCCGCTTGTCAGTCTTGTAGGAATTGATAAACGTTACTTGAAAAATAAAGGGGATGCAGTTCGTTCTAAATATGAAGAGCTAGAAGAAGACAATCAAAACATCATCGTTGCCAATCCTGCTGAAAGCCTGTATTCAGAAACAGCATCAGAGCGTGGAAACGAATTGAAGAAAATCATCGATGATGCGACGTATAAGTTCATTCTTGGAGACATCAGTGAAGATCAATTTCAGAAGGATGTAGAGAAGTGGAAATCCAATGGTGGGAATAAAATCATAGAAGAATATGAAGCTTCCTTTAAAAAATCAAAATGACCAATAGGAACACCCCCGCAAAGCAAAAAAGCGGGGGTGTTTTCATTAAAAGTCGAAGTTATCTGGATCTGGACCGATACGTTTGTTTTCATTTAAGTCAGAAAGACGTTTCATATCTTCATCAGATAAGACAAAATCAAATATATCAGCGTTTTCCTTTAAACGATGTGCTTTCGTTGATTTTGGGATGGTGATGACACCTTTTTGTACATCCCAGCGCAAAATAATTTGAGCAGGTGTTTTACCATATGTGTCTGCGAGCTCTGTGATCAGCGGGTGATGCAGCAGTTCACCCTGCATCAGCGGTGACCAAGCTTCCATTTGAATGCCATGAGAGTTCAAATACGTAGAGAGTGTTTCCTGCGTTAGTTTTGGATGAAATTCTACTTGGTTGATCGCTGGTTTGATGTCTGCATCTTTTAATAGTTCGTCCAGGTGATGCGGCTGGAAGTTGCTCACTCCGATGGATCTGACCTTTCCTTCACGATACAAGGTTTCCAGTGCACGCCAAGCTTCTTTGTATTTTCCTTCAACCGGCCAATGGATTAAATACAGATCAAGGTAGTCAAGCTGAAGCTTTTTTAAGCTTTCTTCGTATGCATTTAGGGTAGATTCATATCCTAAATCGGCATTCCACACTTTTGATGTGACAAAGATATCCTCGCGGCGCAGTCCTGTTTCTGCTAAACCAAGCTGTATGCCTCGTCCAACACCTTCTTCATTTCCATAAATAGCCGCAGTATCAATACTGCGATAGCCTAATTGAATGGCTGTTTTGACAGCATCAACTAATTCTGCTCCATCTTCCACCTTGAATACACCAAGGCCAAAGCCTGGCATGAGGACCCCATTGTTTAATGTTTTTGTACTTTGTAAATGTTCCATCATAAAAACTCCTTTAAATGGTTTGTGTTTGTTCTTTTTGTTCCATTTGATAACTGATCATCGTAAGAATGGCTGCGATGAGGACCATGATGCCGCCGACCCAGCCTGTATGCACAAGACCAAGTGTATCTGTCACGATGCCTCCTAAAAATGAGCCAATGGCAATACCGGCATTAAAGGCAGCGATATTCATAGCAGATGCGACGTCGACCGCTCCGGGTGTGTATCTTTCTGCAAAATCAACGACGGCTACTTGCAGCCCAGGTACATTCATGAAAGCAAACAGTCCCATCAGCATGACGGTTCCAATGCCTAACACTGTGAATCCAGCAGTGAAGCTAAGGATAAACAAGATAATGCTTTGGATGATAAACATATAGATCAGTGCTTTCATTGGCTGTTCATTAGCAGCTTTTCCGCCAATGACATTTCCGGCTGCGATCGTGATTCCGTATAAAAGCAGGATCAAGGCCACAGCCCCAGGCGCAAGACCTGTCACATGCTGCAAGAGAGGAGATAAATACGTGAAGACGACAAAGGTTCCTCCATACCCTGTGGCTGTAATGACGAATAAAAGCAAAATTCTTTTTGTTTTTAATAGAACAGCTTGATCTTTAAAAGATGTTTTCACCCCCTGCTTTAATTGAGACGGCACAAGAAAATAGTTGGTTATCAGTGCGATCAGACCAATGATCACAATCACACCAAATGATGTCCGCCAGCCGAGCTCGTGACCAAGAAATGTCCCGAATGGCACACCTGTCACAGTCGCTACTGTTAAACCAGTGAACATAAAGGCAATCGCGCTTGCCCGTTTTTCTTTCACGACAAGGCTTGCAGCAATCGTAGAGCCGATAGACATGAAGATTCCATGGGACAAGGCTGAAATCACCCGGCCGATTAACAGCACTGAAAAAGTCGGGGCAATGGTGGCAAGTGTATTACCAATCAAAAAGACGAGCATAATGAGCAAAAGCAATGTCTTTCTTTTCATCGTGGAAGTAAGGGAAGTCAATATAGGCGCGCCAAATGTCACACCAAGTGCATATAAAGAGACAGTCCAGCCTGCCTGACTGACGCTCACTCCAAAGTCCTCTGAGATCATTGGCAAAAGACCGACACTAATGAACTCAGTTGTTCCTATAGCAAAAGCACTAATCGCTAGTGCGAGAAGAGCAAAATGGTTTTGCTTTTTCTTCATAAGTAAGTTCACATCCTTCTGTGATGACATTTTGATAGACGAAGCCGACCGGCAAGAGTTATTATCTAACATAGATGACGAAAAAAAAAGTACGTACTTTTTTGTAATATAGGTACTAAAAAGTGCCTGTTCGTACAAAGAGGAGTGAACATTCGATGGAAAAGAAAAAATATAATATCTCTGTGGAAGCAACGCTTGAGGTCATAGGCGGGAAGTGGAAGTGTGTGATTTTATGTCATTTGACACACGGGAAAAAACGGACGAGCGAATTGAAGCGGCTCATGCCAAACATCACACAAAAAATGCTCACGCAGCAGCTGAGAGAGCTTGAAAGTGATGGGGTCATTAACCGGATCGTCTATGAACAGGTGCCGCCTAAAGTGGAATATGAATTAAGTGAATACGGACAGTCGCTCGAAAGAATTCTCAATGCGCTATGCGATTGGGGGGCAGCTCATATTGAACGTGTGTATGGAGAGCCGCTTTCCGTGCTGGAAGACAGCATCTTAAATGAACAGTTTAAATAAAAGAGTCCCGCTTTCTTGTGAGAGCGGGACTCTTTGTCTTACATGCCTTTTTTCTGGTCGCGGTATTTCCCAGGAGTTGTACCTTCCAGCTTTTTAAAGGATCGGATGAAATTTTGCGGGTTTTTATATTTCAGTTTTTCCGAAATTTCTTTGACGGACATATCGGTTTCTACAAGCCAGTTTTTAGCGACATGGTGTCTGTAGGAAGAGAGATATTCACTAAAGGAGATATCCATTTCCTTTCTGAAAATACTGCTTAAATAATTTGGATTGTAATGGAGACGTGTGGCGATTTCATCCAATGTGAGATCTGAGTCGAATTCTTGATGAATGATATGAATGATTTTTTCTGAGATGTTTTTGTATTGTGAGTCTTCACGTGCAGCAAGCTGGTCAATAATTGGCCGAATAATTTCATGTTTCAGCCATGCTTCCGTATCTTCAAAGGTTTTAAATTCAAAAATCGTATCATAGAGCATTTTGTTATCTTCAACCTCAAATAATTCAATGCCCAGCAAATGCATCAGCTCAATTAAATTGTTTAAGAAACGAGCGAGGGCGATATGGTATTCGTGCGGTCCTGCATTTTTAGAAAAAATGGATTGCAGGAGCACATGTAAATAGTGATCTGCTTTGCCTTGATCGCCAGCTTTCATCGCATCAAATAAATCATGCTGCAGCTGCTTTGGAAAATGGGTTTTGAACGTCTTTCCTTGCTGGATATGCTCATATAAGATAATGGACTTTTTCTCTGCTTTGAGTCTGTATTTTAAGGCTTCTTTTCCTTCAATGTAAGCATGTTTTGCCATCGTGAGTTCCTTAAACTGGCGGCTGATCCCAATGCTGATCGATAAACCGAGCTCTTCTTCAATACGCTGCTGAATGCTTTCTGCTAATTGATTTAAATATTCAGTAAACTCTTCATCTGACTTTGAGTGGTTGAGGATAATCGTCGTTTGATGCTGATTGACAACGGTTGGCTGAAGGTGCTCCTCTTGCGGAATAATCTGCTCGATCAGTCCATTGATCGCAAATAAAAGCAAGTCAGCATCTTTTTTTTCATAAGGTGTTCCTTTTAACGTATCGATTTGGGTCACAAGCATAGACAAATGAGACCAGCCCTGAGGAAAGCCTAAGCTTTGGAACCGGTTGTTAACTTCTTCATCTGTCAGCTTTCCAAGCAGCAGCCGTACCATAAAGTATTGCTGTAAGTGTGTCACTTGCTGCTCAATCCGTTCCTCTAAATCATTGTTTTGATCCTTCATTTGTTTAATACTCGATTCAATCAACTCAAATTCATTTTGAAAAGGCTGTTTTTGCAAAAATGATTCATTACGTGCAAATGACTCGTATAATAAGCGGATTGGTTTATAAAAGTGTCTGGAACCAAACCATGAAAATAGTAATGAAAGCGCTAACAAAATGGTGCAGATAATAAAGGTAATCCACCCAATTGATTTCGTTTGCTGTTTAAGCTCTGGAATAGAAACGAAGGATAGGTACGTCCATTCATTATAATCTGATTTTTGAAATGTGATTTGATAGTTGAGTTCGTCGATCTTCATATCAAATTGCCCTGATCGTTTTTCAAGTGAGAGCACATGTTTGACGAAATCCTGATGTTTCAGCGACTCACCAATTTGTTCTTTGCGGTTATGTAGCAGCACTTTTCCGTTGGTATCGATCACAAACATACTATCTGATTGAGAGAAGTCAGGCATGTTATCAGCAATTACGCAGCTTGGAATGCTGGCGACAGCGATTCCCTTTTTTTGAACGCTGTTCATAGGCAGTTGTTTGATTAAATTCACATTGTACTTACAAAAGGATGCTTTTCCTTCTTTTGTCGCAACAAGTGGATTATTCTCTTCAAGTGCCCAGCTGGAGTGACTTGGTATATTGAGGTAAGAGGTCAGCGCTTTTTCTTGGTCTTCGCTTGTGACATGATAAAGCCCCGAATTGTTCATGTACCAGTCTTCCATTTTACTGACGAGTGTAATATTGGAAAGATCGGTGTCAAAGGTTTGCAGGTAGTTCAGTTCCTGCTGTACTTGATTATAAAGCTGAAATTGGTCTGGATTTAAAGGTTCTGCCAGTGTTTGAAGGAGAGGCGGCGAACTGACATAGTGAGTGAGAGAATGATCAACAGTTTTTAAAATATGCTCAATATTGGATTGCGTTTGTTTAACGCTGTCGAGCTTTTCATTTGAGATATTTTCAAGTGCTGTTTTTTGCGAATGCTGATAAGAAAAAATGCCGACAATGATAACAGGAATCGTACTAAGTATGAAAAAAAACGTCACTAGCTTGTAATAAAATTTGTACTGCCTTCTTTTCATAAAACCCCCCATTTCAAACAAAACAATCTTTTCCCCTTAATTTATTAATCCAAAAATCTGGTAGGTTTGTCAATAATCATTTTCTGAGATTAGGATCATTTTCTTATGTTTTATGTAACGTTTTGATCAGCATCACCTATGAAAATATGATCTGTTGATATGATTGTAGACGGATTTTTCATCCTTAAGATACAGTTAACACATGCATTAGCATGAGGGGAGGCTTTATCAATGAAAACAGAGGATGTCACTGCCAAGGGTGTGCCTGCGGCAGCTTTGAAAAGTGAAAAAAGAAAGCGCTTACTTAATCAATTGCTAAGTCAAAAGTTTTTGTATTTAATGATTTTGCCGGGGCTCATTTATTTTATTGTTTTTAAATATGTGCCAATGTGGGGGCTCATCATTGCCTTTCAAGATTACCAGCCGTTTCTCGGCATTCTTGGCAGTGAGTGGGTTGGCTTCAAACACTTTATTCGATTGTTTACAGAACCAACATTTTTCATCTTATTAAAAAATACACTGATTTTATTTGCCATGAATGTCGTGATTTTCTTTCCAATTCCGATCTTATTAGCGCTTCTTTTAAACGAAGTGAGATTGGCATTGTTTAAGAAATTTGTACAGACGATGATTTATATTCCTCACTTCATGTCATGGGTGATTGTCGTGTCCTTATCTTTTGTTTTGTTAACAGTAGATGGCGGGTTAATGAATGAATTGATTGCTTTCTTTGGTGGAGAAAAGATTAACTTCCTTCTTAGTCAGGAATGGTTTAGACCGATGTACATTTTACAGGTCATCTGGCGGGAAGCAGGATGGTCAACAATCATTTACCTTGCGGCGATTACCGCGGTAGATCCGCAGCTATATGAAGCAGCAAAAATGGATGGGGCCGGAAGACTGAGACAAATGTGGCACATCACACTTCCTGCCATTAAAAGTGTCATTGTGGTTCTGCTTATTTTAAAAATCGGTGATACGCTTGAGCTTGGCTTTGAGCATGTCTATCTATTACTGAACGCAACGAACCGGGAAGTAGCAGAGATTTTTGATACGTACGTTTATACAGCAGGTCTTAAGCAAGGGCAATTCAGCTATAGTACCGCTGTTGGTTTATTTAAAGCAGCTGTTGGACTTATTTTGGTCATGCTGGCAAACCGTTTAGCGAAGAAATTCGGGGAAGAAGGTATTTATTAAAAAGGGAGATGAGGAAGAATGACTTTATCGATTGAAAAGGGATCACCGCTTGAGCATGCAGAGAAATTAGCACAAACCATTATGAAAGCGTATACACCAATTGAGCTGCCGCCAGCTGGAAGATGGCATTATCATCAAGGCGTTTTCCTTTGCGGCGTCATGAAGTTATATGAGGCAACAGGGAACGAGGCGTATTTCGATTATGTGAAAAACTATGCGGACTCCCTCATTGATGAGTACGGTAATCTGTTATTTCGCAGGGATGAGCTTGATGCCATTCAAGCAGGACTCATTTTATTCCCTCTTTACGAACGAACGAGAGAGAAGCGGTATGTGCTGGCGGCGGAGAAGCTGCGCGGACTATATCGTACGCTAAACCGCACGTCTGAGGGCGGATTTTGGCATAAAGACAATTATGCTTATCAAATGTGGCTCGATGGTCTCTACATGGGCGGTCCTTTTGCCTTAAAGTATGCTCAGCTTAAAGGTGAAGAGTCACTAGTGGATATGGTCATCCATCAAGAGCATCTCATGAGAAAGCATACGAAAGATGAACAAACAGGTCTGTATTATCACGCGTGGGATGAACGAAAAACGATGCTATGGGCTGATCAAAAGACCGGCTGTTCCCCAGAGTTTTGGGCAAGATCGTTTGGCTGGTATGTCCTTGCATTAGCAGATATGATCGAGGACTTGCCCGAGCATCATGAAAGGCGGAAGGTGTGGAAGGAAACGCTGACAGACATGCTGGAAAGTGTGGCAAAGTACCAGGATCAAAAGACAGGTCTCTGGCATCAAATCATTGATAAAGGAAATCACAGTGACAATTGGCTTGAAAGCTCGGGATCGTGTTTATTCATGTATGCCATGGCAAAGGCCATGAATGAAGGGTATGTGAGCCTCCGTTATGTTGATCATGTGGTCAGAGCATATCAAGGCTTGATTCAGCATAAGACGGCTGAGAAAGAAAATGGTGATTTTACTATCAATGATATTTGTATTGGAACATCTGCGGGATTTTATGATTACTACGTTGGAAGAGAGCGGAGCACTAATGACTTGCACGGGGCAGGCGCTTTTATTATGGCGTTAACTGAGCTAGAAAAGCTGTCTGTTTTTCAAAAGGCATGAGGAGGCAAAAAAGAGCCGCCGTATGGCTCATCAGTTTCATCGCTGCCATTTGTTTATCTGCTTGTCAGGGGAAAACAAACGGGATCGATGTCCTGATTTTTTCTGATATGTCAAAGGGGATGAAGGATCAATTAGTGGAGAAGGCTTTTCAGCCGGAACAAGAGACGTATAGCGTCCACATCTTTCCGGCGATTCCTGAAAAGCTTCTTGTTGAAATTACCTCAAAAGAGGGGGACGTGATGCTTGTTCCAGAAGAAATGTTTAGAACATATGATGATCCTGAAAGCTTTCAGCTGCTTGAAGAGATGGAAATAGGCGGTCAAGCAGCAGGACCATATACGGTCGAGGACAAAAAGACAGGGAAAACGGTCGATTATGCGGTTCAAATCAATAAAGGAAAGAAAAAACTCAACGGCTATACCTTTCAATTACACCGGGATATGGTCGCTTTCATTCCCGTGTATGCTGATAAGACGGAAGAGGCGCTGTCTCTTATGAAACAGCTTCGTGAAAACCAATAGAAAATGGGGTGGGGAATGTGAAACGGGTCGTGATTTGCGGGCTGAGCCATCGTGCGTTTAATATGTTTATTAAACCGCTCACAGAGGATTTCAATAAGCATTATCGGATTACAGGACTCCTAGATATAGATCATCAGCGGTATACACTTTGTCAGGAGCGTTTTCCATCACTCCGGGGCGTTTCGTTTTTTCATGAAGATGCATTTGATCAGATGGTCAAGGAAACAAAGCCAGATATCGTCATTGTGGCAGGCAGGGATGACACACATGTCACATATATCATGCAGGCACTTGACCATGATCTAGATGTCATCACTGAAAAGCCGATGGTGACAACAGCAAAAGACGCCAAAAAAGTGGTGGAAAAAGAGGCGGAAAGTAAAGGGAAGGTCACGGTCACCTTTAATTATCGCTACAATCCTTTCCATCGAAAAGTAAAAGAACTTATTTTAGACGGGAAAATTGGGAGGGTCACATCTGTTGAACTGAGCTGGCTCATTGATACGTATCATGGTGCTAGTTATTTCAAAAGGTGGAACCGCACACGTCAATTTTCTGGCGGGCTGTCCATTCATAAGTCGACGCATCATTTTGATTTGGTCAACTGGTGGATTGATCAAAAACCGAAGCAAGTATTTGCCTACGGGGCGCTGAACTATTACGGCAGCGAAAGCCCTTGGAATCCCTTGCAGGGGGAGGAAAATAGATTTTGCGGAACATGTCATGTGAAAGATATATGTCACTATGAAGCAAGGTGGAATCCGCGGGTTGAGCGTTCGAAGGTGGAGGACGATCATATTGAATCCGGTCAGGAGCAAACGCAGCAGTACTCAAATTATCGTCCGGATGCCTGCATTTTTGATGAGGAAATTGATATTGAGGATACATATGTGGCGTCAGTCGCTTATGACCAAGGGGCTTTGCTCAGCTATTCGATTCAATTCTCTGCCCCATATGAAGGCTATCGTCTTGCCATTAATGGGACGAAGGGGCGTATTGAAACAAATGAGTTTCATGTGCCATCAAGAATTCCTTTTCAATTCCCAGAACAAACAATTTCTTATTACCCGATGTTTGGATCAAAGGAGACGATTGAAGTCGTCAAGCAGCCAGGCGGACATGGCGGAGGAGATCCTCTGCTTTTGGCTGATTTATTTATAGGAAAAGATCCCTTGATTCACTATGACATCTTAGCAGGAGCAGAGGCTGGTGCTTATTCGATTGCTCTTGGGGAAGGCATGTGGCGCTCTGTCGCAGAAAAGCGCCCAATTGAAATCGATGAATTGTTTCATAAAGAGACGGTGTAAAGAGAAAGAGAGGAGGGGAAAGAGATGGATCATGATGGTTCAATGAGCAGAATGCTGAGGATGTGTGAGTGGGTGATGAGGCTCGCCTATACGAATTTGTTATGGCTTTTGTTCACCATCCTGGGGCTTGGCGTATTTGGCTTGATGCCTGCGACCACTGCGTTATTTTCCGTGATGAGAAAGTGGATTCAAGGGCATGAGCAGGTCAATGTATTCCGCACTTTTTGGAAGGTATTCAGGGAGGAGTTTATACGCTCTAACATCATTGGAGTGGTGCTGTTCATCATTGGAACGATTATTTATGTCGACCTTGCTTATATCTATCCGGCGAGCTGGCTCTTACATGTGCTTCGCTTTGCTATATATATTTTCGGCTTTCTGTTTATTGTGAGCTTATTTTATATTTTTCCGCTACTTGCGCATTACGATTGGAAAAAACGTCTCTATCTGAAATTCTCTCTTCTGCTCGGTATCTCATACTTGCAATATACACTCTCTATGCTTGTTTTCTCGGCTGTGCTGTTTGTTCTGTTTGCTTATTTACCGGGAATCGTGCCGTTTTTTAGTGTGAGCATAATCGCCTATGGTCATATGTGGCTGGCCTATCAAGTTTTTAAAAAGGTAGAGTTTGAAATTGAGTACGAGACAGCCGAAGTAAAGCGGCTGCCGTCTTTCCTTCAATCAAAGCGGGTGAATACGCAGTGAAGTGAATCATTTGCTATAATGGTGTCACCGTAATGAAAAGGAGAGATGAGAGTCGTGTCAGTGAAAGAAATTTCAATAGAAGAATTAAAACAAAAGCTGGAGCAGGAAGACGCCATTCAGCTTATCGATGTACGTGAGGATGAAGAGGTAGCAGAGGGTATGATCCCGGAAGCCATCCACATTCGAATGGGCGATATCCCTGAGAAGCTGGATGCATTCGATCAAACGCAGGAATATTATATTCTCTGCCGTTCTGGTAAACGTAGTGAAAATGTCTGCTATTACCTAGAAGATCAAGGCTACCAAGCGACAAATGTCGTTGGCGGGATGCTTGCTTGGACAGGAGAAACAAAACCGAAGCTGTAAATAGAAGGCCTTTCATCTTAACGATGAAAGGTTTTTTTGTTCATATGCCTCTTTCTATTTGCATAAAGATAGAGTAGCGAGAGAAGGGAGAGTGGCATAGGTGCTAAAGGTAGCTGTATTTGATGAAGAGCATGAGAAAGATTTGCAGAGTGAAATCAATCATTTTTTAAAAGGAATGGATGACGACCAAATCATTGACATCAAGTACAATGTAGCGGTGATCTGTGAGCAGGGAGGGGAACAGCTCTACTGTTTTTCTGCACTCATTTTATATAAAAAATAGACGGCTTCAAAAAAGGACCTGCTTGAAGGGTCCTTTTTCTTTGGTTAGCTGGCGTCTCTTTCTTTCTCACAAATAGGACATGTCGTATGCTCTTTTTTGATCACGTTTAACGAAACTGGATCTGGGTTGTACTTGAACGTAGGTAACGTCATATAAACCTCCATTATGTAGAAAGTGATGATTCATCACTATTTTAAAGGAATCCTCAAGCTCGCGACTATCTTAAATTGTATATATAGAAAAAAGCCGTTCGGATAAGGAACGGCTTTTTCTCGCTTGCGATTATGCTTTTTTTACTCTTGGACTTCTTGGTTTATTGACTTGATTGGTTTGTTTGATGATTCTTCGTTCATCATTTAGTGATTTATACAGCGAGACAATCATCAATATAATGACAACGGAGAACGGTAAGGCTGCGAGCTTGGCTGTATTTTGCAGGGCTTCAAGTCCCCCTGAAAATAAAAGTACAGCAGCAACAGCCGATTGGATAATGCCCCAACTGACTTTGACACTGCCAGAAGGGTTCAATGATCCGTAGGTTGTCTGCATTCCAAGCACAAATGTAGCTGAATCAGCCGATGTAATAAAGAATACGGCGATTAAAATGAGTGCCAGTATCGATGTAATCATCGCCAGCGGATATTCATTCAGTACACCGAAGAGCATCGTTTCAGTTGAAAGACCTGCAACATCGACAATATTCTTTTGCTGTAAGTCCATTGCAGATACACCGAAAATCGAGAACCATAGGAATACTAGGATGGAAGGAGCGACTAAGACACCCACTAAAAATTCGCGAATTGTCCGCCCGCGTGACACTCTAGCGATAAAGATCCCGACAAATGGAGCCCAAGAAATCCACCATGCCCAATAAAAGATCGTCCATCCATTAATCCATTCTCTCTTTTCAGGATCATTGGGAGATAGACGAAAGCTCATTTGAACGATATTGGATAAGTATTGTCCAATCGAATCAGTAAAAGAATTTAAGATAAAAACAGTTGGACCTACCAAAAGTAAGAAAAACATCAGAACAGCTGCTAATACCATATTGATATTACTTAAGTATTTAATGCCTTTTCCAATCCCGCTTAAAGCAGATGCAAGGAAAAGCACTGTCACAATGATAATAATGATCAATTGTGTGCTAAAGGCAATTGGAATATGAAAAAGGTAATTCAATCCACCATTTATTTGTGCCGCGCCTAATCCTAGGCTTGTTGCAACACCAACCACAGTTGCAAATACCGCAATACAATCGATGGTTTTACCGATCCATCCGTGAATTTTATTTCCTAAAACGGGCTGCAGCGTTGCACTGATTAAGCCAGGTGCATCTTTTCTAAATTTAAAGTAAGCAATGCAAAGTGCAACAATGGCATAAATAGCCCATGCATGAAGCCCCCAGTGGAAAAATGTATAGCGAAGGGAATCGCGGAAGGCCTGAGCTGTTTCAGTCTCCCCTGTTGGTGACTGAATAGCATAGTGGCTGATCGGTTCAGCTGCTCCGTAAAAAACAAGACCAATTCCCATACCGGCACTAAATAGCATAGCAAACCAAGAAAATAAACCAAATTCAGGCTCTTCCCCGGGTTTTCCTAGCGTAATCTTACCGATTGGGCTAAAGATAAAGAATAGACAAAAGCCGACAAGCAGTGATACCACTAACAAGTAATACCAGCCAAAGTCATTTGTAATGTATGTTTGAATTTGATCTGTGACATTTTGCAATGTGTCTGGAGAAAACGCTCCCCACATCACGGCAACAAATGTGATCGCAATCACAATCCAAAATACACTTGATACGTTTTTCACACCATCTCACTCTCCTGTTGTTCTACACGTTTAAGCAGAGGACTTCGCTTAATATCCCCTAACTCAACTTATTTCAAACAAAAAGAGGCGAGCTTCTCACTCGACCTCTACTTTACCGTAACATGTTTTGCTTTCATTTATCAACTATCGATATGGGAAGACGATTTTTCCTCAATTCGTTTACGAAGACGGTAGACATATTCTTTTAAACATACTGCGAAAATGGTAAACGCCAAAACAATGGCGACTTTTAACGGGGTAATGGACAGCTTCAAGAAAACAGCAGCTGTCAAACTGATAACGACCGCAAGAACAATCGGTAATGCACGTCTGATCATTGATCTCTCTCCTTTGCTTCTAGTGCAGCATTCATGCCGGCAAGCCTGCCTGTCACAAGTGCTGATGTGATATTGTAGCCGCCTGTGTAGCCATGGATGTCTAAAATTTCTCCGCAGAAATAAAGACCGGGCATTTTTTTAGACGCCATTTTCTTCGGTTCAATTTCCTTCACAGAAACGCCGCCTCCTGTCACAAACGCTTTGTCCAAGGATAGCGTACCATTTGCATGCACAATAAAATGTTTGCAATCATGGGCAAATGCACGCAGTTTATCCTTGGCTAGACCAGAGAATGTGTCTTGTGGATCAATCCCGTTCCGTTCTAACAGAAACAATAAATAGCGTTCTTGCATCCAAGACTTGAGGACATTTTTAATGGCTTTCTTCGGTTCATCTTTTAGGTCGCGATGAAGCTTTTGGAACAGCTCCTCGTCATTCAGCTTCGGATATAAGTCAATTTGAAGACGTACACTCGGCTGTTTTTTCAATTCCTTCACAACAAATCCACTGCATCTAAGAACAGCTGGACCTGATAAACCAAAGTGAGTAAAGATCATATCCATGACGTGTGTGACGACGGGTTTCCCTTTTTTATTTAAAACACTGACAGCCACACTTCTTAAAGAAAGACCTTGAAGCACTTTTTCTTTAATAAATCGTTCATCGGATGTGACCGGTACCTCTGTTGGGAAGAGCTCTGTAATGGTATGACCCGCTGCTTCTGCCCATGCATAGCCGTCGCCAGTAGAGCCGGTATGCGGCACACTTTTTCCGCCGACAGCAATGACGACAGCCTTACTTGAAATTTTTTCATCATTATTTGTAACAATTCCAGCTGCTTGTCCGTCTTGATACAGAACCGTTTTAATCTTTTCGTTCGTTCGAATGGTGACATTGAGGGCGCGGAGCCTGTCTAGAAGGGCATCCACAACAGATTGTGCTTTGTTTGAGACAGGGAACATACGTCCATGGTCTTCTTCTTTTAGTTCAATGCCAAGGTTTTCAAAAAACGAAATAATATCCTCGTTGTTGAACTCAGAAAATGCACTATATAGAAAACGGCCGTTTCCGGGTATATGCTTGATGATTTCTTCTACTGGAAGGCGATTGGTGACGTTACAGCGTCCGCCGCCAGAAATGGCCAGCTTTCTGCCAAGTTTGTTTCCTTTGTCAATTAACAGAACAGTCGCACCGTGCTCTGCTGATGCAATCGCGGCCATCAGCCCAGAAGGTCCGCCGCCAATGACAATGACATCATAATGTTTCATGTTACATTCCTCTTTCTACTTTCAGTCATTTTTCTATTATATCGAAGATTAGGGAAGGCTGAAATATGAATTGATTGGTTTTGTGACTTCCGTATTGGATTTGTTACCTGTGTATTGAATTGATGTGGTAAAATAGTTAAGTTGAATATTCATTAGAAAAATGGTGGTTAAGCGCATGTCTAATAAACTGCTTCGTGGTACGTTGGTTTTAACGATAGGGACGTATCTCTCTCGTATTCTTGGTATGATTTATTTAATTCCATTTAGCGCAATGGTTGGAGCTACTGGTGGAGCGCTATTCCAATATGGATACAATCAATATACGATCTTTTTAAGTATTGCTACGCTTGGTTTTCCAACAGCGGTATCAAAATTTGTTTCCAAATATAATGCGATCGGCGATTATGAGACAACAAGAAAAATGTTCAGGGCGGGTATGTCGGTCATGCTTGTCACCGGGATTATCGCCTTTTCTATTTTATATTTGTCCGCACCGATTTTTGCCAAAATTCAGCTTGGCGGATCAAATGAAACAGGCGGTTTGACTGTCGATCAAGTAGTATATGTGATTCGAATGGTCAGCTTAGGTCTTTTGGTTGTACCGATCATGAGTCTTGTACGCGGGTTCTTCCAAGGACACTCCATGATGGGACCGACAGCTGTTTCCCAAGTGATTGAACAGCTTGTCAGAATCATCTTCCTATTAACGGCGACGTTTATTATTTTAAAGGTGCTTGACGGCGGGCTTGTCATTGCTGTCGGATATGCAACATTTGCCGCACTGATCGGTGCATTTGGCGGTTTATTCACGCTTTATTTATATTGGCTGAAACGGAAAGACCGGCTCTTAGCTATGCAGCCGAATACAGGCGCTCACTCTGAATTATCTTATAAGCAAATGTTTACAGAGCTGTTTAGCTATGCAGCGCCGTATGTATTTGTTGGACTTGCGATTCCAATTTATTCTTATATCGATACAAACACAATTAACAGAGCCATGATTGCATCAGGACATCAGGATATTAGTACAGCGGTATTGTCCATTGTGACGTTATATTTACCGAAGCTCGTGATGATTCCTGTGTCACTTGCAACAGCGTTTGGCTTAACCTTGATTCCGACGATAACGGAATCATTTACAGCACGTAATTACAAGCTGCTCAATAGACAAATTGATCAGACGATGCAAGTCATTTTATTTTTCGTGCTTCCTGCATCATTTGGTATCTCAGCATTGGCTGGACCGGTTTATTGGTTTTTCTATCCGTCTGTTCATCCTGAGATTGGGATCTCCATTTTGTTCTGGTATGCACCTGTTGCATTATTGTTTTCTTTATTCACCATTAATGCAGCGATTCTGCAAGGGATTAACAAACAAAAATTTGCCATCGTCAGTCTTTTGTTAGGGATCATTATTAAAACGGTTCTGAACATCCCGCTGATCAGCTGGCTGCAAGGAAATGGTTCTGTACTTGCAACAGCATTAGGCTACAGTGCGTCCATCTTGTATATGTTTATCATGATTAAACGCCATGCCGGCTATTCGTTCCGCAGAATTTTCAAACGTTTTATTCTCATTGGTATTTTAACGGCGATCATGGCTGTCGTGGCATATTTGACAAGTCAACTTGTGAGCCAAGTGATTTCTTATGAAGGCGGAATTGTACAAGCGGGTATCGTCATTTTGATTTCCATGATCACTGGCGGCGGTGTGTATATGTTCTTGTCTTATAAGGTGGGATTACTAGAGCGTGTACTTGGCAGCCGTATGCCGAAATTTTTAAGAAAAAAGAGTTAAGAAGAGGTAGATATTCATGAGGCTTGATAAATTACTTGCTAACAGCGGCTTTGGTTCAAGAAAAGATGTGAAAAAGCTTGTCAAGGCCCGGGCGGTCACAGTGAATGGAGAAGTGGCAAAGCAGGTGAAAGATCATGTTGATCCATCAAATGATGAAGTGCTCGTACACGGAGAGCGTGTAGAATATAAAGAATTCATTTACTTAATGATGAACAAGCCAGACGGGGTGATCTCAGCAACTGAAGATCTGCGGGATGAAACGGTTGTCGATTTACTTGAGCCGGAGGATCTCGCAAGGGAGCCATTCCCTGTGGGGAGACTGGATAAGGATACGGTCGGTCTCCTTCTCCTCACAAATGATGGACAGCTTGCTCATCAATTACTTTCTCCAAAAAAGCATGTGCCAAAAACGTATGAGGTTCATTTGAAATATCCTTTAGGAGATCAAGACATTAAGCGTCTTGAAGAGGGCGTTGTCATCTTAGATGATTATCACACGAAGCCGGCGAAGGTGGAAGTAGATGCGAATGAAGACGAAGATACACGCATCCGTTTAACGATTACTGAAGGGAAGTACCATCAAGTGAAGCTGATGGCGCAAGCGGTGGGAAATGAAGTGATCTTTTTAAAAAGGCTCTCGATGGGGGCTGTCTCTTTAGATGAAGATCTAGCACCTGGAGAGTACCGTGAATTGACGGATGAAGAATTAGACAGCTTAATGAATCGTGAATAACGTAAGAACAAAAGAAAAGAACCGGCATATCGCCGGTTCTTCAGCGTGTAGACAAACCCTCGCATTCTTTGTCAGTCCTGCGCGCTGGTGCTCACGAATGTTAAATTCGCTCCGCGCCAGTGCTCGTTCTTCCTAGACTTCAAAGGTTTTCTATCACGCTGTAAAGAAGACAAAGGGCTAAAATAAAAATCATTTTAGCCCTTCGTCAACAATTTGTAAAAGAAAAGAACCGGCATATCGCCGGTTCTTTTTGTTATATGGACAATTCATTATACGCTTAAGATGATATTTTTACTTTTTTTCTCGTTGTTTCCCATTTGCCTCTGCTTGGACTATGAACAAGATCGTTATAGGCAAGCACGTTTAAGTCTCTTTGAATGGTTCTAGGTGTGATCCCGAATTCATCAACCAGCTCTTGTGTCGTCACAAGACCTTTCTCTTGAATGAACATATAGACTGATTTGATTCGAGTCATCATACGGTTTGTTGAAGGTTTCAAAAAACCACTCCCTATCAATAAGATCGGATGGACTTGACTAACCACAACTTACTACACTAAAACTGCGAAATAAGGACATGCAACAATGGTAAATGTTCGTGTTTGTTAATGTTTTATTCTATTATACACGTTATTATGCATCTAGTTCCACCAAAAAGTCAACTTTACGTGTTTTTAAACTTGTCTTCATGAAATGAAATATGGTATATATCATGATTTGAATCCGGTTACAACCCAATAATGATAAGGGATGCGATTGGAGCTGACATTTTCAAATGTCCGAAAAATAAACACAGAAAATTTACAAAATAAAAAATTCAGTGAAAAGCAAAAAGACACATTCCATGTGAGGATGTGCCTTTTTTGTTTCTGTTATCCTTCTAAGAAAAAGAGCTGAATGAAAAATAAGACCGCAAAGATGAGAACAAGCACATGTACTTCTCTCCATTTCCCTTTCGCCAATTTCACAAGCGGATATGAAATAAATCCAAGTGAAATCCCGGTAGAGATACTAGAAGTCAGCGGCATCGAAAGAATGACAAGAAAAGCAGGGAATGCTTCGTCTAGTTCGTTCCAGCGAATGCGTGACACTGAGTTCATCATCAAACAGCCAACAATGATTAAAACAGGTGATGTGATGGATGGTAAAGAAGAAATCGCTTGAACGAGCGGGCCAAAAAATAATGCCACAATAAACAATGCAGCGACCGTTAGAGACGTCAGCCCAGTTCTTCCGCCAGCAGCAACTCCTGATGATGATTCAATATAAGCAGTGGTTGGGCTTGTACCAAACATAGAACCAACCGTCGTTGCAGCCGAGTCAGCGAGCAGGGCTCTGCGCACTTTTGGCAGCTGGCCATTTTTCATTAATCCGGCTTGTTCTGCAACGCCGATCATCGTGCCTGTTGTATCAAAAATCGTCACCAGTAAGAAGGAGAAGACGACAGCATACAAATGATGAGAGAACACGTCACCAAAGGCAGAGATTGGATTTGTAATCAGCATGCCTTCAGGCAGTGCAGGAATGTCCATCAGCATTTTAGGGAAATGAAGCTGGCCTGTTGCGAGCGCAATCAATGTGGTCGCTAACATACCGATAAACAGTGCACCATTTATTTGCAGAACCATTAAAATAACCGAAATCATTAAGCCGACAAGCGTTAAAATGACAACAGGCGAGCTTAAATTGCCAAGCTTCACAAGGTTTTCTGGATCAGCAGCGATGATCCCAGACTGACGGAGGCCGATGAATGCAATAAAAAGCCCAATTCCTGCTGTAATGCCGTACTTTAAATTATCTGGAATGGCTTGAATCAGTTGTTTTCTAAGGGATGTTAACGATAAAATAATAAAGAGTATACCAGCAACAAATACCGCACTAAACGCTGTTTGATAGCTGATGCCGCCACCGCCGACAACGGTAAAGGTGAAATAGACATTCAGCCCCATGCCTGGTGCAATGGCAATCGGATAGTTTGCAAATAGTGCCATCCAGAGCGTACCGACAACAGCAGCGATGATTGTTGCAGTAAAGACTTGGTCAAAAGGAATACCTGCTTTTGAAAGAATTCCCGGGTTGACGGCAACAATATAGACCATAGTAAAGAATGTCGTCATACCAGCGATTATTTCTTTCTTTATGTTGGTTTGATTTTCTTTTAACTGAAACATAAAATCCTCCATTTACGAACATTATTACAAAACAATTAATATAATATTCGTTTTAAGGGTGGATTGCAACCTTTTTTCAAGGAGGAATGGAAAAATGAATTGGGAAGCTGAAGTAATACGAAAAAAAGACGATTTGATCAAGGACACACAATCTTTTTTACAAATTGAAAGTGTCCTTGATGAAGAAGGCGGCAAAGAAGGAAAGCCATTTGGTGAAAAAGTCGATGATGCCCTGCAGTATATGCTGAAAAAAGGGGAAGATGAAGGCTTCACAGTCAAGAATGTCGACGGCTATGCGGGTCATATTGAATATGGGGAAGGCGATGACATTGTAGGTGTGCTTTGCCATGTGGACGTGGTGCCTGCTGGTGACGGCTGGACAACCCCGCCATTTTCAGCTGACATCAGAGAAAATAAAATCTTTGCACGCGGGGCTATTGATGACAAAGGCCCAACCATGGCGGCATTTTATGCGCTGAAGATCTTAAAAGATTCTGGTCTGCAGCTGTCGAAAAAAATCCGCATGATCATTGGAACAGATGAAGAAAGTGATTGGCGCTGTGTGGATCATTATTTCAAGCATGAGCCAATGCCGCAAATTGGATTTGCACCAGATGCCGATTTTCCGATTATTCATGCGGAAAAAGGGATCATTGATGCGGTTGTGTCATTTACATATCAACAAACAGCGAATCATCCGCGCTATACGCTGAAGCAATTTACATCGGGTATGAGGCTCAATATGGTACCAGATGAGGCAGCTGCTACTGTGACTGCTGCACAGGAACACGATGCTGAATCATTAAAAACAGCCTTCGAAGCCTATCTTGCTGATCACCAATTATCTGGTGAGGTAAAGAACACGGCGGATGGACTGCATTTTACATTAAAAGGGGTATCCGTTCATGCCATGGAGCCGGCGCATGGGACAAATGCGGGCATTCATATGGCGAATTTCTTATGCGGACACGAATTAGATGAGCAGGGACTTGCCTTTACTTCCCAAATCAACGCTTTATTTGATCAAGATACTAGAGGACAAAAGCTGGGAATTGCTTGCAAAGATGAGATTAGTGGAGATTTGACGTTGAATGTTGGGACAATCCGCTTTAAACAGAATGAGGAAGCAAAGCTAGGGTTAAATGTCCGCTATCCAGTAACAGCAGACGGCAAGGACGTCAAAAAAGGAATTGAAAGCATCAAAGGGGCAGCCCTGCTAAAATTCGAAGACAGCCCTCCGCATCACGTCTCAAAAGATCATCCGCTTGTGAAAACCTTGCAGCGGGTATATGAGGAACAAATGGGAGATCCTGCAACCCTTATTGCCATTGGGGGAGGAACGTATGCAAGATCTTTAGAAGCAGGCGTTGCCTTTGGACCTTTATTTCCTGGCAGGCCAGACTGCGCCCATCAAAAGGATGAATATATTGAAATTGATGACTTACTGAGAGCAGCTGCTCTTTACGCACAAGCTATGTATGAATTAGCAAAATAGAAATGGAAAAGAGAAGAGGGGATTCATAGTGAAAAAAATGTTCTTATGCTCTTCATTCAAAGACAGCTATTCTCTCTTATCTGACTTTGCGGGGGAATCATTAAAAGGAAAGCACGTGACTTTCTTTCCAACGGCAAGTGCTGTAGAAGAAGTCACGCACTATGTAGAGGCAGCGAAGGAAGCCTTTCAGCAATTAGGGATGCAGCTTGAGACTGTGCAGATAGATGAACAGTCCGCTGAAGAGATCTCGCAGATGATCAAACAAAATGATGTGATCTACGTGTCAGGAGGCAACACGTTTTATTTATTGCAGGAATTAAGAAAGCATCGTCTCGATGACGTGTTGAAAGAAGAAATCAACAACGGCAAGCTGTACATCGGAGAGTCTGCTGGGAGTATTCTCATGGCGCCAAGCATTGAATATATCTCTCTGATGGATGATCAAAAGAAGGCACCGGAGCTTTCATCATATCAAGCTTTCAATGAAATAAGCCGCTATCCAGTACCGCATATGCACAATACCTATTTAGGCGAGGCTGCGCAGCAAATCACAGAGAAGCATCAGCAGACGCTTGATTTATGTCCGCTTACTGATGAACAGGCTTTACTTATCAGAGGGGAACAGGCTGAAGTGAAATCTGTCAAAGCATCTTAACCGTGAAATGAAGAAAAAGGAACAGGGATTCATCGCCCTGTTCCTTTTTTAATTTTGAAAAACATCACTGGATAAGTATCGTTCGCCCGTATCTGCTGTCATACAGATCACAATTTGATCTGCCGGCAATTGCTTGGCTGTTTCAATCGCTGCATAGCAAGCCGCCCCAGAGGATGGGCCTACTAAAATTCCTTCAAGCTGAGCGAGCTGCCGTGTGATGTGGTACGCATCTTCGTCACTTACCTGAACGATGTCATCATAGACGTGCTCGTTTAAAATATGGGGGATAAATCCTGGGCTTGTGCCAACGAGTTTATGCTTCCCAGGTTTCCCGCCAGATAAGACAGGAGATTCCTTCGGCTCTGCCACACGGATGGTTAAATGAGGGAATGCCTTTTTTAATTCCTCTCCAGTTCCTGTAATAGTACCGCCAGTTCCAGCTGTTGCGACAAAGGCTCCAAGAGGCTGTCCAAGTTGTTTCACAGCTTCCATAATTTCGACTGCTGTTGTGCCTCTATGTGCATCTGGGTTCGCTCTATTGTCAAACTGCATGGGAATAAAGCTGTGAGGAATTTGAGCAGCCAGTTCCTCAGCTTTTCGGATGCAGCCTGGCATTTTTTCTTCTCCTGGGGTTAAGACGACCTGCGCCCCGTATGCCTTCAGAATATTGATTCTTTCCTTTGTCATCGTATCAGGCATGACAAGAATGGCTTTGTAGCCTCTTGCGGCGGCATTCATGGCTAAACCAATCCCTGTATTCCCGCTCGTAGGCTCAATAATGGTTGCTCCTTTTGTGAGTTTCCCTTGTTTTTCTGCCTCGACGATCATATTGTAAGCCGCGCGGTCTTTTACACTTCCGCTCGGATTAAATGATTCCAGCTTTAAGTAAACAGCCGCCGCATTTTCTGGCTGGAGCCGCTGTAATTTGACAAGCGGTGTATCGCCAATCAGCTCAGCTATATTTTGTGCTACTTTCATCAGATGACACCCTTTCTTCTCATTACGCATTTCTTTAGTTATACTATCATCAATGGGGATTCGTAAAGTTTGTTAAAAAAGGACAGGTGATATTGTGTCAGAAAGCCGTCATTATTTTATAGGGATTCACATCCCTGAACAACTTGCGCATCAAATCAAACAAGACATTGATCAAAGGAGCGGACTGTTCTTTCAAAAATGGACAGCACCACATGATTATCATGTGACCCTTATCTTTTTAGGAGCCATTCCAGAAGAGCGTTTAAAAAAGATCATCCAGCTGCTTGACATCCTTTCAAATGAAGCGTCTGCATTTCCACTAGAGCTGAATGAGGTAGGGCAGTTTGGTGCGAAAGAACGCCCAAGAGTCTTTTTTGCAAAGCCTCATGAAAGTGAGCCGCTCATGCATTTAAGAGAAAAGGTAAAGGAAGCCGTTTTGTCAGCAGGACACCCTGTTGAAAAGAGACCGTTTCATCCGCATATGACGATTGCGCGCAAATGGAATGCGGATGACCCTTATGAAAAGCAAGCTCCTTTACGCAAAGAGCCATATGTGATGGAGGTTTCTCGTATCACTTTATTTGAAATACGTCCGAAGGAAACCCCTCGTTATCACGCAATCAAACAATTTACACTACATAAATGATTCTAGAAGTTGGAGTGAGCAGCAGATGGCGCAAATTATCAAAATTCAAGATTATATATCACGATATGAACAAGACCCGCATCACTATATCAATCAATTCAATCGGTTGAAAAAACAAAGATGGGACGAGTTAAAAAAGGCTTCAAAAGAGGAGGCGCAGCAACCGTTTGATCAAATTCCTCAACAAGCTCCAGAACAAGAGGAAGAAAAGAGAAAGAAATTCTCCTTAAAGAGAAAGCAAAAAGAAGCCGATATGAAAAAGGAACGGGACCTGAGTCTTTTTAACGAGCCGACAGATATAGAGCAAGGGGTTTTCAGAAACGTTCCTACCGATGAAACGAAGCTGATTCACTTTTTTAAGGACCATCTCTTTGAAGTGCAATTAAAATGGGCGAGTTCGACGATTTCACATATTTCAACCGTTTCCCATCATATTCGGTATGATGAAAAGCTGCGGATGCTTGCAAGGCAGCTTCCGGATTCTTATTTTGTGATGTACAAGCCGGTGCTGCTCATTCAAAAAGCTGAGATGGAATTATGTCCGATACTCATCACGCCGATCGAAGTGATCTGTTTATCTTTCTTAGAGGCCGAGCCAGACAGCGTCTATATCGGAACGAAGGAACGTTTTTGGGAAAAACGGGCGACTGGGAAAGCTGTTCAGTCCGTCTTGAATCCTTGTGCAAGCCTTTTGCGCTCTGGCACCGTCGTGTCAAAGATCTTACAGCAAAGTGGTGTAGACCTTCCTGTGAAAAAAATCCTTATCAGCCGAACCTCTTATATTGATTTACCTGAAGTTCCATATGGGATGGAGGTTATCGATAAGAAGAAGGCAGAAGAGTGGTTTGAAAAGCAGCGGAAAAATACGGCGCCGACAAAGCATCAGCAATTTAAGGCGACAAAGGCATTGCTTGCTTATGGTGAATCAGACAGCAAAAGAAGACAGGAATGGCTCGATTAAAGGCATGATGGAAGGTCACGAAAAATGAGACCTGAGTGGAGCTAATATATGAATGAATGGTACTTTATCGTTAATCCAGAAGCAGGACATGGAAAAGGACTCCGCACATGGAGGAGCATAGAGAAAGAATTACAAAAGGTGGAGGTCTCTTATCGATCATTTCTCACCCAGCATGAAGGCCATGCAGAAGTTTTGGCAAGACAAATCAGTGCCATGCAGGATGACAGGCTGAAGCGCTTGATTGTTATTGGCGGTGACGGCACCATTCATGAAGTACTGAATGGCTTAAAGGAAATCGATCATGTGCAGCTTAGTTTTGTCCCTGCTGGTCATTGGAATGATGCTGCGAAGGGTCTCGGTATCCATCGTCATGATGTCCTAAAAGAAGTGAGAAAGCAAAAGAGAATGCTCACCAAAACATTTTCTCTCGGCTCCTTTCAAGATCATGCCGAAAGTCCGCAATCTGTTCTCTTTCTCAATCATATCGGTGCGGGGTTTGACGCACATGTACTGAGGAAAACGGTGCATTTTAGAGGGAAAAAGTGGCTGAAACGGCTGGGGCTTGGCTTTATCATCTACCCTCTGTCATTTCTCCATTCTTTATGGTCGTTTAAGCCGTTTGATCTTGCGTTATTTATTGAAAATGAGAAGAAAGTCTTTCGCCAAGTGTGGTTTGTGATCGTCTGCAATCACCCGTATTACGGGGGAGGGCTGGAAGCGGCACCGGAAGTGAGTGCGAGGCAGCCAGGTTTTCAAACGTTGGTTGTCACAGATTTGAATCCATTCAAAGTCCTTTTGTTTCTAAGCGCGATGGTGTTCCGAAAGCATCTTGGGATGAAGGGGGTTACCCTGTTTCAGCATGAGGAAGCGTTTTTAGAAGCAGATGAAAAAATCTTATTTCACGCAGATGGAGAAGTGATCGGCGCAACGCCTGTCTTTGTAAAGGCAAGTGAACGATCCTTAAAATTACGTGCTTAAATAACTTGCGGTATATCCTTAGTCAAAGAACCATGAAAAAAGCCTTCTTTTTCGTAAGGTTCTTGTCCTGATTTTTTAGTTTTGCTTGACGAGTATAAGAAGGTAACGATAAAATCTATAGGACGGCTATTGTTTAGCATCTCATTCTCAATAGCTGTCCTTTTTGTTTTTATGATCATATAAATAAAAAAAGAAACAGCCAATTGATCCTCAATCGGCTGAATTTTGTCGACTAAAAAAGCAAGATTTAAAATATTTTAAGAAATGATGGGTTGAAAATTGATATGAACTGGTTGGGACAAATATTAGGTAGCGAATGGCACATCTCTCCGGCTGGAGGCGCTACGGGAGATGCGTACTTCGCAACACACAATGACCAAAAGCTATTTTTAAAACGCAATACGTCACCGTTTCTTGCGGTTTTGTCAGCTGAAGGCATTGTGCCGAAGCTTGTCTGGACAAAACGGATGGAAAATGGAGATGTGATTACTGCACAGCACTGGCTGAGCGGCAGAGAGCTGAAGCCAAAGGACATGAATGATCGTCCTGTAGCAGAGCAGCTAAGAAAAATTCATACATCAAAAGAATTGCTCGATATGCTGAAACGATTAGAGAAGCACTCTCTAGACCCAGAATCCATTCTGATGCATCTGAAACAGTCCATATTAAACGAGCAAATTGATTCACAAGACATTTCGCGTGCCATCCAGTATTTAGAGAAGCATGTGGAGGCTGTCCATTTTGAGGACAAGGTCGTCTGTCATTGCGATCTCAATCATAATAATTGGCTGCTGACAGATGAAAACCAGCTCTATTTGATCGATTGGGATGGGGCGATGATTGCAGACCCAGCGATTGATCTTGGACCGCTTTTATACCATTATGTTGAGGAAGAGAACTGGGAAAGCTGGCTCTCTATGTACGGCGCCCCGCTGACGGACAATTTGCGAAAGCGCATGGCGTGGTACGTGCTCGCTGAAACCGTATCGTTTGTCGTTTGGCATAAACGAAAAGGGAATGAAAAGGCGCAAAAAGAAGTGCAAGCGGAGCTAAATGCACTCTTAAAACGGTTAAACATCCATTAAGACAGTGGAATGTTCTCGACCCACTCAGACAGATGTGATTGATGCTCCTCAATATGTGCATCAATTGAACTGACAGAGGTGCCCTTTTGGCTGTAATCATAAATATCTGTTAACAGCTGACGAATGTCGGCATCCAGATCTTCTTTTGCCAGCATTAATTGAATCACGCGTCCCACCTGTTCATATTCTGCAACAGTCCCGCAGCAATCTAGCTGGTGATCGGTTAAAATATCTTTGATTAATTGAAGCTGATGTTGACGGTTTAAACCCATACAAATGCTCCTTTCCTGCGTGTCATTTATGAGGTTAAACTGTGCATTCAGCGCCCAATTTATACATGCGGCAGACCAGCTCAAGCGAAGGGCTGGTCTTTTTATATGGACATAGAAGATGCTGTCTTGCGGGTCTTTATGTTTCATGGTATCTTGATAAAATGTAAAGAAAATAGAGGTGTATCAAATTGAGAATGCGACATAAACCATGGGCGGATGATTACTTAGCTGAGAATGCTCATATTGCTTTAGCAAGTCCCGAGCAATATAAAGGGAAATGGCATGAGCTGTTTGGAAATGATCATCCAATCCATATCGAAGTTGGGACAGGAAAAGGGAGCTTTATTGCTGGAATGGGCAAGCTTCATCCTGATATCAACTATATTGGCATTGAATTATTTAAAAGTGTTATTGTGACGGCAGTAGATAAAATCAAAGAGACAGATGTTGAAAATGTAAAGCTTTTGAACATCAATGCTGAGACGCTGACAGATGTGTTTGCGGAAAATGAGATTGACCGGGTGTATTTGAATTTCTCTGATCCGTGGCCAAAAGCAAGACACGAAAAGCGCAGATTGACGTTTAAAACCTTTTTAGAGCGATATGAACATATACTCCGTCCAGGCGGTGAGTTACATTTCAAAACAGATAACCGCGGGTTATTTGAATATTCCTTAAAAAGTTTTTCTGCATATGGTCTTCTTTTAACGTATGTCAGCCTAGATTTACATGAGGACGGCTTAGAAGGAAACGTGATGACTGAATATGAAGAGAAATTCTCATCTATGGGACAACCGATCTATCGATCAGAAGTCAAATTCCCAGAATAACAAGTGATATCAAGCTGGCTGCAATAGAAAAATGGCAGTCAGCTTTTTTTATGAAAAGATTGGTGCATGCGATTTTTGGCTGTATTTGCTACGATAGAAAAAGGAGGGATGACAGCAATGGAGACAATGAAAATAGGTGAAATGGAACTGTTTTGGTTAAACGGGGGAGATACGCACATGGACGGCGGAGCGATGTTTGGTGTCGTGCCAAAGCCATTATGGTCAAAAAAATACCCGGTAAATGACCGCAATCAAATTGAATTACGATGTGATCCAATTCTCATTCGGTGGAAGGGTCTTCATCTGTTAGTGGATTCCGGCATCGGATCAGGGAAGCTGACGGATAAACAAAAACGCAATTACGGCGTGACAGAGGAAACCAAATTGGAAGAATCTCTAGCGGCGCTTGGCCTGCGCCCATCAGATATTGATTACGTATTGATGACACATCTGCACTTTGATCATGCCAGCGGATTAACAAAACGTGAAGGCGATAAGCTTGTGTCTGTTTTTCAGCAGGCAAAAATCATCACATCGAAAATCGAATGGGATGAAATGAGAGCGCCAAACATTCGCTCAAGAAATACATATTGGAAAGAAAACTGGGAGCCTGTGGCAGATCAAGTCGTCACATTTGAAGAAAGCATCGAAGTGACAGAAGGAATCGAGCTGCATCATACAGGCGGCCATAGCAATGGTCATAGTATTTTAACGCTCACAAGTGAGGGCGAAACAGCGATTCATTTAGCTGATATCATGCCAACACACGCTCATAAAAATCCACTCTGGGTTCTGGCATATGATGATTACCCAATGACTTCGATTCCAGCCAAGCAAAAGTGGCAGGCATATGCTGAAGAAAAAAATGCTTGGTACTTGTTTTATCATGATGCCATTTATCGTGCTGTAAAATGGGACGAAGATGGGCAGATCACACACGACATCAAAAGAGAAACAGGAAGATAAAAGATCATCTGTATGTTTTATTCGCCTTTCACACAAAATAACGACAAAATGAACTTGTGAAAGGAAGAGTGCAGGTGAACCAATTTTATCGTGTACATGGTGATGTGATCGAAACACCATTAAGAGGGATGGAAGTCATGTCAGTCCCTTATTTAAACAAAGGGGTTGCATTTACAAAGGAAGAGCGGGAGGAGCTCGGGTTAAAGGGATTTCTTCCGCCTAAGGTCTTAACCTTAGAGGATCAGGCAAAGCGTGCATATGAACAGTTCAAGGCACAGCCTGATGAACTGGGGAAAAATGTGTATTTAACAGCGCTTCATGACAGAAATGAAGTGCTTTTTTACAAACTGCTAAATGAGCACTTGGCGGAAATGCTTCCGATTGTCTACACGCCGACTGTAGGAACGGCTATTCAGCGTTATAGCCATGAGTATCGGAAGCCGAGAGGGCTGTATTTATCGATTGATGATCTGGAAGGCATGGAAGAGATTTTTGCCTCTTATGGTGTCGATGAATCAATCGACTTAATCGTTGCAACGGATGCAGAAGGCATTTTAGGTATTGGAGACTGGGGTGTAGGCGGGATTGCCATTTCAGTTGGAAAACTTGCTGTTTATACAGCTGCAGCAGGCATTGATCCCAGCCGCGTGCTGGCAGTAGTGCTTGATGCCGGAACGAACCAGGAAAGTCTCTTGAATGATCCGCTTTATGTTGGAAACCAGCACTCCCGCGTTCGAGGAGAGCGCTATGATCAGTTCATTGATCAATATGTCGAGCTTGCCCGCGCTACTTTCCCAAATGCACTCCTTCACTGGGAAGACTTTGGGACAAAGAATGCCCGTGCGATATTGGAAAAATATAAGGACCGTATTTGTACATTTAACGATGACATTCAAGGGACTGGCGCCGTTTCACTTGCTGCAGTTCTGGCATGTGCAAAAGCTTCGAAGGTTCCGCTGAAAGATCACCGTATTGTCATTTTTGGAGCGGGTACGGCAGGTATTGGCATAGCCGAGCAAATCCGTGATGCCATTGTCAGAGATGGAGTCAAAGAAGAGGAGTCCTATGATCATTTCTGGTGTATTGATAAAACGGGGCTGCTCACAGATGATTCACCTGACATTCAGCCATTTCAAAAGCCGTATGCAAGGCGCTCTGACGAAGTAAAGAATTATGCCCGTAATGGTCCAAAGCATTCGATTGATCTATTAGAGGTCGTCAAGCAGGCGAAACCAACAATCTTAATTGGCACTTCGACGGTCGGAGGAGCATTTACAGAGGAAATTGTAAAAGAAATGGCGTCACACGTGGAGCGTCCTGCGATTTTACCGATGTCGAATCCGACACCTCTTTCAGAAGCAAAGCCGCAAGATCTGATCGAGTGGACTGAAGGACGTGCCCTTGTGACAACGGGAAGTCCATTTGATCCTGTCGAATATGGCGGTGTCACATATGAAATTGGACAAGCGAATAATGCCCTTGTCTTCCCAGGCCTTGGTCTAGGCACAATTGTGTCAAAAGCACGCCTCATGACAGACAGTATGTTTGTTGCGAGTGCTGAAGCCATTGCAAGCATGGTCAATGTTGGGAAGCCGGGTGCAGCGATGCTGCCAAGTGTCGATCAGCTTCGAACCGTTTCAGCGACAGTAGCCGTCCGTGTGGCGCAGGCAGCAATTGATGAAGGAATTGCAGAAGAAACGCCTGATGATCTCATTCAGGCTGTGCAGGACGCTATGTGGCATCCTGTTTACAAAAAAATCAAAGCCATATAAAAAAAGCTTCGCAAGGACATGTCTTTGCGAAGCTTTCTTGATCAAGCAACAGAATCAATGACATCCACGATCATGCCAGTTTTGGCATCAATCATCACTTCATACTGTTCAAGCTCACCAAATGCAGAGCGGGTAATGCCAGATTTGTATACATCAATCGTTTCGCCATTTACGGTATACGGCTCTGGTACAGTATAAATCCAAGAGCCATCAATCGGGCCGCGCTGTTTAAAAGCAGATTTCACAATTTTTAATGCTTTTTCAGATGAGATATACGTAGGGAAAAATACTTTCTTTGCAACAATTGCAGCGGCTACGCCAATACTCGCACCAATCAGAACATGTTTTAACTTCAACGTGCTGCACCTCCGTATTGCTGTTTTTTCCATTATACAAAACTTGTCCAACGATGTTAAGGAATCCGAATACTTGAAAGCATATTCAAAATTTCTGGAGAGATACTTGGAAAACCGAAAGAATTCTTATAGTATAAAGTGAGTGTTATTTTTATAGGAATATATATGGTCATTACATAGAAACGAGGTAAACTGTAGAATGAACGAAGAAACATTGTCGCTTTTCCGAAATTTAACAGAATTACAGGGAACTCCAGGAAATGAGCACCATGTGCGTGCTTTTATGAAAAAGGAACTTGAGAAATATTCTGATGAACTCATTCAAGACCGTCTTGGCGGAGTGTTTGGCGTACGCAAGGGACCGGAAAACGCACCGAAAATTATGGTAGCGGGTCATATGGATGAAGTCGGATTCATGGTCTCATCGATTACGAAAAACGGGATGATTCGTTTTCAAACACTTGGCGGCTGGTGGAGTCAAGTCATGCTGGCGCAGCGTGTGGACGTCCATACCGATCACGGGCCAATTCCTGGTGTCGTCTCTAGTACTCCTCCTCACCTTCTCACGCCAGAACAAAAAAGCAAACCTGTGAAGCCGTCAGATATGCTTATTGATATTGGTGCAGACAGTGAAGAAGAGGCAAAAGAGCTTGGCGTTCGTCCAGGACAGCAAATCGTTCCTGCAACGGTTTTTACCCCAATGGCGAATCCAAAAAAGATTTTAGCGAAGGCTTGGGATAACCGCTATGGCTGCGGCCTTGCAATTGAATTATTAAAAGAATTAAAAGACGAATCACTTTCATGTCAGCTGTACTCAGGAGCAACTGTTCAAGAGGAAGTTGGACTTAGAGGAGCTGAGGTAGCTGCGAATATGATTCAGCCAGATCTTTTCTTCGCTTTAGATGCGAGTCCTGCAAACGATGTGACAGGTGACAAAACACAGTTCGGCCAGCTTGGAAAAGGTGCACTTCTGCGTATTTTTGATCGGACAATGATTACGCACCGCGGAATGAGAGACTTTGTGCTTGATACTGCTGAGACAAACAACATTCCATATCAATATTTCGTATCACCGGGTGGTACGGACGCCGGACGTGTTCATATTTCAAACCAAGGTGTGCCTTCTGCTGTGATTGGAGTTTGTGCACGCTACATTCATACAAGTCATTCTGTTTTGCATGTGGACGATTACGCAGCGGCAAAAGAGTTAATTGTCCGCCTTGTCAAAAATTGTGATCAAAGTACAGTGGATTCTATTTACCAACAAGTATAAATAGAATAGAAAAAGGCTGCTTCTTCAATGAGAGCAGCCTTTTTTCTTATTGCTGTTCAAACACATAAGATAACGCCTTGATCGCTTGGTTTACGGTTTCCACAGTGATATTTGCTTTGTTTGAGAGTTCTTTTAACGGATGGTGCAGATCTTTTGGACGAATTAAAATAAGAGGTTTCCCTTTTGCAATCGCAGCAGATGCATCCATGGCTGTGTTCCACTGTTTATATTTCTCACCAAAGCGTGCAATGACGACATCTGCTTTGTTTAATAAAATTTCAGTACGAAAATTGTTCAAATCAGAAGCTGCATCATCTTTGAAAATGGCATTCGGCTGCTCACCTAAAATATCCTCACCGATATTATCTGAGCGGTCATGATTCTCCATTGGACCGACAAATGTCACTGGCAGCTTCAAAGATTGGCTTTTCTCCTTGATTTCATCACGCCATTGGCTATGAATTTCTCCAGCTAAATAGACAGTTAATTGCATAACGATCTCCTCCTTTTGTACAAACTTAGTAAAGGTTTGTCCTGTTTCTTTTCATGTTACACAAGAAGTGCTTGATAAAGCAAAAAAAATATGATTATGATATTCATGGTAGAGACTATTTTTCATCGTAAGAATACTACATATAATGGGAAGGACAGGCCTCTTCGTCTTTCCTATGAGAAAGCAGGAAGACGACGTTGATGACTTATTTGAAAAGAAAGGGGATCTCCCTTTCGCCAAAGGTGTATTTCATTGATGCACTTTCTTATATGGCTTTAGGTCTATTTGCTACATTAGTGGTAGGTCTGATTTTAAAAACAGCAGGCGGTCTGTTATCACTTTCTCTCATTGTGAAAATGGGTACGCTTGCTATGGGTCTGATGGGACCGGCAATTGGCGTAGCAGTTGCTTATCGCTTAAATGCTTCTCCATTAATCATTTTTGCAAGTGTTGTCTCAGGTGCCGCTGGAGCAGAGCTTGGGGGGCCTGCTGGAAGCTTTGCCGCAGCATTAATTGGTGTGGAACTCGGCAAGCTAGTCAGTGGTGAGACAAGAATTGATATTATTTTAACGCCGCTTGTCACCATTATCACTGGCTTTTTCACCGCTGCTTTCATCGGACCTGGGATTGAAGCCATGATGACAGGGCTCGGCAGGCTCATCATGTGGGGGACAGACCAAAGCCCGCTGATCATGGGCATGCTGGTAGCGACCATTGTTGGACTTGCCCTCAGTTCTCCGATCTCAAGTGCTGCACTTGCGCTTATGCTTGACTTAAGCGGAACAGCTGCTGGTGCTGCAACGATTGGCTGCTGTGCTCAAATGGTCGGCTTTGCTGCTGCAGGCTTTAGAGAAAATCGCTTTGGCGGTCTTGCGGCTGTCGGCATTGGAACGTCAAAATTGCAGCTTTCGAACATTGTGAAAAATCCCCTCATCCTGATTCCGCCGACGATTGCTGGTCTCATTCTCGCGCCAATTGGTATTATTGGCTTTGGGATGGTCAATAATGCGGCAGGAGCGGGAATGGGAACGAGCGGCCTTGTTGGACAGCTCATGACCCTGACCGTCATGGGGTTTCATCCATCTGTATTTTTGGCGATAGCTCTCTTGCATATCGTTGGCCCGGCAGTGATTAGTTTGGTAGTATCAGAATGGATGAGAAAGAAAGGCTATATACAATTCGGAGATTTAACCATACAAACTGGAGGAATGAAACATGAAAAAAATTGAATCAAACGAAGAATTACAAAAAGTGATTCAAGAAGACTTAACGGTATTGCTATTTTCAGCTGACTGGTGCCCGGACTGCACATTTATTGAGCCATTCTTGCCAGAGCTTGAAGCAAACTACCCAGAATTTGAGTACTTCTATGTTGATAGAGACAAGTTCATTGACACTTGTGCAGAGTGGGAAATTTACGGCATTCCAAGCTTTTTAGTCTTTAAAAACGGACAAGAGATTAACCGCTTTGTCAGCAAAGATCGTAAGACAAAGGAAGAGATTGAAGCATTTTTAACAGATTCTCTTTCTAAATAACGAAAGGAGAGTCTAAAACGATGGCAAAAATGACATCAAGACAGCTTGCGAATGAACTCAAAAGCCGTCTGACGAACGACAGCTGGTCACACCAGTTTGACCGGGAAAAAGATACGCTTCGTATTGAAGATAAACAAACAGGCAAAGGCATCACACTAGAGCTCCCGCCAATTATTGCAAAGTGGGAAGTAAAGCCTGATGAAACCATCGATGAGATCGTTTATTATGTGGAAGAAGCGCTGAGTGCGATGAAAGGCGAAGCGCAGCACATTTCAGGAAAAGAAAAGCAGATCTATCCAGTCATTCGTTCCACTTCCTTTCCTGAGGCATCAAGTGATGGAATTCCCCTCGTGTTTGATGAGCATACAGCAGAAACGAGAATCTACTATGCACTTGATCTTGGAAGCACCTACCGATTAATTGATGAAAAGATGCTTCAAAAGGAAAACTGGACAAAAGAGCGAATCAGAGAAACCGCCAGCTTCAACGTCCGTTCGCTAGAAACTGTAGTGAAAATGGATGAAGTGGCAGGCAACCGGTTTTATTTCTTCCGTGCAAATGACGGATATGACGCCAGCAGACTTTTAAATGAATCGTTATTGCAAGAATACGCGCAAAAAATAGAAGGACAAATGGCGATTTCTGTTCCCCATCAAGATGTATTCATCATTGCTGATGTTCGCAATGATTCAGGCTATGATATTTTAGGACAGATGTCGATGAGCTTCTTCGCCAGCGGTACGGTTCCGATTACCGCATTATCATTTTTATATGATGAGGGGAAGCTTGAACCGATCTTTATACTTGCAAAAAGCAGACCAAAACAGCAGTAGAAGGGAATTTTGAAGAATGAACGTTTTTTATAATGCAGAAGGTGTAGGCGACACACTCCTTATTTCATTGAAAGATGTGACGAGAGAAGAAGTAGGTCATGAAACGTTTGGAGATGTAGTACGAATCTTCAATCAAGAAACAAAAGAAACAACAGGCTTTAATATCTTCAATGCATCGACTTACATGAAAATTGAAGAAAACGGATCTGTCCCGCTTTCTGAAACCATTGTTCAAGATATCAATGAAATTTTAAACCGCAACGGTGTCAGTGAAACGTTGACTGTGGATCTATCACCAAAATTTGTTGTCGGCTATGTGAAGGAAAAAGAAAAGCATCCGAACGCAGATAAATTAAACATTTGCCAAGTTGATGTGGGCGATGAAACCTTACAAATCGTGTGCGGTGCACCAAACGTTGACCAAGGCCAATATGTCGTGGTGGCGAAAGTCGGTGCAGTGATGCCAAGCGGTATGGTCATCAAAGATGCTGAGCTTAGAGGCGTTCCATCAAGCGGCATGATCTGTTCAGCGAAAGAGTTAGATCTTCCAGACGCACCTGCTGAAAAAGGGATTCTTGTTTTAGATGGAAGCCATCAAGCTGGCGAACCCTTTAAAGCGTAACCTCCCATAAACGGGCACATAGGAGCGAAGAATGTGTTATACCAAAAGTCACTAAGTACGTACTTAGTGACTTTTTTTCATCTACAGACAGCATGAACAGCAAAAAGCGGCACTTTTCTCGCTTTTCTGCATGAAAAAGCAATGGTATACTAAAAATCGCCCAAGAAAACGTAAGGGGAGTTAAAGTGAGTGATAAATGATGAGTTGGTTAGATAAATTTTTTAGTGTATTTTTAGGAGAAGAAAAGAAAGAAGAAAAAGCTGCAAGACCTGAAGAAGATCTAGCTGCACCAAAGCAGCCAGCTTTTGAACCGCATAAAGAATATAAAAAAATCGAAGATACGAAAGTGTATTATGAATATCCAAAAGGGAACTTTCGCTTTCCGCTCGTTCCAGATGAACCTCAGCGCGATGGAGTGAAGCCGGAGAGAAGACGCGCCAAACCAAGCCAGTCAAAGACCAGACAGACAACCTATCAGCCTAAACAAACGCTTCAGCCTGATATGAATAAAAAGCCATTCAAGCCAGAGCAAATTCCATCACCGATCTATGGCTATCATCAGGATATGCGTCCAAAACGGGCAGATGCAAAAGAAGAAACAGCTTCAGTTCAAAGGAAAGCAGCAGAAGAAACGGCGCAGCGTGTCACACTGTTATCAGAAGAGGCAGAGCGTGAACGGAATGTCAGACAGCAAATGAACATCCCGTCAATACAGAAAGAAAAACGTATCGAGGAAATGGTTTCAGCGTCAGCAAAAGAGAGAGCAGATAAGGATCCAGCAGTAACCCCGCATACATTGCAAGAGGAACTCGCTTATCAAGATCATGTTCAATCGACGATGGAACGTTTAACTGACGAGCCTTTCATCGAGCCAGAAGATCATCATGAAGCTGATTTACATAAGCAGCAAGCCGAAGTCTATCAGAAGCAGCCGGTAGAGTCTGAGCCGAAACAGACTGTTTCCAGTGATGAAGAAGAAATAAAGGACGAGCCTGTCCATCAGTTTGAAGAGCATACTGAGGAAATAGAGATGTTGACCTTCGAAACACCGGAACCTTCGCAGCCAGCGATTGAAATGGAAGTAGACATTCCAGCAGAAGAAGCGGCGTTAACAGAAAACATTTCAGCAGAACCGGTGGAAGAAGTAGAAGCTGATCCAATAGAAAACAAACAAGAAGAAGCGCCAGCGGCAGCATTTGAAGAAGCTGAGCCAGTCCAACATGACCTGCAGGAAGTACAGCTGGTTCAAGAAGCTGAAATTGAAGAAGATCAAGCGATGCCAGTAGAACAAGTAAGAGAGGAACAAACTGCATCTGAACCGGCAGAAACGGTTATAGAGCAGACAGAGCAGCAAGAACAAACGCAGGAAGTCAAGAAAGAAGAACCAAAACAGACATCTCCGCAGCCACAACGCACAAGCGGGCAAACCTCTACGGTTCCGTTTAATGTCATGATGTTAAAAAGCGACCAGCGCGTGCAAGGGCAAAAGAAAGCAGCCGATACACAAGGGTATGTTTTTCCAAGTCTCGCCCTATTAGATGTACCGCCAGCTCAAAAAGAAGAGGACGGGACATGGGTGAAAGAGCGGGCAGAGCTGCTTAATGCGACACTTAAAAATTTCAATGTAAGAGCAAGTGTGGTTCATGTCACACAGGGCCCTTCTGTGACAAGGTTTGAAGTACATCCAGAACCAGGTGTCAAAGTGAACAAAATCACGAACCTGTCAGATGATATTAAACTTAGTTTGTCCGCAAAGGATATTCGAATTGAAGCCCCGATTCCAGGAAAGAACACAATCGGGATCGAAGTGCCAAACCTGCACAGTAAAATGGTGTTCTTAAGAGAAATGATCAGAAGCAGTGCGTTTAGAGACAATCCATCTCCTTTAACAGCGGCACTCGGATTAGATATTTCAGGCCAGCCTGTCGTGGTTGATCTGCAAAAAATGCCCCATGGCTTAATTGCCGGAGCCACTGGTTCAGGAAAAAGCGTCTGCATTAATACGATTTTAGTGAGCTTAATGTTTAAAGCATCACCAGATGAAGTGAAAATGCTCTTAATTGACCCTAAAATGGTTGAATTAGCGCCGTATAATCACATTCCGCATCTTGTGAGTCCCGTCATTACCGATGCTAAGACAGCAACAGCTGCTCTGAAATGGGTAGTGGATGAAATGGAAAGACGCTATGAACTATTTGCACACTCTGGCGTGAGAGAAATTAAACGATTCAATGAGCTTGTGAAAGAAAAACAAATGGGTGAAAAACTGCCTTATCTCGTCGTGGTGATTGATGAGCTGGCTGATTTAATGATGGTCGCACCAAATGAAGTCGAAGAAAGCATCTGCCGAATTGCACAGAAAGCAAGAGCATGCGGCATTCACTTATTGATTGCGACACAAAGACCTTCTGTTGATGTTATTACAGGTCTCATTAAAGCCAATATCCCAACAAGAATTGCGTTTTCTGTTTCAAGTCAGGTGGATTCAAGAACGATCATTGACATGGCAGGTGCAGAAAAGCTTCTCGGAAAAGGAGACATGCTCTTCTTAGAAAATGGCTCCGGCAAGCCGACAAGGCTGCAAGGGAACTTTGTATCAGACCGTGAGATTGATCAAGTGGTGGCACATGTGAGAAAGCAGCGTAAGCCCGTGTTCCTTTTTGAACAGGAGGAACTCATGCTGCAAGGCTCTGCGATTACAGACGAAGATGAATTGTTTATGGATGCCTGCCGTTTTGCCATCGAGCAGAATAGCGCTAGTACATCAAGTTTGCAGCGAAGATTTAGAATTGGCTACAATCGTGCAGCCAGGTTGATTGACATGATGGAACGCGAGGGCATGATTTCTGGTGCGAAAGGCAGTAAGCCAAGAGAAGTACTCATGACATTGAGTGACTTAGAACAGTTGATCTAAACAAACCACTTCATTTTTCTCGTAAACATGGTATGATAGCACATAGGTGCAATTTTGTAATTGGACGCTTTTCGCATGTCTGCCAGAACGCTTTTTTATGTAAAATAAGCGGAAACAGGTGTTAGAAATGGGAAAGTTGTCGGATACTAATCATAGTTAATATTGATTAGAATAGGAAGATCGGAAAAAATCTTTATTTGGAGCTGCGATCTGTGATCAGCTAGAGGCAAAAATCACAAGTTGCAAATTGAAATGAGCGTCATATACTGTAAGTCAGATAGACGTTTGTTGGAGGTACAATTATGACTGTTTATCATTTTGTTGGAATAAAAGGGACAGGTATGAGTCCACTGGCCCAAATTCTTCATGATACTGGGTATACTGTCCAAGGATCGGATATCGAAAAACATATCTTTACACAAAAAGCATTAGAAGAACGAAATATTAAAATTCTACCATTTGACCCAGATAATATTCAGCCAGGGATGACGGTCATCGCAGGAAATGCATTCCCTGATACACACCCTGAGATTGAACGTGCCCTTTCTGAAGGGATTCCTGTCATTCGCTACCATAAATTCCTTGGAGAATACATGGATTCATTCACAAACGTTGCGATTACTGGTGCTCATGGAAAAACATCGACAACAGGACTGCTTGCTCACGTCATGCAGGCAGCCAAACCTACTTCGTACTTAATCGGTGATGGATCTGGAATGGGGAAAGAAAACAGCGAGTATTTTGTATTTGAAGCATGCGAATACCGCAGACACTTCCTCAGCTATCATCCAGACTATGCGATCATGACCAATATTGATTTTGATCACCCTGATTATTTCTCGGATATTGATGACGTGTTTGATGCATTTCAAAACATGGCGCTTCAAGTGAAAAAAGCCATTATTGCCTGCGGTGATGATGAGCATCTGCCAAAGATTCAAGCGAAGGTACCTGTTGTGTACTACGGTTTCAACGAAGAAAATGATTTCCAAGCACGCAATGTTGTGAAAAATACGGAAGGTACCACATTTGATGTATTTGTACGCAATACGTTTTATGATACCTTCTACATTCCTGCCTACGGAAATCATAATGTCCTCAACTCGTTAGCTGTCATTGCATTATGTCACTATGAGTCCATTGATGTAGAACTTATCAAAGGCGCATTAACGACATTTGGCGGTGTGAAACGACGCTTTAATGAAAAAGTAGTCGGTGAGCAGGTCTTAATTGACGATTATGCACATCATCCAACTGAAATTGAAGTCACGATTGAAGCAGCTCGCCAAAAATATCCGGACCGTGATATTGTGGCTGTCTTCCAGCCGCATACGTTCACACGTACACAGCAATTCTTAAGTGAATTTGCTGACAGTCTAAAGAAAGCCGACTATGTCTACCTTTGTGATATTTTCGGTTCAGCCCGTGAAAACATTGGGAAGCTGAGCATTGAAGATTTACGAGAAAAAATCCCGCAGGCCCAATTAATTGAGGAAGAAGATACATCTGTGCTGAAAACGCACGAAGATGCAATTCTGATCTTTATGGGAGCAGGAGACATTCAGAAGTATTTGCGTGCTTATGAAAAAGTCGCTGTATAAATGCTTTAAAAAAGTGCCGTTTCACACGGCACTTTTTTTATTTTGAATAAAATGTGACAAAAGGGCTAAATGTGTCAACATGCGGCGCTTTTTTTCGTTCGCTGTGGACAGGAATTAGCGAATAAGTGTAGAATTATTATTCAATCGGTCATTCTAGGCGATGTTTGAATGATACAACGAGAGGGTAATGAATTGAATATGCCCGCAGCAAAGGAGGTATCAGATGATTATTATTCTATATCTAAGCGTTGCACTGATCGCAATTGCTTTCCTCATTCTTGTCATCTATTTGTCCAAAACATTAAAATCCTTACAGCTGACATTAAAGAATGTTGCATCAACTTTAGAAGGTCTTGAAGGTCAGATGCAAGGCATCACCACAGAGACAGCACAGTTGCTACATAAGACGAATCAGCTTGCTGAAGATATTCAAGACAAATCAGCAAAACTTAACACAGTTGTGGATGCGGTGCAGGGAATTGGCGGCTCGATCAACCAATTTAATACAAGCATAAAGCAGGCAGCTGGTGCGGTTTCTTCATCCGTTGAAAGAAATCAAGAAAAAGTGACGGATGTGGTAAGCTGGAGTAACGCAGCACTTGAAATTTATAAAAAATGGAAACAGCGTAAATATCAAAAATAAACCATATTCGCATAGGAGGAATAATCATGAGCAAAGACGGAATCAATAGCAAAGACTTTTTGATCGGAACACTTATTGGTGGAATTGTTGGTGCAACAACAGCATTATTTTTAGCACCGAAGTCAGGGAAAGAGCTTCGCGATGATTTGAACACCCAAGCGAATGCGTTAAAAGAAAAAACAGACCGGCTCACAACAGATGCAAAAGAAAGAGGCACTGAATATGTGACGATTGCGAAAGATAAAACGTCTGAATTGTCTCAGCTTGTAGCAGAGCAGTCAAACCAGATTTTAGACAAAGTGAAAGACATAAAAGAGCGAGCAGCTGGAAAAGCTAATAAAGTGAAAAGTGAAGCAGAAGATGCGGCAGCGGATTTGGCAAGCGAAGCATCTGATGTAGCAGATGAAGCAAAAGTACGAGCACAAGAAGCGAAATCAGAAATTGAAGACGGCATCAAGGATGTCAAAGAAAAAGTAGAACAATCGACTAAAGGCTAACGCTCACTGCTAAGAAGTGAAGAAGGAGAACATCATGTCAAAACAACTCATTGAAACAGAAGAACAGTTTGATCAACTAACGAATCAAGATGGGACCTTTGTCTTTTTTAAGCACAGTTTGACATGTCCAATCAGCCAAGCGGCTTTTCAAGAGTTTGAAGCATTTGCGTCTGCACATGAAGACGTACCTGCGTATTTCTTACAAATTCAAAACACGAGAGAGCTTTCATCCTATGTGACGGAAAAGTCTGGAGTAAAGCATGAAAGTCCGCAGGCACTCATCTTTAGCGGTGGAAAAGTAAAATGGCATGCTTCTCACTCAAGCATTACAAAAGAAGCGCTTGAACATAATCTGTAAAAGAAAGAAACGTCAGCAGCGGCTGACGTTTTTTTTATAAAAAAGGTTTACTTGAACAAAAAGTATGCTATAATCTTACATACAATACTTTACCACTTAAAAGCGTTTGGGTAATAAAGAAAATTTTCGTGACAATTCCGAAATCTTTGTTTATAATAAACCCTATCATGCAAGAATGAAAAAATAAAAAGCGAGAGCAGGCAGAGGAAAGGATGACAAAAATGAGCAACAATGAATTAGAAAAATTGAGGCAGCAAGCAGATGAACTAAATCTTCAAATCTTAAAACTGATCAATGACAGAGGAAACATTGTCAAAGAAATTGGAAAAGCGAAAGAAGCGCAAGGTGTCAACCGTTATGATCCTGTCAGAGAGCGCACAATGCTGAACCAAATTCTTGAAGAAAATGATGGGCCATTTGAAAATTCAACGATTCAACATATTTTCAAAGAGATTTTCAAAGCAGGTCTAGAGCTTCAAGAAGATGACCACAGCAAAGCACTTCTTGTTTCTCGTAAGAAAAAACCAGAAAACACAATCGTGAATATCAATGGGGAAGCGATCGGTGATGGAAAGCAGCGTTTCATCGTTGGACCATGTGCCGTTGAAAGCTACGAGCAAGTCGCAGAAGTAGCGGCAGCAGCGAAACAGCAGGGATTAAAACTACTTCGCGGTGGCGCATTTAAACCTCGCACAAGTCCATATGATTTCCAAGGACTTGGTGTAGATGGTCTAAAGATTCTAAAGCGTGTAGCGGATGAATACGGTCTTGCTGTCATTAGTGAAATTGTCAATCCTGCTCATATTGAAGAAGCGATTGAGCATATCGATGTCATCCAAATTGGGGCACGTAACATGCAAAACTTCGAGCTATTAAAAGAAGCCGGTTCCGTGAATAAACCAGTTCTTTTAAAACGCGGTCTTGCAGCGACCATCTCAGAATTCATCAATGCAGCTGAATACATCATCGCCCAAGGAAATGATCAAATCATCCTTTGCGAGCGCGGTATCCGCACATACGAAACAGCGACAAGAAATACACTAGATATCTCGGCAGTGCCAATCTTGAAACAAGAGACACATTTACCAGTCTTCGTTGATGTGACGCATTCAACTGGACGTAGAGATCTTCTCCTTCCAACAGCAAAAGCAGCTCTTGCGATTGGAGCAGACGGTGTCATGGCAGAAGTACATCCAGATCCATCTGTTGCTCTATCTGATTCAGCGCAGCAAATGGACATTCCACAATTCGAAAAATGGTTAGATGCGTTAAGACCACTTGTCAACATTCACGCGTAATCATAGATAGAAATAGCCGCCGGATGACTGCCCGGCGGTTTTTTTATGGAAAAAATACCATGAGGTTTGGGAATGAAAGGAAGAAAGCACATTGCAAGCCCAAAAAGTGCTTGTTCACAATGTTTTCATTTTTAAAATTCGATAGAATCTGCTAAGATCATTGTCATAGCTGGCGTTCTCGATGCTTTTTTATGAAATATGATTCAAATTACAGGTAACAAGCTGATTAAAGTTTGTTTAATTTAGTTATAAAAAGAAAGGGAACGTTTTCATATGACAAAAAAACGTGTATAATTTCATAAAAGAATGTCATTTTGATGTAGATTGAAAAATTATGTGTCTCTTTTCATCGTTTTAATGACAAATAGGATATTATTTTCCTCGTATCTGACATGTCTCTATCTAATTGGTGAATGCTATAGATATGAAGTGTATTTGAAGGAGTGATTTATGTGAATAATGTTACAATATATGATGTAGCAAGAGAAGCAAATGTAAGTATGGCAACGGTATCACGCGTAGTAAATGGTAATCCAAACGTAAAACCAACAACAAGAAAAAAGGTGCTTGAAGCGATTGATCGCCTTGGCTATCGTCCAAATGCAGTGGCACGAGGCCTTGCAAGTAAAAAAACAACGACAGTTGGGGTCATCATCCCTGATATTTCTAGTATCTTCTATTCAGAATTAGCACGCGGTATTGAAGATATCGCCACGATGTATAAATACAACATCATTTTAAGCAACTCAGATCAAAATACGGATAAAGAGCTTCATTTGTTAAATACGATGCTGGGCAAACAAGTAGACGGAATTGTCTTTATGGGCGGAAACATCACAGATGTGCATGTGGAAGAATTTAAGCGCTCTCCTGTACCGATTGTGCTTGCAGCATCTGTTGAAGAACAGGCTCAAACACCATCCGTCAACATCAACTATGAGCAGGCCATTTATGACTCAGTTCAGCTGTTAGTTGAAAAAGGACATAAACGAATTGCGTTTGTTTCTGGTCCAATGTCAGAACCAATTAATTCCGTGAGAAAGCTTGCAGGTTATAAGCGAGCACTTGAAGAAGCGGGCATAGCGTTTGACGATACGCTCGTCGCTGAAGGCGATTACTCGTATGATTCTGGAATTGAATCACTTGCTCATCTGCTTGAGCAGTCTGACAAGCCGACAGCTGTTATCGCAGCTACAGATGAAATGGCTCTAGGTGTCATTCATGGAGCACAAGACAGAGGGGTATCTATTCCTGAAGACTTAGAAGTGATTGGCTTTGATAACACAAGACTTTCTCTCATGGTGCGTCCTCAGCTGACAACAGTTGTACAGCCGACATATGATATTGGTGCTGTTGCGATGAGATTGCTCACAAAGCTGATGAACAAAGAACAAGTGGACGATCAAATTGTTGAGCTTCCGCACAGAATTGAAGAAAGACAATCAACAAAATAAAACAAAAAAAGCAGGCTTACCTCATGAGGGAAAGCCTGCTTTTCTTATGCCTTTTTCTTTTCTCTTCTAACAGGCATGAGTGCTTTTTCTACTGTTTGAGCATTTTTTTCTGTGATTTCTGCTTTTCTTGGGATCGGTGGATATATATCGTCAGGATCTTTCCATGTAGGTGGAAGGGTAACAGGCGATTGCTTATTCCATGCCTGAATCCAGTCCTGAGGGAGCTCATTTGGCGGTGTAATGCCTTTCATCTCAAGCCAAATGCGGCTCCACGCTCTTGGAACGACGCGCCAAATATCATATCCCCCTCCGCCAACAGCGATCCACTTGCCGTCACAATATTGATGCGCAAGCTCATGAGCAAGTCTAGGAATTTCTTCATATATTTTCATGGTGGCAGATAAATGAGTTAACGGGTCATAGTAGTGTGCATCTGCCCCGTTTTGCGTCAAAATCACATCTGGTTTAAAAAAAGCAGCAATCTCAGTCACTGCTGTTCGGTATGCTTCGAGAAACGATTCATCTTCCGTAAATGCATCTAGTGGAATATTATAAGCATAGCCATAGCCTTTATCGTGGCCTCTTTCCTGTACTTGTCCGGTTCCAGGGAATAAGTAGCGTCCCGTTTCATGAATGGACACCGTACATACCTCTGGGTCGTCATAGAAGCTGAACTGGACACCATCGCCATGATGAGCATCCGTATCAATATATAAAATTCTAGCGCCATATGTCTTTTGAATATATTGAATCGCCACAGAGCTGTCATTATAAATACAAAAGCCAGATGCACGCCCTTTGAATCCGTGGTGAAGCCCGCCGCCAAGATTGAGGGCATGCTGCGAATGACCGAGCATCACTTGGTCAACCGCTGTTAATGTTCCGCCAACAAGGAGAGATGCCGCCTCATGCATGCCTGCGAACATCGGTGTATCTTCAGTGCCAAGACCGTATCGTTCACCCTCTGCCGTAGACAGCTTTCCTTCACTTGCCCGCTGCACAGCCTGGATATAATCTGCTGTATGGACGAGCTTTAATTCCTCCAGAGTAGCCATACGCGGTGCAACGATTTCATCCTCTGTTAACGCCTTCATTTTTTGAAGTAGATCATAAGTTAAGTAGACACGAAGCTGATTGAAGGGATGATCTTGGTTAAATTGGTACGTTTGAAAAGATGGTGAAAAAACAAAGGTCGCTTCCTTCATTTGATCGTCTGCTCCATAGGCCAGAGCACTTTATAGCCTTTTGCGCGAATCAGCTTCGTCACATGATCTGCATGAATGGTTTGAAGGCGGAATACGAGCACTTTAGATGCCTCATTGGCATGCGGGTACACGAGCACACTCAGCATTTGAATATGCTGCTCCTTTAAAATGGCTGTAATATCTGCGAGGCTTTCTGTCATCTGCTCCACTTCAACCTCTAAGTGCGACCCAGGCTGATCTGCACCTGTCAGTCTTACAAACGTACGAAGCAGATCTGTTTTTGTGATAATGCCTACAAGCTTGCCGCGTCTCACCACTGGAAGACAGCCAATTCCGTGCTCAAAAAAGACACTTGATATCTCCTCAACGAAATCAAGCGGGTGAGCAGTGATCGTCTCTAATACCATGATCTCTTCTACTGGCCGCTGAATGAAAAGCTTCCTTTTCTCTGTTTCAAAAATACTTGGACTGGCATTTTTAATATCCCGATCTGTCACCATCCCAATGACAGACCCTTGATCAGATACGATCGGGATATGCCGGATGTGGTGTGCACTCATTTTTTGAATGGCTTCTTCAATCGTATCGGTTTTTCGCAGCGTGATCACATCACGCTCCATAATTTGTTCAATCATCATTGTTTACCAATCCCCTTTGCCAAAAAAACGAATTGAACGTTAATACATAAAGCGCTGATGGAAGCGAAGACGATCGAAACGCTCGATCGAATCAGGACTCACATGTTTCCCAATTCTGGCCATTAAACAATTGGCTGGATGTGAGCTGATTTCTGGCTCGTCTGTTGCAAACCAGACAAGACCGCCTGCGTTCATCATTTTCTCCATCATTTTGCGGTACTCCCAAACGTTTTTCTTTGTCCCCTTTAAATCCCAATGCCAGTAATATTCAGTTGTAATGATGATGTAATTCTCCATTTGTTCATCCATCATGCTCACATCAAGCAAATGCTTGCCAAGTGAGCATCCTCTAAATGGAGGAGCGACCTCAATCGCGCCAAGCTCAATTAAATTGTCCATTTTGCCCTCTGACCAACGCTCAAGTGGATCAGGATACAAATACGTGACATAGCCTACGACAAGATCATTCGCTCTTGCAATGATAATACGTCCTTCTGGAAGATCTGCTATTTCAACAAGTGCTTGTTTCTGTTCCTCAGGCGTGCGAAATGCCGTTAGTCCTTCATGAAACGTATAGTTCGCAAGCTCTGATGCAGGTACCGGTCCTTCAACCAGGATGGAACCTGTTTCTCGCTCAATGGTTTTTGAATAATAAGTTTTAGGATGCTCCACGTATCCACCGCCCCTAATTCTAGTGAGTCGTCTCTATTCTATCTCAAAACTTGCAATAATTAAAACGGTTTCATCAGAAGTTTTTTAAAAATTGAGAAAAAAAGTCATCTATACTATAATGGTCATTGTAAACGTATGCAAAGGGGGACTGTTTGATGAAATTGGAAACGCTACCATCAGTAAAAGGGGATTATCATTTAAATGATTATGAGCAGGCATACAAAGATTTTTCATGGGAGGAAGCTAGAAAAAACTTCTCTTGGTATGAAACAGGAAAAATAAATGCAGCCTATGAAGCGATTGACAGACATGCGGACTCGTTTCGTCAGAACAAGGTGGCGCTTCACTACAAAGATTCACAGCGGGATGAAAAGTATACGTTCAGGGATATGAAAATCAACACAAACAAAGCGGGGAATCTATTCAGAGAAAAGGCACATGTAGAAAAAGGGGATCGCGTGTTTATCTTTATGCCAAGATCACCTGAGCTCTATTTTCTTTTGCTTGGTGCAGTTAAAATTGGAGCGATCGTTGGCCCATTATTTGAGGCATTTATGGAAGGTGCCGTCAAAGACCGTTTAGAAAATAGTGAGGCAAAGGTGATCGTGACAACACCAGATTTGCTTGAGCGAATTCCATTTGCAGAGCTTCCGAAGCTTGAATCTGTCATCATTGTCGGCGGTGAAAACGAAGACGTCGATGGCGTGCGGACAATTCACTATGAAAAGGCGTTTGAGGAGGCAGCAAAGGAGCTTGAGATTGAATGGATGGATGAAAAAGACGGCTTCCTGCTTCATTACACATCAGGATCTACTGGTACGCCAAAAGGTGTACTTCATGTCCATGGTGCAATGGTCCAGCAAGGTCAGACTGGTAAATGGGTGCTTGACTTGAAAGAAGATGACGTTTACTGGTGTACAGCTGATCCAGGCTGGGTTACAGGCACAGTGTACGGTATTTTTTCACCGTGGTTAAATGGGGCGACGAATGTGATTTTAGGCGGCCGGTTTAATCCTGATACGTGGTATGAAACCATTGAATCACTCGGTGTAACCGTTTGGTACAGTGCCCCGACCGCCTTTAGAATGCTCATGGGGGCAGGGGATGATCTCATTCAAAAATATGACCTCAGCTCGCTCCGCCATGTCTTAAGTGTGGGAGAGCCGCTTAATCCAGAAGTCATCCGCTGGGGAGATGCTGTTTTTGGCAAGAGAATTCACGACACTTGGTGGATGACAGAAACGGGTGCACAGCTGATTTGTAATTATCCATGCATGGACATCAAGCCAGGCTCGATGGGAAAACCGATTCCAGGCGTAGAAGCGGCAATTGTCGATAATGCAGGAAATGAACTTCCGCCATACCGGATGGGCAACCTTGCGATTAAAAAAGGCTGGCCTTCTATGATGCATACGATCTGGAACAATCCTGAAAAATATGAATCTTACTTTATGCCGGGAGATTGGTATGTTTCAGGAGATTCAGCTTATATGGACGAAGACGGATACTTTTGGTTCCAGGGACGTGTCGATGATGTCATCATGACGTCAGGAGAGCGGGTCGGTCCATTTGAGGTGGAAAGTAAACTGGTCGAACATCCAGCTATTGCGGAGGCTGGTGTCATTGGAAAGCCAGATCCGGTCCGCGGTGAAATTATTAAAGCATTTATAGCGCTTAGAAGCGGATATGAGCCGACAGATGAGCTGAAAGAAGAGATTCGTACATTTGTGAAAAAAGGACTCGCAGCACATGCGGCACCGCGAGAAATTGAGTTTAAAGACAAACTGCCGAAAACGAGAAGCGGAAAAATTATGAGACGTGTGCTAAAGGCGTGGGAGCTGAATTTACCTGCTGGCGACCTTTCGACAATGGAAGATTAAATTTTTTCATCAGTTGACTTGATATCAAAAGTGTGTTAAAAATGACATTAGTTGAATATGAAAAGGTTTTGACTGAGATTCAGTAGAATGATCTTTCCCTGTTGAAGAGAGCTGACGGCTGGTGCGAGTCAGTACAAAGAGATATTCGAATTACCCTCACGAACCGCTTTTACGAAAAGGAGCATGCCCTGATTAGTGAAAGAACGGATCTGTCCGTTATCAGTGTAAGTGAAAAGACGAGATTTTTTGTCTTTTAAGCAGGGTGGTACCGCGATATATATCGTCCCTTCGTTCATTCGAAGGGGCGTTTTTTTGTTGAATTGTAAAAAAAGGAGATTTGGAAATGAGTCAATTGATGGAAGAGCTATCGTTCAGAGGATTAATCCAGCAGCAAACAGATGAAGAAGGTTTAACAAAATTATTAGCAGAAGAAAAAATCAAACTATACTCCGGCTTTGATCCGACAGCTGACAGCTTACACATTGGTCATCTATTGCCAATTTTAACATTACGCAGATTCCAAGAAGCAGGTCATCATCCGATTGCTCTTGTTGGCGGCGCAACTGGACTAATCGGCGACCCTAGCTTCAAAAAAGCGGAACGTTCACTAAATCCAGCAGAAATCGTCGAACAGTGGTCAGAAAAAATCAAAGGACAGCTGTCTCAATTTCTTGATTTTGAAGCAGACGAGAATCCAGCCGTCATCGTGAATAACTACGACTGGATCAGCCAAATGAATGTCATCACGTTCCTTCGTGATATTGGAAAGAACTTCGGTGTAAACTTCATGCTGGCAAAAGATATCGTGAGCTCACGTATCGAAACAGGGATTTCTTACACAGAATTCAGCTACGTCATCCTGCAGTCTTTAGACTTCTTAAACCTTTACAGAAATGAAAATTGTAAGCTGCAAATTGGCGGAAGTGACCAGTGGGGAAATATCACATCTGGACTTGAGCTGATCCGTAAGTCTGAAGCAGAAGGGGCAAAAGCATTTGGTCTGACGATGCCGCTTGTCACAAAAGCAGACGGCACAAAGTTTGGTAAAACAGAAGGCGGCGCCATCTGGTTAGATAAAGAAAAAACGTCTCCATATGAGTTCTACCAATTCTGGATCAACACAGATGACCGTGATGTCGTGAAATATTTAAAATACTTTACGTTCTTATCAAAAGAAGAGATCGCATCGTACGAAGAAAAAGTACAAACAGCACCTGAAAAGCGTGAAGCGCAGCGCCGTCTAGCAGAGGAAGTGACAACACTTGTACATGGCCGTGAATCACTAGAACAGGCTGTTAACATCTCAAATGCGCTATTCAAAGGTGAGATCAAATCTCTTACAGCTGAAGAAGTGAAAGTAGGCTTTAAGGATGTTCCATCAATGGAGAAAAGCAGCACAGAAGAATTAACACTAGTCGATATCCTTGTGGAATCAAAGCTGTCTCCATCAAAGCGTCAAGCACGTGAAGATATTACAAATGGTGCTGTCTCCATCAACGGAGAGAGACAAACAGATAAAGATTATGTTCTTTCCGCTGACGACCGAATTGAAAACCAATTTACCGTTTTAAGAAGAGGGAAAAAGAAATACTTCCTCGTGACGTATAAATAAAGTATGAAACAGTAAGCATCATGGAAAAGCACCTCAAATGTTCGTATACATTGAGGTGTTTTTCTTTTTTATGTAGAAGCAGCTCATGCGTCTGCTTCTTGTTCAAGGAGTGAATCTTTGTTTGTATAAGCATGTTCTACCTTACAAATTCGGGTTGTATAGGATTCATACCAATCTTTTTTCCCCTTTTTTTGAACACGCTCATGTGCAGTATGTGCTTTCCATTCTTTGATGGATTCTAATGAATCCCAGTAAGAGACAGTGATTCCAACACCATGTTCATCTCGTACACTTTCCATTCCAAGAAACCCATCTAGATCTTTCGCTAATTCTTCCATTTTTTGAGCAGCAGCAGCGTATTCTTTCTGCTCGACATTTGTTCGTTTTGATGTGAAAATCGCGGCGTAGTAGGGTGGTGCAGGTGTTTGAGTGAATAGCATCTAGTAGAACCTTCTTAGTCTATTGATATTATATATGAAAGAAAGAAGGTCTCGTAGTCTTTTTGTTTTAATTTAAAAAAGTCCAAGGTGCTTTTTGATTATTTATATTTTTGTAAAATCATCTCATAAACATTACCTTGTTCACTTTTCTGACATATTTTTCTTGTATAAAATAGAGTCGTATAAGATGAATAAGGGGGAATGAAAGTGATGTTTGTTAAGAAAAGGAGTTTGCAAATTCTCATTGCGCTTGCATTGGTGATTGGTTCAATGGCGTTTATCCAGCCGAAAGAGGCGAAGGCGGCTGAGCATAATCCGGTTGTGATGGTGCACGGCATTGGCGGTGCCTCTTATAACTTTTTTTCTATTAAAAGTTATTTGGCCACACAAGGCTGGGATCGAAACCAATTATATGCTATTGATTTCATAGACAAAACAGGAAATAACCGCAACAATGGTCCGCGTCTATCGAGATTCGTCAAAGATGTGTTAGACAAAACGGGTGCCAAAAAAGTAGATATTGTGGCTCATAGTATGGGTGGAGCGAACACGCTATACTATATCAAGAATCTAGATGGCGGCGATAAAATTGAGAACGTTGTCACAATTGGTGGAGCAAACGGACTCGTTTCAAGCAGAGCATTACCAGGCACAGATCCAAATCAAAAAATTCTTTACACATCCGTCTATAGCTCAGCAGATCTTATTGTCGTCAACAGCCTCTCTCGTTTAATTGGCGCAAGAAACATCCTGATCCATGGCGTTGGTCATATCGGTCTATTAACCTCAAGCCAAGTGAAAGGGTATATTAAAGAAGGACTGAACGGCGGAGGACAAAATACGAATTAAAAAACGAAAAAAGACAGCGGCATATGCTGTCTTTTTTGATGTCAGCTGGCATATGGCAGCTAGAGATATTGAAAAGGGTGGCAAAACGATGATACACAAACAGACCATCGTACATAGCTGAATAAAAACATGTACAAAACGTTCACCATTCCTTACACTACATGTAGTGAATGTGAATATTCGGAGGTGGGCGTTTGTGAAAACGAATCAAAAGGCTTTGATCATTGTCGATGTACAAAAAGCGTTCGAGCATGAAAAATGGGGAGAACGCAATAACCTAGAGGCAGAGGAGAATATTAGCCGGCTATTAACGTTTTGGAGAGAGAAAGGTTGGAAAGTGATTCATGTTCAGCATACATCCGACAATCCGGACTCTGTATTTCATCCAGCAAATGAAGGGCACCTTTTCAAAGATATGGCTAAACCGCTAGAGGAAGAAATGGTGATACAAAAGAAAGTCAACAGCAGCTTTATTGGTACTAACTTAGAGGAACATCTAAGATCAAACCAGATTGACACGGTCGTGATCGCAGGATTAACAACCCCTCACTGCGTATCAACGACCACAAGAATGAGCGGAAATCTTGGCTTTGATACGTATCTGATCTCAGATGCAACAGCCGCCTTTGGACTAATAGATCAAAATGGTACATATTTTGACCCAGAAACGATCCACCGGCTCTCACTTGCAACCCTGCATGATGAATTTGCGACTGTCATGACAACAGAGCAGCTCATCGCAAAATGGACAAGTCCAGAATGAACGTTTGAAAGCTCCTAGGAAGAGATCTAGGAGCTTTTTTTATGCTAAGTATATGTGTCCAGCGATTGTTTTCGTTGTTTCTTACGTGAGTAAACGAGATCAATCTCAATAAATAAAAAACTGACAAAGAATGATAAAATCAATACGCCGGAATCCTCTATCGATACATTCATTAAGTTTAAGTAAAGGACATACTTGATAGAGAGATGTAAAACGATCCAAGAACTCACCCATTCCAAAGCATAAGTGAGCCATATAGGAAGTTTAAGGAGATAAGCCAGTCCTTTTCCTATGAATAGAAGGACAGGTGACCAAAAAACGACGATAACACTCACGAACAAAGAGAAAGAGATCAAAGAAAAAAACGAATCATACGTGATGGTTTCTCCAAAAAGAAAATTCACGCCTAAAACAGTGATGTATAGCAATACACTTGGAACCGCGATCACAAAGCAGATAGAAAAAAAGAGCAGAAAGATAAACAGACTTGCAGCAAATCTATTGGGCGGCTCATCGATAATCTGTTTTTTTCTTAGAAGAGAATAGGCAATCACTGATAAGGTTAAAAGTAAGAATAGAATAATCGTGATACTATACATGGAACTCCTCCATCTAAGTACTATAGAAGACCATACGACTGATGTGTCATCTATCATGATTGTACCAATAGAAAAAAGGCACTTCAATGAAATGTTTCCTATATTTGTATATAAAAACAGAGACAGGTTTGATTGAAGTAAGAATGGAGCAGGCAGCCGGGGAAAATAAGTGTTGAAAATGGAAGATGACTTCAAATGATTTCATGTATAATTGAGAACATACAAAAAACCCTAGAAATCCTTGAACAATCAAGGGATCTAGGGTTTGTTTGCTCTCTCTTAGAGAAGTAAAGAAATTAACGAGAGTAGAACTCAACGATTAGTTGTTCGCTGATTTCAGGCGCTAATTCAGAACGCTCTGGAAGACGAGTGAAAGTTCCTTCAAGCTTTTCAGCATCGAAAGAAAGGTATTCAGGAACGAAGTTGTTTACTTCAACTGATTCTTTCACTACTGCAAGGTTTTGAGATTTCTCACGAAGAGCAATCGTTTGACCTGGTTTCACAGAGAAAGATGGGATGTCTACACGGCTTCCATCAACAAGGATGTGACCATGGTTTACTAGCTGACGAGCTTGGCGGCGAGTACGAGCAAGGCCAAGACGGTATACTAGGTTGTCAAGGCGAGTTTCAAGAAGGATCATGAAGTTTTCACCTTGTTTACCAGGAAGTTTAGCAGCTTTGTCATATAGTGTACGGAATTGACGTTCGTTGACACCGTACATGTGACGAAGCTTTTGCTTCTCTTGTAATTGTAAACCGTATTCAGATAGTTTTTTGCGTTGTCCTGGACCATGTGGGCCTGGAGCGTAAGGGCGTTTTTCAAGTTCCTTACCTGTTCCGCTTAATGAAATGCCTAAACGGCGGGAAATCTTCCAACTTGGACCTGTATAGCGAGCCATAATGTGACTCCTCCTTATTGTTTTTATTTGTGAAAAATAAAAACCGTCTGTTCTTCCTCTTTTTCGTCATTATGTTTTCATGCATCCTCGCTCCAGCAGCAGGGAGTTACAAGATACACCTTCATAATATAGAAGGAACAAAATGATACAAAAAAGCCGAACAAAAAGGCTGCCATATTTCACACAAACTCTATTATATGACGCTGGGTAGGAGAAGTCAACCTATTTAGAGACAGAGGTGACGTTCTCCATTATATAAAGAAACATAAAAAAGCAGACAATGTGCCTGCTTTTTCTGCATGATTACGCATCCGTAGAGACGGATAACGCCTGTTGGAGAATTTCTGTAAATTGAATAAGGTAGGACTCATCTACTTCACTGAAGCGGTCTTTCACAGGGCTGTCAATATCGAGCACCCCAATGATCTGTCCATTGACCTTGAGCGGAATGACTATTTCAGATTGCGATGCTGCGTCACAGGCAATATGTCCAGGGAATGCATGGACATCAGCGATACGCTGCACTTCACCTGTCGCAAACGCTGTACCGCAAACGCCTTTTCCAGAAGGGATGCGCACACATGCAGGCAGTCCGTTAAATGGTCCAAGCACAAGCTCGCCGCCCTTTGCTAAATAAAACCCTGCCCAATTGACTTCAGGAAGTGAGTGATAGAGCAGCGCAGCTGCATTTGCCAAGTTGGCAATCAGATCAGGTTCACCATCTGTAATGGCTTCTACCTGTTTGACAAGCAAATGATAGTCTTTTGAAGGATCGCCAGACTGTTTTTCGACATGAAACATGAAAATCTCCTACTTTCTATCTTAAAAATACATAACTTGCGTCTCGCATGTGGGATTTGTCGAGCAATTGTAAAAGGAACTTCCGCCTTCATCTTGAAGTATGTACACATGAAGAGGGGTGAGCGGATGAAAACATCAACAACCGTGCAAACAAAAGACCGTATTATGGATGCTGCCATCAGACTTTTTAACCAAAAAGGATTTTCTGGAACCTCTGTCCGTGAGATTGCGAAGGAAGCAAACGTCAACGTTGCCCACATTTCTTATTACTTTCAAGGAAAAGGAGGGCTGCTTGAGCAGCTCGTATCCGATTTTTATGAAGGTTACATTCACATGATTGAATCACATCTCCATCACATGGAAACCCGTCATGCAAAAGAATGCTTACTACATGTGGTTTTTGATATTTTATCTTATCAGCACAAGCACCGTCAATTAACCCGTTTCGTTTATCGGGAGGTGACGATTGATTCGACACTCATCAGAGAAATCATGTCGACATATTTAACAAAAGAAAAGTATTTGTTTCAGCTCATCATTGAAAAAGGAAAAAGCACCCATGTTATTTGTGAGCAGCTTTCACTCGCATCCTTTATGATTCAGCTTAAATCACTTCTCATGATGCCATATTTACAGCCGCAATATTTAACAGAGGTGCTTTATTTGAACCCAAGTGAGCCGTATTTCTATCAAATGTACTTTAAGGAGCTGAGCCGCTCGCTTCATTATCTGTTAGAACCAAAAGAGCCGGCACTAGATTCTCATCTGAACCTCATGATGTCCTCGAATTGATCATACGCATATCCGAGATCTTCCGCTTGATGGGCATCAGAGCCGAATATGAGCGGAATTTTTTTCTTTTTTGCAAGGTCTATCATCCATTGATCTAAATAGATACTTCTGGCATATGTTTTACGAAGACCTGATGTATTAAAATCTAAGGACATGCCTTTTTTTGCCGTTTCTTCAAGGCAAAGGGTGACCTTTTGACAAAGTTCAGGTGACATTTCATATGGAAAAAGCTGTTTGAATTTCTGGACAAGGGTGATATGACCGATTCTCTTTGGCTTATATTGGCCTAAAGATGATAGAATAGAAGAATGAATTTGGTCATAGTAGCTTTGATAGACCTGTTCGATGCTGCCATAGATGCTTATTAGCTGCTGGAAGGCATGCTCGTCAAAATCAAGGCAAATATAATCATCGCCAGCAGGAAGAAAGTGAACAGATAAAATGGCGTCGTCTAGTTCCGGACCGTAGCAGTCTAAAAAGGTTCTTGTTTCCTCTTCATACTCTTTGATAAAGTCAACCTCAAGCCCAGTTTTTACTATTAATTGTCCTTTGTATTCTTGTTTCAGCTGAGCCAGTTTCGTTATATACGCTTCAAGGTCTTGGAGCTTCATGGCACTATCCTGCTCAGGTGTTGGATCTTGAAACGATGGAGGCAGCGGGGCATGCTCGGTAAAGGTTATGGAATCAAATCCCTTTTTAATGGCTTTTTCAATATAAGAATGAAAAGAATCAAGCGAACCGTGCGGGCAAAACGGTGTATGTAGATGTGCATCTTGTTTCAGCATGTCGTCACCTCTTGTCGATATTTTGAAAAACGTGATGTTTATCAGCGAAAATAATGAAAAATCATGACCAAAAATGCTGGTTACATGGTATCATAATAACAATGAAAACGACAGCTTCCGCATACATAAAAGCAGGTCACATTGATACGTGTGATCAAATGATAGAAAGCGCACAAATACTTTCTTGAAAAAACATACATAAAACCGTGAATGGATGGTATTGGAAAACATACGATCCTGCTTATAAAAAAACAAATGCAAAGCGGACACGAAAGGGTTCTCAGGTCTACTCGGGACACTTTTACCCTGACATCACTTAGATCACAACAAGGGGGCTCATTATGGAGTTAATCATCGGTTTAATTGTCATTTTGCTTGCTTTGTTTTCAGTCGGTTATTTTCTGCGAAAAAATATATATAAAGAGATTGACCGATTGGAAGCATGGAAAATTGAAATTTTAAACAGATCAATTGTAGAAGAAATTTCAAAGATCAAACATTTAAAAATGACCGGAGAAACAGAGCAATTTTTTGAAAGATGGCGTGCAGAGTGGGACGATATCGTCACAGCCCATCTTCCAAAGGTAGAGGAGCTATTATATGATGCAGAAGAGTATTCTGATAAATATCGATTCTCCAAAGCCAAGCAGGTTCTTACGCACATTGAGGACTTGCTGAGTGCTGCTGATTCGAACATTGAAGACATTTTAAAAGAGATTGCAGACCTTGTCACAAGCGAGGAGCAAAATCGCAAGGACATTGAAAAGGTCAAAGAACAATATCAAACAGTTCGAAAAAATCTGCTTGCGTACAGCCATTTATACGGCACCCTTTATGACAAAATGGAGCAGGACTTAGATGAAGCTTGGGAAGGGATCAAGCAGTACGAAGAAGAGACAGAAAACGGCAACTATATGAAAGCAAGAAAGATTTTGCTTGAGCAAGACCGCAGACTCGATCAGCTTCAGCTGTATATCAATGATGTACCGAAGCTCATTGCAGACTGCAAACAAACCGTACCAGGCCAGCTGACGAAGCTGAAAGACGGATATAAAGAAATGACAGACAAAGGCTACAAGCTCGAGCACATCCAGATCACTAAAGAGCTTGAGAACTTAAACAAACAGCTGACCCGTGCGGAAAAACTACTGATTGATGAACTCAATCTGGAAGAAGCATCAAGCATTTTGCAAATGATTGATGATGCCATTCAGACGCTGTATGATCAGCTGGAAGCGGAAGTAGAAGCAGGTCAGGAAATCAAAAGTAAAATGCCTGAGCTGACGGAAGCATTTGAAAAGCTCGAGCAGGATCACACCCAAACAAAGGCAGAAACAGCTCTTGTAAAAGAAAGCTACAAGCTGACAGCCGGAGAGCTTGATCAACAGAAGGCGTTCGAAAAACGCTTAGAAGAAATTGAAAAGCTCATGAAACAAATTCGCGAGAAGCTTGATCGTGACCATGTCGCATATTCATTATTAATGAATGAAATCAATCAGCTTGAGACCTTTATCGATGATGCAAAAGCATTGCATGATACATTTAAGGATCATCTTCAATCATTAAGAAAAGAAGAGCTGCAAGCGAGAGAAACACTGGCTGAGCTCAAAACGATGCTGACAGATACAGTGCGTCAGCTGCAAAAAAGCAATATTCCAGGTATACCTGCTGATATGAAAGAGCAGGCTGAAAAAGCGCAGGAGATGATTCAGCAAGTGCACGAGCAGCTGGAGAACCTGCCGCTCAACATGCCAGCTGTGAATGGGCAATTAAAAGAAGCCTCCGACACAGTGAGACATGTTGTGAATGAGACGGAAGAAATGCTCACTAAAGTGGATCAAATTGAACGAATCATTCAATATGGCAATCGTTTTAGAAGCCAAAATCATATTCTTTCAGAACAACTAAAAGAGGCAGAGCGAAGATTTTATGCGTACGATTATAATGGTTCATTTGATGTAGCAGCAGCAGCTGTTGAAAAAGCATCACCTGGAGCCGTTCAGAAGCTATTAGCTCAGCACGAAAAAGAATATCAGCATCAATAAAAAAGCTGAAGTCCATTGATAGGACTTCAGCTTTTTTTGTATTATGATGCCTGTTTCTGGCGTTCTTCTGAAGCAGAAGAAGTGAAAAGTGAGATCACGAACCCAATGGCGACCCCAAGTATCGCAGGGACAAGCCAGCCAATGCCAAGGTCATAAAAAGGCAGCACTGTTTGGAAAATGTCTTTTACTGGACCGATTGGAAGCTTTGCTGCTGCTAAGCCGTCAAATAAGCTGACGCACCCTGTTAAAATTAACGAGAGGACATACACAGGTCTTCTATGTCCAAGCCATTTATCAGCAAGTGATAGAACGATGATCACAATCGCCAGCGGATAAATCGCTGTTAAGACTGGAACAGAGAAAGCAACAATATGAGCAAGTCCAAAGTTAGAAATGATGAAACTAAATAATGTAACAAGTGTCACGACCATTTTATAAGAAAGTTTAGGAAGTAACTTTGAGAAATACTCTCCGCATGATGTGACAAGACCGATACTTGTTGTTAAACAAGCGACTGTGATGGCAGCACCTAACACAATATTTCCTAGACTTCCGAAAAGGAACTGAGAAGACTGAGCCAAGATTTTGCTCCCATCTCCAACGAATCCAATGGCATGTGTACTAGAAGCGCCTAGATACGCAAGTGACAGGTAAACGAAGGTTAATCCAGCAGCTGCAATCAAACCCGCTTTGATACAAGCAGAAGCCAGTGCCTTTTTACTTGTCACACCGCGCCCTTTAATCGCGTTGATGACAACAATTCCAAATACAATAGAAGCAAGAGCATCCATCGTTTTATAGCCCTCTAAAAATCCTTTGAAAAACGATCCGTTGCTATAAGATACATCTGGTGTACCAATGACGCCCATCGGTGTCAAAATGGCTTTAACAATGATAATAAAAATGATCGTAAATTTAATCGGTGTTAATATTTTCCCTACACGATCCACGATTTTCGTTGGATTTAAAGCAAGGTAATAAGTAATACCGAAAAAGGCGAGTGTAAATAAAAGAAGGGACAGCCAAGCTGGTACACTTGATAAAAATGGTAATGCCCCAATCTCATACGAAACTGTTCCTGTACGCGGAATAGCGAAAAGCGGTCCAATGGATAAATATAAAATGACGGTGAATGCTGTTCCAAACACTGGGTGAGCCTTATCTGCAAGTCCTTTTGCATCACGCCCTGTTAAAGCAATTGCAATAATCCCGAGTAGAGGTAAACCGACACCTGTTAATAAAAATCCGCCCATTGCTTTCCATACATTTGTTCCGGCATATTGCCCAAGCTCTGGTGGATAAATCATATTTCCGGCGCCGAAGAATAAAGCAAATAACATAAAACCTATAATAATCGTATCTTTCGTCGACAATGTTGCCTTCATTGAATATAAAGCCTCCAATATTATGTTGAAATATTCTGTTAATTAGCTGCTAAAACGGTTCTTCATTAACATTCACTAATTATAAAGGATGTACGCCTGATGTCAACATGTGTTTTCATACAAAAGTCATGAATTTTTCTATTTTAGTATATGAAGAACATAAAAAAACATCCCTTTCTCTTATGGAAAGGGATGTTTTTAGTTTTGATGCTTGATTAAGCAGGCTGTTTAGGTGGACTCGTAAATAAAGAAATAAGAAGACCGATAATGGCTCCAAGTACGGCAGGGATAGCCCAGCCTATCCCAAGTTTGTATAAAGGAACAGTAGCTTCTAAAATTTTATTTAATCCGCCAAGAGGAATCTTCGCTGCCACTAAGCCGTCGATTACGGCAAAGATACCTGTAAAAATGAGTGAAGCGATATAAATGATTCGTCTTCCGTTGATCCAGCGATCGAGAAAAGATAAGAGAATGATCACGATGGCTAACGGATAAATCGCAACAAGAACTGGAACAGAGAGCGAAATAATTTGCGCTAGTCCAAGGTTTGCTACAACTGTACTGAATAAAGATACAACTAAAACTACTGTGCGATAAGAAAAGCGTGGAAATAGCGAAGAAAAATATTCCCCACAGGATGAAACAAGTCCAATACTTGTGGTCAAACATGCAAATAAAATCGCAGCCCCTAGCACAATATTACCAGCAGAACCAAATAAAAAGTTCGCCGCAAGCGAAAGGAGTTTTCCGCCTTCATTTGCCCCGACCATACCTGTTGCCTCAGGACTTGACGCTCCGACATAAGCGAGTGATATGTACACAAGAGCTAGTCCAGCAGCTGCGACAAGCCCTGCTTTAATACAGGCTGCGGCAATCGATTTTCGTTCTGTCATACCACGCTCTTTCACAGCCGTGACAACGACAATTCCGAAAACGATTGAAGCAAGAGCATCCATCGTTTTGTAGCCTTCTAAAAAGCCGGTAAACAGCGGGCTTCCTTCATAGGTTGGATGCGGACTGCCAATTCCACCCATTGGTGTCGCGATCGCTTTGATCACAATTAAAGCAATGACAGCGAGTAAAATTGGTGTTAAAATTTTACCGATTCGGTCAACAAGCTTCGATGGATTTAAAGCAAGAGCATAGGTAATGCCGAAAAAAGCAATCGAAAACAAGAATAATGGAATCCATGATTCAGACTGCGCTTCAGACAGAAACGGCGCCAGCCCAATTTCATAAGAAACCGTTCCAGTACGAGGGATCGCAAAGAAAGGCCCAATGGATAAATATAAAATGACGGTGAAAATGGTACCGAATGTAGGATGAGCTTTGTCAGCAAGCCCTTTTGCACCAGTTCCTGTCAGGGCAACGGCGATGACACCTAAGAGCGGAAGTCCAACTCCTGTCAGTAAAAATCCACCGATCGCAAGCCATACGTTTTCACCTGCGTACTGTCCAAGTACAGGAGGGAATATCATATTGCCTGCGCCGAAAAAGAGTGCAAACAACATTAAGCCGATGGCTAATGTGTCTGTTTGACTTAACTTATTATTCATAAGGTTATCCCCCTATTATTTTATTTTTCCGCCATGTTTAAATATTCTGTCAATTTAGGAAAAAATATGACAATGGCACTATGCATGATATAGTGAATTGATGAGGTTGTCAATATACCGCTTTATATTGAAATAAAAGGGAATTCGGATCATATTAGTTAAACGCAAGAGGATAAGGAGTTTCGCCATGATGTATCTTGATAATAGTGCAACCACAAAACCGTACCCTGAGGTTTTACAAGTATATCAGCAAGTGAGTGAACGTTATTTTGGAAATCCATCTTCGCTTCATCAGCTCGGAATTGATGCAAGCCGGCTGTTAAATGAAACGAGAAAACAAATGCTTCACTACACGGGCTTGAAACAATATGAGATTATTTTTACTTCTGGTGCAACAGAAGCGAATAACATTGCCATTAAAGGGGCAGCACTTGCCAAAATGAACCGGGGCAAGCATATTGTGACCACAGCAATTGAGCATCCTTCTGTTATTGAATCGTTTGAACAGCTGAAGGCGTTATTTGGCTTTGACATCTCCTATATTCAAGTAAATGAGCATGGCCATGCAGATATGACTCATTTAAAAGAAGTGCTTCGCCCTGATACAGTGCTTGTCAGCATGATGCACGTCAATAACGAAACCGGTGCCATCCAGCCGATTGAAGAGGCTGCTGGCATCATTCGTGAGCATGCCGAAAACGCACTTTTTCATGTCGACGGGGTGCAGGGAATGTGCAAGGTAGCACTCAATAAACAGCTGGATGTAGACCTTTTGACGATGTCAGGCCATAAAATTCATGGTTTAAAAGGCACTGGAGCACTCTTTTTAAAGAAAGATGTCACTCTCGCCCCTTTCATTACTGGGGGAGAGCAGGAATTAGGACTTCGTTCAGGTACTGAAAACCCTGCTGGAGCTGTCAGCTTAGCAAAAGCCATGAAACAATCATTTGAACAGCTTGACAAGTATCATAATGAGATGCTGAACTTAAAAACGCAGCTGCAAAAACAGCTTGGAGAGGTAGAAGGTATTGTGATGAATACACCGAGGGCGCAAAGTGCGCCGCACATTGTGAATTTTTCAGTGCCGGGTATTCAAATTGAGGTCCTCCTCCATATGCTTGAAAAAGAAGGCATATATGTTTCTACAACCTCTGCCTGCTCAGCAAAGAAAAAAGAGCCAAGCCGTGTCCTGCTGGCAATGGGAAAACCAGAGGAAGTAGCCAAAAGCAGTATGAGAATCAGCTTGACGTATGGACAAGGACCAGAGCTAACGCCGCAAATCATCACATCGATCGCACAAAGTGTGAAAAAATTAAAAGGAATGAGATAACAGCATGAAATATGATCATATTTTAGTCCGTTTTGGTGAGATCTCAACAAAAGGGAAGAATAGAAAGAAATTTATTGAAAAACTAAGACAGCACATTCGATTCGTCCTAAAGGATTTTGAAGCATTAAAGGTTGCATCTGATAGAGACCGCATCACGATTATGCTGAACGGAGAAGACCCTGAACCAATTTCAGAACAGCTCAAAAGTGTATTTGGCATTCAGAGCTTTAGTCTTGCGGTTAAATGTGAGACGAATCTAGATGCGATTAAAGAAGCGGCACTAACAGCGGTACAGGAAGTGTATGAACAAGGAAATACATTTAAAGTCTCAACGAAACGCTCTTATAAACAATTTGAACTTGATTCAAATGAAATGAACCGTGAAATTGGCGGACATGTTCTAAGGAATACGGAAAACTTAACGGTCAATGTGAAACAGCCGGATGTGCATTTACGCATAGAAATCAGAGAGAACGCAACGTACATTACATTTAAAGATGTTAAAGGTGCAGGCGGCCTGCCGGTCGGTTCTAGCGGAAGAGCGATGCTCATGCTTTCCGGCGGCTTTGACAGCCCGGTTGCCGGCTATCAAGCAATGAAACGCGGAATTGAAATTGAAGCTGTGCATTTCTTTAGTCCGCCGTATACAAGTGAACGTGCCAAACAAAAGGTCATTGATCTTGCAGAATGCTTGGCAGCATATGGAGGCGAAGTGAAGCTTCACATCGTACCTTTTACAAAAATTCAAGAGCTGATTCACAAACAAGTACCTGAAAACTATACGATGACATCAACAAGAAGAATGATGCTGAAAATAGCTGACAAAATAAGAGAAAAGTGCGATGCCCTTGCGATTATTACCGGAGAAAGCCTTGGTCAAGTGGCAAGTCAGACACTTGAAAGCATGTATGCCATTAACCATGTGACCAATACACCAATTATCCGCCCGCTCATTGCTGTCGATAAAAATGACATTATTGATGAAGCGAGAAGAATTGGCACATACGATACAAGCATTCAGCCTTTCGAGGATTGCTGTACGATCTTTACGCCGCCGTCCCCTAAAACAAAACCAAAGCTTGAGAAGGTAGAACGCTACGAAAGCTTTGCTGATTTCGAGCCGATGCTGGACGAGGCAGTAGAGCAAATTGAAACAATTATTGTGACAAATGAAAAGAAAGCAGCAGACGAATTCGCTGATTTATTCTAAAACGATAATTTCATAATAATTACCATAAAATCAATCGCATGAAGTCATGTGTTTCTACACATTCTATATTCACAAGGAGGTGAGAACACATGGCTCAACAAAACAGACAAAGCAGTTCTAACCAATTACTAGTACCAGGCGCTGCACAAGCTATCGACCAAATGAAGTACGAAATCGCTTCTGAATTTGGTGTAAACCTTGGTGCAGAAACTACATCTCGCGCTAACGGATCAGTTGGTGGAGAAATCACTAAGCGTCTTGTATCTTACGCTCAACAACATATGGGTGGCGGATCTTTCTAAGACACACAATTTAAAAGCTATGGCTTATGAGCGGGATCCTTCCCGCTCTTTTCTTTTTGTACATATAAATAGTTAGAATATTTTTAAAAAAGAAGACGGATGAAAAAAATTATGGCATAATACTAGGAGTAGGTCCTAATTCAAGCATTTTTCAGTTATGAGTGTTAAAATAGGTAAATTGAAACATGTTTCGTTTCATAAGAAAGAGGCTAAAAGGAGCTGTACCATGAAAAGAGAAGACTTAATTGCACCAGAACAATATAACTTAGTCAGCGAGATTGAAGCGTTCAGTCATGACAAGGAGAAAATGGCCCTGCACTGGCAGGACGGCAATGGCCACGAAGCGCATGTGACGTATGCAGCATTAGTGGAAGAGGCAAATAAAATTGGACATGTTTTATTAAAAGCAGGCTTCAAAAAAGGCGATAAAATCATTGTGATGGTGCCGCGCATGCTCGAGGCATACAGCATTTATTTAGCGATTTTGAAAACAGGAATGGTCGTGATTCCTTGTTCAGAAATGCTGCGTGCAAAAGATATAGATTATCGAATTGAACATGCAGAAGCAAAGGGAGCGATCGTTTACTCTTCATTCATTCAATCGTTCGACGGAACCAAACAGCCAAACGATTTTAAAACATTCTCAATCGGTGAAAACGATCATGGCTGGAGAAACATTCTAGCGCAAAAAGAAGAGCAATCAAACGAACTTGAATTGGGAGATACAAAGCGCACAGACATGGCGTTTTTATCCTACACATCAGGTACAACAGGGAACCCAAAAGGGGTTGTTCATACACACGGATGGGCGTATGCACATTTACGCACAGCTGCAAAAGCATGGCTCTCCATTAGTGAAGGAGATAAAGTATGGGCAACAGCAGGACCAGGCTGGCAAAAATGGGTGTGGAGCCCCCTCTTATCTGTGTTAGGAAGTGGAGCAGAAGGCTTTGTGTATGGAGGGAAATTCAATCCAAATACATACTTAGAGCTGCTTCAAAAAAATGAAATCAATGTCCTATGCTGTACACCGACAGAATATCGCTTTATGGCAAAAGTAGATGATTTAAGTCAGTATGAGCTGCCAAAGCTGCATAGTGCTGTTTCTGCGGGAGAGCCGCTGAACCGTGAAGTCATTGATACATTCAAAAAGCATTTCGATATAGAAGTACGAGACGGCTATGGCCAAACTGAAAGCACACTGCTCGTAGGGGTGCTAAAAGGAATGGACATCAAGCCAGGCAGTATGGGAAAACCAACCCCTGGCAACGAAGTAGACATCATTGATGAGGATGGAAACATCTGCGCACCTGGAGAAATTGGTGACATTGCGGTCCATCTTGAAACGCCGGCTTTATTTAAGGAATACTATAAAGACGAAGAGCGTACAAAGGCGCAGCGCCGCGGCAATTACTTTATTACGGGTGACCGCGCGAAAAAAGACGAAGATGGGTACTTCTGGTTTGAAAGCCGCAGAGATGACATCATTGTCAGCTCAGGCTATACAATTGGACCGTTTGAAGTAGAGGATGCGCTGATCAAGCATCCAGCAGTGAAGGAATGTGCAGTTGTGGCAAGCCCGGATGAAATCAGAGGATCAATCGTGAAAGCATACGTCGTCCTTCGTGATGGAACTGTGCAAAGTGATGAATTGATCAAAGAGCTGCAAACACATGTGAAAAACACAACAGCACCATACAAATACCCAAGAGAAATCGAATTCATTGACGAACTGCCAAAAACACCGTCAGCGAAAATTCGCCGTGTAGAGCTGAGAGAAAGAGAGCTTGCACGAAAAGGTCAATCATAAAGAAGTGAGAAGCGTATGGATGGAAGCATCCAGCGCTTTTTTGTATGGAAAATCAAATTCGTTGAAAGTGAGCATAATGTTTTATGTTAAAATGTGTAGGAATTGCTGAAAAAGGAGAATGTTAGTAGATGTCCATTGCGATCATTCATGGAATTGTACTTGCCTTTGGTCTCATTTTACCTTTGGGCGCACAAAATGTATTTGTATTTCAACAAGGAGCGCTGCAGCCTCGATTATATCGAGCATTGCCTGTCGTCATCACGGCTGCTCTTTGTGACACACTTTTAATTGCTTTAGCTGTCATAGGTGTTTCTGTTGTGGTGTTTACCATTCCAGTGCTGCAAATCGGTCTTTATATCATTGGTTTCTGTTTTTTAGTTTATATGGGATGGTCTGTATGGAACACAAGCTCATCAGCAGGGGATCAAGAGAAGCAGAAATTAATGCCTGCAAGAAAACAAATTTTATTTGCTTGTTCAGTTTCTCTTTTAAATCCCCACGCGATTCTCGATACGATTGGTGTCATTGGTACGAATTCGCTGCAATATAGCGGAGCAGAAAATCTGGCGTTTACACTTGCCTGTATCATCGTGTCCTGGTTATGGTTTATTGGGCTCGCCCTTTTAGGGAAGATGTTAGGAAAGTTAGATACAAACGGCAAATGGATGAACCGTATTAATAAGGCTTCAGCGGTCATGATCTGGCTGGTTGCGTTATACATTGCGTATCAATTGATTGTGTAAAGGTACATAGAGAATCAAACAAAGAAGCGTTTGGACGTAATGATCCTGCGCTTTTTTTATGTTGGAAGTGTAGCAGTCTTACAATATATCGGAATCAAACCTATGAAATTCTTTGAGTTTGGGATGATCGAAAGAACTATTTCAGAAACGTCTGCTCTTCATATGTTGAGATAAGTCACTTTTCTTCTAATTTGATCCTGTTATGTTTTAAAATGACATTGAGGCGGGGTCACTCATCCTCGTCATTTGAAAAGGGGGATATGGATGAAGAAAACATTGTTTAAAGATGCAGCTCTTTTAACACTGGATCCATCTTTAGGTTTTCTTGAAAAGGGAGATTTATTAATTGAAGGGAAACATATTTTAGAAGTTGGACCTTCAATTGAAGTAAGTGATGCTGACATTGTTGATGCATCTGATATGGTCATCATGCCAGGTCTTGTAGATACACATCGGCATGTGTGGCAGTCTGTCATCCGGGGCATAGGAACAGATTGGTCTTTGCAGACATATTTGAGCAAAATCTATTATGGCAACTATGGATCGATGAGACGCCCATCCGACGATCGAATCGCCAATTATTTAGGGGCATTAGAGGCTTTAGATGCAGGCGTGACCACATTTCTAGACTGGACGATGATCAATTCAATGGATCATACAGAAGAGCTCATTGAAGGATTAAAAGATGCGGGTATTCGAGCTGTTTTTGCTTTTGGTTCCTCTGGAGATGCTGAATATTGGGATAGAGAGAGTACGCTCACCAATATGGAGGACGCAGCACGTGTGAAAAAAGCGCATTTTCAATCATCAGATCAGCTTTTAACAATGGGACTTGCGATTCGTGGACCAGAGTTTTCTTCATGGGAGACGTCGGTATTTGAAATTGAAACAGCCCGGTCTCTAGATGCTCTATGCAGTATGCACATCGGCTTTGGGAATTGGGGAGCGGAGGATCGATCGATTGAGCGGCTTCATAAAGCAGGGTTACTCGGACCGGATTTGAACATGGTGCATATTAATGCAATTGATGCGGATCAAATGAAGATGCTGGCAGACAGCGGAAGCTCCATATCCATTACCCCTGAAATTGAAATGATGATGGGTCACGGTTATCCTGTCACAGGACTTGCGATTGCACAAGGTGTTCTTCCAACGCTCGGTGTAGACGTAGTGACAGCGACAGGAGGAGATTTGTTTGCCCAAATGAAATTCGGACTTCAAGCAGAGCGCGCGATCCAAAATCAATCGTTGTTAATGGATGGGATCATGCCGGGGCCTGAACTTGGGCTGTCTGCTCATCAAATGCTTGAGGCTGCGACGATCAATGGCGCTCGTGCATTACAGCTCGATCATAAAATTGGGTCGCTTACACCTGGGAAAGAAGCTGATTTCATCCTAATCGACCGGACAAGCATGAATCTTCTGCCGATGACAGATCCGGCTGGCGCGGTTGTCCAAACGGCACACCCTTCAAATGTTGATTCTGTTTATGTGGCTGGAAAAGCCGTGAAACAAAACGGAAAGCTTGTCGGTGTGAATCTAGAAGAGGTCAAACGAAAAGCTTATGCAGCAAGAGACCATATTTTATCACACAAGTTTGAATCAACACCTTCGTAAATAAAATAACCCCATAGGCGATGCCTATGGGGAATTGATTACAAGGATTCTTTAATGACCTTTTTATAATATTGGACAGACAGAAATCCGAAGACAGAATAGAGGGCAGTGTAAATCGACATGACGATGAGCATTGGAGTCCACAATTCTCCGCCGAACAAAAACCAGCCTGATTGTACAGCAAAGTAGCTGTGCAGCAATCCGATGATGAGCGGAATCCCAAAGTTAAACAGCTGTTTAAGCCGGATGCCTTTTAATAGATCCTTCTCAGTAAAACCAAGCTTACGCAAGATCGTGTAGGAGCTTTGTTCCTCTTCACTTTCATTCATTTGTTTAAAGTATAAAATGCAGCCTGATGTGACAAGGAAGCTGAGACCTAAAAATCCGACCACAAACATCATTAGTCCTATTGTTTGTTTTTGCTGCTGAGCTGAAGCTAATTGAGACATGCTTTTGTCACTTAGTTTTAAAGATGTAAACACGCTATTTGCTTGTTCAAGATTTTTATCATCTTTTATATTAACTGCGTTATATTGGCTATTCTCAAGCTGCAGCTTTGGATCTTTCTGCTTGTCGAGCTCCTCAAAAACATTTTGACTCACGACGGCAACAGGCAGACCGCCAAAAGTGAAGTTGTAAGAAATGAGATAATCTTTCTTCATATCCATGACTTTCAAATCAACAGGCTCCTTGATGAGAAGCTTCACATCGCCTGAGCTTTGAATCGGCATGAATTTCTTTAATAGATCACTGTAGCCGCTTAAAATCACTTCGCTTTTCTCCACATGAATATTTGGTGCGTTTTTCTCACTGATCACAGGCAGTGTCAATACGCCTGGATCATTATTCATATTTTTCAACTCTGAATCCATGATTTTTTTCGCATCAAATTTTGCTTGAATCACTTTGACCTGCTTTTGATCATAAGCAATATGTTTGTCAGAAAGTGCACGAGTGAAGGTTGCTGCTTCTTTTTCTGAGCCCATGACGAAATGAGCTGGAATTTGCTGCTCAGCGGTTTTTTCTGCTGAGTAATAGGAAATGTAGCTAAGAGCCAGCAAACCGATGGCAAGTGCAGATACGGTTGTAATAATCGTTAAAAGCAGTGCATTTGATTTTAGCCGGAACATAATGGATGACAAAGATAACACTTCATGAATGGCGAGATAGCCATTTTTTCTTTTACGTACGATATTGGCAATGAAAGAAACAGAGCCTTTGTAAAAAAGAAAGGTACCGATGATGACAGAGGCTAGAATATAAATCATGGCTAAAAGTAACTCAAGCATCGACGTATATGACCCGGTAAAAAGCTTAGAAGAAATATAATAGCCTGAGCTGATCAGGACAATACCGAAAACCCCAATGATGATTTCAAACACAGAGATCTTTTTCACACGCTGTTCTGTCGAAGATGTTGTTCTAAACAAAGATAAAATGGTCTGTCTATTAATAAACCATCTATTTCTTAACATGATTAATCCATAGATGATGAAAAAGACGATAAGTGTCTGTAAAAGGGCCCTGCCTGAAAAGTGCAGGTTGGCGATGGCGCTGACGCCGGTTACTTTAAATAGCACCATCAGCATGAGTTTTGAACCGATAAATCCAGCTATGATGCCAACACCCATGGAGAATACGTATAGAATAAAATTTTCTGCATTAAGCAGTTTGGCAATTTTTTGTTTCGTCATGCCAATGAGCTGAAGGAGGCCTATTTCTCTCCCTCTGCGTTTAATAAAAATGCTGTTCGCATATAACAGGAAGATCCCAACAATGGCAATGAGTAGTACAGAAGCGGCTTTGATCGCCGCACCGCCCTTAATGGAGCCTTTTACATCATCAAGTGCTGGTGAGTACTGCAAGGTGACAAAGGAAAAATAGAGCGCGACACTAAACACGAGAGCAAACACATATAAATAGTAATTCTTCAAATTTTTCTTCAGGTTACGGAAGATGAGCTGATTAATGTTCATGCTTCACACCGCCTAAGACACCTTGCGTTTTCATAATATCCTCGAAAAACATTTTTCTTTCTAAAGCGCCTTTATTCAACTGTGTATAAATCTGTCCATCCTTGATAAAAATGACGCGGCTTGAATAGCTGGCTGCGACAGGATCATGTGTCACCATCACAATGGTCGCTTTTCGTTTACGATTGAAATCTTGCAGCTTGTTGAGCAGGTCAGATGCAGATTTGGAATCAAGTGCCCCTGTAGGTTCATCAGCGAAAATAAGACTTGGTTCATGAATGAAGGCACGCACCGCCGATGTCCGCTGCTTTTGTCCACCAGAGAGTTCATTCGGGTATTTGTCTCTTAGTTCATAAATCCCCATGTCTTCTGCGAGCTGCTGAAAACGTTCAAAAGCTTCTTTTTTTGGTGTTTTGGAGATGGATAAAGGCAAAAGAATATTTTCTTTGACCGTGAGTGTATCAAGTAAATTATAATCTTGAAAAACAAAGCCAAGCTGCTTTTTTCTAAATTCCGCAAGCTGCTGATCCTTCATTTGCGTCATCTCAGCATCTGCAATACGAATGGATCCGCTGGACACATGATCGATAGACGACAATACGTTCAGAAGGGTTGTTTTCCCCGAGCCTGATGGCCCCATAATACTGACAAATTCCCCGGCTTCAATGTTCAAATCAATACCGCTCAGCACCTCTTGTTTGTTGAATTTATTTCCATAGCTTTTATAAATTTTGCGAGCTTCTAAAATGTTCATTTGCTGAACCCCTTTTTCTTTTAATTGATATCTCTAGTATAAAAAGAAGCCTGCTGGACGTCCTTCGATTTGGCGAACAAAATAGACGAGCATGTGACATTGTTGTCACATGCCTGTTTTTTAAACAAATTGTATGTATACCAGTTTCTTATCAGGATGAGTTTTCTTTCCCCATTTATTTTATCTGTTTTTTACTCTTATGTATCAATCTTCTCTGATTTTTCATGTCATGATGTTGTTTGGAAGCTTTACATGGTCATTTTATTCATGTATGATATGCATATTGAATATATGCATAGTAAATCTATGTATTGGAGGTAACTAAGAATGAAAGTGAGTAAAGAGCTTCTAAAGGGAAGTACATCTACCCTTATATTAAGCTTATTAAATGAAAGACCAATGTATGGATATGAAATGATTAAAGAATTGGAGGCGAAGTCGGAAGGGATTTTCAGTTTTAAAGAAGGGACAATCTATCCTATTTTGCACAATTTGGAGGCGAAAGAATTCATTATCTCTTACTGGGGCGAAGGGAGTGGCAACCGGAAAAGAAAGTATTACAAAATCAATGAACAAGGGAAAGCATTGATACAGGAAAAGAAAGAAGAATGGAAAGTATTTAAACATGCAGTTGATGGCGTTTTGAATGGAGAGAAAATCGCATGGGATTAGATAAAAAGTTCGAGAAGTATGTCAAAAGTGTATGTAAACGAATTAAAAATAAAGATGTTCATTCGAGTGTAAAGCTTGAACTGATGGATCATTTATACACACTAAAAGAGGAAGCAATGAATGCTGGGGTGTCTGAAGAAGAGGCGGTAGATCAAGCGTTGAACCAAATTGGTGATGCGGAAATTCTTGGAATGCAGCTTCATGAAACTCATAAAACCCAAATGGATTTTAAAATGATTCTTCTAGTGTTAGCCACTTGTTTTTGCGGGCTGTTTGTGATGTACTTTTTGCAGTTTCATTCAGATTTTACAAATCTTCAAAACATGAACATTTTTTATAAAAGCCTTGCCTTTTATTTAGTGGGTCTAGTGCTTATGTTTGGTTTGTTTTCATTCGATTATCGGCGCTTATTGAAATACTCTTGGCATTTATACATTGGGACACTCGGAATGCTGATTTTTTCGATGATGTTCGGGGCAAGAGTGAACGGTATACTTTTTTTAAGAATAAGTGATGTATCAATAAATTTGACTGAGATTATGCCTTTTCTTCTAGCTATTTCTTTAGCAGGTATCTTTCACAATTGGAGTTGGGAGAATGGGCTCAAAGCTTGGCTTGGAGTAGGGATTATGGCTTTACCGATTATTTTAATCAGTACGATTGGTTTTCTTCCTGCGACCGTTATCTGTCTGGTCATGTGCTTAACCGTGATGTATGTGTCTAGCGCAAGTTTATGGCAAATCATTATGCTGACAGCAGCAGGCATTTTATATCTGATGGTTGAATTATTTTCTCTTTTTCAAGCAGATGGGCACCTTTCCTTTTATAGAGTTCATGAATTCAGCTCAAACGGGCTTCAGATCACCCCTTATGCCATGTCAGAAGTTCACACGGATTGGATGTTTACATATATCATTTATTCATTTGGCTGGTTCGCAGGGCTCATTGCGCTCATGTTGTTTGTCATCTTTATTTACAGAGTATTTCATACAGCAAAACGAGTGAAAATGGCTTATGGCAAAATGGTCATGACAGGTTTAGCCGCTGTGTTTGCAGCAAAATGTCTCTTAAGCATTTTCACAAACTTTGGCTTTCTGCCTTTATCTGGAGTGTCTATGCCTTTCATGAGTTATGGAGGTTCACATATTCTTCTAGAAATGATGGCTGTTGGGCTGATCTTAAGTATTTATAGACGGAGACAGATGGGAGATGTTTTTCGCCAAGAAGCGGGGAGTATTTCCTAAGTAAACCACCGCAATCTCTTCGCGCAAGTTTTGACAGCCGCGAAGAGATTGCGATTGCTACATGCTCGCAATATGAACAAAATCATTCTTTTTCGGAAAGATGAAGGTGAAGGTTGTACCTTCATCTATCGTGGAGTTGACCTCGATCGTGATCTGAAGAGCGTCTGCTCCTTTTTTCGTTAAATAGAGCCCCATTCCTGTTGAGGCGGTGTCATTGTGATGTCTTGTTGAGGTAAAGCCTTTTTCAAAAATACGAGAGATGTCTCTTGGATCAATTCCTCTGCCTTGATCTGTGATCGTCAGCATGACTTTTTCATCTATTTGCTTGCTTTCAATGACAATATCGGAAGAATGGCTGTATTTGACTGCATTTGTGAGTACCTGTCTGATCATAAAGGATAACCATTTTATATCACTTAATACGGTACGTTCCTCCAGCGTCAGCTCAAAGCCGATTCCTTTTTGCATACACCATGATTGGAGAGCCTTGATTTCTTTCGCTATGATGCTTTGCAGGTCCAGCTTTTCAATGAATAAATCATTTTCGATATGACGTACTCTGCTTTGGTGCAGCTGGGCATCAAGTAATAAATGGATTCTGAGCCACTCATACGTCATATTTGATTTCAGCGGCTGATCTGTTAAGCGGTCAATCATTAAACGCATCGCTGTAAGCGGTGTTTTGACCTCATGTATCCAAGAGAGCAATTCATCTTTTTCTTCTTCAAGAGCGATTTTCTGCTCTGCTGCCATCCGCCGGTAGCGTGCAATTTGCTCTGACGTCGCATCATGGATGAGCTGCTCAAATGGGGAAGAGGGGGTTAGCCGCATTTGATGTTCAATGTCATCATCCCATTCTTTGAGCCTCTCATAATAAGCCGTTTCTTTTCGATATCGAAAAAAGAGAAAGACAATCATGAGAAATGTAGACAATAGCACAATATAAAAAAGAGAAGCGATTGGAATGGTCGTATCCAAATAAGCAACAAACAGAATGAGGAGCTGCAAACTAAGAAAGAAAAGAATCCAGCTTCTTCGTTCTTTTAAAAATGCTTGCAGCATCATTGATCATCCTTTTCCTTTGCAAGATAGCCTTGACCCACTTTTGTCTCAATGAAGGCGCCAAGGGAGATCTCGTCTAGTTTTTTTCTGAGGCGGTTGACGTTTACAGTCAGTGTATTGTCACTGACAAACCGTTCATCCTCCCACAATGCTTGAATGAGTGATTCACGGCTGACGATATGATTTTTATGCTGAATCAATTCCTTGAGAATAAATAACTCATTTTTCGTTAATTCAACCTCACCGTGATCATTTGTTACGGTGTTTTTTTCTAGGTCAATCGCAGCGCCGCACCATACCTTTAGGCTGGCCGGTTCTGCATTATAATCATGCACGCGGCGAAGAACAGCACTAATTTTGGCAATGAGTACGTCAAAGTGGAAGGGCTTTTGCACAAAATCATCGGCTCCGAGCTGCATCGACATGACCATATCAGCAGGGTGGTCTCTTGAGGAGAGGAAGATGATCGGAACATTTGAATGATGCCGAATCATCCGGCACCAGTGAAAGCCATCGTATTTTGGCAGCTGTATATCAATAATGACGAGATCAGGCTGGACAGACGTGAATTCCTGCAGCACCTGATGAAAATCTTGAATCCCATAGACATCATAGGACCAGTTGACTAGACGTTCTTTGATTTCTTGGAAGAGGGTTGTATCATCTTCAATCAGTAGAATCTTAAACAAAATCAGCACCACACTTTTTGTATTCGCTTGTTGTCATTGTAGCGGAAAAAAGTCCCTGCCGCTAGAAGCAGACAAGAAAAAAGCAAGGGAAGAGGTCCCTTGCTTCAGCTTATTTACCTAAAAAGTGCTTTTTAAAGAATGATAGTTGGAATTCAAGTGTGAGTGGGTCATTAAAATAGAATTCCTCTGCATTGGCTTCATACACACGATGTTTTTTGACAGCCGGGATGGACTTGTAAATTTCACTGTTTTGATAGGAATTGTCCATTTCGCTGTTTTTACTAATGATCATATAGTCTCCTGCAAATTCAGGGATGACCTCCTGTGAAACCGCGTAGTAGCCGGCTTTTAATGCTTTTTCTTTTACTTTCTCAGGCATTTTCAGTTTCATGGCTTGATAAAGAATTTCTGTTCCGCGGCCCCATGCATCTCCAAAGACGTAAAGATCTTTTGTGCCGCTTTCAAAGACAGAAACGGTTGCATCTTCGCCGATTTTTGCTTTGATTTCTTTTCCAGCTTCAGCTGCGCGTTTTTTGAAATCTTTAACCCAAGCTTTTGCTTCTTTTTCTTTGTTTAATACTTTTCCAATTTCAATGTGCTGCTGAAGGTAATCAACTTTGTTATACGTAAATAAAACGGTTGGTGCGATTTTTTTGAGCTTTTCTACATTTTTAGTATTGCTTAAGCCAATGATGACATCAGGCTTTAGCTTCATGATTTTCTCTACATTTGCATCAGATACTTCTTCCACATTTTTTAATTTCTTTTGGAAACGCGGATTCTTTTTGGACCAAGAGTCAACGCCGACAAGGTTCACACCAAGTGACATGACATTCCCTGTGTAAGAACCGAGCACAACAACACGTTTTGGATGCGCTGGCAGCTTCACAGGCCCATTTTCAGATTGATATGTAATTTTGTCTGATGATGTGGATTGATTTCCTTTATTTGAGGAAGAGCTGCTGCTATTGCCACATGCGCTCAATGCAAGTACAAAGATGAGCATCAGAGGGAACAATATTTTCTTCATGAATGTAGACTCCTTTGAAATCGGCACATAAGCCGGATATTGGTTGTATTAGTGATAATGATAATTATTATCACTTGGATATCATATCATAGAACTGTGGGCTGTTGTCAATGACATTTTGATAGCTGGTGATAAAAAAATAAAGAGGGGATTTTCGATAAAAAAAGATCAAGGCAGCATGTGTCCTGATCTTTTTTTTATTTAAACCAGCCTTTTTCTTTTGATCGTGTAATGGCTTCGATGCGGTTTTTCACTTCCAGCTTATCTAAAATAATGGAAATGTAGTTCCGGACAGTGCCGCTTTTAATGCTGAGTTCTTTTGCAATTTCTTTTGTGTTTTTACCATCTGCGACGAGTTCAAGAACCGATTTCTCTCGCTCCGTTAAAGGGTTTTCGTCACTATATAAGTCTTCCATCAATTCAGGTGCGTACACTTTTTTCCCTTTCATCACACTGCGAATGGCACTTGCCAGCTCCTCGCTTGGGCTGTCTTTCAGCATGTAGCCGCTGACGCCAGCTTTTAGCGCCCTTTGGAAATAACCGGAGCGGGCAAAGGTCGTTAAAATGATGATTTTCACATCTGATCCTTTAAGCTCTTCCGCTGCATCAAGCCCGGTTTTTCCCGGCATTTCAATATCCATTAAGCAAATATCAACAGGGTGTGTTTTGGCAAAATCGATGGCATCTTGGCCGTTCGTACCTTTCCCAACAACCGTCATATCGTCTTCTAAATCGAGAAGTGAACCGAGTGCACCAAGCAGCATTTGCTGATCTTCCGCGATAAAGATGTTGATCATTTCATTCCCTCCTTTTCTTTTGCTGCTGAATCATTTGGAATGCTCATAATGAGCTTTGTCCCGTCCTTTGTTTCAATCCGCAGGCGGCCATTTGCAAATTCCAATCTTTCTCTTATTCCTAAAAGGCCGTGACCCTTCGTTTGAGAGGATGGATAGTCGCCTTTAAATGTTCCGTCATCCTCAACGGTGATGATGGCTTCCTTTGACTTTTGGTGAATGGTGATTTTACAAACCGTTGCATCACTATGTTTGACGACATTCGTCACCGCCTCTTTGATGCACATGCTCACAATGTTTTCGTTCAGAAGTGAGATGTGTTTCGGTGCTTCCTTTTCATCATAAATCAATTCAATTCCAGCTGCTTCGAGAATTTGCTCGATGTTCGACATTTCATCTTTGATTCGGATGCCTTTCATGGAGGAAACAATCTTCCGCACTTCATTGAGAGACGTTCTGGCGGTCTGCTGGACGCTTTTGAGTTCGGCACGAGCCTGTTCAGGGTCTTTATACACGAGTTTACGGGCAAGATCACTTTTTAAACCGATCAAAGAAAGCTTTTGTCCAAGGGTGTCATGCAGGTCGCGTGCAATGCGCTGCCTTTCTTCAAGTTTCACAAGATCTGCAATCCGTTCATTGGCATATTCTAATTTCTCCTCAAGCCGTTCACGTTCCTTCCTGCTCCGAATGCTGAGAGGAAGAAGAATGGCACTAATCAGAGTGATGACGACAAAAGGAATTTGTGTGAGAAACCAGCCCTTTTTTAAGATCAAACTAAAGTTCACTGCCACGGCGGCACTCGCCAAGTGGATATAGTACAAGATATAAAAGGGAACTTTTCGTTTAATATGTCCGTTAAAATAGGCGATGCAAAAAGCGAAATAAATATAGCTGTAGAGCATCACATAACCAGTTGAAATACCGATCAATAATAGGCCAAAGACATATAATGACCAGCCTTTTGCAACAAAGGCAAAACGATACACAGCGAAAAAGACGACGTTCAAAATAATGCCGATCACAATACCTAAAGTCGAAGGTGTCTTAAGGATAAAATAGAAGGGCAGGATGAAAAAAATGGCCCATATATAGGGGGAAATCCCATGCAATTTTTGAAGTTTAAACTGTTTTTTCATCCGTGTGCCACCTTTTTTCGTTTTTCATTGTTTTTCCTTACTTTATCAAATTCAGCCTATTGGTGCATCCTGTAAATGACAACAAGCTCCTTCTCGTGTAAGAAAGAGCCTGCGCCGATTATGCATTTTTCTTGAGAATGTCTCCTTTGATAACAGGAACGTTCATCTTCTTAGCTTGCCGTGCTTCTCTAAACGTCACAAATGCTTTCGTTTCCTCATCCCACAGTCTAAATTTCATCGACTCAAGGCTTGTTTTCAACGTGATGGTCGGGACATTTTGCAGCGGTTCACTTTGGTCATGGGCATGCTCTAAAAGATAATTCGGTACTCTTGGGCTTAAATGATGGACATGATGGTAGCCGATATTACCTGTCAACCATTGAAGAAGCTTTGGCAATTTGTAAAAGGAGCTTCCTTCAACAGCTGCCTGCACATAGTTCCAATGTTCATCTGCTTCAAAATAAGAGTCCTCAAACGTATGCTGTACATAAAACAACCATACACCGATAGATCCTGAGATCAGGAAGATCGGACCTTGAACAAGCAGGAATTCCTGCCAGCCAATAAGGAGACATGTTGCGGCTGCTAACGCAATGATGCTCACGTTTGTGAAATACGTGTTCCAACGCTCTTTTTTACGAGCATTTTTGACGTTGAAACGGTTTTTTAAGAGAAAAACAAAGATCGGTCCTAAAATAAACATCACAAAAGGGTTACGATAAAATCTGTAGCGAAATTTCGTCCATGCTGATGCTTCTTGATATTCTTTGACTGTTAGGAGCCAAATGTCGCCAGTACCTCGTTTGTCTAAATTACTGCTTGTGGCATGGTGAATTGAATGATCTCGTTGCCATTGAAGATAAGGGAAAAGGGTGAGTACGCCCGTTAAAAAACCGAACAGGTGATTCAGCGGCTTCTGTTTAAAAAAGGATTGATGGCAGCAGTCGTGAAAAATAATAAAGACACGCACTAAAAAACCAGCTGCAATAACCGCGAAAAAGAGGGTTAAAAGGTAGGAGATATTCAGGCTATAATAGGCAAGAAACCAAAGCCCTAAAAATGGAATGAATGTATTAAAGAGTTGAATGATACTTTTTTTCGAATCAGCACCAGAGAATTGACCCACTTGTTTTCTTAAAGTAGCTTGCTGCTGTGTGTTTGTTGAAGTCGTCATGAACGTTCAAGTCCTTTCCGTTTCTTTCTACTTCAAAGTATAGAAGGAAAGGTGTCATGCTCATAGTAGCACCCATCATGTATTCAATATGACATTTGTCATGTTTGTCATCAAAAAGGCTGATGGGATACGGTTTTGAGCTTATTTCAATATAAATAAAAAAAGTAAAGGCGCTGGGCCCTCACTTTTTATGAACGTGCTTCATGTACTTTTAACTGCTTGCCTTTAATGGTTGTGTGGCGCATGGCATTCAGCACAAGAGGGCCTTTGCCGTTTAAAATATCTACATATGTTTTTGTGTCTTGGATCGTAATAATCCCAATGTCATCGAATGCAACGCCTTCTATTTTGGCAATGGTCCCAACAAAATCAACAGCCCGCAGCTTCTTTTTCTTTCCGCCGTTAAAATAAAGCTTCATAATATCCTTCTCAACGCCTGCCTGTTTATTTTCCTTTTGAATAGGCGTTTCAATCTTTTCTTCAAAGCTTTCTACATGCTTTTCTGCTTCTTCCTTTGTCGGATAAGGCTGAGTTTGAAAGTCTATGCCGGCATCCTGCTTTAATTCATCAATGAGCGGTTTTGCATTCTTTGTCATAAACGCAATCGTTTTCCCGCTTTTTCCCGCTCTGCCTGTTCTGCCAGTCCGGTGAATATAGCGCTCTTTTTCATAAGGAAGATCATAATGAATGACATGTGTCATATCACTGACATCAATTCCCCGGGCTGCTATATCTGTTGCGATCAGATAACGGAATTCACCTTTTTTAAATTCATCCATCACATCAAAGCGGTCTTCCTGTCTCATACCGCCATGAATTTTGTCACAGGGCACATCCCATTCGTCCAGCTTCAGCGTGAGTTCATTCACCCTGTCTTGTGTATTACAGAAAATAATGCAGCTATCTGGATTTTCAATGACGATCGTACGCTGAAGAAGGGAGAATTTCGATTCTTCTTCCGTTTCAATGACGGTGTGGGTGATTTGCTGTACAGACGTTTCTTCACGTGCAATCTCAATGACTTTTGGAGATTGTAAAAACTGTTCGCTCAATTTTTTCATGTCATCAGACATTGTCGCTGAAAACAGCATCGACATGCGCTTTGGCGGCAGATACTGAATAATAGAAGAGACTTGATCGATAAATCCCATGTTCAGCATCTCATCCGCTTCATCTAACACGAAAAATTTGAGATTTTCTAAAGAAAGGGTGCCTTTCTCAAGGTGATCCAAAATGCGGCCTGGTGTCCCGCACACAATATGGTTTTTCTGTGAAAGCTCTACTTTCTGCGCTTGAAAAGAGGCTTTTCCATAAATGGCTGCGGCTTTGATTCGTTTGAATCGCCCAAGGCTTGTGAGGTCTTGTTTGACCTGCATGGCTAGTTCTCGTGTCGGAACGAGGATGAGGGCTTGAGGTTTATTTTCAGCCCAATCAACCATTTCACAAATCGGCAGACCATAGGCTGCAGTCTTGCCGCTCCCAGTCTGAGATTTGACGATTAAATCCTGCTTTGAAAAAGCAACGGATAATGTCTCGTGCTGAACGGGTGTAGGTGTATGGAAGTGAAGCGCTTCTAACGCTTGTTTCAATTCATCACTTAATGGATATTGATCAAAATGTTGTAATGTCATCGTGTTCTCCTTTTCGTACATTCATACTTGTGACATCATACCATAACCATAAGGGTGAATGAAAAGCCATAAAAAAAAGCCCCGTAAAGGAGCTTTCAGCGTGCGGACAAATTCTCAAAGGAATCTGCGTTTTACTTTTTCCCAGTAAGAGTTGTCTTTTAATTTCACCGTTTTAATGACTTTTCCTGAAAGGCCAATGTCAATTTGTTTGACGTGTTTTGTGCCGAGCGCTTCGTTATCAAGCCCGATAATTGGATGATCGTTTCCATCTTGCACTACCTTGAGCGTCAGCTTGCGGTCACTGCTCAAGATGAAAGGAGCGCCTAATGTACGGTACGAGTTGTTATTCAGCGATGCAAGCTCTGTGACTTGCATACAAGGAAGCATCGGATCAACCACGGCGCCGCTCACGGATTTATTGTAAGCCGTTGAACCAGTCGGAGTGGAAATAATCATGCCGTCGCCTCTAAAAGTTTCAAAGTGGAAATCATCTATATACACATCGATCACAAATGTTTTAATAATGCTGGAGCGGATCGACAGTTCATTTAAGCAATGGAACTGGTTTGTGCTGTCAACGCTTACATCGATGATCGGATATTTTCTCACTTCAAGCTGTTCAGTGTTCATGGCATCAATCATTTTATCAAAATGCTCTAACGAGAAATCGCAGTATAAGTGCGTATTTTCTGATTTTGATACCCCTACATACAAGCAGTCATCCCGGAAGTTTGTTTTACGTACTGCTTGAAGAAATGTGCCATCCCCGCCAATTGAAGCAATAATATGGGCATCCTCTGCACGCTTGACGACGTGAAAGCCCTGATCGGTAGCGAGCTTCTCGAGAGAAGAAATGTGTCCATCCAATTCATGATCTTTTTTGTAAAAGAAAAATACATTGCGACGATTGTCTGTCATTGACGTTCTCCCCTTTGCTGTCAAAAATAATTTTCAATGATAAAGGGCTTACATGAAAACCCTTGCTCACATTTTACACTTTTTTCATATGAAAGTAAAAACTTTAGAAAGAACCGTCTGATGACCGGAATGCTTTATGAGAAATGAGTCGATGTGAGTGATTTGAAATGACTGAATCCTGAGCATAATTGAATAGTCGTTTTCTCATGAAAGAATGGTTTAGGTGTTTCGTTGCGGTGAAGATATAGCCTATTAGGTGCAGGGAGAGGATAAAAAAGCCAATTTTTCGTCATGCGCATGTCTAAGTAGACGATGTAAAGTTGATCGTTATTTAAGAGAGGTGCTATCATATGCCTACATGAAATGTAAAAAAACCACAATTCCTGTGAAACATTTCATGTGGGCATTCGTATGAATGAAGTGAGATAAAAAGGAGGAGAAAAAGATGAATGCGAAAAGATGGGTAGCGCTAATTATTGCACTTGGTGTTTTCGGATTTTCAATTGTGATTAGTGTCACGATGGCCTTGTTCGATAGCTTCAATGACAATAAAATGAGCTATCAATTCGGGGATGAAATAGAAGAGAAGGTACTAGAGAATGGCAGCGGTGCAGGCAAGATTGCTGTTCTTGAGATTAATGGAACCATTCAAGATAATGGCGGCGCATCGAGCCTATTAGGCGGAGAAGGTTATGATCATCGTGCATTCCTCAAGGAACTAGATAAGGCGAAAGAGGATGCTTCTGTAAAAGGTGTACTTCTGCGCGTAAACTCTCCTGGCGGCGGTGTCTATGAAAGTGCTGAAATACATAAAAAATTAGAAGAAGTGAAAAAAGCGAAGAAGCCGATTTACGTATCTATGGGTTCAATGGCAGCTTCTGGCGGCTACTACGTGTCAACTCCAGCGAAGAAAATCTTTGCTTCACCTGAAACATTAACAGGGTCGTTAGGGGTCATCATGCAAAGCTTGAATTATTCTAAGCTTGCAGATAATCTGGGTATTAAATATGAAACGATTAAGAGCGGGAAATTCAAAGATATCATGTCTCCAAACCGTGATATGACAAAAGATGAGCGCAACATCATGCAAAGCATGGTCGATAACTCTTATGAAGGATTTGTCAAAGTAATCTCGGAAGGACGCGGCATGTCAAAACAGGAAGTCAAGAAAATTGCCGACGGCCGAGTATATGACGGGACACAGGCAAAATCGAACGGATTAGTCGATGAGCTTGGGTATTATGAAGATGCATTAAAAGCGATGAAGAAAAATGAAAAAGGCTTAAAAGGAGCAACAGTGGTCAGCTATTCTCAAAGCTTTGGCTGGAACTCTCTCTTCAACATGAGTGCAAGCAAGCTCTTTAAAAGCGAAATTGATTTTCTGAATTTAAAAGAAACACTGGCTGGCTCAAATGGGTCTAAACCGATGTATCTCTATTCAAAATAAAGGAGGGATCATAGATGGATTCTACATTCGATGAAGTAAGCGAAAGCCGCAGCCAAGAGGAAGAATCGAAGCCGGCCTTTGTGAAGCGCGCTTCAATTGAAGCACAGGCGTTTGCAGGTTTTTGGATTAGATTTTGGGCATTTATTCTTGATTGGCTCGTCGTCTGGGGTGTAAACCATTTGACGGTTTCTCCAATCTTTAGTCTGTTTGGCTGGTCCAAAGGAGGGGGATGGTTTTCTCCATTTTCCGTCACAACGACGATTGTATTCCTCCTTTATTTCGCCATCATGACGAAAATCTTTCAACAAACACTTGGCAAGATGGTGTTTGGAATTAAAGTGGTCTCACTTCAGCCTGAGAAGAAGCTGGCATGGGATGTTATTTTCTTTAGAGAGATTGTGGGGCGCTACATTAATACGATCTTTATTCTCTATGCTATCGTTGGGTTCTCACCGAAAAAGCAAGGGGTTCATGATTACTTTGCCGATACGGTGGTCGTCCATGAACATTTATATGAAAAAACAGAATCAAACGTATAATCAGAGGAGTTTGGCCGGGTACCGGTCAAACTCTTTTTTGTTGATTGGGTATAAAATCCAGAATGAGAGCCATAATCGTAGGGGAAGCATCATTTGTTATGGAGGAAGTGAGCACAGTGCTTTACGTTTGGATCGCAGCGTTTTTGTTTCTTGTGATCTTGTTGATTTTCATGAAAGTAACCATTTCGCTGGACTATTCGCATACAAACGACAATGACCACATTGCACTGAAGGTCATCACCTTATATGGATTGGTCAGACTCAAAAAAGATATTCCGATGGTGAGGGTCAATCCAGAAGACCAAACGATTGATATTCGTGAAAAGAAAATGGGAAGCGCTAAAAACCCTGATCACGAAAAAGAATCGATGCATAAAAAAGTAGGAAAGCGTGATATGAAGCAAATCCTTCATCAAATGGAGCGCATCACAAAAGAGATTGTCGATTTAAACCGGATCATGCGCAAATTCTTCATTCACATAAGGGTTGTCTCATTTCATTGGTCGACATGGATCGGCTTTCATGACGCCGCTTTAACAGGTGTAGCAGCTGGCGGTGTGTGGTCAGTGAAAGGAGCACTGCTTGCCTTTATGCAGGAGCATCTCACCTTTAAGCATAAACCGGTGTATGAAGTCATTCCAGCCTTTCAGCACAATGTGTCACAGACTCAGTTTACATGTATATCATATTTTCGTATTGGACATGCTATGCTTGCAGCCATTCGTTTACTTGTCCATTGGTTAAAAGGAAGAAAGGCGAGAAAAAGTGCCTCTCTTCAAGCAACGAAGAATGAATCATCTGTTTAAGGAGGAACCCGAAAATGGCAGATCATCCAATCCAAGGTCTCATGAAGACAGCGATGGAAAACTTAAAAGAAATGATAGATGTGAATACAATCATCGGCGATCCAGTCGAAACCCCTGACGGCAGTGTCATTCTCACTGTGTCAAAGGTTGGTTTTGGATTTGCAGCCGGCGGCAGTGAATTTAACGGGAACCAAAAGAAAGAAAAACGTTCTGATGAACAGGAACGAAAAGAGCCGAGACTCCCATTTGGCGGCGGAAGCGGCGGCGGGGTGTCGATTACACCAATCGCCTTCTTAATTGTAGGAACAAACGGAGTTCGAATGCTTCATTTGGATGAACACACACATCTGCTCGATAAAATATTGGATTCTGCTCCTCAAGCAATTGAACGTCTTCAGCACATGTTTAAGAAGGATGAGCGGGAGCACCGTCACAAAGAACGAAAACTAGATGACATAGACCTTTAAAAAGTTAGCTGCGCTGCAGTTAACTTTTTTTGCAAAAGGGACGATTAGGCTTTGCAGTTTTTTGCTTTCTCTACTATGATAGAACCATACATTTGAAAAGGGAGGAATTGTTTTGGCATCGATCACATTTAAAGGAAGTCCTGTCACGCTTGTAGGAAATGAAGTAAAAGTAGGCGAGCAGGCTCCTGATTTTACGGTATTAACGAACTCACTTGGAGAAGTTTCACTTTCTGATTTAGCAGGAAAAGTGACGATCATCTCAGTGATTCCTTCTATTGATACAGGTGTGTGTGACGCACAAACAAGACGTTTCAATGAAGAGGCAGCCGGTTTAGGTCCGGTCAATATTTATACGATTAGTGCAGACCTTCCATTTGCACAAGCACGCTGGTGCGGAGCAAACGGAATTGAAAATGTCGAAACATTATCTGATCACAGAGATATGTCATTTGGTGAAGCATTCGGAGTGTATATGAAAGAATTGCGTTTATTGGCACGCGCAGTCTTTGTATTAGACCCTAACGGAAAAGTGGTTTACACTGAATACGTAAGTGAAGCAACGAATCACCCAAATTATGAAAAAGCCATTGAAGCTGCAAAATCACTGTTATAAAAGCAGCATCGACAAGAGCTCCGGCTTCATCCTGGGGCTCTTTTCAATGAGAAAATATAGCTTTTAACAAAGCGAGGAGAGAAAAGCATTGCAGAAAGATCAAGTAAGTACTATTTTTGAACTGCTCGATACAGCTTCTATTCGATTAAAAAAGGAACAGGGCATTTCCTATATTGAAGCATTGGCAGAAGCAGGAGAAGCCTTTTTCCAAGCAAATGATCGAAACGGTTTATTAAAGGATTTAATAGAAAAAGCAGATTTTGCTTCTTATGATCATGAGCAGATTCGTAAAGCGTTTCAGCTCGCCGTATTGAAAGGTCAAAAGGATATTTCTCACCCAAATCGCCAGATGACACCAGATACGATTGGACTGTTTGTCAGCTATTTGGTGAATAAATTTTTAGACGGTCAAAAAGAGCTCGTAGTCTTTGATCCAGCAGCGGGAACAGGAAACTTACTTCTTGCTGTTTTAAATAATCTCACTGCAGAAACAAAACGCGGCTTTGCATCTGAAATTGATGATGTGCTCATTAAAATTGCTTGGGCCCAGGCGAATTTAGAGGAGAAAGAAGTTGAGCTTTTCCACCAGGACAGTCTTGAGCCGCTTCTGATCTCACCGGCAGATGTCACTGTATGCAGTCTCCCAGTGGGCTATTATCCAAATGATGAGCGTGCAGCAGACTTTGAATTAAAGGCAAAAGAAGGACATGCCTTTGCCCATTATTTATTCATTGAACAAAGCCTTCGCTACACAAAAGAAGGCGGCTTCTTATTCTTCATCATTCCAAATGATTTGTTTGAAGGAAAAGAGAGCGTACAATTAAAGGATTTCATCAAAGATCATGCGTATATGAATGCGTTAATTCAGCTGCCAGTGTCCATGTTTAAGGATAAAAAACACGCCAAAAGCTTATTTGTGATGCAAAAGAAAAAAGAAGGGCTGAAAGCACCAAAACGAATGCTGTTTGCCAATCTTCCATCTTTCTCACAGAAGGAAGCAATGGTCGGTGTGATGAGAAAATTAGACCAGTGGTTTATAGAAGAAAAAGAAACGAAAGAATAGCCAGAGTGATTTCTGGCTATTTCAGCGTGTAAACAAACCCTCGCATTCGCCCGCAGTTCTGCGCTCCGGTGCTCACGAATCCCAAATTCGCTCTACTCCGGTGCTCGCCCTTCCTAGAGCTGCAAAGGTTTTCTATCACGCTGAAAAGAAAACAAAGAGCTAAAATAAAAATCATTTTAGCTCTTTGTCAATAATCTGGATATTTTACTATTCAGAAAATAACGACTTATTGATGTAAGCGATAACAGTTTGAAGGTGCACTTGAAATGCAAAGTTTTCAATGTTTAAATGAAAAAGTCAGATATTTTTCGGACTTATCGTTAAACTATAAAAGACCCGTCAAACAGGTTGAATATAGCACCGGAAAAAACGTGAAACCTTATATAACAACTGAGTAAAAGGAGCGACAGTAATGTCCAAAATTATTGCAATCAACGCAGGAAGCTCATCTCTTAAATTCCAATTGTTCGACATGCCAGAAGAAACCGTTTTAACAAAAGGGCTTGTTGAAAGAATCGGAATGGACAACAGTATCTTCACGATTTCTGTAGATGGAGAAAAGAAAACAGAAGTGACAGATATTCCAGATCACGCAGTAGCGGTCAAAATGCTGCTTGAAAAACTAACTGAATTTCACATCATCAAAGACTTTAATGAAATTGATGGCGTAGGACACCGCGTTGTTCACGGCGGAGAGAAATTCAGCGATTCTGTTCTTTTAACTGATGAAGTGATCAATGACATTGATCAGCTTTCAGAGCTTGCACCACTTCACAATCCTGCAAACGTTGTAGGAATCAAAGCATTCAAACAAATTCTGCCTGACGTACCAGCGGTTGCTGTGTTCGATACAGCATTCCACCAAACTATGCCAGAGCAGTCTTACCTATACAGCCTTCCGTACGACTACTACAAAAACTTTGGTATTCGTAAATACGGATTCCACGGGACAAGCCACAAGTTCGTTACAGAGCGTGCAGCAGAGCTATTAGGCCGTCCGCTTGAAGAGCTTCGTCTAATTTCTTGCCACCTTGGAAATGGTGCGAGTATTGCAGCAGTTGAAGGCGGAAAATCAATCGATACATCTATGGGCTTTACACCACTTGCAGGTGTTGCAATGGGTACACGTTCTGGTAACATTGACCCTGCCCTTATTCCATTTATTATGGAAAAAACAGGACATACTGCTGAAGAAGTGCTTTCTACTTTGAATAAGAAGAGTGGTCTTTTAGGTGTGTCTGGTCTGTCAAGTGACCTTCGTGATATCGAAGAAGCAACAGAAGAAGGAAACGACCGTGCAGAAGTTGCTCTTGATATTTTTGCGAGCCGTATTCATAAATATATCGGTTCTTATGCAGCAAGAATGAATGGCGTAGATGCGATCATCTTCACAGCTGGAATCGGTGAAAACAGTTCAGAAGTAAGAGCACGTGTACTTCGTGGTCTAGAATTCATGGGCGTTTACTGGGATCCTTCTTTAAACAACATGAGAGGCGAAGAAGCATTCATCAGCTACCCGCACTCTCCTGTAAAAGTGATTGTCATCCCTACAAACGAAGAAGTAATGATTGCAAGAGACGTTATGCGTTTAGCGTAATCAAGTTTGAAAAGCTCTTTTCCAATAAGGAAAAGAGCTTTTTTCTGTTGAAAGCAGCATGCTATAATGTTGTCCAATATGAAGCAAAAGGGAGCGGTGCGAAAGATGAGCGTGACAGAACATAAACGTGAGGCGAAAGAAAGGCTTTATGTGAAAGTCATTACGGTCAGTGATACAAGAACGAAAGATACAGATAAAAGCGGCCGTCTGATGATTGATTTGGTCAAAGAACAGGGACATCTTGTTCTTGCATACGATATTGTAAAAGATGATATAGGATCGATTCAAGACGCTGTGCTCGAAGGAACAAGCGAACCGAAAATAGATGCCGTCTTGTTAAATGGCGGAACAGGGATTGCCGCAAGGGATGTGACCATTGAAGCGATCACTCCTCTTTTTTCCAAGGAACTGCCTGGCTTTGGTGAAATCTTCCGCATGCTCAGTTATACAGAAGACATAGGTTCAGCTGCTATTTTATCCAGGGCAACGGCAGGGGTCGTCAATCAAAAGGCTGTCTTTGCCACGCCGGGATCTACCGGAGCCGTTCGTTTAGCCATGACCAAACTCGTGATTCCAGAGCTTCCTCATGTCTTACGAGAGCTTGAAAAGGATCAAAAATAGCCCAAAATGACTCTGCCAAGAAAATTTGGCAGAGTTTTTTTCATAAAGGGGTTGAAAAAACAATTTTTCCTTGTTACAGTGTATACATACTAAATGCATGTTTATAAATTAAAACTTATTTTTATGCAAAAAACATTCACAGAATCAAAACAAGCGAGAGGAGCTTTTCAATCATGTCACAAAATAAAAAAGTCGTATTAGCATATTCCGGAGGTCTTGATACCTCTGTTGCAGTTAAATGGTTACAAGAGCAAGGATACGAAGTCGTTGCTTGCTGCCTGGACGTAGGTGAAGGAAAAGATTTAGCATTCGTTCAACAAAAAGCACTTCAAGTCGGAGCGGTTCAATCATACATGATTGACGCAAAAGAAGAATTTGCTGAAGAGTTTGCACTCACTGCATTACAAGCACACACAATGTATGAAGGAAAATATCCACTAGTATCTGCACTATCGCGTCCGCTTATTGCCAAAAAATTAGTGGAAGTAGCAGAAAAAGAAAATGCAGTAGCAGTTGCTCATGGATGTACTGGAAAAGGGAACGACCAAGTTCGTTTTGAAGTATCCATTAAAGCGTTGAATCCAGACCTAGAAGTTCTTGCACCAGTGCGTGAATGGAAATGGTCTCGTGATGAAGAAATCGATTATGCACAAAAACACGGTATTCCAATTCCGATTAATTTAGACAGCCCATATTCAATCGACCAAAACCTTTGGGGCAGAAGCAACGAATGTGGCATTTTAGAAGATCCTTGGGCTGCGCCGCCAGAAGGTGCATACGATCTGACAAATCCACTTGAAAAAACGCCTGACACACCTGAAATCATTGAAATCACGTTTGAAAAAGGAAAACCAACAGCCATTGACGGTATCCAGTATTCATTATCTGATCTCATCCTTCATTTAAATGAAGTCGCTGGACAGCATGGTGTTGGCAGAATCGATCACGTTGAAAACCGTCTTGTCGGCATCAAATCTCGTGAAGTGTACGAATGCCCAGGTGCTGTCACACTTCTAAAAGCGCATAAAGAGCTTGAAGACTTAACGCTAGTCAAAGAAGTCGCTCACTTTAAACCAATCGTTGAACAAAAAATGGCTGAATTAATATACAACGGCTTATGGTTCTCACCGCTTAAAGAAGCACTAGATGCATTCTTACAAGAAACACAGCAGAACGTAACAGGTGTTGTACGTGTGAAACTATTTAAAGGTCATGCCATTGTAGAAGGACGTAAATCACCATATTCACTTTATGATGAAAATCTAGCAACATATACAAAAGCAGATGAATTCGATCATGATGCAGCTGTAGGATTTATTAATCTTTGGGGCTTACCGACAAAAGTAAACAGCATCGTGAATAAAAAGGAGCAGGTTAAAGCATGAAAAAGCTTTGGGGAGGCCGATTTCAAAAAACACCAGAAAAATGGGTCGATGAGTTTGGCGCGTCCATTCATTTCGACAAACAATTAGTCAAAGAAGATCTGACCGGCTCCCTTGCTCATGCAAGTATGCTGAATAAATGCGGTATCCTCGGTGATGAGGAGGCCGCTGCCATCAAAGACGGACTAAATACGCTCATGAAAAAGGCAGAGGCGGATGAGCTGGAATTCTCAGTCGATTATGAGGACATTCATTTAAACCTTGAGAAAATGCTCATTGATGAGATTGGTCCGCTTGGAGGCAAATTGCACACAGCGAGAAGCCGGAATGATCAAGTTGCAACCGATATGCACTTGTATTTGAATAACCAAGTCGAGCATATCATTGAACTGATCTCTTCCTTTCAAACGGTGCTTGTAGAAAAGGCAGAACAGCACGTTGAAACGATTTTTCCAGGATATACGCACCTGCAGCGTGCACAGCCTATTTCGTTTGCCCATCATATGCTTGCCTATTTCTGGATGCTTGAGCGTGACAAAGCGCGCTTTCAAGATTCATTGAAGCGAATTAACGTGTCGCCGCTTGGATGCGGAGCGTTAGCAGGAACGACATTCCCGATTGATCGTGAATATACAGCAGAGCAGCTTGGCTTTGACCATATTTACGAAAACAGCCTCGATGGTGTGAGTGACCGGGATTTCATTTTAGAGTTTTTGTCTAATAGCAGTCTTGTGATGATGCACCTCTCACGTTTTTGTGAGGAAATCATTTTATGGTGCTCGCAAGAATTCAAATTCATTGAACTCGATGATACGTATGCAACAGGCAGCAGCATGATGCCGCAGAAGAAAAATCCGGATATGGCTGAATTAATCCGCGGGAAAACAGGCCGTGTGTATGGCAACCTGATGGGGCTTCTCACGATTATGAAAGGCTTGCCGCTTACGTATAACAAAGATCTGCAAGAAGATAAAGAAGGCATGTTTGATACAGTGAAAACCGTCGCTGGCAGCCTGCAAATCTTCACAGGCATGATTCAAACGATGACAGTGAACGAAGATGTCATGAAAAAGGCAACAAAAGAAGATTTCTCAAATGCGACAGAAGTGGCTGACTACCTTGCGAAAAAAGGCATGCCATTCCGTGAAGCACACGAAATCGTTGGAAAGCTTGTGTATACATGTATTCAAAAAGGCATCTATCTAAGTGATCTTTCTTTTGAAACATTCACAGAAGCAAGCGATCTTTTTGAACAAGACATTTACACTGTTCTTGATCCATATGTTGCGGTTGAAAAAAGAACAAGTGCAGGCGGAACTGGATTCAAACAAATTCAGCTCGCTTTAGAAAAAGCAAAAGCCTGCTTGGCATAACTTATCAAAACCATTCGTTTATACGGATGGTTTTTTTGTCATGGAAAAAGGAGATTGATGAACATTGGAGAAAATGAAAGCATACGTCGCCAAGCAGAAGAGGGAGTGACAGCAGATCATGAAGAAAACGCTTGAGGCTTTGTTTCATCAACCGATCGAATCAGTGAAAACGTTAGGAGAACAATATAACGGACGGGCTAATGATGTGTGGCTGATCTCCTTACAAGATAAAACGGAATATGTAGTCAAATCTCCTAAAACTGCACGAGAAGAAAGTGAATTTGTGTCTGGGATCAAGATGATCTATGGAGTAGATGACCGTACTGTACAAGAGCATATCGATCAAATCAATCAAAAGCTGTCTCATACGAATTCCTTTCATATTCCAGAAGTTGTTCGTAAAGTGAAGAAGGCAGGGAGACATTTTTATGTAATGGAAAAAGTAGAAGGAACACCTTGTACATCTTTTGAGGGACGTTCATCAGACTTTTATAAGGATTATGGGAGGAAACTAGCACATCTTCATTCATATCGTACTGACTTTTTTGGTGCAGTCTACGGAGCTGAAAAGAAGCATTTGAGAGAATTCCATGCTGTGTTAAAAAAGGCTGTATCCAAACTCATAGGCCGCTATTACGCTGATCAGCATGAATTTCACTGTTATGCAGAAATTGTGCTGCAAAAGATGGAAAAGCTAAAGCCCCCTGATTCAGCAAGTCTCATTTTAATTGATTTAGATCCGTCTCAATATATTGAAAAAGATGATCAAGTGACGAGTTTAGTTGATACAGAATATGTCGTATATGGACCAGCTGCGTTTGATTTTATTGCATTGGAATACCTTTTGACGAAAGAAGCTGCCCGCAATGTTCAATTGGGCTATGAAGAGATTTGCCCGCTTCCTCGTGATCTTCATGAGGTGAGAGAGTGCTATCGTTTTGTTTCTCTGCTGCTCGATATCCATGGCTCATGGGATTTGAAAATGTGGATGAATCACCCTATATTGTTTGACTCATATCGATAAAGGGTTCATAAGTGCGCCAGATGCCGGTTTATAGTAAAGTAAAGATAACAAAAGAAACACGTGAACTTGCAACCTTTGCTTTAGGAGGAGATTGTGTGCGACACGCATTAATAACAGCGGGTTCTAAAGGACTTGGCCGGAAAGTTACCGAGTCTTTACTGAATATGGGGTATTCTGTGACAGTGAATTATCGAAGTGATGATGAAGCTGTCCGGCAGATGAAAGAAGAATTACACCAGTACGAAGATAAGCTTCAATTTGTCCAAGGTGATGTGACAAAAAAAGAAGATTTAAAAAACATGGTAGAGCTGGCAGCAGAGCGATTTGGACGGATTGATGCCTTGATTAACAATGCCGGTCCTTATATTTTTGAACGAAAAAAATTGGCGGATTACTCTGAAGATGAATGGTATCAAATGATAGAAGGCAACCTATCAGCAGTATTCCATTTGTTCCGAATGGTCATCCCAACGATGAGAAAACAAGGCTTTGGCCGCATTATCACTTATGGCTTCCAAGGTGCAGACCATGCGCCAGGCTGGATGCACAGATCAGCCTTTGGAGCGGCAAAAGTGGGCCTTGCGTCATTGACGAAAACGATTGCGATTGAAGAAGCCGAAAATGGCATCACTGCTAATATGGTTTGTCCAGGCAAAATCGTTGGAGACATGAAAGAATCGACAATAGAGAAAGCCCGTCAAATCAAAGACGATGAAACGCCGATAGGCAGGTCTGGCACTGGAGAGGATATAGGGCGTATCATTTCATTTCTATGCGATGACCGTTCAGATCTCATTACAGGGACCGTCATTGAAGCAACAGGTGGTCTTAACGTGATTCACAGGCATTAAGTTTTTCAGCTTTTTATAGAGGGAATAAATGATATGAGATCAAAATTGAAAGGTGGATATACTACATGAAAGCTACATATCATGGACATTCAGTTGTACACATTGAAACAAACGGATATCATATTTGGATTGACCCATTTTTAAATGGAAATAAGCACACAGAGATCAAACCGCAAGATGTGAAAGCGGATGTCATTTTACTGACACATGGACATGGAGATCACCTTGGTGACACTATTGAAATTGCTAAAAATAATGACGCTCTCGTCGTTGCGCCAAATGAGCTTGCCGTTTATTTAAGCTGGCAAGGGGTGAAAACGCACCCGCTTCATATCGGCGGCGGACGTGAGTTTGAATTTGGTAAAGTGAAGCTCACGCAAGCGTTTCATGGTTCAGCTGTCATTGATGAAGAGGCACAGACAATTACGTATACAGGGATGCCATCAGGTATTTTATTTACCGCAGAGGGTAAAACAATTTATCATGCAGGAGACACTGCACTCTTTTCAGATATGAAACTGATCGGTGAACTGAATCATATTGAGCTCGCATTCCTTCCAATTGGTGATAACTTCACAATGGGACCGGAAGATGCAAGAATCGCAGCAGAATGGCTGCGGGCAAAACAGGTCGTTCCGATTCACTACAGCACATTCCCGCCAATTGAACAGGACCCGCATGCGTTTGCAGACAGCCTGCATGGCGGCGTCGGTCATGTGTTAAACAGCGGGGAATCAATCGACATTTAATCCTCATATGAAAAAAGCTGGCACACAAATGCCGGCTTTTTTTATTTGCCTTCATCTGCCGAAAGAAAAGACAAATTGCTATTAAAAGCCTCCTGCCCTTATAATGAAACATAGATGAAAACGCTGAAAACAAAAAGGGTGAACGGGATTGGCGACAAAGCATGAGCAAATTTTATCGTATATTGATTCATTAGAAGTCGGGGAGAAAATCTCTGTCCGGCGCATAGCGAAAGAAATGAAAGTGAGTGAAGGCACCGCTTACCGGGCCATCAAAGATGCTGAAAATAAAGGATTCGTCAGTACCATTGAACGAGTCGGCACCATTCGAATTGAACAAAAGAAAAAAGAAAATATTGAAAAACTGACATATGCAGAAGTGGTCAATGTCATTGATGGCCAGGTCCTTGGAGGACGCGCCGGATTACATAAAACGTTAAACAAATTTGTCATTGGAGCGATGGAGCTGGACGCAATGATGCGCTATACGGCTGCTGGCAACCTGCTCATCGTCGGAAACCGAATCAATGCCCACAGACAGGCATTAGAGGCAGGGGCGGCTGTGCTGGTCACAGGCGGATTCTCAACAGATGATGAAATCATTCAGCTCGCAGATGAGCTGGAGCTGCCGATTTTATCGACAAGCTACGATACATTTACCGTAGCGGCCCTCATTAACAGAGCCATTTATGACCAATTAATTAAAAAAGAAATTGTGCTTGTAGAAGATATTTTAACGCCGATTGAACGCACCGTGTATTTATCACCAGAGGATAAGCTTGAAAAATGGTATGAAAAGAATTATGAAACTGGCCACGGCCGTTTCCCGGTCGCAGATGATCAAATGAAGATTCACGGAATCCTCACCTCAAAGGATATTGCGGGGCATGACCGCTCCACACCGATTGAAAAAGTGATGACGAAAAATCCGCTGACGGTCATTGGCAAGACATCTGTCGCCTCAGCTGCACAAATGATGGTGTGGGAAGGCATTGAGGTGCTGCCAGTTGTGGATGATCATGCGAAGTTGATCGGTATGATCAGCCGTCAGGATGTGCTCAAGGCGCTCCAAATGATTCAAAAGCAGCCGCAGGTCGGAGAAAAGCTGGATGATGTTGTCTCAAGAGGGTTTAAAGAAACCGATACAGAGAAACCAAAAGCGGATGCGGTTTATCAATACGAGGTTACCCCGCAAATGACGAATCAGCTTGGAAACATTTCATATGGGGTGTTCACACAAATTTTAATCGAATCTGCCAACCGCTTCTTAAAATCTCATAAAAAGGGCGAACTGATCGTCGAGAGTCTCTCTGTCTATTTCTTAAAACCGGTCCAAATGGAATCCACAATCCAGATTAAGCCGAATATTTTAGAAGTAGGACGCAAGTTTGGAAAGCTGGAAGTGGAGGTTTATCACCAATCGAATATCGTAGGCAAAGCGATGCTGATGGTGCAGCTGATGGAGAGGGGATAATGATAAAAAGGGCGAACTTATGTCGCCCCTTTCCTTATTACGCGTGATCTTTTTCGCCTTCCTTTAAGAAGAGCGGAAGGTAATGCTTGTAGGCTTTATACCCAGCCCAAGTACTGCCGATACCGACGGCAACAAAAATAAATCCGATGACAAATGCGAGTGACGAGCGGTTTAAAAATAATTGATTCACACCGAAGAGCAGGACAAAGCAGCCAAGTGCCATACTGGATTTCGCCGACCAGAATTTTTTCTCGACTGGCCGGTTCGTACGGACATTTTTTGCTTTGTAGTATAAATAAAACATGGCAGAACAAATAATAAACACAATCAAAACAAGCATGTGCCAAGCCTCCATTGTAAGTGGTTACAACCCTATTTTAAACGTAAATAGGCTTGCTTACTAGAATAAATTGTCTATTCCTCACTTTTCCGTCACGATAGATTATGATTTAATAATAAAAAGAGTATCGCATGAGAAGGAGTTTTTATGAAAAAAGAACTGATTAGAACCATATCATTATATGACACCATCATCATCCATAGACATGTAAGACCAGATCCTGATGCGTATGGATCGCAGTGCGGCCTTACGGAAATCTTGCGTGCCACCTATCCAGAAAAAAATATTTATGCGACAGGAACGCCTGAGCCATCCCTTTCATTTTTATATGAACTCGATGAGGTACCAGACGACGTGTATAAAGGGGCCCTTGTCATTGTCTGTGATACGGCCAATCAAGCAAGAATCGATGATCAGCGCTATTTAATGGGCGATAAGCTGATGAAAATCGACCATCATCCAAATGAAGATCCTTATGGTGATTTGCTTTGGGTGGATACAGAGGCAAGCTCTGTGAGCGAGATGATTTATGAATTGTACTTAGAGGGGAAAGAAGAAGGATATCAGCTGAATACAAAGGCGGCTGAATTGATCTATGCCGGCATTGTAGGAGACACAGGCCGCTTCCTTTTCCCAAACACAACGAAAAAGACACTCAAATATGCAGGTGAACTCATCGAATATCCATTTTCATCTTCAGATCTTTTCAATCAATTGTATGAGACAGATTTGAATGTCGTGAAATTAAATGGTTATATTTTTCAACATATTTCTTTGTCAGAGAACGGGGTTGCATCTGTTTTCATTAAGCGTGAAATTTTGGAATCGTTCCAAACAACAGCGCAGCAAGCCTCACAGCTTGTTGGGACACTAGGAAATATTGCAGGCATTAAGGCATGGGTCTTTTTTGTGGAAGAAAACGATCAGATTCGTGTTAGATTCCGCTCTAAAGGCGTCGTCATTAACACCATTGCGAAAAAATATCATGGCGGCGGCCACCCGCTTGCAGCCGGTGCGTCCATTTATGATTGGGCAGTAGCAGATGAGATTTTGCGTGATTTAGAGGAAGTATGTAAATCATCATCATAAGAGAGGAGGGATACTTAAGTCCCTTCTCTCTTTTTTGTCATGGAGAAAAGGGTTACTTGCATACAGGGATAAACCAGCAGCCGATGTCTGTTGAATCTTCATAGGCTTGGAGATTTTGATGCTTTAATTCTTTTTTAATTAAATGAGCCATCATTTCTGTCTCAGCATAGGCGCACATGCCGTCTTTGATCCGGCTTGCTTTGTCTCGTGCCATTTGACGATAGCTGTAAACCTCCATTGTCCTCACCTCTTTCTATTTAAGATCTCGTTCTACTTTTAGTGTATAAAAATGAAGCGTGAAAAGCGATCATTGAGGGCAGAAATTCATAAAAATTCCACAACCTCCTTATTCAGCAAATGAAATACGTACTTCAAGTGAAAGCTTCGTATAAATTGTCAGCTCTGTCACTTTCGCGCGATATGCCTTTTCCCGAATGGTATATTCTTTATTTTCCACTGTCCGTTTTAGTAATTCCTTTGTTTTATAGACACTTTCAATATCCTTTGTAATGACTTCTGAGATATCCTCCTTGACCTGATCTTCAAACTTTAGCGTATCTGGCTCTGGGATTTTATACTGCTCACGATTCACGAGATGAACATCTACGCTTTGAATCAGCAGCCGCTTCTTATTATCCTCATTTAACTTATGCAAATCTTCCCGATAGAGTGTGATTTGTTCTTTCAGACTGTCCATATGATGCTGCTGGCTTCTCAGCAGTGTCACTTGCTTTTCCTGAAAGGTTCCGTATGTAAAGAGAAAAATGAGCCAGCTTATAATCGCACCAAACATCATTCCTGCAAAAAAACGCTGCCAGCCTGGGCGTTTATACAGCTCCGGCACCCTCATGATGACACATGCTCCTGGGTGAGCCACGTAATAATGAGATACCCCGTTTGTGCACCGCCCATGGCAGAGATAATTAATAAAATCTGCTTGAAAATATCACGCGTGTTTCCTTCGAAAATGCCTCGTTCAAAGCTATAAACAGCATCGAATGTTCCGCCGATAGCGGCGACAAGCGCCCAAATCTTTAAACGGTTGGCAAGACTAGTAATAATGGATAAAGGCGGCTGACCAGATAAATACGCACCAACACCGCCTATGATAGCACCACCCAAAATGACCCCAAGGGCGATAAAATAACAGCTGATAAAATTCGGAATAAAAGCTTCCTTCACATCCATTTTGTCCACCTCACTCTATTCAATATATGGCGTGTGCTGGACAAGTATGAACGGACAGAAAAGAAAGAACATTTGTTTCTCATCGCATCGCGTTTTATAATGAAAGAATGACTTTAGACGAAAGGAGTGGATTAAGCATGTCTTATGTTCATCTTCAGGTCCACAGTGGATACAGCTTATTAAGCAGTGCAGCTAAAGTAAAGGAGCTTGTGCTGAAAGCAAAAGAACTTGGCTGCAAGGCGCTTGCTCTTACCGATGACCATGTGATGTATGGCACGGTTGAATTTTATAAGGAATGTAAAAAACATGGCATCAAGCCGGTTATCGGTTTAACAGCTTCTGTCTTCATAGATGAACAAGAGACAGAGGCTTATCCCTTGGTACTCCTTGCAAAAAACAATGAAGGCTATCAAAACCTGATCAAAATCAGCAGTGTGCTGAAATCAAAATCAAAAGCCGGTCTGAAAGAAAAGTGGCTCAAAAGCTATCACCGCGGGCTCATTGCCATCACACCAGGCGCATCTGGGTATATTGAAACGCTTTTGCAGCATGATCAGTTAGAAGAAGCGCGTGAAGCCGCCAAACAATTGAAGCATATATTCGGCGAGGGACATGTGTATATCGCACTTCAGCCATTTCAGCAGGACGAATCGCTCGCCGGCAAACTGCGGGACGTCTCACAAAGTGCAGACATTCCTCTTGTTGCGACGGGTGATGTTCACTATATCAATCGAGAAGACAAAATGGCTTATACGTGCTTAAAGGCGATTAAAGCAGGTAAGCAGCTTTCAGAGATAGAGGAAGACCGAGGAGAAAAGCATTTCAAATCCTTTGAAGAAATGTTGGAATGGTATAGAGATGATCGAGAGCTGCTGACAAGAACGGTGGAGATTGCAGACCGCTGTGAAGTCGATTTAAATCTTGGGCAGACAAAACTTCCATCCTATCCAACTCCTGATCAATCAACAGCAGATCAGTTTTTACGCAGAGTGTGCGCAGAAGGGATGAAGCAAAGAAAGATTGCTTCAAATGACATGTATGTTAAAAGGCTTGAATATGAGCTGAGCATTATCCAAAAAATGAATTTCAGTGATTATTTTCTCATTGTGTGGGATTTTATGAAGTATGCGCATGACAAAGGGATTGTCACAGGCCCTGGACGGGGATCAGCAGCGGGTTCACTTGTTGCTTATGTTCTGTTTATTACGGATGTCGATCCGATCCGTCACGGTCTTTTATTTGAGCGTTTCTTAAATCCAGAGCGGATCAGTATGCCAGATATTGATATTGATTTCCCCGATACGAGAAGAGATGAAATCATTTCTTATGTAAAAGACAAATACGGAGACATGCATGTGGCGCAAATTGTCACGTTTGGAACACTTGCAGCAAAAGCTGCTTTAAGGGATGTTGGACGTGTGATGGGAATTGATTCAAAAGCAGCGGACCGTCTTGCCAAGCTGATTCCATCAAAGCCAGGAACGACGCTGAAAGAAGCGGTGACTGCATCTTCTGAATTAAAAACGATGCTTCAGCAATCCGAAGAGCTTCGAAAGGTCTTCCAAACGGCTTTAAAAGTAGAAGGCTTGCCAAGACACACCTCGACACATGCAGCTGGCGTTGTGCTGAGCGAAGAGCCGCTGACAGAGGTCGTTCCGATTCAAGACGGCCATGAAGGTGTGTATTTAACGCAGTACGCCATGAATTATTTAGAAGACCTTGGACTTTTAAAGATGGATTTCTTAGGGCTCAGAAACTTAACATTAATTGAATCCATTAAAAACCAGATTGAAAGACAGGAAAACGTCCACATTAACTTTAGTGACATTTCATACGAGGATCAGAAAACGTTTGAATTGTTATCCGCCGGAGATACAACTGGAATATTCCAGCTTGAATCACAGGGAATGCGACAGGTGCTGAGACGCCTGAAGCCGTCTAGTTTAGAAGATATCGTGGCGGTCAATGCCCTCTATCGTCCAGGTCCAATGGAAAATATCCCGCTTTTTATCGACCGAAAGCATGGCAGAGTCAAGGTCTCCTATCCTCATCCTGATTTGTATGACATATTAAAGGATACATATGGGGTCATCGTCTATCAGGAGCAAATCATGCTGATTGCAGCGAAGATGGCTGGTTTTCAGCTGGGCGAGGCAGATCTATTAAGAAGAGCTGTTTCGAAGAAGGATAAAAAGGTCCTTGATGAAGAGCGAAGCCATTTTGTTGAAGGATGCCTAAAAAAGGAGTATCCTGTTAACATTGCAAATGACGTTTATGACTTAATCGTCAAATTTGCAAACTATGGTTTTAATAGAAGCCATGCTGTTGCATATAGCATGATTGGCTTTCAGCTTGCTTATTTAAAAGCGCATTATCCGTTATATTTTATGTGCGGTCTTTTAACGAGTGTAATTGGAAATGAAGACAAAGTTGCTCAATATTTCTATGAGGCGAAGGAAAAAGGGATATCTGTGTTGAAGCCTTCTATTAATAAGAGTGAGTTTCCATTTACGGTTGAAAAAGGGGAGATCCGCTACAGCTTAAGAGCGATCAAAAATGTCGGAGTGTCAGCTGTAAAGGATATATACAGAGCAAGACAGGAAAAGCCGTTTGAAGATTTATTTGATTTTTGCGCAAGAGTATCACCAAAGAGTGTCAACCGAAAAACGATTGAAGCGCTCATTTTTTCAGGGGCGATGGATGAATTTTATCCCAATCGTGCTTCGTTATTAGCATCGATAGATATTGCGTTAGACCACGTGTCATTTTTAAATCCAGAGGATCAGCTGGACTTTCTTGGGGATACAACCTTCTCCATTAAGCCAAAATATGCGGAGATAGAAGAAATGCCGCTTGTTGACCTCCTGCAATTTGAAAAAGAGGCACTCGGTTTATATTTATCAAATCATCCAGTACAAGCGTACCGAGACCGCTTAAGAGAGAATGGTGCAGTGGAAATCATCAGACTTTCTTCCTATATAAAGCGTAAAATCTCAATGGGTGGTCTTTTGACAAAAGTGAAATCGATTCGGACAAAAAATGGACAATCGATGGCATTTGTTACATTTGGGGATGAAACGGGAGAAATGGAAGGCGTCGTCTTTCCAGAGCAATTTAGAAAGCTGTCCCCCTTACTTGAGGAGGGCACCATGCTTTATGTTGAAGGCAGAGTAGAGGTCAGAAATGACAGCAGTCAAATCATCGTGCAAGAAGCTGCTTTGCTGGAAGAGATGGACGCAAAAAGAAAAGAGTCTGTCTACATTCGGGTCAAAGAAGAGAATCATACGCAGGAGCTGCTAGAGCAAGTAAAACGAGTCCTCTCGATGCACAGCGGAGAAGCAGATGTCTATTTGTATTATGAGAAGCAAAAAAAGACGATGAGACTTCCAGATGCATACAAAGTTCATGCAAATCATGCTGTGATTTTCCAGTTAAAAGAGCTGCTCGGTGAACAAAACGTTGTGATTAAATGATGACAAATCGCCTGAATATGTTTTACAAATTCACCTATTGTGTTATCATTTTAAAGATTCTGTGTATTTAAAACTGCCAGTATGTGCTTATCAACTTAGCAAATCATTAAATCATTTTCCACTTGAAGGAGTGTTCATCACATGTCATTAAGAGAAGAAGCATTACATATGCACAAAGAGAATCAAGGCAAACTCGAATCAAAATCAAAAGTACAAGTGAAAAATGCGAAAGACTTGAGCTTGGCTTATTCACCTGGTGTTGCAGAACCATGTAAAGATATTTATGACGACACAAGCAAAGTGTATGATTATACAATGAAAGGCAATATGGTCGCTGTTGTCACAGACGGAAGCGCTGTTTTAGGGCTTGGAAATATTGGCGCAGAAGCATCTCTTCCAGTAATGGAAGGGAAAGCTGTATTATTCAAAAGTTTTGCAGGCGTAGATGCTTTCCCAATCGCGCTTGCAACGAACGATGTTGACAAAATCGTTGAAACAGTGAAGCTTCTTGAGCCGACTTTTGGCGGTGTGAACCTTGAAGATATTGCAGCACCTAACTGCTTTATCATCGAAGAGCGCTTGAAAAAAGAGACAAACATTCCAGTTTTCCACGATGATCAGCACGGAACAGCCATTGTGACAGTAGCAGGACTTGTGAATGCACTGAAGCTATCTGGAAAATCCATGTCTTCAATCAAAGTAGTGGCAAACGGCGCCGGGGCAGCAGGAATTGCGATTATCAAGCTTCTTTATCATTTCGGTGTACGTGATATCATTATGTGTGATACGAAAGGTGCTATTTACGAAGGCCGCCCGAACGGTATGAATGCAGTGAAAAACGAAGTAGCTAAATTCACGAACCAAGACCGCAAAGAAGGTTCATTAGAAGAGGTCATTGAAGGTGCAGACGTCTTTATCGGGGTTTCTGTAGCAGGCGCTTTAACAAAAGAAATGGTTGGAAAAATGGCAAAAGATCCTGTCATCTTTGCTATGGCTAATCCAAATCCAGAGATCATGCCAGAAGATGCACATGCAGCAGGTGCAAGTGTTGTAGGAACTGGCCGTTCTGACTTCCCGAACCAAGTGAACAACGTACTGGCATTCCCAGGAATTTTCCGCGGAGCATTAGATGTACGTGCAACTCACATTAACGAAGAAATGAAAATCGCAGCTGTTGAAGCAATTGCGTCTCTTGTTTCAGATGAAGAATTGTCAGCTGAATATGTCATCCCTGCACCATTTGATGCACGCGTAGCACCAGCGGTAGCAAAAGCGGTGGCAAAAGCAGCAATGGAAACTGGCGTTGCAAGAATCAAGGTCGACCCAGAAGCTGTCGCTGAAAAAACAAGAAAATTAACGATTATCGGCGAATAATCAACTGGAAAAGTGTGCACGTTCTTTCTGAAATTGGAGGAAAAACGTGCACCATTTCCTCTCTTATGCGAAAAATTTTTCATCCGGAATGAGATTTTTTTGTAGACGTTCACAATTCAAACATATCAACTGCTCAGCGCCCCAAACACATACTCATTTCTCATCAATTCCCCACTGAAAAAATTGAATGAAGGATGACAGCGTTTGACAAAAAAAGTACAATAGTTTCGGTACAGTTATGACATGTCCTATAATAGTGGATGTGCGTGTAAAGAAAAAACCCTTCAAAAAGGGAGGTAGTCATTTGTCAATCAAGAATATTTTCAGTAAAAAGAAAAAATATGCATCTGTACCCTCTGAACAGGCAAGTCAAGATGTGCCTGAAGGCATCATGACCAAATGTCCGCAATGTAAAAAAATAATGCTCACCAAAGAACTAGATAAAAATTTACGTGTTTGTATGAATTGCGGCAGACATTTGCAAATGAATGCAAAACAGCGTATTGAAAGCCTTGTAGATGAAGGCACATTTGAAGAATTTAACGGGCACCTCATTTCAGCAAACCCGCTCGGTTTCCCAGGCTACGAAGAAAAGCTTGAGAAAGACAGAGAAAAGACATCTTTGAATGAAGCCATTGTCACAGGTAAAGGTGAAATTGAAGGCCAAAGTGCTGTGATTGCTGTCATGGATGCCACGTTCCGTATGGGCAGCATGGGATCCGTTGTTGGTGAAAAGATCACGCTGGCGATCGAGAAAGCAAAAGCGGACAAGGTGCCTTTTATTATCTTTACTGCATCTGGCGGAGCGAGAATGCAAGAGGGAATTCTTAGTCTCATGCAGATGGCAAAAACAAGTTCAGCATTAAAACTGTTCAGCGAGGATCTAGGTTTGATTATCTCTGTGATGACGAACCCAACAACTGGCGGTGTATCAGCTAGTTTTGCGTCTCTCGGTGATTACAATTTTGCAGAACCTGGTGCTTTAATTGGTTTTGCAGGACGAAGAATCATTGAACAAACGATTCGTGAAGACCTGCCAGAGGACTTCCAGACGGCTGAATTTTTAATGAAGCATGGACAGCTTGATGCTGTCATCCATCGTGCAGAAATGAAAGAAACACTAGGCCGAATCTTAGCACTACACAGCACAGGAGGTGAACGAGAGTGGCTGGAGAACTAGAATTTGAAAAACCTGTCATTGAACTTCGAGCGAAAATTGATGAACTGAAAAAGTTCACACAAAACTCAGAAATGGATTTAAGTGCAGAAATTGAGCGCCTTGAAACACGTCTGAGCAAGCTTGAAGCAGACATTTATACAAATTTAAAGCCGTGGGACAGAGTGCAGATTGCTCGGCATGCGATGCGCCCAACAACTCTCGATTACATTCAAGAGCTGTTTGACAACTTTTTCGAATGTCACGGTGACCGTTTTTATGGTGATGATGAAGCGATCGTTGGAGGAATTGCCACGTTTAAAGGGCTTCCTGTCACTGTTATTGGCCATCAGCGCGGTAAAGATACAAAAGAAAACTTGCGCCGTAATTTCGGAATGCCTCATCCAGAAGGCTATCGTAAAGCGCTGCGCTTGATGAAACAAGCAGATAAATTTAATCGCCCGATCATTTGCTTTATTGATACAAAAGGAGCTTATCCTGGTAAAGCAGCTGAAGAGCGCGGACAAAGTGAAGCAATTGCGAAAAACCTATTCGAAATGGCAGGACTTCGTGTACCAGTTGTCTGTATTGTCATTGGAGAAGGCGGAAGCGGCGGCGCACTAGGCTTAGGCGTAGGAAACCACCTATTCATGCTAGAAAACTCAACGTATTCAGTGATTTCACCTGAAGGTGCAGCAGCGCTGCTCTGGAAGGACTCATCACTTGCGAAAAAAGCTGCAGAATCAATGAAAATTACCGCTCCAGACCTAAAAGAATTAGATATTATAGATGATGTTATTAAAGAAGTGCAAGGTGGAGCACATCGAGACGTGAAACAACAAGCAGCTTACATGGAAAAAACATTAAAACAGTCACTTACATCTTTGCTCAAACTAACACCTGAAGAACTAGTCGAACAAAGATATGAAAAATATAAAGCAATCGGGAAAGTATCGATTGAAAATCAATATATTGGGGTAAACTAAATAAACGTACAGCCATTTTGGCTGGCGTTTATTTTTTTTCATCTTTTTTCATGAAAACCGACTTCATGTAAGCGCTATTTGAAAATAATTTTCTTTTGTTTTCATAAAATTTGAAACGTCTGAAAACCTTGATATGATAAGGTTTATAGCACCTCCCTTCACAGATTTCAGAGAGATTTGCTTTCATGACGTTCTTAACTTTTGTTTAAAAACGGTTTATTTAATTGTATAATAAGTACGGTTTTAGAAATTCGTATTGAAAACATCCAAATTTGCTCATGATTGTTTTCAAGCAGTGGAAATGGTATGTTTAATTCATATATGGTCTCTGAGGTGAAAAAGATGAAGCGTATAGGAGTTTTAACAAGCGGTGGGGATTCCCCAGGAATGAATGCAGCTGTGCGCGCAGTTGTAAGGAAAGCAATTTACCATAATGTTGAAGTTTACGGTATTTATAATGGATACTCAGGTCTAATTAACGGTAAAATTGAGAAACTCGAAATAGGTTCAGTAGGCGATATCATTCATCGTGGAGGAACAAAACTTTACACGGCAAGATGTCCTGAATTCAAGACAGTTGAAGGTCGTGAAAAAGGAATTGAAAACTTAAAAAAATTCGGTATTGAAGGACTTGTAGTCATTGGTGGAGACGGGTCATTTATGGGAGCGAAGAAATTAACAGAGCTCGGTTTTCCATGTGTAGGTGTTCCAGGCACGATTGACAACGATATTCCAGGTACTGATTTCACTATTGGCTTTGATACAGCACTGAATACTGTCATTGATGCCATTGATAAAATTCGTGATACAGCCACATCTCATGAACGTACATACGTAGTGGAAGTAATGGGAAGACATGCTGGTGATATTGCCCTTTGGTCAGGTCTTGCGGGCGGAGCCGAATCTATTTTGATTCCTGAAGCAGACTATGACATGGACGAAATTATTGCTAGGTTAAGAAGAGGTCACGAACGCGGCAAGAAGCATAGTATCATCATCGTTGCAGAAGGCGTAGGCAGCGGTGTTGAATTTGGTAAGCGGATTGAAGAGGAGACAAGCCTTGAAACACGTGTATCTGTCTTAGGGCATATTCAGCGCGGAGGTTCTCCGAGTGCGTTTGACCGTGTACTGGCAAGCCGTTTAGGAGCATATGCAGTCGAGCTTCTTCTTGAAGGACAAGGCGGACGCTGTGTAGGCATTCAAAGCAATGAACTCGTTCATCACGATATTTTAGAAATCTTAGATAAAAAACATACAGTCGATAAAAATATGTACCGACTTTCACAAGAGCTCTCTATATAAAACGAGAAGACCTTAGGAGGAACAGTAATGAGAAAGACAAAAATCGTTTGTACAATCGGTCCAGCAAGTGAAAGCATTGAAAAGCTGACTGAATTGATTGAAGCAGGAATGAATGTAGCCAGACTCAACTTCTCCCATGGAGATTTTGAAGAGCATGGTGCACGCATTGAAAACATACGTAAAGCAGGTAAAACATTAGGCAAGGACATTGCGATCCTTCTAGATACAAAAGGTCCAGAGATCCGTACACGTACAGTTGAAAACGGCTCAATTGAGCTAGTCGCTGGTGCTGATCTTATCGTGAGTATGGAAGACATTGTTGGAAATACGGAAAAAATTAGTGTGACATACGAAGATTTAATTCATGATGTAGAAGTAGGTTCAACGATTCTATTAGATGATGGTCTGATTGGTTTAGAAGTAAAAGAAATTAACAAGGACCGCAAAGAAATCGTCACTAAAGTCATGAATACAGGCACACTCAAAAACAAAAAAGGCGTCAACATACCTGGCGTCAGTGTGAACCTGCCAGGTATTACAGAAAAGGATGCCAATGATATTCTGTTTGGAATTGAACAAGGCGTCGATTTCATCGCAGCTTCTTTTGTGAGACGAGCTTCTGATGTTCTTGAAATTCGTGAGCTTCTTGAAAAGAACAATGCGACTGATATTCAAATCATCCCTAAGATTGAAAACCAAGAGGGTGTTGATAACATCGACGAGATCCTTGAGGTATCTGACGGTTTAATGGTTGCGCGTGGAGATCTTGGTGTAGAGATCCCGGCAGAAGAAGTACCGCTTGTTCAAAAAATGCTGATCAAAAAATGCAATCGTTTAGGCAAGCCTGTCATTACAGCGACTCAAATGCTCGACAGCATGCAGCGTAACCCACGTCCTACCCGTGCGGAAGCAAGTGACGTGGCAAATGCTATTTTTGACGGCACAGATGCGATTATGCTTTCTGGTGAAACAGCAGCAGGAACATATCCAGTAGAAGCCGTACAAACAATGCATAACATTGCATCACGTTCAGAAGAAGCACTAAACTATAAAGCCATTCTTTCCCGCAGAAGCGAAGAAGTAGAAGTCAGCATTACAGACGCGATCGGTCAATCTGTTGCACATACAGCAATGAAGCTTGATGTAGCAGCGATTGTGACACCGACGGAAAGCGGACATACAGCAAGAATGATTTCAAAATATAGACCAAAAGCACCAATCGTAGCAGTTACTGCAAACGAATCAGTGGCGAGAAAGCTTTCACTCGTATTCGGTGTATTTGCAAAGAGCGGATCAAAAACGACGTCTACTGATGAAATGCTTGAGAATGCAGTAGAAAAGTCAATTGAAACAGGCTATGTAAGGCACGGCGATTTAATTGTCATTACAGCAGGTGTGCCAGTTGGTGAAACAGGTACGACGAACTTAATGAAAGTATATGTTGTCGGTGACATCATTGCGAAAGGTCAAGGTATTGGCCGTAAATCTGCATTTGGACCGGTTGTCATTGCACAAAGCGGAAAAGAAGCAGAAGAAAAAATGTACGATGGTGCGATCCTAGTTGCAAACTGCACAGATCGTGATATGATGGGAGCTTTAGAAAAAGCATCTGCCCTTATCACAGAAGAGGGCGGTTTAACAAGCCATGCAGCAGTTGTTGGACTAAGCCTTGGTATTCCAGTGATTGTTGGTCTTGACAGCGCCACGACACTTTTAAAAGAAGGCGAAGAGATTACAGTAGATCCAGCACGCGGAGCGATCTACAAAGGCCGTGCGAGCGTCCTTTAATTCATCCAAGAGGGGAGTTGTCTGACTCCTCTCTTTTTTTATGTTACACTAAAAAAAGTAAACAGCTTTCGATGAAAGATACCCCATGAGGTGATATGGTTGAAGAAATATTTTCTACTATTATTAATTCTGTTCCCTGCGGTGGAAATTAGTTTATTTTTAATCTCAAGTAAAATCATTGGCATTTTGCCAACGATGCTGCTCATCGTGCTGACAAGTGCCTTAGGTGCTTATTTCGCAAGAAAACAAGGAATAGAAGCCTTCCAAAAAGTGCAGCGAGATTTGCAATATGGAAAGATGCCAGGGGGAGCGATTGTCGATGGTTTTTGCATTCTAATCGGCGGTCTGCTGCTGCTCATTCCAGGCTTCTTATCGGATCTCATTGGGGCTTTGCTGCTCATTCCGGTGACGAGAAAGGGAATCAAGCCGCTCTTTGAACGCTGGCTTAGAAACATGTCTAATCGTAACCGCTACACGATCATTCGTTAAAGAGACCTTCAGGCTGAAGGTCTCTTTTATTTTTGCATGCCATACCGAATGTACTCATAAATATCTCTGAAAACTCCTGCATTACGGAATGCCTGCCACACGACAAGTGAGGCAGGGCCAATCACAAGTCCAAGAAAACCAAACCATTTTAACCCGACAAATAGCGCCACAAGCGTTGCTAAAGGATTAAGTCCGATGGATTTGCTTAAGACTTTTGGCTCTGATATTTGTCTTTGAATGAGGACGACAATATACAAAATGCCCAGCCCAATGGCAAGGGAAAGATTTCCTGTCATAGCAGAATAAATGATCCACGGTAGAAAAACAGTGCCGCTCCCGATATATGGAAGTAAATCGACGAGCCCAATACATAAAGCAATCACAAGGGCGTGCTCAACTTTTAAAATGATGAGTCCAATCAATACAATACCAATCGTCATGGCCACAAGTAGGAGCTGGGCTTTCATAAAGCCGGTAATGGCTTTTTTGATTTCAGATAAAATGGCGCGTGTATGCTGCATCCATTTTGCGGGAAAGATACGTGAGCCATATGTTTTTAACGTAAACCAATCTTTCGTGATAAAAAAAGTTGCGAGAGCAGAAAATAACAGAGTGGCTGCTGCATCAGGCAAAAGACCTAAAAACGCTGGAATAAGCTCGAGTGTTTTCGAAAGAAAAGTCCCGATTTTTGCGGCCGCTTCATCACCGAGTGCTTGAATTTGTCCCAAAATCGATTCCTTTTGACCTGCTTGAAGCGTATTAAATTGGGCCGTCATATCATGATATAAAGGCAGAATCTTGTCTGTGAAAAATTGCTCTACAATCCCAATCATTTGATCAAGATGACGGGGCAGCACCTTTGCCAAATAAGCACTTCCTGAAATGATTTCCGCAACTAGAAGCGTCATTAAGCCGGCGGCTGCGACTAAAAAGAGCAAGAGCACAATGACCACAACAAATCCTCTCGGCATTCCGGTGATCTCTTCGATTTTGCATACGGCAGGATGAATCAAACAAGACACAATAAGGGCAATCCAAAAAGGATATAAAAACGGAAAAGACTGATATAAAAAGACAACAGCAAAAACAGCAATGCTGATCATCATCAAACTTCGCAAAAAAATGGCCACATAGGCGTGATTCACACAATCCCCTCCAAAAAACAAGCATGTCCGATACTTCATTTTATTCAAAAAGATTAGTAATATGAAAAGGTCGCAATAAAAAGAAAGAAAGGAGCGGCGTATGTTTACTCAAGCAAATTTATTTTTGGTACTTTTACTCGTTATTGCACTTATTGCAAAAAACAATTCGTTAATTGTAGCAGTCTCTGTGCTGATCGCGATTAAGCTGATTGGCCTGGATCAAAAAATTTTCCCGGTTCTCCAATCTAAAGGCATTAATTGGGGGGTCACCGTTATTACCATTGCAGTTCTGGTCCCGATTGCAACAGGTGACATTGGATTTAAGCAGCTTGGAGAAGCGATGAAATCTTCCTATGCTTGGATAGCTCTTGGAGCGGGTATATTAGTAGCATTAATTGCAAAAAACGGAATTGTGCTACTCGAAAATGATCCGCATATTACGGCAGCGCTTGTGTTCGGTACCATTTTGGCAGTCAGCTTATTTAAAGGTGTGGCAGTTGGACCGCTTATCGGGGCTGGGATTGCTTATTTGGCGATGCAGGCTGTGAAATTTTTCAGCGGGTGAAAAGAGAGTGGTTCCTGCCACTTTCTTTTTTAAATTTTTTCTTGCGTGAGCTTTTGCAAAAAAACATAATTAAATATATTAAAAGAAGCAAAATCCCTTTATTCCATGCCTGATATGGGAGACTGGAAAAAAAAATATCAAAAAAAATTATAGTTAAACATTTAACAAATGTCTGATTATTGTTTATAATGGGAATAGGCTTAATTTTGAACTCATTGATCACACAAGAGATATGAGGCTAAAAGCGCTCTAACCGTATAGGTAAATGTAAGCATTTTCTTTTCTGAGCCTGCTATCTTATCCGGATTGGATAGCGCTTTCAAAAAGTGAGAATTCTGCAACGAAGGGGAATCTTTTTAAAAAGGGGAGATTGAACATGACAGCAACAAGAGGTCTTGAAGGTATCGTGGCAACAACTTCATCCGTAAGCTCAATTATTGATGATACTCTTACTTATGTAGGGTACAATATCGATGATTTAACTGAAAAAGCTACATTCGAAGAAATTGTCTACCTGTTATGGCACTTAAAGCTGCCGAATGAGCAGGAGCTGAGTGAATTAAAACAGCAGCTCAATGAAAATGCTCAGATTCCGCAAGAAATCATTGAGCATTTTAAATCTTATTCGCTTGATGGGGTTCATCCAATGTCTGCGATTCGTACAGCAGTATCTTTACTAGGTTTACTTGATGACGAATCAGAGATTATGGACAAAGAAGCGAATTACAGAAAGGCGATTCGCTTACAGGCGAAAATTTCTGGACTAGTCGCTGCGTTTTCACGCATCCGCAAAGGGCTTGAGCCTGTACAGCCAAAAGAAGAATACAGCTATGCTGCAAACTTCTTGTATATGCTAAATGGCGAAGAGCCATCACCAGTAGAAATTGAAGCCATTGATAAGGCACTTATTCTGCATGCGGATCATGAATTAAACGCATCGACATTTACAGCACGTGTATGTGTTGCTACACTATCAGATATCTACTCTGGTGTGACAGCGGCTATCGGTGCGCTGAAGGGACCGCTTCATGGCGGCGCTAATGAAGGCGTGATGAAGATGCTTTCAGAAATTGGCGAAGTTGAAAACGTAGATTCCTATATTCATGGTAAGCTAGAGAAGAAAGAAAAAATTATGGGCTTTGGCCACCGTGTATACCGTCAAGGTGACCCGCGTGCAAAGCATCTAAAAGAAATGAGCCAGCGTTTAACAAACCTCACTGGCGAGCCGAAATGGTATGAAATGTCTGTTCGCGCAGAGGAAATCGTGACATCAGAGAAAAATCTTCCACCAAATGTTGATTTTTATTCTGCATCTGTATATCACAGTCTTGGGATTGATCATGACTTGTTTACACCAATTTTCGTGATCAGCCGATTCTCTGGATGGATTGCTCACATTCTAGAGCAATATGACAACAACCGTCTTATCCGTCCAAGAGCTGACTACATTGGACCTGATCTTCAAACCTTTGTTCCGATCAGTGAAAGAGACTAATGTTTATAGAATAAGCGGGGGCTGATTTCAAAAATCCAATCAGCCTCCATATCAACAAAAAAACGAATCACGTGAAAAACTTCTTTGTTTGCAGACATCAAGCCAAGAAGTTTCAAATATTCACTACATAACCTGGGAGGTAATATCATTGTCACAAGGCGAAAAAATTACAGTTACTGGCGGCGTATTGAATGTACCAAATAATCCAATTATCCCGTTTATTGAAGGGGACGGAATCGGTCCTGACATTTGGAAAGCAGCATCAAGAGTACTTGAAGCAGCTGTAGAAAAAGCATATAAAGGTGAAAAGCAAATCACTTGGAAAGAAGTATATGCAGGTGAGAAAGCTTACAATAAAACTGGAGAGTGGCTTCCTGAGCAAACGCTTGAAGACATTCGCGAATACTTAATTGCGATTAAAGGGCCACTAACAACACCAATTGGCGGAGGAATTCGTTCATTAAACGTGGCACTTAGACAAGAGCTTGATTTATTCACATGCTTGCGTCCAGTTCGCTGGTTCAAAGGGGTACCTTCTCCTGTGAAACGTCCAGAAGACACAGATATGGTGATCTTCCGTGAGAACACAGAAGATATCTATGCTGGTATCGAGTATGCAAAAGGTTCAGACGAAGTGAAGAAGTTAATTGACTTCTTGAAAAACGAATTAGGTGTGAATAAAATCCGTTTCCCAGAAACGTCAGGTATCGGAATCAAGCCAGTTTCTGAAGAGGGAACATCCCGTCTTGTCAGAGCGGCTATCCAATATGCAATTGACCAAGGCCGTAAATCTGTGACGCTTGTTCACAAAGGAAACATCATGAAATTTACAGAAGGTGCCTTCAAAAACTGGGGCTACGAAGTGGCTGAAAAAGAGTTTGGCGACAAAGTCTTTACATGGGCACAATATGATCGTATTGTAGAACAAGATGGAAAAGATGCGGCAAACAAAGCGCAGAGTGAAGCAGAAGCTGCTGGCAAAATCATTGTCAAAGACAGCATTGCAGATATTTTCCTTCAACAAATCCTAACTCGTCCAGCTGAGTTCGATGTTGTGGCTACAATGAACTTAAATGGAGATTACATCTCTGATGCACTTGCAGCACAAGTTGGTGGAATTGGTATCGCACCAGGTGCAAACATCAACTACGAAACAGGACACGCTATTTTTGAAGCGACTCACGGAACAGCACCAAAATATGCTGGTCTTGATAAAGTGAATCCATCTTCTGTTCTTCTATCAGGCGTGCTTTTACTTGAGCACCTTGGCTGGCAGGAAGCAGCTGATCTAGTGATTCAATCTGTTGAAAAAACAATTGCTTCTAAAGTCGTCACATACGATTTTGCTAGATTAATGGATGGCGCAACAGAAGTGAAATGTTCTGAGTTTGCTGACGAGCTCATCAAAAACTTGTCTTGATTCTTAAACTTTAAAGTTAAAGGGGAAAAAGGAAATGGCAAACAAGCGTAAAAAAGTATCTGTCATCGGAGCAGGTTTTACAGGAGCAACTACAGCATTTCTAACGGCTCAAAAAGAATTAGCGGATGTCGTATTAGTTGATATCCCGCAGCTTGAGAACCCAACAAAAGGGAAAGCTCTTGATATGCTGGAAGCAAGCCCTGTTCAAGGCTTCGATGCGAACATTACAGGCACTTCTAACTACGAAGATACAGCCGGTTCTGATGTCGTGGTCATTACGGCAGGAATTGCAAGAAAGCCGGGAATGAGCCGTGACGATCTCGTGTCAACAAATGAAAAAATCATGCGCAGTGTGACACGCGAAATCGTTAAATATTCTCCAGAAGCCATTATTGTTGTGTTAACAAACCCTGTTGATGCAATGACATATGCCGTTTATAAAGAATCAGGATTACCAAAAGAAAAAGTCATTGGACAATCGGGCATTCTTGATACAGCACGCTTCCGTACGTTTGTTGCTCAAGAATTAAACCTATCTGTCAAAGATGTGACGGGCTTTGTGCTTGGTGGACATGGCGATGACATGGTTCCGCTTGTTCGTTACTCTTACGCAGGCGGTATCCCGCTGGAAACATTGATTCCAAAAGATCGTATTGATGCGATTGTTGAAAGAACAAGAAAAGGCGGTGGCGAAATCGTAAACCTATTAGGTAACGGTAGTGCCTATTATGCACCTGCTGCTTCACTAGTAGAAATGGTTGAGGCGATTCTAAAAGATCAGCGCCGCGTGATCCCAACGATTGCATACCTTGAAGGTGAATATGGCTACGAAGGCATTTACCTTGGTGTACCAACAATCGTAGGTGGAAACGGCCTTGAGCAGATCATTGAGCTTGAGCTGACAGAAGAAGAAAGAAGTCAGCTTGACCGTTCTGTTGAATCTGTTAAGAACGTCATGAAAGTATTGTCTTAATATGAAAAAAAGAAGGCTTCTCTTATGAGGGGCCTTCTTTTTGTTTACAAAACCAATCTTGTCGAAATTTTAAATTGTCCTCTTGTTAAGCTTTCGTTAAAATGAAAGAGAAAGCATGACTTCTCGCTTTTCACATAAGATACAAAAAAACGGATGCAGGGGAAATCACTAATTGGAGGCACAACATGAATAAAAAAATATTAGTTGTGGATGATGAAGAATCAATTGTAACACTTCTAAGCTATAACCTTGAAAGGGCGGGCTATGATGTCGTCACAGCAAGAGATGGGGAAGAAGCGCTTGAAAAAGCAGCAAGTGAACAGCCTGATCTCATTGTATTAGATTTAATGCTTCCGAAAATGGACGGTATTGAAGTGTGCAAACAACTGAGAATTCAAAAAATGATGTTCCCTATTTTAATGCTGACAGCAAAGGACGATGAATTTGATAAGGTGCTCGGTCTTGAACTTGGAGCTGATGATTACATGACAAAGCCATTCAGTCCTAGAGAAGTGGGTGCTCGGGTAAAAGCCATCTTGAGAAGAGCGCAGCAATCTCAGCCTGTCCCCGCGCAAGAGGAGAAGGAAGAGGTCATTGCAGACCAAATCAAAATTGGTGAACTGCGCATTTTACCAGAACACTACGAAGTCTACTTCCAAGAAGAACGCCTAGAGCTTACGCCGAAGGAATTTGAACTGCTGCTTTATTTGGCCAAGCATAAAGGACGTGTCCTCACACGTGATCTGCTGCTAAGTGCCGTTTGGAATTATGACTTTGCAGGTGACACTCGTATTGTGGATGTACATATCAGCCACTTGCGGGACAAAATTGAAAAGAATACGAAAAAACCAACATACATTAAAACCATTCGCGGCTTAGGCTACAAATTGGAGGAGCCAAAGCCAAATGAGTAAAATTCGAACCCGCCTGTTTTCGGGACTTATTTTTCTCCTTTTTATTGTGTTTGTTGCACTTGGTCTTTTTTTGGATCACATGTTCCATGTTTTTTATGAAACTAAATTAACGGAACGAATGGAAAATGAATCGAGCTTTCTTCTTTCTTCCATGGATGGTGATGATCTGCAGGCGAAGCAAAACAAGGAGATCCTCAATCAGGCAAAGCAGCATCTCGATATGAATGCGTCAATTGTGGACCTGAAGGGGAATATCATACATACAACAGGTCAAGCGGAGCAAAGGGGCATCATTCAAAACACACTGAACAATGAACGCCTTCAAACAAAAGGAGTCGTCATTGAGGATGAAAAGGATGCGCTGTTTCATTACGCAGTCCCTATCCTGAAACAAAACGAACCGGCAGGCTATTTATTTCTCCATGCGTCATTCCAGCCTTTAAATGAAATTGACGGCCAGCTTTGGCTCGCATTAGCCGTTTGTCTTGGAACGGCGATTATTATTATCGTTTTCTTTGGATACCGCATGTCGATGAAATATGTAAAACCGATAGATTATGCCACAAAGGTAGCCAAACAGCTGGAACGCGGGAACTATGATACCAATCATTATGAAGAGCTCATCATTGAAACAAGTGAGCTTAATACATCAATGAAGCGCCTGGCAGAAAGCCTTCAAGAAATGACAAGCACTGGGGAGATGCAGCGGGACCGTCTGCAAACAGTCATTGAAAACATCGGTGCAGGAATTATTTTGATTGATAAGATGGGATATATCAACCTAGTCAATCGAACCTTCCGCAAGCAGTTTAAAGTGCAAAAGCACATTTACATGCACAAGCTGTATCATGAAGCATTTACTCATGAAGAAATTATTGAGCTGATTGACGAAATTTTCATGACAGAAACGAAGGTGCGGAAGTTTTTACGCCTGGCCGTTGACATTGAACGGCGCTACTTCCAGGTGGATGGTGTTCCCATTTTAAGTACAGACGATGAATGGAAAGGAATTGTCCTTGTATTTCATGACGTGACAGAAACAAAGCAGCTTGAGCAGATGCGAAAAGATTTTGTCGCCAATGTGTCTCACGAGTTAAAGACACCGATTACGTCGATTAAAGGATTCTCCGAAACTCTTCTAGATGGAGCGATTGATGACAAAGTAGCGCTGACACAATTCCTTTCCATCATTCTAAAAGAGAGTGTCCGTCTCGAAACACTCATTCAAGATTTACTCGATCTTTCCAAAATCGAGCAGCAGCATTTCAAACTGAATATTCAAGTCGCCAATGCGACAGAAATCATTCAAGAGATTGAAGTCCTTTTAAAACAAAAGGCCGCAGAAAAAGGCATTCAACTACAAGTGCGTATCCCGAAAGAGCCTGTCTATGTGATGGCAGATCCGCTGAGGTTAAAACAAATCTTCCTCAATCTCGTGAACAATGCCCTTACCTATACACCAGAGGGAGGGAGTGTCACCATTTCGGCAAGACCGCGGAAAGGCGCCTATGAATTTGATGTAGCAGATACAGGAATCGGCATGAAGAAAAGCGAGATTCCAAGAATATTTGAGAGATTTTATCGAATTGATAAAGATAGAAGTAGAAATTCAGGCGGTACAGGACTTGGTCTTGCCATCGTCAAACACCTTGTGGAGGCGCATGAAGGGACGATTTCGGTCCATAGCAAACAAGGTAAAGGAACGACTTTTACAGTGAGCCTGAAATCAAAATAGGGAAAAAAGGAAAGTCGCGTTAAAATTTACATGATCTTTACAATGGATTCATGTTTAGTTAAACAATCATTGGTAGGATGAATAGGAACCCCTTCATCCAAGGAGCCAATTTTGTAAGGACGAAAACACTTGTTGTTTTCGTCCCTTTTTTTATGCAGGTTCGACTATTTTCTTTTCAAAATAAACTTTGATAAAATGATGATACAATGTGTGAAAGAGACGGCTGAAATGGCTCAGCCGATGGAGGATTAAAACATGACAGACAAAAAGAAATTAGTACTAGTGGATGGAAACAGTCTCGCTTATCGAGCCTTTTTTGCTTTGCCGCTATTATCAAATGATAAAGGCGTCCATACAAATGCCATTTATGGCTTTGCGATGATCTTAATGAAGATGCTCGAGGACGAGAAGCCAACCCATATGCTTGTCGCATTTGATGCGGGAAAAACAACGTTCCGCCACGAGACATTTAAAGAATATAAAGGCGGAAGACAAAAAACGCCGCCAGAGCTATCAGAACAAATGCCGTTTATCCGTGAGTTATTAGATGCCTATCAGGTGAAAAGGTACGAGCTTCCTCAATACGAGGCAGACGATATTATCGGGACATTGGCTGTGGAGGCAGAAAAAAACGGCTTTGAAGTCAAAATTTTCTCAGGAGATAAGGACTTAACGCAGCTCTCAACAGACCATACGACGGTGGCAATTACGAAAAAAGGCATTACAGAAGTAGAATATTACACACCGGCTCATATTGAAGAGAAATATGGCCTGCGCCCAGATCAAATCATCGATATGAAAGGTTTGATGGGAGATTCCTCAGATAATATCCCAGGGGTGCCGGGTGTAGGTGAAAAAACAGCGATTAAATTGTTAAAGCAGTTTGAAACGGTTGAAAACCTGCTTGAACATATTGACGAAGTCAGCGGTAAAAAACTCAAAGAAAAGCTTGAAGAATATAAAGAGCAAGCGGTGATGAGTAAAAAACTCGCAACGATTCTTGTAGAAGCGCCAATTGATGTATCAAGCAAGGATCTCGCATATGAAGGTCCTCATATGGATCAAGTGATCTCTCTTTATAAAGAACTAGGCTTTCAAACGCTGCTAGAGCGTCTAGGAGAAGCACCGGAAACAGGTGAACAGGTCGAAGTAGAAGCATTAGAAGTGAAAAAAATGACCGAAGTAACGGATGAGATGCTGACAGATCAAGCTGCTCTTGTGGTAGAGCAGCTTGGAGATAATTATCATGAAGCAGATTTGATTGGGTTTGCGATCCATAATGAAAATGGTGCGTTTTTTATCACGAAAGAAGATGCGCTTCAATCAGATGCATTTAAACAATGGGTACAGGATGAAACGAAGAAGAAATGGGTCTTTGATTCAAAAAGAGCAGTTGTCGCCCTCAGATGGCATGATGTCGATCTAAAAGGTGTCGATAACGATGTTCTGCTCGCTTCCTATGTCGTCAACCCTCAGAAATCGTATGAGGACGTCGCAAGTGTGGCGAAGGAATATGGTCTTAACATCGCTCTTTCTGATGAAAAAGTGTACGGAAAAGGAGCAAAGCAGGCGATTCCACCTGAAGATGAACTGAAGGAACATCTTGGGCGAAAAGCAGCGGCGATCTCTGCTCTGCATGATTTAACACTTGAAGCGCTAGAAAAAAATGATCAGCATGAACTATATGAAGACTTAGAGCTGCCGCTTGCCCTCATCTTAGGTGAAATGGAATCCCTTGGCGTAAAGGTAGATATTGAGCGCCTAGAGAAGATGGGTGAAGAGTTAACGAAAAAGCTGAAAGAATATGAAGAAACCATTCACCGCTTAGCAGGTGAAACGTTTAACATCAATTCTCCTAAACAGCTTGGCGGGATTCTTTTTGAAAAATTAGGCCTGCCGATTATTAAAAAGACCAAGACGGGCTACTCGACATCTGCGGATGTTCTTGAAAAGCTTGAAGATAAGCACGAGATCATTCGGTCCATTCTGCATTACCGCCAAATTGGAAAGCTCCAATCGACCTATGTGGAAGGCTTAATGAAAGTAACGCGCAAGGATACCCATAAAGTGCATACACGATTTAATCAAGCGCTCACGCAAACAGGAAGACTAAGCTCAACAGATCCAAACCTTCAAAACATCCCGATTCGTTTAGAGGAAGGACGAAAGATTCGTCAAGCATTCGTCCCTTCAAAAGAAGGCTGGCTCATGTTTGCTGCTGACTATTCTCAAATTGAGCTGCGTGTACTCGCTCATATTTCTCAGGACGAGAATTTGATCGAAGCGTTTACGCAAGATATGGATATTCACACAAAGACAGCGATGGACGTGTTCCATGTCTCAGAAGAAGAAGTGACTTCCTCTATGAGAAGACAAGCCAAGGCAGTCAACTTCGGAATTGTATATGGAATCAGTGACTATGGATTATCTCAAAATCTTGGGATCACAAGAAAAGAAGCAGCTGCCTTTATCGAACGCTATTTAACAAGCTTTAAAGGCGTGAAAACCTATATGGAAGAGATCGTGCAGGAAGCGAAACAAAAAGGATATGTCACGACGCTTCTCAAACGCAGAAGGTATATCCCGGATATCACAAGCCGTAATTTTAATATCAAAAGCTTTGCTGAACGAACAGCCATGAACACACCGATCCAAGGAAGTGCAGCTGATATTATTAAAAAAGCCATGATTGATATGGCGCGAAAGTTAAAAGAAGAAAACTTGCAGGCAAATCTTTTATTACAGGTGCATGATGAATTGATCTTTGAAGCACCGAAAGAAGAAATTGCCATACTTGAAAAAATTGTCCCTGAAGTCATGGAAAATGCACTTCAGCTAGATGTGCCGCTAAAAGTTGATTTTGCTTCAGGCCCATCTTGGTACGACGCAAAATAATTAGAGAGAGAAAAAGGAGCGAGGAGCATGCCGGAATTACCAGAAGTTGAAACCGTCCGGCGCACACTCAAGCGGTTAGTCGAAGGAAAAACGATTGAAACGGTCGATATTAAATGGCCAAATATCATCAAACGTCCTGGGGAGCCGGAAGAGTTCGCAAGAAGGATGGTAGGAGAAACGATACAAACCATTGAAAGAAGAGGGAAGTTCCTGCTCTTTCATTTAGACCATTACGTGATGGTCTCCCATTTAAGGATGGAAGGGAAATACCGTGTACATGAAGCGCATGAGCCATACGATAAACATGTCCACGTTGTCTTTACGTTTACAGACGGTACTGAGCTTCGGTATCATGATGTGCGTAAATTTGGCACGATGCATTTATTTCAGCCGGGTGAAGAAGAAAAGGAACTCCCGCTCTCACAGCTGGGATATGAGCCTTTTGATGATCAATTCACTCCGGAATATTTATGGGAGCAATTGAAAAAAACATCCCGTGTGGTCAAAACAGCGTTACTTGATCAAAAGATTGTCGTGGGACTAGGTAATATTTATGTAGATGAGGTTTTGTTTAAAGCGGGCATTCATCCAGAAACAAAAGCGAATCAGCTCAGCCTTGAATCCTGTAAAGTGCTTCACAGGCATATTATCGATACACTTCAAGTGGCGGTAGATGCAGGAGGCAGCACGATTCGATCATATATCAATTCACAAGGTGATATTGGAACATTTCAGCTGCAGCTTCTTGTGTATGACCGGCGGGGAGAGCCTTGTCAAACATGCGGAAGCATCATTGAGAAAACAGTAGTCGGAGGGCGCGGCACTCATTTTTGTGTAACCTGCCAAAAACGTCCTCAATAAAAATCAGCCATCAGCATGCTTCCTTTTTGCTGTGCATACGATAAAAAACATTCATTTTTCAGCAAGGTGTAGACTGACACACAGCCCACCTGCTCTTCATATAGTGAAGAAGAGTCTAAGGACGCCTAGAGACTCTTGATCATCGTTGCATGAACAGAAAGGAAGAGTTCAGGTATGATTTCGATTTCGCTCCTGTTTTTAGCTATTGCAGTCAGCATTGACAGCTTTTCTGTAGGCTTTACGTATGGCCTTCGTAAAATGAAGATTCCATTTAAAGCGATTGTCATTATTGCATGCTGTTCAGGGATTGTGCTGCTCATTTCCATGCTGATTGGCAGCCTGCTGACGACATTCCTCCCTGTCTCAGTGACAGATAAACTTGGTGGAGGCATTTTGATCGCCATTGGACTTTGGGTCCTTTATCAATTTTACAAACCAGCGAAAGAGCGTGATTTGCTTCTTCATGAAAAGACATTGCTTAATGTGGAAGTGCAGTCACTTGGTCTTGTCATTCAAATTTTGCGAAAGCCGACAAGTGCAGATATTGACCGTTCTGGGACGATCAATGGAATGGAAGCGGTGCTTCTTGGGATTGCTTTATCCATTGATGCATTTGGCGCAGGGATTGGCGCTGCGATTCTAGGCTTTTCTCCAATTGTCATGAGTATCACTGTGGCCGTGATGAGCTCACTTTTTGTGTGTATCGGGCTCCGTGCCGGTCATTACTTGGCCAATTGGCGCTGGATCGATAAACTTGCATGCTTACCAGGGCTTCTGCTCATTTTAATTGGGGTGTGGAAGCTGTAAAGGAGGAAATCAATTGACGCTTGTCATTGGATTAACAGGCGGGATTGCTAGTGGAAAAAGCACCGTCTCGCAAATGATAAAAGAGCAGGGCATCAGGGTCGTGGACGCAGATGTCATTGCAAAAGAAGCGGTTGCCAAAGGTACACCAGCTCTTCAACAAATCGTTCAAACCTTTGGTGAGGATGTTCTTCTGCCAAATGGGGAGCTGAACCGGCAGCAGCTTGGAGCCATCATTTTTTCTGATGAAGAGAAAAGAAAGCAGCTGAATGCGATTGTTCATCCTGAAGTGAGAAAAGAAATGCTCAAACAGCGAGAGGAAGGGGTTAGTCAGAAGGAAACCTTCGTTGTCCTCGATATCCCGCTTTTATTTGAAAGTCAGCTGGAAAGCCTCGTCGACCGCATCATTGTGGTGTATACAACGCCCGAATTGCAGCTGTCGCGGCTCATGAATCGAAATGACCTCAGCGAGGAAGAAGCGCTGAATCGTATTCACTCTCAGCAGCCTCTTGAGGAGAAATGTAAAAAAGCAGACCGCGTGATAGAGAACACACAAGATCTCGCGTTTATTAGAAAGCAATTGCAGAACATATTAAATGAATGGGAACATACAGATAAGTAAGAGTACATACACGTACTCTTCTTTTTTTATGCTTTATTCTGATTTCCTTTGAAAAGAACAGCCCTTTTTAGAAAATATACGTTTATATACTGGCAATTACATTCTAATGTGATATACTAATTTCATAAATAAATTTATTGAGTATAACACATAATAGAGGAGTGACCTGTTCATGAAGGTAAAAGCAGCGATCAATGGGTTTGGCAGAATTGGACGCATGGTCTTCAGAAAAGCAATGCTTGATGATCAAATTCAAATTGTAGCGGTGAACGCAAGCTATCCTGCCGAAACGCTAGCACATTTAATTAAATATGATACAAATCATGGACGTTACGAATGTGATGTGACAGCAGAAGATGACGCCTTGATTGTGAATGGCAAAAGAGTTCTTTTGCTTAATAATAGAGACCCAAAGCAGCTTCCATGGGGAGAGCTTGGGATTGATATCGTCATTGAAGCAACAGGTAAATTTAATTCAAAAGATCAAGCGATGGGCCATATAGATGCCGGAGCGAAAAAAGTCGTTCTAACAGCTCCAGGTAAAAATGAAGACATTACGATTGTGATGGGTGTCAATGAGGATGATCTTGATCCTGAAAAGCACGTCATTATTTCAAACGCATCTTGTACAACAAACTGTTTAGCACCAGTTGTGAAACTGTTAGATGATGAATTTGGCATCGACAATGGTTTAATGACAACGGTTCATGCTTATACAAATGATCAAAAAAATATCGATAACCCGCATAAGGATCTGCGCCGGGCGAGAGCATGTGCTCAGTCCATTATTCCAACTACGACGGGTGCCGCTAAAGCGCTTTCTTTAGTGCTTCCGCACATGAAAGGGAAATTACATGGACTTGCACTTCGCGTACCAGTTTCCAATGTGTCGATGGTTGATCTTGTCGTTGACTTGAAAAAAGATGTGACAGCAGAAGAAGTCAATGCAGCCTTCTCGAATGCATCTAAAACATCTCTTGCCGGTATTTTAGATTACACAGATGAGCCGCTTGTCTCTACGGACTTTAACACAAACCCTTATTCAGCAGTTGTTGATGGACTGACAACGATGGTAATGGAAGGGAGAAAAGTGAAAGTTCTTGCATGGTATGACAATGAATGGGGTTATTCATGCCGAGTGGTTGACCTTGTAAAGTTTGTCGGCGCACAGATGAAAGAGCTGTCTGCTGTTTGAAATGAAGAAGACGATCGTCCCTTTTCAAGAAATGAGAGAAAATCCCACTAAAAACACAGCTTGCAAAATGGGTCTAAACAAAGTATACTATTTTTCGTGAACTTCTTGTTCGCAGACTCATTCGGGTATACTTAAAGGGTTAGGACCTCTTAGGACTAACTTTCCCCCGTGGTATATGTCCGGTCCGGCTGCTTAGAACTTCACTCTTTCATTCTTGTTTAAAGGGGGGTCCATGATGGAAACAATCGGACGTCACGTTATCTCCGAGCTATGGGGATGCGACTGTGATAAACTGAACGACATGGATTTTATTGAAAAAACGTTTGTAAATGCAGCTTTGAAATCAGGAGCTGAGGTAAGAGAGGTTGCTTTTCACAAATTTGCACCTCAAGGAGTAAGTGGAGTTGTCATTATTTCTGAATCTCATCTGACAATTCACAGCTTTCCTGAACATGGTTATGCGAGCATAGATGTTTATACTTGCGGTGACCTAGATCCGAATATTGCAGCAGATCATATCGGAGATGAATTAGGTGCTGAAACAAGAGAAAACATCGAAATTCCTCGAGGCATGGGACCTGTACAAGTAAAACAGGCACAAGCCAAAGCACTGTAAACATAAAAAAGATAGCAATGGGAGCTGGCCAAAAGCATTGAATGCCTTTGTGTTATGCTCCTTTTTATATTTATTTAATAAAAAATCCAACATTCCCCAGCTTGTCTATACTTTTGTTCTAGGAAAACAAAGGTTTTTTTTATAAAATAAAGAAAGAGGCATTATGGCAAAGGGGATACGTGTATGACTTTAAGACAAAAGTTTAAACGGTTCATGTCAAACCATACAGAAACATCTGACGAGCATCCAGTGTCAGAACTGAAAAGCCATTACTACAAATCGACGAATGCACAAGTTTTTCAAGCGGTGGAAACCATTCTTTCCCAAAGCGATTCTTATCAAGTGACATCTGTTTCAGCAGAACGAGGTGAAATCAGCGCAAACATACGATTGCCGAAAAAAGCCTTTCTCGTGGCGACTGTCATTTCAATTCGTCCTTTTGAAACAGCTGTCGATTTTAATGTAACAACAGAAACGGCCCTGCCAACAGATTTCGGCTATAGTCAAAAGACCGTTCTGTCCCTTTATGATGAACTAGACAAACAACTTCCAAGAATAGATCGGAGCTGATGAAATGAAATGTCCCACATGTCAGCACCTTGGCACAAGGGTGCTTGATTCAAGACCAGTAGATGAAGGGAAATCCATCCGTCGCAGAAGAGAGTGCGAAAGCTGCCAATATCGCTTTACGACGTTTGAAAAATTAGAAGAATTACCGCTGATTGTGGTGAAAAAAGAAGGAATTCGAGAAGAATTCAGCCGCGAAAAAATGCTGAGAGGACTCATCAAAGCGTGTGAAAAGCGTCCTGTCGCTTTAAAGCAGCTGGAGGATGTCTGCTTTAATATTGAAAAAGAACTGCGCAATCAAGGCATGTCAGAGGTGAAAAGCGAGCTTGTAGGTGAAATGGTCATGGACGAGCTGGCGAAAATTGATGAAGTGTCATACGTCAGGTTTGCCTCGGTTTACCGGCAGTTTAAAGACATCAATGTCTTTATTGATGAATTAAAAGACCTATTAAAGAAAGAACGCTAAAAAGAGCTGGAGATTCTTCATGCTCTTTTTCCTGCGTAAAGCGTAAAACGCAAAAAGAGTGTACAATGGAAACAATCGCAATTCATGGGGAGGATCAGCATATGACAGAGCATTGGAAGGAAGTGCTAGCCGTCGATCCGTATGTCGTCAAAAGCGCTTCATTGCTCGGTGACATCGATAGACAGCTCATCACTCTTTTATATCAGCCGCTTATTGGCATGTCCGCTTTCAGCTTATACATGACGCTGTGGGGAGAGCTGGAACAAAATCGTATGTGGGGGAAACCTGCACCTCATCGGCAGCTCATGGTCATGCTGCAAACGAATTTAAATGATATTTTTGAGGAACGTTTAAAGCTTGAAGCGATCGGCTTACTCCGCACATATGAACAGGAAACGGAAGAAGGCAGACTGTTTACATATGAGCTTGTACCGCCGCTAAGACCAGATGAGTTTTTCCAAGATGGTATGCTGAATGTCCTGCTGTACCATCGTGTAGAAAAAGCAAAATATATGCAGCTGCGTGATTATTTCTCTTATCCGGGTGTTCCTGCAGAAGCAAAGAACATTTCACGGTCATTTGAAGAAGTGTTTCACGTATTGCAGCCAGGCGAGCGCAAGATGACAGAAGAAATTCATCAGGCGTCATCGCTTGATCAAGGCTATGAATATGTGACCGTTGGATCGAGTCAGCCGGCACCGCTCTCGGACGAATCCTTTGATTTCGATCTATTATTAGCCGGTATGTCTGACATGATGATTCCAAGAAAGGCTTTGACAAAGCAGGTAAAAGAAACAATTAAGAAGTTAGCTGTTGTATACGGCATCACCCCGCTTCAAATGCAAAATATTGTAGCAGGTGCATGCGGTTCGGATCAAATGATCTCAACAGAAGAGCTGAGAAAAGCAGCAAGAGACTGGTACCAAATTGAATACAGAGGCGAACAGCCAAAGCTGATTGATCAAAAACAGCCAAGACACTTGCGCCAAGATGCTTCAAAGACGCAGGCGGCAGATACTCCAGATGCAAAATTGATTGAAAAGCTGGATCATATTTCGCCTAGGGAGCTGCTAAAAGACATGGCAGATGGCATTGAGCCAACATATGCCGACTTAAGAATTGTCGAAGATATCATGATCGAGCAGCAGCTAGAGCCAGGTGTCATGAATGTTCTCATCTACTATACATTACTCAAAACAGATATGAAGCTGTCGAAAGCATATATGCAAAAAATCGCTTCTCATTGGGTGAGAAAGAAAATCAAAACCGTTGCTGCGGCCATGAAAATTGCCAAAGAAGAGAACAGACAAATGACAGAGTGGGCGCAACAGAAAAAGCAGCGCAGCCCATATGGTTCAGGAAAAGTCGTCCGGGAAGAGAAACTGCCTGACTGGATGAAAGAAACCGAAACAAAAGAACAGCCGGCAAAAGAGCAAACGGACAATCTGTCTACAGAAGACCTTGAACGAGAAAAAGAAAAACTGTTAGATCAGTTTAAAAATATGAAAAAGTACAATGCACATTAAGGTGAGGTGAGTTGGGATGAAACCGATCGGTCGTTCATTTGAACAGCTAAAAGGACGAGTAGATTTTCGCGTGAGATACAATCAGATTAAAGAAAGTGTGTTGTCTGATGAAGATGTGAAGGCATTTTTACAGAAGCATCAAGAAGAGATACATGAAGACATGATCAATCGCAGCTTGAACCGGCTCTTTGAATATGTGCAGCAGTCGAAGGGCTGCTCTTACTGCTTAGATGACGAAAACGTCAATGCCATTTTAGATGGGTATCACCCGAAGCTTGTGATCAAAGGTCAGAGTATTGATATTGAATATTCCCCTTGCCTGGTCAAGCTGCGGCTCGATAGACAGAAAAAACAGCAAGAGCTGATGAAAAGCATGTATATTCCGCAAAATGTCCTTCAAGCGACGTTCGCTGATCTGAACGTTGTGGGAAGACAAGAGGTCATTCAAAAAGTAGGTCAATTCCTCCAAAGCTATGATGAGACTGGAAAAGGAAAAGGCTTGTATTTACACGGAAAGTTTGGAGTAGGAAAAACGTATATACTAGCAGCTATTGCGCAGCAGCTAGCGGAAAAAGAGTACCCATCTCTCCTTGTTTACGTGCCTGAATTTGTAAGAGAGTTAAAAAATTCATTAGCTGATCATACGCTAGAAGAAAAGCTGAATATGGTTAAATCCACTCCTATTTTAATGCTTGATGATATTGGGGCAGAATCGATGACAAGCTGGGTGCGGGATGAACTGCTCGGTACGATCTTACAATACCGTATGGCAGAACAGCTGCCGACATTTTTCTCTTCTAATTTCTCACCAAATGAGCTGAAGCATCACTTTACGTACTCACAGCGGGGGGAAAAGGAAGAGGTCAAAGCCGCTCGTTTAATGGAACGGATTCTCTATTTAGCAGAGCCTGTCTTGCTCGAAGGAGAAAACCGCCGTCATTTATAAAAGCGTATGTCACCTGAAGGAGGAGCAATTGAAATGAACAAAAGAAAATGGCTGCTTTTTCTTGTGATTGGCATTCTTGCTGCTGCGCTGTGGTGGCTGAATAAACAGCATCTTCAGCTGGCGCCGAAAGATGTGAAGAATTGGGTGCTTCAATTTGGAATGCTGGCTCCCTTTGTTTTTCTTTTCTTATCTCTTTTCCGCCCGTTTGTTCTCGTCCCGATTACGGTCTTTTCGCTTGCGGCGGGTTTGGCATTCGGCAGTGTCCTTGGGACGATTTATGCCCTCATTGGAGCGACAGCCGGGGCAACAGGCTCCTTCATGATTGCTTCAACCTTTCGAGCAAAAAAGAAGGAAACGGAATCAAACAGCCGGAAGCTGAAAGCGGTGACGTCCCGCATTCAGGAGCATGGATTTCTTTATATTTTGTTATTGCGTATTGCACCGATTCACTTTGATTTTGTCAGCTATGCGGCAGCTGCTTCACGTGCAAATTATCGTGCATTTGTGACAGCCACCTTTTTAGGCTTAATACCGGGGACAATTGCGTTAAATGTTCTCGGCTCAAGCTTTGTCAGCGGCAATTATGCCGCCTTAGTGGTTGTTTGTTTGATTTATTTGATCTTTATCTCTGTTCCACTCATTTTAAAAAGAAAGATGCCTGATTTATTTTAGGCGTCTATTTTTTATGTTCCCCCCATATATATGTAACAGATGTCGTTAGGGGGGACAAACATGCTTGAAATAATCTTTGAAGATGAATATGATACCGCCGCTTTTTTACATCTTGCTGAACACTTAGACAGTCGGCATCACATGTCAATTCAACAAGGGAAAGACCGGCTTCTCATAGAGGCGAAGGAATCCGAAGAAGCACTTGAGCACATTGTGCGGCCATTATTGGTTCACTTTTTTTTGGAATGCAAAGAAAATGAGCGCATGCGCAGCATCCTTGAAAACACCTATTTGTTTAAAGATCCTGAAGAGCAGCACCAAATTCTTTCCATCGCACACAGTATCATGAACGGGGATTTAGATGATATTCCCGGCATTCAGCAAGACCCGTCAAGAGAAGCCCTTTTAAAAAAGGAGCTTGAGGCGATTTCTTTACAGCAAGGCGTTTTTTCAATTGGTTCATTTATGACATTTAGGCTGTCAGAGTATGACCGAAGGCTGAAGAACTATGTTGAAGTGTCCATTGAAGAATACAAAATGGAGCAAGAGTATCAAAACTTCATTCAATCGCTTCGAGACTATGTGATGGCAAGAGAGCCTAGGCTCGAAAAAGTACATGTTGTGCATCAGGAACGCCTGGTGATTTGGGAATTTCGCTACGCTTCTGAGCGTGATCAAAAACAATACATAGACAGACAGTTTGTAAGAGAGCATCCAATGTATATTGATTCGCAGCTGATTGCACCGCTTGTCTCCATTGCACCGCAAAAAATTGACCTATTTACAAATGATACAGGTCACTCGATGGTGCAAACCATTCAAAATATTTTTCAAGAAAGGGTCGAGGTGTTCCCGTCTCATTCATTCCAAGAGCAGAATGTTCAATTTGTACATGCTCATTTCAACAAGAAAAGTGAAAAGCTTTCTTGATTTTCACGAAAAAACGTTTTATAATACGGTGTAACTTCATACAGAGACCGTATTGATAAGGACATGAACAAATGAACACCCGCTTAAAGAGAGGGAAGCCGCGGCTGAAAGCTTCCTAGCAGAGGACCATTTGCTTTACCACCTTTGAACATCAGCTGTGAACTTTTTAGTAATGGCTGACGGGAATTCCCGTTATCGAACCGCAAGCCGTATTTGCTTATGAAAAAGCAAGATGCAAATACGGGAAAAAGGGTGGAACCACGATTCCGTTTATTCAACCTCGTCCCTTTCCAGGGGGCGGGGTTTTTATATTGCCAAAAAAAGGAGTGACCAGAGATGTCAGAACAAATTCAACTTACATTTCCAGATGGAGCAGTCAAGGAGTTTGACAAAACAGCTACAACAGAAGACATCGCGGCATCAATTAGCCCGGGCCTAAAGAAAAAAGCACTTGCCGGTAAATTGAACGGTAAAGAAATAGATCTGCGTACGCCGCTATTAGAAAGTGGAACAATCGAGATCATCACAGATAAAAGTGAAGAAGCACTCGACATTATGCGCCACAGCACAGCTCATTTGCTAGCGCAGGCGATCAAACGTCTGTATGGAAAAGAGCATCACGTTCAGTTTGGCGTAGGTCCTGTCATCGAAAATGGCTTCTACTACGATGTAGACATCGATGTTGCCATCACACCTGAAGACTTACCAAAGATTGAAAAAGAAATGAAGAAAATCATTAACAGCAATCTGCCAATTGAGCGAATTGAAGTATCAAGAGAAGAAGCGAAAAAACGCTTTGAAGCGATTGGTGATGAATTGAAGCTTGAACTGTTAGAGGCGATTCCAGAAGGTGAAGCTGTGACAATTTATGAGCAGGGTGAATTCTTTGACCTCTGCCGCGGGATTCACTTGCCGTCTACAGGGAAAATCAAAGAGTTTAAATTGTTAAGCCTTGCCGGTGCATACTGGAGAGGTGACAGTAACAACCAAATGCTTCAGCGTATTTACGGAACAGCTTTCTTCAGCAAAGAAGATTTAAATGAGCACTTACGTCTGCTGGAAGAAGCGAAAGAGCGCGATCACCGTAAGCTTGGAAAAGAGCTGAAACTGTTTGCGAATTCCCAAAAGGTTGGTCAAGGACTTCCGCTTTGGCTGCCAAAAGGCGCTACAATCCGCCGCGTCATTGAGCGTTACATTGTCGATAAAGAAGTGCGTCTTGGCTATGAACATGTGTACACACCAGTTCTTGCAAGTGTTGAATTGTATAAAACATCAGGACATTGGGCGCATTATCAAGAAGACATGTTCCCAGTAATGGAAATGGACAACGAAGATCTTGTTCTTCGTCCGATGAACTGTCCGCACCATATGATGATTTACAAAAACGAGCCGCACAGCTATCGCGAATTGCCAATTCGTATTGCAGAGCTTGGTACAATGCACCGCTATGAAATGTCAGGTGCCTTATCCGGCCTTCAGCGTGTTCGCGGTATGACATTAAACGATGCACACATCTTTGTTCGTCCAGATCAAATCAAAGACGAGTTCATCCGTACAGTTCGCTTAATTGAAGAAGTGTATCAAGACTTTGGCTTGAATGACTACACATTCCGCTTATCTTACCGTGATCCGGAAGATACTGAGAAGTATTTCGATGACGATGCGATGTGGAATAAAGCACAATCGATGCTGAAGGATGCAATGGACGAGCTTGGTCACGACTACTATGAAGCAGAAGGCGAAGCGGCATTTTATGGGCCGAAGCTTGATGTACAAGTAAAGACAGCTCTTGGAAAAGAAGAGACATTATCCACTGTACAGCTTGATTTCTTACTTCCAGAACGCTTTGATCTCACATATATCGGAGAAGATGGAAAGCACCATCGTCCAGTCGTAATTCATAGAGGCGTTGTTTCTACAATGGAACGTTTCGTTGCCTTCTTAATTGAAGAATACAAAGGAGCCCTTCCAACATGGCTGGCACCTGTACAATTCCAAGTCATCCCAGTTTCACCGTCTGTTCATTTAGACTATGCGAAAAAAGTACAAGAACGTTTGCAGCTTGAAGGTCTTCGTGTAGAGCTTGACAGCCGCGATGAAAAAATTGGGTACAAAATTAGAGAAGCGCAAATGCAAAAGATTCCGTACATGCTTGTCGTCGGAGATCAAGAAGCAGAAAATGGCGCTGTCAATGTAAGAAAGTACGGGGAACAAGATTCAGAAACAATGGATCTTGAAGCCTTTGTGAAACATGCAGTAGCAGAAGCAAAGAAATAATAAGCAAAGCCAGTGATTCTCTTTAGGTCACTGGCTTTTTTCTTTTTGGAAAACACCTCCACTAGTGATCCAATTCCTAAAAAGAGACGTTTAGATAGTACAAAAGTAAGGGTAAGTATGTACTATTGGTTCGAGACAAATTGGGGGAATGAAAGCGATGATGCAAACAACAAACAATTTATCGTCACATGTATTGGAGCAATCAGCTGTTCTTCGTGCATTAGAGCACTCGCTGGCAATGATTGAATTTAATGTGACAGGTGAAGTTCTATGGGTGAACGATATTTTTGCAAAAGCCATGGGATATTCTAAAGAAGAGATGATCGGTCTTCAACATAGACAGCTCTGTCCTCCGCACATTACAGAACACACAAGCTATCACATGTTTTGGAAGCGTTTGAGAGAAGGTCAAGTTTTTCAAGAAAAAGTGCAGCGGATCACGAAAAACGGCAGCAGCTTATGGCTTGAAGCGACATATTCACCTGTTCGAGATGAAGAAGGAACTGTAGTAGGTGTTGTGAAAGTGGCGACAGATATTACGGAGAGAGAACATACAATGAAGCAAGTCGTAGAAGACTTAAAGGAGATGTCTGCAAAATTAATGGAACGAGCAGAAGTTGGCATTCAGCATAGTCAAAGTGTCAATGCCTCCTTTGATCATATAGCAAACGAAACCGATCAAAATATGAGCTTGCTAAAAGGATTAACCGAGCAGGTAGAGTCCATCAGCTCCATTGCTGCAAGCATTAACAGCATTTCTTCACAAACCCAGCTGCTCGCCTTAAATGCGGCAATAGAAGCGGCACATGCGGGTTCCTATGGAAATGGCTTTAGTGTAGTGGCAGCAGAAATTCGAAAGCTAGCGACAAATTCAAAAGAAGCGATCGTCAAGGTAGATCAATACGTGAAGGCGATTCATGCAGAAGTAGAGAAAGTCAGCAGCGGAACAAGCCGGGCAAAGACAACCGTGTTTACTAACCGGGATCTTGTAAAGCAGGCAAGTGAGGAATTCATCATTGTAGGAGAAGCAGCACGCGGCTTAGACCGGCAAGCGCAAAGTCTAGCGGCAATCATATAGCTCTAAGACTACAAAAACACCCAATCTCGTCGTCAGGAGAAGGGTGTTTTTTTGTTCTATTTTAATATATCAAACAATTCATGTAAGTCTTTGATTTCATAATCAGGCGTCACATCTGTTTCGTTTTTCTTGCCATGGCGATTGATCCAAACGGTTTGGATGCCAGCGCGAGATGCGCCGAGAATATCTGTTTTCGGATTATCTCCAACCATGATCACTTCGTCTTTTGTTAGGTTTAACAGCTGAAGGCAGTGCTCAAAGATACCAGGATCGGGTTTGCCTTTTCCGTAATCTCCTGAAATCACGATTTCGTTAAAATAAGGGGCAAGCTCAGGAACACCTGCCAGTTTTTCCTTTTGAAGGCTAGGATCTCCGTTTGTTAAAAGGAGCAATTCGTAGCTGCCTTTCAGGCGGTTTAAAACAGGGTATGTTTCTTCATAGACATAGGGGCGTTTTCTGCGTTCAGCTGCAAAGAAATCAGCCAAATATTGACCAAATGCCTCATCGTCAATTCCCGCTGTTTTTAAGCCATTGGTCCAAGCGTTTTTGCGATACTCTGGTGCTAGGGCGTTCAGCTTTTGAAAGCCTTCGCTAATCGGTTCACTAAAATTCGACCACAGTCCTTCGAAAGGATTAATGCCGATCATGACAGTATAATCATATGTTTCATAGGAAGAGTACAGCTTTCTTGCTTCTTCACGTACAATCTGTTCAAACGATTCTGGATCAAGTCCATATTTCTTTTCCGCTTCCCGGCAAGTTTCTTGAAAAGTTGTATGAATGCTTTTTTCGTCCCAAAGCAAAGTATCATCTAAATCGAAAAATACGGCTTTCATGATCTTCTCCCTTGTTATGTATGTGTTACCTTCAACTGCAAGTGACAGGCTCAAGTTCATTTTACAATAGAAGAAGGGGCCAATAAAGAAAAGATTTGAGAGATCTTTGATCATTGACCGCACATGATAGAATAGAAAGACAGTAGATATGACATACATCATTTGAGGTGGCCGGTTTGCTTCATTTAATTATCATGATGATCGAGCGTGTGGGGATCATCGTTATTTTAGGATTTGTGCTTGCTCATGTGAAGGGCTTTCGCAATCTATTGCTACATAATCAAGGGTTTCGGAAAAAGGCAATCCTTGTCTTCATTTTTGCTTCTTTTAGTATTATCAGCAATTACACAGGTATTGAAATCCAGCAGCAAATTGTCATGAATCATGAGTTTTCTTATCATCTCGGCTCGTCAAGCTCTATCGCCAATACGAGAATTATGGGGATCGAAATGGGTGGTTTGATCGGGGGGCCGTTTGTAGGGATTGGCGCAGGGCTTTTAGCTGGAATCCATCGTTATTCCCTAGGAGGAAGCACCGCGCTCAGCTGTGCGATTTCTTCCATTTTAGCGGGTGTCATTGCAGGCTATGTCGGCAGCAGATTTAAGCGGAGGAATCGAATGGTCACACCTCGCCAAGCAGCTCTTTTTGGTGTAGCGATGGAATCATTGCAGATGATCATTATCCTTCTGTTTGCAAGGCCATTTGCGGATGCATGGGGGCTTGTCAGTATCATCGCTTTGCCGATGATCTTTGTGAATGGAATCGGCAGCTTTATCTTTTTATCTATTTTACAGTCAGTCATTCGGCAAGAAGAGCAGGCAAAAGCGATGCAGACACATCGAGTATTTTCGATCGCCGATCAAACACTGCCTTTTTTCCGCCAAGGGTTAAATGAACAGTCATGTAAAAGTGTGGCGGAGATCATTCATCGATTGACTGAAACAGATGCGGTCTCCTTAACAGACACAGAAAAGATTTTAGCGCATGTCGGAGATGGAGCAGATCATCATATTCCATCTAAAAGCCTGATTACGGGGCTGTCGAAACAAGTATTGATGAGCGGCAAGATTATGAAGGCACATTCGAAGGACGAAATCAATTGTTCAGTCGCTCATTGCCCTCTTGAAGCCGCAATCGTGCTGCCGCTCACTTCTAACGGTCAAACGATTGGAACGTTAAAAATGTATTTCAATTCTCCGGTCGGATTAAGCAGGGTGGAAGAGGAGCTTGCAGAAGGTTTGGCGATGCTGTTTTCCACACAGCTTGAGCTTGGGGAGGCGGAAACTCAAAGCCGCCTGCTAAAAGATGCAGAAATTAAAGCACTTCAAGCACAAGTGAACCCGCACTTTTTATTTAACGCCATTAATACCATCTCTGTTTTATGCAGAACCAATGTGGAGATGGCAAGGAAGCTGCTGCTGCAGCTAAGTATTTATTTTCGTTCAAATATGCAAGGTGCCCGCCAGCTGCTGATTCCAATGCATAAAGAGATTCAGCATGTGGAGGCATATTTATCACTCGAACAAGCAAGGTTTCCAAATAAGTACCATGTGACCTTTCAAATTGAAAAGGAGCTGGAGCAGGTGATGATTCCGCCCTTTGTGCTTCAGGTGCTTGTTGAAAACGCAGTGAGACATGCTTTTCCTAAACATCAAACGAATTGTGAAGTCATCGTATCCGCTTTGATGAAAGATGGGCATGTTTATATGAAAGTGACAGATAATGGACAGGGGATTGAAGATGATAAGATGGCTCAGCTATTAAAAGCGCCTGTCAAATCACTAGAAGGAACAGGGACGGCCCTTTTTAATTTAGATCAGCGGTTAAGAGGAATTTTTGGCAGACAAGCCGCTTTATCCATTCATAGTGACCAAGGCACTGACATCTCATTTCGCATTCCGATGGACTATGTAAAAAAGGATGATTCTCGTTGATGAAAGTATTAATCGTAGATGATGAAGTGTTAGCAAGAGATGAATTAAAATACTTATTACGAAGAACGAAAGAGGATGTTCAAATAGAGGAAGCAGAAAATATAGAATCTGCTTTTGACCGGATGGTCGACCATAAGCCGGATCTGCTCTTTTTAGACATTGATTTATCTGGTGAGAACGGATTTGATATTGCCAAAAGGCTCAACCGGATGTCTGATCCGCCAGCGGTTGTATTTGCGACAGCCTTTGATCAATATGCGCTGAAGGCGTTTGAGGTAAGTGCGCTTGATTACTTAACAAAACCATTTGATGAAGAGCGGCTGCTCCAGACCATCCAGAAGTTTAAAAAATGGAAATCTGTTGAGACGCAAGAGCACCAGCTGTCAGATGAGAAAGCGCCCCGCCAGCAAAAATTAGCGATCTCAGTCGATGACTCAATTGTGATCCTGCAAGTTGAAGAGATCATGTATGTAGGACTCAGCGAGGGGAAAAAGGTCGTGAAAACAAAGAATCACATGTATGAGGTCTCAGAACCGCTTGTGGTCATTGAAAAGAAACTTCCTGAGGCATACTTTATGAGGGTTCATCGCAGCTATATCGTGAATACCTCTCATATGAAAGAAGTACAGCCGTGGTTTAATTCGACGTATAATCTGCATATGACAGACGGTTCCATCATTCCTGTCAGCCGTACATATGCGAAAGAATTAAAGAAGTCGCTCCTGCTAGAGTAGGTGGGCTTTTTTTGTTTGTATTTCAATACTCGTTTTTTGCATTTCAGTCATTGAATCCAGCGAGTTTTATTGTAAACGCTTCATTCATTTATTTCATGCCCTATACTGAGGGCAGTCGAAGAAAGAGGTGAAGGGGCATGAGTGCCACGAAAGTATATGGATTTCTATCTCAAGCATTTATTTTTGCAACCGTAATGTTCGTTTCTAATCTCATTTCAATGTATTTACCGATTCCGATGCCCGCATCCGTCATTGGTTTGGTTCTATTATTTGTTTTGTTAACAACGAAAATCGTCAAACTAGAGCAGGTGGAGCAATTAGGTACATCATTGACAGGACTCATTAGCTTTCTATTTGTTCCCTCTGGGATCTCCGTTATTCAATCATTAGGTGTCATGCAAGAAGTAGGTGTGCAAGTCGTCGGTGTCATTATCATTGCAACCATTATGCTACTTGCAGCGACAGGGCTGTTTTCGCAGCTTCTCATGCAATTATCAGAAAGACCGCAGAAACGTAAAGAGACAAAGGAGAGTAAATCTGCTCCTTCTCATTCAAATAAACCAGCTTCAAGTACGCATTAAAGGAGAGATGCAAAATGGGTACAAGTACGATGAGCCCTTATTTTGGCATTGTCGTCTCATTGGTCGCTTTTGGAATAGGGACATTCTTATTTAAAAAATCAAAAGGCTTTTTCTTGTTCACCCCGCTGTTTGTGGCGATGGTACTAGGCATTTTATTTTTGAAAGTTGGCGGTTTTTCCTACGCAGATTATAATGAGGGCGGCAAGATTATCAAATTTTTCTTAGAGCCTGCCACGATTGCTTTCGCTATCCCGCTTTATAAGCAGCGAGCCTTGCTTAAAAAATATTGGTGGCAAATTTTATCTGCTATTTTTGTAGGTTCACTTTGTTCTATTACGATCGTATATCTCGTAGCAAAAGGAATTCATTTAGATGCGGCTGTGATGAAAAGCATGCTTCCACAAGCAGCGACAACAGCGATTGCTCTTCCAATTGCAAAGGATATTGGCGGAATCGCAGATATCACAGCCTTTGCGGTCATATTTAACGCAGTCATTGTCTATGCACTAGGTGCTTTCTTCTTAAAATTGTTTCGCATTAAAAACCCAGTGGCAAAAGGTCTTGCACTTGGTACTTCAGGACATGCGCTTGGGGTTTCTGTTGGAATTGAGATGGGAGAAGTAGAAGCAGCGATGGCAAGTATCGCCGTTGTAGTCGTAGGAGTTGTGACCGTTATCGTCATCCCAATCTTTATGCAGTTGATTCTTTGATGCCGTCATGGTGTGAAAAAGTCTTGCCCAATTCGTCTCATCATGTTAAACTGAAAAAGTTGTTTCAAGAGTTCGGTTACTTGACGGACTAATGAAAATTGTGTAGAATAGTTAACGAATTGAATAGATATCACAAGCAGAAGCACCCGCTTCTCACCTGATTGACACATGTTTGTAGTTGACAGGTTGACCGTACATTTATTTTTTCATGCAAATGTTCGCAGTGTGGGTGTTTTATATGCCCACACTTTTTGTTTGCCTGTAAAACATACAACGAAATGGTCAAAATGAATTGTGAACTCAATTCAAAATCTCATGGAGGTGGCTCACTATTAGCAAAGATCAATTAGTTAATGAAGGTATTCGTGCGCGTGAAGTTCGTTTGATCGGACAAAATGGCGATCAGCTTGGGATTAAAACCCGCCAGGAAGCTCTGGAAATTGCTGCTAAAGCTAATCTTGACCTTGTGTTAGTTGCTGCAAATGCAAAACCACCTGTTTGCCGAATCATGGACTATGGTAAGTTCCGATTCGAACAGCAGAAGAAGGAAAAAGAGGCACGTAAGAATCAAAAAATCATTAGCTTAAAAGAAGTTCGGTTGAGCCCGACAATCGATGAACATGATTTTAACACGAAGCTCCGTAATGCAATCAAATTCCTTGAAAAGGGAGATAAAGTGAAAGCTTCTATCCGTTTTAAAGGCCGTGCGATTACGCATAAAGAAATCGGACAGCGCGTGTTAGACCGTTTCTCTGAAGCTTGCGCTGAAGTAGCAACAGTAGAAACAAAACCTAAGATGGACGGACGCAGCATGTTCCTCATGCTTGCACCAAAAGTCGAAAAGTAAAGTAACAGAGGGAGGAAACATCCAATGCCAAAAATGAAAACTCACCGCGGATCTGCTAAACGTTTCAAAAAAACAGGTTCTGGTAAACTTAAACGTTCTCATGCGTACACAAGTCACTTGTTCGCTAACAAATCTACAAAGCAAAAACGTAAATTGCGTAAGAGCGCAATCGTAAGTGCTGGAGATTTCAAACGTATCAAACAACAACTTGCAAACATCAAGTAATTTGGAATAGGAATCATAGGAGGGAATTACAATGCCAAGAGTAAAAGGCGGAACTGTGTCGCGTCAGCGTCGTAAAAAGGTTCTTAAATTAGCAAAAGGTTATTTCGGTTCAAAACATAGATTATACAAAGTAGCAAACCAACAGGTGATGAAATCTGGAAACTACGCTTTCCGTGACCGTCGTCAGAAAAAACGTGACTTCCGTAAACTATGGATCACTCGTATCAACGCTGCAGCTCGTATGAACGGTCTTTCTTACAGCCGTTTAATGCATGGCTTAAAGCTTTCTGGTATCGAAGTAAACCGCAAAATGCTTGCTGACCTTGCTGTGAATGACCTAAATGCATTCAATCAGCTTGCTGATGCTGCAAAAGCACAACTAGACAAGTAAGTTTTATAAAAGATCATTCCTTCGAGGGGTGATCTTTTTTTCTCATCATGTGAGGTGAAATGAATGAATATGGCTTTGATCCTGCTGCTTATTTTAGTGAATGGCTACGGCTTTTTTCTCATGGGTGAGGACAAACGCCGGGCCAAAGCACATAAATGGAGAATTTCAGAGGCGCATTTATGGAGTGCTGCGGTTCTTTTTGGCGCTGCCGGATCGTATCTAGGAATGCAGTATTTCCGGCATAAAACAAAGCATCCCGCCTTTCAAATCGGCATGCCTGTATTAATTATTTTGCAGTTGATTCTATTGGGATATATCCAAGTTATTTGAAAAAGGAGCAGACGCCATTAGGACGGCGTGTCTGCTCCTTTTTTTTGTTTGATTTTTTTAATAGGCTGATCCCAATCAATTTTTGTTTGAGGATAACGCTCGATAATGTTTTCCTCCAGTTTTTCAAAGTCTTCTAATGTAAATTCACTCAGCTTCTCAGGTGACTCCGTCCAAACGTAAATGGAGTGGACAAACAGAGGATGATCCTTAGAAGGAACATGCTTCTCCCCTTCAAACAAGACACCTTTATAGACGAAATTAAAATTTTTGCGCGCATTTTGCTGTTCGTCCATAAAATAAAAGCCTTCTTTTAATTGTGCTTGTTTCAGCTTTCTTCTCGGATTTGAGAAGAATTTTACCGCCATGTAGAAGATGTAGACAAGCAGTGCAACAAGAGCTAGTCTCATGAGGATTACAAACATGACAGGATGCACCTCCAATACCGTTATCTGATGTACTACGAATGAAAACGCCAAAAGGTTTCAACTTTTTTTAAAAAAATATTTCGTAAAACGAAAAAATATTCATAAAAAGATCGTATTGAACGAAAGAGGTTTTGTATAATAAGAATGCACCATGAAGATAAAGGAGGATAAATGGAATGACAAAGCTCGATCAAACATTAACTATGCTGAAAGACCTAACGGATGCAAAAGGGATTCCAGGAAATGAACGTGATGTCAAAAAAGTCATGCAGACATACATAGAATCATATGCAGATGAAGTCTCTACAGACCGCCTTGGCAGCTTGATCGCTAAAAAGGAAGGAAACGCTAACGGACCTAAAATTATGCTCGCTGGTCACTTAGATGAAGTAGGATTCATGGTGACAAAAATTGATGACAAAGGCTACATTCGTTTTCAAACAGTCGGCGGCTGGTGGTCACAAGTCATGCTCGCCCAGCGTGTCACCATTGTGACGAAAAAGGGAGAGATCACAGGGGTAATTGGTTCAAAGCCACCACACGTCTTGTCACCTGAAGCTCGTAAAAAGTCAATTGAGATTACGGATATGTTTATTGATATTGGGGCGTCAAGCAAGGAACAGGCAATGGAGTGGGGCGTGCTGCCTGGAGATCAAATCGTTCCTTACTTTGAGTTTACAGTCATGAATGATGAAAAAATGCTCCTTGCAAAAGCATGGGACAACCGCATTGGCTGTGCAGTCGCCATTGATGTCATGAAAAATTTGCACAATGCTCAGCATGAGAATATTGCTTACAGCGTCGCAACTGTCCAAGAGGAAGTAGGCCTGCGCGGAGCTAAAACAGCAGCGGCTACGATTCAGCCTGATATTGGATTTGCCATTGATGTAGGTGTAGCAGGAGATACACCGGGCATCACTGAGAAAGAAGCAACTAGCAAACTTGGCAAAGGCCCAACGATTGTTGTATTTGATGCTTCAATGGTCTCTCATAAAGGGCTTCGTGATTTTGTTGTCCAAACAGCTGATGAACTGAACATTCCTTATCAATATGACTCAATGCCTGGCGGCGGGACAGATGCTGGCGGTATTCATTTAACAGGCCATGGTGTTCCATCACTATCTATCGGAATTCCGAGCAGATATATTCATACCCATGCCGCAATGATTCACCGAGATGATTATGAAAATGCAGTGAAGCTTTTAACAGAAGTGATCAAAAGACTTGATCAAAAAACCGTTGAACAGATTACGTACGGTTCTTAAGTAAGAAAGCCTTTCCTCAGTACAGGGGAAAGGCTTTTTTATTGAATTTCCCAGGAAATGAACGGTGTGTTCAAAGTGAGTCAAAAGAACTATTTTCAGTAAAAGAGGAGAATGTTTCCTAGTGAATAAGGCACATGTGATCGAGCGTTTATTTTTGTAAGATGAAAGCAATAAAAAGGACAGAGCCATAGAATGCCCTGTCAAAAGAGAGTTTATGGAAGTAGGTGAAGCTACCTTAAGAATAAACATATTATTCTTATTTGTCAACTTGGTTTTTAAAGAAAGAAAAATCAATCAATTTATGTTATATTTGTAACAAATTGTTTATACAAAGGGGATGGTTAAATGAATGCGGTTACAATTGTAATAGGATCTATGTGTATTTTAGCGATTGCCTATCGTCTTTATGGCACATTTATGATGGTCAAGGTATTAAAGGTCACAGATGATCATCCTACACCGGCTCACACACTAGAGGACGGGAAAGATTATGTGCCGACAAATAAATGGGTCACATTTGGGCATCACTTTGCTGCGATTGCAGCTGCTGGCCCGTTAGTGGGTCCGATTTTAGCCGCTCAATTTGGATATTTACCTGGTCTCCTTTGGCTTTTAATTGGTGCAGTCATAGGCGGAGCTGTACATGATCTAGTCGTCTTATTTGCGTCGATGCGAAAAAAGGGGAAATCATTATCAGAGGTAGCGAAGGAAGAGCTGGGACCTGTTGCCGGGTTTTGTACAGGGCTTGCGATGCTGTTTATTATTACCATCACAATGGCAGGTTTGTCTATGGTTGTGCTTCATGCTTTAGAACGTAACCCTTGGGGGACATTTGCAGTTGGAATCACGATTCCGATTGCAATGGGGGTTGGTCTGTATTATAAAAAAACAGGCAATTTAAAGCTGGCGACATCTGCGGGATTTATTTTGCTGATGTTTGGTGTATTCCTTGGGCCAAATATTCAAGGAACGGAACTAGGTGATTTTTTAACCCTTGATACAAAAACGCTTGCTCTTGCCCTGCCGATCTATGCCTTTTTTGCTGCGGCTCTGCCAGTTTGGCTGCTGCTTGCACCGAGGGACTATTTAAGTAGTTTTATGAAAATTGGTGTATTCATTGCGCTGATTGCCGGAATCTTTGTCGTGAATCCGTCCATTCAATTCCCGGCGTTTACAGAGTTTGTGAATGGAGGAGGACCTGTATTAGCTGGTCCTGTCTGGCCATTTATTTCGATTACCATTGCTTGCGGTGCCATTTCTGGTTTCCACGCATTTGTTGGTTCAGGGACAACACCTAAGATGCTGGACCGATGGAGTGATATGAAGCCTGTTGCGTTTGGCGCAATGCTTGTGGAATGCTTAGTTGGGATTATGGCTTTAATTGCGGCTACTGCCCTGCATCCAGGGGATTATTTTGCGATAAACAGTACGCCAGAAGTGTTCCGTACACTCGGTATGAGTGTCGAAAACCTTCCGCAGCTGAGTAAGGAAATCGGCCTCGACTTAGAAGGAAGAACGGGTGGTGCCGTAACATTAGCGGTAGGGATGGCGTATATCTTTACGGGGATTCCGTTCTTTAGTCATTTGGCTTCTTACTTCTTCCAGTTCGTCATTATGTTTGAGGCTGTCTTTATTTTAACTGCTATTGATGCGGGGACACGTGTGGCACGCTATTTGATTCAAGACTTTTTAGGTGAAGCATATAAACCGCTTAAACGAACTGACTGGGTACCTGGTTCGGTGTTTGCAAGTGCGCTTGCTTGTTTTATGTGGGGATACTTACTTTACTCAGGGGACATCGGATCTATTTGGGCGCTGTTTGGGGTTTCAAATCAGTTAATGGCCTCGGTTGGGTTGATCATTGGGGCAACCGTTGTATTAAAAATTGCAGATAAAAGGCGATATATGCTGACTTGTTTAATTCCGCTTGCTTACTTATATGTGACGGTGAATTATGCAGGCTATTGGATGGTAGCAAATGTCTATCTCAATCCTGAAGCATCCGGTTACAGCGTGCTGAATGCGGTGCTGTCGATCATCATGCTGATCTTAGGTTTTGTGATTATTGTGTTTGCGATAAAAAAATGGGTCGAAATCTGGCGTGATCCAGCGCTTCGAATGGAAACGCCTATCACTGGCTAAATGAAAAAGGCCGGCTTGCTTTTATAAGCAAACCGGCTTCTTTTTATTGCTGCTGCTGAGGCTTTAAGCCTTGTTCTAATGTTTCAAGGATTTCATTTTTCTCGTTTTCTGATGCTTCTTGCCATAGCACTTCGAACAACACGCCAAGGCCTGGCAGCATTTTTTCCTCGCCGCTTTGAATAGCATCTAAAATCGTATGTTCAAGCTGTTCTTGATTATGGCCAGTAATGTTTTGAATGACTGCGCCTCTTAAATTAAAATCCATTGCCCACACTCCTTTTTTGATGGTAATAGCCCTATTCTGTCTCAAAGACAGGTTTATTATGTAGTGTGCATGAGATATAATAAATTCATGATAATTAAAGGAGTTAACGTCGCTTGAAATATATAGAATCAGCTAAAAACACAAACATTAAACAGTGGAAGAAGCTCCATACGAAAAAAGAACGAACGAAAACGGGGCTGTTTCTCGTTGAGGGAATACACTTAGTCGAAGAAGCATTAAAGAGCGGGATCGTGAAGGCATTAATGGTCACCTCGCCCGATATGCTTCCTTCTCATATCCAGCCTGACATTGAGCTTTATGAACTGAGCGAAGAGGCCTTTTCTGCCATGACAGAAACAGAAACGCCTCAGCACATTGCCGCAGTCTGTACAGTTCCTGTTTTTGAAGAAAAGAAGGTTGAACGGCTTCTTTTATTAGACGCAGTGCAGGACCCGGGGAATTTAGGCACACTCATTCGAACAGCAGATGCCGCTGGTCTTGATGCCGTGATCTTAGGAGAAGGAACAGTTGATGCGTTTAACGGAAAAACGCTCCGTTCGGCACAAGGGTCTCATTTTCACCTGCCTATCTTAAAGCAAACCCTTCAACAGGCGATCACGGAGCTGAAAGAACGAGGCATACCTGTATACGGAAGTGCCTTAAATGATGCGAAAGAGTATAAAAGCGTAACAGCAGAAGGTCCGTTTGCATTAATTGTTGGAAATGAAGGAGCAGGTATTGATCCAGACATTCTGCAAATGACAGATCAAAATTTATATGTACCAATGTATGGGCAGGCAGAATCATTAAATGTAGCTGTTGCAGCCGCTGTTCTTGTTTATCATTTGCGTGGATAATGTTGCAACATGCGTTTATTTTCACTATAATAAAACTAATATTTTAAAAACCATGATAGAGGAAGATTGTTTCAAGAAGCGGCCTTTTAGGGAGAATGCATCGTAGACTGAAAGTGCATTTAAGGAATGCTGAAACAGGAATTCACCTCTGGAGTTGTCACCGGGACCGCAGGTTTTGCGTAAAGGTGAACCGGATTCGTTTGATTCCGTTATGTCAATGAAGCTTATTCGCACATGCATTTGTGCTTAACAAGGGTGGTACCGCGACCACAACTCGTCCCTTCTTTTATGGAGGAACGAGTTTTTTTATTGTCTTCAAACGATCAAACAGCCGTTTATCCGAGCGGTTTTGTATATCAAAAGGAGGATCACACTCATGCAAGAAACGTTAAAACAGCTTGAAACAGAGGCGATAGCAAAGGTTGAAGCAGCCAGCTCCCTCAAAGAAGTCAATGACATTCGTGTTCAATATTTAGGGAAAAAAGGACCGATTACAGAAGTACTTCGCGGAATGGGCAAGCTTTCCGCAGAAGAAAGACCGAAAATGGGGGCACTCGCAAACGAAGTAAGAGAGCAGATTGCTAATGCCATTGCTGAAAAAAATGAACAGCTGGAAGCAGAAGAAGTGAAGAAAAAACTTGCCTCTCAAACGATCGATGTTACTTTGCCGGCAAGTCCAATCAAAATGGGAGCAAGACATCCATTAACGATAGTTGTCGAAGATATTGAAGATTTATTTATCGGAATGGGCTATACCGTTGAGGAAGGTCCTGAAGTGGAAACAGATTATTATAACTTTGAAGCATTGAATCTTCCAAAGGAGCATCCGGCACGTGATATGCAGGACAGTTTCTATATTACCGAAGATACACTGATGAGAACACAAACATCACCAGTACAAGCACGTACACTTGAGAAATATAAAGGACAAGGTCCTGTGAAGATCATCTGTCCTGGGAAAGTATATAGACGTGACAGTGATGACGCGACTCATTCACATCAATTTATGCAAATTGAAGGGCTTGTCGTCGATCACAATATTAGCATGAGTGATCTAAAAGGAACGCTGGAGACAGTCGCAAGAAAAATGTTTGGGGAAGATCGTGAAATTAGACTACGTCCAAGCTTTTTCCCATTCACAGAACCATCTGTCGAAGTCGATGTGTCTTGCTTTAAATGCGGCGGGAAGGGCTGCTCTGTATGTAAAGGAACAGGCTGGATTGAGATTTTAGGTGCAGGAATGGTTCATCCGAATGTCCTGAAAATGAGCGGATTTGATCCAGAAACTTACCAAGGCTTTGCTTTTGGAATGGGTGTGGAACGGATTGCAATGCTGAAATACGGCATTGATGATATTCGCCATTTCTACACAAATGACATTAGATTCACAAAGCAATTCAAGCAGGACTAAGAGGAGGAAATCAACATGTTTGTTTCATATAAATGGTTAGAAGACTATGTCGATTTAGAAGGCATCAAGCCGGCTGAATTAGCAGAAAAAATCACAAGAAGCGGAATTGAAGTGGAAGCCGTTGAATATAAAGGCGAAGGCATCAAAGGAGTTGTCGTTGGACACGTTATTGAGCGTGAACAGCATCCGAATGCGGATAAATTAAACAAATGTCTTGTTGATATCGGCCAAGACGCACCGGTGCAAATTATTTGCGGGGCGCCGAATGTGGAGAAAGGACAGTATGTGGCCGTTGCAACGGTTGGCGCAGTCCTTCCTGGCAACTTTAAAATTAAAAAAGCAAAACTTCGCGGTGAAGAGTCTCATGGCATGATTTGTTCTCTGCAAGAATTAGGCGTAGAGAGCAAGCTCGTACCAAAGGAATATGCAGAAGGGATTTTTGTTTTCCCGAATGACGTGAAACCAGGGGATGATGCCCTCCAAGCACTTCAATTAGATGATGCGGTACTTGAGCTTGGCTTAACACCAAACCGTGCCGATGCCCTGAATATGCTGGGTGTCGCTTATGAGGTTGCTGCCATTTTAGGGAGAGACATCAAGCTTCCTGATACAGCACATGACACTTCTTCCGAAAAAGCAGCAGACTATATTTCTGTTAAAATTGAGGATCAAGAAGCGAATCCACTTTATGCAGCGAAGATCATTAAAAATGTAAAGATTGGACCAGCACCGCTTTGGATGCAAACAAGATTGATGAATGCAGGCATCCGTCCAATTAACAACGTCGTGGATATTACAAACTTTGTACTGCTTGAATACGGCCAGCCGCTTCATGCCTTTGATTATGACCGCTTTGGTTCAAAGCAGGTGGTTGTACGTAAAGCGTCTGACAGCGAAATCATTCAAACACTCGATGAGCAAGAGCGTACATTATCATCAAAGCATCTTGTCATCACGAATGGAACGAAAGCGCACGCGGTAGCTGGCGTCATGGGCGGCTTTGAATCAGAGGTGCGTGATGAGACAACGACGATTCTTTTAGAAGCGGCATATTTCAACGGTCAAACAGTCCGTCAAGCATCTAGAGACTTAGGGCTTCGCAGTGAATCAAGCACACGATTTGAAAAAGGGCTCGATCCGCAGCGTACGAAGCCGGCAGCAGAAAGAGCAGCTCAATTGATCAGTATGTATGCAGGCGGTGAAGTGCTAAGTGGTACAGTTGAGGAAAATCACCTTGAAGCAAGTATGAATGTCATTCACGTCTCAACTGAGCGTGTGAACAAGGTGCTTGGAATGAGCATTTCAAAAGAAGATATGATTCAGATTTTCAACAAATTAGGCTTTACAGTGGGCGAATCAAATGATGTTCTTGTCGTAACAGTTCCTTCCCGCAGAATGGATATTACGATTGAAGAAGACCTCATTGAAGAAGTCGCAAGATTATACGGCTACGATAATATTCCATCTACACTGCCTGCGACAGCCGGCACCGTTGGCGGTCTCACACCATACCAAGTAAAGCGCAGAAAGGTAAGACGTTTCTTAGAGGGCGCAGGACTTTCTCAAGCGATTACGTATTCATTGACGAATCAGCATAAGTCCACAGCTTTTGCCCTGCATCCAGCTTATGAAACGAGACTTTCTCTGCCAATGAGTGAGGAACGCAGTGTGCTAAGACAAAGTCTTCTGCCAAACTTACTTGATTCTGTAGCATATAACTTGGCAAGACAAGCTGATTCATTCGGATTTTATGAAACGGGCTCTGTTTTCTTAGCAGAAGCTGAAGGGGCAAAACCAGTGGAAAAAGAACATGTCGCTGGTGCGCTGACAGGCTTATGGCATAAAAATCTTTGGCAGGGCGAGAAAAAAGCTGTCGACTTTTATGTAGCGAAAGGAATTGCTGAAGGATTGTTTGAAAAGCTTGGTGTGTCAGACCAAATCACATATGTTCAAGCAGAGCGTGAGGGTCTTCACCCAGGGCGAACAGCAGATGTTCACTTAAATGGTCAAGTCATTGGCTTTGTTGCCGCACTGCATCCAGTCGTTGAAAAAGAATTGGATTTAAAAGAAACGTATGTGTTCGAGTTTGATTTAACAGATGTGATGACATCTGAAACGAAGGATATGAAATATACAGCGATTCCGAGATTCCCTGCTGTGACAAGAGATATTGCACTTGTTGTCGATCAGCATATCTCAAGCGGACAGCTGGAGCGTGTGATCTATGAAGCAGGCGGTCAATTACTCACAGACCTATCTGTATTTGATGTATACGAAGGGGAACATATGGAAGAAGGCAAAAAATCTGTTGCATTCTCACTTCAATATTTAAACCCTGAACAAACGTTGACCGAGGAAGAAGTCACAGCTGTTCATACAAAAGTATTGAAAGCACTAGAAGATACGTATCAAGCCGTCTTACGCGGTTAAAGAAAAAAAGCTATGGCCTCATGGGCCCTAGCTTTTTTCATAGCATTTTTTTCGCTTTTTGTGTGTTGGCAAAATGCAGCTTTGTAAATTGACGTAAAGCATCTTCACCATGCAGCTTGATGAGCTTTGCGGCGGCCTTGTCCACATGAGGACCTGCTCCTTTTGGGATATCAAAGCCTGCAGCCTGTGATAATTTGTCCATTTCAATTAAAAAGGCATACCTTGCGATAATGGAAGCTGCAGCGACTGACAAATGGATGCCTTCTGCTTTTGTACTAAAATACGTCCGCTCCCGAATAATTTTTTTCCCGGCAAGATGCTTGAAATAAATGCCTGGTTCTGCAAATTGGTCAATCAAAATGGCCTCAGGCTGCTTTCCGTCGAGTTTTTCTAGCACAGAGGTGATGACTTGGTTATGAAGCAGTGCTTTCATTTTTCCTTGACTCATGCCCTTTTCCTGCATTGTATTGTACTTTTCATTTCGGAGAACGAGAAGACTGAACGGAATGGTTTTGATGAGATCCTTGGCAATGTTGATAATTTGCGGATCCTTTAATCCTTTTGAGTCTTTTACGCCAAGCTCTTTCATTAAAGCAAGCTGGCTGGCATCAACATAGGCCGCACAGACTGTGATCGGTCCAAAATAATCACCTGTACCTACTTCATCTGAACCGACGACCGACATGGAAGCAATGCCTGGCGGCGGACTGTATTTTGTGACAGCAGGTGATTTTTGACTTTTCGTATCAGCTGCTTGTAAATGGCTGAATTGACTGGCTTCAGCTTCTGCCTTTTGTCCTTGAAAGAGCACTTTTCCAGATCGATAAGCTGTAATCGTACAGCCAGGGACTTTTGCTTGAAAGAGGGCGCCTGGCGGCAAAGTGTCTGTTAAATGGTGCGCATACGCGCTCTTCATTTTTTTGAGGTCTTCTGATGTTGCTTTTAAAACGGATTGGGGCACAGTGGATAACTCCTTTTTACCTTGATATCATTGATTTCTAAAGTGTACCATAACAGGTAAGGGCTCGTCTTTCCATTCAATGTCTAAACATGTTATGATAAAGACTAGGATTCTCGTGGAATGGAGGAGAAACGTTGTCTGACGGCGGTAAAACGAAAACAACAGTTGAGATATACGGACAGTCCTATACGATCATCGGTCAAGAAACGAAGATGCATATGCGGCATGTTGCGTCAATTGTTGATGATAAAATGAGAGAAATAAATGAAAAAAATCCATACCTTGATATAAACAAATTAGCTGTACTGACAGCAGTCAATGTCGTCCACGACTACTTGAAATTAAAAGAGCAATACGAAAAATTAGAGATTCAGCTAAAAGAAAAGGAATGAAATTACCGTGATCGATATCATCATTTTGTTTTTGCTTCTTATGGGAACGCTTGTCGGTCTAAAACGCGGGTTTATTCTTCAATTTATTAAATTGATCAGCTTTGTTGTTTCTATCTTAGTGGCGTCCATGTTTTATCAGTCACTGGCACCACAGCTTACGTGGATTCCTGCACCTAATTTTAGCGGCAGTCAACCGCAGCTCGCTTTCTTTAGCGGGAATCTAGAAACAGCTTATTATAATACCATTGCGTTTATCATTCTGTTTATCTTGACCAAAATCCTGCTCGCCATCATTGGCGGATTGCTCACAACCATTGCAAGTATACCTGTGATTAAACAGGTGAACAAACTGCTTGGCGGTGTTTTAGGATTTCTTGAAACCTATTTATTTGTGTTTATTCTATTGTTTGTCGCTGCATTACTTCCAGTAGATGCGCTGCAAACAATGATGAGCAAATCAATGTTAGCAGATGTGATCGTAAACAACACCCCTTACCTGTCCGGTCTTGTCAAAGACCTATGGTCGACGTATGGAGTTTAAAAACTTCTCCTTTCCTGGAGAAGTTTTTTCTCATTCCATGACAGAAAGTTGTAGGATGAAGGGAAAGTTTGTATATTTATATAGGAAGATGCCAAAGCGGCTGGAGGATGAGAGATGAATAAAAAAGATATTATCAAACTTCTTGAAACAATTGCAGTATATATGGAACTAAAAGGAGATAATCCTTTTAAAATTTCTGCCTTTCGTAAAGCAGCAGCGGCACTGGAACAAGACGACCGCAGCCTTTCTCAAATAGATGATCTATTAGCATTACCCGGCATTGGAAAAGGAACCTTTGCTGTGATCACAGAGTATATCGAAAAAGGACAATCAGAAACACTCGAACAATTAAAAAAGGAAGTGCCTGAAGGACTTGTCCCGCTCTTAAAATTGCAAGGACTTGGCGGGAAGAAGATTGCTAAGCTTTACCAAGAGCTTGGAGTCCATGATGCACAGTCATTAAAGGAAGCATGTGAAGCAGAAAAAGTACAAGCGCTTGCAGGCTTCGGTAAAAAAACAGAAGAAAAGATTCTCGCTGCTCTTGAGGAGGCCGGAAAGCAGCCAGAACGACTGCCAATTGGCTTTGCATTAGATGTGGCAGAGCGGATTGATCATGCGCTTGAACAGATGAAGGGTATTCTTCGTTTTTCAAGAGCTGGCAGTTTAAGACGTGCACGGGAAACTGTCAAAGATCTAGATTATATCATTGCAACCAGCGATCCTGAACAAGTCAGAGAGCAGCTCGTTGCACTCGATGATGTCAAAGACGTTATCGCAAGCGGTGATACGAAGGTATCTGTCATTCTTGCCCTTGATTTTGAGATCAGTGTAGACTTCCGGCTTGTGACAACAGATCAATTTGCCACAACACTGCATCATTTCACCGGCTCAAAAGATCACAATATTCGCATGCGCCAGCTGGCGAAGGAACGCGGAGAGCGTATTAGTGAATATGGTGTAGAAACAATTGAAACTGGAGAAGTCAAAACGTTTGAAGACGAGGCCGCTTTTTATGCGCATTTTGAACTTCCGCTCATTCCGCCAGAAATTCGTGAAACCGGAGCGGAGATTGATACGTATAAAGAAAGTATGCAATTTGTAGAGTTAAAAGATATTAAAGGCGACCTTCATATGCACTCGACTTGGAGTGACGGCGCATTTTCTATTCGCGAAATGGCAGAGGCATGTATCGCAAAAGGCTATGAATACATGGCGATTACAGACCACTCGCAATATTTAAAAGTAGCAAACGGTTTAACAAAAGAACGTTTACGTCTGCAAGCAAAAGAAATTGACAAGCTGAATCAAGAATTCGAGCATTTTCACATTTTCAAAGGGGTCGAAATGGATATTCTCCCGGATGGATCATTAGATTATGATGATGACTTTTTATCAGACATGGATTTTGTGATTGCGTCTATCCATTCGAGCTTTTCTCAGCCAGAGGAAGTCATAATGGAACGCCTTGAAAATGCGCTGCGGAATCAGCATGTGGATTTAATTGCACATCCAACAGGCCGTTTGATCGGCAGACGGGACGGCTATGCCTTAAATATAGATCAGCTTATAGAGCTTGCGAAGAAAACGGGAACTGCACTAGAGCTCAACAGCAACCCGTCAAGACTTGATTTGAGAACAGAGCATTTAATGAAAGCAAACGAAGCAGGTGTAAACATCATGATCAATACAGATGCACACAATATCGCCATGCTGGATCATATGGAAGTTGGTGTAACAGCTGCAAGAAAAGGCTGGACACCAAAAGCAAATGTCGTGAATACTTTTTCTCTAAACGAGATCAAAAAGTTTTTAACGCGTGACAGGTAGTCGTTAGGAGGCTGGACCATGCTGCAACAAAAAGTGTTAGCATCATTAGAATTTCATAAAGTAAAAGAAAAAGTCATGTCCTATACCGCATCCTCATTAGGAAAAGAAAGAGCGCAGGATTTAACGCCGCTGACGGATATAGAAACCATTCAGCATTTGCTGGAAGAGGTAGCAGAAGCACAGGATGTTATCCGCTTAAAGGGATCGGCGCCATTTGGCGGGCTGACGGATATTAGACGCGGGGTCAAACGGGCAGAAATCGGCAGTACATTAAGCCCGTCTGAGCTCATGGAAATTGCAGGACTATTATATGCTGTGAAGAATATGAAGCAATTTCTCAAGTCCATGTATGAAGATGGTGTAGACATACCACGACTTCATACATATGCAGAGACACTGATTTTACTGCCTGAAGTCAGAAAAGAAATCGAAAGCTGTATTGGTGATAATGGAGAAGTTCTCGACCATGCCACCCCGGCACTTCGTTCATTGCGCATACAATTACGTTCACTTGAATCAAAAGTTCGAGATAAATTAGAATCCATGATTCGCTCACAATCTGCTTCAAAAATGCTGTCAGACACGATTGTCACCATTCGTAATGATCGGTTTGTGATTCCGGTAAAGCAGGAGTACCGCTCGAATTACGGCGGAATTGTTCACGATCAGTCATCATCTGGGGCAACCCTTTTTATCGAGCCGCAAGTGGTCGTGGATTTAAATAACACCTTGCAGCAAACCCGTTTAAAAGAAAAACAAGAGGTCGAAAAGATCCTGCAAATGCTGACAGAGAGTGTGTCAGAACACATTGAGGAACTGCTTCACAATGTAAAGGAGCTTCAGACGTTAGATTTTATTTTTGCTAAAGCAAAATATGCAAAGGCAGAAAAAGCCACAAAGCCTGCTGTGAACGATCAAGGGGAGATTTATTTAAAGCGGGCAAGACATCCTCTATTGCCTAGGGATCAGGTTGTGGCAAATGACATTGAGCTCGGCAAAGATTTTTCAACCATCGTCATTACTGGCCCAAATACAGGGGGTAAGACAGTTACCTTAAAAACGCTTGGTCTTCTTACGCTGATGACGCAGTCAGGCCTTCATATTCCAGTTGAAGAAGGATCAGAAGTGGCGGTATTTGACCAAGTCTTTGCTGATATTGGAGATGAACAGTCGATTGAGCAAAGCTTGAGTACATTCTCATCTCATATGGTCAATATTGTGGATATCTTAAAGAATTTGACATCTAACTCACTCGTGTTATTTGATGAATTAGGGGCAGGAACAGACCCTGCTGAAGGTGCCGCGCTGGCCATGAGTATCTTAGATGAAGTGCATCAAACAAATGCACGCGTCATTGCAACGACTCACTATCCTGAGCTGAAGGCTTACGGGTATAACCGAGAAGGTGTCACAAATGCGAGTGTGGAGTTTGACATTGAAACCTTATCACCAACGTACCGCTTGCTCATCGGTGTGCCCGGACGAAGTAATGCATTTGAAATTTCTAAACGTCTTGGATTGCCAGATCACCTCATTGACCGCGCAAAAGCGGATATGCATGCCGAACATAATGAAGTAGACCAAATGATTGCTTCATTAGAAGACAGCAAGAAACAAGCAGAAGAAGAGCTGCATGAGACAGAAATCTATAGAAAAGAAGCAGAAAAGCTTCATAAAGAATTGCAGAGACAAATTCTTGAATGGAATGAGCAAAAGGACAAACTGCTAGAAGAAGCTGAACAAAAAGCGGCAGAAAAAATTGAACAAGCCTCAAAAGAAGCAGAAGATATTATTCAAGAGCTTCGGTCGATAAAAAATGAGCATCGCTCATTCAAAGAACATGAACTCATCGATGCGAGAAAGCGTCTTGAAGAAGCAGTCCCTGAGTTTGACCGGAAGAAAAAGCCAGAGCCGGTGAAAAAAGCAGCAAGACAGCTAAAATCAGGCGACGAAGTGAAAGTGCTCACCTTCGGGCAAAAAGGAACGCTGCTTGAACAAACAGGTGACAAAGAATGGAGTGTCCAAATGGGCATTCTGAAAATGAAAGTAAAAGAAAAAGACATGGAATTTATCAAATCAGCACCTGAATTTAAGCAGGAGAAAGCCATTACGGCAGTCAAAGGAAAAGACTATCATGTATCGCTTGAACTTGACTTAAGGGGAGAGCGTTATGAAAATGCCTTAAGCAGAGTCGAGAAATATTTAGATGATGCTGTCTTAGCTGGTTATCCGCGTGTGTCAATCATTCACGGAAAAGGAACTGGCGCCCTTAGAAAAGGGGTTCAGGAATTACTGAAACAGCACCGAAGTGTGAAAAATGCTCGTTTTGGGGAACAAGGCGAGGGAGGATCAGGCGTTACCATCGTCGAATTAAAGTAAAAAGGAGAAAACGCATGAAAGCCTTTTGGGAAAATGAACTTGTGGAAATTGCCGCCTATTACAGCGTGGCCGTCCTATGTCTTGTCTTATTTCTAACCATTTTTGAACTCGTTACCTCCTATAAAAACTGGGAAGAGATCCAGCGGGGGAACTTAGCTGTTGCCATGGCAACAGGCGGAAAGATCTTTGGGATTGCGAATGTGTTTCAGCATTCTATCGCACAGCACAATTCCCTTCTGCAAATGATTGGATGGGGCGTATACGGCTTTGTGATGCTGCTTGTCAGCTATTTCATTTTTGAATTTTTAACACCACGATTTAAAGTAGACAAAGAAATTGAGAATGATAATAGAGCGGTCGGGTTTATTTCACTCATTATTTCAGTTGGGCTGTCTTATGTAGTAGCAGCCGGCATTTAAGGAGACGACATGGAAAAGCTAGCAAAAGTATTAATCGTAGTTGCCTGCACTTTTGCGGTCATTGGTGCCGTTTACATGTTCCTGTGAAATGAAGAAGACAAAGTGAGAAAGCTGTCAGGGATTCCTTGGCAGCTTTTATCTCACCAGAAGGCGGTGAATCACATGAAGCAAATTCTGCAAAAAGACGAACTCATAAAGCGAATTGATACTTGTCTCCAAATGACTTCCCTGCCAAGAGACATATACGAACCGTATATTGCACGTCCATTTCAAACGACTGGATTTTTTGATGATTTGAGCCCTTATATTCAAATCGATCCGAGTGGCTATATTCTTATTCAATATGAACGAGGAATCCAAATGCTGCATAAAAGAACAAAAGCGGCGGATGAAGTCATTTACTGGATTTTAGAAGACACAATCTTTCTTACAGTCTACATAGATATGATGAGGCAGTATCAAGTCGACAACATCCAGACGCATTTACCTAATGACCCGAGTATCCATCAACAGATCGTGGAGAGAGTAAATGAGTCATTTCGTGCAATTGGTGGATTATATGAACAGTGGCATCATGAAGGAAAAAGAGCATCGATCGAAACACCGGCAAAGAAGTAAAGATGCCATGGAACCAAGCTCTATTTGAAAAAAGAAAACTGCCTTAAGGAAAAGTTTGCTATAATAAAATAGTACGAAAGTTCAGGAAGGAGGGGTTTTATGCAGTCAGATAAACGTTGGCTTCTGCATTACCCGAATCAAATTCCCCACGAACTCACCATTCCAAATGAGACGTTACAATCTTACTTATTCAGCTCCGCAGAGGCTGCACCTGAGCATACAGCCATTCATTTTCTAGGAAAAAACATCACCTATGAACAGCTCCAGGAAGAAGCATTGAAACTAGCTGGTCACCTGATGAAAATTGGCGTGAAAAAAGGCGACAGAGTAGCAATCATGCTGCCAAACTGTCCTCAATCTGTCATTTCTTATTATGCTGTTTTAATTGCAGGCGGCATCGTTGTTCAAACGAACCCGCTTTATACGGAGAAAGAACTGGCATATCAAATGGGGGACAGCGGCTCAAAAGTGCTGATTACACTGGATTTATTGTATCCAAAGGCCTATAAAATGAAAGCGCTGACAAGTATGGAGCACTTGATCATCACCAAACTACAGGATTATTTACCATTTCCGAAAAACATTCTGTTTCCTATCGTCCAAAAAAGAAAAAATAAAATGGTCATCCAAGTAGAGAAAAGCGAGACCATTCATCACTTCTCACAAATTATGAAAGAATCGTCAGAAGAACAGATTCCGGCGCTTGCCTTTGAACCGAAAGAGGATGTCGCTGTTTTGCAATATACAGGCGGAACGACTGGTTTACCAAAAGGGGTCATGCTGACGCATGAAAATATTTTAGCGAATACTGAAATGTGCGCTTCTTGGATGTATAAAACGACAAGAGGAAAAGAACGAATCCTTGGCATCATTCCGTTTTTTCATGTATACGGAATGACGACCGTATTAAACCTTGCTGTGAAAGAAGGGCATTCAATGATTCTCCTTCCGCGATTTGACGCAGCTGATACCCTCAAAACGATTGAAAAACAGAAACCGACGCTCTTTCCAGGTGCACCCACCATGTATATTGCCTTGCTGCATCATCCGAACATTGAAAAGTATAATCTGTCGTCCATCACTGCATGTTTAAGCGGCTCGGCGGCTCTTCCTGTTGAAGTCAAACAGAGCTTTGAGAAATTAACAGGAGGGCGTTTAGTTGAGGGGTATGGTCTTTCAGAAACTTCGCCAGTGACCCATTCTAACTTTTTATGGGGAGCGAACAAAACAGGCAGCATTGGCTGTCCGTGGCCTGGGACAGACGCAGGCATTTATTGCGAGGAAACGGGTGGCCTTAAAGAGCCGTATGAGCACGGAGAAATTATCGTCAAAGGGCCGCAAATTATGAAAGGCTATTGGAATCAGCCAGAGGAGACAGCAGCTGTATTAAGGGACGGATGGTTTTTCACTGGAGATATTGGGTATATGGATGAGGACGGTTTTTTCTATATCGGTGACCGGAAAAAAGATGTCATTATTGCGAGCGGTTATAATATTTACCCAAGAGAGGTCGAAGAAGCCCTTTATGAGCATGAGCTTGTACAAGAAGCCGTTGTCGCAGGCATACCAGATCCTTATAGAGGAGAAACAGTAAAAGCGTTTGTTGTGCCGAAAAAGGATGCTTATTTAACAGAGGATGAACTCGATCGCTTTGTCAGAACGAGAATTGCTTCATTTAAAGTACCGCGCGTGTATGAATTTAAAGAATCACTGCCTAAAACGGCTGTCGGAAAAATTTTGCGCAGAGTATTAATTGAAGAAGAAAAAAGAAAGCAAGCTTCATCATCTGAGACACCTGTCGATCAATTGAAGAAATAACGACCTTCATCATCCGGTCGAGCGGCCGGATGATTTGAATGATGACCGTCTGCTCTGGTATGATAAAGGTTGAAAAGAAAGAAGAAGATCACTTGACAAATCACCCGTTTCTTTTTAACATAAAGTTATGAATGAATGCTCATTCAATTTAGAAAGGGACGAAGCACATTGAAGCAGAAAAGACCGAAGTACATGCAAATTATTGATGCTGCAGTTGTGGTGATTGCGGAGAACGGCTATCATCAATCACAAGTTTCAAAGATTGCGAAACAAGCAGGGGTGGCAGACGGAACCATTTATCTTTATTTCAAAAACAAAGAGGATATTCTCATCTCATTGTTCAAAGAAAAAATGGGACAATTCATCGAACGGATGGAGACAGATATTCAAAAGAAGCCGTCTGCAAAAGAAAAGCTTCTACTGTTGATCGAGGAGCATTTTCGCATGCTGGCGCAAAATCATCATTTGGCTCTTGTGACACAGCTTGAACTCAGGCAGTCAAACCTTGAGCTGCGGCAAAAAATCAATGAGGTGCTAAAAGGGTATTTAAATATGCTCGAGTCGATTTTAACAGAAGGAAAGAAAACAGGAGAATTCAGACAAAATTTAGATGTCCGCTTAGCAAGACAAATGGTATTTGGGACGATTGATGAAACCGCAACAACATGGGTCATGAATGATCAAAAATATGATCTGCCTGCACTCGCAGAAAGTGTACATGATCTGCTGTTAAACGGAATACATCAATCCTAAAGACAATGTGAAAAAGGATGATTGACATGGAAAAAATACTCAGCTTACATCATGAAGGACAGACAGCGCTCATCACGATTCAGAACCCGCCTGCAAATGCCTTATCCTCTCAGCTGCTCACTGAGCTTAATGACATGTTCGATAAGCTCGAACAGAATGAAGAAGTAAGAGCGATTGTGATCCACGGAGAAGGCAGATTCTTCTCAGCAGGTGCTGATATTAAAGAATTTACGACTTTACAGGAAGAGTCTGATTATGCAAGCCTCGCTGATAGAGGACAGCAAGTCTTTGAACGGATTGAACAGTGTCCAAAGCCAGTCATTGCCTCGATTCACGGAGCAGCATTAGGCGGGGGCCTTGAGCTTGCTATGTCTTGTGATATCCGAATCGCAACAAAAGATGCAAAGCTTGGACTGCCAGAACTAAACCTTGGCATTATTCCAGGATTCGGCGGCACGCAGCGTCTCCCGCGCTACGTTGGTTCTGCTAAAGCACTTGAAATGATGGGAACAGCTGAACCGATTACAGGTGAAGAAGCATTTACGTGCGGCCTTGTTACAAAGCTGGCAGAAACAGAGGAAGAAGCGCTCGAAGCGGCCAAAACACTTGCGGGGAAATTTGCCGCGAAAAGCCCTAAATCACTTGAATATGTGCTTGATTTATTGAACGCCACAAAACTGTATTCATATGACGGCGGAATGAAGCTGGAAGCCAAAAAATTTGGTGAGGTTTTCCAATCAAATGACGCCAAAGAAGGCATCCAGGCCTTTATTGAAAAGCGCAAACCGAATTTTAAAGGGGAATAAGGGATAAGTACGACACAAGGGGGAGAAATAAATGAATATATTTGTTTTGATGAAGCGTACGTTTGACACGGAAGAGAAAATTTCGATTCAGTCTGGTGCAATTCAAGAAGATGGAGCAGAGTTCATTATTAATCCTTATGACGAGTATGCCATTGAAGAAGCCATTCAGCTTCGCGATGAGCACGGGGGAGAAGTGACCGTTGTGACAGTTGGCGGTGAGGATGCAGAGAAACAGCTGAGAACAGCGCTTGCTATGGGCTGTGATCAAGCTGTCTTGTTAAACGTCGAAGATGACTTAGAAGAGTGGGACCAATATTCAGCTTCTACCATTCTTTATCACTATTTAAAAGACAAAGAGGCTTCCTTGATCTTAGCAGGGAATGTAGCAATTGACGGCGGCTCTGGACAGGTAGCCCCGCGTCTTGCTGAATTACTCGGTTTTTCATATGTGACTACGATAACAAGTATTCAAATTGACGGCGGCTCTGCGGCGATTGAACGAGATGCAGAGGGGGATGTGGAAGTCATTTCTGCCGAACTCCCGCTTGTCGTCACAGCTCAGCAAGGACTCAATGAGCCTCGCTATCCATCATTACCAGGCATTATGAAGGCAAAGAAAAAGCCTTTAGAAGAATTGGAACTTGATGATTTAGATCTGGATGAAGACGATGTACCATATAAAATCAAAACAATTGAACGTTTCTTACCGGAGAAAAAAGAGGGTGGCAAGGTGCTGAGCGGCGAGCTTCAGGATCAAGTCAAAGAACTGACAGATCTACTCAGAAATGAAGCAAAAGTCATCTAAACATCCACTTTACGATATCACGAGAACAAGGGGGAGCTTGAAGATGAGTAAAAAAGTTGTTGTACTTGGAGAAAGTCGTGACGGTAAATTAAGAAATGTGACATTTGAAGCCATTGCTGCCGCTCACAAAGTGGCAGAGAGCGGCGAGGTCATTGGCGTGTTAATAGGGGATGACGTCAAAAGCCTAGCAGATGAACTGCTTTACTATGGAGCGGATCATGTCATGATTGTGGAGCATCCGCACCTTTCATATTATACGTCAGATGGTTTTGCGCAGGCGCTTCAAGCCATATTAGATCAGGTTGATCCAGATGCTGTGCTCTTTGGCCATACATCTATCGGAAAAGACTTGTCGCCGAAAATAGCCGCACGTCTCCAGACTGGCTTGATTTCAGATGCGATTGATGTAAGCGTTACCGGTGAACATCTTGTTTTCACTAGACCGATTTACTCTGGAAAAGCCTTCGAAAAAGTCATTTCGACAGACCGTCTGCTTCTAGCAACCATCCGGCCAAATAACGTGGCACCACTTGAGCGGGATACGTCACGAGGCGGAGAAGTCACACCAGTTTCTGTCGACATTCAAAACCTTCGGACGATCGTGAAGGAAGTCATTAAAAAAACGTCAGAAGGTGTAGATTTATCAGAAGCAAAGGTCATTGTTGCTGGAGGGCGCGGGGTTAAGAGCAAGGAAGGCTTTGAACCGCTGAATGAACTCGCTGAGACGCTGGGGGCAGCAGTCGGAGCTTCGCGCGGAGCCTGTGACGCTGATTATTGTGATTATGCCCTGCAAATTGGTCAAACGGGAAAAGTCGTCACACCTGATCTTTATATTGCATGCGGGATATCAGGAGCGATTCAGCATTTAGCGGGAATGTCTAACAGTAAAGTCATTGTGGCCATCAACAAAGACCCAGAAGCGGAAATCTTCAAAATCGCCGATTATGGAATTGTTGGTGACTTGTTTGAAGTGGTACCGCTTTTGAATGAAGAGTTAAAAAAGATGAATATCCACTCGTAACGCTCATACACTCAGAATGCCTAGGTATTCTGGGTTTTTTTGTATGTGATCAAGAAGAAAAGGAGCGGTTGACAAGTGAAGGGGACAGTAAAAGTCAATGACGTGATTGGACGCATTTCTAAACACATTTATGGGCATTTTCAGGAGCATTTAGGAAGAGGAATTTATGACGGGATTTGGGTAGGAAAAGACTCAGAGATTGATCATATTGAAGGGATTCGTACCGATGTACTGAAGGCCCTTCAAGCATTACATATTCCGGTGCTGAGATGGCCGGGGGGCTGCTTCGCAGACGAGTATCATTGGGCAAATGGTGTAGGTGAGCTGAGTGAACGAAAGCCAATGGTCAATACCCATTGGGGTGGTACGGTTGAATCCAATGCATTTGGTACGCATGAATTTATGGCATTGTGTGAGCTGCTTGAATGTGAACCTTACATTTGCGGCAATGTGGGAAGCGGGTCTGTTCAAGAATTAGCCGATTGGGTCGAATACATGACATTTCCAAAAGGGACACCTATGTCAGATTGGCGCATTAAAAATGGAAAACAAGAACCTTGGAAGCTGACCTATGTTGGTGTAGGCAATGAAAGCTGGGGCTGCGGCGGGAATATGACGCCTGAATACTATGCAGATTTATATAAACGCTATCAAACGTACGTAAGAGAGTTTGCAGGGCAGCGTATTTATAAAATCGCCTGCGGCGCGAACTCTAATGACGTGAATTGGACGAAAGTATTGATGGAGCGGGCCGCACCGTGGATGGATGGGCTCAGTTTACATTATTACACCGTACCGGGTACATGGGAGAAGAAAGGATCAGCGACTGAATTCGATGAGGATGAATGGTTTATCACGCTGAAAAAGGCCTATGAGATGGAACGGCTTGTCGAAGACCATGGAGAAATCATGGATCGTTATGACCCAGACAAGCGAATCGGGATGATTATTGATGAATGGGGGACATGGTATGACCCAGAGCCAGGGACAAATCCTGGGTTTTTATATCAGCAAAACACACTAAGAGACGCCCTTGTGGCCGCCCTCCATTTTCATATTTTTCATCGCCATTGCGAGCGGATTCATATGGCAAATATTGCTCAGACGGTCAATGTGCTGCAAGCGATGGTATTAACAAAGGATGAAAAGATGCTTCTGACACCTACGTATCATGTATTTCACATGTTTCAAGTGCATCAAGAGGAAGAAGCGCTTGAAGTGGAGTTCGTTTCACCGCCGTATGAACGAAGAGGTGAAAAAATTCCTCAGGTCAGTGTGTCAGCCTCGCGTTCATCAGGGAAGATGCATATTAGCTACTGTCACTTGAATCCGCATGAACAAACAGAGATATCCCTTGCCATTGCAGGGATTGAAGAACAAACGAAAGTCACTGGACGTGTACTGACGGCTGATCGCATGAATGCCCATAATACATTCGATGATCCTCATTCTGTTCAGCCAAAAGACTTTGAGCAAATGGCTGTAAAGTCCGGAGAATTAACGGTGGAGCTGCCGCCAATGTCAGTGGTCATGATAACTGTCGACCTCGCTTAATTGCATATTTCGATGTTTGATGAGAAGAATGTTGGGGCATCATACATTGTAAATGAAGCGGAAAGGGTGTCATGTCATATGCTTAGAACCATTCTTATGATCATCGGTGCGATTGTTGTTATTGGTGCGATTATACGGTTTGTTTTTTAATTCATTTCCTAAAAAATGATTCGTAAGCATTTCATTCGCAAGTCACATTGGTAGATGCTATACTAAAAAGCATAATTTACATTGGAGGAATGAATAATGGCAATCGTAAAAGCTACTGACGCAACATTTTCACAAGAAACTGCAGAAGGTGTTGTTCTTGCAGACTTTTGGGCACCATGGTGTGGACCTTGTAAAATGATTGCTCCAGTTCTTGAAGAACTTGATCAAGAAATGGGCGACAAAATGAAAATTGTAAAAATTGATGTAGACGATAACCAAGAAACTGCTGGTAAATACGGCGTTATGAGTATCCCAACACTTCTTGTTTTAAAAGACGGTGAAGTTGTAGAAACTTCTGTCGGTTTCAAACCAAAAGAAGCACTTGCTGAGCTTGTCAACAAACATCTATAAACCGATCTATGTCCAAGCGGCATAATCATTGAAGCGGTTCTCGTAAAGACGAGAGCCGCTTTTCTTTCAACATGGTATAAAACAAATGTTCGTGATACACTAGAAGGAGTGAAAGAGGAAAACAAGGACGGATGAAAAGATGAACAAACTAATCAAAGAAAAGCTGTCAGTCCTGCCGGATCAACCAGGCTGTTACTTAATGAAAGATAGACAAAATACGATCATTTATGTGGGAAAGGCAAAGGTTTTAAAAAATAGGGTGCGCTCTTATTTCACTGGATCACATGACGCCAAAACGCAGCGGCTTGTCAGTGAAATTGAAGACTTTGAATACATTGTCACCTCTTCTAATATCGAGGCGCTCATTTTAGAGCTGAATTTAATCAAAAAATATGACCCGAAATACAATGTTATGCTCAAGGATGACAAGACGTATCCATTTATAAAAATTACGAATGAACGCCATCCCAAGCTGATCGTCACCCGCAATGTAAAAAAGGACAAAGGGAAATATTTCGGTCCATACCCAAACGTACAAGCAGCTCGAGAAACGAAAAAGCTGCTCGACCGCTTATATCCACTGAGAAAATGCGCCACCCTTCCTGACCGCGTCTGTCTTTATTATCATCTTGGACAATGTCTTGCGCCATGTGTGTATGACATTTCCGAAGAAACGAATAAGCAGCTCGTGGATGAAATCACAAGGTTTCTAAACGGAGGACATCAGCAAATCAAAAAAGAACTCACCGAAAAGATGCAGGAAGCTGCTGAAAATTTAGAGTTTGAACGGGCAAAGGAACTAAGAGACCAAATCGCATATATTGACTCAACGATGGAAAAACAGAAAATGACGATGAGTGATTTATCAGATCGAGATGTCTTTGCCTATGCCTATGATAAAGGCTGGATGTGTGTCCAAGTTTTCTTCATCAGACAGGGGAAATTGATTGAACGTGATGTCAGCCTGTTTCCAATGTATCAGGACCCTGAGGAAGAGTTCCTCACGTTTATGGGGCAATTTTATGAAAAGAACAACCATTTTCTGCCGAAGGAAATTCTGGTGCCTGACAGTGTCGATCAAGAGATGATTGAGCAATTGCTTGAGACGAACGTTCACCAGCCGAAAAAAGGAAAGAAAAAGGATTTACTTTTACTTGCCCATCAAAATGCCAAAATCGCCTTAAAAGAAAAATTTTCGCTCATTGAGCGTGATGAAGAGCGGACAATTGGTGCGGTGAAACAGCTCGGGGATGCACTTAATATTTATATGCCATACAGAATCGAGGCATTTGATAACTCAAATATTCAAGGGGCAGACCCGGTTTCTGCCATGGTCGTCTTTCAGGACGGGAAGCCCTATAAAAAGGAATACCGAAAATACAAAATTAAAACTGTCTCAGGGCCAGATGATTATGCATCCATGCGTGAGGTCATTAGAAGACGATATACCCGCGTGTTAAAGGATGAACTGCCGCTGCCAGATTTAATTTTAATTGACGGAGGGAAAGGACAGATCAACGCAGCCATCGATGTGCTTGAAAATGAATTGAATCTGTCTGTCCCAGTCGCAGGTCTTGTAAAAGATGAAAAACACCGGACTTCAAATCTCATGATGGGAGATACACTTGAAATTGTTGCGCTGGAGCGGAATAGCCAGGCTTTTTACTTATTGCAGCGCATTCAAGATGAAGTGCACCGGTTCGCCATTAGCTTTCACCGGCAGCTGCGCGGAAAAAATGCATTCCAGTCTATTTTAGACGATGTACCAGGTATCGGAGAGAAACGTAAAAAACAGCTCCTCAAACATTTTGGCTCTGTGAAAAAGATGAAAGAAGCCTCTATCCAAGACTTTCAGGAGGCTGGCATTCCGAAACAGACGGCTGAACTTTTAATGGAAGCATTAAAAAAATAGATTGTACTTTTACCGAAAGTCTGTTAAGATGTGACTAATTTAATAAATGAACGTGTTGTTTGTTGAAGATAGAGGTGCGAACTTCAAGAGTAAGCCTTCGGAGATCGATGGGATCTAAGAAGAGGGCTGAAAGGGGAGCGTCGCCGAAGTGAATAAAATCCACTCATTTTATTCGCTGGCTGTACATTGAAGAAATGTAGGGCTGTCAAGAATTCATTTCTTGGAGGGCTATCTCATTGTTTGCATCGTTTAATGATGATTTTAAAGCAATGGGAGATTTGTTCTCTCATTGCTTTTTTATTTGCAGTGAGCGGACAGTCTCCAAAGCTGCCTCTTCTCTCACACGTGAACTTTTGAAAAAGGGTGGTAGACATGGGACTAATTGTACAAAAATTTGGCGGAACTTCCGTTGGGTCGGCAGAAAAAATTCGCAATGCCGCAGAGAGAGTGATCGCTGAACGCGAGGCAGGACATGATGTGGTTGTGGTTGTATCAGCGATGGGCAAATCAACGGATGTTCTAGTAGACTTAGCGAAAGAACTCACAGACGATCCAAGCAAAAGAGAGATGGATATGCTGCTCGCAACTGGTGAGCAGGTGACCATTTCATTATTAGCGATGGCGCTCCAAAGAAGAGGTTATGATGCCATTTCCTTTACAGGCTGGCAGGCTGGTATGAAAACAGAGCATGTACACGGAAATGCAAGAATCGTGGACATTGATGAATCAAGAATAAAAGAGGAATTAAGTGCGGGGAAAGTTGTTGTTGTGGCAGGCTTCCAAGGAATTGCAGATGACTTACATATCACAACACTTGGCCGCGGCGGATCAGATACGACTGCTGTGGCACTGGCTGCCGCACTAAAAGCTGATAAATGTGATATTTACACAGATGTACCAGGAGTGTTTACAACAGATCCGCGTTATGTACCATCTGCGCGGAAACTTGCAGGCATTTCATACGATGAGATGCTTGAGCTGGCTAATTTAGGAGCTGGCGTTCTGCATCCAAGAGCTGTTGAATTTGCGAAAAATTATCAAGTCCCGCTAGAAGTCCGTTCTAGTATTGAAAATGAATCGGGTACGTTAATTGAGGAGGAATCATCCATGGAACAAAATTTAGTCGTCAGAGGCATTGCATTTGAAGATCAGATTACACGTGTGACAGTGTGCGGACTTTCAAGCGGTTTAACAACATTATCGACCATTTTTACGACGCTTGCGAAACAGAATATCAATGTTGATATCATCATTCAGTCTGTCACAAGCACCAATCAGACGTCGATCTCTTTCTCTGTCAAAACGGATGATTTGTCCAAAACAGTTGAAGTATTAGAAGAATATAAAGGGGCGCTTGGCTACGAGCAGATTGAGACAGAAAGCAAATTAGCGAAAGTATCCATTGTGGGATCTGGGATGGTCTCAAACCCAGGCGTAGCTGCTGAAATGTTTGCTGTGTTAGCGCAAAAAGACATTCAAGTGAAAATGGTCAGTACGTCTGAAATCAAAGTCTCAACAGTGGTCGGCCGTGATGATATGGTCAAAGCGGTTGAAGCGCTGCATGATGCGTTTGATTTATCAAAGGTGAGCGCCGCAGCTCATTCTTAAAAAGGTAAAGAGGTGCTCTCATGAAAGAGGGTCGCCTCTTTTTTCTATATGGAGTCGGCTGAAACGGGCGTAAACCCATTCATTAAGTATGCTATGATAGATGTAGACATATAAAAAAGGCGTGACCTGAAGTCCGCGCCTTTTATCAAGAGTATTAGCTAGGGTCTCTTAAATCCCATTTAACGGTTAAAATGACTTTCTCAGCACGCTTTTTCACTTGTTCATAGGATTCAGCCACGTGCTCATTCAGAAGCTGAATTTGTTCAGCAATAAAACCCGCTTCCATCTGAAAGCATGGCTCCTTTTGATAGATGAGTCGATTTGATACTAGTGGACCTTCGAGCTCAAACTCAATTTCCTGTTTTTTCGAATGGACCATTGTGAGAGTCCCCCATCCGGCATCATGGAAAAATTCGGGGATCTTCTCCCATGACTCTTGAGGAAATTTACGAGCAAGCAGTTTACCCGCAAAATACATCATAGATGAATGGTCCTGACCAAGAATATCAGGCAGCAGAACTTCGCGTATCAGCTCGTAGGCAAATCCATTGACTTCAATTTCTTTTAGCTGTTCTAAGTTAGATTCGAATTTATTCATTGTACGGCTCCCCTCTTTCAACAATTTATTATAGCTTATGTGGGCATATGATGACAGAGTTTTCCCTGAAGTCTAAGAAATTCTTATTGTAGTAAAACGAATTTTGATTTAAAACTTTTAAATTTCGGAAAATTTTAATTTATGTACGCGGTTTCTTGACGCTTTTTTGACATAGGAGTAAAATGAAATTGTCAATAAATTTGAATAAAGTGCTTACAATTGAAAGAAGCGGGGGTAAGACAATTTTCAAGCAATTGCACTTTTTTTACTAGGGGGTAAAGTAATGTCGGGGAACAAAGAATTTTTTTATCGGAGATTGCATTCTTTGCTTGGCGTCATTCCGGTCGGTCTATTTTTAATACAGCACTTAGTGGTTAACCACTTTGCGACGAATGGACCTGAGGCGTTTAACAAAGCTGCACACTTTATGGAACAGCTTCCTTTCAGATATGCACTTGAGCTGTTCGTGATTTTCTTACCACTGATCTATCATGCTGTTTATGGGGTGTACATAGCCTTTACGGCACAAAACAACACGTCTCGCTTCAGTTACTTAAGAAACTGGCTGTTCAGACTGCAAAGGATTTCAGGTATTATCACATTGATTTTTGTCTCTTGGCACGTATGGGAAACACGAATTCAAGCTCAGCTTGGAGCTGAAGTCAACTATGACATGATGGCGAATATTTTAAGCTCTCCATTTATGCTAGGCTTCTATATTGTCGGCGTTTTATCTACTATTTTCCACTTTGCTAATGGCTTGTGGTCATTTGCTGTCAGCTGGGGAATTACCGTTTCACCACGCTCACAACGAATCTCCACATATGTGACATTAGGTATATTTATAGCGCTTTCATATGTAGGGCTAAGAGCAATTTTCGCTTTTGTTTAAGAGGAAATAGATTAGTAGAAGAGGGAGAGGGGCTACAATGAGTAATTCTAGCATCATCGTTGTCGGAGGCGGCTTAGCTGGTCTCATGGCAACTATTAAAGCAGCAGAAGCGGGAACAGCTGTTCAACTATTTTCAATCGTACCTGTGAAACGTTCGCATTCTGTATGTGCACAGGGCGGAATCAACGGAGCGGTTAATACAAAAGGTGAAGGGGATTCACCTTATGAGCATTTTGATGACACGGTATACGGCGGAGATTTCTTAGCCAACCAGCCGCCAGTAAAGGCAATGTGTGAAGCAGCGCCGTCCATTATCCATTTACTTGATCGTATGGGTGTTATGTTTAATAGAACACCAGAGGGATTATTGGACTTCCGCCGTTTCGGGGGAACACAGCACCACCGTACAGCGTTTGCTGGAGCTACAACAGGCCAGCAGCTATTATACGCACTGGATGAGCAGGTTCGCCGCTATGAAGTAGCAGGACTTGTCACGAAATATGAAGGCTGGGAATTCCTTGGCGCTGTTTTAGACGACGAGGAAGTGTGCCGCGGGATTGTCGCGCAGAACTTGACGACAATGGAAATTGAATCCTTCCGTTCAGATGCAGTCATCATGGCAACAGGCGGTCCTGGAATCGTGTTCGGTAAATCAACGAACTCCATGATTAACACTGGATCTGCTGCGTCCATCGTCTATCAGCAAGGTGCGCATTATGCAAATGGAGAATTCATTCAAATTCACCCGACAGCGATCCCAGGAGATGACAAGCTTCGTCTCATGAGTGAATCGGCTCGTGGTGAAGGCGGACGTGTTTGGACGTATAAAGACGGGAAGCCTTGGTACTTCCTTGAAGAAAAATACCCAGCATACGGGAACCTTGTACCGCGTGACATTGCAACGCGTGAAATCTTTGACGTATGTGTCGAGCAAAAGCTTGGCATCAACGGAGAGAACATGGTATATCTCGATCTTTCTCACAAAGATCCAAAAGAGCTTGATATTAAGCTTGGCGGAATCATTGAAATCTATGAAAAATTCATGGGTGACGACCCGCGTAAGCTGCCGATGAAAATCTTCCCAGCTGTTCATTACTCAATGGGCGGATTATGGGTCGATTATGATCAAATGACGAATATCAAAGGTCTATTCGCTGCCGGAGAATGTGATTACTCAATGCACGGCGGAAACAGACTTGGTGCAAACTCACTTCTTTCTGCAATTTACGGCGGAATGGTCGCTGGACCAAATGCGGTGAAGTACATTAGCGGTCTTGAAAAATCTGCGGAAGACCTTTCTTCTGCACTATTTGACAGCGCCGTGAAGAAAGAGCAGGAGAAATGGGACAACATCCTCAGCATGGACGGAACAGAAAATGCGTACGTGCTTCATAAAGAGCTTGGAGAATGGATGACGGATAACGTGACAGTGGTTCGTTACAATGACAAACTCTTAAAAACAGATCAGAAGATCGAAGAACTAATGGAGCGCTACAAGAAGATCAACATCAATGATACCGCATCATGGAGCAACCAAGGCGCTGCCTTCACGCGTCAGCTTGACAACATGCTTCAGCTGGCAAGAGTCATTACGATCGGGGCTTATAACCGGAATGAAAGCCGAGGCGCACACTATAAACCGGAATTCCCAGAAAGAAACGATGAAGAATTCCTTAAAACAACGATGGCTACGTTCAAAGGGAAAAATCAAAAGCCTGCATTCCACTATGAGGACGTCGATGTATCGTTAATTGCACCTCGTAAACGAGATTACTCGAAGAAAAAGGTGGAGAAATAAGATGAGTGAAAAAAACACAATTCAATTCATAATCACACGTCAAGATACAGCAGATGGAAAGCCTTATGATGAGGAATTCGAAATCCCTTACCGCCCAAATATGAACGTCATTTCCGCACTCATGGAAATTAGACGTAACCCGGTCAATAAACAAGGTGAAAAAACAACGGCGATCAACTGGGACATGAACTGTCTTGAAGAGGTGTGCGGAGCTTGTTCTATGGTCATTAATGGAAAACCGCGCCAGTCATGTACAGCCTTGATTGACAAGTTAGATCAGCCGATCCGTCTTCAGCCGATGAAGACATTCCCGGTCGTGAGAGACTTGCAGGTTGATAGAAGCCGCATGTTCAACTCCTTGAAAAAAGTAAAAGCATGGGTGCCGATCGATGGCACATATGATCTTGGACCTGGACCAAGAATGCCTGAGAAAAAACGTCAATGGGCGTATGAGCTTTCTAAATGTATGACATGTGGTGTCTGCCTTGAAGCTTGTCCAAACGTGAATGATAAGTCTTCCTTTATGGGCCCTGCACCGCTTTCGCAAGTTCGTCTATTTAACGCACATCCGACAGGTGCGATGAATAAGTCAGACCGTCTAGAAGAAATTATGGGAGACGGCGGTCTTGCGAACTGCGGGAACTCTCAAAACTGTGTGCAGGCTTGTCCGAAAGGAATCCCGCTGACAACGTCAATTGCAGCACTTAACCGAGATACAACATTACAAGCTTTCCGTAACTTCTTCGGAAGCGATCACGCAGAATAACATCACATTCAGTCCTCTTTGCCAATCATGATGAGTGTTTACAAGAGGCTGGATGGAACACAAAATAAACGCCTCTTCCAATATGGGAGAGGCGTTTATTGATGAATAAGGAGATGATGAAGTGAGACTTCCGTCATATATTGAAGAACCGTTTGAAGAATGGAGAGCATCCTTTCGATTTTATGTCGAAACGACTGTCCGTTTTTCAGAAACGGATATGTTTGGCCATATGAACAATGTCACCCCTTTTGTATATTTTGAAGAAGCACGGATTGCCTTTTTTCAAAAAACAGGAATTGTGGATAAACGAATGAAACGTGTGAAAGAGACGATTACAGTCGTGGCAAACCTGCAATGTGATTACATCAAACAGGTGGAGATTGGGGAGCGGCTTCGTGTGTATGTAAAGCCGGAAAAAGTCGGATCAAGCTCACTTATCCTTCATTATTTAGGAGAAAACGAGCAGCAGGAACCATGCTTTACCGGCTCAGTCACCATGGTGCAAATTAATAAAGAAACAGGCGCACCTGTCCCATTTACAGAGGAAGAAAAAGAGACATTTCAAGCTCAACGAAATAAATAATATAGAGCCCTCATCATCGTGTAAGCTTCATTTGGTATAATAAAAGGATCATATCAAGAAGAAACAAAAGGAGAACACATGAAGATTTTTCAATATGACACCATTGATAGTACAAATAATGAAGCGAAAAGGCTCATTCAGCTAGGAGAAAAACCTTCATTTGCTGTCTATGCACATCAGCAGACAGAAGGAAGAGGCAGGCTAGGCAGACCGTGGGAAACGCCTGCAGGGAATGTCGCTGTGACCATGACAGTTTTGCCGCCAGAAGAACTCTCCACCCAGTCAACGATTGCTCCGCTGACGGCACTAGCGATCTACGATGTTCTCAAACCTCTCATGAGGGCTGAGGATCAGCTGGCGATCAAATGGCCAAATGATATTCTCATCAATGAAGCAAAGGTATCAGGCACATTGATTGAAGCGGACCGTACCGCCATTTATATCGGGGTTGGCATCAATGTGAAGACAAAGCCGGAGCATGTTCCGTACAAAACCATTTGCCTATCAGAGCTTACAGAGGTAAAAGCCGATCAGCTTGTGAAGGAACTTGCCGCCGCTTTTGAAAAATATCATACACGCTGGAAGAATGAAGGGTTTGAAGCACTCACTTCCCTCTATAACAAACGGTTATATCGTCTTCATAAACCGCTGCGGATCTCGTTAGACCGTGAAAAACAAACATGGGAAGAGGGCATTTGCTGCGGAGTCAACCGCTACGGTCATCTCCAGCTCAAAGATGAGAAAGGGCAAATAAAAGCTCATTCGGCCGGAGATATCGATGCACCGCTACAGCATTAAAAAAAGCAGACGATATTCTCGTCTGCTCAGCGTGTAGACAAACCCTCGCATTCGTTGTCAGGTCTGCGCTCCGGTGCTCACGAATGTCACATTCGCTCCGCTCCTGTGCTCGTCCTTCCTAGACTTCAAAGGTTTTCTATCACGCTGAATAGAAGACAAAGGGCTAAAAGAAAACCCTTTTAGCCCTTTGTCAACAATCTGAGCAGACGATGTTCTCGTCTGCTTTAAGCTTCTCTTTTAATATGAGGCTGAATCACATAGTCTTGTTTTGTGAAAACAACTCCGTCTAGAATTTCTCTTGCAGTTCGAATGACTTTGACTCTGTTTTGAGAGATGTCAATTTCCGTTTGCATAATCCCGGCAGGATGCCCAATACGAAGGGTGTCATCTTGACCTTGGAACAGCTGAGAAGGAAGCGTTTCATCCAAGAAACAGCTGGCCGTTACACAGACAGAACCAGTAATGGCAAGTGCTTGGTGCGGTCGTTGCATCGATAGCATACGAACGATGATGTCCATATCTTCTGCTCGTCTCAAGATTCCATTTGTATCTACATAATCAGCAGGCTCGCTAATGAGCGCAAGCTTTGGAACAGCTGGAGACTGTAATGTGGCCATTTCTTTTGGTGCAAAATGACACATTTCAGCAGCGAGAGAACGAATATCTTCTAAATCATCCAGTAATTCGTCTGTAAACTCTTCAGGCAATTCAGTTCCTTTTAATTGAATATCTTTGGCACGAATAAAGGCAATTGGATTTGCAATGTCAACGATCGAGATTGGAATTTCCCCAAACTTCGTTTGAATCGTATCAATTTTGTTTCCAGTCGGAAAGGTTTTACCTGTGACAGCGCCTTCAGGTTTCTCAAAGGATAAATAAATAGGAGAACCAGTTCCTTTTACGCCTGGAATTTCTGCCTGTCCTTCAAATTTTACTTCCCCATTTTCAACTTCGACCTCTGCCGTAATGACTTTATTTGTATTGGTATTGAGGATACGTACAGTCGTAATGGGCTCAACTGCTTGAACAAGTCCTTTAATGATCGCATATGGTCCAACGGCTGATGAGATGTTCCCGCAGTTTCCTTTAAAGTCGACATATCTCTCATTAATACTGACCTGTGCAAATGTATAGTTCACATCCACATCCGGGCGTGTGGCTTTATCGATAATGGCCACTTTACTTGTTAAAGAATTACCGCCGCCGATCCCATCGACCTGCAGCCGGTCAGGACTGCCCATAATGTCTAATAGAAATGCCTCGAGCTCATCGTGTTCATATGGTGCATTGTCAGCGTGAATGAATACTCCTTTGCTTGTACCGCCTCGCATGATTGTGATTGGAACTTTTCTCATGACTCTCACCCTCAATTTTTAATTAACTGTTTATCTAACCAAAATGGTAAAGTATAATAAGAAATAAGTTAAATACATTATTTTAAGAGAAATCAATAAAAATATTTTATAATTAGTAAAAAAGGAGGGCATACAATGGATGAAAAAGATTGGCGGTTTTTAAAGGTACTTTATGAAGAAAAGAACATCACAAAAGCGGCAGAAAAATTATTTGTCTCTCAGCCTGCCTTAAGCTATCGATTGAAACAGCTTGAAGAGGAGTTTGATATGAAACTTTTCTTTAAAAGAAAACGAGGAATTGAATTTACATCAGAGGGCGAATACTTGGCTAAATACGCAAATGACATGCTCAAACAGCTGCAGCAAACGAAAGATGGCATGCTCAATATGCAAAAAAAGGTCAAAGGAACGATCCGGTTAGGGGTCTCAAGTAACTTTGCCCAGTATAAACTGCCAGAAATATTAAAAGAATTTTCTAAGCAGTATCCACATGTTCAATTTATGGTCAACACAGGCTGGAGCACAAAGGTAATGGATTTATTAGGAACATCAAGTGTGCATTTAGGGATTTTAAGAGGTGATTATGACTGGAATGGAGAGCGTTTTTTGCTCGATAAAGAGCGTCTTTGCATTATTTCAAAATCAGAAATTCAGCTAAAGGATCTCCCGAATCTGCCGCTCATTGACTATCATACAGACAGTTCATTAAAACGGCTGATTAACAGATGGTGGCAGGAAACATTCACAATGCCTCCGCTTGTCACGATGGAGACAGACCGTCAGGATACATCAAAAGAGATGGTGAAGCATGGTTTAGGCTATGCCATTGTCCCAGAAATTTGCCTCAGACCAAGTGATGAGTTATTTGTAAAAGGACTTTCGTATAAAGATGGACAGCCTGTTTTAAGAGATACATGGCTCATGTACCAGCCAGACTCACTTCATTTGTCTGTGGTGAAAGCGTTCATTGAGTTTTTAAGAAATCAGCAAGGTTGATTATAAAAGAAATTTATTGAATATACGAAAAAATCGATATTTTCATTATAAAAAAAGCTATTATATCCTTGAAATAGAAAGCGCTAACATATAGATCGCAAGTGCAAGGGGGCGCTTGCAGATCATGTAAAGAAGAGGATGGAGGGATATAAAGTGCTAGCTATTTTAGGGATCTTGATGGTCTTGACATTTACATTTCTCATTATGACAAAACGTATGCATCCGGTGGTGGCTCTAACCGTTGTACCTATCATATTTGCATTGATCGGCGGCTTTAACAAAGGGTTAGGGGACATGATGCTTGATGGACTGAAAACTGTTGCACCATCAGCTGCTTTATTGTTATTTGCGATTTTATTCTTCGGTGTCATGCTGGATGCTGGATTGTTTGATCCTCTGATTAAACTCATTCTACGTATTGTAAAAGGTGATCCTGTCAAAATTGCTTTTGGGGTAGCGATTTTGTCTATGCTTGTTGCATTAGATGGTGATGGAACAACAACGTACATGATTACCGTATCAGCTATGCTGCCACTTTTCTTAAGAATTGGGATGAACCCATTAATTTTAGGAACAATTTCATTATTATCATTAGGAATTATGAGCGGAATGACGCCATGGGGCGGTCCAGCTACTCGTGCAATCGCGGCGCTTGGATTAGATGCAGGCGAATTTTTCATTCCATTACTCCCAACGATGGTTGGAGGCGGTCTTTTTATACTTTTTACTGCTTATGTACTTGGGAAAAAAGAAAGAAAACGGATTGGGATTGCAGAGATTCAGTACAAAGAAGAGCCGTCCATTTCTCCTGAATTGGCTGCGTCAATTGAAGATGGAGTAGCCGATATCAAGAGACCGAATCTGATTTGGATTAACTTCTTCTTAACAATTGCTGTCATGGTCACTCTCGTCATGGATATCATCCCAATTCCTGTACTCTTCTTAATTGGATTTGTCATCGCTCTGATGATCAACTATCCAAAGGTTGAAGATCAGCGCGAGCGAATTTTATCTCATGCAGGAAACGCATTAACGGTTATCACACTTGTATTTGCAGCAGGGATTTTCACAGGGATTTTTTCTGGAACAAAAATGGTTGAGTCCATTGCCAATTTGGTCATTTACATGATTCCGGATTCCTACAGCTCATTTTTCCCGCTGATTGTTGCTTTGACGAGTATGCCATTTACATTTGTGCTCTCAAACGATGCTTACTATTTCGGAGTGCTGCCAATCTTGGCTGAAGCCGGCGCAGCTTATGGGATTGATCCGGTGGAAATTGCACGTGCCTCTATCATAGGGCAGCCTGTTCACTTACTGAGTCCGCTTGTAGCTTCAACACTGCTGCTTGTCAGTATGCTGAACAGAGATATTGGTGATTTGCAAAAATATGCACTGCTATGGACCGTGTTAACTGCCCTTTTTACAACACTTATTGCATTGTTAACAGGCGCCATTTCAATCTTTTAAATACCACGCAAAAAAGGACGATGTCTCGGGGAGGAGACTCGTCCTTTTTTGCGTGGAGGAAAGCGCAGAAATTGGACGCTGATATGCGGGATTTCTTGATTTTAACGTCACCTACCTCAGGCACCCGGCATATGATATCTCGACTATACAGAATCCCATTCTATAGAGACTAGAGCTCTCACCTTAGCAAGGAGGGTTACAATACTTGAAGGAGAAAGAGTTTCAATCCAAGCCGCTATTAACCAAAAGAGAAAGAGAAGTATTCGAATTGCTCGTCCAAGATAAAACAACAAAAGAAATTGCAAGCGAGCTTTTTATTAGCGAAAAGACTGTTCGAAATCACATTTCGAATGCCATGCAAAAGCTAGGAGTCAAAGGCCGTTCACAGGCCGTAGTCGAGCTTCTGCGTATGGGTGAGCTAGAGCTCTAAAGTCAGCCGGTTTTCCTTCCATATTGGGGAGGAACCGGTTATTTCTATATGGTTTCCATGAGTCTCTTCTTGCATTTTCTTTAAAAAACGAGGAAAATAGACATATACGTTTTAATCAAAGTGAGATGCTATAGTGAGGTATCAATAAAATGGAAACGAATGAATCAGGCCATGTTGCAGAGATTGAAAAATCATTACGCCACATTGCCGCAATTATTAAGCAAAAAGGCAGAGAAATCCTCAATCAATATACGATTACACCTCCACAATTCATCGGGCTTCAGTGGCTTTATGAATTCGGAGATATGACAATAGGCGAGCTGTCACAAAAGATGTACTTGGCTTGCAGCACAACCACTGATTTAATTGATAGAATGGAAAAAAGTGAACTTGTCGAACGGGTGAAAGATCCATCTGATCGCCGCGTGGTTCGCATTCATTTATTGCCTGAAGGCGAGCGGATCATTCAAGAAGTGATTGCTAAACGCCAAGAATACGTCAGTGAACTTCTAGGGGCTTTCTCAGAAGAAGAAGCCATCGTTTTCAACCAATCCTTAACGAAACTACAGCAGCAAATGAAAAGAAAATGAGGCGATTTTGTTGGATCAACCAATCGGCGTCATTGATTCCGGCGTCGGCGGTTTAACCGTTGCAAAGGAAATCATGAGACAACTGCCAAAAGAAAAAATTATTTATGTAGGCGATACAAAACGATGTCCATATGGCCCGCGGAAAGAAGAAGAAGTTCTTCAATATACGTGGGAAATGGCACACTACTTACTAAAACACCACCATATTAAAATGCTCGTCATTGCATGCAACACAGCAACGGCGATCGCACTGGATGAAATTAAAGCAACGCTTGATATTCCGGTTATTGGCGTCATTCAGCCTGGTGCCCGTACAGCGATCAAGGTGACAAACAACCAGCATATTGGCGTTATTGGCACAATCAATACGATCAAAAGCGAGGCATACAAAGAAGCGCTGCTGTCCCTAAAAGCAGGTCTAACGGTTCAAAGTCTGGCGTGTCCGCTCCTTGTCCCATTTGTGGAAAGCGGTACGTTTTTAGATCAGACAGCAGAGGCAGTGGTCAAAGATTCCCTTGAACCGATGAAAGAAACAGGAATTGACACTCTTATTCTTGGCTGCACACACTATCCGATTTTAAAAGAGCCGATTCAGCGCTTTATGGGCAGTGATGTCAGCATCATTTCATCAGGAGATGAGACAGCGAGAGAAGCAAGTACGATTCTTTCATATAAAGGGCTGTTAAATACCTCTAAAGAAACGCCTGTCCATACATTTTACACAACAGGGCAGCAGCAAAATTTTCAAAACATCGCTCGTGACTGGTTTGGCTACCTGCCAGGGAAGGTCGAGACCGTGTCACTTGAACACATCTACCAGCAATAACCCGCTTCTATTTGAAGTGGGTTATTTTTTATGAAAAGGGTCTAATCCTCTGGGGGAGCTCGTATACATAGTAGTACAAACTACTAGAGGAGGGTGAAGTATGCTGAAAAAAGGATCTACAGCAGCTGTTACGTGTATCGCGTCAGCCATGCTTTTGTCAGGATGCGGATTGTTTCAAACAGACCAAGCGAAAACAGAGATTGATCCACCACAAAACGTCACATATGTGAAAGAAAATAAAGAAGATAAACAAACAGCCAAAGAAGGAAAAGAAGAGAAGCAGGCAGATACGGTCATGAGAGAATTATATTTAATTGATAAAAACGGGTATGTCGTCTCTCAATCCATTCCACTGCCGAAAAATGAAGGAAGTGCCAAACAAACTCTTGAATATCTCGTGGACGGGGGGCCTATTTCTAACTTAATGCCGAATGGCTTCAGAGCAGTGCTGCCAGCGGATACGCGCGTATCTGTCGATATTAAAGACGGAACGGCGGTTGTCGATTTTTCAAATGAATTTAAAAACTATAAAAAAGAAGACGAGCAGCGCATTTTGCAATCTGTCACTTGGACGTTAACTCAGTTTGATTCCATAGCCAAAGTCAAATTGAAGATGAATGGACATGAACTAAAAGAAATGCCTGTGAACGGTACACCTATCTCAGATGATTTAAGCAGAGAAGACGGTATTAATATCCAGCACGAGGCTGCTGCTGATATGACAGCGACAAAGCCAGTGACGGTTTACTATTTAGCTGAATCTGATGAACAGACGTACTACGTTCCGGTGACCAAAAGAGCGCCAAAAGACGAGGATGATCCGATTACAGCAGCAATTGATGAGCTCGTCTCTGGACCAAGCAAAAAAAGCCATCTGCTTACAGACTTTGATCAAGATGTGAAGCTGAATGATGTACCAAAAGTAAAAGATGGCCATGTGACACTTGATTTCAACGAATCTATTTTTGGCAGTGCGGATGAAAAGAAAAAGGTCATTTCACAAAAAGTTCTTGATAGCATTGTGCTCACATTAACCGAGCTGCCGGACGTCAAAAGCGTATCTGTCAAGGTGAACGGCAAGGCTGAGCTTGTGAACGAAAAAGGAGCAGAGCTCACAAAGCCGGTTTCACGACCAGAACAAGTGAATACAGGTAGTTTTTAACGTCACACATTGATATAATGGAGAAAAAGAGGCATGCATATTCGCTGCCTCTTTTTTATTCCAAGCGATTAGAACGAGCTGAGGTTGTCAAAGTTAGTAGGAGAACCCCGCTGGCACTCGCGAGGAATGTATATCGTAACGGAGGTAAAACATGAGATTAGATGAAAGACAATATGACGAATTGAGAAAAATTGAAATAGAGGCAGGCTACATCACGCACCCAGAAGGCTCTGTCTTAATCTCAGCGGGAAATACGAAGGTGATTTGTAACGCATCGATCGAAGACCGCGTACCTCCTTTTTTAAGAGGAGAAGGAAAAGGCTGGATCACAGCAGAATATAGCATGCTTCCAAGAGCAACTGCACAAAGAACGATAAGAGAATCATCTAAAGGAAAAGTCACAGGACGTACGATGGAGATCCAGCGTTTAATTGGACGAGCACTCCGCGCAGTCGTTGACTTAGAAAAGCTTGGCGAACGCACGATTTGGATTGATTGTGATGTTATTCAAGCAGACGGCGGCACACGCACAGCATCCATCACAGGTGCTTTTGTTGCCATGACACTTGCGATTCAAAAGCTACGAGCTGAAGGAGTCATCAAAGAAAACCCGATTACTGATTATTTAGCGGCGATATCCGTCGGAATTGATTCTCAGCAAGGTCTTCTGTTAGATTTAAACTATGAAGAAGATTCTTCTGCTGAAGTAGATATGAATGTCATCATGACAGGCGCTGGTCGCTTTGTTGAACTTCAAGGAACAGGCGAAGAAGCGACATTCTCAAGAGAACAGCTAAACGGACTGCTTGATTTAGCCGAAAAGGGCATCAAAGAATTAATCAAAAAGCAAAAAGCAGTAACAGGAGAAGTCATCGAATAAAGAGAAGGGTTTGATCAGGATGAAAACAGCCATCATTGCAACGCACAATGCGGGCAAAGCGAAAGAATTCAAAGCCATTCTTGAGCCAAAAGGATTCACGGTCAAAACACTAGCAGACATTGGCTTTACTGAAGAAATTGAAGAAACAGGACAAACCTTCGAAGAAAATGCCATCATCAAAGCTGAGGCCATTCAAGCCAAAGCAGGTGAAATGGTCATTGCAGACGATTCCGGTCTGTCGATTGATTATCTGGGCGGAAAACCTGGCGTGTATTCAGCGAGATACGCAGGTGAGCATAAAGACGATGCGGAGAATGTGGAAAAAGTGCTGAGCGAACTTCAAGGCATTGAAAAAGAAGACCGCACAGCCAGATTCAGATGTGCCCTTGCTGTCAGCATACCGGGAAAAGAAACAAAGACGGTAGAAGGATCAGTAGAAGGCTTCATCGCTGAAAAACCTATCGGCGAAAATGGCTTCGGATACGACCCAATTTTCATCGTCAAAGACAAAGACCAGACGATGGCCGAATTATCACCAGAGGAGAAAAACAAGATCAGCCATCGAGCGGTCGCGCTTCAAAAGCTTTCATCACTGCTAGACGCAAATGAATAAGGGGGAATGAAGCCATGAAGATACTCATCATTAGTGACAGTCATGGACTCACAGACGAACTTCAAACCATTGCCAAACGGCATGCGGCTGAAGTTGACATGATGATTCACTGCGGAGATTCAGAACTCGAAACGAACCACCCAGCACTTGAAGGATACAAAGTCGTCAAAGGAAATTGTGACTTTATGGGCGATTTTGAAGAAGAGCTCCTGCTCCCACTTGATGGAGGCGGAAAACTATTTCTCACTCACGGACATCTGCATGGCATCAAACAATCCTTGCTTCAAGTCTACTACCGTGCAGAAGAGCTGGGCGCAGACATTATCTGCTTTGGCCACTCGCACATTCCAGGCAGTGAACTGCTAAGAGGAAAACTCCTCATTAACCCAGGCAGCGTGCACTTGCCAAGAGTGCGAAAAGAGCGCAGCTATGCTATACTGACACTAGATGGAAGCGAAGCAAACGTACAGTTTTTCACGGACGAAGGTCTTGCAATACAAGACCTCGAAAACACTGTCACATTGGAAGGTATTTCATAAGGGTGCAGCATTTGCCCCTTATGAAAAAACTTTCGAAAAACCGTTGACTTTAAAGAACAATAGTAATATAATAAATCTTGTCGCTGAGGTAATACACCAAAGCACACTACATAACAACATGTCCCAGTAGCTCAGCAGGATAGAGCAACGGCCTTCTAAGCCGTCGGTCGGGAGTTCGAATCTCTCCTGGGACGTACTATTTTAAAAGCCTGAAACCCTTTCTTATCAAGGGTTTCAGGCTTTTTTGTTCATTGAAACATTAGTTCGCAACTCGCTTCAAAACATGGTTTTGGGAGCGGGTTTATTTTTAAGTATTTCCGTTCCCTGTTTTTGTATCAAGGAAGCTATCAAAATGAGTGGCTGATTTTTGGTCAGCTTCTTCAATGACTATGAACGTAAATGGATCAAAATCAAAAATGTATAAATTGAAAAATAGAGTTATATTTGAAGGTAGCGACTAGATATATTTAAAACAGAAACAAATGAAAAGCCCTTCTAATTTGAAGGGGCTTTTCTTAGTTATTCATCACTGTCCAATTCCCATATTTTTGGGCCATCTGCTATATAAACTGCACTTGGTGTATCTTCATAAAGAGAAATCTCAAACAAAGTGTTTCCCTCAATTAACCAAGTATATAAACTGTCTTTTTCATTAATAAGGGGAGGAGATAAAATCTTATTTACTTGAAAGACTGTAGCGTAATATTCTTTATAATTGATGTCATCATCTTCTAGACCGTTATCAGTTTCAAAAAATGTATCAGTTCTACCGATTAGCCTTAATCCATTTTCATATTCCAATTTAAGGTCTCTATTTTTGTATTTTGATAATGTTTTAAATAAAGAATCAGGTTCCATGTCAATCCTCTTTTCTCATATTTAGGATGGTTGTGAAGGCACGATGTGAGCGCCGTTTTTACTATAATGTATAATGCCTCTTGTAGTCTCTTCATACTTATTGGTCTCTGTATTGTAATGCTCTCCTATGACTTGACCAAAATCCACTCTTTCTTTATTTTTTGTTTTTAACATATCACCAGTACCTGCATGTTTATCAAGCAATTTTTGTGCTTTTTTATTATCTCCAAAGAAGATACTCTTTGTTTTACCATTAGCTATCTCCTGTTTATAGTTAGGTGTATCAGGAATATGTTTCTCTTGAGCTCCTGGTTTTACTTTTGCCGGGAAACCATTTACTTCACGATACGGACCTTTTGGTACGGAATGTTTGCCGAAGGAAGGTGTTTTGACAATCTTCTTGGCTGCTTTATCTCCTTTCATTATTTTAAATGCGTATTTTCCAACTTTAGCGATTTTAGCTCCTGGTATCATGTACAAGCTTGATACTAGACGGTCCATGTCAGCAACTTTGTCACCTGTGACAGGGTCTCTCCCTGTGATGACTCGAATGGCATCATTTATTCCTGTAAATTCAACCGCTGTATTTAAGATGTTTGAGGTTTGTTCACCCGTTTTCACATCAGAAATTTTTGTGATGCTTTCAATATTCACTTTGTTTTGATCCGATATTCGTAACCGATATAGCATTCCATCTCGAATAACTTCAACTGTTTTGTCTTTTTTAGCGCACTGCTGTACTCTTCAATGACAATCTGAAAGAATTGCAAAAAGGGAATGTGACACTCCATATAAAAATCTTTTATCGCAAAGCCATGGGTTTTTTAAAATTGTTCTCTGATTATAGTCTCAGGCAGTTTCTGATTGAACTTACTATTTTAAGAGGCTCTCTTTAGTAAGGCCCTTTCTAATGCTTTTTTACTATTAATTTCTCCTTAAAAAGATCAATTATTCTATAAAAATTTAAAAACACTCCGATAATGAAGAAGTAAGATAATGAAAAGGGAGTGTTATTTTTGAAAAAATGGATCGTCATGATGTTACTAGTAATTCTTTCATTCACGCAGTCAATTCAAATGGTACATGCGGCTAAGGATGAGTGGAATCAATTAGCTGATTTGCCAACAGCAAGAGTGGGAGCTGTAGCTAATGCTGTAGATGGGAAAATTTATGTAATTGGTGGGTTTAATGCGGACAAAGAAACGTTAGAATATGATCCATCTATAAATAAATGGACTAAAAAAAATAATATACCAACTGGAAGAGGGGGAGCAGCATCAGTAGTAGTAGGTTCAAAAATTTATGTCCTTGCTGGAAAACATACGGGTTTTACTTATAATAAGTTCGAAGTGTATGATACAAAAAAAGATGAATGGGAAAAACTACCTGATATTCCCTTTATCAGCAAATCAAAAGGCTCTTATAACGTTCAAGCGGGTGTTATTGGAAATAAAATTTATGTACTAGGCGGTAAAGAATTTTTTAGTTATGATCTAACCAGTCAAACATGGAAAGAGGAAGCTCCTCTAAATGTAAAAACAGAGGGTGCAACAGGTTTAGTTTTAAAAGAGAAGTTTTATATCATTGGACAGAACGATAATCGCCAAGTTTTTGAGTATGACACAAACAAAGGAGTTTGGTCATTTAAGAAAAAAAATCTTTCAGGTTATTTAACTGGCGTTACTTATAAAGGAAATATGATATTTCCTGCCTCTTCAACTAGAAAATTAAATATTTATGATGCTAATAAAGAAGAAATTATAGGTGTTGATGTACCTTATCACAATCCTCGTATAGGTGCTTCCTCTGTCATTATTGACGATACTTTATACGTTATTGGCGGTCGAGATTATAATGTGAATTATACAGAGATTGCAGATCAAAACTACAAATCCGTCATCTCTTTATCTTTAAAAGACCTGCAATTCCCAAACAACACAGAAACACCTGGTGACAAAGATCCAGAACCAACCACACCGCCTAAAGACGATACAACCGATGAAGACGGCGATGCCCTTCTCATCATCACAATGGTCAATGGCTTACAGAAAGAGTATGACCTTTCCATGAAAGAAGTCAACGCTTTCCTATCCTGGTACAAAAAACGTGATGCCGGAGAAGGACCAGGTTTTTATGAAATTGATGAGCATGACAACAACAAAGGTCCATTTGAAAGTAAAAAGGATTATGTTGTGTTCAAAAACATTCTCATGTTCGAAGTCAATAAATATAAAAGTAAATGACATCAAAGCCATCTAGTCCGACTAGATGGCTTTTGCGTTAGTTCGACAGCTTTCAGCAATTTTAAGGCAAATTTAAGATCGAATTTCATTTCAAATACATTAAATCTTTGTTACAATAAGACAGCTTTGCTCAAAAGAGACGTTCCAAGGTTCGACATTTTTTTAGTATTTCTTAAAAATTTTATGGTTTGATATGAAACTCTTTGAATGAGTCATGCGTCTCTATAAGTGTCAAAAGAAAAGAGGTTATCAATATGCTATTCAAAAAGCTATCAGAAAATAAGTCTGTAAAATGGATAGGATATACAAGCTTTTACTTACTTATTTTGCTATTATTGTTCTTTATTTACGGATTCCACACAGCAAATACGGGATCATTCATTTACAACGATTTTTAATTGGAGATTAAATTATGAAACTATTACAAACGATTCATGAATACCAGCAAACAAAACCAACACAGCCAGCATTTGTTTCTCAACATGCGTCGATCACATATGATGAGCTTTGGCATTTATCAGACCAAATGGCTGGTGCGATCGATGCAGTCGCAGCTGGCAGTGCACCTGTCATTGTATACGGTCATATGGAGCCAGAGATGCTGATTTCTTTCTTAGGCAGTGTGAAATCAGGCAGACCGTATATTCCGGTCGATATCTCAATACCTGTCGAGCGTATCGTTTCAATTATTGAAAGCTCAAAAGCCAATCTATTGATTTGTGCAAATGAGCAGAATGTATTAGATGTAGAAGAGCACATTGAAGTGAAGAGTGCGGCATCGCTTTTAGCACTTGAAAAAGAAGCACCGCCATCCACGCAGTGGGTTCAACAAGATGATGTTTTCTACATTATTTATACCTCTGGCAGTACAGGAAAACCGAAAGGCGTTCAGGTAACTGCCAATAATTTAGAAAGCTTTACAGATTGGATGTGCCGTGACTTCCCAATTGGTGAGGGACGCACATTCTTAAATCAAGCACCATTTTCTTTTGACTTATCAGTGATGGATCTTTATCCAGCGCTTCAATCAGGCGGCACGCTTTACTGTTTAGTAAAAGATCTCGTCAATAAGCCAAAGGATATGTTTGCAGCACTTGGTCAATCTGACGTTGAAGTGTGGACATCAACACCTTCTTTTGTGCAAATGTGCTTAATGGACCCTTCCTTTACAGGGGAGCTTTTACCTGAGCTGAAAGTTTTCTTGTTCTGCGGTGAGGCGCTTCCTGTAGCTGTAGCAAGTGCACTTCTTGAACGTTTTCCAAAGGCGCAGGTCTTTAATACGTATGGTCCAACTGAAGCAACTGTTGCGATCACATCGATTGAAGTCACGCAGGCGATTCTTGATCAGCACGATTCTTTACCAGTCGGCTATGCCAAACCTGATACAGACATCGTCATTTTAGATGAAGAAGGCAAGACACTTCCTGATGGTGAAAAAGGGGAAATTGTCATCGTGGGGCCAAGCGTCACGAGAGGCTACTTAGGTGAACAAGCCTTAACGGATAAAGTGTTCTTTGAATACGAGGGACGCCCTGCTTACCGTACAGGTGACGCAGGTATGGCGCAGGATGGATTAATTACGTGCCATGGCCGTCTCGACTATCAAATTAAGCTTCATGGATATCGGATGGAGCTTGAAGAAATTGAGTATCATGTGAGCGAGACAACCTATGTCAATGCTTGTGTGATTGTGCCATTCCAGCCAAACGGTCATGTCGAGTACTTGATTGCAGCGATTGTTCCAGCAGCTCATTCATTTGAAAAAGAGTATCAGCTGACAAGTGCGATTAAGAAGGAAATGGCGGATTCACTGCCAGCGTACATGATTCCAAGAAAATTTGTGTATCTTGAGCAGCTGTACATGACGCCAAACGGGAAGATTGACCGTAAGAGAATCGCGAAAGAGGTTCTTCTATGATTCCGTTTAGTTCATTCTTTTTCTTCATTCTAATTGGTATTCTTCTTTTGCCGACGATCATTCTTGGTCTTCGCGGCAAAAGAATGCAGGGCTACAACATGTTTGCAACGGTGGTGGCGCTGGCACTTATTTTCTCAAAGGATGCTCATGGCGCGCTGCTGCTCTTCTTGTTCACGGTGTGGCAAGTCTTCATCATCCGCCTGTACCTTGCATATCGGTTAAAGGCGAATCAGGCATCTGTTTTCTATGCAGCAGTGGTGGCATCTATTTTGCCGCTTGTGCTGTCAAAGATTTTACCGTTCTTTTTAACTCATCAGCCGCACCAGCCGGCGCCAATGAACTGGCTGAGCTTTTTGGGAATCTCATACTTAACATTTAAAGGTGTTCAGTTAATTATCGAGACAAGAGACGGCTTGATTAAGAAGAAAATTCCGATTCACCGTTTGGTCTATTTCATTGTCTTTTTCCCGACGATTTCATCAGGTCCGATTGACCGTTACCGCCGATTTGAAAAGGATATGGATACGCCGCCTGAAAAAGAAGCATACAGTGATCTTCTATATGCCGGTATTCATAAAATTTTTATTGGCTTCTTATATAAGTTCATTATTGGCTATCTGATTCACACATATATTCTGATGAATATCCATCACATTAGCAGCAGTCACTTTGTTCAGCAGTTAACATATATGTATGCTTACAGCATGTATTTGTTCTTTGACTTTGCTGGATATACAGCATTTGCTGTAGGTGTGAGTTATATTATGGGGATTAAATCACCAGAGAACTTTAATAAACCGTTTATCAGCCGAAACATTAAAGACTTCTGGAATCGCTGGCACATGTCCCTGTCCTTCTGGTTCAGAGACTACGTGTTTATGAGATTTGTGTTCTTTATGACTAAAAAGAAGTGGATCAAGAACCGAATGGCTGTATCAAATATTGGGTACTTTGTCCTCTTTCTATTGATGGGTGCTTGGCATGGTCTTGCCCTTCAATATATTATTTACGGACTTTATCATGCAGTTGTCATGTCCGGTTACAATTTATTTGAGAAATGGAATAAAAAGCACAAGTGGTGGCCGGATAATAAGGTCACAATGGTTGTGTCGATCATTATTACATTCCATGTGATTTGTTTCGGATTTTATATTTTTTCAGGAAAACCATTTCATCATTAATGATTAAGGGAGTAGAAAATTATGGAATTTAAAAATCAAGTATACGGTATTATTGCAGAGGTTTGTCAGGATGACGTTGTGAAAGAAAATCCAGAGATTGCGATTTTTGAAGAAGGTCTTCTTGATTCATTTGGTACAGTAGAACTGCTTATGGCAATTGAAAGTCAACTCGGAATCACTGTTCCGATTACAGAATTCGATCGTGATGTGTGGGATACGCCGAATCATATTGCTGAGCAGCTGGCAGAGATGAAGTAATGAAAAAGCGTTTTTTTGGGCCGCTTATTTTAGCGGCTGTTCTATTCATTGGTGTTCTTCTTGTACCAAATGCATGGCTCTCACACCTGATCCCAAAAGACAAATTACAAAAGTCAGCCACAGAATTAGATCCAGGGATGTTTCAAGGGCTCTATTTACAAGATGAAATGCTAAAAGATCCAACTTATTTGCCGATCTATGGATCTTCTGAACTATCACGTTTTGATCCATATCACCCTTCGAATTTCTTTCATGAGAATCCTCAAGGGTTTACACCTTATCTTATTGGAAAAGGTGGATCGCAATCATTAATTCATGCGATGAACTTCGCAGCGCATATGGATGAATTAAAAGGGAAGAAGCTTGTATTTATCGTGTCTCCGCAGTGGTTTGTGAAATGGGGATCTGACGAGAATCACTTTGCACCTAACTATTCAGCGCTTCAAGCGCTGAATCTCGCCTATAATAAAGAAATTGATCCAACTGTGAAAAAAGAGCTGATCAAAAGAATCATGAAGTTTAAAGCAGTCAAAAACGACATGGTGATTACAGAGCTTTTTAAAGCAGAGCTATCTGGGAACAAGTTCGCTTATGGCGCGATTTCTCCTATTGCGAAAATGTATTATGGTATGCTTCAAAAGAAAGACCTGTACTATACGATTGGATCGGGGCATGAGCGCAAGCTTCAACCGTCTCCTTCAGTCAAAGGAAAAACATGGGCTGAGCTTGAAAAAGAAGCGAGCATTTTTGGTGCGAAAAGAGCAGGGGACAACCCGTTTTATATTAACCAAAAACTGTTTGACCACAAGCTGAAACCGATTATGAAAAAGATGAAGGATTCCCGTGAAGGTCATTCTTATGCCGAATCACCAGAATACAAAGATTTTCAAATCATGCTGGATATTTTAAAACAGGCAGGGGCGAAGCCTTTGTTTGTGACGATTCCTGTCAACGGAAAGTGGTATGATTACACCGGTTTTCCGAAAGAAGGCCGTACAGGTTATTATGAAAAAATCAATCGTCAAATTCGAGATAATGGGTATGAAGTCGCGGATTTGACTAAGCATGAGTACGATCCATATTTCTTTAAAGATACGATTCATGTGTCTTATAAAGGATGGGTGTACATCGATAAGGCAATTGAAAAGTTTTACAAAGAGCAGTAGAATGCAGCAGCTTTCTGCTGCTTTTTGTTTGTCGAATCAGCGGATATCTTGTATAACTGAGGGAAAAGGGCTATGCTGTAGATGGAGGCGATATGATGAATCGTTCTGAGAAAAAAGAACTATTAAAGCGTTCGAAGAAGCATTTTAATGATCATGCCTTTTGGGAAAAGCTAAAAAAGACGGCACAAAAAGCTGGTGTCTCTCTTGTCTATACTGTGCTATTACTTTACTATACATTGCAAAAACCCGAAGTGCCGGTCAAAGCAAAGACCTTGATTATTGGAGCACTCGGCTATTTTATCCTTCCACTTGATCTCATTCCGGATACATTGATTGGCGTCGGCTACACAGATGATTTAGGAGCCATCACATTTGCTCTGCTTCAAGTAGCAATGTACATTGATGATGATGTGAAAGGGAAAGCAAAAGACAGGCTGTCAAAATGGTTCGGTGAAAAAACGGATACGTCTCTGATTGATCAAAAGCTTGAGGATGGCGGTATGCCGTCTGCATAAAGAAAAGCCTCCGTTATTGGAGGCTTTTTTCTTTACCCTAAAAATTTCACGCAAACTGGATGAGGGACGGTAATGTCTGATTGTAAGACAGTGAGACGTCCTGTTTCTTTGTCGCGTTTGTATAACACAAGATTGCTAGATTCTTGGTTTGAACCGACGAGGAATTCTTCTGTTGGATCAAGCACAAAATCTCTAGGCCAGTTTCCTTCAGAAGAAGCAATCTCGACTAGGCTTAATTGGCCGTCATCATCTGCTTTAAAAATCGCAATGCTATCATGACCGCGATTTCCTGCATAAACAAATTGTCCGTCTGAAGAGACATGAATGGCACTGCCTTGATTGTTCTCTGTAAAATCGCTTGGAATGGTCGCGATTGTTTGGATCTCTTCAAAATGACCATCTTCAAAGTAACGAAGCACAATGACCTCGGAGCTTAGCTCTGTCATTACATATGCCACAGGTTTCGTTGGGTGGAATGTGATATGACGAGGTCCGCTGCCAGGCTTTGTTTCAAATGTATGAGCAAGCTCAAGTTTGCCGTCTTCTTTCTTATACGTATAAATTCCATCTGTTCCAAGGTCAACAGCTACTGCAAATTGTTCATCTGGCGTGAGACCCATAAAGTGAGTGTGCGGTTTTTCCTGACGATCTTCGTTAGGGCCAGTTCCTTCATGCTGCGCCTGTGAGAGCGTGCGGATCACTGAGCCAGTTTCAGCATCGATTTCATACATCTCTGCTGTCCCTTTATGATAATTCGCTGTATACGCCGTTTTCGTTTGACTGTCCACGCTGACGTGGCAAGGAGAAGCTCCATCGGCAAGCTCTTGGTTGATGAAGTGAAGTCTGCCTGTCGTTGAATCAATTTGATACGCAGCAAGGCCACCCTGTGAGCCCTTTTTCACAACAGCATAAACAAACTTTTGATCCTCTGACACGGTTAAATATGTAGGATTTTCAAGTTCAGCAGCGACTTCTACTTGCTCAATCTGCTGCTTGTCCGTATTTAATGTAAACGTATAAACACCTTTACTGTCTGCCTTTGTATACGTACCAATATAACCTCTGATGTTAGCCATGTATTGCCCTCCTTCTATTAGATGCTCTCATTCTATCATAAATTCATAGGAAAACGCTTTAGAAAGGCATGTCAAAAGAAAAAACGAAGTCATTGAAATCTCACAATATTCATCAAAAATCATGTGAAAAAATATCACAAAAGTTTTCTCAAAAGAAAAGCGTTCATGTAAAGTAAATAAATTGAAGAAAAAATACAAAAAATTTTAAGTTTTTTCATTCCTTGTCTAGCAAAGGTGTAAGCGTATACATTTAATTTTGATTAGTCTAAATTGTCTAATAATTTTAAAAATGCTGTTGACACTGTATGGAAAGCGGCGTAAGATGGGTTCAACAAAAGCTAAACAAACACGCAGTGCAAGCGAGAGACACTTCAATATAAAGTGTCTGAAAATTCAACTACTTTTTGTTTGAAAGAGAGGGTGCTCACTGAAAATGGAAGACCAAAAGGAACAGTGGATCTTTTTAAACGATGAACTCGTGAAAAAAGAGGATGCGAAAATTTCAGTTTACGATCATGGCTTCTTATATGGCGACGGTGTTTTCGAAGGGATTCGCGTATATAACGGAAATATCTTTCGAATGAAAGAACATTTAGACCGCCTGTATGATTCCGCCAGATCCATTATGCTGAACATTCCATATTCACTTGAGGAACTCACGGAAAAAATGATTCATACAGTTGAAAGGAACGGCCTAAAGGATGCCTATATCCGCCTTGTCGTCTCAAGAGGAGCGGGTGATCTTGGTTTAGACCCTAACAACTGCGGGAGAGCCAACACAGTGATCATTGTAGAGCCGCTGGCCATTTTTCCAAAGCACCTATATGAAACGGGTATTGATATTGTGACGGTTCCAACAAGACGAAATCGTCCAGATGTCCTTAGCCCAAAAGTAAAATCATTAAACTATTTGAATAACATTCTTGTCCGAATCGAAGCCCATATGGCCGGTGTGAGTGAAGCGCTGATGCTGAACGATCAAGGGTACGTGGCGGAAGGTTCTGCAGACAACGTGTTTATTTATAAAAAAGGCAAGCTTTATACACCGCCAGGTTATATCGGCGCACTTGAAGGCATCACAAGAAATGCCATCATGGAGATTGCAGAAGACTTAGGCTACGAAGTGAAAGAAGAACCATTCACAAGACACGATGTGTATACAGCTGAAGAAGTATTTCTAACAGGAACCGCAGCCGAAGTCATCGCCGTTGTAAAAGTTGACGGCCGTACAATCGGTGAAGGGAAACCTGGGTTCCACACAAACAAACTTCTTGAACAATTCCGCAAGCGAGTGGTTGAAGAAGGAGAAAAAGTCGTTTTTGCAGATGAAAACATTCATGCAAGCTAAATAGATATCGATAAACGTTGAAGAGGACTAGTAGCTTTAGAGTCAGTATCTACAGAGAGCCGGTGCTAGCTGGAAACCGGTGTTACTTTCTAAAGTGAACTCACCTCTGAGTGTCTGCTTGAAATGATAGTAGGGCAGACCGAGTGACATTGCTCACTCGTTACCAAAATGGACGAAAGATGTCCATGAGACGGCAGCAGGGTTTGCCGTGAACAAGGGTGGTACCGCGAAAAACAAAGCTTTTTCGCCCCTTTGACCTAGTGAAAAGTAGTGTCATTGTGGGGTGAGAAGGCTTTTTTATATGGTCTCATATCTCTATCTTGAATAGAAAAGGGTGAAAGGACTTGACTGAAGCAAGACAAAGAGGAGGAAATCAAATGGGGACAAATGTACAAATGGAGACGGAAAAATCAAAAGCACCACAAACGATGAACGGTGCACTCATGTTAATTGAAGCACTCAAAAGAGAAAAAGTAGAAGTCATTTTCGGCTATCCGGGCGGAGCGGTTTTGCCAATCTACGATAAAATTTACGATTCTGGTTTATTTCATGTCCTGCCAAGACATGAGCAGGGAGCGATTCACGCAGCAGAAGGATATGCAAGAGTATCTGGTAAACCGGGTGTTGTCATTGCCACATCAGGGCCGGGAGCGACAAATCTTGTGACAGGAATTGCAGATGCGATGATTGATTCACTTCCCCTTGTTGTATTCACAGGGCAGGTGGCAACGTCAGTCATTGGATCGGATGCTTTCCAAGAAGCTGATGTACTCGGCATCACAATGCCAATTACAAAGCACAGCTATCAGGTAAGAAATCCAGAGGAATTACCGGGTGTCATTAAAGAGGCGTTCCATATCGCAACAACAGGCAGACCTGGTCCAGTCTTGATTGATATTCCAAAAGATGTCGCAGGCATTGAAGGAACGTTTGAATATGATCAGCCAATTGATTTACCTGGTTATCAGCCAAAAGTAGAGCCGAACTATTTGCAAATTCGCAAATTAGTAGAAGCTGTCAGCAGAGCGAAGAAACCAGTCATTCTAGCAGGAGCCGGCGTACTTCATGGCAAAGCATCTGAAGAATTAAGACAGTATGTAGAGCAGCAGCAAATCCCAGTCGCTCATACATTGCTTGGACTTGGCGGATTCCCGGCAAAGCATCCTCTTTTCCTAGGGATGGCTGGTATGCATGGCACATATGCAGCGAACATGGCTCTTCATCAATGTGACCTGCTCATTTCAATCGGAGCAAGATTTGATGACAGGGTAACAGGCAACCTTAATCATTTTGCGAAACATGCGAAGGTGGCTCATATTGACATCGACCCAGCGGAAATCGGCAAGAACATTCATACCCATATCCCGGTTGTTGGAGACAGTAAGCTCGTTCTTGAAGAGCTGATCAAGCAGGACGGGAAGCAAGGGGAATCAGACGAATGGAAAAATCAATTAGATCAGTGGAAGGAAGAATATCCACTCTGGTACGTTGAAAACGAAGCAGAAGGCTTTAAGCCTCAAAAGCTGATTGAATACATTCATCAATTCACAAAAGGTGAAGCCATTGTCGCAACTGATGTCGGACAGCATCAAATGTGGGCGGCGCAGTTCTATCCATTTGAAAATGCAGATAAGTGGGTCACATCTGGAGGTCTTGGCACAATGGGCTTCGGATTACCAGCAGCCATCGGCGCTCAGCTGGCTGATCAAGAGGCAACTGTTGTGGCAATTTTAGGAGACGGAGGTTTCCAAATGACCCTGCAAGAACTTGCCGTTATCCGTGAGCTGAACCTTCCAGTCAAAGTGATTGTACTCAATAATCACAGCCTTGGAATGGTAAGACAATGGCAAGAAATTTTCTACGAAGAACGCTACTCACATTCTAAATTTTCAGAGCAGCCAGACTTCGTCAAATTATCTGAAGCTTATGGCATTAAAGGAATCAGAATCTCATCAGACGAAGAGGCGAAAGAAAAGCTTGAAGAAGCCTTAACCTCTAGAGAGCCTGTTTTCATCGATGTCAATGTAGCGAGAGATGAAAAAGTATTCCCGATGGTAGCACCGGGGAAAGGACTTCATGAGATGGTGGGGGTGAAACCTTGAAAAGAATTATTGTGTTGACTGTATTAAATCGATCAGGCGTACTGAACAGAATCACAGGCCTCTTTACTAAAAGACACTACAACATTGAAAGCATTACGGTCGGCCATTCTGAGATTCAAGATGTATCACGCATCACGTTCGTCGTCCATGTAGACCAGGAGAAAGACATCGAACAGCTGACAAAACAGCTGAACAAACAAATCGATGTTCTGAAAGTAACAGACATTACAAACCAATCAATCGTTCAGCGAGAGCTGGCTTTGATAAAAGTCGTATCTGCACCAGCATCAAGAATGGAGATCACAGGGGTCATTGAACCTTTTAGAGCTTCTATTGTAGATGTAAGCAGAGAGAGTGTCGTCATTCAGGTGACAGGTGAGTCTTCAAAAATTGAAGCACTCATTGAATTACTTAAGCCATACGGCATTAAAGAAGTCGCCAGAACTGGCACCACGGCCTTTGCGAGAGATAATCAGCAAAAGCCGCAAACAAATAAAACAATTTCAATTGTCTAAACAAAAGGAGAGAGTCAAATGGTAAAAGTATATTATAACGGTGATATTCAAGAAAACGTATTAAATGGTCAAAAGGTAGCAATCATTGGTTACGGTTCACAAGGTCATGCACATGCGTTGAACTTAAAAGAAAGTGGCGTAGATGTTATTGTCGGCGTGAGAAAAGGCGGATCTTATACAAAAGCACAAGAAGACGGCCATCAAGTGTTCACAGTAAAAGAAGCAGCAGCACAAGCAGACGTAGTCATGGTACTACTTCCAGATGAGCAGCAAAAGAAAGTATATGATGAAGAAATCAAAGATCAATTAGAAGCTGGCAACTCACTTGTATTCGCACACGGATTCAACGTTCACTTCCATCAAATTGTTCCTCCAAGTGACGTAGACGTGTATCTTGTAGCTCCAAAAGGTCCAGGACATCTTGTGAGAAGAACATATGAGCAAGGCGCTGGTGTACCTGCCCTATTTGCTATCTATCAAGATGTATCTGGCCAAGCGAAAGACAAAGCACTTGCTTATGCAAAAGCGATCGGCGGAGCAAGAGCGGGCGTTCTTGAAACAACATTTAAAGAAGAAACAGAAACGGATCTATTCGGTGAGCAGGCAGTTCTTTGTGGAGGTCTTACTTCACTAGTAAAAGCAGGATTCGAAACGTTAACAGAAGCTGGTTATCAGCCAGAGCTTGCATACTTCGAGTGTCTGCATGAACTGAAATTGATCGTTGACCTTATGTATGAAGAAGGTTTAGAAGGCATGAGATATTCAATTTCTGATACAGCACAATGGGGTGACTTCGTATCAGGACCACGCGTTGTGGATGCAAAAGTAAAAGAGTCAATGAAAGCTGTTTTGACTGATATCCAAAACGGAACATTTGCAAAAGAATGGATTGTTGAAAACCAAGTGAATCGTCCACGTTTCAATGCGATCAATGCAAATGAAAATGAGCACCAAATTGAAATCGTTGGTAGAAAGCTTCGTGAAATGATGCCTTTCGTTAAACAAGGAAAGAAAAAGGAAGCGGTGAGCGTCGGTGCGGAAAATTAATTTTTTTGACACAACACTTCGGGATGGAGAGCAATCACCAGGAGTGAACTTAAATGCACAAGAAAAGCTAATCATTGCAAAGCAGCTTGAGCGCCTTGGGGTTAATATCATTGAAGCGGGATTTCCCGCTTCATCCCGAGGGGATTTCTTAGGCGTACAAGAAATTGCAAGAACGATTAAAAACTGTTCTGTTGCTGGTCTTGCACGATGTGTGAAAGGTGACATTGATGCTGCATGGGAAGCATTAAAAGATGGAGTGGAGCCAAGGCTTCATGTCTTTATTGCCACTTCTGACATTCACCTGAAGCATAAACTAAAGAAAACACGTGAAGAAGTCGTAGAACAGGCTGTCGCAATGGTGAAATATGCGAAAGAACGTTTTCCAGTTGTCCAATGGTCAGCAGAAGATGCGTGCCGTACAGATCTTGCTTTCTTGGCAGAAATTGTAGAAAAGGTCATTGACGCTGGGGCGAGTGTCATTAACTTGCCAGATACAGTAGGATACCTAGCGCCAAAAGAGTACGGAAACATCTTTAAATATATGAAGGAACACGTTCCAAATATCCACCGCGTTAACTTGTCCGCTCACTGTCACGATGATTTAGGAATGGCTGTAGCAAACTCACTTGCTGCCATTGAAAATGGAGCAGATCAAATTGAAACGGCTGTCAACGGAATTGGCGAGCGCGCTGGAAATGCCGCGTTAGAAGAAATTGCAGTAGCTCTTCATATTCGAAAAGACTTTTACCAGGTGGAATCAACGATTCAATTGAATGAAATTAAGCGTACAAGTGATGTAGTGAGCAAATACTCAGGAATGATTGTGCCGCGTAATAAAGCAGTCGTTGGAAACAACGCATTTGCACATGAATCAGGTATTCACCAAGATGGTTTCCTCAAAGAAAAAACAACCTATGAAATTATTTCTCCAGAGCTTGTCGGCGTGACAACAGATGTGCTTGTCCTTGGAAAACACTCCGGAAGACACGCGTTTAAAGACCGCATGAAAACACTAGGCTTTAAACTAACGGAAGACGAAATCAATAAATTTTTTGAGACTTTCAAGAACTTGACAGAGAAGAAGAAAGAAATTACAGATGATGATTTGATCTCTATTATATTAGAAGAAAAAGTAGCAGACCGAAAAATTGGCTATGAATTTGAAAGTCTGCAAGTGCACTATGGAACAGAACAAATGCCAACAGCAACAGTTTCTCTGAAAAATCAAGAAACACAGGAAGTCATTCAAGAAGCAGCTACAGGTGCAGGCAGTGTAGAGGCTGTGTACAACACGCTTGAGCGCTGTATGGAAGAAAGAATTCATTTGCTGGACTACCGCATTCAATCAAATGGAAAAGGCAGAGATGCACTAGCAGAAGTATATGTCACTGTTTCAATAGAAGGAAAAGAAACAGCAGGACGCGGTGTAGCGCAAGATGTACTTGAAGCATCTGCGAAAGCTTATGTCAATGCGGTGAACAGACATTTAATCTTCAAATCAAATCTGATTGAAATCGAGAAACATCACGCGATCTCATAGGAAAGGAGGAAGGTTCTCATGAAAAAGAAAATTGCACTTTTGCCCGGCGATGGAATCGGACCGGAAGTCGTGACATCTGCAGTCGCAGTCCTTCAAGAGACAGCGGCTCAATTTAAGCACGAATTCGAATTCGAAACTGCGCTCATTGGCGGTATCGCAATAGATGAAAAAAACAACCCGCTTCCAAAGGAAACAGTAGATGTATGCAAAAACGCTGATGCGATTTTATTAGGAGCAGTCGGCGGACCAAAGTGGGATCAAAACCCGCCAGAGCTCCGTCCAGAAAAAGGCCTGCTCGCCATTCGTAAACAGCTGGACTTATTTGCCAACATCCGCCCTGTAAAGGTGTTCGATAGCTTAAGCGAGGCATCTCCGTTAAAACAGGATCACATTAACGGAGTCGATTTCGTCATCGTTCGTGAATTAACAGGCGGTCTCTATTTTGGTGAACCAAGCGAACGCTATACGGATGATGAAGGAAAAGAAGCTGCCGTTGATACGCTCCTTTATACAAAGGAAGAAATTGTCCGCGTATTAAAAGAAGCGTTCGACATGGCCTTAACAAGACGGAAAAAAGTGACGTCTGTGGATAAAGCGAATGTCCTTGCTTCTAGTAAACTATGGCGGGATGCGGTAGAAGAAGTTGCTGCCCAATATCCAGAAGTTGAATTTGAGCATATGCTCGTCGATAATGCTGCCATGCAGCTGATTTACAAGCCCGCTCAATTTGATGTCATTGTGACGGAGAATATGTTCGGTGATATTTTAAGCGATGAAGCTTCTATGATTACTGGATCACTCGGCATGCTGCCATCTGCTAGTTTATCAAGCACTGGCCTTCATTTATATGAGCCAATTCATGGTTCAGCACCCGATATTGCGGGGCAAAACGTTGCAAACCCTCTGGCAACCATTTTATCAGCAGCAAGCTTGCTTAGAACATCCTTTTCATTAGAAGAAGAAGCGGCTGCAATAGAAGAAGCTGTCGAAGCTGTTCTTGCCTCTGGCAAACGAACAAAAGATTTAGCAGCAAAAGAGGGAACTTATCAAACGACTGAAGAAATCACTAATGCGGTTGTAGACGCACTCAAGCAGCGCGTGCAAACCATTGTGTAAATAGAATCTTGTGGAATTAGGTAGAGGGAGGAAAAGGGTTATGCCTCGAACAATCATCGAAAAAATATGGGATCAGCATGTAGTCAAAAGCGGCGAGGGAAAACCAGACCTTTTATATATTGATCTGCACTTGGTGCATGAAGTGACATCACCTCAAGCATTTGAAGGATTAAGACAAAAAGGGCGCAAGGTGAGAAGACCTCAAAACACGTTTGCGACGATGGATCATAACATCCCAACTGTGAATCGATTTGTGATCAAAGATGAGATTGCTAAAAAGCAAGTGAGTGCCTTAGAGCGCAACTGTGCGGAATTTGGCGTTCGTCTTGCTGACCTTCACAGTGTTGACCAAGGAATCGTCCATGTCGTTGGACCTGAGCTTGGATTGACACTTCCGGGGAAAACAATCGTTTGTGGAGATAGTCATACATCAACTCACGGCGCGTTTGGTGCACTTGCCTTTGGGATCGGTACTAGTGAGGTTGAACATGTACTTTCTACACAAACACTTTGGCAGCAGCGTCCGAAAACGCTAGAAATTAGAGTAGACGGAAAGCTTCAAAAAGGGGTAACCGCCAAAGATGTCATTTTAGCCGTCATTGGTGCGCACGGCGTGAAGTTCGGCTCAGGTTATGTCATTGAATACACTGGGGAAGTATTCAGAAACATGACGATGGATGAGCGGATGACCGTTTGTAATATGTCAATTGAAGCAGGCGCAAGAGCAGGATTGATTGCACCTGATGAAGTCACCTTCGAATATTGCCGCGGCCGCAAATATGCACCGCAGGGTGAAGACTTCGAAGCAGCTATTAAAGAATGGGAAGAACTTAAAACAGATCCAGGTGCAACCTACGATAAAACCATTGTGTTAGATGGAAATCAGATTTCACCAATGGTTACGTGGGGAATTAACCCAGGAATGGTACTGCCTGTGGATGCATCAATCCCAGGACCTGAGGACTTTGCACAAGAAGATGATCAAAAAGAAGCGATTCGTGCTTATGAATACATGGGTGTCCATCCGCATCAGCGTATAGAAGATATTACGATTGAGCATGTCTTTATCGGCTCATGTACGAACTCAAGAATGACTGATTTACGTCAAGCTGCTTCTATGATTGAAGGACAAAAAGTAGCAGATCATGTCAGAGCGATTGTGGTGCCTGGCTCTCAAAGTGTCAAATTGCAAGCAGAAAAAGAAGGTCTTCATGAAATCTTCCTTGAAGCAGGATTTGAATGGAGAGAATCAGGCTGCAGTATGTGCCTTAGTATGAATAACGATGTGGTACCGGAGGGCGAACGCTGCGCGTCCACATCAAACCGTAACTTTGAAGGGCGTCAAGGGAAGGGTGCGAGAACACATCTTGTCAGCCCGGCAATGGCTGCAATGGCTGCGATACATGGCCGCTTTGTCGATGTCAGGAAGTTTAATCAAGAGAAAACAGTCGTGTAAGGAGTTGTCATAGATGGAGCCTTTAGTCACTCATAAAGGAAAAGCCGCTGTGCTTAACCGTATCAATGTAGATACAGATCAAATTATTCCGAAGCAATTTTTAAAAAGAATCGAACGAACAGGATATGGCCGCTTTGCCTTTTTCGACTGGCGTTATTTAGCCGATGGCAGCCCAAATCCAGATTTCGAACTAAATCAGCCGGTCTATGAAGGAGCATCCATTTTGATCGCAGGGGAGAACTTTGGCTGCGGATCATCTAGGGAACATGCTCCTTGGGCGCTTGATGATTATGGCTTTAAAATTGTCATCGCACCATCATTCGCAGATATATTTCATCAAAACTGCTTTAAAAATGGGATGCTTCCGATTCGCCTTGATTATGATGTGTGGAAAACCTTCGCTGCGTCATATGAGAACAAAGGGTATGAGATGACGGTTGATCTTGAAAAACAGCAGATAGAAGATCATGAAGGGAATATCACCCCTTTTCAAGTCGACCCTCACTGGAGAGAAATGCTCCTAAATGGTTATGATGAGATTTCATTAACATTACTTCTAGAAGATGACATTCAAGCATTTGAAGAAAAGCGCAGCAGCTGGCTGCGCGCTTAAGCAACTAGAAGCTGTCCGCCCGAGGTGTGACGGCTTCTTTTTTGCATGAAAACCTCTCGTTACTTGTGTTTACTAATCTTCGTTGGTAAACTGATAAAAAATATGCGCCCGAAAGGAACGTAAGCATGAAGCATGACAAGAAGAAAGATAATGTCATTTTGTTTCCTGGTCTGAAAGAAAGACTGATTGAAAAAGGAATGGCAGCATTAAAAGATAAACAGTATCAAGAGGCGCTTCACTTGTTTTCAGAAGCTAAATCGTACGATGACGATGAAGAATCCGATATTCACCTTGGAATGGCCATTTGTTTTCTGGAGCTGGGTGAGCTGCAGGATGCAAAGCGTGTTTGTGAAAAAATGCTGCATGAAGGATATGGCCACTATTTCACTGTGCTCCAAGTGTATATGACGATCCTCATTCAGCTGAAAGAATATGAAGAAGTCAAACAGACGATTGAGGCTGTGCTCGAGGAAAACCACCTTCCGGCAGAAAGCGCGGAGCATTTTTACAAGCTGCTCGAATTTAGCAGAAAAATGATCGAATCACCTGAAGAGATTTTAGATGAAGATGAGGACGCCGGAAGTGAGGTCAACATAGATGATATGCTGAAGCGTCCGGAAGAACAGGTCCAGTTCATTCATTCATTGAAAGACCGGAATATTACACCGCATATGGGTCTATTAAATACCATCTTACAAAATCCTGATGGGAACCCTTTGGTCAAATCAATGATCCTGCAGCTTCTGGCAGAGCATGATGTGGCAAAACCGGTTCATGTGACAAAATTCGGTGATTCTTTAACCCTTATTCCTTCTGAGGCTGTAAAGCCAGAGCAGATGCCGCTTCTTCAGCAAGTCCTTCGTATGCTTGATGACACGCTTGGCAATGAGAATCCGACCCTTTACCAAGCCGTGGAAGAGTTATGGCGCCGGCACTTATTTGTGCTGTATCCATTTCTTCCTAAATACACAGATCCTAGTCTTTGGGCAGCGGCACTTCATAAAGTCGGCTATGAAATGCATGGGATTGAGATTGAACTCCAAGAATTGCATCTATTGTATGAATTTAACGAACGAGAGCTGAGAGAAGCTTGCACAATGCTGAAAGATATTGAAGAAATTTCTTATTTGTAATTTGTCGATTTAGTTGAAAGACGGACTTGTTATGTTATAATATAATGGTTGTATTTGTGCATATATAGTGCAGTTGTCAGATTCCAACGGTTGAAAGACGATATGTATAATCAAGTCAAATGTTGTATACATAATGCAAGCTTCTTAGCGGAGTGCGTGGTTTTTGATTGGACGAAGTCTTTATGATGCTTTAGAATGGAGCAACGCACAATCTGAATAGATTTTTGGAGGGAAACACACATGTCAGTAAAATGGGAAAAACAAGAAGGTAACGAAGGCGTACTAACTGTAGAAGTTGACGCTGAAACATTTAACAAAGCACTTGATGATGCATTTAAGAAAGTGGTTAAGCAAGTATCGATCCCTGGATTCCGTAAAGGGAAAGTACCACGTGGTCTTTTCGAGCAGCGTTTTGGTGTAGAATCTCTTTATCAAGATGCATTAGATATTCTTCTTCCGGTTGAATATCCAAAAGCAATCGACGAAGCTGGTATCGAGCCAGTTGACCGCCCTGAAATCGATGTTGAGAAAATCGAAAAAGGCGAAAACTTAATCTTCACCGCAAAAGTAACAGTGAAGCCTGAAGTAAAACTTGGTGACTACAAAGGTCTTAACGTAGAAAAAGACGACACAGCTGTTACTGATGAAGATGTACAAGAAGAGCTTAAAGGCATGCAAAACCGTCAAGCTGAGCTTGTTGTCAAAGAAGAAGGCGCAATCGAAAACGGCGATACAGTTGTTCTTGATTTCGAAGGATTCGTTGATGGAGAAGCATTCGAAGGCGGAAAAGCTGAGAACTACTCTCTTGAAGTAGGTTCTGGTTCATTCATCCCTGGTTTCGAAGAGCAATTAGTTGGTCTTGAAGCTGGCGCTGAAAAAGACGTAGAAGTTACATTCCCAGAAGAATACCATGCTGAAGACCTTGCAGGTAAACCAGCTGTATTCAAAGTGAAAATTCATGAAATCAAAGCAAAAGAACTTCCAGCACTTGACGATGAGTTCGCTAAAGATGTTGATGAAGAAGTAGAAACGCTTGCTGAGTTAACTGAAAAAACGAAGAAACGTCTTGAAGAAGCAAAAGAAAACGAAGCAGAAGGAAAACTTCGTGAAGAGCTAGTTGCGAAAGCTTCTGAAAATGCGGAAGTTGACATCCCACAAGCGATGGTTGACACTGAGCTAGACCGCATGATGAAAGAATTCGAACAACGTCTTCAAATGCAAGGAATGAACCTTGAGCTTTACTTCCAATTCTCTGGACAAGATGAAGATGCGCTGAAAGAGCAAATGAAAGAAGATGCTGCTAAACGCGTAAAATCTAACCTAACACTTGAAGCAATTGCTGCTGCAGAAAACTTACAAGTGTCTGACGAAGAAGTGGAAGAAGAACTTTCAAAAATGGCTGAAGCATACAACATGCCAATTGAAAATATCAAACAAGCGATCGGATCTACTGAAGCAATGAAAGAAGATCTAAAAGTTCGTAAAGCAATTGATTTTCTTGTAGAAAACCGTTAATATGGTGCATAATAATAAAACAGGGCGCGAGTGACTCGTGCCTTGTTTTGTACAATTTTTGACTTATCATCGCTTCTTTTGGAAACGATAGTGTAAGTCGCATCTTTCTGTCATACATATCTCAATGTGCAGTGTTAGAAACACATCGTTACCGTCTTTTAGGAAAGTATGGTAAAATGCATACATACTGGACCCAGAAAGGTAGCTGACTGTTAGCTACAGGCAAGTGAAGAAGAATAAGGGGTGAAAGAATGTTTAAATTCAACGAGGAAAAAGGTCAATTAAAATGCTCGTTTTGCGGAAAAACGCAAGATCAAGTGCGTAAACTGGTCGCAGGACCTGGTGTATATATATGTGATGAATGTATCGAGCTTTGCACGGAAATAGTTGAAGAAGAGCTCGGCACAGAGGAAGAAGTTGAATTCAAGGATGTTCCGAAGCCTCATGAAATTCGGGAGATTCTTGATGAATATGTCATCGGACAAGACAATGCGAAAAAATCCTTAGCTGTAGCTGTGTATAACCACTACAAACGGATCAATTCCAACAGCAAGATTGATGATGTTGAGCTTTCGAAAAGTAATATTTCTATGATTGGACCAACAGGAAGCGGTAAAACATTACTTGCTCAAACACTTGCACGTATTTTAAATGTTCCATTTGCGATCGCAGATGCAACATCATTAACTGAAGCGGGTTATGTTGGTGAAGACGTAGAGAATATTTTACTAAAGCTGATCCAGGCAGCGGATTATGATGTAGAAAAAGCGGAAAAAGGCATTATCTACATCGATGAGATCGATAAAGTAGCAAGAAAATCAGAAAACCCTTCTATCACTCGCGATGTATCTGGGGAAGGCGTCCAGCAAGCCCTTTTGAAAATTCTTGAAGGAACAGTCGCTAGTGTACCGCCTCAAGGTGGACGTAAGCATCCGCATCAAGAATTCATTCAAATTGATACGACGAACATCCTCTTCATTTGTGGAGGAGCCTTTGACGGGATTGAGCAAATCATCAAACGCCGCTTAGGTCAAAAAGTAATTGGATTCGGTGCGGAAAATAAAGTCGAAGATCTTGAAAAAGAAGTCCTTCTATCAAAAGTACTGCCAGAAGACTTGCTTCGCTTCGGTTTAATTCCAGAATTCATCGGTCGTCTGCCGGTTATTGCAAGCCTAGAGCCGTTAGATGAAAAAGCACTTGTAGAAATCTTGACGAAGCCTAAAAATGCGCTTGTTAAGCAATATACAAAAATGCTTGAGCTTGACGATGTAGAGCTTGAATTTGAAGAAGATGCTCTTAGCGAAATTGCGAAAAAGGCAATTGAGCGTAAAACAGGAGCTCGTGGTCTTCGCTCGATCATTGAAGGCATCATGCTTGATGTCATGTTTGACCTTCCATCTCGTGATGATATTGAAAAATGTGTCATCACTGGTGCAACGGTTGCTGATGGTGAGCCGCCGCGTCTTGTGTTAAAGGATGGCACAGTCGTCAACAAAGATACTAAAACATCTGCATAAGAGAAGTCTCGCTCCTGAATCATTTTGATTCAGGAGTTTTTTATTTATCGTCGAAGACGTGTTTATTCCGTCCAGCTCTAGGAAATACTAGCAGACAGAAACCAATACATACGATAGATGAAGGAGGGAGCACCGATTGAGCTGGACAGGAATCGTATTATTTATACAGCTGTTCTTTGGTATCGTCATCGGGCTGTACTTTTGGAACTTACTGCGAAATCAGCGCACACAAAAGGTGACGATAGATAAAGAATCAAAAAAAGAAATGGAAGCACTCAGAAAGATGCGGTCAATCAAGCTGAGTGAGCCTTTATCAGAGAGAGTCCGGCCAAAGGGGTTTCAAGATATTGTAGGGCAGGAAGACGGCATTCGTGCTCTAAAAGCAGCGCTGTGCGGACCGAATCCTCAGCATGTCATTGTCTACGGACCCCCGGGGGTTGGGAAAACAGCTGCTGCCCGTCTTGTCATGGAAGAAGCGAAACGTCATGCTGATTCACCGTTTAAGAAAGATGCGGTATTTGTAGAGCTCGATGCCACAACCGCAAGGTTCGATGAACGGGGCATCGCAGACCCGCTCATTGGTTCCGTGCATGACCCGATTTACCAAGGGGCGGGAGCGATGGGACAGGCAGGCATTCCGCAGCCAAAACAAGGAGCCGTTACGCATGCGCATGGCGGGGTTCTGTTTATCGATGAAATTGGGGAACTGCATCCGATTCAAATGAACAAAATGCTGAAAGTCCTTGAAGATCGGAAAGTATTTTTAGACAGTGCCTACTACAGTGAGGAAAACACTCAAATTCCGAATCACATTCATGACATTTTTCAAAATGGACTTCCGGCTGATTTTCGATTGATAGGTGCCACGACAAGAACACCTGAAGAAATTCCACCAGCGATTCGATCGAGGTGTTTGGAAATTTTCTTTAAGGACCTTGACCAGCATGAACTGAAAATTGTCGCTGCTAAGGCTGTCCAGAAAATCCAAAAGGAATTATGTGATGAAGGGCTGAACCTGTTAACCTCTTATGTGAAAAATGGCCGTGAAGCAGTCAATATGGTGCAGATCGCCGCTGGAATGGCCGTCACAGAAAATCGAAAAGACATCACGATCGCCGATGTCGAGTGGGTCATTCACTCAAGCCAGCTGACACCAAGATATGAACAAAAAGTACCGGAAAAGCCAAAAGTCGGTGTAGTGAATGGTCTGGCAGTCTACGGACCAAACAGCGGTGCCTTGCTCGAGATTGAAGTGAATATATGTAAGGCACTCGAAAAAGGAAGTATCAACATTACAGGCATTGCAGAAGAAGAAAGCATTGGCAGTCAATCGAAATCCATTAGACGAAAAAGTATGGCTAAAGGATCAGTTGAAAATGTATTAACAGTGCTGAGAAACTTGGGCATACGGACAAATGAATATGACATCCATATTAATTTTCCAGGCGGTGCCCCTATTGATGGACCGTCTGCTGGGATTGCCATGGCGGCGGCGATTTTCTCTGCCATTCATCAAATCCCGATTGATCATCTGACAGCGATGACAGGTGAAATCGGATTGCAGGGTCAGGTGAAGCCGATCGGCGGTGTGATACCAAAGATTAAGGCGGCGAAGCAGGCCGGTGCCACAACCGTGATTATTCCTTATGACAACCAGCAGTCGATCTTAAAAGAGATTGAAGGGGTCACCATTGTGCCTGTGAAGCACTTCCAAGAGGTGCTGGATCAGTGTTTGGTCAACCCGCCAGACGAGAAGAAAGATGGACTAGAAGAGGAAATGAAAAGAAAATCTGTTTAATCCCCATCACATATGGGGATTTTTTAGTGAAATAGATCTTTTTTTCTTTTTCAAGATAAAAAGAAAGGGTATACTACGGTAAGATCATCATTTCTCAAGTCTTTTACATTGTACAAGACTGAAACAGGTATATTATAATGATTCATACTAGTGACGGAGGTGTCAATCAACATGGCAGATGAAATCAAAAAGAATGTTCCGCTCCTTCCATTGCGAGGCTTGCTTGTTTATCCAACAATGGTCTTGCATTTGGACGTTGGACGCGAGAAGTCTGTTCAAGCATTAGAACAGGCGATGATGAACGATCATATGATTTTTCTAGCAACACAGCGGGAAATTTCAATAGATGAACCAGGTGAAGAGGAAATTTTCAAAGTCGGCACCTACACAAAAATCAAACAAATGCTGAAGCTGCCGAATGGAACGATTCGTGTACTCGTTGAAGGCTTAAATCGAGCACAGATCGAATCATACGTGGAGCTTGAGGACTATACGTCCGTCGATATTAAAGAATTGGCAGAAAAAGAATTAAAGGACGCAGAAGCAGAAGCACTCATGCGCACTTTGTTAGATCACTTTGATCAGTACATAAAAATTTCAAAAAAAATATCAGCTGAAACATATGCAACGGTGACGGATATTGAAGAACCGGGGAGAATGGCAGATATCGTCGCTTCTCACCTGCCGCTCAAATTAAAGGACAAGCAAGAAGTACTGGAAACAGTGGATGTCAAAAAACGTCTGAATCGTGTCATCAGCTTAATCCACAATGAAAAAGAAGTGCTGGAAATTGAAAAGAAAATTGGCCAGCGCGTCAAACGTTCAATGGAACGAACGCAAAAAGAATATTATTTGCGTGAACAAATGAAAGCCATTCAAAAGGAGCTTGGAGACAAGGAAGGAAAAACAGGCGAAGTCAGTTCATTAATGTCTAAAATTGAAGAGTCCAGCATGCCGGATTCTGTTCGTGAAACGGCGTTAAAAGAATTGAACCGTTACGAAAAAATTCCTTCAAGCTCTGCGGAGAGCTCTGTCATTCGAAATTATATTGATTGGCTGATCAATCTCCCATGGGGCATCTATACAGAAGATCGTCTAGATTTAAAGCTTGCAAGTGAAATTTTAGATGATGAGCATCATGGGCTGGAGAAAGTCAAAGAACGTGTGCTTGAATACCTTGCTGTACAGAAGCTGACCAATTCATTAAAAGGACCGATTCTTTGCTTAGCAGGACCTCCTGGGGTAGGGAAAACGTCACTTGCCAAATCGATTGCTAAATCACTTGACCGAAAGTTTATCCGTATCTCTCTTGGCGGTGTGCGTGATGAATCTGAGATTCGTGGACATAGAAGAACATATGTAGGGGCGATGCCAGGCCGTATCATTCGCGGGATGAGTAAGGCAGGCACTATGAATCCAGTGTTTCTTTTAGATGAAATCGATAAGATGTCCTCTGATTTTAGAGGTGATCCGTCTTCTGCGATGCTTGAAGTGCTGGACCCTGAGCAAAATCACAACTTTAGCGATCACTATATTGAAGAGACATTTGATTTATCGCAGGTGTTATTTATTGCCACTGCCAACAATTTAGCAACCATTCCAGGTCCACTTCGTGATAGAATGGAGATTATCACGATTGCAGGGTATACAGAGGTTGAAAAAGCAGAGATTGTGAAAGACCATCTTCTGCCGAAGCAGCTAAAGGAGCACGGATTAAAGAAAGGGAACTTGCAGCTTCGTGAAGCCGCGATTTATGATACGATTCGCTATTACACAAGAGAAGCGGGTGTTCGTGGATTAGAGCGTCAGCTTGCGGCCATTTGCCGGAAAGCGGCAAAAGCGATTGTGGCTGAAGACCGCAAACGCATCACAGTGACGGAAAAGAACTTATCTGAATTTCTCGGAAAAAGACTTTACCGTTATGGTCAGGCTGAAACGACAGACCAAGTGGGGGTTGTCACAGGACTTGCGTATACGACTGTTGGCGGAGACACTTTATCAATTGAGGTATCACTCTCGCCTGGTAAAGGCAAGCTCTTGTTAACAGGTAAGCTAGGTGATGTCATGAGAGAATCTGCACAGGCAGCATTCAGTTATATTCGATCCAAAGCAGATGAACTGAACATTGATCCTAATTTTAATGAAAAGCACGATATTCATATCCATGTTCCAGAGGGTGCGGTTCCAAAGGACGGGCCATCAGCTGGTATCACCATTGCGACGGCTCTTGTATCAGCACTCACAGGACGTCCTGTGTCAAAAGAGGTTGGTATGACAGGAGAGATAACGTTAAGAGGAAGAGTGCTTCCGATTGGCGGACTAAAAGAAAAAGCATTAGGCGCACATCGTGCAGGATTGAAAACCATTATTCTTCCAAAGGACAATGAGAAGGATATTGATGATATTCCTGAAAGTGTGAGAGAAGGACTAACCTTTATTCCGGTCTCACATTTAGATGAGGTGCTTGAGAAAGCGTTGGTAGGAGAGGGAAGATGAAAGTAACAAAATCAGATATCGTCATTAGTGCGGTGAAACCAGGGCAGTACCCGAGCGGCGGGCTGCCTGAAATCGCGCTTGCTGGACGATCAAATGTTGGAAAGTCCTCGTTCATCAACTCATTGATTAATCGTAAAAATTTAGCGCGTACGTCTTCTAAACCAGGTAAGACCCAGACGCTTAATTTCTACATTATTAATGATATGCTCCATTTTGTGGACGTTCCGGGCTACGGCTTTGCCAAAGTATCAAAAACAGAGCGCGAAGCCTGGGGTAGAATGATCGAAACGTATATTACAATGCGTGAAGAATTAAAAGCAGTTGTCCAAATTGTGGATCTGCGCCATAAGCCATCAGTAGACGATGTGAACATGTATGAATTCCTTAAATATTACGGAGTTCCCGTGATCGTCATCGCAACAAAAGCGGATAAAATTCCAAAAGGCAAATGGGAAAAACATGCGAAAGTCGTCAAACAGACGCTCGACATTGACCCATCAGATGAACTCATCTTATTCTCTTCTGAAACAAAAAAGGGAAAAGACGAAGCCTGGAATGCGATCCTTGCGAAAGTAAACGGCTAAAAAAAGCATCTGCCATGAGCAGATGCTTTTTTATTGTATAAGTTATTTCCTTTTTAAAAATAATAAGAGGAGACTGACAGCAATCAGTACATAAGGCCAGTACAATTCAAAGCCAGAAGTAGGAATCGAAAGGGAACTTAGCTGTTTTGTAATTTGCTGAAAGAAATAAAGGAACAGACCGAGTGCGATCAGCACAACACTTTCAATACGATATTCTTTTTTCTGAGATGATTTCACAAAGAGTGCAAGTCCTACGATGAATACAATCATTGTAAATGTGTCTGGCCAGTGGTCCAATTTAGGCTGTAGAATAAAGTGTAGCGAAAGGCCTGTCATAAGCATACCGATAAACACATGAGCGCTTTCTTGCTCCTTCTTTCCTTGATATAAAAAAGCGAGACCAAAAAGCAGTACAAGTGTATACCATTTCTCTTGATCCTTCCAAATGTCAAATTGACCTCCTGAGAGAATGGCATATAGCGCTACAGCCAGTAAAGTAAGCGGCAGCAAAATGGATTTCTTCTTCAAAGATGTCACCTTCTTTTAAGCAGATCATTTGTCCGCACGCGCCAAATCTGGTAAATTGCTTGAAGTGATGATATGGCATAAACAGTGTCGAACATTTTTCTACTATATCACAACATTTTTGAAATCTGTTCACAATTTTTATCCAGTTAAAAATGAATATATGTTATAATCATTATAAATAATAAATTCTATATTGTAATTATTATAAATTAGACAGGGCGTTGGGGGTGCAAGCTGAAGTTATGCATATTCTTGTTGTGGGTTTAGATTATAAAACAGCCCCTGTTGAGATACGGGAACAGCTGAGCTTTGAACCGAGTGAGCTCGGAACAGCGATGTCCAAGCTTAAAGAAGAAAAAAGCATTCTAGAGAATATCGTCATCTCAACATGTAATCGAACAGAGATCTACGCAGTAGTAGATCAGCTTCATACTGGACGGTTTTATATAAAAAGATTTTTAGCCGATTGGTTCGGTTTAGAAAAGGAAGATGTCTCTCCATATTTGAAGTTCTATGAAAACGATGGAGCGGTTGAGCATTTATTCCGTGTGGCCTGTGGACTTGATTCCATGGTCATTGGTGAAACGCAAATACTCGGTCAAGTACGCTCCAGCTTTAAAGTAGCTCAAGAGGAGAAGACCATTGGTACCGTTTTCAATTATTTATTTAAACAGGCGGTAACCGTTGCAAAACGCTCTCATGCGGAAACAGATATTGCGTCTAACGCCGTATCTGTCAGCTATGCAGCTGTTGAGCTTGCCAAAAAAATCTTTGGACGTCTTTCTGATAAGCATGTCCTGATTCTTGGTGCGGGCAAAATGGGCGAACTGGCGGCTCAAAACCTTCAAGGTCAAGGAATCGGCCAAGTAACGGTCATCAACCGAACGTTTGAGAAGGCAAAGGAATTGGCGGGTCGTTTTTCAGGAGAGCCTAAGAGCTTAAACCAATTAGAAAAAACATTATCCGAAGCAGACATTTTAATCAGCTCAACGGGAGCGAAACAATTTGTCATTACAAAAGAAATGGTCGAAAGTGCGAATAAAAAACGGAAGGGCAGACCTCTATTTATGGTGGATATTGCTGTACCCCGTGATTTAGATCCAGCTATTTCTGAAGTAGAAGGTGCTTTTTTGTATGACATTGATGACCTTGAAGGCATCGTGGCTGCCAACTTAAAAGAGCGCCGTGCAGTGGCTGAGCAGGTCGAGCTCCTGATTGAAGCAGAAATTGTGGAATTTAAGCAATGGCTGAATACGTTAGGTGTTGTTCCGGTCATTTCTGCACTTAGAGAAAAGGCACTCACAATTCAAGCCGATACGATGCAGAGTATTGAGCGGAAGCTTCCAAACCTCACAAACCGTGAAATGAAGCTGTTAAATAAACATACGAAAAGCATCATCAACCAAATGTTGAAAGATCCTATCTTAAAGGCAAAAGAAATTGCCGCGGAGCCGAATGCAGAGGAAAAGCTTTTACTCTTTAAAGAAATCTTTGATTTACAGGTTGAAGATGAAGAGCAAAAGGTCGAGCCAATGCAGGTGGAGCAAGGATCATTTCAGCTGTTCAAACCAAATATGGCACAAGGCTTTGCTACAGTTGCCAGTGAGTGATTAAGCGATGATGGAATCCATTGTAGCGAGACTCAATGAAGCGACGATCTTAATCTATGCACTAAGTGTCTTGTTCTATTTCATAGATTTTCTTCAACACAACCGGAAGGCTGGAAAAATGGCTTTCTGGTTGCTTTCTATTGTCTGGCTGCTGCAAACAGTCTACATGTTCTATATTATGATGGAAACAGACCGATTCCCTGTGTTGAATGTAGCAGAGGGGTTATATTTTTATACGTGGGTGCTTGTGACACTTTCTCTTGTCCTCACAAAGGTATTGCGCGTTGAATTTATTGTCTTTTTTACAAATGTGATCGGTTTTTCCATGATGGCGATTCACACCTTTACACCATCTGACCTCCATTCAGCAGAACTAACGGGGAAGCTCACGAGTGAACTGCTCGTGATTCATATTACGATGGCGATTTTATCCTACGGTGCCTTTTCACTTTCATTTGCGTTTTCACTGCTTTATCTCTTTCAATATCGTTTACTGAAAAAGAAAAAATGGGGAAAATGGCTTCTGAGAATTGAAGACTTATCAAAGCTCGATCATATGGCGTACGTATTAAACATTATTGGTGTGCCAATGCTCTTGCTTAGTTTAATTCTTGGCATCATTTGGGCATATATTTCGTATGATACGTTGTACTGGACAGATGCAAAGGTGCTTGGTTCGTTTATTATGCTGTTTTTATACGGCTTTTACTTATATATCAGATTGGTGAGAAATATGCAGGGCAAAATCGTGGCACTATGGAATGTCGCTTCATTTCTTGTGCTGATGATCAATTATTTTCTGCTTGGTAGCTTATCAACCTTTCATTGGTTTCAATAATGATGAGTCTTAAAGGCATTGTCGGGAGGAAGACGTATTGCGTACAATTAAAGTAGGTTCTAGACGAAGTAAGCTGGCAATTACACAAACAAAATGGGTCATTCAAAAGCTGTCTGAACTAAACCCTTCTTATTCTTTTGAAATAAAAGAAATTGTGACAAAGGGTGATCAAATTTTAGATGTGACCTTATCTAAGGTTGGCGGAAAAGGACTGTTTGTTAAAGAGATCGAGCAGGCGATGCTGAATCATGACATCGATATGGCGGTGCACAGCATGAAGGATATGCCGGCTGCTCTTCCGGAAGGTTTAGTGATTGGCTGTATTCCTGAGCGTGAAGATGTGCGGGATGCACTTATTTCAAAGGATCATCTGAGTCTCAGCGAACTGCCTAAGGGCGCAATTGTGGGAACGAGCAGCTTACGGCGCAGCGCCCAGCTTCTTCAGGAGAGACCAGATCTTGAGATTAAATGGATTCGAGGAAACATTGATACAAGATTGGAAAAGCTGAAAAATGAAGAGTATGATGCCATTATTCTAGCGGCCGCCGGTCTGTCTAGAATGGGATGGAGCAAAGAGGTCGTGTCGGAATTCTTATCTCCTGAGACGTGCCTTCCTGCCGTTGGACAAGGCGCGCTGTCGATTGAGTGCCGCGGGGATGATGAAGAGCTGCTTAAGCTTCTCGCCCAATTTACGAATGAATATACGAAGAAAACGGTCCTCGCAGAAAGAGCCTTCCTCAAACAAATGGATGGAAGCTGTCAGGTGCCGATCGCCGGCTATGCAACGATGAATGAGCATAATGAAATTGAACTAACAGGTCTTGTTGCATCTGCTGATGGGCACACGATTATTCGAGAAACCGTCACAGGCACTGACCCTGAAGCCATAGGAACAGCGTGTGCGAAGCAGATGGCCGATAAGGGAGCAAAGGATTTGATCGACAAGGTGAAAAAGGATCTGTCTCAATGAGCATAGGCAAATCGCTTCACGGACAGACGGTGCTTGTCACTCGAAATGAACGTCAAGCGGGCGTGTTTCAGCAAAAGATCGAAGCGCTGAACGGCCATGCGGTTTTAACCTCTCTTATTCGGTTTGAGCCTACGCTCACAAAAGAAAAAGCGCAGGCCTTTTTAAAGGACTTACAAAATAGCCACTGGCTTGTTTTCACGAGTGTGAATGGTGCGTCTTTTTTTCTGAATTACATAAAAGACCATCATTTACATAAGAGCTTAACCCATTTGAAAGTCGCTGCTGTAGGAGAGAAAACCTCTGCCTATCTTGAGCAGCACGGCTTGAAGGTGGATGTGGTGCCAGAACGATTTATAGCGGAAGAGCTGGCAGATGCATTACTTGATCATGTACGCCCAGGAGAGCGTGTGTTTGTAGCAAAAGGGCATCTGTCACGAGATGTGGTGAAAGAGACCCTCGTTCCGCTCGGCATAGAAGTAAAAGAATGGATTTTATATGAAACAGTCAAGGATGAGGAAGGAATTGCTGCACTTAAATCGGCAATGACAAAGCAATCATTTGATTTTATTACATTTACGAGCTCATCCACTGTTCATTCTTTTATGCATGTGATGGAACCAGACGCAGCGATGCTGGCTGCATCTGACACCTGTTTTGTGACGATCGGTCCTCTGACAAAAGAGGCACTGCTTCAATACGGGATTTCTTCTGAAACCCCAGATACTTATACGATAGACGGAATGCTAGATTTAATGTGCCGTTTATCTGAAAGGAAGTTGAACCATTGATGAAATTTAACAGACACCGCAGATTGCGGACAAGCGCAGGAATGAGAGAATTAGTCAGAGAAACCTTTTTAAGACCATCTGATTTCATTTACCCGATCTTTTTTGTAGAGGGAGAAAATGTACGAAAAGAAGTCTCTTCAATGCCGGGTGTATATCACATTTCTGTAGACCTTGTGAAAGAAGAAGTTCAAGAGCTTGTTGATCTTGGCATCAAATCGATCATTGTATTTGGTGTGCCGGATCATAAAGATCATGTAGGCAGTGAGGCGTATCACGACCATGGCATTGTTCAAAGGGCAACGCTTGAGATCAAAAAACATTTCCCAGAGCTCGTGGTCATTGCAGACACTTGCTTATGCCAATATACAGATCACGGGCATTGCGGAATCGTTGAAGATGGAGAAATTTTAAATGATGAATCTCTTCAGCTATTAGCGAAAACTGCTGTCAGCCAAGCGCGTGCAGGTGCAGATATCATCGCGCCTTCAAATATGATGGACGGATTTGTTGTTGCCATTCGTGAGGCACTTGATGAAGCAGGCTTTATTCATGTACCTGTCATGTCATATGCGGTGAAATATGCAAGTGCTTTTTACGGTCCGTTCCGTGATGCAGCACATAGTACACCGCAGTTTGGAGATCGTAAAACATATCAAATGGACCCTGCAAACCGTTTAGAGGCTCTAAGAGAAGCGCAATCTGATGTAGAAGAGGGAGCTGACTTCTTGATTGTTAAACCATCTCTTTCTTACTTAGACATTATGCGTGATGTGAAAAATGAATTTACACTCCCTGTTGTTGCTTATAATGTGAGCGGAGAGTATGCGATGGTGAAAGCCGCTGCTCAAAATGGCTGGATTTCTGAAAAAGAGCTTGTTCTTGAAATGCTGACAAGCATGAAACGTGCAGGAGCAGAACTCATCATTACGTATCATGCAAAAGATGCAGCAAAATGGCTCTCAGAATAAAGAACGGATAGACAGGAGGACGTTGAAATGGGACGTAGCTATGAAAAATCAAAGCAAGCATTTGAAGAAGCACAGCATTTAATGCCTGGTGGTGTCAACAGCCCTGTACGTGCATTTAAATCAGTCAACACAGACCCGATTTTTATGGAACGAGGCAAAGGTGCCAAGATCTATGATATTGATGGGAATGAATACATCGATTATGTCTTATCATGGGGACCGCTTATTTTAGGACATACAAATGACCGTGTCGTTAAAAGCATTCAGCGAGTAGCGGAAAATGGGACAAGCTTCGGTGCTTCTACGTTAGTTGAAAATGAATTAGCTAAGCTTGTATCAGAACGGGTTCCTTCCATCGAAGTTATTCGTATGGTCAGCTCTGGTACAGAGGCGACGATGAGTGCACTTCGTCTAGCTCGCGGTTTTACAGGCAGAAATAAAATTGTGAAATTTGAAGGCTGCTATCATGGCCACGGTGATTCTTTGCTCATCAAAGCGGGTTCTGGAGTGGCGACGCTTGGACTGCCGGATAGTCCTGGTGTTCCTGAAGGGACTGCAAGCAACACAATCACAGTACCGTACAATGATTTAGAAAGCATTCAAGTTGCTTTTCAAGAATTTGGAGACGATATCGCGGGTGTCATTGTAGAACCGGTTGCAGGAAATATGGGGGTTGTCCCTCCGCAAGAAGGTTTCTTGCAAGGGCTGAGAGACATCACGGAGCAATATGGATCATTACTTATTTTTGATGAGGTCATGACAGGCTTCCGTGTGGATTATCACTGCGCGCAAGGCTATTTTGGCATCACACCTGATCTGACGTGCCTTGGTAAAGTGATTGGAGGCGGTCTTCCGGTCGGTGCTTATGGCGGAAGAGCGGATATTATGAGACAAATTGCGCCAAGTGGTCCAATTTATCAAGCAGGAACGTTATCTGGTAACCCTCTTGCGATGACAGCAGGCTTAGAAACTCTAAAACAGTTGACACCTGAGTCTTATGAAGAATTTAAACGAAAAGGTGACCGTTTAGAAGAAGGCATTTCGAAAGCGGCAAAAGCATACGGAATTCCATTAACGTTTAACCGTGCGGGTTCCATGATCGGATTCTTCTTTACAAATGAAGAAGTGATCAATTATGACAAAGCGAAAACAGCTGATCTTGCTTTATTCGCTGAATTTTACAAGGAAATGGCCGATCACGGCATTTTCCTCCCGCCTTCTCAATTTGAAGGACTATTCCTGTCAACAGCTCATACAGATGAAGACATCGAATATACAATTGAGACAGTGGAAAAGGTTTTTCAAAAACTACGTCGATAAAACAAAAGGCCGATATGGAGACATATCGGCTTTTTTGCATTGGAGAAAACCAATCATATTTTCACTCCCTCCCTCATACAACTGTATTGACATCTAATTTTATTTTTTAAGGATTAGATGAAAGGAGGACACCGACTTGTCTCAAAACAATCGATTACAGTTTTCGGTAGAAGAATCCATTTATTTCAAAAGCGGACAGGAAGTCAGTGAGCTGCTGTCAATTTCTCTCGACCCTGACATTCTCGTTCAAGAAGTGAATGATTATGTTTCCATTAGAGGTTCACTCGAGCTAACAGGAGAATACAACATAAATCAAGAGGAGCTATTGGGTGAATTGAGTTCCTTTCCAACATACAGGGAAGCAGATGAGGTAAAGGTCAGAGAAGACGGAACGGCGGAGCTTCTGCATCAATTTCCAGTCGATATCACCATTCCGAAGAACAAAATTAGTCATTTAAATGATGTGTTTGTGTTTATTGATGCGTTTGATTACCAGCTGACAGAGAATCGTTTGCTCACCATTCAGGCTGATTTAGCCATTGAGGGCTTGTTAGACGAGGAAACGCCTGAAGCGCCTGTAGAGGAGCCATATGAATTTGTCCATCGTCCTGAAGAGGATTATGGCGATATGGTCTACGATTATCAGTTGCAGCCGGAACAAGAAGAACAAGAAGAGCTGCAAAGCGAAGAACGTGAGCATGATGAGATTCAGCCTGTATTCCAACATGACACGCGCGCGGAGCAAGAGGAACAGGAAGTACAGGAAGAACAAGAAGAACAAGAAGAACAAGAAGAGGAAGAAGAAATTAAGATAGAGCTGGTGAGGGAGGTAGCGGAAACGCCCGAAGAAACGCCCGAAGAAACGGAAGAATTAGAAGAACAAGAAGAGCTGGAACAGCCTAATAACCAAGAAGAAGCGGTGGCGTCTGGCTATCGATCTATTCCTGAAGCTCAGGTGCAGGAACCGCCATTTTTTGAACCGCCAAAGCTTTTAGAAGAAGAGGACCGAGAAGATCCGTTCTTTGAAGTGGAAGTGAGAAAGGATCCGGAAGCTGCTGAAGAGCAGGAAGAAACGGTACAGTCGTATCCGGCTTTTGAAACACCTGCTGATCAAGTGGAACCTGAGCATGAGGCGCACGATGATGAATATCAGCTCGGGCGCTTATATGAACGGGAAGCACCTAAAATATATGAGTCAGCTCAAGAAGAAGAGGAGCTTGAAGAAGACGTGAGAGAAACGTCTGGCAGTGAGAACTCTCTTTATTTAACAAAGCTGTTCGCTAAGCAGGAGGAGGAAGATTTTTCCCGCATGAAAATATGTATAGTGCAGCAAGAAGATACGGTCGATCGTATTTGTGAGAGATATCAGTTGAATGTGCAGCAGCTTCTTCGCACAAACTCATTATCGATGGATGCGGAGCTTGAGGAAGGGCAGATTCTTTATATTCCTGAATATCAAAAAAGCAATGCATAGCAAGCGATGACTGACCGAGAAAATGTGGTGAGTGAACGTGGATGAAATCCAATCTGTCTTATACGAATACGGGCTTGAGGCTGAATATATTGAACCTGTCAGTCCTGCTGTCATCAAGGTCTATACAAAGCAGGGTGTATTTGCTCTGAAACGAGTAAAAGCCAGCCGGCATATGCAATTTACAGAACAAATGCTTGAACTGGAATCAAAGGGCTATCGCTCCTTTGTGCCGATTTATCGGACGAAGAGCGGTTCCTTTTTCTCAAGTCATCGGGAAAGCCGGTATGCATACTATTTGATGCCGTGGCTGACGAATGAAAAGAGAGAAGAGCAGGACGATAAGCATGAATATTTATTTCAAGAGATTGCAAGACTTCATAAGCGGACTGAAGTCATGATGGATATCACAGCGCAAGAGATAGAAGCACATTACACACAAATCAAGACCAAATGGGAAACAGAGAAAGACATGTATGAACGATTCATAGAGCGGGCAGAACAAACGTGGTATATGTCGCCATTTGAGCTGGCCGCTGCTATGTATTTTTCAGAGGCGATGTCTGCCAGTGAATTTGCGCTTGAACGTTTAGAAGATTGGCATGAAGAAATGACAGACAAAGAGACAACGCGTGTTGTGCTAAATCATGGACAGCTATCGATCCATCACTTTTTGTATAATGATGTAGGGACAGGACATTTCACCAATTTTGAGCGGTCTAAAAAAGCCGCCCCCATTTATGATCTTCTGACCTTTTACTTTCGGACATTCAAAACCTATCCCACGTCTTGTCCTGAATGCACTTCCTTGTTTTATACGTACCAAAAAGGAAACCCTCTTCGGGAGGAAGAACTGCATTTATTCCTAAGCTACCTCGCTTATCCGCAAGGTCTGTTTGATACGGTAAAAGCCTATGAAGCAGGCGGGCAGGATGAAATGGAAAGCTGCCAGCAGCTGTTAAGAGCGTATTGGCAGATGAAAAATTCAGAGCCGACCGTCATGAAGATTCACGAGATTGAGCAGGCTAGACGGCTTGAAGAAGAACAAAGTGCCTCGTCATCGGCGGAATGACGAGGTTATACTGCGTTGGTTTTATATGTGCAGGTACATAATGATGAGTTTTTAAAACCAATCAAGATGAAAGGCAAAGGCGAGAAAAATAAGAATACCTAGAATGAGGACGTCAAATGTCGTAGGGAAAATGATCGTACGAAATCCTTGAAATATAGCAATAGGGAGAACGACTTGGGAAGCAACTGCCCGAATTTGTCTCAGCCAGGGGGGAAGTGTGTAAGGATTGATCTTCTTCAAATCAAACGCCCTCCTTCTTCATTTTGTTATTATCATATGGGCAAAAGGGCGAAGGGTGCCTGCCCAATTTGTATAAAGAAGAAGAAAAGCGGAAAAGATGATTGACGAAAACAAAAGGCATTTAGTAATATTAATAAAAGATGAGTATGTGCTGATGAACGTGATATATCGTAAGCGTGGATCAGGAAGAGTACGAGCAAGACCCTAAAGAGAGGGAAGCCAAGAGCTGAAAGGTTTCCTAGGATGTACTTGTTTGGAAGGTCGCCTGTGAGCTTAATTTCTTGAATGAACAAGTAGAGAAATTCGGGAGAACCCCGTTATCCTTTAGAGTGTATGGGACACGTGTATGTGTCTCATGAAAAAAGGTGGTACCGCGAAAAAGCTTTTTCGTCCTTTTATAAGGATGGAAAGGCTTTTTTTATGTTTCATCAGCCGAAAAAATGTGGAGGTTACACAAATGGGAACAAATAATCAAGAAATGCCAACAAAGTACGATCCGAATGCGATTGAAAAAGACCGCTATACGTACTGGCTTGAAGGGAAATTCTTCGAAGCACAAAATGACAAAACGAAAGATCCATATACAGTCGTCATTCCTCCACCAAACGTGACAGGAAAACTGCACCTTGGGCATGCATGGGATTCTACACTCCAAGACATCGTGACACGTATGAAACGGATGCAGGGCTATGACGTTCTTTGGCTTCCGGGTATGGATCATGCCGGTATTGCGACTCAAGCAAAAGTCGAGGCAAAGCTTCGCGAAGAAGGCGTAAGCCGGTATGACCTTGGCCGGGAGAAATTTGTGGAAGAAACGTGGAAGTGGAAAGAAGAATATGCAGATTTTATTCGCAGCCAGTGGGCGAAAATGGGACTTGGCCTCGATTACTCCCGTGAACGTTTTACTTTAGATGAAGGTCTGAATAAAGCCGTTCGCCAAGTGTTTGTTCAATTGTATGAAAAAGGGCTTATTTATCGCGGAGAGTACATCATTAACTGGGATCCAGCAACGAAAACGGCACTTTCTGATATTGAAGTGATTTATAAGGATGTTCAAGGTGCGTTTTATCACTTGAGATATCCGCTTTCAGATGGAACAGGTTCAATTGAAATTGCGACAACAAGACCTGAAACTATGCTGGGAGATACAGCCGTAGCCGTACACCCTGATGACGAACGCTATCAGCATTTGATTGGAAAAACAGTGGTTTTACCAATTACAGGCCGTGAAATCCCAATCGTCGGTGATGATTATGTCGATATGGAGTTTGGCTCAGGTGCTGTGAAAATTACACCAGCTCATGACCCGAATGACTTTGAGCTTGGAAACCGCCATGGGCTAGAGCGTATTCTTGTCATGAATGAAGATGGCACAATGAATGCGAATGCCCTGCAATACAAAGGAATGGACCGCTTCGAATGCCGCAAACAGCTTGTGAAGGATTTACAAGAGGAAGGCATTTTGTTCAAAATTGAAGACCACATGCATTCAGTTGGTCATAGTGAGCGAAGTGGAGCTGTCGTTGAACCGTATTTATCGACACAATGGTTTGTGAAAATGCAGCCGCTGGCAGACGAAGCCATTCATCTGCAAAAAGGGGACGACCAAGTTCAATTTGTTCCAGACCGATTTGAGAAGACATATTTACATTGGATGGAAAATATCCGTGACTGGTGTATTTCTCGTCAGCTATGGTGGGGACACCGCATTCCGGCTTGGTATCATAAAGAAACGAAAGAAGTATACGTTGGGCTTGAAGCACCAGAAGATATTGAGAACTGGGAACAGGATAACGATGTACTTGATACATGGTTTAGTTCAGCGCTGTGGCCGTTTTCTACAATGGGCTGGCCAGATGCAGACAGTGAAGACTTCAAGCGCTACTACCCAACCAATCTGCTTGTAACAGGCTATGACATCATTTTCTTCTGGGTATCCCGCATGATCTTCCAAGGTCTTGAATTCACAGGAGAAAAACCGTTTAAAGATGTCCTCATTCATGGGCTCATCCGCGACGAACAAGGACGTAAAATGAGTAAGTCGCTTGGCAACGGAATTGATCCAATGGAGGTCATCGACAAATACGGTGCGGATTCATTAAGATATTTCTTAGCGACTGGAAGCTCACCAGGCCAGGATCTTCGTTTTAGCTTTGAAAAGGTTGAATCCACTTGGAACTTTGCGAACAAAATTTGGAACGCATCCCGTTTTGCTTTAATGAATATGGATGGTTTAACGTATGATGAGCTTGATTTATCAGGAGAAAAATCAGTTGCTGATCAATGGATTTTAACACGCTTAAATGAAACAATTGAAAGTGTCACACAGCTTGCTGACAAGTATGAATTCGGTGAAGTGGGCAGACATTTATACAACTTCATTTGGGATGATTTCTGTGATTGGTACATTGAAATGGCGAAGCTTCCGCTTTATGGTGAAGACGAAGCAGCAAAGAAAACGACTCGTTCGATCCTTGCGTATGTATTAGATCAAACAATGAGACTTTTACATCCGTTTATGCCGTTCTTAACAGAAGAAATCTGGCAGCATCTACCGCATGAAGGTGAGTCTATTACTGTAGCGGCATGGCCTGAAGTGAAGCCGGAGCTTTCCAACGAACAAGCTTCTGCTGATATGAAGCTGCTTGTTGAACTCATTCGTTCTGTTCGTAACATTCGCAGTGAAGTGAACACGCCAATGAGCAAACAAGTTGAGCTTTACATTAAAGCATCTACGTCTGATGTTCAAGAACGTTTAGAGAAAAATCGTTCATATATTGAGCGCTTCACGAACCCAAGTGTTCTTGAAATTGGCACAGATGTCCCAGCTAGTGATAAAGCGATGACGGCTGTCATTTCTGGAGCAGAACTCATTCTGCCGCTTGAAGGCTTAATCAACTTAGATGAAGAAATTGCTCGTCTGCAAAAAGAGCTTAATAAACTGACAAAAGAAGTGGAACGAGTTCAGAAAAAGCTTGGCAATGAAGGCTTTATGAAAAAAGCGCCTGAAAGTGTCGTAGAAGAAGAGCGTGCGAAAGAACGTGATTATGTCGCAAAACGCGAAGCTGTTCAAAAGCGTATTGAAGAGCTGAAAGCATAAGAGTGAAAAGACGGCTCCTAATGAAATGGAGTCGTCTTTTTTGAAAATTTCGTATGAAATGAGAGATGACATTGTTTACAAACTACCATGAAGCAATTGAGTGGATTCACAGCAGACTGGCCTTTGGCGTAAAACCGGGTCTTGAACGAATGAAATGGCTGATGAACAGACTAGGAAATCCGGAACAAAGCATAAAAGCAGTACATGTTGCAGGTACAAATGGCAAAGGATCAACCATTGCGTTTACACGTTCTGTTTTACAGGAAGCCGGCTATTCAGTCGGAACCTTCACCTCTCCGTTTATACTAACGTTCAATGAAAGAATCAGCGTGAACGGAGCGCCTATAGAGGATGAAGAATGGCTGAGTTTGGTGAATGAAATCAAGCCTTTTGTTGATGAATTAGATCAAACAGAGCTTGGCGCAGCAACAGAATTTGAAATCATTACAGCATGTGCATTTGCTTATTTTGCTCATGTGCACCAAGTAGACTTTGTCCTCTTGGAAACCGGGCTTGGCGGAAGGCTTGATTCTACAAATATTGCTGTGCCAATCTTAACAGCGATTACGTCGATTGGTCATGATCATATGGCCATTTTAGGTGACACACTTGAACAGATTGCAGCTGAAAAAGCGGGTATTATCAAAGAGGGTATTCCAATGATTACGGCAGTCCACCAGCCAGAAGCTCTTGCTGTCATTCAAAACACAGCAAAAGAAAAGAATGCCGAATGTATTTCCTTACAAGATACTTGCAGCTTTGATGAGCAGCAGCCGACAGAAACAGGTGAACGTTTCACGTTACGCACATCAAAAAGGCAGTATCCTCAGCTTGAAACAGGATTAATTGGAACGCATCAAAGGCAAAATGCTTCCCTTGCTGTTTTACTCATTGAATGGCTGGAGCAAGAAGGCTATATTAGCGTGACAGAAGAGCAAATATATGAAGGCATTCGGCAGGCAGTTTGGGCTGGAAGGTTTGAAAAAGTCAAAGATCATCCTCCAGTGTATTTAGACGGTGCTCATAATGAAGAAGGGATCGACCGTTTAATTGAAACGGTACAAGCTCATTTTTCTAGTAAACAGGTGCATATATGTTTTAGTGCTTTAAAAGATAAGCCGTACAAGCAAATGATTCAAAAGCTTGAAGCCGTTAGTTCTTCTATCCATTTTGTTTCATTTGATTTTCCAAGAGCCGAATCAGCTGAAAAGCTTTATGTATGCAGTCAGTTAGACGCAAAGTCTTATGATGATGACCCTCGTACAGTGCTTGAGTTCATTCAGAAAAAAAGTGATGATCCTTCAGCGGTGATTCTTGTGACAGGCTCTCTTTATTTTATTTCAGATATACGAAAGCGTATGATCGGGTAACAAAAAAACGCAAATGGCTTCAATGCCTCTTGCGTTTTTTTCTTTTGATACGCAGAAGGGAAGTAAAATCATATTTTCGCTATGTGCTCAATGAATACGGTCGTGGTAAAATCTGGTCTATCTTATTCTCGGAAGGGGTCACAATATATGATAGGCATTTTTGTGTTTCTTGCAGGCATCACCATGGGGTCGTTCTTTCATCTAGTTGGTGAAAGGCTGCCACTGAAGCGGTCTATTCTTTTTCCTCGTTCTCACTGCACAGCCTGTAAACAGCCGCTTTCCTTGCGCGAGATGATTCCGCTAGTTTCGTATGCATTATTGAGGGGGGCTTGTAAACATTGCGGCACTCGGCTGTCTTTGCTATATCCACTGATTGAGCTGCTGTCAGGCAGTCTTTTTTTGCTCATGTATAGAATCGCTGGTATTTCGTTTGAAGGTCTTTTTCTTGTGATTCTTTGTAGTTTATTTGTGATTGCTGTCGTGAGCGATCTCCTTTATATGAGGGTGCCAAACGAGCTGTTTCTCTTCTTTTTCCCTCTTTTCGTCATATACCGCACGCTTGAACCTCTTCTTATTTGGTGGGAAGGAGCGGCTTCGCTTCTTTTTTGCTTTCTCTTGTTTTATAGTTTAGATCGTCTCAAGCCAAATAGCATAGGCGGAGCTGATGTCAAGCTGTTCGGAGTAATTGCATTTTGCTTAGGATTCAAGCCATTCCTTCTCATTCTTTTCCTCTCGTGTATTGCTGGAATCGTCTATGCGAAGGTTTTTTCCTTTCGATTAGATGAGCCATTTCCCTTTGTTCCTGCGATCTCTTTTTCTTTTTGGCTGTATCTCTATGGAGCTCATGTCATGCTCCCATTCACCGGGACGACCGGTTGAAAAAATTGGCGAACACTTTTTTTTCCTGCCGACAAAAGTCTTGTTCTTTTTTTTATCCGCTATGTTAAAGTGTGAAACAGAAAGAAGGACGGGTTACATTCGCGCTGATTCATTGGACAAAAAGGTCTTTCTTACAAACAATGTCAGAAAGCGGGGAATGACAGTGAAAAAAAGGCAGGCAAAAAAACAAGGGTTAAAAGTCAATATTAATGGCAAAGAAGAAATGCTTCATGAAGATGACCATCAGCCGCCAAAACAACAAGAGGATGATCAAGTGACGTTTTCGAATTGGGAGGAAAAAAGGCAGTCAGAACTGGAGACAGCTGCTTCCGAGGAAGAACCGGCTAAACCGAAAGAAGAAGATTTCCAGTGGGATGATGCAGCTGATCATATTTATCATTCTGATCCAAAGGTCGTCACACCTTATCAAAAGAAAAAAGGCTCCTTTGATCAGAAGTTCGGTAAAAACCGCGGCCCGTTTAAGAGAGTGATGACAACGATTGTGTTTGCAGTGGTTCTTGGGACAGGCCTAGGTGTGTTTGCACTTAGCCTAAGTCAAGATGGTACTCAGAATCCATCAGGGGGAGATATCAGCGTTTCAGCATCCGGAAATCAATCATCGATGAAAGCGGGCGGGGATGCGCCGCCAGCAGATACTGCTGATGAATCAAAAGAGAATAAAGATGAAAAAAGCGCCTCTGGCAGCTTTTCAACATATGTTGTACAGGCTGGAAAGTTTTCCTCTGAAAAAGGAGCAGATGAATTAGTTGGCAGTTTAAAAGAAGCAGGATACGCGGGGAAAAAGGTCTCAATGGATGATGGCTATTATGTTATTGCCGGGCTTGCGACAGAACAGGGCATGACAAGCGCTGTTGGGAAGAAGCTGATTGATCAGCACTTTGAGGCGTGGGGAGGCAAGGAGCTCTCATTTCAAGTACCGGAGGAGCTGACTAGTTTAATAGAAAAGGCATCTGTTTTATCCTCTAAGGTCATTGCAGGGGATGATGTGGATCAAAAGGACGTTGCGCAGCTGATCTCTGAGCTTGAAAGTGCCAAAACAACGGACGCACCAGCTAAAAGCAGTTTGCTGAAAGCGGTGCAGCTGTTAAATGAACCTACTGCTGAAAACGGGTGGAAATCTCAGCAGGCACTGCTTGATCAATTAAATACGTAAAATCATATTTTATAAAACCAAACTAGTCAAAAAATGACTAGTTTTTTTCTTTTGCATCCAACATAATGATGAAGAAACATGAAAAATGAATTTTCGTAAATTGTCGGTAAGATGTACATTTGATAGGATGAATGGGTATCTTACTTCTTAGGCTAAACCCTGAAAGGATGAACAAACATGAACCAATTGATTCTCGCATCTCAATCCCCTAGAAGAAAAGAATTGCTTGATCTAGCAGGGTTTTCTTATGACATTCAAGCAAGTCAATTAAAAGAAGAAATAAATCGAAACTTTTCTCCTGCAGAGAACGTCCAATGGTTGGCAGAACAAAAAGCAAGTGATATTCAAAGATTATATCCCGAAGCTGTGATTATTGGTGCAGATACGATTGTTGCAATTGACGGCAAATGTCTTGGGAAACCAAAAGACAAGGAAGAAGCGGCATCAATGCTTCAATTATTGTCAGGAAAGACACATCAAGTCTTGACGGGTGTCACGATTCAATCAGAGAATAGAAAAGAAACATTTTATGAACAAACAGAAGTGACGTTTTGGACACTTACGCAAAATGAAATAGACCGCTATATCGAAACGGGAGAACCGCTTGATAAAGCGGGAAGCTATGGCATTCAAGGAAAAGGCGCACTGTTTGTTCAAAAAATAGATGGTGATTATTTTTCCGTTGTCGGTCTCCCTATTACAGTTAGAGTGCTCGAAACATTTGGAATCACCCCTTTTTGATGACAGGAAGGAATCTAAAAGGAGTGGGCATCATGAACGATTTCCCTATGTTGCTAAAGCATTTTCCTCAAGATGAAAAGCCGAGAGAACGATTTATGAAATATGGTCCCGGCAGTCTGTCAAACCATGAACTTGTTGCGATTCTTTTAAGGACAGGCACAAAAAAGGAATCAGTTCTCCAAATTTCTGCAAGACTTCTGCAAACATTTGGCGGTCTTCGCTCTGTAAGAGAAGCCTCAATTGAAGAAATGTCGAAGATTCGAGGAGTTGGAAAGGCGAAGGCGGTCTCTCTATTAGCTGCTTTAGAACTCGGCACTAGATTACACCATCAAACGACGGACAACCGCTATGTGATCCGCACACCAGAGGATGGGGCAAAATATGTGATGGAAGATATGAGGTTTTTACAACAGGAGAATTTCGTTTGTCTTTATCTCAATTCAAAAAATCAAGTTCTTCATAAACATACTGTGTTTATTGGAAGTTTGAACTCATCCATCGTTCACCCGCGTGAAATTTTCAAAGAGGCGTTTAAACGTTCGGCTGCTTCATTTATATGTGTGCACAACCATCCATCTGGAGACCCGACGCCGAGCAGGGAAGATATTGAAGTCACACAGCGACTTTTTGAATGTGGAAAGCTGATTGGAATACAGCTGCTTGATCATCTTGTCATAGGTGATCAAAAATTTGTGAGTTTGAAGGAAAAAGGGTATTTGTAACACTTTTTTTTTCAATGTTTTACGATATAATAGAGTTTATGAGTTTTTCCCTAAGGGAATTTTGGTTTAAGAAAGGAAGATACATACATATGTTTGGAATTGGTACAAAAGACCTTGGAATAGATCTTGGAACAGCGAATACGCTTGTTTTTATTAAAGGAAAAGGCATTGTTGTGAGAGAACCTTCGGTCGTAGCCTTGGAAACTGATACGAAGTCTATAGTGGCAGTCGGAAATGATGCTAGAAACATGATTGGCCGTACACCTGGTAATGTTGTGGCATTACGCCCAATGAAAGACGGAGTCATTGCAGATTACGAGACGACAGCAACAATGATGAAATATTACATTAATCAAGCATTAAAAGGCAAAGGGCTTTTTGCTCGTAAACCTTACGTCATGGTATGTGTACCATCTGGTATTACAGCTGTAGAAGAGCGTGCAGTCATTGATGCAACAAGACAAGCTGGTGCACGTGACGCATACCCAATTGAAGAGCCATTTGCTGCGGCAATCGGTGCTAACCTGCCTGTATGGGAGCCAACAGGAAGTATGGTTGTGGACATTGGCGGCGGTACAACAGAGGTAGCGATTATTTCTCTTGGCGGCATTGTGACATCACAATCAATCCGCGTGGCAGGAGATGAGATGGATGATGCGATCAGCAGCTACATCCGTAAAACGTATAACCTAATGATCGGTGATCGTACGTCAGAAGCGATTAAAATGGAAATCGGTTCTGCGCAGCCTGATGTACATGATGAGATGGACATTCGCGGCCGTGACCTTTTAACAGGTCTGCCAAAAACAATCTCTATTACGGCAGAAGAGATTGCCAAAGCGCTTCGCGATACGGTGGAAACAATTGTCGATGCAGTGAAAATGACTCTTGAAAAAACCCCGCCTGAGCTGGCAGCAGATATTATGGACCGCGGAATTGTTTTAACAGGAGGCGGTGCATTGCTTCGTAATCTTGACAAAGTCATTAGTGATGAAACGAAAATGCCAGTCATTATTGCAGAAGACCCGCTTGACTGTGTGGCAATCGGAACAGGGAAAGCACTAGAACATATTCATTTGTTCAAAGGAAAATCAAAAGATAATCGATAATCGGTCGTAATTAAAGAGGTGTAAGACATGCCGCAGTTTTTTATGAATAAAAGATTAATGTTGCTCCTTGTCTGTGTCATCGTACTGGTGGCCATGATTGGTTTTTCAGTGAAAAGCGGCAGAGGTGCTTCATGGCCGGAAAAATTAGTGGGGGATACGACAGGCTTTTTTCAAGGTGTCTTTCATAAACCATCACAATTTATTGCCGGTATTTATGGGAACGTACAAGATTTAAAGAACACATATGATGAAAACGAGCGTCTTCGAAAAAAACTTGATGGACAAACCCAATATGAGGCGAAACTTCAAGAACTAGAAGATGAGAACAAAAAGCTTCGCAAACAGCTTGGCTATGTGAACTCTATTCGTGACTACACGCCAATTCTCTCAACTGTTATCGCAAGAAACCCATCTCTTTGGGATAGCTTTGTGATGATTGATAAAGGGAAAAAACAAGGCGTGGACAAAGATATGGCGGTCACAAATGAGAGTGGTGCGTTAATTGGGAAAATTGAAAGTGATAAGCTCAACAATTTTACTTCGACTGTAAGATTGCTAAGCTCTACTGACCAAAATAATAGAATTTCAACGAAAATTTTTGCGAAAAAGGGCAAAGAAGAACTCAATGGAATCATTAACGGTTATGACAGCAAGAAAAAAATGCTGACTATGAATATTCTGAAATCCGATGCAGATGGGGATGTCAAAAAAGGAGATCTTGTTGAAACATCTGGAGCAGGGGGCGTATTCCCGCAAGGCTTAACGATTGGTAAGGTAAGTGAAATCGAGCCAGACCATTACGGCCTGACAAAGATCATTTACGTAGAACCAGCGGCTGAACTCAACAATTTAGACCGTGTGATTGTGGTGAATCGCAGCACAAGTACAGCAGATGCATCTGAATTGACGAAGGAGGAAGGCTCGTGAAACGTGTCCTTCTTGCTTTCGTCATGTTGTTTATCTTCGTATTTGACAGCATTTTTGTTGATTTAGTGAAGCTCCCATTTGTTTCAGAGAATCAAATTTTAGCTCCTCATTTCATTTTACTCGCACTTGTATTTATGACTGCTTTTGTGAATCAAAAATATGGTGTGATTTACGGATTTATCTTTGGACTTTTATATGATATTTCATATACAGGCATACTTGGTGTTCATATGTTTGGCTTTGGGGCGCTTTGCTATTTGTTAGCAAAAGCCTTTAAAGTTCTGCAAACGAATATGTTAGTCGTTGTCTTTCTGTCGATTATTGCTGTTTCCGTGATGGAGTTTTATGTATACGGCGTTCAAGCGACAATTCAACCAGGGATTATGCCGTTTAATACGTATGTCATCGAACGCTTTATTCCAACGATTCTTTTAAATACTGCTGCGTCTCTCATACTTGTTGTGCCGTTTAGGCTCTTTTTCACCCACGTGAAACAAGGACTGATCGACGAATAAAAGCAGGAGTTTGTTCAATTACGGCGAAATGAGTATGTTGTTGAGGTGAGCATCTTGAAAACTCAAAAACAGCAATATGTGACGATAAAAGGTACAAAAAACGGATTAACATTACAGTTAAATGATGACTGTTCGTTTGATGACCTTCTTTCCGGCTTGCGAGAGGTTCTATTACTTGAGCAATATACAGATGGAAGAGAAGGACATAAGGTCAATGTGCATATTAAGCTTGGTTTTCGGTATTTAACAGAGGATCAGGAGACGCGTTTGACTGAAGCGGTGTCTGAAAATGAACATCTCGTCATCCACTCCATTGAAAGTGAAGTCATGTCAACTGAAGAGGCGAGACGATTAAAAGCAGAGGCTGAAATTACTTCTGTAGCAAAAATTGTACGCTCTGGACAGGTGCTGCATGTCGAAGGAGATCTTTTATTAATAGGAGATGTCAATCCTGGCGGAACGATTCGCGCAGGAGGAAATATTTTTGTGCTTGGCGCTTTAAAAGGTGTGGCGCATGCTGGATGTAATGGCAACAAACAGGCTGTTATTGCGGCATCTCATATGATTCCAACACAGCTTCGCATCGCACAAGTTTTTAACCGCGCGCCAGACCAAAAAGAAGATGGAAATGAAATGGAATGTGCTTATTTAGATATAGATGGCAATATGATCATTGAACGCCTGCAGCAATTGGCTCATATAAGACCTAATCTGACAAGGCTTGAGGGAGGAATGTGAAATTGGGCGAGGCTATTGTGATTACCTCAGGAAAAGGCGGCGTTGGCAAAACAACAACATCTGCAAACTTAGGCACAGCACTAGCAATTCAAGGGAAAAAAGTGTGTCTAGTTGATACCGATATCGGCCTTCGGAATCTGGATGTCGTGATGGGGCTAGAAAACCGCATTATTTATGATCTAGTCGATGTAGTAGAAGGAAGATGCAAAATTCATCAAGCGCTTGTAAAAGATAAGCGTTTCGAGGATCTTTTGTATCTTTTACCTGCTGCTCAAACAAGTGATAAAACGGCTGTAGAGCCGGAACAGATCAAAGAATTAATTCAATCATTGAAACAAGACTTTGATTATGTTGTTATTGACTGCCCTGCTGGAATTGAGCAAGGCTTTAAAAATGCTGTATCCGGTGCAGACAAGGCCATTGTCGTGACGACGCCTGAAATCTCAGCTGTGAGAGATGCGGACCGAATCATCGGTTTGTTAGAACAAGAAGATATCGAACCGCCTCGTTTGATTGTCAATCGTATTCGTACACACATGGCGAAAAATGGCGATTCAATGGATGTAGATGAAGTGGTACATCACTTATCGATTGATCTACTTGGCATTGTAGCAGATGATGATGATGTGATTAAGGCTTCAAACAATGGTGAACCAATTGTTATGGATGCTAAAAACAAAGTATCGATTGCCTATCGCAATATTGCCCGCCGGGTACTAGGCGAATCTGTTCCGCTTCAATCTTTTGAAGAAGAAAACAAGGGAATGTTTGCAAAGCTCAAAGCATTTTTTGGTGTAAGAGCATAATCACTGAACCGTGATAGAAAACCTTTGCAGTCTAGGAAAGACGGCTACCTTTGCGAAGCGAATTTGACATTCGTGAGTACCGGAGCGCAGACCTGACACCGAATGCGAGGGTTTGTCTGCACGCTGAGGCCGATTCGATGAGAATCGGTCTTTTTGTTGCATATCAGATGGGGTTGTCACATAAAATGTACAAACTGTTTGTATGTAAAGGGTGATCTCATGAAAAGAGTGGACGAGTACCGAAAGAAAATCGCACAGCGCCGCAAAATGATGCAGCCAGCTGCTCCCCCTAAGAAGACGGCTTTCAAGAAAAAAGAAGATATCCCGCCATGGGTTATGATGACAGAGGAAGAAAAGCATTCTGGCTCGACCTCCTATGAACCGGCGTCCCATCAGCCAAAGAAATATCGTCATCCCTTATTTAACCCGAATACCTTTGTGCTTAAATGCTTATTATCAGCGTCCCTTGTTTTGATTGCAGCCATTTCATTTAAAGGTCAGACAGGTCCGTTTCAGCAGCTGAAGCCGATGATTACTCAGACTTTTGAGCAAGATTTTCAATTTGCTGCTGCTAACCGCTGGTTTGAAAAAACAGTTGGACATCCGCTGGCTTTTTTAACAGAGAAAAAAGATGGCCAAAAGGACGTACAAGCGAATCAAGAACTAGCTGTTCCTGCCTCTGGTAAAGTGCAGGAATCCTTTACGCAAAATGGAGCAGGTGTCAAAGTGGAGACATCCGCTGAAGCCATTGATAGTATGAAGGAAGGCTATGTGGTCGAGGTGAAAAAGCAAAGCGATACAGGGCTTACCGTTGTAGTGCAGCATGCAGATAACAGCTATAGCTGGTACGGTCAATTAAAGAAAGCCGATGTGGCCTTATACGATTTTGTCGATAAGGGTGAAAAAATTGGCCAGATTTCGCTTGATGATCAAGGGAAGGGCACGTATTACTTTGCTATTAAGCAAAATGAACAATTTATCGATCCTATTCAGGTGATGACCTTTGAATAGATGGCTGCTCATGCTGACGAAAATTCACATCCATCCGCTGCTGTGGATTGTGATGGCGTTTGCGATTCTGTCAGGTCAAATCAAGCCGCTGCTTTGTCTGCTCGTGATTGTCTGTGTCCATGAACTTGGACATGCAGCGGCTGCCTGCTATTATCATTGGCGCATTCGGCGGATTTTTTTACTGCCATTTGGCGGAACGGTGGAAGTAGAGGAACATGGGAACCGTCCGTTAAAAGAAGAGCTGGCGGTCATTTTGTGCGGGCCGCTTCAGCATGTACCGCTCCAGCTCATGGCATGGCTTTTCATGGAGGCTTCTCTTATCTCGCACGACGTCTTTACGATGTTTACCTTTTATAATATGGCGATTTTCCTTGTGAATCTTTTGCCCGTTTGGCCGCTTGATGGCGGAAAATTATTCTTTTTGCTCTTATCTGTTTTTTACCCTTTCCAACGTGCACATGCCCTAGCAATAAAAGGCTCACTTGTCTTTTTCGGTCTATTGACAGGAGGGTTACTTTTATTTGCACCGCTGCAATTCAATGGCTGGGTGCTGCTTACTTTTTTAGCTTATTCACTCGTGATGGAACACAGGCAGCGGCATTACGTCAGGGTTCGCTTCTTACTAGAACGGTATTACGGTAAAAAAGAGCAGAAGGTAGAAAAACTGATTCCGCTGAGAGCAAGTGCAGAGGAAAAAGTATACGAAGTGATGGCACGATTTCAAAGGGGCTGCAAGCATCCGATTATTATTGAAAGAGATGGCGTGAAGATGAGCCAGCTTGATGAAAATGAACTGCTCCATGCGTATTTTTCAGATCGCAGAACCACCTCCTCAATGGAAGAGCTTCTTTTACCGTACTAATAGTGAAAATACATTGACATTCTGCGTCTAGTTTGATATATTTTTTAATGTTATGGATATGTAGCACCCGTGCTACAACCGCGCGGAGCAGGTGTAAAGTGCCTATGGCCCCCTGTATTCGGCGAGTCTGAGTTTATTAGGAGGTGCAGAGATGTACGCAATTATCGAAACTGGTGGTAAACAAGTAAAAGTTGAAGAAGGTCAAACTGTTTATGTTGAAAAACTAGCTGCTGAAGCAGGTGAAACAGTAACTTTCGAAAACGTATTGTTTGTCGGCGGAGACACTGTCAAAGTGGGTAACCCTTCAGTTGCTGGAGCAACAGTAACGGCTAAAGTTGAAAAACAAGGTCGCGGTAAGAAAATTACTGTGTTCAAGTACAAACCGAAGAAAAACAACCACAAGAAACAAGGTCATCGTCAACCTTACACTAAAGTTGTTATCGAAAAAATCAACGCTTAAGGCGTGTGAGTGATATGATCAAAGCAACCATTACTCGGTCTTCAGCAGATGAAAGCATTACGTCTTTTCAGATGACTGGACATGCCGAGTTTGCTGAAAAAGGTCAGGATCTCGTTTGTGCAGGTGTATCTGCTGTTGTTTTTGGCTCAGTCAATTCAATTATTGCACTGACAGGATTGGACCCACTGCTTGATATTGGTGAAGATGGCGGCTACTTCTCTTTTGAACTGCCGGCTGATACAGATCCAGTATCCTTTGAAAAAGCCCAGCTGCTTTTAGAAGGCATGGTCGTTTCCTTAGAGACAATTGAACGAGATTATCACGATTATGTGAGAATATCAACAAAAAAATAGGAGGTGAACTTCATGCTTAGATTAGATCTTCAATTTTTCGCATCTAAAAAAGGGGTAGGTTCTACAAAGAACGGACGTGACTCTGAGTCTAAACGTTTAGGCGCTAAACGTGCTGATGGTCAATTCGTAACTGGTGGTTCTATCCTTTATCGTCAACGTGGAACGAAAATCTATCCAGGTGAAAACGTTGGACGCGGAGGCGACGACACTCTTTTCGCTAAAATCGACGGAACAGTTAAATTCGAACGTTTCGGTCGTGACCGTAAAAAAGTGAGCGTATATCCTGCGGCACAATAATTGCTAAAAACTCCGGTCATTGACTGGAGTTTTTTCACTTTTTACAAGCAGTACCGAAGATGATAAAAGAAGATGCACTCCATAAATATCAAAGAACGTTTGCTGACTTTGCCTCATTTTCTCCTATACGATCAGAAAAAACAACCTTTCCTCACATAACTAGTGTTTTTCTATGCTGTCTTCTCTGTTATAATTCAGGGAGACATATTGATGATAAGACTCCTAAAAGAGAGACCAAACGATTGGGAGTGCGATAATGGAAGAGATACCAAGTAAAGAAAATGAAAAATTAACTCACGTTGCATTAACAAATGAATTGATCTATCTGCTCAGTCGTTCAAGACACGACTGGATGAATAAATTACAGCTGATCAAAGGCAACTTGACATTAGAAAAATATGACCGCGTGTTTGAAATTATAGAAGAAATGGTCATTGAAGCACAGCATGAATCCAAACTCTCAAATTTAAAAATTCCCCAATTGGCCTATTACTTTCTAACATTTAATTGGGAGTCGCATTTTATCACCTTAGAATATGAAGTGCTTGGTGAAACCCGAGACTTATCAGCATATGAATCGCAGCTGCTAACGGTATCACAGGAGTTGTTTTCGATATTCGATCAATCAGTTTGCCAAAAAACTGAAAATCATTTAACGGTCACTTTCCAAACAGATCATGAAGAAAATGATGTGATCTTATATTTTGATTTCAAAGGAAAATTAACAAGTTTGGATGCGTTAAATGCGTTTCATGACGCAAACTATCCATGTATGAGTATAACGCAATTTCATGTGACGCCTCATGAGTCCATGATTGAGCTTTGTTTGAGGCAAGAACGAGATATGTGATGCAGAGAAACGGAGGAAGTTATGTTTGTAGATCAGGTTAAAGTGTATGTTAAAGGCGGTGACGGCGGAAACGGTATGGTGGCGTTCCGTCGTGAAAAATATGTACCAAAGGGCGGCCCAGCAGGCGGCGACGGCGGAAATGGTGCAGATGTTGTATTTGAAGTAGACGAAGGACTTAGAACGTTAATGGACTTTCGTTATAAGCGCCATTTCAAGGCTGACCGCGGCGAGCACGGAATGAGTAAAAACCAGCATGGCCGAAATGCGGAAGAAATGATTGTCAAAGTTCCGCCGGGTACGGTTGTGACAGATGCAGAGACGGAACAAGTACTAGCTGACTTGACAGAGCATGGGCAGCGGGCTGTAATTGCCAAAGGCGGACGTGGCGGACGTGGGAATTCACGCTTCGCAACACCAGCAAACCCTGCACCACAGCTGTCTGAAAACGGTGAGCCAGGTAAAGAACGTGACGTCATCTTAGAATTAAAAGTACTTGCAGATGTTGGACTTGTTGGTTTCCCAAGTGTCGGGAAGTCAACGCTGCTCTCGATTGTCTCTTCTGCGAAACCAAAAATTGCGGATTATCATTTTACAACGCTTGTACCGAACCTCGGGGTTGTTGAAACAGACGATAACCGAAGCTTTGTTATGGCGGATCTGCCAGGACTGATCGAAGGAGCGCACGAAGGCGTTGGCTTAGGTCATCAATTTTTACGTCATATTGAGCGTACACGTGTCATTGTCCATGTCATTGATATGTCTGGACTTGAAGGGCGTGACCCATACGAAGACTACGTGACGATTAATGAAGAGCTTGAGCAGTACAATATGAGATTGACAGAGCGTCCGCAAATCATTGTTGCGAACAAAATGGACATGCCAGATGCAGCTGACAATCTAGAGGCATTTAAAGAAAAATTAACGGATGACTATAAAGTGTTCCCGATTAGTGCGATCACAAGAGAAGGGCTACGTGAGCTCTTATTTGAAATCGCCAATCAGCTTGAAACAACACCGGAATTCCCGCTCTATAATGAAGAGGAGCTGTCGGATAACCGCGTGATGTACAGGTTTGATGAAGGCGATGCACCATTTGAGATCTCTAGAGATCCTGATGGCACATTTGTCTTAACGGGTAAAGCACTTGAGCGTCTGTTTAAGATGACAGACTTCTCAAGAGATGAATCTGTTAAACGATTCTCTAGACAGCTGCGTGGAATGGGTGTCGATGATGCCTTGCGTGAGCGTGGAGCAAAAGATGGCGACATCATTCGTCTGCTTGAATTTGAATTCGAATTTATTGATTGATCAAAAGGAGGGTCCAGACCATGGGCTCTCCCGTTTTTAAAAGGGGAGAAAACAGGTGAAAGAAGAAACGTTCTATTTAGTAAGAGAGGATGTACTTCCAGATGCGATGCGAAAAACGCTTGAAGTCAAAAAGCTTCTCGATCGCAAAAAAGCGGATTCAGTTGCCGATGCTGTTCAAAAAGCGGATTTAAGCCGCAGTGCTTTTTATAAATACCGAGATGCTGTTTTTCCATTTTATACAATGGTGAAAGAGCAGATCATCACATTGTTTTTCCACCTTGAGGACCGGTCTGGGGCTTTATCAAGACTGCTTCAAATTGTGGCTGACTCTGGCTGTAATGTGTTATCCATTCACCAAACGATTCCGCTGCAAGGAAGAGCGAATGTCACCTTATCAATTAGTACAGCTGGTATGGCAGATGATATCAACACCGTCATGAATCAATTAAGAAAGCTTGAATTTGTCGAAAAAGTCGAAATTCTAGGTTCTGGGGCGTAAAAGGAGAGATCATAGCAGATGAAGCAATTAACTGTAGGTTATTTTGGACCAGAGGCAACATTTACTCATTTGGCCGTATGCTCTTGTTTTCCAAAAGATGCGGTGCAGCGTGCCTATGCAACGATTCCGCAATGTATGGATGCTGTGTCAAAAGGCGAAGTCGATTTGGCGGTCGTTCCACTTGAAAATGCACTCGAAGGCTCTGTGAACTTAACGATTGATTATTTAATTCATGAAGAAGCGCTGTCCATTGTGGGGGAGATGACAGCACCAATTCGGCAGCATTTGCTTGTCCACCCATCAAGAGCGGAGAGCTGGGAGACGTTAGATGTCATTCAATCGCATCCTCACGCGATTGCCCAGTGTCATCAATTTCTGAAAAAGCAGTACCCTCATATTCCTCATCGGCCAGTGGAATCAACAGGCTATGCAGCAAAATACATCAGTGAGCATCCAGATGAAGCTGTCGGGGCTATTGCCAATGAAATTGCCGCAAAAACGTATGGTTTGGCGATTGCAAAAAAAGACATCCATGATTATCCGCACAACCATACACGCTTTGTGATTTTACATAAAGATCCTAACGCATCGTTCCCAATGAATTCTGGTTTCTCATCAAAGCCAAAAACGACCATTGTGGTCAGTCTGCCTAAGGATGATCAATCAGGCGCATTGCACCGCGTGCTGTCTGCTTTTTCTTGGCGGAATCTTAACTTGTCAAAAATTGAATCTCGTCCGACAAAAACAGGTCTTGGACATTATTTATTTATTATTGACATTGAAAAAGAAATGGATGATGTCCTCGTCCCTGGTGCGATTCAAGAATTAGAAGCGATTGGCTGTGAGGTCAAGCTGCTTGGCAGCTATCAAACATATGAATTAACGAATGAAAAATAGTGTCCCGTGAGGACACTATTTTTTTAATCTTTTATTAAAAACCCAGCATCATCCAGCGCTTGAATGGCTTGGTCAAGCTGCTTTTGGCTGTAAGAAGTGAGAGTATGCAGGTGCACGCCGTCTGTTAGTTCTGACAAGTAGGACGCGCCGGTGTTAGAAATATGATGGACAAAATCAGCGACTTGTTTCCGTGTGCTGACGCGAATAGAGGCCGTTAGTTCACCATAAACAGGATGCTCAATGATCACATCTTTCACCGTCACTCCAAAGTCAACAATCAAGGTCAGTTCCTCTTCTGTACGAGCAGGATCATGTTTGCAGGCGATGATTTGTTCAATTTCTCTTTCTGGCGCATGCTGCGCTGCCATATACACATAGCCTTGGCTTGTGGCAATAATGGGTTCGTTTTTTGCTTTTAATAATGAAATATCTTGTACAATGACTTGCCGAGAGACAGCCGCCTTTTTAGCTAAAAAGCTTCCAGTAAGCGGTGTGTCTGTTTCTTTCAGCCACTCTAAAATGGCGTTTCTTCTTTCTTCGCCAATGAGTTTCCTCTCTTGCTCCACGTCCTAAGCTCCCTTCTTCTCCTTTTGCAAATGCTCAAATGTATGCAAAAGCTGATCGATGTCATCTTTTGATGACTGATATCCAAATGATAGTCGAATAAATTGTAGGGCATCACGATCTGATACACGCAATGCCTTCACAGCAGGGGAAGGATGGTGATAACCGGAAGCACATGCGCTTCCAGTAGATAGACAAATCCCATGCCGGTTACATGCTAACATTACATATTGTCCTTCAAACCCTTCAAAAAAACAACCAATAATATGAGGAAGCGTGCGGCGATTGTCATTGTCCTGAAGTGTACGAACTGGCAGCTGTCTTATTTTTAATTGCTGAAGAAAATAATCACGCAGCTGCTTATCTAATTTTTGCTGTTCATCCAGCCTAAGCATCGCTTGTTCACTTGCGGCAGCAAAAGCACCGATACATGGAACGTTTACTGTCCCTGGACGTAAGCCATTTTCCTGAACTGCTCCTGTATATAAAGGTTTCCAAGGAACATGAGCGCCCATATAAACGGCACCAGCGCCTTTAGGAGCATACACTTTATGACTTGAGATGGACACAGCATCGACTCCAAGTTCTTTGATGGACACACGAATCTTTCCAAATGTTTGCACAGCATCTGTATGAAAAAGAATGTTCCTTTCTTTTAAAAGAGGCGCTAATTCAGCAAGCGGCTGGATAATTCCTGTTTCTGAATTAGCATGCTGAATAGATACTAGTCCTGTTTCAGGCAATAATGCTTTTTTGAGAATGTCCTTTGTTATGATTCCATCCTGATTCGGTTCAATGATCGTGACTTTTATGCCAAGACGCTCTAAGCTGCTAACTGCATAATGAACAGAAGGATGCTCAACCGAAGTTGTGATGACATGCTGTTGATGTGCTGGCAGTCCATTGATGATCGATTGAATCGCAAGGAGATTGGATTCAGTTCCACCGCTTGTAAAATAGATCCCATCCAGTTCACCCTCGATCATGGCAGCGAGTGATTGTCTGCTGTAAGTCAATATGTCATTTGCTTTTCCCCCAGCATCATGAAGGCTGCTTGCATTTCCGTAGAAATTTTTGCTTAGCTGCTCAAAAACATGCAGCGCTTCCTCTGAAACAGGTGTAGAAGCTGCGTAATCTAAATAAACCAACCCATCCATCTCCCGTGTGAAAATTTTTTCTTGTATTTATTTTAGTGTTGTGTAATGATATGTGTCAAGACAGGTGTAAATGACAGGAGGGGCAATGGTGTCATCAATCAAAAAAGTTATTGTGGTGGGATCAGGCATTGCAGCGCTTTCCTTTGCAAAAACCATTTCGAAAAGCTGCCAGGTCATCATGATGACAAAAAAACAATGTTCATCTAGTAATTCCATGCTGGCTCAAGGAGGAATCGCTGCTGCCTTTTCAGCACATGATTCAGCTGAGCAGCATGTGCAAGATACACTAGCTGCCGGCTGTGATCACAATGATGAAAGAACCGTACAAGAAATCGTGAGACTTGGAAAACACCTTGTGGAGCAGCTCGTAGCAGAAGGCTGTCCATTTGATCAAGATGAGGCAGGAGAGCCGCAATTAGGCAAAGAGGGAGCACATACCACTCATCGCATCTTGCATGCAGGAGGAGATCAATCAGGTAAAACCCTTGTACAGTTTATGAAAAGTCAGCTCGGCTCACATATTCATTTATACGAATATCATCATGTCATTGATCTATTGATTCATGAAGGGACATGTACGGGTGTTGTATGGAAAGACGAGACAGGACACGTACATACGATGACCGCAGATGCCGTTGTTTTATCAACTGGCGGCTGCGGCTCCCTGTATGAGACAAACACAAATGATCCTTCTATCACAGGAGACGGACTGATGATGGCCTATCGAGCCGGGGCACAATTAGTGGATCTCGAATTTGTTCAATTCCATCCAACTCTTTTAACAATCGCTGGAAAAGTAGTTGGCCTCATTTCAGAGGCAGTACGGGGAGAGGGAGCTTATTTAGAAGATGAAACAGGCAGGCGGATCATGAAAGGTATTCACCCACAAGCTGATTTAGCACCTAGAGATGTGGTCGCTAGAACTATTTTTCATGAGCAGCAATTAGGTCATCAATTGTATCTTAACATCCATGATATCCCGCATTTTTCAGCTCGTTTTCCGGCCATAGCTCAGATGTGCCAGCGTGCAGGCGTTGATATGGAAAGCGGCAGGCTGCCAATTTCCCCCGGTATGCACTTTTTAATGGGCGGCATCAGCGTCAATGAATATGGAGAAACGACTGTTCCAGCGCTATTTGCCATTGGAGAAGCGGCCTGCACTGGCTTACACGGTGCGAATCGATTGGCGAGTAATTCTCTTCTGGAAGGTCTCGTGTTAGGCAGCAAAGCGGCACAGAGAATTGAACAACTGCCTAAACAGAAAGAAACAAGTCCACCTTTTTCCATTCAAGAAATATGGATGGTTCCAATGATTTCAACAACTCAGCTGAGACAATGGATGACTACATTTGCGGCCATTGTGAGAGATGAAAAGGGCTTGCAGACTTTACTCCATTCGTTACAACGTGTCAATTTTCAGCAAATTAATGTGAAGGATATCACAAATGAACAGATCGAATTAAGCAATCAATGGGCATTGGCGGTTTGCCTTGCTAAATCTGCATTACTCCGTACAGAAAGCAGAGGCGGCCATTATCGAATGGATTATCCAGAGCGGAGCGACGCGTTGTGGCAGGGCAGGCAGATTGTTCATGAAAAAGGTCAAATTCATATCATGAAAAATGAAAGGATCGGTGCCAAATGGAACGTTTACAGTTAAAACAAATGCTCACTCATTTTTTTACAGAAGATATTGGCTTTGGAGATGTATCAGCAGATGCCATCTTTGGAGACAAGAAGGGAACAGCTTTTATCATTGCGAAACAATCTGGTGTATTGGCAGGATCACAAGTGATTGATCTAGGGTACGGCCTGTTGAATGAACAGATTCAAACGGAGCTGTATTTTCAAGAAGGTGATTGGATTCATTCAGGCGCTGTACTGGCGAAAATAAAGGGCCCAGTCAACGACTTATTAAAGGGAGAGAGGGTCATTTTAAATCTTTTGCAGCGAATGACAGGTATCGCCACCTTAACACATGAGGCGGTCCGCAGATTAGCTGACCCGTCTATTACGATTTGTGATACGAGAAAAACGACACCCGGCCTGCGTATGTTAGAAAAATACGCAGTAAAGACAGGCGGTGGAAAGAATCATCGCTTTGGCTTATCGGATGGGGTGATGATTAAAGATAATCATATCGCGGCATGCGGTTCTATCCGTGAAGCTGTAGAGAAAGCAAGAGCATATGCCGGTCATATGGTGAAAATTGAAGTGGAAATTGAATCAGAAACGCAGCTTATAGAAGCCATTGATGCAAAAGCGGATGTCATTATGTTTGATAACTGCTCTCCGGACGAAGTAAAACGTTTTAAACAAATGACGCCAGAGTCCATTCTGACAGAGGCTTCAGGAGGCATCACGCTAGAGACATTGCCAAGCTACAGGGGCACAGGAGTCGACCTTATTTCACTTGGCTTTCTGACACATTCTGCTCCAGCATTTGATTTTAGTATGAATATGGAATTCAGTCATAAAGGGGGAACAACTCATGTCCATGCTTAATGTATTAGCCAATCAACATGCAGTCATGATGCCAGATGAATATAAACACCGCTCTGAAGATGAGATGAAGCAGCGAGTGTTAGAAATTAAGCGGGCTTTTGGCTCAAAGCTTTTTATACCGGGCCACCATTATCAAAAGGATGAGGTCATCGAATTTGCAGATGCAACAGGAGATTCATTGCAGCTGGCACAAATAGCTGCCGACAATCACGAGGCTGAATACATTGTGTTCTGCGGTGTTCACTTTATGGCAGAAACGGCAGATATGCTGTCAAACAAGAATCAAAGCGTCGTTTTGCCAGATATGAGGGCGGGCTGTTCAATGGCAGATATGGCGAACATGAAACAAACAGACAGAGCATGGGAGCAGCTCACTGATCTGTTTGGGGATACAATACTTCCGCTTACGTACGTCAATTCAACAGCAGATATTAAAGCATTTGTCGGCAAGCATGGCGGGGCGACTGTTACTTCGTCAAACGCTAAAAAAGTACTCGAGTGGGCACTGACACAAAAAGAGCGGATTCTGTTTCTCCCTGATCAGCATCTAGGGCGTAATACGGCTTTTGATTTAGGTATTCCGCTAGAAGAAATGGCTGTGTGGGATCAGATAGAAGAAAAGCTCATCACCGATCAGCCGCTTTCTCGTATTAAGATGATTTTATGGAAAGGCCATTGCTCCGTACACGAGAAGTTTACCGTTCAGAATATAGAAAAAATGAGAAAAAAAGACCGTGACATTCAAATTCTTGTCCATCCTGAATGCACGCATGAGGTCGTAAGGGCTTCTGACCTAGCAGGTTCAACGAAATTTATTATTGATACGATCAAACAGGCACCAGCAGGAAGCAAATGGGCGATTGGAACAGAGATGAATTTAGTCAAACGGATCATAGCGCAGCACCCAGATAAACAAATTGAATCCCTTAACCCAGATATGTGTCCATGTTTGACTATGAACCGGATTGATCTGCCTCATTTGTTATGGTCACTTGAAAGCATTGAGAAGGGTCAGCCGGCCGGGTTGATACAGGTCAATGAAGACATCACGAAAGACGCATTGCTTGCACTCAAGAAAATGCTCACCATTAAATAATGAATCAGCCCCTCTTATCAGAAAACAAGTTTTTATCATATCGGCTTGTAAATAGGCATAAATTTATGTTGAAACATATTGTACTTCTGACATAACCGTTACGTTCACGTTTTGCATAGGAGGGGAAAACGTTGAAAATTCATATTGTGCAAAAAGGAGACTCCCTTTGGAAAATTTCAAAGAAATACGGAGTCGACTTTCAAGAATTGAAAAAACTAAATTCACAGCTCAGTAATCCTGATTTGATCATGCCGGGTATGAAGATTAAAATTCCATCTAGTGGTGTTCCTGTGAAAACAGATCATCACAAAGCAAAAGAAATGCCAAAAACGAAAGAACATCCGTATGTGAAAGAAAAGCCAAAAGATGTTGTGCAAGTGCAAGATACGAAACCGAAGGAAAAGCCAAATGAACCGGTACCATATGTACCGCCAGTGCCAAAGATCGAGCAGCCAGTTTTTCCGCAAGTCGATGTGAACTATTATCAGACCAATCTCTATCAGCCATTCACGCCTCCTCCCAAAAAAGATCATCATGAGAAAAAAGATCACGTTCATCACAAAAAGGATCACAAGGATCATTTTCATCACGAAAATAAAGACCATAAAGATAACAAGGATCATTTTCATCATGAAAATAAGGAACATATAGACCACAAGGATCATTTTCATCATGAAAATAAGGAACATAAAGATAACAAGGACCATTTTCATCATGAAAATAAAGGTCATCTAAAAGAAGAAGTGGCGAAGGGGTATGATCCGTTTATTCATATTCCGCATCAAAAAGAGGAGGGAAAAGACATGGAGCATGGCAATTATCCGAACCTTCCTAACTTCCCGCAAATGCCAAATATGGGAGGGGCAGCGGTAGGGGGAGTGGCTGAAAATAACGAGCATCATCATCAGCACCATCATCATGAACCATATGATCCTTATTTTGGTTATGGTCATTACATGCCGGCGATGTATCCATATCCGCAGCAAATGGTGCCGGCATCGCCAATTTTACCGGGATCAGGCCTATGTTATCCAATCCAGCCATATTATCATCATCATATGATGCCATATCCATACCCGGCTCATCCGTATTATCCTGCGTATCAAGCGCCAGCTTACTACGGAGAGAATCATGAGCACCATGCAAACGACGGACATCACTGGCATCACCATATGCATTCAAACGCCAACGCAAATGCTAACGCAAATCAAGGGTTTTATCCAAATGTTTCAAATCCAGCATATGGAAAGGGAGACTGCGGATGCGATGATGGCATGAAGCATCATCAGCCTTGGCCAGGACATGATCCGAATCCTGTTCCTTATGGCCAAATGGGGGCTTATCCAGCTCAGCCTTATATGCAGCCATATCCAGGTCAATCCGTTTTTGCAAGGCCGGAGGAAGAGGAAGAAGATTAATGACAGAAGGAACGATCTCAATCGTTCCTTTTTTTGTTTATAACTGACAGCTTGATTTTTTTCCTAACTGTACATGCTAAAACAGAGCCTGTTTCGCGCTCATGAGATTGAATTTGTACAGGGGGTTTTTCGTTTGAGACAAAAATGGCAAAAAACAATCGCATTAGTGCTTCTTCCTATTGGTTTAACGGCATGTGGTGCAAATAATAACGCAGGTGTCGATACACGTCATAATCAATCAGGCCAGCCGGTTGGTTATCATTCAAATCAACGAGCGGAAGACAACAACCAAGATCATCAAGGACCAGTTTCTGAACTTATGGAGGGAATGAACGGGAGAAATACAACAAATGTTGATTACCGTACACGTCCTCAAACGGATGATCGAATGCCTCTCACAGGTGGAGATGGACGCTACAGTCATGGAGATATGAACTATCATAACCAAATGTCGTTCTCAGGCTATGATAAACAAGAGAACATTCAGCGTTCAAGAAAAATTGCCAACCGCGTCAATAAAATGAATCACGTGGCAGACTCTCAAGTCATGGTGACGGATGAGAATGTGTATATTGCCATTAAATCAGATGGCCGCCTGACGTCAGAAGGCGTATCACAAGTAGAAGAAGCAGCGACTCGTTATGCGGATGGAAGAGCAGTCCAAGTCATAAAAGATGAAGGTGCATTCACTCGCTTTAGAGACATGAGAAGAACGCAATTTGAAACAGGCCAAACAGGCATGACCCGATAGTTTGACACAAAAAGGCTAAAGTTCATCACGAACTTTAGCCTTTTCTTAAAAATAAACCTTGATGCCTATATAAAATTCGTAAAAGAAATAACAGCCAAACCCTAGTAATAAAATACCAGCAATAATGGATGTCCACTTGATCATCGTCCGATTCATCACTTTTCTTGTTAACGATACAAGTGTGAGAAGACCGATGTCATGAAGGAAAATCCCTGCCAAGATACCGCCGGCAGCCAGCATAAATTCAGATGAATCTGTTTTTGTATACGCATCCGCAAGTACAGCACCAAAAACAGAAACCCAGAACACAAGATTTCCAGGAGATACCGCCACGAGCAAGCCGTTTCGATATGTTTTTGCGAATGATTTATTGACCTTTTCTCCTGCTAAATGGATATCTTGATCCGCGTGTTTAATGGAGTCGTATGCGAGAATCATTAAAAATACAGCTCCGATCAGCCAGAGCGGGATTTGAACAAACGGCAAAGATAAAAACTGAGCAAATCCAGCATATAAAGCCAAGATAAGTAATAAGTCTATGGTCATACCGCCTGCTCCGACAGTTAAACCATGAAAGAATCCGTTTTTGAGTCCCTGTTTTGTCATTTCAACCGTGATCGCTCCAACAGGCAGAGCAATTGAGAATCCTACGACGATAAATGTGAGAAATGTTTGCAATCGACTAGAACTTCCTTTGAATAAATTGTATAAAAATTCTCCGTTTAGATTAATTATACATAATAGGAGAAAAGGATCAACGATTATTTCAGATTTAATTGAAATGAGAGAGACAGATCATGTATAGAAATCTGTATATCAATATACTCCATAAAGCTTGTAGGGGAAAGGAACTATTTTCCTGAATTCTCTTTTTTTCATGATGTCTCTATGCTACACTGATGTGGAAATCAATAAAAGTGACTAGGGGTGCCCGTAAATGGGCTGAGAGAGTAGCATAAGCTTCTTAACCCTTTGGACCTGATCTGGCTCGTACCAGCGTGGGGAAGTTGAAGATGATGCATGTATCCTATCAATGATATGCATGTTTATTTCTGACGACGAAACCAGGTTCTTTCAATAGAGCCTGGTTTTTTGCTGGTGCTGATTCCATCCTGTCGGGTGACAAGAAGAAAAGGAGAGAACAGCAAATGAAGGAAAAGAAAAGTGTCCCATCCAACCAATCATTATTATCCAGCTTTGACGGCAGCCGAAAGGTGTATGAGAAAGGATCAAGGCCCGATATCTTAGTGCCGAAAAGAGAGATTGCGCTCTCACATACTGTGACAGAGGCGGGCGGCATAAAAAATGAACCAGTCCGTGTATACGATACGAGTGGACCGTACACTGATGAGAACGTTCATATTGACGTCACAAAGGGATTAAAGCGTCTTAGGGCAGCATGGATTGAAGAAAGAGGAGATACAGAAAGCTATGAAGGGCGTTATGTAAAACCGGAAGATAACGGATATCGTTCAAGGGAGAAGGAGTCCTTCCATTCTGTCCAAACTGATTTTCATCATAAGCCGCTCCGCGCGAAACAAGGAGCGCGCGTGACGCAAATGCATTATGCCAAAAAAGGCATCATTACGCCTGAAATGGAGTTTATCGCAATAAGAGAAGAGCTAAGCCCTGAGTTCGTTAGAGAGGAAGTAGCGAGCGGAAGAGCCGTCATTCCTTCGAATATTAACCATCCAGAAAGTGAACCAATGATTATCGGAAGGAATTTTCATGTCAAAATCAATGCGAATATTGGTAATTCAGCTGTCACGTCATCCATTGATGAAGAGGTTGAAAAAATGACATGGGCGATCAGATGGGGGGCAGATACAATGATGGATCTGTCTACTGGAAAGGATATTCATACAACGAGAGAATGGATCATTCGGAATTGCCCAGTCCCAGTAGGAACCGTTCCTATCTATCAGGCCCTTGAAAAAGTGAATGGAGTCGCAGAAGATTTGACGTGGGACGTGTACAGGGACACATTAATTGAACAAGCAGAACAAGGTGTAGATTATTTCACAATTCATGCGGGCGTGCTGTTAAGATATATTCCGCTTACAGTCGATCGGGTGACTGGAATTGTTTCAAGAGGCGGTGCAATTATGGCAAGATGGTGTCTTGCTCATCATCAAGAGAATTTCCTCTACACTCACTTCGAAGACATTTGTGAAATTATGAAAAAATATGATATCGCCTTTTCACTTGGAGATGGACTTAGACCAGGCTCGATTGCTGATGCCAATGATGAGGCGCAGTTTGCAGAGCTGGAAACGTTAGGTGAATTAACAGAGATCGCTTGGAAACATGATGTGCAGGTAATGATTGAAGGGCCCGGACATGTCCCAATGGATAAAATCAAAGAGAATGTGGACAAGCAAATGGACATTTGCAAGGAAGCACCATTTTATACGTTAGGGCCTCTTACAACAGATATCGCGCCGGGCTATGATCACATTACATCCGCAATCGGTGCGGCCATGATCGGCTGGTACGGAACAGCCATGCTGTGCTATGTAACACCAAAAGAGCATTTAGGTCTGCCGAACAAAGAAGATGTGAGAGAAGGCGTGATCGCCTATAAAATTGCGGCACATGCCGCTGATCTAGCAAAAGGACATCCTGCTGCTCAAAAGCGCGATGATGCTTTATCGAAAGCGAGGTTTGAATTTAGATGGCGGGACCAATTCAACCTGTCACTTGATCCAGAAAGAGCCTTGGCGTTCCATGATGAAACATTGCCTGCCGAAGGCGCTAAGACCGCTCACTTTTGCTCGATGTGCGGACCGAAGTTTTGCAGTATGAAAATTTCTCATGATATCCGCAATCAATCTGAAGAAGTGAAAAGAGAGATGGAAAAGAAGGCGAAGGAGTTTGTCAGTCAGGGAAGTCAAATTTATCAGCCCTAAAAAAGAACCTCGCACGATGCTGTGCGGGGTTTTATCAAACGGCTGAAAAGGCTTTTCTTAAAAGGTAAAAAAATGCCTTTGCTGCATATGCCATCATGTCCACACTTGGAATGAGAGCATCTGTTAAATGAAAAAAGACTGTTTGTTTTTCGGGAGATGTTCGTTTCTTTTTCTGTTTCATTAAGGACAGCCTCCTTTTTAATCAATATACTTCTTTGCAGATCTGAGAGATAGATATGTTGTGTGAATTTAAACAAAATTTAAACTTCTTGGGTTTGAATGGAAACAAGGAGGGGAAACGAGTTGAATAGAGAATGAATGAAAAGAGCTGATCTATTTGATTAGCGAACAAGAAGAGTGGAAGGTGATCTTTATGATGAAAGTATTTAAGGTAACATTTCATATGAACAATGGGGAAGTGCTTGATTTCGAGCTCAAACGTCCAGCTACCTATGATGTGTATAAAAAAATTGAAGAAGCCAATCATTGGTTTAAGCTGAATAATGAAATCATTAACCTATTAAACGTCAATAGTATCCATGTAGAAACAGAATAACGCAGAAAGCCGCTCAAAGAGAGCGGCTTTCATTATGCAGAAAAATCATTTCGATTATTAAGCTGCCCGCGGGACAGCCAGTTCTTTTTATACAAATATGCAATGACTTCAAGCCACAGACGCGGTGCTTTTTTAGGGAAAAAAGGTTTTTGGTAATAGGCATAAGCGGCTTTTAAATCATCCCATTGATGACATGCTTTCGTTTGCGTGAATCTGGCAACGTCAATGACCCTGATCCGTCCTTCTTTTGTTAAGATCAAATTGCGCAGATGAATATCAGAAGGATTCAATCCTTTCTCGCGCGCTTCCTCCAGCGCATCATCGACTTGTTCAATCATTTGTTTTTTAATAGGAATTCCTTTTGTAAGGCATTCATAGAATGTGTAGCCTTTAATATATTCCATTAAAATATACTGATCCCCAGACTCATAAATCTCAGGGTAGTAAGACGAACCAGAAAGTTTTTCGTAAATGGCAGCCTCTTTGCGGGCAATATGCTGATAAGAAGGGAAAAAAACTTTTAGTGCCATTTTCTTGCCGTCTTTTTTGTATAAAAAGACATAGGCACTTCTTCCTTTGCCGCACAGTTCAAGCTCTGCCGGTTTATAGGCAAGCTTATGAAAACGTTTCTCTTCATGATATTGAATCGATTCGGCTAATCTTTTGACATCTGACATTGACTTCACCTTCTTTGGTTTCAGTTTATGCGGCTGAAAAACGAATGATGAAAAAACCGTGTCATTCGATAAAGCAATGGATTGTATAAAACATAACATTTACGAATGAAGGATACAACGAAAGACTCTTACCATACATTTGAATGATCGATTTGGTTAATGTTTAGAAAAATGGGTCAAACTACATATGTCATGCATCGATCTCATGTTCTAAAGAGGTGTAAATAGTGAAAGTGAAGATGAAATGTTTCGTTACAGGACTTATCATGACAAGTGTGCTTTTTTTTGCTGCGGATATGGAAGGGAAAGAACACTTGCAAAAGCAGTCAAACTCTATTACCGTCCAGCTTGAAAAAGTCTATCTAGACGGCGATGTGAGTATTGAAAGACACCGGGCATCATTAGAAGACAAAGACACATTCTGGGCGCAGTATAAAGGCTGGACGCTCGTAGAACAAAAAGAGGATTTTGCCCTTTTTAGAAAGCAAATTGATGATATCTCTCCATTAAGTAAAGCAAATGGATATATCGGATTATCAGAGGACGGTGTGATTTCTACGTTTCATGGAAGGCCTGACGGCTGGGCGGAGCCTATTCATCTCTTTTTTCAAATTGATACGTCCCGTTTAGAAAGTCATGTGGAAAAGCAGCTTGAGCAAGGCATTCCTTTTCGAACAAAGGATGAATTTGAGCATGTGCTTGAAGTCATGAAGCCTTATCGAAATGAAGTATCGTTTTAAAGCGTGTAACAGCTTGCTGGTGTGAAGGCCGCAAGCTGTTTTTCGTGGTTTCATCATAAAAATGTACTGAGCGAACGTATGTTAACTTTTATTGCGGTTTTCTCTTCGATTTATGTTACAATGAAGAACAGTCAAAGAGGTGAAAACGGTGATAGAGTTTGTAAAAGGGACCATTGATTATGTGTGCCCGCAATATGTTGTCATTGAAAACGGCGGAGTGGGATATCAAGTCTATACCCCAAACCCGTTTATCTATCGAGTAAATAAACAAGAAACGATTTATACGTATCATTACATAAAGGAAGACGCCTTTTCGTTATACGGTTTTCAAACACGAGAAGAAAAAGCGCTGTTCACAAAACTGTTAAATGTCACAGGAATTGGGCCAAAGGGCGCACTCGCCATTCTTGCTTCCGGGGATCCTGGCGCTGTCATTTCAGCGATAGAACGTGAAGATGAAGCGTTCCTGATTAAATTCCCTGGTGTGGGCAAAAAAACAGCACGCCAAATCATTCTGGATCTAAAAGGCAAACTTGCAGATGTGGTGCCAGAGATGATTGGCAACTTATTTAATCACGAGGACCACATTCAGGTCGAAACGCAGCAAACTGCATTAGATGAAGCGCTTGAAGCCTTAAGTGTCCTTGGATACGGTGATCGTGAAATCAAAAAGGTTCTTCCATTATTAAAAGAAGAAAAGAATCTCACAACCGATCAATATGTGAAAAAAGCTTTACAAAAAATGTTGAAATAGGGTGATGTCTCATGGATGAACGGCTCGTCTCAACTGAAGCAGACAACCATGAATCAGCCATTGAGCAAAGTCTGCGGCCACAGACACTTAGCCAATATATCGGTCAGCAAAAAGTAAAGGATAACCTCAGCGTATTTATTGAAGCTGCCCGCATGAGGCAGGAAACGCTTGATCACGTCCTTTTATATGGACCTCCTGGACTTGGGAAAACAACGCTTGCGTCGATCATTGCCAATGAAATGAATGTTCAGCTGCGTACAACGTCAGGACCAGCGATTGAACGTCCTGGTGATTTGGCGGCCATCTTAACATCTCTTGAGCCAGGTGATGTATTGTTTATTGATGAAATTCACCGCTTGCAGCGCTCAATTGAAGAAGTGCTGTACCCAGCAATGGAGGACTTTTGTTTAGATATTGTCATTGGAAAAGGAGATACAGCACGCTCTGTACGGCTTGATTTACCGCCATTTACGCTTGTAGGTGCAACAACCCGTGTCGGGCTGTTAACAGCGCCGCTTCGTGATAGGTTTGGGGTACATGCAAGATTGGAATACTATGAACAAAGAGATTTGGCTCACATTGTGGCAAGAACAGCCGAGCTGTTTGAGATTGGGATCGATATTCGCTCTGCTGAAGAGATTGCGAGACGTTCCCGGGGAACACCGAGGGTTGCCAATCGTTTGCTCAGAAGAGTAAGAGATTTTGCGCAGGTGCTTGGGAATCATGCCATTACGCAGGATATTGCGGAAGATGCCCTAGAGCGTCTTCAAGTCGACAGGCTTGGCCTTGATCATATAGACCATAAGCTGCTTTTAAGTATGATCGAAAAATTTAGAGGCGGTCCTGTTGGGCTTGATACGATCTCAGCAACAATTGGAGAAGAATCACATACGATTGAAGATGTGTACGAACCGTACTTACTGCAAATTGGTTTCCTGCAAAGAACACCAAGAGGGCGGGTCGTCACAAGAGAAGCGTATGAACATTTTCAAATGGAGGTTCCGATTCGTGACTGAATTCCCTAAAATATTAATGATTTTAGGTGGTGTCCTTTTTGCCGCAGGATTAGTATTTCAATTGGTTGGTAAGCTTCCAGGTGATATTTTTGTGAAAAAAGGGAATGTAACGTTCTTTTTTCCTGTCATTACATGCATTGTCATTAGCATCGTACTAACCATATTACTTAATATCTTTGGACGGATGAAATAACGTTAACTAGTTAACTACAGAATAGGTGAAGGAAATGAAGCTAGAACTATTTGATTTTGATTTACCAGAAAGATTGATTGCACAAGTGCCGCTTGAAAAAAGAGATGCATCAAGACTGATGGTCTTAAACAAACAAACGGGTGCGATTACACATGATACATTCTCACAAATCATCAATTATTTTCAAAAGGGTGATTGTCTCGTTCTAAACAATACGCGCGTTCTGCCTGCACGTCTGTTTGGTATGAAAGAGGATACAGGTGCCAAAGTAGAGCTGCTTCTATTGAAACAAGAAGAGGGAGACAACTGGGAAACACTTGTCAAACCAGCCAAACGGGTGAAAAAAGGGACGGTTATCACGTTTGGTGATGGACGGCTCAAAGCAGTATGCACAGAGGAAATGGAACATGGCGGAAGAAAAGTCGAGTTTCAATATACAGGCATTTTTTATGAAGTGCTTGAATCCCTTGGTGAAATGCCGCTGCCTCCATATATTAAAGAGCAGCTTGACGACCGTGAACGCTATCAAACCGTTTATTCAAAAGAGGTTGGCTCCGCTGCTGCGCCAACTGCCGGTCTCCACTTTACAACCGAGCTGCTGGATGCGCTGAAAGCGAAAGGTGTACACATTGCTTTCATTACGCTGCACGTAGGGCTTGGCACATTTCGTCCGGTAAGTGCAGAACGTATTGAAGAACACGAAATGCACGCAGAGTTTTATGAAATGAATGAAGAAACAGCTGATGAGCTTAACCGCATTCGCAAGGAAGGCGGGCGGATTATTTCAGTCGGCACAACGTCAACAAGAACGCTTGAAACCATTGCAAGTGCACATGATGGTGAGTTCAAAGCCTCAAGCGGCTGGACGTCGATCTTTATTTACCCTGGCTACACATTCAAGGCAATTGACGGCATGATCACGAATTTCCATCTGCCAAAATCCTCGTTAATTATGCTTGTCAGCGCATTAGCTGGACGAGAGCACGTACTTAAAGCGTACAATGAGGCTGTTAAAGAGGAATACCGATTCTTCAGCTTTGGCGATGCCATGCTGATTCAATAACATCATACAACAAAGACAGGAGGGCTCATTTTTGTCGCAATTACCGATACGTTATGAGTTCATTAAATCATGTAAACAGACAGGTGCACGTCTTGGCCGCGTTCATACACCGCACGGCTCCTTTGAAACACCTGTATTTATGCCAGTAGGTACACTGGCTACAGTCAAAACAATGGCGCCTGAAGAATTAAAGGCTATGGATGCAGGCATCATCTTAAGCAATACGTACCACCTATGGCTCCGTCCAGGTCACGATATCGTAAAGGAAGCAGGCGGTCTGCACAAATTTATGAACTGGGATCGAGCAATCCTAACAGATTCAGGCGGATTCCAAGTTTTTTCATTGAGTGAATTTAGAAAAATTGAAGAAGAAGGCGTTCACTTCCGTAATCATTTAAACGGAGACAAGCTGTTCCTATCTCCTGAAAAAGCAATGGACATCCAAAATGCACTTGGCTCTGATATTATGATGGCATTTGATGAATGCCCGCCGTATCCTGCAGAGTACGATTATATGAAACGTTCTGTGGAGCGGACAAGCAGATGGGCAGAGCGCTGTCTAACAGCGCACCAGCGTCCTGAGGATCAAGGGCTGTTTGGGATTGTCCAAGGCGGAGAATACGAAGAGCTTCGAAAACAAAGTGCAAAAGACCTTGTTTCACTTGATTTCCCAGGTTACGCCATCGGAGGCTTATCTGTAGGGGAACCAAAAGATGTGATGAATCGTGTACTAGAGTTCACAACACCATTTTTACCGGCAGACAAGCCGAGGTACCTAATGGGTGTCGGCTCACCAGACTCCTTAATAGACGGCGCCATTCGCGGTGTAGATATGTTTGACTGCGTACTGCCGACGCGAATTGCAAGAAACGGCACCTTGATGACAAGTGAAGGCCGTCTTGTTGTGAAAAATGCAAAATATGAGCGTGACTTTAGACCAATCGATGAAAACTGTGACTGCTATACATGTAAAAACTATACACGTGCCTATATTAGACATCTCATCAGAACAAATGAAACGTTCGGAATTCGATTAACAACTTATCATAATCTTCATTTTCTGTTAAAATTAATGGAGCAAGTGAGAGAAGCTATCCGTGAGGATCGTTTAGGTGATTTTAAAGAAGAGTTTTTTGAGCGTTACGGCTTTAACAAACCGAATGCGAAAAACTTTTAACGCATAAACGAAAGGCTTTACAATGCTTTAGAAAGGGGTGAAATAGAATGGATGGTGGTATGGGTTCAATCATTATGATTGTTGTCATGTTTGCTGTGCTTTACTTCTTGTTAATCCGTCCACAGCAAAAGCAACAGAAAGCTGTGCGTCAGATGCAGCAATCTTTATCAAAAGGCGATAAAATCGTCACAATCGGTGGTTTACACGGTGAAATCGACTCAATTGATGAATCAAAAGTGGTCATCAAAACAAGCGAAAACAACCGTTTAACTTTCGATCGTCGTGCTATTAGAGAATTAGCTGACAAAGGCTAATCCTCTGATACATAGCCATAAAAAAAAGAGCGATATAACCGCTCTTTTTTTATTTGCCTCGAAGATTGACGCCAATCATTCCCCCCAGCATACAAATGCCTAAAAATGCTCCATGATAGATAAACTGCTCTGGTGAAAACGTTTTTCCAAATCCCAAATATTGAAATAGAAATACAGTGAGGGAAAAAATGATAGACGTGACCGCACCAATCAGCCAGCCACGCTCCTTTGCTTTCCCTCCAGAAATGATGCCTCCTAATAAAAGGGCAGCAAAGGACAAAATCATAATCATCCATTTAAATGATGTTTCCTGCATACTTGTGAATGTAAGCATGAGCGACACAAGTAAACTTGTGACAACCATCACGACAAAAATGGCAATTAAGCCGGATAAAATGCCTTTTCCAATATGTTTCGTTTCCTGCATGTAGATTCGTCTCCTCTCCAATTGAACGAAGCTTGTCTTTTACTAAAATGTATTCACAGTGAAGAAAAAATAGACATGTTTCAGACGTTTCTTTTCTACATAAATAAAGTGTTTTGACACAAGCTATGTTGGAGAAGGAGGGTTTACATCACATGCAGGATATCTTGATCATTTCCATGAGAACCATCATTTTATATTTTCTTATTTGGTTTATATTTCGCTTAATGGGCAAAAGGGAAATTGGCGAGCTGAGCATTTTAGATCTAGTCATTTTTATGATGATCGCAGAAATTGCGGTTCTCGCCATAGAAGAAGTAGAGGATCACATGTTACATACGGTATGGCCAATCCTGCTGTTAACCTTCATTCAAATCACACTTGCTTACCTCTCATTGAAATTCCAAGGCGTCCGGCGCTTTCTTGACGGCAAACCGGCCCTGCTCATCATCAATGGGAAAATAGACGAGGGTGCAATGAGAAAACAGCGATACAATTTTGATGACCTTCTCATTCAATTAAGAGAAAATAACATCGACAGCATTCAGGATGTCTCTTACGCCATTTTAGAGCCGTCTGGAAAGCTCGCCGTTGTCGAAAAAGAAAACAAGCGCAAACATGCAGCGCTTGAGCTTCCACTTGTTGCGGACGGTGTCGTGCAGCATGACCACCTTAAGCAAATCAATCAAAATGAACAGTGGCTGAAAGATGAGCTTGCTAAAAGAGGCTATCATGATATCGATCAAATCTCTTACTGCAGCTTTAATCAAAAAACATTTTATATTGATTTGAAAGATGAAGTGATCAAAAAGAGATGAGCTAAAACAGCTTCCCAATGAACGGGATGCGGCGCAGCTCTTCTCGTTTCACTAGCCCTAGGCAGATTAATAGAATGACATAGAGCGTGCACGTAACAAAAATGAGCGTCACAAGTTCAATAGGAGCAGAAAAGAGTCCGTCTACTTGAGATTTCAGCCAGAGGCTGACAGCCCCTGTACCGATAATCACAAGGACGCATAGTCCATATTCCTTTAATGGTAAATGAATAGGCAGCACCTTTCCGACAGTTGCCGCATGGAGCAGCGTGACAAGGATGATGCCGATTAAGATCGCAAGTGCTGCGCCCATAATGCCAAAGCCAGGCTGGGAAGCAAGGACAAAAATCATCCCTGTTTTCACAATTGCACCTATCAGGCTGTTGGTCATCGCCGCACCAGCTAAATTGAGTGCTTGAAGCACGGCTTGAAGGGGCCCTTGAAAATAATAAAGAAGGAAAAATGGCGCCATGAATTTCACATAAATGGCCGCGTGCGATGAACCATACATAAAGAGTGTTAAATCTTCTGCGTAAACGAAAAGAATAATACATGAAATGCCTCCGCTGAGTAAACAAAGGCGCATCGCCTGCTTCAGCCGGTATTCGACCGTTTTACGTTTGTTCTGCTCCATTCCTTCACTGATCGCCGGAACTAATGCAGTGGAGAGTGAATACGTAATAAAACTAGGCAGTGTCAAAAGGGTCAGGGCAAGACCAGTCAACTCCCCGTACTGCCTTGTCGCCTCTACAGCTGCATAACCAGCAATGGCAAGACTTTGCGCGACAACAATCGGCTCTAAAAACCACGAAATATTCCCGATAAAACGGCTGCCTGTTGTTGGCAGGGCAATGCTCATCAGCTGTTTAAACGTGTCCTTCCCGTCATGAATCGCCTTAAAAAATCGTTTTCGAATACGAATCGTCTTTTTATAGCGGAAGGCGATCAGTAAGTAAGCAAGTGAAATCATCTCTCCAATCACAGATGAAATCATCGCACCTGCTGCCGCATATTCAATCCCGTAAGGAAGGAAAGCCGTTGTACATACTGCCACTAGTGAAATTCTTGCGACCTGCTCCAGAACTTGAGACATCGCAAGCGGGCTCATCTGCTGTCTGCCCTGGAAATAGCCTCTTAACACACTGGAAATGGCGATGACTGGAACGACGGGTGTAATGGCAAGCAGTGGATAGACCGTTCTAGGATCAGTTAGCATATTTTCTGCCATGATGGGCGCAAACCATAAAAAGAGCGGCGTGAATATCAGGCTGAGTGTTCCTGTTATCGCAAGGGACATGACCAGAATACGTTTTGTTTTCTGTTTGTCACCCCGGGCTTCTGCTTCTGCGACAAGCTTACTAATGGCGACAGGCAGTCCGAATTGTGTGAGCGTCACGGCGAGAAAAAAGGTAGGTGCAGCCATCATATAAAGCCCGACCCCTTCTTCGCCAATGAACCTCGCAATGACAATTCGATTGACAAAACCCAATATTCTCGTGATAAAACCTGCTAAAATTAAAATAATGGTCCCCTTTAAAAACGTTTGCTTCGTCAAATCACAGATCACCTGCCTTCTCAAACGACATAGAATCATATACAATAAGATATGCGTGTATATCGTCCAAGCATGACAAGTCTCTCGATAAAAAACTGAAAAGGGGGAGCTACGCAATGACACAACACCCAGCTGCTATATACAAAGACCATTTAAAGCCTTTTCTGTTCAGTAAGCTTGAAGAATTCATCGTTTTGGGCTATAAAGATGTAGATTTAGAGGAATTATGGTCATACTTAGAGAATAAGAAGTGGAAGAAAAAACAAGAGTATCCGATTCATGAAATGGTTGCAGATATTTTATCTGTGAAAATAGGCGAATTTATGAACTATGCAACCGTTCAGTCGTTTAAAACGTCTGCTTTTTTGGACAGTGAAGATGGCAAGAATATGCTTGATGAACTGTTGAAATAAGCCATCTTAATGGATTCAGGTGTTTAAGGAGGAAATACATAATGAAAAAAGGGCGCATTCTTGCGTTTTTCTTAGTGGTTCTGTTAATCGGAACTGGCGTGGGCTTACTGACAAAGCCTGTTGCGAAAGATATGACGCTAGGGCTGGATTTGCAGGGTGGATTTGAAGTCCTGTATGATGTACATCCAGTGAAAAAAGAGGACAAGATCACAAATAGTGTTCTCGTTAGTACAGTGGAGGCTTTAAACCGAAGAGCCAATGTGCTAGGTGTAAGTGAGCCGAACATCTCGATTGAAGGCAATAATCGTATCCGTGTGCAGCTTGCAGGGGTAAAAGATCAAAACAGAGCTAGGGAGATTCTTTCCACTGAAGCACAGCTATCCTTCAGAGATACGAATGATAAAGAACTTCTTAACGGGGCTGACCTAGTCGAAAACAGTGCAAAACAAACATTCAGTCAAACGAATGAGCCAATTGTGACGGTTAAACTAAAGGATGCGAAAAAATTTGGTGACGTCACAAGAAAAGTAGCGGCGATGGCGCCGAATAACCAGCTTGTCATTTGGCTTGATTATCACAAAGGAGATTCCTTCAAAAAAGAAGTCTCAAAATCAAACCACAAGTATGTATCTGCACCAAATGTGAATCAAGAGATTAACAGCAGTGACGTACAAATTGAAGGGAAATTTACTGTCCAAGAGGCAAAAGACCTCGCAAGTATTTTAAATGCCGGGGCATTGCCAGTAAAATTAACAGAAAAATATTCCACATCTGTGAGTGCACAGTTTGGTGAACAAGCACTGAACGAAACAGTGTTCGCAGGAATTGTAGGAATCGCATTTATCTTCTTATTCATGCTGCTTTATTACCGATTACCTGGTCTTATAGCTGTCATCACACTCTCAGCCTATATCTACATTACGCTGCAAGTGTTTGACTGGATGGGCGCGGTCATGACACTGCCTGGAATTGCCGCACTTATTCTAGGGGTAGGGATGGCTGTTGATGCCAACATTATTACTTATGAGCGGATCAAAGAAGAGCTGAAGCTCGGCAAATCTGTCCGTTCTGCTTTCAGGTCAGGGAACCGCAGATCATTTGCGACCATCTTTGATGCAAACTTAACAAGTATTATTGCCGGCGGAGTGCTGTTCTTCTTCGGGACAAGCTCTGTAAAAGGATTTGCAACAATGCTCATCCTCTCGATTTTAACAAGCTTTATCACGGCTGTATTCCTATCAAGATTCCTTCTTGGACTGCTTGTAGAAAGCCGTGCGCTCGACCGCAAAAAAGGCTGGTTTGGTGTCCGCAAAAAAGACATCATGAGTATCCACGAAACAACAGAAAATACCGAACCGAAAACGCCATTTGATAAATGGGATTTCGTCAGCAAACGTAAAGGCTTTATGATTTTCTCCATAGCTGTTACTATTGCGGGAATCATCGTCCTTTCGATCTTCAAGCTCAATGCTGGTATTGACTTTGCTAGTGGAACGAGAATTGATGTTCAAAGCGATCACAAGCTGACAACTGCACAAGTAGAGCAAGACTTTAAAAAGCTTGGTCTTGAAGCAGACAGTGTTGTGCTGTCGGGGCAAAAAGAAAATCAGGCAGCTGCTCGATTTGTCGGGGTGCCGAACAAAGAAAAAATCGCTGAAGTGAAGGATTACTTCAAAGATAAATACGGCACTGAGCCGAATGTAAGTACAGTATCACCGACTGTCGGAAAAGAACTTGCCCGTAATGCGCTATATGCCGTCATCATTGCTTCCATTGGGATCATTTTATATGTATCCGTCCGTTTTGAGTATAAGATGGCGATTGCGGCGATTATCTCACTGCTGTACGATGCATTCTTTATTGTCGCCTTCTTTAGTATCACGCGCTTAGAGGTGGATGTCACCTTCATTGCCGCGATCCTCACGGTCATTGGGTACTCGATCAACGACACGATCGTTACCTTCGACAGGGTTCGTGAGCAAATGAAGAAACGTAAACCGAAAACCATTGAAGATCTATCGTACATTGTGAACTTAAGCTTACAGCAAACCTTTACGCGATCTGTCAACACGGTGCTGACTGTACTTGTCGTTGTTGTCGCACTGCTTATCTTCGGATCAGCGTCGATTACAAACTTCTCCATCGCCTTACTTGTCGGCTTATTAACAGGGGTGTACTCATCCCTTTATATCGCGGCACAAATTTGGCTGATGTGGAAAGGCCGTGAGCTGAAAAAACCAGCTAAGATTGATACAGATCAAGATATTTAATCTAGAAAGACTGCCTTTTTGGCAGTCTTTTTCTATCTGTTTTTTCGGAAAAAACATTTCGGGTTTCATTGATCTTAAAATGGTCTTTTGCTATAATGACTTACGTTTAGACCAGTATAGAAAGCAAGTGTCTGTTTAGGCATTTGGCTTTATTCATTGGAGGGGCTGTTATGAAGGTTCGGGAAACTGAACTGCCAGGTATCGGTCATAAAGCCGAAATGATCACAAGAAATAATGAGAAGCTTGCCATCATTACACATGATGACGGCAGAAGAGAAATGTATCATTTTCATGAGGACGACCATGAAGAAACGATTTCTGGCATCCTGCTAAACGATGAAGAAGCAAGACAAATTGCGGCTATTTTAGGCGGCATGGTCTATAAGCCGAAAGCGCTTGAAACCGTAGAGGTAGCCATTGATGAACTGGTGATTGAATGGTTTAAAATTGAAAAGAATGCACCAGCTGTTCAAAGAAGCATCGGTGACCTCAATGTTCGCCAAAACTATCAAGTAACAGTCATCGCCATTGTGAGAAAATCACATGAGAAGATTTTAAATCCAGGACCAGATACCATCATCGAAGAAGGGGATACCCTTGTCATTTCTGGAGAAAGAAAAGAATTAAAGAATCTGATTAAAGAAAAACTCAGCAGCTGATGATGCCCATGCTGATAGGTTTTCTTCCACTGCTTTCTTTCGGTGTTTAAAAAAGGCAGCGAAAAGGGAAGAATAAAAGAAAAAGCTTGGGGGATATGTAGATGAACAAACAACAATGGACCATCATACTCGCATTTATTTTCGTATTAATTGTCTCAGTATTTGCCGTGATTAATGTACGGCCTGTCGAGGTACACTACTTATTTGGAACGGCTGAATGGCCGCTGATCCTTGTCATTATCGGTTCAGTTTTAATGGGCGGGCTGATTGTGGCATTTGCAGGGATCTTCCAAATTGTGAAACTGAAACGTGAACTAAAAGCATTAAAAGCTGAGCGTGCAGCCGCTGCACCTGCTGCGGCGACGAAAAAGGCAGACAGAGATCTTCAAAAGAAATCTCATGTCACGCCTTTAAAAGAACAGCCAGCATCATTTGACCGGAAGGAAAAATAATCTTCCAGCACAATTTCATAAAATAAAAATTGAAACCCCTCAGGCCACTCTAGTATAATAGTGTGGTTGAGGGGTGAATTTATGTTATTATCCAAAATGCGCTGGGAATATGAACATCCAAGCGAAGAAAAAGTGAAATCACTCTCTGAAAATCTGAATATTTCAGCGCTGACTGCATCGCTTCTCGTAAAAAGAGGACTTGAAGAAGTAGAAGAGGCGAGGTCTTTTTTATTTGATCAAAAAGCCGAATTTCATGATCCATTTCTATTAAAAGGAATGAAAGAAGCAGTAGAGCGCATCAACAAAGCGATCGAAGAGCAGGAATCGATTGTGATCTTCGGAGACTATGATGCAGATGGTGTGACAAGTACGTCTGTACTTTTACATACATTAAAAGAGCGGTCTGCGATAGTAGACTTTTATATTCCAGATCGATTTAAAGAAGGCTATGGGCCTAATGAACAGGCATTTCGATATATCAAGGAGCAAGGAGCATCGCTTGTCATCACGGTCGATACAGGCATTGCTGCTGTAAATGAAGCACGTATTGCAAAAGAAATAGGGTTAGACCTAATCATTACAGATCACCATGAACCAAGTGAGGAGCTGCCTGAGGCACTTGCTATTGTCCATCCTAAGCAGCCTGGCTGTGAGTATCCCTTTAAAGAACTTGCTGGTGTAGGTGTCGCGTTTAAAGTGGCGCATGCACTTCTTGGGAAGCTGCCAGTTCAGCTGTTAGATCTTGCAGCAATCGGGACAATTGCGGATCTTGTACCGCTTCATGATGAGAATAGGTGGCTCGCCAAAAAAGGCCTTGTGCAGCTTCGGCAGTCGAATAGACCGGGGCTGAAAGCGTTATTGAAAGAAGCGGGAGCCACTCTAGAAGAAGCCAATGAGGAAACGGTCGGCTTTCAAATTGCGCCAAGGCTAAATGCTGTAGGACGAATTGAACAGGCAGATCCTGCCGTTCATCTTCTGATGACTGAGGATAAGGATGAAGCAGAAGAGCTCGCTCGTTTTGTACAGGAACTGAATAAAGAACGTCAAAAGATTGTCAGTACGATCACAGAAGAAGCCATTCAAATGGTGGAAGAAACGCCTGATGACCAGTCTGCGATCGTTGTAGCGAAAGCTGGCTGGAATCCGGGCGTTGTCGGAATTGTTGCCTCTAAATTGACGGATACTTTTTCTCGTCCGGCGATTGTGCTTGGAATAGATGAAGAGACGCAAATGGCAAAAGGATCAGCCCGGAGTATTCCTGGCTTCGATCTGTTTTTCCATCTAAGCAAATGCCGCGACATCCTGCCGCATTTCGGGGGGCACCCGATGGCAGCAGGGATGACACTTCGAGCGGATGATGTCGCTTTACTAAGGGAAAGATTAAATCAATATGCAAATGAAACATTGACGGAAGAAGATTTTATTCCAATACAGCGGGTCGATGCCGTGTGCAAGGTAGACGAATTGACGGTTGAAGCGATTGAGGAAGCGGGGATGCTGTCACCATTCGGTATGTCAAACCCAAAACCGTTCATTATGATTGAAGATGCGAAGCTTGAAGATATCCGAACGATTGGGGCAAATCACAACCATATTAAAATGTCTCTGAAAGACGAAGACAAGCTGCTTGACTGTGTCGGTTTTCACCAAGGGAAATTAAAAGAAGAAATTGTTCCAGGAAGCCGCATTTCCGTGATTGGAGAAATGTCCGTCAATGAATGGAATAACCGGAAGAAGCCCCAGCTGATGCTAAAAGATGCACGAGTTGATGAATGGCAGCTGTTTGATCTGCGCGGGAAAAAGGATTGGGAGAAGAAAGTCTCGACACTTGATTCAGAAAAATCTTTGGTTGTCTGTTTTGATGAAGCAACAAAACAGGACGTCGATATCCCCATTCATCATGTTCATGCAGAAAATGTATCAACGTTTGATGTACAGGGCAAATATGTGGTCTTTGCGGATGTTCCCGCAGATGAGCAATTGCTGAAGCAGCTTTTAGAAAATCAAAAGCCTGCCAGAATTTATACGGTTTTTCAAAGAAAAGAAGATCATTTTATGTCCTCTTTCCCAAGCCGTGACCAATTCAAATGGTTTTATGGGTTCTTGTTTAAACGGGGAAGTTTTCCTATCAAAGAACAAGGAATGGACCTTGCCAAACATAGAGGCTGGACAAAAGATACAATCATTTTTATGACAAAGGTGTTTTTTGAACTCGGTTTTGTTAAAATAGAGAATGGTGTGCTGTCAATAGTACTTGATGCCCCTAAAAAAGATTTAACGGCATCAGCATCCTATACAGCAAAACAACGATTGATGGAACTCGATCAAACACTAACATATTCCTCAGCTAAAGAGCTGAAGGAATGGCTGAATAGCATGATGAGCGAAGTCTCACCTGTGCTTTGACGTACGAGGAGGAAAAGGAAAAGATGGATTTAAAACAATATGTGACAGTTGTACCTGACTACCCAAAGGAAGGTGTACAATTTAAAGATATTACAACGTTAATGGATAAAGGCGAAGTGTACCGTTATGCAACGGATCAAATCGTTGATTACGCGAAGGAAAGAGACATTGATCTCATTGTTGGACCTGAAGCGCGTGGATTCATTATTGGCTGCCCTGTAGCATACGCACTTGGTGTAGGTTTTGCACCGGTTCGTAAAGAAGGAAAGCTTCCTCGTGAAGTCGTTAAAGTCGATTACGGCTTGGAATATGGTAAAGATGTATTAACGATTCATAAAGATGCGATTCGTCCTGGTCAGCGTGTCCTGATTACAGATGACTTACTTGCGACTGGTGGAACAATTGAAGCGTCCATTAAGCTTGTAGAGGAATTAGGCGGCGTTGTGGCAGGGATTGCATTTTTGATTGAACTGACGTATCTGGACGGCAGAAAGAAGCTTGACGGCTACGACATCATGACGTTAATGCAATACTAATGGAGTTTTCGTAAAAAGCACTCAGTAAGAAGGGTGCTTTTTTCCTATCAAAAATCTTTTAGCGGACTTCTTCTCTTTACATCTATCGAATTTTTCTTGATAATAAACTACAATACAGTTTTCATTTAAAAAGGTGATTCCATGGCGAACGAACAAGTTTTAACGGCGCAGCAGGTCATTGACAAAGCAAGAGAATACCTGTCCGCTGAACATATTCAATTTATAGAGCGAGCATATGAATATGCTGAAAATGCACACAAGGAGCAATACCGGAAATCTGGTGAGCCCTATATTATCCATCCAATTCAAGTGGCGGGCATTCTTGTTGATCTTGAAATGGACCCATCAACCATTGCAGGCGGTTTCCTGCACGATGTAGTTGAGGATACAGATGTGACATTACAGGATTTAAAAGAGCATTTTAACGAGGAAGTAGCAATGCTTGTTGATGGTGTCACAAAGCTCGGGAAGATTAAATATAAATCACAAGAAGAACAGCAGGCCGAAAACCATCGGAAAATGTTTGTTGCAATGGCGCAGGATATCCGCGTGATCTTGATTAAGCTGGCAGACCGTCTTCATAATATGAGAACGCTCAAGCATCTTCCGCAGGAAAAGCAGCGGAGAATTTCAAATGAAACACTTGAAATCTTTGCACCGCTTGCGCACAGATTAGGGATTTCAAAGATTAAGTGGGAGCTTGAAGATACAGCACTCCGCTATTTAAATCCGCAGCAATATTACCGGATTGTGAATCTGATGAAGCGCAAACGAGCGGAACGTGAGGAATACTTGGACGAGGTCGTCAATGAAGTGAAAGACCGCGTGTCTGAGGTGAACATCAAGGCTGAATTTTCCGGCAGACCAAAACATATTTATAGTATTTATCGCAAAATGGTCTTGCAAAATAAGCAGTTTAATGAAATTTATGATCTGCTTGCCGTTCGTATTTTGGTTGACAGCATTAAAGACTGTTATGCTGTGCTCGGGATTATCCATACATGCTGGAAGCCGATGCCAGGCAGGTTTAAGGATTATATCGCGATGCCAAAGCCGAACATGTACCAGTCTCTTCATACAACGGTGATTGGACCAAAAGGCGATCCGCTTGAAGTTCAGATCCGTACAGTGGAAATGCATGAAATCGCAGAATACGGGATTGCGGCACACTGGGCATACAAAGAAGGTAAAGAGTCAGCAGAATCAACGGAAGAAGCGGTCTTCCAGAAGAAGCTCTCTTGGTTTAGAGAAATTCTTGAATTTCAAAACGAATCCACAGATGCAGAAGAATTTATGGAGTCGTTAAAGATTGATCTTTTCTCTGATATGGTGTTTGTGTTTACTCCAAAAGGAGACGTCATTGAACTGCCGTCGGGCTCAGTTCCAATTGATTTCTCTTACCGGATTCACTCGGAAATTGGGAATAAAACGATCGGTGCCAAGGTCAATGGCAAGATGGTCACACTCGATCACAAACTAAAAACAGGTGACATTATTGAAATTCTGACATCAAAGCACAGCTACGGGCCAAGTCAGGATTGGGTCAAGCTTGCCCAAACCTCCCAAGCGAAGCACAAGATCAGACAGTTTTTCAAAAAACAGCGCCGTGAAGAAAATGTCGAAAAAGGCCGAGAGCTCGTGGAGAAAGAGATCAAAAACCTTGAGTTTGATGTCAAAGACATTCTGACCGCTGAAAACCTGCAAAAAGTGGCTGACAAATTTAATTTTTCAAACGAAGAGGACATGTATGCAGCAGTCGGATATAACGGCATTACTGCACTGCAGGTCGCCAATCGTTTAACGGAAAAAGAAAGAAAACAAAGAGATCAAGAAGAGCAAGAGAAAACCGTTCAAGAAGTGACGGTGGAGCCAAAGACGTATCACGGGAAAAAACGGGAAGCTGGCGTAAGGGTCAAAGGAATTGATAACCTGCTTGTCCGCTTATCTAAGTGCTGTAATCCTGTTCCTGGCGATAGCATTGTCGGTTTTATTACGAAGGGCCGAGGCGTATCTGTTCACCGCGACGACTGTCCGAACGTGAAGACAGGAGAAGCGCAGGAGCGGTTAATTCCCGTCGAGTGGGAGCATGAGCAGCCTGCTCAAAACCGTAAAGAATACAATGTGGAAATTGAAATATTAGGATATGATAGACGCGGCTTACTCAATGAGGTGCTTCAAGCAGTCAACGAAACCAAAACGAACATCTCCTCTGTTTCTGGGAAGTCTGATCGTAACAAAGTGGCGACGATCCATATGGCGATCTTTATCCAAAATATTAATCACTTGCACAAAGTGGTCGAACGCATTAAACAAATCAAAGACATTTACTCTGTTCGCCGATTCATGAATTAGAAAGGAAGTATATCGTCTATGAGGCTTGTTGTGCAGCGTGTGACAAATGCATCTGTGAAGGTAGAAGAAGAGATCACAGGTGCCATCAACGAAGGATATATGGTGCTTGTTGGTGTCACACACGAAGATACAGAAGAAGATGTACTTTACTTAGCTGAAAAGCTTGCACATTTACGTATTTTTGAAGATGAAAATGGGAAAATGAATCGTTCATTATTGGACATAAAAGGAAGCGTTCTGTCTGTATCACAATTTACCCTATATGGTGATACGAGAAAGGGCAGACGGCCGAATTTTATGAAAGCCGCCAAGCCGGATGCAGCCAACTCGCTTTATGAATGTTTCAATAAAACCCTTAGAGAAAAAGGCATCCATGTCGAAACTGGCCGTTTTGGTGCGATGATGGACGTGACATTGACCAATTCAGGACCAGTCACGATCTTGATAGACAGCAAAGAATAGATTCTCTTTAGACTGTAGATGAACTCGTGCGGGAGTTTGTTTAGAGTCTTTTTCTTTTGCGGATAAACAAAAAAGAGGCGCAGCGGCCTCTTTCTTTTTAACGGAAATATTGTTTTAATCCTTCAGTCATTCCTTCTGTGACTCGTTCTTGGTAAGAGGCGCTATAAATGATCGCTTCCTCCTGAGGATTGCTTAAATACCCGAGTTCATATAAAAGGGAAGGGCGTTTGTTTTCTCTTAAAACAAAGTAATCTCCGAATTTGACACCCTTATCAGGGATTTGAGAGCGTTTTGCGACTTCTGAATGAACGCTTGACGCTAATTGCTGATCTTTTGCTGCTTGATAATAATACGCTGTACTTCCTCTAACACTTTGATCCATAAAACTATCATAATGAAGACTAATAAATGCATCTGCATTTCGGTAATGAGATGTTGCCACCCTTGATTGAAGGCTGATAAAGGTATCATCACTTCTTGTTAAATATACATTTGCACCAGAAGCCCTTAATTTGCCTGCCAGTAAATTGGCGGTTTTGATGGTGATGTTCTTTTCAAAAGCACCGTCTGCGCCAATTGTGCCGCTGTCTTTTCCGCCATGACCAGGATCAAGAACAATCGTTTTCCCTTTTAAAGAACCAGTTCCAGACGATGAATCGTGCTGAGGTCTTGGCGCGTCGCTGCTATTTTTCTTCGTTTGAACGACCCAGCTCGCCACATAGCCAGTTCCGCCGTTTGATAGTGTCACCTCGTACCAGTCACCTTGCGTGCGAACAATTTGATAGGCAGCTCCTTTTGTTGCTCTTTCTGCAATCCCAGCAGAGGTAGAAGCGCTTTTTCGAATATTGGTGCCATCATAGACAATGTACGCTTTTTGTTCAGAAGCCGAAGAGGATGAACTCTTTTCAGGTGCAGAGCCTGCTCCTTTGCCTGTGACAATGTAATAGCTTGCAACCCAGCCTTTTACGCCTTTCCCCTCAATTTCATACCAGCCGTTCTGCTCTCGCAAAATGGTGATCTGTGTGTTGCGGGCAAGTGAAGCGACGACTTGTGCATTTGGTGCGGCCGATTGCCTTACATTCAAGCTCGATACGCCAACTGTGCCTGTCTGGTTAGAGCGAGAGGACTCGCCGGAGCTTGATTGAGAAGTTTTCTGCCCCCCTGAAACATAATCAGAGTGAACCCAGCCTTTTGCTTGTTTATACGAAATTTTCGTCCATTCGCCGCTTGTCTCGAGCTTTTTAGCGGTAGCACCTTGCGGGAAAGTACCAATCACTTGATAGGAAGTCCCAGGGCCTGTCCGGATGCGAAGGTCGGAAGCTGTTGATGTAATTGTACTGCCTCCAGCCGTGCTTTGACCTTGCGCCTTTGGCTTCGCGGATTTTTGAGCGCCGGATGATGTGGTAATCAGCCATGAGACGACCCAGCCTTTTTGTCCGTTTGATAATTGGATCTGCACCCATTCTCCTTGTTCAGTGAGAATGGGATAACTTTCGCCGCGTTTTACAACAGCTGCGATTCCATAGCTTAAACCAGGGCCCGTCCTCACATTGATTTCATCAGTTGCGACCACAGCTTGATCTGTTTGTGCTGTAGCATGTGTCATAGGCAAAGAACTCGCGATGAGAACAAAACAAGTAAGCAGCATCATCATTTGATTGTGTTTTTTCAGATTCAAAACGGTGTTTTCCCCTCCCTTGTAAAACCGATGAATGTTAATTCGTTATGTAGTGGATGAATTCCTTGCAGTTTCGCTAATAAAAATGAATCAATCTGTTTATACTAAATAAAAATGTGATAAAAGGATGTACAAACATGAGATTAAGCAGAAAATTAGGACGAGTGCAATATAATGGACATCGTGATATCGACCGCTGGCAGCACGACGAAATGGATCAGCCAGGCTTCCTTGAAGAGACCGCATCTGAATACGGATGTACGTCAAAAGAAGAGCTGGAAAAGAAAAAGAGGCACGGCAAGGGTTGACAGAGTGGCAGCACCGACCTTATTATAATATAAATCAACACACTTGAAAATTTAAAATGTGGAACTGATGATAGAGAATAGTAGGGTAAATTGCGTGAGCAGAGAGGAATCGCCTTAGGCTGAAAGCGAATCCGCATGGCATTTATCACGAAAGAACACTCTGTAGGTTTCCTGCTGAACGCTCTAAAAATGAGTCAATAGGCGGAGAACGTGAATCTGCGTTAAGGATTTGAGCGGGAACATGGCTGGATCATGTTCCAACTAGGGTGGCACCACGGGTATAACTCTCGTCCCTACTATACACATAGTAGAGGCGGGGGTTTTTTATATGTCCACATAAAAAATGAATGATGGTCGTAGGAGGACGAAAAATGAGTTTTAATATTCCAAGAGGCACACAGGATATTTTACCTGGAGAGTCAGAACGCTGGCAGTATGTTGAACAAATTGCGAGAGATACATGTGCAGCCTTTCAATACAAAGAAATCCGCACACCGATTTTTGAGCATACTGAGCTGTTTGCACGGGGAGTAGGCGAATCAACTGATATCGTTCAAAAAGAGATGTACACATTTGAAGATAAAAAAGGACGCAGCATCACACTTCGTCCAGAGGGAACAGCTTCAACCGTCCGTTCTTATGTTGAAAATAAATTGTTTGCACAGCCTGCTCAGCCAACAAAGCTGTATTACATCGGACCAATGTTCCGCTATGAACGTCCGCAAACAGGAAGATATCGTCAATTTTATCAATTTGGGATAGAAGCGATTGGTTCCAAAGATCCTGCCATTGATGCTGAGGTCATTTCGCTTGCGATGAGTGTGTATGAGAAAGCAGGTCTTTCTAACTTAAAGCTCGTCATTAACAGCCTTGGTGACAAAGAGAGCCGTGCAGACTACCGCACAGCACTGGTCAAGCACTTTGAACCAAGAATTGAGGAATTCTGTCACGACTGTCAAACGCGTTTACATCAAAATCCGCTTCGTATTCTTGATTGTAAAAAGGATCGTGATCATGAATTGATGGCAACAGCTCCATCCATTCAAGATTTCTTAAATGAAGAATCGCGGACTTATTTTGAAAAGGTTAAACAATACTTATCGGATATAGGCATTGAGTATGTCGTTGATCCAAATTTAGTACGCGGTCTTGATTACTACAATCACACAGCATTTGAGATCATGAGTAATGCAGAAGGCTTTGGTGCGATTACAACATTAGCCGGCGGCGGCCGTTATGATGGGCTCGTTGAAGGAATTGGCGGTCCTGAATCACCAGGGATCGGATTTGCGATGAGTATTGAGCGTTTCTTATCTGCGATCGATGCTGAAGGAATTGAGCTTCCTCTGCAAGATGGTATTGATCTATACATTGCTGCTCTCGGAGATGAAGCGAAGGATTATTCTGTTTCATTATTAAACCGTCTGAGAAAAGAAGGTATCTCAAGTGAAATGGACTATACAGGGAAGAAACTAAAAGGACAATTTAAAGCGGCTGATCGATTAAAAGCCAAATTTATTGCAGTTCTTGGTGAAGATGAGCTTGCGCAGCAAATTGTGAATGTGAAAGATACGACAACGGGTGAACAAATTGAAGTGAAGCTTGATGAGCTGATTCAAATGTTGAAGGCCCACCAGAAAGCGTAAAGAAGGAGTGGAATGTTTGTGTTTGGTAGAACTTTTTATTGTGGAGAAGTAACAGAAAACCAAATCGGTCAGTCAGTTGTATTAAAAGGATGGGTTCAAAAAAGGCGTGACCTAGGCGGATTAATCTTTATTGATTTGCGCGACCGTACAGGGATTGTACAAGTTGTCTTCAATCCAGACTTATCAAAAGAGGCGCTTGAGACAGCAGAATCAATTCGTAATGAATATGTCCTTGATATTAAAGGAACGGTTGTTGCAAGAGAAGAAGCAACGATCAATCCAAATTTAAAAACGGGCAAAATTGAAATTCAAGTCGAAACGGTCACCGTTTTAAATGAAGCGAAGACTCCTCCTTTTGTGATTTCAGATCAAGCAGATGAGGTATCAGAAGATGTTCGTTTAAAATATCGTTACCTGGATCTTCGCCGCCCTGCAATGTTTGAAACAATGAAAATGCGACATGAAGTCACAAAAGCATTCCGCCATTTCTTAGACGACAACGGCTTTCTAGACATTGAAACACCAATTTTAACGAAAAGTACTCCAGAAGGTGCGCGTGACTATCTTGTTCCAAGTCGTGTACACGAGGGAGAATTTTATGCACTGCCTCAGTCTCCGCAATTATTTAAACAATTGCTGATGGTTTCTGGGATGGACCGTTATTATCAAATTGCCCGCTGTTTTAGAGATGAAGACTTGCGTGCTGACCGTCAGCCGGAATTTACACAAGTCGATATTGAAATGTCCTTTATGAGTCAAGAGGATATCATGACGCTTGCTGAAGAGATGATGGCGAAGGTGATGAAAGATGTCAAAGGAGTAGACCTTACATTGCCATTACCTCGTATGACATACGATGAAGCGATGAATTCTTATGGATCTGATAAGCCGGATACACGCTTTGAGATGAAGCTAGTGAACATTTCAGACACGGTAAAAGACTCCGATTTCAAAGTGTTTAGCGGAGCTGTGAAAAATGGTGGGTCTGTGAAAGCCATCAATGTCAAAGGGGCTGCAGCGAACTACTCAAGAAAAGACATTGATGCACTTGGTGCATTTGCAGCGAACTACGGTGCAAAAGGTCTAGCTTGGCTAAAAGCAGAAGGGACTGAATTAAAAGGGCCGATCGCTAAATTCTTTGATGAAGCAAAGCAAGCTGAATTAAAAGAACAGCTGCAAGTTGAAGAAGGCGACCTTTTACTTTTTGTTGCAGATAAGACGTCTGTTGTCCATGATGCGCTTGGTGCACTTCGCTTAAAACTTGGTAAAGAGCTTGGACTGATCGATGAGTCTGTATTCAATTTCTTATGGGTTGTCGATTGGCCGCTGCTTGAAAAAGATGAAGAAGAAGGCCGCTTCTATGCTGCCCATCATCCATTCACAATGCCAGTTCGCGAGGATCTTGAATTAATTGAAACAAGCCCGGAAGACATGAAGGCACAGGCTTACGATCTTGTGCTGAATGGCTACGAGCTTGGCGGAGGTTCTATTCGTATTTTCGAAAAGGACATTCAAGAAAAGATGTTTGGCTTACTTGGTTTTTCAAAAGAAGAAGCTTACGAACAATTTGGCTTCCTGCTGGATGCGTTTGAGCATGGTGTTCCTCCGCATGGCGGAATCGCGCTGGGTCTTGACCGTTTAGTGATGCTGCTTGCAGGCCGCTCTAACTTAAGAGATACGATTGCATTCCCAAAAACGGCAAGTGCGAGCTGCGTTCTTACAGATGCCCCTGGCCATGTAAGCGAGGCGCAGCTTGATGAGCTGAGTTTAGCGATTAAAACAAAAGTAAAACAGTAAAATAGACGCATGTTTATAGGTATGTAAACGCTTGAAAAAGAAATATGCCTATGATATGCTTTCATCAATAATAAATAAAGTCCTGATACGTACGGTGGTTACCTAGTTTTGACCGAACATTTTTTTATACGGGAGCTTGCCTTTCCTTTCTGCATAAATGCCTCTTTAGAGGACTTATAAAGTCAGGAAGAAAGCACCCACCTGCATGGTGCGGGGTTCAAAACGAAGGAAATGCTGGCGGCGTCATCGGGACTTTTTTGTGTTTTTTTCTTTTAGAGAAGGATGACGGAGAAGTCTGAATATGATATGATTCTTTCGATTCATTTTAAATAAAGGTGGAGTGAGGCACTTGTTACATCAGTTTTCAAGAAACGAGCTTGCCATTGGCAAGGAAGGCTTAAATATACTAAAAAACAGTACAGTTGCAGTGCTTGGTGTGGGCGGCGTTGGTTCATTCGCAGTAGAGGCACTCGCTCGTTCAGGCGTTGGCCGTATTGTTCTTGTTGATAAAGATGATATTGATATTACAAATGTAAATCGTCAGCTTCCAGCATTGCTATCAACAGTTGGCCAGCCAAAGGTTGACTTAATGCAGGCGAGAATCGCTGATATTAATCCAGATTGTGAAGTTGTTGCGCTGAAGATGTTTTATACAGAGGAAACATACGAGCAATTTTTTGAGTATCCGCTTGATTATGTCATTGATGCCTCAGATACCATTCACTATAAAATTCATTTAATGAAAGAGTGTCTGAAACGAGGTGTGAACATCATTTCAAGTATGGGAGCTGCGAACAAAACAGATCCGACACGCTTCAAAATTGATGATATTTCAAAAACGCATACCGATCCTATTGCAAAAGTTGTGAGAACACGTCTGCGTAAGGAAGGGATTTGTAAAGGAATTGAAGTCATTTTCTCTGATGAAAGTCCGATTGTTATTCGTGAAGATGTCAGAAAAGAAGTTGGAAATGATGAAGCGAAGATTCGCAAGGCACAAATGCCGCCATCATCCAATGCATTCGTTCCGTCTGTTGCCGGGCTGATCATGGGTGGTCATGTCATTATGAAGCTTTTAAAAGATATTCCAATTACACGTGTGAAGGATAAATAAACAGCCCGCCTGCTAATATGCAGGGGGCTTTTTTTATTTCTGGCGTTTTAAATTTTCATAGACCTGTTTCAATGCACCTTCAAATTTTCCGGTTTGTTTCGGTACATAGTATTGCTTGTTTTTCAGCGGATCAGGTAAATATTGCTGCTTCACCCAGCCGTTTTCGTAATCATGCGGGTATAAGTAATCGACGCCTCTTCCGAGTGCTGTGGCGCCTTTGTAGTGAGCATCTTTTAAATGAACTGGAACTTCTCCAATTTTCCCTGTACGAATGTCACCAAGTGCCGCATCAATCGCCTTATATGCCGAATTAGACTTAGGAGAAAGACACAGCTCAATCACTGCGTTCGCCAGGGGAATCCGTGCTTCTGGGAAGCCGACTCTTTCTGCTGTTTGTACTGCGCTTAATACGCGGGGGCCAGCCTGCGGACTGGCTAAGCCAATGTCCTCGTAAGCCATCACGAGTAATCTCCTTGTAATGCTTTCAAGGTCTCCTGCTTCGATCAGTCTGGCAAGGTAATGCAGCGCCGCATCTGTATCAGATCCCCTAATGGATTTTTGAAAAGCCGAGAGGACATCATAATGAGCATCACCATTCTTGTCATGTGAGAAGCTCTTTTTTTGTAAACATTCTTCTGCTGCGGCAAGAGTGATTGTGATATGCCCTGTCTCATCAGCTTTTGTCGATAAGACAGCGAGTTCGAGTGCATTTAAAGCAGAACGCACGTCTCCTCCGCATCCATTGGCAAAATGATTCATCGCTTCATCGTCCACTGTCACCTTATAGCCGCCAAGCCCGCGATGTTCATCCTGTAAGGCTCTTGTTAACGCAGCTTTGATTTGCTCTGTTTCAAGCGGCTTCAGCTCGAATATTTGTGTCCGGCTTCGAATGGCAGGATTGATCGCATGATAGGGATTAGCCGTTGTTGCCCCAATTAAAATGATCATGCCATTTTCTAAATAAGGAAGAAGAAAATCCTGCTTTCCTTTATCAAGCCGGTGGACTTCGTCTAAAATAAGGATCACCTGGCCGCTCATTTTCGCTTCAGCGGCAACAGCTTCCATATCCTTTTTGTTATGAATGACCGCATTCAGCGTTCGAAAAGCAATGCTTGTACTGCCAGCAATCGCGGTTGCAATCGATGTTTTGCCGATGCCCGGCGGTCCATATAAAATCATCGAGGATAAATGTTTTGCCTCGACCATTCGCCTAATAATTTGACCTTCTCCAACAAGATGCTCCTGCCCAATAATGTCTTCAATATGACTTGGGCGCATCCGGTACGCTAAAGGTTTCATAATTATCTCTCCTATAGCAATGTCTTGTTTGTATAGAGTACCGAAATTTCTTCAAATAGAAAAGGGATTCGCCCTTCTATCATGCTCAGAACCCGTAAATGAAAGTTGGCTGAAAGTATGATATAATTGCTTTTGGTCTATATATCAGCGTATATGAAATCAGAAAAATAATTGATGACATAGAATAGAAAACGCAGAGGTGTTTAACTTGAAAATATCAACTAAAGGCAGATATGGTCTGACGATCATGATCGAATTAGCCAAAAAACATGGCGAAGGCCCTACATCATTAAAATCAATCGCTCAAAACAATGATTTGTCTGAGCATTATTTAGAGCAGCTTGTATCACCACTCCGCAATGCCCGTCTTGTAAAAAGTATCCGCGGAGCGTATGGCGGCTATGTTCTTGCACATGAACCAAACGAGATCACAGCAGGTGATATTATTCGTGTATTAGAAGGACCCATTAGTCCTGTTGAAGTCATCGAAAACGAAGAACCAGCAAAGCGTGAACTATGGATTCGTATTCGTGATGCAGTAAAAGACGTACTAGACAATACAACTCTTGAAGACTTGGCAAGCTACACAGATGACGGGGATCAAGACTCGTATATGTTCTATATTTAGATCAGAGGTGTACCGGAAATGGAACGAATCTATTTAGATCATGCGGCCACAACGCCGATGGATCAGCGTATTGTGGACAAGATGATGCCGTACTTTACAGAGATATTTGGCAATCCCTCTAGTATTCATTCATATGGGCGCGAGGCAAGAAAGTGGCTCGATGAAGCAAGAGAAGTCATTGCAGGAGAATTACACTGTAAACCGCAGGAGATCATCCTCACAAGCGGTGGAACCGAGGCGGACAACCTGGCAATTACAGGTGTTGCCATGGCAAGACAGCATGAAGGAAAACATATCATCACAGTGAAAACAGAGCATCATGCGGTGCTGCATACATGTGAACGCCTAGAAAAACTAGGATTTGAAGTGACATATTTAGATGTGGACGAAACGGGATTGATTCATCTTGATCAATTAAATCAAGCATTGAGAGATGATACGATTCTTGTGACCGTCATGTACGGCAATAATGAAACAGGTGTGATTCAGCCAATCAAAGCCATTGGCGAACTTCTGCGTGATCACACTGCTCATTTTCATACAGACGCAGTGCAGGCGTTTGGCACAGTGCCCATTGATACAGCAGATCTCCATATTGATCTTTTATCTGCTTCTGGCCATAAGCTGAATGGTCCGATGGGAACAGGTTTTTTATATGTAAACGAAGGCGTGAAACTTTCTCCGCAAATATTCGGAGGCGAACAAGAAAGAAAGCGCCGTGCCGGCACTGAAAATGTGGCAGGAATTGTTGGGCTTGCAGAAGCTGTTCAATTAACGAAGCAAAATAGAAGAGAAAAAGCGATGCATTATGGTAAGCTCAAAGAAACCATGCTGCAAGTATTCGAAGAGGAATCTCTCAATTTCTCTATCAATGGACATTCGAAAGAGACATTGCCGCACATTTTAAATGTTCATTTCCCGGGCGTCTCCATTGAATCGCTACTTGTGAATTTAGATATGGAAGGAATTGCTGTTTCAAGCGGATCGGCATGTACGGCTGGATCTGTCCTTCCTTCGCACGTGTTAAGCGCCATGTATGGCGAAGAAGCAAAAGAGCTGACATCCTCAGTCAGAATAAGCTTCGGTCTTGGGAATGAAGAGGATCATGTGAAGCAGGCGGCACATAAGATAGCGGCTGTTGTCAAACGCCTAGCCAAATAAATGCTTCCTTTTGTTCGTGTGTGAAAAATGAAACAGCGAAGCACCTGAAGAACGAAACGCGCATGTTGTTTCATTGAAATTGGAGTTGATGAAGATGACAAAAAGACCAGAAGATACAAGAGTTGTGGTCGGTATGTCCGGAGGAGTCGATTCATCAGTTGCCGCTCTTATGTTAAAGGAGCAAGGCTATGATGTCATCGGCATATTTATGAAAAATTGGGATGACACCGATGAAAATGGTGTTTGCACAGCAACGGAAGACTATGAGGATGTCATCCGCGTATGTAACCAAATTGGAATCCCTTATTATGCAGTGAATTTCGAGAAGCAATATTGGGACAAAGTGTTTCAATATTTCCTTGATGAATATAAAGCGGGCAGAACGCCAAACCCAGATGTCATGTGTAACAAAGAAATTAAGTTCAAGGCATTCCTTGAGCATGCACTTTCACTTGGTGCGGATTATTTGGCAACAGGACACTATGCTCGTGTTGATCGAACTGGTGATGAAGTCAAAATGCTGCGAGGTCTTGATGCAAACAAAGACCAAACGTATTTCTTAAATCAGCTGACACAGGAACAACTTGATAAAGTCATGTTCCCAATCGGTGATTTAGAGAAAAAAAGGGTTCGTGAATTGGCAAAAGAAGCAGAGCTCGCAACAGCAGCGAAAAAAGATTCAACAGGTATCTGCTTTATTGGAGAAAGAAACTTTAAAACGTTCCTCAGTCAATATTTGCCTGCACAGCCTGGTGTGATGCAGACAATGGACGGAGAAGTAAAAGGGGAGCACGATGGACTGATGTATTACACGATCGGTCAGCGCCAAGGACTTGGCATTGGCGGCAGCGGTGATCCTTGGTTTGTTGTTGGAAAAGACTTGGAGAAAAACATCTTGTTTGTTGAACAAGGCTTCCACAATCCACTTTTATACTCTGAAAGCATTTCAGCTGTTAATATCAGCTGGACTCGTCCTCATATTGTCGGAGAAAACGGTGAATTAACTTGCACAGCAAAATTCAGATACCGTCAAGAAGATCACCATGTGAAGGTCAAAATGACAGGTGAGCAAGAAGCGATGGTTATCTTTGATGAACCTGTTCGTGCTGTTACCCCGGGACAAGCGGTTGTTTTTTATGATGGCGACGAATGTCTTGGCGGCGGTACAATTGACGATGTCTTCAAAGATGGTCAAAAGCTGTCGTATGTGTAGCATGTTTCAAAACCTCAACGTCGCTGTTGAGGTTTTTTAATGAAAGGATGAGAGAGCGAATGAATTATAACGAAATCGGCATAGAAGCCTTGAATCAAGGGAATATCGAAAAAGCAGCTGAAGCTTTTACAAAAGCGATCGAAGAAAGCCCGAAGGACCCGGTTCCATATATTAACTTTGCGAACTTACTTTCAAGTATCAATGAATTTGAACGCGCTTTAAACTTTTTTCAGAAAGCAATTGAACTTGATCATACCGCAGCTGCAGCCTATTATGGAGCAGGAAATGTGTATACGTTAAAAGAAGACTTTATGAAAGCAAAAGACTACTTTGAACAAGCACTAAAAGCCGGCATGGAAAATAGTGATTTGTTTTATATGCTCGGGCAGACGCTCATCAAATTAGAGCAGCCAAAGCTTGCGATGCCGTATCTTCAGCGTGCCGTTGAACTAAATGAAGAAGATAATGAAGCAAGATTCCAATTTGGCATGTGCTTAGCCAATGAACACATGCTGGAAGAAGCGGTGACAACTTTTAGTGAAGTCATCACGCGTGATCCGCAGCATGCAGATGCCTTTTATAATTTAGGTGTTGCGTATGCGTACTTAGAGAAAAAAGACGAAGCACTTGAGATGCTGGGTAAAGCCATTGACGTGCAGCCTGACCATATGCTGGCACTACATGCGCAAAAGCTGATTCAAGAGGCAGAATAGATGGAAGGAGGGAAGACCTGTGCAGGAACATCCAGATCAAATGAAGCTTGAGGACGAACCGTTTTTAAAGGGGACCATTCAAGCCGTTATTTTCCATAATGAAAGTAATTTATACTCGGTGTTAAAGGTAAAAGTCATTGAAACATCGGAAAACTTAGAGGAAAAAACAGCATCTGTCACAGGCTACTTCCCAGCACTTCATGAGGAGGAAACCTACACCTTTTATGGCAAAGTGACAAGCCATCCGAAATTTGGTGAACAGTTTCAGGCCACTCATTTTCAAAAGGAAGTACCAACAACGAAGCAAGGAATCATACATTATCTTTCAAGTGATTTATTTGAGGGGATAGGGAAAAAGACGGCTGAAGAAATCGTCGGGAAGCTTGGCAATCAGACGCTCCATAAGATTATGCGTGACCCAGCTGTTTTGTATGATGTACCGCGCTTATCAAAAAAGAAGGCGGATAAGCTGGCCGCAGCGCTTCAGGAGCATCAAGGGCTGGAACAAATCATGATCAGCCTGAATCAGTATGGCTTTGGTCCGCAGCTCAGCATGAAGATTTACCAAGTGTATGAGAGTGAAACGCTGCAGAAAATCGAGGAAAATCCCTATCAGCTTGTCAAGGATGTCGAGGGAATCGGATTTATTAAGGCGGATGAGCTTGGTGCTAGAACAGGCATCTCAGGTAATGACCCAGAGCGGATTCGCGCCGCCTTGCTATATACAGTGGAGACAGCCAGTCTACAGGACGGTCATACGTACATACAAACGAAAGATTTGATCGTCGAAACCCGCAAGCTGCTCAACCAAACAGGCAATGATTACAAAGTGACTGAAATGGATGTTGCCAATCAGATCATTGCACTTGGCGAAGGAAAAGAAATGATCATTGAAGACGACCGCTGCTATCATCCATCCTTATTTTATGCAGAGCAAAGTGTCGCCAAACGCATTCAGAAAATCGTCTCCCAAACAGAATATGCAGATCAATTTCCTGAATCAGAATTCCTGCTAGCACTTGGTGAGCTGGAGGAGCGGTTAGGCGTCCAATATGCACCGACACAAAAGGAAGCGATTCAAAAGGCACTCATGTCCCCGATGCTGCTTTTAACAGGCGGGCCTGGAACAGGGAAGACGACGGTCATTAAAGGAATTGTCGAGCTTTACAGTGATCTTCACGGTGTTTCTCTTGATCCGAGTGATTATAAAAAAGATGAATCCTTCCCATTTGTGCTTGCGGCACCAACTGGACGGGCGGCTAAACGGATGACAGAATCAACAGGGCTTCCAGCTGTCACCATTCACCGGCTGCTAGGCTGGAACGGTTCGGAGGGCTTCTCGCATGATGAGGAACAGCCGATTGAAGGAAAGCTTGTCATCATTGATGAATCAAGTATGCTGGATATTTGGCTGGCGAATCATTTGTTTAAAGCGATTCCTGATCATATCCAAGTGATTATGGTAGGAGATGAACATCAGCTGCCATCTGTCGGACCAGGTCAAGTTTTACGGGATTTGCTTGCCTCAAAAGCCGTGCCGGCTGTTACCCTGACAGATATTTACCGGCAGGCAGACGGCTCAACCATTGTTGAACTGGCACATGATATGAAAAATGGTGTGCTGCCAAAGGATATTACTGCACGCTCAAAGGATCGGTCCTTCATTCGGTGTTCAGCTGATCAAATGAAAGAAGTCATTGAGAAAGTTGTCAGCAATGCTGCTCAAAAAGGATTTTCGGCAAAGGACATTCAAGTGCTCGCACCAATGTATAAAGGAAAAGCAGGCATCAATGAGCTCAACAAAATGCTGCAGCACATTTTGAATCCTAAAAAACCAAAAGGCAGAGAAATCCAGTTTGGTGATGTGGTGTACCGGACAGGTGATAAGGTGCTTCAGCTTGTGAATCAGCCGGAGAACAACATTTTTAACGGCGATATCGGCGAAATTGTCTCGATTTTTTATGCAAAAGAAAATACAGAAAAAGAAGACATGGCCGTGATCTCCTTTGATGGGAATGAAATCACCTTTACAAAAAAGGATTTTCATCAATTTACCCATGCTTATTGCTGCTCCATTCACAAATCACAAGGAAGTGAATTCCCAATTGTTGTGCTGCCAGTCGTGAGAAGCTATTACCGAATGCTTCGGCGGAATCTGCTGTACACAGCCATTACACGCAGTAAAAAGTTTTTAATACTGTGCGGCGAGGAATCAGCGCTGGAGTGGGGCGTGAAAAACAATGAGGATTCCCTTAGACAAACGTCCTTAACGATGCGGCTAGTGCAAACCGAACAAATCATGGATGCAGAACTTGAAGCGCTCCAAAAAGAGCTTCCGTTTAGCGTACATGACGCAAATATTGGCATGGAGGGAATCACTCCATTTGATTTTATGCATGAGTAGAAGGCTTCCATATGGAAGCCTTTTAGTATGAAAAGAACTTCTCCCATTCTGTTCATGGAAGCCATTTCTTCGTATGAGTCATGAAGCAAACGCACACGATAAGACTGTTCCGCAAAAGGTGGTTGAGCACATTTTGAGAACATGCCGAGAACTTGAAGGAATGACGATCTATACAGATGAGCTGTCCCAATCACTTGGTTCCATAAAAGATATTTGCTTTTTAGCCGGAGGCAGCTGCGGAGGATATGTGTTAGAGGGGAAAAAGAAAGACTGTGCACTCGTTCCATTCTCTGCTTTTGATCAGCTGACAGATAAAGGTTTGTATGTGAGCTGTCAGGAGGGAGTGGGCATGGATTCCACTGCTCCATTCTTGTTATTTTCAAAATTAAAAAAGAAAATGATGCAGTCGCCTGATGGTGAAAATTTAGGCATTTTGGAAGATGTATACTTTTGCTCAAATTCGGGCACAATCGTAGCATATGAACTCTCGGACGGCTTCTTTACAGAGCTATCAGGGATTCGGAAACAGCTGCAGGCTGCCGGAACCTTGATGAACGTTCAAAAGGAAGCACTGGTTCTAAACCGAACGTAAAGAGGTGCTGATTATGCTCATTTGCCCAAATTGCAAATGTAAAGACATCGGAAAAATTGGGGTCAATCAATATTATTGCTGGGGCTGTTTTATTGAATTGACACTGTCGAAAGGCAAAATATCTACACACCAAGTGGAGGAAGACGGGACACTAAGCAGCTTAGATGATCTGTTTAGTGACGATGAACGTTCAATTCAATTATAAGTGTTAAGGGGGAATTTCGAATGGGCAAAATGACTTCTTCACTATTAACGCTTGGTGCAGGTGCACTCGCATATCACTTTGCAAGCCGATATGATATGCCATCAAAGCGGGATATGAAAAAGCTAAGAAAACGTGTTATGAGAATGATGTAAACAAAAAGGGCTAAAATGATCTTCATTTTAGCCCTTTGTTTTTTTCAGCGTGATCGCAAACCGGTCTATACGCTGAGGCATACGTCAAGAGCGGATGTTCATTTTATGCCTGCCTGTATTCTAATCGTCTTGCAAGAATAGATAAGCTGAAATTGACGACAAAATACATCATAGCTGCCAATAGGAATATCGGCAGTAAATAGGATTGGCTTTGCCCATTTAATATTTGTGCGTGATGTAATAATTCTGGAAGCGCAATGACAACAGCAAGCGACGTATCTTTTAAAAGGGATATGAATTGACTGACAATTGGCGGCACCATTCGGCGCAGAGCCTGCGGCATAATAATCATTTTCAATGTTTGAATATAGGTTAAACCAGAAGACCTGGCTGCTTCGATCTGACCCTTATCAATTGATTTAAGGCCGCTCCGAATAATTTCTGACAGCATCGCAGATTCAAACACGGTTAAAGCTGCAATAGCAGAGGCTGTGATGCTCAGCTTGATGCCGATTTCAGGCAATGCAAAATATGTGAAAAAGATGATCAGTAAAAGCGGCAGGTTCCGAATGGTTTCTACAACAACCGCAAGCACTTTGGATAAAACCGGAATTTGAGCGAACCGCAATGTGCCAACGACTAATCCAATGATAAAGCTCAAAATGATGGAAATAAAAGCCACTTTTAAGGTGACAGCAAATCCTTCAAGTAAAAAGGCGAGATGATCAGGCTGGTAGGCACCTATAAAATCCATGATGTTTCCTCCTTTCTAGTGGCTTCTTGCTAATCTTCTTTCTAAATAACCAACACCTAGACTGAGCGGAATGGTTAATAGCAGATAGAACATGGCGACAAAGATGTAGACATCAAACGTCACAAATGTTCTAGACGCAATGAGGTCTCCCTGATACATAAGATCAAACCCTGCAATGACACCTAAAATAGAGGAGTTTTTGACAAGGTTAATAAATTGATTCCCAAGAGGGGGAATGACGATTTTAATCGCCTGCGGCAAAATGATATACCGCATCGTCCCGCCATATGACAGACCTGAAGCACGGGCTGCTTCCATTTGTCCAAGCGGCACAGCTTGTATCCCTGCACGAATGGCTTCAGCAATAAAGGCAGACGTATAAATGGCAAGAGCGATCGTTCCAGCAGTCAAACCATCTGCTACTATACCCAGCACTGGTAAACCAAAGAAGAAAACAAAGGTGATCAATAATAACGGAATATTCCGAATAAATTCCACGTAAGCCGTCCCTAACCAGTTGAGCGGCCTGAGTGGCGCAATTCTCATAATGGCAATGAGTGTACCGATCAAAAAGCTTCCAATCAGAGCAATGACACTTGCACCAATGGTATATTTAAAGCCTTCTAAATAAAGATGAACGTTTTCAGTGAGAATGGAAAACCGCAGCAATCAGTTCACTTCCTTCCTGATCAACAGGGGAGCCAAGGAGCGGCTCACCTGAGGCATTGATCTTGACGAATCAAATGCTATTCTTTGATCCATTTTTTAAGAATCTTGTCATACTCTCCATTGTCTTTTAACGTTTTTAAGGCTTTATTGATCGCATCTGTTAATTCTTGATCTCCTTTTTTCACAGCAATGCCATAAGGCTCATCTGTAAAGGTGCCGCCGACCACTTCGTAATTTGAATCCTCATCTGCCATACCAAATAAGATCGCATTATCAGTTGTCAGCACTTGCCCTTGATTTGATTTTAATGCTGTAAAAGCCTCCTGATAGTTCTCAAATTCTAATACGGATGCTTCAGGTGCTTTCTCACGGATATTTTGAGAAGAAGTGGAGCCTTTCACGGCCAGCACCTTCGTTCCTTTTTTAAGATCATCAATGGATTGAATGTCGCTTCCTTTTTTCACAAGCAGTGATTGTCCTGCTTCAAAGTATACATCTGAGAAATTGACTTCTTTTTTACGCTCTTCTGTAATTGTCATGGTCGCAACAATCGCATGGATATCCCCTTTTTGAAGCAAAGGAATTCTTGTTTTAGATGTCACTTCCTTAAATTCTGCTTTTCCTTCATCGCCAAGTATTTCCTTTGTAATGGCTTTTGCAATGTCAATATCAAATCCTTCAATATCACCGCTGCTCGGATTTTTTAAACCGAATAAACGTGTGTCATTTTTTACACCGAAAATGATTTTTTTGTCTTTCTTAATGGTTTCTAAAGAACTTCCTTGTTTTGCATCAGTTGAGCCTTTTTCAGTAGATCCACAAGCAGCCAAAGCGGCGATGCAGCAAGTCATAAAGAGCAGCAGGCCAAAGCGTTTCATTTTTTTCATCAAACCATTCCCCCTAGTGATTTAATATACGGCTTAAAAATAATTGAGCACGTTTCTCTTGCGGTTTTTCATAAAATGCAGCCGGTGTTGATTCTTCAAGAATTCTGCCTTCATCAATAAAGACAATACGGTCAGCCACTTCGCGGGCAAAGCCCATCTCATGTGTGACGACAACCATGGTCATGCCTTCACGAGCCAGCTGCTTCATCACATCTAATACCTCGCCGATCATCTCTGGATCAAGTGCAGATGTCGGTTCGTCGAAAAGCATCACCTCTGGCTTCATCGCAAGCCCTCTTGCAATGGCAACGCGCTGCTGCTGTCCGCCCGAGAGTCGTGAAGGGTAGGTGTCTGCCTTTTCAGGAATGCCGACTTTATTTAAATAAAATTCAGCTGTTTCCTTTGCTTCTTCTTTGCTCACTTTTTTGACCTTCATCGGCGCAAGCATAATGTTTTCAAGCACCGTCTTATGCGGATAGAGGTGAAAATGCTGAAAGACCATTCCGATATTTTGCCTGACAAGATTGATGTTGGTCTTCGGATGCTGAACAGACACTTGGTTGACGAGAACTTTTCCCGCATCAATGCTTTCAAGACGATTGATACACCTGAGCATCGTGCTTTTACCAGACCCTGAAGGACCGATGATCACAACAACCTCCCCTTTTTGAATATGTAGGTTAATGTCCTTAAGTACATGGAACTGGCCATAATGCTTGTTGACTTCTTCGAATGTGATCATGAAGAACCTCCTCTTGTGTTTCATTGGCTAAAGCTAAAGTGGATTCTAGCACAACTTGTGTAAAAAGAAGTAAATGATGGAATATTTTCTGACGAGATTTTACAGCAAACAGTGACTTTGGATGGAGCTGTATGTTTCATGTGTATTCATTTTTAACAAAGTTAGGACAAATTTTATTTACGTGGATAATTGCAGAAGATGGTTAAACAATAAGAAAAGAGGTGAAAAAGGTGAAGAAACGTCCGATCCAATTTCTAATATATGCTGCAGGGGTCCTGCTTGTCCTTGCATCCTTGCTCATTTTACTGCAGCTCGACGAGTTATGGATGCCTGTTTTTTTATTGCTGAAGGCGGTTCTCATTCCGCTTCTCATCGCTATTTTTATTTCTTATCTGCTTTATCCGATTGTTGAAAGACTGCATGCACGAGGGCTGCCGAGAACAGTCAGTCTCTTACTCATCTATGTCCTGTTTTTTGGCGGGATTGGTTTTGCGGTATATAAAGGAGCGCCTGTTATGATCGCACAGTTAAATGAGCTGTCAGAACAAATTCCTGTCATCGCTGAAACGTATAATGGCGCTTTGTCACATATTCATCATCATACGAGCCACTGGCCTGACGGACTTCATGACCGCTTGGACCGCTTCATTGTTCAATCGGAGACATATGCAGCCAATAGCGCTGAGCGGATGATTCTTAGCTGTAAAGTTTTATTTGATTACGCATTAGTTGCAGCACTCATCCCTTTTCTTGTTTTTTATATGGTAAAAGACATGAATACGATGAAACGGGCGGCATGGTATTTAACGCCGCCGTCATTTAGGAAGAGGGGGCATGCCTTTGTGAAAGCAGTGGATGAATCGCTTGGTGATTATATTCGAGGGCAGCTGCTTGTCTGTTCTTTAATCGGGGGTGCAGCAGCCATTGTGCTTTGGCTTTTTCATATCCCGTATCCGCTCGTTCTTGGCATGCTGATAGGAGCAACGAACGTGATTCCGTATTTTGGACCGATAATTGGCGCAGTGCCTGCCATCTTTATTGCGTTTACCATTTCGGTGAAATCGGTCATCATCGTATTGATCACAGTAGCGGTGCTGCAATTTTTAGAGAGCAATGTCCTCAGCCCGATCATTGTAGGACGAAGTCTTCATATGCATCCTGTCGTCATTATGCTTGTCTTGCTTGCAGGAGGGGAGCTGTTTGGCTTAATTGGGATGATTTTAGCTGTACCAGCAGCTGCGATTATCAGGGTGATCATTGTGCAATATATCCTGATGAGACGAAGCGTTCATTGACAAGACGAGCCGAGTTGTCTATAATAATTTCGATTCATACATATTGAAATTCAATGACGGACCCGAGTACGTTAAAAAGCTGTTGCAGAGAGAGGCTTTATTTGCTGAGAAAAGCCTTATCAGACCTTTAACGGAAGCTAGTCCCGAGTGCAGATAAACACTGCCGCTCTCTTCCGGCGTTATCGGATGTGAAGGTGATAGACGAATTTGTCTATAATCAGGGTGGTACCGCGAGAACATCTCGTCCCTGTGTAAGTCGTTTTGTGCTTGCATAGGGCGGGATGTTTTTTCGTTTGTGTGGAGATTGATGAATGATAAGGGAGGATTTTTGAATGAAAACTTTAACTTCAGCTCAAGTACGTCAAATGTTTTTAGACTTTTTTAAAGAAAAAGGACATGCTGTAGAACCGAGTGCGTCACTTGTACCGCATGACGATCCGACACTTTTATGGATCAACAGTGGGGTGGCAACATTAAAAAAATACTTTGATGGCCGCGTTGTACCTGACAATCCGCGTATTTGCAACGCGCAGAAATCGATTCGTACGAATGATATTGAAAATGTAGGGAAGACAGCACGTCATCACACGTTCTTTGAAATGCTTGGCAACTTCTCTATTGGTGATTATTTTAAAGAAGAGGCCATTGAATGGGCGTGGGAATTCCTCACAAGTGAAGAGTGGATTGGCTTTGATCCGAATTTGTTATCTGTGACAGTCCATCCAGAGGACGAAGAAGCATATATCCTTTGGAGAGATAAAATTGGTGTGCCTGAAGAACGTATTATCCGTCTTGAAGGCAACTTCTGGGATATTGGCGAGGGCCCAAGCGGACCGAATACAGAAATTTTCTATGACCGCGGTGAATCATACGGTGACGATATGAACGATCCAGAACTATATCCAGGCGGAGAAAACGAGCGTTATCTAGAAGTATGGAATCTCGTGTTCTCTGAATTCAACCATAATCCAGATGGATCATACACCCCACTGCCGAAGAAAAACATTGATACAGGGATGGGCCTTGAACGAATGGTATCTGTCATTCAAAATGTGCCAACGAACTTCGATACAGACCTATTTATGCCAATTATTCGTGCAGTTGAGACCATTTCTGGAGAAAGCTATGGCGAAACAAAGGAAAAGGATACAGCATTCAAAGTCATTGCTGACCACATCCGGACAGTTGCCTTTGCTGTAAGTGACGGAGCACTTCCTTCCAATGAAGGCCGCGGATATGTATTAAGACGTTTGCTGCGCCGCGCTGTGCGTTATGCAAAAACGATCCATATCCACCGTCCGTTTATGTATGATCTAGTGCCAGTTGTTGCTGAGATCATGAAGGATTTCTACCCAGATGTACAAGCAAAAGAAGAATTTATTGCGAAAGTCATCAAAAACGAAGAGGAACGTTTCCACGAAACACTGAACGAAGGGTTAGCTATTTTGTCAGAAGTGATTAAAAAAGAAAGAGACAAAGGAAGCTCACAGATTTCAGGTGAAGATGTATTTAAGCTGTATGACACGTATGGATTCCCTGTCGAGCTGACAGAAGAATATGCAGAAGATGAGAACATGACAGTTGATCGAGAAGGCTTTCAAGCGGAAATGGAGAAGCAGCGTGAACGGGCAAGAAATGCGAGACAAGATGTCGGCAGTATGCAGGTTCAAGGCGGCGCATTAGGCGATATTAAAGTGGAAAGTACCTTTGTTGGCTACGAAAATTTAACTGCGGATACTCGCATTATCGAATTGCTTCAAAATGGTGAAATTGTCTCGGAAGCACATGAAGGAGACACGGTGCAAATCTTGTTAGATGAAACACCTTTCTATGCGGAAAGCGGCGGACAAGTAGCGGATAAAGGAACACTAAAAAGTGCAGAAGCCATCATTGAGATCAAAGATGTGAAAAAAGCGCCAAACGGTCAGCATGTCCATGAAGGAGTCGTTGTAAGCGGTACGGCTCAAAAAGGTCTCGAGGTCACTGCTGAAGTGGAATCAGCTCTTCGAAAAGGGATTGTCAAAAACCATACAGCGACACACCTTCTGCATCAGGCGCTCAAAGATGTATTAGGAAGCCACGTAAACCAAGCAGGTTCATTGGTAAATGAAAACAGACTTCGCTTTGATTTCTCTCACTTTGGACAAGTGACGAAAGAAGAATTGTCTCAAATTGAAAAAATCGTCAACGAAAAAATTTGGGAAGGCATCTCTGTTGCCATTGACCTGAAACCAATTGCTGAAGCAAAAGAAATGGGTGCAATGGCGCTCTTTGGCGAGAAGTATGGCGATATTGTCCGTGTTGTCCAAGTGGGCGATTACAGCATCGAGCTATGCGGCGGCTGTCACGTGCAAAACACTGCGGAAATCGGTTTGTTTAAAATTGCATCTGAGTCGGGTATTGGTGCTGGAACACGCCGTATTGAAGCTGTGACTGGTAAAGGCGCTTATGAAGAATTAAATGACCAGCTGGCGATTTTAGAACAGGCAGCAAGTGAGCTGAAGTCAAATACGAAGGATGTACCAAAACGGATTGCTTCATTACAGGCAGATTTAAAAGAGGCTCAAAGAGAAAACGAATCTCTCCTTGCGAAATTAAGCCAAGCAGAAGCTGGCTCTATTTTAGAGAAAGTGACAGAAGTTGGCGGAGTGAAAGTATTAACTGAAAAAGTAAATGCTAAAGACATGAACCATTTAAGAACAATGGTTGATGACTTAAAAGCTAAATTAGGATCAGCTGTCATCGTCCTGGGAGCCGTTCAAAACGGAAAAGTAAACATTTCAGCAGGAGTAACAAAAGACGTGATCGAAAAAGGTCTGCATGCAGGGAAGCTTGTGAAGCAGGCAGCTGAAATCTGCGGCGGAGGCGGAGGCGGACGTCCAGACATGGCACAAGCAGGCGGAAAACAACCAGAAAAGCTTGAAGAAGCACTGGCAACTGTCGAAGAATCTGTCAAATCCGTTTTATAATCAGGCAATGTAGTGTAGAATAATGGTATTAGATGAGCGGTTAGAAAAAAGCTTGCTAGTAGAATGTTGGAAGAGAGGTGCAAGAAGCAGTGAGTTCATTTGATAAGACAATGAAGTTTAACTTCTCTGATGATTCAGCTGAAACCAATGTGAATGAAGTGCTCATTACAGTTCATGACGCACTCCAAGAAAAAGGATACAACCCGATCAATCAAATTGTCGGATACTTGCTGTCAGGCGACCCTGCTTATATTCCAAGACATCAGGATGCACGCAACCTAATTCGTAAACTAGAACGAGACGAATTAATTGAGGAATTGGTTAAATCGTACTTAGAGACACATAAAGAGGCGTAAAACATGAGAATTTTGGGCTTAGATTTAGGCACGAAAACCCTTGGTGTTGCGATCAGTGATGAAATGGGATGGACAGCGCAAGGGGTTGAAACAATTAAAATTGATGAAGCAGGCGGAGACTTTGGTCTCAGCCGCCTGTCTGAGATCATAGCGGAATACGGAGCGGATAAAATTGTACTTGGCTTTCCAAAAAATATGAACGGTACGGTCGGTCCTAGAGGCGAAGCCAGCCAATCATTTGCGAAAGTGCTAGAAAACACGTACAATGTTCCTGTTGTGCTTTGGGACGAGCGTCTGTCAACAATGGCAGCGGAAAAAATGCTCATCTCTGCAGATGTGAGCAGACAAAAGCGTAAAAAAGTCATTGATAAAATGGCGGCTGTCATGATCCTGCAAGGATATTTAGACAGCTTAAATTAAAATGAGGTGAATCAAATGGAACACGGAGAAAAGCAAATTACAATCGTTGATGATAATGGAAATGAACAGCTTTGCGAAGTACTATTTACTTTTGAAAGCGACCATTTTAACAAATCGTATGTCCTTTACTACCCAATTTCTGAACAAGACAATGAGGAAATTGAAATTCATGCATCAAGCTTTACACCGAATGAAGACGGTGAAGATGGCGAGCTAGAGCCGATTGAAACAGATGAAGAATGGGACATGATTGAAGAAACGTTAAATACGTTCTTAGATCAAGAAGACGAAGAATAGAACAAATAAAAGGCCTGTGAACAGATCTTCTTGATCTTTCTTCACAGGTCTTTTTTTACGATCAATATGTTAACTTAATTTTATTTTATGTTGACATAATGAATTGTACCTTTTACTCTGTTTTTAACAATAAATTGAGTGAGGGGCATGGAGATTGAAAATACAAGATATGATGCAAATAGCGTTAATGACAGCGGTCATCGGGATGTTAGGCTTGATCCCGCCGATTTTACTTACATTTACACCTGTACCGATTACATTGCAAACCGCAGGTCTTTTGCTTGCTGGGGGGCTGTTAAAGCCAAAACAAGCACTGATCAGTTTATGTCTTTTTCTTTTGGTTGTGGCAGCAGGCGCACCTCTTTTGTCAGGCGGGAGAGGCGGGATAGGGGTCTTCTTTGGTCCAAGCGGTGGTTTTCTTCTTGCTTATCCTGTTGCTGCCTTCATGATCAGCTTATGGGTGAACCGGCTGAAAAAAGTAACCGCACTGCGTCTTTTTGTGATCTATGCGGTTTGCAGTATTGTGATTTTATATATGTGCGGCATCCCCTTTCAAGCCATGATGATGCATATTAAGGTGTCGCAGGCCGCTTTCCTTAGTTTGATTTATCTTCCAGGTGATCTCATCAAAGCGGGAATGTGTGCTGTCTTTACGGTCAAAATCATACAGGCCATGTCATATCGAAAAAGGGATCTGCATAAAGGGAGGCGTGCGGTTTGATCAGAATAACGGAAAGCTATGCAGTACATGCAGAAATGAAACCAGATCAGATTGCCATCATAGATGAGCAAGAAAGCATTACATATCAAGATTGGTACGAACGTGTACAGAGATCAGCACAGTGGTTACAAGGAACGGCTCATCAGCAAAAAAGAATCGCTTTTTTATTATCAAATGGTGCTTCTTTTTTGCAAATATTTGCGGGCGCTGCTTGTGCAGGGTGGACAGCCGTTCCGCTTGATCCGAGATGGAGTCATGAAGAATGTGTTGAAAAGCTCTTGTTAAGTGAGGCGGATCTCGCCATTATAGAGGATCGATTGATGAAAAGATTTGAACAAAGCAGCGTAGACATACCGATTATTTCTTTATCTGAATGGAAGGAAAGAATGAGCCTTCTCACAGACAGTCCAGATAACAGCTGCGATACCGAGAAGGATCCTGTCTTTTATATGGGATTTACGTCAGGATCAACAGGCTCACCGAAAGCCTTTATTAGGCGTCAGCAGTCTTGGATCGAGAGCTTTCGAATGACCACCGCTTCATTTGGAATCACTCATCAAGATCATGCTCTTATATTAGGTACACTTTTATCCTCTCACTTTTTATATGGTGCCATCAGTACATTATACTTTGGCGGCACAGTGACGCTTTTAGAAAAATTTGTGCCAGTAAAAGCGAAGAAAGCCTTAGAGACAGGTGATATCACCGTAATGTATACTGTCCCAACAATGACAGAAACGTTACTGCAAATCGAAGCTTTTAGAGAAGACAATCCGCTTCTTGTCATGTCATCGGGAGCAGATTGGAGCATCTCTTCAAAAGAACAGCTCGTCACCAACTATCCACATGTCACTTTTTTTGATTTTTATGGCACATCAGAGTTAAGTTTTGTCTCTTATTTGTCTTCAAATGACTTTTTGCAAAAACCTTCTTCTGTTGGACAGCCTTTTTCCTCCATTCAAGTAGAAGTAAGGCGGCCCGATCAATCTGTCTGCCAGCCAAATGAAACAGGGAGGATTTATGTGAAGAGCCCAATGACGTTTTCAGGTTACTTGCATGAGCAGAAACCGCCGGAGGAGTGGCTGACAGTTTACGATATGGGATGGCTGGATGAAGACGGTTATCTGTATATGAGCGGTCGTGAGAATGGCATGATTGTCTATGGAGGACTGAATATTTTCCCAGAGGAAATTGAGCGTGTGCTAAATGAACAGCCAGAGGTCAAACGGTCGATTGTGGTTGGCGTTCCTGACCCATATTGGGGTGAAATCCCTGTTGCCATACTGGAGCAAGAGCCGCAAATAAAGGCGGTTCGACAAGCTGTTAAAGAAAAACTGGCGGCCTACAAGGTACCAAAAAAATGGCTTGTGATTGATCAAATGATTGAAACATCCGGCGGAAAAATAGCCCGCGCGAGCATAAAAAAGTGGGCGGAGGAGCAATTGTCATGCAAGCAGTGATCGTAGAAGCAAAACGAACACCCTTCGGTGATAAAAATGGGATGCTGAAAAATTATCGCCCAGAGCAATTAGCCGCTCCCCTTATTCGGCATTTGTCTCAGATGAGGACGCCGGATGACGTCATATTAGGCAATGTCGTCGGAGGCGGTGGAAATATGGCCCGTCTGTCCTCATTAGAAGCAGGTCTTCCTTTACACGTTCCCGGTATGACAATTGACAGGCAGTGTGCCTCGGGTCTTGAAGCGATCCGAACAGCTTGCGTCATGGTTCAATCGGGGGAGGGCACGATGTATATCGCTGGCGGGACTGAGAGCATTTCCAGCTCACCAATGAAAGAGAGAGCACGCTTTTCACCGGAGCGGATAGGAGATCCGCATATGGGAGAAGCAGCAGAGCTGACCGCGTCGGCATTTTCTGTCACGAGAAAAGAACAAGATGACTATGCCCTTTTAAGCTGGGAAAGAAGTTTAGCAGCATTCACACATGGTACATATTCAGAAGAAATCGTTTCGATTGACGGGATGAACATAGATGAAGCGGCTGCTAAAATAAGACCAATGGCAAAGCTGATCAAGCGGGCAAAGCCTGTATTTTTACCGGGAAAAGGAACTGTGACCGCCGCCAATAGCTGTAAGGAAGCAGACGGAGCAGCCGCCGTCGCTGTGATGGAAAGATCGCTAGCGGAAGCAAGTGGATATAAGGTGATGCTACGGTATGCCGGAAGTGCTGTGACAGCGATACATCCTCATTTTCCAGCTGCTTCACCAATTGATGCGATCAAGAAGCTTTTACATCAAGAGAACATCAAGGCAGAGGAAGTGGCGTTATTTGAAATCAATGAAGCGTTTGCGCTGAAAGCTGCACTTATTGCCCGGACGCTGGGGATACCATATGACCGGATCAATAGAAGAGGCGGTGCACTTTGCCTTGGGCATCCTTACAGCGCGTCAGGAGCTGCTATGATGGTGAGATTATTTTATGAAAGGCGCGCCTTACCGAATGGAAGCTATGTCATGGCTGCTATTGGAAGTGGTGGCGGCATTGGTTTAGCCGTGTTATGTCAAGTTCTGTCATGACATGCATAAGCAAGGAATTGCCGAACTCCGTCGAATCATGTACTATAAAAGCTAGATGTGAGGAGGGCCATGCATGTTTTCAGAACAAAAGAAACGACCATTCTTCAAAAGAAAAATGGGGATCGTCCTGTTATCTGTCCTTGCTGTCATCATCATTGCAGCATTATCAGGCTTTTTATATGTTAAATCAGCACTCGGACCGGTCGATCAAAAAAGTAAACAAACCATTAATATTCATATTCCAAATGGGACATCTGTCCGCGAAATTGCAGGCATTTTAAAAGATAATGGGCTCATTTCGAATGACGCGATTTTTACTTATTATGCAAAATACAAAAAGGCGTCCGGCTTTAAAGCGGGATATTTTCATTTAAAACAAACAATGGACGCAGACACGCTGATCAAAAAGCTGACATCTGGCGGGACAGATTACGCCTTTCAGCTTGTGATTCCAGAGGGAAGACAGCTGTCTGATATTGCAGCCATTATTGCAAATCAGACGAATTTTTCAGCGAAGGAAGTTGAAGCGAAGCTGGATGATCCTGATTTTATTCAAACACTAATGAAAAAATATCCGAAAACCGTGACATCACAGGTGAATGGAAAACAGGTGAAACATCCGTTGGAGGGTTATTTATTCCCTGCTACGTATCCATTTTATCGTGAGGATGAATCGCTCGAAACGATCATTGAAACGATGATTAAACAAACAGATCAATACGTGAAAACGTATGAAAAAGACATGAAAAAGAGAAACATGTCCATACATGATGTGTTAACGATGGCATCACTGATTGAAATGGAAGCAACAGAAAAGACAGATCGGGCAAAAATCTCAAGTGTATTCTATAACCGGTTGAAAAAGGACATGCCGCTTCAAACTGATCCAACCGTTCTTTATGCACTTGGTGAGCATAAATCCCGCGTGTATTACAAAGACCTAAAAGTGAAATCTCCTTATAACACGTATAACAACAAAGGGCTGCCGCCTGGACCTATTGCAAATGCTGGTGAATCTTCTTGGAAAGCCGCACTGCATCCAGAGAAAACGGATTACGTTTACTTCCTTGCGAAGAAAAATGGAGAGGTCGTATTTACGAAAACGTTAAATGAGCATAATAAAGCAAAAGCGAAATACATCACAGGCAGCAATTAATGGACAAGTGAATCGAAAAAGACTGTAGACAATACGAGATTGCCTGCAGTTTTTTTCGTTGGAATCTCCATTTTATAGGTTCGCAATTGCCACTTCTTTGTGGTAAAATATATCGGGTTGTTTTTACTTAGATGAACGAAAGATTGACGAGAAAGAGAGCTGCAATAGGCAGGACTCTTCTTTTTCAGGTCATGAAGGAGCTAGACAAATAATGACTATCGAAGATGATCGAATAAATGATTATATTGAACATTTAATTCACCCAAGTCCTGATGCAATCGCTCAATTAGAGATCTATGCAAAAGAGCATCATGTACCAATTATGGAAAAGGTGAGCATCGAGCTTTTATTGCAGCTGCTTTCGATGAAACAGCCGAAGAAAATTCTTGAGGTCGGGACAGCGATTGGCTATTCAGCAATTCGAATGGCAACAGCTCTTCCAGATGCTGAGATTTATACGATTGAGCGCAATGCAAAGCGCTATGAAGAAGCGACGCGGAACATTGAGGAATTAAAGTTAAAAGAAAGAATACACGTGTTTTTTGGTGATGCGATGGAATCGGCTAAAACGGTCCAAACGATGGCGCCCTATGACGTGATTTTTATTGATGCTGCAAAAGGGCAGTACAAGCGTTTTTTTGAGCTGTTTGAACCGATGCTCGCTCATGACGGAATGATCATTACAGACAATGTATTATTCAAAGGCTTAGTGGCGACAAATTATGAAGAAGAAATTGAAGATAAACGAAAAAAACAATTAATTGGAAAAATTGATCGATACAATCAATGGCTCATGTCAAACCCGGATTTCCAAACGTGCATTATTCCCGTTGGAGACGGGATCGCCATTAGTACAAAAAGAGGTGACCAATCATGAAGAAACCAGAATTGCTTGTGACGCCAAGCAGCGTGTCAGATGTACTGCCATTAATTGAGGCAGGGGCTGATGCATTCTTAATAGGCGAACAAACATACGGTATTCGTCTTGCAGGTGAGTTTTCAAGAGAAGATGTGAAACAAACGGTAGAACTTGCACATGCCCATCACAAAAAAGTGTATGTGGCGATGAATGCGATTTTTCATAATGACCGCGTGCAGCTGCTTGGAGATTATTTAACCTTTCTCGATTCATTAAGCGTGGACGGCGTCGTCTTTGGAGACCCAGCCGTGATCATGGCGGCAAAGGAAACAGGGGTGAGCCTGAATCTTCACTGGAGTACAGAAACGACTGGGACCAACTATTACACTTGTAACTACTGGGGCAGAAAAGGCGCATCGCGTGCTGTTCTTGCAAAAGAGCTGAATATGGACAGTGTGATTGACATCAAAGAAAATGCTGAGGTGGAGATTGAAATTCAAGTCCATGGCATGACATGTATGTTTCAATCGAAACGTACGCTCATCGGCAACTACTTTGAATACCAGGGCAAACAAATGGACGTCGTAGGCAGAAATATGGAGGAAGGGCTATTCCTGCATGACAAAGAACGTCAAAACAAATACCCTATTTTCGAGGATGCAAACGGGACACATATTATGAGTCCAAATGATGTGTGTATGATTGACGAATTAGAAGAGTTTGTTGACGCAGGCATTGACTCATTTAAAATTGACGGAATTTTAAAGTCACTTTCTTATATGACAGAGGTGACATCACTTTATAGAAAAGCAATTGATTTACTAACGACTGACAAAGACGCGTATGAAGATCAGAAAGAAGACTGGGTGAAGCGGATTGAAGAGATTCAGCCAGTGAATCGTTCGATTGATACAGGATTCTTCTTTAAAGAAACGGTTTATTAATATAAGAGGAGGCAGAGGAAATGGCATTATTGAAAGATGGTATTTCTGAAATGATTGATGGGAAACGTGTCATTACAAAAAAACCAGAACTGCTTGCACCCGCAGGGAACTTGGAAAAGCTGAAAATTGCTGTACATTACGGAGCTGACGCTGTCTTTATTGGCGGGAAAGAATTTGGACTTCGCTCAAATGCAGATAACTTTTCAATTGAAGAAATGGCAGAAGGCGTCGCATTTGCAAACAAATATGGCGCACGTATTTATGTGACAACGAATATCTTTGCCCACAATGAAAACATGGACGGGCTGGAGGAATACCTTCAAGGGATTGAAGGCGCTGGAGTAGCAGGCATTATTGTAGCTGATCCACTGATCATTGAAACATGTAAACGTGTTGCACCGAAGCTTGAAGTCCATTTAAGCACACAGCAATCTCTTTCAAATTGGAAAGCTGTTCAGTTTTGGAAGGAAGAAGGGCTTGAGCGTGTGGTGCTCGCACGTGAAACTAGTGCGCTAGAAATTAGAGAAATGAAAGAAAAGGTCGATATTGAAATCGAAACATTCATTCACGGTGCGATGTGTATCGCATACTCTGGCCGCTGCGTGCTCAGTAACCATATGACGGCAAGAGATTCTAACCGCGGAGGCTGCTGCCAGTCCTGCCGCTGGGATTATGATCTTTATAAACTAGAAGGGTCTGAGGAAGCGCCTTTATTTGGTGAGGAAGATGCGCCATTTGCAATGAGTCCAAAAGATTTGAAGCTTGTTGAATCCATTCCTCAAATGATCGAAATGGGAATTGACAGCTTAAAAATCGAGGGACGGATGAAATCCATTCATTATGTTGCCACTGTTGTAAGTGTATACCGCAAAGTCATTGATGCGTATTGTGCAGATCCAGACAATTTTGTCATTCAGCAGGAATGGTTAGATGAATTAGATAAATGTGCAAACCGTGACACAGCACCAGCCTTTTTCGAAGGCGTACCAGGAACAGATGAACAAATGTTTGGCATCCATGGAAAGAAAACGACATTTGATTTCGCAGGTCTTGTTCTTCATTATGATGAAAAAGAACAAATCGTGACATTGCAGCAGCGTAACTTCTTTAAGCAAGGCGACGAAGTCGAATTCTTCGGACCAGAAATTGAGAATTTCACATGCAAAATTGAAACGATTTGGGATGAAAAAGGAAATGAACTAGATGCTGCTCGTCATCCGCTGCAAATCGTCAAATTCAAGCTTGATCAAAAAGTATACCCTAGCAACATGATGAGAAAGGGGAAATAACAGCCACATGAGGAGTAAACCAGTTGTCATTGGTATTGCTGGCGGCTCGGGTTCAGGTAAAACGAGCGTCACCAATTCGATCTATGAAAAATTTAAAGGACATTCCATCCTCATGCTTCAGCAAGATTTATATTACAAAAATCAAAGTCATATGCCATTTGAAGAGCGCCTGCTCACGAACTATGATCATCCGCTTGCATTCGACAATGACCTGATGTTTGAGCATTTGGAACAGCTCTTAAGGTATGAATCCATTGAAAAACCAATATATGATTTTAAACTAAACACACGTTCAGAAGAGACGGTTCATGTTGAGCCGAAGGATGTCATTATCGTTGAAGGTATCTTTGCGCTCGAAGACGAACGTTTGAGAGATTTAATGGATATTAAACTGTATGTTGATACAGATGCAGACCTTCGCATCATCCGCCGTATTTTACGCGATACGAAGGAAAGAGGCCGGTCGATCGATTCTGTGATTGAACAATATGTATCTGTTGTCAGACCGATGCATAATCAATTCATTGAACCAACGAAACGATACGCCGATATCATCATCCCAGAAGGCGGCCAAAACCATGTGGCGATCGACTTAATGGTGACAAAAATTCAAACGATTCTTCAAAACCGAGCAGAGTAAATGGTGGAGAAGAAAAAGACCTTTACATTGTAAAGGTCTTTTCAGCATCATATTAATAAACAGTCACGAAAACTTGTCCTAAGACAGACGTCCCTTTATAAAGAGTGATAGTGGCTTTGCCAGGTGAATGAGCGGTCACTATTCCATTAGAGCTAACAGAAGCTACACTCTGTTTATCTGTCCAATAACGTGTAGCTGCAGAATTATAGACCGAGTATTGCTCACCAACTCTTAAAGATACACTGTAATCTTGAATCGAAATCACATCTAAAGTTTGAAATCCAGAAGAACTATAATTGACTGTGAAATCCGCTGTTTCTTTGGCGGAAGCCATGCCCATTAGTGAAAAAGATAAGGTAGAGATGGATAGAACTGAAACAATTGTTTTCTTCATGTTCATTTAAAACACTCCCTAGCATGTATTTGGTCTTGCATTGATAAAATTCAACAAAAACCAAATATTTCCTTGTTAATATTTGTTAATTGTGTGTGAACATTTATTAAAGCAGCATTCTCGGAAAAAATCTTAAGGGTTTGATATGATAAGAAAACAATGAAGAAAAGAAGAGATGGAGAAATCACTACCACATAGCGAAAGAATGAAGTTGAAAAAGTATATTAAAAAAACGACAAACAAATCATCACAAATTTTCAAACAATTCTTGATCAAAATGCAATTTTGTAATAATATAGCATAGACATATCGTACACTGACCATATTATGTATTGGAAGATGGAGAATGGATAAGCTATTCTTCTACATATGATCGAAATGGCCGAACGAGGTACAGGAGCTTCCTGTGCCTTTCCACAGTTTGTGCGATTTTAGACCGCTGCGAGTGGTCCTGTCTAATAAAAGGCATAATAGTTGCATCTAAAAGGGACGCCATGTAAGATGGACTTTTACGAATATGGTACAGAAGGAATGAGGGCCTGAACATGTCCTCATTCTTGTATATTTCAGTCGTCACTCACGTGCAGAAAGTTTGTATGATGAGGATTAATAGAAGGAGTGAATGATTCATGGCACAAGAGAAAGTATTTCCAATGACAGAAGAAGGAAAACGTAAATTAGAAGAAGAGCTTGAATATTTGAAAACGGTTAAACGTAAAGAGGTTGTAGAGCGTATTAAAATCGCTAGAAGTTTTGGAGACCTCTCTGAAAACTCGGAATATGATTCTGCTAAAGAAGAGCAGGCGTTTGTAGAAGGCCGTATTACAACGCTTGATAATATGATTCGTAATGCTAAAATTATCGAAGATGAAGGAAACTCAAATGTGGTTTCACTTGGTAAAACGGTGACATTCGTTGAATTACCAGACGGGGAAGAAGAGTCTTACACAATTGTTGGAAGTGCAGAAGCTGATCCGTTCGAAGGCAAGATTTCAAACGATTCACCTATTGCAAAAAGCCTTTTAGGTAAACAAGTAGATGACAAAGTAACCGTTCAAACACCTGGCGGAGAAATGTTCGTCCAAATTGTAAAAATTTCATAATCACGTTTATCAGGTAAACACCTCGTCCACAATAGGGACGAGGTGTTTTTATGCGCAAAAAAAGAAGAATTCAATGGACAGGTGCGATTATTTTTATACTATTGCTCGGTCTTCTGATGAGACTGGCAGAAATTCAGCTGTTCTTCACAGAATCGTTTTCAAAGCTTGATATCAATTTAATACAAGAAAGTGTTAAACAGCGAACAGAAGAAGTCGTTATTTCAGACGGTCGCGGTGAGTTTTTAGATCGAAACGGCCAAGCACTTCTTACAAAAGAACAGCCTGCGGTTATCTTATTTCCTTTCCTGCAATATGATCTTCCACGCTTACAGCAAACCGCCTCTATTCTTGAGATGGAAGAGGATGAACTCAAAAAACAGTTAACAGAAACGAAAAAACCTCTCATTTTAAAAGATGACATCACGAAAAAAAAACTGAAAGACATCAATGATATGAAATATTCAGGTGTGTACGGCGTATATATGAAAGAGAAGGACAAAAAAAGACTTGCCCTCCACACATTAGGTTTCACAAGCGAAAATCCAGAACTACTCAGAAAGCGTTATCCTGACAAAAAAGAGCTTTCCATACGTACTGAAATCGGCACATTTGGGCTGGAAAGCACCTTTGACGAATTTCTATTACCCGAACAAGACACAAAATTGTTATATCATGTGGACGGAAGGGGAAACCCTTTGTTCGGTATGGACGTCAAATATACAGCAGAAGCTCATTCCTTTTATCCACTTCAGGTACAGACAACGATAGATGAAGACATGCAGGCTGAAATGGAGAAGGTGCTCAAAGACCAAGGCGTTGAAAAAGGCGGTGCCGTTCTGCTCGACATTGAAAGCAGCAGTGTACTGGCAATGGCAAGTACCCCAAATGTCACAAGCAAAAACCGGCATGAGGCAAGAAATTACATGCTGACAGCGATTGCTCCAGGCTCTGTCTTTAAAACAGCTGTACTTGCCGCAGCAATCGAAAAAAACCTTGACCAGCCACAAACCATGTATGACTGTCGAAAGAATTTATATGGAGAGCCTGAAGGAAAACAGGAAGTGCTGAATCTGACGGACAGTTTCTCGCAGAGCTGCAATTATACCTTTGCGGCACTTGCTGAAAAGCTCATTCAAACAGATGATCAAATCATTGAAAAGACGGCTGCAAAGCTTGGACTCATAGATCGAGCTGGCTGGGAAGGGGATGTCTATCATAAGCAGCACTTCAAACAGTTTGATCGTGAAGAAACAGGCAGTGTGTGGGGAGATAAAAGAGACAAGCATGTCAAAAAAGCCATTGCACAAACCGCAATAGGACAAAAAAATGTGAAAACGACACCTCTGCAAATCGCGAATATGATGGCTGCGATCGCAAGAGGAGGAGAACGAAAAGAAGTGAAAATCGCAGAAAAAGTGCTGTATCAAAACGGAACAACGATGCTGTCCTTTCAAAACAAACGGCCTGAAGGGGGCAGCATAGACCGCTATACAGCTCAAAAGCTGCAAAAATTCTTAAGGCAGGTGGTGACCTCTGACAAGGGAACCGGAAGAAGGTTTCAAGATTTGCCATACGATGTAGCGGGAAAATCAGGTACTGCCCAAACCGGCAGTCAAGACAAAAAGGGGAATCCGCTTTATCATAAGTGGTTTGCTGGATACTTTCCGGTAGAAAAACCAAAATACGCCCTTGTTGTTGTTCACCTTGATGAGACAAGTGGCCGGGCTAAGACAAATGATGCGTTTTATGATATTGTAAAAAAGGTCAATGAAATTGAAAAGAAACAGACATAGAACATCCCTTCATGACATGTTAGAATAGTAACGACTTAGGGAACAGAGGCAAAGGAGTGCAGAGATTTTGAGTAGAAATTCTCGATTTGAACATCGTGATAAGCGCAGAAAGGCAAATATGGTGCTTAACATATTAATTGGTATCGTTGTGGTGCTTATTTTGGTTGTCGCATCGAGTTTGTTAATTTTTAATAAGCCGAAAGATCCTGATGTAGCGGATGCGCCATCAAAAACGGCACCTGCAACAAGTGAAAATAAACAAAACTCACAAGAAGATGTGAAAGATCCAAAGAAAGACACATCCGATGATTCAGATGCAAAAAAAGATGATTCATCTGATCAAGACGACGAAACGAAGAAGACAGATGATGAAGAAAAACCTAATAAAGATGCGTTAAAAGACGCCAAAGAAACAGATGGCGGCAAAACGAGTGATGTAGACAAAACATACGAAAATGATGACTGGGAGCCTGTAGGAACAGAGCAATCCGGTTCACATACAGCAACCTATGATTCCAGCTCAAAAGACTGGAAAGAAATGATCAAAGCCATGTCCTATGCGACAGGAATTTCAGAAGATCAAATGACCGTTCTTTGGTTAGGAAATAACGGAGGTCCTCAAGATGCAAAAGGAACCATCCGTGATAAATCAACAGGTGAACGCTACCGCGTGGAAATTACGTGGGTAGATGAAAAAGGCTGGAAACCTGTGAAGGTTGAAAAATTAAGATAAACACGAAAAAAGATAGCAGATCTGCTATCTTTTTTGTTTAAACATTTGCTTTAAAATGAACAACTGCTGTATACAAAATCCGCTCATCGATCACAGTCGTTTGATGACTGACAGAATGAACAGTCAGCAGAATCGCCTGATTATGTTCAATTTGTTTTTGGATCTTTTGTTCAAGTTCTTTTAAAGATGTTGCTTCAAAAAATTCTATTTTATCCTTTAAAAAATCCAGCTGAAAATCCATTTGATTCACCTCTCTATACTCTTCATTCATCTTAATCTCTCTCCTTCAGAAGGGCAAATGTTTTTCTGTCTCTCCCAGTATTTTTTAGTAGGAAAGAAACAGAAGTTGTGGTAGGATAGGAACTGTTCGACGGAATAAAACATACTATACGCATAGGAATAAATAGATAAAGTGGAGGGAAAGAAAATGGGACGTGAATTTCTTTCTTTATTTGATCATTGGGCTGACTCTTATGACGACACGGTAAGTGGTCATGACGAGCAGTATAAAGAAGTGTTTCGCCGGTATCCGGCTATTTTAAAAGAGATTGTCCGCCTTTCAGGCCAAAATGTTCTTGAGTTTGGAAGCGGTACGGGGAATCTAACAGCGCTGCTCCTTGCAGCTGATAAAAACGTGTTTGGTGTTGAACCATCAGATGCCATGAAGAAAGCGGCTCTTCAAAAAGGACTGCCAGATCTATTTCATGATGGGGATTTTTTATCATTTCCAGCGCCGCCTTTTGAGCCAGATACGATCGTCAGTTCATATGCATTCCACCATTTAACGGATGAAGAAAAAAAACAAGCCATTCACACCTATAGCAACATCCTTCACTCAGATGGTAAAATAGTTTTTGCTGATACAATGTTTCAAAATCAAGCAGCACATCAAGCTCAGATCGACAAAGCGAGAGCCGCAGGGTTCGATCAGCTTGCAGAGGATTTAGAAACGGAATATTATCCATCCATTGATGTGTTAAAGCAAATCTTTGAAGAAGAAGGTTTTAGCACGTCCTTTCATCAAATGAATGATTTTGTTTGGATCGTAGAAGCGAAGAAAAGGGAATGAAAGGATGTTTTTGATTTGAAAATCGCAGTTATAGGTGCAATGGAAGAAGAAGTGACGATTTTAAGAGATCAACTAAAAAATGCTACACAAGAAAACATCGCTGGGTGTGAATTTACAACAGGTGTTTATGAAGATAAAGAAGTGATTTTATTAAAATCAGGGATTGGAAAAGTAAATGCAGCGGTCAGCACAACATTACTGCTTGACCGCTTTCAGCCAGATTATGTGATCAATACAGGATCTGCTGGCGGTTTTCACCACTCATTAAATGTAGGTGATATTGTCATCTCTACTGATGTGAGACATCATGATGTAGATGTGACCATCTTTGATTACGAATATGGACAAGTGCCGGGACTTCCAGCTGCTTTCATTGCAGATGAAAAGCTTGTGAAGCTGGCAGAAGAATCTGCTTTAGAAATTGATCATATTCAAGTGGCAAAAGGAACGATTGCAACAGGAGATTCGTTTATGAATGATCCGGATCGTGTAGCGTTTGTGAGAGAGAAGTTTCCAGAGCTATATGCGGTGGAAATGGAAGCCGCAGCCGTTGCACAGGTCTGCCAGCTCTTTGGTACGCCATTTGTTGTCGTTCGTGCGCTATCAGATATAGCAGGGAAAGAATCCAACATCTCCTTTGATCAATTCCTTGAGCAAGCAGCGATTCACTCAACCGACCTTGTCTTGCGTATGATAAAGCAAACACAATAAAAGAAGGGGTTTCCCCCTTCTTTTCCATGCAAAGGAAGGGAATCATATGGCTGTCATAAAGGATATTACTGAATTAATTGGCCGCACACCGCTTTTAAAGCTGTCAGGGATTGGCGTCCCAGAAGGCGTTGAGGTGTATGCAAAGCTTGAGATGATGAATCCAGGTGGAAGTATTAAGGATCGTTTAGGTGACATGCTCATCAGAGAAGCATTAGCATCTGGCAAACTGCGTCCAGGCGGAACTATTATTGAAGCAACTGCTGGAAACACAGGAATTGGGCTTGCCCTAAGTGCAAGAAAGCATCAATTGCAGACCATTTTTTGTGTACCAGAACATTTTAGTCAAGAAAAACAACAACTGATGAAGGCGCTCGGTGCAGAGATTATTCATACGCCGAGAAAAGAAGGCATGAAAGGTGCGATTGATCGAGCCCTTGAATTAGAGGCAAGCCTTGACAATGCCTATTGTGTTTTACAATTTAAAAACCAAGTAAATCCATTGACTTACTACAGAACGCTCGGTCCCGAATTATGGTCCGACTTAAAAGGGAATATCGATGTATTCGTGGCGGGAGCAGGATCTGGCGGAACTTTTCAAGGTTGTGCCGCCTATTTTAAAGAGCAGAATCAGTCGTTAAAAACAGTGGTTGTGGAGCCTGAAGGATCAATTTTAAATGGAGGGGACCCGGGTCCGCATAGAACGGAAGGAATTGGCCTTGAATTTATCCCAGATTATATGGAGCAGGCTTTATTTGATGAGATTTACACTGTCAGTGATGATGATGCGTTTCAAATGGTGAAAGAAGCAGCTGAAAAAGAAGGTATTCTCATCGGCAGCTCTTCTGGTTCCGCTTTATATGCCGCTTTAGAGGAAGCAAAGAAAGCAGCACCTGGGACAGTCATTGTCACCATTTTTCCTGACAGCAGTGAGCGATATTTAAGTAAAGGAATTTATGAGGGAGGAAAATAGCATGAAACCAAAAACAATGATGATTCACAGCGGAACAACGGGTGATGAAAGAACAGGCGCTGTGTCTGTGCCGATTTACCAAGTAAGTACTTATAAGCAGCCGAAAGCAGGCGAACATACGGGGTATGAATACTCCAGAACAGCAAATCCAACAAGAACTGCCCTGGAAACAGTCATTCGTGATCTTGAAGGAGGAGCAAGCGGCTACGCATTTGGTTCAGGGATGGCAGCCATTACGGCTGTGATGATGCTGTTTAACAGCGGAGATCATATTGTGCTGACAGATGACGTGTACGGCGGAACCTACCGCGTCATCACAAAGGTGCTAAACCGCATTGGCATTACTGCAACCTTTGTTGACACAAGTGATCCTGAAGCAGTGAAAAAAGCCATTTTACCTGAAACAAAAGCCGTTTACATTGAATCACCAACCAATCCTTTACTCAAAATGACGGATCTAAAAGCCATCAGCGAATTGACAAAAGAAGCCAACATCTTGATGATTGTCGACAATACATTTTTCACACCGTATTTCCAAAAGCCGATTGAATATGGCGCAGACATTGTCTTGCACAGTGCGACTAAATATTTAGGCGGCCATAGTGATGTTGTAGGCGGGCTTGTCGTCACAGCGACAAAAGAACTTGGAGAAGAACTGCACTTTGTTCAAAACTCGACAGGCGGAATTCTTGGACCGCAGGATTCATGGCTTCTCATGAGAGGGATGAAAACGCTTGGACTAAGAATGGAAGCACATCAACAAAATGCACAGAAAATCGCTGAGTTTTTAGAACAACATGCAGCCGTCACACGTGTTTATTATCCAGGTCTCGATACTCACCCTGGACATGAACTTGCGAAAACACAAGCATCCGGCTTCGGCGGCATGATCTCTTTTGATATTGGAAAAGAAGAACATGTCGATGTATTTTTAAGCCAGCTTAAGCTGTTTACAATCGCAGAAAGCCTTGGAGCGGTTGAAAGCTTAATTTCTGTCCCTGCCCGGATGACCCATGCGTCCATTCCAAAAGACCGCCGGGAGGAGCTTGGCATCACAGATGGTTTAATTCGTATTTCCGTCGGAATTGAAGATGTGGATGATTTACTACATGATATCAAGCAAGGACTAAGCGCACTGGCGAATGGATAGATTTACATGCTCCTCGCTTTCTCTCACTATGTTAAGCTATGAATAGACATTGATAACTGGAAGGTGAAACAAGTGAAGAAAAAGTGGAGTGATTTAGTGACAGATTACAAGCAGTACGCTTTTATTTTGCTTGCTGTCAGCACCTTTTTATATATTGGTACGATCTTACCGAACCAGCACATCGAAGCATCTCCAAAAATGCTGATGATGGGAATAGATTGTGTTTTCTTATTAGCAGCTTTTGTTTGTGTTAAACGTGCGATTTTCTTTCAAAAGAAACTGCAAGAATTAGATGAAGATTAATTCGAAACCTCCTCATTTGCCTGAGGAGGCTTTTTTTATTGTATTGGATAATCGGACAAGAATAACTGTAGAAATTTAGTCAAAAACACAAAAATCACCTATATGACTAAAAACAGGTTTACAAAATGGTGCTTGCTGGATATACTTACAAAGTAATTTAAAAAAACGTAAAGGAGGCTGAAGAATATGTTATTCGTATCTACTTGTGATCAATTCAACCAACAATTTCATCATGTCATCAGCCTGTGGAAGAGTTCGTGTCCTTCCTTTGCCTTATACGGTGCACGCTTCAAAACTGTTTAAGTAAACGAGGATTTCACACGTATCATCCATTGCAGGTTGGAAGACACTGTCTTTTGATCTGCATTTTTGTGTGCCCGCAGGTCAACTGATAAAGAAGATCTGCGGGCTATTTCGCGTGCTGCGAACTGAAGGGAGGTGAGCGTATATGACAATCCATTTATTTTTTATTACTTTGACGATTAAGCGGAAATACAAGGACATTGAGACCGTACTTTACGAACAAGAAGTCGAAACAATTTATGAAGAAATGAAACAGAAACAACTAAAGTATATGAACTAAAACAGGAAATGAAAAATGTGAAAAGGAGGAGATAGACATGTTTATGATGCTTGCCATGCTTGATTGTTATACGATGGAGAAGGACCAGGTTTAGACACGCTCCACATTGATCACCTGCACATATGATACCGTAAAAGGTGATTGTGAGGTGATCAATGAATGTCGATGTCACCATATATGAGATTTCCGTCTGTGGGGCACGGGTATGCATCTATTCCGCATTCCTTAAAGCACGGATACGGCAATCCATACCGCATGCAAAGAGAGCAAGAGGAAATGCTCAGACGTTATATGTATCAGTACCGGACTTATTGGTATTAAAGAAAAGGAGCAGGAAACCATGACGTTTCCTGCTCCTTTTACGTTAGCAAATCCAGCTTGCACCAATGATGATCAACAAAATGAACAGTACAACAAGCAATGCGAATCCGCCTGCAAAACCGCCACCGTAGCCACCGCAGTAGCCTCCAGAATAACCGCCAAAGCCCATAATCTAGCACCACCTTTATCTAATCAAGATACATTTATAAATTATGCAGCTCATGCAGAAAACGAAATCAATCTGAGCACAAATAATGAAAACGCCTATTCAGGTTAAAAAATAATTTTCACTTTCTGCGAAACATTTTCTGAAAAGGAGCGTCTTATAAAAGACAAATAAATTAGGACTAGGTCTTAATTTTTGTTAGGTGAGAGCCGATATGAAAAGTAAGAAAATTTGTAAATAGTTTATTTACTGGTGAAAAGCAGGTGTTAACATTGATTCAAAGCTGGATTGGAAAACAAATGAGGGAACCAAAAGGCTTGTTCTCAAAATGGGTTGCCCGCTATATGGAAAAAAATCATCATAATATCAATGAATGGACGCTTCAACTCTTAAATATACAAGAAAATGACCGAATTTTAGAAATTGGGACTGGAAGAGGCATCACCTTATCAAAGGTAGCTGAAAAACTTGACCGCGGAAAAGTATATGGAGTGGATGCCTCTCGTCATATGATTAAATATGCAAAAAGAAAACATAAGAAGCTTGCGGAACAGGACAAAGCCGTTATTACGCTTGGTAAGGCTGAGCAATTACCTTTTGAAGACAGATCATTCAATAAATTATTTACGGTGCAGACGATCTATTACTTGAAGGATATTGAGCAAGTCATGAAGGAAGTGTACCGCGTCCTTCAAGTGGATGGAGAAGTATTTTTATCCTTCCAAAAGCAGGAGCTGATCAACGAACAAAAACGGTCAACATCTTTTTCATCGTACAGTGAAGAAGAGATCAGCCGCCTGTTTTCAGCATATCACTTTAGAGAAGTCTCGGTTTATCACTATGATACATACATTTGTATCAAAGCCTTAAAATGATGAAAATATTTCCCAGGTAATGAACAAGCACTCAAAAAAGAGGCTCTTTGTCAGAGGAGCCCCTTTGCCTGCAATCGAATGTAAAAATAAAAAAAGGCTCTTCTTATGAAGAGCCTTTTGTATGTGATATAGGCGCCAGCCAGGTGTGTAAGGAATGATAGTATATATAAGGAATTTGTTTGTCGATTAAGGATACCTGTCTGGCTTATTTCTTATATCGACACCGTTCTGCAAAAGTTTAGCTTTTTTTTCAATATTTTCTTTTTTATTTCGCTGGAAGACACATTTTTCTTTCTCACATAGACATGTGCCTCCTTCTTTTTCACATAATGTGCTGTTTGAAGAAGGAAATTGCTTAAGAAATAGAGAAAATTGTAGAGACTTCATTTTTAAACAAAAGGGAGGAATGAAATCATGTCGGGAAACAAAGGTGTCGTTTATAAAGGAGCAGGAAAAGTAGCAGTTGAGGATATTGAATACCCTGATTTGGTCTTAAAAGACGGCCCGGGTGTACCTAAAGCCAATGTGGGGCGTAAATGTGAGCATGGCGTCATTTTAAAAGTAGTGACGACGAATATTTGCGGAAGTGATCAGCACATGGTGAGAGGGCGTACGACTGCACCTGAAGGGCTTGTCCTTGGTCATGAAATTACAGGTGAAGTCGTGGAAGTTGGGCGAGATGTGGAGTTTATTCAAAAAGGGGACCTCGTGTCCGTTCCGTTTAATATTGCCTGCGGACGCTGCGTCATGTGTAAGGAACAAAAAACCCATGTGTGCTTAAATGTAAACCCGGACCGCCCAGGCTCTGCCTATGGATATGTAGATATGGGCGGATGGGTTGGCGGCCAATCCGAGTATGTCATGGTTCCATATGCAGATTTTCAGCTGCTCAAATTTCCAGACAAAGATCAAGCGATGGAAAAAATACTTGATCTCACGATGCTTTCCGATATTTTCCCGACAGGTTTTCATGGTGCTTATACGGCTGGAGTAAAGCCTGGTTCGACCGTATATATTGCAGGTGCTGGGCCGGTAGGTCTTGCAGCAGCACATTCGGCTCAGCTTCTTGGCGCATCTGCTGTGATTGTTGGAGATCTGAATGAGCAAAGACTGGAACAGGCAAGAAGCTTCGGCTGTGAGACGATCAATCTACGAAAACATGATCGAATCGGCGAACAAATCACGAATATTTTAGGGGAGCCAGAAGTTGATTGTGCCGTCGATTGTGTCGGCTTTGAAGCTTCAGGTCATGGAGACCAGGGAGAAGCACCAGCAACTGTTTTAAATACGATTATGGATATTACCAAAGTTGGCGGCAAGCTTGGAATTCCAGGGCTTTATGTCACAGAAGATCCAGGAGCAGTGGATGCCGATGCAAAAGTCGGTTCTCTGAAAGTGCGAATTGGACTTGGCTGGGCGAAAGCTCATACCTTTGTGACAGGTCAAACCCCTGTTATGCAATATCATCGCAGTCTAATGAAATCCATTTTAAGCGGCAGAGCACAGATCGCTAAAGCCGTCAATGCGACCGTCATTGACCTTGATCAAGCCCCTAAAGGATATAGTGACTTTGATTCGGGTGTGGCGAAGAAATTTGTCATTGACCCGCACGGGATGCTTTCTCGATAATTTTTAACATGAAAGGAGCCGCTCAATAAAATGGGACGGCTCTTTATTGTGGAAAATCACATAGACTATACAAATCCATTTCAAAGGGGAGGAATTAGATGAATTCAGATCAAGCCAAAAGAAGGGTTGTAGAACAATTTGGGAGAAATGCAGAAAAGTATGTGACGAGTCAAACTCATGCAAAGGGAGCAGACCTGGATCTAATCGTTGAATGGACAGCTCCAAAAGAAAGCTGGATCGTCCTCGATATAGCAACTGGTGGCGGGCATACCGCAAAAGCATTGGCTCCATATGTGAATCAAGTATTTGCGACGGATTTAACGAAAGAGATGCTTTCTCATACATCACTTCATTTAAAAGCGTATCCCCAAATTTTTTATGTAGTAGCGGATGCAGAAAGCCTTCCTTTTTTAGATGGCACATTTGATGTGGTCACATGCCGAATTGCAGCACACCATTTCCCGCACCCTCAACAGTTTGCCAAAGAGGCATCTCGCGTATTAAAGCCAAATGGTCTGTTTTTCTTTATTGATAATGTTTCGCCAAATGATGAAGAGCTTGCACTATTTATCAATGAGCTGGAAAGATTGAGAGACCCAAGTCATGTGTCCTGTCTATCTACAGAACAATGGCGGGAATTGTTTTATAAAGAGGGAATAAAAGAAGTAAGATCAATGGAACGAAAAAAACGTTACCCTTTTCAAGAATGGGTCAAGCGAACAACGAAAACTTTAAAGGAAGAAGAGATCGTTACAAAATACATGTTAGATGCTAACGAGAAAATAAAGCAATATTATAGATTGAACATGACAGAGGATCAGATAGAATCAATAGAGGTGGATGACTGGATTGCTCTTTTCAGGAAAGAATAAAAATGTTGATTAAACTTTGCTGGAAAAAACAGACTCAAACATTTGTGAAGGGTGACACTCCTGTGCTGTAATATGACCGAAAATGTATTTGATCCGCATAAATTGATTAAAAAACTTACAAGAACACCTTGTAAGTTTTTTGTTTTCAAGATTTAAAAAAGCCTGTACTATTCTCCTGCATTCCGTAACATGTTAAAATGAAAAGATTGGAAATATACGTCTTTAGTAGATTTTTTTACTATATATTAAGATTTGATTGGATGATATTTATTATAAGGGATCTTATGTGAGAGAACGATAGACAGAATAGAGGAGAGAGATAGGTTGCTAAAAGTACATGACATTAAGAAAAATTATGAGAATCAGCAGGTATTAAAAGGGGTAACCTTTCACTTAAAAAAAGGAGAATCATTTGGTCTATTGGGACCGAATAGTGCTGGCAAATCCACATTAATTGGCATCTTGACAGGGCTTATCCGAGCAACTAGCGGCTCTGTAACGATTGAAGGTTTAGATTTAAACAAAGAAACAAAGAGAGCACAGCAAATGATTGGTATTGTCCCGCAAGAGATCGCGTTATATTTACATTTGACAGCAAAAGAAAATTTAATATTTTGGGGGAGAATGTACGGACTCAAAGGAAAGGAGTTAAAAAGCAGAGTACAAGAAACACTTCAGTTAATTGGTCTTGAAGATAGAGCAAATGACAAAGTGAAAGTATTCTCTGGAGGAATGAAAAGAAGAGTGAATATCGGATGCTCGATTTTGCATCAACCGAAACTATTAATCATGGATGAACCGACTGTAGGTATAGATCCACAATCAAGAAATCACATACTAGAAACAGTAAAAATGTTAAATAATGAAGGGATGACAATTATATATACTAGTCATTACATGGAAGAAGTCGAATATTTATGTGAAAGAATGGCTATTTTGGACCACGGATCCATCATTGCAATGGGGGATCAACATGAATTAAGTGAGCTTGTCGGCAATCAAAGGGAAATTATTTTTACTATTAAACGTGAACATGGACAGAGCGAAATAGATCGTGTTTGCCAATACATAAATGATGAAGATCCGTTAAAGGAAATCGTGATTCATGGAAATCAAATTAAAATATTTGATCAACATCCTCAGCAGCTATTAAGTCGTCTCATTCAAGGTGTGACTGCATTAAATGTTCAAATTATTTCAGCAGAAATCGTAGAACCAAACTTAGAAAATGTTTTTTTATATTTAACTAGTAAAAAATTGAGGGATTAGGCTGTCTGGAGGTGAGCATATGAGCATTTGGGTTGTACTGAAAGATCTATTATTGTTTTTTAGGGATAAGAAAAGCTTTTTTACACTTTTTTTTATGCCTATCATATTAATTGCTATTTTAGGTGCAGCATTTGGAGATAACATGCAGAAAGATAGTGAAATCAGGATCAATTCATTTCGAGTAGGAATAACAGATCAAGATAAGTCCGCTACAAGTAAAATGTTTCTTTCAACAGTGTCTAAGAGTGAACTAAGTGACATATTTGATGTGAAGGTCACCTCGAAAAATCAGCTAGAGAAAGATTTAAATAGTAGAGACATTACAATGGGGATAATCATCAAGCCGAATTTTGAAAAAAGCCTATTGAATCATGATCATGTGCAATTGAATATTTTGAAAGGACCTAATTCAAACTTACAGGAAATGGTTCTGGAAAATGTGGTTTTGCAATTCTTTCAAAATTATCATATGAATCGTATTCTGGTGCCGCTGAATCAAGGTAAAGAAGTGGAGATCGTGTCTGATCAACTGAAAAAAGACCTGGTGAACGAGAGAAATATTCATATCAACAGCCATCCGATTACATCCTTCCAATACTACGCAGGCGGGATGAGTGTGCTTTTTTTATTAATGACTGTTGTTTTTCTGGTTGGAAGTATGATAGAGGAAAAAGAGGAAGATGTTTATAAAAGGCTGATTGTATCAAAATTAAGCAATACTAGTTACATCGTTGGGAAGTTATTAGGTATTGTTTTGATGAGTATGATTCAACTTGCGGTCATTATTTTATTTACTAGTTTTGTCTTTAAGGTGAACTGGGGAGAGCCTTTTACTGTTGTTATGATCGGATGTAGTTTTATATTAAATGCTGCGGGTTTCGGGGTGCTGATTGGTTCTTTTATCAATAGAGAAAAAACGTTTAACAGTGTGGGGATTTTAGGAACTCAAGTGTTAGCTGCTTTAGGTGGGAGTATGGTGCCCTTATACTTATTCCCGCAATGGGTAATTGATATCAGCTATTTTTTACCTAATTCTCTTGCACTTCAAATGTTTTTGAAAAGTATGGCAGGTGCTGATTTTAGTGAAATTCAAAGCGGATTATTACTTAGCTGTGGGATGGGACTAGCTTTCTTCATCATTGCTTTATTAAGAATGTCTTTTGAAAGGAAGCATCGTTATGCATAAAATATTAGCCATTATAACGTTAAAGTTAAAAGAAACATTAAAGTCCCCATTGACCCTCATTTTTTTATTTGTTATGCCAATCGTATTTAGTTTTATCTTTGGCAGTACCGCATCTGATTCAAAGAAACCTACAGTTGCTTTTATTCTAGAGCCTAGTCAAGGGAAACTGGATCAAGAAATTTTTCAAATTCTCGAAAAAAACACCAAATTTCTCTGGGTAAAGGCGACTGAAAGAGACGCAAAAGATTTAGTATCTGAAGAAAAGGTAGTGGCGTCTGTGAAAGTCGCAAACCAATTAAAGTCCCATCTAAAAGAAAATAAAGAAATTTTTGATGTGACAGTTTATAAGAAAACTGAAGAATATGCAGTCTTATCTCCTTATTTAAAAGAGACAGCTACCATCATTTATCAAATCAATCAGGGTGTGAAAGAGCAGAAAAGTGTTTCTCTCTCTAATGCATTGAACAAGTTAAATGAATCTGGCACCATTTTATTGATTGAAAAAAATCAAGATGATCAAGCAAGCCAGCAACCAAATTTAATACCGCTTGGCTTTACCATTATGTTTATGATGTTTGCGATTTCAAGCTCTGTGTCATCTATTCATTTGGAATATAAAGATTATACATGGCAAAGATTGCTTTCGAGTCCAATTCATAAAATATATGTGCTTCTGGGCTATTTAGTGGCTTATTTCCTCCTTGGATGGATACAACTGGGTGTTCTTTTGACTGTCCTATCTGTGTTCTTTCATGTGTACTTAGGCAACGTAATTCATATTCTAGTGTTTGGATCATTTGTTATAGGGCTAGTCGTGAGTTTAGGTTTTATGATTGCCACCTTATCTCATACAAAAAAGCAATCTGAAGTATTTAGTGCAATTGTTATCGTAGGATCGTGTATGCTGGGTGGTATTTATTGGCCTTTAGATATCGTTCCAGACATTATGAAGAAGGTCTCTTTGGCTATACCGCAAACGTGGATGATGTCTGGTTTTGGTGAGATCATGAGTGGTACGGTCAACCAATCAATCTTATTATTAGACATAACAGTTTTAGCAGCTTTTACGATTGTTTTTATGGTGATTGGTTTGAAAAATATTAGATCCTATTAATCACTTTTCTTCGTTTCATTTTAGTTTTTAAAAACCCTCTATGGCTCTCAATTGCGATAGAGGGTTTTTTATTCATGCGTACTCCTCAAAATGATATGATAGACGACAACATCTCATGGAGAAAGGATTGGATGAATGATGAATTTTCAACATAAAACCGTCATCATCACAGGCGCAGCCAATGGTATTGGTGAAGCGATCGCCTGCGGTTATGCAAAAGAAGGGGCGCGTGTGGTGCTTGCGGATATAGATGAAGAGAAGGGGAAGCGTTTGGAGGAGCAGCTGAGAAAGGAGTCCTATGAAGTTTATTTCATTAAAACGGATGTGAAACAGGAGAAGGATATTCAGCGCTTAATGTCGTTTGCTGCGGAGCACTGCAAAACGATTGATATTCTCATCAACAATGCTGGCGTCATGTGCACAGTATCGCCTTATGAGTTAACGGTCGATGAGTGGGATCATGTGCTGCATACAAATGTAAGAGGGACTTTTTTATGCGCTAGAGAAGCAGCACGTTATATCAAAGAGAATCCAAACGGCGGTTCCATTGTGAACATTTCATCTACCCGTGCGACCATGTCAGAGCCCCATACGGAAGCATATGCTGCATCAAAAGGCGGCATTTCCGCGCTTACTCATGCCTTGGCGGTTTCTTTTAGTCAGGATCACATTACGGTGAATAGCATTTCCCCTGGATGGATTGAAACGAAGGATGAGAAAAGTCTTCGAGAAATTGACCATCAGCAGCATCTTTCCAATCGAGTGGGTACGCCAAAGGATATTGTGAAAGCCTGTTTTTATTTAACAGATGAAGACAATCAATTTGTGACCGGCACAGATTTGGTTGTTGATGGCGGCATGACTAGAAAAATGATTTATGCGGATTAACATGAAAAAAATATTGACGCTTTGATCGAGGCGCAGTACAATATGTAACAATTCAGCTGAAGATCGTGATGAAAAAAAGACACAGCGCAAATAGAGAAGAGTACATCATAGCTGCCCCACACAGAGAACTCCGTCAAGCTGAGAAGGAGCTGGGAAGCATGATGGAACCAAGCCTCTTAGCTCTGCACCGGATTCCCTCGGATGGTGGTGCAGCGAACTTCTCCCGTTACAGAGAAGGGTGAATGATCACCCGCTAAGGTTCATCTGGCAACAGATGAATGAACTGAGGTGGCAACGCGGAGTAAATCCCGTCCTCAAGACAGACATGTCTTGGGGGCGGGATTTTTTTATGACAAATAGGGGGGACCATGATGAAAAAACATTGGCGGGATATGAGTATTTTGCTTGGAGCCATCGGGATCGCGAACATAGGAGAATGGATTTATATGATTGCCCTCCATCTGCTTATTTTTCAAGAAACGGGCTCTGTACTTGCTGTAACAGCAGTTTATTTACTAAGACCGGCTGCTGCTCTTTTGACCAATAGCTGGTCCGGCAGTTTGATTGACAGGCTGAATCAGCGGAATGTGATGATCAGTTTAGATATTACCCGTGCTCTGCTCATTGCATGCATCCCTTTTGCCTTATTCTCAGGACATCTGATCATCCTATATGTCATGGTGTTTTTCATACAGATGGCACAAGCGATGTTTCATCCAGCGTCGATGGTGTATATGACAGGACTAATCCCGGCGGATAACCGAAAACGGTTTAATGCCATTCGCTCTTTATTACAATCCGGGGGATTTTTACTTGGGCCCGCGGCAGCAGGTCTGCTCTTTCTCATCGGGACTCCTGTGCTTTCAATTTATGTAAATGCGATCTGCCTCTTGATATCTGCTTTGTTAACGATGTGTTTACCGAATTTGGTCAAAACAGATGCTGGCCAAAAGGCGTTTTCCCTTTCAATGTTAAAAGAAGATGCAAAGCTTGTTCTGCGTTTTAGTCTGACGTCACGCCAGATCATGACGGTATATTTATTATTTAGTGCCGCGATATCGGTCCTTCCTACGGCCATAGACTCACTTGAAACAGCCTTTGCAAAAGAAGTATTGATGCTGACTGATACACAATATGGCCTTCTTGTCAGTATAGCTGGAGCGGGTATTATCGCAGGGGCAAGTCTTAATTCGGTCATTGTCGAAAGGCTGTCAGTTTCGCTGATGCTTGGAATCGGCAGTTTGTTTGTGGCGTTTGGCTATCTTATTTATGCATTTTCCAGCAGTCTAGTTGCAGCCGCCGGTGGATTTTTTATATTAGCCTTCTTTTTAGCATTTGCGAATACAGGTTTTATGACGTTCTATCAAACAAATATCCCCGTAGAGGTGATGGGGAGGGTAGCCAGCTTTTATGCTTTGGTTGAAGCCATTCTGACGATGACCATGACAGGAATATTCGGCGGACTCGCTCATATTCTATCGATCAGAATTTCCGTCATCATCGGGTGTCTATGTATGCTTCTTATCTGTCTATTGCTATGTTTTGTCATCTTTCGTCCATTGACTGCCAAAAAAATAGTGCATCCTACTTAGAAAATTAAAAAAATTATGTTATCATTATTTAAGTAAGTTAATTAAATTGATGAGAAAAGGAGTCTTACAAATGAAAGCACTACGCTGGCACGATCAAAAGGACATTCGACTAGAGGAAATTGATGAACCAACAGTTGCTCCAGGAAAAGTGAAACTGAAAGTAAAATGGTGCGGCATTTGCGGTAGTGATTTACATGAATATTTAGGCGGACCGATCTTCATTCCTGTGAATGAACCTCATCCACTTACAAAAGAAAAAGCACCCGTTACACTGGGACACGAGTTCTCTGGTGAAGTTGTTGAAGTAGGAGAAGGCGTGAGCAATTACAAAGTAGGCGACCGAGTGGTTGTTGAACCTATTTTTGCAACTCACGGACATCAAGGTGCTTATAACTTAGATGAAAACATGGGCTTTTTAGGGCTTGCCGGAGGCGGCGGTGGATTCTCTGAATATGTATCAGTCGATGAAGAATTACTTCATTTATTACCAGACGAAATCTCATATGAGCAAGGCGCGCTTGTCGAGCCTTCTGCAGTTGCTTTATATGCGGTTCGTTCTAGTAAAGTACAAGCTGGGGATACAGCGGCTGTGTTTGGCTGCGGACCAATCGGTTTACTTGTCATTGAAGCATTAAAAGCAGCTGGTGCTACTGATATTTATGCAGTTGAATTATCAAAAGAGCGCCAAGTGAAAGCAAAAGAGCTTGGAGCGATCATTGTTGATCCATCTCAGTATGAAGATGTTGTTCAAGAAATTGCTCGCCGTACAAACGGTGGCGTCGATGTTTCTTTTGAAGTGACAGGTGTACCTGTTGTATTGAAGCAAGCAATCCAATCAACTAGAATTTCAGGCGAAACAGTGATTGTAAGCATTTGGGAAAAAGGCGCGGAAATTATGCCGAATGACATTGTCATTAAAGAACGTACAGTAAAAGGAATTATCGGCTACAGAGACGTATTCCCATCTGTATTAAACTTAATGAGAAAAGGCTATTTCTCTGCAGACACACTCGTCACGAAAAAAATCAAGCTGGACGATGTGATCGAGGATGGCTTCCATGCATTAATCAATGAAAAAGATCAAGTGAAAATTTTAGTCAGTGCTGAATAAGTAAGATAAAAAAGAGGATGGCATAAGCCATTCTCTTTTTTATGTATTCATATCATTTTCATAAAGAGAGCTGCGGTTGAATAGTGATAATTGAAAAGATGTTTAATGATAAGGGAGATGACATCATGTTTTATCACATCAAAGAATTGCAATATGAAGCAAAGCCCTCAAAGCCTGATCCGGTGTATGCAAAGAAATTACAAGAAGTATTAGGCGGTCAATATGGTGAAATCAGCGTGATGATGCAATATTTATTTCAAGGCTTTAATTGCCGGGCAGATCAAAAATATAGGGATTTATTATTTGACGTGGGAACAGAGGAAATTGGTCATGTCGAAATGCTGGCAACGATGATTGCGCGTTTACTTGATAATGCACCAGTTAAGGAACAAGAAGAGGCGTACCAAAGTGATCCTGCACTTGCAGCTGTCATGGGCGGAATGAACCCGCAGCATGCGATTGTTGCAGGTTTAGGGGCAATGGCAGCGGATAGTCAAGGATACCCGTGGAATGCCAAATACATCATTTCAAGCGGAAATTTAATGGCGGATTTCAGAGCCAATTTAAATGCAGAGGCCCAGGGCCGCCTTCAGGTCACAAGACTTTACGAAATGACAGATGACCGCGGCGTCAAAGATATGCTCTCCTTCCTCATTGCTCGTGATACATATCATCAAAATATGTGGATTGCCGCAATTAAAGAATTAGAAGAGCGAGAAGGAGATGTCGTCGTACCAACCACCTTCCCTCGTTCACTAGAAAAACAGCAAGTATCCTATGACTTGTTTAACTTCTCAAGAGGGGAAGAAAGTAAGCAAGGCAGATGGGCACATGGCCGCAGCATGGATGGAAAAGGAGAGTTCAGATATATTTCTGCACCTGTCGTATTCGGCTCTGCACCAAAGCTCAAACCCGCACCAAAAGAACTATTTAACACACCAAAAAAGGGTGAATAAAAAAGTCGATCAGGTTTTTGTGCCTGATCGACTTTTTAACGTCCGAGAGTTCTTCCGTATACACTGACACGTTTCTCTAATAATGCAAAGGCTAATTCAAAGACAATGCTCAGCAGCCAATAGATCAAAGCAGAGACGAGATAAGTTTCTAAAAACTGATAGCCGTCATTTGCAATGATCCGGGAAATACCCATGATTTCGAGTACCCCAATTGTAAACGCAAGAGATGTCGCTTTTAATAACTGAACGAGCTGATTGCCTAGGTTTGGTAAGGCCACAACAAATGCCTGCGGCAAAATAATGCGTATCATCGCCTGACGTGTGGTCATGCCTACAATTTTTGCCGCTTCAAGCTGCCCTTTGTCTACTGCCAGAAGTGCACTTCGGACCACCTCTGTTAAATGAGCGGCTGAATGCAGGCTGAAGGTAATAAGAGCCACAGCTAAAGGGGAGACCATATCCGGATGAAAGGTCAGTCCGAATGTGCCGCTCATACTGGTTAGAAGAAAAGGGAGCCCATAAAAGAAAGCGAACAGTTGAACAATAAGCGGCGTTCCTCTAAAAAAGGAGACGTATAGCGTAACGAGCTGTCTGAGTACAGGGATGCGAAAGAGGCGAATGAAAGCAAAAACAGATCCGATCACAAGACTCACAGCCATGGAAACAAGAGCAATTAATAAGGTGAAAGGAACACCTTTTAGAATATGTGGTACTTGGTCAATCGCAAATGGAATATCAATGGTTTGCATCAAATCGCCTCCTTAACGTGACAGACTGGTACGGCCTTTTACAAATTTCTTTTCAAGCAGCATGGTGACTAGTTCAATGCTCATACAAATGAGCCAGTACACAATCGCAATGATCACATACACTTCAAACATGCCGATTCCATAGTTATTTCCTAAGATGATCTTCACCTGTCCCATAATATCGATGAGTCCGATCGTAAAGGCAATCGCCGTGTCTTTCACAAGATCAATGGTGTAATTTCCGAGGTTTGGCAGGGCAATGAGAAAGGCCTGCGGGATAATGATCCTGATCAAGGCCTGTGTATCTGTCATCCCCACAATGTAGGCGGCTTCCAGCTGATCCTTCCCAACAGACGAATACGCACTGCGAAAAACTTCAGATAAATAAGCCCCCGTATGTAAAGAGAACGTCATCATCACAAATAACACACGATCCCAATGATTGATTTGAATTCCTGCCACAAGTAAAAGCTGAGGAAGTCCAAAATAAATTAAGAATAACTGAACAATTAATGGCGTACTTCGTGTAAAAGATAAATAGATAACAGCCAATTGCTTCAGCACTGGGATTTGTTTTATACGAATGCATGCAAATAAGAGCCCTATTATGATGGCGAAAAACAATGACACCGCAATAATGAGAAAAGTGAGTGGCAGGCGTTCAAGCACCTGTAAAAAGATTCGCAGCCAATCTCCAGCTGTAAACGTCATGACGCTTCCTTCCTTTCTTCATATTGATAGCCTTGCTCTGAGATGTAGTCAATATCTTGAAAGAAATCAACCCCAAACCACTTTTTCGCAAGCTTAGGTAGTGTTCCATCATCAATCATCTCTTGTGTGACCCGGTCCAAATCTGCTGCAAGCTGCTTCTCACTCGGCTGTAAGACAAGATAAATCGGCTCCTTTGACACAATGCCGCCAACTTTGACCTTTAGGTTGAGATGCTTTTGTATGGTATCGAAGGTCGAAATATTCATAAAAGCCGCATCAGACCGTCCGCTTTCAACGCGCTTTAAGTTGAGTTCATTTGAAGGGCTTTCAATGGTTGTCAGCGGAATATCTGGATCATGTTCTTCATTATATTGATTTAATATGGAACGCAATCCGCCGCTGGGACTGACAGGAGCGAGCTTTTTTGATGTCATATCATCAAGCGATTGAATATCCCGGTTTGATTCATTCACAATTAATCCTGTCATCGAATAGCCGTATGGAACTTGAGGGTAAAGAAACCGTTTTTCGCGTTCAGGGTTACTGAAAAACCAATTAGCTGCCATTTCAAACTTCCCTGCGCCAACACCAATTAAATTGGATTCTTCCTCGCCAAAGATGTAATCAAAATGTATGTGTGGAAGTCTTTTTTCCACTTCATTTAAATAATCAATGTTATAGCCAATCGGTTCGTTTCGGTCATTTGTGGCTAAAAAGGGTGGATTGACCTCTGCACTCAGTGCGACTTTCACAATTTGTTTTCCATCATCTGTTGTTGTTTTCACACTGCTGCAGCCAATCAGGGAGAGGAGAATCAGAAGGACACCAGCTGTCATGAATGCTGTCTTTTGCTTCATATGTCTTCCTCCGATCCTTGCCACATTCCGCGATGAATCCTAGATAAAAATTGTTTCGTTCGTTCATGCTTAGGCTTCATGAGGACGTCTTCTGGGGAGCCTTTTTCAACGATTTCTCCATCTGCCATAAAGATCACGGTATCCGCTACGTCCTTTGCAAACGAAATTTCATGCGTCACAATGACCATCGTCATCCCTTGGCTCGCAATATCTTTGATCATTTCAAGGATTTCTCCGACCATCTCTGGGTCAAGTGCGGACGTTGGTTCATCAAACAAAAGCACCGCAGGATTCATCGCAAGAGCGCGGGCAATTCCAATCCGCTGCTGCTGACCGCCAGATAATTCACTCGGAAATGCATCCTTTTTATGAAGCAGTCCAATCCGCGCTAAAAATTGCTCTCCAACCTTTTCAGCTTCTTTTTTAGACATGTTTTGGGACACAATCAATCCCTCTGTAATATTTTCAAGTGCTCGTTTATTTTGAAACAAGTGATAATGTTGAAACACCATGGAAGATTGCTGCCTTAGTTTTAAAAGATCTTTTTTATGATATCGTTCAAATTGAATCGTGGCTTCTCCAACAGTCAGCTCTCCTTTGTCTGGAATGTCGAGGCTGTTTAAACTGCGGAGAAGTGTTGTTTTTCCTGATCCGCTCGGTCCAATAATTGCGACCACTTCACCTTCTTGTACGGTGAAATCAATGCCTTTTAACACATGGGTCTGCCCATAAGATTTATGTAGATTAGTAGCTGAGATCATAAAAGCATCACGTTCCTTTGACAGATGTACTTAATATTGATAAAATTTAACACATTAAATCCTATAAGTAAAGTGTGTTTTATTCATTCCGATTGGAAAAATGAGATATCATAGATTGTGAGAAACAGAGGAGTTGGATACGTTTTGTCTAAAGCATTATTTGTCGATACCGATTTTCAAAAAACATGGCTTAATCAGCTGGAATCTCTTCGTGAAACGATTGAACAAAACGCAAAAAAACATGATGAAGGCGCTTATTTTCCTAAACAGAATATCGAATCATTAGTAAACATGGGATATACAGCCCTGTCTCTTCCCGCTGAATATGGAGGCGGGGGTCAATCTGTAACAGATATGGTTCTATTTCAAGAAACGCTTGGCAGCATGGACGGAGCGACTGCCTTATCGATTGGGTGGCACCAAGGAGTTGTTGGTGAAATTTATGAAAAGAAACTATGGAATGAGAAGCAGCTGCAATTCTTTGCGGAAGAAGTGAAGAAGGGCGCCCTTGTCAACCGCGCTGTGAGTGAGGCGCAGACAGGCAGCCCAACAAGAGGCGGCAAGCCTGGGACAACAGCGATGAAATCAGGTGATCGCTGGGTGATCAATGGACGTAAAATTTTCACAACAATGTCACCAGCTCTCACATACTTTTTAGTCGGCGTATGGATCGAAGAAAAAGAGGCGATGGGATTCTTCTTAATTCACCGTGACACAGAAGGTGTTTCTATAGAAGAAACATGGGATGTTGTCGGCATGAGAGGAACAGAAAGCCATGATTTAATCTTAGATCAAGTTGTGGTATCAGATGATATGCTTGTTGAAGTGCAAAAAGGACCTCGGGGCGGTACGTTAAACCCTTGGATCGCCCATATTCCTTCCTGCTATTTAGGAATTGCACAAGCGGCAAGAGACTATGCTGTACAGTATGCCATCACACATTCACCGAACAGTATCAGCGGAACGATTAGTGACCTGCCGAATGTCCAAACACTGATTGGCGAAATTGATTTACTACTAAAGCAAGCACGCCACGTCATCTATTCAACGACAACATTGTATGAAAAGCCTGAGAAAAGAGAGCTGTTAATCAATGAATTCGGTGCTGTGAAGCATACAGTCGTTAATCATAGTCTGCAAGTGGTCGATAAAGCCATGCGTTTAGTCGGTGCAAAAAGCTTGAGCCTTGGCTGTCCGCTTCAGCGTTACTATCGAGATATCCGGGCTGGGCTCCATAACCCGCCAATGGATGATATGACGATTTCAAAAATTGCGAAGCAGGCCATTGAAGAGAAAAAAGAAAGCTAATATGATCAAAAAGCCGGATGAAACCGGCTTTTTTTATTTGGCAGAAAAGAGGACAAGCGTACCTTATGTCTCATCACTCAGGCATGCTACAATCGATACAAATCATAGGAAAAGGAGCGATTTTTTTGAAGAAAAAGCATATGAAATGGCTGTTTTGCACCATCATGCTGATGGCATTTTGTATCGGCCAGCCTTCATCAAGTGAGGGAACATCTCCAGCGTGGTCAGTAGATGAATTCATGAAAGACCGAGAAGGCACATTTGTCATCCAAGAAGTAAAAGAAAAATCGCCATGGGTGTATAACAAAAAAAGAGCGAACGAGCGATTTGCCCCACAATCGACATTTAAAGTGGCAAATGCCCTCATCGGACTCCAAACAGGCGCAGTGAGAGATGAATACGACATCAAATATTGGGACGGAGTGAAAAGAGAGATTGATAACTGGAATAAGGATCATACACTGGGCTCTGGCATGAGAGATTCAGTCGTCTGGTACTATCAAGCCATGGCGCGTGACATCGGAGAAGAACGCATGAATCATTGGGTGAAAGCCATTCATTATGGGAATGAAGACACATCTGGCGGAATCGATCAATTTTGGTTAAGTAGTTCGTTGAAAATTTCTCCAGTAGAACAAGTCCATTTCCTTAAACAGTTATATGAAGAAAGTCTTCCATTTGACCTGTCTGTCATGAGAAAGGTCAAACGAATGATGATCCAAGAAGAAGAGAAACATGCCACCCTATACGGAAAAACAGGCTCCGGCTCAGGCATCGGCTGGTACGCAGGCTTCATCAAACATGAAAACAAAACCTACATTTTCGCCACAAATATCGAAGGCACCGGTCTAGAAGCAAAAGAAATTACCTATCGTATTTTGAAAAAATATCATTTGATTGAAGCATCCGTTTAGGGTGCTTTTTATATGAATTTTTTATGGTTATCTACACAACTAAGGTTTTAATAAATCAAAAAATTTGGCGAGTAAGAGTATAGATAATGATAGTTGAATAAAGAGTTGTCATATAAATTAGTGAATAGACAAACATAAATGATGCCCACTTATCGGAATTCATTCGCTTGTAACCAACAATACTTAAACAAATCCATATAAGGCCTAGAAAAAAAGACACAAGCACAAGCCCGATGCTTAAAGAGCGGAAAAGAAAACTGCTTAAGGTAATTGCTAAGATATAAAGATTCGTTTGCAAGTATGTTCTTTTCATTCCTTTTACAACAGGTAACATGGGAATATTTGCTGCCTTGTATTCATTCTGCTTTCTAATAGCTATTGAATAAAAATGCGGCATCTGCCAAATAATTGTAATAAAAAACAACCCCAGAATAACTGGGTGTGAGATGTCTGGTGAAATAGCCGTCCAACCAATGAGAGGCGGCATTGCTCCAGAAATGCTACCAATTTCCGTGTTGTAAACGGTATTTCTTTTACTCCACATTGTATAAGGGAAAATATAAAAAAGTAAACCAATCAATCCTATAATAGCTGCTAGATAGGTTGTAAATGCTAAAAAAAACAATCCTAAAATAGACATTAAGATACTAAGCCATAGAACTTTTTTAAGATTGACTTCTCCTGTAACAGTAGGTCTGTTTTTTGTTCTATTCATCACGGAATCTATGTCCCTATCATACAAATTGTTTAAAGCTCCAGCAGCACCAATTAATAATATTGAACCTGCAAATGCAAATAGTATCTCAATAGATTTATGAAGGATATCAATTTGATAAGTGTATAATGCCAAGGTTAAGCCAGCACACATTGGGATTAAATTTGAAGTAATAATTCCTGATTTAACTGTTTGAGCTATTATGTCCATTTTGGTTTTGTGAATTTTTTTCCCCATCTTTCGCATTGTTTTGCTCCTTTTCAATAGCGATTAATTGTTTATGCTGTACAACAAAATATATACCTTGTTGAATTTATATACTAATTGGTATATTAATTCTATATGGTATGATTGTCAAGATAAGGAGGTAAAGGAATGATTAGACAAAGAAAAACGCAAAGTGAAAGGAAAGATGAAACACGGAAATTACTCATAAATTCTGCAGTTGAGAATTTCGCCAAGTATGGTTTTCATGGGGTCTCCATTGATAAATTGGCAGAAAATGCGGGATTTAGCAAAGGGGCCTTTTATGCGCATTTTCGTTCAAAGGCAGAGATCTTTTTGGCTCTATTGGAACAACAAATGCAATTACATGTAGAAAAAATCAATGCTTTATTAGCAGAACAGCCTTCCCTTATGCACTTTCCTGAAAAAATGAATCAACAGTCTATTCAAAGACGTGAAGGAAATCGGACGTGGAGCCTGCTAAATATGGAATTTCTTTTGTATTCAATGAGAAATGAGGAAGTAAGGTGTCAGTGGTCAAATATGATTCTACAATCGGTAAAACAAATCTCTCAATCCATTGAGAATTTAATAAAAAAAGAGAACCTTACATCTACTCTTTCATCCGAAGAAATAGCATGGACAATTCTTTCATTGGAAAATGGTATATCAATATTTCATTTTATTAGTCAAGACCATATACCACATGATTTGTTAGAAAAATCCTTAAAAAGAATAATTCCCTTTAAATAGAAATTGAGGTTCCTCAGTTTGAATGTGGCAAGGAGGATGATAAGAAGTGTATTTGAAATATATCCAATTAATATCAGATGATGATCGTGGGAACTTAGCTAGCCAATCCCTTTGTATGACAGAAATGTTTTTGTGGGAATTAGGGAAAAGAATTCAAACGAAAGATTGTGAAGCCGTTGTTTTTATATGTGGCTCTTTTAGAGACTACAAATTAATTAATACTTCTAAAAATGAACCTGACATCTTATTTTTAAAAAATACGTACGAGCTAGAAGTTCCCTTTTGTTACAGTGATTTTGAAAATGCAACAAATAAGAAAATGTTTTTAGCAGGTACTTTGGAAAAAGCGATGCTATATTTGTCTGAATTAAAAAATTGGGACAGTCAGCTAATCAAAGCGGCATTTCAAAAAATGAAAGAAAAGGAATATAAAGCGGAGATAAAAGGAAAACAAACAAAATTAAGTCCTGATAAAACAAAGAAAGCATATCCTCTGATTGAATTAGATTTAAAGCAGTTTACTCTTTATCTTGTAGTTGAAGACAATAAAAGAAATATCTTAGATAAAAAATTAATTGCTGAAACCGATACCTACTTAGAAGACATTTCGTATCACATGAGAGAGCTTAAATGGTTAACGGATAATGAAGTGGCACTTTTCAAACGTGCAAATAAAACAGTTTACACAAGTATACGGTTATCATAATAAAGCAAAATGAGACTAGCATATTACTTGTCGAAATCTAGAAAACATAAATAAGGAGTGTGCTTTCAAATGGGTTTTTGGGAAGAAGAACATAAGAAAAAGAATATCATGATTGGTGATGATGGATTAGATATTTTTGAAGAAGCGATCGAACAATTTTATGAAATGACTGAGGAACATTTGGAAAGAAAGCCAACGATTGATGAGATGCTTTTGACAATCATGACAGTCCTAAACAATGGAGGCAGTCACTATTTTGATGATTTAAATGAGAAAGAAGTAACGGATATTAAAGTAACAACTAAAAAAGCAAAAACTTTAGGTAAAATAGAACCGGGAGCTATTATTGAACTCCCATTAAAAGAAGTTGGAAAATTGAGCTATGCTTTGATCATTTCAGGTGAGGGAAGAAATCAATATGAATGAAATTTTAATCCAATACTATGATTTGTTTGTTGATAAAGAATTGAAAAAAGAGAGTTAAAACAATTGATGAAAAAAGAGAATGGGCTATTTGTTGCAAGTACAGGTTTGACAGGCTTTTTAAGTGGTTCATGGAAAGTCATCACAAAAATAAATAAAGATTTTATAAAAGAAGAGGATCTTCAAAATCTGAAATTCGTGACATATAGAGATGAAAATTATTACGTAAGCGAGGGAAAAGAAGGTTCCATTGCACCTGTTATGGACTTAGAGGTTGCTGACCCAAAAACGGCTAAAATGATATTTAACCCGATTGGTATACTTGGTGAATACACTATTTTAAGCATTCTTTCTTTATATTTTAAAGGGATGTCAATGGAGGATATTATCAAATATAAAATATAAGCAGTTTACAGCGTGAAGTAAGTTTTGAGAAAAACTTATATAGGAATGGTGTAATTAATGGACGAACCAAAAATGCTAGACTGTTTACATAAAATACGAAAAGTCTTAAAGGGGATGATCACCAGAGAACAAGTTTCTGATTGGGCTGAAAATTACGTTTCTGCAGACGATCCAGAAATAGATGATGATCAAGTTTGGGATATGTTGGTTCTTTTGAGTGGAATTGATTTGTAAGATTCATCCAATTCTTACTTACATTCTGTAGATGATTTGAATGACTGGTTAGAAAAATACAAATAGTTCCTATAGATCACCTTGTTATTTTCTTATGGTTGAGCCTCAATCTAAATAAAAGGAGTGAATTTTATGCCTGAAACAGTAATCGCAATTCCATGATTTTGGTCACATCATTTAAAAGAACTTGAAGAATTGAATGATTATATATTTGTTAAATCGAATCATACATAAACTAACTGGAACTTATTACGACCTTGAAGTAGTTGATCATATTGATCAGTTAAGCGAGACTTTCCTTCCAAAAGAACTTCAATTTAGAAAAACTTAAACAAATAAATAAGCATCAAACATGCTTGTATATCATTGGGATGACTGAATCCTTAGAAGAAATAAACGCTCTTGTACAATTTACTACGGATTTACTAAAGATTGATGGCATTGCAATAAAAGTTGAATCATCAGGTCGTTCTTTTATGAAGAAGTCATGGCTAAGTTTAATTGAAGAGTTCAACACTTATCAATATATGACTTCTATTGTTCAAGAAAGTGATGTTGTGTATGTCACCAGTGGTTTTCAACAATTTGGAGAGCCTGAAATGATGTTTGAAGGGTTTCATGCTGACGAAATAGAGCTGCACTTTTTAAATTGGATAAACAAATCTATTCAAGAAAAAAGAGAAACTTTAGAAGAAAAGGTTATCTATGATGAAGGCCAGCAATTAAAGTTAGATCTTATTGAATATGATTTTTATCCTGAATATGATTTGTTTTACAATCCATATGGAGTCGTCGTATTCAAGAGGAAGAATTAAAAAACTATTAGTTCAACAAGAGTGGAGGTAGTTGTTTGAAACGGCTTGAAGACTTATTTATTCGTTCAGAAAAAGAATTCAAATCCTATCATAATTTAGTGGACAATGTGTTTGACCAAAATAAAACGCTGCCACAACAAGTCTTCTGTAAGAATTTTGATTGTTTTTTGTTTCAAGAGTTTGATTGGGCATTGAGTGATGATATTTTACCAACAATAAAAGAGTTATCAAATGTTACACTAGATAGAGAATTTTTGACTGCAGTCCTTCAACCAGATCCAACCGAATACTATTTGAAGGAATTTGGTTATTATAATTGGCTGAAAACGAGTGTGAACATTTCAAATGAGGACTATGTAAATGCACTATGGACGCACCCAAAAGGTTCCATAGCGGATGATATAATCACGAATTCGAACATAGTGGTCTGGTTATCTCATTCTTTACAGTGGGCGATTTGGGGAGATAGAGATATGGAAATTTGTATCATAGGTATGGTGTCAACAAAAGATTCTGTGAAAAATAGGTTATTAAAAGAAGAGTGGAAGCCACTAAACCACCCTGTTTTAGCAAATTGGCTAGAACTAATATTGAAGGATCAAAAAACATTTAATGACTATTTCACTCAAATGCTATCTCATTATGCGTCATGTTACAAGCAATGATGACTGATGATAGACTCACCCAAAGATATGAAAGGAGCATAAAGTGAAAAATTTGTTTATATCCGATCCAAAAGAATTTGAACATGTTCAATCGTTTATACATACGCTCGTTCACAGTACAAAGACATTCCCTGATCAAGTGTTGAAAACAAAAACACCTTATTACTTATTCGAAGAGTTTCATTGGTTGTTATCAGACGATAGCTGGGAGACACTAAGAGATTTAGCTTTGAGCCACAGAGATAAATATATACTAATGGCAGTATTAGATGAGCAGAAGACGATGGATGATTATTATCATGATTTTGGTTATTATCCTTGGGTGAAAATCCCGTTAAACCTCACACCAAGTGATTACCTTGATCTCTTAACGGATTATCCGATAGAGAGTGTAAATGATAGCATGATGGATATTGCTTCACGTGTGGTATGGTTTTCCCCTTCTGCGAAATGGATCATTTATGGCGAAAGAGGTTATGAAATAGGAGTATTAGCGATTCATCAATTAGAACATATGAATAAACAATTGTTAAAAACGTGGAGAACTTTAGATGAGGTTGTATTAGGTTGGATTTCAGTTGTATTTCCGAATCAAAAACTTCCTGATGATTTTAAAAAAGAACTGATTCGAAATTATAAAACTAAATAATAAATTTTACATATATCTACATGTTCTGTGTATTTCAAGATAAGGTTATTCATTGTAAATATAAACACAAATACTGACTGGAAATTATGGTCAGACTTTGATACTGTAGAATATTTTTAAATTAGTAGTCTAATGTTTTAAATTGATGAGGTGGAGCAAGTAATGAGAATCGTATTAGCAAAAGAAAAAGATTTATTCGAAGCAAATGAGTTAATAAAGAAAATCAATTTAAACGTAGAAGACTACAACTGGGTCATAAGCGATGTGACACTCACAATGCTTCATGATCGTAAAAATCAATTCCATTCAGAAGTAATGCCAGATTATACGGATTTTTTATTTCTGAAAGGTGAACATTTCAAAAAATTCTTAAATGACTATTCTTATTCATTTATATTCGCTGTTTTGACCGCATTGCCTCGTCATGTAGATCATTTGAATATCAGTTCAATACCTCAAATTGAAGATAATGAACGATATTGGAACATGAATTATACACCCGTTATTCCTCAAGCTGTGTTTGAAATCGGTTTTTTTGATTCGACAGATGTTATTTTTACAGGAGATCAGAAAATCTTAAGCGTATTTCGAAAAAAAGCGGACTTTATATCATTTGAAGAATATATACAAACTCCGTGACATGATTCGTTAGGAGAATGAATGTGATGTTTAGTAGTTTAGAAAGATGAATCTAATGCAGTTACCATCCTCATGGGATATGGCATTTGAACAATGAAATACTTGAAGAATCTGATGCAAATGCAAATTTTCTATTTAACATAAAAGTCTAAATGAGAATTGAGAAACAATGAGAGAAAGGGGAAAGGTCCATGAAGTTCAGCCAAGATAAACAAGGCTTAATCAATGATTTGAAGCAGCGCTATCAATACTTGTTAGATTCCACTTATCCAGATGATATCGTCTCTTTTGAAGAAGAAACTGGTATGCCCTCAGATGATTTTTATTTATTTTTTTCACTTGTTGCAGGCAGTTTGAGTTATGTGGTTGTTCATAAACGAATACCGAAAAAACAGTTAAACGTGTTACGTCAGTCATTTGGAGAGCAATCCCCTCAAATCAAATCGTTTCAACATATCCTTGAATCGTATCCTTTATTGCATTCCTACGTTCAATACCATGAAGAAACAAGAAAACGAATCATTGCATTTATACAATAACGTCTTGGAGGACAAACAATGACATGGTTTCTTGATGGAAAAATCCAGAAGCAAATCCCTGATTTCGATATCAGTCATCTAAAGCAAATCAATGAATTCCACTACTTTAAAGAGTATAATGAACATTACGACTTGATCAATTGTATTGTTCTGCACATCCCATATGAATCCCCGAATCTACAAGCAGACATTCATCTGAAATTCACCAATGTCTCTTCTGTTCAAATCAAAGATTTGGAGTTAACAAACGATGACTATCTTTTCTTGGACATTCAGCTTTTAGATAGGGGCTGGGAAAATTTGAATTACTTTGTCGAAGACTTTGAAGAACAATATTTTTCTTTTTATTGTGAAACGGTTCGAGTCATACAAGTAATATCAAATGAATAGTGATAGTCTGCCAACATATGCCTAAATATGCTTCCCCATCCCAACACAGAAAGGTGCAATGACTTTGAATCGAATCTTGAAATGGCTCTTATTTGTAGTTGTCATCGCTGGCTTATTGGTATGCGCATTCTTTGTGTTCCGTTTCAACCAGCCTAAGCCGACAACCAATATCCATTATGCAGACACACAAAACAAACAGCAAACACTCGATATGTACATGCCAAAGGGCAAAGATGAAGACAAAAAGAAGAAGCATCCTGTGATGATCTATCTCCATGGCGGCGGCTGGACAGGTGGCGATAAGAATAGAGTCGCTTCAAAGGCTGATTATTTTACTGGTCAAGGGTATGTGTTTGTTTCAATGAATTACAGGCTTCACCCTGATGCCAACTATGAGCAGATGGCAGATGATACAGCAAACGCCATTAAATGGGTAAAGGATCATGCGGATGAATATCAAATTGATTCATCAAAAATCAATGTCATGGGTCACTCAGCGGGCGGTCATTTGACGGCGCTGGTTGCCACAGATTCGACCTACTTAAAACGTGTGGGGCTGTCGCCAAAAGCGATTAATTCCATCGTGATTTTAGATGGGCCGTTAAACCTCAATCAATTTATACAAGCCATCCCATCGTACAAAAAAGTCTTTGGCAAACAAGAGAAAAATTGGACAAAGGCATCACCTGTCACTTATATGAATCAAGCGAATGTACCTCCTGTCTATTTGGTCACGGGCTGGGAAAATCCTGAGGTGTACCGATTTGCAGAAAAACTAAATCATGATAAAGGCTCTCGGTTTGTTTTTCGGGTTCATACGTTAAGCCATAGTGATCTGAACAAATGGTTTGGATCAGACAGAGCGCCAAAAGAAGCACAAAAAATGACAGAGGCTGTGATGGCTTTTGTCAAAAAACAAAATCAATAACGAAGACCGTATGCTTGGGCAATTCATTTTGCCGCAGTATATGATAAAGCGTAAATGGTTTGAAATTAAAGGAGTGTATGTTGTTGTCATCACGAATGGAAAATAAAGTATTCAATTGCGAAAAAGAGCTGACGCTGAATATTATCGGCGGTAAGTGGAAAATGCTGATTTTATGGCACCTTGGCAGAGAAGGGACAAAACGTTTTGGTGAGTTAAAGTCGTTAATGCCTGGGATTACGCAAAGAATGCTTGTCAATCAGCTAAGAGAATTAGAGGAAGATCACATTGTGCACCGGGAGGTTTATCCTGTCGTCCCGCCAAAGGTTGAGTATTCTCTCACAGAACTAGGAGAAAGCTTAATGCCGATTTTAGAGGCGATGTATGATTGGGGAAAACAGTATCTCGACAGTAATTTTTTAAAAGATGATAAATAGAAAGATGACCGATTGTAGGCAAAGGGCTAAAATAACTTTATTTTAGCCCTTTGTCTTTACGCTGAGATACTGGCCAAAAGACAGTATCTTTTTTGTAACCATATGCGGAAAAGTATAGTATGTAAAAAAAAAGTGCGTACTTGGATTGCGTCCATCCTGTTGTTATACTCATTTCATCGTTCAAGATGCATCATCCGCGGAGCTCTTGAAGATGAGATGAAAAAACGGGAGTGAAAGTTGATGAAATTACAATTAGCATTAGATTTAGTAAATATACCAGAGGCAATTGAGCTGATCAAAGAAGTAGAAGCATCCATTGATGTGGTCGAAATTGGGACACCTGTTGTGATTAACGAAGGGCTTCGTGCTGTAAAAGAAGTCAAGCAGGCTTTTCCGAATTTACGTGTACTCGCTGATCTGAAAATTATGGATGCTGCCGGCTATGAAGTGCAGCAGGCCTCCGAAGCAGGAGCAGATATCGTCACCATTCTTGCAGCGGCAGAAGATATGTCCATTCAAGGAGCGGTGAAAGAAGCAAAAGCAAGAGGAAAACAAATTTTAGTTGATATGATTGGCATCAAAGATATCGCAGGCCGTGCAAAAGAGCTGGATGCGCTTGGAGTCGATTATATTTGTGTGCATACAGGCTATGACCTGCAAGCGGTTGGTCAAAACTCATTTGCTGACCTTATGACAATTAAACAAGTCGTCAAGCAGGCAAAAACAGCGATTGCAGGCGGAATTAAGCTTGATACGTTACCTGAAGTCGTGAAATTAAACCCTGATTTAATCATTGTCGGCGGCGGTATCGCAAGCCAGGACAATAAAGCAGAAGTAGCGGCACAAATGAAGCAGCTGATCGCACAATCATGAAGACCAGCGACTATGTGAAGGCCATTTTAAATGAGCTTTCTGAGCATTCGCCAGCCATTCAAGACGAACAAGCAGAGCGCCTGGTCACAAGTATTTTATCTGCACAAAAAGTCTTTGTGGCAGGTGCAGGCAGGTCTGGTTTGATGGGAAAATCGTTTGCGATGAGACTTACGCATATTGGCGTCAAGGCTTATGTCATTGGAGAAACGAATACGCCTTCTTTTACCAAAAAGGATCTCTTGATTGTGGGGAGCGGCTCTGGTCGCACAGAGTCTTTGCTTGTCCTTGCAAAAAAGGCAAAAGCAATTGGCGGAAAAGTGGCAGCGTTCACGCTTTCTGCTGAGTCACCTTTAGCTGATCTATCGGATGAAGTCATCTTATTGTCAGGTGCACCGAAGGATCAACAGGAAGGAAGTCATCATACCATTCAGCCAATGGGTTCACTATTTGAGCAGCTGCTTCTTTTGACTTACGATGGGGTCATTTTGCGGTTAATGGAAATGAAAGAGCTCGATACACATACAATGTACGGTCACCATGCAAATTTAGAATAGTCATTTTCAACGCCTTTCCTTTCTTAAAAGGAGAGGCTTTTTCATTTCAATCAAGCCCAGAATCTTGACATAACCGATTTGATGTAACTATAATAGTTACATCGTTAAAGAAAAAGTGCAAGCACGGAAGGAAGATGAACATGAAAGTACAAATTTGGTCAGATATCGCCTGTCCTTTTTGTTATATAGGAAAAAAACAGCTGGAAACAGCGCTAGAACAATTCCCAGAGAAGGACCAGGTAGAGATAGAGTTTAAAAGCTTTGAGCTTGATCCCCACGCACCTGCTCAAGTCGATCATGACGTTCATGATATGCTCGTCAAAAAATATGGCATGAGCCGCAGCCAGGCCATGGCGATGAATGAGCAGGTGAAGCAGGCCGGCAAAGAGAAAGGGATCGATTTTCAATTTGATCCGCTCGTGTTGACCAACACCTTTGATGCCCATCGATTGGCGCAATATGCTGGTCAAATGGGGAAAGGCGATTTTGTCATGGGAGAACTGTTTCAAGCATATTTTACAGATGGAAAGCATGTTGGTGATCGTCAAACCCTTTTACAAATTGCAGAAAAAGCAGGTCTTGATGAGAAGGAAGTACAGCAAGTTTTGGGCAGCGAAGCATTTACCGATCATGTCCGAAAAGATGAACAAGAAGCGAGACAGCTTGGTATCAATGCTGTTCCGTTTTTCTTGATCAATGACAAGTATTCAGTTGCAGGTGCGCAGCCGGCCGATACGTTCCTGCGCGCACTTGAAACAGCTTGGACAGAGGAAGCAGCTCAAGCAGAAAAAGCGTCTGCCAATTCATTTGAAGCAGCATGTGCAGATGGCGTATGTGCGGTGCCTACTCCTAAAGAAGAAGCGTAATAGCAAGTTCCCTATCTTTCTAAAAAGATGGGGATTTTTTCTTGTTTTAATATAAAGGTTGCTTTATACTTAAGATATCTTAATTATGAAGGTGATAAAAGTGACATCCAAAACAGCTATGATTCAAGAGCTAAACAATATCGAAGCCCGCATCCATCAAAAGCTCCGATTAGAGTTTGAAGAATTATTTGTAGATGAGTTAACCGATAAGCAGCATATTGTACTGAATTTTATTGAGCAGAAAGGGGGAAGTTCTCCTATTCAAATTGCCCAGCAATTAGGCATCACTCAAAGTGCAGTGAGTCAATTGTTAAACACGCTTGAAAAAAAAGAATGGATTCGCCGCAGCATTAACCCGAATAACCGGAGGGAATTGCATGTTGAACTTTCTGAGAAGGCAAAAACGTACCTTGAGAATATGCGAAAGGTAGAGCTTGCGATTATTGAAAAATATTATTCAGCATTATCCTTCGATGAGATATCCACATTGACATCGATTTATGAAAAGCTTGATCAATTGATCCCACATCAAAACGAAGAGAAAGGATGAGAATGAATGACGCTCAAACAAGAAGTACAGAGAATCGCTTCCTCTTATACAGAGAAAAAGAAGGAGGCGCTGCTTGTGATCGGACTGATTCATCAAGGGGAAACGCATGTCTTTCATTTCGGGGATCACCCTATACAAAAGCGAGTGCAGCCAGAGGATGTCATTTTTGAGATTGGCTCGATTTCAAAAGTCTTTACGACAAGTATATTGGCAAGCATGATGCAAAAAGGGCAGATGAAACTCGATAATTCGATTTCTCTGTATTGTCCTCACATTCGAAAGAATCACCCCATTCAAATAGAGCAGCTGGCAACCCATACGTCTGGTCTTCCTCCGCATCGTCTTCTTAGAGATTTGCAGCTATGCTTCCTTCCTAAAGTGAGAAGAGATATGTTCTGTCAGTATTCACTCGATGAATTAATGAAACTGTTAAATTCGAAAAAGTGGAATCAGCCAAAAAGCTTTCCATCTCGTTATTCCAATGTGGGTATGGGTCTGCTTGGTTTAATCATGGGCTGGTCTCGTCACAAAACATATGAACAGCTATTGATGGAATATATCGTGGATGAGCTTCATCTATCAAGTACCTTTATTACGATTAAGGATAATGTAGAAGCAAAGATGATCTTAGGGCATCGGGAAAATGGAAAAGAGGTTCCGCCGCTTCATATGCTTGACTATCAAGGAGCTGGCGCTATTCGCTCGACCATCACAGATTTATTGTCATTTCTCTCTAGCCATCTACACGCAGATGCGGATTCTTTTTGGAAAATCACGCATGAACCAAGACGGGATATGGGCAGGAACATGTCAATGGGACTCGGCTGGGTCATCGATGACACAGGACTCATTTGCCATAATGGGGCGACGTCTGGATTCTCCAGTTTCATGGGCTTCCGCCCGCATTCAAAAACAGGCGTGGTCGTTTTATCCAACTACCGTAATCGAATCACGCAAGACTCTCCCGATCGTATAGCGTATGATCTGCTGGATATGCTGGAATCTAAAATAAAATGAGCCACTTGGAGTAGGGGCTCATTTTATTCGTTTGATCGTTTCACCTGGAACCAATTCAGGCTCGTAAAACGTTTGATCAGGGAGATTCTTTTTCCCTTGTACTTTTTTAATCATCCAGTCTGCTGCATCACGGCCCATTTGCTCCTGAGGATGGGTCAGTGTTGTCAGCTTCACATGGGCATTTTTCTGGGCGATATATGAATTATCCTGTCCAATAATCGAGAGATCATCTGGAATGGACAGCCCGATTTCGCTGCATACATTGGCTACTTCTAAACCCACCTCATCGTTATAGCAAACAAGGGCAGTCAGCTCATGTCTGTGCGCCATCAGGAATGTGGAAATTTGCTCCCCTAAATGCTGCTTCGATTCTGTATCGAAAAAAAGCACATGCTCAGGCAGGAAATTAAGCTTCGCTTCACCTAGCGCCTGAATATAGCCCTTCATCCGATATTTTCCCTGTAAATCATCTGTTTTTGAAATAAGCCCAATTTGCTGATGTCCAGAGGTGATCAGCTCTTTTGTGGCTAAATAGCTGGATTTTACATCATCCAAACAGAGAAAAGGAACCTCTAACTGCTCATAATAGGCATTGATCATAATGAGCGGTACATCCTGTTCTTTAAAGGATAAATAGTACGAGATGTTTGGGTTATATAAATTGCTTTTCGTCGGCTCGACGATAAGTCCGTCCACACCAAACGACAGCATCATTTCCAGCGCTTTTTTCTCCTGCTCAACATCGTTATTTGTGCTTGCCAGTAATAAAGAATAGTTCTCTTCGTTTAAACGGCTTTCAATGCCTCGAATGATAGAAGGAAAAATGTAATCGGATATGTATGTTGTAATGACACCAATCGTTTTCATATGTGCATGTCCCGCAGGTTTTGTTTGATATTGATTGGTCACAAATGTGCCTGAACCTTTTTCGCTGCGCAAAAATCCTTCGCTGGACAATTCCAAAATGGCTTTTCGAACTGTATGTCTGCTTACTTGATACATGTCTTGCAGGCTTGATTCGGTTGGAATACGCTCACCGATCCGATAATCCCCTGTGAGTATTTTGCTTTTTATATCATCAATAATGATCTGGTACTTCTTTTTCATCGTTTCACTTCTTTCTCAGTTGATCATCTACTCGGATTGAGAAGAAATTGTATGGACATATTTTAACATGGTTGTCGGATCAAAAACAGGCGCTTCCCTTTTCTGTTATGACCCCTTCAGAAAAAATGAAAGTTTTTGTCGCATTATGTATGTACAACTATATTTATTATTGACATATGTACGTACAAATATTATATTGTGATTGTACCAGAGAATCAATGAATCTAGAAAAAGAAAATTGAAACCGCTATCAAAAATGGGGGTGAACGTAGAGTGGATCACAAAGAGACGGCCAAAGCCTTGAAAGAAGGACGGACATCTTTAGGCATTGAATTTGGTTCAACACGAATTAAAGCGATTTTAATAGATGAGGAATTTCAGCCAATTGCACGAGGTGCATATGAATGGGAAAGTTTTCTCCAAGATGGAATATGGACGTACAACTTAATTGATATCATTACAGGTCTGCAAGTGGCGTATCGAGAGATGAAAGAACAGGCCGAGCAAAAGTATGGTGTGACCATTCAAACCATTGGCTCAATCGGGGTATCAGCGATGATGCATGGCTATGTGGCATGTGATCATACAGGAGAGGTTCTCGTTCCGTTCCGAACATGGCGGAACGGAACGACCATCGAGGCGAGTCAAAAGCTGACAGACGTATTTCAATTTCATATTCCAGAAAGATGGAGCATTGCCCATTTGTATCAAGCGGTATTAGAAGATGAAAAACATCTATCCCGATTAGAATATATGACCACTTTGTCAGGATATATTCACTGGCTGTTAACCGGAAAGCAGGCCATTGGTATTGGCGATGCGTCAGGGATGTTCCCAATTGACGAACAAACGAAGGACTACAATGAAGAAATGCTCCAGCAATTTGAAGCATTGATTGCAGAAAAAGGCTATCCGTGGAAGCTTCGTCATCTTCTGCCGCGTGTTTATTTAGCAGGTGAGGAGGCTGGCGTGTTAACGGCAGCAGGAGCAGCCATTTTGGATCAAGGAAAACATTTGCAGCCAGGCATTCCATTTTGCCCGCCGGAAGGTGACGCTGGAACGGGAATGGTGGCGACAAACAGTGTAGAAAGACGGACCGGGAATATTTCTGTTGGGACGTCGGTTTTTGCCATGATTGTGCTGGAGCAGGATCTAAAAGGTGTGTATCCAGAAGTGGATCTTGTCACGACGCCGGATGGACTGCCAGTTGCCATGGTTCATGCGAATAACTGTACAAGTGACCTAAACGCTTGGATGAATATATTCAGAGAGGCATTTGAAGCACTTGGCCTGCAAGTGGAGTCAGAAAGGTTATACGAATCCTTATTGCAGCAAGCTTTAGAAGCAGATCGAGATGGCGGCGGACTCTTAAGCTATGGCTATTACTCTGGTGAAAATATTACGAAACTGCCAGAAGGAAGACCTCTTTTTGTCAGGTCTCCTGAAAGCCGCTTTAACCTTGCTAATTTCATGCGCACCCATTTGTTCTCTGCTTTTGGTGCTATGAAAATAGGCATGGACCGATTAAAGGAACAGGAACATGTAGTGATTGACCGCTTACTAGGGCATGGGGGATTATTTAAAACACCGCTCGTTGGACAAAAAATGGTTGCCGCAGCGCTGAATACACCTGTATCAGTTGTTTCAACAGCGGGAGAAGGCGGTGCGTTTGGGATGGCTGTCCTTGCTTCATATATGGTCCATCATCAGCAGCAAACATTGGCTGAATTTCTCACCCATCGCGTATTTGCCCATACATCAGAAGAGCTCATGGAGCCCGATCCACTCGATGTCAAAGGTTTTAACGAATTTTTAAAGCGCTATCAAAATGGGCTTGCGATTGAAGAAGCGGCGGTAGCACATCTCATGCCAACGAAAGGAGTGACGACGGTATGCTAGATCGCTTAAAAGAAGAAGTGTATCAAGCAAATTTAGATTTGCCAAAATACGGACTTGTGAAATTTACATGGGGTAATGTCAGTGCATGTGATCGTGACAGTGGTTTGTTTGTGATTAAGCCGAGCGGCATAGCGTATGACCAGCTATCAGCAAAAGACATGGTCGTTGTGAACTTTGACGGTGAAGTAGTGGAAGGGGAATTCAGCCCTTCGTCAGATACAGCTACACATGCAGTTCTTTACAAACACTTTGAGGAAATTGGCGGCATTTCACATAGCCATTCTATGTGGGCAACCGTTTGGGCGCAGGCAGGTCTTGATTTACCAGCAATGGGCACAACGCATGCCGATACATTTTACGGAGCCGTTCCGTGCGCTCGTTTTCTAACAGAAGAAGAAGTCAATCGCGGTTATGAGGTAGAAACGGGCCGGCTGATCATCGAAACGTTTGAGAAAAGAAACCTAGATGTGATGGCGGTGCCGGGTGTCTTGCTTCAAGGTCATGGGCCGTTTACGTGGGGGAAAGATGCAAAAAGTGCGGTCACAAACAGTGTGATTTTAGATGAAGTCGCCAAGATGAACCTTTTTGCCAAGCAATTGAACGAATTTGCGGAGCCATTACCGCAGCGAATTTTAGATAAACATTACTTAAGAAAACATGGAAAGCATGCGTATTACGGACAAAAACCTTCAAGATAAAGAAAAGAGGGATATCTATGTTAACAAGTCAGAAAAAAGAATTTTGGTTTATCGTTGGGTCACAGCATTTATATGGTGATGAAGCACTGCAAAAAGTAAAAGCAGATGCACAAAAGATGACGGATGCTTTAAATGAGAGCGGTTTACTTCCTTATCCCGTGATCTTGCAAAACCTGGCTGTCAGCGCTGATCAAATCACACAGCTTATGAAAGAGGTCAATTATCGCGATGAAGTTGTCGGTGTGATGACGTGGATGCATACATTTTCTCCAGCAAAAATGTGGATACGCGGCACTAGCCTTTTGCAAAAGCCTCTTTTGCACCTTGTCACACAATATTATGAAAAGATTCCGTGGGACACGATCGACATGGACTATATGAATCTCCACCAATCCGCACATGGAGACAGAGAATATGGCTATATTAATGCACGTTTAAATAAACAAAACCAAATTGTGACCGGTCATTGGTCAAAGCCGGAAGTGCAGCAGCAAATTGCGGATTGGATGGATGTTGCGGCTGCCTATCATGAGAGCTTTCACATCAAAGTAGCCCGGTTTGGTGACAACATGCGGCATGTGGCTGTGACAGAAGGCGATAAAATCGAAGCACAGATTCAATTAGGATGGACCGTTGACTACTTTGGAATAGGCGATCTCGTCGAATATGTAAATGCAGTAGATGACGAAGAGGTAGATGCATTATTTGCTGAGTATTTAACGCAATATGATGTGAATTATGGAACGTATTCAGTTGAAGAGTGGGAAAAAAGTGTCAAGGTGCAGGCGCGATATGAGATCGCCATCAAACGTTTCTTAGATGAAGGCGGCTATCATGCCTTTACAACAAACTTTGAAGATTTACATGGGATGAAGCAGCTGCCTGGACTTGCGGTACAGCGACTGATGGCAAAGGGCTACGGCTTTGCTGGGGAAGGTGATTGGAAAACGGCCGCACTGGACCGCTTATTAAAAGTGATGAGCCATCATCAATCCACTGGTTTTATGGAGGACTACACATATGAAATGACGTCTGGAGAGGAAGCAGTGCTGCAATCTCATATGCTGGAAGTAGATCCAGCGCTCGCCCATACAAAACCTGTCATTGTCGTGTCTCCACTTGGAATTGGAAACCGGGAAGATCCAGCACGTCTTGTGTTTGATGGAAAAGCAGGCGAGGGTGTCGTTGTCTCTATAGCGGATTTTGGAACACATTTCAAATGGCTCATACAAGAAGTCGAAGCCTTTGAGCCAGAGGAAGCAGCACCTCATTTACCAGTTGCGCGTGTATTGTGGAAAATCAAACCGAATTTTCAGGATGGCGTCAAAGCATGGATTAAAGAAGGCGGGGGCCATCATACAGTCGTGTCTCTCAATTTAAAGGTTGATCAAATTGTTCACTTTGCAAAGCTAGTCAATGCAGAATATGTGGTTTTATAGAAGGGGGAAAGGTCTTCTACTGGTTACAGTAGAAGCACCGGGTGAAATGAAAGCGGTTAATTAAGTGAGGGGGTCATCCACTTGGAGAAAAAAGTGTCAAGCAAATTTATCTTCTTTTTCGGGTCCTTTGCAGGCATCTTATTTGGATATGATATTGGTATTATTGCAGGGGCGGAAGGACATATTCAGGAAGAATTTCAGCTCAGCCCATTATGGCTTGGAATCGTTGTCTCTTCATTAATGGGCGGGGCCATCATTGGCTCCATCTTAAGCGGTCTCTTAGGGGATAAATTTGGCCGCAGAAAACTCATTTTGGTCTCATCCGTTATCTTTTTTGTCGGGGCTATCGGATCAGCTATTGCACCAGAAGAGATTTCACTCACCATCGCTCGAATCTTTTTAGGGACAGCAGTAGGAACAGCCTCATCTTTGGTTCCGGCTTATATGTCTGAAATCGCTCCTGCTAAAATCCGCGGGAAATTATCTGGACTCAATCAGCTCATGATTGTCACTGGTCTATTGCTCAGTTATATTGTCGCGTTTGTGTTTGAACCCATCCCGGACAGCTGGCGCTGGATGCTGGGAAGTGCCGCTTTATTTGCGATCGTGCTTTATATTGGGATGCTGAAGCTCCCTGAATCTCCGAGATATTTGATTAAACACGGAATGGCTCATAAAGCACGGGAAGTATTAGGATCACTGCGTTCTTCCCGTGAAGAAATCGAATCAGAAATGCAGGAAATTTTAGAAGTCGCCAAAGAAGAACGCTCGGGAATTCGTGAATTGTTTCAAAAGAAATTCCGAATGGCTCTTTTCATTGGGGTTGGAATGGCAACCCTTCAGCAAATTCAAGGCGCGAACTCCATTGTCTATTATGCAACGAGTATCGCTCGGAATGTAGGTCTTGCGCCGCAGGTCGCCGCAGGTTTTACAGTCATTGTCGGTGTCATTTTCGTCGTCACGACCGTGATCTTTTTACAATTTGTTGACCGCTTCGACCGCCGAACGATTCTCACCGTAGGGGGATCGGGCATGGCCCTTTCTTTCTTTGCTCCAGCCGCATTAGGGGCACTTGGCGTTAGTGAAGGAATTTTAAACTGGGTGACATTGATTTCACTTTGCTGCTTTATTTTGTGCTATGCCTTCTCGTGGGCACCGATCACTTGGATCATCATCGGCGAAATCTTCCCGCTTTCTGTCAGAGGCATCGGAGCAGGTATCTCTTCTGCCTTTAACTGGACCGGATCGTTAGCAGTTGGACTCGTTTTCCCTATTTTGGCTGATCAATTCAGCTTTGGGGTCATTTTCTCCTCATTCGGAGTCATCTGCTTAATCGGGCTGTTATTCACCCGTTTTGTGCTAGTCGAGACAAAGGGAAGAAGTTTAGAGCAAATCGAAACCGATATGGCTGCACGTGTATAAATTTAAGAAAACCATCTATCCCATGTGGGTAGATGGTTTTTTACTCAAGCGTCTGTTTGAGCTCATTTGGCAGTAAATCAATCAATTGATCATAGGAAGACAAATCCAGCACTTCAAGCAGTGCGTAATATTTCGCGTAAATTTCACTCAGCTGATCAGGATGGTTTGTTTGATATTGATTCAGATGTAATTGAGTTAGTTCAAGTGCAATGTCTAGCTTGTTTCGTTCGAATGGCTGTGTCGTGTTGATCATATCGTTCACCTCTTATTTGATAATGAGTGGAAAAATTCATTGAATAAAAAGAGCTGATGTTTTGTTTTCATGGATGACCTGTCTTCCTAAGATATCATTTGTATAATATGTTAAAATTGTCCTTTTGTAAAGAAAGAGAAAAATAGATAGAAAGTGGATTTTTTTAAAAATAGACATGCATCTAATCACGAAAGGTGCTTCTGACATACGATAGAGTGTAAGTGAAAGACAACTTGAAGGGGTGTTAAGATGAGCCGAAATCGATTAGATGATTTCTTCTTTGGACCTCGCAGAGGAAACCAAGGAGGAGACGAAACGGTTGTTTTCCCCACACGTCAAATTGTCAACACAAGAACGAATGAACAAACGATCAGAAAAATTCATCCAACGCATATCACAAACGTCAATAAAAACATCAAAAGAATCGAAAACTACTATCCGGTCACTGAATCGACTCACAACGAGTATATTGTAGAAGAATACGATTGCGGCAGTGATATTAAAAACCCTTGCTGCCGTCCGGTGAAGCGCTGTAAGTGGTAATGAAGGGGCATCCTTTTATGGGATGCCTTTTGTATGTCTAATGCTCCATTTCATTTAATTGTCCCTGATCCAGCTGGAAGAAACGATTTCCTAACTCTGAATAAAGGTAGCGCTGATGGCTTGTAAATAAAACACATCGATGAGAGAACTCTTTTTTTAATAAAGAAATCGATTGTATTTGAGAGGCTTCATCAAGAGAGGTAAAAGGCTCGTCAAGAATGATCAGCTCTGGAGATCTTGCCACCATACAATTAAAGAAAAGTTTATATCTCATGCCCAATGAATATTGTTTGACAGGCATTTTTAGGGCATGAGTTAAATCAAATGTATCACAAAGCGATAGAAAGGTGTCTTTGTATAAAACCTTTTCCGACTTTTTCATTTTCCATAAAGACTGGATAAGCTCCATATGCTCGAAACCAGTGAGCGCATCATAGACTAAAGGTTTATCTGGGATGTATGCTACCAGACTTTTATATTGAGCGGTTCCAGGGTGATGCTGCTCGTTAAGTAAAATCGTTTCTGATGCTGAAGGAAGCAGACCTGCGATGATCTTTAAAAGTGTCGATTTACCGCTGCCGTTCTTTCCAATAATACAAGCTCGATCACTTTCTTTCAGATCAAATGACACATGATCGAGAAGGGGAGAATTCTCTTCTGTTGTTTCATAGCGAAAAGATAGCTGAGACACTTGAAGTTTAGCCATTGATGAATCCTCCAATAACAAACGCAGTCGTCACAAGCATATACAAGATCACAGTTGCTAAGGCAGCTTTTTTTGATCCTTCAGCATAGTAAATAATTCCATCATAAAGGATCCGTAAAAGATATAAGTTGAATAAGAAGGAAACTATTTGAATCAAGAGAAAATAGTGATCTAATTGTAACACCATCACACAATAGATCGCTGCACTATTCACTAATAAAAGAAATGCATTATAAACCAAAATAACAAGATACATTTTGCGTAGAATAAAAGCTTTATGAAAAAAATACATATAAATAGAAGTTAGGACAGTACTGAGAAAATTTAAAATGAAATAAAGCGGGATTGTCAGCAAAAAGATAAAAACAATGCTGGCAAGTTGTTTCCCAGTGGATAAAGGTTCATCTACTAACAAATCAATAATAAAAAATGTTAAAAAGACAGTCGACACAAATAATGATAGTAAGACAAGGCCTACAATGGTTTTAATCGATTGATTCTGATTGAAAAATTGCTTAGGACGTAGAAGTAGCTCCATGGAACCACATTCTCCTTTCTTCTATGGTAGATGTACATGGCTAACGTATTGCTCTAAAAGAGATGCCATGAATAAAAGAATGGCTGCTGCAAAAATCAATTGAAGCACAGTTAGGGTCAGTTTTTTTAATTCAATTGTTTCTCCTTTTATAAATCGATAGAGATAAATAAAAGGATAAGAGCTGACGATTGAAAACAGAATTAATCCAAGGACTTCTACGAAAGCATGAGGCAGGAGTCCTGTGAATAGCTGCTTCGCTTCGTGATTGACAATCAAATACTGAACGAGTTTGCCGATAATGTAGCCGTTGTAAAAAAGAATGCCTGCAGACATGATGCCGCCTGTAAAAGCTCCAATTCCTAATATCGCCATTCCAACTTGTAAATTGTTTAAGAAAATAGATAGAAAAAACATCTCTTCATCCTTTTTAAGATAAGGAATCTGATCATAAGGAAGAAGGCTTCCGATTAGCACAGCTGCAATAAAGATAGCAGCGTAGAGGTAACCGAGGCGTAGAATCAGTCTATTCTCCGATATAAAACATCTTATTTTTTTCAACATATTCAATCCCTTTATAGATGGTCTTGCGGCATAACACCCAGCAAATCACTGAAACGATCACAAAATATAAAGCAAACAGAATGCTTATGAGACTTGTAGAATGCTGCAAAATAGGTAGAAAAGAGGTCAAGATCATATAGTACATGAAAGGCAACACGAGAAAATTCCTTGCAAAGGCCTGTCCTTTATCGATAACTTCTATTTCTTCATTGGTTGTCCCTATTTCATGCTCGTGAATAAAATTGAATTTTGTTGTGAATGGAAACAAATACAGCTGAATCAATGGAAAAATGTAAAAGCCAATCCCCAATGCCACCAATTGAATGAGCATCTGAACATCAAAAAGGTGATATACACTTATGATTGATAGATTAATGAAAAGTAGAAAGAGTGATGGTATAGAAAATAAACAATAAAATAACTGGATTTTTGATAAGAAAAACTGCATAAGAGATGTTTGAGAAAGCTCATAGAGCCAAATATTCTTTTTTTCAGCACTCAAAGAGAATATAGAAGGGGTCAGCATTCTCATTTCATATGTTTGATTAGCTAAAATCATCACATTTAATGTGAATAATATCTGAATTTGCAAAGCTTGATGATCAATAAGCGAGATCAAACCTGTCATAACCCCGACATAGAAGAAGGCTTCATATGACATGAACATATAATTAAAAAACTCTTTAGACAGCAGCCACCTTTTTTCTTTTAACACCTTAAGGTCTTTTTGAATCAACATATTCTTTTGAAACAGCGAGCCCTGAATTTTATCAAGTGCTTGAAAGTACCAATAATATAAATCTCTAAAATGTTTTGAGCTTTGATCATGCTCTTTCCCAGTCGGAATCCAGCGAACAGGAGTCTTCATGACGAGTGTTGCAGCTAATATCACCACGAAAAATGTGACAGGTGAAGTAAAAAGCGCTAGAAATTGTAGAAATACCGAATCCTGTGAAAATAAAGCATGATGGATTTGCTGAAGATTATTCTGATATAAAGACACCAAGTTGTTTGAAAGTGTAATCCAAAACGCATCTTCTGCAAGCGAAGAAATTGATTGAAAAAGTTGTCGGAAGGTGTGATAAAAAGGGAAAACAACGTTCGATATTAGAACCCTTCCGAATAAGAAGAAAAGTAAAGAGATGCTTGCGAAAAAAAGAACACGAATGATCCCAATTTTTTTTACGACAATGTTATAGATGTAAGCACCAAATATCTTATTGCTGACGATAAAAAGTAAGAAGCCTGTCAATAAAACATTGAGATGCTTCAACCAAAATATCCAGTCATGTGTTTGAGCAATGAAATATTGAAAGAGAAAATAAATCAAATAAGTACTCAAGCTCGTAAATAGAAGCCATACCAACTCTGAAAATAAAAGCGTTTGAAAAAGGCGTCTCGCGGAAACAGGTGCAAGCTGTATTAACTCTTCAAAAGGAAGAATATGCGTTCTTCTATAAGATTCAATTCCTTTGACAATAGAGAAAAGGAACAAAAATATCACAAAAGCACTTTCCCATTCTATTTGATAGACCGAAGAGTAAAGATATGAATAAATAACGAATACAATCAGGCATCCGAATAAAGTATCAAGAATGCAAGAAAATAATATGTATTGTTTAGAAGAAAACGATTTGAAAAATGAAACCCTGCGTATTATAAACTGAGCTAGATTTGAATATTGTTGTTTCATTCTAATTGATAGAAGTAGTGATAATAATGGATATAACATCTTCTCACCTGCATAAAAATTTAAATAGAAGGAGAACAAAGTCTCCTTCTATTGGGTCATAAAATTGAATTACCAAGCAATAACAGCTTTACGGCCGTTTTTCTTAATTTCGTTTTTAAGGTACTGACGAATTGTCTCTTTACCAGCCGCTGCAATGAGAGAAAGACCACCTGATCCTACAGCAGTTAAAATGGAGACAATTGTTGTAACAGCCCCGCCCGCTTCAACCACGTTCAGAACAACAGCTGCAACACTGCCTGGAATACCAAATTCTTTTGCTAGATCAGCAACGGGCAGCATTTGTAGCGAGAAGGAAAAAAGAGCTAGCATAAGGAATCCTACTGCTAAAGCACCAAAAAGAACATGTAGTTTGATTTCATTTCTTGTTTCTGTCATATCAAATTCCTCCCTTTTTTGTATTTTTATTACTATTTTATCTTAAGATATCTTTTAGTTTATCGCAATCCTTTTTTTTCATTTTTTTCATGAATTAGTTATAGATTAATATAAAAAAGGTGAAAAGATAAGTGAGAAAAGAATCGTTTTTGCTAGAATAAAACACGTAAACATGATCTGAAATACCTTGTTTTTACAGGTGGGAAAGCGAGTCTAATTTGCATATAGGTAAAGAGATATGTGCAGAGGGACCAATATCCTTTGATCAAAATCTTCTTTCAAGATAAAATTGGAAGTATCCATCATTCTTTTGGAGGCGGTTTTCTGAATATTCGATTGTTAACACCAGATGATGCTGAAGAATATGCAGCACTCAGACTAGAAGCCCTGCGATTAAATCCAGAGGGTTTTGCGATGAGCTATGAGGAAGAGCAAATCAATACAAAGGACAAATATAAAGCGCGTTTTGATTCGGCCCAATCTATGTGGACTTTTGGCGCTTTTCATCAAGGGCAGCTTGTGGGGGCAGTCACGCTCATCCAAGAAACCTTGCAGAAGTTAAAGCACCGAGCGAATCTGACAGCGATGTATGTAACACCTAGTGCCCGCGGAGAAGGAGCAGGCCAGGCCTTGATGACAAAAGCTCTTTCCTTTGCGCGAGAACGGCAGGATATCGAGCAAATGTATTTATCAGTGGTGACAACTAATCACTCAGCCAAGCGCCTCTATCGCTCCGTTGGATTTGAGTCGTACGCTGTCGAAGAAAAAGCGCTAAAATGGGCTGATACATATGCAGATGAGGAAAAAATGGTTTTATTTTTATCATAGTCTGGAGGAGATAGAAGTGGATCAACAGGCCATGCGTATCATATTAGCAGCAGGACCCAATAGTGAGCTGGAATCTTTTGCCCTGCGTGCAGCACTTGAAAACTTCGGCGTGAAAGTCGATATGCATTGGATCGGAAGACCGAATGATCTGATTCATGTGTTATCTGGTAGAGCTAGAGGTGAAATAGATTACCTTCTTTTATCGTTTCACGGTGAAGAAGGAGCATTTATCATGCCTGAATTAGGGGAAGATGTTTACGAAGATGAGGAGCCTAGAGATACTGCCTTTGGAGTGGATGAAATCAAGCGGTATGCCTCCTTAAAAGGAGTTCATGTCATCTCTACAGGCTGCACACTAGGAGAGAAAAATTTAGCAGATGCTTTCTTAGAGTCAGGAGCTACATCTTATACGGCACCGGACGATTACATCGATGGGAATGCAGCATTTATTTTTGTGCTGACCATGCTGTACGAGCTCATGAACAATACAAAGACGGTCAGAGCGGCATTTGATCGAGCGCGTTCCATTGATGAAGAAACGAAATTATTTCAACTATATATGCAAAAGTAATCAAAGGACTGAGAAATCAAGTCCTTTTTTTATTCCTCTCTAAAAATGTGTCGAAAATGTGACAGTTATGTGATTTGCAAACTAAAAAGGGTGCATGCAAAGTCTATCCTACAAACACACGTCATTCAGGCATGACGGCATCACGAGAGGAGAATCATTGTGTCAATGAAATGGAAAGTCAGTCTCGTCCTATGCGGACTTGCGATGATCATCGGAATCGCTGCGTTTTATCATAATCAGCAGGCAAGCGGGACAGAGAAGAAGAAGGTAGAACCAGATGCGAGCTATAAAGAAGTTGAAATTGTGACCCTCGTGAATGACGGGAGATACTTGAGATATGCTGTGAACTATCCTGTGTTTCATCAAAAAAAGCTAGATCAAGAGATGAAAAGATTTGCAGAAACAGCGCTGGACAAATTCAAAACATCGTTTAGTGAAGCAAGTGATGTCGATGAAGATCATCGATACGAATTAAACATAGATTACGAGATTACTCATTATGCCAAACAAACTGCTGCGATCAAATTCAATACATATGAATGGAAAGGCGGAGTAAAAGGCGCACATGAAACGAAGATATTCAATTTTGATTTCAAGAAACAGCAGTTTTTATCAATTGATGATCTATTTTTATCAAAGAAAAAAAGTCTGCAAAAACTGTCTCAAATGACATTTGAGGAGTTGAAAAAAGATCGCTCTCTTGCTGAAAACGAGCATTTGCTCAAACAAGGAACGTCTCCTAAAGCAGAGCATTATCAGTATTTTGCCATCAAAGATCGTTTTATTGAATTCTACTTCCCAGCAGGGCAAATTGCACCAGACAAACAAGGCCCTCAAGAGCTGGCGATTAAGAAAACACTGCTTAAAGGCATGTTAAAGCCAGAATACATCAATAAAGAAAAGAACAAAAACGAGAAAAAAGAACCGATCGCAAAAAGAAAGATCGTAAAACTGCCAAAACAGGGAGTATTCAACCCAAATCAAAAAGCCATTGCCCTTACATTTGATGATGGACCAAATCCATCAACGACCTCAAAAATCTTAACAGCTTTAAAAGAAAACAAAGGACATGCGACATTTTTTGTATTAGGAAGCAGGGTTCAATATTATCCTGATATGCTGGGTGAAATCAGAAAAGGTGGAAATGAAATCGGAAATCATTCCTATAACCACCCTTTACTCACAAGACTGCCATTAAAACAAGCTATCAAACAAGTAGAAGATACACAGCAAATCATTGAAAAAGCAGGCGGGTTCACACCGACTCACTTTAGACCGCCATATGGTGGAACAAACAGTCAGATCAACGCGGCTGTCAACATGAAAGTCACACTTTGGGACGTAGATCCTGAAGACTGGAAATATCGCAACAGCCAATACGTCGCCAACTACATTCTTACACATGCGTCTAGCGGAGAAACCGTCTTAATGCACGACATCTATGACACCTCTGCAAACGCAGCTGTCACGATCATCAAAGAATTGACCAAACAAGGATTTCAATTACTAACAGTCTCGGAGCTTGAGCAGTGGAAGGAAGCCCGGGCGAAAAAGGTGAATTGAATACGTAAAAAAGATGCAAGTCTTAATGGATTCGCATCTTTTTTAAAGCCAATTATGAGAATGAAGGGAAAATATGTTAAAGTGATTGTAGAAAGGGAGGGCTTCGAATGGTATTGATGAGGTTGATCAGCATATATATGCTGACAGCGTTTAGTTTGGGATTTGTCGTAAACTATGTACCTGGTTTGATGCTGCCCATCTATATCCTTGCGATGATTGGGCTTATTTTATGTCTCGGTCATATTGCGCTTCATTATATTCGGCGAATTAGATATATGTTGTTTGATGAAAAACGATAAGATTTCTCCTATTGTAAACACCTCCGGTTGCGTGAGGTGTTTTTTTCGGTTTTTGATGTTCTAACAGTTGAATGATTTTCTCGTTTGACGCTTTGAGTTGTCTCAAAAGAGAAACGATATTTCTTGTAAATCTTGTGAGTACAATAAGTAAAATGTTGATCATCCACATGCTCTGGCCTCCAATCGCTGACTACTAAAACAGTATAATAAGAATGTCTAAAATGAACAGTTCGTGTCATATATCCGGCAATTGATGTGAATGGAGAATGTTGAGGGGGATTCATTTGAAACGAGTAGACGTGGTTTCAGCTATTATTTATGATGAGGAAGAAAATCTATTAACAGTCAAGAATGTAAAGGGATATTGGGAACTCCCGGGCGGTGCTGTGGAAAAAGGTGAACACCTGCAGCAGGCTGTCATCCGTGAAGTGAAAGAAGAGACAGGGTATGTTGTCAAAGTAAATGAACTTCATTCGGTTCGAGAAGCGTTCTTTCAAGATAAAAAACATCATGCGCTTATCATTACGTTCTTTGCGGAAATGATCGGGGGAGAGATGAACATTCTAGATCCGGATCAGGATATTGAAGAAGTAAAATGGGTCAGCACTCAAACCTTTCAAAAGCTAAACCCAAAGCTATATCACATGCTAAAATTAAACCAACAAACACAAGCCTTTTATGATTTTGAGGGAAATAGAACAATTGGTTAAATCCAAATTGATATAGACATGAAGGAGCGATATTGATGTTTTTATACTACGGCCCCACAGGAGCTCCAGTAGAAAATCCGGGAGAAGAATTCATGAAGAGGATTTTCTTTCAGGAGGGTGAAGAGTATTGGAAACAAGGAAACGGAGAATCTTCCATTGAGATAGAGGAAGAGTGGGAAAGTGAAAGTCTAGTTTTCTTTTATACTGAACCGTATGGATTCTTTATCATCAGATATCCAGATTTTTTAGTCCCTTTTCAAAAGGTAGAAAAAATTGAAACGATCGAGCATTTGGTCGCTGGATCACCATTGTATGTGCCATCGTGCAGCTATGTCGACCGCAATCAGGCGTATGAAATCGTTCAACATTTTGTGACGACAAAAAAGGTATCTGATCTTGTTGAATGGGTCGAGTTGAGGAATATTCATTTTCAGCATGATGTGAAAAGGTAGGGGAGTAAGGTGAAAGTGTGTACAGAAGAAAGGATACATAGTTTAGATGAGAGTATGCATTTACATGTAGGATATGATGAACATGGCTGTGATTATGAAGGCGTGTTTTTTAAGAGTTTAGAAACAGGAAGATGGTTATTGTTTTTTGATCAAAAAAGTTACGGGTTGAATCTCTTAAAGAGTTATGAGGAATACAATCATTTAGGCTTATTCATTGGGGAATATTCAATTGAAGATGCTCAAATCGAAGAGAAAGGTCAGCAATTATTTGAGTGCTTTTTAAAAGAAAATGGCATTGTGGAATAAATGAATGGATCTTTAACTGACCTTACTTTTCATAAGAATGTACTGATTTTAACTTTCTACCGATAAAATTAGCAGATACAGGTGTTAATTCTTTTTCTCTTGCCCAAACAGAAAGTTGACCGATATGGTGAATTTCGTGGGCAATTATATGATGTAATATTTCATTTTTAGTGTATTCATCATCCCAAGGAACTGTTACTATTCGATCTTGTTTTTCATCTAAATGAAACTTTAAAATTTCAACGATTTCATGTCGTAAAGTAGATGAGAGAGTTTTTACCTTCGTCAGAGACTTGTAATCATCAAAATTCAATACCACGTCTTCTTTACCCTGAATACCACGGAGCCAACTATATTCAACATCGATAATGTGAAAAAGAGTGTATAAAATACTCCCTGCTCCACCTATGCGGTCTTGTAACAACTCTTCTGTCGTTAGTTGATTACACCAGTTAACCCATTCGTCTCTAACCTGCCAGTTGTACTCAAAAAACTTAATCATTATGATCACTCCAAAGTTAAATTGTTTGTTTAAGTACTGCTATTTCTTAAAGATATTCTTGTTGAATTAAACGACACAATGTACATGATCTGGTGTCAGTTTAGAAACAATCATACTATCAACCTTGTTTTCATAACATGGCCCTTGGAAACTGAAACTGTTACGTTTATAGGGTCTCTTGCAGAAAGTTGTTCTTTTTGGTAAGTGGTAGTTTATCTACAATTACTAAACGTCTTGCTTCTAACGCCCCGAATGTTTGTTCTTATATTGATTATACTAAGTTTTCTGACAGGTATCAAATAACAACATTTAAAATTGATTAGCAAGAATACACGAAGCATTATATTTTATTTTTTCGTATTTACTTTTTTTAAGCTGCAGCTCTCTATATCGTGGGGCATGATGAATTGATTTCCTTCAGGTCTTAGTTCATGAACATGATCAAAATCTTGCCATTGTTCTTGAGGGCTAAGGCGGTAGCTATTATCAAAAGAAATGAAGCGAGACAGTAGCTTATTGCCGAAATAAAAAACAGACCTAGTGAGGTCTGTTTTTGTAAGAAGTTAGGAAGTTTATTTTCACTTCCCCTTCTCTCGCTTCCGTTTCTCCTTCTCCGCCCGGTAAAACTCATGAAACATCTTCATCAGCGCGCGCTTTTCAATACGTGACACATAGCTCCGTGATATCCCAAGCTCTTTGGCTATTTCCCGCTGCGTTTTTTCTTTCTTTAAATCAAGGCCGAACCGGCCGACGATCACTTCTTTTTCTCGGCCGTCGAGAATGTCAATATACTCCTTTACTTTTTCAAGCTCCATGTTGAGCTGAATGGTATCGATCACATCTTCATTTTCGGATTTTAAGACATCAATTAATGAAATTTCGTTGCCTTCTTTATCCTGACCGATGGGGTCATGCAAGGAGACGTCTTTTTTCGTTTTTTTGAGCGCGCGTAAGTGCATGAGAATTTCATTTTCAATACACCGCGCCGCATACGTTGCCAGCTTTGTTCCTTTTCCAGAGGAATAGCTTTCGATGGCTTTAATGAGTCCGATCGTCCCGATGGAGATGAGGTCTTCAGCGTCTTCCCCGGTATTTTCAAATTTCTTTACGATATGGGCGACGAGCCGAAGGTTATGTTCAATCAGCATGTTTCTTGCGTGTTCATCGCCCTGTGCCATGAGGGCTAAGTATTTTTTTTCATCATCTCCCGAAAGGGGCTGTGGAAAGGCATTGTTTTTGACATAGGACACTAAAAACACCAATTCTTTGACCATCAATCCCATCGCTGTAAATACTCCTGCCACGATTTTCACCTCCACCATGTTTAGGCCGCTGCCTATATCCTCAAATGTATGTGAAGGAGGGATTGTCTGTGTCTGTACGATGAAAAAATCATCTTTTTCAAAAAAATCGTGCTTCAGTTCGTCTCTTTTTTATGTTTGCGGTTTCTTTGCGGTGCTTGGCGGTCAAGAAGCGTGCTAAAATATGTAATATTAGACCGAAAAGGAAGGGGTAATTTCGGAACATGGGGAAGGTTCTATCTTCACATGTAGGTATGAAAATCAATGAATGGTATCGAATGATACGGCAGTTCAGTGTTCCAGATGCGGAAATCTTGAAAGCGGAAGTTGAAGCGGAAATTGAACAGATGGAAGAGGACCAGCATTTACTGATTTATTATCAGCTCATGTGTTTTCGGCACCAAATCATGCTTGACTATATACACCCTTCAAAATATCAACCTTTCTCAGTATCTAATCTAGTCGATAAAATCGAAAACTCCAATCATGAGTTATCTGATATGCTGCATTATTACCATGCATTTTTTCGTGGCATGCATGAATTTAGTCAAAAAGAATATTTAGAAGCCGTCAAATATTATCGAGTCGCAGAAAAGCAGCTGTCCATGGTTTTTGATGATATTGAGCAGGCAGAGTTTCATTTTAAAGTGGCAGAAGCCTACTATATCATGAAACAAACACATGTCTCCATGCACCATATTTTAAAGGCGCTGGAAATATACGATCAGCATGATGCGTATACGATTCGCATCATTCAATGTCTCTTTGTCATCTCAGGAAATTATCAAGATTTAAAACGAAAAGACCGGGCGCTGCCTCATTTAAAAAAGGCAAAACAGCTCGCATCTCAAATTGATCACCCGCGCATATACAGTTCAGCGCTCTATAATTTAGGAAAATGTTATGGCGAGCTTGGCTATAGAGAGGAAGCGGAACGATATTTAACGGAATCCGCTGATCTTGCCCGCAAAGAGCTGCTCCCAACGCTTCCGCATACGCTCTATACGCTGGCGAAGCTGCTTTTTAGACAGAATGAACAGGCGGATGCCCTGCGCATATTAGAAGATGGGAAATTGGCTGCAAAGAAGCATGAAGACCAGCTGTTCTGTCATATGTTTGAGTATCTGGATGCTTTATATGTTCAGGAAATCAATGAAGACCAACTGCAAAAAACCATTGATTATTTGGAAAAACTTAGCCTATACTCTTATATAGAGGATATCTCACTAGAAATTGCGACAGCCTTAGAAGCCTCTCAACAATACAAAAAGTCCAACCAGTATTATCAGAAATTATTATGGGCTCAAAATCAAATCCAAGAAGGAGAGTGTCTGTATGAATTCTAAGCAACGTTCGACAGTTGAAGAGAGAAACCAAACGTGAAACAAAGAGCGGGCCAGTATGGCCGGCTTTTTTTATTTGAAAAAGAAGCAGATATCACCATGAAGCTTGCATGAATTGATGCGAAAGCGGGCAATTTATCGGTAATGATGTTCGGTGGAGGAGGCGGTCGAATGAGAGGGCTGCATATCTTGATGTGTATATGGCTGCTATGTGCTTTTGTTCCTAATGAAGTAGAGGCACATACATTAAAACGAGTCGATCTTGAAAAAACGGGACGTGCCTTTTGGGACATGAGAGCGGAACGGAAAAAGATTGCGATCACCTTTGATGATGGACCTCATCCAGTGTATACAAATCAAATATTAGATGTGCTGAAGGAGCATCAAGTGAATGCAAGCTTTTTTGTGATAGGAAGCAGAATCCATGCTTATCCAATGATCGCAGAACGGATTGTGGACGAAGGGAATGAACTCGGCAATCATACGATGAATCATACGTATTTTGACCTTTTGTCGTCAAAGGAGATCAAGCGGGAATTAAAAGAATCAGCGGCTCATATCGCTTCACTCCAGCCTGGCGGTCCCTTATTATTTCGCCCTCCTGGTGGACGCTTAACAATGAAATCATTCCGCATTCTGTCAAAGCAAGGGTACGATGTGGTCATGTGGTCCTTTACGCAAGATCCGAAGGACTGGTCAAGACCAGGCGCACGTAAAATTGCAAGCCGAATTATTGATCATATTCAAGGCGGCGATATTATCCTTTTACATGATGGCGGGGGAAATCGCAAGCAAACGGTAGAAGCATTGAAACAAGTAATTCCTGAGTTGAAAAAGAGGGGCTATGAATTTGTAAAAGTAAGTGAACTGCTGCACCACGACAAAGCATATATGCCTGTTCAGATGCAATAGGCAGCATTCGTCAAAAACATTCATTCATTGAAACCAAAAGTCTTGTCGTTTACTATATGAAGAGGGCTTTTGGAGGTGAATGTTGTGAAGAAATATGTTTTCCTTTTCATCCTATTATGTGTTGCTGCTGGGTGCTCTAAGCCAGTACAAGAAAGCGTCATTGCATTTGGTGACAGCAATACAAGAGGATCAAACTGGGACTTTCGAGATTATCCAACATCTGGAAAATGGGTGAATCTCATGAAAAACGTCGAGCGCGGCCAAATTCAAGTGAAGAATGCAGGCATTGGCGGGCAGACGACTGAAGACGCGAAACTGCGCTTTGAGCAGGATATTTTAAAACAGAAACCAACTTACGTCCTCATCATGTTCGGTACGAATGATGCGGCGATTTTAGACGGGAAACATCCCCGAGTGACGAAAAAACGGTTTAAAGAAAATTTAACCTACTTCATTTCTGAAAGTAGAAAAGAAGGCATTACCCCGATTCTCATGACCTGTGTGCCTGTTGTAGAAGGCGGGAAAAAGGGCTTGTATTATTACTCCAGATATAAGTCATCTTATTTTGCCGGGAGAGGCGGGGCAAGAGCTTGGCAAAACTCTTATAATGACATCACAAGAGAAGTAGCGAAGGATGAGCAGGTACCGCTTGTCGACAACTGGAAAGCTTTCATCCGAGAAGCTGGAGAAGATAGTGATCATGCCCTGATTCAGTCAGGCTTGATCGACCCTTCTGGCAATCATATGACACCAAAAGGGGCGAGAATTATTTATAACGAAATCAAAGAGCGTGATGTCATCAAACATTTTTAAATGATGGCCATCTGCCTAAACAAGACCATCCATCCAGCATAGTCTAACAGTATATCTTCCTAGAAGGAGGTAACTGATATGTGGGGATGTCCTTATCCTTACCCTGCGTGTTCGCCTTATCCAGCACAAGGAGCAGGAATCGGTTACGCTTTTCTTGTTGTGTTCCTTGTGGTCATTTTAGTCGTAGGCGGAGGGTTATGGTTTTGGAATGAACAGCCTTGCAATTAAGACACCTCTTCTTTCATCAGAAGGGGTGTTTTTTACGGAAAATAGTAGTAAGCCTATAGCGCAAGTGATATAATATCAGTCACCTGAGTTTAAAAAAGGAGAGTGCTCGGGAGGCATGGTTCCTGTGATATGGAATTAAGAGGAAACAGAGAGCATATGCCCGAGCGAACGTCTTTTCATTTCTGTCTCAATTAATTCAATGAAGTCGCGATTTAAGTTCATTTCATTTGCTTTATAATACGATTCTATAAGTAAATCATCTGACAGCTTTTTCATACTAGAAACCCATATGATGGGAAAAACACCTCCCCTGAAAAAGTTGGCATAAAATTTGAGGAAAAGACATATCATCATAGGTTGATCGACTGTCTTTGAAGTACCTTTAATCTACCATGAATGGGAAACAAGAACAATCGTTCTGTTATCCACATGGTTAAGTGGATAACTTGTGGGTAGAGTGTTTATAATTGAATGAAAGCATGATGAAATATAGGTGGATAATGTGTGTAAAATTATCCACACCTGTTGAAGGTCCTCATCATATGTCGAAAACTTTTTCATTGTATTCGATAGACAGACAAATTGTGATTTGATTCGACACAATCGCTGAAAACCAATGGAAGAAAGGGTGCAAATTGTGCTAAAGAAGTATTTCTTACCGGATGAATTTGTGAAAAGTATTTTCCACATTTCGCCGCAAAAATTAAAAGAACGAAATGTAAAAGGAATTATTACCGATCTAGATAACACACTAGTAGAATGGGACCGTCCAAGTGCGACACCGCGCTTAATTGAATGGTTTCAAGAAATGAAAGATCACGGGATACAAGTGACGATTGTATCAAACAATAATGAAAAAAGGGTCAAGCTTTTTTCTGAACCGGTTCATATCCCGTTTATTTATAAAGCGAGAAAGCCTATGGGAAGAGCCTTTAATAAGGCAGTCGCTGATATGCAGTTGAAAAAAGAAGATGTGGTTGTCATTGGGGATCAGCTCATGACAGATGTTCTTGGCGGGAATCGTCATGGCTTCCATACGATTTTGGTCGTTCCTGTTGCTGCCTCGGACGGATTTTTTACAAAGTTTAACAGGCAGATTGAACGCAGAATTTTAGGAGCCTTAAAGCGTAAGGGCCACATTCAGTGGGAGGAAGAGTAATAATGGAAAAGGTTGTTTGTATTGGCTGCGGTGTAGCCATTCAGACGGAAGATAAAGATCAATTAGGATATGCGCCGGCAGCATCTCTATTGAAAGAAGATGTGATCTGTCAGCGCTGTTTTAGGTTAAAGAACTACAATGAGATTCAAGATGTTTCTTTAACAGAAGACGACTTTTTAAATATATTGCACAGCATTGGAGAGACAGATTCTCTCATTGTGAAGGTCGTTGATATTTTTGACTTTAACGGAAGCTGGATCAATGGACTGAGCCGTATTGTCGGCGGTAATCCGATTTTACTTGTCGGCAACAAAGTGGATATTTTACCGAAATCCGTGAAAAAAGATCGTCTGATTCATTGGATGAAACGGGAAGCAAAGGAAAACGGATTAAATCCTATGGATGTTTTCTTAATCAGTGCAAGCAGAGGCCAGGGTGTGCCTGAGGTGATGGAAGCGATCGATCATTACCGCGAGGGAAGAAATGTCTATGTTGTCGGCTGTACGAATGTTGGAAAATCAACATTTATCAATCGAATCATCAAAGAAGTATCTGGCGAAGAGAACGTTATTACTACATCCCAATATCCAGGTACTACACTTGATGCGATTGAAATTCCGCTTGATGACGGGTCTGCTTTATTTGATACGCCGGGCATCATCAACCGCCATCAAATGGCGCACTATGTCAGCAAAAATGACTTGAAGATTTTAACGCCGAAAAAAGAATTGAAACCTAGAACGTTCCAATTAAATGAAGCACAAACGCTTTATTTTGGCGGACTGGCTCGATTCGATTACGTAAAAGGCGGCAGAACATCATTTGTCTGCTATATGCCAAATGAGCTGAACATTCACCGTACAAAGCTGGAGAACGCAGATGATTTATATGAAAAACATGCAGGGGAACTGCTGTCACCGCCATCAAAAGAGGGAATGGAAGATTTCCCGCCGCTCGTTCCGCATACCTTTACCATTGATCAGCCAAAAATGGACATCGTCTTTTCAGGTTTAGGCTGGGTTACTGCAAATGATGCGGGCAAGCAAATCAAAGTTTATGCGCCAAAAGGCGTTCATGTGTTTATGAGACGTTCGTTAATTTAAATGTTAAAGGGGGAGAGACCTTGAAACCTTTATACGGAGTAATCGGTAACCCTGTTGGCCACTCAATGTCTCCGGATATTCATAATGCAGCACTAAAGGACGCTGGAATTGATGGACATTATCATGGCTTTCAAGTAGAAAATGATGACCTGAAAGATGCGATTAGCGGCATGAAGGCGTTAGGAATCAGCGGCATTAACGTCACTGTTCCTCACAAGGTAGAAATCATGAAGTACCTTGACAAAATTGATGTGACAGCTGAACGCCTCGGTGCCGTCAATACGGTGCGGCTCGAAGGGGATCAGCTCGTTGGGTACAATACAGATGGAGAAGGCTTTCTTCATTCATTGCTTGAAGCCTTGGATCAGCCGTTATCAGAGCTGTCATTTCTCTTGATTGGTGCTGGCGGAGCCGCAAGAGCGATTTATACGACAATTGCTCAGTATGCACCGAAGAGCTTTGATATTACGAACCGCACCATTGAAAAAGCTGAAGCTTTAATTGAAACTGCAGAGGGAAAAATCACATCTCAAGCAATCACATTAAATGCAGCAGAAGAGCGGCTTGGGGAATATGATGTCATCATCCATACGACCTCGATCGGCATGTATCCGAATGTTGAAGAAACCCCGATTTCTTTAGCGAACGCAAAAAAAACAGCGGTCGTTTGTGATATTGTGTATAATCCAATAGAAACAAAACTGCTAAGTGAAGCAGCAGGGTTAGGCTTGAAAACAGTGGATGGGGTTGGCATGTTTGTTGGACAAGCAGTAAGAGCCTTTGAACTGTGGACAGGCATTACGCCTGACGCCGGAAAAATGAAGTCAATTGTCATAGAGAAATTAGGAGGAACACCATGTTAAAAGGTAAGCAAAAACGTTTTTTACGTGCACAAGCACATCATTTATCACCTATTTTTCAAGTTGGAAAAGGCGGGGTAAATGACAATATGGTCAAGCAAATTTCCGAGGCGCTTGAAGCAAGAGAACTGTTAAAGGTCAGCGTATTGCAAAATTGCGACGAGGACAAAACAGAAGTTGCGAAAGCACTTGTAAAAGGTGCAAAGGCTGAGCTCGTTCAAACGATCGGAAATGTGATTGTCCTTTACAAAGAATCTAAGGAAAATAAACAAATTAAGCTGCCGTAAAGGTGGATGCGATATGAAAAAAATAGGGTTGTTCGGCGGTACGTTTGATCCTCCCCATAACGGGCATTTGCTGATGGCAAGTGAGGTGCGGATTCAAGTGGGGCTTGATGAAATTTGGTTTATCCCAAACCATATGCCTCCTCATAAAACTGGACGGAAACGAGCAGATAGTCATCACCGCATAAAAATGGTGGAGGCAGCGATTCAATCAAATCCGTATTTTCGGCTCGAGCTTATTGAAATGGAGCGGGAGGGTCCGTCTTATACGGTAGATACAGTCGATCTGTTAAAGAAGCGTCATCCAGAAGATCAGTTCTTTTTTATGATAGGAGCGGACATGGTCGAGTATTTGCCAAAATGGCATCGGATCGATGATTTGCTTCAAATGATCACCTTTATTGGGATGAAAAGGCCGGGTTACGTTGGAAGTACGGCATATCCTCTTTTATTTGCAGATGTTCCAGCTTTTGATGTATCATCGACATTGATTAGGCAGCGAATAGAGCAGGGGAACCCTGTCGATTATTTGATTCCGAAAGCTGTTGAGCGTTATATAAAGGAGCATCATTTATATGAATCGTGAAGAAGCATTGAACTGTGTCAAAGAGCAGTTAACAGAGCATAGATATACACATACACTCGGAGTCATGGAGACAGCCATTTCATTAGCGGAACGGTTCGGTGCAGATGTGAAAAAAGCAGAGATCGCCGCTATTTTTCATGATTATGCGAAATTTAGGCCAAAAGAAGAAATGAAGGGGATTATCCAAAAAGAACAGATGAACCCTTTATTGCTTGAATATTCGCCCGAGCTTTGGCACGCCCCGGTTGGTGCCTATTTGGTCAAAAAAGAAGCTGGAATTGATGATCAAGATGTGTTAACAGCTATTGAATTTCATACTTCCGGCAGACCAGACATGACCTTACTTGAAAAAGTCATTTATGTCGCAGATTATATTGAACCAGGACGTCATTTCCCTGGTGTCGAAGAAGTAAGGGAATTAGCAGAACATGATCTAGATCGTGCACTGATCCAATCATTAAAAAACACCATCAGTTTTCTAATGAAAAAGAATCAGCCAGTCTTTCCAGATACGCTTGCTACTTACAACTCGCTTGTGCATAAGAACAACTAAGGAGGAATTTGGATGGATTCATCATCAATTTTAAACGTCGCAGCAGGAGCATGCGATGATAAACGGGCTGAGGATATTATTGCCCTTAATATGCAAGGAATCTCACTTGTTGCAGATTATTTTCTCATTTGTCACGGGAATTCTGATAAACAAGTGCAAGCCATTGCAAGAGAAGTAAAACATCTTGCAGAGGAAAGTGGAATCGAAGTGAAGAAAATGGAAGGCTTTGATGAAGCAAGATGGGTATTGATTGACCTAGGTGATGTCATTGCCCATGTGTTCCACAAAGAAGAAAGAGGATACTACAATCTAGAAAAGCTATGGGGAGATGCGCCGAGAGAAACGCTTTCACTTGGCATTAACTCATGATTTATCAAGGGTTTGCAGGTGTGTATGACGAGCTCATGACACATGCACCTTATGATGAATGGGTTCAGTGGATCCAGCAGTATATGAAGCCGAATGCTGCCATCATCGATGTAGGCTGTGGAACTGGAGAGATTTCTCTTCGGTTAGCTGAAAAGGGCCACAAGGTCACAGGAATTGACCTCAGTGAAGAAATGCTGGCCTTTGCGCAGCAAAAAGCGCAGGCGAAAAAGCAGTCGATTCAATTTTTACATCAAGATATGAGAGAGGTTACGGGCTTTGAGCAAGCCTTCCAAGCAGCCGTTATTTGCTGTGATTCCTTGAATTACTTAAAAAACGAAAATGACGTCAAAAAAACCTTTAAAAACATGTTTCAGCTTTTAGAGGCAGATGGGATTTTACTTTTTGATGTTCATACGCCTTATAAAATGGAAGAGGTATTCCCAGGTTCGACTTATGCAGATCAAGATGAAGAGATCAGCTATATTTGGCAGAGTGATAAAGGGGATGACATGTATTCGGTCATACATGATTTAAGCTTTTTTGTAAAAGACGGAGACATGTATCAGCGTTATGATGAGACACATGAACAGCGCACATTTCCATTTGAAACATATGCAGCGTTCCTTGAGTCCGCTGGCTTTGAACAAATAGAAGTGACTGCTGATTTTACAAATGAAGCCCCCGGTGAATTCGCCGAAAGATATTTCATCTCAGCTAAGAAACCAAAAACCATCGTTTAATAGAACGATGGTTTTTTAAAACCCTTTTTTCGCTTGTTGCAAAGATGATTAATTTCTGCGATCATCAGTGAACACACTTGACGGATATTGATGCGCAACCGCTTCTAGATCTTCATCGAATTTTTCATGGGTATTTTGAAAGAGACGGTGAAACATATCTTGCACACCTGCTTCAAGTGCTTTAATGCCTTCGCCAGTGACGCCGCCTTTCACACATACTTTGTCTTGCAGTGTCGGAAGGGTATAGACTCTTTTTTCAATCAAACGGCCAAGACCAACAAGCATAACCTCTGATAAGGTGGTGGCTTCTTCTTTGGAAATATCCGTTTCTTCTACGGCTGCTTCAATCATTTTCTGAACGAGAAAACTGATAAAAGCAGGTCCGCAGCTGACAATATCGGAAGCCGCTCTAGTAATTGAATGATGGATCTCGATAGGTGTTGAAATACACGAAGCTAACTGTCTTAACGCAGTTTTCGTCGCGGCATTGCATGATGAACCAAAAGTTAAAAGTGATGCGCCTGATAAAGCGCGGTTTGTAATGCTTGGAATCAGCCTGGCTGTTTGACAAGGAACGATATCCTGAAGCTGTTCAGGATGAACCGGACTTGTAATGATGACAATGGTTTGCTGCTCCGTTAAAAGAGGGCTCAGCTCTTTTAAAAGTGGATAAATATCAAGTGGCTTGACACAAACAAAAATGAAATCTTTATTCGTGACAGCCCCTGAAAGCTGTTTCGTTACTTCAAGCTCTGGATGGTTCTTTTTTATATTGAACGCTTTTTCAATGGTTCGGTTTGTAATGGTAATCGATGAGGGATTGACTGCCTTTGATTCAATAAATGCCTCAGTAAGTATGGTACCCATGTTTCCTGTACCGATTAACCCTATATTCAAACGTTCTCCCTCCTTAGACGCATAGGATCTGTTATCTTCTAAACAGTATGTTGAGCAGTAGAAAAATATGATTGAAAGAAGCGTGAGTAAGTGAAACGACTCATTTCATTAAAAAAATACAGTCTTTATATCGCCGCTGGACTCATAGTCGTAATCATCTTCAGTTTCTTCTTTTTCACTGGAAAAGGAGAGGGCAGCAGAGAGCCAAGTGTATTGAAGGAAAATAAAGACATACAAGTCACATTAGAAGACAAACAAGAAAAGACAAAAAAAGAGCCATCGACGATTTTTGTAGAGGTCAAAGGAGCTGTAAGGAAGCCAGGTGTTTATACGTTTCAATCTGATGCTCGGGTAGAGGAAGCGATTCAAAGGGCAGGAGGCTTTACCAGCAAAGCAGACTCGATTGAAATCAACCAAGCAGCTAAATTAGAGGATAGTATGATGATTTATGTTCGGAAGCAGGGGGAAGCGGAAAGAGAGACGCAAACAGCATCAGCTGACGCATCAACGGGCGTTGAAAAGAGTGAAGGTGTGAATGTCAATCAGGCCGATGCAGCCGAATTGCAAACCATTAACGGCATAGGACCAGCTAAAGCCGAAGCTATCATTACGTATAGAGAGGAACACGGAGAATTTCAACAAATTGAAGACTTGCGGAATATTTCAGGTTTTGGGGAAAAGACGATTGAACGGCTGAAAAGTCAATTGACCGTGAAGTAGAATTGACGGTAGAGAAGAAAGGCATGTACACTTAATATCAACCATCATTCTGGAGGGATCAGCTCGTGGAAAGAATTTCATGGAATCAATATTTTATGGCACAAAGCCATTTGCTTGCTTTACGAAGCACCTGTGAGCGGTTAGCTGTTGGGGCGACCATCGTAAGGGACAAGCGCATCATTGCAGGGGGGTATAATGGCTCCATTGCCGGTGATGTTCATTGTGCGGATGTAGGGTGCTATGTCATTGATCATCACTGTGTTCGCACCATCCATGCGGAAATGAATGCTATTTTACAATGTGCCAAATTTGGTGCACCTACAGCTGATGCTGAAATATATGTCACACATTTTCCTTGTTTACAGTGCTGTAAAGCCATCATTCAAGCGGGCATACGAACAGTGTACTATGCAAAGGATTATAAAAATCATCCATATGCGATTGATTTATTCGAGCAGGCGGGTGTTCAAACAGAGCAAGTTGAATTAGATGAAATGATCATCGACTTAAAAAATCAAGAAAAATTGGCCTTTGTTGCAGATTTAATTGGGAAGCTGAGTGAATCAGGACTTAGCGAAACAGAAATTCGCGATATGCATGAGAAGGCGAATCAATTATTTACTTCCTATGTTTAAATATTTGCCGTTTGGGGCAATTTCAGCAGCTGTTGGAATTGCTCTGGCTGCATATCATCTTCATATGTATTTCCTTCTCTTTCTTCTCATCATATTACTTCTAAGCCTACTGAAAAAAATGCCTCAGCTCTTTTTAATGGTCAGCCTATGCGGTGCTGTCTATATACTCATTTTTATGATTCATGAGTCTCTTGAAACGGATCAACCCGTACTAGAAAAATTCCTATCTCGTTCCGTTGTGATTGAAAGTATTCCGAAAACAGATGGCAATCGTTTTTCAGCGACTGTTTCAACAGACCATGAACAACTAGCTACTTTTTATACAATTCAAACAGAGCGTGAAAAAGAGGCATTAAAAGAGGTAGAACCTGGTATGAGCTGTCACATGACAGGTGATGTTCGTCCAGCAAAGCACGCAACCATTCCTAACGGGTTTCAATATGATCAATTTTTAAAATCAAAAGGCATTGACGCCATTTTTCTGCCACAGTCGATCAAAAACTGTACAAAAACAGACAGTTCTTCCTATTATCTTCAAGTGATAAGGCAAAAGGGGTTGAAATTTTTAGAAGATCATGTGCCTAAACACTCTGTTGGCATTGTACAGGCACTTATTTTTGGCGATCGTGAGTTGATAGACCCTGACACATTAAGAGATTATCAAATGCTTGGGATTATTCATTTACTAGCGATCTCAGGATTGCATGTACAAACGCTTCTTGCATGTTTATTTTGGTGTCTCCTTCGTGCGGGCGTGACAAGAGAGACAGCACGTATTCTTCTATTATGCTTTCTTCCTATTTATGCTTGTTTGACAGGTGCTGCACCATCTGTTTTAAGAGCTTGCCTCATGGCAGGAATCTATTTAGTGATGACTAGTCTGCCAAAAGAAATGAAACAGCCTTCTGCTGTAGTATTAAGTGCAACGTTTTTACTCTTATTAGCAATTCATCCTCTTTATTTATTTGATATCGGATTTCAGCTTTCATTCGCGGTCACGTTTTTTATTTTGTTATCGACTAGGATTTTATCAAAAGCAAAAAGTTCAGTCATGCAATTATTCCTGATTTCCTTTATTGCACAGCTTGCTTCACTTCCTGTTCTTTTATATCATTTTCACCAATTCTCTTTACTGAGCGTACCTTTGAACATGATATTTGTTCCTTTATATACGACGGTCGTTATGCCGCTATCCTTACTCTTTTTTATTCTCACTACTATTTATCTTCCGATTGGACAAACATTGTTTCAGCTGCTTGATTCGGTGATTCAGCTTAGTCATCAATTGTCAGCCTATATGGCTGTTTTTGATGAATTTAACTTGATTTTTGTGAAGTCTGCTTGGTGGCATATTGTTCTTGAGGTGAGCGCCTTAATTGTTCTGTTATTTGTGATGGAGTGCAAAACTTCTGTGAAATCCTATGCACTGCCGATCCTTTTTCTTATTGGTGTCTTGAGTGCACACTATTTCACCCCGAATTTTTTCGAAAAAGGGGAAGTGACGATGCTGGATGTAGGACAGGGGGATAGTTTGTTTATTCAGCTGCCCTATCGAAAGGGGCACCTGCTTGTGGATACAGGAGGCAGACTTTCTTTTGAAGAAGAACCGTGGAAAAAAAGGCGTAAAGTGTCTTCGATCGGTGATCAAACGCTGATCCCGTTTCTGCATTCTAAAGGTATTGCAAAACTTGATGTTCTTATTCTTACACATGCGGATCAAGATCATATGGGAGAAGCAGCTCGTTTAATCAAACGAAATAAAGTAAGGCGGCTGGCTATTCCAAAAGGCTTTGCACGAAGTCCAGAGGATGCGGAGCTGTTAAAAGAAGCAGCTGATCAAGGGATCATGATTGATGAATTAGAGAGAGGAGATCAGCTTCAGATTGGAGAGCAAATATTTAAGGTCCTTCATCCATCGCGTGATCGGGTAACAACTAAGAATAATGATTCACTCGTTTTGACATTTACTCTAGGCGGGAAGCGGTTTATGCTCACTGGAGATCTTGAACAAGAAGGGGAGCGAGACATGATAGAAGCCTTTCCTCATCTGCGGGCAGATATCTTAAAGGTTGGACATCACGGGAGTAAAGGGTCAACAAGCGAAGAATGGCTTCAGCATCTCAAGCCCTCACATGCACTCATTTCAGCAGGTGAACGCAATCGTTATCAGCATCCACATCAGGAAGTATTGAAAAAATTAAAGGATCAACAAATGAAAGTGTATCGGACAGATATCGATGGGAGCGTGACGTATGAATTTCTCGATGAGCAAGGAACGTTTTACACTCATCCTCCATATGATATCTTACAAAATCAATAAAAAAACTGCCAAAACGGCAGTCATGTAACCTTCATGAAGTTAAGATCCAACGAGGTGTATAATGGTTGCCAAAATAAACATTGAGGCGAAAAATCCGAATGTGACGATAAAACCAACGGCTGAGTCGGTCACATCATTCCGCTTGCTTTGAACATTTTTTTCAAATTCATTCATTTTCATCCCTCCTGGCTAATTTTAGTATACTTGAACTCATTTGGAATTGCTAGAAGGTAAAGTAACCGTTTTCCATTTTATGATCATTTTATGAATATCGTCTGACAGCAGGCTGACCCGGGAGCTTGCGCCGGACGTTTACTATAAATGAGGAGGCGGCACTTTCAGCTTCCTCTTTACTAATGTCTTCACACACTTTAGGATAGAGGAGGAAGTGAAAGAGAGGGAGTCAATTGATGGTCTTTGATGTATGGAATAATTTAAAACGAGGGGATATCCATCCCGTTTATTGCTTATATGGGAAAGAAACATATTTACTGCAAGAAACCGCTGCTAAATTGAGACAAGCTGTAGTAGAGGAAGAAACGAAGGATTTTAATTACTCCGTCTTCGATATGGAAGAAGTGCCGCTTGAACAGGCTGTGACGGATGCAGAAACATTTCCGTTTATGGGAGAAAGACGTCTCGTCGTGATCAAGAATCCTTATTTTCTTACTGCTGAAAAGAAAAAGGAAAAGATTGAGCATGAGCTTTCTGTATTAGAAGCTTATTTAGAAAAGCCAGCGCCCTATACCATTCTCGTGTTATTGGCACCATATGAAAAGCTGGATGAGCGTAAGAAAATCACCAAATTGCTAAAAAAGAAAGCTGCTGTCGTTGAGGCGAAAGAGTTAAACCCAAAAGAAACAACTGATTTCACCATCACACTGGTGAAGACAGAAGGAAAGACGATTACATCCGAAGCGGCTGAGCAGCTTGTGATGCTATGCGGCGGAAGTCTCTCCTCTCTATTCCAAGAGGTTCGAAAGCTAAGTACATATATTGGAGAGCGGGAAGAAATTGAGTTAGCAGATGTCAATCAGCTCGTTGCAAGAAGCTTAGAGCAAAATATTTTCGAGCTGATTAATCAAATCGTAAACAGACGCCGCTCTGAGGCCATGCAGATGTTTTATGACCTGCTGAAGCAAAATGAGGAACCCATTAAAATATTAGCACTCATTTCAACTCAATTTCGATTGATTTTGCAGACGAAGTACTTCGCTCAGCAAGGCTATGGACAAAAACAAATTGCTTCAAATCTAAAAGTCCATCCGTTTCGGGTCAAACTTGCGATGGATCAGGCAAGACTGTTTTCAGAAGAAGAGCTCAAGCAGATCGTCAAAGAGCTTTCAACGATTGATTATGAAATGAAAACCGGTAAAAAGGACAAGCAGCTGCTGTTAGAATTGTTCCTGCTTCGTTTGTTAGGCGCTTGAACATAAAAAAACGACCTTCTAAAAAGAGGGTCGTTTTTGTTTAGATGTATAATTGCCAGTCTGTCCTTAAGGCTCGGCCGGTCAGGACGGACGTACAGTTAAACAGGTGCCTCATCACTGAGGCGTTGCAAGCATTATGCAGAAAGTCCGTTTACTTGTTTAGCAAGTCTTGATTTGTAACGCGCAGCTGCGTTTTTGTGTACAAGACCAGTTTTAACGGCTTTGTCAATGCGTTTTGCAGCAGAAGCAAGAGCAGCTTTTGCTTGCTCAGCATCGTTGTTAGCTACAGAAACTTCAACTTGTTTAATCGCAGTACGCATCGCAGACTTGATTGTTACGTTATGTGCACGGCGTTCGTTATTCGTTTTTGTACGTTTGATCGCTGATTTAATATTTGGCATGTGTTTCACCTCCTAAGATACAACCTAAACACAATTGTCTTAAGGTTAAATCTTCACAATAGAACAAATTGTATTCTATCAAACACACCTTTAGAATGCAATATAAATGTAAAGTATTTTTCATTGATGACGTGCTCGAATGTTTCTTTCAAGAGATGGAAAGACTACTGTTAATTACTTGGTGGAAGGAGTCTTTTTATGGAGAAACAGAAACTCGATTTAAGCGTTTATCAAATCCGGACAGACCTCGCTGTTGAAACAAAAGAGATACTAGAACAAGAGAACGATCCGAATGTCGTCAAAAAGGACGGGATCCAAGGGATTGTCGAAAAGGAAAAAGAAGAGCAAGGCATCCGCATACGTACTGTGGAAATCACGAAAGAAGGGGAGGAGCTGACCGGCAAAAAGGCAGGGACATACTTGACGTTTGAGGCACAAGGCATTCGGGAGAAAGACTCTGAGATGCAAGAAAAAGTCGTCGAAGTCTTTGCACGTCATTTTGCTCAGTTTTTAAAAGACCGAGGCATTCAGGCTGATGCAAGCTGCCTTGTAGTGGGGCTGGGAAACTGGAATGTTACGCCAGATGCATTAGGTCCTCTCACAGTTGAAAACCTGCTTGTAACCCGCCATCTCTTTGAATTGCAGCCGGAAAATGTTCAGGAAGGCTATCGCCCGGTTTCCTCTTTGTCTCCAGGGGTGATGGGACTGACCGGTATTGAAACAAGTGACATTATCCAAGGCGTGATCGAGCGGTCTAAGCCTGATTTTGTTATTGCGGTCGATGCCCTTGCTGCTCGTGCGGTGGAACGAGTGAATACAACCATTCAAATTTCTGATACAGGTATCCACCCCGGCTCTGGTGTAGGGAATAAGCGAAAAGAATTAAGCAAAGAAACATTGGGCATTCCAGTGATTGCGATTGGCGTTCCGACAGTGGTGGATGCAGTAACGATTGCTAGTGACACAATTGATTATGTCTTAAAGCATTTTGGTAGAGAACTAAAAGATGATAGACCATCCCGCTCTCTTGTGCCGGCTGGTTTGACATTCGGGAAGAAAAAAGTACTTAACGAAGAAGACTTGCCAGATGAAGAAACGCGTCAGTCATTCTTAGGCATCGTAGGAACCCTTCCTGAAGAAGAAAAAAGGCAGCTGATCCACGAAGTGCTTGCGCCCCTGGGGCAAAATTTAATGGTCACGCCTAAGGAAGTCGATACATTCATTGATGATATGGCAAACGTACTTGCCAACGGATTAAACACAGCGCTTCATCAAAAAATCACTCAAGATAATATGGGTTCATATAATCATTAATCGGTTCTACTTTCTCTAGCTCGCTCATAGTGTAATTACTAGAAAGCGTGCTGGAGGGAGTAAATCATGAAAAAAAGACCCCGCCGTCCTCGACAGTTGGTCGTTGCGATTAATGGAACGAAAGTAGTAAAAAGCATCTTCTTATTTATTGCCTCTCTTGTTGTGGTGTTTGTGATGTCAGGGGCTTTGACCTCTTTAAAACCTGAGCTGAGGCCGCAAGCCTCGTTATATGGTGTAGCAGATGAGCTCTCTGGCGCATTTTTTGCCACATTAATGGGCATGGAAAACCAATATTTCGCCTCAGCAGTTCCAGAAGATCAAAAAGGATTTCATTTCTCTGGGCTGTCACTGAAGCTTGCAACCAGTATTAATTTAGAAGACCCGCGCAGTTTCCTAGGAAGAGAGCTCCCAGGCTTTGAACATTTTGATACAAAAATCATCTTAGCGGGTGAAGGAACAGACTATACCAATATGCCGATGGAATCGCCGCCGCCTAGTGAAGTGATCCAAGATGAAAAAGAAGCAAATTTGGCTGAGCTGGACAAGCTCGATGATGATACGCCGAAAAACCCTGCCAAAGAACCGGACCGGTCAACAGGAAAACGAAAAGCTGTGTACATTTACCACACACATAATACGGAATCATATTTACCATTTTTAAAAGGAGAAACGAATCCAAATAATGCACGGCACTCAAAAGTGAATGTCACCCTTGTCGGCGACATGTTTGGAAAGGCGCTTGATCAGCAAGGAATCGGCAATACAGTCGACAAAACGGAAATTGAAAAAAGACTGGTGAAAAAAGGATTAAAATATCCGCAGTCTTATAATGAATCAAGATTGGTCGTGAAAGAAGCCTTAGCGAAAAATGATGACCTCGATTATTTAATTGATATTCACCGGGACTCAAGAAGAAAGAAAGATACGACTGTCGAAATCAAAGGGAAAAAATATGCGAGAATTGCGTTTGTTGTTGGGAAGAAGAATCAAAGCTATGAGAAAAACTTAAAGCTTGCGACAGAGTTCCACCATTTGATGGAGAAAAAATATAAAGGTCTTAGTGTCGGTGTGTTTGCCAAAGGAGAAATTGGCGATAATGGAATCTATAATCAAGATTTATCCGACAAAGCCCTTCTTTTAGAATTTGGTGGAGTAGATAATAATATGGAAGAATTAAGAAATGCATCCAATGCGGCAGCTGATGTATTCAGCGACATTTTCTGGGACGCGGAAAAGGTGGACGGCAAAGCAAAGGATGAGAAAAAACGCTCTTAAGGTGGTGACGGGGATGGGCTCATTTATTGGAAAAACCATTATTTTAGGATTGGTCTTGCTGTTTGGTGTCTTTTTAGGAATGCAGCAAGCGAATAATGGCATGCTGCAAATGAAGGGCTACCATGATCCGCAATTAAAAGGAGCTTTCTCCATTCAAATGAACGACAATGAAGAGAAGGAAGCTTCTATCTTAGGAACGGCTGTTACAGAAAAGGATCTTGCCGAAAAACAAAAACAGCTGGAGGAAATAGAGGGCTTTAATGCCTTTTCCAAGGCAGGAAAAGCCCTGTCTGATGGCATGACACATGCAGCCCGTTCTCTTTATGATTGGGTGAATGGGAAATAAGCGAATTTCATGAGATATCACCCTTTTGATCAAAGCCGCTGACCAATAAGCGGCTTTTCTTGATTTCGATTGAATCTTTACAGCCCTATTGATATAATCTAACCTAGCGCAACCCGCGTTTTATAGTAGGAGTGATAGATTGTGACAGATAAAGAAAAACGATTAGAGCGGCAATCAAGAATTCGAAATTTCTCCATTATCGCCCATATTGACCATGGGAAATCCACATTGGCAGACCGTATTTTGGAAAAAACAGCGGCGATTACTCAACGGGAAATGAAAGAACAATTGCTTGATTCCATGGATTTAGAGCGTGAACGCGGCATAACGATTAAATTAAACTCTGTCCAGCTGAAGTATAAGGCGAAGGATGGGGAAGAATATATCATGCACCTGATTGATACTCCAGGGCATGTCGACTTCACCTATGAGGTATCTCGAAGCCTAGCTGCCTGTGAGGGTGCGATTCTTGTAGTAGATGCAGCACAAGGAATTGAAGCACAGACACTTGCGAACGTTTATTTAGCTCTTGATAACAACTTAGAAATTCTTCCGATTATCAACAAAATCGATCTGCCAAGTGCAGAGCCTGAGCGTGTAAGAGAAGAAATTGAAGATGTCATCGGGTTGGATGCGTCTGAAGCTGTTCTCACCTCTGCTAAGGCGGGTATTGGAATCGAGGATATTTTAGAACAAATCGTTGAAAAGGTGCCGGCTCCCGCTGGAGATCCAGAAGCACCACTTCAAGCCCTTATTTTTGATTCTCTTTACGATGCGTATCGCGGCGTTATTGCGTACATACGAATTGTCGAAGGAACCGTCAGACCGGGTCAGAAAATTAAAATGATGGCGACGGGGAAAGAATTTGAAGTACTTGAAGTTGGCGTTTTCACACCAAAAGCCATGCCAACAGACGAACTCACCGTTGGAGATGTTGGCTACTTAACCGCTGCGATTAAAAATGTCGGTGATACACGTGTAGGGGATACGATCACAAGCGCGGAAAACCCTGCGAAAGAAGCACTTCCAGGATACAGAAAACTAAACCCAATGGTATACTGCGGACTTTATCCAATTGATACAGCGAAATACAACGACTTACGTGAAGCGTTAGAAAAGCTTGAATTAAATGATTCTTCACTTCAATATGAGGCAGAGACATCCCAAGCACTTGGCTTCGGTTTCCGCTGCGGCTTCCTTGGAATGCTTCATATGGAAATCATCCAGGAACGGATTGAACGTGAATTTAAAATTGATCTGATTACGACAGCGCCAAGTGTTATTTATGATGTATATATGACAGATGGAGAAAAAATTGTCGTAGATAACCCGTCCAATCTGCCTGATCCGCAAAAGATTGAGCGAATTGAAGAACCATATGTAAAAGCAACAATGATGGTGCCGAATGACTATGTAGGCTCTGTGATGGAGCTTTGCCAAGGAAAGCGCGGGAATTTCATTGATATGCAGTATCTTGATGCGAACCGCGTGAGCATTGTGTACGAAATTCCTTTGGCAGAGATCGTATACGAATTCTTTGATCAGCTAAAGTCCAACACAAAAGGCTATGCGTCCTTTGATTATGAGCTGATTGGCTATCGTCCTTCGACGCTGGTGAAGATGGATATCATGCTGAATGGCGAAAAAATCGATGCCCTTTCCTTTATTGTTCACCGCGATTATGCATATGAACGAGGCAAGATCATCGTAGAAAAGCTAAAAGAACTAATTCCACGCCAGCACTTTGAAGTGCCGGTTCAAGCAGCGATCGGTCAAAAAATCGTTGCTCGTTCCACCATTAAAGCGATGCGTAAAAACGTACTTGCTAAATGTTATGGTGGAGACATTTCCCGGAAAAGAAAGCTTCTTGAGAAGCAAAAAGAAGGGAAAAAGCGCATGAAGCAAGTGGGCTCTGTTGAAGTCCCGCAAGAAGCATTTATGGCCGTGCTGAAGATGGACGACAGCACACCAAAAAAATAACATCCTCAAGGCTACCTGCTTTACAATGTCTGCCTTGACGTTTATAGTCGATAACAAACAAAGACGCCGCAGCGATAAACTGCGGCTCTTTACCTGTAAAGAAGGTGTCATCTAATGAAAGCAGCATACATTCACATTCCATTTTGTGAGCATATTTGCCACTATTGTGATTTCAATAAATTTTTCATCAAAACGCAGCCAGTCGACGAATACTTAGCGGCTCTTGAGAAAGAGATGCAGCACACGATCGAGCAAAAAGGCGAGCAGGAACTAAAGACAATTTTTATTGGCGGGGGAACCCCGACATCACTGACTGTCAGTCAGCTAGACAAGCTCATGAACAGCATTCACAGCGTATTAAAGCCGACAAAAAATCTGATTGAATTTGCAGTAGAAGCAAACCCAGATGAATTATCGCTTGAGAAACTGCATGTGCTTAAAGCAGCCGGCGTGAATCGGCTGAGCTTTGGCGTTCAAACTTTTGAAGACGATTTGCTCAAGAAAATTGGACGAGTTCATCAAAAGAAGGATGTCCTTACATCCTTTGAGCGAGCTAGAGCGGTTGGATTTGATAATATTAGCCTCGATCTCATGTTTGGCTTGCCGCATCAAGAAAAGCATCATGTGATGAATTCACTTGAGACAGCTTTCTCACTGGGGGCAGAGCATTATTCGGTTTACTCACTCATCGTCGAGCCGAAAACCGTTTTTTACAACTTAATGCAAAAAGGAAAACTTCATTTACCGCCGCAAGAACGTGAGGCTGAAATGTATGAGCTTGTGATGGATGAAATGGAGCGCCATGGATTAAAGCAGTACGAAATTAGCAATTACGCCAAACCTGGCTTTGAAAGCCAGCATAACCTGACCTATTGGAGCAATGAAGATTACTTCGGTTTTGGTGCAGGCGCACACGGGTATGTAGATGGCATCCGAAATGTGAACGCAGGGCCGGTGAAACATTATTTGGAGCTGATTGACCAAACAGGGTTCCCGTATAAGGAAACACACCAGGTCACAAAAGCAGAGCAAATAGAAGAAGAAATGTTTTTAGGTCTTCGAAAAATCGAAGGGGTGAAAAGCGCTGATTTCCAAGCAAAATATGGTGCTGCACCAGAAGCACTTTTTTCCACTGTTCTTGAAGATTTAGAAGAAAAAGGCCTCATTGTAAAAGATGACAAGGGGATACGTTTAACAAGAAAAGGAAAATTGTTAGGCAATGAAGTATTTCAAGCGTTTCTCGGTGAGTTATAATTGACATTTTAATTTGAGTTTGGTAATTTTGTTTATACAATTAGCACTCGTTGAAAGAGAGTGCTAACAGGGGTGATGATGATGTTAACAAATCGTCAGCTTTTGATTCTGCAAGTCATCATTAATGACTTTATTCGTTCGGCGCAGCCAGTTGGATCAAGGACTCTTTCTAAAAAAGAAGACATTACATTCAGCTCTGCGACGATTAGAAACGAAATGGCTGATTTGGAGGAACTTGGTTTTATTGAAAAGACCCATTCTTCATCAGGAAGAATTCCTTCCGAAAAAGGATATCGTTATTATGTAGATCATTTGCTCTCTCCGCGAAAACTGTCGTCTAAAGAGCTAGTACTCATCCAGTCGGCCTTTCAGGAGAAAATTTTTGAGCTGGAAAAGACAGTTCAAAAATCGGCGGAAATTTTATCAGATCTCACAAACTATACATCGATTGTGCTTGGTCCAAAGCTAAGTGAAAATCGATTAAAGCAAATTCAGCTTGTCCCTGTTCAGCCAAACAAAGCAGTGGCGATCATGATTACAGACAGCGGACATGTTGAAAACAAAACCATTACCTTCTCTGAGCATCTCGATGTCTCCGATATTGAGAAGCTGATGAATATTTTAAACAGCCGCCTAGCCGGAGTGCCGATGGATCAGCTGAAGGACAGAATGTATAAAGAAGTTGTGATGCTTCTTCGTACGCATTTAAAAGATTATGATCATATTTTAGATGCACTCGGCAATACATTTACATCGACTCAAAATGAATCAAAACTTTTCTTTGGCGGGAAGATTAATATGTTGAATCAGCCGGAGTTTCATGACATTGACCGCATCCGTTCACTCATGATGCTTATTGAGCAAAAGAATGATGTCATGCAGCTGTTTCATCCAAATCAACAAGGAATCACCATTAAAATCGGTTCAGAAAACAATTTGGAAGCGATGGAGAACTGCAGCTTAATCACAGCTACTTATTCGATTGATCAAAAATCACTCGGCTCCATTGCCGTCATTGGTCCAACCCGTATGGATTATGGCAGGGTTGTCAGTCTCTTGCATCATGTATCAAAAGACTTGTCAAACGCACTTTCCAATTTGTATGATGAGTAGGGTGATAAAAGATAGGGGCACAGCCCCTTCGTATTTTTGAATCTTTTGAGGGAGGTGAACACAATGTCAGAAGAAAAACAGACACCTGAGCAAGAAGCAGAGGTTGAAGCACAAGAAGAAGCAGTTCAAGCAGATACTGAGGAAGTAACAAATGATGAACAGTCTGCCTTCCAAGAAAAAATCGATGAATTGCAGCAGCTTCTAGATGAAAAAGAAAACAAAATTCTGCGTGTTCAAGCAGATTTTGAAAACTATAAACGCCGTGCTCGAACTGAAGTGGAGACCGTGCAAAAATATCGTTCTCAACATGTTGTCAGTGATCTTCTCCCAGCTCTTGATAACTTTGAAAGAGCGCTTGGAATTGATCCAGACAATGAGCAGACGAAAAGTTTGTTAGAAGGAATGCAAATGGTTTACCGCCAGCTGGTAGAAGCGTTGAAAAATGAAGGCGTTGAACCAATTGAAGCTGTCGGCAAAGAGTTCGATCCAAACCTTCATCAAGCCGTCATGCAAGTTGAAGATGAAAACTACGATTCAAATATCGTTGTAGAAGAATTGCAAAAGGGCTATAAACTCAAAGACCGAGTTATTCGTCCATCAATGGTAAAAGTAAATCAATAACTACATAATGGGAGGTCATCGAATATGAGTAAAATCATTGGGATTGACTTAGGAACAACAAACTCATGTGTTGCAGTACTTGAAGGCGGCGAGCCAAAAGTCATTGCTAACGCTGAAGGAGCACGTACAACACCATCTGTTGTCGCTTTTAAAAACGGAGAGCGCCAAGTAGGTGAAGTAGCAAAACGTCAATCAATTACAAACCCGAACACGATCATGTCTGTTAAAAGACATATGGGTACTGATTATAAAGTAGAAGTTGAAGGTAAGAACTATACACCGCAGGAAATCTCTGCGATTATTCTTCAGCACCTTAAATCTTACGCTGAAGGCTATCTTGGCGAAGAAGTAACAAAAGCTGTTATCACAGTTCCTGCTTACTTCAACGATGCAGAACGTCAAGCAACGAAAGATGCTGGTAAAATTGCTGGTCTTGAAGTAGAACGTATCATCAACGAACCAACAGCAGCTGCACTTGCGTATGGTTTAGATAAAACAGAAGAAGATCAAACGATTCTTGTATACGACCTTGGCGGCGGTACATTTGACGTATCGATCCTTGAGCTTGGAGACGGCGTCTTTGAAGTGCGCTCAACTGCTGGGGACAACCGTCTAGGTGGAGACGATTTTGACCAAGTCATCATTGATCACCTAGTGGCTGAATTCAAAAAAGAAAATGGCATTGATCTTTCTAAAGATAAAATGGCGCTTCAGCGTTTAAAAGATGCTGCTGAAAAAGCGAAAAAAGATCTTTCTGGTGTATCTTCTACACAAATCTCACTGCCATTTATCACAGCTGGAGAAGCAGGACCTCTTCACCTTGAATTAACGTTAACGCGTGCTAAATTCGAAGAGCTTTCTGCAGATCTTGTAGAGCGTACAATGACACCTGTACGTCAATCACTGAAAGATGCTGGTTTATCTGCTAGTGAGATTGATAAAGTCATCCTTGTTGGTGGATCAACTCGTATTCCTGCAGTACAAGAAGCAATCAAAAAAGAAACAGGCAAAGAGCCTCATAAAGGTGTAAACCCTGATGAAGTAGTTGCACTTGGTGCAGCCATCCAAGGTGGAGTGATCACAGGAGATGTCAAAGACGTTGTTCTTCTTGACGTAACACCACTTTCTTTAGGAATTGAAACAATGGGCGGCGTATTCACGAAGCTGATTGAACGTAATACAACAATTCCAACAAGTAAATCACAAGTATTCTCAACAGCTGCTGACAATCAAACAGCTGTAGATATCCATGTCCTGCAAGGTGAGCGCCCAATGGCTGCAGATAACAAAACATTAGGCCGCTTCCAATTGACTGATATCCCGCCAGCACCACGCGGCGTACCGCAAATCGAAGTATCTTTTGATATCGATAAAAACGGTATTGTCAACGTACGTGCGAAAGATATGGGTACAGGCAAAGAGCAAAACATCACAATCAAATCTTCTTCAGGTCTTTCTGATGATGAGATCGAAAAAATGGTCAAAGAAGCAGAAGAAAATGCTGAAGCAGATGCGAAGAAAAAAGAAGAAATCGAAGTGCGCAACGAAGCAGATCAATTAGTGTTTACAACTGAAAAAACATTAAAAGATCTAGAAGGCAAAATCGATGAAGAGCAAGTGAAAAAAGCAAATGACGCGAAAGATGCGCTAAAAGCTGCGATCGAAAAAGGCGAGTTTGAAGACATCAAAGCGAAAAAAGATGAGCTGCAAACAATCGTTCAAGAATTAACGACAAAGCTCTATGAAGAAGCTGCAAAACAAGCACAAGCTCAGCAAGAAGGCGCTGAAGGTGCTCAAAAAGCAGATGACAATGTAGTGGATGCAGAATACGAAGAAGTAAACGACGATCAAGAGAAAAAATAATCACCTTTACTTTTGAAAAAGACTGCTGAAACGTACTCGTCAGAAAGTCAAAGTCAGGATCTCTTGGCTTTGACTTTTTTTCTTTTCAACGATGAAAGGAATTGAAAAAGGTTAAATCAAAATGATACAATCGTATTTATGTGAGAAAATCGGGAGTGTGAAGAGATGAGTAAGCGTGATTACTATGAAGTGCTTGGCGTAAGTAAGAGCGCCTCAAAGGACGAAATCAAAAAGGCATACCGCAAGCTTTCAAAAAAGTATCACCCTGATATTAATAAAGAAGCTGGCTCAGATGAGAAATTCAAAGAAGTAAAAGAAGCCTATGAAACCCTTTCTGATGATCAAAAACGTTCGCATTATGACCAGTTCGGTCATACCGATCCAAACCAAGGCTTTGGCGGCGGCGGTTTTGGCGGAGGAGGAGACTTTGGCGGCTTCGGCGGCTTTGATGACATCTTCTCTAGTATTTTTGGCGGCGGAGCCAGAAGAAGAGATCCAAATGCACCGCGCCAAGGAGCGGACCTGCAATATACAATGACGCTTTCGTTTGAAGAAGCGGCATTTGGAAAAGAAGCAACCATTGAAATCCCTCGTGAAGAATCTTGCGAGACATGTCATGGATCAGGTGCAAAGCCTGGTACGCAGGCAAAAACCTGTTCACATTGCGGCGGTTCTGGTCAGTTAAATGTTGAGCAATCTACTCCGTTTGGTAAAGTGGTCAACCGCAGAGTATGTAACTACTGCAGCGGAACAGGGAAACAAATTGATCATAAATGTTCAACATGCGGCGGCTCTGGCAAAGTGCGTAAGCGTAAGAAAATTAACGTGACGATCCCTGCAGGTGTTGATGATGGCCAGCAGCTCAGAGTGTCTGGGCAAGGTGAACCAGGCGTAAATGGAGGACCTCCAGGCGATCTATTTGTTGTATTCCATGTGCGTGCGCATGAATTCTTCGAACGTGATGGAGATGACATTTACTGCGAGATGCCGCTTACCTTTGCGCAGGCTGCATTAGGTGACGAAATTGAAGTGCCGACATTACACGGAAAAGTAAAATTAAAAGTTCCTGCTGGCACTCAAACTGGCACGAAGTTTAGACTTAAAGGTAAAGGCGTGAAAAATGTACGCGGCTACGGCCAAGGCGATCAGCATATCGTTGTACGTGTTGTCACACCGACAAATTTAACAGACAATCAAAAAGATATCATTAGAAAATTTGCTGAAGTGAGCGGAAATAAACCAGACGAACAAGAAATGAGCTTTTTCGATAAGGTAAAACGCGCATTTAAAGGCGAGTAAGACGGATAAGGAGTTGGTAGTATTGAAGTGGTCAGAAATTAGCGTCCATACAACAAATGAAGCGGTGGAACCGATCACCAATATTTTGCATGAAGCAGGTGCAAGTGGTGTCGTGATTGAGGACCCGCTTGATTTAGTCAAGGAACGTGAAAATGTATACGGTGAGATCTACCAGCTCGATCCGAATGACTATCCAGATGAAGGTGTCATTGTGAAAGCCTATCTTCCAATGAACAGCTTTTTGATGGAAACGGTAGATGAGATCAAAGAAGCCATCAACAACCTTCTTCTATACGATATTGACCTTGGGCGCAATACACTGTCAATTTGTGAAGTAAATGAAGAAGAATGGGCAACCGCATGGAAGAAATACTATCATCCTGTGAAAATCTCTGAAAAATTCACCATCGTTCCAACGTGGGAAGAATATACACCAGTTCATTCTGATGAACTGATTATTGAAATGGACCCTGGAATGGCATTTGGAACAGGTACGCATCCAACAACCGTCCTTTGCATTCAGGCGCTTGAGCGCTACGTGAAGGAAAACGATACGGTGATTGATGTTGGAACAGGCTCTGGAATTCTAAGTGTGGCAGCAGCGATGCTTGGTGCAAAGGACATTCAAGCCTTTGATCTCGACACCGTTGCGGTAGAAAGTGCGAAGCAAAACATCGAATTAAATGGTGTAAGTAACCAAGTGACGGTCAAACAAAACAATTTGCTTGATGGAATTTCAGGTGAGCGTGATGTGATTGTCGCCAACATTCTGGCAGAAGTGATTTTGCGCTTTACAGATCAAGCCTATGACCTATTGAAGAAAGATGGCTATTTCATTACATCAGGCATCATTGGACAAAAGAAATTACAGGTCAAAACAGCATTAGAAGAAGCAGGTTTTGACATTGTTGAAGTGCTGTCAATGGAAGATTGGGTCAGCATTATAGCGAAAAAATAAAGCGAGTAGGTGTCAGGACACGTATGCAACGATATTTTATCGACCTCACGAAAGAAGAAGTGACGTTAAAGGGAGCCATCGTTATAAAAGGTGAAGATGTACATCATCTTTCCAATGTCATGCGGATGAAAGTAGGGCAGGAAATCCTTTGTTTAACGACAGACGGCTTTGAAGCGCTCAGTAAAATTGATACAATAACAAAGGAAGAAGTGATTTGCCACCTTGAAAGCTGGACAAATCAGAACAGAGAACTTCCGATTAGGGTGACGATTGCAAGCGGTCTTCCAAAAGGAGATAAGCTTGAGCTCATTATCCAAAAAGGCACAGAGCTTGGCGCAAGTGCTTTTATCCCGTTTCAAGCGGCTCGTTCTATTACAAAGCTTGACCAAAAAAAATCCCATAAAAAACGAGAGCGCTGGGAGAAAATCGCGAAAGAAGCAGCCGAGCAGTCCTACCGGAATATCATTCCCCGTGTTTATTCAGTATCAACGTTTAAAGAGCTGACGCAATTAGCTGGTGAATTCGATAAATGTGTCGTTGCATACGAAGAATCATCGAAAGAAGGAGAGCAAAGCCGCTTTCAAACTGTGCTTCAACAGATGAAAGGCGGACAAACCTTGCTAGTGGTTTTTGGCCCTGAAGGCGGTTTGGCAGAAAAGGAGATTGAAGAGCTTGAAACGCTTGGTGCAGTCATTTGCGGGCTTGGACCACGCATTTTAAGAACAGAAACTGCTCCTTTATATGCGCTTTCCGCTATATCTTATCAAACAGAGTTATTAAGAGGTGAATCATGATGGGAACAGTAGCGTTCCATACACTTGGCTGTAAGGTCAACCACTATGAGACAGAGGCGATCTGGCAGCTGTTTAAAGAAGCTGGCTATGAAAGAAAAGAGTATGAATCAAAAGCAGACGTATATGTCATTAATACATGTACGGTCACGAATACAGGCGATAAGAAAAGCCGCCAAGTCATTAGAAGAGCCATTCGCCATAACCCGGATGGTGTCATTTGTGTAACAGGCTGCTATGCGCAAACATCACCAGCAGAAATCATGGCGATTCCTGGTGTTGATATTGTGGTTGGAACACAGGACAGACATAAATTACTAGGCTATATTGAAGAATACCGCAGAGAAAGACAGCCGATCAACGGGGTTGGCAATATCATGAAAGCACGTGTGTTTGAAGAACTTGATGTTCCTGCCTTCACAGACAGAACGCGCGCTTCATTAAAAATCCAAGAAGGCTGTAACAATTTCTGTACATTCTGCATTATTCCTTGGGCACGCGGACTTCTTCGTTCTCGTGATCCAGAAGAGGTCATCAATCAAGCGCAGCAGCTTGTTGATGCGGGCTATAAAGAAATTGTGCTGACAGGTATTCACACAGGCGGATACGGAGAAGACTTAAAGGATTATAACTTTGCAAAGCTTCTGAGAGAATTAGATGAACGTGTTATTGGCTTAAAACGAATCCGTATTTCATCTATTGAAGCAAGTCAAATTACAGATGAAGTGATTGAAGTGCTTGATCAGTCAGATAAAATTGTCAGACACTTACACATCCCGCTTCAATCTGGCTCAAATACTGTGCTGAAAAGAATGCGCCGTAAATATACGATGGAATTCTTTGCAGAGCGTTTAACAAAGCTGAAAAAAGCATTGCCGGGACTTGCTGTCACCTCTGACGTCATCGTTGGATTCCCTGGGGAAACAGAAGAAGAGTTCTTGGAAACGTACAATTTTGTCAAAGATCATCAATTCTCTGAGCTGCACGTCTTCCCTTACAGCAAACGTACAGGTACCCCTGCTGCAAGAATGGAAGATCAAGTGGATGAGAATGTGAAAAACGAACGTGTCCACCGTTTGATCGCTCTTTCTGACCAGCTTGCGAAAGAGTATGCATCAGCATACGAAGGTGATGTGCTAGAGATTATTCCGGAAGAATCCTTCAAAGAACAAGAAGGAAACCACAATCTTTATGTTGGTTATACCGATAACTACATGAAGGTTGTTTTTGAAGGGACAGAGGACATGATCGGCCGTCTGGTCAAAGTGAAAATTACGAAAGCGGGCTATCCTTATAACGAAGGACAATTCGTTCGCATCAGCGATGATGTGCAGCCAGACAAAGTGAGAATGACCTCATAATAGATAAAAAACCGGCAGCCAAAAGGGCAAGCCGGTTTCTTTTATTTTGACTGATTCGGCATGAGACACAAGATCAATGCGTGAAAAGGGCGAATGAACGGAAAGAAGAGGAGAGAGCTTGCCACATTAAACAGCAGGCTGAAATGCGCAATCTGCTGGGCAGGAGAGCTTGCGAGAAGGGCGACAACCTCTGTGATCAGGGCGAGAAACGGCAGGCATAAAAGAACCCCAAGCACATTAAACACGACGTGTGCATAAGCCGTTTGACGTGCTGCGTAGCCGCCGGATATCGCAGCCATCACAGCCGTAATACATGTCCCAATATTGGACCCCAACACAAAGCTGATGCCTTCCTGAAGTGCCACAGTTCCTTCATTCATAAATCCCATTAAAATACCGATACAGACTGAGCTCGAATGAACAATTGCTGTGAAAATGGTACCCGAAAGCAGCGCTGTCCAGTCTGAATGCTGCATCATTTCAAGAAAACGCAATGTCTCAGGCTGGCTTGTCATCATCCCTGCAATTTTTGAAAAGCCTTGTATGCAAAAAAAGATCATCCCGAGCCCAAATAAACTTTTTCCTGCATGTCTAAAAGATGTCCTGCCAAAAAGAATGCATACAAGACCGGCTATGATCAAAACCCACATGAATACGTCCATTTTAATGGCGATAAATTCTGTCGTAAACGTGGAGCCGATATTGGTTCCAAGAATCATTGGGATCGATTTTTTAAAAGAGAGAATGCCAGTACTGACAAAGCCAATGACGATGACCATAAAAGCAGAACTGCTTTGTAGAACCCCTGTAAACACAATGCTGACCAAGAATGCTTTGACCGGGTGATCTGTAAAGAGAAGAAGTGATTTCTCAATACGAGACGACGCAAGCGCCATTAATCCTTTTCTCAGCAAACCCATTGACCATAAAAAAATGAAAATAAGTGCACAAAAATAAATAATCGCCATCATAGAAAAGTCCTCCTCTTACCAATGAATATATGGACTTGTCTACCTGCTCATGACGAAAATATATTTCCAAATCACTTAGTTGACCTCACACTAGGCTTATATTATAATGTCTAGGTACATGTTTTGCATGTATATCTTTTTTTAATGCAGTCGATTGGTGTATTCGGAGGGAGGGAAAGAGAATGTCAAAAACGGTCGTTAGAAAAAACGAATCGCTTGAAGATGCTCTTCGTCGCTTTAAACGCAGTGTATCCAAAACTGGAACATTGCAAGAAGCAAGAAAGCGTGAATTTTATGAAAAGCCTAGCGTAAAGCGTAAGAAAAAGTCTGAAGCTGCTAGAAAACGTAAATTCTAAAGAGGGTGGATTTTATGAGTCTTCTTGAGCAATTAAATTCTGATATGAAGCTTATGATGAAAAACCGTGAGAAAGACAAGCTTGTTGTCATTCGTATGGTAAAGGCTTCGCTGCAAAATGAAGCAATTAAGCTTAAGAAAGACAGTTTGACCGGCGATGAGGAACTAACCGTCCTTTCCCGCGAGATTAAGCAACGTAAAGACTCCCTCCATGAATTTTCGAAAGCTAATCGCTTAGATTTAGTAGATAAAGTTCAAAAAGAGATTGACATATTAGACGTTTATTTACCTGAACAGCTTTCTGAAGAAGAACTGCAAACGATCGTGAAAGAAACGATTACTGAAACAGGTGCTTCCTCGAAGGCTGATATGGGTAAAGTCATGAGCGCTATTATGCCAAAAGTAAAAGGTAAAGCTGATGGAGCTGTCATTAACAGACTTGTCAGCGAGCAGCTGTCTCAATAAAAAAGTATCCTTCTATTGTTAGAAGGGTACTTTTTTTATGCCCTCGTGATTCTGTCATATAAAAATGAAACCTATGATACATTTGTAACGTATGTAAAGGAACGGTAAAATGGAAGAAAGAGAGGAGGGATCACCAAATAGATGAAAAAAATAAAAATTTCTATTGCTCTCTTCAGTTGTTTTATAATATGCTTGTTATTAGGGGTTCAATTGACCGCGAAATCAGCAGATCAGAAAGTTCATGTTATCCCAATTGAAGATACAGTAGAAAAAGGACTTTCTAAATTCATTGAACGATCGTTTGAGCAGGCAAAGTCGGAACGGGCGAAGCATATTATTCTCGACATCAATACACCAGGTGGTGCAGTTGATGCAGCGCTTGAGATCGCAGATACGATTCGTGCTTCCGATATCCCAGTGACAGCATTTGTCAATCATAGAGCGCTTTCAGCGGGGGCATTCCTTGCATTAAATGCCGATCAAATTTATATGACCCCGAATGGAAAAATGGGGGCTGCTGCGATCATTGATGGAGAAGGCAATGCTGCCGATCAAAAATCTGAATCTCTATGGCTTGCTGAAATGAGTGATGCTGCTGAAAAGCAGGGGCGTGATCCAAAGTATGCTCTTGCCATGGCGGATATAGATATAGACGCAAAAGAAGCCGGTGCACCAAAAGGAGAATTGCTCACCTTCAATACAGACCGTGCGCTTCAATTCGGGTATGCAGAAGGGGAAGCAAAAAATATGGATGACTTGCTTCAGAAGCTGAAATTACAAGACGCTTCTGTTCAATACGATGAAGTGAGCTTTGCTGAAAAGGTTGCGCGTTTTCTTACGCACCCAATTGTCATTCCAATCCTTTTATCCATTGCAAGCTTAGGGTTAGTTGTTGAGCTCTATTCACCTGGCTTTGGGGTCCCGGGCACCATGGGAGTGACAGCGCTTCTTCTATTCTTTTATGGTCATCTCGTGGCAGGTTTTGCAGGATATGAGACGTTGTTCCTGTTTTTAGCAGGGATTGCACTCATCATTTTGGAATTGTTTTTGCCAGGGGGAATCGTAGGTGTCATTGGACTGATCTGTGTCGTTGTCAGCTTATTTTTAGCAGCTGGAAGCTTTACAGAAATGGCGATTTCCATCTTGATTGCCACTGCTGTTTCAATCATAGCAGTTATTTTATTGACAAAGGTGTTGGGGAAACGTATGAAATTCTTTAAAAAGTTCATTTTAACCGATTCAACCAATAAGGAAAGCGGTTATGTCTCAAATGAAACAAGAGAAGATCTTGTTGGGCAAATCGCAGTGACAGCCACTGCACTTCGTCCATCTGGTACGATCGTACTCGGAGATGAGCGCATTGATGTTGTGTCAGAAGGTGCATTTATCGATAAAGATGAACAAGTAAAAATTGTGAAAGCGGAAGGCTCACGCATTGTCGTGAGGAAAGTATAGATATACTGATTTTAGAGGAGGAATAAAATGGATCCATCTACTTTACTATTATTTGTGATTATCGCAGCAGGTTTGATTGTTCTATCGATCTTTTTCACCTTTGTACCGGTGATGCTGTGGATTTCTGCCCTAGCGGCTGGCGTAAAAGTGAGCATTTTTACACTTGTCGGAATGAGACTGCGCCGAGTGATTCCAAACCGAGTGGTCAACCCGCTCATCAAAGCACATAAAGCAGGTCTTGATGTGACGATTAACCAGCTGGAGAGCCACTATCTTGCAGGTGGTAACGTGGACAGAGTTGTGAACGCATTAATTGCAGCTCAACGCGCGAATATCGAATTGAACTTTGCCCGCTGTGCAGCCATCGACCTAGCAGGCCGTGACGTACTTGAAGCAGTTCAAATGAGTGTAAACCCTAAAGTCATTGAAACACCATTTATCTCTGGTGTTGCGATGGACGGGATTGAAGTCAAAGCAAAAGCACGTATTACAGTTCGTGCAAACATCGACCGACTTGTCGGTGGTGCAGGGGAAGAAACAATTATTGCCCGTGTAGGTGAAGGGATTGTCTCTACAATCGGTTCATCAGATAATCATAAAAAGGTTCTTGAGAATCCTGATATGATTTCTCAAACGGTTCTTGGGAAAGGATTAGATTCAGGTACTGCATTTGAAATTCTCTCGATTGATATCGCAGATGTTGATATCGGTAAGAACATCGGGGCAATTCTGCAAACAGACCAAGCAGAAGCAGACAAAAACATTGCACAGGCGAAAGCAGAAGAACGCCGCGCAATGGCTGTTGCCCAAGAACAAGAGATGCGTGCGAAAGTTGAAGAAATGCGCGCGAAAGTCGTTGAAGCAGAGGCTGAAGTACCACTTGCAATGGCTGAAGCATTACGTGAAGGCAATATTGGTGTCATGGACTACATGAATATTAAGAATATCGATGCTGATACGGATATGAGAGATTCATTTGGCAAAATGACAAAAGGTCCATCTGATAATGAAAACAAATAAGCATCCTCTCACGCTTTAAGGAGGGAGCCCATTGGACATTTTATTTGAAAATCCGCTACTAATTGCGATTATCATCGGTATCATCTCTGCCGTCTTTGGGAAGATCGGCAAACAAGAGGAGAACGAAGAGCAGAATCAGCAAAAGAAGCCCGCTCCTCAGCGTAAGCAGGTGCCCCAAAAGCAAACAAAGCAAACAAGTCCAGATCCAGTCGTGACCGATCAGCTGGACGATTTCGGCGATGTGCATGATCATGGCGGGATGAAGAAAAAAACTTCTCAGTCCTTACAAGATCGCTATACGGCTACACTTGCCGAAATGGAAGAAAGAAAAAACGAGCTGAACAAAGAGTTCCAATCGCTTGAAAGAGAGCTGACAAGGCCAAAGGCTGCATCTGCTGAAATGAGGCCAAAATTCATTGAGAAGCTGAACCAAGATACAATTGTTCAAGGAATGATCCTTGGAGAAGTATTTGGAGAGCCGCGCGCGAAAAAGCCGCACAGAACGATGAAACGGCCATATAAAAGATAAAGAAGAAAGCCCCCTTTTTCATAAAGGGGGGCTTTTTTTGCCTGATGACGATTTTTCTTAAAGAAAATGCTGAAAAGGCTATTTTACGGGATTCATTAGCATGATATGAACCCCTGAGGAATAGGATGATATAGAGGCTTTCTCATCAGTCTCACCATCTTTCAGTTTGATCTCATACACATGAGGTGGGAAGGGGTTCTTATTGAATGGGAAAAAGAAAAAATCGACTTAAAGCATGGCTGACAAGAACACTTGAAATCCCTCCAGACGTGATGATGGATCTTCCCCGTATTACGATGGTTGGCAGACTCCACATTTACATAGAGAACCATAAAGGGCTTTTGCTTTTCAGTGATCAAGAGGTAAGGCTGATGCTCAAACAGGGACAATGCATTATTTCAGGGAAAGATTTTGTGATTAAAACGATTTTGCCAGAAGAGATTTTATTAGAAGGGAAAATCGATGAGGTCCGTTATATTGATTCTTAACTGACGGAGGGGAGAAGCGTGAAGAATAAATGGTTCGCCTATTTTATTGGCAGAGTGGAAGTGGAGATCAAAGGAAATGGCATTGAGCGGCTCATTAATGAGTGCACGAGGCAGGGGATCACAATGTTTCAAGTGAGCCGCCGTCAAGACAGCGTGCGCTTATTTATTCGCTTATCAGATGTACATGCCTTCAGAAAGGTACGCAGACATCATGACGTGACATGTTCATTTCATCAAAAAAAGGGCTTTCCATTTCTACTCCTATGGTCAAGGAAGAATATCGGATTTACCCTTGGGATTGTATGCTTTCTAGTGACGATATTGGCGCTTTCAAACATGGTATGGAAAATTGATATTAAAGGAGCCAATCCAGAAACTGAACATCAAATGAGAAAGCATTTAGATGACATCGGGGTGCAAAAAGGACGTTTTCAATTTCTAATGGGAACACCTGAAAAAATTCAAAAATCCCTGACAACCAATATTCCAAGCATCACATGGGTCGGTGTAGAACTAAACGGCACAACCTTTCAAATGAAAGTTGTGGAAAAAAATGAACCTGAAAAAGAGAAATACACGAGTCCTCAGCATATCGTTGCCAAGAAAAAGGCTGTCATCACGAGAATGTATGTAGAAAAAGGGGAGCCGCTCGCCGCGGTTGATGAACATGTAAAGAAAGGACAGATGCTTGTCTCTGGACTCATTGGCAGCGAAGATCAGCAAAAAACGGTAGGAGCCAAAGCGAAAATCTATGGTGAAACGTGGTATCGTTCTGAAGTTTCTGTCCCTCTTCGAACATCTTTTGACGTCTTTACGGGTAAAATGAAGACAAAGCACAAGCTCTCCGCATTTGGAGGCTCACTGCCATTTTGGGGCTTTTCTTTTAAAAAGGATGATTTTAAGCAGCCAAAAACAGAAACAGAAGTTCATCCGCTTCATTTCTTAAACATGCAGCTCCCATTCTCTTATGAAAAGGAAATTACACGCGAAAGTGAGAAAATAAATCGAGAATACACAAATAAAGAAGCGGTTCAAGCAGGGATTAAAATGGGTAAAAAAGAATTAGAAGAGAAGCTAGGTCAAACAGGAGAGGTGAAAAGTGAAAAAGTTTTGCACGAGACAACAGGGAATGGTAAAGTTAAGTTAATCATCCTTTACCAAGTAATAGAAGATATTGTTCAACCAACACCTATTGTTCAGGGAGACTAGAGAATGACAGAACATTTACTTGAGATTCAACAAAAATTGGATAGCCCAAACGAAGCGATTGCTTTATTTGGCAATCAAGATGCTTATCTGAAACTAATGGAAAACGAGCTGAACGTCTCCATTATTACGCGTGGAGAAAAAGTGTATGTTTCTGGTGAGGAAGCATCAAGAGATACAGTAAGCCGTTTGATCACATCTCTTTTACATCTCATCCGTAAAGGAATTGAGATATCTGAACGGGATGTCGTCTATGCCATTAAAATGGCGCAAAAAAACAAGCTGAATTATTTTGAAAATATGTATGAAGATGAAATAACAAAAAATGCCAAAGGAAAATCGATCAGGGTGAAAACAATCGGCCAGCGGGAATATGCTGCGGCGATGAAAAAAGATGACCTGGTCTTTGGAATTGGACCCGCTGGTACAGGGAAGACGTATTTGGCAGTCGTCAATGCGGTCCATTCACTGAAAAATGGACATGTAAAACGGATTATCCTGACAAGACCAGCTGTTGAAGCAGGAGAGAGCCTTGGCTTTTTACCAGGTGATCTAAAGGAAAAAGTAGATCCTTATTTAAGACCACTATATGATGCCCTGCATGATGTGCTTGGCAGTGATCATACGGAACGTTTAATCGAGCGCGGCGTGATTGAAATAGCGCCCCTTGCCTATATGAGAGGCCGGACGCTTGATGATGCATTTGTGATTTTAGATGAAGCGCAGAATACAACACCTGCCCAAATGAAAATGTTTTTGACGAGACTTGGGTTTGGCTCTAAAATGGTCATTACAGGAGATATTACACAGATCGATCTGCCAAAGGGCATGCAGTCAGGTCTTGCGGCTGCAAAGGACATGCTTGCAGAGATCAAGGGCATCTCATTTATTGAATTAGACCAGACAGATGTGGTCAGACACCCGCTTGTGGCGAAGATCATTGGCGCATACGAAAAGCAAAAATGAACTGAGTGACCCGATCGTCTTCATCGGGTCATTTTGTTTCGATCGTGGTTTAAAGTAAAAAAGGAGGTACTTTCCTTGAGAAAGAATCAAAAAGGCAGTAAGCGCAAAAGAATGCTGTCTAAAAAAGAACCTCAGAAAATGGAGCGCTCACGTTATTTAAATGTTTTGCTGTACGCTGGTTTAGCAGCCATTTTATTCGTGGTGCTCTTCTTCCATGTAAAGCCTGAATCGCTCGACTTAGATTTATTTTCAGTGAGCGAACAGACCATCTATTCTCCGTCAACCGTTGATGATCAAGAAGCGACAGAAGAAAAGAAACAAGAAGCAACAGATCAGGTAGAAGATCAATATACGCTCAAAAAAGCGTATTCTGATAATCGCGTAGACCTCATCTCATCCCTCTTTGAAGCCATTAAAGAAGAGAAGAAAGCAGCTGATGATAAAGAGAACGCGCCATCAGATCAAGAAATGGTCAAGCGTGTCAAAGAAAAGCTCACAACAGATATGCAGGAGGCTGTTTCGGATCAATCCATCAAAGCACTGCTCCAGGCAAGTGATGAAAATCTCTCATTTACTAAGGATTCCATCATCACAGTGGTGAATTCACTGATGAGTAAAGAAATCACAGCAGCGAAATTACAAGATGAGAAAAAACAAGTCAAAACAGAGCTTAAAAACAATTCAATTCCATCAAAATACTTAAATGCAGCGACAGAAATCGGTGAATTTGCGATCATTCCAAACTATGTATTTGACCCAGTGGCAACAGAAAAGAAAAGACAGGAAGCGGCTGACAATATTCAGCCTGTGCAAATTAAGCAGGGGCAAATCTTAGTTGAAGAAGGAGAGCTCATCGACCGGGAAGTTTATCGCAAATTAGAACTGACGGGTCTGTTAAACAGCTCAAATTTATTTAAGCCTGTAAGTGGTCTCCTCATATTAATTGGACTTTTCTTAGCAGCGATTATTCATTCCCTTGAATCGAGGAAAAAATCGCTTGTCCATAAGAATAAGTCATTACTGCTTTACTCGCTTATTTTCACGATTATATTAATTATCATGGAAGTGTTCAGCCTCTTCCAGGAAACGAAGTATACGACGATAGGCTATGTCGTGCCAGTGGCACTTGGCACGATGCTGATCAAGCTGCTCATTAATGAGCGGTTAGCGATCTTCTCCGGTCTTGTATTTGCTCTTTGCGGCAGTATGATGTTTAATCAAGGAGTAACCGGCGTCTTTAACTATGTGATCTGCGCTTATTATCTTGTGAGCGGGATGGCTGGTATTTTATTTTTAAGAAAACATAATGCAAGATCAAAAATATTGCAGGCCGGACTTTTGGTGGCTTTGGTGAATGTACTTGTGGTTTTATCCATTACACTGATCCAAAACTCTTCACCATCAGGGCTTGAAATCGGTGTGAACCTCATGATGGCAATTGTGTCAGGGTTTGCATCATCTATCTTGGTCATTGGGTTAATGCCTGTTTTTGAGAGCATGTTTGGTATTCTTTCCACAATGAAACTGATTGAATTATCCAATCCAAATCATCCGCTGCTCAAAAAGATTTTAACCGAGACACCAGGTACATATCATCATAGTGTCATGGTGGCGAATTTAGCGGATGCTGCATGTGAAGCAGTCGGCGCAAATGGTCTTTTAGCAAGGGTCGGCGCTTATTATCATGACATTGGGAAAACGAAAAGACCGCAATACTTTATCGAAAACCAAATGAACATTGATAATCCGCATGACAAGCTTTCTCCTCAGCTGAGTAAAAATATTATTATTGCCCATACGACAGATGGCGCTGATATGCTGAGAGAAAAGAAGTTTCCTGAAGAACTTGTCGACATTGCCGAACAGCATCACGGGAAGTCTCTTTTAAAGTTCTTTTACTATAAGGCGAAAGAGCGTGATGATCAGGTGACAGAAGAAGAATTCCGTTACCCTGGTCCAAAGCCGCAGTCAAAAGAAGCAGCGATTATTTCTGTGGCTGACAGCGTTGAAGCGGCGGTTCGTTCCATGCATAATCCAAATCCAGAGCGGATTGAAAAGCTTGTCAAAGGCATTATTTCAGATAAAATGCAGGACGGGCAATTTAGTGAGTGTGACCTCACATTTAAAGAATTAAATATTATCAGCCAAACGATTTGTACAACATTAAAGGGGATTTTCCATTCTCGGATTGAATATCCAGATGCCCCGAAGCAGAAGGTGAAGTAAATGACATTGTTAATCGATTTAATAGATGAAACAGGACAAGTATCAAAAGAGCAGCTTGAAGAAGTGGAAAAGCTTCTTCAGTTTGCTGCGGACGAACTTGAGGTCAAGGATCAAGCGGAAGTATCAGTGACGATCGTTTCGAATGAAGAGATTCATCAAATCAATAAAGAATACCGCGGAAAAGACGCACCAACGGATGTGATCTCCTTTGCACTTGAGGAAGAAGGAGAAGGGGAGATTGAAATCATAGGAGCGGATGATATCCCGCCTGTACTTGGTGACATTATCATTAGTGTGGATCGAACGAAAGAGCAGGCAGAGGAATATGGACATTCCTTTATGAGAGAGCTTGGATTCTTAACGATTCATGGCTTCCTCCATTTGCTCGGGTACGATCATATGACAGAGGAAGATGAAAAAGAAATGTTCGCCAAACAGACAAAAATTTTGGATGATTATGGCCTTTCGAGATCATCGTAAGAAAAGAAGGCCGCTCGCCCGTTTTTTTCGGAGTTTTTACTATGCATTTAGAGGAATATGGCGAACTTTCTTGAATGAACGGAATTTTCGATTTCACACAGTCGCAGCCATCATCGTGGTGATCTGCGGCTTTTGGTTCCGCATTGACCCATTTGAATGGCTGATCGTTCTTCTTCTTTGCGGGGGGATGTTTGCGCTTGAACTTGTCAATACAGCCATTGAACATACAGTGGATCTGATGACAGAAGAAAGGCACCCGCTTGCAGAGAGAGCGAAGGACGCTGCGGCAGGCGCTGTTTGCGTTTACGCCGCGATTTCGGTTATGATTGGGTTGATCATCTTCTTACCGAAGATCATGCAATAGAACAATATTACTATTTATTAACATTTTTAGAAATGGGCGTGAAAATGTCACGTGAATTATGTAAAATATAAATGTGACAGTGGTACCATTTCTTCTGAAAGTGGGAACTAGGAATGAACAAACAAGAGTTGATTTCAGAAGCAATCAAAGCAAGAGATTTTGCATATGTACCCTATTCTAAATTCAAAGTCGGTGCAGCATTACTGTCGAATGATGGAAAAGTGTATGGCGGCTGCAACATTGAAAATGCAGCATATGGTATGTGTAATTGTGCGGAAAGGACAGCACTTTTTAAAGCCTATTCAGAAGGCATTACATCTTTTCAAATGTTAGCAGTGGTGGCTGATACAGACCGGCCTGTTTCGCCGTGCGGCGCATGCAGACAGGTCATTTCAGAGCTATGTGCACCTGATATGCCAGTGATTCTAACGAACTTAAAAGGCCATATATACGAAACAACAGTAAACGAACTATTGCCAGGCGCATTTTCACCGGAGGATTTAAATGACTAACGAAAGCTTCAAATCAGGATTTGTATCAATTATTGGAAGACCAAATGTAGGGAAATCAACTTTTCTTAATCGTGTCATTGGACAAAAGATCGCCATCATGAGCGATAAGCCCCAAACGACGCGAAACAAAGTGCAAGGTGTTCTGACAACAAACACATCACAAACGATCTTTATCGATACACCGGGGATTCATAAACCTAAGCATAAGCTTGGTGATTTTATGATGAGGGTGGCTCAAAATACACTGAAGGAAGTCGACCTGATCTTGTTTATGATCAACGCACAGGAAGGCTATGGCAAAGGTGATGAATTCATCATTGAACGACTAAAGCAAACGTCTACACCGGTGTTCCTAGTCGTCAATAAAATTGACCAAATTCATCCAGATGAACTGTTCCTTTTAATTGATGAATACCGCACACGTTATCCATTCAAGGAAATTGTGCCCATTTCAGCTCTTGAAGGAAACAATATCGACACACTTCTTCAGCAGATTGAAGGTTATCTTCCAGAAGGCCCTCAATTTTATCCGGCAGATCAAGTAACAGATCATCCAGAACGGTTTATTATTTCTGAATTAATTCGTGAAAAAGTGCTACATTTAACGAGAGAAGAGATTCCGCACAGTATTGCGGTTGCGATTGAATCGATTAAGCCAGATGAAAATGGCAAGATCCATGTCGCGGCGACCATTGTCGTAGAACGTGATTCGCAAAAAGGGATCGTCATTGGTAAACGAGGCAGCTTGTTAAAAGAAGTGGGACAAAAAGCGCGCAGAGACATTGAAGCACTTCTAGGCTCAAAAGTGTATTTAGAGCTTTGGGTCAAGGTTCAGAAGGACTGGCGTAATAAATCCACTCACCTGCGTGACTTCGGATTTAGAGAAGACGAATATTAAAAAATCGCTGCATTTGTCAGCTAATCTGACAATGGTGCGGCTCGATTAGTAAAAATTGTTTATCATGAAATGGAGGTAGCCTGGTCAAGATAAAATTAATATGTTGGATGTAGCGTTGCTGCTTCTAATAAAGAAAGGTGGGGTTTTTATGTTGAATTTTACATGGAACGTATTTTCACAAACAGGAAGCGTTGACACGTATCTGCTTTTCAAAGAGTTAGAAAAGGAGAACCTGGAAAGACCCGATGTACTTGAAGAAGAAATAGCACGATTTGATTTTCCAATCTTATAATTCTTGACCCCCTCCAGCGCTCGGAGTGTAGACAAATGCTCATTAAAAGTGAAGGAATCGTCCTTAGAACAACAGATTATGGCGAAACAAACAAAATTGTCACGCTGCTCACTAGAGAACATGGAAAAATTGGTGTGATGGCCAGAGGCGCTAAAAAATCAAACAGCCGCCTGTCAGCCATAAGCCAGCCGTTTTTATACGGCACCTTTCTCATCCAATCATCAACAGGACTTGGAACGCTCCAGCAAGGCGAAATGATTGAAAGTATGCGGGCCATTCGGGAAGACTTATTTCTCACCGCATATGCCGCATATATGACGGAATTGATGGATAAAGGGACAGAAGAAAAAAAGTCAAACCCTTATTTGTTTGAGCTTCTGCTTCAATCTCTGCGTCATCTCAACGAAGGCACAGATGCTGATATTATTTTATTTATCGTAGAGGTCAAAATGTTATCAGTGATGGGGATGAAGCCTGAACTTGATCAATGTGTCCACTGTGGTCAAAAAGAAGGGCAGTTCCATTTCTCGATAAGAGATAACGGCTTCATTTGCCAAAATTGTTTTTCGAAAGATCCATATAAACTGCCCTTATCCCCCGCAGCTGCAAGGCTGCTCCGTTTGTTTCATTATTTTGATTTATCAAGGCTTGGTCAGGTTGATGTGAAACAGCAGACGAAACAAGAAATTCGTCAAGTGCTTGATCACTACTATGACGAATATTCCGGCCTCTATTTAAAATCAAAAAAATTCATGAATCAGATGGAATCCATGAAAAAGCTAATGGGTGACGAAAACAAAAGTTGACATCTCCCATGACTTTTTGTAAGATCATCTAAGATAAAATATGTTGCATTGACAGAAAGAAGTACTTACGTAAAATCCATAAAAGCGACCTTAGGGCGGTGTGAGCTAAGGATGGAGGCGTAACGAAAGGCATTCTTGAGCAACGTAAAACAAAGCGGCTGGGTGCTACGACACCAGCAAATAGGGTGGAACCGCGGGAAAAAACTCTCGTCCCTATGTTTGCAAGAACCTTGCGAGCATAGAGACGGGAGTTTTTGTGTTCTCTTACAAGGTTCTAATCCCACCCGCCATACATAGCGGTTGGTCTAGAAAAGATGGAGGTGCGATCATTGAATATTCAAGACATGATTTTGACGCTGCAAAAGCATTGGTCAAATGAAGGGTGCGTATTAATGCAGGCGTATGACACAGAAAAAGGTGCCGGAACGATGAGTCCATACACGTTCCTCAGAAGCATCGGCCCAGAGCCGTGGAAGGTAGCATATGTAGAGCCTTCAAGACGCCCGGCTGATGGCAGATATGGAGAAAACCCAAATAGATTGTATCAGCATCACCAATTTCAAGTGATCATTAAGCCATCACCTGACAATATTCAAGAGCTATATCTTGAATCATTGAAGGCACTTGGCATTGACCCGCTGAAACATGATATTCGTTTTGTGGAAGACAACTGGGAAAATCCATCTCTTGGCTGTGCAGGACTTGGCTGGGAAGTATGGCTTGATGGGATGGAAATTACGCAGTTCACGTATTTCCAACAAGTCGGCGGCTTAGAATGTAAGCCCGTTTCTGTTGAAATCACATACGGTATTGAACGTCTTGCTTCTTACATCCAGGACAAAGAAAATGTCTTCGATCTTGAATGGACAGACGGATTTACGGTCAGAGATTTATTCTTAATGGCTGAATACGAGCACTCTGTTTATACATTTGAAACATCTAATACTGACATGCTGTTCGAGCTATTTACAACCTATGAGAAAGAAGCACATAGCCAAATGGACAAAGGGCTTGTTCACCCGGCATACGATTATGTCCTCAAATGCTCTCATACGTTTAACCTGCTCGATGCAAAGGGTGCTATTTCTGTGACTGAGCGAACTGGTTATATCGGAAGAGTGCGTCAGTTAGCAAGAAAAGTAGCCAAAACCTATTATGAAGAACGCGAAAAACTGGGATTCCCTATGCTAAAAGAGGAGGCGGCTTCTCATGAATAAACAAGATGTATTACTTGAAATCGGCTTAGAAGAGATGCCGGCTCGTTTCATGCCAGAGAGCACAAAACAGCTGGGTGAAAAAGTAAAAGCATGGTTTGAAACGCAAAATATTTCATTTGAAGAGACTGCTTTATTTAACTCACCTAGACGTCTTGCTGTACTTGTGAAAGGTGTCGCAGAAAAACAAGAAGACATCAAAGAAGAAGCAAAAGGGCCGGCTAAAAAAATTGCCCAAGATGCTGAAGGCAATTGGACAAAAGCAGCTGAAGGCTTTGCCAGAGGACAAGGTGCTTCAACAGATGATCTCTATTTCAAAGAGATCAAAGGAGTGGATTATGTCCATGTCCAAAAATTTCAAGAAGGAAAGCAAGTCAAAGACCTTCTGCCAGCGTTAGGTGAAATCGCTGCTTCATTAAGCTTTCCAAAGAACATGAGATGGGGAAGCGAGGATTTACGCTATATCCGTCCGATTAAATGGATTGTTTGTTTATTTGGAAAAGAGATTGTACCTGTTGAAATTGCTGGGGTGAAAAGCGGCCGTGAGACTAGAGGACACCGTTTCCTTGGAACGACAGCCAGCATTGACACACCTGCTTCCTATGAACAAACATTGCGCGATCAATTTGTGATTGCAGACTCAGAGAAAAGAAAACAATTCATTACTGAACAGCTAGATGCGCTATCTACAGAAAAAGGCTGGGTCATTCCTGTTGATCCTGAACTTTTAGAAGAAGTGAACGATCTTGTAGAATATCCAACTGTGCTGTCTGGTTCCTTTGAAGAAGAGTTTCTTGCATTGCCGGAAGAAGTATTGGTGACGACAATGAAAGAGCATCAGCGCTACTTCCCTGTGAAAAATGAGCAAGGGGAATTATTACCGCACTTTATTACAGTCAGAAATGGAAACAGTGAGGCGCTGGAAAATGTCGCAAGAGGGAATGAAAAAGTACTTCGTGCGCGTTTATCAGATGCTGCATTCTTCTATAAAGAAGACGAAAAACTAGTGATTGAAGACAATATTAAAAAGCTTGATAAAGTGGTATTCCATGAGAAACTTGGAACAATCGGCGACAAGCTGAAGAGAGTGACAGACATTGCAACTCGTCTAGCGGCGCATGTCGGAGCAGATGACGAAACCACTAAACGTGTGGCGAGAGCAGCAAGTATTTCGAAGTTTGACCTTGTGACTCAAATGGTCTATGAATTCCCAGAATTACAAGGAATCATGGGTGAGAAATATGCAAGAGCTCTTGGTGAACATGAAGAAGTAGCAAGAAGCATCAACGAGCACTATATGCCGCGCTTTGCTGGTGACGAGGCGCCATCCACTTTGATTGGTGCGATTGTGGCAGTAGCAGATAAGCTTGATTCTATTTGTTCATTCTTCTCAATTGATGTGATCCCAACGGGTTCTCAAGACCCTTATGGTCTTAGAAGACAAGCGAGCGGTATCGTTCAAATCCTGCTCGACCGTCATTGGAATATTTCATTTAAAGAGCTGTTAGCACTTGCTCAAGTAAAGGCAGAACATGAAGCTGCTCTGATTGAATTTTTAACGCATCGTTTAAAATATGTTCTTCAAGCAGAGCATATCCGCCATGATGTTGTTGATGCAGTGCTGGATGTTGAAAATATTGAGCCATATGCAGTCGTCAAAAAAGCAGCTGTTCTTGAAGAGAGTGTGAAACAAGAAAGCTTCAAAGAAACGGCTGAAGCATTGGGGCGCGTCATTTCAATCAGTAAAAAAGGGGAAGACGCAGAGATTCAGCCTGAACTGTTTGAAAATGAACATGAGCAAAAGCTGTTTGAGGCGTATCAGCAAGTAGAGAAAGCTGTAAAGGAACATGTAGCAGCAGGACAATACAGCTTGGCACTTGAGGCGCTTGATACGTTAAAAACACCGATTGTTCATTATTTCGATCATACAATGGTTCATGCGGATGATGAGAAACTGAAGCGAAATCGTTTGGCACAAATGGTCAAACTAGCCAAAGTCATTCAATCATTTGCGAATATGAACAATTTAATTGTAAAATAAATACCTAAGAACGGTTGCCTTTTCCGAAGGGCAATCGTTTTTTACTCATTTAATTCACGGTTTTTGAGTGGATTTTTGTTTCATTCGGACAAAGATGCGCTATAATATGATGAGTTATGAAAATGATATACATAAAATAAAGATTTCGCTCTCTCTATTTAAAGGTGGTGAGTACAATCGAGTTAAATAAACGGCAAGAGCAGATTTTACAGATTGTCAAAGAGAATGGTCCGATCACTGGAGAGCATATCGCCGATCGGCTGAACTTAACAAGGGCGACCCTCAGACCGGATTTAGCCATTTTAACAATGTCAGGCTTTTTAGAAGCAAGACCAAGGGTCGGCTACTTTTTCACAGGAAAAACAGGCACGCAGCTTCTCGCAGATAAGCTGAAAAAACTTCAAGTGAAAGACTTTCAATCCATTCCAGTGGTGATACATGAGAATGTTTCGGTTTATGATGCGATTTGTACGATGTTTTTAGAGGATGTGGGCACATTATTCGTTGTGGACGATCACTCTATTTTAACAGGCGTGTTATCAAGAAAAGACCTCCTCCGTGCAAGTATAGGGAAACAGGAGCTTCCATCTATCCCTGTCCATATTATTATGACAAGAATGCCGAACATCACCGTTTGCCGCAAGGAAGATTTCATTATGGATGTGGCGAAGCACTTGATTGAAAAGCAAATAGATGCACTTCCTGTGATAAAAGATACGGATAAAGGTTTTGAAGTGGTCGGAAGAATTACGAAAACAAACATGACGAAAATACTTGTCAGCTTATCGGAGAACGAAATAATCTAATGACAGAAGACTGCGAGGGGATGTTATGAGTAATCGCGTAATTTTTGTGGTATCAGATTCAGTTGGAGAAACGGCAGAGCTCGTGGTCAAAGCGGCACTTAGCCAATTTGATGGCGGCTCATCAGACCATTCAAATATTAGAAGAATCCCGTATGTAGAGGATGTTGGTACGATTAAAGAAGTCATTTCACTGGCGAAAGCAGATAATGGGATCGTCTGCTTTACTCTTGTTGTGCCAGAAATGCGCCAATTCTTAATCGAGGAAGCAGAAGCAAACGGTGTCGTTTATTATGACATCATCGGTCCGCTCATTGATAAAATGGAGACGGCATATGGAAATGAAGCGAAACATGAGCCGGGTCGTGTACGTCAATTAGATGAGGACTATTTTAAAAAGGTAGAAGCCATCGAGTTCGCTGTGAAATACGATGACGGCAGAGACCCTAGAGGTATTCTAAAGGCTGATATTGTACTCATTGGTGTATCACGCACGTCTAAGACACCATTATCTCAATATTTGGCACATAAACGGCTGAAGGTAGCGAACGTGCCAATTGTACCTGAAGTTGATCCGCCAGAAGAATTATTTTCAGTTGATCCGAAGAAATGTATCGGTTTGAAAATTAGTCCAGACAAACTAAATCATATTCGCAAAGAGCGTTTGAAATCTCTTGGTTTAAATGATCGCGCTATTTATGCGAACATTGAGCGGATTAAAGAGGAACTAGAGTATTTTGAAAAAGTGGTTGACCGCATTAACTGTCAAGTCGTTGATGTATCGAATAAAGCAGTTGAGGAAACGGCAAATGTCATTCATCAAATGCTGACCAAAAGAGGTTCCGAATAAACTCAGGATGCTCCTCCTGGGTTTTTCCTATGGCGGGAAACGGGTAAACAAAAACAATGGCATATTTGCTGTATTTGTATTATAATAAAAAATTGTGATAAAATGATTGATTTTAGGTTTAAGTTAAGTCAAGAACGAATAAACTAATATTGGCAGAAGTCAAGTGATTCTGAACATAACTTTTCGACAAAATGAGTTTTACTGTTGATTGCTTTATAGGGGAAAAGTATGGTCTTTTTGCTTCTCTAAAGCAGGAATAAGGTGGAGGGATGGAGAATTAGTCACCTGAATGAACGTAAAAAAGAGAGGACGATTTATGTCGATGCAGATGCTTGTCCTGTAAAAGACGAAATCCTTTCTGTCGCATCTCAATTTCAAGTACCAGTGACGTTCATTGCTTCATATGAGCATTTTCAAACCAAAAGATCTCCACTTGAAGATTGGCGGTTTGTAGATACACATAAGGAAGCAGCGGATTTAGTCATTGCAAACTCAGCTGCCGCACATGATATTGTCGTCACCCAAGATATTGGTCTTGCCTCCTTACTGCTTCCGAGACAGGTCATTGTTCTGTCTGAAAGAGGACGAATGTACACAAACGAAACAATTGATTTTGATTTGGAACGCAGGCATGTTTCCAGCAAACAGCGAAGAAAAGGTGTATACGGAAAAGGTCCCAAAAAGCTTTTAGAAGAGGATAAGAAGCGATTTATGGCGCAACTACAAAAAATCCTGTCGAATCATGAAGGATTTTTAAATTAAAAGGCGAATAATGTACGACGGAGTGTTATTAGGATGAGCAAACGTATACCAGATGAACTTTTGGAGCAGATCCAAAAAAACGCAGACATTGTCGAAGTGATTGGAGAATACGTACAGCTTAGAAAGCAAGGTCGAAATTACTTCGGTCTTTGTCCATTCCATGGTGAAAATACTCCTTCATTCTCTGTTTCAGCAGATAAGCAAATCTTCCATTGTTTTGGCTGTGGTGCAGGAGGCAATGTGTTTTCGTTCCTCAGACAAATGGAAGGCTACTCATTTATTGAAGCCGTTTCACATGTGGCTGATAAGTACCATATTGATCTGCCTGATCAGGTGGCGAATGCTCAGATGAGTTCCTCTCAGCAAGAGGACACTGCAGATCATAAAATGATTGAGGCCCATGAGCTTCTTAAGAAATTTTACCACCATTTGCTGGTAAATACAAAGGAAGGTCAAAACGCACTCGATTATTTACGGTCCAGAGGCTTTACGGATGAAACAATTGCCAAGTTTGAGATCGGGTATGCTCTTGATTCTTGGGATTTCGTGACCAAGTTTTTAGAAAAACGAGGATTTGATCCTGTGATGATGGAGAAGGCTGGTCTTTTGATTCAACGTGAAAACGGCACAGGCTTTTTTGACCGCTTTAGAGATCGTGTCATGTTTCCCATTCATGATCATCATGGAACGGTCATCGCTTTTTCCGGAAGATCGCTTGGTGATCAGCAGCCTAAATATATGAATAGTCCTGAAACGCCGCTTTTTCATAAAAGTAAGCTGCTTTATCACTTTCATGACGCACGTATGCATATTCGCAAACGCGAACGGGCGGTTCTTTTTGAAGGATTTGCAGACGTCATCTCAGCTGTTACATCAGGTGTCGGTGAAAGTGTTGCAACAATGGGTACGTCTCTTACAGAAGAGCACGTAAAGCTTCTCAGGCGGAACGTAGAAGAGATCATCCTTTGCTATGACTCTGATACGGCCGGATACGAAGCGACCATGAAAGCATCAGATTTGCTTGGAAAAAGAGGATGTAAAGTTCGCGTTGCCATGATACCAGATGGACTTGATCCAGATGATTACATTCGTAAATATGGCGGCGAGAAATTTAGGAATGACATCATAGATGCAAGTGTGACATTAATGACGTTTAAGATGAATTTTTTCCGAAGAGGAAAAAACTTATCAGACGAAGGAGACCGTCTTACTTATATGAAGCAGGTTCTCCGAGAAATCAGCCGGTTAAACGGCTCTTTGGAGCAAGAGATTTACATGAAACAGCTTGCTGGGGAGTTTTCGATCTCACTTGATTCATTAAAAGAACAACTGGAGCTGTTTGAAAAACAGCAGCGGCAAGAAACCAAAAGCACGCAGGAAGAAAACGGGCTTGAAAAACGACGTGCACATCTGTCAACACAAGTGAGAAGAAAGCGTCTGCGGCCGGCATATGAAAATGCAGAGCGAATGCTGCTTGCTCATATGTTAAAAAGCGATGACGTGATCCGCAAAGTACTTGACAGAATCGGGATTGAATTTAATATAGATTCGCACAGGGCGCTGGCAACGTACATTTATGCCTTGTATGAAGAAGGCAAAGAACCAACGCCGCAGCACCTGATGAACCGGATAGAAGATGATGTCATGAATCAGCTGTTGACGGATATATTGATGATTCAAGTCGGAGACGAACTAAGTGAAGCTGAATTAAGTGATTATGTAAAAAAAGTGTTGAATCATCGGAATTTGTCAATGATAAAGGAAAAAGAACTAGAACGTGCAGAAGCGGAGAGGCAAAAAGATTTCTTCAAAGCGGCAACACTTGCAAAAGAAATTATTCAGTTGAACCGTTCGCTGAAGTAATACGTCTATTATTAATGACAGGACTTACGGCTGGCAATGAATCCTTTACGGGAGGAGCATAAGACCGCAAGCATCTTGCCTTCATCATTATTTATTTTATTTCCTATTTGCTTCGTCATCTGTTTGATAGAGAGAGAAAAGCAGGGCGGAAGTAAATCGCAAGTTACTTTAGAATTCGTTGCAAGCTTTGGAAGGAGGGATCCATAATGGCTGATAAACAAGCCCACGAAACCGAAACTGAATTAACCTTTGAACAGGTGAGAGATAAGCTCACTGAAACGGGTAAAAAACGGGGCGTTTTAACATACGAAGAAATTGCAGAGCGTATGTCTAGCTTTGAAATTGAATCAGACCAAATGGATGAATACTATGAATACTTAGGCGAACAGGGTGTAGAGCTCATTAGTGAAAACGAAGAGACAGAAGACCCAAATGTTCAGCAGCTGGCTAAAGCAGAAGAAGAATTTGACCTGAATGATTTAAGCGTACCACCAGGTGTCAAAATCAATGATCCTGTTCGTATGTACTTAAAAGAAATCGGACGCGTCAATTTGTTATCTGCTAAAGAAGAAATTACGTATGCTCAAAAGATCGAAGAGGGCGATGAAGAATCAAAAAGAAGATTAGCGGAAGCGAACCTTCGTCTCGTTGTCAGCATTGCGAAACGCTATGTCGGTCGTGGTATGCTATTCCTTGACTTGATTCAAGAAGGAAACATGGGTCTGATGAAGGCGGTTGAGAAGTTTGATTACCGCAAAGGATATAAATTCTCAACATATGCGACTTGGTGGATTAGACAGGCGATCACACGTGCGATTGCCGATCAGGCGAGAACAATCCGGATCCCGGTTCATATGGTGGAAACGATTAATAAATTGATCCGTGTTCAAAGACAGCTTCTGCAAGACCTAGGCAGAGAACCAACGCCTGAGGAAATTGCTGAAGACATGGATTTAACGCCAGAAAAGGTAAGAGAGATTCTTAAAATTGCGCAAGAGCCTGTATCTTTAGAAACACCTATTGGTGAAGAAGATGACTCGCATCTTGGTGATTTTATCGAAGACCAAGAGGCGACATCTCCATCTGACCACGCTGCGTACGAACTCTTAAAAGAGCAGCTTGAAGATGTATTAGACACGCTGACGGACCGTGAAGAAAATGTGCTAAGACTACGTTTCGGACTAGACGACGGAAGAACTCGCACGTTAGAAGAGGTTGGAAAGGTGTTCGGCGTAACAAGAGAGCGTATCAGACAAATTGAAGCGAAAGCTCTTCGTAAATTAAGACACCCAAGCAGAAGTAAACGATTAAAAGACTTCTTAGAGTAGAAACCGGACGGATCTTGAAAGAGATCCGTTCTTTCTTATCAAAAATGAAAACGCTTTTTTTCAATCTGATTATATTTTACTGAATAACAAATGAATTTGCAACGTTCTTAGAAAAAAGATGTATAAAAAATACATCTAAATGTGCTGAAGACTTCATTTCTCATCTACAATCATTTTTGTCTAATCTGTGAACTTGACCAAAGTTTTGTATCATAATTCGTTTACTTTTTGTAAAATTAAAGTAGAATTAGAATTGTTTGCATAGTCTCAAAGGGGTTTTCACAAAGGGGAGGATGAAAGAAATGAAACGGAATCCACTTATACCATTTTTATTGATTGCCATTTTAGGTATTGGACTCACTTTTTTCTTATCAATGAAGGGGCTGAAAGATGAAGAAAAAATTGCCTCTGGGGGCAAAGAGCAAAAGCAAGAAGAGACAGCAAATGCAACGCCGGAAGAATTGTATAAGCAGAACTGCATAAGCTGTCACGGGGAAAACTATGAAGGCGGCGCAGGTCCTGCATTAAAAGGTGTTGGAGACAAGCTTGAAGTAGCTGACATCAAGAAGAAAATTCAAGAAGGCGGCAACGGGATGCCAGGCGGGCTGATTCCAAATGAAAAGCTCGATGAAATGGCGGAATGGGTGTCTAAAATTAAATAATCTTACACAAAAAGCTCTTTTTCAAAAGAAGAGCTTTTTTCATTTGAAAACGACTTTTAAAAAGTCCATAATTTATATAAGATAGACAAGTATGAACATTAAAGAAAAGTAGTGATACGTATGAATGAAATGAATTTATCGAAACGATTAAAAAAAGTCGCGGACTTTTTACCAGATGAGGCAGTCTTCGCTGATATCGGCTCAGACCATGCCTATTTGCCATGCTATGCGATTCTGCATCAAAAAGCAGTGAAAGCCATTGCTGGTGAAATTACTGATGGACCGCTTCAATCGGCGCAGCAGCAAGTACATAGACTTGAATTAGATGAACAGATATCGGTCAGAAAAGGAAATGGCCTTGAAGTCATTGAAAAAGGCGAAGTGAATGCAGTGACGATTGCAGGTATGGGCGGGGCACTCATCGCAAGCATTCTAAATGAAGGAAGGCATAAGCTCGCAGGCCATGAGCGGCTCATTCTTCAGCCGAATATCCATGCCCACCATATTCGTTTATGGCTTTATCAAGAGAGGTATGAATTGATAGATGAAGTCATTTTAGAAGAGGACGGCAAAATATACGAAATCATCATCGCTGAAAAAGGCGATAAAGATAAAGCCTATAAAGGAATGTCACTTGAAGCAGGCATGCTGGTTGGTCCGTTTCTTGCGAAAGAGCAAAATGACGTTTTCCAGCGCAAGTGGATGCAAGAGCTTCAGCATATGGAGAAGATAGAAAGTCAAATTCAGCAGGCGGCGCGGACAGAAGAAAATAAAGAACGTCTTGAAGAGCTGAATGCGAAAATAAAGATGCTAAAGGAGGTTTTGACTGTTGGCTAAAACAGTAAACGGGCATGAAATCATCCAATTATTTGAACAATTCTCACCAAAGGCATACGCCATGGAAGGGGATAAAATTGGTCTTCAGATTGGGACTTTAAATAAAAAAGTAACCAATGTGATGATCACCTTGGATGTGTTAGAGAATGTAGTAGATGAGGCGATCGAGCGAAAAGTGGATCTTATTATTGCTCACCATCCGCCGATTTTTCGACCATTAAAACATGTAGCGACGGATCAGCCGGCTGGACGGATCATTGAAAAATGCATCAAACATGATATTGCGGTATATGTGGCACATACGAATTTAGACGTAGCTGATGGCGGAGTCAACGACCTGCTTGCTGAGGCCTTAGAGCTTGAAGAAACAAGAGTGTTAGTGCCGACATACGAAGATCCAATCAAACAGCTTGCTCTGTATGTCCCAGAGGAATTTGAAGAGGCCATCCGGACAGCTTTAGGAAATGCGGGCGCCGGCCATATTGGCAACTACAGCCATTGTGCGTTTTCAAATGAAGGGACAGGCAGCTTTTTGCCATCAGAAGAAGCTGAGCCGTTTATTGGTGAATCGGGTCAATTAGAATTTGTGAAAGAAGTGCGGATTGAAACCATTTTCCCAGCAAGTATAGAAAAACAAGTGATTCGCGAAATGATCAAAGCACATCCTTATGAAGAAGTCGCCTATAGTGTACACACGACAGACCTTCCTCCTATTCAAAAAGGTCTTGGCCGTATTGGAGAGCTAAATGAGCCAATGACACTGAGAGATTTCACACAATTTGTGAAAACGAAGCTGGATGTGAATGGTGCTCGTTTTGTAGGAGACCAAAACGCTGTTGTGAAAAAAGTGGCGGTGCTTGGCGGAGACGGAAATAAATACATCCATCAAGCGAAAAGAATGGGTGCAGATGTGTATGTGACAGGAGACCTTTATTTCCATGTTGCGCACGATGCCATGATGCTAGGGCTGAACGTTGTGGACCCAGGACATTATGCTGAAAAGATTATGAAAGAGGGCGTAAAGGCGAAGCTTCAATCGCTATGTGCGGATAAAAAATATGACGTACAGCTCTTTGTTTCTGAATCAAACACAAACCCATTTCAATTTATGTAAACAAAAAACGTCAGAGCATATCCGCTCTGACGTTTTCTTATTTCTTTGTTTTGACGCGAGGTAAAATTTTAGAAAGAGGGACGGTTCGTTCAATCTTCCAAGTTGTTTCATCATCTGGTTCATAGTTTTCTAAGAAACGAATGACTTCCTTTGTAATAGGTGTTGGTGTTGAAGCACCAGCAGTAACGGCAACGGTTTTGACGCCCTGCAGCCATTCCAGCTTGAGTTCACTTAAGTCGCCAATACGGTAAGCCTGCGTTCCGGCAATCTCCATTGACACTTGTGCGAGACGGTTAGAGTTATTACTTTTTGGATCGCCGACAACAATGGTTAAATCGGCTTGGCCAGCTTGCTGCGATACAGCTTCCTGACGCACCTGTGTCGCAAGGCAAATTTCTTGATGATACTCGACGTGAGGGTATTTCTCTTTAATCAGCTCCATCAGGTCGTGGACATCCCATTGAGACATCGTCGTTTGGTTCGTGATGAGCAGTTTTTCTGATGTTAAATCGAGTGCCTCAATGTCAGCTTCTGTTTCGACAAGATGTACCTTGTCAGGGGCTACTCCGACAGCTCCTTCTGGCTCAGGATGACCCTTTTTCCCAATATAAATAATGTCATAGCCATCGGCTGTTTTCTCTGAAATGAGTTCGTGTGTTTTCGTTACATCGGGACAGGTCGCATCAATGGCGACAAGGCCTTTTTCTTCTGCGATTTGACGAACCTCAGGAGAAACCCCGTGAGCTGTGAAAATGACTGTTCCACTTTCAACCTGCTTTAAAATGTCTAAGCGGTTTGGTCCGTCCAGTGTGTAAATACCATCTTCTTCGAAGGCATCAGTGACATGTTTGTTGTGCACAATCATACCTAATATATAAATTGGGCGTGGCAAGTTCTTATCAAGTGCGGCATTTTTAGCAATGACCATTGCATCCACAACGCCATAGCAATAGCCACGCGGCGATATTTTAATTACATTCATTTATTCGTCCTCCTGTAGGGAAGTGCTGCTAGAGAAGAACAATATAAAAAGCCGTAAAAAACGGCTTTTTATCATTCTCTTGCTTCCATTATAGCCAAAGTAAGCGTATATATCAAAGATTGTTATACGCAGTGAACACTTCGCCGTTAAAAGATCACTAGACATATAGTTTTGGAACAGAGCTGCCAGATCTTTTTTTCGGTTTTGCTTCAGGAGCAGGTGATGTGTGAGGTGCTGTTTTTTTGACGAGGATGTCTTCTGGTTCTTTATTTTTTTCTATTTCGTCAGTTTGTGCTTCTTCCTCGTGCACTTCTGTTTCCGCGCTGGTCTCCGTTGATTCTGCATCAGCATCATTTGCACTTTCTTCATCATCATCCGCACTGCCAAGCTGGCTGTACAGTTTAATCATCGCCGGCAAATTTCTCACTAAAGGACCGTATTGCTGAATCATTGGCGTAAATTGCTGCGCCATCCCGAGCACTTTTTGAACATTTCCTAACATGCTTGAGAGGGTCGCAGGATTTGTGAAGCTCTGGATTCCTTGTAATCCCGCACCACCTCCAGAGACTCCAGCTCCTCCTGCGCCAGGAAGAAATTTAGAGAGCATGCCTTTAATTCCTGCTCCGCCGCCTAGTGCACGGCTCTCACCTCCTGGAATTCCGCCCATCCCGGGTAAACCGCCTCCCTGTACAGACGGGGAGCGAGGCATCATTTGCTGAAATGGATTGCCTTGCCCTTGAAAAGGCTGTTGGATAGGAGGCTGCTGCCCTCTTTGAAATATTCCGGGCTGTCCGCCATTTCCAAGGTGCCGGCGTGAGGGACGGCGCGGCTGAAAATCGCCCATAGGCCTTTGCCCTAACATACTTGTACCTCCCTTACTGCATTCTCTTTCTCTTCATAGGTTATGCAAGGAAGCACCAATTGGTTTCCTGTAGGAAAAGCGGACATGGTTTTTTTACTGAAAATCAGCTATAATGAGGAGATGAGCAAAAAGGCATTGCCTTAAGGAGTGAAAACATGAAAGAAACGAAATTTACGACATATGAATTAAAGCCTTTTATTATAGATGCTATTCATGAACTAGGCTTTTATGAGCCGACTGATATTCAAAAAAGAATCATCCCTGCTGTTTTAAAAGGAGAAAGCGTGATCGGCCAGTCACAAACAGGAACAGGAAAAACTCATGCCTACTTACTGCCGCTGATTCATTCAATTGATCCAAGCAAAGAGCAGGTACAAGTAGTGATTACTGCACCTACAAGAGAATTAGCCAATCAAATTTTCAAAGAAGCTCAAACGATTTTAAAGAATGCTTCTCCAGAAGAAGAGATCAAAGCAAAGCTTTACATTGGCGGAACGGACAAGCAGAAATCAATTCAAAAGCTAAAAAACCAGCCGCATTTGGTTGTCGGTACACCTGGACGTATTGCTGACCTCATTCATGAGCAGGCGCTGAATGTTTACAAAGCGACCTCTCTTGTTATTGATGAAGCTGATTTAATGCTGGATATGGGATTTTTAGAAGATGTGGACCGTATTGGTGCACAAATGCCAGAACAGCTGCAAATGCTTGTGTTCTCTGCAACCATCCCAGAAAAACTAAAGCCTTTCCTGAAAAAATATATGGACAATCCAAAGTATGCGCATGTTGAACCAAGACGGATTACAGCTGAAAACATTCAGCATATTTTAGTTCCGTCTAAACAGCGTGATAAATTAAAATTGCTCCATGAAATGGTGACGAATGTACAGCCATATTTAGGGATCATTTTTGCCAATACAAAAACAACTGTTGATGAAATCGCATCGTTCCTACAAGAAAAAGGAATGAAAATCGGTGTGCTCCATGGCGGATTGACGCCGCGCGAACGTAAAAAAGTCATGAAACAAATTGAAGATTTGGAGTTCACTTATATTGTGGCATCAGATCTTGCAGCTCGCGGGATTGACATTAAAGGCGTCAGCCACGTGATTAACTATGAACTTCCATCTGATCTTGATTTTTATGTGCACCGCGTTGGAAGAACAGCTCGTGCGGGTTCATCTGGAATTGCCATGACCATTTATGAGCTGGCTGATGAGGATGCACTCATTCAAATTGAGAAAATGGGTGTTGTGTTTGAAAACAAAACAATTGTTCATGGCGAATGGCGAGATGCAGATGACCGTCTGAAGCGTCAAAGACGTAAAAAAGCCCCAAATGAAATTGAAGAAAAAGCAAAACGTCTTGTGAGAAAACCGAAAGCCGTCAAACCTGGATATAAAAAGAAAATGACACGTGAGATGGATAAAATCAAAAGACAGGAACGTAGAAAGTCAAAGCGTAATGGAAAGTAGGGGGAAACATTGTTAAAGATTGGTTCACATGTATCCATGAGCGGAAAACATATGCTTCTTGCAGCGAGTGAGGAAGCTGCCTCTTATGGTTCGAATACGTTTATGATTTATACAGGTGCACCGCAAAATACGCGCCGTAAAAAAATTGAAGACCTCAATATTGAAGCTGGACAAGCGCATATGAAAGAGCATGGCATGACGGATATCGTCGTGCATGCTCCGTATATTATCAATATTGGAAATACAGTGAATCCAGCGACATTTGAGCTTGGTGTAGACTTCCTTCGCTCTGAGATTGAACGTACGGAAGCGCTGGGAGCAAGACAAATTGTTCTCCACCCGGGTGCGCATGTCGGAGCAGGGGCAGAGGCAGGGATTCAAAAAATCATTGAAGGTTTAAACGAAGTCATTGTGAAAGGTCAAGAGGTTCAAATTGCACTTGAAACAATGGCGGGAAAAGGATCAGAGTGCGGAAGAAGCTTTGAAGAGCTTGCCCAAATTATCGACGGAGTGACACATAACGAAGCTCTTTCTGTCTGCTTTGATACGTGTCACACGCACGATGCTGGTTATCCGATTGTGAGTGACTTTGATGGTGTATTAGAAGAATTTGATCGAATTGTTGGTATTGACCGAATCAAAGTTCTTCATATTAATGACAGTAAAAACGTGCAAGGCGCAAGAAAAGACCGACATGAAAATATCGGTTTTGGTGAAATTGGTTTCGATGCACTGAGCTATATTGTGCATCATCCGCAGCTTCAAGATGTGCCGAAAATTCTAGAAACGCCTTATGTAGGTGAAGATAAAAAGAACAAAAAACCACCTTACAAATTCGAAATTGCCATGCTGAAAGAAAAGCAATTTGATGAAGGCTTACTAGATAAAATTACGGGTCAGTAAAAAAGGATGCAACATGTTGAGGTGCCGCTAAATGCGGCCCTTTTTTGCTTAACTTGTAAACTGGTTAAACAAATCATTCACAGTCTGTGCTGTCTGTTTAGAAGTAATCGCTTCCACTTGCTTAAGAAGCCGGTGACGCTCTGAGTCATTAAAAATATTGATGTTTTTCCCGTTCATGAGTTTGGCCACCTCAGCAGCTTGATGAGACGTTAAACTGACGCCATACTGTTTCGCATACCTTAACAGATCATTTGCTGTGATCTGATTGAGCCGCTGCAGGACAATTTTTTGAATTAAAATCAATTCCATTCCTCCCCTCTGTAACAATGTATGGGCGAAAACGGAAAATGTGCAAAAAATTTTATTTTATTCTGTGAAATGATAAAATAGTAAAGTGGATAAAATGTTCATTGAAAATTTAACATGTGTAGAAGGGAGAACGTATGGCAAATAGTAAACAGCATAGAAAGGAATCGGTGCCTCATTTTATTTTGAGAATTTTTCTGATTCTAGTAGGAGCTGCATGTGCAGCAGTCAGCATTGAATTATTTTTAGTGCCAAACAATATTATTGATGGAGGCATCATCGGCATTTCGCTTATTTTGGATTATCTCTTTACAGATAACCCGTTTATTAATTTCGCGACGATTGTTGTCATTTTAAATATTCCATTTATGATATCAGGATACAAGCATATTGGGAAAACCTTTCTCATTTCCACTGTGATTGGGATTGTCAGCTTAGCCGTGATTGAATCTTCACTTCATCATGTGGAGGCATTTACAACACAGCCGATCTTAGCCACTGTATTTGGCGGGCTATTACTTGGATTTGGTGTTGGACTTGTCATCCGTAATGGAGGTTCAATGGATGGAACAGAGATCTTGGGAATTCTTCTGACGAAAAAAATTCCTTTCTCCGTCGGTGAGTTTGTCATGATCGTCAATGTGTTCATTTTTATTTGGGCGGGCTTTGTTTTCGGACCAGAGCAGGCTATGTATTCTGTCATGACATATTATTTGGCAATGAAAACAATTGATGCTGTCATTCAAGGGCTTGATGAAACAAAAGCTGTCATTATCGTCTCAGACTATTATGATGAAATTTCAGATGCGATTCTGCATCGACTCGGCAGGGGAACGACAAAGCTGAGAGGAAAAGGCGGCTATACAGATGAAGAAAAAGATGTCATCTACGCCGTTGTCACAAGGCTTGAAATTACAAAGCTGAAATCCATTGTATTTGAAATTGATGACCAAGCATTTATCACGATTATGGATACGCATGAAACAAAAGGCGGTAAGTTCAAAACAGCCATTCATTAGCTTTTATTTTACTTTTTTATCTTTCTTTTATATAATGAAATGTATGTATGGACAGAGAAAATGGCAAAAGCCATTTTCTTTTTGTTGTATAAATCGTAATCATTCTTTTTATATTGATTAAAGGTGGAAAGATTCATGGCAAAGCCAATTATTGAAATGAAGGACATTTCGTACTCGTATGGACAGCGAAATGTCATTGATCACATTCATTTAACAGTAGAGGAAGGAAACTTCCTAGCACTTGTTGGACCGAATGGTTCTGGTAAAACAACCTTATTAAAATGCCTGCTTGGGCTCATTAAACCGCAGCAGGGTGAATTAAAGCTATTTGGCACGCCTGTCTCAAAATTTAGAGACTGGGATCAAATTGGATTTGTTTCTCAAAAGGCGAATAGCTTTAATACAGGTTTCCCTGCTTCTGTATATGAGGTCGTCGCAAGCGGACTGACCGCAAAAATTGGTTTGTTTAAACGAATGAGCAAACAGGATAAATGGCAAGTGGAAGATGCCATTCGCTCAGTTGGCATACAGGATTTAAAGCATCAAAACATCGGTGAGCTTTCTGGCGGCCAGCAGCAGCGTGCATTTATTGCCCGTGCGCTTGTCAGTCAACCGAAGCTGCTCATTTTGGATGAGCCTACGGTTGGGGTTGACCAGCGGACAGTAGAAGGCTTTTATCAGCTGCTCGAAACATTGAACAAAGAAAAAGGAATGTCTTTAATTCTCGTCACACACGACGTTGGCACCGTTTCTGATAAAGTCACCCATGTGGCTTGTTTAAATCAGACACTGCATTTCCACGGGGATGCAGAAGCGTTTGATGCAATGGATGATCAGGCGCTATCCCAATTTTACGGGCATGACATTCAAGTGATTCATCACGATCATCACCATCATGGGGGACATGAATAATGCTATTTCCATTTTTTCATTATGAATTTTTACAAAATGCGTTTATCGCAGGGTTACTGATTGGTTTTATTGCGCCCTTACTTGGTGTATTTATTGTCGTAAGAAGGCTTTCGCTTATTGCAGATGCCCTCAGTCACGTATCACTTGCCGGTATTGCCGCAAGTCTATTTCTTGATAAAAAGTTTGGTCTTTTGACAGGGGTAAGCCCGCTCTACTTAGGGATGGCTTTTTCTGTTGCCGGTTCATTGTTTATTGAGCGCCTGCGCTCTGTGTATAAGCATTATCAGGAACTTGCCATTCCCATCATCTTATCAGGTGGTATTGGGATTTCCGTCATCTTCATTTCACTAGCGAATGGCTTTAATACAGATTTGTTTAGTTATTTATTCGGAAGTGTCAGTGCGGTTTCAAGACTTGATCTTTGGCTTATTGTAGGGATCTCACTCGTTGTTGTGTTAGTTGTTGTGCTTTTATATAAAGAATTGTTTCTGCTTTCTTTTGATGAAGAGCATGCAAAGGCTTCTGGTATTTCAGCAAAATGGATTCATTTTATTTTTATCTTAGTCGTTGCACTTGTCATTGCGGCATCGATGCGGATCGTCGGTACACTGCTTGTGTCGGCGCTCATGACGCTTCCTGTTGCAGCAAGTATCCGCATTGCCAAAGGATTCAAACAGGCGATTTTCCTTTCGATCTTGTTTGGTGAATTGTCTGTATTGGCCGGATTGATTTTAAGCTATTATCTTGATTTAGCGCCAGGCGGAACCATTGTGATGCTGTCTATCTTGATTTTAATCGGGTGTATTAGTATTGGGAAATTCAGAAGGGGGAATCAACATGAACGTACAAGAAGCGCTTGATTTATTAAAGGAAAAAGGCTACAAATATACAAGCAAACGTGAAGATATGCTTCAATTGTTTTCTGATTCTGATAAATACTTGACCGCTAAAAATGTGCTGACGGCACTAAGTGAAGATTACCCGGGTCTCAGCTTTGATACGATTTATCGAAACTTGTCACTATATGAAGACCTTGGAATATTAGAAACAACAGAATTGTCAGGGGAGAAATTATTCCGTTTTAAATGTTCATTTTCCCATCATCACCATCACTTTATTTGTCTTACATGCGGGAAAACAAAAGAGATCGATGCCTGCCCTATGGACAAGCTCGACGCCGATTTAGAGGATTATCATATTAGCGGACATAAATTTGAAATATATGGAACGTGTCCTTCCTGCGAACCGAAGGAAGTTCACTCATGAAAAAGCCAGCCATGGAGCTGGCTTTTTTGTTTTGTCTTTTGAAAACGTTTTACAAAGGGAGGCTGTTTCATTAAAATGAGATCAAGGTACTACTTTTTTAAGTAAAGGGAGGGTTAAATGTGGCCTATTACGTCGTGTTTGATGTAGGCGGGACGAGAACAAAACATGGATTAATGGATCAGGATGGGGAGCTTGTCACAAGTGGTGACTATGAAACGAACTGCCGGCAGCTTGAACCGTTTTTAGAAGCCATGGCGGATGTGGTCAGGCAATATCAAAGGATGCAGGATGTCAGCGGTATTGCCATCAGTCTTCCAGGTTTTGTGGACAGTGAATCAGGTTATACAGAATTTGCAGGCGCCATCATCGCCTTAAATGGCCAAAATGTAAAAACACTTTTAGAAAAGAAAACGTCTATTCGTGTAGAAGTGGAAAATGATGCGAACTGTGCAGCTCTCGCAGAAAAATACAGCGGTCATGCAAAAGATTGTGACAGCTTTATTTGTATGACAATTGGCACGGGTGTCGGCGGGGGTATTTTTGCTAATGGTCAGCTTGTGCGCGGTGCATCCTTCCGCGGTGGTGAATTTGGCATGATGCTGACAGAGACGGAAAATGGCCAGTTTACAACTCTTAACAGCAGCGCTTCAACGGCTGGATTAATTCGGAGCTATAAAGAAAAGCAAGGAATTCCGCAAAGTGCTCAAATAGACGGTCAAGAAATTTTTGAAAAGGCGAAGTATGATCCGGCCATTGAGAAGCTGGTGGATCAATGGTACAAGCGAATCGCCATTGGCGTTTACAATGTAGCGACTGTTCTTAACCCGGAGAAAATCCTCATTGGCGGAGGCGTAAGTGCAAGATCAGATTTATTACAAAACATTGAAAAACATTTACATACACTGCATGCGTGGAAGAACATTCAGGTGAAGCTGGAAACTTGCTACTACTTGAATCAGGCAGGCATGAAGGGGGCACTGTACCATTTCCTCATGAAAGAAGGGCAGCTTGCTCCATCGAAAAAGCCGATACATTAAATGTATCGGCTTCAGCGTGTAGACTATTCCTCGGGTTTGTTCCGCTTCGGTGCTCGCTCAGTTACATTAATAAGCAGTTTGCAGACGCTGCTCGTATTGTTTGATCCACTTAGATGCTTCCTGCCAGTTGTTTACGCGTATAATTCTGTCGTCAATTGGCATCTGGTTATAAGGGGAGTTGAAAAGTATAACCGGGATGTCAGCCTCTTTTGCAATCATTGTGGCATTGCCATGATGGTCTTCAAAAAATACATCAATTCTGTGCTTTTGAACGGCTTCCAGCTTATGATGACCGCCAACTAGCTCAATAGCATCATAGTGCACATCATGTTCTTGAAACCACTTGTAGGTGATATCCGAATGCTGCTGCCTTCTTGCTGTAATATAAATCAGTCTGTGCTGCAGCTTCATTTCGTCGAGGATCTCTTTTGCACCCTCAGCAGGCATTGCCTGTTTATAAATAAGAGGCTCGTACTGATCCATCCAGCCCCAAAATTCTTCTTGAGAAATCTTTAAAAGCTTCGTCAAATCATACTCTGTCATATCATCTAGTGTCATGGCACATTGGAACGACTCATTTAAGTAGGGGACAAAGGTGTCCTGTGCCGTCACTGTACCATCAATATCAATTCCTAAACGTAACATGCCCACACTCCTCATTTTTATACTCTTAAAGTGTAACATAATCAATTCACAATTCCAGCAAGTTTTAGCAATCATGAAACAGACATATTTGCTCATACTAAAAAAGCTCCTTTCTATTAACCAAAAGGGGGAATTGATCATGGAAAGAGACGAGGATTTCAGAAGAAATGATCGTGAAATCGACACACACTTTAGTAATGATGATGGCTATTTAGAGGAAACAGCTGCTGAAATTGCAGAGCCATATCAAGCTTCAAGAGATCGAGAAGATAGACGAGGACGTGACCAAGCAGGTGACGATTCAGGCAGTAAAGGGATAGGCTATACAGCACTCGCGATTGCGATTATCTCATTATTTGTCTTGCCGGTGCTATTAGGGGTAGCGGCAATCGTCGTTGGTTATATTGCAAGAAGAAAAGGAGCACATGCGCTTGGCGCGTGGTCAATTGGGATCGGAATTGTTTCCGTCATCCTAGGCATATTTATCACCCCGTTCTTTTAACAAGAACAGAAAAACGCCTGACTATGACGTCAGGCGTTTTTTGTTAGGCATTCGCTTGTTTTTCTTTTTCAGCTTCCATTTTCGCATAATGTTCTTCAGCAATTTTATCGATTTCTTTTTTCAGTTCTTCGACCATTGTTTCTTCCGGTACCTTACGAACAATTTCACCTTTACGGAACAATAAGCCTTCGCCTCTAGCGCCTGCGATACCGATATCCGCTTCACGTGCTTCACCTGGACCGTTAACAGCACAGCCGAGAACAGCTACTTTAATCGGTGCTTTGATTTTAGAAATATATTCTTCGACTTCATTTGCAATGCTGATGAGGTCAATTTCAATTCGTCCACAAGTTGGGCAGGAGATCAGTGTTGCTGCATTTGATGCAAGACCAAATGATTTCAACAATTCACGTGCTACTTTTACTTCCTCAACTGGGTCAGCGCTTAATGAGATACGGAGTGTGTTCCCAATCCCCATATTCAAAATAGCGCCTAGTCCAGCTGCACTTTTGACTGTACCTGCAAATAACGTACCTGATTCTGTAATCCCAAGGTGAAGAGGATAATCAAAGGCTTTAGCCGCTTTTTCGTATGCTTCAATTGCAAGGTTTACATCAGATGCTTTCATACTGACGATGATGTCATGAAAGTCTAGGTCTTCTAGAATTTTAATGTGATGCAGTGCACTTTCGACCATACCATCTGCTGTTGGATAGCCGTATTTATCAAGAATTTTTTTCTCTAATGAACCAGCGTTTACGCCAATACGAATGGGAATGCCTTTTTCTTTTGCTGCTTTGACAACCGCTTCGACTTTTTCTCTTCTTCCGATGTTTCCTGGATTGATTCGGATTTTGTCTGCGCCTGCTTCAATCGCTTTCAGTGCAAGCTTGTAGTCAAAATGAATATCCACAACAAGCGGGATGTTAATTTGTTTTTTTATGTCCGCAATTGCATTTGCTGCACGCTCATCTGGACATGCGACACGCACGATTTGACAGCCTGCCTCTTCTAAACGTTTAATTTCAGCGACTGTCGCTTCGACATCATGTGTTTTGGTTGTTGCCATACTTTGAATGACAACCTCATTATTTCCACCTATAGTTAAAGGTCCCACTTTGACGGGACGCGTTTTAGTACGATGTGTGACTTCACTCACTTGTCAATCGCTCCTTAGTGTACAAGCAATCATTTGCCATGTACGTCGTGTTTTACAGTTCATATTGTAACAGTCTCTTTGTATGAATGACAAGGAATTAACGTTTTATCTCTTATAGACAGGAAACTTATATGTGCTGCCTGCCATGATTTCGTTCGCCTTGACACCTTGATTCAGCTCCTCGAAATCTTTAATGACATCATCAAGTGGCTTGCTTGTATGTACGATGGAGAGGACAGTGTCACCTTGTTTAACAGTGACATTCTTATAAGTCTTTTTCTCAGCTGTTTGAAGCGCACTTGCTGGGACAGCTGGGTTTTCCTCAACAGGGATGGTTCCATTTTTCAAATCAAAAAAGATAATAAAGAGGACAAACAAACTGATTAGTAAAAAAAGAATTCGCCGCATTTTACTCACCGCTTTTAAGAGTTTACTTCAGTCTATGCATGTCCTGAAATGATAGAACCAAAAAGAGGAGAAAAGCTGGAAAGGATGGTTCTAGTCCGTTCTAGTATGTCTTGTAATAAAACTGCTTGGGTCGTTTGTGTAAATAGGAGGGCAAGCTCATATGACGATTATGATAAAATAAAAAAGGGGGAGATTTAATGAAGAAAGTTAGTCAGCATATATATTGAGAACACTAACAGAAAATGATGCAGAATCACTGTTAACATTAGAGCTTGAGAATCGCTCATATTTTCAGGAATTTACACCTTTGGTCAAAGATGATTTCTTCACGTTACCTCGTCAAATTGAACGAATTCAGCGGAGTAGGCAAAGAATTGCACAAGATGAATCTTACATGCATGGTATTTTCTTAAATGAAACAGGTGCTTTAATTGGGACGATCTCATTAAGCTCTGTCGAAAGAGGTCCGATAGAAGGAGCTTGGCTCGGGTATGTACTCGATCAAAGGCAGGGCGGAAATGGATATATGACAGAAGCCATTCGTTTAATCATTGACTTTGCCTTTTTTGAGTTGAATCTCCATCGTATTGAGGCTGGAGTAAAGCCAAGTAATAAGGGTTCCATTCGTGTACTTGAAAAGACAGGTTTTGAAAATGAGGGACTAAATCGTAAAAAAGTAAAGATTAATGGAGTGTGGGAGGATCACTATTTGTTTTCGATCATCCATCCAGATGAGTCCTAGCATGAATAGACATAAAAAGCTCCTCCGAGCCCGGGGGAGCCTTTCATTGTGTAGACAAATCCTTGTTGGATGGATCATTTGCTTTTTTTTGCAGGAATTTCTTTCACAACAAGATATAAAAAGATAAAGTTAATGACCCAATTTAATAAAAATGAGTTTGCAACAGGCGTGTTTAATGCACTCATAATGGCGAAAAAGACCGTTGTTAATGTGAGTGAATAAGCGGAGAGCTTCCAAAGCATTTGGAAGGACAGCTCTTTTTGCTGCATTCGTTTAATAAATGTACCAAGCATTGCAAGGAATGTTGCGCTGATAAACATGAGAGCCGCAGTTGATAAATATAGCAGTACACAGATGACAGGGATGATAATCGCTTGGTTCTGATTTGTGACGCGGGCGAGTTCATCTTTTGTCAGCGTTCCACCAAGGAGCTGGTATGGAATATCTGTCATTTGTCCATCAATGGCAATCACTGCTTTTTCCTTTAACAAAGCGATGGCCGTTTGCTTTGATTCAAGCTCACTTGCTTTTATTTTTTCAGCAGGATCAAAGATAATCGTGATGCCGTTTTCTTCTTTTTCTATTGGTTCACTTTGATCCGCTTGAAGCTTTCCTTTTTCGATTGAAAAGTCGGGTAAATCTTTTTTGATCACATGCTGAAATCCTGACATCGCATTCGAGATCTCTTGGCTCATATGATAGCCCTGAGGAACTGCTGCGATGATTGAAAGGATAAAAATGAATAAAATTGCTTTACCGATCCCTGTAAAGCGTGCTTTAGCAATATCTTTTGGTGAATAAATTCCTTTTAACAATAGATTAAATACGTTCAATACCCATTCACTTCCTACATTCTTTTCTATTTCTCATATTGTATCAATGTCTATCCATCAAGTACAAGTATGGCCTTCATCACTGGTTAAGATAGAAGGAATGAGGCATAATGTATACAGCATATAAAAGGAGGCGGCAGGGTCTTGGACATTTTGTATTGGATACTGATTGGCTGTGCATTTATCATTGCGTTTGTTGGACTGGTTTATCCAATTATCCCGAGTGTAGTCTTTATGGTTCTCGGATTTATTCTATATGGTTTCTTCTTTAGCTTCGAGCCGCTTACACTGACGTTCTGGCTTATTCAAGCCATGTTTACTGCCGTCTTATTTGCGGCAGATTATGTCTCAAACCTGATTGGGGTAAAGCGCTTTGGCGGCAGCAAGGCAGCTATTTGGGGAAGCACCATTGGGTTATTAGCTGGTCCTTTTGTGATACCGATTGCAGGAATTATTATTGGTCCATTTCTCGGGAGTGTCGTTGCAGAGCTCCTTGTTCATCAAAAAGATCTGAAGACGAGTGTGAAAGTCGGATTAGGCTCATTAATTGGATTTGTATCAGGTGTTTTTGCAAAAGGATTGATTCAAGCGCTGATGCTTGGCATCTTTTTATTTTATGTCCTTCGTTAAGTTGAAAAAGAGTGTTTAAAACTTTTTCAAAAGGGCTAAATACAAAATAAACACTGAAATGTTTCAGAACATGAGCAATAACGTTGAAACAAGCTGTTTCTTTTGATACTCTTTGAGTAGGGTGAATTGCTGACTTACAAAGGAAGCATTTCAGTACATACATTTTAAGGAGGAATTTAACCATGGCTTTTAAACTTCCAGAATTACCATATGCTTACGATGCATTAGAACCACATATCGACAAGGAAACAATGACGATTCACCACACTAAACACCACAACACATACGTAACAAACTTAAACAAAGCAATCGAAGGTGTATCAGCTCTTGAAGATCAATCAATTGAAGAGCTAGTGGCTAACTTAAACTCAGTGCCTGAAAACATTCGTACAGCTGTACGTAACAATGGCGGAGGACATGCGAACCACTCATTATTCTGGACGCTTCTTTCACCAAACGGTGGCGGCGCACCAACTGGTGAACTTGCAGATGCAATCGAAAAAGAATTAGGCGGATTTGAAAAATTCAAATCTGATTTCGCTGCAGCAGCTGCAGGACGCTTTGGTTCTGGTTGGGCATGGCTTGTTGTGAACAACGGAAAACTTGAAATCACAAGCACGCCAAACCAAGATTCTCCTTTAACTGAAGGAAAAACGCCAATTCTAGGACTAGACGTTTGGGAGCATGCTTACTACCTAAACTACCAAAACCGTCGTCCTGATTACATTTCAGCATTCTGGAATGTTGTGAACTGGGATGAAGTAGCTCGCCTTTACAGCGAAGCTAAATAAATCATTTGATTTGAAAAGACCTGCTCTTTAGAGAAGCAGGTCTTTTTATATTTTCCCTCCTTTTTTTACATATCTGCCTTTTGATGAGACAGACTATTGTGTAGAAAAGGAGAATGAATGGTATGAGCAGATTAAAGAAAATGTTCGGGGACATGGATGTTACAAAAGATTTATTGCTCCTCCTCACGATTGGCGGGTTATACGCACTTGCCATTGCGCTTTCGAATACGTTTGTAAATGTGTACTTATGGAAACAGTCTGGGAAATTCACAGATCTTGCGATTTATAATTTGGCCATTGTTGTGCTTCAGCCCATAACATTTTTATTCGCTGGCCGGCTCGCAAAAAAAATAGACCGGGCGTTTGTCCTTCGTTTCGGTGTCATCTTTTTAGCCGCTTTTTATTTAATTGTCTTAATGGCAGGAGAACAAGCGGCCGCACGGCTAGTTTTATTGGGAAGTGTCCTTGGGATCGGCTATGGTTTTTACTGGCTTGCTTTTAACGTACTCACCTTTGAGATCACTGAGCCTGAAACAAGAGATTTCTTTAATGGATTTCTTGGGGTGCTTTCCTCAACTGCCGGCATGATCGGTCCGCTCATTGCGGGGATTGTCATTTCTCAGTTAACGGATGATACAGGCTACACCGTCATTTTCACATTATCGCTCTTTTTGTTTTCACTAGCGGTTGTGATGAGCTTTTTCCTCAAAAGAAGGCAGTCAAAAGGCAAATTTATGATCAAACAAATTTGGAAAGAACGTCATGCAGATGAGAATTGGCGTAGGATTACAACAGCTCACTTTTTTCAAGGGCTTCGTGAAGGGGTCTTTGTCTTCTTAATCAGTGTCTTTGTGTTTATTGCAACAAACAGTGAGCTTGCTCTCGGGACGTTTGGTTTAGTGAATTCAGGTGTTGCCTTTTTTACTTATTTCTTCGCTACACGTTTGATTAAGAAAAAGTGGCGGAAGAAGGCCATCATGCTTGGCGGGCTGATTTTATACGGCGCCTTGTTTTTAATCGTTTTCCACTTGTCCTATGTATCACTTCTGATGTATGCGGTAGCCATTGCAATAGGATATCCGCTCCTGCTTGTTCCTTATGTATCCTTAACATATGATGTCATCGGCCATGCAAGGTACGCCAGAAAGGCCCGAATTGAATATATTGTGGTCAGAGAGCTATTTTTAAATGCCGGCCGTATTTGTTCGATTGTTTTGTTCCTGCTGTCTGTCACCTTACTAGGTGATGAGCTCGGAATCCCTGCATCACTTGTTGTGCTCGGAGCGGGGCACACCCTCATTTATTACTTTGTAAAAGATATTCATTTGAAAGAAAAAACAGCTGATATGAAAGAGGCTGACGGTCAAAAGCCAGTTTCTCAAACGAACCTTATTAAGGGAGAAAGGTAAAATTTCTTACCAATGGAACATCAAATTTCTAGATAAATGATAGAAAAACCGCTAAAATGATGATGGCACCTTTTATACACAAAAAGGGGTGCCATTTCTTTCTTGATAGAAAAGGTGATGTGATGAGAAACAAGAAAAACAAAAAAGACGCGAAGGAAGGGCGCAAAACACTTCCGATCCGGCTGAATTTATTATTTTTAGCTGCCTTTATTATTTTTACCGGCGTTGTCGTTAGACTCGGGTTTGTGCAAATTGTCAATGGAGAAGATTATAAAAAGCAGGCAGAAAAACAAGAGGATGTGAATGTCAGCTCATCTGCTCCGCGCGGAAAAATTTATGATCGAAACTACAATACGATTGTCAGCAATAAAGCGCTGAATGCCATTACATATACGAGAACCTCGACGACTTCACAAGAAGAGCGGCTCAAAGTGGCATCAAAATTAGCGGATATGATTCATGTGAGTACGAAAAAAATCACAGATCGTGACAAAAAAGATTTCTGGATCTTAACGCATCCGAATGAAGCGAAAAAGCTTGTTCAAAAAGAATCAGAATTAAAGGGTGACGATAAGGTCTCTGATGATAAACTATATGAGCTTCAGCTAAAACGCATCACAGACAAGGAATTAAATCAACTGACGAAAAAAGATTTACAAGTGCTTGCCATTAAAAGGCAGATGGATGGAGGCTATGCACTTACGCCTCAATTTATTAAAAATGAAGATGTAAAGCCAAGAGAAATTGCTTACGTCTCTGAGCATTTGGACGAGCTGCCAGGTGTTGATGTGACGACAGACTGGTCACGCAGCTACCCGTATAAAGGACTGCTCCGCAGTATGCTCGGCAGTGTGTCTTCGAGTGATGAAGGTCTTCCGCAGTCACTTCTTGAGCATTATCTATCACTCGGCTACAGCCGAAATGACCGTGTAGGAAAAAGCTATCTCGAATATCAATATGAAGATGTCCTGCAGGGCCAAAAGGAAAAAGAACAGAGTACAACTGATAAACAGGGCAATGTCACAAGCTCTAAAGTGTTAACAGAAGGTAAGAGCGGGAAAGACCTTGTGCTTACAATTGATATTCAGCTGCAAAAAGCAGTTGAAAAAATTATTGAAAAGAACTTGAGAAGTGCGAAACAAAGAGGGGGAACTGAGCTTCTTGACCGCGCATTTGTTGTCATGATGGACCCGAGAAATGGAGAGGTTCTCTCTGTTGCGGGTAAGCAGATTTCAAACAAAAACGGAAAATACAAATTCGATGACTACTCATTAGGAACGATGACATCCTCATATGCGATGGGATCAGCCGTAAAAGGGGCCACTGTACTGACTGGATATAAAACAGGCGCTATTCATATTGGAAGTACCCAATACGATGAACCTCTCTATATCGCCCAGTCACCGCCAAAGAAATCCTATCAAAATATGGGACTCATTAATGATTTAACAGCACTAGAGCGTTCATCAAACGTGTATATGTTCAAAACAGCGATCGCCATTGGGAAAAGCGAATATCGTAAGAATCAGCCGCTCCCAATTGATCCGAAAGCATTTGATACGTTCCGCTACAATTTTAGTAAATTTGGCCTTGGCGTCAAAACAGGTATTGACCTGCCAAACGAAGCAACGGGCTACAGAGGAACGTCTACACAATCGGGGCTCTTACTTGACTATGCGATTGGACAGTATGATACGTTTACACCGCTGCAAATGGCGCAATACGTTTCAACCATTGCAAATGGCGGGTACCGTTTACGTCCGCAGCTTGTTAAAGAAGTGAGAGAGCCAGATCCGCAGCGAGGCATTGGAGCTGTAACGGAATCCGTCAAACCGGATGTATTGAATAAGCTAGACATGACAAGTGATGAAATCAAGCGTGTCCAGCAAGGCTTCAAGCTTGTGATGCAGAACCCAAGAGGGACAGCCTATTCAAACTTTGGCAACAAAAAGTATAATCCAGCTGGCAAAACAGGAACCGCTCAATCATTCTATGACGGTCCAATTAAAAGCAAGCGCGGTACACCGACGTATAACACAACTCTTGTTGCGTATGCGCCTGCTGATAATCCAGAAGTGGCCATTTCCGTTGTCGTGCCATGGGTGTATCAAGACTACAACCAGCGCTATCCAATTACAAATGATATTGGTGAACAAGTATTAGATAAGTACTTTGAACTGAAATCAAAACAGGAAAGCAATGATACACAGGCGAAAAACAAAAACAAAATTGAAAATGAAGCAGAAACAAATAACTAGACCTTTCATAGGTAAAAACGCTCACTTTTTGTGGGCGTTTTTTTACGTTTTCTTCAAAAATTTCGATATAAATTGACAAAATTCATAAAAAACGCCGCAATTTCTCTACAAAACTTCGACATTTACAAAACCTTAACATTCCATTTAAACGAAATTAATAAAGAACCTTTAATGTATTACTCGTAGGACAAATTATTCAGGGGGTATTCTTGAAATGAAAAAGAACAAATTATGGCTGCTTACTTTCCTTACTATCGCATTGTTAGCATTCGTCACAGCATGCGGAAACAGCAGCTCAAGCGGAGATTCAAAAGACAGTAAAGGAAATGCTTCAAACAAAGATGAGGCATCAGGTTCCATTACCATCTCAGGATCATCTGCGATGCAGCCTTTAGTTCTTGCGGCAGCAGAAAAATTCATGGATAAACATCCAAAAGCCGATATTCAAGTACAAGCCGGCGGTTCAGGAACAGGACTTTCTCAAGTTTCAGAAGGATCTGTGCAAATTGGGAACTCAGATGTATTCGCTGAAGAGAAAGACGGAATCGACGCAAAAGCTTTAAAAGACCACAAAGTAGCAGTTGTTGGAATGGCCGCAGCTGTAAACCCTGAAGTGGGTGTCAAAGACATCACAAAGGACGAATTGAAAAAAATCTTCACTGGTAAAATCAAAAACTGGAAAGAGCTTGGCGGGAAAGACCAAAAAATCACGCTTGTCAACAGACCTGATTCTTCAGGAACTCGTGCCACATTTGTGAAATATGCACTTGACGGCGCAACACCTGCAGAAGGAATCACAGAAGATTCTTCAAACACAGTGAAAAAGCTGATTGCAGAAACACCAGGTGCGATTGGATACCTAGCATTCTCTTATTTAACAGATGACAAAATTACACCGCTTAGCATTGATGGTGTGAAACCAGAAGAAAGCAATGTAGAAAGCGGTAAATATACAATTTGGGCATACGAGCACTCTTATACAAAAGGTGAGCCGGAAGGTCTAACAAAACAATTCTTAGATTACCTTATGAGTGACGAAGTACAAAAAGAAATCGTCAAAGACCAAGGCTACATCTCAGTCTCTAATATGAAAGTAGAAAGAGACGCAACAGGCAAACAATCAGATAAGTAAGAGGTCTTGAATTGCTGATGAAGGAAAAGTGGAGCATTTCACTTTTCCTTTTATGACATTCATAGGAGTGTAGAAAAAGATGAAGCAGATAGAACATACAGAAGCGAGCGATCGGCTGATCAGCTCGAAGAAAAATAGGCAAATGGATGAAGTAAGAGGAAGTATTTTGGTGAAATTCTGCGCATTCTTAATGATTGCAGTATCCATCGCCATCACCATCTTCCTTGGCATTAAGGGTTTACAATCTTTCATCGTAAATGGTGTAAGCCCAATTGAGTTCTTAACCAGTATCAATTGGAACCCAACAGCAGAAAACCCGGAGTACGGCGCATTTCCTTTTATTTTTGGATCGATCGCCGTCACGCTTCTATCGGCACTTATTGCAGCGCCGCTAGGCATCGCAGGAGCGATCTTTATGACAGAAATTGCACCTGCATGGGGCCGGAAAATTCTCCAGCCAGTCATTGAATTGCTTGTAGGGATTCCATCCGTTGTTTACGGATTCATAGGTCTTACAGTATTGGTGCCGTTTATCGGACATTTCAAGTCAAGCGGCTCAGGGCATAGCGTGTTAGCAGGAACGATTGTCCTGTCTATTATGATTCTGCCAACCGTTACATCCATTGCAACTGATGCTATGGCTTCCCTTCCAAAAAGCTTACGTGAGGGATCGTATGCACTTGGCGCTACAAGATGGCAAACGATTAGACGTGTACTTGTACCAGCAGCTCTTCCAACATTAATGACAGCAGTCGTTCTTGGGATGGCAAGAGCATTTGGAGAAGCCCTTGCCGTTCAGATGGTCATTGGAAACACGCGTAATTTACCAGAGAGCATTATGGATACAGCTGGTACATTAACAACCATTATTACGTTAAACATGGGTCACACAACGTATGGAAGTGTTGAAAACAATACACTTTGGTCAATGGGGCTTGTCCTTCTAGTTGTATCGTTTATGTTCATACTCATTATCAGATACTTGTCGTCTAGGAGGAAGATTTAATGAATAGCAAAATGACCGATCGTTTTGCCACGTTTGTTTTTGGATTATGTGCTGCCATTATTACGGCGATCCTAGTTGGTTTGTTTTCTTATATCATCTTCAACGGTGCAAAAGAATTAAATTTCGACTTTTTGACAACCCGCTCAAGTGCAATTGGCTCTGGCGGCGGTATTAGGGATCAGCTGTTTAACTCGTTTTACATTTTGTTTATTACAATGCTGATCACAGTACCACTTGGTGTCGGCGGTGGAGTGTACATGGCTGAATATGCGCCTCAAAACAAAGTCACTGATTTTATTCGCACATGTATCGAAGTGTTGTCTTCACTTCCTTCTATTGTCATTGGTATGTTTGGTTTACTCATGTTTGTCAATTTAACAGGCTGGGGCTATACGATCATCGGAGGAGCTCTTGCGCTCACGGTGTTTAACTTGCCAGTGATGGTCAGGGTGACAGAAGACGCGCTTCGCTCTGTACCGAAGGATCAAAAGGAAGCATCACTTGCGCTCGGTGTGACGAAATGGCATACAGTGAAGACAGTCCTGATTCCAGGTGCGATTCCTTCTATTATTACCGGTGCGATTTTAGCATCAGGAAGAGTCTTTGGGGAGGCAGCAGCGCTTCTTTTCACAGCAGGTCTCACCACACCGCGTCTTGATTTTACAAACTGGAGTCCATTTTCTGATACGTCACCGCTGAATATTTTTAGACCGGCAGAAACATTAGCCGTTCATATATGGAACGTCAATACACAAGGAATCATTCCAGATGCAGAGGCCATTGCAAATGGTGCATCAGCCGTACTTGTGCTTTCAGTTTTAGTATTTAACTTAGCAGCTAGATGGCTTGGTTCATTTATTCATAAAAAGCTTACGTCAAAATAATGTGAGAGAGGTGTGAAGGGGATATGGTTCAAATGCTAGCAGAAAAAAAAGAGATTGCAGCAAAAAAGGCTCCACTTCAAGCGGAACAGATTTTACAGGTGCAGGATTTAAGCATTTATTATGGTGAAAAAAGAGCGGTCAATCACATTTCATTTGAAATTGAGAAGAACGCAATTACCGCATTAATCGGCCCATCTGGCTGCGGGAAATCAACCTTTTTACGCAGCATTAACCGCATGAACGACTTGATCCCAGGTGCGAGAAGTGAAGGTGCGATCATGTACGAAGGACTCAATATTTTGGATGACCGCATTAATGTGGTGAATTTAAGAAGAGAAATCGGCATGGTTTTCCAAAAACCAAACCCATTTCCTAAATCGATCTACAATAACATTACCCATGCGTTAAAGTATGCGGGTGAAAAAAGAAAATCAGTACTTGATGATGCAGTAGAGGAAAGCTTAACAAAAGCAGCGCTGTGGGATGAAGTCAAAGATCGTCTGCACCGCTCGGCTTTGTCACTATCCGGCGGTCAGCAGCAGCGCCTTTGTATTGCGCGTACACTTGCGATGAAGCCCAGCGTTCTTTTATTAGATGAACCAGCATCTGCCCTAGACCCGATCTCAAATGCAAAAATTGAAGAGCTATTATCAGATTTGAAAAATGATTATTCGATCGTCATTGTGACACACAACATGCAGCAAGCGTTACGTGTATCTGATCATACGGCCTTTTTCCTGAACGGTGATCTAGTAGAATATGATGCCACTGAACGTATCTTTACACGTCCTGCGCAGCAAAAAACAGAAGACTATATCAATGGTCGATTTGGATAAGGCGGGTGGATTTTGATGAATGCAGTAGCAACTGAAACAGCAAAAAAAGAAGTGTTTCGTGTGAATGATATGAACCTTTGGTACGGACAGCATCACGCACTGAAGCATATTGATTTAGACATTAAAGAGCATGAAGTCACAGCAATTATCGGTCCGTCAGGCTGCGGAAAGTCAACGTTTATCAAGACCTTAAATCTTATGGTCAAAACAGTGCCAGGTGTGAAAATCACCGGGGATATGATGTATAACGGCGACAATATTTTAAAAGGCCGCGTTGATCTAGTGGAACTGCGTAAAAACGTCGGGATGGTCTTTCAAAAAGGAAACCCATTCCCTCAGTCTATCTTTGATAATGTCGTCTACGGACCAAGAATTCACGGCGTGAAGAGCAAGCAGCAATTGAAAGAAATCGCTGAAAAAGCGCTTCGTGATGTTGCCCTTTGGGATGAAGTGAAAGATCGATTAAATGCACCAGCATTAGGTCTTTCCGGCGGTCAGCAGCAGCGTCTTTGTATCGCAAGAGCTATTGCTACGAGCCCAGACATTTTACTAATGGATGAACCAACATCAGCGCTTGATCCTGTCTCAACATTAAAGATTGAAGAATTGATTATGAAATTAAAAGAGAAATACACGATTGCCATTGTGACGCATAACATGCAGCAAGCGGCGAGGGTATCAGATAGAACAGCCTTCTTTTTAATGGGAGAGCTTGTTGAGGTCAATGATACGAATGTGATGTTCTCAGAGCCAAATGATCAAAGAACAAATGATTATATATCTGGTCGATTTGGATAATAAAACCCCCTGGAGGTCAGCGCCGCCAGGGGGTATTGTTGTTATTTTGTTAAGGCTTTGACGATTTGTTTGAACGTCATCCCTGTTTTTAAATTGAACTTGCCTGCACGAATTTCTTTATGGTAGCCGGCGTCAATCACGTAATCATTAAAATCTTTAGACGAGTTGATGATTCCGTCCTTTTCAAGCATGTCTGAAACATCACTTGTGCTCATCCCGTTTTTAATAACAAATTTGACCGATTTGCCTTTAGGCTTGTCCGATGTTTCTTTATCATTTTTAGAATCGCCGTCTTCATTTGCTTTCAGTGCTTTTTCTTTATAATCAAGAAGCTGCTGATATGTTTCACGGCTGACAGAGACTTCTTTTTTAGAGTCTAAATAGTTTTTCACATCGGTGTCTGTTACTTTCGCTGCGAGCGTTTCTTTTGTGGTTGTATCAGCCGCCGCTTCATCTTTTCCAGTGAGGAAAAAAACGATCGCCAGAACACCAGTTGCAAGAATCATACCTGCCGCAAACGTTTGGATGCTTTTTTTCGTCATACAAGCACCTTCTCATTGTCTTTAATGATCATGTTGACCTCATCTACAGATACATGCTCAGCGCGCGCAATGGCCTCAGGAGACATGCCATTTTGATGCTTTGAAATGATTTGTCTTGCGATAGATGGATCAATTTCTGAATGTTTGCGGACGACAATGTTTGTTTCAAGCAATTCTTCTTCAAGAACCTTCATTTTCTTTTTCAGTTTATAGATTTCTTGCATTGCAGATAGTTGAAGTGTTTCAAGTTCCTGCTCGACTTCTTTAATCGGCTCTCTTTGAAAATATGAGAATGCGATCAGTACGATACTGACAACAAGCAATCCGATAATTGCAATTTCCATGTTTCATCACCTTTTATTCATATTTTAATGCTGAAAGCCATAAAAGGCTTTCATGATTGTTTCAGACAGTTTTCGACCCTTCTTTTTTATACCATAAAAAAGCTAGTTTCAAAAGGAATTGCTGAAAAAATCACCTTTTTTTCATCTTTTTTCTTTTTATATGAAAAACGAGTATGAAAATCTTGCTCGCTGTCAAAATAAAAGAGGGTTTCTCATGTATACAGTACGACAAAGATTGAGGTTTTATAGGGGAGCAGGCTATTTTTCATGAAATGACCGTGCGATATGGATCAGAACGCGGATGGATTGCACTGAAAATCAAATTGGTGAAAAAACATTCTAGCATTCCTAAGCTAGAAGTGGTATTATAGTTAGGTCTGAATGTGAATTGATTTTAGTTTGGAGGGAAAAACATGCGCGTAAATATTACTCTAGCTTGCACTGAATGCGGTGAGCGTAACTATATTACTAAAAAGAATAAGCGAAACAATCCAGATCGCGTTGAATTCAAAAAGTATTGCTCACGTGATAAAAAACAAACTTTACATCGTGAAACAAAGTAAGCAGCAGGGAATTTTCCTGCTGTTTTTTTATGATGGGAGATGATCTTTGTGAAAAAGGAACTTCGCCTTCAAACATTAGCCAAGCTGGACCAGATGAGTGCCGAAGAATTCAAGCGAAGCACCGCTTTACTTCATGAGCGCTTGTTTCAACTGCCAGCATGGAAACAAGCGAATACGGTTGCACTTACCATGTCTAGAGGAAAAGAGGTACCGACAATGCCTCTCATTGAAAAAGCATGGCGGGAGGGGAAAACAGTATGTGTACCCACCTGTTTTCCGGAAACAAAAGAGATGACGTTTTATGAATATACACCAGAAACGAAAATGATCTCCCGCTACTTTGGGCTATTGGAGCCAGATCCTCTGGCGTCGGCTGCTGCATCTAAAGAATCAATCGATTTGATCATTGTGCCTGGTGTGTGCTTCGATCGACAAGGCTACCGTATCGGATATGGGGGCGGCTATTATGACCGCTACTTAGCTGACTATCACGGCGAAACGCTTGCCCTTTGTTTGACAGTACAGCAAACCGAGCATATTCCGGCTGAAACGCACGACATCCCGGTCTCAATCATGGTCAGTGAGAAAGGTACCATATATCTAAAATAAAGTCCGCTGCTTATATAGATGAACGGGCTTTTTGTGTTGAGCGAAGGTGCTTGCTTATGATCAAAAGTCACATACACGATAGCGATCAACATTCTTCATTAAAAGGCATTTTAGCTGACAGGGGATATGTTTTGAAAAAATTTCGTGAAAAGAAAAGGTACTTCCGTCATATGTGGGAGGAAGTAAATACTTGTGACTTAAAACTTGATCGTGATTCATGGTTTTATTTTTGGCATACGCACCTTGATTTTTTTGGAGTCGGGGAAAATAGCTTAAAAATAAGAAGAGAGCATATCAAAGCTCATATCGCATTATATCATAGGCGGCTAAAACAGCTTGAAAGCTTTGAAAAGCCATACCAAACTTGGATTTGTATTCACGAACATGACCTTGGTTTAGACGCTGTATATGTTCATACACCAAATCCATACGACAGTTACTTCCCGCACAAGGTGGAGGAGTTAGAGCGAAATTGTAGGCTGCCTTATACTTTCAAGGATTTAATCGACCTTCTCAATTTGACGTTTCTTATGATCAATCAGAGTGCGGATATGAAAGGAACCTTTTAAGCGATAAAAACGATGGTTCATGCATAAACAAATCCTATTTAAGCCACGATACGAACATAGGAGGGAATATGATGAATAAAATGATTTGGAGCATTGTGTTCACACTGTTTGCATTCGTTCTCGTGCAAAATCGTTATCGGCTCATGAATTTGGTTTTAGGGCAAAATCAAGTCCGGCACTTTTTGATTAAATGGCTGATGAAAATCCCATATTTTCGGACGAAATTTATTCGCCAAGCATTCTAATCCCGCAAAAGCCGGGATTTTTTTGTTTAGAAATGCGGATAAGAACGATTCTTGCTATAATAATGTAAAAAATGGAGCGCGAATGTATGAATGTCATAGATAGTTTATTTTGGCGAGTTGTTGATGAACTTAGACAAAAAGGATACGAGATGATTCAAAGTCCGTACCCAGAAGATGAAATATTTTTTGAAGCACCACGAAACTCAGGTTATGATCTTATCCGTCTATATAGAAAAGATGTGAATTTCAGGCAGGAGATCGTTCGAGATATCGAGGAGCAAACATATCGGATCAATCAGCTGAGAGAAGCTATGCGTAAACGATCTCTTCATCTCCTGCAGCTGCAATTTACAACTGATGTTCCAGTAGATGATTGGGAAGACCTAAACGGTCAGCCGCAAAAAGAGAATAAGGTGACAGTTACTCCTGTATTACTCAATGCAGACACGCTTCAAAACGATGTAAACGAACTGCAAAAATGGCTGAATACATCGCTTGCAGTAGATGTAGAAGACGCGAAGGAAGATACAGCTGAGGATGCAATGCAGCTGAAAAGGAACGTGCTTCAGGCATTTGATGATCAGGAAAAGCAGCGAGAACGAGAACGGGCCGTGTTTCAAAATGGCAGACCCATTTTTACCTACTTGCTGATTGCTGTTCAAGTGGTGATGTTTCTTTTACTTGAGCTGTCTGGCGGAAGTACCAATACCGCAACTTTAACAGCATTTGGTGCTAAAAATAATGTGCTGATTTTAGATGGTGAATGGTGGCGCCTGATGACACCAATGTTTTTACATATTGGCTTGACGCACTTACTCTTTAATACTTTTGCTCTTTGGTCCGTTGGAGCGGCTGTTGAGAGAATTTATGGGTCGGGAAGATTTTTGCTCATCTATTTGATTTCCGGCATTTTTGGCTCTATAGCGAGCTTTGTGTTTAATACGGCAATTGCAGCAGGCGCTTCTGGCGTGATCTTTGGCTGCTTAGGCGCACTGTTATATTTAGCCATCTCAAACCGAAAGCTTTTCTTTCGGACGATGGGGACAAATATTATTGTCATTATCCTCATTAACCTAGGAATAGGCTTCACTGTATCAGGTATTGATAATGCAGGGCATCTTGGCGGCCTGGTTGGCGGTTTTTTCACCGCATTAGCTGTCCGTCTGCCTAAACAGATCCAGCCTGTCAAAATGCTTCTTGCGAGTGCTGCTTTGCTCTTTATTGGCGGTTTTGGATTGTATACAGGGTTTCATTCTGACGATCAAAAGCAAGCAGCGGCAGCAAGTGAGGCAGCGAGTTTATTTGATGAGAAAAAGTACAGCGAAGCAAGTGAACGACTAGAGGAATATGTGCACGATAAAGATGCATCAGCTGAGGCACTTCATATCTATGCACTATCGGAAGCGCAGCAGGGCCGACTTGATAAGGCTATTCAATTTTTACAAAAGTCGCTTGAAAAAGATCCAGATGATCCAAATAAACTGTATCATTTATCGCTTTTATACGTAGAAAAAGGAGAGACAGCGAAAGCAGAGGATCTATTAGCGAAAGCGTTAAAACAAGATCCTCAAAATGATCAATTTTTAAAGCTGAAACAATATATCGAAAATAGTCAAACACGTTGAATGACTTGACTGAAAGCGCATTTATGAATACGCTTATCCTAACTGTTGATGAGAAGAAATGGTGGAAACAATGAAAACGTTATATGATGTACAGCAGCTGCTCATGAGATTTGGAAATTATGTGTATTTCGGAGATCGTGAAGTAGAATTAGAATTTATGGCAGACGAATTGAAGGAAATGTATACATCAGGCATCATTGACCGGACCGAATGGTCAAACGCAATGACGATTCTTCAAATGGAGCTAGCCAAATTAAATCGAAAAACAATGTGAAGGTGGAGGGCATATGACAGGGGATTGGTTTGTAGGTATTGATCTTGGCGGTACGACAATTAAGCTTGCGTTCATTAATCTATATGGTGAAATTCAGCATAAGTGGGAGATTCCTACGGATAAATCCGGGCAGACGATCACAGTCGATATTGCCAAATCAATTGACCATAAACTGGTTGAGATCAGTATGCCGAAATCAGCACTTATTGGGATCGGAATGGGTGCACCTGGACCTGTAGATAAGGTATCTGGCATCGTCTATAAAACAACGAATCTGGGCTGGACAAACTACCCCTTGAAAGATCACCTAGAGGCAGAGACGGGACTTCCATCTGTCATTGAAAATGATGCGAATATTGCTGCACTCGGTGAAATGTGGAAGGGGGCAGGCGATGGCGCAAAAAATATCCTGATGGTCACACTTGGAACAGGGGTTGGCGGCGGCATCATCGTCAACGGTGAAGTTGTTCAAGGGGAAACAGGAGCTGGCGGAGAAATTGGCCATATTTGTGCTGTTCCATTTCAAGGTGCACCGTGTAACTGCGGAAGAACAGGCTGTATTGAAACGATCGCATCTGCAACTGGCATCGTCCGGATTGCAAAGGATAAATTAGAAACCGAGCAGCATACATCTTCACTTGGCAAGCTCGCTTCGCTATCGGCAAAGAATGTATTTGAAGCGGCAGAAAACGGAGATGATCTTGCAATGCGTGTTGTAGAAGAAGTGACGACACATCTTGGACTTGTCCTAGCGAATCTTGCTAGTGCTTTAAACCCAACAAAAATTGTAATTGGCGGCGGTGTTTCAAAAGCAGGTGAGCTTCTTCGCAGTAAAGTAGAGCGCATTGTGAAACAACATGCTTTCCCGCCTTGCGCTGACGATGTTGAAGTGGTAATTGCATCCCTCGGAAACGATGCGGGTGTTATCGGCGGGGCATGGATGGCAAAAACCAAATGGCTGTCTTGAACAAAAAAGTCATAATGATGTCATTTTTATTAAAAAAAGCGATAGATAGGCATGAAATTGGATGTTTAGCATATTCATAAGTTTGTCATGAGGAAAAAGACATTGATTTTCCATCATATACAGGATAAGATATACTTTAGTTATTTTTCTAGAAGCACCAATAATTAGGGTATATCCAGAGCCTGGGTGCGCGCTTAGCATAAGGAGGTTACAATGCGAAAGAATAGATTAAAGGCGATTTCATTTTTACTGATTGCGACATTGCTGATGTGGGTCAAAACCTATGTTATCTATAAATCTAGCTTCAATATTAAAATTGAAAATTTCATGCAGGAGTTTATCCTGTTTATTAATCCGCTTAGCTTTCTCTTGTTTATCTTCGGTATCGGTTTATTTTTCAAAGAAAAAAATCGCAATCGATATATCATCGTGACAAGCTTTATCCTAACATTCGTTTTGTTAGCCAACATTGTGTTTTATCGATTCTATAGTGATTTTCTAACCATCCCCGTCCTATTTCAAACAAACAATATGGGTGACCTCGGGTCCAGTATTACCTCTTTAATTGAACCAGTCGATTTACTGATGTTTGTTGATATCATCATTTTAATTTGGCTCTATAAAAAACAGCCTTCCTTTAGAACAGATGTCACCGTTTCACGAAAAGAACGAGCAGCATATTACTTATTTGTGGTAGCTACATTTTTCTTTAACCTTGGTTTAGCTGAAACAGAAAGACCAGAACTGCTTACTCGCTCATTTGACCGTGAGATGCTGGTGAAAAATATCAGCTTATATAACTTCCATATTTATGATGGGGTATTGCAATCGAAGCAGTCCGCCCAGCGAGCTCTTGCTGACAGCAATAGCTTAACTGAAATTGAAAACTATGTAAGCGCAAATCAAACGGACCGAAATGAAAAGACATTTGGTCAAGCAAAAGGACGAAATGTCATTCTTGTATCACTTGAATCGACACAGAGTTTCGTGATCAATGAAAAATTAAACGGGAAAGAAATTACTCCGTTTTTAAACAAATTGATCAAGAAGAGCTATAACTTTACTAATTTTTATCACCAAACAGGTCAAGGGAAAACATCTGATTCAGAGTTTATTGTAGATAATTCTCTTTATCCACTTGGAAGAGGGGCTGTGTTCTTCACAAATCCAAGTAATGAGTTTACAGCGACACCTGAGCTGTTAAAGGATGAGGGCTACCACTCTTCTGTTATTCATGCGAATAACAAAAGCTTCTGGAACCGTGACCTTATCTACGATAGCTTTGGCTACGATAAGTTCTTTGATATTAAATCATTTGATGTGAATGAAGAAAACTCAGTTGGCTGGGGATTGAAAGATGGTCCGTTCTTTGAGCAGTCCGCTGAATTAATGAAATCGATCCCGCAGCCTTTCTATACGAGATTGATTACATTAACGAACCATTTCCCTTTTGATTTAGATGAGGAAGATAAGCTCATTGATGAATATGATTCAAAGAGCAAAACACTGAACAAGTACTTCCCTACAGTGCGTTATCAAGATGAAGCCCTTAAGCTTTTCTTTAAAAAGATGAAGGAAGCTGGGTTATACGATAACTCCATTTTTGTTTTGTATGGGGATCACTACGGAATTTCTGAAAACCATAACGAAGCCATGGGACAATTCTTAAATAAAGAGATTACGCCATTTGAAGAAGTGCAGCTTCAAAAAGTCCCGTTTGTTGTACACATTCCAGGGGTAACGGATCAACATCCAAAAGAAATTGATACGGTAGGCGGTCAGGTCGATATCCGTCCAACTGTACTCAATCTTCTAGGGATTGATACAAGTAAACAAATTCAATTTGGTCATGACCTTTTATCAAAAGATACGAATGACTTTACAGTACTCCGTGATGGAAGCTTTATTACGAAGGACAGCATTTTTACAGATGGTGTTTGCTACAATAAAGAGACAGGCGAGCCAGCAGATGATAAAAATGTGTGTCAGTCTTATGAAGAGAAAGCGAAGCAGGAGCTTCAATTCTCTGATCAAATCATCTACGGAGATCTCCTTAGATTTTATGATCGAAACAGCCCGGACCATTCACCATCCAAAAAAGAAGGTGAAACGGAGCTGAAAAAGGCGTCCTAATAGATGAAAAAACCTCTGCTATTTTAGAAGCAGAGGTTTTCTTTTTTTGTCTGACGGCTCATATAGTATGAGAGGAGGGATGTAAATGAAGACAACGTCGTTTGGAAAAATTGAATGGCAGCTGGATGAAGCAGGGAGGGATGCTGTGGCAAAGCAGCTTGGTATTGGCAAAGCAGCTTTTCATTTATCTAATCAATCAAGCACTGATAACCTTCTTTTACCGGGATATAGACTTCCAGAAGGAGTCCATGTATTTGAATCGATAGGTGATGTGCAGAGATTTATTGCACCTTACAGACTGCAGCAATCAGATGATTGGATTAATGGAACATTTGAATATGATAGCGCTCGATTAGAAGAAGAGCTGAGCCGCTTGAAAGCCGTATTTCCTTTTCTTCATATCAGTGTTATTGGCCATTCAGTGCTTGATACACCTATTTATGAGATCCGAACAGAGCCTGTTCAGCATTTACATTCTATTCATCTCAATGCCTCTTTTCATGCAAATGAATGGATCACGACGTCTGTTTTATTAAAATGGTTGAAATCGCTTTGCTTAGCAGCGTCAGATCCGGTTCAGGCAAGACATTATGAAGCGGTTCATATCCTGCAGACCACCGCTTTATCCATCGTGCCAATGGTCAATCCAGATGGAGTGGATTTGGTTCGTAATGGACCGGAGTCACTAGGTCTTCATCGTGAAGAATTCACACTGCTAAACGAGGGATATTCCGATTACCGGGAATGGAAAGCAAATATTCGAGGGGTGGATTTAAACAATCAATTCCCTGCTTATTGGGAGATCGAGTACTATCGTCATCAGTCGAAGGCACCGTCCTACCGGGATTATCCTGGGCGCGAGCCATTAACAGAACCAGAAGCGAAAGCGATGGCCAATCTTGCGTTGCGAAAACGATTTGACCGGCTGATCGCCCTTCATACACAAGGAGAAGAGATCTATTGGGGGTTTCTTGGCCATGAGCCAGCCATCTCAAAAGAAACGGTCAAACGCTTCGAACTCGTGAGCGGCTACAAACCGATCCAATATCTCGACAGCTATGCAGGCTATCGTGATTGGTTTATTTATCAATTTCATAGTGAGGGCTATACAGTCGAGCTTGGTCTAGGGAAAAATCCTCTTTCCATGGATCAATTTGATTCGATCTATGAAAAAACAAAGCGGCTTTTGTGGGAAGCGTGTAAATGTTAAAAGCACCTGTCTGGTGCTTTTTCATATTTTGAGAAAATCAATTGCTTATGGTCAATAAAAACAATGTTGAAGCAATTGACGAAGGCTTCCTAGTAAGCTATTGTGAAAGATATGGATGTAAAAAAAAGGATATGATTTAGGGAGATGTCGACTATTGAGTGCTCAAAGCCTGTGGAAAAGAAATTTTACTTATTTATTTGTTTCTAAAATGTGCAAAATTACGGCTGATAGTTTATCTTTCAACACCATCTTGTGGCTTTTAGTACTAGGAGGGAAAGGGGCCATAGGGACAGCTTTTTTTATTGCAGTCAGCTTTGTTCCTCAAGCGATTGTTGGACCATTTATTACGCCTATGATGAAGCCGCATCAATTGAAATTTTGGATGTGTTTTGCTGATTTAACACGAGGAGCGATTATCCTTGTGATCGTGGTTAGTTACTTTTATGGTTTCACACCATTATTCCTCATCATTGGCTGTATGCTGCTGCATTCGGCGACAGGAGGCTCCTATGAACCGGCATCTGTATCGATTATCCCAAAGCTTGTTCATGAGGACCTCATACAAAAAGCGAATGCAACGATCCAATCAGCAAGTCATGTAGTAAGACTTGTGACGGTCACGATTTGTGGTGTCATGATTGCATTTGTAGGCGTAGGTTATACAATGCTTGTGATCATTCCTCTTTACCTTTTGTCCGCTTTATTGGTGGTCATGATTTCATATCAAACAGAAGTCATCATCGATAAAGCCAAAAAAGGGTTATCTTACGGCAAAAGATTAATTCGAGGTTTTTCACTTGTGAGAAGCCATCATATTTTGTTTCCATTAGCGATTTTTTGTGTCTGTTCAAACTTTGCTGCGGCACCATGGGAAGCATTGTCTGTTATTTATTTAACGGAAGACTTACATAGTGGACCTGTCGTCTATTCATTCATCAAAGTCACAACCGCACTAGGCGCATTTTTGATGGGGTTTGTTTTGACAAAGATAAAAGTGAATCGGTATGGATTGCTGTTTATAGGTGCTGGGATTGTTGATGGAATCGCCTTCTTCATCACAGGTATGAACGCATTGTTACCACTTGTGTTTATATCAGCTTTTGCTTTAGGAGCAGCCATTAGTGCAGTTAACGTACCCGAACATACGATGATTCAATTGTCAGTAAAGGCAGAGGATCAGCCGCAAGTGTATGCGATCATCAACATGATTTCCTACTTGATGATTCCGTTAGGCGCCCTCATTGGCGGTTATATGGCAACCCTGTTTGGATCTGGGTATGTCATTGCGGCTGGCGGCATCATTGAAGCTGTTTCAGGTATATGCCTGCTTCTGTTTACAAAGATCGGGAAGGTAGAGAGAGCGGAGTTGACGATAGAACGAGACAAATCTGCCGTAAACGCAACGTAAGCATGGCATGATTGAATGAGGATAGGTTACAATGAGGACGAGAAAACATGAGAATTTAATGGAAAGGGGAAAAACGATGGCTATAGCAGACGTCACCATCATTCCGATAGGCACTGAAACACCAAGTGTCAGTGCTTATGTAGCAGATGTACAAAGAATTTTAGAAGGCTTTCAACAAGAAGGAAAAATCAAATATCAATTAACACCGATGAATACGTTAATTGAAGGCGAATTATCCGTTTTATTTGAGGTCATTCAGCGCATTCATGAAGCCCCTTTTGAAAAGGGATTGCACCGAGTAGCGACCAATATTCGCATCGATGACAGACGGGATCAAACCACAACACTTACAAGCAAATTAGAAAGCGTGAATAAGCATTTAAATCAATAAAAAAAGCCTGCTAAATGCAGGCTTTTAGCGTGTAGACAAACCTTCGCATTCTTTGTCAGTCCTTCGTTCCGGTGCTCACGAATGTCATATTCGCTCCGCTCCGTTACTCGTTCTTCCTAGGGCTGCAAGGGCTTTCTATCACGCTGAAAAGAAGACAAAGGGCTAAAATCAAGATCATTTTAGCCCTTTGTCAACAGTCTGAAAGCCTGCTATATGCAGGCTTTTTAATGTGCAGTTGGATAACCGCTATAGATGATGGTCATGACAGTGAACCATCCAAAAACCAAAAATGTAGCGCCTGCAAAAGCGATGGCAAGTACATTCACTTTTTTTAGTGAGCGATAGATACCGAGCGCAGCTAAAATCGTGACTAGACCAAAAATAATGACGAGCATCATGTGAAAGTCCCCCTTTGTCATCAATCCCCTTGATTTCCTTTCTTTTCATTTTAACCGTTTTCATAAAGCTTGTCGAGTAGATTCCAGTTGACGATTGTTTGAATTTTTATTGAATAGCCTTCATAATAAAAAAGAATGAATAAAGTAGGTGATGAAAATGAATTGGAGAAGAATGCCACTAGGCTATGTACAAGCGAACGCATATATTTGGAAAAATGAGCAGGGAGAATGCTTAATTTTTGATCCAGGCGGTGAAGCGCAAAAGCTGATTTCCTATGTAAAAGAAAAACAGCTTACACCACTTGCTGTCTTATTGACACATGCTCACTTTGATCATATTGGCGCGGCAGATGAGGTGCGCGAAGAGTGGGGAGTGCCGCTGTATGTACACGAAAATGAAAAAGAATGGCTCACGAACGCTGAATTAAACGGTTCAGCTCGATTGATTGGGAATGGAATTACGGTCAAAGAAGCTGAAAAATTGATTACGTCAGAAGGAACGCTTCAAATTGGATCGTTTACATTAGAAATGTTCCATACACCAGGGCATTCACCAGGCAGTGTGTCTTACTATTCGGCGGAAGAGGGCTTTGTTATTTCTGGTGACACGCTATTTGAAGGCGGCATCGGGAGAACAGATTTAGTAGGCGGCAGTCAGGAAGTGCTGCTACAATCAATCCATCAAAAATTATTGTCATTGCCAGAATCAACTCTTGTTTTAAGCGGACATGGCGGGGAAACGACTGTGCTGACGGAGCAGGAGCAAAATCCATTTATTAATGGTTTTTCTCTTTAATTGCAGGCATGAAAAAAGCATCTCTTTAAAAGAGATGCTTTTTTCAATTAATGTCCGGTACCGGGAACCATGATGAAAATCGAATAATATGTAAATCCGGCAAAGAAAATCGTCAAGTACGCTCCGAAAATGTAAATATACATTCTTTCGGATAAATTCAAGTAGGATAAAAATACAAAAAGAACGGTTTGACCGAAGAACAGCAGCGATGCATCTTTCATATGTCCTAAATAGAACATGACAGCAAAAATACCCGTCCAAAAGCCAAGCACGCGGAACATGCGATTCATTTCTTTCCCTCCCCTTAAAAAACCCCTTTGATTCATATTATAGCTGATCACCACTTGTTATGTAAACATTTACATTTTTGACAACGTGTGAACAATTTATTTCGAATGTAGAAAAAATTTTTTTGAAAAAGTGAAGAAAAAGTGTTTATGGCGAAATACATGAGGGTACTTACTCCATAAGAGAAAAGGTTAACGACCTAAGGAGGAAGACTAATGAGTGACATTACTTTTTATTCATACCCGAGCTGCACGTCTTGCCGCAAAACAAAACATTGGTTAAAGGCGAATCAAATTGATTTTAAAGAGCGTCACCTTTTCAGAGAAACGCCAACTCTAGATGAATTAAAAAAGATTCTTTCTTTAACAACAGAAGGAATGGATGAAATTTTAGCCACACGAAGTCAGGCTTTTAAAAGCTTAAATTTAAATATTAATGACTTAAAAGTAAACGAGGTTTTGCAGCTTCTCATTGAAAAACCAAAACTACTACGGAGACCAATCATCATTGATGGGAATAAATTAGTGGTCGGCTATAATCCCGGAGAACTCATGAAAATATCAAAAAAGAAGGCGATTCATCAATCGGTTTCCTAATAAAAAACGAAGATCAGCTGAAACAAGCTTCAGCCGTCTTCGTTTTTGTGCTGAACTGGGCTAGCTGGGTTCGAACCAACGATCACGGAGTCAAAGTCCATTGCCTTACCACTTGGCTATAGCCCAATATCAAACGTGTAATGATATTGTTCACCATCTACGGTCATTTATACATAAAAGTTGTATGTCACGAGTTTGAAGTGAAAAAGGAGCGAAAGAAGTAAATGAAAAATGAAAAATCAAAGCAATTATACGAATTTATCCTAAAAGAAGCCCCTGTCATGACCGAAGAATGGCTAAAGACAAGAACAGAAGAAGGCTCATTATATTCTAAACATGCTTCAGAGGAAACGGAAAAGAAGCTGAAGGAACAGAACACAGCGTTTATTCAAACCATTGCAGCAACACTTGTGACACTGTCAGACAAAGTAGAAAACCATTTGAAAAAGTGGTCTGTTGATATTGCTCGTGATCGAGCAGTGCACGAGGTGCCGTTATATGAAATCATTGGACAATTTAAGATCTTCCGCCACATTTTCTGTTCGAGGATTGAGACATTCACCCAAGTAACAGAGCTTGAAGTGACGCTGCAAGATGTGTGTCAGTGGAATCAGCACTTTCACGCCACATTTGATGATATGATTGAGCGTTTATCAGAAGAATATGACCGGGTGACACTCAGTCAGCTCAATGCACAAAGAGAGATGATTCAAGAACTGAGTGCCCCTGTTATTCCAGTATCAAAGGAAATCGGGATTTTGCCACTGATCGGAGAAATCGATACGTACCGGGCCAAAATCATTCTGGAATCCGTACTAGAACAGGCTTCAAGACTGCGTCTAACGCATTTATTTATTGATATTTCTGGTGTTCCCGTTGTTGATACGATGGTGGCCTATCAGCTGTTTAAAGTGGTCGATAGTGCGAAGCTGCTAGGAATTGAGACGATTATTTCAGGCATCCGCCCAGAGATCGCTCAAACTGTAGTGAAACTCGGCATTGATTTCTCAAAAGTAAATACAGAACACAGCCTTGCAAAAGCTTTAGAAAAAAGAGGATTTCGTATCTTTGAAGAGCAGCCGCAAGAAGCCACATCATGACCAAAAAACCTGTACTTGTAAAAGTCAGGTTTTTTTATATGCTCTTTTCTAAAAAATGATGTAATGCATCGTGAGTTGAGGGTTTTCATCATTTATTAGTCATGAAAATCATAAATTTCTCTTTTGTCATTCACGTTCCGCCATTCTACAATGTGATCAGAGAAAGGAGTGATCCACTTGTATGGGATTGAATATTTAAGACAAGAGCTGCTAGAAGAAGCATGCCGCATGAGGGCTTCTGATGTGCATATTGTGCCAAAAGAAAAGGAAGCTTCGGTGTCATTTCGTGTTGATTCAGATTTAATCCAGCAGCGAACGATTGATAAAAAAAGCGGAGAGCGGCTTATTGCACATTTTAAGTTTTTATCTTCTATGGATATCGGGGAAAAAAGGAGGCCGCAAAATGGCTCACTAGCTGTGATGCTAAGAAAAGGTCAAGTATTTATTCGGATGTCTACCTTGCCGACAGTGAATGATGAGAGCTTGGTGATTAGAATTTTACCGCAGGATCATGTTCCGAAAATAAAACATCTATCATTATTTCCGAAAGCCTCAGCCAGATTATTATCCTTTTTAAACCACTCGCATGGACTCATTTTATTTACTGGGCCAACCAATTCAGGGAAAACAACAACACTATATTCACTGATCCAGTTTGCAAAAAAGAATTTTAACCGAAATATTATTACCCTTGAAGATCCTGTCGAAACAAGGAATGAAGAAGTGCTGCAGGTTCAAGTGAATGAAAAAGCCGGCATCACGTATGCCGCTGGATTACGCGCTATATTAAGACATGATCCAGATGTGATTGTGCTAGGAGAAATAAGAGATGCTGAAACGGCCAGAACGGCGATTAGAGCAGCACTGACAGGCCATTTAGTATTGAGTACGCTCCATGCAAAAAATGCAAAAGGAGCCCTTTACCGCATGCTTGAATTTGGTGTCACGATGAATGAACTTGAGCAAACGATGGTTGCGATTGCTGCGCAGCGATTAATCGAGCTCACCTGTCCTTTTTGCGGAGAAAGATGTCAGCTTTACTGTAAATTAAATCGACCGATCAGACGAACAAATGTATTTGAACTGCTGTTCGGAAAAGAGCTTGGTGAGTGTATCAAGGAGGCTAAAGGAGAATATGCTCACTCGTCATATGAAACACTGCAAAGATTAATTCGTAAAGGAGTGGCACTCGGCTATTTATCAAAAAACACTTATCATCGCTGGGTTTATGAAGAAGCGAGTCTCTAAAGTATGGTCTAAAAAGGACCAAGCTGAATGCCTATCAAAACTAGCTCAGTTGATTCAGGCTGGATATACATTGATTGAGGCATTAGTGATGGTGAATATTCAGTTATCAAAACAACAGCGGCAGCAATTAAAACTAGGTATTCAGTGGCTTCACGAAGGCGAGCCTTTTTATGTAGTGCTGGAGAGACTCCATTTTCAGCGGGAAGTCATCGCTATACTATGTTTTTCTGAGAAGCATGGCAGTCTAGCCCGTGCTTTAGAACAAAGCGCCAGTTTTTTAGAGAAAAAAATCAAACAGTTAGATACGTTTAAACGTATGTTACGTTACCCGCTTTTCCTTATCTTCACGGTTTTGGTCGTGCTGGTACTCGTTCAGCAAATGATCATTCCTCAATTTTCTGTTTTGTACTCATCAATGGATACCCGCATGTCTTGGCTGATTCAAGGGATGTTTGGACTATTTCAATTCCTTCATGCTTTTCTGCTCATCACTAGTTGTCTGTGTATCTGTCTTATTGGATATTATGCTGTTTTTTTTAGGAAAAAGTCGACCCTTGAGAAATTGAGGGTGATGAGTAAGCTGCCTTTTTTATATAAAGGGATGCAGCTGATGCATACGTACCTTTTTTCTCTTCAGCTCAGCGGACTGCTTCAAGCTGGATTATCGATGTACGAAGGTTTGCAAGCTTTTAAACAGCAAAGCTACCTGCCTTTTCTTCAAGAAATAGGTGAACAAATGATGGAAGAGTTAAGAAAAGGAGAAAGCATGGCCCATCAAGTAAGCGTGTCTCCTTTTTTCGAAAAACATTTTGCAGCCATTATCAAGCATGGTGAAGCCAGCGGAATGCTTGCGAGAGAAATGTACACTTACAGCCAATTTCTATTAGAGAATGCAGAGCTAAAAATTGAAAAATGGATTTCTTGGCTGCAGCCAGTTATTTATGGGGTAACAGCACTTCTTATACTCATCGTGTATTTATCTATTCTTTTACCAATGTATCAACTAATGGAGCAAGTGTAAGAAGGAGGACAGAGATATGAATGATAAAGGATTTACCCTGTTAGAAATGTTAATAGTTATGCTCGTAATATCCATTCTTTTACTCATTACCATACCGAATATCACACGTCATCACCAAGCTATTCAGGCAAAGGGCTGTGAAGGGCTTAAATCAATGGTCAGCACACAAGTGATGGCATATGAATTGGAGCATGATGGGAAGACGCCATCTTTAGCTGAATTAGAAAAAGAAGGTTATGTCAAAAAGGGATTAACTTGTCCTAATGGAAAAGCGATTGTCATTCAAAACGGCAACGTGAAGCATGAATAAATTATTTTTACATGAGAAGGGTTTTACCCTGATTGAACAGCTGTTGATTTTACTTGTTTTATCAATTTTATTGTCGATCGTGGGAGGGAAAATCCCAAATATAATAGAGAGCGCTGAAGCCAAAAGACAAGTAAACATCATGAAACAAGATCTTCAATTGGCATCATATACTGCATTTATCAAAAAAACACGTGTACATGTTGGGATCCATCCGTCGCATGTATCTTATCAGGTAATAGATCAAAAGAGTAACGAAGTCATTGCTTCATATCAACATAAAAAGGGCAGCATCAAAACTTCTACATTCTCGCAAGGTATCTATTTTAATGCAAACGGACATCCAAGCAGCGGTGGATCTTTCATTGTCGAATTTGGCAGTCAATCGTATAAACTGACGATTTATTTAGGAAGCGGGCGAATCCATGTTCAAAAACAATAGAGGATTTAGTACGTTTGAAACACTGTTTGCCTGTCATCTCTTTCTATTTGCTGCTCTAGTGCTCATGCCAGCCTATGAAAAACTCATGATGGGGAAAAAGGAAGTGAGAGCCAAGCTTGAAGCTTATCAGGTTTTACATGAACAGATGAATGAAGCGTTCATAAATGGGACAACATCTTCCATCAAAAAGAAGAGAGGCGAGATCACATATGTTTTCAATTGGCGTAAACAGAAGGGATGTGTTTCATACAAAGTACAAAAAAAAGAGACCATATGCTTTCAGCATGTGGAGCGATGACAAAGCTTTTACCCTTTTACAAGCTTTGTGGCAGTTGCAGCTCTTTCTATTTCTTTCTTTTGGCTGTGGACTGATCTTTTCAGCAGCGGAGAAAGCTCGTCCATTTGAAGACATCAACGGATTTTCCCAAATGGAGTGGAAACAGACTGTCCTGCAATTAGATGAGGAATTAAGTCGTGCAGATGCTGTCAAATCGGTGAAAGGTGGAAAAGCGTTAGAGTATATTTCTGATCAGGGGCGAGTGGTAACAATTGAGCCATATCAAGAGATGCTTCGAAAACGAACGGATCAAGCTGGGCATCTTCCTTTATTGCATAAGGTGAAACAATTTCACGTGAGAACGAGTCAGCATAGAGCCATCCTGAAAGTCACAGATGGATCTGGTAAAGTGTATGAAGCCGTTTTTTTCACATATAAAGGAGTGGTTCGTAAATCGTGAAAAGAGAGGAAGGTTTTATCTATCCGCATGTACTTGCGGCGATTTTATTTTTTCTCTTGATCCTAGGGGCGATAACGATGGGGTTTCAAAAAGAACTGAAAAGTGCAGAGCTGACGATTTCCTTTTATAAAAAACAGCAGCTTTTTAGGGTGGGTGTGAGTGAAGCTGCCAGCACAGTAGAACGTATTTGTGCGAAACAGAAAACCCATATTGATACTGAAGAAGGCCGTGTGACACTGAAGCGGATGAAATGCGATCATAAGAAAAAACTTGTCCTTGTTTTGGTGAAGGTGAAAACAAAAGATGGTTTATCCGATGAGCGTGAACTGATGCTGGATTGGAAGACCGGTGAAATCATGAGATGGGCAAATCCTGATTAGCCAGTGTATAAAATCATCCTCTTCCTGGAAAGACTTGAAGGAAGAAGAGGTGAATGTGCTTGAAAACAAATGACTATGTAAAATATATGACGCAGGAAATCATTAAATATATGAATACACCACGTGACGAACGGAAGGAACACAAACAAGAAAAAATAGAAACGAAACCGCCGTTTTCACAGCGTTTATTTGGGGTTCTGCCGTTTGGCTTATCCATGATGCTTAAAGAACGCCAGCGCCATCGACGAAAGTAAAAAGCCGCCCAGCAGGCGGTTTTTTTATGCCACTTTAGCTGTATTCCTCCACAACAATCACTTTATTCACCTTGTTTGAGTAAGGGTTATAGGAAATGGTGACGAATACCCCAAATTCCTTTGTATGGTCTTTTAACGTAATATGATACTGTTTCACAGATTCCTTATCCCGGTGGCGGTCCCATACTTTTTGTTTAAATAATACTTGCGTTAGCGGGTATCTTTTTTTTGCTTCTTTGACTGCCCGCGTTTCCCATTGATCTGCGGCGGCAGTCAAACCTCTCGCATCAACGGGTTTGACCTCTAGAATCATAGAACTCAGCAGTAAACTGAGCATGATTATGATTTTTCCATATTTCACTTAACATCACCTCACCTCTTCATATCCTGACCAAATCCTACATTTTTATGTAAGTTTTAAGAAGTACAAATGTCACACAAAAAAATATTGAATATGGTGAAAAAATGAGAAAATGGGAGAATTTTCTCGTAATGGTTCTTGTTTAAGAACAAAATGGACTAATTTGACGTTTTGGGTTTTATAGGTATTTCCTTATACTGTATATAATCGTTCTTTTTAAAGAACAGTTGTTCAAGGAGTTGAAGGAATGAATGAAACAGTCGCTCTTTGTACTCTTTTGTGCCATTTGTTTGATTTTGACGTCTTCCATCATGACACCAACGAATGCTTCTTTTAACGATGTTGAGCACAAAAACTTTGTCATGAAAACATGTGAAAATTTTGAACAGACAGATCAGCATTGTCAGCCTAAAAAATGGGATGAAAGTCAATTGGAGCTTATCGATCAAACGATGATCGAAGGAACAGTCTGCGCACCTCAAAAGCTGAGCATGACACTAAAAAATAGTGGACAGCCTATTGCGTACTCTGAATGGAAGTGGGAATTACATAAAATAGGAAATGGTCAGAAGCCATTACAAGATGGTCATATTCTTGAAAAGGGCTCCATAAAGTCCCTGTTGTCGCAAGAAACAGCGACTGTCACGACAGATAAAGCAAAAACAAATGGAAGCTATGCATTTAAAATCTATTATCCTAAAGGGTTTGGCGCATCTGATCAGGCGTACTTTTGGTCTAAACCGATGGTGCTCTCAAAGTGTCAAGAAAAGGCGTCCTAAATGGAGCTGTCTTTTAAAGTGAAAAAATGATAGGCGAAGGGGAGAAGGGGTTATGAAAAAATGGATGAAAATGTCTGGGAGTATTCTTTATGTGATGGTGTTCACGGTGATGATAGCCTCTATTATTGTCGTGTTGTCATCAAGAACAACAGGAGGAGAACCTCAGATTTTCGGTTATCAATTGAAGCAAGTATTATCAGGTTCGATGGAACCAGAATTTTCAGCTGGGTCACTGATTGTTGTAAAACAGGTCGCCTCACCTGAGACGCTCAAAAAAGGAGATATTATTACGTTTCAAACAAAGCAGGATCAGTCCTTTGTGACCCACCGAATTGTTGGGGTGAAGGGAAAGGGTGCAAATAAAGCGTTTGAGACGAAGGGTGACAATAATATGTATCAGGACGGTACGCTGGTAAAAGCGGATCAGGTAACTGCGCAGTATATGGGAGTGAACATTCCTTATGCAGGAAAGCTTCTTTCGTATGCAGGGACATCAGCTGGAACTGCTTTGCTCCTTATTATACCAGGTGTCATGCTGCTCGTTTATTCAACCATTCATTTTGTGGGCGCAGCAAAACATCGTAGACACACGGCTGATGTACATATCTCAGAGGAACAAGCTTAAATCGTTTGTAACCTAATCAGGTTTCAATAAAACAATATATTAGGGGGTTTATTCATGGCAATGAAGAAATCAATTCGTTTAGGTGTATTATCAGGGGCTTTAGGTCTTGCATTAATTGGCGGGGGAACATGGGCGGCGTTTAATGATATTGAAAAGGCAAACGCGGTCTACTCGACAGGAGAGCTGGATTTATCTGCTAAAGAGAACTCCGGCGCCATCAACCTTTCGAACTTAAAACCTGGTGATCGGATCAAGAAAGAATTTCATTTTGATAATAAGGGATCACTAGCGATAAACCAAGTGCTGATGAGTCTTGATTACAGCCAGTTTACAGATGGATCTTCCGCGAAGAATGGCGGTAAAAATACAGCTGAAGAATTTCTCAGCCAGTTTCAGGTGAGTGTTCTTACGGTTGGAGCCGAAGGTGGAAATGGTTATCCGAAAAATATTATTTTAGACCATGCAAACCTGCTTGACTTGCATCAATTAACGTCAAAACAGGATCAGACCGCATTTGAAAAGCTTCGTCATGCCGTCGATGAGAAGTTTTTACATGAAAGTGGGAAAATTAATGTAGCAACTGTTGATGGAACAGTGGCTCCAGAGTATGACGGCATTCCAAAGAATCCGTTTGATTACGATAAAATGGAAATGATCATTGAATTTATCAATGACCAGACGAAGGATAAAGCTGGTCACTATATCCAAAATAAATACCAAGGCGATGCGATTCAAATTGATCTTTCCTTCGAAGCGACTCAGTGGAATGGTTTAACGATCAATCCAAAAAAGCATACGGATGAAAAAGGCTACGTGAAAGAAAACGAAAAAGCACACAGCGAAGATAAAAAATAAAGCCAGTCTTTAGGCTGATATCAAGGTCTGCATAGCAATTGGAGGAGTATGCGCTAAAACGTGCGCTTTACTCCTCTTCTTGCTTTTTTCTCCAGATTTGATAATCTAAAAATTCACGAAATTGCTTTTTCGAAACCCCTGATGTCATTGCATCTCGAACTAGTTTTTCCCATTCACTATCTAATTGACCATCGTATTCGGTTTCATCTTTTTCGTTTAAAAGTGTATGAACCGAGACGTCCAGAACAGCGGAGACTTTTTCAAGAAATTGAATGGAGGGGTTTGTTTGCAAGTTTCTTTCTATTGAGCTTAAATAAGACTTCGCTACCCCAGCCTTTTCGGCCAGTTCTGATAGTGAGTAGCCTTTTTCATTGCGGTATTGTTTAATACGCTGGCCAATCAATGTCATCACCTTCCTTTCGATATTATAGCACATTCAGAAAGGTTTGATAGAATGACTTCTTACCAGAGGGGGAGACTCAGAGGACTTTTCATTTGATTTGAGGAAATGACGGACTTCTTCAGCTGTTAGTCCTGCCTTGCGAGCTTCGCGTAATAATTGAACCCATTCACTGTCTAATTTGTTCGTTTTCTTTTCCATACAAATACCCTCCTAAAATACTGAATCATGTATTTCAGGCACTTAACGCATGAAATGGAAAGACATAGGTGGTAAGACCTCATAGTTTGCTTGCGTCATGTTTCCGCCCAATACAAACAGACAAACTTAGCTTTAGACTGATCGAAAATCGTATGTCACATAAAAGGGAGGGGACCATGAGTCAACCTCCTCTTTTTTGCTGTAAGTAAAAAAGTCCGCCATTTTCAATCGTAAGACTGATTTTTGGTTCGTATAAAGTTTTGAGTGCTTGTCTTTCTATTTCATATTCTACAGATGTGTCTGAAGTCCCTTCATAAAATTGGTTTAAAAGTTCGAAGTCTTCCTTCCATTTTTGAACGGCGCGCACTGCCCAGTCGTCCGGCTCCTCATGGGCATAATGCTCCATAAGGCTGTAGAGCCGTTTGATTCCGCTCTCTGGCTTAATCATTGTGCTCATCGTAAAGCAATAATCGGGAATTTGAGACGACAGCTCACGAGCTTCCAGCTTCTCTTGAAATTGTTCAATGACTTCTCCGCGAATGAGATGAAGGCCTAATGATAAAAGCTTATCCTTCTTCCGGTCTGCAAGGTAAGAAATTTTTACATTGAGACCAAGCCATGGCTCCAGGGCGATCTGGTTGTTCGTGAGCGGGCTAACTCGTTCATAAAGCCGGATAAAACGGCCCTGCTCTTTGACCGCCTCAAATATTTGAAATAACCGGGGGGAGCCGAAATGGATAAATTCACCACTGATCGTATCACCCGCTTTTTTTTGATCTGTGATCAAAGTCAATTGCCGCGGTTCAGGTACACCGCCAGTTTTTTCAAGCCAGTGCCAATAAAAAGGACGGTTCATAATCAATTTATCCATTTCAATTGTCAGCTGTACGGTCATATGTCCTGCACTTTCTTCTAATATGCTGCATTGATTCGCCTTGAAAAAACGGAGAAGAAAGGTGTGAATGTCATGCTGCTCCATTGATCAACTCTCCTTTATGAGCCTTGCTGTCTTTTTTCTAAAAGTGGTGTTTGTGCTTCAGTTAAATAAGAAGCAAACTGGGTTAATTTCTTTTTCATGTCTCCGCCTGGTTCATGCTGGAAGAGGATTTGATGCAATTCTGTTTCGACATCTTTAATATCAATTCTTGTTAAAATATCATCTAAATCGCCTATGACGTTTTCAAACAGCTGAATTTTTTCATATAAAAGCTTTAAAATATGCTCTTCAACTGTTCCGCTCGTTGCCATATTGTAAATGTGGACATCTCGCTCTTGGCCAAGGCGGTGGATACGTCCAATTCTCTGTTCTAAACGCATCGGGTTCCACGGGAGGTCGTAGTTAATGATTTGGTTACAAAACTGAAGGTTGATCCCTTCGCCGCCAGCTTCTGTCGCAATTAACACTTGCGCCCGTTCTCTGAATAAATCTTTCATCCAATCTTTTTTGCCCCGCTTAAAGCCGCCCCGAAATGGCACGGAGCTGATGCCATTTTGCTGTAGAAACCATTGTAAATAAATTTGTGTCGCGCGGTATTCGGTGAAAATAATGACCTTCTCATTTAACTGCTGAATGAGTTTGACCACTTCAAGCGCCTTTGAGTTTTGCTCCACTTGATTGATTTTCTCCATGATTTGCGTTATAGCAGAAGATCCGAGAATATGCTTTTCTTCTTCCTGCATTTTTTTAATCGTCATATAAACTGCTTCACGGCTTGAACAGCATTCTCGTTCCAAGGTCATAATGGAAAACATATGCTTTGTATAAGAAGGATTCTCTTTCAGCTTGCAGATTTCATTATACAAGGCTTGTTCTGTCGGAGAGAAATCAATGGAAATCGTTTTGACATGCCGTTTTGTCCACTCGATGCCTGTGTCTTGTCTTCGGTTTCGAATCATCACTTTATTGACGAGCTGTTTTAATCGGTCATGGTCTTCAAGCTGCAAGTCTTTTTTGGCAAAGATATCTTTAAATTGATGTTCATTTCCTAGGTGGCCTGGCTTCAGAAGGGAAACAAGATTAAATATTTCTCCAATCCGGTTTTGAATAGGAGTGGCTGTCAGCAGCAGGCAGAACTTCTTATTCAGGTTTCTCACAAATTCATAGTTTTTCGTTTTATTGTTTTTCAGTTTGTGTGCTTCATCGATAATGACCATATCGTAGGCAATCGATAAAATCGTGTCTCGATGCGGCTGTCTTTTGGCTGTGTCAATAGAGGAAACGACAACGTCACACTGCTCCCACACATAGCTCTTTTTTTGTTCAACAGCATCAATATAAAATTTCGTCCGCAGCTCCTGTACCCACTGAGACACAAGGGAGGCGGGGACGAGAATGAGAATCTTTTTGGCAAGTCCACGAATCATGTATTCTTTGATAATGAGTCCTGCTTCTACGGTTTTTCCAAGTCCCACTTCATCTGCTAGAATGGCTTTCCCATTCATTTCTTCTACGACTCTTCTGGCTACTTCGAGCTGGTGCTTTAAAGGTGTGAATGCAGGCAGGTGCGCGGGAGCTTGCAGTCCCTCGAATGAATCAATGGCTGTGACTTTTTGAACCTGCGTCGCTAAACGATACATATCCCAGTTTGCCCAAGGGCCGTCTGCTGAAAGCCGCTGCTGAAATTCATTTGCCCATTCCTGATCAAAAATCGTTTGAATATTCAATGTGGTCGCCTGCCTTTCTTTCTAGTAGGATCTGATAAAATTGTTCTGTTTTTAAACGCTTCATTTTTTTGGAGGTCTCTAAAAGACTAGATATATGAATAAAAGCGAACGATATCGAAGGGTTATTTTAAAAATGTTAATGATTTTTCTGTTGCTCTTCATCCATTTCTAATGGTAGGATGTTGATAAGTGATCTAGAAAATAAGTCACCCATTTTGATAGTATGTCCAATAAATGTGAAAAATATGAGCGGATGATGGTATGGGGAGAGACTTGGCGGTTATTTTGCACTGGCAGGCGCCGAAGGAGCAAGCTGAATGATTCAGTGAATCTCTCAGGCAAAAGTACTCTTACCGGACGCAACTCTGGAGAGTGTTTGCTTAAGGGTTTTAGCAAACCACCAAAGGGGAAAACGCACAATGATATTGTGCTGTAAACTTTCAGGTGCAAGGACAGAGACTTCTTTTTGATAAAAGGGAGCGCTCTGTCCTTTTTTGCTGTGATTTTTTTCTGAAAATTCAGCTTGCATTTGCACTGTGAGAAAAAAGGGGGAAACGATTGATGTTGAAACGAACACCGCTTTTTCATGCGTATGAAACGTTTGGCGCAAAAACCATTGACTTCGGGGGCTGGGAATTACCTGTCCAATTTTCTTCCATTAAAGAAGAACATGAAGCTGTTCGAACAAAAGCAGGGCTTTTTGATGTGTCTCACATGGGTGAGGTGGACGTCAAAGGTCAAGATGCCCTTCCATTTTTACAAAGGTTATTAACCAATGATGTGTCTAAGCTGACAGACGGTAAAGCACTATATACAGCCATGTGTTATGAAGATGGCGGAACGGTAGATGACCTGCTCGTCTACCAAAAAGAAAAGAATCACTATTTGCTTGTCATCAATGCATCAAATATCGATAAAGACGTGGATTGGCTTTTGAAGCACCAAGAGAAGGATGATGTATTGATCAAAAATATGTCTGATCAAACCGCCTTGCTAGCGCTTCAAGGACCTCTTGCAGCTGACATCATCAAAGAGGTGGCGGGTGAAGAGGTGACATCGCTTAAGCCATTTACATTTTTATCAAAAGCTGAGGTCGCAAATAAAGAAGTGCTCGTTTCCAGAACAGGCTACACAGGGGAAGATGGCTTTGAAATCTACTGCCAGTCAGAAGATGCGGTCCACCTTTGGTCCGCTTTATTAGAAGCGGGGCAGCCGAAAGGACTCATTCCATGCGGACTCGGTGCACGTGACACCTTAAGATTTGAAGCAAGACTTCCGCTTTATGGCCAGGAGCTGACAAAGGATATCTCTCCATTAGAAGGCGGCATTGGTTTTGCTGTCAAAACGGATAAAGAAGCTGATTTTATCGGAAAAGCAGCACTTAAAAAACAAAAAGAAGAGGGACTGAAGCGAAAGCTTGTCGGCATTGAAATGATTGATAAAGGGATTCCGCGTACAGATTATCCAGTCTTTTCAGGAGAAAAGCAGGTTGGGATTGTCACAACGGGCACTCAATCCCCAACATTAAAGAAAAATGTCGGGCTTGCTTTGATCGAAACCTCAGAGGCGGAGCTTGGATCAGAGGTGGAAGTACAAGTTCGCAAAAAACGTCTAAAAGCCAAAATCGTCGCAACACCATTTTATAAAAGAGCCAAATAACGAGGGGGAATAGAGGATGAAGCACAGGTATTTGCCGCAAACAGAGCAAGATCAAAAAGAAATGCTGGATGTCATCGGCGTTCAGTCGATTGATGAGCTTTTTTCAGATATCCCAGAGAAAGTTAGATTCAAAGGAGCATACAACATCAAAGAAGCCGCATCTGAAACAGCGCTTGTCAGGGAATTATCCCGACTAGCTGCAAAGAATAAGGATACAGTTTCCTATGCATCGTTTCTTGGTGCAGGTGTATATGATCATTACCAGCCTGTCATTGTCGATCATGTGATCTCACGCTCTGAATTTTATACAGCGTATACACCTTATCAGCCGGAGATTTCGCAAGGTGAATTGCAAGCGATCTTTGAATTTCAAACAATGATTGCTGAGCTGACTGGTATGGATCTTGCCAACTCCTCGATGTATGATGGCGGGACGGCACTGGCTGAAGCGGCAATGCTCGCTGCGGGACACACAAAGAAGAAAAAAGTGGTTGTTTCTGAAACGGTTCACCCTGAATCAAGAGCGGTGCTGAAAACATACGCCAAAGGACAAAACATTGAAGTTGTTGAAGTGCCTGCGAAAAAAGGGCAGACAGATCTAGCTGCATTGGAAAAAGCGGTCTGCGATGATACAGCAGCAGTTCTCGTGCAATATCCAAACTTTTTTGGTGTAGTCGAGCCGTTAAAAGACATTGAACCCATTGCACATAAAGGAAAAAGCCTATTCATTGTCTCTAGCAATCCCCTCGCACTCGGACTATTGACGCCGCCTGGAAAACTCGGGGCAGATATTGTCGTTGGTGATGCGCAGCCGTTTGGCATCCCGGCTGCATTTGGCGGACCTCACTGCGGATATTTTGCTGTGACGAAAAAGTTGATGAGAAAAGTGCCAGGTCGTTTAGTCGGGCAGACAGAAGATGAAAATGGTGTTCGTGGATTTGTTCTGACCCTTCAAGCGCGTGAGCAGCACATTCGAAGAGATAAAGCGACGTCAAATATTTGCTCAAACCAAGCATTAAATGCATTAGCTGCTTCTGTTGCCATGACGGCACTAGGGAAAACAGGCATAAAAGATATCGCCTATCAAAACGTGCAAAAAGCCCATTATGCCAAGACGCAGGCAGAAAAATATGGACTGCAGGCGGATGTAGAAGGGGCTCATTTTAATGAATTTGTGATCAAGTTACAGGAGCCTGTGAAAGAAGCCAATAAACGATTGCTTGAAAAAGGAATCATCGGCGGCTACGACTTGGGGCTAGACTACCCAGAGCTTCAGCAGCACATGCTTGTAGCCGTGACAGAGCTAAGAACAAAAGAAGAAATTGATACGTTTATCAAGGAAATGGGGGATCGCCATGAATAAACAAGATCAGCCGCTTATTTTTGAATTATCTAAAGAAGGAAGAATAGGGTACAGCCTGCCTGATTTAGATGTACCTGAACAGGAGATCCCGTCTTTATTTGATGAGACGTACATCCGTGATGAGGATGCTGAGCTTCCTGAAGTATCTGAGCTTGATATTATGCGTCATTATACAGCATTATCAAGACGCAATCATGGGGTTGATTCCGGATTTTATCCTCTTGGCTCATGCACGATGAAATATAATCCAAAGATTAATGAAAAGGTTGCACGCCTTGCGGGGTTCTCGCAGGTTCATCCGCTACAAGAGGCAGACACTGTGCAAGGTGCATTAGAATTACTATACGATCTAGGTGAACATCTTGAAGAAATTACGGGAATGGACGCTGTGACATTACAGCCTGCGGCAGGAGCACACGGCGAGTGGACGGGACTCATGATGATCCGTGCGTATCATGAAGCAAGGGGAGATCATCAGCGTACAAAAGTCATTGTGCCTGATTCTGCTCATGGAACGAACCCGGCATCTGCGACAGTCGCTGGATTTGAAACCATTACCGTCGCATCTGACGAAAACGGGCTTGTTGATTTAGAAGATTTACGCCGCGTTGTTAATGAAGAAACAGCTGCTTTAATGCTTACAAACCCGAATACACTCGGCCTCTTTGAAGAAAATATTTTAGAAATGGCTGAAATCGTTCATGAAGCTGGCGGTAAGCTTTATTATGACGGAGCCAACTTGAACGCTGTTTTAAGCAGAGCAAGACCAGGAGATATGGGATTTGACGTTGTCCACTTAAATCTTCACAAAACCTTTACAGGCCCGCACGGAGGCGGAGGTCCTGGCTCAGGTCCTGTTGGCGTTAAAAAGGAATTAATTCCTTATTTGCCAAAGCCGTTGCTTGTGAAGAAGGAAGGCCGTTTTTACTTTGATCATGACCGTCCAGAATCAATTGGGCGCGTGAAGCCATTCTATGGCAACTTTGGCATTAACGTCAGAGCTTATGCGTACATCCGCTCTATGGGGCCAGACGGCTTAAAGGCTGTAACCGATAATGCCGTGTTAAATGCGAACTATATGATGCGCCGCTTAAGTGCTCATTATGATTTGCCGTTTGATCGTCACTGTAAGCATGAATTTGTCCTTTCAGGTAAACGTCAGAAAAAATTAGGTGTGCGGACACTGGATATTGCCAAACGATTACTTGATTTCGGCTACCATCCGCCAACGATCTACTTCCCGCTCAATGTAGAGGAATGTATCATGATTGAACCGACTGAAACAGAATCAAAAGAAACACTTGATGCATTCATCGAAGCAATGATTCAGATAGCGAAAGAAGCAGAAGAGAATCCTGAAGTGGTGCAGGAAGCGCCGCATACAACGGTTGTCAAACGTATGGATGAAACAAAGGCCGCACGGAATCCAGTTCTCGTTTTTGAAAGAAAATAAAGAAAAAAGACTCAGGGGGAATCATGCTCCCAGAGTCTTTTTAGTTAGTTCTTCGTTTTAATGCGGCCGCCCCATTTTTTAAAGCCGCCTTTTAAATTATAAATCTCACGGCAGCCGTTTTTACGTAAAGTTTGGGCTGCTTTTCCGCTTCTAAAATTATTTTGACAATAGAGATAAACAGGCTTGTCAGGACGTATTTCATTTTTGCGCTGCTTTAGTTGGGAAAGGGGGATATTTCTTGCCCCTAAAATATGTCCGCCTTCAAACTCATTTGGCTCTCTCACATCAATGAGCTGGGCTTTGCGGTAACCTTTAATAAATTCTTCTTCCGTCAGCGTTTTCATAATGCGCTGCTGATAAATGTAGCTGCCGATGGAATAAAGAACGAAAAGTCCACAAAGTGCGAGGACGATATAGTTGAATATTGACAATACAACTCGACTCCTTCTTGAGCATCAGCACAGTAGCCTGTCTGATGGTACGTTTTAGACAAATACTATTATAGTAAAGCATAAGAAACTTGTCATCATAAATGGTAAGAATTATTTTCAATTCCGTCCCTATTTGATAGACTGATGAAGAGAGAAAACCGGTGGTCACCACCATCATCTAACATTGACTACGTAAAAGAGAAGGGATTTTATATGCAAAAAGAGAAATGGTGTTTCATTGATTCAGGAAACCAAGACCCTGCCTTTAACATGGCAATGGACGAAGCCTTGCTTTATTGGCATAGCGAGAAGCTCATTCCGCCTGTTATCCGCTTTTATGGATGGAATCCGGCGACATTATCTGTTGGGTATTTTCAGAACGTTGAAAAAGAAATCAACCTAGAAGCCGTCAAGCGATATGGTCTTGGATTTGTCCGCAGACCAACCGGAGGACGGGGAGTACTTCATGACCAGGAGCTGACCTACAGCGTGATTGTGTCAGAGGAACATCCAGAAATGCCAGCGACGGTGACAGAGGCGTACCGCGTTATTTCAGAAGGCATTTTAGAGGGCTTTAAAGAGCTGGGACTCGATGCGTATTTTGCCATTCCTCGTACAGATAAAGAAAAGGAAAGCTTAAAGAACCCAAGATCATCTGTATGCTTTGATGCCCCTTCTTGGTACGAGCTTGTTGTAGAAGGAAGAAAGGTAGCGGGCAGTGCTCAGACGAGACAAAAAGGTGTCATTCTCCAGCATGGATCTATTTTAATTGACCTTGATGAGGACAAATTGTTCGATTTGTTCCTTTATCCAAACGACCGGGTGAGAGAGCGGATGCAGCGAAGCTTTAAAAACAAAGCGGTTGCCATCAATGAAATCTCAGACCGAACATGTACAATAGATGATGCGCGTGCTGCGTTTAAAAGAGGGTTTGAAAAAGGATTAAATATTGAGCTTGAACCTTATGAGCTGACAGATGAAGAATTAGCGTTTGTCCATCATCTCGCAAAAACGAAATATGCCTCAGATGATTGGAATTACAAGCGTTAAGCCGAAGGACACTCCTTGTTTTTTAATGAACGATGGTGTAGAATTGGGTTGATTATTAAGTAAAGGTGCATTATGGAGGGGTTTTATGACTACACCTAGTATGGAAGATTACATTGAACAAATTTATATGCTGATAGAAGATAAAGGATATGCCAGAGTCTCTGATATTGCAGAAGCACTCGCTGTCCATCCCTCCTCTGTAACAAAAATGGTTCAGAAGCTAGATAAAGATGAATACCTCATTTATGAGAAGTATCGTGGTCTAATTTTAACCCCGAAAGGCAAAAAAATTGGAAAACGTCTCGTATACAGACATGAACTGCTAGAGCAATTTTTAAGAATCATTGGTGTAGATGAAGAGAAAATTTATGATGATGTAGAAGGCATTGAACATCATCTCAGCTGGAACAGTATTGACCGCATCGGCGATCTCGTTCAATTTTTTGAAGAAAACGATGAGCGATCTGTTCAGCTGAAAGCGATTCAAAAGAAAAACGAACAAACAAATCAAGAATCTTAATCAAAAAGGACACCCTCAGCATGGGTGTCCTTTTTGATTAAAGTTCTAATTGAAAGCAAAAGCTCCTACACTATTATTAGCGTGAAATCAAAGGGGGCTCCTTGATGAAGATAGATGGTGTGTTCTCAGGTGGAGGCATTAAGGGGGCAGCGCTTGCAGGTGCCTATGAAGCGCTTGAAGCGAGAGGATTTCAATTTGTCCGTCTTGCTGGTACAAGTGCTGGAGCAATCATTGCTTCACTCATCGCAGCAGGTTTTACAAGCCAGGAAATTCGCACGCTTTTAGATGAAATGGATGAGCATCAATTGCTTGATAGGAGATGTCAATTCATCCCCTTTAAAATGCTCAGGTGGGTATCCATTTACTGGCGTCTCGGTCTTTATAAAGGAGACCGGCTGGAAAAATGGCTGACTGATGTGCTAAAACGAAAAGGGGTCACCGTGTTTGGAGACCTCAAAAAAGATTCGCTGAAAATCGTTGCGTCCGATTTAACGAATGGAAAAATCCTTGTTCTGCCAGACGACCTTCCTTCATATGGATTAAATCCAGAACGGTTTTCCGTGGCGAGGGCCATTCGAATGAGCTGCAGCCTGCCGTATTTTTTCGAACCTGTCAAACTGAAGTCATCAAAAGGCGTTTGTACCATTGTAGATGGAGGAGTGCTGAGCAATTTTCCAATTTGGCTGTTTGCTGAAGAGAAAAAAAGACCGTTCGTCGGTGTCACATTAACGCCAAACGAAAAAGAACGCCCTCAACACTCCATCCGCAATGCGTTTGAACTGTTTGGCGCTCTTTTTGAAACGATGCGTGGTGCTCATGACGAAAGACATATCGCCACAAAACACGAACGTCATATTATTTTTATTCCTGTAGAACACGTCATTGCCACTGATTTTCAACTCATGACAGAAAAGAAAAAGGCGCTCGTCGATCTAGGCAGACAGAAGGCCGAGCAATTTTTAAAAAGCTGGACATTTTAAAATAAGGCGCGATTCTTCTTTTTGTTTTTCTTGCCTTCAATCACAGTCAAATGTGTTTGGCTTTTCTTTTTGAGAAGGACGGGCTTAGACTTGTGGTCAGTCGGCACGCTTCGCAAATGAGTGACCCGATTTTTCATCTGGCTTTTCGTTTTTGGTTTAGGCTGCTGGTAGCGACGTTTTGATTGTTTGACTGCTTTACGATAAAGATTGCCCTCTGTTCCAGTTCTTCGATTCATCAGCCATCTAAATAGGAAAAACAAAACCGCTCCAATGATCACAACAGACAGCAGCATGGTAAAAAGTCTGCCTGGGTTCGTTGTGAGTAAGTACACAAATCCCAAAACACCTAAAGCGAAAATAATGGTAAAAGCAGGATGTACTCGGCGATTCATAACTGTCCACCTCCGAAGGAATTTACCGGATTTATAAGTTAGATCACTTGATGAGCAGAATCTGACGCTTGTTTCAGAGATACTTCCTCTAAACGAAGAAGTTCATTAAAACTTGCAATGGCTACCTCGACTTGATCGTCAGAAGGTTCTTTTGTTGTGAGCAATTGCAGCCAAAGGCCAGGATAGCCAAGCGCTTTAAGCACAGGCACTTCTCGGAGTTTGTTCGTGAATTGAAGCACTTCAAATGAAATGCCCAGAACAACCGGAATAAGTGCCAAGCGGTTCAGAACTCTCACCCATAAAGGATCTGTCGGTACGAGTAAATAGACGAACATCCCGACAATGACAGTGAATAAAATAAAGCTGCTGCCGCATCGATAATGCAGACGAGATTGCTTTTGGACATTTTCCACTGTGATGTCAAGGTTCTGTTCATAGCAGTTTATGACTTTATGTTCTGCCCCATGATATTGAAATACTCTTTTAATTAAAGGGGTCATGGAAATAAAGTAAATATAGCCTAATAAAAGGACCAATTTGAAGAATGTTTCCACTGCGATTTGTGCGAAATTCCCTGAAAAGATGGGACGCACAAGCTCTGCTAAAAAGACAGGTACCAGGGTAAAGACAAATTTACTAAAGAGTAGAGAGAGAACTCCGATCACAGCAATGCCGAAGATCATGGATAATTTCGAGCTTTTTTGTTCTTTTTCAAGAGTAAGATCTTCAGAAGGATCTAAGTCATACCGCTCACTGGAGAAGTTTAAGTGCTTACTGCCGTTTGCGCTTGCTTCAACAAGTGCAGCAACACCCCTGACAAAGGGGATTTTCTTGAGAAAGGCGGTTCGTTTATTGGAGGTCCGGGGAAGCTTCAAAAACTCAATGGACTGGTCCTTTCGCCGAATCGCTGTCACATAGTTCTTCTTACCTCCGAACATGACACCTTCGACAACTGCCTGCCCTCCATAAGCTGGAGGTTTTGTTTGATTGGACATATTTCATCAACCTGCCTGTTTCCTGTAATTTACATGCATTTCCTTATACCTTTATTGTACAGGAAATGAGGGGAAATCACTAGCTTACAGGTCGATTATCTACTAGAATTCTATCTACCTCTTTTTAGCCAGTATACCCTGTTTTAAAAATTTTACACTCACGCATGGAAATCCTTTTTTTTCATGACATTTTGGACATACTACTTGCTGGAGGTGTTCACAAATGAAACGTGATGAAAAGAAAAACCAAGAAGAAAAAAATCAGTCCGTGCAAACGACATCACTTGTGGCAAGAGCGGCTGCTACAGGCTTTGTCGGCGGTGTTTTTTGGGGCTTTATCGGGTTTCTGACCCATGTGTTTCATTTTTCAGAGGTGAGTCCCAATATGCTGCTTCAGCCATTTGTGCTTGGAGAATGGAAAAAGGGAGGACTTGGTACTTTTATCAGTATTGTGCTGTTAGGAATTTTATCGATTGGAGCCGCCTTTATTTATTTTGGGCTTTTAAAAAGGATCAAAGGCTTTTGGATGGGTTTAGTATATGGCGGGCTTTTATGGCTGCTCGTTTTTTACGTATTTAATCCCATTTTCCCAGATGTAAAGCAAGTACAAGAGTTGCAGCAAAGCACCGTTGTCACGACATTTTGCCTATATATTTTATATGGCATGTTTGTCGGGTACAGCATTTCGTTTGAATATAATGAATTGACGAGTCAAAAGCTTGCGAGGGCACTCGGGAAAAAGACAGAATAAAGTGTAAATCGCCTATTCATATGATAAAATATTTTTGGAAACGAAAGGTTTCTAAGGAAAAAGAAACAGATCTCGATATAGATTGAATTAGGGTGAAGGAGTGGTCATATGCCGCATTTTCTTGTACTGAATGGACCCAATTTAAATAGGCTTGGCAAAAGAGAGCCTGCTGTTTATGGAAGTAAGACGCTGACAGATTTAGAGACGGATTTGTTCCAGTTCGCAGAACGAGCAAACATCCAATTAACGTTCTTTCAATCAAATCACGAAGGGGATTTGATTGATGCGCTCCATGAAGCAGAAGATCAATACGATGGTGTCGTGTTTAACCCGGGTGCATTTACCCACTACAGCTATGCGCTGAGAGATGCCATTGCAAGTATTTCTTTATCAGTCATTGAAGTACATATCACAAATGTTCATAAGAGAGAGGAATTCCGCCATCATTCTGTACTTGCTCCAGTATGCCAAGGGCAAATCGTTGGGCTTGGCTTAGAAGGGTATAAATTGGCGATTCGTTATTTAGTCAGTGAAGGGGGAGCAGTATCATGAAACTTGAAAAACTAAGAACACTTTTAAGTGAATTAGAGATCGATGGCCTTGTCATTACAAGCAGTTTTAATTTACAGTATATGACCAGTTTTACCGGATCAGCCGGTCTTGCTGTCGTTTCAAAGGACCGGGCAGCTTTTATCACGGACTTCCGCTATACAGAGCAAGCGAAGGACCAAGTCAAAGGCTATGACATCATTGAACATAAAGGAAACATTGTGGAAACGGCTGCTCAAACGGCAAAGGAATTTGGAGTGAAACGCCTTGGGTTCGAACAAAACCATATGACATTTGCCACGTACCAGCAGTACGCAGCCAAAGCAGGCGGTATAGAGCTTGTTCCAGTCTCTGAATCAGTTGAAAAGTTGCGCTTGATTAAGTCTAGTGAAGAGATTAAGATATTAGAGGAAGCTGCGAAGATTGCAGATCACGCCTTTGATCATATTCTCACTTACATCAAGCCGGGCCTGACGGAAATTGCTGTCATGAACGAGCTTGAATTTTTCATGAGAAAAGAAGGTGCTGAAGGATCTTCATTCGATATGATAGTGGCCTCAGGTGTTCGATCAAGCCTGCCTCACGGAAGAGCGAGTGAAAAGGTGATTGAATCTGGTGATTTAGTGACACTCGATTTCGGTGCTTACTATAAAGGCTATTGTTCTGATATGACAAGAACGATTGCAGTCGGAACACCAAGCGACAAGCTAAAGGAAATTTATCATATCGTATTAGAAGCAGAAAACGCTGGTGTGGATAGAATCAAGCCAGGCTTAACAGGAAAAGAAGCTGATCGCATCACACGAGACATCATTGAAAAGTATGGCTATGGTCAATACTTCGGGCATTCAACCGGGCACGGGCTAGGTATGGAAGTACATGAAGCGCCAGGCCTTTCCTCACGATCAGAGGTCGTCTTAGAAGAGGGAATGGTCGTCACAGTTGAGCCGGGGATTTACTTGCCAGATGTCGGCGGCGTGAGAATTGAGGATGATATTGTCCTGACAGCTGACGGCAATAAACGATTGACCCACTCACCGAAAGAACTTATCATATTATGATGGTGAAATGTAGGAGGATGACAAAATGATTTCAGTAAACGATTTTCGTACTGGCCTGACAATTGAAGTGGACGGCGGTATTTGGCGAGTAGTGGATTTTCAGCACGTAAAACCAGGGAAAGGCGCAGCGTTTGTTCGTTCGAAACTGCGTAACCTGCGTACAGGTGCCATTCAAGAAAAAACATTCCGCGCAGGCGAAAAAGTAGCGAAAGCACAAATCGAAACAAAAACAATGCAATACTTGTATGCAAATGGCGATCAGCACGTCTTCATGGATACAAGTTCTTATGAACAGCTTGAACTAAGTGAAGCACAAATTAAAGATGAGCTGAAATATTTGCTTGAAAATATGTCTGTTCAAATCGTGATGTACGGTGCTGAAACACTTGGAGTAGAACTTCCAAACACAGTAGAACTAGAAGTAGTAGAAACAGAGCCTGGTATTAAAGGTGACACAACATCAGGCGGCTCAAAACCTGCAAAAACTGAAACTGGTTTAATCGTCAACGTTCCTTTCTTTGTGAACCAAGGAGATAAACTAGTGATTAATACATCAGACGGCTCATACGTTTCAAGAGCGTAATGAACGAAAAAAGACTGTAAACCTCGTGTTTACAGTCTTTTTTTATTGGAAAAATGACTCCTCAAGGCAGGCCTTCTCTCAATTCTCTCATTCATCTCTCTTCCTTCCTGAAAAACAAGACTACTTCCAGCTGGTCAAGCATATAGTGTAAAAAAAGCTGGAGGTTCTATATGAAACAATTTCTCCCAGGTCTACACCCGTCAGTCGCTGCAATGGCAGGCATGAGATTCTTATCCGCCGCCATTGAACTGACGGCAGCCATCCTTATTTTAATCACAAATGATGTACGGAAAGCGGTAGTCATCAATAGTATATTGGCAATCATCGGGCCGCTCATTTTTATTATCACGATGACGATTGGAATCTATCAAATTGCCGGGCAGCTATCCTATGCAAAGCTCGTGTTCATTTTCATTGGCGTCGTGTTTATTCTTGTTGGGATCTATAAGTGAAACAGCTTGGCATAATTAACGGCTCACATCATACATTTTAGAGAAGAAAAAAAGGAGGGGAATTCGTTGCGGAGTTTGTTGGATATTCTCCCGCACTCGATTGGACAAGAACTCAGGCTGCTAAAAGAGGCAGAATGGGCGCAAATAGAAGAAATCCGCATTCGCACGGATCGTCCTATTGAATTAATGCAGGGAGGAAAACCACGTTTCCTTTCTTATCACACCACCTGGGAAGATGCGTCTCAGCTATTAGGCAGGCTGAGCAATTACAGCATGTACACACTTGAGGAAGAGCTAAAACAGGGCTATATCACCATATCTGGCGGACATCGGGTGGGACTTGCAGGAAAGGTGATCGTTGAAAACGGATTCGTCAAAGGGTTAAGAGATATCTCTTCATTTAATATTCGCATTGCCAAAGAAAAAATCGGGATTGCGCTTCCTTTTCTTCCTTATTTATATGAAGAGCACTGGCACAATACACTCATCATTGGTCCCCCGCAAACGGGAAAAACCACATTGCTCCGGGATATAGCACGTCTTGCTAGTACAGGCACAAAAACCATTCCTCCTAGAAAAACAGGCATTATTGATGAGCGTTCTGAAATCGCCGGATGTATCAGAGGGGTGCCGCAGCACCATTTTGGCCACCGGATTGATGTACTCGATGCGTGCCCAAAGGCTGAAGGATTGATGATGATGATTCGGTCTATGAGCCCAGAGGTCATGATTGTCGATGAAATCGGAAAAAGTGAGGATGTAGAGGCACTTTTAGAAGCGATTCATGCCGGAGTCAGCATCATCGTCTCAGCTCATGGATATTCACTTGAAGATGTATATAAACGACCTTCATTTAAACCGTTATGGGAGCTTCGTGTGTTTGAACGATATGTTGAATTAAATCGAAACAATGGGCCTGGCACGATCGGGCGGATGTACGGCGGGGACGGCCAAGAGATGAAATGGAGGCGGGGAGTGGACGTATGTTAAAGCTCATTGGCGCTATTTTCATTGTCGCGGCCACGACTTGGGGAGGATTCGAGTTTGCCAAACGATATAGCGACAGACCTAAACAAATTCGGCAGCTGCGGTTTGCTCTCCAGTCTCTTGAAGCTGAAATTATGTATGGTCAAACCCCTTTAGCACGGGCGGCAGAGCAAATTGCAGCGCAGGTAGGTCCACCTGTGAATCAGCTGTTCGAACAATTTGCAGAAAAGCTGAAAGTGGGGACCTTTTCTGCACGCCATGCATGGAACGAAAGTCTTGAGGATGTTTGGAAAAAAACCGTATTGAAAAAAGGCGAATATGAGGCGTTGAAGCACTTTGGAGAAACACTTGGCCAGCATGATGTCACTTCTCAGCAAAAGTATATCAAGCTTGCTTTAGGCCATTTGGAATCAGAGGAGAAAGAAGCTGAAATCGCCCAAGCGAAAAATGAAAAAATGGTCAGAAGCCTCGGATTTTTAAGCGGATTACTACTGATTCTTTTATTGATGTGAGAGGAAGGGAGTCGAGAGCATGGGCGTTGATGTAAACGTCATTTTCCAAATTGCCGGAGTAGGCATCGTCGTGGCCTTTCTCCATACGATTTTAGACCAAATGGGGAAGAAAGAGTACGCTCAGTGGGTGACGCTGCTTGGGTTTATCTACATTTTGTTTATGGTGGCAACCATTGTAGACGATTTGTTTAAAAAGATTAAAGCCGTATTTCTATTTCAAGGATAGGGGAGGGCTTACAAATCGAAATCATACAAATTGTTGGCCTTGGTTTAATCGCTACTTTTTTAGCATTAATCGTCAAAGAACAAAAGCCAACCTTCGCCTTTATGCTTGTTGTGTTTACCGGATGTGTCATTTTTCTTTATTTAATTGATCAAATCTATGCCATTATCTCGATGATTGAAAAAATTGCAGCAAGTGCCGGCGTCAATATGAAGTATGTTGAAACCATATTGAAGATTATTGGCATTGCCTATATTGCGGAATTTGGCGCTCAGCTGACAAAGGATGCTGGACAAGGCGCCATTGCATCCAAAATAGAGCTAGGCGGCAAGATTCTCATCTTGGTGATGGCAGTCCCAATTTTAACAGTCATCATTGAGACGATCTTAGGAATGATCCCGTCCATGACGTAAATGAAAAGAGGTGATGACAATGAAACAGGTGACCGCTGTAATGGGATTGATGCTTTTCTTTTGGCTGATTGCTCCGCATGCAGGGGCAGAAGAAAAAGAATCTTTATCTAATGAACAGCCAGCAGCACAGGAAGTGGCGAATGGACAGGCTGATGCACTTGAGCTTCATTCCATCAGTGACTTTTGGGAAACCATTTTGGACGAGTATGGCGGCTTTTTGCCAGAGAGCCAAAAGGGCACAGTGAAGGAAATGATTGACGGCGATAAAGAGCTGTCTCCCCAAACATGGCTGAAAGCCTTTGTACATTACTTATTTCACGAGGTTATTGCAAACGGAAAGCTCCTAGGTACTCTGATTTTACTCACCATCTTTTGTTCGCTTTTGCAGCTTTTACAAAATGCCTTTGAACAAAGCACCGTCAGCAAAGTCGCATATGCTCTTGTTTATATGGTGCTGATTATTATTGCACTTAACAGCTTTCATGTGGCGATTTCTTATGCCACAGAAGCCATTCAAACGATGACCAGTTTTATTCTTGCTCTTATTCCTCTTTTACTAGCGCTTATTGCTTCATCAGGCGGGCTTGTCTCAGCCGGATTCTTTCATCCCGTTATTTTATTTTTAATGAACACGAGCGGTGTTTTCATTCAGTATGTCGTTCTCCCGCTCATCTTTTTATCTGCAATATTGAGCATTATCAGTACGCTGACCGAACAATACAAGGTCACCCAGCTTGCCCAGCTGTTAAGAAATGTGGCAATTGGCGGGCTTGCCGTTTTTTTAACCGTTTTTCTCGGCGTCATTTCCGTTCAGGGTGCATCTGCGGCCGTTACGGATGGAATCGCTCTTCGTACAGCCAAATTCATTACCGGAAACTTCATCCCTGTCCTAGGCAGAATGTTTACAGATGCGACCGATACCGTGATCAGCGCCTCTGTTTTACTCAAAAATACAGTCGGACTAGTTGGGGTTGCCATTTTGATTTCAATTGCCGCTTTCCCGGCGATTAAAGTACTTTCGTTAGCCCTTATCTATAAGCTTGCTGCTGCCATCCTTCAGCCGTTAGGAGGCGGACCCATCATCAGCTGTCTTGATGTCATTTCAAAAAGTGTGCTGTATATATTTGCCGCACTTGCTGTTGTGTCGCTCATGTTCTTTTTAAGCATTACCGTCATCATCACTGCGGGTAACCTGACCATGATGATGAAGTAAGGAGGGGACACCTTTTGAGTTTTCTCACGGAATGGATCACAAGTATTATTCTCTTTATCTTATTTGCGATTGTTATTGATCTTCTGCTTCCCAATTCGAGCATGCAAAAGTATGCAAAAATGGTCGTCAGCCTGCTGCTCATCGTGGTCATGCTCAATCCGATTTTTGCTTTATTTCGAGCGGATCCTGATCAAATTTTTTCAGAATTGATGAAAGGGAAGGAAGAAGCGCAGTCAGAAGAAATAAAAAATCAGATGAATTTAGAAAAAAAAGAAATACAAGCCTCTCAGCGTGCATATATTTTAAAGCAAATGGCTGTCCAACTAGAAAAAAGCGCAAAGGAGCCACTGGAGAAGGAGAGCTATGAAATGAAACACGTAGAAGTGCTGGCTGATGAGGAGCATCTGGATCAGAATATGGAGGCGGATCAATTTCGCATCAAAGCAGTTCTTTCCCCGCTCACAGGTGATGCTGTAGAAACGGTGGCAAAGGTGGACATTGATCTCTCCAAGCAAAAGGAGGAAAGCGCTGGATCTTCTAGCAAAGAGATCACGAGGGTGAAAGAGACACTTGCTGATGTTTGGAATACGAGTCCTGAGCACATCGCGCTGAACATTGAGGGAGGTGACGCAGCAGATCATGAATAACAAGGACTGGAAACAAAAGCTGAAATCATTCTTCCAGCCGCCTGAAAAAGGTGAAGGGAAACCCAAATTAACGAAGCACCATTACTTGCTGCTTGTATTCATTATCGGCGTATCTTTCATGTTAGTCAGTCAGATCTTGTCACCGCCATCAAGCAAACAACAAGCTGCGGTTCCTGCTTCTAAAAAAACATCCTCAGAAGAGCAGGAGGTATTCAAACCGGCGTCCTCAGGTAAACCAAAGAATTCAATTGAGGACGTGGAGCGAGAATACGAAAATCAGCTGAAAGAAATTTTAGAGACCATTATCGGCGTTGAGGATGTATCAATCGTGGTCAATGTAGATGCAACGTCTTTAAAAGTGTTTGAAAAAAACAAATCCAATAAAAGTACAACGACCGAGGAAACAGATAAAGAAGGCGGCGTGCGAAGTGTCACCGATCAAACAAAAGAAGAAGAAGTCGTCATCATTAAAAATGGCAATGAAGAAACACCAGTCGTTGTTCAAACGAAAAAACCAGAAATCCGAGGTGTCCTCGTTGTTGCTCAAGGAGTAGACAACGTTCAAATAAAGAAAACCATCATTGAAGCGGTTACACGAGTGCTTGATGTACCGAGCCATAGAGTGGCTGTTGCCCCTAAAAAAATCAAGGAGGATTCGGAATGATGTTAAAAAAACAAACGGTTTGGCTATTAACGATGCTAAGTTTAGTTGTCGTATTAAGTGTGTACTATATCATGTCTCCACAGGGTGAAAATGCAGTGACAGTAGAAGATACGAAATCAAAAGGCACTGAAGAGAAAAAGGTTGAAACAGAAAAAGGGACGGATAAAGGAACGGAAAAAGGTGCTGATAAGAAATCCACTGACAAAGAAACAAACGGCAAACAAGAGGATATCGAAACAAGCGGTGAAGAAGGAAAGGCTGTGTCAGAGCAAACAGACGATGAGCTTTTTACAACATACAGACTAGAGCTTGAAGATAAACGAAGCAAGCAGCGCGAAGAATACAACGAAATTGTCTCCAGTGACGATGCAACAGCCCAAGAAAAAAGTGAAGCATACGATCAAATGACAGCGCTCAGTGAAGCAGAAGGAACTGAGCGTCAGCTTGAAACCTTGATCAAAACAAAAGGCTATAAAGACGCGCTCGTAAGTGCTGAAGGAGATAAAGTGAGTATCACGGTTCGTTCTGATAAAAAATCAAAATCTCAAGCGGCCGATATTATTGATATGGTCACAAAAGAAATGAGAGGTCTTGATAACGTAGCTGTCACTTTCGAGCCCACTAATCAATAAAAAAGAACTGGCGCCCTTTGCGGAAAAGGGCGTTTTTTGATGCGGCTTGACGCCCTCTCCAAGGTGCTTACGCGAGGCGCTTTGCCACAATAGTAGTTGAATTCATCGAAATCCTCCTGTAAGATGGTTATAGTATGTACTTTTAGTACTAGCCTATAATAAAAAGATAAATTCATACATAGGGGTGCAAATCCATGTTAAAAATCGAAGAAATTCATGAACTGATTAAATTAATTGACGACTCTACTATCGATGAGTTTACGTACGAAAACGAAGGTGCAAAAATCAAACTGAAGAAAAATAAAGAAGTCGTTCAGCAAGTTGCGGCACAAGCACCAGTGGCTCCTGTCCAAGCAGCTCCAGCTCAACAAGCTCCTACAGCACAAGCTCCAGCTCAGACCGAAGCCCCTGCACAAGAGGCAGCTGCGTCTGAAAATCTGCATAAAATCACATCCCCAATGGTTGGCACATTTTATGCTTCCTCTTCACCAGAAGCAGATCCATACGTGACAACAGGTTCTAAGGTGAAGGAAAACACTGTTGTATGTATCGTGGAAGCGATGAAACTGTTTAATGAAATCGAAGCAGAAGTAAAAGGTGAAATCGTCGAAGTATTAGCTGAAAACGGTCAGCTTGTAGAATTCGGACAACCCCTCTTTCTAGTGAAAGCAGAGTAAGGAGTACGATCATGATTAAAAAGCTATTAATTGCAAACAGAGGAGAAATCGCAGTTAGAATTATCCGCGCTTGTAAAGAGCTTGGAATTGAAACTGTTGCGGTATTTTCTGAAGCGGATCGTGATTCGCTGCATGTACAAATGGCTGATGAAGCATATTGCATCGGACCGACTGCTTCTAAAGATAGTTATTTAAATGTCACAAATATTGTCAGCGTAGCAAAATTAACAGGAACAGATGCCATCCATCCAGGATACGGCTTTTTAGCAGAAAATGCAGACTTTGCAGAGCTTTGCGAGGAATGTAATGTGATCTTTGTTGGACCAACTGCGTCAGCGATTTCCAAAATGGGAACGAAAGATGTCGCGCGAGAAACAATGAAGAATGCAGGCGTTCCGATCGTCCCTGGTTCTCAAGGAATTGTAAAAGATCTTGATGATGCTGTTTCAACAGCAGCTAGTATTGGGTATCCTGTGATTATTAAAGCAACTGCAGGCGGAGGCGGTAAAGGAATCCGCGTGGCTCGTACAGAAGAAGAGCTTATTAACGGAGTCACCATCACGCAGCAGGAAGCGGCGCAAAACTTTGGGAACCCTGGTGTCTATTTAGAAAAGTTCATTGAAGACTTTAGACATGTGGAAATTCAAGTGCTTGCAGATCAGCATGGCAATACGATTCATTTAGGAGAGCGTGATTGCTCGATCCAAAGAAGAATGCAAAAGCTTCTTGAAGAAACGCCATCACCAGCACTAAATGCAGACACCCGTGAGCAAATGGGTGAAGCAGCCGTAAAAGCAGCAGAAGCTGTTGAATATACAGGTGCTGGAACAGTCGAATTCATTTATGATTATAATGAAGAGAAGTTCTACTTCATGGAAATGAATACTCGTATTCAAGTAGAGCATCCTGTGACAGAAATGGTCACAGGTGTAGACTTGATCAAAGAACAGATCAAGGTTGCATCAGGTGAGAAGCTTTCACTTACACAAGAGGATGTCGTATATGAAGGCTGGGCGATCGAATGCCGCATCAATGCAGAGAACCCAGAGAAAAACTTCATGCCTTCAGCTGGTGAAATTAAAATGTATCTTCCGCCAGGCGGTTTAGGTGTACGAGTTGATTCTGCCGCTTATCCGGGCTATGTGATTCCGCCATATTATGACAGCATGATTGCAAAAGTGATCACATATGGTAAGACAAGAGAAGAAGCGATTGCAAAAATGAAACGGGCGCTTCAAGAATTCGTCATTGAAGGAGTCTACACAACGATTCCATTCCACCTTAGATTGCTCGAGCATGAAACATTTGTGAGCGGTAACTTTAATACGAAGTTTTTAGAAACATACCAAATCATGAAATAATCACAGCTTTCGGAGGTGAATGATCGTGTCAGAAAACAATTTGCTTGAAATGAACCTTGATGAAGATCAATTGGGAAAAGTGCAAATTGCACCAGAAGTGATTGAAGTCATTGCTGGGATCGCCGCTTCAGAAGTCGAAGGCATTGCCGAAATGCGCGGCAATTTCGCTGCTGATGTAGCAGAACGCTTTGGTAAGAAAAATCACCGTAAAGGTGTAAAAGTAGATGTCTCTGATGAAGGCATCACAATCGATGTGTATTGTGTGGTTGAATTTGGCCTATCCATTCCAAAGGTATCCACTGCTGTACAAGAAAATATCCGTCAAACCCTTTTGAACATGACTGCCTTAACGATTAATGAAATTAACATTCATGTCGTTGGCATTCAATTTGAAACAAAAGCACCTGAGGCTGAAGTAGATCAAGAAATGTAAAATAGGGTTCAAGTGAAACCAAGGAGGCATTGCCTCTTTGGTTTTTTAAAGCCCATTTTTGAGTAATTTCCGAATATTGATAACGTCACACGTTGATTGATTCGTTTTTCGTCACAGCTCGCATGGATCTTGGTGCGACCACGGTCAAAATATGTTATGATCTCTGTATGGCTTAACGACAAGCGGATAAAGTGGTTAAAGGAGTAAATAATGAAAAGAAGAACTGCAAGAGAAAAGGCGCTACAAACATTATTTCAAATTGATGTGAGCAATATTGATCCGAAAGAGGCCATTACACATGCGCTGGATGAACAAGAATCAGATCCTTTTTTCGAGGAACTGGTTTTCGGTGTGCTTGAACAAAAGGACAAGCTTGATGACATGATCTCACAGCATCTAGTGAATTGGAAACTCGACCGTATTGCAAACGTAGACAGAGCCATTTTAAGGCTGTCTGTGTACGAGATGGTGTATCAAGAAGACATCCCAGTTAGTGTCTCAATGAATGAAGCGATTGAACTCGCCAAATTATTCGGCGATGATAAAGCACCGAAATTTGTAAATGGTGTACTTTCGAACATTAAAAACGACCTAAAGCAGCAATAGGAGGATTCGACATGACAGCAACAATCATCGATGGGAAAGAAACAGCAAAAGAAAAACGTGAACAATTAGCAAAAGAAGTAGAAGAGCTAAAACAAAAAGGAGTCACACCTGGTCTTGCCGTTATTCTAATCGGTGATGATCCGGCCTCACTTTCTTACGTACGCGGGAAGAAAAAAGCAGCAGAAGCAATGGGCATGCACTTTCAGCTTGATCATTTAGATGCTTCTTTAACAGAAGAAGAATTGCTTCAGCTGATTGATCAGTACAATGCGAACGATCAATTCCACGGGATTCTTGTTCAACTTCCACTGCCAAAACATATTTCTGAAAAAGCCGTCATTGAACGTATTTCACCTGAGAAAGATGTAGATGGTTTCCATCCATTAAATATCGGGAAAATGCTGCTTGGAGAAGATACATTCTTACCTTGTACACCAGCAGGCATTGTTGAATTACTGAACAAAACGGGTGTCAGTCTTTCTGGAAAAGAAGTGGTTGTTGTAGGGCGCAGCAATATTGTCGGGAAACCAGTGGGACAATTGCTGTTAAACGAAAATGCAACGGTTACTTACTGCCATTCAAGAACGGCAAATATTTCAGAACATACGTTAAAAGCGGACATTTTAGTTGTTGCCGTCGGTCGAGCAAACTTTATTAAAGCTGACCAAATCAAAGAAGGCGCAATTGTCATCGATGTAGGAGTCAATCGTTTGGATACTGGGAAGCTTGTTGGGGATGTTGATTTTGAAGAAGCCAAAGAAAAAGCTTCTTATATCACGCCAGTCCCTGGCGGAGTCGGTCCAATGACGATTACGATGCTTGCACACAATACGGTTAAATCAGCAAAACGTACATTAGCATAAGCTTTATCCATTCATCCACCTGCATGCTGCCGGTGGATGAATGTGCGTTTTTGAAGAGGAGGAATACGTCATGAGTGAAAAAGCCTTTGTGACGGTCACAGCCCTTACAAAATACATAAAAAGAAAATTTGATGTTGATCCGCATTTAGAAGATATTTGGATCAAAGGTGAGTTATCCAATGTGAAGATTCATTCAAGAGGTCATGTGTACTTCACCTTAAAAGACGAAAACGCACGCATGCAAGCCGTCATGTTCCAGCGTTCCGCAGCAAAGCTGCCTTTTTCACCAAAAAGCGGAATGAAAGTGTTTGTACGCGGCGGGATTCAAGTATATGAACCAAGCGGCAACTATCAATTATATGCAAAAGAAATGCAGCCTGATGGTGTTGGTGCTCTTCATCTCGCTTATGAAGAGCTGAAGAAAAAGCTGGCAAGTGAAGGCTTATTTGATGCGCGCTATAAAAAAACAATTCCTGAATATCCAGAGGTTGTTGGTGTCATTACATCCCCAACTGGAGCGGCTGTTCGAGATGTCATCACAACGATTAACCGGCGTTATCAGCAGGCGAAAATCATTGTGCTTCCGGCGCTTGTCCAAGGTGAAAATGCCATCCGTTCAATTGTAGAGCGGATCAAAGAAGCAAATGAAAAACAGATCTGTGATGTCTTGATTGTCGGAAGAGGAGGCGGTTCGATCGAAGAACTTTGGGCCTTTAATGAAGAAGCTGTCGCAAGAGCGATCTTCGCATCAGACATTCCAATCATTTCTGCAGTTGGGCATGAAACGGACTTTACGATCAGTGATTTCACTGCAGACATGAGAGCACCCACACCAACAGGAGCAGCTGAGCTCGCTGTTCCAAGCACAGCCGATTTAATAGAACGAATCAAATCCATCGACATTCGGCTTACAAGGGCCGTGAAGAATCGAACATCACAAGCGAAAGACCGTCTTGTGGCGCTGCAATCCTCATATGCCTTCCGTTTTCCAAAACGTTTGCAGGAGCAAAAAGAGCAGCAATTCGATTTGGTATTTGACCGTTTTCAAAAACAGCTGACGAGACAAATTGAACAAAAACGCAGTCAACTAGACCGCCAGACATACAGGCTGAAGCCGCTTCATCCAAAAGAGCAGCTGCTTCAGGCGAAAAAACGTCACGCCAATGAAACAGAACAGCTCATCCGCAGCATGAATGTGCAAATGAAAACAATTCATTCGCAGTTCCAATCTGTTCTTGGTAAACTAAATGCATTAAATCCACTTCAAGTGATGGAAAGAGGCTATAGTTTAGCTTATAAAGACGATGAACTGATTAAAAGTGTAAACCAAGTCGATACGAAAGATCAGCTGGCTATCACCATGAAAGATGGACGGCTGATTTGTGAGGTTATTGAGAAGGAGGGGCAATCATCATGACAGAATCAAATAAACAAAAAGAAGAACAAATGACATTTGAAGAAGCGATGAAAGGTCTTGAGGAGATCGTTGGAAAGCTCGAAGAAGGAGATGTACCACTTGAGCAAGCCATTCATTATTTTCAAGAAGGCATGACACTTTCAAAGCTTTGTCATGAAAAATTACAGCACGTTGAAAAGCAGATGGATTTCATTTTAAAAGAGGACGGTGAACTGGCTCCTTTCTCGGTGAAGGAGGCAGATGCTGGTGACAAGTAATTTGCAGGATTTTTTAACAACACGAAAACAGGCCATTGAAGAGTATTTATTTACATATGTTCAGGAATTGAAGATTCCAGAAGACTTAAAATCTTCGATGCTTTACTCTCTTGAAGCTGGAGGGAAAAGACTTCGCCCTGTTCTCGTTCTTGCTTTATTACATGCTTACGGAAAAAACGAAGAAGATGGCATACCGGTTGGCTGTGCTGTAGAAATGATTCATACGTATTCTTTGATACATGACGACCTTCCTTGCATGGACGATGATGACCTTCGCAGAGGAAAGCCGACTAACCATAAAGTATACGGGGAAGCAACAGCGGTTCTCGCTGGTGATGCACTTTTAACGGAAAGCTTTCGCCTCATTACATCGCAGCTATCTAGCAGCGTCACTTCTGACCAAAAGCTTAGAATCGTAGATGAGCTTGTGCGGTCAGCAGGTGCACTAGGAATGGTTGGCGGTCAATTTGATGACATGGAAGCAGAGCAAAAACAAGTCCCGCTTGCTGAACTAGAATCCATTCATGCCCGGAAAACAGGAAAGCTTCTCACATTCAGCGTCACAGCAGGTGCAATGCTGGCAGGAGCATCAGATGACGATATCGAAAAACTAAGAGAATTCAGCTATCATATTGGCATTGCTTTTCAAATCCGTGATGACATTTTAGACCTCGAAGGAAGCGAAGAAAAAATAGGAAAACGAGTCGGCTCTGATACAGCGAATGAAAAGTCGACATATCCTTCTTTATTAACGCTTTCAGGAGCAAAAGAAAAGCTGCACGAGCACATCACACGTGCAAAAGAAATTGTCTCAAATCTTGAATTAGAGCAGCAATTGCTGCATGAGTTATGTGATCTGATCGCCTCAAGAGATCATTAAAAACAGCCTAGATTTGAGGGTCTTCGAGCAATTGTGGTAAACTGTAAACAGTTTATCATGATGAGACAACTCTTATTCCCGCTTGGTTTTCATAGGAATAAGGCATTATATATGTAGATAGAAATTTTGTTGAAAGCGAGTTGATCCTGATTGGATCTTTTATCAATAAAAAATCCAACGTTTCTAAAAGGAATGTCAAATGCAGAATTAGAGGAGCTTAGTGCTGACATTCGCATGTTTTTAATTGAGTCCTTGGCTAACTCTGGCGGGCATATCGGTCCAAACCTGGGTGTCGTTGAACTCACGGTTGCCCTTCATAAAGTATTTGACAGCCCGAAAGACAAATTCCTTTGGGATGTTGGACATCAGTCTTATGTTCACAAGCTGTTAACTGGAAGAGGGGCGGAGTTTGATACACTTCGTCAATATAAAGGACTTTGCGGTTTTCCTAAACGAAATGAAAGTGAGCATGATGTTTGGGAAACAGGCCACAGCTCAACGTCATTATCTGGCGCGATGGGTATGGCGGCGGCGCGGGATATTAAAGGGACAGATGAATATATCCTGCCGATTATCGGAGATGGTGCATTAACCGGAGGTATGGCGCTTGAAGCTCTGAATCATATCGGTGATGAAAAGAAAGACATGATCGTTATCTTAAACGATAATGAAATGAGTATTGCACCAAACGTCGGTGCAATTCACACCATGCTTGGCAGACTGCGCACAGCAGGCAAGTACCAATGGGTAAAGGACGAGCTCGAATATTTATTCAAGCGGATCCCAGCTGTAGGCGGAAAGCTTGCTGCCACAGCAGAGCGTATTAAAGACAGCCTCAAGTATTTACTAGTGTCTGGCATGTTCTTTGAGGAAATGGGATTCACTTACTTAGGTCCTGTTGATGGACATTCTTATGAAGATCTTTTTGAAAACCTTGAATATGCAAAGAAAACAAAAGGTCCTGTCCTGCTGCATGTCATCACGAAAAAAGGAAAAGGCTATCAGCCGGCAGAATCCGATAAAATCGGGACTTGGCACGGCACAGGTCCATACAAAATTGATACAGGTGATTTTGTAAAACCAGCAGCTGCTGCACCGTCATGGAGTGGTCTTGTCAGTGAAACAGTCAGAAAGCTTGCGCGAAAAGATGAGCGAATTGTGGCCATCACGCCTGCGATGCCTGTTGGCTCAAAACTTGAAGGCTTTGCAAAGGAATTTCCAGAGCGAATGTTTGATGTAGGAATTGCTGAGCAGCATGCAGCCACAATGGCAGCTGGGCTTGCGACGCAGGATATGAAGCCATTTTTAGCAATCTATTCAACATTCCTGCAAAGAGCTTATGATCAAGTGCTGCATGATATTTGCCGCCAAAACCTCAATGTTTTTATCGGAATTGATCGTGCGGGTCTTGTCGGTGCAGATGGAGAAACGCATCAAGGTGTGTTTGATATTGCCTTCATGCGTCATATGCCGAATATGGTGCTCATGATGCCGAAGGATGAAAATGAAGGCCAGCACATGGTCAATACAGCCATTCAGTATGATGACGGTCCTATTGCCATGCGTTTCCCGCGTGGAAATGGTCTTGGCGTGAAAATGGATGAACAGCTGAAAACCATTCCGATTGGGTCCTGGGAGGTTCTTCGTCCAGGGAAGGATGCCGTCATCTTAACATTCGGAACGACGATTAAAATGGCGCTGCAAGCAGCTGAGGAGCTTCAAAAAGAAGGGAAATCAATTCGTGTCGTCAACGCTCGGTTTATTAAGCCGCTTGATGAAGCGATGCTACATGACATTCTTTCTGAAGGGATTCCGATTTTAACGATTGAAGAAGCTGTGCTTCAAGGCGGGTTTGGCAGCAGCGTATTAGAATTTCTACACGACAAGAAAGCATCACATATCAAAGTAGAACGTATGGGTATCCCAGATGAATTTATTGAGCATGGAAGTGTTGATGCCCTGCTTGAAGAAATTGGACTGACGAAAGCACAGGTTGCTGAGACTTTACGTGACCTGCTTCCAGCAGCACCAAGAAAAGGAATTGGATCATGACATCAAAGAAAGAACGACTTGACGTTTTATTAGTCGAACAAGGACTAATGGAAACAAGAGAGAAAGCAAAGCGTGCCATCATGGCAGGGATCGTTTACTCAAATGAAAACCGTTTGGATAAACCAGGAGAGAAAATTGCTCGTGATACACCGCTCACAGTGAAAGGGAATCCTCTCAAATACGTAAGCCGCGGCGGGTTAAAGCTCGAAAAAGCGCTCAAAGAATTTGACCTGACAGTTAAAGGGAAATTGCTGATTGATATTGGCTCATCCACAGGCGGATTTACAGATTGTGCTCTTCAAAATGGAGCAGTCAAATCATATGCTGTAGACGTTGGCTACAATCAGCTTGCGTGGAAATTAAGGCAGGATGACAGGGTCATCGTCATGGAGCGCACCAATTTCCGCCATTCCGTCCCAGCTGATTTTACTGAAGGGTTGCCAGAAGTGGCATCGATTGATGTATCTTTTATCTCACTCAAACTCATTCTGCCGGCTTTAAAGCATATTCTTGTGCCGGGTGGTGACTGTATTGCGCTCGTCAAGCCTCAATTTGAAGCAGGCAGAGAGCTTGTTGGGAAAAAAGGCATCGTGCGTGAGCCCTCTGTCCACCTTGGTGTACTAGAAGAGATGAATCAATTTGCTGCAAAAGAAGGTTATGATGTAAAGGATGTATCATTTTCGCCTATCACTGGTGGAGATGGAAATATTGAATTTCTGCTTCATTTAGTGCTTCATCCTGATCAAGAAGAAAATGCGGCACTTCCTGCTTCACAACTTGAGAAGGTCGTGAAGGAAGCCCATTCTGTATTGAAAGAAAAGAAAAACAGCCCTGAGCCGGCTGACACATGAAATCATTGAAACAAAAGGAATAATAGCTCGCTATTATTCCTTTTTACATGGTCAAAAGACAAGAATTGGCCGTATCTCACGTAATGCTTGTTTTTTGAACTGTGCATCATATAACATAGAACGTAAAGACAAACTGAGAATAAAACGCCTAGGGGGGTCAAATATGAATAAAGGTCAAAGGCATATTAAAATTAGAGAAATCATTGCGAGCCAAGAAATCGAAACACAAGATGAATTGGTCGATATTTTGAAAGCCGATGGATATAACATCACACAAGCGACCGTTTCTAGAGATATTAAAGAATTACATTTAGTGAAAGTTCCGACGAACAATGGAACATATAAATACAGTCTTCCTGCGGATCAGCGGTTTAATCCGCTGTCAAAGCTGAAGCGGTCCCTAATGGATGCATTTATTAAAATGGATGCTGCCAGTCATTTAATTGTTCTTAAAACAATGCCGGGTAATGCTCAGGCGATTGGTGCTTTAATGGATAATTTAGATTGGGAAGAAATTATGGGAACGATTTGCGGGGATGATACCATTTTAATCATTTGCCGCACCCCAGATGATACAGAGACAGTTTCGAGCAAAATTTTAGAGCTTCTATAAAGAATCAGGTTTACTAAAAGAGGTGTCAAATGAGTGTTAGCAGAACTAACCATTAAAAACTTTGCAATCATTGAAGAGTTAACGGTTTCATTTGAAAAAGGACTAACGGTTCTAACGGGGGAAACAGGTGCCGGAAAATCCATCATGATTGACGCTGTCTCACTTCTCGTGGGAGGAAGAGGTTCCTCTGAATTTGTCCGCTACGGTGAAAAAAAAGCAGAGCTGGAAGGGCTTTTTCTTGTACCAGCCGATCATCCTGTATTTGCTCTATGCGAAGAGCAGGGAATTGACGCATCAGATGAAATGATGATCCTCCGCCGTGATATTAACAACAGCGGGAAAAGCATTTGCCGGATTAATGGAAAGCTTGTCACCATCTCACTTTTACGGGAAGTAGGACGGCTTTTGCTTGATATACATGGACAGCACGATAACCAGCTGCTCATGGAAGATGAAAATCATCTGCATTTGCTCGATCAATTTGGAGCAGAAGAAATTGCACCGGCTCTCTTGCAGTATCAAGAAGCATATGATCAATATATGAAGACGGCTCAAAAGCTCAGGCAGCTGTCTGAGAATGAGCAGGAAATGGTGCACCGCTTAGATTTACTGCAATTTCAGCTAGAGGAGATTGAGGCGGCACAATTAGAGCTGGGGGAAGATGAGAGGCTTCAGGAAGAGCGACATCAAATCAGCAACTACGAAAAAATCTATTCTTCACTCCAAAACGCGTACAACGCTTTGCGTAATGAGCAAGGAGGACTAGATTGGGTTGGTATGTCCTCAAGCGAGCTTGAGCAGGTGTCTGAAATCAACGATGATTTGAAAAAGTTATCTGAACAAGTGTCGAACTCCTACTACTTATTAGAGGATTCAACTTTCCAAATGCGAAGCATGCTGGATCAATTAGAATTTGATCCGGCTCGTCTTGATTTTATTGAGTCCAGGCTGAATGAAATGAAGCAGTTAAAACGAAAATACGGCACAACCGTTGAGGAAATTTTGGAGTATGCGGCGAAGATTGAAGAAGAAATAGATCAAATCCAAAATCGAGACAGCCATCTGCAGACGCTCAAAAATAAATTAGATGCGATGAGCCGTGATGCTCTGCTGGAAGCACTTAACGTTTCGGAGCTGCGTAAAAAATGGGCCAAAAAGCTAGCAAAGCAAATTCAAACAGAGCTCAAGGATTTGTATATGGAGAAGTCATCATTTGACACAGCTTTTTCTGTTCGATATGCGCCATTTGGCAGCACTGATTGTCCGCTATTAGACGGAAAACCTGTCCAGCTCGGGAAAAATGGAATCGACCAAGCACAATTTGTCATTTCTACAAATACAGGCGAACCGATGAAATCTTTATCGAAAGTAGCCTCAGGTGGAGAAATTTCACGTGTCATGCTCGCTGTGAAGAGTATTTTCTCAGCTAAACAAGACGTCACATCCATTATTTTCGATGAAGTTGATACAGGTGTCAGCGGCAGAGTGGCACAAGCCATTGCTGAGAAAATTTACAAAGTTGCGTCTGGATCACAAGTGCTCTGTATTACACACCTGCCTCAAGTAGCCGCAATGGCTGACACGCATCTCTTCATTTCTAAACGCTCGAAAGCGGGCAGAACACTGACGAGTGTCAAACCATTAAGTCATGAAGAAAAAGTGAGTGAAATTGGCCGGATGATTGCCGGTGTGGAAGTGACTGAGCTGACAAAACAGCACGCAAAAGAACTATTGCACCAAGCAAATGATGTCAAAACAACAGGGTAGCTGAATCATCAGCTGCCTTTTTTTATGTTGTGTAAAAGCCGGCGTATATACCCATAAAATCGTCTTTTTCTTTTATCAATTTATCCAATCATTTTCTAAAGCTGCCGGTTATAAATCCTCTCGAAGAAGGCAAAAGTAAAGATGTAGCCAAAACATGAGTGTTCTGGTGTGGGTAAGGAGCGAGGAGAGTGAAAAATGAATGCCCGAAAAGATGAGAAAAGCCATTGGTGTGATTCTCCTTGTTTCTTTAATAAGTACAGGGTTTATGAGCATAGTGAAGGAGTACATCAGCATTCCAACAAATGTTGCTGTATTTGAAAAACAAAAGCACTCAATTGACACATCGATTGAAGCGTCAGCCAATGCTTCTTCACCAGCCTTTAGCTTTTCAGAGAAAAAGAATCAGCTGGATATTACAGGACAAAAGGCGGGAAAAGCCGAAATTGTTTATGATTTTAAAGGATTTCCTATTAAGAAAACAAAAGTTGACGTTCTCCCTGAATTAAAAGTCATTCCTGGAGGACAATCCATTGGCGTCAAGCTCCACTCTGTAGGAGTTCTCGTTGTAGGTTTTCATCAAATCACAACAGCAGACGGCAAAAAATCACCAGGTGAAGCCGCAGGCATTCAATCAGGGGATATGATCATTGAAATCAATGGTCAAAAAATGGAGAAAATGAATGACCTCACCCCATTTATTCAGAAAGCAGGGAAAACGGGTGAAACGCTTCGTTTGCTCATAAAGAGAGATCATAAAACCTTTCAAACAACATTAACACCCGCAAAAGATGCAAGTGAAGGCATCTATCGAATTGGTCTTTACATTCGTGATTCTGCAGCAGGAATCGGCACGATGACCTTTTTTGAACCTTCATCTAAAAAATATGGTGCCCTTGGGCATGTGATTTCTGACATGGATACAAAAAAACCAATTGTTGTCGACAATGGTGAAATTGTTAGATCAACCGTGACATCGATTGAAAAAGGCACAGGAGGCAATCCTGGAGAAAAATTGGCGAGATTCTCTTCCGAAAGAAAAACAATAGGAGATATCTCCCGCAACAGCCCTTTTGGTATCTTTGGTACGTTAACCGAAAAGCTTGAAAATCATGTAGCAGATAAACCACTTCCAGTCGCTTTATCTAATGAAGTAAAAGAAGGCCCAGCAGAAATTTTAACCGTTGTGGATCATGATAAAGTGGAGAAGTTTAATATTAAAATTGTCAGCACAACACCGCAGAAATTCCCAGCAACTAAAGGAATGGTATTAAAGGTAACAGATGAGCGGCTCTTAAGCAAAACGGGCGGAATCGTCCAAGGAATGAGCGGAAGCCCCATCATCCAAAATGGCAAAGTCATTGGAGCTGTCACACACGTATTCGTCAATGATCCGACTAGCGGGTACGGCGTACACATTGAATGGATGCTGTCAGAAGCAGGAATCGACCTTTATCAAAAAAACAAAAAAGCAAGCTGATCATCAAACTGCCGCGAATTTTCCGGCAGTTTTTTTCTACCCTTTCTTTCTCTTCCATCATGTTATAAAATAAGGAAAAAGAGATTTTTCGACAAAATGGAAAAAAGCTTGTTGTCAAATTGCAATAATCGTCGATTCGTTAAGAAAAACGTAGAAAAAGCTAGATAATGCTCTATTATTCGGAAAATTAAAGTTTTTTAAAGGGGATAGCATGGTTTTGTCGAATTGAACACTCAGAAGAGAAATGCAAAAGACTAAAGGAATCGACATTGGGGAGGAAAGAACGTGGAGAAAATTAAAGTGTGTGTAGCTGATGACAATCGAGAGCTTGTTGGCCTTTTGACAGAGTACATTGAGGGACAGGAAGATATGGAAGTACTTGGCGTGGCGTATAATGGTCAGGAATGCCTGACATTATTTAAAGATAAAGAGCCCGACGTTCTCCTCTTAGACATTATTATGCCTCATTTAGACGGTCTTGCTGTACTAGAACGCCTCCGTGAAAACAATGAAATGACAAAACAGCCAAGTGTGATTATGCTAACGGCATTTGGACAAGAAGATGTCACGAAAAAAGCAGTTGATTTGGGCGCATCCTATTTCATTTTAAAGCCATTTGATATGGAAAACCTAGTAGGTCATATTCGTCAAGTCAGTGGAAACGGCACACAAGTTACCCATCGCTCTTCATCAATCCAAAACAGTGTTCTTCGTAACAAACCTGAACCGAAACGTAAAAACTTAGATGCGAGCATTACGACCATTATTCATGAGATTGGCGTGCCCGCTCATATTAAAGGCTATTTATACTTAAGAGAAGCGATTTCTATGGTGTACAATGACATTGAGCTTCTCGGAAGCATTACTAAAGTGTTGTACCCAGACATTGCAAAGAAATTTAACACGACTGCCAGCAGGGTAGAACGAGCGATTCGTCATGCCATTGAAGTCGCTTGGAGCAGAGGAAACATTGATTCCATTTCTTCACTGTTTGGTTATACCGTCAGCATGTCAAAAGCGAAACCAACCAATTCAGAATTTATTGCCATGGTAGCTGATCGTCTGCGTTTAGAGCATAGAGCAAGCTAGTATATTTTTCATGAAAAAACGTTTCTTCATTGAGACGTTTTTTTCTTTTGAAAGATGTTGTCAAAAATTGGTTAGGTTTGATAAAATCATCTTAATGTTTAAATTGGACAAACGGGCATCTTTATTTTCAGAATAAAATGAAAAATAAAGCATGAATAAAATAAAAATGACATAAAGTAGTGGTAATCAGCTGCGCCAATCGATCATTAAGTTTTCAAAATAGAAGAAGAAAACGCTCATTCGTAAGAAAAAGGATGAGAGTAAAAGGTCTTATGGATTTGGTAATTAAAGCAAACGAGATCGAAAGTTCTATTTCTATTGACCTGATTGGTTGGCGTTTTAAAGTCACTGGCTTCTTAGAGATTGTGCCATTTGAACTGAATATTCCCATTGTCGAATTTAATAATTTTCACATTCTTTTACTATGCTATAATAATGAAAAGAAGAGGGTGAGGTTATGGGAAAGCTGAAAATCCACTCTGCTGAGGTAGCGAACGAAATTAGCAAGTGGACGAGGGTCATTTCTCAGAATGACCTAGAAAAATCTGCTGTCTATAAAGAGAAAATTCAGAATTTGCTAAAAAATACAGATGAAGACCGTGAAGTTCTCCTTTATTATCAGCTTGTTGACGGCAGACACGAAATGTTACTTGGAAATATTGAAAAAGCCAATCAAATTATGAAAAGTGTCGGAACGCTTGATGAGAAGGCAGATGACATTATTAATTTTTATTTTTACTTTTACAAAGGCCAATATGCTGCATATGTGAAAAAGTATGATGAAGCCATTAGTTTTTACAAAATTGCAGAACAGCGGCTGAAACGTGTGAACGAAGACCTGGAAGTAGGAACTTTTCACCATAAGGTTGCTTCGATCTATTACGAACTGAAACAAAATTTCATATCCATTAATCATATTAAAAAAGCCATTGACACATTCAAAGCGCATGAAGAGTACACAGCGCAGGCGATTGACAGCTTGATTTTACATGCAAGTAATTGTATTGATTTGTTCCAATTCGATGAAGCAGAGGAAAAGTATCAAGAAGCACTTGAGAAAAGTAAGCGCATTAACAATGAAGTGCTGATTGGGAAATGCTATCACAATTTAGCTGTTCTTAATTATGCAAAGCATGATTATGAAAAAAGCGCACATTATGCCAAAAAAGGGATGGGCATTCAAATTCACCGTGACAATAGCCATTATTACATCCAATCTTTATATGTTCTGGCAAATGCCTTGGTTCATTTAGGAGATCAAGAGGCGAGGGAATATATTAAAGAGGGTATTTTGTATAGTTGTGATATCCAAAATAATGAATATATAGTAAAATTTGAAATTTTGGATTTGATGTGCGAGAATAGTGGGGCAGCAGACGTATTCTCAGAAAAATTAGACTACATAGAAAAAAATAGATTATATGTGGAGCTTGAGGATTTGTCTGAACAAATATCGAAATACTTCAAGGAACGAAATGATTATCAAAATGCCATTCGTTTTCTTGAAAAGAAATTCGATGCACAAATACTTCAAAAGAAAGTGGAGGTTATCTTATGAAAAAGTTGTTGTTAGGTGTAACCGTTGTTACAGCAGTCGCAGTTGTTTCTTCCCTTTTTGCTCTTGACGCAGAGACGACAGAGCAAGCCATCAGAGCGATTACGTGATCGAATTTATCTGTCAACCTCTTCGTATGAATCGGAAGAGGTTTTTTTATGCGCTCAAAACTGGAAAAACGAAAAAAGACACGTCATAATGAAAGGAAGCATCATATTTAGAGGTGACCTATGACGAAAATTTTTGCACACAGAGGCTTTAAAGGCATTTATCCTGAAAACACCATGATAGCTTTCGAGCATGCACTTCTTTCGGGAGCTGACGGAATTGAGCTGGATGTTCAGCTGACGAAAGACGGAAGACTTGCTGTCATTCACGATGAGAAACTGAACAGAACAACGAACATGAAAGGTTTAGTAAAAGACCATACATATGAAGAATTAAAAGCAGGAGATGCGAGTCATTCTTTCTACGAAGAAACCGGTGCTGTATCCATTCCTCTTTTAGAGGAAGTATTAGAGCTAGTGACGCAGCAATCATCGCTCATCATCAATATTGAACTGAAAAACTCCATTTATCGATATCCGGGTATCGAAGAGAAAGTAAAAAAGCAAATCGAGCATTTTCAAATAGAAGATCGTGTACTTGTTTCATCGTTTCATCACGGCAGTTTAGCTCTTTTTCACAAACTGATGCCGCATGTTGAACTAGCTGTTCTTACAATGGATGTGATCCATCAGCCGGAGATGTATATAAAAACAGTACCAGCAAGAGGCTACCATCCGAATATAAAGGGTGCCGGCGTGACCAAAGAGGTGGTGTCAGCACTCCATGCCGCTCAGCAAGTGATCAGGCCGTTTACAGTAAATAGTGAAAAGCAAATGAAAAACATGTTTTCCTTAGGTGTCGATGGCATTTTCACTGATTTTCCTGATCGAGCCGTGAAAATAAGAGAAGAAATGAAATAAAGACCTGCTCTAAATCAGCGGGTCTTTTTTCACGTTTTATCTCTGCTTAAAGCGAGCAGTCACTTTATTTCGTTTACGGTCTCTATATAAAATAAAGCCAGCCACTACATAAAGACCTCCCCCTAAAAATAACAACCCTGCAATTCCTTGCAGCCATAAATATGGAAATGGTGCAATGATGATGCCGAAAACAGTGTCACGCAGCAGCTTAATCCCAAGTGCTGCAAGCGCGCCAGGTATTAAAATAATCACTAGTGCAAGTATTCTCCCCATCAAATGTCCCCTTAAACGTCATTTACTTCCATTGTCTAATTCAAAAAATATTTTGTCAAGAAAGGAAAACGTGGTAATATAAGAGTTGTGCAATTTTTTGCAACGGAAAAATATGGTGTGCAAATTTTTTCATATAAAGGGGTAACGGGATGCAGAGAGTCTTGATTGTCGGTGCAGGACAGGGTGGATCAGCATTGCTTGAAACATTGCTGAAAACAAATACGATTCAAATCATTGCGATCGCCGACCTTGATCTTGAGGCACCGGGGATGGTAGAAGCGAAAAAGAATGGAATTGATACGACAACGGATTGGAAAGAATACATAAAAGATGACATTGATATCATCATTGAAACAACAGGCAGTTCAGCAGTGCTGAAAGAACTGATGGAAGAAAAGCCAGAGCATGCTGTTATTGTGCCAAGTTCGATGGCTTACGTGATATCAGAATTAATGTCAGAAAAACAGCAGCTGATTCAAATATTAAAGGAACAAACCTATAAGCATGACCGCATTTTTAATGCAACGAACGACGGGATGATTTTTATAAACATGGATGAAGAAGTCGTCCTATTTAATCGATCAGCGGCCAAAATGGTTGGATGTTCGCAAAAAGATGCGATTGGCCGCCACATACGAGAAGTAATCCCAAATACAAAGCTTCCTGACATTTTAAGATCGAGAGAGCCAGAATTTAATCAAAAGCAATTTCTGAATCAGCAAATACAAATTGTCACAACGCGTTTGCCAATTATTGATGACGCGGGGAGAATGCTAGGCGCTTTATCCATCTTTAAAGATATTACAGATGCCGTTGAGCTTGCGGAGGAAGTGACCAACCTTAAAGAAGTGCGAACGATGCTGGAGGCGATCATTCAATCGTCGGATGAAGCCATATCAGTTGTTGATGAGCAGGGAAAAGGGATATTAATCAACCGAGCTTATACGAAAATGACTGGATTAACAGATAAAGAAGTTGTGGGGAAACCAGCAGGTGCAGATATTTCTGAAGGAGAAAGTATGCATCTTAAGGTACTTGAAACAAGAAGGCCAGTTCGAGGCGTCAGAATGAAAGTCGGGCCGAATAAAAAGGATGTGATCGTCAACGTAGCGCCAGTCATCGTTGATGGCATCTTAAAAGGCAGTGTCGGCGTCATTCATGACGTATCAGAAATTCAATCACTCACGAATGAATTAAATAAAGCAAGACAGCTCATCCGAACACTTGAAGCAAAGTACACTTTTGAAGACATCATTGGAGAAAGTGAACAAATGCTTGTGGCACTTGAGCAGGCAAAGCTAGGCGCGAAAACGCCAGCAACGATTTTACTCCGGGGAGAATCAGGTACTGGAAAAGAGCTGTTTGCGCACGCCATCCACAATGAAAGTGACCGGAAATATAATCGCTTTGTACGGGTCAACTGTGCAGCTTTATCTGAGACCCTTTTAGAATCAGAGCTTTTTGGTTATGAAGAAGGAGCGTTTTCTGGTGCAAGGCGCGGCGGGAAAAAAGGGCTGTTTGAAGAGGCGAACCAAGGCAGCATTTTTTTAGATGAAATTGGTGAAATGACGCCAAGTACACAGGCGAAGCTGCTGCGCGTCATGCAGGAAAAAGAAATTGTAAGAGTAGGCGGAACAAAGGCTATACCGGTCGATGTTCGTGTCATCACGGCAACGAATGTCAATATTGAAAAAGCGATGGCGGAAGGAAAGTTCAGAGAGGACTTATATTATCGAATGAACAGATATCCGATCTCCATCCCGCCGCTAAGGCAGCGTCTTGAAGATATTGACTCGTTAAGCAAACGTCTCATCCAAAAGATCAATTTAGACTATGGACGGAACGTGAGCGGGTTAACAGAACAGGCACTTAATAGACTGCGGTCATATAAGTGGCCTGGAAACGTAAGAGAGCTTGAAAATGTACTTGGACGAGCCATGATCTTTTTGAACCCGCAAGAAGAATGGATTGATGAGGGGCATATTTCGTTCATGGAGTCAGAAGATCAGGAAGAAAAAGAGCAGCAGGAACTGGCTGTCAGTCAATTTGAGGGAGAGACGCTATCGGATGCTGTTGAGGCATTTGAAGCGCAGCTCATTAAACAAACCCTTGAAAAGCACCAATTCAATCGCACGAAAACAGCGAAAACGTTAGGGATCAGTATTCGGAACCTTTACTATAAAATGGATAAATATCAACTTGCAAAAGATAGCATGCAATAAAATGCATGTAAACTGCAAAAGATTGCATGGATGTCATGCGAACTGCCTCATTTCATTGCATTTCAAACTGGCACGGAACTTGCATAATAAAACATGAACCGAGCACAAGGAAAGGTGGGCATATATGAAGCTTGACGATCTGATTATGAAAGCCGCCCAGCTGCAGAATAAAACAGCGGCTGTGGCTCATGCAGAAGACGAAGAAGTGCTTCATGCCATCAAGATGGCAATTGAACGAAAGGTCGCTCGCTTTCTCCTGGTTGGGAACAAACGCAACCTGAAGGAGCTAGTGAAGCAGCATGAAATCAATGAGGACTGGATTGATATTATACATTCAGATTCTCCTGAAGAATCGGCCAAAATCGCCGTGCAGGCAGTGAGCGAGAAGCATGCAGATATTTTGATGAAGGGGCATGTCCCGACAGCCGTTCTTTTAAAAGCGGTACTGAATAAAGAATATGGGCTCAGGACGGCAAGTGTCCTATCACATGTTGCGGCATTCGAAGTGCCGGGATTTGACCGCTTTATTTATGTCACGGATTCTGCGATGAACATCGCGCCCGATTTAAATATGCTGAGAGAGATTACGATCAATTCAGTTCAAGTAGCACAAGCTGTCGGAAACGACATGCCAAAGGTTGCAGTGCTCTCTGCGGTGGAGGTCGTGAATCCGGCAATGGATTCAACTTTGACTGCGGCAAGTCTTGCGCAAATGAACCGGCGGGGGCAGATTTCTGGCTGCGTGATTGATGGGCCTCTTGCTTTAGATAATGCCATTTCTCAAACGGCAGCTTCTCATAAAAATATTACGAGTGATGTAGCCGGCCATGCAGATATTTTGCTTGTGCCAACAATTGAGGCAGGAAACATTCTTTATAAATCTCTCATCTACTTTGCACATGCAAAAGTGGGAGCTGTGGTGGCAGGAGCGAAGGCACCGATTGCTTTAACAAGCCGGTCTGATTCAGCCGAAAGTAAGCTTTATTCAATTGCGCTTGCCATCTGTACATCAAATTAAGCGGAAGTAATAGGAGGAATAACACGATGGAACTTTTTAAATATATGGAACGATACGATTATGAACAGCTTGTATTTTGTCAGGATGAGCAGTCTGGTTTAAAAGCGATTATTGCGATTCATGATACAACACTAGGGCCGGCACTAGGCGGAACGAGAATGTGGACGTATGAAAACGAAGAAGCAGCCATTGAGGATGCACTGCGTCTAGCAAGAGGAATGACTTATAAAAACGCGGCAGCAGGACTTAATCTTGGCGGCGGAAAAACGGTCATCATCGGCGATCCGAGAAAAGACAAAAACGAAGAAATGTTCCGTGCATTTGGACGTTACATTCAAGGGCTGAATGGCCGCTATATTACGGCAGAAGATGTCGGTACAACGGTAGAAGACATGGATCTCATTCATGAAGAAACCGATTTTGTCACAGGGATTTCTCCTGCATTTGGTTCTTCTGGAAATCCGTCTCCCGTCACTGCTTACGGTGTATACAAAGGGATGAAAGCCGCTGCCAAAGCTGCATTTGGGACCGATTCATTAGAAGGAAAAACAATTGCCGTCCAAGGTGTTGGAAATGTCGCTTACAACCTGTGTAAACATCTGCATGAAGAAGGCGCGCAGCTCATTGTCACAGATATCAACAAAGACTCTGTCAAGCGAGCTGTTGAAGACTTCGGCGCAAAAGCAGTCGACCCTGACGATATTTATGATCAAGCATGTGATATTTATGCACCGTGCGCACTTGGTGCAACCATTAACGATTTGACCATTCCTAAGTTAAAAGCAAAGGTGATTGCAGGTGCTGCAAATAACCAGCTAAGAGAAACGCATCACGGTGACCTTATCCATGAAATGGGGATTGTATATGCTCCTGATTATGTGATCAATGCAGGCGGTGTGATTAACGTTGCTGATGAGCTTTATGGCTATAATGCAGATCGTGCGATGAAAAAAGTCGAAGGCATTTATCAAAATATTGAACGTGTAATTGAAATTTCAAACCGTGATGCCATTCCAACTTATAAAGCGGCAGACAGATTGGCTGAAGAGAGAATTGAAAGAATGCGCAAATCAAGAAGTCAATTCTTGCAAAATGGTCAACATATTTTAAGCCGTCGCTAAATTGAAGAATGAGTTGAAACGGAGGTTTTGTTTTTGCTGACAAATGAATGGCGTATTCTCACGATTAATCCTGGCTCTACTTCAACAAAAATCGGTGTGTTTCATAATGAACGTTCTATTTTTGAAACGACACTAAGACATACAGATGAAGAATTAAAGCAGTTTCCTCATATCATTGATCAATTTTCATTCCGTAAAGAAACCATTTTGAAAACACTGCATGAACAGGGGATGAACATCTCAAAGTTTGATGCAGTTTGCGCGCGCGGCGGCCTCCTTCGTCCGATTGAAGGAGGCACATATGAAGTCAATGAGCAAATGGTGGAAGACCTAAAAGAAGGATATGCCGGCCAGCACGCATCCAATCTCGGTGGAATCATCGCGAGGGAAATTGCACTTGGCCTGAATATCCCAGCCTTTATTGTCGATCCAGTTGTAGTGGATGAACTAAAGCCAATTGCTCGTATTTCAGGGCTGCCAACGATTGAAAGAAAAAGCATCTTTCATGCATTAAATCAAAAAGCAGTCGCAAGAAAAACAGCGGCTTCTTTTGGAAAAAGTTACAAAGATTTGAACATGATTATTACTCATATGGGCGGCGGTATCACCATTGGTGTTCATGAAAAAGGAAAAGTCATCGATGTGAATAACGGTCTGCATGGCGAAGGTCCTTTCAGCCCAGAGCGTGCGGGAACCCTGCCGACAGGTGATCTTGTGAATCTTTGTTTTTCGGGGGAGTATACCCAAGAAGAAATGCTCAAACGCATTATTGGTGAAGGCGGGCTTGCGGGCTATCTTGGCACGACAGACGCTGTGAAAGTGGAACGCATGATTGAAGCGGGTGATGAGCGGGCAGCGCTCATTTATGAAGCAATGTGCTATCAGATTGCCAAGGAAATCGGTGCGGCTAGCGCTGTCTTAAAAGGAGCAGTTGACGTCATTGTATTAACAGGCGGCCTTGCGTACAGCAAACAAATTACGTCAAGTATTCGCGGCTATATTGACTGGATTTCAGATGTTGTCGTGTTTCCAGGTGAAAATGAGCTGCAATCGTTAGCAGAAGGTGCGCTTCGTATTTTAAAAGAAGAAGAATCACCGAAAGAATACCCAAATGATCAACAGGAAAAGAAAGGAGTGACAAGTCATGGCAACTGAATATGACCTCGTCATTCTTGGTGGAGGCACAGGCGGCTATGTAGCGGCCATCCGTGCCTCACAGCTTGGATTGAAAACAGCAGTTGTAGAAAAAGAAAAGCTCGGCGGAACATGTCTTCATAAAGGCTGCATCCCGTCTAAAGCGCTGCTCAGAAGTGCAGAAGTTTATCAAACCGTCAAACGCGCAGCTGATTTTGGTGTTGAGGCAGGCGGCGTTGCCTTGCAATTTGCCAATGTGCAGAAAAGAAAAACAGAGATCGTCGAAAAACTAGCAGGCGGCGTCAAACATTTAATGAAACAAGGAAAAATTGATGTATATGAAGGGATCGGCCGTATTCTTGGCCCATCTATCTTTTCGCCAATGCCAGGAACCATCTCCGTAGAAATGGCAAATGGAGAGGAAAATGAAATGCTCATTCCAAAGCAGGTTATCATCGCGACAGGATCAAGACCGCGTGTGCTGCCAGGGCTTGAAGCAGATGGAACACACATCCTCACTTCAGATGATGCACTTGAACTGCCAGAGCTTCCGCAGTCGATGCTGATTGTGGGGGGCGGAGTGATCGGAATCGAGTGGGCGTCTATGCTCAATGATTTTGGTGTGAACGTCACTGTGATTGAGTTTGCAGACCGCATTTTGCCTACAGAGGATCATGACATTTCTAAAGAAATGGAAAAACTGTTATCTAAAAAAGGCATCACTTTTGTGACAAATGCGAAGGTACTGCCAGATAGCGTAGAAAAGCAGGAAAATCTCGTGACAATTCAAGCGGAAAAGGATGGAGACATTCAGACGTTTGAAGCGGAAAAACTCCTTCTTTCAGTCGGCAGAGTACCTAATATCGAAGGCATAGGTCTTGAAAACACGGACATCCAAACCGAAAAACAAGGCATTGTCGTGAATGAACATTATCAAACGAAAGAATCGCATATTTACGCAATAGGAGATGTCATTGGCGGACTTCAGCTGGCACATGTCGCTTCTCACGAAGGTATGATTGCTGTAGAACATATGGCTGGGAAAGATCCAAAGCCGCTCGATGAAACGCTCGTATCTAAATGTGTTTACTCTCACCCAGAAACCGCTAGTGTTGGACTCACTGAACAGGCGGCAAAAGAGCAGGGCTTTGAAGTCAAAATAGGGAAATTTCCATTTATGGCGATTGGAAAAGCGCTTGTGTACGGGGAGTCTGATGGATTCGTCAAAATCATTGCCGATCAAAAGACAGATGATATTTTAGGAATTCATATGATTGGTCCTCATGTAACAGATATGATATCTGAAGCTGGATTAGCCAAAGTACTTGATGCAACCCCGTGGGAAGTGGGGCAGACGATACACCCGCATCCGACTTTATCAGAGGCGATTGGCGAGGCAGCCCTTGCTGTTGACGGGAAGGCGATCCATTTTTAATCAAGGAGGGAAACATGATGAGTAACATGCGTCATCAGGAATTAGGATTATCAGATGAACAAGCAATTGATATATACAGAACAATGCTTCTAGCAAGAAAAATCGATGAACGGATGTGGCTTTTAAACCGTTCCGGGAAAATTCCATTCGTCATTTCTTGTCAAGGGCAGGAAGCGCAGCAAGTCGGCGCTGCATTTGCTCTTAATAGAGAAGAAGATTACGTCTTACCTTACTATCGTGATATGGGGGTTGTCCTTGCTTTTGGGATGACAGCAAAAGATTTAATGATGTCTGGTTTCGCAAAACAAGACGATCCAAACTCAGGCGGAAGACAAATGCCAGGGCATTTTGGGCAAAGAGCAAATCGAATTGTGACTGGGTCGTCACCTGTCACAACGCAGGTTCCTCACGCGGTGGGAATTGCCCTTGCTGGACGATTAGAGCAGAAAAACTTTGTCAGCTTTGTCACGTTCGGTGAAGGCTCATCAAACCAAGGTGATTTCCATGAAGGCGCAAACTTTGCTGCTGTGCATAAACTGCCTGTTATTTTCATGTGTGAAAACAATAAGTATGCGATTTCCGTGCCATATGACAAACAAGTAGCCTGTGAACGCATTTCAGATCGTGCGGTTGGATATGGGATGCCTGGCGTAACTGTTGATGGAAATGATCCGCTTGAAGTATATGCCGCTGTCAAAGAAGCGAGAGACCGTGCGGCTAGAGGTGAAGGTCCGACATTGATTGAAACAATCTCTTACCGTTTAACTGCGCATTCAAGTGATGACGATGATTCAAGCTATCGAGAAAAAGAAGAAGTGCTCGAAGCAAGAAAGAAAGATCCGCTCATCCAATATGAAACGTATTTAATCGAAGGAAAGGTCATGACTTCTGAAATGAAAGAAGAGATGACAAAAGAAATTATGCAAATCGTAAACGAAGCTACTGATGAAGCGGAAAACGCAGCTTATGCTGAGGCAGAAAGCGCACTTCGTTACGTGTATGCGGAGTAAGGGGGAAGAAAAATGCCTGTTATGTCATATATAGACGCCATTACACTGGCGATGAAAGAAGAAATGGAGCGAGATCCGAAAGTGTTTGTGCTCGGAGAGGATGTCGGGAAAAAAGGCGGCGTATTTAAAGCGACAGCGGGTCTTTACGAGCAATTTGGAGAAGCGCGCGTCATGGATACACCTCTTGCAGAATCAGCCATTGCGGGTGTAGGTATTGGGGCAGCGATGTATGGAATGCGCCCAATTGCAGAAATGCAATTTGCGGATTTCATTATGCCTGCAATCAACCAAATCATTTCAGAGGCTGCAAAAATTAGATACCGTTCAAATAATGATTGGAGCTGTCCAATGGTCATCCGCGCACCTTATGGGGGCGGAGTACACGGGGCGCTTTATCATTCACAATCGGTCGAAGCCATTTTTGCTAACCAGCCTGGTTTGAAGATTGTGATGCCTTCTACACCTTATGATGTCAAAGGTCTTCTAAAGGCTGCAGTGCGTGATCCAGATCCTGTATTGTTCTTTGAACATAAACGTGCATACCGCCTGATTAAAGGAGAAGTGCCTGAAGAGGATTACACTCTTCCGATTGGAAAAGCAGATGTGAAACGTGAAGGCGATGATATCACGGTCATTACATATGGCCTTTGTGTCCATTTTGCGCTGCAAGCAGCAGACCGCCTTGCAAAAGACGGCATTTCCGCTCATATTCTCGATTTGAGAACAGTGTACCCGCTTGATCAGGAAGCGATTATAGAAGCGGCTTCTAAAACAGGGAAAGTGCTTCTGTTAACGGAAGATACAAAAGAAGGCAGCATCATGAGTGAGGTTGCGGCGATCATTTCGGAGCATTGCTTATTTGATTTAGACGCACCAATCAAACGCCTGGCAGGACCAGATATTCCGGCAATGCCTTATGCGCCGACAATGGAGAAATTCTTCATGGTCAACCCGGATAAGGTAGAAGCTGAAATGAGAGAGCTGGCGGCGTTTTAAGAAAGAGGAGGGTTTCAAAGTGGCAATTGAACAAATGAAAATGCCTCAGCTAGGTGAAAGTGTAACAGAAGGAACCATTAGCAAATGGCTCGTTTCACCTGGCGATCATGTGAATAAATACGATCCGATTGCGGAAGTCATGACGGATAAAGTGAACGCAGAAGTCCCGTCATCTTTTACAGGAACGATTACAAAGCTATCGGCTGAGGAAGGCGAAACGCTGCAAGTAGGAGAAGTGTTCTGTGAAATTGAAGTCGAAGGAAGCGAGCAGCAGAGCGTGAAAGAAGAAGAAGCACCTGAGCAAAGTGAATCGCCTGAAGCAGATCAAACAAATGAGAATCAAAGTCAAAAGAAACGTTATTCTCCAGCCGTTCTTCGTTTAGCAGATGAGCATGGCATTGATTTAGCGGCTGTTCAAGGTACGGGAGCAGGCGGGCGAATTACTAGAAAAGATTTGCTACAGCTTATTGAAAACGGCGGCGTCAAAGAGAAGACAGCACCTGTCAATGAACGTGCCGTTCAACCGGAGCCTGCGCAGTCATCTAAAGCAAAAGCGGCGCCTGCTGTCCCTTCTATGCCTGGTGATGTTGAGCTGCCAGTCACGCCGATCCGTCAGGCAATTGCCGCCAATATGCTGAGAAGCAAACATGAAATTCCGCATGCATGGACAATGATGGAAGTCGATGTGACAAATCTAGTGACAAGAAGAAATCAGCTGAAGGATCAGTTTAAAGCAAAAGAAGGCTTTAACTTGACGTTCTTTGCGTTCTTTGTCAAAGCAGTGGCTCAGGCCTTAAAGGAATTCCCTGAAATGAACAGTATGTGGGCCGGAGATAAGATTGTGCAGAAGAAAGCAATCAATGTTTCGATTGCTGTCGCTACAGATGACGCGCTTTTTGTTCCAGTCATTAAGGATGCGGATGAAAAGACCATTAAGGGCATTGCCAAAGAAATTCATGAGCTTGCGTTTAAGGTGAGACAAGGAACGCTCAAGCAAAGTGATATGGAAGGCGGTACTTTCACTGTCAACAACACGGGATCATTTGGTTCGGTACAATCTATGGGAATCATTAATTATCCGCAAGCGGCGATTTTACAAGTAGAATCGATCGTGAAGCGTCCAATGATCGTAAACGGAATGATTGCGGCAAGAGACATGGTCAATCTTTGTCTCTCATTAGATCACAGAGTACTAGATGGTCTTGTATGCGGTAGATTTCTTCAACGAATTAAACAAATCCTTGAAGGTATCGACGAGCAGACATCTGTTTATTAAAACATTATTTTCCCCCTCCCGGCATGAGAGGGGGATTTCCACATCTAGGAGAAAGGAGCGATGATATGTCTGGACTAGATTTTTTTGCTTTTCTCACGATTGGTCTCATGTTTATCACAGCGATTGCCTTCGCTTTTCTGCGGTACATTTCTAAATCGCGCAATCATCCTGAACGATTACTGCTTATCATATCGATCGTTTCAATTATTCAAATCGTGTACTGTCTGCTGATTGTCGGCGGGTTTAAAGGAGCAGCCAATAGCTTTTTAGGAATATCACTTCTCGCCGGGACGCTGCTCGGATATGCACTTGAATATTTATACAGACGCTATATCAAAAAAACGCCCGAATCAAAATGATATCGGGCGTTTTTTTATTCTGCTGGAACAATAAAGGTCAAATGGTGTTTTAACACTTCTAAAGAAGAGGGAGCCGTCATATAAACCTCACCATCCGTATCAGCATCCATTTCCTCTTTTGTGTGGATACGAATACTGGACGCTTGAATGAGAGACAGATCGCCGGTGAAATCCTCCAGCTCTTCCCGGTTCATTGAGAAGATTTCTTTTAAAGCAGAGAAACTCGTATTTCTGCAAATTAAGATTTCAGCTTTTCCATCATCAATGGCTGCATGAGGCAAATCAATTTTATTTGTACCGATAAAATGTCCATTCATGACAAGAACGATGACAGCTTCCTCTACCCAGCTTTCCTCTTCGGTCTCAATGCGTACGTGAAAAGGATCTGTTTGCTGCAGGGTGCGCAGGGCACTTGTGAAGTAGCTGATTTTGCCAAGTACGGCTTTTTCCTTGTCATTAATATTGTTGGACGTGTCTGCGATCAGCCCAATTCCCCAAAAGTTTAACACGTATCGATCTTCTGCTTTGATTAAGTCGACCTTTTTCTCTTTGCCGTCTACAATCATTTGAGCGGCTTTTTGCATTTGTTGAGGAATACCTAGTGTTCTAGAAAAATCATTGCATGTCCCGCCTGGTAATATCGCTACAGCGGGCCTTTTTTCTAAGCCGCCAATACCGTTCATACATTCATGCACGGTACCATCTCCGCCTAATATGATGAGCAATTCCACCGTCTCATCAATATGACGGCAGAAATCATAAGCATCATTTGGCTGTTTTGTTGGTTTCAAAATGAGTTCATCAATATGTAGTGAAAGAAGAGGCACTGTTTGACCGAGTGTTTTTTCCATGTTTTTTTGTCCAGCATTTCCATTATAAATGAGCATCGCTTTTTTGAATTGTGCCATCACGCAGTTCTCCCTTTCATCTCTTTATCATCACTTTTCCCCAATTTGACAGCTCATAAACGAGGTTCGGAAAAAGAGGCGGCGGATAAGACAACACATTTGCCCGCAGGCGTTTTCCTTGATATGATGGAGTTAAAATGGTTATGGTACGCAAAAGGAGTGGACGGACATGAATATTGATTTTAATTTATTTATGAATGATATTGTAAAACAAGCGAGAGAAGAAATTAAGCAGGCAGGCTACACTGAGCTCACGTCAGCTGAAGAAGTAGACGAAGCACTGACTAAAAAAGGGACGGCACTTGTCATGGTGAATTCAGTATGCGGCTGTGCAGGCGGTATTGCAAGACCAGCTGCCGGCTATTCTGTTCATTACGATAAGCGTCCAGATCAATTGCTGACAGTGTTTGCTGGGCAGGACAAAGAGGCAACAGCAAGAGCTCGTGAATACTTTGAAGGCTTCCCGCCATCTTCACCATCCTTTGCTTTATTAAAAGATGGAAAAATTATCAAAATGGTCGAGCGTCATGAAATTGAAGGGCATGAGCCAATGGAAGTCGTGTCAAAACTACAAGCCGCTTTTGATGAGCATTGCGAAGAAATCTAACATATGACGTTTGAATGAATAAATATAAAGCAGTCCGGTCTTTAGATCGGTCTGCTTTTTGTTTTATAAGACAATAGAATCAAAATAATTTTAGCAAAATACTATTGCATCTTAAAAAGAAAGTGTTTAAAATACATTATAGTGAATAAATATTCAAATCAATACATGATTTTAAATACTGGGAGGCATCATCATATGAAAAAGTGGTTATTATTACTTATGACAGCTGGTCTTGCAGCTGCACTCGCGGCATGCGGAACTTCTTCTAATAATTCAAACGCATCAGGAGATGACAAGACACTCGTGATGGCGACATCAGCAGATTATCCGCCATTTGAATCAAAAGACGGAGATAAAATTGTCGGTTTTGATGTAGATCTTGCAACAGCACTAGCGAAAAAGAACGGCTACAAGCTAGAAATTCAAGATATGGACTTTGCTAGCCTTGTATCAGCCCTCAAAACAAACAAAGCTGATATTGTCCTTGCAGGAATGACACCTACAGAAAAACGTAAAAAGCAAGTTGATTTCTCTGATGTTTATTACAATGCTAAAAACTTGGTTGTATCAAAGAAATCTAGCGGTATTAAGGCAGAGAAAGATTTAAAAGACAAAACAGTCGGCGTTCAATTAGGTTCCATTCAACAGGATGAAGCAAATGGACTGCAAAAGAAATATAACCTAACAGTTGAAGACCGTAATAAAATTTCTGATATCATTCAAGAGATTAAAGCAGGCCGTTTTGATGCAGCAATTATTGAAGATAAAGTAGCTGCTGGTTACTTGAAAAAGGAAAAAGACTTCCAAGCATTTGGGTTGAACAGCTCAAACGAAGGTTCAGCCATTGCATTCAAGAAAAACAGCGACTTAACAGCGAAATTTAATAAATCATTAAAAGAAATGAAAGATAATGGCGAACTTGATAAATTAATTAAAAAATGGTTTGCTGATGAAAAGTAAGTCAGGAAAAGGATCAGCGTCATTCCAGAAAATCAAGTAGAAAAGCGCTGAAAAGTTCAACTCATGTTGAACTTTTTTCCTGTTTTGTATGAAGGCAGAAAAAAGGAGAATGTCATGTTTGATTTTAAAGATGTAATACCTCAGATGCCCTTTATTCTAGAAGGACTTAAGGTCACGCTTTCTATAGTAGTGGTATCCCTTTTACTTGGATTTATCTTAGGAATTTTATTAACGCTTTGTAAAATTAGTGTGTTTAAACCGCTCATTTGGCTTGCAGATTTTTATACGTCAATTTTCCGAGGCACACCGCTTGTGCTTCAATTGCTCATTATTTATTTTGGTCTGCCTCAGCTTCTTGGGTTTCAAATCGACCAATACTGGGCTGCTGTAGCGGCATTTTCACTCAACTCGGCGGCATACGTATCTGAAATTATTCGTGCGGGTATTAATGCCATTGATAAAGGTCAAAAAGAAGCAGCCGTTGCTTTAGGCATCCCTTATGCTAAAATGATGAAGGACTTATTGCTTCCGCAGGCGTTTAAAAATATTTCACCTGCACTTGTGAATGAGACGATTACACTGACAAAAGAATCAGCGATTGTAACAGTCATCGGACTGGGTGATGTCATGAGACGAGCCTATCAAGCAGGGGCCGTCACGTATAATTATCTTGAACCGCTTATTTTTGCGGGTCTTATCTATTATGTCATCGTGCTTGTTCTCACCTTTGTCGGCAAATCGGTGGAAAGGAAGTTAAAATCAAATGATTAAAATAGAGAAACTCACAAAATCTTTTGGTAAAAACGAAGTTTTAAAGGGGATCGACACCACCATTAAAGAAGGGGAAGTTGTTGCGGTTATTGGACCATCTGGTTCAGGAAAATCGACGTTCCTCCGCTGCATGAATTTACTTGAAAAGCCGACTTCTGGTGTCATTACGATTAAGGACACCGAAATCACCAATCCAAAAACGAATGCACTAAAAGTGCGTGAGAACATCGGAATGGTGTTTCAGCATTTCCATCTCTTCCCGCATAAAACGGTGCTGGAAAATATCACGTATGCGCCAATGAATGTGAAGAATCAATCGAAGGAAGACAGCATCAAACAAGCTGAAGACCTGCTCAAAAAGGTAGGGCTTTTAGAGAAAAAAGATGATTTCCCGAACCGTCTGTCAGGCGGTCAAAAGCAGCGTGTAGCGATTGCGCGTGCGCTTGCGATGACACCAGACATTATGCTGTTTGACGAACCAACGTCTGCTCTAGATCCAGAAATGGTCAAGGAAGTATTAGAGGTCATGAAAGAGCTGGCTCAATCTGGAATGACACTTGTCATCGTCACACATGAAATGGGCTTTGCAAAAGAAGTGGCTGACCGCGTGATCTTTATGAATGATGGGAAAATTGTAGAGGATGCAAACCCTGTGCAATTTTTTGAATCACCGTCTTCACAGCGCGCAAAAGACTTTTTACAAAAAATATTATAAAGAAATAAGAGAAGGAGACTTAACATCTCCTTCTTTTTTTGATTATAATGGGGAAAGTAAAAAAAGTTCATCATTTCACAAAAGTGAATGGAAACAAGACAGAAAAGAGTGAATCACATCATGTTTAAAATCGGCTACCGAACGCTGAAAACAGCATTAGGAACAGCGATCGCTATTTATATTGCACAATTGCTTGGCTTGCAAAATTATTCAGCTGCCGGGATTATTACGATCCTGTGTATTCAGGTGACAAAGAAAAGATCCCTCTTAGCATCGGGAGCCCGCTTTGCAGCATGCAGTCTTGCTATTTTATTTTCTTATTTATTTTTCGATCTGATTGGGTATCATCCTTTTGTGATCGGTTTGATGCTGCTTGTCTTTATTCCGACAACGGTTTTGCTTCGAATTAAAGAAGGGATTGTCACAAGTTCAGTCATCATTCTCCATTTATACATGTCTGGCGGGATTACCCTGCACCTCATCTGGAATGAACTGCTGCTGATTACCATTGGTGTTGGGGTAGCGCTGATTATGAACCTCTATATGCCAAGTGTTGATAAAAAACTTAAACGCTACAGCGAACAGATTGAAGCCAACTTTGCTAAAATCTTTGAGGAAATCGAGCAATACTTAATGACAGGGAAACAAGACTGGACAGGAAAAGAAATACCAGAGACACATCAATTGATCAAAGAAGCGAAAGCTCTTGCATATCGTGATGTTGAAAACCATGTATTAAGACATGAAAACCTATATTACCATTATTTCAACATGAGACAAAAGCAATTTGAAATCATTGAGCGTGTGCTGCCCAAAATTACGTCGATTTCCGTCACAACGGAGCATGGACAAATCATTGCAGAATACATTAGAGACTTACGCGAACATATTCACCCAGGGAACACAGCGCATAAGTTTTTAAGACGTCTCATTGATATGAAAGAAGAGTTCGAGGCACTTCCGCTCCCGCAAACAAGAGAAGAATTTGAGGCAAGAGCGGCACTCTTTCATTTCCTTGGTGAAATGGAACAATATTTAGTACTGAAAAGCTATTTTAAAGGGATGAAAGAATAGAGACGCATGAGTTCCTCCTTCATTGGTCAATCTAATGAAAAAGGAGGAGCCTATGCGTCTTTTATTTTATACCGTACTGACCATGTCCCTTTCACCTATCTGGCCGCTTGGACAAAACCCGCTTCCAGGTGACCCGTTTGTCATTATTAATAAACAAACGAATGAACTTGCCTTTATTGATCAAGGGAAAATTCAAAAAGTATATCCTGCTTCAACAGGAAAAACAACCGATTTAACGCCAGAAGGTGAATTTACGATTATGATCAAAGCGAAAGATCCCTATTATAGAAGAAAGAATATTGAAGGGGGTGCAAAGAATAACCCTCTTGGGCGAAGATGGATTGGATTTGATGCACGAGGAACAGATGGCAGAACCTACGGAATTCACGGAACGAGTGACGAAACATCGATTGGGAAATTTATCACAGCAGGCTGTGTGAGACTTCATAATCAAGATGTAGAGCTTTTGTTTGATCAGCTTCCAATTGGCACCAAGGTATGGATTACAAAATCAAGTGCTTCCTTTGAAAAGCTTGCCAAAGACAAACAGGCCATTCGTTGATATCGCGAATAACCTGTTTGTCTGCTTTTATTCAAACCTTATAAAAAGGCTGCTGCTCCTGCTAAAAGTGAAGAAACTAACAGCAGGCTAATCATAAGCAATACCATAAATTTCATGAATTTTTGAGACATATCGCACCCCTATAACCGAAGATTTTTGCGACAAGCGCACTTGTCCTTATTTTATCTGGTTTTTTCATATGCGACAAGTGATCAGCAAAGGAAGTGAACGGATGAATCAAATCGATCATATTGCCATTGCCGTCTTTTCTATTAAAGAAACATCTCAAACGCTTCATCAGCTATTTAACTGGCATTTTTCAGACATACAAGAGATTCCTGAGCAGGAGATTAAAGCGTCCTTCGCTTCACTTGATGATCTGCACATTGAATTAATTGAGCCCATCTCAGCCCGCAGTAAACTACATACCTTTTTAACAAAAAGAGGAGAGGGCCTTCATCATATTGCGTTAAAGTCAGATGACATTCAAACGGATCTTAGCCGTCTCGATCACCTTGGCGTGCAGCTTCTCCAAAAAACAGCACAGATGGGCGCCAGCGGAAAGCAGATTGCCTTTATTTCACCTAAAGAAACGTCAGGTGTGTTATTTGAATTGTGCGGGTCCTTGAAAGGAGAGAAATATTGCGATGAATGAATCGTTCAATGACTTGTCTGAATGGCGGAATAAAGCGTTAATGGGCGGCGGCGAAAAACGAGCAGCGGCTCACAGAAGCAAAGGAAAGCTGACGGTTCGAGAGCGGCTGCATGAACTTCTTGACGAGGGCAGCTTGATGGAAATTCAGTCATTTGCAACAGGCGGTCTGTCAGAGCATGTTGGTGACGGCGTCGTCATTGGAACGGGACTCATTCACGGTAAGCCTGTCTGTGTTTATGCACAAGATGCAACCGTATATGGGGGCTCATTAGGCGAAATGCATGCGAAAAAAATTGCCTCTTTAATGGATCTGGCAGCTAAAAATCAGATGCCGGTCATCGGTCTAAAAGACTCAGGTGGTGCGAGAATTCAAGAGGGTGTGGTATCATTAGAAGGATACGGACAGATTTTTAAACGGAATGTGCTGTACTCTGGTCGAATCCCGCAAATATCAGTTATTTTAGGTTCATGTGCTGGAGGTGCAGTTTATTCTCCTGCATTGACTGATTTTGTCTTTATGACAGAGCAAACAGCTCATATGTTTTTAACTGGTCCGAAAGTAATAGAAAAGGCAACAGGAGAAACGGTCTGTCCTGACCGTCTTGGCGGTGCAAGTGTTCAGCATCAGACGAGCGGGAATGTGCACTATACTGGGAAAGATGAGAAGGACGTGTTAGAAGCGGTTCGAACTCTTTTAACGTACATACAAACGAAACAGCAGGCTGTCACACGCGCTGGGACGCGAAAGCATGATACCGCCGATCCAGGCAGCATCTTGCCAAAGGATCCCTCACGAACTTATGATGTCAAACAAGTGGTGACAGCGATAACCGATCCAGACTCATTCTTTGAAACGCAGCCTTGTTTCTCAAAAAATATTGTCACAGGTTTTGCCAGATTACAAGGAGCCTCCATTGGTGTTGTTGCCAATCAGCCAAAGGTGCTGGCAGGCAGCCTTGATCTTGACGCTGCCGATAAAGCGGCCAGGTTTATTCGATTTTGCGATGCGTTTCATATTCCGATCTTAACCCTTGTGGACGTTCCTGGTTTTTTACCAGGAGAAAAAGCCGAGCATGCGGGAATTATCCGCCATGGGGCAAAGCTTTTATATGCGTACGCTGAAGCAACTGTTCCAAAAATCACTGTGATTTTAAGAAAGGCGTTTGGCGGTGCATATGTCGCGATGAATAGCAAGGGCTTAGGAGCTGACTTTGTTTATGCATGGCCAGAAGCCGAAATTGATGTCATGGGGAAAACGTTCGCAGACGAAATCGTTCATCCTGCTTCGCGCGAGACTGAGAACAAACCAAGTGTATGGAAAGCGGCTCAGGCAGGTCTGATAGACGATATTTTCATGCCGGCTGAAACGAGAGAGCGATTGATCCGCTCATTTGATGTGCTTCGCAGTAAGGAAGAAGATAGACCGTTAAAAAAGCATGGCAACATGCCGCTATAAGAGGAGGAGCATCATTATGATCAATGAAAAACGCTTACTAGATGAATTTTTAGAATTAGTTCAGATTGATTCAGAAACAAAACACGAAGAGAAAATTGTTGAAGTCCTAAAAGAAAAATTCTCGCAGCTTGGTCTAAAAGTGGTTGAAGACGATTCAAAAGCGGTAACAGGCCACGGCGCAGGCAACCTTGTCTGCACATTAGAAGGAAATCAAGAGGCAGATACGATTTATTTCACTTCTCATATGGATACAGTTGTACCGGGGAATGGCGTAAAACCAGTCATTGAGGACGGCTATGTGAAAACAGATGGAACAACGATTCTTGGCGCTGACGATAAAACAGGACTTGCTGCTATGTTTGAGGCGATCCGCGTGCTGAAAGAGAAAAATTTACCGCATGGAACAATTGAATTTGTGATCACAGCAGGTGAAGAATCAGGACTTGTTGGAGCAAAAGCGTTAGATCCGAATTTGATGACAGCGAAATACGGCTATGCCCTTGATTCAGATGGCAAGGTTGGTACGATTATCGTAGCTGCACCAACACAGGCGAAAGTACGCGCAACGATTTACGGAAAAACTGCTCACGCAGGTGTCGCGCCAGAAAAAGGTGTGTCTGCGATTACCATTGCATCAAAAGCAATTGCCAGCATGCCGCTTGGCCGGATTGATGAAGAAACAACGGCGAATATCGGCCGTTTTGAAGGCGGAACACAAACGAATATTGTGTGCGATCAAGTCGATATTTTGGCGGAAGCACGCTCTTTAGAACCAGCAAAAATGGAAGCTCAAGTAGCGAAGATGAAAGAAGCCTTTGAAAAAACCGCTAAAGAAATGGGCGGAAGTGCCGATGTACAAATTGACATCATGTATCCAGGCTTCAAATTCTCACACGGCGATCAAGTCGTAGAAGTGGCGAAAAAAGCGGCAGCAAAAATTGGCCGTCCTTCAGAACTGCAGACGAGCGGCGGAGGCAGTGATGCAAACGTCATTGCAGGCAACGGCGTCCCAACTGTCAACCTAGCTGTTGGATATGAAGATATTCATACGAAAAATGAGAAAATGCCGATTGAAGAATTAGTCAAAACAGCTGAAATGGTTCTCGCCATTATCGAAGAAACGACAAATCCATCGTAAAGGCAGGAGACTCTGTGAGCACGCAAAAGATTATTATTTTTCAGGTGGGGCAAGAGGAGTTTGGCATCAGTGTAGAGCATATTCGTTCGATTGAAAAGGTCCCTTACTTACAAGAGGTATCGAACCTTCCAAAAGAAATTAAAGGACTGATGTCATTAAGAGGAGAGGTCATTCCTGTCAGTGACACAGGCGTGATGCTTCACGGAAAGCCTCTTGATGTGAACGAGCAGTCCAAGGTGCTGCTATTTGAAGTAAACGATCAAATGATTGGCTGTCTTGTCTCAGATGCAAAAGATATCATTGATATCGAGCAAAGCGAGATCAAGCCATTTCATATGAACACGAAGGCCTCTGAATATTTCTTCGGCGTTGTGGAGAGAGAAAACAAAATGATTTTACAAGTGGACCCAAATAAGTTCCTTGGGAAAATTGAGGACCTCGATCAATTGCCAGACCGGTTGAAAGAAGAGTTGGCATAATGAAAAGCCCCTTATCTAAAGATAAGGGGCTTTTAGCGTGTAGGCAAACCCTCGCATTCGGTGTCAGGTCTGCGTGCCGGTGCTCACGAATGTCACATTCGCTCCGCTCCGGTACTCGTCCTTCCTAGAGCTGCAAAGGTTTTCTATCACGCTGAAAGAAGACAAATGGCTAAAATAAAAATCATTTTAGCCATTTGCCAACAATTTGAAAACCCCTTATCTAAAGATAAGGGGTTTATTTTTATTCAGCAGCTGGTTTGGCTTGTTCGTTAGCCGCAGCTTTCGTTTTTGATTTTTGGTACATGACATTTAAAATAATCGTTTGAATCGTGAGTAGTAGTCCGCTTGTCATCCAGTATAAAGGAAGAGCAGCGGGTGCATTAATTGAAAGAAACAGCATCATGATTGGGAAAATCATGCCCATTACTTTCGCTTGCTTCAGCGCAGCCTCTGTCTGGGTGCCTGATTGCTTCGCATATTTTTGTGTGACATAAAATTGCAAGAAATACATAGCCCCTGCAAAGACTGCCACCAATAAATCGGTTTGTCCCAAGTTAAACCATAAGAACGAATGAGTTGCGATCTCAGGTGTTGAGCGGATCGCTGAGTAAAAGCCAAGAACAATTGGAATTTGAATCAGCATAGGCAGACAGCCCATTGCCAGCGGGTTCACATTGTTCTCTTTATATACTTTCATCATTTCCATTTGCAGTTCTTTTTGTTTTTCAGGATCTTTTGTTTTCTTCAGTTTGCTTTGTATTTGGTCAATCTGAGGTTTCACCAGTGCCATTTTTTCCTGCATGACTCGTTGCTTCTTAAATTGGTTCGCAAAAAGCGGGAAAATCAGCAGGCGGACAATCAAGGTGACGAACATAATGGATAAACCATAATCATCATGGAAAAAGTTCGCAAGCCAAATGATCAGCTCAGAAAAAGGCTGAATAAAATAATGATGGAAAAACCCATCAGAGCTCGTATTCGTTTGCGCACTCGCTGCAAATGCAGGTGACGCAATCATCATCAAACATAAAGTCGTAAAAACAGTCAATAAACGTTTCAATTCGTTTCCTCCTCATGATTAAAAAATTTAATTAGTGAGAGGAAGCGAATGGTCTTCATCATCATTTGATGATCTTTTCATTCGAATGACTTTACTAATCCAAGTTGTAATGCGATCGTATATGATAAACAGAAAGTCTGTTCGATTCAAGCAAGATGCGTCCAACTCTTCCAAACGATGTCCACCAAGGTGTTCGTTCATACGGCAGTCTTTTAGTAAAAACGCAATGCCGATGGCCGTCAGCGCTGGAAGAATAATCGTAAAGAATTCAACAAGGAAAAAGACTTCATTGAATGTATCAATAATCATGATTATCACATCCATTTCATTACTCACAGTGTACTATACACATGGTTAAATGTCTAACACAACCACGTGTTTTCTCTATTAAATAAAATCCCTTATTTTGTATAAAATAGTAAATGTCATCCAAACTTCATATTTCCTATCCTATAATGAGGGGGATGAAAAGAAATGGAGGTTTTGAATATGACAAGTATTTACCCAAAGTTTCGAGCAGCTGCGGTACAAGCAGCACCTGTCTACTTAAATTTGGAAGCAACCGTTGAGAAATCATGTGAACTGATCGACGAGGCAGCTTCAAATGGTGCAAAGCTTGTGGCATTCCCAGAAGCATTTTTACCTGGTTATCCTTGGTTTGCTTTTATTGGTCATCCAGAATACACGAGAAAGTTCTATCATGAATTATATAAAAATGCAGTTGAAATCCCTAGCTTAGCCATTCAAAAAATCAGTGAGGCAGCAAAAAGAAATGAAACGTACGTTTGTATATCATGCAGTGAAAAAGATGGCGGCTCTCTCTATTTAGCTCAGCTTTGGTTTAATCCGAATGGGGATTTAATTGGAAAACACCGGAAAATGAGAGCTTCTGTAGCAGAAAGACTCATTTGGGGGGACGGAAGTGGAAGTATGATGCCGGTGTTTCAAACTGACATTGGAAACCTTGGCGGATTGATGTGCTGGGAGCATCAAGTTCCACTTGATCTTATGGCGATGAATGCCCAAAATGAGCAGGTACATGTAGCCTCTTGGCCAGGTTATTTTGACGATGAAATTTCAAGCAGATATTATGCCATCGCGACACAGACATTTGTGCTGATGACTTCATCTATATATACGGAAGAAATGAAAGAGATGATTTGCTTAACGCAGGAGCAAAGAGATTACTTTGAAACATTTAAGAGCGGGCATACGTGCATTTACGGGCCGGATGGGGAACCGATCAGTGATATGGTTCCAGCTGAAACAGAGGGAATTGCGTACGCTGAAATTGATGTAGAAAGAGTCATTGATTACAAGTTTTATATTGATCCGGCTGGACACTACTCCAATCAAAGTTTGAGTATGAATTTTAATCAACAGCCCACTCCGGTTGTGAAACAATTATATCCTCAAAAAAATGAAGTATTCACATATGAGGACATTCAATATCAACATGGTATACTTGAAGAAAAAGTGTAAATGAACGTGGAACCCAGCGCGCAGACAAACCCTCGCATTCGGTGTCAGTCCTGCGCTCCGATGCTCGTCCTTCCTAGGGCTGCCAGGTTTTTGATCACGCTGAAAAGAAGACAAAGGGCTAAAATCAAGATCATTTTAGCCCTTTGTCAACAATCTGGACCTTCTCTTTTTTAGAGAAGGTTTTTTTGAGGAAAGATGAAATAAATCAATGTATAATTGAGCATAAAAGAGATCCATCATGTTTGTTATATGAGGAAACAGCTGATCAAAATACAGGTAGACAAGAAAATGGGGTTATGCCAATGTCAAATATTATTTTTCATATAGACATGAATGCTTTTTATGCCAATGTAGAAATGGCGTATGATCCTTCTTTGCGGGGGAAACCTTTAGCCATCAGCGGAAATGCAAAAGAGCGTAAAGGGATTGTTGTGACTTGCAGCTACGAGGCAAGAGCACTAGGTGTGAAGCCCCCGATGCCCTTATGGGAGGCGAAGCGGCTATGTCCGGGACTCATTGTCCGCACACCGAACTTTGACCGATACCGCAGCTCTTCACAAGAGATGTTTACAATACTTAGAGAATACAGTGATTTAGTCGAACCTGTATCGATTGATGAGGGCTATATTGATTTAACGCATACACCATATGCCGAGCATGCGGTAAAAACGGCTCATGATATTCAAACAAGGCTTGTAGAGGAGCTGATGCTACCTTCAAGTATCGGCATTGCACCGAATAAATTTTTAGCGAAAATGGCGTCTAATTGGAAAAAGCCAATGGGCATCACCATATTGCGTAAACGAGATGTTCCGAACATGCTCTGGCCGCTCCCTGCTGGTGACATGCACGGGGTTGGACAAAAAACGGCAGATAAATTAAAGAAAATCGGAATTCATACTATTGAAGACTTAGCGAAAGCGAATGAGTATACGCTAAAAGAATTGCTTGGCATTAATGGACCGAGATTAAAGCAAAAGGCGAATGGTGAACATGACGGCATCGTGGATCCAGAAAGAATATACGAATTTAAATCCGTCGGCAATTCATCCACTCTGCCTCATGATTCGGATGATTCAGATGAACTTGTCACGTTAATTGATAAGCTGTCACAATCTGTGAGTGCAAGGTTAAGAAGAAAAGAAGTGATGGCGAATCGGCTGCTCATCATGATTCGGTATGCAAGCTGGAAAAATATCACGCGAAGTGTCATGCTTACGAATCCAACGGATCGAAAGGAAGATATATTTGAAGCGGCAAAGCAGTTATTCCTTAAACATTGGAATGACCAGCCAGTGAGGCTCTTAGGTGTGACGGGGACAGACCTTGTCGAACGAAAAGCAGCTGTTAAACAGCTTGATTTATTTTCATATACAGAAGATGCAAAAGAAGAGCCCCTCCAAACCATTTTAGATGGACTGAAAGAAAAATATGGAAAGTCATTGGTGCAAAGAGGGATCACCATTAAGGAAAAAGAGAGCAAAACAAGCGGGACAAGTTTTAATAAAGATTTTTTTCAGGACGAAAGAGGAAATGACTAGCCTGAAAACTTGATAAAAGAGGTGATGTTGTGGTAATTTCAAAGGGTACATCATTTCAGCAGTAATCAATATAGTGTGTTAGAAGGGACGTCAGAATTATGTCAAAACAACAAATCGGTGTGGTTGGACTAGCCGTTATGGGGAAAAACCTTGCCCTCAATATTGAAAGCCGCGGTTTCTCCGTATCCGTTTATAACAGATCTAGCAGCAAAACAGAAGAGTTTCTTCAAGAAGCAGAAGGAAAAAACGTTGTTGGCACATACAGCATCGAAGAATTTGTTCAGTCGCTTGAAACACCGCGTAAAATTCTTTTAATGGTAAAAGCTGGTGCAGCAACAGATGCAACCATTCAATCATTACTTCCTCACCTAGAGAAAGGTGACATTTTAATTGATGGTGGAAATACATATTACAAGGATACACAAAGACGTAACCAAGAGCTTGCAGAGAGTGGTATTCACTTCATTGGTACAGGTGTTTCCGGCGGTGAAGAAGGCGCGCTAAAAGGCCCTTCCATCATGCCAGGCGGTCAAAAAGAAGCGCATGAGCTAGTGAAACCAATCTTAGAAGCGATCTCTGCGAAAGTAGATGGCGAGCCTTGTACAACGTATATCGGCCCAGATGGAGCAGGACATTATGTCAAAATGGTTCATAACGGTATCGAGTACGGAGATATGCAATTGATCTCTGAATCATACTTTATCTTGAAGCATGTTGCTGGTTTGTCAGCAGCGGAGCTTCATGAAGTATTCTCAGAGTGGAATAAAGGCGAGCTTGACAGCTATTTAATCGAAATTACAGCTGACATTTTCACAAAAGTGGATGAAGAAACAAACCAGCCGCTTGTGGATGTGATCTTAGATAAAGCTGGTCAAAAAGGAACTGGAAAATGGACAAGCAAAAGCTCACTTGATCTAGGTGTCCCGCTTCCAATCATTACTGAGTCTGTTTTTGCGCGCTACATTTCTGCAATGAAAGATGAGCGTGTGGAAGCAAGTCAATTGATCGAAGGTCCTGAGCCAGCGCAATCAGCTGAGAATAAACAAGAGCTGATCGAAGCGGTTAGAAAAGCCCTATTCATGAGTAAAATCTGCTCTTACGCACAAGGCTTTGCGCAAATGAAAGCAGCGTCTGATGAATATAACTGGGATTTAAAATACGGTGAAATTGCGATGATCTTCCGCGGCGGATGTATCATTCGTGCAGCCTTCTTACAACAAATTAAAGAAGCATATGACCGTAATCCTGAACTGAAAAACCTATTGCTTGATCCATACTTTAAGGATATTGCTCAAAACTATCAATCATCACTTCGTAAAGTCATTTCACTTGCAGTGGAACAAGGAGTTCCTGTTCCTTCATTCTCAAGTGCACTTGCTTACTTTGATAGCTATCGCACAGCTGTCCTTCCAGCGAATTTAATTCAAGCACAGCGTGACTATTTCGGTGCACATACTTATGAGCGCACAGATAAAGAAGGCGTATTCCATACTGAATGGATGAAATAAATAGAGAACGACTGAAAAACCTTACCTTTGGTAAGGTTTTTTTGTTTACATCTTTTCGGCTAAAAATGTGAAAAAGAGGGATGCTATGTAAAAAAGACAAGAAAGTAGGGATAGAAGTGGGCATTTTATATGCACTTCTCCCAGCGATATTTTGGGGAAGTATTGTTCTCATCAGTGTCAAACTAGGCGGGAATGCGTATCAGCAAACCCTCGGCATTACGCTCGGCGCATTTTTATTTTCGATTGCAGCGTTTTTCATCAAAATGCCAGAGCTGACACCGCTTATTTTTGCGGTTTCCGTCATTTCAGGCATCTTCTGGAGTATTGGACAAATGAATCAGCTTTCAAGTGTTGCTTTTCTCGGTGTATCTAAAGCGGTTCCTTTATCAACGGGCATGCAGCTTGTGAGCACAACGCTATTTGGTGTCATGGTCTTCAAAGAATGGCAGACGATGACGGTCATACTCATTGGTTCTTGCGCCATTTTACTGATCATTGCAGGTGTTGTGATGACATCGCTCGGTCAAAAAAAGAATGGCGGCGGGGATGGCAGAGGCAATTTTAAAAAAGGGATTATTATTCTGCTCATCTCAACCGTTGGCTACGTCGGATATGTCGTCATTTTAAGATGGTTTGATATTGATGGCTGGTCTGCACTTGTCCCGCAATCCGTCGGCATGCTGCTTTCATCCTTAGCGATTAGTTTAAAGCAGGATCCATTTAGTAAATATACGTTTAGAAATATCATTGCCGGTCTTGTTTGGTCAACAGGAAATCTTGGTCTGCTTTTGGCCATTCCATTAATCGGCGTAGCCGTAAGCTTTTCGATGTCACAAACAGGGATTGTTATCTCAACACTAGGCGGCATTTACTTATTAAAAGAGAAAGCATCTAGAACAAGCTTTGTCATTGCAGGCTGCTTGATGATTATTGCAGGCGGTGTGCTGCTAGGCTTTACAAAATAGGAGGTTACACGAATGTATCCAGATTTAGAAGGAAAAACAGTTCTGATTACAGGTGCAGGTACAGGGATTGGTCAAGCGATGGCCCGCCGATTTGGACAAGAAAAAGCCAATGTGGTGATCAATTACTTCTCCGATAAAGAAAATCCGGATGAAACCATTGCAGATATTCAAAAACATGGCGGACAGGCTGTGAAAATCAAGGGAGACGTATCAAAGGAAGAGGATATGCAGGCGATGATTGATAAAGCTGTTGATACATTTGGCAGTCTTGATGTGATGATCAATAACGCAGGCATTGAAAATGAAGTACCTTCTACCGAAATGACGCTGGATAATTGGAACAAAGTGATGTCTACCAATTTAACAGGCATGTTTCTAGGGTGCCGTGATGCACTGAAGTATATGACAGATCATGGGATAGAAGGCTCGATCATTAATATGTCGTCGGTTCATCAGCAAATTCCTTGGCCTCATTTCGTGCATTATGCAGCCAGTAAAGGAGGCGCAAAGCTTTTGACAGAAACATTGGCGCTTGAATATGCCCCTAAAAAAATCCGTGTAAACAGCATTGCACCTGGCGCCATTGATACCCCGATTAATGCGGAGAAATTCGATGATCCAGCATTGAAAAAAGGCGTGATTGAGCTGATTCCAATCGGTTATATTGGAAAGCCAGAAGAAGTGGCAGCATGTGCTGTCTGGCTGGCATCAAAAGAGGCGAGCTATGTCACAGGCCTGACGTTATATGTAGACGGCGGCATGACAAAGTATCCTGGGTTCCAGGCAGGAAAAGGATAAGACAATGAAGACAAATCAGCGTGTAGACAAACCCTCGCATTCGGTGTCAGGTCTGCGCTCCGGTGCTCACGAATGTCAAATTCGCTCCGCTCCTGTGCTCGTCCTTCCTAGGGCTGCAAAGGTTTTCTATCAGGCTGAAAAGAAGACAAAGGGCTAAAATCAAGCATTTTAGCCCTTTGTCAACAATCTGAACGAGCGTAAAATACGCTCTTTTTTATATTAAATACAGACAAATGAAATTAAATGTCTAGACATTTAAAAATAAAAATATATAATATTAATTGGAAGCGCTTTTATTACAACAATGGGGTGAGAGAAATGAAACGTATTTTATTAGCATGCAGTTCGGGAATGTCTACGAGTTTACTAGTGACAAAGATGAAAGCACATGCCGATTCAATTGGGGACGAAGCAGAAATTTGGGCAGTTGGTCAAGATCAAGCAAAAAAAGAAATGGCGAATGCAGATGTTGTGTTAATCGGACCGCAAATGAGCTTTTTAAAAGGAGACCTCCAAAAAGAAGCAACAAAATACGGGATTGAGGTAGAGGTCATTGATATGCAGGCATACGGGCTTGCCGATGGACAAAAAGCATATGAACAGGCACTTACATTGATGGGGGAATCTTAAAGGATGGAAAAGAAAACACTCGAAGGGCTCACGGAGGAACAAGTGAGCTTTCAATTGATCTTACACAGCGGGAATGCACGCAGCAAATTGCTTCAGGCTCTTAAACAATATCGAGAAGGTCTAGAAGAAGAAGCTTTTGGTCTTATGAAAGAAGCGGAAGAAGATTTACGGCTTGCACATGACATCCATTTTCAACTCGTGCAGAAAGAGGCAGGCGGAGAAAGGGCATCCTTTTCCTTACTGCTCATGCATGCTGAAGATCACTTAATGTCGACCATTACCATCAAGGAGCTTGTGGGAGAGCTCCTGCCGATATTCCAATCGCTTAAACAATAAAGGGTGTAAACAAGGGGGGAAACCAATGTTTGATAAAATAAGTGCCATTTTGGTTCCGATTGCTGGGAGATTGAACAACAACCGCTATTTAGGCGTTTTACGTGATGCCTTTATGCTTGCGTTCCCGCTCACCATCTTTGGTTCCATTATGGTTGTGCTGATGAATTTGCCATTTTTAGATAAAATCATGAGTAAAACCGTACTGGAAGGCGTCCAGTCTGCACTGAATATCGCACCGAGTGCGACCATCAGCATTATGAGTGTGTTTGTTGTATTTGGGATCGGCTACTATTTATCAAAAAGCTATGATGTAGAAGCTGTCTTTGGCGGCGTGATTGCTTTAGCCTCTTTCTTGCTTCTAACTCCATTTTTACTAGAACAAGAAGGCGGTGCAACGATTGCAGGCGTTATCCCAGTTGATCGTTTAGGTGCAAAGGGGATGTTCCTAGGAATGATCACAGGCTTTTTGTCTGCTGAAATTTATCGTTATTTTGTCCAGAAGAAATTTGTGATCAATATGCCGCAAGGGGTTCCGCCAGCTGTTTCCAAGTCTTTTGCTGCACTGATCCCGGCTACTTTGACACTTACAACCTTTTTGTTTATTAATATCATCATTACACAAGGCTTCAAAACAAATATGCATGATTTGATTTATCATGCCATTCAGGCGCCGCTTGTCGGTCTTGGAAGCGGTATCATTCCGACGTTGATCGCTGTTTTCTTTATACAAATTCTTTGGTTCTTTGGGCTCCATGGCCAAATTATTATCAACTCTGTCATGGATCCGATTTGGAATACATTGTCCATACAAAACCTAGAAAGCTATACAAAAACAGGTGAGGTTCCTAATATCATCAGCAAGCAGTTTATTGAAATTTATACGGTTGGAATGGGTGGAACCGGTATGACGCTTGCTGTTGTGTTTACGATTTTAATTTTCCTGAAAAGTAAGCAATTAAAACAAGTAGCCAAGCTGGGCTTAGGACCAGGATTATTTAACGTCAATGAACCGATTATCTTCGGTTTACCGATTGTCATGAATCCGCTTATTCTCATTCCGTGGATTTTGGCGCCAATGGTCATTACATGTATTACTTATTTTGCGATGGCATCAGGCATTGTACCGCCGCCGACAGGCGTGAATATCCCATGGACAGTACCGATCTTTATTAGCGGAATGATGGCAACAAATTCAATAGCGGGCGGTCTGCTTCAGCTGTTTAACCTGATGATTGTGTTTGTCATTTGGTTCCCGTTCCTGAAGTTTATTGACCGTATGAATGTGAAAAATGAAAAAATAACGACAACAGAAAAAACGAAGGCAGCAAATATCAAAGGCGAAGGAGACTCAATACATGTCGATGGAAACTAACAAGCAATCATATACATTCCCAGAAGGTTTCTGGTGGGGATCTTCTGCTTCTGCGACGCAAACAGAAGGGAGCGTCCCCGGCGATGGAAAGGGACCGAACATTTGGGATCATTGGTTTGAACAAGAGCCGACTCGTTTTTTTGATGGCGTAGGGCCGGACGTGACATCTCAATTTTATCGAAAATATAAAGAGGATATCCGTCTCATGAAAGAAATTGGCCACAATTCATTTCGGCTGTCGATTTCATGGTCACGCCTCTTACCTGAAGGAACAGGTGCCGTCAATGAAGAAGCGGTGTCTTTTTACAATGATGTGATCAATGAACTGATTGCACATGATATCGAGCCATTTGTGAACCTATACCATTTCGATATGCCAATGGCGCTTCAGGAGAAGGGCGGCTGGGTGAACAGACAGGTGGTCGACGACTATGTCAGCTATGCGGCATTATGCTTCCAATTATTTGGTGACCGGGTGAAAAAATGGTTTACCCATAACGAACCGATTGTGCCTGTAGAAGGCGGATATATGTATAGCTTTCATTATCCAAACGAAGTCGATTTCCAAAAGGCTGTACAGGTCGGTTTTCATGAACTTTTATCAAATGCGAAGGCGATTGCGGCTTATAAAAAGCTGCAGCAAGGCGGTAAGATTGGCATCATCCTAAACCTGACTCCTTCGTACCCGCGAAGCCAGCATCCGCGCGATGTAGAAGCAGCAGAGATGGCCGATGCTTTCTTTAACCGTTCCTTCTTAGATCCTGCGGTGAAGGGGCATTTCCCGGAAAAGCTAGTAGAAGTCTTAAAGAAAGAAGGCTTTATGCCAAGTATGGAAGAAGGGGACCTTGAGCTCATTCGAGAGAATACGATTGATCTTCTTGGCATCAACTATTATCAGCCAAGAAGAGTGAAAGCGAAAGAGCATATGCCGCACCCTCAAGCACCATTTATGCCGAACCATTATTTTGATTCTTTTGAGATGCCGGGAAGAAAAATGAATGTGTATCGAGGCTGGGAAATCTATGAAAAGGGCATTTATGACATATTGAAAAAAGTCCAAACAGACTATGATAATATAGAATGTTTTATTTCTGAAAATGGCATGGGTGTCGAAGGAGAAGAGCGGTTTAAGGATGAAGAAGGAATGATTCATGACGATTACCGCATTGACTTTATTTCTGAGCATCTCAAATGGGTTCATCGAGCCATTCAAGAAGGAAGCAATGTGAAAGGCTATCATCTATGGACCTTTATGGACAACTGGTCCTGGTCGAATGCATATAAAAATCGTTATGGATTTGTCTCAGTCGATCTTCAAAAAGACGGGAAACGAACGATTAAGAAAAGCGGATACTGGTTTCAATCCGTTTCAAAGAATAACGGTTTTTAATCAAAATACTTGCTCTTTCCTTGAAAAGAGCAGGTATTTTTCTTATGTGACGGGAAGTGGATGAAACAAAAATGGCTGGCACCTTTTAAGCTCACATCCCTTAGTGTAAAATGAGAGGAAGGCTAAAAAACGCCATATTTCCATCTAGAATAAAGCGCTATGAAAAAACAAGTCAGTTGGTGGTGTGAGATGAAGAAGTATGAACTCATTTCAGAAGAAATCAGAAAACGAATAGGAACAGCATATTATCCAGAAGATCAACCCATTCCAGATGAAAACTCGCTTGCCGCCGAATTTCAATGCAGCAGAATGACAATGAAACGTGCGCTCGATCTTCTCGTTGCAGAAGGTCTGCTCTTTAGAAAAAGAGGCCACGGTACATTTATTGTAAAGGCAGCGCTCAATCAAGGGGCAATCAATGTATCAGGCCATGAAAATAAAGGGTTCACAAAGGTCATGGCGGATAAAAACGTCACGACTCAAATCATTCATTTTGATGTCCATTTTCCAAGCGAAGAGGTGGCAGCCCATCTATCTATTGACTCAACCACACCTGTTTATGATATCATCCGGCTCCGTCTTGTGGATGAAGAGCCTTACGTATTAGAAAAAACGTTTATGCCTGTCAATCTCATTAAGGGCATAGATGAAGAAGTTCTACTGGGTTCTATCTATGGCTACATTTCAAATCAGCTTCATTTAAAAATAGCAGGTGCGCACAAGAAAATTAGGGCGGCTAAATCAGATCAGCTGGATCAGCAGTATTTAGGGTGTGACCCAACAGATCCTGTGCTTGAAGTCGAGCAGGTTGCTTATTTAAACGCAGGGCAGCCGTTTGAATACTCATTTAGCCATCATCGCTATGATAAATTTGACTTTTCAACGGTTGAAATCACGAAAACAGGACGTTAAAAAAAGAGCAGAACCCCCAAGGGAGACTGCTCTTTTTTCATTTGATTTTATATATTCCACCAATGGTATCCATCTTTTTCTAGAAGCTCATCAGCTTCTTTCGGTCCCATAGAACCAGCAGGATAGTTTGGTTTTAATGTTTTGCTTTCTGCCCATTTCTCAGAAATCGGATCAACGAAGTTCCAAGAAAGTGCCACCTCGTCCCAGTGAGCAAAGTTTGTTGCATCGCCTAGCAAGCAGTCATGAATCAGCTTTTCATATGCTTCTGGGGTATTCATGATGTCGTTATAGTTTGTTTGGTAGTCAAGCTTAATCGGTTTCGCATACGTGCCGCCATCGAGCTTGCGAGCATTCAGGTGAAGGGTGATGCCTTCATCTGGCTGAATATGAATGACGAGTAAGTTTGGATGCATGGCATTTCCGTTTCCATAGTATAGGTTCATTGGAATGTCTTTAAATTGAACTACGATTTGAGTAGATTTCTTTTCTAACCGTTTTCCTGTCCGAATGTAAAATGGCACCCCGGCCCATCTAAAGTTATCAATCAGCAGTTTCCCTGCCACAAATGTTTCTGTGTTTGAGTTCGGGTCAACATTTTGCTCTTTCAGATAAGAAGGAACCTCGCTGCCATCAATCGTACCAGTATCATACTGTCCGCGGACAAAGAATTGATCGACCTCATCTTTAGAAAAAGGACGAAGAGCGCGCAATACTTTCCGTTTTTCGCTGCGGATTTCCTCAGTATTGAGTTTAATTGGCGGCTCCATTGCTAAAAGGGCAACCATTTGAAGCATATGGTTTTGGACCATATCTCTTAGTGCACCAGAATTTTCATAATATCGAGCCCGGTCTTCAACCCCTAATGATTCACTGGATGTAATTTGAATGTTTGAGATATAGCGGTTTGTCCAAAGCGGTTCAAAGATGGCATTCGCAAAGCGGATGACCTCAATGTTTTGAACCATTTGTTTACCAAGGTAGTGGTCAATACGATAAATTTGATCTTCTGTGAATGCATCACGAATTTCTTCATTTAATGTTTTGGCACTTGGCAGATCATGCCCAAATGGCTTTTCAATGACAAGTCGTGACCAGCCGGTTGTTTCTGATACGCCCTCACTTTTTAGGAACTTCGCAATCGTTCCGAAGAATTCCGGTGCCATAGCTAAATAGAACATGCGGTTATTTGGAATACTGTACGTATCTTCAAGACCTGTTAGAAGCGTGTTAAGCGATTGATAGGAAGCAGGGCTTGATACGTCAAAATCGTGATAATAGAAATGTGAAATGAATTCTTCTGTTTTCGCTTCTGCATCATCAGAAGAAACAGATTCCTTTACCACAGCTCTGAGGTCCTCATGAGACCATGGACGGCGTCCAACTCCGACAACAGCGAATTGATCACCTAGCTTTCCGCTATGATAAAGTCTATGTATAGAAGGGTAGAGCTTGCGTTTGGCAAGGTCTCCTGTTGCGCCAAAAATGACAATGACTGCTTTAGGGTTGTTAGTTTCTGTATTCACGAGAAGTACCTCACTTTATTCGTAGCATTGTTGTAAAAACCGAGAATGTATGTACATTTTCTTTATTTTAAAGCTTCATTGTTCGTAAAGCAAACATTTGATTCGACTTTTTCTGCTCTCGTTTCACTTTTTTCAAAAATTCCGCTGAATTCACATTTACCTTGTCTTCATGTATTCTATATGAATGAAGATATTGTATACCGGCTTTAGGAGGAAAAGTAATGGAACTGCTCTTTTTAGGAACAGGTGCAGGCATTCCTGCAAAAACAAGAAACGTCACTTGCACAGCGCTAAAGCTTTTAGAAGAAAGAAATGCAGTGTGGCTTTTTGATTGCGGAGAAGCAACGCAGCACCAAATCTTACATACAACGATTAAACCGAGAAAGATCGAGAAAATATTTATCACACATATGCACGGTGATCATGTATATGGCCTTCCGGGACTCCTTGGCAGCAGATCCTTTCAAGGCGGGGAGGATGAATTGACGATCTATGGACCAAAGGGCATCAAGGCCTTTGTGAATGCAGCACTTTCAGCCTCGCAAACGCATTTGACATATCCGCTGCATATCATAGAAATAGATGAAGGGATCGTCTTTGAAGATGATACCTTTCAAGTAGAAGCAAGAAGAGTCTCTCACGGGATTCCAGCTTACGGCTATCGGGTTGTGGAAAAAGATATGCCTGGTTCATTAAAAGCCGAAGACCTAAAAGAAATCGGTGTAAAACCTGGACCTTTGTATCAGAAGTTGAAAAATGGGGAAACCGTGACACTCGAAGATGGAAGAACCATTGATGGAACCGATTATTTGGAACCCCCTAAAAAAGGGAGAATCGTTGCATTTTCAGGAGATACCCGTTTGTGCGAGAATATAACAAGGCTTGCCAAAAATGCGGACGTGTTAGTCCATGAAGCAACATTCGGTAAAGAAGATGCAGATTTAGCCTACAATTATTATCACAGTACAACAGAACAAGCAGCGAAAACAGCACAGGAAGCGGGCGCAAAAAGGCTCATTTTGACCCATATAAGTGCACGTTACCAAGGAGAAGAGGCACTGAAACAACTGTTGAAAGAAGCCCGCGATATATTCCCGCTGACAGAAGCTGCACATGATTTCTCTTCTTTCCCCATTGAACGCACCCTGTAAAAATTGGATGAATCGTCAAAAAAAGTTGTGTGATTTTTTTGATATTTATGATGACGCTCTTTTTCAGGTAGTGGTAAAATGGTGAAGAAAAAACAAATGACGAATTAAACTATGAAGAATACGGGAGGCACAATCAAAGATGAGCGGTTTTACAGCATTAAGTGAAGCAGAATTGAATGACCTATATGTGGCACTACAAAATGAGTATGAAACTTACAAAAGTAAAAACTTGCACTTAGACATGTCTAGAGGGAAGCCTTCACCAAAACAGCTCGATTTGTCTATGGGCATGCTCGATGTTGTGACATCAAAGGATGCAATGACAGCTGAAGATGGCACAGATGTGCGAAACTATGGCGGCTTGACAGGCCTTCCTGAAACGAAGACATTTTTTGCAGAAGTACTCAATTTAAAGCCAGAACAAATCATCATCGGCGGTAATTCTAGCCTGAATATGATGCATGATACCATTGCACGTGCGATGACTCACGGCGTATGTGACAGCAAAACTCCTTGGGGAGAGCTGCCAAAGGTAAAATTCCTTGCACCAAGCCCAGGGTATGACCGTCATTTTGCCATTTGTGAGCTATTTAACATAGAGATGATCACGGTCGATATGAAGGCTGATGGACCTGATATGGATCAGGTAGAAAAATTGGTCGCAGAAGATGAAGCGATTAAAGGCATTTGGTGTGTACCGAAATATAGCAATCCAGACGGCATTACGTATTCAGATGAAGTCGTTGACCGCCTAGCTTCAATGAAAACAAAAGCAGACGACTTCCGCATTTTTTGGGATGATGCATATGCAGTCCACCATCTAACGGATACACCTGATACGTTAAAAGATATTTTTCAAGCAATTGAAGAGGCAGGATACCCGAACCGTGTGTTTATGTTTGCGTCTACGTCTAAAATTACATTCCCAGGCTCAGGTGTTGCACTGATGGCGTCTAGCCCTGACAATGTGAGCTTCACTCAAAAGCAATTATCGATTCAAACGATCGGACCAGACAAAATCAATCAACTAAGACATCTTCGTTTCTTCCAAAATCCAGAAGGTTTGAAGGAACATATGAAAAAGCATGCGGCGATCATTAAGCCAAAATTTGACCTCGTTCTTTCCATTCTTGACGAAAAACTTGGCGGGAAAGACATCGCTGAATGGCACAAGCCAAATGGCGGATATTTCATTAGTTTAAATACACTTGATCATTGTGCAAAAGCTGTTGTGCAAAAAGCAAAAGAAGCAGGTGTCACAATGACAGGTGCAGGTGCAACATATCCATATGGAAAAGATCCGCTTGATCGCAACATTCGCATTGCACCAACATTCCCGGCTCTTGAAGAACTAGAGCAAGCGATTGACATCTTTACATTATGTGTTCAGCTTGTCAGCATTGAAAAGCTGCTTTCTGAAAAAAGTCAATCTGCTCCAACGGCATAAATAGAAGAAACTCCTTGACTCATAACGGGTCAAGGAGTTTTTTATTTTAATTAGCAGTTTGGTAATAGGAGACAGGTTGTTTGGCTGCGCACCATACATCATAGATAGCAAGCTGTACAATATGCGGTTCATCATGATGAATATAGTGCGAGCTGTTTTGCGCCTGAATCCATCCGCTTTGGGATGACAAAGACAGCATGCGTTTATGAAGTCTGAGCCAAGCTTCATGAGCTGGGTGAAACAATCGGCTCTTACCTGATGAAATGACAAGAAGCGGCATCATTCCATAATGAGTTTGCTCCTCTTTCATTGTGCTTAGCATTTGCTGAAAGTCCTCATGCGTACATTCTGCTGTAAACTGCGCCATAAATGAAGTGCGTTCTTCCTTTGATAAAAGCGGCAGGATCACCTGCTCTTGCTCCTCACTTGCTGGGTCTAACAGCACCATGCCAATGACATCATCTCCTCTGCGGCTTGCCCATAACCGGCTGACAAGAGAGCCAAATGAGTGAGCGACAATAAGAAATGGCGGCTGAATATTGGCTTCTTTCAGCAGCGCATCTAAATCATCAGCGAGGTCATGCAAGGTTCTTCCTTCACCGCTCTCACTGCTCTTTCCATTTCCTAAACGGTCGTATAAGAAAACCCCAAGCTCTGGGTCAATATCACGTGCCATATTCGACCACGTATCACTAGAAATGCCGTAGCCTGCTTCAAAGATAATCGTGGCTTGCCTTTTGCCTTGACGATGTTTTGTATAAAAGTGGTGTCCATCTATATGATACATTTTTTCAATCATTACCGAATTCATTCTTCCATCTCCTCTAAGCAGTTCTTTAGCTAAAAGACGGCACAAAAGGCAGATATGTTTCTCTTAAAAACAAAAAAGATGCCTATTTCGAAAAATAGACACCTTTTTTCCTAAGAGCTTTTACCAAGCGCGATCATATTGACGCGGGCTTTCGATGGATGTACGGAGTTCTTGAGCAGCTGTTTTTGGGAAGTATGGATCCCGTAAAAACTCTCTGCCAATAAAGATCAAATCCGCACGCTGATTTTGTAAAATCTCCTCTGCCTGTACACCAGATGTGATGAGACCGACAGCAGCTGTTTGAATGCCGGCACCTTCTTTTATTTTCTCTGCGAATGTGACTTGGTAGCCGGGGAATGTATTGATTTTCGCCTGTACGACAGCACCTGAGCTGACATCGATTAAGTCGACACCTTGCTCTTTGAGCCAAGTGGCAATCCCAATATAATCTGCAATATCAAGTCCTTTTGTCGTGTAATCAGAAGCCGACACACGGACAAATAAAGGTCCGTCCCATACGGTATTGACTGCATCTACGACTTCTCTTAAGAAACGATAACGGTTCTCTGGTGAACCGCCATAGTCGTCTGTTCGGTGGTTCGCCAGCGGTGAAAGAAATTCATTGATCAAATAGCCATGTGCACCATGAATTTCAATGATGTCAAAACCCGCTTTTTTTGCCCGTACAGCTGCATCCTGAAACGCCTGAACGGTATCTTTGATTTGGTCAACAGACATCTCGACAGGGGTTTTAGATGTTTCATCAAATGGGATGCTTGATGGTGCAAGAATGTCTCCATCAAGTTCAGCCTTACGTCCTGCATGGGCTAGCTGGATGGCTGTCTTCGTTCCGTATGCTTTGATTTGTTCGTTTAATGAAGCGAAACCTTCAATGTGCTCATCGCTCCAAATACCGAGGTCTTGATCACTAATTCTTCCCTCGGGAGATACAGCACTAGCTTCCACCATGATGAGGCCAGCCTGACCTTGTGCACGGGAAATATAATGTGTGAAGTGGAAAGGCTGTAATTTCCCATCACGGTCATAGGATGAATACATACACATCGGGGACATCACGATGCGGTTTTTCAGTTTAACACCTTTTAATGTCCAAGGTGAAAAGAGTTTTGTTTCCAAATACCTTCGCCTCCTCATGGAATTGTATAGCCGATTATAACAGCCATTCAAACTTTCGTCATAAAAGGTGCTCAAAGAATATAGCTTTTATACACGTTTTTGTATAATGGAGAGATAGAGACATCAAAGGGGGAGAACGGATGAAATGGCAAACAGAGAGTGAACGAAAGGAGCTCCTGACAGCTCTTATGCAGTATGAAAGTATATCAGGTACAACAGGAGAAGTCGCGTTAGCGGAATATTTATATTATTTGCTGAGGGAGCGGCCTTATTTTGAGCAGAACCCTGATCATTTGGCTTTGCATCCGATGAAAGATGGCCGGTATTATTTAACGGCACTTGTGAAGCGAAGTACGCTGCAGCGTACCGTGCTGCTTCTTAGTCACTTTGATGTAGTCGATACAGAAGATTACGGCGAATTTCAAAACATGGCATGCAAGCCTGAAGAGTTAATGACTTCCTTTTCGCAAAAAAGTGAGCTTCTTCCAAAGAGGGCAAGAGAGGACCTTGCTTCAGGCGACTGGCTGTTTGGAAGAGGGGCCATGGATATGAAAGCAGGTCTCACCGTACAGCTTTCTATGCTGGAAAGAGCGATGACAGAAACATTTGATGGAAATGTCCTGCTCGTCACAGTTCCTGATGAGGAAGTAAATTCACAAGGAATGCTTGAGGCTGTGCCGAAATTAAAAGAGCTTAAAGAAAAACATGATCTTGACTATACCGCGTGTTTAAACAGTGAGCCGATGTTTGAAAAGTATCCAGGGGATGAACATCATTATATGTATACAGGCAGTATAGGAAAGGTATTAGCCGGATTTTTCTGTAAAGGGATCGAAACGCATGTAGGAGAGCCTTTCTCAGGCTTAAATGCGAATTTTATGGTATCTGAACTAAACCGGCTGTTAGAGCTCAATAGTGACTATTGTGAGGAAGTAGATGGTGAAGTAACGCCGCCTCCAACGAACTTAATGCAAAAGGACTTGAAAGAAGCCTATTCCGTTCAAACACCTCACACAGCCGTATCTTTATTTAATGTGCTCATGATGAAACGTTCAAGTGAAGAACTGCACGGACTTCTCTATGAAACTGCGAAACAAGCAGCAGACCAAATCGAGGCAAATCTTCGGCAGAAAACAGCTGACTTTCAGCGCTTTAAACACTTTACACCAATAGACACTCAGGTGACGGTTCTCACATATCACGAGCTGTATCAAAAAGCCGCAGATCGATCTGGTGAACAGGAAGTCGAGCGCATTGTCAACTATGCATTCGCCAACCGAGGTGAACTTGGAGATCGTGATTTTTCAACGAAAATTGTCTCGGAGCTGACGACACTATGTAAGGAAGAAGGACCGCTGATTGTTCTATTTTATAGTCCGCCATTTTACCCTTCGGTGTCCTCAACAGAAGATACGCATATTCAGAAGACATTCAAGAAGATTCAAAAAGAGGCAAAAGAGGTATATGGACTTGAAGTAGAGGAAGTGAAATATTTCCCGGGATTGTCTGATTTAAGTTACTTACAGCTCGAAAAGCAGGAAGTAGGTCATTATACAACCAATATGCCGCTTTACCAAAAAGGCTATTCTTTACCGCAAGGAGAAAAGGAAGCCCTTTACGTTCCAGTCATCAACGTAGGTCCACTAGGAAAGGACCCGCACAAATGGACAGAGCGGCTGCACGTCCCGTTCTCTTTTGGCATTTTGCCAGAATTATTAGAATCAACGATTCATGCTTTATTAGAGAAAAGTAAGTAGATGTAATGAAGAGCCCTATCTTAATGATAGGGCTTTTGGTTGTGAATGATCAGTCTATATTTTCATGGTTATACCAAAAGTTTCATACGTAAATTGTATATAAAACAATAGTCCTTACAAAAAATAGTGAAAATGATTGAAATATTCAGAAAAGTCTATTATAATCAATTATGTAATTAAGTTACAATTTATCTAATTAAAAGGAGGTGATGAAAATGAAGCGTAACGAGTGGATTGCAATCTAATGAATGGAATCAATACTTACTGAAAAGAGTGTTTCGCAGAGAAGTGATTTTCTTAGCTTCTCTGTGAATTTGTATGTGGGATAAAAATAGACGAGAGTTGGGTGAGAGAATTGTCAAATATGAAAAGTTATTATGATGAGCATCCGTCTTTATGGAATTTTCTTTATCCTTTTTTTGGCCAAGCGAGCCAAGAAGGAGCACAATCTCGTGTGACAGAATTCATTCAGAAAGAACGAACATTTCAAAAAGGGAAAAACGCTTTATATTTACATATCCCTTTCTGCGATACGATCTGTTCGTTTTGTCCTTTTATTAAATCTACGAAATATGAGCCCATTATCGGAAAGTATATAGATGCTTTAATCAATGAGATGCGTATCTTATCCCAATCCCCTAATATCCAAAAAATGACGTTTGATGTGGTGTTCGTTGGTGGAGGTACTCCTTCCATAATGCCCCCAGAACTAATCTATCGACTTTCGACCGCTATAAAAGAAAATTTCTCATTATCTGCTGATTATGAATGGACATTTGAATGTGAAGCAAAAACAGCTACACCAGAAAGAGTGGCTGCTATGGCTGAAGGTGGAGCCAACAGAGGGAGCTTTGGTGTCCAAACATTAAATGAATACTATCGGAAAATGTTCAACTTAACGGCTAGTTTTGATCAAATCTCTCAGACTGTGGACTTAATGAAACGTCATTTCCAATCTTATAACATTGATTTGCTTTATCAGCTGCCTGGACAAACGAAAGAAGAGATGATAGAGGACATAAATGGAGTGATGTCATTAGGAAGCACAAGTATTGATACGTATCCACTAGAATATATTGCTTGTTCGAAGGGGTGGTTATCAAAAATTAACAAAGGCAAGGTGCCAATGCCGCCAAATCCTAAAGAAAAATTTGAGTTTAGTGATACATTATATCGTCATTTAAAAACGAATGGCTGGCATCAAAATTATGTGTATACGTTTATGGCTCCAGAGCATCAGAATAAACGTTTTCAATATGGCGAAGTGATTTACGGGGGATATGAAGATCAATATATTGGTTTGGGAACAGGAGCGATCTCCTACATGCAAGGCATGATATGGTCAAATGAAGGAAATACGCAAAAGTATATCGAAAGCCTGACGAATCAAGAATTACCTATTGTTAAATCTAGAGAATATCATGCTTTTGATAGAAGACTCGTCTTCTTCCCTAAAACAATGAAAATAGAAAAAACATATCTCAATCGAATGCCAAAGCGCGAGGAAATCTATCGTAAACTACAACTGCTCATAATGAAAGGAGTAGTTGAAGAAGCGGAGCAATATTTTGTAATCAAAGAAGAAGCGAAGCCATGGTATCCGGCGATCTTAGTTGATCTTATACCAGAAAAAGAGAGAGAAAATTATGATCAAGCCGTGGAGTTTATGCAAAAAGAGTTAGGCTGGTACGAGTCGACTGAGGTGCTCCTCTAATGGTTTCAAAGAAAGAAACGACATCTCTTTTCAAAGATCAAAATTTTGTCTGTTTCTTTATTGGGCAAAACTTATCTGCTTTTGGAGATTGGTTTAGAACGATAGCGACGATTGGTTTAATTTATGAGCTTACTGGGAAAGCGACCCATCTAAGCATTCTATTTATTTGTTCCATGCTCCCTCTCATTTTAACATCTATGCTTTTGAGCCCAATTATAGATAAGTTTTCTTACAAAAAAGTTGTGATATTCGCAGATGTGGCACGTTTTATCATTGGACTGGGGTTTGTTTTAGTTGTCACAATGAATGTTACACCGTTTATCCTTTATTTATTATTAGCGTTAAATGGTGCTTTCTCTGGTATATATCTGCCTGCTCGTTCATCTATGATACCTGAAATCCTTGATAAGGAGCAGCTTTCTAAGGGGAATAGTATACTGGCCACATCTTTTAGCGCATCGATGCTCATTGCGACAGGATTAGGCGGGTTGGTGACAGAAATTTGGTCAATTTCCACAATTTATTTAGTAGATGCGCTGACATTTTTATTATCAGCTATGCTATTAATTCCAATTAAAGCGAAAGAAGCATCTGAAAAAAAAGAGTATGTGTCATATGTTCAAAGTTTTAAAGAAGGAATTAAAGAAATCAAGGGATCACCCAAAATTCAAAGCGCCATATGGATATTGATGTCAAGAGAGTTTGCTTTAAGCATCGTTTATGTTTTATTTAGTCTGTATATTTTAGAAGTGGCAAGAGAAGGGAATTTTGGCTTGGGGCTTGGTCATACAATTAGTGGACTAGGGCAAATTATCGGTGGACTTACACTTGCAGCGTACTTCAAAAAAGTGAAATTCTCCTTTCAATTTTATAAAAGGTGGTCTACATTAGCGGTTATATTGCTTGCGATATTACATGCATTGTCGTATCAACAAACGACTTTTATTGGATTTTTGATTGTTGTTTTATTAGCCAATCTATTATATAGCCCAATCGAAGTTTTGTATTCTACTAATATTATGACATATGCAAGCAGTCATTTAAGAGCCCGTGTGTTTTCAGCAGGTCTTGCATTATCACGCATATTTTATATTAGTGGGTTTATCCTCATGGCATTTATCGGAGATTTGATTCCTATACATGTCATCGCTATAGGGATGGCAGGGCTTGTGATAGTAGCAGGTTTGATGAACAGCTTACTGCTACTAAAAGGAAAGCATCAAGATAAATCAAAAGTAGAAATGCATTCACTGTAAAGGAGACGTTGATTGCGTAATGGAAACTGGGAAATTAACAAGAACAGACATCATCACATCGCTTCAGGAAAGTATGAGTGAACTAGAGAAGATAGTGAAGGCTTGTGATGATTACACATTGGATCAATCTTTGGGGGAGGGGAAGTGGTCAATCAAGCAGCTTGCCGGGCATTTGTATGACACAGAAGAAGTCTGGTCAGAGCGGATAGAGCAAGCGATATCAGATGATCACACGCCCTTTCAATCGTATGATCCTGAAATATACGTGAAAGAAAGAGCGTATGAATGGTATAACGCTGACGAGATTAAAGCATTGATCAAACGGATGAAAGAGAGAAGAAACAACACGCTTCGGCTATTAGAAAAAGATATTTGGGAACAATCAGGCCTGCATCCGGAAGAAGGAGTGATGACCGTCCAAATATTAGCTGAAACTATCGCTTTACATGAACAACATCATCTGGATCAAATCAAAGCCATCATGTCAATGAGTGAATCACCTACATGAGGAGGTGCTAAAGTGAAGCATCAAGAATTATTAGTTGATGTGAATTTTTATCAGGCACGTGATTCTTTATTAGAACAAGCCATTTCTAGTAAAGAACAGAAAGAACCGAAGTGTGAATCACGCAATTCACACCCAGTGGCCAGCGAGAAAAAATAGAGGGTCATATGTGAAAAAGCACCTGTCATCAAAACAGGTGCTTTTCAATTTCATTTATACGTGCTTGCTGAAAACATTTCGTTTAATTCTGCTGCGCGTTTAGTAGCTGTTTTGACACAATCGACAACGGCTTCTTCAAATTGATAGGCAGCCAGTGTGTTCAGGCCGGCTTCTGTTGTACCGCCTTCACTTGTAATTTCTTTGCGCAGTTGGGCAGGCTCTTTTCCGCTGTCTTGAAGCATATTGGCGGCGCCTGCAATCATTTGGCAAATGAGTAATTTCGCAGTTGCTTGGTCCATTCCAAGTTCCGAAGCTCCTCGCTCCATTCCTTCAATCAAATGATAAATGAAGGCTGGGCCGCTGCCTGCGATGGCTGTCACAGCATTTAGCTGCGATTCATCTAATACTGTGACATGCCCGATTGTTTCAAACAGCTCGACGGCTGTTTTCTTTTGCTCCTCTGTCACTTCATGACTTACGGCAATACCTGTTGCTGACTGCTGAATCGCCGCTGATGTATTTGGCATCGCACGAACGACTGCTGTCTTTCCGCCAGCATAGTGTTGAATCGTTTCAATGGAAATACCAGCTAAAATAGAAATGATCAGCTGTCCATGTAAATGAGGACGGACTTCAGAAATTCCGCTTTCTGCATCCTTCGGTTTTAAGGCAAAAACGAGAATATCCGCTTCTTCATAAATAAAGGACCGAGCGAAATCCGTTTTGACCCCATAACGTACCTGTAATTCTTCTAATCGTTTTTCATTCGTTTTGTTTGTAACAATGATATCTTCATTCGACATCATTCCGCTTTTTAATAAACCTTTGATCATAGACTCTGCCATTGAGCCTGCACCGATAAATCCAATTTTACTCATAAGCTGCTCCTCCTTGTAGAAAATAAAAAAACCTCTCGCCTGAAAAGGACGAAAGGTTTTTCGCGGTACCACCCTCAATTAGCATGCAAACCTGCATACTCAGCTCTAGTCCCTTAACGCGGGAAACGTTTAGGTTTGCCTAACAGCTCAAAGGGCAGGTTCAGCAAATAAGAGGATGGTGAAGTCTTTCAGCCGGCGGACCTCACTCTCTTGCATCATTATTTTGCTTACTAATCCTTATCACCCGCGCATCATATATTTGTTGTTCATTATGCAACGATGGACAAGTTTATGTCAATAGGGCAGTTTAAAAAATTGCCCATCTAAACCGCATGACAGTCTGCCTTTTGCAAGATACAATGAAGTATGAAGGCTTAAGTACCCACAATCATGAGTCAAAAAGCAGGAGATGACGTATAAAAGTGAAAGAAAACCTCATTCAATTATCCATCCCGACGCCGTTTGCCGTTGGGGATGTGCATGCATATGTATTAAAAGGAGAGGCCGTCACCTTAGTAGATTGCGGTCCGATGACAGAAGAGGCAGAGCATGCTTTTGTCACGCAATTAAAGGAACATCGTTTATCGATAGACGATATTGATCAAGTGGTGCTGACCCATCATCATGCAGATCATGTCGGTCTGTTAAATCTGATGAAACCTCATGTCCGTGTGATCGGACACCAGCTAAATGAGCCGTATATTAGTCAGGATCCAGTCTTTAAGCAGCGCCAAGTGGACTTTATGATTCCTTTTTTTCAGCAGTTAGGTGTCCCGCTTCGGCAAAATGAGTGTGAAAAAATGGTGAAGCAATCTTATACATATTCTTGTACTTCACATGTAGATGAGATCATAAAAGAAGGTGATCGTTTAAGCGGGCATGAACACTTCTTTGTGATGGAAACACCCGGACACGCACAGTCTCATCTTTCCTTTTTAGATGAAAGAACGGGGAATTTTATTGGCGGCGACCTGCTTTTGACGACCATTTCTTCAAATCCGTTAATGGAAGCACCGTATGAGGGCGAGGAACGTCAAAAATCACTGCTTCAATATAAAGCATCACTCAATCGGTTATTGCGTCTGCCAATCAAGACGATTTATCCAGGACACGGTCAGCTCATCACGTCCCACCATGAATTGATTGAAGAAAGATTTAAGAAACAAGAGAAACGAGCAAATACGATGTATCAGCTGCTTAAACAAAAAGAAATGACGGCCTTTCATCTTTGCCGCAAGCTATTTCCTGTGATGTATGAAGAGGCCTTGTTTTTAACGATGTCTGAGACAGTCGGGCAGCTGGATGTGCTCTTAGAGGCTGGGCGAATTGAAGAAATGCAAAAAGACGGAATCGTCTATTACAGAGCAAACTAAGGAGTGAGACACATGGGGCGATTGACAGGAAAAAGGATTTGGATTACTGGCGCATCTGGGGGCATTGGTGAAAAAATGGCGTACTTGGCAGCAGAAGAAGGCGCAGAGGTCATTATTTCAGCAAGACGAGTGGAAAAGCTTACTAGTGTGAAAGAAAAAATTATGAGTGCTGGCGGGGTGTGTCACATCGCTCGGCTTGATGTCAGCCAGCTTGAGGACATTGATCGCGCGTATGAAGAAGTGGGGCCGGTCGATATTTTGGTCAACAATGCCGGCTTTGGCGTATTCGATCTCGTCGAAGATGCCTCCATAGAGGAAATGGTGTCGATGTTTGAGGTGAATGTGTTTGGCTTAATCGCCTGCACGAAAAAGGTCATCCCTGAGATGAAGCAAAGAGGGCAGGGACATATTATCAATATTGCATCTCAGGCAGGAAAGATTGCGACTCCCAAATCTGCTATTTATTCCGCATCAAAGCATGCCGTTCTTGGATTTTCAAACAGCCTCAGAATGGAGCTGGCAGACTCAGGCATTCACGTGACAACGGTCAATCCCGGACCGATCGCCACAGACTTCTTTACCATCGCTGACCGCAGCGGTGAATATGTGAAGAACGTTGATTTTATGATGCTGAGTGCGGACAAGGTGGCAGGGAAGGTCGTATCTGCCATGATGACGAAAAAGAGAGAGATTAATCTGCCCGGCTGGATGAACGCCGGCAGCAAATTGTATCAGTTATTCCCATTTTTATTTGAAAAAGCAGCACGAAAAGCGATGATGAAAAAATAACAAAAAAGAAACCGGTTTTGAACTGGTTTCTTTTTTTGAGGTAAGGCTTCATTGTGACACTTTCTATATCCGTCTTGCCGCTTGCTGAAGCGGGTCCCATACACTGTTAAAAGGCGGTGCATAGCTAATATCTAAATCTTCAAGATCTGTTATGGTCAGATCTTGGTAAAGGGCAGCCGCCACGATATCGATCCGTTTATCTACACCGTTTCTGCCGATGATTTGGGCACCAAGCAAGGTATGGTCATCGCTTCTGTAAATCAGTTTCACTTTCATTTTCTGCGCTTCTGGGTAATACTTCGCGTGATCTGTACTATCAATGGTGATGACGGAGAAAGGAATGTCTGCCTCTTTTGCTTCTTTTTCTGATAAGCCTGTTCGTCCCGCTGTCACGTCCATAAATTTCATGACGGCTGTTCCAGTCACGCCTTGAAATGCCCGGTTTGTTCCTGTCATATGAAATCCTGCGATTCTCCCTTGTTTATTCGCAGTTGTGCCAAGCGGAATATAATCCAGTGATTTTTTGATGCGGTGATAGGTTGCTGCGCAATCACCGGCAGCATAAATGTCTTTTATATTGGTTTGCATGTATTCATTTACTGCAATAGCGCCATTTTGAAGACGCTTGATTCCGGTATGATGTAAAAAGGAGGTTTGCGGAGTGACACCGATGGCCATGATGACCATATCTGTTTGAATGGTTTGTTTGTCTGTGATAACAGCTGTGACATGTGACTTGCCTTCTAATTGCTGTACCGTTTCTCCGAGCGATACGTGAATGCCCTTGGCGTCAGCCTCTTCTTTAAGGTGTTTTGCCATATCGGAGTCAAAGCCCGGGCCGAGTGCTGCTCCCCGCTGAATGATATGTACGTTTTTTCCGAGCGCTTTTAAATTTTCAGCCATTTCAAGACCGATATATCCACCGCCAATGATCGTGACATGTGTGACGTCCTTTTTTAAATGGTCTAAAATGGACAGCGCATGCGGGATGGTTTTTAATACGTGTACGCCTTCTAATGGCTGACTGTCTAAATCCAGTGTGACAGGGCTTGCTCCTGTCGCAATTAAGAGGCGGTCATAGCTTTCTGTAAAGGGTTCTTTTGTTTTCGTATGATGACCCGACACTGTTTTTTGCTCTGGGTCAATAGAGGTCACTTCGTGTAAGCATCTGGCGTCAATTCCATATTTCTCGCGAAAGGTTTCAGCACTGCGTGCGATCAGCTTTCTGTGATGATCAATGAGACCGCCGATCAAATAGGGGAGTCCGCACTGTCCATATGAGAAAATCTCTCCTTTTTCAAAAGCAACAATGTGTGCATCTGGATCCTCTCTATATATTTGCATAGCGCAGCTCATTCCTGCTGCGTCTCCGCCAATCATCACATATTTCATTTGGTTTGCTCCCTTCTATCTATCGTACTGAATACTCTTATTTACCCTCATATGCCTTTTTTTAATGCTTTTTTTTGCAAAAGAAGTAAACTTTCGTTGAAAAATAAAGACAGCGCCTTCATTTTAAGCTACAATCGGATTATCGTCTTTTTGGGTTACGAGTTTAGTGAAGATTGGTGGGAAAGACTTTGAGTGACACGAGACTAGATTTTAATACGCTATACACGCGCCATACGAGAGAGGCTTGGGCAGCTCTTGGAGAATATATGCCGGTATCTGTTTCAGAAGAGGAAGCGAGAGCGCTGCAAGGGTTAAATGACTATTTATCGCTGGAAGAAGTTCGAGATATTTACATACCGCTTATTCGTTTTTTGACATTACATGTCTTTGCAGAAAAACAAAAAAACCAGCATGTGAATGCCTTTTTAAACTACCCGCACCATGCCAAAATTCCCTTTTTAATTGGGATTGCTGGAAGTGTAGCTGTCGGGAAAAGCACAACGGCTCGTATCATTGAAACGCTTTTATCGAGGCTTGGAGATGGGCTGAAGGTGAGTCTTGTGACAACAGATGGCTTTTTATATCCTCAAAAAGAATTAAAGGATCGAGGGCTGATGGAAAAGAAGGGCTTCCCGGAAAGCTATGATGTCAAAGCCCTGCTGTCTTTTTTGAATGAATTAAAATCAGGTAAACAAACTGTGCATGCCCCGGTATATTCGCATCTGACCTATGACCGGCTAGAAGGGGTGTATGAAACAGTAGAGGATGCGGATATTGTCATTATTGAAGGAATCAATGTGCTCCAATCACCAGCGCTGGATGATCTGAAGGATGAACCGCGTGTGTTTGTATCAGATTTCTTTGATTTTTCGATTTATGTAGACGCCGCTGAAACGCAAATTCAATCATGGTATAAAGAACGATTTCGTTTGCTCAGGGAAACAGCCTTCCAAGACCCTGAATCCTTCTTTCATCAATATAAAGATTTGACGGATGAAGAGGCAGATCAAATGGCAAGCACGATTTGGAATACCGTGAACCGCCCAAATTTATATCAAAATATTTTACCGACAAAATATCGAGCTGATCTCATTTTGAAAAAAGGGGATCAGCACAAGGTGGAAGAGATCGCCATCCGCCGGGTATAAAGAAAAAACCGCTCAAACGAAAGAGCGGTTTTTTTAATGATCTCCACTTACTTTAACAGCTATGGCTGCTGCCGATCGCTTTTTTAGACGGTAATATCCAATGAGTAAAAATGGAACGCCTGCGATGGTGATCATTGACAAGACCGTAAAAATGGAGAGGGGATGGGCTGCGCCAAAATAGTCAATGCACAGTCCGCCGACAAATGGTCCGATGACGCTGCCAAGCTGAGAAAATCCCATCGCCCCAAAGTACGATCCCTTCACTTCAGGCTTTGCAATATTGTCTACAAAAAGATCCATCATCGCAAACAGCAGAACCTCCCCAATCGTAAACACGACAATGATGAAAGCAAGCATGCCGAGACTTTGTGAAAAAGCAATGGCAAACAAACTGCCGGCAAGAAGAATATTCCCGGTGGTCAGCGACAAAATGGTGGAGTAGCGCTTTGCAATCATGATGAGCGGATATTGTACGACAATGACAACCACTGCATTTAAAGATAAAAGATATCCAAACAGTTTAGGACCATCCTCAATCATAGGTGACGCTGATAAGTATTGAGGCAGCGTTGAGCTTAAATGCGAATACCCGAACGAACATAAGGTAACGCCAATGAGGATGATGCTAAAGACCGTATCTTTTTGGATAATGGAAAGGGCTTTTTTGACGCTGATTTGTTTCGTACTTTCTGGAGCAGCAACTGGATGCTTTTGAAATTGCCAGGCCAGTGTTAATCCATATAACAAATAAATGAAGGCAGCGACAAGAAATGGAAATGTTGTTTTCGATGATCCTAGATATAAGCCAAGCAGCGGGCCGAAGATCACCCCGATATTAATGGCCGTATACCGTAAATTAAAAACAAACAACCGAATACTTGATGGGGTGACATCGGATAAGAGTGCCTTAGACGTCGGTTCAAACAGTGCCCGGCACAGTCCATTTAAAGCGTTCATGAGAAAGAAGACCCAAATGGCATCTGCAAACGCAAAGCCAACAAAGACAAGTGTCCAGCCGAAGATGGATAGAAGCATGACCTTTTTCCTGCCGATTCGGTCAGAAACATAGCCGCCGTAAAAACTCGCCACGATCCCAATAAGGGAGCTGACGGCAATGATTAACCCAGCTGAAGAAGCTGAAGCCCCTTTGACTTGTGTCAAATAAACGGCTAAAAAAGGAATGCTCATGGACGTCGCCATTCGGCCGAATATGGTGCCGATGATGATCGTCCAACTAAGTGGATGTAAAGTACGTAAGTTATTTTTCATGATGTTTCTCCCCTGAGTGTTAAGATGTTCCAATCATACATGAAAAATTGTGCAAATTAAATACACAATTTGATGGAGGAGACATCCGCCATAGGACAGAGGAGTCTTGTTTTTTTCTCCCGGTGCTTCTATGTCTTTTAGTATGCTGATTCGTACGATCACTTAAAGACAATTTAATCAAGATCAATCGCGACAATTTGCTGCAAGGACAGGTGGAGAACATCTTCATCATTGACGATTTTTATGCGCCGGGTTTCATAATGAATGGCTTTCACCCAGCCCCAAAACTGCTGTTTCATACCTGCTGCAGCATATGTCACGCAAATCGCTTGGTCCTCTGTAATCGACTGTGTGATCAAAAAATTCATTTCCTCTAGCTGATCAGTGCTCAGCGGAGGAGGCATGTATTCTTTTTTCTTTCGTTTTTGAGCAAGCAGCTGTTCACGGTGCTCTGGGAGCATCATTCGGCTTGATTCCCACATGATGTTGTATCCAGGTGTTAATTTATTGGGATTCATGGCTGTTCGCCTCCGTTATTTGTAATGTCCACCAATTTTTTCGGCGCGGTGATACGCCTGCCCTGCGCTTGTTAGTGACGAGGCGTGCAAGAGTGCAGCAGGTCCATACTTCATATGGATGGCATCAAATACTTTGCTGAGTCTGTCTTTTTTTAAATGGTGATCAAATAAACTCAGCTGATATTGGCTGTCAGGCTGCAGCTGCGAGAGAGTAATACCTACACTGCGAATGGGCTGGCCGTCCCAGTGCTGCTGGCATAGCTGAATAGCTGCTTCTGCAATATCTGTCCCGTACTGTGTGGGTGAATGGAGCTTGATTTGTCGATGAAATCCAGTCGGATGAGAAAAATCAGCGCCTCTTACGCCAACAGACACCGTTTGCCCAACATAATGCTTAAAGCGCGCACGTCTTGCCACTTCTTCACTCAATTCAAGAAGGGCGACTTTGATGTCCTCAAAGGACGCATAATCATGGGGAAGGGTCATATGATGCCCAACCGCTTTTTGCTGATCATGTGTGTGAAGAGTGACCGGGGAAGGGTCGTGTCCTAAAGCAGTTCGCTGCAGAAGCTCCCCGTTGATTCCCCAGCGTTTTTTTAGCCGGTCTAACGGATAAGCAGCAAGTGTCCCGATGGTACTGATGCCCATTCGTTTTAAGTGGTGCTCCATCCGTTTGCCGACACCAAATAATTTTCCAATCGGAAGCGGCCATAAATCAGCCGCAACCCGGTCTGCACGAAGTTCATAGATGCCAGATGTGTTTTTTTTAGCAAAATGGTCACAGGCCATTTTAGCGAGCACTTTATTAGGACCAATACCAACACGTGCGTAAATGCCCGTCTGGTTCATAATGGTCGTTTGTATATTTTGAGCGATCTCGCGGGGTGAACCGAGTAGTGTCACACTCCCCGTAATATCGAGAAACTGTTCATCAATTGAATAGGGTTCGACAAGATCTGTGTATTGTTCCAGCAGTTCTGTCATCATGACAGAGACATCAAGGTAGCGCTGCATACGTGGACGTACAACGACGGCTTCAGGGCATTTCTCCTTTGCTTCCCATAATCTTGATGCATTTTGTACGCCCCGTTTTTTAGCGAGCGGGCAGGCCGCAAGTACGACCCCGCTCCGCCGCTCGGGATCTCCTGAAACGATGAGCGGCACATCCTTCAAATGGGGAGCCTCCACTTTTTCGACTGACGCATAAAACGACTGCATATCCACAAGCAGAATGGCTCGTTCATTCATGATTTTCACCTCTTAGAACGTATGTTCTGTATACATTTTAACCGCCAGAAGGTGAAATTGATACTGGTAAATCATTCAAAGAGAAGAGTGTAAATCCATACAAAAAAGACGAAGTGTCTCCACTTCGTCTCATCTGGGTAAAATGAGTCATTTTAAGCATGTGCCAAGTTGTTGGATGTTTGGAGCGGCTCAGAACGCAAACGATAGGCCGTTAGTTTTTTCTTAGGCTTATGGGTAAACTGCCGCACCACATCCACGTGGTCATCGTAATGAAACAGATAAAGGGTTACATCATGCTTGCCAAGCTTTGTTTGCATGGTAAGCGGCGCCGGTCCTTCCTGTGGATGAAGAAAACGCTCTTCGTCACCAGGGTAAATATAGTAGCGTTCAATAAAGATCGCATCATTAAAATGTTGAATAATTTCAGATGTTTGCTGATCATCGAGTGGACGTCCTTGAAACGTCATCGTTGTTTGATCACTTGTTACTTTTGCATGCACCGCATAACGACTAAAAAGGCGTTCAACAACACCCGAAGGCAGCGAAGTGACAAGCAGCTTTAAAAGACTAAACACAACAAGTGAAGTAACAATCCAAACCAATATCATCATCTCCAATAAACGTTTGTTCCATTTCCTATATGATCCATCTTAACATAACAAAAGAATAAAACTTTCGCACAAAAAGTGAACTTTTTGAAATAAGTGTGAAGATTTAAAAGGAGATGACAGCGAAAGAACGAAGAACCAACAAAGCTGAAAAGGAAAAAAGGCTGATACATCACCTTTACAAACAATTGATCAGACAGGTAGACTATTGAAACAGTTGATTTTTTGTGAAAAAAGAGCGGTACAGCTAAAAATGAAAAGGGGCGAGGTCATCATGATACGTCAAGTAAAACCGTCAGATTTTTATGCGGTCACATCCGTCATTCAAAGCTGGTGGGGAGGCAGAGATTTGCGCGCAAAATTGCCAAAGCTATTTTTCGAACATTTTCAGCAAACAAGTTTTGTTGTTGTTGAAAAAGGTGAACTGATCGGCTTTTTAGTCGGTTTTTTATCGCAATCACATTCAGATGAAGCGTATATTCACTTTGTCGGGGTACATCCAGACCACCGGAAATTAAAGATTGGTAAAATTCTCTATCAAGCGTTTTATGAAGCGGCTGAAAAGGAAGGAAGAACGACGATTAAGGCCATCACAGCTCCTGTCAATAAAGTCTCGATTGCTTACCATACAAAGCTCGGTTTTCAGATAGAAAAGGGAGATAAAACAGTGGATGGCATTTCAGTTTTTTCAGATTACGACGGCATTCATGAAGACCGGGTGCTATTTGTGAAAAAGCTGGAGGCGAAAGCATGATCATCAGACTGGATCAAAAAAATAAAGAAATAGCAAAAGAGCTGTTACATATACAATTAGCCGCATATCAGCGGGAGGCAGAACAAATTGGCTATCAAGATTTACCGCCCTTAAAAGAAACGGTTAAAGACATAATAGAAACAGATGAGATTTTCATAGGATTTGAAAAAGAGGGGCATTTGTTAGGGATCGCTTCATATGAACTACATGACGATCGGATCATCCTCAGCCGGTTAGCTGTGCACCCACATCATGTCAATCAAGGAATCGGGACAGCGCTCCTGCAATCCATTATCCAGCATCAAAAAACAATCGAGCTCACAACAGCAGAGGCAAATACACCAGCAATCAAGCTTTATGAAAAATTAGGGTTTAAACAGAAGGCCCGTTTGCAGGTGGAAAACAATCTGATGTTAACAAAGATGGAACGTTTGATGCTTCGAAAGGTGGAAGTGATTGAATACCAATCGAGCTGGCCAAAACAATTTCAAGATGAGCATGACAAGCTGAAAAAGATAGTTGGCGACAACTGGGTATATGGCCACCATATTGGCAGTACGTCAGTCATAGGAATGGCGGCTAAGCCAATTATTGATATCTTGCTAGAGGTGAAGCATATCAGCAGCTTAGATGAGTGTAACCATCTGTTTCGCCAGCTTGGATATGAACCGCTCGGAGAAAATGGACTCAAGGGAAGACGTTTTTTTAGAAAAGGCGGCTTGAACCGAACACATCACGTTCACGCCTATGAAGCCGGACATGATGATGTAAAAAGGCATTTGGTGTTCCGAGATTATTTAAAAGCTGCACCTGACCGTGCCAAAGTCTATGCAGATAAAAAGCGTCAATTGGCAAAAGCCTATCCTGAAGATATGGCAAGTTATATCAAAGGAAAAGATGAGCTCATTAAAGAAATTGAACAAGAAGCGTACAATTGGTCAGACCAGTTAAAGACAAATGATCAGACATAAGAGCTGACAGGGCGTGAACATGTTTAATTGATGACTGATATGTTACAATGTAACAATCAACGAAAAAAGGATGTTCGGTATGTATATTCATATAACAGAACCAGCAGCAGCGTTCCTTACAAAACAACAAGCAGGGCATGAAACAAAAGAACTGCTCCTTCGATATGATTCAGATGGGTGCGGCTGTGCGGTAAGCGGTGTCCCAATGATTTGGCTCACAGGCGAAAGAACAGGCGAATGGGAAGAACTCAAGCATAATCAGCTCTTTAAGCTGTACATACACACAGCACAAAAGGTCTTTTTTGACGAGGAAATGACGATTGATTTTAACGAAAAAGCCAACACACTCATGTTGAAAAGTCCTCAACAAATACTCAGCCCGAGAATGGGTATACTTGTAAAGTAAGGTGGAAATGTAGTGGATCAAAAGCTAAAAGCAATACAAAATACGGCACAAAATAAAACATGGGTGTCGTTTTTAAATAACAATCATCCCTATAGCCTTTTGCACTGGTCAATAGGTGGAATGGATTCGGTGAAAAAGGACGTTTGGCTTCTTCAAGATGAAGTCACATTTGAAACAGAAGAATTTCCAACGCTCGATTTAGCTGTCAATTGGATCAAAGAGAATATGGACCAAGTAACAGATGTATTATAAAAGCCCTTTTTCGAAAGGGTTTTTTTCGTGCGTTCATCATCTCATCACACCGCATGGCTGTCTAATCCGGAAAATGAGCTTTTGGGAACGGAAAAACCCGTTTTTCAACAAACAATTCGACAAAATGAGCAAGCTGGAAATAAAAAAATAATGGCTGTAAATGCCGAAAAATAGGCATTTGCAGCGTTTATTGCGGGATACCGAAAACTTTGCGAAAAATGACTTTTCATATTTCTTCCATTCGAGGAAATGTGATAGAATACAACATGTATCGTATATGAGAAGGGAGGTGCTAAAGTGAATTGAAGCTCAAGCTGTCATCGCCTCAGGTTGGAATCAAAATAAACGAATGGTATAGGCAGATTTGCGGATTTCATGTGATGAAAGCAGAGAAGCTGAAGGCGGAGATCGAGCAGGAAATCCTGGAGATGGAGCAGGATCAAAACTTATTATTGTTTTACCAGCTGATGGATTTTCGCCACAAGGTGATGCTTGAATATTTTGAACCGGCAAAGAAAGCCTCGAATGATGAAGAGATTAAGAATTTGCTAGAAACGATTGAACATTCACAAACGAAATTAACGGATATGCTTGAATACTATGTTCATTTTTTCACAGGAATGTTTGAATTTGAACAGAGAAACTATTTAAGTGCCATTGCTTATTACCGCTCAGCAGAAAAAAAGCTCAATCTCATATCAGATGATATAGAAAGAGCAGAATTTTACTTTAAATTAGCAGAAATTTACTACCACATGAAACAAACCCACTTTTCGATGCACTATGCCTTGCAAGCGTTAGATACGTATTCTGCCTACAGAACGTACACGCTGAGAATCATCCACTGTGAATTTGTCATTGGTGCAAACTATGATGATTTGAAATGCTATGAACATGCATTGCCCTACTTTAAAAATGCTCTAAAGCGAGCACGCTCAATTGGAAACCCTCGAGTCATAGGTTCGGCCCTTTTCAACTTAGGTAACTGTTATTATCAAATGAACGATCTTGCGGAAGCAAGGCGTTATCTGAAAGACTCTATTGAAGTGTTTGAAAAGGAGAATTTAACCCATCTTAATCGCTCTCTAGACCCACTATTTATGCTGACACAAATCCTGTTTAAACAAAAACAAATAGAAGAGTCATTAACCCTCTATCAACAAGGTATTATGAAGGCCTGTGAATTAGAAGATGAAATTTACATCTGCAAATTTCAATTCTTAAAAGCATTGTACGTTGATGCAGACATAACAATCATAGACGATACATTAGACCTGCTCGAGGACAAGCGCTTATACCCAGATATTGAGGAATTGGCACTTGATGCGGCTCATTATTACAATGAGCTTGGACTGTTTGAAGTATCTACCCGGTTTTACGAAAGGAAAATTCAAGCCATATCAAAAATCCAAAATGGGGGTCATTTATATGAAAACGAGTTTGATAGTTCTTTTATTGGCAGCAACTGCAGGATTATCGGTCATGAGTCAGCAGCAATCGGAAGAGAGCCATATGGAGCTTGCGGGCAGACACCATACAACAGTGGTGACTATCGCATAAGTTAGCTCAAAAAGAGGGGACGAACTGCTGTTCATTCTCCTCTTTTATTTTCATTCAATTCAAATCTTTGAAGAAATGCTTGAATTTCTTGCTCATAAGCTTCCTTATTTTCGCTAAAAGACATTGCATGCGCACCGTGTGGCGCAATAAATAACTGTTTGTCACCCTTTTTTCGTGTATATAACTGCTGACTTTGCTCACAGGGGATATAGTCGTCATGGCGGCTATGAATAAAAAGTACAGGTTCTTTCACCTGATCGATCACATCAAGAGGGGAAACTTGCCGGATGCGGTATCCGTCCCGCCATTTTAACACTTGATCACTTAGTGGAAGAATCCATTTTCCTGAAAGGCGAAAATCTGTTTTTAATCGATACAGAAGCTGGTCCTCAAAAGAAGCAAAAGGGCAGTCTGCTATGTAAAAATTGGCGTTTGCTTCCGGCTTTGCGGCATATAACAAGGTCGTGACTGCGCCCATTGATTCTCCGTGTATCCCAATGATGGCACTTTCTCCGAGTTTTTGTCTGAGCCACTTTACGATCTTTGCTAGATCTTCTTTTTCATAATATCCATAACTTGTGGTTTTCCCGCCGCTCATTCCATGTCTTCTATGATCATAAAGCATCACATTCCATCCGAGCTTTTGGAATAATTTCATATACTTAACGGAGTTAATCAAACTGACTGTAACACCGTGGCAAAGGACGATTGTTCGTGTTGTATGGGGATACGGCACAAAATAGCCATGGAGATCATAACCAAATGCTGAAGGAATACACACTTTCTCTTTTTTGAGCTGTTGAAATTCCTCGTGGTGATAATGGCCTCCATCTGATTCTCGTTTGATGAGCTCTTCATCCGTTAATTTTCGAATATACATCATTTTATTGGTGAAAAAAATACCAATTGCAGCGAGTGGACATAATATGAAGGCAAATATAGCGATCCATTTCTTCATCTAGCCGATTCTTCCTTTCCGGGGTTTTTTCTATGACGATCATACCACATCTTGGGAGATTGGCGTGCCTCTTGCTCAGAAAATAAAACGGATGATACACTAAGTCAAAAGGAGAGAGGCACAATGAAAAAGACCAAACAAGATCAAGCGAAATTAAAGGACGGCATAAACGATGATGTCAAACAGCAGCTTCTTCAAATGAAGCAGAACCTTGCCGTCGAGACAGAAAAAAGAGAAGAACAAAAACGACAAGACCTCCTTCGGCAGCAGAAAGAAAAAGAAAAAAACAAAAGTTTTTCAGAGCTGCTAGATGAAAGCCATTTAGACTGGAGAAAGTATAAAAGCTAAAAAAGAGGGCGATGATGCTCTCTTTTTTTCTTAAGATAGATCCACAGCAGAAACATAGAAGTGTTTAAAAAGAAAAGCACTTCTTCCCCCTTCACATCGCTTCATTTCAGAATCGTGACAGTATGATATTTACAGTCAAACGAAACGAAATCCCATAACTTAAGTTTAAGATAGAAGTAAAAAGGTGAGTATTGAATTATTTAAATTCCTTTTTATTGAAAATACGGTTATTAAGACCCTTTTGATAGAGGATCATTCTCCTTATAATGAAGGTGTATTACAAAATTTGGGAATGGAGATGATTCACATGAAATTGAGAAAAACAATGGCTGGAGTCGCTTTATCTTTAGGATTGCTTTTACCTGTTTCTGGACAAGCTCTTGCTACAAATGATTTAACGAATGCGGATGTGAGTACAAAGGCTACTTCAATTGTAGATTGTTCCAAAACTCCTTTTAAAAAAGAAGATAATAGATTATGTATGTTTTCAGATAATGGCGTTTTTGCAAATAGTTTCAACCAATTTGGTACTACATTTTATCTTAAAGGCAAATCTGGAAATTATGCATTTTATGAAAGTAAAAATAAAAGTTAATAAGACAACGGGGGCTCTTAGCCCCTCATACTGAGAGAAAACAAGATCGCATTTTTGTTCCTCTGGTTGAGGAGAAAATAAAATGTAAGTGCCAAGTTCTTCTCTCATCTGCATATGAGAACATGAAAACGTTCATTCATCATACATACACTAAAATAAAAAATTGTAGAAAAACATGAGTTTTTCTACAATCTGAGAGATCACACCATGTGATCTCTTTTTATATTATTTAAACCGGTGCGTTTCATACACAGATGGTTTTGTATAGTAAGTTAATGCTTTGACTTCTTGGTCACTTAATGAACGTGCATTTGCTGCTGCTATATTTTCTTTTAACTGATCCACTGAGCTTGCACCAAATACAACGGAACTGACCGCAGAATGTTTCAGTATATACTGAATGGACAGTTCAGTGAGTGATAGGTCATAAGCGACTTTCTTTAAAGAAGGAATGATCTGCTGAAGCTCTTCAAATGAATATTGAAGATAGCCGTTTTTTTGAATCGCTGCACTTGCTTGAGAAAGTGGCTTTTCAGTTAATAATCCTTTCGCTAAAGGGCCTCTTGCGACGACACTAATGCTTTGTTCTTCAAGTAGAGAGAACCATTCTTCTGGGCGGCGGTCGAGTAAACTATATTGCATCATCACGCTTACGATATTGGACTTTTTGGCATATTCTTTAATGACATTTGGACGGATAGATGAAATGCCATAATAGCGAATTACGCCTTCCTCTACTAACTCTTCAAAAGCCTCAATCGTTTCATCAATGGGGTCATCAATCGTGCCTCCGTGCAATTGATATAAATCAATATAATCTGTTTGAAGCCGCTTGAGGCTTTGTTTTACTGCTTCCTTTATGTACGCTTTTGAAGGATCCCAGTCCCAGCCTGGTTTGCCTTTTTCAAAGCGGTTGCCGCCTTTTGTCGCCAAAATCAAATCCTGCCGTCTGTTTTTAATGGCTTCCCCGACAATTTCCTCATTTGTCCCAAAATCATATAAATCGGCTGTATCCAAATAGTTAATTCCGAGATCAATGGCCTCATCTAATAAAGAGAGCGCTTTTTCTTTTTCCGTCCCAAGAGACATGCATCCTAGTGCCGCCTCGCTCACTAAGAGATCTGAGGTGCCAATTCGTCTTTTTTTCAATTCCATCACACTCCTATCCTTTCACATTAAGTGAAAAAAATCAGGAATTCAAGCTAGGTGATTTCAAATGGCGCATTGAAGCAAGCGTTTCGCTTTTCGCTTCTCTTAAATCATCTATGTTAAAATAAATGAAGTAAAAAGTGAAAGTAGAACGAGGAGCTGACAAAATTGAAGGACTTTGAAGAAAAAACATTATCGTCTAAAGAATTATACAACGGAAAAATCATTGATTTGGTTCTTGAAGATGTAGAATTGCCTAATGGAAAACAAGGCAAACGCGAAATCATTAAACATCCTGGTGCAGTAGCCGTCATTGCACGTACAGATGAAAATAAAATCATCTTGGTCAAACAATACCGTAAAGCACTAGAGAGAGCCATCGTTGAAATTCCGGCCGGAAAACTAGAAAAAGGGGAAGAGCCGGCACATACAGCATTAAGAGAATTAGAAGAAGAAACAGGATATACAACTCAGCAGCTTCAAAAGCTGACGGCCTTTTATACATCACCTGGTTTTGCAGATGAAATTGTTCACATCTATCTAGCAGATCAGCTAGTTCCGCTTGAAGAAAAAAGAGAGCTGGATGAAGATGAATTTGTCGAAGTAATGGAAGTTTCATTAGAAGAAGCCTTGCACCTCATTGAAGAGCAGCATATTTATGATGCAAAAACAGCCTATGCCATTCAGTACTTACAACTGCAAGAGGTACTTGAGTCAACAAAATGAAGGAATTTTTTGCAGACATCCATATCCATATTGGCAGAACAAGAACAGGCAGAGCTGTCAAAATTACAGGTGCAAGGTCACTGACAATTGATCAAATTCTTATTGAAGCAGCAGAAAGTAAAGGGATGGGGATGATTGGTGTGATTGATGCACAATCTCCAGAAGTCCTAGAAGAATTAATAGAAGGTGTAGAGGAAGGCAGGTACACTGAACTAAATGACGGCGGTCTATCATTTGGAGAGACAGTGCTGCTTTTAGGCAGTGAATTAGAAATCAATGATGACCATTCAAAGGGACCGATTCATGTGCTGGCATTTATGCCCACACTACACAAAATGTCTGAGTTTTCCGCATGGCTTTCGCTTCATATGAAAAATGTGCATTTGAGTTCACAGCGCCTCTATGTTGATGGGAAAACACTTCAGCGTAAGGTTAAGGAGCTGGGAGGTTTGTTTATTCCTGCTCATATTTTTACGCCGCATAAAAGTCTATACGGCAAAGGGGTCAACACTTCTTTAACGGAAGTATTTGATCCTGACCTTATTGATGCTGTTGAGCTTGGTCTTAGCTGTGATACGTCAATGGCGTCCCAGTTGAGTGAGCTGAACCGGTATCCCTTTTTAACGAATTCAGATGCTCATTCTTTAGGGAAAATCGCGCGGGAATATACAAAAATCAAAATGGATCATGCCTCTTTTGCCGAATTCAAGCTAGCCCTTGAAGAAAAAGATGGCAGAGCTGTCACAGGAAATTATGGACTTGCTCCGCGGCTTGGGAAGTATTATCATACGACCTGCGAGAAATGCGGGGTTAGACCTCACGCACCAGATCAAAAAGAGTGCCATGTATGCGGACATACACGGATGACAAAAGGAGTAAGTGAACGTTTAGAAGAGCTTGCTGACCAAGAAAGTGAAAAAAGAATGAGACCTCCTTATGTTCATCAGCTTCCGCTTCAGTTTATTCCGGGAGTTGGACCTAAAACACTGGAGAAGCTAAAAGCCGTGTTTCACACAGAGATGAATATTTTACATCAAGCAACAGAACAAGAACTAAAAGCCGTTCTGCCAGAAAAGACAGCGGGCTACATCATCAAAGCAAGGAAGGGCGAAGTCGGACTCATCGCTGGTGGAGGCGGAGTGTACGGTAAGGTGGATATCAATCATGAGTCACATTAAATGGACATGTCACACATTTGAACAATTGTCAAAAGAGGATCTTTACTTAATTCTCATGGAAAGAGTCAACGTGTTTGTTGTAGAACAAACATGCCCTTACCCTGAAATTGATCACAGGGACCAAGAAGCGCTTCATCTCATCGCAAAAGAGAACGGCGTCATTGTGGCGTATTGCCGAATTTTCCAAAACGGGATCATGTACAAAGAGGCGTCCATCGGCCGCGTTCTTGTGACGCAGGCGGGCCGGAAAAAAGGCTATGGAAAGCTGCTGCTCATCAAGGCTTTAGAAAAGCTTAGTGAATTAGGTGAAACAACTGTCAAAATACAGGCGCAAGCCTACCTGAAGTCATTTTACGAATCATTTGGTTTCAAGGCCGTCTCAGATGTTTATGATGAAGATGGGATTCCGCATCTTGATATGGTGAAAACAGAAAGATCGACGTGTATACGTCTATCTTTTTTATGAAACATCGTGTATCATAACGTCAACGAAAGGGGTTTTGCCAAATGGGAAAAAGCAAAGCAAAGAAAAAACGAGAGCATATCCAAAGGCAGCACAGCCAAAATCCAGAACTGTCGAGAGGAAACATGCCGCATTTTAGCACACACGAAAGGAAGACAAAAACAAAACAAGAAGCCTTGCAGCATATGATGAAAAAACATAAAGGACGAAATGCTTATGATCACTATCAAGAGGATCATAAGCATTTTTATTTTGCTTTTTTGTGACAACTAGATCAAATAAATGGAAAAATTTTAAAAAATAGGACAAACGGTCGTTTCTTTTTGTCTAAAAATGTAGTTAAATGACAAAAAGAAACGAAAGGGAGAGTGAGTATCGTGAACGTCAAGTCATTTGGAGCAGGGCTTTGTATGGCAAGTGTGCTTGTGGCATCGGTCATGTTTGGCGCGTCAGATATTTCTGCAAAGGAGCAAGCAAAAAAAGAGTACATGATCGGCTTTTCTTCTTCCGTTCAAGACAAAACCCAAAAACAGCTTGTAGAAGAAGCTGGCGGGCATGTGAAAGAATCCATAGAGCAAATAGATATGATGAAAGTGTCATTGAATGAGACTTCGAAAAAGAAACTGAATGAAGCAAAAGAAGTGACCTTCATCGAGGAAGACCAAAAAGCAAAAACTAGCGGTCAAACTGTTCCATACGGCATCAAAAGCATCAAAGCACAAAAGGTACATAAACAAGGATACGCTGGACAGAATGTCAAAGTAGCCGTTCTTGACAGCGGCATCGACGGTAAACATGAGGATTTACATGTCACCGGCGGGGTGAGCTTTGTACCGGCAGAGTCTGATCCGCTTGTTGATCCGCATGAACATGGAACGCATGTGGCAGGCACAATTGCCGCATTAGATAATAAGGTAGGAGTCGTTGGTGTTGCGCCAAAAGCTTCTATCTATGCTGTCAAGGTGGCAGATGAAAATGGTGACGGCTACTATAGCTGGATCATAAAAGGGATTGAATGGGCCATTGAGAATGACATGGATGTCATCAATATTAGTATGGGGGGAGCAAGTGAATCTGAGGCGCTGAAAGAAGCGGTAGATCGAGCGTATGATAAAGGGATTCTCATTGTGGCTTCAGCAGGTAATGAAGGAAGCTATGGCTCTCTCAATACAATTGACTATCCGGCTAAATACAGCTCAGTGATGGCGGTTGCCTCTGTTGACCAAAAAAAGCAAAGAGCCTTTGATTCATCTGTTGGCGAGGAAATCGAAGTCTCAGCACCAGGCGTTTCAACGCTGAGCACCATTCCTCATAACGAATACGGCTACATGAGCGGAACATCAATGGCATCACCGCATGTAGCGGGCGCTGCGGCTGTCATTCTATCAAAACATCCGAATCTGACAAACGATGAAGTACGCGAGAGATTGTCAAAAACGGCGACAAAGCTTGGAGAACCTTTTTATTATGGTGCCGGGCTTGTGAATGTACAAAAAGCCGCACGATAAATGAAAAAGAGAAAGCAGTGAGCAGGCTGCTTTCTCTTTTTTCTTTCGATAAAACTGTCATGTTTCGTAATCTCTCTCATAGAATCTAGTAACCTTACTATTTGGGAGGAAGACACATGCGGAAAAAGTCTTGGAAGGAGCATCTTCTTCAGCACGTAAAAGATCATCTCTCGATTTATTTATTTGTCTCTGTACTCTTTTTAATGGGTGTGATCTTCGGGGCCATCATTGTCAATAGCATGACATTCAGCCAGAAAGAGGATTTATTCTATTATTTAAATCAATTTTTTGGTCAACTGATAAATGAGAAAGCAGCAGAATCAAAAGAAATGTTTTTACAAAGCTTCCTGCATCATATGAAATATTTAGGCCTTATGTGGATTCTGGGAATCTCCATCGTTGGTCTGCCGCTTATCTTTCTTATGATCTTTTTAAAAGGAATTGTTGTGGGGTTTACTGTTGGTTTTCTCGTGAATCAAATGGGGCTGAGTGGATTTTTTCTCTCGTTCGTATCGGTGCTTCCGCAAAACATTTTGCTCATTCCAGCCTATTTAGTAATTGGCACTTGTGCGATTGCGTTTTCCATCCGTCTCATTGGACAGCTCTTCATGAAAAAAACCATCAGTCAAGCACCCGTCCAGTGGTTTGGCCGGTATGCATCAGTTCTGCTGATGATTTTAGCGCTTGCTGCACTTTCGTCTTTTTTTGAATCGTACATATCATTCATGCTGATGAAAAAGCTGGCAGGTGTTATTTTATAATTGTTATTAATTAATAATCAATTTATTTATCAATTTAAAATGATTATAGTTGGCTCTCAGCACATCATTTGATATAATGATCAAGTAATGTGGCGTAGGAGGGAAAGTCAATGGAAAATAGGATTGATCGAATTAAGAAACAGCTTCATTCTTCCAGCTACAAGCTCACGCCACAGCGTGAAGCCACAGTAAGAGTACTGCTTGAGAATGAAGAAGACCATTTAAGTGCAGAAGATGTATACCTCCTCGTAAAAGAGAAGTCTCCTGAAATTGGTCTTGCTACTGTTTATCGGACGTTAGAATTGCTCACTGAACTGAAAGTTGTTGATAAAATTAACTTTGGAGACGGCGTTTCGCGATATGATCTTCGCAAAGAAGGAGCCGCTCACTTCCATCATCATCTTGTCTGCATGGAATGCGGAACAGTCGATGAGATAGAAGATGATTTATTAGAAGATGTCGAAGAGATTATTGAACGTGACTGGAAATTTAAAATTAAGGATCATAGATTGACATTCCATGGTATTTGCCACCGGTGTCATGATGATGAATCCGGCAAATAATCCGAATTGGGACCTTTTCATTTAAGATGAAGAGGTTTTTTGCATTTTCGTTGTATATTCCTTGTCCCACCTGGCATATGCTGAAGTAATGAGAAGGTGAGAAAGGACTTGAAGATCATGCGAAAATGGCTCAAAACAACAGGTGAAGTGATCAAAGTATTTATCTTGTTCACTGGTTTTACCGTCCTGTTCTATTATGCTATGATATGGATAAATTCAGAATATGAAAGCTACCATCGTTATGATAAACCAGAGGGTGCAGCAATTAAAGTGATGGAAATGGATCAGCCGAATCAAGACAATTGGCAAGATCGATTGATTTATTTTTATCAAAACGGGGAGTAGAAATCATTGAACGATCAATTATCCGACTTTATTCATTTTATGACCGTAGAGAGAGGACTCTCTGAAAATACTATTGTTTCTTATAAAAGAGATTTACAAAACTACTTGTCTTTTTTAATGACACATGAACAGCTGACGGATATTCGCGATGTCACGCGTCTGCATATCATTCATTATTTAAAGCAGCTAAAAGAGGAAGGGAAATCGAGTAAAACGTCTGTACGGCATCTATCATCGATTCGTTCCTTTCATCAATTTCTACTTCGGGAAAAAGTGACAACGGATGACCCGTCATGGAACATTGAAACGCAAAAAACAGAGCGGACTTTACCGAAAGTTCTATCATTAGGAGAGGTCGAAAAGCTGCTTGATACACCAAATCAGCACACTCCCTTTGACTACCGAGACAAAGCGATGCTTGAGCTCTTATATGCAACAGGCATTCGCGTCAGTGAAATGCTGGATCTGACCCTTGCCGATGTACACCTCACAATGGGCTTTGTCCGCTGTTTTGGAAAAGGAAGAAAAGAGCGTATTGTGCCAATCGGTGAAGCTGCTGCAAGCGCGATTGAAGAATATCTCGAAAAGGGAAGAAGCAAGCTGTTAAAAAAACAGCCGTCCGATGCCCTATTTCTCAATCATCACGGGAAAAAAATGTCGCGCCAGGGCTTCTGGAAGAACTTAAAAAAACGAGCCATCGAAGCAGGGATTCAAAAGGAACTAACGCCTCATACGCTCAGGCATTCATTTGCTACACACCTGCTTGAAAACGGTGCGGACTTAAGAGCTGTACAGGAGATGCTCGGACATGCCGATATCTCGACAACACAAATTTATACACATGTGACGAAAACAAGACTGAAAGATGTGTATCACAAATTCCATCCAAGGGCATAAGTAAAGCATGACACAGTGAACGGGTGTCATGCTTTTTTATGTTTACACCGTTTATGGTTGTCAACTGGCTTGTAAACGGTTTATACTTGAGATGTCTGACCTCTCACTGTTTGTAAGGTCAAAAGACAAGAATATTGAAGGAGGCGCTTTTTAATGCCTGATTATCAGTATAAACGTATTTTCCTCGTCGTCATGGATTCAGTAGGAATTGGGGAAGCACCAGATGCTGCTGATTTTAATGATGTAGGTGCAGATACACTTGGACATATTGCTGAAAAAATGAACGGGCTTCATATGCCGAATATGGCGAAGCTTGGGCTGAGTCATATTAAAGAAATCAAAGGAATTCCAGCGGATGAAAAACCGCTTGCGTACTATGGAAAAATGCAAGAAGCATCAAACGGTAAAGACACAATGACAGGACACTGGGAAATCATGGGTCTTTACATAGACACACCGTTCAAAGTCTTTCCAGAAGGATTCCCAGATGAACTATTAAATGAACTAAAAGAAAAAACTGGCCGAGGTATTATTGGAAATAAACCTGCGTCTGGTACGGAAATTTTAGATGAGCTTGGCGAAGAGCATATGAAAACAGGCGATTTAATCGTTTATACATCTGCGGATTCTGTGCTGCAAATTGCTGCGCACGAAGAAGTTGTGCCATTAGATGAGCTTTACCGTATTTGTGAAATTGCCCGTGAACTTACATTAGATGAAAAATATATGGTTGGACGGATTATCGCTCGTCCGTTTGTCGGAGAGCCTGGCGCATTTGTTAGAACGCCAAACCGTCATGACTATGCGTTAAAACCATTTGACCGTACAGTCATGAATGAACTGAAAGATGATGGACTCGATGTCATTGCGATCGGAAAAATCTCTGATATTTATGACGGCGAGGGGATCACATCATCTCTTAGAACAAAATCAAACATGGATGGAATGGACAAGCTGGTCGATACACTTAAAACAGACTTTACAGGACTCAGCTTTTTAAACCTTGTTGATTTTGACGCTCTTTACGGACATAGAAGAGATCCAGAGGGTTATGGAAAAGCATTAGAGGAATTTGACGCACGTCTTCCTGAAGTATTTGACCTGTTGAAAGAGGATGATCTTCTTGTGATCACAGCAGATCATGGTAATGACCCAGTTCATCACGGAACAGATCATACAAGAGAATATGTTCCGCTCATTGCTTACAGCAAAAAGCATCAGGAAGCAAATGAACTGCCAACAGCAAAAACGTTTGCTGATCTTGGGGCAACCGTTGCAGATAATTTCAAAATAACGATGCCAAAATATGGAACAAGCTTTTTATCTAAACTTAAATAGGGGGAAATCTCGTGGGAGCACAGTTTTCAGAAGCGGCGGCATACATTAAACAAGCATCGACATATGTACCAACAGTTGGATTGATTTTAGGATCAGGGCTTGGCATTTTAGCAGATGAGATTGAAAATCCAATCAAAATAAAATATGAAGATATTCCTGGATTCCCTGTTTCAACAGTAGAGGGACATGCAGGGCAGCTCGTGATCGGAACGCTGAAAGGCACTGTCGTTTGCGCGATGCAAGGACGTTTTCATTTCTATGAAGGATATGATATGAAGCAAGTGACGTTTCCTGTCCGTGTGATGAAAGAAATTGGCATTGACACATGCATTGTCACAAATGCAGCCGGCGGTGTGAATACGTCATTCCGTCCAGGAGATCTCATGCTGATCACAGATCATATCAATATGATGGGAACCAATCCATTAATTGGCCCAAATGACAGTCAAGGCGTTCGTTTCCCTGATATGTCTGCACCGTACGATAAAGAATTGCTGGCACTTGCAGAAGAAACAGCCCAGCGTTTAGGCATATCTGTACAGCAAGGGGTTTATGCAGGGATGACAGGCCCTTCATATGAAACACCTGCTGAAGTTCGTTTCTTAAGAACACTTGGAGCAGATGCTGTTGGCATGTCGACTGTTCCAGAAGTTATTGTTGCGCGTCATGCAGGAATGAAAGTGCTTGGCATTTCATGCATTTCCAATGCGGCATCTGGTATTTTGGATCAGCCGCTGTCTCATGATGAAGTGATCGAAGTAACGGAAAAAGTGAAAGCGAGTTTTCTTGATTTAGTAAAAGACATTGTCAAACAACTTTCATAGCATGTGTCCAGAAGCCTTCTGCTACCCAAGCAGAAGGCTTTTTTATTTGTAATCATACGATCTCTGAATAAAACAGCCTGTATGAGGAAAAAATAGAAAGGATTACGATAATGGAGGTCTGCCACTTGAAACGTCATATATGTGCATTGTTTATTTTAATGATCCTTATCTCAATGGTTTCACCATCAGCAATAGCAAAAGAAAAGATTGAAAAACCAGGAGAAAAACAAACATCAGAATTGGCACACGAAGCCAAATCAGCGATCTTAATAGAACGTGACACGGGAAAGGTGCTTTACAACAAAAACAGCGATGAAAAGCTTGCACCCGCAAGTATGACCAAAATCATGACGATGCTTCTTATCATGGAAGCTATTGATCAGGGTAAACTGAAAATGACAGACAAGGTCAGAACGAGCGACTATGCAGCGTCCATGGGAGGGTCGCAAATCTTCCTTGAACCAGGAGAAGAAATGACCGTGAAAGAAATGCTGAAAGGCATTGCGATTGCTTCAGGAAATGATGCTTCAGTTGCCATGGCAGAGCATATTGCAGGATCTGAAGAACAGTTCGTAGAGCAGATGAACAAAAGAGCGAAAGAGCTTGGCCTCACCTCAACAGTCTTTCAAAACCCAACAGGACTTCCTGAAAAAGACCATTACAGCACAGCTCATGATATGGCAATAATGGCAAAAGAGCTGTTGAAATACGAACAAATCACCAAATTCACAGGTGTCTACGAAGACTATCTCCGGCAAAACACAGATAAAAAATTCTGGCTTGTCAACACAAACCGTCTAATTAAATTTTATCCAGGGGTCGATGGGGTGAAAACAGGTTTTACAGGTGAAGCGAAATACTGTTTAACTGCATCTGCTAAAAAAGGTAACATGCGCGTCATTGCGGTTGTCTTTGGCGCAAGCACGCCGAAAGACAGAAACGCTCAGGTAGTCAAAATGTTAGATTACGCATTTAGTCAATATACGACTCATCCGCTTTACAAAAGAGGGCAAGATGTGGCGGAGGTCAAAGTGAGCAAAGGGAAAAAGAAAAACATTCAGCTCGTTACTTCTGAACCGATCTCCCTTTTAACGAAAAAAGGCGAAAATGTGGATCAGATCAAAAAAGAAATCAAATTGTCTCATGATGTCAAGGCTCCATTTTCAAAAGGAACGGAACTTGGTACGATCGTCTTGAAAAAAGATGGAAAAGTGCTGCATGAAAGCCCTGTAGAAGCAAAAGAAGGAATGGAAAAGGCAAGCGTTTGGACTTTCTTCAAACGGGCGATGGCTGATTTCATAAAATGGAAATAAAAGGCGAAAGGCTGCTGTAATTGGCAGTCTTTTTGCTATGAGGAAAAGAAAAGAACATCTAAATGTGACGAATGGTCACTAGTTTTGTCATGGTGAAGGATTTACTTTATATAAAAGAGAAACACTCTTTATCCGAAATTAGAGCAAGGAGGAATAAAAAATGAGCCTTGGTATTGATTTTCAAGTAAAAGAGAGCGTACTTTGCATTCGGTTAACAGGAGAGCTCGATCATCACTCCGCAGAAACATTGAGACAAAAGGTGACGAATTATTTGGAAACAGAGGACATTCGCCACATTGTGCTGAATCTAGCTGATTTATCGTTTATGGACAGCTCTGGACTCGGAGTGATTTTAGGAAGATATAAGGAAATTAAGCAGCTTGGCGGGGAAATGGTCGTCTGTGCCATCTCGCCAGCGGTGAACCGGTTATTTGATATGTCTGGCTTGTTTAAAATCATTCGGATGGAGCCTTCAGAACAAACGGCTTTGCAAACATTGGGGGTGGCATCATGAGAAATGAAATGAACCTGACTTTTTCGGCATTAAGCCAAAATGAATCGTTTGCGAGGGTGACAGTCGCGGCATTTATCGCTCAGCTTGATCCGACTTTAGATGAATTAACAGAAATCAAGACCGTCGTATCTGAGGCAGTGACAAACTCCATCATCCATGGCTATGATGGGAATCCAGATGGCAAGGTGCATATCCATGTCACATTAGATGATCATGTCGTTTACCTCACCATCCGTGATGAAGGTATGGGTATTACCGATCTTGAGGAAGCAAGACAGCCGCTTTTCACCACAAAACCAGACTTAGAGCGCTCTGGCATGGGCTTTACCATCATGGAGAATTTTATGGATGATGTCATGGTGGACTCATCTCCAGAAATGGGCACGACCATCCGTTTAACAAAGCATCTATCAAAAAGCAAAGCGCTTTGTAATTAAAGGAGCTGCTCATATGGATGTGGAGGTAAAAAAGCAAGCTAAAAAAGCCCAGCTGTCAAATGATGAAGTCAAAGAGCTCATCAAAAAAAGCCAAGACGGTGATCAGCAAGCAAGAGACCTCCTCGTAGAAAAAAACATGCGTCTTGTTTGGTCCGTTGTTCAGCGCTTTTTAAATAGGGGATATGAACCAGATGATCTATTTCAGATTGGCTGTATTGGACTGCTGAAATCTGTTGATAAATTTGATTTGTCATATGATGTAAAGTTTTCAACGTACGCCGTCCCTATGATCATTGGAGAAATTCAGCGATTCATTCGGGATGATGGAACGGTCAAAGTCAGCCGTTCATTAAAGGAACTCGGAAATAAAATTCGGCGGGCAAGGGATGAATTGTCTAAGTCTCATGGAAGAATGCCGACCGTTCAGGAAATTGCCGAATACCTTGATATCACACCAGAGGATGTTGTTCTCGCCCAAGAAGCAGTGCGCTCGCCATCATCCATTCATGAAACGGTGTATGAAAATGATGGGGATCCGATTACATTGCTTGATCAAATTGCCGATCATTCTGAGGAAAGATGGTTTGACAAAATCGCACTGAAAGAAGCGATCAAGGAATTAGAAGAACGGGAAAAACTTATTGTGTATTTAAGGTATTATAAAGACCAGACACAATCTGAGGTTGCAGAGAGACTTGGCATTTCACAAGTACAAGTCTCACGGCTTGAAAAGAAAATTTTAAAACAAATCCAAATGCAAATGGATCAAAAAGACAGCTAGCCAATTCGGCTGGCTTTTTTTTTGTGGTAATTACCGGTAAATCAAGTTCTATCAGTATGAGAACCATTTTTCACCACATACTATTTTTAACCCATCGTATAGGAAGTGACTTGGATGGACGGACAAATCTTTATTCGGCTGCGCCATCGAATCAAGACCGGTATTGATCAGCTCATTTATTTAGAGGATATCGCCCAAATCACTGGTGATGAGTTTGCTGTGCAAAAGCTTAGTAAAATGCCGGTGTATCATGTCAGCAAAAAGGATCGTCACATCGCCGTTCTTGATATCATGCATGTCGTCAAAACGATCAAAAAAACGTGGCCAGATATCGACATTCAAACCGTTGGCGGCTCTGAGGCCATTGTTGAAATTGATACAGGCAAACGCCAGCTTTCTCCCGTTTTATTTGTGTTTGTATGGCTCCTATTATTTGTTGGAGCGGCGCTTGCCATTATGAATTTCCACGAGGATGTCAGTATGCGTCTCGTTCATATCCGCCTATATGAAATGATCACAGGGAAAACGGTTGAGCATCCGTATTTATTACAAATTCCATATAGCTTTGGACTCGGTTTTGGCATGATTTTGTTTTTCAATCATGTATTTAAAAAGCGTTTAAATGAAGAACCAAGTCCGCTCGAAGTGGAAATGTTTAAATATCAGCTCGATCTCGATCATTATGTCGCACTCAATGAAAATAAAGAAACATTGAAGGATATCCATGATCGGTAAGTGGCTTTTTGTCGTACTCGTTGGACTTGGCGGCGGTTTAACGGTCGGAGCAGGATTTGTGGCTTTTCTTACAGTGCTTGGCATCATTCCCCGCTTAATGCAATTAACCAAAACGCAGCGCTTCATACAAGGGTACGAGGCGGCTGTTATTAGCGGGGCGGTTGTTGGCGGCTGGGCCACCTTAAGTCAAATACATCTTCATTTAACCAAATGGCTGGCGATGCCGGTCGGTCTTTTATCAGGCATCTTCGTCGGCATGCTTGCAGCTGCACTCACTGAAGTATTAAATGTACTTCCTATATTAACGAAAAGAATTGGAATGGACGGGAAAATTGTTTTGCTGCTCATGGCCATCGTCTTAGGAAAGGTATTTGGTTCACTATTTCATTGGCTTATTTATATTTAATCAATTGGAGGGAACAAACACGTGTCGAGTTTAAAAGAGAACTATCCATCTAAGGTGAAAACGTATCAGCCCAAACCTCCTTATGTCCTCAACTGCATTAAGGCGTTTTTAGTTGGCGGTTTAATCTGTCTGATAGGGGAGGGGCTGCAACATTTCTATATCCACTTTTTTGATTTTAACGAAAAGACAGCAGGGAACCCGACAGTGGCGACCCTCATTTTAATTTCTTCTCTATTAACGGGTATCGGTATTTACGATAGAATCGGCCAGTTTGCTGGAGCCGGATCAGCTGTCCCGGTGACAGGCTTTGCTAACAGTATGACAAGTGCTGCCCTTGAGCATAAAAGTGAAGGGCTTGTTTTAGGTGTTGCCACAAATATGTTTAAACTCGCTGGGAACGTCATTGTATTTGGTGTCGTTTCGGCATATGTCGTAGGGATCATTCGATACGTCTTGGAAAAGATGTTTTCGTAGGAGGAATGAAAGGTGAAACTAACAGGTAAACAATCTTGGGTATTTGAGCACAAGCTTTATGTCAATGCAGAAGGAACTGCTGCAGGACCGAAAGAAAAAGAAGGCCCGATTGGTCATTTAATTGATAAAACGTACGATGAAATGCACTGTGATCAAAAGAACTGGGAAATGGCTGAAAGGAAACTCATGGATGATGCGATATCAACCGCTTTATCAAAAGCAAATTTACAAAAAAGCGATATTGATCTTTTGCTGGCTGGAGATTTACTCAACCAGAACGTCACAGCAAACTATGTGGCAAGAGAGCTGAAGATCCCGTTTCTCTGCTTGTTTGGGGCATGCTCGACTTCAATGGAATCGGTCGCCATTGCGTCAGCACTCATTGATGGCGGCTTTGCAAATAGAGCCATCGCAGCAACAAGCAGTCACAATGCGACTGCAGAACGCCAATTTCGTAATCCGACAGAATACGGGGGACAAAAGCCAGATACAGCAACAAGTACAGTAACTGGTGGCGGAGCCGTTATTATCAGCCAAGAACCCTCTCAAATTCAAATTACGAGCGCAACGGTAGGCAGGGTCATGGATCTTGGCATTACAGATCCATTTGATATGGGATCGGCCATGGCACCAGCAGCGGCAGACACCATCAAGCAGCATTTAGAAGACTTAGGCAGAACAGTAGATGATTACGATTTGATTTTAACTGGAGATTTATCAGGCATTGGTTCACCAATCTTAAAGGATCTCTTGAAAGAAGAAGGCATTCAGCTTGGGCGAAAACACGATGATTGCGGTTTAATCATCTATACACCCGACCAAAACGTATTCGCTGGAGGCAGCGGCTGTGCTTGTTCAGCGGTTGTGACATTTAGTCATATTTTTCAAGAAATGAAAGCAGGGAATCTGCAAAGAGTACTCGTTGTGGCAACCGGGGCGTTACTCAGCCCAATGATGGTTCAGCAAAAAGAGACCATTCCAACCATTGCGCACGGTGTCGTATTTGAGCGTGCAGGAGGAGAGAGCTAATGGATTATCTTATCGCTTTTGTGGCAGGCGGACTTATTTGCGTCATTGGCCAGCTTTTGCTAGATGTACTCAAACTCACGCCTGCACATGTCATGACTACTTTTGTTGTGGCAGGTACCATTTTAGACGGATTCGGTATTTATGATAAATTTATTGAATTTGCAGGCGCGGGCGCAACCGTACCAATTGTCAGCTTTGGTCATAGCTTGCTTCATGGGGCCATGCATCAGGCAGATGTGCACGGATTCATCGGCATCGGTATCGGTATCTTTGAATTAACCTCTGCTGGAATATCAGCTGCGATTTTATTTTCATTTATTATCGCACTTATCTTTAAACCGAAAGGATAACCGAATATGGGGCAAAGACGGAAAGTCATTTTAGTGACAGACGGAGATATATATGCTGCCAAAACCATTGAGCTTGCCGCTAAAAACGTTGGCGGACGATGTATTTCCAGCTCAAAAGGGAATCCAAGCAAACGGACAGGACCTGAACTTGTTCAGATGATTTTAAAAACGCCGTATGATCCAGTCTTTGTGATGTTCGATGATTCTGGACTGACAGGTGAAGGAACAGGCGAGACAGCGATGAAACATGTGGCGCGCCACCCTGAAATCGAAGTCATTGGAGCGATTGCAGTTGCATCCAAAACGCACCAAGCCGAATGGACAAAGGTCCATGTCTCCATTGACAGGGAAGGTGAACTGACAGAATACGGTGTCGACAAACACGGTCTTCCCGAAATGGAGCCCCATAAAATGAGCGGTGATACAGTGTATTGTCTTGACTCCCTCAATCTTCCGTTAGTTGTCGGTATTGGAGATATTGGCAAGATGGGACGGAAAGATGATCTGAGCAAGGGATCTCCAATCACGATGAAAGCAGTGGAATTAATATTAGAAAGGAGTGGTTTCCATGAAGAAAGACAAGGTAAACGTGTACCGAGACCCGAAGAAAAATGAAGATTACTTCAAGGAAAATGTCGGAATGGGTCTCAGCTTTGACCTTGGTGTTCGGAAAATTTATATACACGATCAGGAAATCCAGCTTTACTATGTAAACGGATTGTGTGATACACAGTATATTATCTACTTATTAAAAGAGCTAATCGAAATCAATGACAACGAACCTGAATCCGATGATCTTGCACATGTAGTCGAGAACCGCCTCGTCAATCAGCAGGTCTCCAAGGTAGAAACGCTGGATGAAGCAGTGGATCAAGTACTGTCTGGGCTTGTAGCAGTCGTTGTAGAAGGTGAAAACTACGCCTTTATCATTGATGTTAGAAGCTATCCTGGCAGAATGCCTGAGGAGCCGGATACAGAAAAGGTGGTCAGGGGAGCAAGGGACGGCTTTGTTGAGAACATTATTGTGAATACAGCACTTATTCGAAGAAGAGTGCGGGATGAAAAGCTGAGATACAAAATGCTCAAAGTAGGCGAACGTTCAAAAGCGGATGTTTGTGTTTGCTATATTGAAGATATTGCAGACCCTGACTTAGTAGATATTATAGAAAAAGAAGTATCAGGAATCAAAGTCGATGGGCTGACGATGTCTGATAAAACGATTGAAGAATTTATAATTAAGCAAGGATATAATCCCTTTCCGCTAGTGCGTTACACCGAGCGTCCGGATGTCGCTGCTAACCACATATTAGAAGGGCATGTCATCATCATTACGGATACATCCCCTAGTGTCATCATTACACCAACCACTATTTTTCACCACGTTCAGCATGCAGAAGAATACCGCCAGGCGCCTGCCGTTGGTACGTTCCTAAGATGGGTACGCTTTTTAGGCATTTTATGTTCTACCTTTCTTTTGCCGATTTGGTTTCTTTTTATTCTCGAACCAAATCTCCTGCCTGACAATTTAAGCTATATTGGGTTTAACAAACCTTCTCATATCCCTGTCATTCTCCAAGTATTTCTTGCTGATTTCGGGGTGGAGTTTTTAAGGATGGCAGCCATTCATACGCCAACCGCATTGTCGACCGCCATGGGGTTGATAGCAGCTGTTTTAATTGGACAAATCGCTATTGATGTCGGTTTATTTACACCAGAGGTCATCTTATACGTCTCGCTGGCAGCGATCGGTACCTTTACAACGCCAAGCTATGAGCTGAGTGTCGCCAATAAAATTGTAAGACTCATCATCCTAGCACTAGTGGCGATCTTTAAGCTGAATGGACTCATCATTGGTTTTACGTTGTTAATCATTTATTTAACATCCATTCGTTCATTACAGACGCCTTATATGTGGCCGTTCATTCCTTTCAATGGAAAGGCTTTGTGGCAAGTGCTGATTCGGACGTCTGTTCCTGGCTCAAAAGTAAGGCCGAGCATCGTTCACCCTCAAAACAGATCAAAAATTCCGCCAAATTCTTAACGCTCATTGAAAGTGGCTGAAGATTGTGATATTGTATTTTTAACTTTGAGACACGGCAAAAGGCAGCTCACGCAGCTGCCTTTTTTCAGCCGAAGTGGAGAAAGAGGGAATGACATTGTATTTACACGGCACTTGCAGACAAAATGAACTCGGTCATTTAGAAATTGGTGGTGTTGATGCTGTTTCTTTAGCTGAAACGTATGGGACACCACTTTATGTATATGATGTGGCTTTAATACGGGAGCGCGCAAAAAGCTTTCAAAAAGCATTTATAGAAGAAGAATTAACGGCACAGGTAGCATATGCGAGTAAAGCATTTTCCTCCATCGCCATGTTTCAGCTTGCCAAAGAAGAAGGATTATCTCTTGATGTCGTATCAGGCGGTGAGCTTCACACAGCCATTTGCGCTGGATTCCCAGTAGAAAAAATTCATTTCCATGGCAATAATAAAAGCAGAGAAGAATTAAAAATGGCTTTAGAGCATGGGATCGGCTGTATTGTTGTGGATAATTTCTATGAAATGAAGCTCATTGAACAGCTTGGTCAAGAGCTGTCAAAAAAAGTGAAAGTATTGCTCCGCATCACGCCTGGTGTCGAAGCGCATACGCATGATTACATTACGACAGGTCAAGAGGATTCAAAATTTGGCTTTGATCTTCACAATGGACAAGCAGATGAAGCGGTGAAACAAGTGCTTGGGTCAGAAGTGATCGAGCTTTTAGGTGTTCATTGTCATATCGGTTCACAAATTTTTGATACGGCTGGTTTTGTCCTTGCAGCCGATAAAATCTTTTTGAAGCTGGATGAATGGAGAGAATCATTTGGTTTTATTTCTACAGTATTAAACTTAGGCGGCGGCTTTGGGATTCGTTATACAGAAGAGGATGAACCACTTCCTGCGACAGAATATGTCGAAAAAATTATCCAAGCTGTGAAAGAGAACGTGGCCCGCTATGAGTTTGATATGCCAGAGATTTGGATAGAACCAGGCCGTTCTCTTGTTGGAGATGCAGGGACGACTCTTTATACGATCGGATCATCAAAACATGTACCTGGCATCCGTGATTATGTAGCGATAGATGGCGGAATGAGTGATAACATTCGTCCAGCTTTATATCAAGCGAAATATGAAGCCGCAAGTGCCAACAAAATGAGCCAAACGCATGATCAAACGGTTTCAATTGCCGGGAAATGCTGTGAAAGCGGAGATATGCTCATTTGGGATATCGATCTGCCAGAATTATCACAAGGGGATTTATTAGCTGTCTTTTGTACCGGAGCTTACGGCTATAGTATGTCAAACAACTATAACCGTATCCCGCGCCCAGCTGTTGTGTTTGTAGAAGACGGGGAAGCGCAGCTTGTGGTTGAGCGTGAAACATATGAGGACATTGTGAAACTTGATTTACCGTATCAATCAAAAGTGAAATCATCTACTTAAAAAAAGCCACCTGGAGTTCAGGCAGCTTTTTTTCATGAATTATTTTCCTCCAGTGAATACAGAAACGATCGCATTCCAAATGGAGACAAAGAAATCCCAAATCTTTTGAAGAAGGTTTTTCCCTTCATCCGATTCTATGAATTTAGTAATCTTGTCTTTTGCTTTATCAATTTGAGATCCTACTTGATTCCAATCGATATTGATGTTTTTCATTTTATCAAATAGCGAGACAAGCTGATCTTTTTGATCCTGCGTCAGATTTAAGTTCAAATCAGAAGCAGCCTGATCCACTTTTTCTTCTACTTCTTTTGTGGTTTTAGGGACACCGTTTTTTGCAATGTCATCTTTGATTTTTGCAATAAGGGCAGAAGCGTTATCTTTCCCGATAGAGTCACCCAATTTAGAAGTTGTCACAAGCTCTTCGTTTGCCACCTGCTTCACATCTTCTGGAATGGCTTTGTCGCTTGACACCTCATACGCTTTTAGTAAGCCCGTCAGTGCGGCTGTACCAGATACTTCAAATGGAGCAGTCACGACAACCTTGGCATCTTTGACACCTGCTGTCATTAAAGCATTTAAATACATCTCATCTGTAATGGTCTTGATGTTGTGTGTATCCACAGTGAGACCTGTACCTGATTTTTCAATGGTGATCGATGAAGATGATAATGCTCTCGTCCCGATAGAAGAACGAGGGATGTATTTTCCTAAATATTCGTGCTCTTCTTTATTGGTTACTTCAATTTTTGTCGCATTTTCAGGTGGATTCAACTCGTCAAGCACCTTCTGGCGATCAGCCGGTGTTAAGTCTTGCCCGAGTGTGACGATGACATCGCCGACAGCTGCATCCGCTAAGCTGACTTTTGGCGCACCAATTAGGAAAAGGAGCGCTGCCATCATACCAAGCATCATTTTTTTAAACATGTTGACCTCCTTCAAGTCGAAAGCGTTCCCCTTTCAAGAGAAACTTTAGCTTTTGAGTACACGTAAAGTAGTGCACTCCATCATATAGACGTAACAAATTGGCTTGACGTTTCAATTTTCTTTTTAAGATGTGTTCCTGTTCCGATAAATGAAGACATGTCATTTAGTCAAATATCATTTTATTAGGAAAAAAGAATCAAGCAACCCTATTTTATCAATCATCAGCTAAGAGGTAAATGACAATCGAAGAGCAGGGGATGTTTAACATCACCGAAAATGTGCTATAATGAGCGTTGTTTAACCTGAAAGGAGAATGTGAAAAATGGCGAAAAAAGGATACATACAATTAACGAATGGAAAGAAAATTGAGTTTGAACTTTACCCAGAGGCTGCTCCAGGTACAGTAGCAAACTTTGAAAAATTAGCGAATGAAGGCTTCTACGATGGATTAAAATTCCACCGCGTGATCCCAGGCTTCGTCAGCCAAGGCGGCGACCCAAACGGTAATGGAACGGGTGGTCCTGGTTACACAATTAAATGTGAAACAGAAGGAAATCCACATCAGCACGAAAGAGGTTCATTATCAATGGCACATGCTGGTAAAGACACAGGCGGCAGCCAATTCTTTATCGTACATGACCCGCAGCCGCACTTAAACGGTGTTCACACTGTTTTTGGCAAGGTAACATCTGGTATCGAGGCTGTACTTGATATGGAGCAAGGGCAAGGCATGGAAAAAGTTGAAGTTGTAGATGCTTAATCTAAAACACCGCTTAATCGCGGTGTTTCAGCGTGTAGACAAACCCTTGCATTCGGTGTCAGGTCTGCGCTCCGGTACTCACGAATGTTAAATTCGCTCCGTTCCAGTGCTCGCCCTTCCTAGACTTCAAAGGTTTTCAAACACGCTGAAAAGAAGACAAAGGGCTAAAATCAAGTTCATTTTAGCCCTTGTCAACAATAAAAAACACCGCTTCATCGCGGTGTTTTTTTATTTTGTTTGTGAGACGACTGTGATTTGTTTCGTTAGGCGGTAGGTGATGAACCAATACAAAATGGCGAAAGCGCTGATAGAGGCACCAAAGAGACATACTCCGCTCCAGCCGTAGGTCGCGTATATACTGGTTGAAACAATTGAACCGGTCGCACTGCCGATGGAGTAAAAAATCATGTAAGCCGCAGTAAGCCGGCTTCTCGCCTCAGCCCGTACTGTAAAAATCATATTCTGATTGGTCACATGAACTGCCTGCACAGATAGGTCAAGAATGATAATGCCAATGACTAATGCAATAAGTGAATGTTCAGTCAAACTGATGAAAAACCATGAAATGAATAATAGGACAAGGGATATACCAGTAGTGAACTGTCCAAAACCTCGATCAGCAAGGCTGCCAGCCCGAGCAGCCCCTAACGCTCCGGCTGCTCCAGCAAGACCAAATGCGCCAATTGCAGTATGTGAAAGAGAGTATGGCGCAGTACTGAGAGGCAGTACGAGTGAAGTCCATAACGTACCAAAGACGATAAAAATCAGAAGAGCCAAAATCCCCCGGATGCGCAGGATTCGTTCTTGTATGAACAATATAAACATTGAACGAAGCAGATGAACATAGGATAATGACTCTCTTTTGCTGTCATCACGCGGGAGCACTCGGAACAATACGCCAGTTAGGATAAGCATGATGACGGCAGAAACAAGATAAACAGACCTCCAGCCAGCAAAATCGGTTAATACACCAGCAAAGGTTCGAGCGAGAAGAATGCCGGTTACGATTCCACTTTGCACCAAGCCGACTATACGGCCGCGTTCTTCTGGAGCAGCCCAACTTGCTGCAAACGCAACGAGTACCTGAGTGACTACAGCGAGCAGTCCGACCACTGCTAATCCTAGAAATAGGACGGTGACGATAGGAGCGATGCCGACTAGAATGAGGGCAAGCACAGATAAAAGCATCTGACCGATAATGAGCCGTCGTCGATTCAACAGATCACCAAGCGGTACTATCAGTAGCAGCCCCGCCGCATAACAAAGCTGAGTAATCGTAATGACAATACCAATGGATGAATACGTGATACCGAACTCGTCTGCCAGTGAATTTAGTAACGGTTGTGCGAAGTATATGTTTGCAACAGCCATCCCGCACGCTGCTGCAAAAAGTAGTGCCATATAGTGACTCATCTTTGATTCAGGTTTTAATCGAAAATTCATATTAGGATGATCTCTTGGAGTCATTTTATCTTTAACCATTCATTGCATCCTCTCCTTTTTGTACTAAAAAGTATAATATATCGATCGGTATAAAATGATTCCTGTTAAGGATAACCAACAAAATGTTTTAAAGTCAAGAGTTTAATCCAGTTATTCTAAGTTGATCTTGATTAAAGAAAGACAGTTTGACAATTTTACATGAATAAAATAAAATTATAATGTACTGATTAGTAATAAAAAATGATATCCTTACAAATAAATGAATAATTGTTTTGGTGAAATGATTTTATTGTTGAAAAGAGGAATTGAGGATGGTTCGACAGCGTGAGTTTGATGAGCAAAAAGCATTGGATGATGCAATGGTGCTTTTTTGGGAAAAGGGGTATAGAGCTACAACGTTAAGCGATTTGACTGCAAAAATGGGAATACAGCGGCCAAGCTTATACTCAGCCTTTGGAGATAAAGAGGAGTTATTTGAGGCTGCATTACGTAAATATACAAAGCAGCATGCAGCCCGTATTCGAACAAAACTTCAAAACAATCAATCTGTAAAGAAAGCATTTCATACTTTATTTACAGATGTAGTGGAAGAGGAATATAGAGATGGCCCGAGTAAAGGCTGTTTTTGCATTAATACGATAGTGGAACTTGCTCCACACGAAGAGAAATTTGAAATTCTGACAAGAGAGCATCAGATGTATCTTTCGGTCATATTTGAAGAAAAGATTGTGCAAGGTATTCGCTCGGGTGAGCTTGAAAGCAGCTTGAATGCTAAAGCCTTAGCACAGACACTGGTCGTTTCTTTCATCGGGCTTACCGTCCTCATGAAGTCACGTCCAGAGCGTTCATTTGTAGATCATTCTGTAGCGACGATCCTATCCATTTTAAAATAAAATGGACAACACGCTATGACAGCTTCCATGAAAAAATCATACAGCATAGTGAAAGCGTATTTGATCCATTACATCAAAATACGCTTTTTCTTATAGGGCATTCATGCGAAGAATGTATTTTTATGATATGATAGGAGAACAAATATTCGTATTTGCGGGGTGCCAGCACATCAGATGCAAATGAAGAAATCGGAAAGAAAGAAGGGGATACTTTGAAACCACTCACAAAAGAAGAGAAAAATCAAATGACGATGGCCATTCAGCGTTATTTTGCCGAAGAACGAGAAGAAGAGATTGGTGAATTAGCAGCCATTAATATACTAGAATTTATCACAAAAAACCTTGGAAGCTACTACTATAATCAAGGGGTTCGCGACAGCCGCAGCATCGCTGTTCAGCGGTCACAATTGTTAGAGGAAGACTTATTTGCACTCGAAAAAAGAATATAATGAAAAGCTTGCAGTATGGTGTGTTACGAACTAATAAATAGGAAAAAGACCCCCTTAATAAAGAACGCATATTCGTATCATATGTAATGATTAAGAGGTGGAACCAAAGGGCCATCTGAATCGTTATATAAGTAACCATTAATGAAAATCAGCTTTTTTGGTTTTATTTCAATAAAAGAAGGAATAAAACATACAAATAGGCGAAGTGCAGATGATGGAGGTTCTAAATATGGGGAAAATTAAATTAAAAATTGCGATCTTATTTGTTTTACTGCTTTGTTTAGGCGCAGGTTATTTATACATGAATGGCATGAAAATTGAAGATGTGCCAACAGCTATTGGCGAAAGCTTAACAAATAATGATAAAGATTACACCATCTATGAATATACCATTACGAAAATTGATGGAGATGAATATTACGGTCAAGCGAAGAATGGCACAAAAATCATTTTTAATGGTAAGAAATTTGAAGATGATGTGGCTGATCTGAAAAAAGGCGATCGTATTAAAGCCTACTTTAGTAATGAAAAAAGAATAGATGGACTGATAAAGGTAGTAAAAGTCGTAAATTAACATGTCTCCTTTCCTATAAGGAGGCTTTTTTTGTGTGAAGAAATCTTGATTGTTGCATTTGACAACAAGGATCGCTATAATAGCCCCTAAGGACAGCTAAATATCGATTGTATCCTTCGGGGCAGGGTGAAAATCCCGACCGACGGTAATAAAGCAAATGCTTTACAGCCCGTGACCCGTTAATTTATTAACGGTTGATTCAGTGAAAAGCTGAAGCCGACAGTGAAAGTCTGGATGGGAGAAGGATAAAGAAAGCTATGAACGAAAAATATTTGTTGATCATAGTCTTATTTCTGATGCAAAAAAACCACAGCCCCGGAATTTTTTCCGGGGCTTTCTGTATGATTTTGTCGTTAATAGACTGCATGCAGTGTTTATTAGGTGATCCCTCATCTACCTTGTATGGACCATAAAAAGCGACGAAGGTGCTCAATCGATCACATGTCCCTAACATCGCTTTTTTTAAAAGTGAGAAATACAAATGAAACGAAAGGGAGGATCACATGTTTACGGGGATAATTGAAGAAGTTGGCACCGTTCAGTCATTAAGTAAAAAGTCAGCAGATGCCATGGGAATTGTCATTACATGCAGCCGTGTGCTGGAAGATGTTCACCTCGGAGACAGTATCGCCATTAATGGAGTATGTCTCACAGTCACTAGCTTCACAAAAGAACAGTTCGCGGCAGATGTGATGCCAGAGACGGTCAAAGCGACATCGCTGGATCAGCTGACAAAAGGCAGTCCAGTGAATTTAGAGCGAGCCATGTCCTCAAATGGACGATTTGGCGGCCACTTTGTCTCAGGCCATGTTGATGGAACGGCTGTCATTACCCGGATAGAAAAGAAGAGTAATGCCATTTACTATGATTTAAAGATGAACAAAACCCTCACAGATATGCTCACCCAAAAGGGTTCGATCGCAATAGATGGTGTCAGCTTGACCATTTTCGATTTGCGAGATTCACATGTCACAGTCTCTATTATTCCTCACACGCTTGAAGGAACTATTTTCCCGACTAAATCTATGGGGGATATCGTGAATATAGAGTGTGACATGATCGGTAAATACATTTATCGCTTTTTAACAAAAGAGCAGAGCGAAAAACAGCCATCTCGATTGACCCCATCATTTCTAAAAGAGCACGGATTCTAGGAGGCGATTGTATGTATCATTCCGTTGATGAGGCAGTAAATGCCCTTAAACAAGGAGAAATCATTATCGTAGTGGATGATGAAGACAGAGAAAATGAAGGAGACTTTGTGGCACTCGCTGAGCATGCCACACCTGAGGTGATTAACTTCATGGCTTTACATGGAAGAGGCCTCATTTGTACGCCAGTCCATGCGTCGATCGCCAAACACCTGAATTTGCATCCAATGGTTGAACATAATACGGATGCACACCATACAGCGTTTACAGTAAGCATCGACCATGTGACAACGACGACTGGTATTAGTGCTTTTGAGCGCTCCACGACCATGCTGGCCATGTTAAATAAAGACGCAAAACCAGAAGAGTTTGCCCGACCAGGTCATGTTTTTCCGCTTATTGCAAAAGAGGGCGGCGTACTAGAAAGACCAGGTCATACAGAGGCGGCGGTTGATCTTGCTAAACTGGCAGGCTCAGAGCCAGCGGGTGTCATATGTGAAATTATGAATGCAGATGGATCAATGGCGCGCGTCCCTGAACTAAAGGAGATCCAAAAACAGCATGATTTAAAGATGCTGACAATCGAAGCATTACAGTCATATTTAAACAACAATCGAACAGCCGCTATTGAAACAAAATAAAAATCACAAAAAAGGATGATCAACATATGAATACAATACAAGGCCATGTAGTAGCAGAAGGACTAAAATTTGCAATCGTTGTAGCGAGATTCAATGATTTTATTACAAGTAAACTGTTAGATGGAGCAGAAGATACATTACTCAGACACGGAGCAAATGGTGATGATATCGATGTTGTGTGGGTACCAGGCGCTTTTGAAATCCCGTACATGGCAAAAAAATTAGCAGAAACCAAAAAATATGATGCAGTCATCACACTTGGAACCGTGATCAGAGGCGCAACGACTCACTATGATTACGTTTGTAATGAAGCTGCTAAAGGAATTGCTCAGAGTGCTATGTCAACAGGGGTACCGATTATCTTTGGTGTACTCACAACAGAATCTATTGAACAAGCCATTGAAAGAGCTGGTACAAAAGCAGGAAATAAAGGCAGCGAATCGGCTGCAGCTGCTATTGAAATGGCGAATCTCAATCGAACGTTCTCTTAATTTAGTGAAAAAGAGTTTAAAAACGGTATAAAAATGTTTATAATGTGTGATGAGCAAATGAATCATAAGACATTTGCTGGAAATTAGGATAATTTGAATATTGAGGGGTATATATGTTAATTCGTTACAAGAGGTCTTTTGAAAAAATTGCCATGGGACTTCTGTCCTTTATGCCGGGTGAGAAAGACGTCAAACAGCTTCAGCAGACGATGAAGTCATATGAAATGGATGAAGATCGGCAGCTGTTCCTATGGAAAGATGGCGAGGATATTGTAGGTGCTATTGGTGTGCTCAAAACAGACGACCAAGTACAAATTGAGCATATTAGTGTGAATCCATCCCATCGTGATCAAGGAATCGGCAAGGAAATGGTTTTAGCCGTGGAAGAAATATTTAAAACCAAAACACTCATTCCAAATGAATTAACGCAAGGCTTCTTTCATAAGTGTCACAGCGAATCAAATTAAATATCACACATGTAAAAGCAGAGGCTACAGTCCTCTGCTTTTTTTACGTTCAATCTGCTTTTTTCGTTCCAGCAAAACTTCTGTCCGGTCACGGAGTCTATGTTTTTCGATTAAAAATGTATGGGATAAGTTGCTTTCCTGTCCAAAGAGCAGTCCTTCTTTTTGGGCCATTTCTTGGCATAAAGAAAGAAGTGCTTCATCTTTGATTGGCAGCATCACACTTTCATAGGGCATATCTTCATCCATTTTCTTTTTCAGCGTTCTCAGAAGCATCAGAAATGCCTCATCATCCAGACCGAGATTCGATAATACTGAACGGTTTGCTTCTAACAAATGAAGACTGTTAGAAATGAGCCGTTTTGCTCCTTTTCCATTTCCCCGCCTTTGATGATACAAGGCAACAGCGAGCTGGATGAGCCCGACCCAATATTCTTTGCGCTGCTCAGGGGGATCTTCTTTCCAATATTCCTCTAAAATTTCATGACACTCAAAATAATCTCTTGTCGTATGAAATTCGTGTAAAAAAGCCACGTACGCTTCAGGATACACAGCGGTCATCTCCTTTTCCACTCTCAGTCTAACATATCGAAAAGAAAAGAAGAAAGAGCGTCCCTTTAGTGAAAAGGACGCTCTGTTTCTTTAATAAACCCAAGCCGCGCCAACGATGATCAGCAAGATGAAAAGCACGACAATTAGCGCGAATCCTCCGCCGAAGTTATAGCCATCTCCCATAATGATACGGCCTCCTTTTTCATCAGTTCTGATTACAATGGTATTCTATGTATAAATGCCCTTATTGGTATGGGCGGATCCACAGTTTTTCTCGATTTGCCTAAGGCATCATGGCCGAAATTATATTGGACGAGAGCTTTATCCTGTCTTATACTAAAGGTTAGCCGGTGAAACGGTACTTAGAAGACAGTAGAAATGGTGAGAAAAAGATGCTGGAATATCAGGTGAAAATAGATTCGTTCGAGGGTCCTTTGGACTTGCTTTTACATTTAATTAACCGGTTGGAAATTGATATTTATGATATTCCCGTCGCTAAAATTACGGAGCAGTATTTATTATATGTCCACACGATGAGGGAGCTTGAGCTCGATGTTGCGAGTGAATATTTGGTCATGGCTGCAACCCTCCTGAGTATTAAAAGCAGAATGCTTCTTCCGAAACAAGAGGAAGAGCTGTTTGATGAAGACCTGCTCGAAGAGGAAGAAGACCCTCGAGAAGAGCTGATTGGCAAATTGATTGAATACCGCAAGTATAAAAATGCAGCACAAGAACTAAAGGAACGCGAAGAAGAAAGGCAAAATGCCTTTACAAAACCACCGAGTGATTTAAGCGAATTTGCAAAAGAATCAGAAGCGAAGGACACAAATTTACACGTAACGGTGTATGATATGTTAGGTGCGTTCCAAAAGGTATTAAATCGAAAGAAAATAACGAAACCAGCACCATCAAAGATTACAAGACAAGAAATCCCGATTGAAGACAAAATGAATGAGATTATGAACCATTTAAGAAAAACAAAAAAGCGGACCAATTTCATGACTCTATTTCAACATGATCAAAAGGAACACCTTGTCGTGACGTTTCTTGCTGTTCTCGAATTGATGAAAAGTCATCAAATCATGCTAGAGCAGGAAGGGAACTTTGAAGACATTTATATCATAGGGAGTGAAACGATTCATGACGCTTGATATCGTGAATTGGAAAGCCATCTTAGAAGCGCTGCTGTATGCAGCAGGTGACGAAGGCTTAACAAGAAAACAGCTCATGTCTGTTCTTGAAGTAGATGAGTCGGTATTACTCGACATTATGTCTTCCGTAAAGGAAGAATATCAAAAACAAGAACGAGGGATTGAGCTCATTGAATATGCAGATTCATATATGCTGCTGACGAAAAAAGAATACAGCATGTATTTAAAAAAATTAGTCGAGACACCATCCAAGGGTTTGTCGCAGGCAGCGCTGGAGGTGCTTGCCATTGTTTCTTATAAACAGCCGATTACACGCAGTGAGGTAGAGGAGATCAGAGGAGTCAAATCAGAGCGGGTACTTCATAGCTTAGTAGCCAAAGCACTGCTCTGTGAAGTAGGACGTGCCGATGGTCCGGGACGAGCGATTCTGTATGGGACAACCCCTACCTTTTTAGAGCAATTTGGCTTAAAGGCTTTAGATGAATTACCGCCGCTTCCAGAGAATGTAGAAGCAGATGGAGTACAAGAAGAGGCCGATCTATTTTTTGAAAACTTCAATCAAACATTTGAAGACATAAAATAGTTCAAAAGAATGAAAAATGTATGATAAAATATAAAAAAGATTTTAGGTCTAAAATCTTTTGATGACAGATAAAATGGTGACAAAGCCATGAGGGGAAGGTAAACACGAAACAAATGGCACATATGAATGTAAAGGCTCAAGTTGATCAAGCAGGCGTCTTTTTATCAAAGGTTGCAATTGAAATGAATGGTTTTCTGAACGAAACCACCTTATCAAGCTTGAAACGATTAAACCCCGAAGCGGAAGCCTATTATTGTGACATATTGAGTACATTACGGAAGCTTGCAGTGTACAGCGAGGATGCAGCAGCAGTTTGCAGGAAAATGGGCCAGCAGCAGACATTCCCGCAGCAAGCCGCACAGCAGATGCTCCACCGTATTTATCATCAATGTATTGAAGAATTTTTCACGCCTAAAAAGGATACATGGTATGAAGACAGCCGTTCGGCCTATACAGGAAAAAGCAGCATTGTTTTTCACCATGAAGTATCCGCTGATATGAAACAATTATTTTCTTCATTAGAAAAAGACTTTTTAGCGATGAGAGAAGAGCTGGAATATACGACTTCTCATCAGCAAGTGAAAATGGTATAAGCAATTTGAAGAAGCGCCTCTATATGTAGAGGCGCTTTTTTTTATGGACGGGGCATCATAACTTTTTCAGCTGAGCATACACTTGTACAAAACGGACAAGGACGTGAATGAACATGCCCTATTTAAAAATTGGAACAGCAGTCCTTCTTCTATTTACACTCTTACTGCCTTTTTCCTCACATGCCAAAGCAGACATTTCATTATCAGTGAGTGCAAGAAGCGCCATTTTAATAGATGGACAGTCAGGCAGAGTCCTATTTGGAAAGGACGAGCACGAAAAAAGAAGAATCGCCAGTATTACAAAAATTATGACGGCTGTATTAGCCATTGAATCAGGAAAAATGAAAGATACCGTCAAAGTATCAAAACGTGCGATTCAGGCGGAGGGTTCATCCATTTATTTAAAGGAAGGGCAGAAGGTGAGCTTAGAAGATTTGACATACGGGCTCATGCTGCGTTCTGGAAATGATGCAGCTGTTGCCATTGCAGAGCATGTTGGCGGCAGCTTAGAAGGATTTATCTTTATGATGAATCAAAAGGCGGCTGAACTAGGAATGGAAAATACGAATTTTCAAAATCCGCACGGACTCGATGATCATAAAAATCATTATTCATCAGCCTATGACATGGCGATCCTAACAAAATACGCGATGAAACATAAACAATATCAAAAAATTGCCGGTACAACTTTCTATAAAGCGAAGACAATGGAAGGCTATTGGAAAAATAAAAACAAGCTGCTCACCGGTTTATACGAATATTCCACTGGAGGGAAAACAGGATATACAAAACTTGCAAAACGAACACTTGTCTCCACCGCTGCAAAGGGTGATGCTCAGCTGATCGCTGTGACCATTAATGCACCTGACGACTGGAAGGATCATATTTCTATGTTTGAATATGCATTTGATCACTATAAAACGTATGTGCTTGCTGAAAAAGGAAGGCTTGCTTCGTTAAAAGGGACCTTTTACGAAAAAAAAGCGTTTATCAAGCGTGATGTGGACTATTTTTTAAATGAAGATGAGAAAAAACTTGTCAAAATTGAAACGGAAATGCTCACCCCTGAAAAGAAGTGGAAAAAAAACGCCGAAGCCATCCCAGATGTTGTAGGAAAAATGACGATTTTGTTAGATGGACAGGTGATCGAGCAATTACCGATTTTTTATGAAAATAAACGAAACCGCATGCCTCAAAAAAGCTTTCAAGAAATGTTTAAGTCTGTCTTTCAGACATCTATAGGCGGATCTTCATGGTCAATCTAATTTGGGTATTTCTCACTGTCATCGGTCTTGTCTATGCGATGTTTAATGGAACGATGCAGGAAGTAAACGAGGCTGTATTTAAAGGCTCAAAAGAAGCGGTTACTATTTCAATTGGTTTGATTAGTGTCCTCGTTTTTTGGCTCGGGCTCATGAAGATTGCCGAAGAGGCAGGGCTGTTAAATTTCTTTAGTAAATTGTGCCGGCCTTTTATTTCAAAGCTATTCCCGGATATTCCGCCTAATCATCCTGCAATGGGGTATATTTTGTCCAATCTCATGGCGAATTTCTTTGGTCTCGGGAATGCCGCTACACCGCTTGGGATTAAGGCGATGGAGCAGATGAAAGCATTAAACGGCGGAAAAAATGAGGCAAGCCGTTCTATGATTACATTTCTAGCGGTCAACACATCCTCTATCACACTTGTGCCAACAACCGTCATAGCAATAAGAATGACCTATGGGGCAGATCAGCCAACAGACATTGTAGGGCCAACCATTTTAGCAACACTCATTTCAGGAATCGGTGCAATTATCATCGATCGTTATTTCCACTATCGCAGAAGCAGGCGGGGGTGATCTTGTGGCATTTATTAACTGGCTGTCACTTGCTTTGATTCCACTAATCATCGCAGGAATTTTGATTGCTGGAACCATTAAAAAGGTACCAACCTATGAAACATTTGTGGAGGGAGGAAAAGAGGGCATTCAAATTGCCTTTTCAATCATTCCCTATTTAGTCGGTATGCTTGTAGCCATTACGATATTCCGTGCATCAGGTGCGCTTGATTTTGTTATGGGACTATTAAAACCAGTCTTTACAGCGATTGGTTTCCCGCCAGAAGTCGTGCCGCTTGCGTTTATTCGCCCGATATCAGGAACGGCTGCACTTGGAATGACATCAGACTTAATAGCGACGTATGGCCCAGATTCTTTTATTGGCCAGCTTGCAGCTGTCATGCAAGGGTCAACAGACACCACCCTTTACATTTTAACGGTCTATTTTGGAGCAGTTGGGATTAAAAAAATGGGAGATGCGCTGAAAGTAGGTTTGCTAGCAGATCTCATTGGTGTCATTGCCTCTGTGATTATCGTCAGTTTGTTATTTAGCGGCGCCTAATCAGGCGCTTTTTTGTATTTCATGGATGGAAAATCGCTTTTTAGCTGAAATTAGACAGACGAAACGCTTATTTTTTCACGAATGCTTGTTTGTTTTAAGTCAAGCAAGTAAGATAGTACATGAGGTGAAAGACAAATGGAACGTTTACAGAAAGTAATTGCACATGCCGGCGTCGCTTCAAGACGAAAGGCTGAAGAATTAATTAAAGAAGGACGAGTTACCGTTAATGGTCAAACAGTGACAGAGCTCGGAGTGAAGGTGGGCTCTTCAGATAAAATTGAAGTCAATGGATTAAAGCTTGAAAGAGAAGAACCCGTTTACTTTATGCTTTATAAACCGCGTGGCGTCATTTCTGCTGCCGAGGATGATAAAGGACGTAAGGTCGTCACAGATTTCTTTGATGATGTCCCGCAGCGCCTTTATCCAATCGGGCGGTTAGATTATGATACGAGCGGTTTGATTTTGATTACAAATGATGGGGAATTTGCCCATAAACTCATGCACCCGAAATACGAAATTGATAAAACGTATGCAGCGAAGCTAAAAGGCATTCCATCAAAGGAACTGCTTAGAAAGCTAGAAAAAGGGATCATGTTAGATCATAAAAAAACAGCACCTGCTCGTGCGAAAATGCTTTCTATTGATAAACGAAAGCAAACTTGTATTGTTCAATTAACCATTCATGAAGGCAGAAACAGACAGGTACGCCGCATGTTTGAAGCAATTGGACACGATGTGTTAAAGCTAAAAAGAGAGCAATATTCGTTCCTTCATATTGAAGGTATGAGACCAGGAGACCGAAGAGAATTGTCTCCACACGAAGTAAAGCGCCTGCGAGCAATTGCGGATCATGGAAAAAGCGCTTTTTAATTTTCACATAAACTTCAAAAAATGAAGAAGCATCAAAAGAAGGAGAATGCTATAATTTACCTGAATGTCTATGGGGAAGGGGTACTTCAGATGAAAAAAAGACGGTTTTTCATACGGACGGGCATTCTCCTCGTGATGCTTGCTGCACTATGTTATACAATGTATAACTCAGTATTTGCCAAACAGGATCGAGTCAAAGAAGGATCTATTGCGCCAAACTTTGTCCTTCAATCTGTGGATGGGGATCGGATTGAGTTAAAGGACTTAAAAGGCAAAGGTGTCTTTCTTAATTTTTGGGGTACATGGTGTGGTCCGTGTAAACAAGAATTTCCTTATATGGCGAATCAATATGAAGTGTTCAAGGATCGCGGTGTGGAAATTGTCGCAGTCAATGTTGCGGAATCCAAGATTGCCGTGAAAAATTTTATGGAATCCTATGGCGTGAATTTTCCTGTTGCCATGGACAAAGATCGTCAAGTGACAGAGGCATATGATATTACGCCGCTGCCAACCACATTTTTAATTAATCCTGAAGGCAAGGTAATCAAAGTCATAAAGGGAACGATGACAGAACGTAATGTCCATGAATATATGAATTTGATTAAACCAAAGGGGTCATAGAATGAAAGAGGTAAAGTGCGAGTGTGGACATATTAATCCAATCGGTACTGTTCTATGTGAATCATGCGGGAATCCCATTGCGGCTAAAGAGAAAAACTCTTCAAAGCTGCTTGATATGAGATATGACGGCAGTGCAAGACGCTCGCAAACATACAACAAAACGATTGTTGATAAAGTATGGAACTTTTTTTCTTCCGTTAAAGTGGGTGTGTGGCTGATTGTCATTACACTGCTCGCTTCTTCGCTTGGAACGATTTTTCCGCAGGAGCGATTTATTCCGCCAGGTGCATCTGCTTCCACGTATTATGAAGAGCAATATGGATCGTTTGGCAAGCTGTATTACACACTAGGATTCCATGATCTTTATAATTCTTGGTGGTTTTTAGCCCTTGTCGCATCAATCGGAATCTCCCTTGTCATTTGCAGTCTCGACCGCGTTATTCCTCTTTATCGAGCACTCAAAAACCAAGGGGTTATCAAAAAAGAAGGCTTTATGAGAAGACAGCGTCTGTTTAGCGAGACAGACAAAACATTAGATCAGCATACATATGAAGGCATCATAAGAGCAATGAAACAAAAGCGTTACCGCGTGCGAGAAGAAAATGGGCATATTTTAGCCGAAAAAGGACGTTTTTCACGCTGGGGACCTTACGTCAATCACATTGGACTAATCATCTTTCTCATTGGAGCGATGCTCCGGTTTGTCCCGGGCATGTACGTGGATGAAACGCTTTGGGTCAGAGAAGGGGAAACTGCACCAATTCCAGGTACGGATGGTCAATACTTCTTGAAAAATAATGCGTTTTCAATTGATCGCTATGAAACTGGAAATGAAAAAGAAGTGTTTGAGAATGCCATTGAAAAAGCTGGCGACGGTCAAGTGGTGAAAAGCTATAAAACGGATGCTATTTTATACAAACGTGAAGGAGAAGTTGTATTTGGTGAAAAGCCCAAGCTGAAGCAGGTAACAGAACACGATATCAAAGTGAATGAACCGCTAAAGTTTGACAATTTCTCATTATATCAAGTAGATTTTAAGCAAAATGAACTCGATCAAATGGTCTTTCAGCTGATTCGTAAAGATACAGAAAAATCTTTCGGTACAGTGAAGATTAATCTGCTGGAGCCTAAGTCAGAATATGATCTTGGTAGCGGTTACAAAGTCAAGGTGATGAGCTATCTGCCTGATTTTTATTTTGACGATGATGGAACGCCGAGTACGAAAACAAGGAATCCGAATAATCCTGCTTTCGTGTTTGAAATGATTTCTCCTGAAAAACCTAAAGGTGAAAAAAGCTTTGTCGCCATTCAAGAGACAGTAGAGGGTTCTGATAATAATTTATATAAAATGAAGTTTGATCGGGTTGAAACGAAAAACGTCACAGGGTTAACAGTTAGAAAGGATTTAACACTTGGCGTGCTCATAGTAGGCGGAATCATCTTCATGATTGGTGTCGTGCAGGGGATGTATTGGCAGCATAGAAGAATCTGGCTGTCGGCAAAGGATGGAAAAGTATTTGTGGCAGGACATACAAACAAAAATTGGTTCGGCTTAAAGTCCGATATTGGAGTGTTACTGAACGGCAGTGGCATCAAACAGCCAGTTGATCAAAAAGAACTGCCTGATACAACAAGTATCAGCAAAAGCAAGGGGGAAGGATTAGATGGCGGCAGTCAGTGAAAATCTGTTATTTGCAGCTTTTCTATTTTATTTAGCGGCAGTTCCTTTTTTTGGTGGTGCCATTAAGGGAAAAAAGAAAGAGGAAGGACCGCGCAGGAATAAGGCGGCACTCATTGGCATTACGCTTACCATCATCGGTTTTTTGAGCCAGTTGGGCTATTTTATTTCAAGATGGATCGCATCTGGCCATGCACCAGTCAGTAATTTGTTTGAGTTCACAACGGCTTTTGGCATGATGCTGGTGCTTGCATTCATCATTTTATATTTTGTGTATCAAGTATCTGTACTTGGTTTATTCACACTTCCAATCGCTTTATTGATTATTGCCTATGCAAGTATGTTCCCATCAGATATTTCACCGCTGATTCCTTCACTTCAAAGTAATTGGCTTTATATTCACGTGACAACAGCAGCACTTGGCCAAGCCATTTTAGCCATCAGCTTTGTGGCAGGTGTCATCTTTCTACTAAAGCATGTGGATCAAACAAAGCCAGGGAAGAAGACGTTTGGTTTAGAGCTTGTCATGTTTATGATTGTGGTCACACTTGCATTTATCGCTGTTACGTCTATCTTTAGAATGACAGGATATGAAGCAACATTTAATTGGATTGATAAAAATAAAGAAAAAAGTGAGATGGTCTATGAGCTCCCAGCTCTTGTCGGACCTCATAAAGGGGAGCTTGTGACGGAAGATCGTTTGGAACCGTTTGTTGAGCTGCCGCCTGTTTTTTCAGGTAGAAAGGTCAATACAGTGTTATGGTCATTTGGCGTAGGGCTGATTATATACGGACTCATTCGATTGATCATTCGCAAACGACTGAGCGCACTGCTTCAACCGTTAGTGAAACAGGTGAACCTAGATTTAGTCGATGAAATTGGGTATAGGGCTGTTTCGATTGGTTTCCCTGTATTTGCGTTAGGCGGGCTGATCTTTGCCATGATCTGGGCGCAAATTGCATGGACTAGGTTTTGGGGCTGGGACCCGAAGGAAGTATGGGCATTGATTACGTTTCTCTTTTATGCTGCCTATCTTCATCTTCGCTTGTCGCGAGGCTGGCATGGTGAAAAGTCCGCATGGCTTGCTGTGATCGGCTTCGCCATTATTATGTTTAATCTCATCTTTGTTAACCTTGTCATTGCGGGGCTTCATTCTTACGCATAATCACAAGGAAAAGCCAACTTTTATGATTCAATTCGGCTTTTTGTTAAAATGAATGTAACAACGGAGAAAGCAGGAGGACTGTCTAATGGAACACACAACTCAAACGAAAATATTAGTCGTAGATGATGAGGCAAGAATTCGCCGCCTTTTAAAAATGTATTTAGAACGTGAAAATTATGAAATCGATGAAGCGGAAAATGGAGATGAAGCGATTCAAAAAGGGCTTCAAACCGATTACGACCTCATTTTGCTCGATTTAATGATGCCTGGTACAGATGGAATCGAAGTGTGTAATCAAATTCGAGATAAAAAAGCGACTCCAATCATTATGCTGACGGCAAAAGGAGAAGAAGCCAACCGTGTTCAAGGATTTGAGGCAGGAACGGATGACTACATCGTCAAACCTTTCAGCCCGCGTGAAGTGGTTTTACGCGTAAAGGCATTGCTCAGAAGATCGTCTCAAACGTCTTATTTGAATACTGGGACAACAACAAAGGATGTTCTTGTGTTTTCTCATCTTTCTATTGACCATGATGCACATAGAGTGACGGCTGATGGCAAAGAAGTCAGCCTCACGCCGAAGGAATATGAGCTTTTATATTTCCTTGCAAAAACACCAGATAAGGTCTATGACAGAGAAAAGCTGCTAAAAGAAGTATGGCAATATGAATTCTTTGGAGACTTACGAACAGTTGATACTCATGTCAAACGACTTCGTGAAAAACTGAATAAAGTGTCACCAGAAGCAGCGAAAAAAATCGTAACTGTATGGGGTGTCGGGTACAAATTTGAGGTCGGCGCTGAATGAAACTGTGGAAAAGTGTTGTAGGAAAGCTATGGTTAACCATTCTTTTCCTCGTCTTGATCGTTTTATCTATTTTAACTGTGCTTCTTTTAGAGTTCATTGAGAATTATCATGTAGAAGAAGCAAAATCTGATTTAACACAAATGGCAAACAAAGTAGCGGTCATTTTAGAAAGCCATGAGGATCAATCGCTTGCGAGGTCGATTACATCAGAACTCGCTGACAAATTGACAAGTATTGCGATCATCCAAGAGGACGGGCTAGAGTGGTATTCGTCTGAAAAAGACGGGAAGCTTCCTGCGATTACAAAGAAACAAATTGAAGCAGACAGCGATTTAAATCAAGCGCTGAAAGATCGTAAAAAAATCAGTAAACGTGCAGAACCTGATGCAGGCAATCAAAAAGATGAACGGATTGTAGTCGGTGTTCCATATGAGGCGAACGGAAAAAAAGGTATGGTCTTTCTTTCTCAGTCACTCCTCGCTGTAGAACAAACAACGAAACATACGACACGCTACATCTTTTTAGCAGCCGGAATTGCGATTGTACTGACCACTATATTCGCTTTCTTCTTGTCAACACGTGTCACCTATCCTCTCAGAAAGATGAGAGAGGGTGCACAAGATTTGGCGAAAGGGAAATTTGATACAAAGATTCCTATTTTAACGCAAGATGAAATTGGAGAACTGGCGATCGCCTTTAATCAAATGGGGAAGCAGCTTAAATTCCATATCACAGCCTTAAATCAAGAAAAAGAACATTTATCTAATATTTTAAGCAGTATGGCTGATGGCGTCATCACCATCAATATTGATGGAACGATCTTGATGACAAATCCTCCAGCAGAACGATTTTTACAGGCATGGTATTACGAGCAAAATATGAAGATCAAAGATGGAGATGAACTGCCGCCAGAAGCGCGCGAGCTATTTCATACAGCTGTCAGCACAGAAAAAGAGCAAATGATCGAAGTTACGCTGCAAGGGCGTACCTGGGTTCTTCTCATGTCTCCGCTGTATAATCAGCAGGATGTCAGGGGAGCAGTTGCAGTCCTTCGTGATATGACGGAGGAACGAAGACTTGATAAACTGAGAAAAGACTTCATTGCCAATGTCAGTCATGAGCTTCGTACGCCAATTGCCATGCTGCAAGGGTACAGCGAGGCAATTGTAGATGATATTGCAGGATCAGAAGAAGAAAAGAAAGAGATTGCGCAAATTATCTATGATGAATCACTTCGAATGGGACGTCTCGTGAATGATCTTCTAGATCTAGCGAGAATGGAAGCAGGTCACATTACACTGAATCTTGAATCAACAGATACGGAAGAGCTGACTGAGAAGATCTACCGCAAGTTTCTCGGGATTGCGAAAGAAAAACAAATCGACCTTACGTATGATATTCAAGTGGATGAACCGAACTTTGTATTCGATCCAGATAAGATTGAGCAAGTGTTTACGAATCTCATTGATAATGCCATTCGTCATACACCAGAGGGCGGCGAGGTTCACTTCTCGGTTCAATCGGTGGAGAACGGGCTGAAAATGGATGTGAAAGATTCGGGGAGCGGAATTCCGGAAGAGGATCTGCCCTTTATTTTCGAACGCTTCTATAAAGCCGATAAAGCAAGGACAAGAGGACGTTCTGGTACTGGACTTGGCCTTGCGATTGTGAAGAACATTGTCGAGGCACATCAAGGCTCTATACATGCTCACAGCAAAGCGGGTGCAGGTACACACTTCACATTCTATATTCCGAGAAAAAAGCAGGAACTCGTCTAATCTTGACGAAGAATCTTGTTACATGAGAAACACTTCTTTTCGTAAAGAAAATGAAGTGTTTTTTCTATTTTCAAATTTTTAAGGAGAAGTTAAACAAAAAGCCCTTTCCAAACTGTCGAACTTGTAATATATTTGTCATAAAGTTGTAATGTAACGTTTTATAAGAGTCACTCGACAAAAATAAGTGAACGGAGGGGTTTCCTATGCATGAAACCTTTCAAAAAATATATGATTCGTACCATCAAGATTTGTACCAGTTTTTATTTTACATGGTTAAAGATAAAAATCAGGCAGAGGATCTCGTACAGGAGGTTTACATTCGGGTACTTCACTCATATAAAACTTTTGAAGGAAGAAGCAGCGAGAAAACATGGCTGTTTTCAATTGCAAGGCATGTAGCGATTGACTGGTTTCGCAAGCAGCAAACCATTAGACAACGGGTACTCGGCACGTTTGATTGGGATAAGCAGGATGTAAAAGACCCAGACTTGCTCCCAGACGAACTGGCTGTACAGGATGAAAATACTAAAGAAATTTATGCCGCGCTTGATCACTGCACGATTGATCAAAGAGCTGTCATCATTTTAAGGTTTATCCAGGGCTACTCAATCATGGAGACGGCAAAGGCGCTAAAGTTCTCGGAAAGCAAAGTCAAAACAACGCAGCACCGAGGCCTGAAAGTGCTCCGAAAACATATGGAGCTTTTGAAGGAGGAGCTAGTGAATGAAAACGAACAGGTCCGATTGGAGCGAAGAACGAATCAAGGTGTTACTAAGTCAGCTTCCAAAGGTGGAGGACAACCGTTCATCTAAGCAGATATACCAGCAGGTGCTGATGGCAAGCGGGAAGAAAAAGAAAAGTGTCAAATGGATCGGTCCAGCGGTGGCAACCGTTGTGGTTTTATTTATGGCGTTTTTAATTTCTCCTCATTTATTTCAGCCGGCTGCTCAAGAACAGCATAAACAGATAAAAATGGACTCAAGTGCTGACAAAGGACAGGCAAATGCCACATTAGAGCCGGTCAAACAGGCAAATGGTACCACACACGTTGTTTCTCATGAAGACAAGCAAAAGTATATGACGGTTGCATACATAGATGAATCAACATCTCAAGTGGTTCCCATTAGTATTGAAAAAGAGAATGAACATGACCATTTGCAGGAAATGATGAACACATATGAACAGGTGCAGCTGCCTGAAATGACAAAGCCACTTCAATCTTATCTTGAGATGGTGGACCTTCGTGAAAATGGGAATACACTTGTTTTTCAGTTAAAAAATGATTTGTCCCTTGATACGATAAAGGAAGCCAATCGATTTAAAGATATGGTAAAAGAAACGCTCAAATGGAGCAGGTATAAACAAGTGGAGGTCAGGTCAGTTAAAGGTTCTCATCTTCAATTAGGGACTAGCAGCTTTGGCACGATATCAATTGATAAACAAACGAAGAAAGCTTATTACGTGTTAGAAAATAAGAGCGGGACTTTTTTGGTGCCCTCAAAAACACATTATTCTACTTATGAAGATGCGGTAGAGGCCATGAAACGCACGAGTGATTCTGGACTTGAACCATTAATTAAAGAAGAACCCATTAAAGAAGTGACATCAAAAGGGAAGCATGTAACCATCACGTTTGGAGCATCAGCGCAATTATCGGACTCAATTGATCATACTCTACTCATTGAAGGTCTGCTGCTCACAGCGAAAGATTTTGGTTTTACAGATGTCACCATTCAATATGCAGGAACAGATCAAGTAGGACCATATGAATTAAATGAACCAATAGAGGTGCCGGCTCTGCCGAATCCAGTTGTCATCAAAGAACGTTAAAGGACGCAAGCATTTCATTGCGTTCTTTTTTGATGTATAGAAAAGGGTCTTCTTGCTGTATACTAAGCTGTCATGAAAAGAACCTCAAAAAAGGGGAGTCACTGATGAAAAGGTATTGCTTCATAGGTGCCAGCTGTTTTTTGCTCTTGATCTTAGCGCCATCTGCCCATGCGCAGAAGACAAACGAATGGGTGGAACCAGTGAAAGGAGAAGTCACTGACTTGTTTGGGAAAAGGGGCGGCTCGCATAAGGGATTAGATATAGCTGCGCCAGAAGGAGAATCCATTTTTGCTGCAAGTGAAGGTGTGGTCACGCGTTCGTATGTATCGGCTACATATGGAGAAGTTATATTTATTCAGCATCCAAATGGATACGAAACCGTCTATGCTCATTTACACGAGCGTTTTGTGAAAAAGGGTGACCATGTACAAGCGGGACAGCCTATTGGCATAATTGGCAACACAGGAGCCTCCAGAGGCACTCATTTGCATTTTGAAGTACATCGTGGCAATTGGTCAGTCAGCAAAAAGGATGCGGTAGATCCGCTCAAAATGATTGCTGTGGAACGTTTCCAAGAGCCGGCTCTTCATGTAAATGGACATGAAAAAAATACATATGTCATTAAACAAGGGGATACCCTTTGGTCGATAGCAAAGGCGCATGAAATGACTGTAGAACAATTGAAAAAGATTAATGAGCTGACCACTCACCTCATTCGAACAGGGGACCGTTTAATGGTTTCAACTAAATAAACCTCATGCAAAGCATGAGGTTTATCACTGTTTTTTATAGGTCAATCAGGCGGACAGAAAGAATATCCTGCACTTCAGTTAATTTTTTCACAATTTCGTCCTCTAGATGCTTGTCGAAAGAAAGCATCATAATGGCTTCGCCGCCTTTTTCTTTACGTCCCACCTGCATTGTTGCGATGTTGACATCATGGTCGCCTAAAATCTGTCCAACCTTTCCAATCACACCAGGTGCATCTGTATGCTGGATGTAGACAAGGTGTCCATCTGGGTAAAAATCAATATTAAAGCCATTAATAGAAACGACGCGTTCCCCTAAATGCGGAATGTAAGTCGCTTTAAGAGTAAAGGTTGAAAGATCACCTTTGACTTCAATAGAAATACTGTTCTCGTAACCAGATTCGCTGGAAGAAATTTTTTCACTAAAGCTAATGCCTCGTTCTTTTGCGACCATTCCAGCATTTACTTCATTCACAGTCGAATCAACACGCTCTTTTAAAAAGCCTGACAGGAGACTCTTTGTGATAAATGATGTTTCGAGTTTTGAAATAGAGCCTTCATAAGAAATGCCTACTTCTTTTACAGGTTCTCTCATGGATTGAGAGACAAGACGTCCAAGTTTCCCTGCAAATTGATGATAAGGCTGAATCTTTTTGAACTCGTCTTTTGTCATCGCTGGTAGATTAATAGATGACATGACAGGAAGGCCTTTTGCAAATTGAAGGACTTCTTCAGATACTTGCGCCGCTACATTTAATTGTGCTTCTTTTGTAGAGGCACCAAGATGCGGAGTTGCAATGACGTGTGGATGATCCACAAGCGGATTATCAGTTGGAGGTTCTACCTCGAATACATCGAGTGCAGCTCCTGCGACATGGCCGCTTTCAAGTGCCTCAAGAAGGTCAGCTTCGTCAATAATGCCGCCGCGCGCACAGTTTACAAGGCGAACACCTTTTTTCGTTTTTGCAATCGTTTCTTTATTGAGAAGTCCTCTTGTTTCTTTTGTTAATGGCGTATGTACAGTAATAATATCTGATACTTCGAGTACTTCATCAAGTGATTTCGCATTGACGCCAATTTTTTCTGCACGTTCTTTTGTGAGAAATGGGTCAAACACGTTGACTGTCATGCCAAATGCTCTTGCACGCTGGGCGATTTCACTTCCGATTCTGCCTAAACCGACAATCCCAAGAGATTTTCCGTAAAGCTCAGCACCAACATATGCACCTCTGTTCCATTCTTTTGATTTGACAGAAATATTGGCCTGCGGAATATGACGCATAAGTGATGAAATCATAGCAAACGTATGCTCAGCTGTCGAGATCGTATTACCGTTTGGTGCATTGATTACAATGACGCCATGCTTGGTCGCTTCATCAATGTCAATATTGTCTACTCCCACACCGGCACGGCCGACAATTTTTAATGAAGTCATTTTTTCATAAAGCTCTTTCGTTACTTTTGTGGCACTTCTGACAAGTAAGGCATCAAACGTGTGTAATTCATCTTCTGCTTCTGCTACATTTTTTTGGACAATTTCAACAAAATCTGATTCTAAAAGTGGTAGAAGACCATCATTGCTCATCTTATCTGAGACTAATACTCGAAACATCGTAAGATTTCCTCCTAAAATAAACGTCATAAATATCTGATAATTTACCATATTCCTTTTCACTGTGTCAATCAAATTAAAGCAGTAAAGTGAAAAAGAAAACACGAACATTTCTTTGTGTCTTTATAAAGAATGAACACCTTTAAACAAAAGATAACCAATTTTTGCGCATTTGTCATTAGAATTTTTGTGTTTTTTACGATTTCTTAAAACTGATGAATTTGCTCAGGATTTTTATCTGTACAAATGCTCATATATCATATATAATGATGTCGAATTGAATAATGATCAATCTTCGGGGCAGGGTGCAATTCCCTACCGGCGGTGATGAGCATAGTCTCTAAGCCCGCGAGCCTTTTTGGCAGGATTCGGTGTGATTCCGAAGCCGACAGTATAGTCTGGATGGGAGAAGATGGAGGTTCATAAACGTTGAAAACATTGATGTTCACACGTTTATTTGTCTAGCCCAATTTCCCCGCTCCTGTTTTCAAGGGCGGTTTTTTTGTGGCTAAAATGGAACAATCCTCTTTTCGAAAGATTTGATCGAAAAGGAGAGAGAATATTGAATCAAAGTAAAGTAAAGCGTTTAGTCGTAATCAGTATGCTTAGCAGTATTTCATTTGTTTTAATGTTATTAAACTTCCCGTTCCCTGGGCTTCCAGGATATTTGAAAATTGATTTCAGCGATATTCCAGCGATTATTGCGATTTTAATTTATGGGCCGGGTGCAGGTATTGCTGTTGAGGCGTTAAAAAATGTACTGCATTACCTCATTCATGGCAGTATGTCTGGTGTTCCTGTTGATCAAGTAGCGAACTTTACAGCAGGCGTATTGTTCATTTTACCAGTGGCCTTCATTTTCAAAAAAATCAAATCGGCAAAGGGAATTGTATGGTCTATGTTCTTGGGCACAGTGCTTATGACTGTGATGATGAGTATTTTAAATTACTTCCTGTTTCTGCCGGCTTACACATGGTTTTTAAATGCACCTCAACTTTCGGATAATATGCTCAAGGCGACGATAACAGCAGGTATATTGCCTTTTAATCTTATTAAAGGCATCATCATTACCATCGTGTTTAGCCTCATTTTTGTGAAAATGCGTCCATGGTTTGAAAATAAACGCCGACTTCAAAATAGTTAATATAAAAAAAGCCCCTGTATAAGGGGCTTTTAGACTGTTGACAAAGAGCTAAAATGATCTTTATTTTAGCTCTTTGTCTTCTTTTCAGCGTGATAGAAAACCTTTGCAGCCCTAGGAAGGACGAGTACCGGAGCGGAGCTGAGCACTGGAGCGCAGACCTGACACCGAATGCGAGGGTTTGTTTACATGCTGAAAGCCCCTGCATAAGGGGCTTTTATACTATTCATGCTTAAGCGGGTCACCATCGAAAGATTCGTCCGCAACTTTGATTGAATCTGTTGGACATCCTTCAAATGCATCAAGCATATCTTCTTCAAGTACTTCTGGAACTTCTACAGTCCCTTGGTTGTCATCAAGCGTAACAAATGCAATGCCTTCATCATCATAATCATAAATGTCTGGAGCAGCTGCACCGCATGCGCCGCAAGCAATACATGTGTCTTTGTCTACAATTGTATATTTTGCCATGTTAAAAAAATACCTCCCAGATTGTTCGATGGAACAAATGGTCTAACCTTTTTAGTTTCACCGATAAAAAACAATTTCCTCAAACCTTATTGTAATGATTTTAATTTCACATTTCAACTGTAAAGTGATTGAGAATGCTTATCACATAAGGGTTTGTTCATAACTTTCCCCCACAAATTGAGTTTAAACATTTCTTCTTCTATGAAATCTGTTAAAATAAAGGGAGAAAATATTCGAATTTTGTCAGGAAGACAGGTGCTTTGGCGAATGACTCTTCATTACTTGGATGTCATGTTAATGGACAGCGTATATAAATTGAACGGCGAACGCTCCATAAGTGCTGTCTACCATCTTTTTAAAGGAAAAAAATCATCACAAACCATACAGGATGCCAGTTTGTTTCAGCTTTCAAAGTATTTCGGCTGTTACCCGGGGTTTACGAGGGATCAGCTGAATCGCTCTACTATAAAGCTTGACGAAAAGCACTACATCAAAAAAACAGGGGAGACATTCATTGTTACAGATGCAGGACAACAAATGCTAAACCAGCATTTCTCAGAAAAACCGATGCCCGCTTATTTTCATGGTGCCAAATATCATGATAAAGCAAAGGTGTTATGGATGAGGCTCTCGTTACTTGTACAAGTGCTGTCTCACCATCTGGCTGGATCGCATCAATATGTCCCAATACAAAGAGATGTATCTGTACAAAGCTGGACGAAATCCTTCTTAAAACAGCATCACGAGAAGAATATGCTTTCGGAAGAGCTGCATCATGAACTCGAAAAGCTCCTTAGCCGTATAAGTGATCAAGAGGCGTTGATATTTGTTTATTCATTGACCTCAAATGAAAGAATTGGGCGTACGTATCAGCAAATGGCAGAGTGGCTAAAAGAAGATGTGTGGTATGTGTACCTGCTTTTTTGGAATGTCCTCCATTATTTTATTCATGCTGCCCAAAAAGGTGAGGCGCAGCTCATGCAAAAGCTCGTAGGTGACCTTGAATTCAAACGCGTGCTGACAACCTCTACTCACAAAACGCTCGAGCTTGTGCAAAAAGGCTTTGATATTGATCAAATTGCTCACATTCGCTCTTTAAAAAAGGCAACGATCGAAGACCATATTGTCGAGCTTTCCATACATGAACCGAGCTTCTCAATAGAGCCGTATGTGAGCGAAGAACAGCAGCAGGCCATTCATGCAGTAGCTAGAGAGCTTCAAACAAATAAGATGAAGCTGATTAAAGAAAAACTCGAACATCCATTTACTTATTTTCAAATACGATTGGCTCTGACAAGGATGGTGAAAGCAAATGGATAAGCTTCATCAGACGCTCATGCGATATTTTGGTTACGACTCATTTAAAACGGGTCAAAAGGACATTATTCAAAGTGTACTGAATCAAAAGGATACGGTGGCCATGCTGCCTACTGGCGGCGGGAAATCCATCTGCTATCAAATTCCCGGCTATATGACAGATGGATTAGTTCTCATTATTTCGCCGCTGTTATCGCTTATGGAGGATCAAGTCGAACGAATGAAAATGCGCGGAGAAAAACGAGTGGCGGCACTGAACAGCACATTATCTTTTCAGGAGAGACGACATATCATTCGGCATTTGCCATCATATAAATTTTTATTCGTCGCCCCTGAGGCATTAATGTCAGAGGTGCTGCTAGAACAGCTCAAATCGATGCATATTGGTCTGTTCGTCGTCGATGAAGCCCATTGTATATCCGAATGGGGGCATGATTTCCGTCCGGAATATTCCAAGCTGGGAGAATGGAGAGAAGCGTTAGGTCATCCTGTCGCCTTAGCACTGACGGCAACTGCAACAAAACAAACGCTAAAAGATACCGTACAAACGTTAAGATTGCAGCATCCAGACTTTCATATCCATTCTGTCAACCGGCCAAACATCGCATTGGTCAAAGAAGCGCACGAAACGAAAGAAGCAAAAGAAAAACGGGCTATTGAGCTTGTTGAATATCTGCAAGGCCCCGGTCTGATTTATTGTCCAACCCGGCAAATGACAGAAGATATGGCGCTCATTATGAAACAAAAAACCCATCAGCGTGTAGAGTATTACCATGGCGGGATGGATGCAGGAGACCGTATGCTTATTCAGCAGCAATTTATCAGCGGACAGCTTGATCTTATTTGTTGTACAAGTGCTTTTGGAATGGGAATTGATAAAGCAAATATACGATTTGTTATTCATATGAGCCCGCCGCAGTCAATTGAAGCATTTATGCAGGAAATTGGAAGAGCAGGACGGGACGGGAAAAAGAGTGTCAGCATTCTTTTATATACAGAAGAGGATGCGGACATTCAACAGCATTTAATACAAGCAGAGGGCTTTGATGAGCCAGAAATTGATTTCTTCTTAGCCAGGCTGACACAAATGCAGACAAATGATGAAAAGAAATTACGTGAACAATTGATGGAATCAGGGCTTCAGGAGACACGTGCAAGAATGCTGATTCATTATTACAGGATGTATCAGTCTGACGAGCCGCGTGTGCTGCTGATGAAACTGAAAGAGAAATTGCAGGACAGACAAACAGAAAAACTGAGAAAAGTGTGGCAATTTAAGGAGCGGATCACAGATCATGGCTGCTTTAGACAATCTCTGTTATCATACTTTTACGAACAGCTTGATCAACCAGAGAGCGCATTCTCTGGCAGCTGCTGCTCTTCTTGCGGACTTGACCTGTCTGATTATGAAAAAAAAGATCAACCATTGGAGCTGAATGAAATGAAACACTGGAAGACCGTGCTGGATCGTATGTTTCATCTGACAAAAGAGGCGCAGCATTGATTGAACAACATCGCCGGATCATCGAAAAATTAACCGATCGACAAGTGGTAGAACAGCTGTATTTCACGCAGCTGCTGATGCTGGTCATTTCCTTTTTACTAGGTATATTTATGTTCGATCATTGGACAGATTTCACATCTCTTTGGGAGATCCAAGATGCGCGGATACTGACCTATGGAATTGGCGGCGCTGCGGTTGTGATTATTGTGGATGCGATTGTCATGAAGGTGTTTCCTGCTCATATGTATGATGATGGCGGATTAAATGAAAAAATGTTCAAAAACCGCAGCATCCCGCATATTGTTTGGTTAACACTGCTCATCGCCTTTTCAGAGGAAATTCTATTCCGAGGGATCGTCCAGCAGCAATTTGGACTGGAAATTGCCAGTATTGTGTTTGCGCTCCTTCACTTTCGCTACTTATCAAAAATACTCTTGTTTATCCTTGTGGTTTCTATTAGTATTTTTTTAGGACTTTTATACGAGTGGACGGGGAATTTATTTGTTCCTGTCATGACCCATTTTGTCATTGACTTAGTCTTTGCTTGTCAAATTCGTTTGAAATATAGGGGGAGGGATGAACATGGAAGAAATGTCGAGAATGAAGAGAAAGAAGGAGCAGCTGACAAACATCCATGACGATGTAGAGGAAATTTTTGAAGAAGAAGTAGAGCCTTCAGATGACTCTCACTTTCCTACACGAGAAGATTTCCATGAATATAAAAAGCAGCGCACGAAAAAGGTGCGCAATCCATTGTTTACAACACTGGCTATTATCTTTCCTATTATTGTCGTCACGGTGTTCTTCCTTTTGATCTACTACACATCAAAGGAAATCAACCATAATAATAATCAAGATGTATATAATATTGATTCTACATCAAGTGCTGACACAGACCCAGTCCCGTCAGCACTTGCCGAAACAAAAAATGACTCAAGCGCTGATAAAGCGGATGCGTCTGATGATGAGAAGCAAAAGAAAGAGGAAGAAAAACAGCGATCGAAAGAAAAAGCTGAACAGAAGAAAAAAGAAAAAGCTGCTAAAGAGAAAGAAGAGCGTGAACAAGCAGCGAAAGAAAAAGAACGCGCGAGAGCTGAAGCTGCCAAAAAGCGTGAACAGCAGCAACTAGCCTTGCAAAAGCAGCAGGAAGAGAAAAAAAGAAAAGAAGCCGAAGAGAAAAAGAAGCAGGAAGAAAAGCCAGTCCGTGTCGTGCAGCACACTGTTGGTCCAGAGGAAAACCTGTATCGAATTTCAATGAAGTATTACAAAAACCGTTCGGGTGAAGAGAAAATTAGAGCCTATAATCACTTAAAAGGTAACAGCGTGTATAGTGGTCAAGTGCTGAATATTCCACTAGAAAACTAATCACCTGACATGAATGAAGAAGCACGCACATACATATGTAGAAAAAAGGGACAGGGTGTATGTGATGACATTACACGCAATCAGCCGATATATGGATCAGCCGACGCAGAAGATGATGGAAACATTGATCAAAAGAAAGCATAAATATGAGGGTTTTGCCAAGCAGTGCAAAAGATGGCAATGGACAGCCCTTCTATCGCTGGCCATTCTTTTGTTTTATTTTGTGATCACGGCAAATGCGGGAGGCGGCTCGCTTCAGCCGGAAGCCATGATTGCCACACTGCTTGGGCATGAAGTATTTCTGTTTTGGATCATGGCCGAGGTCTTTGCTTTTTACGCATCTTATTACTATAAGAAAAAAGAAGAAAAGGCTGAGGATGAATATCATCGGCTTCGATGTGAAATTATACAAAAAAGCACAGATTTATGGCCGCAGTCAAATCAGTGGAAAGAGCGCGAGACGGTTTTTCACTATATGCAGAAGCAGTATGACATTAATCTCTATTATGAAAGTAAATAAATGAGAAAAAAGACGTTTAACAGTTGAAACGTCTTTTTTCTTTCAAGCGTCTTATGAAAGAAAGATACGTAAGGGAGCCATTTGTGATGAAATATGCCATCGGATTTACTGCCGCCATTGCGGCTGTTACAACAGGTGTGTGTGTAACGGCAAAAATGGTGAAAACGGCAAAACAAAACAACATCAAAAAGCATTATTTTACAATAGAAGCACTTCAATCAGACCGGCCTGCTGTCATTTTCTTTATTTCTGATACACACAGACGTCTCATCAGTGACACTTTATTAGCAGAAATCAGACAGGAAGAGCCAGATGTGATTATGATTGGTGGAGATTTAGCAGAAAAAGGTGTGCCCTACGCAAGGATTGAAGAAAATGTGAAACGTTTATCAAGAATTGCGCCGGTTTATTTTGTTTGGGGAAATAATGATCATGAGCTGCACCAGCAAAGGTTTAAAGAAATTCTTCATGCATACGATGTCACGACTTTGCAAAATGAAACGGCTGTATGGAATTTCGAAGGCCAGCGAATCAAAATCGGAGGAATTGATGATATTCGGCTTGAAAAAGCAGATTATGAAGCCATACGGCCTGAGTTTGTGAAAGATGATGTCAATATTCTCTTATCACACAATCCAGATGTGCATCATTTGATGAGTGAAGAAGAGGGAATCGACCTTGTCCTGAGCGGTCATACGCATGGGGGACAGATCCGAATTGGGAAATTTGGTCCGTATGAAAAAGGAAGAACAGGCCAGGTCAAAGGTGCGTTCTTTCTCATTAGTAATGGCTACGGGACCACAAAAATTCCTATGCGTCTCGGAGCAGAACCAGAAACCCATCTGATCTATTTAATGCCTCTAAAAACGCGTTAACTTGCGGCACCCTCAATATTTTCCATAAAAGTCACCGTAAGCATAGCTTCATGCTTGTCTTCCGTCTTGACACAGTGTAAACTGAATACAAAATTAAGAACCTATGACTCATCATCTCATATACTACAGTATGATGTGTGTTTAGAAGAGGCAGGAGGGAACGTTATGCGACTGGAGCGTCTGAATTATAATAAAATCAAAATTTTTCTCACACTAGATGACCTGACAGACCGAGGTCTTACGAAAGAAGACCTTTGGAAAGATTCGTTCAAAGTCCATCAGCTGTTTAAAGACATGATGAACGAGGCGAATCAGGAGCTCGGTTTTGAAGCGAATGGACCGATTGCTGTTGAAGTATTTTCTCTTCAGGCGCAGGGGATGGTCGTCATTGTCACAAAGAGTCAGCAGGAAGATGCTGATGATGAGTTTGATGAAGATTACATTGAGATGCAAGTCAAGCTCGACGAGAGTAAGCATGTGCTCTATCAATTTGCCTCGTTTGAAGATGTGATTCAACTGTCCCATAGTTTAAGTCGTATTGGACTTTTAGGGGGTACAGTTTACCATTATGAAGGTCAATATTACCTCAGCTTGGATGATGTTGGAGAATTATCTGCTGATACAGTCATTTCGATTTTAGCAGAGTTTGGTTCACCTACGACACTCACCATCCACCGGCTAAAAGAATATGGAAAAGTGATCATGCAAGACGATGCTGTGAAAACGATTCAAATGTATTTTTAATCACTTTTATCTATTATATTTAATACTGTTGTGATGAAACAACAGTATTTTTTTATATCCTTTTTTATATTTATAAACGCTGATATTTTATTTTAATAAAAAACGCTTTTTACCTTTGCTTTACCAGTACGAAGGTGTATACTATTGCTTGAAAGGGAGCAGTAGATCATGAAAGATTTCTAGGGGGTTTATTTTAATGGCAGCCGATCAAAACGCCGCTCATAACGCAGAAGATAAGCTAGATGTTTTAAAGTCAACTCAAACCGTCATACATAAAGCGCTAGACAAATTAGGGTATCCGCAGGAAGTGTATGAATTGCTGAAGGAGCCAATTCGTCTATTAACGGTCAAAATTCCAGTACGTATGGACGATGGATCGGTGAAAATTTTCACTGGTTACCGTGCACAGCACAATGATGCTGTCGGTCCAACAAAAGGCGGAATCCGTTTCCACCCGAACGTTACGGAAAAAGAAGTAAAAGCGCTTTCAATTTGGATGAGTTTAAAATGTGGAATTGTGGATCTTCCTTATGGCGGAGGAAAAGGCGGTATTATCTGTGATCCAAGAGAAATGTCATTCAGAGAGCTTGAAAAACTAAGCCGCGGCTATGTTCGCGCCATCAGTCAAATTGTTGGACCAACAAAAGATGTTCCAGCACCAGACGTGTTTACGAACTCTCAAATTATGGCATGGATGATGGATGAATATTCTAGAATTGATGAATTTAACTCGCCAGGATTTATTACAGGGAAGCCAATTGTTCTTGGAGGATCACACGGACGTGATACTGCAACAGCAAAAGGTGTGACGATCTGCATCAAAGAAGCGGCGAAGAAAAAAGGAATTGACATTAACGGAGCTCGTGTTGTCGTACAGGGATTCGGAAATGCAGGAAGCTACTTAGCTAAATTCATGTATGATGCTGGAGCAAAAATCGTAGGGATTTCAGATGCATACGGCGGATTATACGATGAAGATGGTCTAGACATTGACTACTTGCTTGACCGACGTGACAGCTTTGGAACCGTCACTAAACTATTTAACGATACAATTACAAACCAAGAGCTGCTTGAGCTGGATTGTGATATCTTAGTACCTGCAGCCATTGAAAACCAAATCACAGAAGATAATGCGGCAAACATTAAAGCCAAAATTGTCGTAGAAGCAGCAAACGGTCCAACGACACTGGAAGGAACCAAAATTCTTTCAGATCGTGGTGTACTGCTTGTTCCAGACGTGCTTGCGAGCGCGGGTGGTGTAACTGTTTCTTACTTTGAATGGGTTCAGAATAACCAAGGGTTTTACTGGACAGAAGAAGAAGTTGAAACTCGTTTAGAAGATATGATGGTGAAATCATTTAATAATATTTATGAAATGGCGCAAAACCGCCGAATTGATATGCGTCTTGCTGCATATATGGTCGGTGTACGTAAAATGGCTGAAGCTTCTCGATTCAGAGGCTGGATTTAAGCGGCTGATTTGCATCGCGCCTTAAAATCTCCTATCCTTAAATAGGAGATTTTTTTATGGAATGGAACAAAGAATCAAACAGCCCAGCAATTGTTATTGCAGTGAAATGACAGGAGTGGAACAAATGAAACAAGAAAAAGCGATCATAATAGGAGGCGGCCCATGCGGGTTATCAGCTGCCATCGCATTCAAGCAAATTGGGATTGATGCACTTGTGATTGAAAAGGGGAATGTCGTGAACAGTATTTATCATTACCCAACACATCAAACCTTTTTTAGTACAAGTGAAAAGCTTGAAATCGGTGATGTCGCTTTTATTACTGAGAACCGTAAGCCCGTTCGTATTCAGGCACTTTCTTATTACCGAGAGGTCGTCAGACGAAAAAAACTGCGTGTACATGCTTTTGAAAAAGTAAACGCCGTGACGAAACAAGATGGCCGTTTTACGGTAAATACATCAAAAGACAACTATTCATGTGATTACGTCGTCATTGCGACTGGCTACTATGATCATCCAAACTATATGAACGTCAAAGGAGAAGACCTTCCTCACGTATATCACTATTTTAAAGAAGGACATCCATATTTTGATAAAGATGTGACGGTGATCGGCGGAAAGAACTCCAGTGTGGATGCTGCGCTAGAACTTGTGAAATGCGGAAGCAGAGTCACTGTGCTGTATAGAGGAACCGAATATTCATCCAGCATCAAGCCTTGGATACTACCAGAGTTTGAAGCGCTTGTCCGTAATGGAACCATTCGAATGGAGTTTGGTGCGCAGGTGAAAGAAATCACAGAAGAAGATGTGATCTTTACAAACCAGCAAAATCAAACGGATCGAGTGAAAAGTGACTATGTATTTGCTATGACTGGCTATCACCCAGATCATTCTTTCTTAGAAAAAATGGGTGTCACGATTGATCCAGAATCAGGCCGTCCAGCATTTGATGAACAGACGATGGAAACGAATGTTGAAGGTATTTTCATTGCGGGAGTCATTGCTGCTGGAAATAATGCCAATGAAATTTTCATTGAAAATGGAAGATTTCATGGCGGCCTCATTGCAGAAGAAATCAACAAAAGAATCAACGGATAAAAAAAGAACTGAATCCTTCAAAGGGGTTCGGTTCTTTTTTATATAAATTGGGATTATATAGAAAGATATTTTAGAAAAATGGGCTCGAGTCATATAAAAAAAGGGTAAATCATGGTACGATAATGAAGGATAATGTAGGGAAAGAGGTCTGGTTATGATCGCAATCATCTCAGCAGGTTTAGCTCCCGGCATCGCACTTTTAAGTTATTTTTATTTGAAAGATCAGTACGACAATGAGCCGGTTCACATGGTCATCAGATCTTTTATGCTAGGTGTCATACTTGTGTTTCCAACCATGTTTATTCAATATGTCCTTCAAGAGGAAAATATCGCAACAAACCCTATCTTGATTTCATTTGTGACGTCGGGCTTTTTAGAGGAATCATTAAAATGGTTTATTTTAATGGTCAGCGTTTATGCACATGCCCAGTTTGACGAACACTATGACGGAATTGTGTATGGAACGAGTGTCTCACTTGGTTTTGCAACACTTGAAAATATCCTTTACTTAGTCGGTCACGGGGTCGAATATGCGTTTACCCGTGCTTTATTACCTGTATCAAGTCACGCATTATTTGGTGTTGTGATGGGTTTTTATATCGGAAAAGCCCGCTTCTCTGATAAAAAAGAGCAGCGCAAATGGCTGATCCTTTCTTTAACGCTCCCTGTGTTGTTTCACGGCCTGTATGATTTCATTCTATTAGGGATGAAAAACTGGGGATATATCATGGTGCCGTTCATGATTTTTTTATGGTGGTTTGGTTTAAGGAAAGCAAAAAAAGCCCGTGCGGTAAAAATGGTGCAAATTTAATTTTGGAAAACGTCCTATTTGTTTATAGGGCGTTTTTTTGTCTTTTCCATCCAATTCTCTCCTGTGTTGAATGTATAAAAATAGGGATCGGAAGAAACATATATTCAAACATCAAAAGTACAGGAGGATCAAATATGGATAAAGCTCGTTTCATGAAACAAATTGTTCTTATCTTCTCAATCGTTCTTCTTGCGTCTTCACTTTTGACAGCCAGTAAAAGTGAAGCCTTCACCGCCCAAGTCATCCAGCGCGGGGCAACAGGAGAAGATGTAGTCGAGCTGCAAGCGCGGCTCCAATACAATGGTTTTTACAATGGCAAAATCGATGGCGTCTATGGCTGGGGAACGTACTGGGCCGTTCGCAACTTTCAAAGCCAATTTGGCATGAAGAAGGTCGATGGACTTGTAGGTGAGAAAACAAAAAGCTTATTAGTTCAAAAGACGAAATACTACAAAGAGTTTGTTCAAAAGCAGCTGCAGGAAGGGAACCAGTTTACCCATTATGGCGGGAAGCCTCTTGATCAGCAAACAAAGGCTCCTGCGCAAAGAAGTTCGCAAAAAAAGACAGCCCAAGGTACAAACGAAAATCAAAAAAGTCAAAGTGGATCATCTGGGAAGTCTGGCAATCAGTCAGGCAGCCAGCAGGGAAATCAAACACCAAAACAAACAGCAGCCAACATGCCTGGTGGTTTTTCTAGTAATGACATTCAGCTCTTGTCGCAAGCTGTGTACAGTGAAGCAAGAGGTGAGCCGTATGAAGGACAGGTGGCCATCGCGGCCGTTATCTTAAACCGTTTGAACAATCCGACCTTTCCAAATACGATCGCAGGAGTCATTTTTGAACCGCTTGCGTTTACTGCTGTAGCAGATGGGCAATTTTATATGACGCCAGATGAAACGGCAAAAAAAGCTGTATTTGATGCAATCAATGGCTGGGATCCATCTGAGAGCGCCATCTATTACTTTAATCCTGATACAGCAACAAGTCCATGGATTTGGGGAAGACCACAAATTAAACGAATCGGGAAACATATATTCTGCGAATAAAAAGAGGTGTAAATAAATGATCAGAGGAATATTGATTGCTATTTTAGGAATTGCTGTCATCTCAACAGGTTATTGGGGCTATAAAGAACATCAAGAAAAAGACGCCGTACTGCTTCATGCTGAGAACAACTACCAAAGAGCATTCCATGATTTAACGTATCAGGTGGATCAGCTGCATGACAAACTGGGCGCAACACTTGCGATGAACAGCCAAACATCCATCTCACCAGCACTTGCTGATGTATGGAGAATGTCATCAGAAGCGCATAACAATGTCAGCCAGCTCCCGCTTACATTGATGCCTTTTAATAAAACGGAAGAATTCCTGGCGAATGTCGGAGATTTTAGCTACAAATCATCAGTCAAATCTTTATCAGATGAACCATTAAATAAAGATACGCACAAAACCATTACAGCTCTATATAATCAAGCGTCAGATATCCAAAACGAACTTAGACAAGTGCAGCACCTCGTACTTAATAAAAACTTAAAATGGATGGATGTTGAAATGGCGCTCGCTGACGGCGATCGAAAGAACGACAACACCATCATTGACGGGCTGAAAACAGTCGAGAGAAATGCAGATGCATTTGCAGATGTCGATCTTGGGCCTACAAATGTGTCCACAGAAAAAGAAACACAAGGCTACAATCATTTAAAAGGCGATAAGATTTCAAAAAAAGAAGCGATCCGCATTGCACAGCAATTCACACCAGACCATAATCAACATTTTAAAGTGAGAAAAAGCGGCAGCAAAACCAATCGCGACGTGTACAGCTTATCGATGTCTGATCCAGACAGCCATGCAAACTTTTATCTAGATTTAACTGAAAAAGGAGGACACCCAGTCTACCTACTTCAGAATCGTGACGTGAAAAAACAGAAAATCAGTTTGAATGAGGCATCAGAAAAAGCACTCAGCTTCCTAAAGAAGCAAGGGTTTGACACAGAATCGTTCCATTTAGATGAAAGTGCACAATTTGATAATATCGGTGTATTTACCTATGTTCCTCTTCAGAAAAATGTTCTGCTTTATCCAGATAGTATACGCATGAAAGTCGCATTGGACGATGGTGAGGTTGTTGGGTTTTCAGCGAAGGATTACTTAACGAATCATAAAACACGAGACATTAAAGCACCTAAAATCTCGCAAAAAGAAGCGAAGAAAACATTAAATCAGCATGTAAAGATCGAAGATACTCATTTAGCGATTGTGCAAAATGATATGTCAGAGGAAGTTCTGTGCTATGAGTTCCTCGGAACGATAAAAAACGATACGTATCGCATGTTCATTAATGCAGATACTGGAAAAGAAGAGCGAGTAGATAAACTAAAAAACGCAGAACCTATATATAAAGACCTATAAAAAAGGAAACGAGGAAAAGGCTAATAAGTCTTTTCCTTTTGTTTTAGACATGGTTTAATATAGGAGAGGATACGATTTCACAGATGAAAAGAGTGATGAGGAATGTTACAAATAGGGGATGCAATCACAATTGAATATGTCAATGAGAACAAAGAAGTGAAAACAGCAAAATCGAAGGTTTTGGAAAATAATAACGATGATATTTGCATTAATTATCCAGCTGATAAAGAAACGGGACGCACCATCTACTTAAACCAGCAAACAGAAATCACCGTCTTCTTTTTTGACGAAAACCAAATTCCATACAAATGTACAAGCGAAGTCATCGGAAAAAGAAAAGAAGATATTCCGATGATTGTCATTTCCATTCCGCCAAAAGAAGAAATGATTCGCCTTCAGCGTAGAGAATATCTGAGAGTGGATACGATGGTCAAAGCTACTATCATGCAAACGGACGAAGAGGCCTTTGAGACGTTTATTGTAAATATGAGTGCTGGCGGCGTAGCAATCTCTGTTCCTGAGGGCGTGTCATTGAAAGAATATGGAGAAGTGGTCACAGAGTTTGAACTTCCCCTAAAAGAGCCCGTGAAAATAAAAGCGGTTGCAGAGATGAATCGAGTATATGAAGATGAACAGTCTGGCAAAAAAAGAGCGATCATGGAGTTTTCAGAGATCACAAATGACCACCAGCAGCACATCATGAAATACTGCTTCCAGCAGCAGCTTTTAACACGTGTGAAAAAAGCATAAGAATAAAGGGTGTAAAAAGCTTCCATACTAGAGAGGAAAGAATCTAGCGTGGAGGCTTTTTGTATGAAGACAATGGAAAGATGGTTATTGAAAGTGGTGCTCATTCAGCTTGTTTTATTGCTCACTGTTCAGATCACACTTCATTTGACGAAAGGAGAACTTTTTTTGTCAAAAGTCGTGCAGTATGAGGGTGTGAACAACATGAGCATTGAAGAATGGATTGAAACGTTTAAGCAGAAGGATTGATAGAAAATTCCCCCGTTTGAGCGGTGATCGTGTTACAATTCATAAGGGAGATTCAATCAAGGAGAGGTATTATGAAAAAGAAATTATCTATTGCAATTGACGGTCCTGCAGCAGCAGGCAAAAGCACTGTGGCAAAAATTGTCGCAGCCAAAAAATCATATATTTATATTGATACAGGTGCTATGTACCGCGCGATTACACTTGCGGCACTCAATCAAGGTGTAGATCTTGAAGACGAACAGGCACTTGATTCATTACTGAAAAAAACGGTCATTGAACTAGTCACAACAGACGAGGGTCAAAAAGTCCATCTAAACAATACGGATGTCACAGAGGATATTCGCACAGACCGCGTAAGCAACCAAGTATCGGTTGTTGCAAAGCACAGAGCTGTTCGGGAAGAAATGGTCCGCAGGCAGCAAGAGCTTGGCAAACGAGGCGGCGTCGTTATGGACGGAAGAGACATAGGCACTCATGTACTTCCAGATGCTGAAGTGAAAATTTTCTTGCTTGCATCAGTAGAAGAAAGAGCAAAACGCCGCTTTGAAGAGAATCAGAAAAAAGGCTACGATGTCAATTACGATCAGCTGATCGAAGAGATTGCAAGACGCGATAAGCTTGATTCTGAGCGCGAAGTTTCACCTTTGAAGAAAGCAGATGGCGCCATTGAGATTGACACCACTTCCCTTTCTATTCAAGAGGTGGCAGGGAAAATTTTAGATGCAGCAGACCGCGTGGAGAAACAGTAAGAAATTTTAGAAAACTTTTATAAGTTAGAGGTTTATCTCTTGACAAACAAGGTCTTTTATTAGAAGTTTATACTAATACTATTTTTATTGATCATTCAAGCAATTATATTGATTTGAATGTTTCTATAATACATATTCGGCTGGCAATCATCATGCTTAAGACACATATTCGCCCAGTCGTTTTAACTAAGCTGTGTAGGTTTGGACCAAGGAGGTTATCGAAATGACAGAGGAAATGAATCAAATCGATGTTCAGGTACCAGAGGTTGGAGATGTAGTGAAAGGGATTGTTTCTAAAGTTGAGGACAAGCATGTCAATGTAGATATCGTCAATGTGAAACAACCTGGTATCATCCCAATCAGTGAATTATCAAGTCTTCACGTTGAAAAAGCATCAGATGTCGTGAAAGATGGCGACGAGTTAGAGCTTAAAGTAACAAAGGTCGAAGACGATGCTTTGATTTTATCTAAACGTGCTGTTGATGCAGACCGCGCTTGGGAAGACCTAGAGAAAAAGTTTGAAACAAAAGAGGTATTTGAAGCTGAAGTAAAAGACGTTGTAAAAGGTGGTCTTGTCGTTGACATTGGTGTGCGCGGATTTATTCCTGCATCTCTTGTAGAAGCACACTATGTAGAAGACTTCACAGATTACAAAGGGAAAACACTCTCACTTGTCGTGGTAGAACTTGACCGCGAAAAAAATCGCGTGATTCTCTCGCACCGTGCAGTCGTTGAGCAAGAGCAATTAGACAAAAAGCAAGACTTCCTGCAAAAGCTTGAAGTAGGCAGTGTGATTGATGGTAAAGTGCAGAGGCTTACTGATTTTGGTGCATTTGTTGACATTGGCGGCATTGATGGATTAGTTCACATTTCTCAACTATCCCATGCGCATGTTGAAAAGCCATCTGACGTAGTAGAAGAAGGACAGGAAGTCAAGGTCAAAGTACTTGCTGTTGATCGTGATAACGAACGTATCTCACTATCTATTAAAGAAACATTACCAGGACCTTGGAGCCAAATTGGTGAAAAGGTAAAACAAGGTGATGTGCTTGAAGGAACCGTTCAACGTCTTGTGAGCTTTGGTGCATTTGTTGAAATTCTGCCAGGTGTAGAAGGGCTTGTGCATATTTCCCAAATCTCTCATAAACATATCGGCACGCCGCAAGAAGTCCTTGAAGAAGGGCAGACTGTGAAAGTGAAAGTGCTTGATGTGAATGAAGACGAAGAGCGCATTTCACTAAGCATCCGTGATTTAGAAGAAAATCCTGAAAAACAAATCGAAGAGGATTATCGTCAATATCAGGCGAAAGAAGAAAACACAAGCGGATTCCAGCTTGGTGACCTGATCGGCGATAAACTCAATAAACTAAAATAATTTGGTGATCAAAATTGACGCGAGCAGAAAGAAAGAAGCAGCATATTGAGCATGCGCTGTCCACTGGCCAGCATGCAGCAACAGGTTTAGATGATGTTTCCTTCGTTCACGCCAGTTTACCAGATCTTGCGACATCACAAATTGATACACATACGACAATTGGCGGACTGACTTTCGGTTCGCCAATTTTTATCAATGCAATGACTGGCGGAGGCGGGGAATCCACCTATGAGATCAACCGCTCTTTATCGATCGCAGCGAAGGAGACCAATATCCCAGTAGCAGTTGGATCACAAATGGCTGCACTGAAAGATAAAGAAGAAAGACGAACATATGAAGTCGTTCGTAAAGTCAATCCGGATGGAATTGTATTTGCGAATTTAGGCAGTGAAGCGACAATGAAGCAAGCTCAAGAAGCAGTCAACATGCTCGAGGCAAATATGCTCCAAATTCATCTGAATGTCATCCAAGAGATTGTCATGCCTGAAGGCGATCGCGATTTCAGGGGGGCGCTTGAGCGGATTGCAGCTATCGTTGAATCTGTTGGTGTGCCTGTTGTTGTAAAAGAAGTCGGATTTGGCATGAGTAAGGAGACGGCAGAAAAGTTATTCCATGCTGGGGTTGCAGCCGTTGATGTAGGCGGATTTGGTGGAACGAACTTTTCTAAGATTGAAAATCTCCGCCGCCAAAAAGCACTTCGTTATTTTGATCAATGGGGAATTCCAACTGCAGCGAGTCTTGCTGAAGTACATACAGCCTTTCCGAATCAAACGATTTTAGCCTCCGGAGGTATTCAAGATGCTCTTGATGTAACCAAATCAATGGCTCTTGGCGCATCTGCTGCTGGTCTAGCTGGATTTTTCTTAAAATCATTGACCAGTGGAGGAGAAAGCGGCCTCATCGCAGATATCATGGAACTTCAAGAAGATATCAAGATGATGATGACAGTGCTTGGCGTGAAGACGATTGAAGAACTGAGACAGGCTCAAGTTGTGATCTCGGGGGAAACAAGTCATTGGCTCAAAGAAAGAGGCGTTGACACAACGTACTATAGTAAGAGAGGCATGTGATGATCACATGCCTTTTTTTATTGATTTCTTTTTCGAGCGCTTTCTGGACCTTCTAATGCTGTTGCACCCTTATGATGAATGGATTGATCGCGGTCAGATTCCACTCTTCTTGACGCCTTTAAACGCTTTTCCTGTCTATCTTTTCCCATCATGTATCCCTCCTCAGGTTATTAGGGTGTCACCTCTTGCTTATTTCATACAAAGCCGGTAACGATCCGCATGTTTAAAAATTGGAGATTTTCCCATAATGTAATTGAGGTGATGAGGCGTTGGAGGCTTTGTACTATTATTGGTCTATATGGTTCGTTTGGATTATGGTGACATTTATCATGGAAAAAAGTTTGTGGCGCACCGTGCTGGGCTTCTGTGTACTTGTCCATATTATATTCAGTCATGTCATGATATCCGTTTTAGATATAAGCATCAATGCGGGTTTCTTGATGACTTTTTTATATGCATGTGCTGCTTTCGTCATATTCAGGCCTAGTTACCGAATGATGAGAATCATGCAATTGGGCTCGATGGTGAGTGCGTATGCCTTTTTTATGATATTTGCATTATATGACCCTGTTTGGTTCACGATAATAAAGGTGGATTGGGTCGTATTTGCCCTGCTGATCTTAATGTGTATGACATATGGACAGCCGTTAACGGAAAGAATCACCTTATGGATGATGTCAGTATGTCTTGGCGAAGCCCTTTATGCGCTGACGATTCACCGCCTCACATCATCAATTGTCATAGGGGATCTCTCTTTTCTTTCCTTCGTGGTACAAGGAGCCGTCTTCCTATTAGGTGTCGATCAGTTTGAAAAGCTCTTGAACGCCCGTTCATCAAGAAAATCAGTAAAAGGGGCTGCAAAATCAACATGACAGATTATACGTTTCCTGTGATTATTGGTGTCATCTTTGGGATGGCGGCCAGACTTTACATGTTAAGAACGGATTACCGGCAATACCCTACGTATATTCATGGACAAGTGATTCACATTGCACTTGGTTTTATTGCGTCAGGATTAGGTGCGATCATTATGCCTGCACTAATTCAGGAGGAATTTACAGCGATTACCTTTCTCACTTTGGCAGCCACGCAATTTCGAGATGTCCGAAATATGGAAAGAAATACGTTAACCCAAATGGATTCGTATGAGCTTGTCTCACGAGGCAGTACATATATAGAAGGCATTGCCATTGCCTTTGAAAGTCGAAATTATATTGCGATTCTCACTGCACTTATTACAACGACAGCCTGTATTTTCTTCTCGCTTGTTGTTGGAACAGTAGTCGGTATTCTTTGTTTTTTCATGGCAAAGCTATTAATGTCAGGCAGTCAATTAAAGGATATCGTCAGCATTCAAAAAGGGGAACTTCGCTTTGATGGGGCAGGGCTTTATGTGAATGATATATACATTATGAATATCGGACTGCCTGAAAAGCAAAAGCTCATTTTAGAGCATGGGATGGGTTTTATTTTGACGCCGAAAAATTTCAACTCTGCTACAACGATTGCTAACCTTGGACAGCGGCAAGCCATTTTATTTGATTTATCGAACGTGCTTGGCGTGTACCGCGATTCTGGTGAACCATCGCTCTGTCCACTCGCAAAACGTGATCTGAATACCGGTACACTTGGTGTGTTCATTTTACCGCAATGGCAGCGTGAAGATTTGGCTGTCCGTGTATTAGAAGAGGTGCCTATTTTAGAAAATGCCATAAGAATGCCGACAGATTTCATTAAAAAGAAAGTGAGGTAATAGGGCATGGCGAACACCATTGAACAATTTATATTGGCTGTGGCAACAACTAATAAAGAGCGGGTCATTGGCGGAACAGCGGTTTTTTTCTGTGAAAATAAAGAAGAGCTCGACATGTATGCCATGAATTTAGAGGCCATTTTAGATGGAATTGCACACGGCATTGGAGAAGATCTTTACTTGATTGTCAAACATTTTTAAGTTATTCATTGTGGTCTGATTAAAAATTGATATAATATATAAGTTGAACCCTTCATGTTTGAAGGGTTTATTTCATAAAACTGAATGAAAATTATAAATCCCGGTTGAAACATGATGATGAACATATTGAATCGCGGCTGGATTGAAAGGAAGGGTACTATGGGTAAACCTGTCGTAGCCATTGTTGGAAGGCCCAACGTTGGAAAATCTACAATTTTTAATCGAATCGCAGGCGAAAGAATATCGATTGTAGAAGACACACCTGGTGTAACAAGAGATCGAATCTATAGCTCTGCTGAATGGTTAAATTATGACTTTAATTTAATAGATACTGGTGGAATTGATATTGGAGATGAGCCATTCTTGGCGCAAATTCGCCATCAGGCAGAAATCGCAATGGACGAAGCGGATGTCATTATCTTTATGGTGAATGGCCGAGATGGTGTGACATCTGCGGATGAAGAAGTCGCAAAAATTTTATATCGCACGAAAAAGCCAGTTGTACTTGCTGTCAATAAACTGGACAACCCTGAAATGAGAAGCGACGTGTATGACTTTTATGCACTCGGATTTGGCGAGCCGTATCCGATTTCTGGAACACACGGATTAGGTCTTGGTGATCTGCTTGATGCAGTGGCAGAACATTTTAAGAATTTACCGGATACGCAATATGATGAAGAAGTTGTCCAGTTCTGCTTAATTGGCCGTCCGAATGTAGGGAAATCTTCTTTAGTGAATGCGATGCTCGGAGAAGACCGCGTTATTGTCAGCAACATCGCTGGTACAACAAGAGATGCTGTCGATACGATGTTTACGTACAATCAGCGTGACTTTGTCATTGTTGATACAGCAGGTATGAGGAAAAAAGGGAAAGTATATGAAACAACAGAGAAATACAGTGTACTTCGTGCATTAAAAGCCATTGACCGCTCTGATGTTGTCGCAGTTGTACTTGACGGCGAGGAAGGCATTATTGAGCAGGATAAACGAATTGCTGGATATGCACACGAAGCTGGTAAAGCTGTTGTCATCATTGTGAACAAATGGGATGCTGTTGAAAAAGATGAGCGCACGATGAAGGAATTTGAGCAAAACATCCGCGAGCATTTTCAATTCCTTGATTATGCACCTGTCTTGTTTATGTCTGCTCTTACGAAAAAGAGAATTCATACATTAATGCCGTCCATTATCACAGCAAGCGAAAACCATGCAATGCGCGTTCAAACCAATATTTTAAATGATATCATCATGGATGCGGTGGCGATGAATCCAACGCCGACCCATAACGGACAGCGCCTAAAGATTTACTATGCAACACAGGTGGCCATTAAGCCTCCTTCCTTCGTTGTGTTTGTCAACGATCCAGAGCTTATGCACTTTTCTTATGAGCGTTTCCTAGAAAACCGCATTCGAGATGCATTTGGTTTTGAAGGAACACCAATTAAAATATTTGCGAGAGCGAGAAAATAAAAAGGGTGAGCAGGATGAAGAAAATTTCAGTACTTGGAGCAGGCAGCTGGGGAACAGCACTTGCGCTTGTATTAGCTGATAATCATCATGATGTACACATGTGGGGACATAGACAAGAGCTCATTGATCAAATCAATGAGAAACATGAAAATCATGATTACTTGCCAAATGTCGAACTGCCAGCGTCTATTCAGGCGACAACCGATATGAAGCAGGCTTTAGAGGGGACAGAGGCGGTTATTGTCGCTGTGCCAACAAAGGCCATTCGTGAGGTATTGAAGCAGGCAAATGAGCTGATCTCATCGAAGGTGCCATTTGTCCATGTCAGTAAGGGAATTGAACCAGATACACTTCTTAGAATTTCTCAAATGATTGAACAAGAAGTCCCATCTGAGAAAAGAGAGGCTGTCGTTGTCCTATCAGGACCGAGTCATGCAGAAGAAGTAGGTCTGCGTCATCCGACAACTGTCACTGTCTCGTCAGAAAACATTGAAGCAGCTCAATTTGTTCAAGATTTGTTCATGAACAATCATTTTAGAGTGTACACCAACCCTGATGTGATTGGGGTGGAAATTGGCGGCGCATTGAAAAATATCATTGCTCTAGCCGCTGGTATCACAGACGGACTTGGATATGGTGACAATGCAAAAGCGGCGCTTATCACAAGAGGACTTGCTGAAATCGCACGTCTTGGCACAAAAATGGGAGGGAATCCCCTTACATTTGCTGGATTAACAGGCGTTGGCGATTTGATCGTGACATGTACAAGTGTTCATTCGCGTAACTGGCGCTGCGGGAATTTACTCGGTAAAGGATATAAGCTCGAAGAAGTGCTTGAAAAAATGGGCATGGTTGTCGAAGGCGTCCGCACAACAAAAGGCGCTTATCAGCTCTCCAAAGAATACAAGGTCAGCATGCCGATCACAGAGGCTCTTTACGGCGTCCTGTTTGAAGGGAAAAAGGTGGACGATGCTGTAGAATCATTGATGGCACGTGTGAAAACACATGAGATGGAAGACCTTGTGAACATGTTTGAAAACCAAACAAAATAAAAGGAAAGACTGAACTTAGGCATGTAGAGGATGCAAGAAGGGGAAGACTTGCATAACATAGCAATGAAGTTTGAATAGAGCTTTGCCTCTACAGAATGAGGAAAATAGTCGATCCAATGACTGAAGCAGAGTCCCCCTCTTTGCTTCAGTTTTTTTATGCGCTTTTTTCTGAATGATTGGAAAAATGATTGATATTTACCTTATTTTTGGTTTAAAATGAAATATAAACGCTTACAATTCGTTCGTTTTGAAGGGGGACAGGCACGATGAGTTTTGCTTTAATCAAGATGTGGTTTGCGCTTGGTTCAATGGGGCTCATGTTTTTAGCCGTAGTAACCATTTATCTCAGCAGGTTTAAGCTGAAAAGCAAATTTCTTAAAATAACGGCCTCGACCGTTGCATACAGCTTGATGCTGATATCAGGTATCATTGTGTTTTTAGTTGTCTTTAGCGGACCGGTCAATGAATAAAGAAAAAGGAAGAATGTGATGATCAAAGCAAAAGTCAGTGTCACACTGTTAGCACTTATTTTATTAACAGGATGTCTGTATCCAGAAAATCGCAAAGCTGAGAACCGGGTGCCATACGAAGAGCAGCTGCAAAGTGTACAGACAGCGATTGAGGAATTTCAAAAAGCAACAAATGGTCTTTTGCCTATAGAAACGAAAGAAGCAGACACGCCGGTTTATCAGAAATATGTCATCGACTTTAAGCGCTTGTCACCAAGATATTTACACGATGTACCGTCTACATCTTATGAAGGCGGGGGCGAATATATTTATGTCCTCACAGACGTCGAAAAGAAACCCACTGTGAAACTGCTTGATGTCAAAATGACACAGACCATCAATGAATTACGGCTTAGAATCAAGATGTATCAAGATGAACATACATATCCGCCATACGGCAAAGTCGTATCAGCCAATTTATATACGTTAAATGAAAAAAAACTAGGATTAAAATCGCCGCCTGCGGTGATAAGTCCTGTGACAGGGAATTCCCTCCCACTACTGATTTCATCAAACGGTGACATCTATGTGGACTACCGCAGTGATTTTGCTCACATTTTGAAGAATACGAAGCAAAAGCTGAAACCAGGTGAAAACATTCAAGATGTATATTGGCAGGAAACCCCGTTTGTACCCGCGTTTTCTGTCCCATATACCATCAACAAAAAAGGTGAGCCTGCCTTTTTAGAAAAAAAGACGTCATAAACAAGAATGAACCTTTTTCCTCTGCATATAAATGAGGAGAAAGGTTTTTTTATGGCTAAACTTACTCTCAAAACAAAAAGGTGTCATATTCAAATAGGACAACGTCATACACATATATTGTCCAGACACCTTTCAAGCACAGTTTGATTGAAGAATAGAGTATTTAATTTGAAAACGAGGATAGCAAGTCCGGGAGGGGATCACTTGGAAAAAGTCGATATTTTCAAGGATATCGCTGAACGAACAGGAGGCGATATATATTTAGGAGTCGTTGGCGCTGTTCGTACAGGGAAATCTACGTTTATTAAAAAGTTTATGGAGCTCGTGGTGCTCCCGAATATCAATAATGAGGCAGATCGTGCAAGAGCACAGGATGAATTGCCGCAAAGCGCAGCAGGAAAAACCATTATGACCACAGAGCCAAAATTTGTACCGAATCAAGCAGCATCAATTCACGTGAGTGACGGCCTTGATGTCAACATCAGACTTGTCGATTGTGTGGGATACACTGTCCCTGGTGCGCGCGGGTATGAAGATGAAAATGGCCCAAGAATGATCAATACGCCGTGGTATGAAGAGCCAATCCCGTTTCATGAAGCAGCGGAAATTGGTACACGCAAGGTCATTCAAGAGCATTCAACAATAGGTGTAGTCATTACAACAGATGGTTCCATAGGAGAAATTCCAAGACATGATTATATTGAATCTGAAGAACGTGTAATTGATGAACTCAAAGAGGTTGGAAAGCCGTTTATTATGGTCATTAACTCTGTGAGGCCATATCATCCTGAAACAGAAGCGCTCCGGCAGGAACTTAGCCAAAAGTATGATATTCCAGTACTCGCCATGAGCGTAGAAAGTATGAGAGAGCAAGACGTACTCAGCGTTCTTCGTGAAGCATTATATGAATTCCCAGTTCTAGAGGTGAATGTGAACCTGCCAAGCTGGGTGATGGTGCTAAAAGAAGATCACTGGCTGAGAGAGAGCTATCAGGATTCAGTAAAGGAAACTGTAAAGGATATTAAAAGATTAAGAGATGTCGACCGTGTCGTTGGTCAATTCAGTGAATTTGATTTTATCGAAAGAGCGGGTTTAGCAGGAATTGAAATGGGTCAGGGGATTGCGGAGATTGACCTGTATGCGCCAGATGATCTATATGATCATATTTTAAAAGAAGTGGTTGGTGTAGAAATTAGAGGAAAAGACCATCTTCTAGAGCTCATGCAAGACTTTGCTCATGCTAAGACAGAATATGATCAAGTATCAGACGCATTAAAAATGGTGAAGCAGACTGGTTACGGGATTGCAGCGCCAGCGTTATCAGATATGAGTTTAGATGAGCCAGAAATCATTAGGCAGGGATCAAGATTCGGCGTGAGATTAAAAGCGGTCGCTCCATCTATTCATATGATCAAAGTAGATGTAGAGAGCGAATTTGCACCGATTATCGGAACAGAAAAACAAAGTGAAGAGCTCGTCCGCTACTTAATGCAAGACTTTGAAGATGATCCGCTTTCGATCTGGAATTCAGATATATTTGGCCGTTCCCTCAGCTCCCTTGTCAGAGAAGGCATTCAAGCAAAGCTGTCTCTCATGCCGGAAAACGCAAGATATAAGCTGAAGGAAACGCTTGAAAGAATCATTAACGAAGGATCAGGCGGTTTGATCGCGATTATTTTATAGCAAGTGAGACCTCTCATTGATGGGGTCTTTTTTTTGCGTGTAGAATGAGTCATAAAAAGACAATTGTATAAAGATTAGTCAGATTCAGGCTGAAATTAGGAATATTCGTTCGCAAAAGTGCCCTTAATCCTTGACGAATAAGGATTCTTCCCTTTAAAATGCTTGATATGGTATTTCATATGTGTTAATCTACTTACAGAAAATCTTCACTTTGTTGGACAAACATTCCTTCAAAGAGATGTTTTCTAATGAAAAGCCATGTATAACGCTTTCTAGACGCTCTTTTTTTCTGAAAAAGGGTATAGAAAGAAGATGAATTGTGAAGAAATGATAACAATCTACTGAATGCATATTTTTGGGAGGAGGTGAAAGGCATGAACAAGACAGAACTTATTAACGCGGTTGCTGAAGCAAGCGAGTTATCTAAAAAAGACGCGACAAAAGCAGTTGATTCTGTTTTTGATACAATTTTAGATGCACTTAAAAATGGTGACAAAATCCAACTTATTGGTTTTGGTAACTTTGAAGTACGTGAGCGTTCAGCTCGTAAAGGACGTAACCCACAAACTGGTGCAGAGATCGAAATCCCTGCAAGCAAAGTACCTGCTTTCAAACCAGGTAAAGCACTTAAAGACGCGGTGGCAGGTAAATAATCGTTATGTGTAATGATCCTGTTGAAGGAGTTATACATATACAGTTTCACACTGGTCTAGAAAAGCCCCTTTCATAAGGGGCTTTTCCTTTTGAATCAAAAGGTTCGTTTAGAACGCTCTCCTTTGCTTTTAGGATCTGAAGTGTGCTAGAATCTGAATGAAATGTAATCGCCTTTGGAGGATATAATACATGAGTGAAATAAATAAAGAATTAATCGAACACGCAGTACGCGATATATTAAAAGCAATCGGAGAAGATCCGGATCGTGAAGGACTTCTTGATACCCCAAAACGAGTCGCAAAAATGTATGAAGAAGTGTTCTCGGGATTAAATGAAGATCCAAAAGAACATTTTAAAACCATTTTTGGCGAAGACCACGAAGAACTCGTCCTTGTAAAAGATATTGCTTTCCATTCAATGTGTGAACACCACCTTGTGCCTTTCTACGGGAAAGCCCATGTCGCTTATATTCCGCGCGGAGGAAAAGTAACGGGACTTAGTAAGCTGGCAAGAGCTGTAGAAGCCGTGGCTAAACGCCCGCAGCTTCAGGAACGCATTACATCAACCATTGCAGATAGTATGGTGGAAACACTTAATCCGCATGGCGTGATGATTGTCGTTGAAGCAGAGCATATGTGTATGACGATGCGCGGAGTGAAAAAGCCAGGCGCTAAAACAGTCACATCAGCAGTCCGCGGCACATTTGCAAATGATGCAGCCGCAAGAGCAGAAGTGCTTTCCTTTATTAAAAACGACTAATTCAATAGATGGAAGGTGAACAAAATGAGTGAAAATAAAGCATCTGATTTTGTGGTGATTAAAGCCATTGATAATGGTGTAAACGTCATCGGCCTAACAAGAGGCTCTGATACAAGATTTCACCATTCCGAGAAACTCGATAAAGGTGAAGTGATCATTGCACAATTTACTGAGCATACGTCAGCGATCAAAGTAAGAGGCGATGCTGTCATTCAAACAAGCTTTGGCGAAATTCAAAGCGAAGCAAAGAAATAAAGAACTTGTAGCACTTGATAGCATAAAAGTGAGAGCTGATATGGTATAATAAATCTCTATACAATGTGCAGGTCTACATATGAAACTGTAATTTTTGGGACAAGGGTGATATCTTTGCAAGACATCTACGGAATTTTATCTAATCTAAATATAAAATTAAATAAAAAGCTTTCTCATCCTTATTTGGCGAAGCATTTACGCGCACCACTCATCGATGAAGATAAGCTCCTTCTTTTTCATGCAATGTTTGAAGAAGCTCAAATTGATGCAGAGAAAAAAGAAAATTATATTTTAACGGCGATGCTTGTGCAAATTGCCCTTGATACCCATGACGAAGTCACAACTGCTGCAGCCATCAAGCAAGACGAATTCAAAAATCGTCAGCTGACCATCCTGGCAGGAGACTATTTCAGCGGTCTCTATTATTCTCTTCTCTCTGACATGAAAGACATTTATATGATCCGCACGCTCGCTACGGCGATCAAAGAGATCAATGAACATAAAATTAGACTGTATGACCGGTCCATTCAAGATGCAGCGCACTTTTACAAAAGTGTAGCTACAGTTGAATCTGCGCTTTTCCAAAGGATTTCTGAGCACTTTCAATTAACGCATTGGAATGAGATTGCAAGTCGTTTTCTTGTTTATAAACGCTTTATGAAACAAGCAGAAAATGACAAACATTTAAAACTTTTTTTGAACGATCGTTATACGGACGCCTATTCGTGTTTTGACAATTTTGAGAATGAAGGCTATGAAAAGGCCAAACGACCGATCAAGGAGCATCTTGTGTCATCTCCGGTCGTTCAAAAAGAGCTATTAAATCGCTTGGATCATATGAAAAATGAGCCTGCGTACCATCAGAAAGTGGAAGAAGGGTAAGTCATGCAGCAATCAAAAGAACAGCGAGTACACGGTGTATTTGAAAAAATTTATAAAAACTACGATCAAATGAACTCTGTCATCAGCTTTAAACAGCATAAGAAATGGCGCGATAAAACAATGAAACTTATGAATGTGCAAAAAGGCTCTAAAGCATTAGATGTATGCTGCGGAACAGCCGATTGGACAATTGCGCTTGCAGATGCTGTTGGAGAAAAAGGTGAGGTCAAAGGCCTTGATTTTAGCAAAAATATGCTGAGTGTTGGAGAAACGAAGGTGAAGACTGGGGGCTACAAACAAATTGAATTGCTTCATGGCAATGCGATGGAGCTTCCTTTTGAGGACAACTCATTTGATTATGTCACCATCGGTTTTGGACTTAGAAACGTTCCTGATTATTTAACGGTGCTAAAGGAAATGACAAGAGTAGTGAAGCCTGGCGGAATGGTTGTCTGTCTTGAGACATCACAGCCTGAGATGATCGGTTTTAAACAGGGCTACTACATCTATTTCAAATACATTATGCCGCTCTTTGGTAAACTGTTTGCCAAAAGTTATCAGGAGTATTCATGGCTTCAAGAATCAGCCAAAACGTTCCCTGGCATGAAAGAGCTGGCGGCTCTGTTCGAAGAGGCCGGGTTGTCTGATGTCTCGTATCATCCATTTACAGGCGGTGTAGCAGCAACACATATCGGAAAGAAGCTTTGAATAAACGATATTTGGGTGAAGATAATGAAACTAAAAGCAATGATCTCTTTTTTAAATCATGATATCGATATAATTGAAAAAGAGCTTGAACAAACCGTTCGCTCTGATTATGCATTATTAAGTGAAGCAGGTCTTCATTTGCTGCAAGCGGGCGGAAAACGAATCCGCCCCGTTTTTGTTCTCCTTTCAGGCATGTTTGGTGACTATGACATTAATAAAATTAAATATGTTGCCGTTGCCCTTGAGCTGATTCATATGGCATCACTTGTTCACGATGATGTCATTGATGATGCAGAGCTGAGAAGAGGCAAACCAACCATAAAGGCAAAATGGGATAACAGAATTGCCATGTACACAGGGGATTATATGTTTGCGAGATCACTTGAATACATGACAAAAATCAATCACCCAATGGCACATGAAATTTTGTCAAAAATGGTTGTTGAGCTTTGTCTTGGTGAGATAGAGCAAGTGAAAGATAAATATAATATGGATCAAAACCTGCGTACATATTTAAGAAGAATCAAACGAAAAACAGCCTTGCTTATTGCAGGCAGCTGTCAATTAGGCGCCATTGCAGCAGGAACAGATGAAAAAACACATAAAGCCCTCTATTGGTTTGGATACTATGTCGGCATGTCCTATCAAATCATTGATGATGTCCTTGATTTCACATCAACTGAAGAAGAGCTGGGCAAGCCTGTCGGAGGAGACCTTTTACAAGGGAATGTCACACTCCCAGTCTTATATGCACTGAAAAATCCGACACTAGAAGGCCAATTGAAGCTGATCAATAGTGAAACGACGGAGAAGCAGCTGAAGCCTGTCATTGAAAGCCTCAAACAAACAGATGCGATTGACCGCTCGATTCGAGTGAGTGAAATGTATTTGAAAAAAGCTTTTGAACAGCTCGACAAACTTCCTCGAGGACGAGCGAGAACGTCCCTCGCCTCCATTGCAAAATATATTGGGAAACGAAAATTCTAATCAACGTGATGTTGATTGGTTTTTTTGTGAAATTTTTTGTCAAAAATTGATTATTATAAAAAAAAATGATACGATCACTTTGTAACAATGTAAGCCTATACATACATAACGACGGGGTGGAAAACGTATATGGACAAAACATTTCTTATGGTCAAACCTGATGGTGTGGAAAGACAATTAATCGGTGACATTGTGTCAAGATTCGAAAAAAAGGGGCTTCAGCTTGTTGGTGCAAAACTAATGAGTATACCAAAGGAAGTAGCAGAAACACATTACGGAGAGCATAAAGAAAAACCATTTTTCGGGGAATTGGTTGACTTTATTACGTCAGGACCTGTATTTGCAATGGTATGGCAAGGTGAACAGGTAGTAGACGTAACAAGACAGATTATCGGCAAAACAAATCCAAAGGAAGCGCTTCCAGGAACAATAAGAGGAGATTATGGATTGACTGTTGGGAAAAACATTATCCATGGGTCTGACTCACCAGAAAGTGCTGAAAGAGAAATTAACTTATTCTTCAAACAAGAAGAACTCACAAGCTGGGATCAAACCATCTCAAGCTGGATTTATTAAGATTCAAGCCAAGGTGTTCATCTAATGGGCACTTTGGCTTTTTTTTATATTGAACTTTCTGCACGAAATTTCGCATGAGAAGATACAAATTTTCGATAAAAACAGCTATACTAGGACAAAGATAGATGAGACAGGAGAGGACATTGATGGATCCATATCAAGTTTTTGTTGGAAAATGGAAAAAACTAACCGGGGTTGATCTAAATTTATATAAAGAAGCACAAATGAAACGGAGATTAACCTCACTTTATGATAAAAAAGGATATAAAAATTTTGAAGCATTCGCGGCCGCGCTTGAAAAGGACAGAGCATTATTAGATGAGACGATGGACCGCATGACGATAAATGTGTCAGAATTTTACCGAAACTATCAGCGCTGGGAAGTACTTGATCAAAAAATTCTGCCGCTGCTTTCGAAAAATGGCGGCACCTTAAAGATTTGGAGTGCAGCATGTTCGACAGGAGAGGAGCCATATACACTCTCCATGCTGCTGTCAAGCCATCCTCTTGTGAAAGACTTCCAAATTATTGCAACTGATATTGATGATAAAGTTCTGCAGTCAGCTCAAAAAGGCAGATATCATGAACGCTCTCTGCAAGAGGTGCCAGATCATATCAAGCAAAAATATTTCACAAAAGAAGATTCTTCATTTTACACTGTGAAGGATGAGGTTCGAAAGCATATTCAATTTAAGAAGCACAACCTTTTAGCAGATCCATATGAAAAACAGCTTGACCTCATCGTCTGCCGAAATGTACTGATTTACTTTACTGAAGAGGCAAAAGAAGAAATTTACTTAAAAATGAGCAGCAGTTTAAAACAAAATGGCGTATTATTTGTTGGTTCTACAGAGCAAATTTTTCACCCAGAAAAGTTTGGACTGACATCTGCTGATACTTTCTTTTATCAAAAGAAGGGTATGTAGCTGACTTTTTAGTAGCAAGTGTGTTATTATATTTTTACTTAAAAGCGTTAATGCGATGAAGGGAGATTGAGTCATGAGGTACTTAACAGCAGGTGAATCACATGGTCCACAACTGACCACAATTATTGAAGGAGTTCCAGCGGGACTTTACATAGAGCAGGATGACATCAATTATGAATTGGCTAGAAGACAAAAAGGTCATGGCCGCGGAAGAAGAATGCAGATTGAAAAAGACCAGGCGAAAGTGTTAAGTGGTGTTCGCCACGGGAGAACATTAGGTTCACCAATCGCACTTGTTGTTGAAAACAACGACTGGAAGCATTGGACAAAGGTGATGGGGGCAGAGCCGATCACGGAAGAAGAAGAAAGTGAAATGAAGCGTCAAATCTCCCGTCCAAGACCAGGACATGCGGATTTAAATGGGGCGATCAAATATGGACACCGTGATATGAGAAACGTATTAGAGCGCTCATCAGCCCGCGAAACAACTGTTCGAGTAGCAGCAGGCGCAGTTGCCAAACAAATCTTGGCGCATCTAGGGATTAAAGTAGCTGGCCACGTTCTTGAAATTGGCGGAGTGAAAGCAGCTCATACAGCATATGAGTCTATTGAAGATTTACAGAAGGTAACAGAAGAATCACCTGTTCGCTGCTATGACAGTGAAGCAGGTCAGAAAATGATGGATGCAATTGATGAAGCGAAGAAAAACGGCGATTCAATTGGCGGAATTGTTGAAGTCATCGTTGAAGGGATGCCGGTTGGGGTTGGCAGCTATGTTCATTACGATCGTAAATTGGACAGCAAGCTTGCGGGCGCTGTACTTAGTATCAACGCTTTTAAAGGGGTTGAATTCGGTATTGGCTTCGAGGCAGCCTCTAAAAACGGCAGTGAGGTCCATGATGAAATCATCTGGGATGAAGAAAAGGGCTATACGAGAAAAACAAATCGCCTAGGTGGTCTTGAAGGCGGAATGTCAACCGGTATGCCAATTGTCGTAAGAGGGGTTATGAAACCAATCCCAACGCTTTATAAGCCGCTTCAAAGCGTTGACATTGAAACAAAAGAACCTTTCTCTGCAAGTATTGAACGATCTGACAGCTGTGCTGTTCCTGCTGCAAGTGTTGTTGCAGAAGCAGTCGTTGCATGGGAAATTGCCAATGCAGTTGTGGAGCAGTTTGGCCTTGACCAAATCGACCGCATTAAAGAAAATGTTGAGAAAATGCGCCAGCTTCAGAGGGAATTTTAATGAAAACACTGGAAGTTAAGACGTCTTCAGCCACTTATCCTGTATTTATCGGTGATGGGATTAAACGCAATATCGTCGACTTGATAACTTCCACTGGGCATTCCTATACGAAGCTCTTAATCGTCACAGATGCAGCTGTTGATGCCATTTATGGGGATGAGATGGTTCGCTTACTTCAGCAGAAGTGGCCTGTGAACAAAGTGGTTGTGCCAAGCGGAGAGCAGTCAAAATCCTTTGCCGAATTTGAGCATATTCATACGAAAGCCATTCAATTTCAGCTTGATCGTTCCTCCTGCATCATTGCGCTGGGAGGAGGCGTGATTGGAGATTTGGCTGGCTTTGCTGCTGCCACTTATATGAGAGGCATTGATTTTATCCAAGTGCCGACGACGCTGCTGGCACATGATAGTGCAGTTGGCGGGAAAACAGGGATCAACCATCCGCTCGGTAAAAATTTAATCGGTGCGTTTCATCAGCCGAAAGCTGTGATCTATGATACTAGTATGCTTGAGACTCTCTCTCAAATTGAACGAAGATCAGGCTTTGCAGAAGTCATCAAACATGCACTGATTTCAAGTGAAGAATTTTTATCAGAACTCATGTCCATTCGTTCTTTGACGGATTTATCAAAAAGCGAGCTGGCACATATGCTGTATCAAGGCATTCAAGTCAAAGCGTCAATCGTTCAAGAAGATGAAAAAGAACAAGGTGTGCGTGCATTTTTGAATTTAGGCCATACACTAGGGCATGCCATTGAAGCAGAGTATGGATATGGCGTCATCACGCACGGAGATGCCATTGCAATCGGCATGCAGTTTGCGCTGTATGTGAGCGAAAAGCAGCTGGGGCTCAGCCTTAATCGTTTGGAACTAAAAGAGTGGATGAAAGAGCTCGGTTTCCCGGTCAAAGTCACAAAAGATATTTCCACGAAAACATTTGTTGACCGGATGATTGGTGATAAAAAAGCAAGAGGCGGCAGTGTTCAATTTGTTTTATTAAAACAGGTTGGAGACGTCACCTTACAGTCTTTCACAAAAGATGAGCTGCACTACTGGCTCGAAGAATGGAAACGGGAGGAGGGATGTCTATGATGTTTCGCGGGATACGTGGGGCTACAACTGTGATAGAAGATACAGAAACAGAAGTGTTAAATAAAACGAAACAGCTGCTAGAAGCGATCATTTCAAGAAACCAAGTAGATCCAGAACGTGTCGTGCAGATCTTGATTTCAGCTACACAAGATATTCACTCCGTTTTTCCGGCAAAAGCACTTCGTCAATTTGAAGGATGGACATATGTACCGGTTACTTGTATGCAGGAACTGGACATTGATGGCGGTTTAAAGCAATGTATTCGTGTCTTAATGACTGTCCAGACAGATACAAAGCAGGAAGACATACAGCATGTATACTTGGAAGAAGCTGTGACGCTTCGCCCTGATTTACAGTTGACAAAAAACAAGGAATTGTAATACGATATGAACAGCCGAAGTTTACACACAGGTGTAAACGGCATTGCAAGCTTAGAGAAGATGAGAATGAGACTAGGGTAGTTGAGATGAGTAGAGTTGAGCAGAGATACGATACTTCTATTTAATCATACTGCCTAAAAGAGTAACCCTCTTTTAGGCTTATTTTGTATACTCATACAAACCCTCTATATGTCCCCTCATTCTCCTTAATCCCATTTAAGGAGTGTGCTTATGAATTCCCAATCAAACCTGACCCAATTTTTAAAGGATAGTGAGTCCTACAAAACGATCCCAATTGTTGAAACCATTACAGTCGATACGCTCTCACCGATTCAAATTGTTGAAAAGCTCAAACAAGATATTGTGTATTTGCTAGAAAGCAAAGATGAGTCTTCCAGCTGGTCGAGATATTCCTTCATTGGATTGCATCCGTTTTTAACCTTACATGATGACCAAAACAAATACGTTGCACGTGATGCTGCGGGGCAGGAAGTCATGCAAAAGCAAGAGCTGAAAAAACTGCTGGATTGGATGAAAGAGCAATATCAAATCAAAACGCCAGATATTGATATCCCATTTACAGGCGGGGCTGTTGGGTACTTAAGCTACGATCTAATCCCAAACATTGAACCTTCTGTCAGGCCTCACCGCAGCGCATCGCTGGCAGAAAATTGCACATTATTTGTCTGCCAAACGATGATTGCTTTTGATCATGAAACAAATCATGTTCATTTTATCCAGTACACCCAGCTAACCGGACATGAAACAGAAGACGAAAAAATACGCGCTTACAAAGAAAATCAAAAACAGCTTGAACAGATGATTCACAAGCTTCATTCAAAGGTTGATATGAAAGAACTGATTTTATCAGGGAATATGAATGAGCCGCCGTCCTTTGAACATGTGACGTCAACCTATGAAAAAGCGCAATTTCTAAAAGATGTTGAAAAAATAAAAGAATACATTCGAGCGGGTGACATTTTTCAAGGCGTACTCTCGCAGCGCTTTGATATCCCTGTGTCAGTGAGTTCATTTGAATTATACCGCGTGCTTCGGATTGTGAATCCATCTCCTTATATGTATTTTATGAAATTAAAAGATCGTGATTTAGTCGGCAGCTCGCCAGAACGATTAATCCATGCCAAAAATGGGCATTTAGAAATTCATCCTATTGCTGGCACAAGAAAACGAGGAAGAACGATAGAAGAGGATGCTGAGCTAGCAAAAGAGCTGCTTGAAGATGAAAAGGAAAAAGCCGAGCATTACATGCTAGTGGATCTTGCCAGAAACGATGTGGGCCGTGTGGCAGAATACGGCAGTGTATCCGTACCTACCTTTACAAAAGTAGTGAATTTTTCACATGTCATGCACATCATCTCCATTGTGACAGGAAAGCTAAAGCGGGATACACATCCAGTCGATGCGCTCATGTCCGCATTCCCTGCAGGCACATTAACAGGTGCCCCGAAAATAAGAGCGATGCAATTATTAAATGAAATGGAGCCTGAGCCAAGAGAAACGTATGGCGGCTGTATTGCCTATATTGGATTCGACGGCAATATCGACTCCTGTATTACCATTCGTACGATGAGCGTCAAAAATCAGACCGCTTCTATACAAGCAGGCGCCGGCATTGTGGCTGATTCTGTCCCAGAAAATGAATGGGAAGAGACTTGTAACAAGGCAGGAGCACTTTTGAAAGCCATTCAGCTTGCGGAACATATTTTCTCAGAAAAGGAGAGTGTGCAGGATGAATCACCGACTATCAGCTCTTGTTAATGGAGGCTTTCTATCAGAAAATGAAGCAATTAAACTCATGCATGATATGATGAGCGGCTTTTTAACAGATGCTGAAGTCGCTGCGAGTCTCTCGATTTTAGCGCATAGAGGAGAAACCGCTGAAGAAATGACGGGTTTTGTGAAAGCTATGCGGCAAAATGCAGCACCAATGGAACGAGCGCTTGATGTAGTAGATACTTGCGGCACAGGAGGCGATGGACTCTCCACCTTTAATATATCAACTGCCGCTGCCATTGTCGCTTCCGCTGCTGGAGCCAAAATCGCCAAACACGGAAATCGATCAGTTTCTTCTAAAAGCGGGAGTGCCGACGTACTAGAGTGTCTTGGGATTCATATTCAATCCACACCAGAAGAAACAAGAAGACAAATACAAGAGAAAAACATGGGCTTTTTATTTGCACCATTGTATCATTCATCTATGAAACAAGTAGCCGCAGTCCGCAAGCAGCTCGGCTTCCGGACGGTATTTAATCTCTTAGGCCCGCTTTGCCACCCAATGCAAGCCAAAAAGCAAATCATCGGTGTCTACTCAAAGGAAAAGGCAAAATTAATGGCAGAAGCCCTTGCACCGTTAGAGCCAGAACATGTGCTGTTTGTTTGCGGAGAAGATGGACTGGATGAATTAACGATTACAGCAAATTCATATGTGATTGAACTCAAAAAAGATGTCATGACAGAATATACACTAAACCCAGAAGACTTTGGGCTGCAAAAAGGATATTTATCAGAAATTCAGGTCCAATCACCGGAAGAGAGTGCTAAATTGATTCAGAATATATTGAATCATCAAACAGAAGGGGCGCCGCTTCATATTACAGCCCTGAATGCTGGCGCCGCTTTATATGTCGCAGGGAAGTCAGAAAGCCTCATGGCCGGGACATTAAAAGCGATTGAAACGATTAAAAACGGCGCAGCCAAAGAACAATTGGCTCGATTAAAACAAAAAACGAGAGAGGAAGAGATCTATGCTTAATCAAATCATTGCCCGCAAAAAAGAACATATCCAAACATTGCAGTTACCAGTAGATGGACACTTTGAAAGACGATCATTTAAAGAAGCACTCATGAATCCTCATCGCTCAATTGGTCTCATTGCGGAGGTGAAAAAAGCGTCTCCTTCCAAAGGAATCATTCAACCGAATTTTGATCCTTTACAAACAGCAAAAGCTTACGAAAAATCAAACGCTGATTGCTTATCTGTTTTAACGGATGAACCGTTCTTTCAAGGGAAAAACGAATACTTATCCCTCATTAAAAAACACGTAGATCGTCCAATTTTAAGAAAAGATTTCATCATTGACTCCATACAGGTAGAAGAGTCAAGACGTATAGGGGCAGATGCCATTTTATTAATTGGAGAAGTACTTGAGCCGCAAAAGCTGCAAGAGCTCTATGCTGAAGCGAAAGAGAAAGGCCTTGATGTCCTTGTCGAAGTACATGCAGCAGATACACTGGAAAATATTTTAAAGTTGTTCACTCCTGAAATCATTGGAGTGAACAACCGGAATTTAAATACATTTACAACAACAGTCGAACAAACAAAAGAGATCGCACCCCTTGTTCCAAAAGATGTTTTACTAGTGAGTGAGAGCGGTATTCAAACATTTGATGATCTGGCCTTTGTGAAGAAACATGGAGCGGGTGCAGTTCTTGTAGGAGAATCATTAATGAGAGAACAATCACAAGAAAAAGCTGTTCAGACATTGTTTGGAGAATGAACAGGGTGAAGCCTTATGTAAAATATTGCGGGGCAGTATCACAAGATGATGTGGAATGTATTGCGCAATCTCACGCAGATGCCATTGGATTTATTTTTGCTCCAAGTAAAAGACAAGTCCAGCCAGATCAAGTGAAACAATGGCTCATCCAAACAAAGTGTGAGAAAAAAATTGCCGGTGTATTTGTAAATGAAAAGATCGAAAAAGTGTGTGAGATCACAAAACATATACCTTTAGATATCGTACAGCTTCATGGAGATGAAACGCAGGATGACGCTAAAGAAATCAAACAACAAACAGGGGCTGACGTTTGGAAAGTGTTCCACCACGAATCCAATATCACAAACACGCTTGAAAAAATGACGGCATTTGCGCCTGTTGTCGATGGCTTCCTTATTGATGCGAAAGTAAAAGGGATGAGAGGCGGCTCTGGAACAGCTTTTGCTTGGGAGGCGGTGCCTGCATACGTTCAGCATGCAAAACGGCTGGAGAAAACTTGCATAATTGCAGGCGGCATCACACCAGAAACGATAGCAGAGCTCCTTGCCTATGGTTCAGAAGCGATCGATCTTTCAAGCGGAATAGAAGAAAACGGAAAGAAAAGCAGCGCTAAGATCGAAGCGCTCGAAGAAAGGATGTTAAATGATGTACGCATATCCAAATGAGATTGGCAGATACGGAGAATTCGGAGGGAAATTTGTCCCGGAAACGCTCATGCAGCCACTTGCAGAAATCGAGCAGGCATTTCGTGAATTAAAAGAAGACCCTGCTTTTCAAGCAGAATATGTATCACTACTTCGAAACTATTCAGGCAGACCAACTGCGCTTACATATGCTGACCAATTATCAGCATACCTCGGCGGCGCAAAAATCTATTTAAAAAGAGAAGATTTAAACCACACGGGTGCTCATAAAATTAACAATGCGCTTGGTCAAGCCCTGCTTGCGAAAAAAATGGGGAAATCAAACATCATCGCAGAAACAGGCGCGGGCCAGCACGGAGTAGCTGCTGCAACGGTGGCCGCAAAGTTCGGGTTATCCTGCACGGTATTTATGGGAAAAGAAGATGTGGAAAGACAATCACTCAATGTCTTCCGAATGAAACTGCTGGGCGCTGAAGTCATACCTGTCACAAGCGGAAATGGCACACTAAAAGATGCAACCAACGAAGCCATCCGCTATTGGGTTCAGCACTGCAGTGATCATTTTTATATGATTGGCTCCGTTGTAGGCCCTCATCCGTATCCTCAAATCGTCAGCGAGTTCCAGCGGATGATTGGTGATGAAGCAAAAGAGCAGCTGCTTGAAAAAGAAGGAAGGCTTCCTCATAAAGTCATTGCCTGTGTTGGCGGCGGAAGTAATGCCATTGGAATGTACCGGGCATTTTTAGATGAAGAGGTAGATATCATTGGTGTAGAGGCAGCTGGAAAAGGAATCGATACGCCGCTCCATGCTGCAACCATCACGAAAGGAACCAAAGGTGTGATCCACGGGTCTTTGACATATTTAATTCAAGATGAATTTGGCCAAATTATTGAGCCATATTCTATTTCTGCTGGTTTAGATTATCCGGGAATTGGACCAGAACACGCATATTTACATGCGAGCGGACGGGTTGAATATGTGAGTGCGACAGATCAAGAAGCACTAGATGCACTAAAGCTGCTGACTGAAAAAGAAGGAATTCTGCCAGCAATTGAATCTGCACATGCGCTAGCCAAAGCGTTTGAGGTAAGCAAGACGATGAATGAAGACGAAATCGTCCTTGTCTGCCTGTCAGGAAGAGGCGATAAGGATGTGCATACATTAATGAACGTGCTCGAAAGTGAGGGGAAAACAAAATGATTAGATTTCAATTAGAGCAAGGCGAAAAATTATTTATCCCATTTATCACAGCTGGAGATCCGTCAGAAGACATCACGATTGATTTAGCTATCTCCCTTCAAGCTGCCGGTGCACATGCGATTGAACTCGGTGTTCCTTATTCCGATCCATTAGCAGACGGTCCTGTCATTCAAAGAGCCTCCAAAAGAGCTCTAAATCATGGCATGAATATCGTAAAAGCGATAGAATTAGCAGGGAAGATGAAAAAAAACGGTGTAAAAATTCCTGTAATTCTATTTACGTATTATAATCCTGTGTTACAATTAGACACAGAATACTTTTTCGCTTTACTGCGCAAAAATCATATTTCGGGACTCTTAACACCCGACTTGCCGTTTGAAGAGAGCAGCGAGCTGCAAAAGAACTGTCAAACACATGACATTTCATATATTTCACTCGTTGCACCAACAAGCAAGGAACGATTAGTAAACATTGTAGAGCAGGCAGAAGGTTTTGTGTATTGTGTTTCATCTCTTGGTGTAACAGGTGTCAGACAATACTTTGACGCGTCAATTACAGATTTTATTCAACAAGTGAAACAGCTGAGTCACATACCGGTTGCGGTCGGTTTTGGCATCTCAACAAGAGAGCAGGTAGACTCAATGAATAAACTGAGTGACGGTGTTGTTGTCGGAAGTGCACTTGTGAAAAAAATTGAAGAGCTTCATGAACAATTGCTGGCAAGTGATACACGTCAAGAGGCTTTAAGAGAATTTGAAACATATGCAAAAACATTTAGTCCCCTCTATTCATTCAAATGAGGTGAAACATTTTGCAAATCAAAGATCAATTAAAACAGCTAAAACCGTATCAACCTGGGAAACCAATTGAAGAGGTCAAAAAAGAATATCAATTAGACAAAATTGTGAAATTGGCTTCAAATGAAAACCCTTTTGGATGTTCTGTACATGCAAGAGAGGCAATACAAGCTGAACTCGAACATTTAGCGATTTATCCTGATGGGTACAGCGCAAGTTTAAGAACGGAGCTTGCTGAGTTTCTTCAAGTAAGTGAAAAACAATTAATTTTCGGGAACGGCTCAGATGAACTTGTGCAAATTATTGCGAGAGCTTTCCTTGACCAACATACAAATACCGTCATCCCATCTCCATCTTTTCCGCAATACCGTCACAATGCAGTGATTGAACATGCTGAAATTCGAGAAGTGCCTCTTTTAGAAGGAGGAGCTCACGATCTGAAGGGCATGCTGGATGCGATCGATGAAAACACGAAGGTTGTCTGGGTATGTAATCCAAATAACCCGACAGGAAATCATTTGTCAGAATCTGAGATTGTGGCGTTTTTAGATGAAGTGCCAGCTCACGTGCTTGTTGTTCTAGATGAAGCGTATTTTGAATACGTTCGTGCGGAAGATTTTCCAAACAGTTTATCTTTATTACACAATTATCAAAATGTCATTGTCCTTCGAACGTTTTCTAAAGCATATGGACTTGCAGCGCTTCGAGTAGGCTACGGAATTGCATCAGAAGAGCTGATTACTGCCATTGAACCAGCGAGAGAGCCGTTTAATACCAGCCGTATCGCTCAGGCAGCTGCTCGTGCAGCGATCAAAGATCAAGATTTCATACAATCATGCAGACAAAAAAACGAAGCAGGTCTCAAGCAATATCAAGATTTTGCAGACCGTTTTGGACTATATATCTATCCATCTCAAACAAACTTTGTGCTGATTGATTTTAAAAGAGATGCAGATGAATTGTTCAATGCATTATTGAAAAAAGGTTACATTGTTCGTTCCGGAAAAGCACTTGGTTTTCCGACTTCTTTACGTATTACCGTCGGAACAGAAGAGCAAAATGAAGACATTCTAAGTACACTTGCCGATTTACTGCAAGGCATTCGTGCGTAGCATAACCATAAAGTCATATCCTAAGGCAGGATATGGCTTTCATTGTACCAACCTCAATACATATAAGCTGTTGAAATAGGTTGTTTAATTTTCGCGAAAAATCAGGTGATGAATATGAATGATGCAAACGAAACAATATTAATCGCTGGACTCGGTTTAATTGGGGGATCCATTGCACTCTCGATTAAAAAAGAGTATCCTCATAAAAAAATTGTAGGATTTGATGTTTCCAAAGAGCAAATGGTTGCTGCAACAAAGCTGGGAATTATTGATGCAACAGCTGATTCGTTTCTGGCTGGTTTAGAAGAATCTTCGACCATTATTTTGGCAACACCTGTCCAGCAAACAGTAAAGATGCTTAGTGATATTGCAGACTCTGGAATTGAAAGAGAGCTCACAATCACTGATGTCGGCAGCACAAAGCAAAAGGTCGTCCATTTTGCTGAAAAAGCGCTGCCTGAGCAGTACCAATTTATTGGTGGACATCCAATGGCAGGCTCTCATAAGTCAGGTGTTATTGCAGCAAAAGACTTCTTATTTGAAAATGCGTTCTACATTTTAACGCCTGCAAAGGAAACAAACCGCCAAGCTGTTGATCGGTTGATGGATTTGTTAAAGGGGACAAATGCTCATTTCATCGAGATGACACCAGAAGAACATGATGCTGTGACAAGTGTAATTAGCCATTTTCCTCATATTGTTGCAGCCAGTCTTGTGCATCAAGCACATCATTTTGAAGAACAATTCCCACTTGTTAAACGGTTTGCTGCTGGAGGCTTTCGTGATATCACACGAATTGCTTCAAGCAATCCTGCAATGTGGAGGGATATCCTGCTGCACAATAAACACAAGATTTTAGACCGTTTTCATGAATGGAAAAAAGAGATTAACCGCATTGAAACCTTCGTAGAGCAAGAAGATGCTGAAGGATTGTTCTCTTATTTTCAAGATGCAAAGGAATATCGTGATGGACTGCCTCTAAGGAAAAAAGGAGCCATTCCTGCTTTTTATGATCTGTATGTCGATGTTCCGGATCACCCTGGGGTCATTTCGGAGATTACAGGGCATCTAGCAAGTGAAAACATTAGTATTACTAATATCCGTATTATTGAGACGCGGGAAGACATTAATGGGATTTTACGCATTAGTTTTCAAACAGACGACGACCGCAAGCGTGCAGAAATCTGTATAAAAAATAGAGCGAATTACGATACATTTTATGCTGACTGAGGTGACAAACATGAAAATTCATAAAAATGCTCCTATGAATGGAGAAATTCATATCCCAGGTGATAAATCTATTTCACATAGATCAGTGATGTTTGGTGCAATTGCTGAAGGGACCACAGTAGTGAAAAACTTTCTTCCTGGAGCTGACTGTTTAAGTACGATTGATTGCTTTAGAAAGATGGGCGTTGAAATTGAACAACAAGGGACAGATGTTGTCATTCATGGTAAAGGACTGAAAGAGCTCAAGGAGCCGTCTGACATTCTTGATGTTGGCAATTCTGGTACAACCATTCGATTAATGATGGGAATATTAGCTGGTTGTGAGTTTCACAGTACACTAATTGGTGATGAGAGTATTGCCAAAAGACCAATGAAACGTGTGACGGGTCCGCTGAAACAACTAGGAGCCAAAATAGACGGCAGAGCAAATGGCGAGTATACACCACTGTCTATTCGTGGCGGACATTTAAAAGGCATCTCTTATGAGTCTCCGGTGGCAAGTGCACAAATTAAGTCGGCTGTCCTTTTAGCTGGGCTGCAAGCAGAGGGTACAACAACATTAACTGAACCACATAAATCAAGAGATCATACAGAAAGAATGCTCTCTATGTTTGGTGTAAAACTAGATGAAGATGAACAAAGTGTTTCCATTGAAGGCGGCCAGACATTAACAGCAACAGATATATTTGTTCCTGGAGACATCTCTTCAGCTGCATTTTTCCTTGTAGCTGGATCAATCGTTCCTAACAGCCGGATTGTCTTAAAAAATGTCGGGCTAAACAAAACAAGAACAGGTATTATTGATGTGCTGAAACTTATGGGTGCAAACCTTGAGATCAATGAAGTAGATGCCAAAGGCGGAGAACCGTATGGTGATTTAACGATTTCTACTTCATCATTAAAAGGGATTGAAATTTCTGGTGACATGATTTCAAGACTCATCGATGAAATCCCGATTATTGCGCTTCTTGCGACCCAAGCAGAAGGAACAACGATCATTAAAGATGCTGCTGAGTTAAAAGTTAAAGAAACCAATCGAATTGATACAGTCGTATCAGAACTTAAAAAACTCGGTGCTGATATTGAAGCAACAGATGATGGTATGAAGATTCATGGTAAAACTACGCTTCAAGGCGGCGCAGTCGTCTCAAGCTACGGAGATCACCGTATCGGTATGATGCTGGGAATTGCCGCATGTGTGACAAAGCAAGCAATTGAGATTGAAGATACAGATGCTGTTCGTGTCTCATACCCGAATTTCTTTGAACACATTGAATATTTAACGAAAACAGTCTGAGGAGGTCCTCAGGCTTTTTCTTTCCTTTGGCATATTTGTCAGAAATATAGCATAGCTTGTCTCAAGGTGAAACCTTGAAAAAAAACATTTTGTCCGATAAAAATAGTGTCTGCAGTTTACAAATCATCAGTTTCGTATAGGATGAAATGAAAAACAGTCTTTAAAACACAAAAATGGGTTCATTTTAAAAGAGCAACATATTTGCTGGATGTGTACCTGTCGATTATGATATGAAGTAACAATAGTTTAGGTTTTTGGAAACAGAAAGGAACGGTTTGATTTGAATAGTTCATTACAAGAAGCCATAAAATTAGTTGAGGCGGGTGAGACTGAAAAAGGACTCCAAACACTTGCTCAAGCAGAGAAGCATTTGCATGATGAAGAAAAGGCGCAAGCGGCTCAATTATATTATGATTGGGGAGATATCGATAAAGCACGGAATCTCATCAGTGATTTACATGATTTATATCCAGAGGAAACAGGTTTAACGTGTTTTTATGCAGAGCTGTTGATTGACTCTGATGAAGAAGAGAAGGCGATTTCAGTATTAGAAACGATTCCTGAAGATGATGATGCGTACCCAGAGAGTTTATTGTTAATGGCAGATTTGTATCAAATGCAAGGACTATTTGAAGTCAGTGAACAAAAGCTTTTAAAAGCGAAAGAACTACTTCCGAATGAAGCCATCATCGATTTTGCATTAGGTGAGTTGTATTTTTCTCAAGGCCTTTCAAAAAAAGCGGCCGATTATTTCTACAAAGTGGCAGATCAGCAGCATGAGGTTGGCGGTGTCAATGTGTATCAGCGGCTCGCTGAATCGCTCAGCACAGCTGGAGAATTTGAGGATGCACTTGAATGGTACGAAAAGGCAGTAAAAGATCAAGCAGACCCAAATACTCTTTTTGGCTACGGATTTACAGCAATGAGGGCTGGCAGAACGAAAACAGCCATTCAGCAGCTTACAGAACTGAAAGATATTGATCCGTCCTATTCGTCACTTTATATGCCTTTAGCGAAAAGTTATGAGGAAGAAGGACTATATCACGAGGCTTTAGAAGTAGTAAAAGAGGGTATTAAAGTTGATGAGTATAACAAAGAATTATATTTATATGGTGCCAAGATTGATTTGAAAAATGGGGATTCAGAAGATGCGAAAAAACTGCTTCAAGAAGCACTTGCTCTCGATCCGGGTTATATTGAAGCAGTTCAAACATTGCTGGCGATCTATTTAAATGAAGAGTTGTTTGATGAAATTCTGGATGTTATTAAAGAGGTTAAAAGCTTTGGGGAAGATGATCCAAAATGGAATTGGTATGCTGCATCTGCTTCTGTCGGGCGAGAAGAATACAAAGAAGCTGCCGAGTATTTCAAGCTTGCCCTGCCTGATTTTGATGAGGAGCGTGACTTTTTATATGAATACGCTTCGTTCCTTTTAGAAGAGGGCAGACAAAAAGAAGCATTGCCGTTATTACGCAAAGTTCTAGAGAAAGATGGCACGAATGAAGAAATTGAAGAAACGATTTTAAGAATTGAAGACGAAATTTCCTTATAGTTTGCAGGAATGAAGAACTGGTTTGTTGAATAATTCATGTATAGCAATTTAATTTACGATAGAGGAGGGAATAACATGCAGACCCCTGTTTCTGTCAATGAAAAAAAGGAATTTATCCGGTGGTTCTTAAACCATTATCAGCTAAAGCGAAGAGAGTGTGTTTGGATATTAAATTATTTAATGAGTCACGACTCTTTGATGGAAAAGGTTCATTTTGTAGAGCAAGCAGAATTTTGCCCAAGGGGAATCATCATGTCAACACACTGTGTGGATGAAGTTCCCTTTAGATTTTATAAAGAAAACATCATGACGACAGATGCTGAAAAGTCATTTCATGATATTCGTTTGAATAAACAGCAGGATTTGTTTATTCAATTGAATTTCCGTTCTGCTTATCGTTCGCCGGAATATGCAGCTGTTCTTGAAACAAATCCTCATATTCCAAAGGATCTTTATGAGAACGAAAAAGATAAGGATCTTGCTGAGAAAGTGCTTGAGCATTCAATCGCAACTTTCCAAAAAGAACGGCTCATGAAAGAGATAGATGAAGCACTTGACCGTCATGATCAAGAAACATTTAATAAGCTGGCAAAAGAATTAAGCCTATTGTCATAAACTGAACGAATAAGCCTTGCCCTACACAGGCAGGGCTTATGTCATGAAAGAGGGGAAATTGATGAGGTTTCAATCAGAGGACGCGGATCGCTTTTTGCAATCTAAAGCTTACATTGATACCGCTATCATTCCATTAGTTGGGATTGATGCGGATCAAATGAAACAAACCGTGTCTTTAGGAGAGTTTACTATTCTTGTAGCAGATGAACTTGAAAGACAGTTAAAAGGGCGGGTTTTTCTTTTTCCGCCACATACATATTTGGAAGTGAGTGACCGGAAACAAGAAGATATACTCATAATGAAGCAGTCGCTCAAGGATCATTTTCAGCATGTCGTATTGATCACATCTGATCACCAGTGGAAAGAGCATACTGAGATCAGTGAATCGCTATTTTTGCTCAAGCCGGTTCCGCTGGAGCATTTGAAGGTTGAATTAAAGCAAAAAGTCATTCAAGACAGTGTAGAACAAATTTTGAACTTTTTGTTACAAAAATGGAACCCTTCATAAAAACCCTTACATTTGCATTGTACATAGCTTTTTAGGATGTTGACCTTGTGAATAGATTGATATATTATGAGGGTGTCCTAGTTTTATGAAATTTTTTCTAATTCAGTTATAAAGTAGCTGACGACCTGAGGGGGGGAGAAAAAAATGAGCGAGAAGAGACATGGAGTGTCCAGGCGTCAATTTTTGAATTACACGTTGACCGGCGTGGGGGGATTTATGGCCGCTGGAATGCTCATGCCTATGGTTCGCTTTGCGCTTGACCCTGTGCTAAAAGGAACAGAGGATCAGGATATGGTTCAAGTTGTCAGTGTAGATGAACTGACAAAGGAACCGAAGCGCTTTGACTTTAAAATTGATCAAGTAGATGCATGGTACGAGTCAAAGGAATCTAGGTCAGCATGGGTGTACAAAGAAGGGGATGAAATTGTCGCTTTATCGCCAATCTGTAAACATTTAGGATGTACAGTGAACTGGAACAGTGATCCGAAAAATCCAAACAAATTTTTCTGCCCGTGCCATTATGGGCTGTACGACAAGGATGGTACAAACGTACCCGGAACTCCACCGCTTGCACCGCTTGACCATTATAAGCAGCAAGTGAAGGACGGATACCTCTATCTTGGAAAAGCTGTGCCGAAAGGGGAAGGGTAACGATGCTTAACAAGATTTACGATTGGGTAGATGAGCGGCTGGACATTACACCAATATGGAGAGATATTGCGGATCACGAGGTGCCAGAGCACGTCAACCCAGCACATCATTTCTCCGCTTTTGTGTATTGTTTTGGCGGTTTAACGTTTTTTGTGACAGTCATTCAAGTCCTTTCGGGCATGTTTTTAACGATGTATTACGTGCCGGATATTAAAAATGCCTGGGAATCTGTCTATTATTTGCAAAATGAAGTGGCATTTGGCCAGATTGTCAGAGGGATGCACCACTGGGGTGCGAGTTTAGTCATTGTGATGATGTTTTTACATACGCTAAGGGTCTTTTTCCAAGGGGCGTATAAAAAGCCTAGAGAGCTGAACTGGATTGTTGGTGTGCTCATTTTCTTTGTGATGCTTGGACTTGGTTTTACAGGTTATCTTTTACCATGGGATATGAAGGCGCTGTTTGCGACGAAGGTTGGTCTTCAAATAGCAGAAGCAACACCTTTCATTGGTAAAGAGATCAAAACGCTGCTTGCAGGTCATCCTGACATTGTAGGGGCACAAACGCTGACGAGATTTTTCGCTATCCATGTCTTTTTCTTGCCAGCGGCATTATTTGGGCTGATGGCTGCCCACTTTATTATGATTCGTAAGCAAGGAATTTCTGGACCGCTATAAAATGCTGCGTTTGATGAATGTTCAATGAGGAGGGGATGACTTTGCATAGGGGAAAAGGGATGAAGTTTGTCGGAGATTCCAGAATACCGGCAGAAAGAAAACCTAACATACCTAAAGACTATTCCGAATATCCGGGAAAAACAGAAGCCTTTTGGCCGAACTTTCTTTTAAAGGAATGGCTTGTAGGTGCCGTTTTTTTAATTGGATTTCTTGTCCTAACTGTTGTTCATGCGCCTCCGCTTGAGCGGATGGCTGACCCAACAGATACTGGCTATATTCCGCTGCCAGACTGGTATTTCCTATTTTTGTACCAGTTATTAAAATATGAATTTGCTGCAGGAAACTTCACTGTCGTCGGCGCGATGATTATGCCTGGAATTGCGTTTGGTGCACTTTTGCTCGCACCATTTCTTGATTCAGGTCCAGAACGCAGACCGTATAGAAGACCAATTGCAGTCGGGATGATGATTCTTGCAGTCGGCGCAGCAACATATTTAACGTGGGAGTCTGTTGCAACTCATGATTGGGAAGCAGCGGCAAAACAAGGTGAGATTAAGAAAGAAGCAGAGATTGATACTTCAGCTGAAGAGTATAAAATTTATCAAGAGCAGACATGTATCTCCTGCCACGGGGATAACATGCAGGGCGGAGCAGCCGGACCGTCACTCGTTGACAACGGTCTTGCGCCTGAGGAGATCGCTAAAATCGCTGTAGAAGGAAAAGGCAACATGCCGAAGGGTGTCTTTAAAGGCAGTGATGAAGAACTTGAGAAGCTCTCTAAATATTTATCTGAGGTCAAATCAAAATAATTCAGTTGTTTAAATGCAAGTACAAGGATATACTCAAAAGAGAAAAAGCTGGCGCTGTCAGCTTTTTTCTGATTTTAACAGATCGTGAGTGAAGAGACATATGAGATGGATTCAATATTTGCTAGCGACGCGCTACATGCTTGTGCTGGTGCTTATGATCAATTTCCTTGGCACTGTGTACGGCTACTATTGGTATATTCCGCAGCTCGTAGAGACACCGGCTGTCTTTTTAGCTTTTGTACCAGACAGTCCAACGGCCAGCTTTTTCTTTTTATTTGTATTACTTGCGTTTTTGATGAAACGAAATGCTCCTTATTTTGAAGCACTTGCTCTTGTGACCTTGATTAAATATGGGTTATGGGCGGTAGGCATGAATATCTTTGTGCTTTTATCTGTTGATGATTTTCCGTGGGAAGGATACATGCTGATTGGGTCTCACTTTGCGATGGCGGTTCAGGCTGTATTGTTTGCGCCATATTATCGTTTTCAAATGCGTCATCTCGTGGTAGCAGGCATTTGGATCTTACATAATGATGTAATTGATTATGTATTTGGTATGATGCCCCGTTATTCTATGCTGTCTGCTTACTCAAACGAGATCGGCTACGTGACGTTTTGGCTAAGTATTGCGGTTCTTCTTGTTTCGTATTATCTCGTTCTATCGAAAAAATCGGTCAAGCTGGAACTCCCTTAACAATGTTGGTCTAACCTTGTCCTTTTCTTCATACGCTGTAAGGAGAAGGGCTAGGAGGGACTTGCATGAAACGAAAGCCAATCGCGATGATTCTATTATTTTTTCTCGTATTACAGCCAGCAGTTGCCAAAGGTGAGGAAACAGCTGCTAACACGCTGCAAGAATTAACGGAACTATCAGATTCCATCTTTCAATTAACGAGACAAGCTAAATATGATGAGGCGTTACAAGTCGCATTGTATGTTGAAAAGACATTTAAAGCTGAGAATTGGCGTGGAACTTTGACGAATACGCAGATTCGGCAAATTACACTTGGCTATCAAGATATGATAAAAGGGCTGCCGCAAGAAGAATTGAATGAGCGCGAAAAGCTTCGTTATGCCTCTCAATTTAGAATGCTGCTTGATGCGATCCAGTCGAATTCTGAGCCTCTTTGGGGTTCGCTGGAGAAGCCCATTATGGGGTCTTTTCCTACTTTGAAAAAAGAAGTAAAAGATCCAGAATCGACGACATTTTATGAAACTTGGAATGAGCTGGTTTCTTTATACGATATGATCTATCCAAGTTTAACCATTGATATTTCGTCTGAAAAGTTGCAGACAATTAAGCAGCACATGGAAGTAATTGAGCAAGGTGAGTTTTTAAAAGCATCAAGTGGGACAAAGATTGAACGTCTCACGAAGCTGGAAGAGGATTTATCGAGTGTGTTTGCTCACGTCGATGAAGATGAAGCTGATCCATCGCTTTTATGGGTCATCCTAACAACCGGGAGTATCATTTTATTAACGTTAACGTATGTTGGATTTCGGAAATATCGTGCCGAAAAAGAAAAGAAACAAAAACGTCAGGCTGATTATCCTAAATCATAAAAAAAGAAGCCCAAAACTGGTGCTTCTTTTTTAATGCGGATTGAGCGGCTTTTTGTGTTCATCTAATGTAAAGCCTTCACCGAGTACATCATGCACGTCACTGACAGATACAAACGCATGAGGATCGACTGAGGTCACGACGCTTTTAAGGTGGACAAGCTCGTTTTTCGGAACGACGCAATAAAGGACGTTGCGCTCCTGTTTCGTATAGGAACCGACCCCTTTTAAGATGGTGACACCGCGCTCCATTTCATCTGTGATTTTCTTTTGAATGATGTCATCTTTTTCAGAGATAATCATGGCGCCTTTGGCAGCGTAAGCGCCTTCCTGCATGAAGTCAATGACCTTCGCAGCAACAAACACTGCGACAAGTGTATACATCGCTTCTTTATAATTTAAGTAGGTCAGAGAGATGGTAATGACGCATGCGTCGAAGATGAACATCGTTCGTCCCATGGCCACCTGATAATGCTTGTTGATCAGCCTTGCAATGATGTCCACACCGCCTGTTGTACCGCCGAATTTAAAGATGATCCCGAGGCCTGTTCCGATAAATACACCTGCAAAGAGGGCGGCTAAGGCTAAATCGTGCTGGAGAGGCATATGTATTTGAAAGCGCTGGAAGATGGCAAGAAAGACAGAAAGACTCACTGTTCCTACAATTGTATAAGTAAACATCGTTCTGCCAAGCATTTTCCAGCCTATAAAAAAGATCGGAATGTTTAAGACAAGGTTTGAAATAGATGGGTCAATGTGAAATAGAAAATATAAAAGCAGTGTAATACCTGTAAATCCGCCTTCCGCCAAATTGTTCTGCATATTAAAATGAACAAGACCGAAAGAAAAAATCGCAGATCCTATTAAAATAAATACGATATTTTTAAGACGAATTTCTTTTAGCAAGAGACCACTCCTTTTTTTGCTTAGACAGCGATAATATTATATGGTATGGGAGAGAAACAAGCAAACTGAGTCATAAACATTTGTCAAATATTTATGATTTCGCTAACATGTAAGAGATGGATAGGAGGATGAGCTTCATGACGAAAGAAAAAACGCTGCGTCACGTGCAGCAAGAAGTAGATGATTACATAGGACAATTTAAAGAAGGCTATTTCAGCCCGCTTGCGATGATGGCCCGCCTGACAGAAGAATTAGGGGAGCTGGCAAGAGAGGTTAACCATTACTATGGAGAAAAGCCGAAAAAAACAACGGAAACAGAAAAAAGCATGGAAGAAGAAATTGGCGATGTTTTGTTTGTGTTAACATGCCTCGCTAATTCACTTGATATTTCACTAGAAGAAGCACATGATCGTGTGATGCATAAATTCAATACAAGAGATAAAGACCGCTGGACGAAAAAAGAAGGGAAGTAGAGACGATGACGAACGAAACCATCAAAGTAGTAATCGCTGGAGCAAGAGGAAGAATGGGGATAGAGGCTGTGAAGCTGGCGGATGAAACAGGCCATTTTGAGCTGGTGGCCGCACTTGATCACACGCATGAAGGAAAAAAATTATCTGATGTGATTCATACAACATCTAATGCACCGATTTATACGGATATTGATGTGTGTCTTTCAGAAACAGCACCAGATGTATTAATTGATCTGACAACACCTGAAATCGGGAAAGTACATACAAAAAAAGCACTTGAACATGGCGTGCGTCCAGTCGTAGGAACAACTGGATTTTCAGAAGATGACCTAAAAGAGCTTCAGCAATTAACAGAAGAAAAGGGCATAGGCTGTATTATTGCACCAAACTTTGCTGTCGGTGCGGTCTTAATGATGAAATTTGCTAAAATGGCCGCGAATTATTTCCCTGACGTTGAAATCATTGAGCTTCACCACGATAAAAAACTAGATGCCCCAAGCGGTACGGGCTTAAAAACGGCTGAAATGATTGCAGAAGTAAGAGAAAGCAAAAAGCAGGGACATCCAGAAGAGAAAGAATTAATCGAAGGGGCACGAGGAGCCGATTATGATGGTATCCGTCTGCACAGCGTGAGACTTCCTGGTATGATTGCACATCAAGAAGTGCTGTTTGGAATGGACGGACAGACGCTCACCATTCGTCATGATTCTTATAACCGTGCATCCTTTATGTCAGGCGTGAAGCTTTCAGTAGAGCAGGTCATGCACATTGATCAGCTCGTTTATGGTTTAGAAAATATCATCGACTAATAAGGAGTGGATTCCTGATGAACATTGCTTTAATCGCTCATGATAAGAAAAAAAGTGACATGATTCAGTTTGCCACCGCGTATCGTGATATTTTGGCAGATCATACACTTTACGCAACAGGGACAACAGGTTTGAGAGTGAAAGAAGCGACGGGGCTTCCCATTCATCGTTTCCAATCAGGACCACTTGGGGGAGATCAGCAGATCGGTGCTTTAATTGCTGATAATGCAATGGATCTTGTGCTCTTTTTTAGAGACCCGCTAACTGCGCAGCCGCATGAACCGGATGTATCTGCACTCATCCGGCTTTGCGATGTGTATACCATTCCATTAGCCACCAATATGGGAACTGCTGAAATTTTAGTCAGGAATTTAAATAAAGGTACGTTTGATTTTCGAGATGTAGCAAAAAACGGAGGAACAAATGAAACGACTTGATATCCTTGCATTCGGTGCCCATAGCGATGATGTAGAGATCGGAATGGGCGGAACGATTGCAAAATACGTAAAAAAAGGGGCGCGCGTCGGGATTTGCGACTTGACCCAGGCCGAATTATCTTCAAATGGAACAGTCGAGAGCCGCAAAGAAGAAGCAAAAGCCGCCGCCGCTATTTTAGGTGTCAGAGCGAGAATCCAGCTTACACTGCCAGATAGAGGGCTTTATCTAAACGACGAAGCGATGAAGGAAATTGCGGGCGTGATTCGAACATACAAACCGAAACTGATTTTCGCTCCGTACCACCAAGATCGGCATCCAGATCATGGCCATGCGGGCTCACTTGTAGAAGAGGCCGCTTTTTCTGCAGGTATACATAAATTTGAAGATTCATACAAGCAGCCAGCGCATAAAATAAGCCAAATGTATTATTACATGATTAATGGGCACCATCGTCCAGATTTTGTGATCGATATTTCTGAGGAAATGCACCAAAAAATTGATAGCTTGCACGCGTATAAAAGCCAATTTGTTAAATCGGCAAACTCAGTAGAGACACCTCTTGTGAACGGTTATATTGATTTTGTCAAAATGAGAGAGTCTATGTATGGAAGAGAAGTCAACAAAGCTTATGCAGAAGGGTTTATCACAAAGAAACCACTTTTAATAGACGATGACTTACTTGGGGGGTAATTATGAAAAAACTGAAGATCGGAATTACTTGTTATCCAAGTGTCGGCGGCTCAGGCATTATCGCCACGGAGCTTGGAAAACGTTTAGCTGAAAAAGGGCACGATGTTCATTTCATTACCTCTAGCATTCCGTTTAGGCTTAATAAAGTATATCCGAATATTTATTTTCATGAGGTGGATGTGAATCAATATGCAGTTTTTCAATATCCGCCTTATGACCTTGCGCTGGCAAGTAAATTGGCCGAAGTCGCAAAACGAGAAAAGCTTGACATTATTCACGCGCATTATGCAGTCCCGCACGCTGTCTGTGCGTTTCTAGCCAAACAAATGACTGGACACTCTGTGAAAGTCGTTACGACGCTTCATGGAACGGATATTACGGTTTTAGGCTATGATCCATCATTAAAAGAAGTGATCCGGTTCGCCATCGAATCATCGGACCGCGTAACAGCGGTGTCGCATTCATTAGCTGCGCAGACATACGATCTCATCAAACCAGATAAAAAAATTGATACGATTCATAACTTTGTTGATGAACGGGTGTATTTGCGTGAAGATCACGATTTGTTAAAGACACATTATGGTCTTTTACCGAACGAAAAGGTCATCATCCATGTATCAAACTTTCGAAAGGTGAAACGGGTGCATGATGTGATTCATGTGTTTCAAAAGATTTCTGAACAGGTGCAGGCAAAGCTGCTGCTCATTGGTGATGGTCCTGAGAAATCGGTTGTATGTGAACTCGTGAAAAAATTAGGACTGACAGACCGCGTATTGTTTTTAGGCAAGCAAGAGAAGGTTGAGGAGCTTTATTCAATAAGTGATTTGAAGCTGCTTCTTTCGGAGAAGGAGAGCTTTGGGCTTGTGCTTCTTGAAGCAATGGCATGCGGTGTCCCTTGTATCGGTACGGATGTCGGCGGTATTCCAGAGGTCATTACACATGGAGAAACAGGGTTTCTTGTCCCGCTCGGCGATATAGATGGAGCAGCAAAGCACGCAGTGTCTCTGCTGAAAGACGAATCGCTTCATGAAAAAGTGTCAGCGGCAGCACAGTCTAGTGTTCAGGCTCATTTCTCCTCTGATAAGATTGTGAGTGAATATGAGAAGCTTTACCTAGAATTGATCGAAGGTGATGATGAAGATGAATGAACCATTCACACATGCGATCCCTATATTACATACACTGCACGAACATGGGCATCAGGCTTACTTTGTCGGCGGAGCGGTGAGAGATGTTCTATTAGGACGGGAAATCGGCGATATCGATATTGCGACAGATGCAACACCTGATAAGGTTGAGTCCTTATTTGAAAAAACAGTAGATGTCGGTAAGGAGCATGGCACTGTCATTGTGTTGCATGATGGTGTCAGCTATGAGGTCACGACGTTTCGAACGGAATCAGAATATGAAGATTTTCGCAGACCGAAAGAAGTGGCGTTTATCACATCGCTTAAGGAAGATCTTTTAAGAAGAGATTTAACGATTAATGCGATGGCCATGGATATAAATGGGGAAATTATTGATCATGTAGGTGGAAAACAGGATATTAAGCGGAAACGAATTCAAACCGTAGGAGATCCTGCGTGCCGCTTTCAAGAAGATGCGCTTCGCATGATGAGAGCTGTCCGTTTTTTAAGCCAGCTTGGCTTTGAACTCGCTGATGAAACGGCTGAAGCTATGAAAAAGGATAAGCATCTGCTTGCCAACATATCAGTTGAGCGCAAAAAGATTGAAATGGAGAAGCTTTTAAAAGGCCGTCATTGTGAGAAGGCCATTCAAGTACTCATTTCAACCAAATTATATGAAGAATTGCCAGGTCTCAAAGAGGAGCGTCTTCATGAATCCTTTCAAGCCTTTCCATATTACTTACTGGATGGACTAGAAGAGGTATGGGGGGCTTTCATCCATTTGCTCGGCCTAGATGAAGCGGAGGCTGCGGCCTTCTTAAAAGAATGGAAGCTGTCAACGAAGCTTTTGAAAGACGCAGTAGCTATTAGTCAATACGTTGATTGTGACTGGGATGCGGAAACCATGTTTGAAGCTGGTGAACACGTGCTCTTATCTAGTTTGAAGATCACACAGCTAAAACATGAGCGCCGCATTTTCTTTGATGAGCTGGAGGCAGCGAAGCGTTCTTATGATGCACTGCCGATTAAAAAGCTCCAAGACCTCGCTGTTTCAGGAAAAGATTTAATGGCATTTCGGCAAAAGCCGTCTGGGAAATGGATTGCAGAGGAGCTCAATTTTGTGAAAAAAGCCGTTTTGCAAAACCGTTTAGAAAACCGAAAAGAAGCCATAGAGGAGTGGCTTAAAGCATGCGATCCGCAATTAGAAAACGATTAATTGAACTATTTACAGCATCCAGTCAGGATTTTGTCTCAAGTCAGCAGATTTGTGATGAGCTTGGCTGCTCCCGAACAGCTGTGTGGAAGCATATGGAGGACTTGCGAAAAGAGGGGTATGAGGTAGAAGCAGTTAGAAGAAAAGGATACCGTCTGCTTCGTAAACCGGACAAAATTAGTGAGGACGAAATTCTGTTTGGTCTGGAAACAGAGAGTTTCGGCAGGCATATTTACTTTCAGAAAGAAGTCGCTTCCACTCAGCTGATTGCCCATGATCTTGTCAATGAAGGTGCGCCCCACGGCACAATCGTTGTCAGCGATCATCAGACAAACGGAAAAGGGCGTCTTCAAAGAACGTGGCATTCACCAAATGGGACAGGCATTTGGATGAGTCTTATTCTCCGGCCTGAGATCCCGCTGCATAAAGCGCCGCAAATGACGCTTTTGGCATCTGTAGCCATCGCAGAAGCGATTGCGCAGCAAACAGGACTCAATCCATCTATTAAATGGCCAAACGATATTTTGTTGAATGGAAAAAAGGTCGTTGGCATTCTGACTGAATTAAAAGCAGAAGCGGACCAGGTTCATGCGGTCATTATTGGACCGGGCATAAATGTGAACCAAACAGCTGATGACTTCCCGGATGACCTAAAGGATGTCGCCACAAGTCTGCGGATGGAACTGAATGAAAAAGTGGATCGTGCTGCACTTATACAACAGATCATGTCCACTTTTGAAAAAAGATATGATGATTATATGAAGCAAGGATTTGCGCCGATTAAACAATTATGGGAATCGTTTGCGATGACGATCGGTCAACATATTGTTGCCCGCACCGTCAATGGGCAATATACGGGGAAGGCGCTTGGCATCAATGAAGAAGGTGTTTTATTGCTTGAAACGGAGGACGGTATCCAAAAAATCTACTCCGCAGACATTGAGATCAAGTCAACTTGAGTGGAACACCCGGCACATTTTTGATATACTTCGTGTGGGCAGTATCTGCAAAGAACTGTACCTGTTAGGAAGAAAAATTCGATAAATTTCTGCCTTGATCCTAAGGGACTTGGACAGAGGGATGATTCGCCGCACATGAGAAATCAAAGCATGTGATGTGAGGCAAGCCATCTCCTCTCCAGAATGAGGAGGAACAAATGAAGACAAAGCTAGATTTTTTCAAAATGAAAGAACAAAACGAACCTATTGTGATGCTGACCGCATACGACTATCCAGCTGCAAAGCAAGCGGAAAAAGCGGAAGTCGACATGATCTTAGTTGGTGATTCACTTGGGATGGTTGTACTTGGACTAGATTCCACAGTTCAAGTCACGATGGATGATATGATCCATCACACAAAAGCAGTGAAAAGAGGCGCAAAAGACACATTTGTTGTGACTGATATGCCATTTATGTCTTACCATTATTCGTTAGAAGAAACAATGAAAAATGCTGCACGCATCATGCAAGAAAGCGGTGCCGATGCCTTAAAGCTAGAAGGCGGAGATGGAGTATTTGAATCCATTCAAGCTTTAACAAGAGGCGGAATTCCTGTCGTCAGTCATTTAGGCCTCACACCTCAATCAGTTGGTGTACTTGGCGGGTATAAAGTGCAAGGAAAAGACCACGAAAGTGCTCAAAAATTGATTGAAGACAGCTTGAAATGTGAGGAAGCCGGTGCAATCGCTCTTGTATTGGAATGCGTACCTGGCGAACTGACAAAACGAATTACCGACATGCTGAAGATTCCTGTGATCGGAATTGGTGCAGGAGCTGAGGCAGACGGACAAGTTCTCGTTTACCATGATGTAGTAGGATACGGGGTGTCTAGAACACCTAAGTTTGTGAAACAATACGCGCAAATTGATACTGTTTTAGAAGAAGCGCTCATTCAATATACGAAAGAAGTAAAAGCACGCACATTTCCAGAGGACATGCACACGTTTCATATCAAAGAAGAAGTCCTTGATGGCTTATATGGGGGAATCAAAAAATGAACGTTGTCACCCATATTCACGAGCTAAAAGAATTAATCAAGCAGCATCAAGAAAAACAGCATTCCATCGGCTTTGTCCCAACGATGGGCTTTCTTCATGAAGGACATCTGACGCTTGCGAAAGAGGCAAGAGGTCAAAATGACATTGTCGTGATGAGTATTTTTGTCAATCCTTTGCAATTTGGACCAAATGAAGACTTTGAATCCTATCCAAGGGATATGGAAAGAGACCAGCGTCTTGCAGAACAAGCAGGGGTGGATATTTTATTTACACCTGATGTGAAGGAAATGTACCAAAATGAACCATCTATTACGATGACGGTTCAAAAGCGGACGGATGTCTTATGCGGAAAAAAACGTCCAGGACATTTTGACGGCGTTGTCACTGTGCTCACAAAGCTGTTTCATCTTGTGTCACCAACAAATGTCTACTTTGGACTAAAGGATGCACAGCAAGTCGCTGTGATCGATGCGATGATCAAGGATTTCTTCTTTGATCTTCACCTTGTATCTGTACCGACAGTCAGAGAAGAAGACGGTTTAGCGAAAAGCTCAAGGAATGTGTACTTGTCAGAAAAAGAAAGACAAGAAGCACCCGCTTTATACCGCGCATTAAAAAAAGGACGGTCAGCTGTTGAGAAAGGTGAACGTGATGTCAGTCGTGTATACCAGCTGATTGAAGAGGAACTTGTTCAGACGTGCGGAGAAATTGATTATATTGAGATATACTCATATCCAGAACTTGAGCCGCTTGAGCAGTTAACAGGTCAAGTCATTATGGCGATTGCGGTGAAATTTTCACGGGCAAGACTGATTGATAATGTGATTTTCCATGTTCCTGAAAGCGGTGAAAAACATGTATAGAACCTTTATGACATCTAAGATTCATAAAGCAACGGTAACAGAAGCAAACTTACATTATGTGGGAAGTATTACAATTGACGAAGATTTACTTGATGCGGCAGGTATGATGGCAAATGAGAAAGTACAAATTGTCAATAATCATAATGGCGCAAGACTTGAAACATATATTATTCCCGGCGAAAGAAAGAGCGGTGTCATTTGTCTAAATGGGGCGGCGGCGAGACTCGTTCAGCCAGGGGATGAAGTCATTATTATCGCTTATGGGATGCTGTCAGAAGAAGAAGCAAAGACACATACACCAAAAGTGGTCGTGTTAAATAAACAAAATCAAATTGAACAAATGATTGGGCAAGAGCCTGCGAGAACGATTTTATAACGCAAGCTCCATGGAAACAGAACAGTTTCAGAAGAGAGGCTGTTCTGTTTCATCTATTTTGTCCAGAGTGTGTTTCACTTCAGGGTGAAACGAGGAATTGAGGTGTCCATTTTATGACCGATCAAAGGTTTGTTGTCGTTGATATTGAAACCACCGGAAATTCACCTAAAAAGGGTGATAAAATCATTCAAATAGCTGCGGTGGTCATTGAAAATGGACAAATTGTCGAACGGTATTCAAAATATGTGAATCCGGGAAAAGCAATCCCTGGATTTATTGAACAGCTGACAGGCATTCAGCAGCACATGGTTGATGATGCGGTGTTTTTTGAGGATATTGCCCAAGAGGTGTATGATCTCATACAGGGTGCTTATTTTGTTGCGCACAATGTTCATTTTGACTTGAATTTTTTAAATGATGAACTAAAAGCATGCGGGAAAAATGAGCTGGATGTGCTAGCAATTGATACAGTTGAGATCTCTAGAATTCTTTATCCTGAGCTTGAAGGTTATAAGCTCACTGAATTAAGTGAAGAGCTCATGCTTCCACATGACCACCCGCATAGGGCGGATAGTGATGCGGAAGTTACTGCCATGTTATTTTTAACTTTATTACATCAATTAAAACATACACCGAAAATTGTGCTGAAGCAGCTGCGCAGATTATCCTCTTATCTCCTAAGTGATATAGGACTTTTAATTCAGCAGCTTGAAACAAGTCATGCTAGCCGGGAAGATTCTTTGGTGGAAGTCGGCTCTTTTGCTGTAAAAGATGTCACCAATCCTATCAGTAGGGCGACACATTCAGTAGGTGAAGATGATGAACAGCTGTTTGAGGAAATCAAAAAGAAGCTTCCGCAAACGGTAGAAGGCTATGAGGTAAGAGAAGGCCAGCTTACAATGATGAATAAAGTGAGAGATGTGTTTCATGAAAGAGCCTATGCATTAATTGAGGCGGCACCGGGTATTGGGAAAACGCTCGCTTACCTCATCCCAGCTGCTCTAGAAGCGAGGAAATCAGGAAAACCTGTCATTATTAGTACATATTCCATACTTTTGCAGCAGCAAATGCTTCAGCGCGATGTGCCAATGTTGAATCAATTGCTCCCGTTCGAGCCGGCTGCCTGTGTATTTAAAGGTCGGGCGCATTATATTTGTTTAGATAAGTTTGAGCATGTGCTTCATGAGGAAGATGATAACTATGATGTCGTCTTAACGAAGGCGCAAATTTTAATGTGGCTCCTTGTAACAGAAACAGGTGATTTATCTGAACTGAATTTACCGTCAGGAGCTGCCAATATAAAAGACCGCATTTCTTGTGTGCATATGCCGTTTACATCGAAAAAGCGCCGTTTTAAAGAGTATTGCTTTTATGAGCGCGCCAAAAAAAGGGCAAAAACAGCAGATTTAATTTTAACGAATCATCGTCTGCTCTTATCACAAACGGAGGCATCGTCTATCTTTCAGCATGCTGACGTATATGTGATAGACGAAGCCCATCAATTTGAGAAAACAGCCAATGAAACCCTAGGGGATAGTGCGTCTTATATCCAGCTTCACGTGAAGTTAACACAGCTTGGCTCCTTGCAAGGCGGATTGTTAAAGAAACTGAAAAAGAGATTTCATCATGCAGGGTTACAAACAGACACCTTTATTGAAATGGATGAGTATCTTAACCAGCTTCAAATGGAAAGTGACGCTTTCTTTAGCACCGTCCATTCATTTGTGAAAAGGACAAAACCAAAAGCCGACATCAATCGTCTCATTCATAGAGTACGTCATCATTCAAAGCATGCTCAGTGGAAACGGATTAAAGAAACGGCAAGTAAGCTTTGTTCCTTGTTAATTGCTTGTGAGAAGCTGTATGAACAGCAAAAAAATGAGCTTCTTCAAAAAAGTGATCAGCTGACAGAACACTTTGCCTTTGAAGCAGAGGAATACGACCAAGTCATGTCGTTTATGCATACTTTTTGCAGTACACTGTACCGGTTTATCTTTGAACCGAAAAACGATGAAACGGTTTGGATTGAAATTGATGCAAAAGGTGCCAAAAACGCAGTCTTTATGCATGCACAGCCGTTAGATACTGGGGAGCTTTTGGCTGATCGTTTCTTTATGAACAAAAAGAGTGTTGTCCTCACATCAGGGACACTCACCATCAATCACCGCTTTGATTATTGCTTGGAACGGTTTGGGCTGCAAGATTTTTACCCTCATCTTGTGCAAATTGATTCACCTTTCGAACTTGAAAAACAGCTTAAGGTCATTGTTCCAGCAGACATGCCGCCGATTACAAACCGTGATGAACGAGATTATGTAAAGCAGGCTGCGCAATATATTAAGGTCATGGAAAAGCAGCAGCATGCAAAAATATTGGTTTTGTTTAATTCACATGAGATGTTAAAAGCAGTCTATGAAGAGCTAAAAACAGAAGGGATGCAGTCAGCCCTTTTTGCTCAAGGTCTAACAGGCGGAAGCCCCGTAAAATTAACGAAAATGTTCAAATTAGCAAAACAGGCCATTTTACTTGGTACGGGTAGTTTTTGGGAAGGTGTTGATTTTCCGGGCGCAGAGCTGACAACAGTCATCATGGCACGTCTTCCGTTCAGGCCGCCTGATTCTCCGCTTATTGAAGCCAAATGTGATGCAGCAAAAAAACAAGGAAAAAATCCGTTTAAAGCCGTCGCTTTACCAGAAGCTGTGTTAACCTTTAAGCAAGGAGCTGGACGCTTGCTGCGCTCTGAAAAAGACATAGGCACATTGCTGATTTTAGACCGCCGAGTGAAAACCGCTTCATATGGAAAACTATTTTTAGAATCACTCCCTCATGCGCCGGTTCACGAGATGTCAAAAGAGTCACTTGAGGCGTATATAGAAAACCTTAACAACGAAAAGCCGCTGTCATAAGCGGCCTTTAGCTGGTGTGGGTTTGGAGTTAATTTATCGTAACGGCTTTTTGTGTTCCGTTGTAAAAATAGTATCGGTTCCCGTGCAGAAAAGTATGACTAACAATATTTACGTACCGAGGAGGAATTAGAAGTGGAAAGTAAAATAGAGGTACTTTCAACTGTTCAAATTAAGCATTCAGAAGACCTTTACAAAATCGTTGATTTATTGAACAGAACGCTTAAAAGAGAAGATCTTATGTTTGGATTAGCATTAGATCAAGAAGACCAAAATCAAGCGGTATTTACGATATACCGCACATAGGGGAAGCTTGACATGAAAAAAATAGTCTGGATTATTTCATCTGTAGTGGCTCTCGTTCTGCTTATTGGCATCATCAGCTTTACGTGGATTTATCAAATTGCCATGGGACAAAGAGAACAAGGGCATGAAGCAGCGATCGAACGAGCAAAAGAACAAGCAAACATCGTACAAGTGGAGAAAGTGGAAACCTTTGTCGGGAAAGAAAAACAATTTATTGTTGAAGGGAAAAACAAACAGAATGAAACGACCTACGTTTGGGTTCCTGCCAGCAAAAAAGAAAAAGTGATCGCAAAAAAAGCAAAAGAAGGCATTACCTCGAATCAAGCAGTACAAGCCGTTCAAAAGGAGAACACGGTCTCTAAGCTAAAAGAAGTCAAATTAGCGAGAGAAGGTGACGTACTTCTTTGGGAAGTGACATACTTAAATGAGAACAATCAATATAGCTTCAGCTATGTCGACTTCTCGACAGGACACGTGGAAAAAAATTTAACACCGTAGTTTCTCCTGTCTTGCGTTGACCATGCTGATTTAGAACGGTTATAATAAAATGTATGAAAAAAGATTCACACCTGCCAAATAGGTGAGTTTCTTTCTGGTTTTGGAGGGAATTATGTTGAAAACAACGATTAATCAAGTGTTTAAACACGTCGATCAAGAAGTAACCATCGGCGCATGGATTGCCAATAAACGTTCAAGCGGAAAAATTGCATTTTTGCAGCTGCGTGACGGGACAGGCTTTATTCAAGGAGTCGTAGTAAAAGCAGAAGTGGAAGAGGAAGTCTTTAAGCTTGCGAAATCAGTCACTCAAGAAACATCTGTCTATGTAACAGGTCAAGTGACAAAAGATGAGCGTTCACCGCTAGGTTTTGAATTGCAAGTGAAATCCATTGAAGTGATTCATGAAGCGACAGATTATCCAATTACACCAAAAGAGCATGGAACAGAATTCTTAATGGATCACCGTCATTTATGGCTTCGTTCTAAAAAACAGCATGCCATTATGAAAATCCGTAACGAAATTATTCGTGCTACATATGAATACTTCCATCAAGAAGGTTTCGTGAAAGTAGATCCGCCAATTTTAACTGGAAGTGCACCTGAAGGCACAACGGAACTGTTTGCTACGAAATATTTTGATGAAGATGCATACCTTTCTCAAAGTGGCCAGCTTTACATGGAAGCTGCAGCAATGGCACTCGGAAAAGTATTCTCATTTGGCCCAACATTTAGAGCTGAAAAATCTAAAACGAAACGTCATTTAATTGAGTTTTGGATGATCGAGCCGGAGATGGCTTTTGTCGAATTCAATGAAAACCTTGAGTATCAAGAAAATTATGTGTCTCATGTTGTTCAAAGTGTACTTGAAAACTGTAAAGTGGAGCTGCATACACTAGGCCGTGATACAGCGAAATTAGAAAACATCAAAGCACCATTCCCGCGCATCACTTACGATGAAGCGATTAAATTCTTGCAGGAAAAAGGATTTGATGATATTGAATGGGGAGATGACTTCGGAGCGCCTCACGAAACAGCGATCGCCGAAAGCTATGATAAACCAGTGTTTATCACTCATTACCCAACATCATTAAAACCGTTTTATATGCAGCCAGCACCGGATCGTGAAGATGTTGTCCTTTGTGCAGACTTGATTGCACCAGAAGGCTACGGAGAGATTATTGGCGGTTCTGAGCGTGTTCATGATTTAGAGCTTCTTGAAGCAAGATTGAAAGAACATGGGCTTGATCAGGAAACTTACAAATGGTATACAGAATTAAGACAATATGGTTCTGTGCCGCATTCAGGTTTTGGTCTTGGACTTGAACGTACAGTTGCTTGGATTAGCGGAGCGCCGCATGTGCGTGAAACCATTCCTTTCCCAAGATTATTAAACCGTTTATACCCTTAAGACGTGAAAGCCTCCATTTGTTGGAGGCTTTTTCAAACGTCTTTTTAGAGGGGCACGTGAAATAAAACGTGATATACTTAAAATGAAGAGGTGTATCCGATGAATAGACAGCAATTTATTAATATGCAGCAAATGGGGTCGACAAGTTTGCCTAATTTGCTGATTGCTCATTATGAGCAGTTAGGACTGAATGAATCACAGATGATGGTGATGCTTAAAATTAAAATGAATGAAGAACAAGGCGTTTTCTTCCAAACATTTGAAGAACTTTCTCAAGGCATGACCATTTCAGCGGAAGAGTGTGCGTATATGGTTCAGCATCTCATTCAAAAAGGATTTATCTCGATTCAGCCATTTGAAGACAGGTCTGGTATTCAGCATGACCGCTATTCAGTAGAACCTTTATGGGGCGTGCTGTATGACTTTTTAGAAGCAAAACAGGCGAAAGAAGCGCAAAAACATCATGTGCAGGCTGAAAAATCTTTATATGCTTTATTTGAAGATGAATTCGGCAGACCGCTGTCTCCTCTTGAAGGAGAAACACTTTCGATCTGGATGGATCAAGACCATCATGATACTGAGATGATTCGGCTGGCGCTAAGAGAAGCCGTTTTATCAGGGAAATTAAATTTCCGTTATATTGATCGAATTTTATTTGAGTGGAAAAAGAAAGGGCTGAAAACAGCGGAAGAAGCAAAAGAGCATAGCCAGCATTTCCGTTCTCAGCAGAAAACGCCGCCTTCAAAAGAAGAGACGTCCACTTATAAACGACAAGTTCCTTTTTATAATTGGCTGGAACAATAACCAATAAAGGAGAAGGCATGTTAACAAAAAAACAAATCAATGAGTGTTTAGATATTATAGGAGATATGTTTCCAGAGGCTGAGTGTGAGCTTGTTCATGACAATCCATTTGAGCTTGTGATTGCTGTTGCACTCTCTGCTCAATGTACAGACGTGCTTGTAAACAAGGTCACCAAAACACTTTTTCAAAAATATAAAACACCAGAAGACTATTTAAGTGTACCGCTTGAAGAACTGCAGCAAGATATTCGCTCGATTGGTCTTTATCGAAATAAGGCTAAAAACATTCAAAAGTTGAGCAAAATGCTGATTGAAGAATATGGCGGTGAAGTACCAAAGGACCGGGATGAGCTTGTTAAGCTTCCTGGGGTTGGCCGGAAAACAGCAAATGTCGTCGTTTCAGTCGCTTTTGGTGTACCGGCAATAGCAGTAGATACACACGTAGAACGAGTCAGCAAGCGTCTAGGCATCTGCCGCTGGAAAGATTCTGTGCTTGAAGTAGAGCAAACCTTGATGAAAAAGGTGCCAAAAGAAGATTGGTCTGTGACGCATCACCGTCTGATCTTTTTTGGGAGATATCATTGTAAGGCGCAGCGGCCGCAGTGCGAATCGTGTCCGCTTCTTGATATGTGCAGAGAAGGGCAGAAGAGGCTGAAAAAAGGATTGGTGAAGCTGGCATGAGCGGGGCAGCTGTTTTCACCTCATATGTCGAAAAGCTAAAAGAAAAAAAGGTAGAGATTAAAGGTGATCGAGTAGATATACTGAGGGCCAATCCGCTCGCATATGATCTATCTTCAGAACCTTTAACAGACGAGCTTCCATGGCAGGAAACTGAAGAATTTGTTCCTGTGATGTTTGAGCTGTGGGACGAATTAAAAGAAAAAATGCTTCCTCGTTTCCAAACAAGAAAATCCCGCTGTGAAGAAGATGATATGCTGCAAGGAATCGTCAGTATGATTGCGATGTTTTACTGGATCAAAGGGGAGAGTGTCCAAACGTTTGAATGGGATCATATCAAGCAAGAGACATTTCCTGTTGCTCCGATTAATTGGACGGAACGTTTAGAGTTCATTTTGCTAAAACCAACTCAATATCACTGCTTTATTCAATTGGACGAGCTATACACGGAATTAAAAAAGCAGTATGGAAAATATGAAGCACTTAAAAAAATCAAACAGCAGCGTTAAAAAAAGCACTTGCCATAGGAGGCAAGTGCTTTTTCATTATTCATCTTCTTTTCGAGAAGTAGCATTTGATTGCGAATTGGAACTTTGAGAGTTGGCTTTCTCATCATCTTTCTTTTTATCTTTATTATCAGTTTGCGAGTTGCTGTTCCCATTTGTACTGTCTGAGCCATTATCTGAAGAACCATTATTTCCGTTTTCTGTATTTCCACCTTGGTCCTGATCCTTATCCTTATCTTGATCTTTTTTGTCATCAGGCTTTTGCTCATCAGTGCCAGGGGGCTGATTTTTGTTATCGTCTGTTTGGTCTGTCTGCTCGTCGTCAGGCTGCTGCGGTTCTTCTTCTTCTTTATTCTCATCATCCGCTTTTTCTTCCTCATCTGCGTCATCCTTAATGGTGAGGAAGGTAGATGCCGCTTTACTCGTGACATCATCTACAGTGGCTGTCACTTGGAATTTATATGTGGAGCCAGGCTTCACATCAGAGATGACCGCTTCTTTAGCAGAGTTTTTTTGAATCTCTTTATAGCCGCCATTATCAACTGCTTGCTTGACATTAAATGTAGCATCAGCGTCGTCAGAATAGCCCCAAGTCAGTGTGATGGATTTTTTCTCTTCATCATACACCGCTTTTAAATCAGAAGGCTTATCGGCTTCTTTTTTCTCGTATGTGTCAGAGACTTTTGTTGGTACCGTTCCTTTAACAAAGTATTCTGTTGTCTTCTTGTCACTCGGTGTATTCGGTCCGGCTAATTTGGCTGGATCCGATCCCTTTTCAACTGAAGCTTCGACGACACTGTCTGGTTTTTCAAATGAGCCGCTTCCATCATCAATTTGAGAAATCAATCGCTGGAAGACGATTTTGGCAACACGCTGCTCGTAATCATTCAGCCACATTTTGCCGTCTGCATCTTTTGAATTACCGATTCCAGTCCAAACGGCTGCTGTATATTGCGGCGTATAACCGACAAACCACGAATCTTTCGCACCGCCAGAAGGGATATTGTATTTATTAATATCATCTTGTGTGAAGTTCGTTGTACCTGTTTTACCAGCTACTTGAACGTTCGGTACTTGTGCAAGTGTACCAGTACCAGATTGGACAGCAGTTTTCAGCATATCTGTGATCATAAATGCTGTGTAATCACTCATTGCTGCTTTTGAGTCTGGCGTAAGGTCAAGCTTTGTCCCGTCATTAAATTCAACAGATGTGACAGCGTGCGGTTCATTATAGTATCCGTTATTACCGAATGCACTAAATGCACCTGCCATTTTTAATGAAGACACACCATCTTTAAATCCACCAATGGAATAAGATTCTGGAATATCAGAAGGTAAGTCCATGCCTAAATTATTAGCAAATTGAGCGGCATTGGCTGAACCAGCTTCTTGGAATGCTTTAAGTGCAGGGATGTTACGCGATTGTGCCAAAGCACTTCTCATCGACATTTTACCTAAATGTCTTCTGTCAAAGTTGTTAATCGGTGTACCATCTGAGTACGTATATGGTGCATCATCAATTTGCTGATATGTTGACCATTTTTTGTTTTCAATGACTGGGCCGTAATCTAAGATCGGTTTAATTGTGGACCCTGGCTGGCGTTTTGCATCCGTCGCATAGTTAAAGCCGCCTGCTGGTACATCACGTCCACCGCCAATGGCGCGTATTTCACCATTTTTCGTATCAAGCAGGGTGACACCCGCCTGCATCCCTTTCGTAAATCCAACTGAATCTCCATTAATGATATCATTTAGGTGATCCTGGGCTTTTCGATCAAGTGATGTATAGATTTTTAATCCGTCAGTTGACGCATCCACTTTGGCTTTTTTCTGAACTTCTTCCATCACTTCTTCAATGTAGGCAGAGTACTTACTAGAGTTTTGGCTCTTATATTTACTAGCTGAAACAACTGTCTTGCTGACAGGGGTTGCTTTTGCAACGTCATAGTCTTTTTCAGAAATATAGCCTTGTTTCTTCATAAGGCTTAAAACGATATTACGGCGTTTTTCCGCTGCCTCGGGATGTTTCACTGGGTTATAGGCAGAAGGACTCTGCGGCATACCTGCAAGTGTAGCAGCCTGTGCAACGGTTAGTTTATTTAAATCTGTGACTCCGAAAAATTGTTCAGCTGCTTTCCCAACTCCATAAGCATAAGGAGAGAAGAAAATACGGTTTAAATACATTTCTAAAATTTCATCTTTAGAGTATTTTTGCTCAAGCTGAATCGAGAGCCATACTTCCTGTACTTTCCGTTTTAACGTCTTTTGATTGCTTAGGAGGGAGTTTTTCACAACCTGCTGTGTAATGGTACTTCCGCCTTCAGCACCAAAGCCGTCCTCAACGTTTGCGACAAGGGCACCGCCGATACGGATTGGATCAATCCCGTGGTGCTTATAAAAACGTGCATCTTCAGTCGCAATAAACGCGTCTTTTACCACATCGGGTATATCTTTTATCGAGACATACGTTCTTTTTTCTGCACCAACTTCTGCAAACACTTTCTTGTCTTTATCATAAAGCTTTGAAGAGTATGGTGTTTTAAGCTTACTATCATCAATAGAAGGAGCGCTTGATGCAAAAACGGCAAAAGTTGTGATTCCGGCAACTAAACAAAGTAGACCGATCACGAGTAAAGATAAAAATATTTTTTTAAATAGACCTGCTTTCTTTTTGCCTTTTTTGTTCTTTTGCTTCTTATTGTTTTCTTGACTTGCTTTACGTCGCTGTTCACGACTTGTAAATTGATCAGACATCACATCTCAACCTTTCGTGTTAAACCTTTTTCGAACGTAATTGCTGCTTGCTTTCATCCGAAAAATGAAGTGTCTCCACTACTTTAATATAATCAATTCTTGGCGAATATCCAAGTGTCATTATGTGGCCAGCTTCCATTAATTCGTCTTTGCTAATGGATTTACGGCCGTTTTTTTTCTGCCGCTCCCAGAAGAAAAAGAGATCTGAAGCGGGCAAATAATAAACGGAGCCAAAAGCGGATATAATAACGAAACAAATACCGCCTTGCTTTTCAACCTGTTTCATATGCTCAATTTGATGGTCGTGGAAATTTTTGAGCGGAAACGAGGTAGTGCTTTTGGTTTCCTTTGCTTCAAAATCGATATAGCGGCCTTTATACACCCCGTTATAGTCTGTTGTGGATGATTGTTTAAAATAGGCTTCTTTAATGACAGCAGCACTTCTTTTTGGATAATCCACATTCACAATTTGAACTGGGGTAGGCTTTTTATGAATGACTGCGATCCCGTTGACCAAATAGTATTGGTTTGTTTCATTTAAATCAGCCTCAAGCGTCATCCCGCGGTTACTATAAGAGGATTCGCCGCTGATTCTTTTTTTTGTCCCAATTTGTTGTATGGGCTGATACGATTTTCCGTTTGGATACCGAATCATCAAGTTTCAGCCTCCTTTTAATGCATTTTGTATTGGAGAGATCACCATGTTGTCCCAAGAAGAGCATATCATCACTCAGCAAATTTTGCGTGAAACGAAAGCAAAAAATAAAGACAACCTGACGAGGACAAATGCCTACAAGCGCTTTTATGACCGGCATCCAGAGATGAAATGGTCGCTGCTCGCTTCCTTTGTCTCGAGAAATGCTGGGTGGTCCATGACGGATTTAAAAGGCGAGCTCTTCCATCCAGGTTTAACGGATCAGCAGGGGCACCTTTTTTTCACAGCATATGAAAGAGCGAATTGGCTGATCTTTTCGGATGCTTACCCTCAGCTTCTTTTGTACGAATGGTCTAAGCGATGCAGTCAACCTTTGTTTCATCTGCTTCCTTATTTCTCCGTGTCTCGGTTTATGAGCGCTGAGTGGGAACGCTTCTGGCTAAAGCGTGACACAGAGCGTCTGCTTTATGCACTCATCATAAATGAACAATATACTATACAATCTCCTATTATACAAAATCCTCTTCTGAAAAAGAATGTTTTTCACTCGATTCAATATCTTTTCAGCGAGTGGGGACATTTCCAAACCGTTGTTTTTCCAACGGTGGACGGGCATTTGTACGGCTTAACCATACGGAAGTTTTCCAATGTAAAGGATCGCATTACATTAGGTAAAAAATTAGCGAAACTATTATTTCGAGCCGATTTGTTTTCGGATTTTTATCATTTTTTGCATACCGTTCCGCATACGGGGTCTCGGTTTGATTTTGAACCTTTTTTAGGGATCGCTAGAAGGTCAACACCTTTTCTTCGGACGGTTTATCCGGTGATGACACATTCATTAGACGATCAAAGGGAAGATTGGTTTCAAAAGAAATTGAGTCCATCTTTATTTGAGGCAGAGCCGCTGCCAAAGCAGATTGATCTGACCGACTGGTATTTCCATAAAAAAAGACAGCTTCGTTTTCTTTTCTCATTAGAGCACTATTTTTTGCATAAATAAAAAGCAGGGGGTGCCTGCTTTTTTTTACGTTGATGGACGATTAGGACCGCCGAGCTTTTTATCAAGCTGATCTGGACTGTTTTCTTTCCCTTTTGGTTTTTGCTCTTTTGGTGCTGGCTGCTTTTTCATGAAATCTACCTCCTTTTGTCCTTAGAATTTACACAATCGGACGCAATCATACAAAGAAGGACAAGCATCTGTCGAAAAGGAAGAAATAGCGCTCATCTACACTTAGATTGGCGATTTGCTTCTAGTTTTGTCATGTGTGAAGGAGGGGGAGAAAGAAAAGAGAATGTAACGAGAGACAATAAAGGAGGAATCTGATGATGAGCGAATTTGTATCAAAAGAATCCATTATGCAGTTGTTAGAGGAAATCGAGCGAAAAATTGATGCGGTGGAGGAAGAGCTGTCTCTTGCTGTGAAGCAGACGAAACGTGCAGCGATAGAAGAGCAAGAACAAATAATTGACCGGCTTGAATCAGAAGTAAAGGACTGTGAAGTGAAGCTTCATGCAGCCGAGTATAAACTGGCAGCAAGACCGGCATATCACGCCGGATAGCTTTTCTATTTGAGCAATAGGTAAACGTTTGATAGGATGGTTCATAGAGGTGAACACTTTGGATAATCAAACATTACTTGAACATACACAAAACTTGAGAATATGGATCGAAGAAGCGTATAAGCAGTACCAAAAGGGAAAGGCTGAAGAGGAATACCCATCGTATGATTTTTATACGGATATTCAGCCGGCCGTTGTTACATTTGATCAGAAAATGGAGGAGTGGCTCACCGCTGCGATCTCGTTTATTGAGCAGGCCAAACCTAGATATTTACACCAAGAACAGCTTGAAGCCGTAAAAGAAAATGGTAAAGAGGTTGTCCTGCAATCTTATTTTGGTAAACAGCACGCACCCCGTGTAAAAAATTTAGTTGAGTCAGTGGTTTACACTCTGAACCTTTTAATAGAAGAAATCAAAAAGCGCAGCTAAAGACATGATGCTGCGTTTTTCTTATGGCTTCTTTAGGCACATCTTCTGCTCTTGGTCATAATATATGAGTGACATCAATATGTGTTGAGAGCGAGAGGAGCGAGATAGATGTTCCCTTATTCAAACCAGCAGCCTTATGAATTCAATCAATTCAAGCAAAGGCCTTTTCCGTATTCAGAGATGCAGCAGCAGCCTCCGCAGCCTCCAGACTATTTCATGCCGCCGTATCAAGGTGGAGGGGGAATGAATCAGGCACCATCTACTGTTTATCAGCCGCCTTATGGATACCAAGAAAACGTGCCGCTTATGCAGCCGCCTCCAGGCATGATGCCCATGCAGCCGCCTATGAACCCTTATCCATTGCCAAGGCCGCAAAAACAGCAGCCATCTCAATTTAAAAGTGTGCTGTCACAATTCAAAAAGACGAATGGGCAATACGATTTTAACAAAATGTTTGATACAGCTGGCCAAATGATGAGTACAATGAATCAAGTAGGCTCATTGGCGAAAGGATTTACCAGCATTTTTAAAGCATAGCTAAACCCAATAGATTGAACTATTGGGTTGTTTGCTTTGGCGCAGACACATGAAGCGATTGATCTTTCCACACACTCTGCATTTTTGTCTCATCTATTTTTGCCGGCATTAAAATCGTTTTAGTAAAACTTGAATACGAGGTAGTCGTATTCGTTTTGATTTTTTCCTGTACTGATAAGTGTAAATATTGGGCTTTTACTTCTAGCGCAATGTCTCCTTCGACAAAATGGTCTGGAAATTGAATCTCGATATACACATTCTGTTCATCCTCTGTCACATCGGTCGTAATGGATGCAAGTGAATGCGATGTGGTCATGAGTGCCTCTGCACTATTTAATATCTCGTGAAACGGGGAGGATGCAAAAAATTGTTCAATCGCTTCATATAGCATATCTTCATTTGCCAGCATTTCATGTTTTTTTTCGCCTTCATGTTTCATCTGAATCACCTCTCATCTACAGCCTATGCAGAGGGGGCTCAGGCGGTTATCAATTGATGAGAGGAAAAAATTATGATTAAATAGTGTTGAATGAAAGCAAGGTGTATGGGCGTAAAGTTTCATACACGAAATAGATTTAGGAAGCAAAGCTTGAAGGGAGCAAATTGACATTGCTGAAAAAATTATTCGGTTTCGGAAAAAACCAAGATGATGTAAAGGAAGAAGTCATTTATTCTCCAGTTGATGGAGAGTTAATGGATATGACTGATGTACCAGATCCCGTCTTTTCTCAAAAGATGATGGGAGACGGCGTAGCAGTAAAACCAAAAAGTGGGACGATTGTGTCACCAGTAGAGGGTGAAATCATTCAGCTCTTCCATACAAAACATGCAATTGGCATTCGAACACTCTCGGGGCTTGAGCTTCTGATTCATATCGGACTTGAAACAGTTGGGTTAAATGGTGAAGGATTTGAAGCCCACATGAAAGAAGGGGATAAAGTGAAAATCGGTGATCCTCTTATTACATGTGATTTAGAACTGATTGAAGAGAAAGCATCAAGTACAGTGACACCGATTGTGATTATGAATGGTGACCTTATCGAACGACTTGATAAAGAACCAAAAGGCTCTGTAGAAAAGCAGACGTCCAAGCTCTTTACAGTGAAAATGAAATAGTTCATGAAAAAAACTACCCATTGATAGGGTAGTTTTTTATTGAGATGAGAACATTAATCCTCCATTGGAACCCAGCCTTGACTCGCTTCCATGACAGACCACAATCCTTCTGGAATAAGATACTTGTCTTTTTGGCTGCGTTTAATGACGGTTTCAATCTCTTGTTCTCTGCCTTCTTTAATTTTCTTTGCCCAATCTGGGTCGACGATCAGCTCTCGTGCGACAGCGATGAGAGGAATTCCTTGATTGTAAGCATGGAGTGCATCTTCAGCTGTAATGACGCTGCCTACTCCAATAAGCGGAAGAGCATCGCCGCAGCGTTCTTTTAGCAGTTCCATACGTGTCTTATTAGAATCTGCGCCTCGTCTTGCTTTAGAGCCAATCTCCATTAAAGAGATATGCAAATAATCGAGGCTTTTTGTTTTGAGAACATCCACTAATGTAAACGTCTCTGTCATTGTTAAACCAGGAGTTTCTGGCTCTTCAGGAGATAACCGGTATCCAAAGATAAACGGTTTAGCCGCATGCTCTTTGATGGCCTCTTTAACTGCATCTACAACAGCAATAGGGAAAGCTAGACGTTTTTCTTCGTTTCCTCCCCATTGATCTGTACGCTGATTGCTATGCGGTGAGTAAAATTGCTGTAATAAATAACCGTTTGCCCCGTGAATTTCCACGCCGTCAAACCCTGCTTGAACCGCTCGTCTTGCTGCTTCTTTAAAGGAGTCGATAATTTGCGTAATTTCCTCTTCTTTTAAAGCGCGTGCAATTTGTTTTCCATCTTTAAACACATCACTTGGCGCAACCACATCAGCGTTTGGAACTAAATGAGGGAGAGCCTGAGAGCCGCCGTGATGAATTTGAATAATGGCTTTTGTTCCTTTTGCCTGGATAGCTGAAGCCAGTTTTTTCAGGCCAGGGATATCTTCATCTCTTGCGATAGAAGGCTGTCCTTCAAATGCCTTCCCATCTGGAGTCACATTCGCACATGCTGTAATCACCATACCCATTTCACTTGATCTAGCTGTAATGAAGTCAATTTCGTCTTTTGAAATGGTGCCGTCGTCATGAGAACCGAAGTGTGTCATTGGAGCAACCACTAACCGGCCATCAATAGAGGCGCCTCCTGGAAACGTAAATGGTTCAAATAAAGGCTTAAATTCGTTTTTCAATCTGATCATCTTCTTCCTTGATAAAATCATTTCACTTTAGAAGTGTAATAGATACTGTTACAACAGTTCAAAGTATTTGCTCATAAGTCCGCATCAAAAAATTGCCGCCTAGTCATGCAAACAAATATTCGGTACACTAGAATGAGAGGTGGACGCAATATGAAAAAGAAAACAATGAACGAACTGATAGAAGAATTAAAGAAAGACGAACAGGTAGAACATTGGCATGAAATTGAAGCAAAGCCTGCACAGACCTCACCCGTTCCTGAAAGAGTGGACAACAGGCTAAAAAAGGCGCTTGAAAAACGAGGCGTGAAAGAGCTGTATATTCATCAAAAAGAAGCCTTTGAACGAGTAATGAATGGTGAGCATGTAGTAACGGTTACACCAACAGCTTCAGGTAAAACGCTTTGCTACAATCTGCCTGTTCTTCAGTCGATTGCAGAAGACCAGACAAACCGCTCTCTTTATTTATTTCCAACAAAAGCGCTCGCACAGGATCAAAAGAGTGAACTTAACGAGATCATCCACGAGATGGATGTTCCGATTCATAGTGAAACATATGACGGGGACACCTCCCCGGCTATTCGGCAGCGAGTCAGACAAGCAGGACATATTGTCATCACAAACCCAGATATGCTGCATTCAGCTATTTTGCCTCATCATACGAAATGGGTCAGTTTATTTGAGAATTTGAAGTATATTGTCATTGATGAGCTTCATACATATCGAGGCGTTTTTGGCAGTCATGTGGCTAATGTGATTCGCAGGTTAAAACGAATTTGTGCATTTTATGGAAGTGATCCAATTTTCATTTGTACTTCCGCAACGATTGCAAATCCAAAAGAGCTGGCGCAGCAGCTCACAGGGAGCAAAGTGCATCTTATTGAACGAAACGGAGCGCCTAGCGGTAAAAAGAATTTTGTGTTTTATAACCCGCCAGTGGTGAATAAACCATTAAATATTAGACAAAGCGCTGCCACTGTCGTCAACCAATTGGCTAAAACATTTTTAAAAGAAAAAATTCAAACGATCGTTTTTGCTAGAAGCAGAGTACGAGTAGAAGTGATTTTAAGTCATATTCAAGAGCTTGTGAAAAAAGAAATCGGTCCAAAATCGATTCGCGGGTATCGCGGAGGCTATTTGCCAAAAGAGCGGCGCGTGATTGAAAAGGGGTTAAGAGAAGGAGACATTCTAGGTGTCGTGAGCACGAACGCACTAGAATTAGGGGTAGATATAGGTCAGCTAAAGGTATGCATTATGACGGGGTATCCTGGCAGTGTAGCAAGTACATGGCAGCAGGCAGGACGTGCTGGAAGGCGTCATGAGGAGGCGCTCATTATCATGGTGGCAAGTTCCTCACCCCTTGATCAATATATTGTCCGACACCCTGAATATTTCTTTAATAGACCGCCTGAAGCAGCCAGAATCAATCCTGAAAATCTCATTATTTTAGTGGATCATCTAAAATGTGCTTCCTACGAGCTGCCATTTCGGACGGATGAACAGTTTGGCGGCATGGAAGTAGAGGACATTTTGCAATACTTGCATGAGGAAGGGGTTCTTCATTTTAGCGGGAACCGGTATTATTGGTCAGATCAATCGTTCCCAGCGCATGGCATCAGCCTGCGGTCTGCAAGCCAAGAAAATGTGGTGATTGTGGATCAATCCGACGTAGCGAATGTTCGGATTATTGGAGAGATGGATCGATTCAGTGCAATGACACTGCTTCATGATGAGGCGATTTATTTACATGAAGGGGTTCAGTATCAAGTAGAAAAGCTAGATTACGAGCATTTGAAGGCTTATGTGAAACAAGTAGATGTAGAATACTATACAGATGCGAATTTAGCTGTTCAGCTCAAGGTACTGGAAATCGATCAGACAACAGAGAAAGAAGCAGTATCTGTTCACTACGGTGATGTGACTGTCAATGCAATGCCAACAATTTTCAAAAAAATCCGGCTCAGTACTGGTGAAAATATCGGGTCTGGACCGATTCACTTACCGGAAGAAGAAATTCATACGAGTGCGGCTTGGTTTGAATTACACGAGGCAGAGCGGAGATTTGAAGAGAAGACACTTGAACAGCTGCTGCTTGGCATCGCAAATGTTCTTCAGCACATTGTACCTGCTTTTGTGATGTGTGACCGCTCAGATATTCATGTTGTTTCACAAATTAAAGCGGCACATACCGGTAAACCGACAGTCTTTTTATATGACCACTACCCTGGCGGAATCGGTTTAAGCAAAGAAGTCCAAGCTCGTTTCGATGAAATAGCAGGTGCAGCCATTCAGCTGATAGAGCGGTGCCGCTGTGAGAACGGCTGTCCATCCTGCATTGGCATGGAAATGAAAGAGGTGAGCGGAAAAAGCAGCATTGTTGAATTGATGTCTGTATTTTAAGGGGAAGGAGGAAGATACCTACTCATGTCTTTAAAAGGGAAATTAAATCGAATGAAGAAGCACCTATCGCACAACCAGCCAAACGAAAAACGGCAAAAAGCAGTGGAAGGACAACCTCAGCCTGTGACGGCCGAAAACATTCCATTTTTAAAGGAGTGGGAGCAATTGGGTGCAGCTCCTTATCACTTTGAGGATTCTTTTTGTCTCATTCGAGAAGTCACCTATTCATTAGATGATAAGCATGGACTCTACTCGTTTGCGGAACTGCCAAAGATCATCGAGGCATGGAACAAAAGCAGCATCCAGCATTCTCTATCGGCTAAAGGTTACAAGCCGCATGAACTGTTTTTCTTTGATACAGAAACAACTGGATTATCTGGCGGAACGGGAAATATGATCTTCTTGCTAGGACATGCGCGGGTCTTTGCTGACAAAGTAGTGGTGAAACAGCACCTGCTCACAAATCCGGGAAATGAAGCGGCTCTTTATAAAAGCTTTCTCGATGAAGTGAACGTAGAATCACTCGTTACATATAATGGAAAATCATTCGATTGGCCGCAAGTGAAAACGAGACATACTTTGTTGCGAGATCAAATCCCTGCGCTTCCAGAGTTTGGCCACTTTGATCTTCTGCATGGGTCAAGACGGTTGTGGAAGCATAAATATGAACGAATGGCGCTGTCTGTGGTTGAAAAAGAAGAGCTGCACGTTCACCGGGAAGGAGACACACCGGGTTTTTTGGCACCGATGATCTATTTTCACTTTTTAAAGGAACAAAATCCGAAGCTCATTGAAGGGATTTTGACTCATAATGAATTAGACGTCCTTTCGTTAATTAGCCTCTACATTCATCTATCTAAAAAAATTCTATCTATGGATGCGATAAAGGAGCATGATGAGAAATACGCACTGGCTAGGTGGCATCTTGCGCATCGTGATGTACAGGAAGCTACGAAGCATTTGCGGGAATTAACAGGTGCTGATTTTGAACATGCCAATCAGGCGGCTTTTGATCTCTCCTTACAATATAAACGGCTAAACGAGTGGGATGAAGCAGTTCGAATTTGGGAAACATTATTTGAATCAAGTGATGTCCATTTAGCATTAAAAGCGGGTATAGAGCTTGCGAAGTGTAAAGAGCATCGCCAAAAAGATGCAAGGTCAGCTCTTTCCATCACGGAATCTTTATTATCTTTCTCATCGTTAAGCGAGCGAGACACGAAAGAGCTTGAGAAACGAAAAAAACGGCTATTGAGAAAAGCTGGGCAATGAAATAATATTACCCGGGAAAGCGCAAAAAATGACAACGTTCGGCTCTCGGCCGAAAATAAAAATTGTTTAGCACTTTTATTGTAGAAAGTCCGCGAATCCTGTAAAATAACGTTAGATATTGAATGAGGAGCGTATAGCATGTATAAGGGTCTTTTCTACTTGTTTTTTCTTGTGGTCATTGTGGTCGCTTTTGTGTTTTCAAACTATAAAGATATTTTTCTTGCCAACTTTTAAAATAGGTTAATGCATTAGTACATGTACACCTCTTAATTCATACATTGTTAATGTAAGAAAATAAAGGAGAGGGGAATGCTACATGTACCATCATCACCATCATTGCCATCCGAATGTTACACAGCCAATTGTTCATCCGACGAATCATTGCTGTACACACAGCGAGTCAACAACAATTGTGCCGCATATCCACCCGCAGCATGTGACAAATGTTCACCACCATAATTTCAAACATGTTCACTACTTCCCGCATACGTTTTCTCAGGTGGACCCGACAACACATCAACACTTTAACTGCGGTGGACCTTGCTGTAACAGATAAAGTGAATGGGACTTTTATAAGTCCCATTTTTTAAAAGCAGGTGAAAAAATGAAAATTATTGCTGTCACAGGGTACAAGCCCTTTGAGCTTGGGATATTCAAACAAGACGAGCCTGCACTTCAATACATAAAAGCGGAGCTTCAAAAAAGGCTGACAGCCCTTATCGAAGAAGGTCTGGAATGGGTTCTCATATCAGGCCAGCTTGGGGCAGAAATTTGGACAGCCGAAGTGGTGTTTGAGCTTCAGGAGGAATATCCAGCGTTAAAACTTGCAGTCATTACGCCATTTTATGAACAGGAAGAGCGCTGGAATGAACAAAACAAAGAGTTGTATGAAGGAATTCTCGCACAGGCCGATTTTGTAGAAAGTGTCACGCATAGACCGTACGAAAGTCCGGCACAATTTAAACAAAAGAACCGCTTTTTTATTGAAAAAACAGATGGTCTTCTCGTCTTATATGATCCCGAGCATGAGGGATCGCCGAAGTATATGATCAGGGAGGCGGAAGCCTATACCGATTACCCGATTATGTACATCACGATGGATGATCTAAGAGCGCAGGTTGAGGCGGAAGATCCGTTTTTTGATTAAAAGCAAGAGAAAATTTGACAACGTCACTTATTTCTGAAAAAATATACTATGAATTCACGATATGAGGTGAAAAAGATGCTTGCTGATAAAGTAAAGCTTTCTGCGAAAGAAATTTTAGAAAAAGAATTTAAAACAGGTGTCAGAGGGTACAAACAAGAAGAAGTCGATAAATTTTTAGATATGGTCATTAAAGACTATGAGACATTCAACCAAGAAATCGAAAAACTTCAACAAGAAAACCTCCACTTGTCAAAACAGCTTGAAGAAGCTGTTGAACAAGGGAAAAGACAGCCTGCACAGTCTAATACAACAAACTTTGATATTTTAAAAAGACTATCGAACCTTGAGAAACACGTTTTCGGCAGCAAACTTTATGATTGAGTCTTGCTGAAAAAAGCTTGTGTCAGATGTCATTGTCGTTTATAATAACGCTTATTGATTAACGTTCGGGTAATCGCTGTAATGCTATTTAGGGCATTGCAGAGGAAAGTCCATGCTCGCACGGTGCTGAGATGCCCGTAGTGTTCGTGCCTGGCGAAAAAATAAGCCAGGGCAGCCTGGGAAAGGCTGACGGCAGGAAAAATGCCTACGTCCTTTTTAGGATATGGCAAAGTATCCTTGAAAGTGCCACAGTGACGAAGTCTCACTAGAAATGGTGAGAGTGGAACGCGGTAAACCCCTCGAGCGAGAAACCCAAACTTGGTAGGGGAACTTTCTCAAAGGAACCAAACGGAGAGAAGGACAGAGAATTCTGTAGATAGATGATTACCACCTGAGTACGAGGCATTTGCCGTTTGCAGTACGATGGAACAAAACATGGCTTACAGAACGTTATATCCGTTATAATAAACATGATGAAACAAAGCTCTCCTATTTCAACATATGGAGAGCTTTTATCTTGAATACATAAAAGGACGAGAAAACAGGTGATAAATCAATGAAAACCTATACACTCATCGCAACAGCTCCAATGGGAATTGAAGCAATTGTTGCAAAAGAAGTAAGAGACCTTGGCTATGAGTGCACAGTCGACAACGGAAAAGTGATTTTCAAGGGGGATGCTCTTGCGATTTGCCGTGCAAACCTTTGGCTGCGTACAGCAGACCGGATCAAGGTACAAGTTGCTGAATTTTCGGCAAAAACATTTGATGAGCTTTTTGAACGGACGAAAGCGATTGACTGGGCCGCTTTTTTACCAAAAAACAGTACGTTTCCTGTCATCGGGAAATCTGTTAAATCTCAGCTTGCCAGTGTGCCGGACTGCCAGCGCATCGTCAAAAAAGCCATTGCGCAAAAGCTTAAATCCTCCTACAACATTCAGTCTGAATGGCTTGAAGAGACGGGACCTGAATATAAAATCGAGATCGCTCTTTTAAAAGATAAAGCGGTTCTTACGCTTGATACATCTGGTGTAGGTCTTCATAAACGCGGATACCGCATGGATCAAGGCGGAGCACCTATTAAAGAAACGCTTGCTGCTGCGCTCGTCTTATTAACGAACTGGACACCTGACCGTCCGTTTGTGGATCCTTTCTGCGGATCAGGAACAATCGCCATTGAAGCAGCGATGATAGGACAAAACATTGCTCCAGGATTTAACCGGGATTTTGCGTCTGAATCATGGGAATGGATCGGTGAAGACGTATGGAACAAAGCGCGTGTGGAAGTAGAAGAAAAAGCAAACTATGATCAGCCGCTCCGCATTATTGCAAGTGACATCGACCATCGTATGGTAGATATCGCAAAAATGAATGCAGAAGAAGCAGGATTGAGTGAACTGATTGAGTTTAAACAAATGCAAGTAAAAGACTTTCAAACAAAAGAAGAGTACGGTGTGATTGTCGGAAATCCTCCTTATGGTGAACGACTGAGTGATAAACCAGCAGTTGAAAAAATGTATCAAGGAATGGGTGAAGCGTTTAAGAACCTAGATACATGGTCCATTTACATCTTAACGTCACACGAAAAATTCGAAGAGTGCTTCGGAAGAAAAGCGACGAAAAAGAGAAAACTGTTTAACGGATTTATCAAAACAGACTATTATCAATATTGGGGACAACGCCCGCCTAGAAAGCAACCAACTGAATCGTAATAAAGAGCCGCACCGAAAGAAGGTGCGGCTTTTTTATGCTGAAAAGGTATAACTCTCAGCAAGACGGAATAAACTGAACTTGATTTTAAAAAAAGAGGTGTCTTCATGATTCATTATGATCAAATTCAGTTAATCCAAAAAGCACTCGCTTCGACTGCTCAAGAAATTGAAGGGCATGAAGGTGGACAATCTGCTCAGCTTACGGCAGCCATTGAAGATTTGGCGCTGGCTCAGGCATACATAGAACGTTCTGAGCATGCATTTTTAATGAAGGAAAGCTATCAGCATCGCCTGCGCTCATAAAAAAAGATTGTTTTTCCCCAGCGTAAATGGTACTATTGAATGTCTGAATGATTCAAAAGTTGGGGGTTGAAGCAGGTGACAGCATCTCGTTTGCCTTTTTCATTATCAAAAGAACACAATTTTTACGAAGAACTGGGCAACTGGATTGGTGATGTGTTTTATGACATTTTGCCAGAAAAGGGCTTTGATCTTCGAGATGAACAAATATTTATGGCTTTTCAACTAGAAAGAGCCTTTAAAGAAAAAAGTGTGATGTTTGCCGAAGCTGGGGTAGGCACAGGCAAAACTATCGTCTATCTATTATTTGCCGTCACATATGCAAGGTATACAGGGAAGCCTGCGATTATTGCATGTGCAGACGAAACGTTAATTGAACAGCTCGTTAAACAAGAAGGTGATATCTATAAAATTGCCAATCACCTTGATATTCAAATAGATGCGAGATTAAGTAAATCGCATGATCAATATTTATGCTTAAAAAAGCTGGAGAAAACGATGCAGCGTGAAGATGATGAAAAGTGGCTCGATATTTATGAATCACTGCCTTCATTTGTTCATGAATCACATGGCATGCAAACCTTTTATCCGTATGGCGATCGAAAAGAGTATCCGGAGTTATCAAATGATGAATGGTCACGAATTGGCTATGACTCGTTTCAGGACTGTCTGACGTGCGATATGCGTCATCGCTGTGGTTTGAATTTATCAAGAGATCATTACCGGAAAGCGACAGATCTCATCATCTGTTCACATGATTTTTACATGGAGCATGTGTGGACGAAGGAATCCCGGAAACGTGAGGGCCAGCTTCCGCTGCTTCCTGAGCATAGCTCCGTCGTATTTGATGAGGGACATCTTCTCGAGTTTGCCGCACAAAAAGCGTTAACGTACCGAGTGAAGCAATCAACGCTCGAAACATTTTTGGAACGTCTTTTGCAAAACGACATACGCGAAGAATTTGCAGAGCTTGTTGAAGATGCACTTGCAACAAACGATGAGTTCTTTTATCTCTTAAAAACACATGCCAAAGAAGTCAAAGGCTCGCACCGGCTTGAAATTGGGCGTGTCGATGAGGTGAAGCGTTCTGCAAGTGAATTGTGTGACTTGCTTGAAAAAATCGGAGAAGCGCTCGTGTTTGAATCTGAGATGTATACGATCGATCAATACGAATTATCTGTTGTGGAAGAATACATTGAACAAATGGCGTATTCTTTATCACTTTATCAAAAAAATGCCATTAGCTGGCTGGAAAAACAGGAATTAGATACAACATTTGTTGTGATGCCAAAGACGGTTGCAGAGGTGCTTGGCGAAAAAGTATTCTCGCAAAAAAGACCATATATTTTCTCTTCCGCTACATTGTCTGAGAATCAATCCTTTGATTATTTAGCTGAAAGTCTTGGGATTAAAGATTACTTATCAATGAGTGTCGCTTCGCCGTATGATTACGATGAACAAATGAAGATTTATTTCCATGGAATTCAGCAGCTCGCTGAGCAAGAGGCAAAAGCACAGCAAGTGATCACTCAGCTGAAAGAAAATGGAGGACGATCTCTGATTCTCTTCCCTTCATTTGACGAACTCCATTTCTTTAGAAAACAGCTTGAAGCAGCAAATGAATCACTGCCGTTTGACGTATATTTTGAGGGAGACGAGGAAATCAGCACGATTGTTCAAAAGTTCCAAGCAGATGAAACATCCGTGTTATGCTCTGTTCATCTGTGGGAAGGGCTTGATATTCCAGGTCAATCATTAACGAATGTGATCATCTGGGGACTTCCTTATCCGCCGCATGATCCGGTATTTGAAGCGAAACGGAATGAAGCAAAGGATGCACATGCTGAAGTTGACCTTCCGTATATGCTGCTTCGCTTACGCCAAGGTATCGGAAGACTGATCCGGACAAGCCAAGACGCAGGAAGCATTCATATTTACTTTGATCGTAAAGAAGATACTAAGCTTCAAAGTAAAATTGAATCCGTCCTGCCAGTGAAGCCCATCATCACATCTTAAATAGCTGAAAACTTGCAAATGAGGAGGATACCACGGTGTATCCTCCTTTTTCATTGACAAAAGAACATTCATTGAAGTAGCCTTGAAACGTACATACATATTTTATTGATTGGGGGAACAAACGCATGAGTCTTGAAGCAACTGAGAAAGCGTTTTATCAATTACTAGGGAAAATCGCCCATTATACAGAGGCGCTCCATTTACTTTATTGGGACTCTAGAACACAAGCACCTAAAAAAAGTGCGGATTTTAGAGCTGAAACGATCGGTCAATTATCAAGTGATATTTTTAATATGAAGACTTCTGACGAAATGAGAGATCTTCTTCACGCATTAAACAAACATCGAGATGAGCTGTCAAAAGATACACAGAAGGCGCTCGAATTATCACAAAAAGAGTATGATGAAAACAGTAAAATTCCGAAAGAAGAATTTAAAGAATACTCGATTTTACAATCAAAAGCGGAGCATGTTTGGGTAGAAGCAAGGGAGAAATCAGACTTTTCACTCTTTGCACCATACTTAAAACAGCTTATTGACTTTAACAAGCGTTTCATCCAATATTGGGGCGTGAAAAAAACGCCTTATGATGTGCTGCTCAATAACTATGAGCCAGATATGACGGTTGAACAGCTTGATCAAAAGTTTGGTGCACTTCGTGACGCTATTGTTCCTCTTGTGAAAAAAATCGAAGCCTCACCTAATAAGCCGGATACTTCATTTTTATCGAAAAGCTTCCCAATCGATAAACAAAAGGAATTGAGTCTCTTTTTCTTAAAAGAATTAGGATATGACTTTGACGCAGGCCGCCTGGATACAACAGTTCATCCATTTGCTGTAACGTTAAGCAGAGGCGATGTACGTGTGACGACCCGTTATGATGAGCATGATTTTCGAATGGCGATCTTTGGAACGATTCATGAATGTGGTCATGCGATCTATGAGCAAAACATTGATGAAGCACTGAGCGGAACACTTTTATGTGATGGGACTTCGATGGGAATCCATGAATCACAGTCTCTTTTCTTTGAGAACTTTATCGGCAGACACGAAGATTTCTGGAAAACGTATTATCAAAAGCTGCAAGAAGCTTCTCCTGAGCAATTTAAAGATGTTTCTTTAGAAGACTTTGTGCATGCAGTGAATGAATCGAAGCCGACTTACATTCGAATTGAAGCCGATGAACTGACGTATCCGCTTCACATTATCATCCGCTATGAAATTGAGAAAGCGATTTTCAATGAAGAAGTAGCAGTTGAAGATCTGCCTGCACTTTGGAATGAAAAATATCAAGCGTATCTTGGCATTACGCCTCCTAATGATGCACTCGGTATCTTGCAGGATGTTCACTGGTCTGATGGAAGCTTTGGCTATTTCCCTTCATATGCCCTTGGTTATATGTATGCAGCGCAATTAAAGCAGCAAATGATCAAAGATTTACCAAATTTTGATGAGCTTATTCAAAATGGTTCTTTTGCACCGATAAAAGAATGGCTGACGGAACATGTTCACCAGCATGGAAAACGGAAAAAGCCATCTGAAATCATTCAAGATGCAACAGGCGAAGAATTAAATGTTCAATATTTAATCGACTACTTAACAGATAAATATACAAAACTGTATTTATCATAAAAGAAGGGCACCCTTTCATGAGAGGGGTGCTTTTTTGATGCTTGAATATTCTAAAAACGAACATTTTGTTCTGATCTATTATTTAAGTTCGGTATTTTTCTAGAAAAGTGCTTTCCAAGCGTCTGAAATCTTGTTATAATTTGAACACTATAACACTCATATAATCGCGTGATGATGGCACGCAAGTTTCTACCGGACACCGATACGGTCCGACTATGAGTGAGCAAAATGAAACAGCTCTTGTTTGAGCTGAAGATCCGTTGATCGTTTTCGCATTGCTTGCTCCTCATGGACAGCAATGCTTTTTTTATGCCAAAAATTGAATGTTTGCCAATTATGCTAGGGGGAAGAATGATGGAATTGTTACGTCAAAAAATTGAGAACGAAGGAATCGTTCTGTCAAATCAAGTGTTAAAAGTAGATGCTTTTTTAAATCACCAAATTGATCCTGTGTTAATGCATGAGATCGGGCAAGAGTTTGCTAGATTATTTAAGCACGATGGCATTACAAAAATCATCACAATCGAATCTTCTGGCATCGCACCTGCTGTGATGGCTGGGCTTGCTCTTCAAGTACCTGTTGTGTTTGCAAGAAAACGTCAATCACTCACATTAACGGATAACCTGTTAACAGCCAGTGTGTACTCTTTTACGAAAAAAGTAGAAAGCACGATTGCTGTCTCAAATACGCATCTTAGTGAAAATGATTGTGTGTTAATCATCGATGACTTTTTAGCGAATGGTGAAGCTGCGAAAGGACTTGCTGCGATTGCAAAGCAGGCGAAGGCAAAAGTAGCCGGATTTGGCATTGTCATCGAAAAATCATTCCAGCCTGGAAGAAATGCGCTTGTGCAAATGGGCTACCGCGTTGAGTCCCTCGCACGTATTGAATCACTTGAGGAAGGGAAAGTCACGTTTGTACGGGAGGTACAATCATGAGTACCGCTAAAAAAGTCAAAACGCTCTCACTGGGTATTCAGCATGTACTGGCAATGTATGCAGGTGCTGTTCTTGTACCGCTCATTGTTGGAGATGCGCTCGGGCTCACGCCTGCACAGCTGACTTACTTAATCTCTGCGGATATTTTCATGTGCGGGGCTGCCACATTGCTTCAAGTATGGAAAAACCGCTTCTTTGGGATCGGTCTGCCTGTTGTATTAGGCTGTACATTTACTGCGGTTTCGCCGATGATTGCGATTGGCTCTAAGTATGGCATTTCGTCTATCTATGGAAGTATTATCGCTTCTGGATGTATTGTCATTCTTCTTTCTTTTTTCTTTGGGAAGCTTGTGAAATTTTTCCCGCCTGTTGTCACAGGTTCTGTCGTCACTATTATTGGTATCACCCTCATTCCTGTAGCGATGAATAATATGGCAGGAGGAGAAGGAAGTGCGGATTATGGTTCTTTTGAAAATCTAGGGCTCGCTTTCCTTGTGCTGTTTATCATTGTACTGCTCTATCGGTTCACGAAAGGGTTTATGAAGGCGATCGCCATTTTAATCGGTATTCTTCTTGGGACAGCAGCTGCTGCGTTTATGGGGAAAGTGGAGACAGCTGAGGTGGCAAAAGCCCAGGTTTTCCGCATGATTGAGCCATTTTATTTTGGCATGCCGACCTTTGAATTTGCACCGATCATGACCATGACGTTAGTTGCGATTGTGTCATTAGTTGAATCAACAGGCGTTTATTTCGCATTAGGTGATTTAACAAACCGGTCATTAAAAGAGATGGATTTGGCTAAAGGCTATCGGGCAGAGGGGATTGCTGTGTTATTAGGCGGAATCTTTAATGCTTTTCCATACACAGCCTACTCGCAAAACGTTGGATTGATCCAGTTAACAGGAGTCAAGAAAAACCAAGTCATTGTCGTCACAGGAGCATTGCTCATGTTATTTGGTCTTTTTCCTAAGATCGCTGCCTTTACGACGATTATTCCAAAGTCAGTCCTTGGCGGTGCAATGGTTGCCATGTTTGGCATGGTCATTGCATACGGTATTAAAATGCTCTCGCGCGTGGACTTTGCAAAGCAGGAGAACTTGCTGATCGTCGCTTGCTCCGTGGGAATCGGCTTAGGAGTTACTGTCGTACCGCAAATGTTTGAGCATCTGCCAGATTCGATTAAATTATTAACAAGTAACGGCATTGTGGCCGGAAGCTTTACCGCTATTTTGCTTCATATTATTTATCACATGATTCCTTTTAAAAAAGAAGCCGGGCATGACCTGGCAGAAGAACCTAAGCAATCTGTTATGTAAACCCCTCTCTTGGAGAAGGGTTCAGATGATGGACAAAGAGCTAAAATGACCTTTTATTTTAGCTCTTTGTCTTCTTTTTAGCTTGATAAAAAACCTTTGAAGTCCTAGGAAGGAGCGTGTGAGGGTTTGTCTACAAGCTGAAAGCCCGCATCTTTTGGATACGGGCTTTTTGTGATTATCACTATTAATGTTGAACCGGCGGCATTGTTTCGTTAATGACTGCAAATGTATAGCCCCTTGCTTTTAGCTGTATAATCAGGCTATCTAAATAGTTTGTGGTAGAGGGTTGATCATGCATTAATATAACTTTTGGTTCCCATGGTTTATTTTTCTCAAACATTTGCAATTGATTCAATACCTCTGGAACATATTGTGCGTTTTTATATCTCCAGTCAAGACTATCAATCGTCCAGTCCCAGTAAATAAAGCCATTTTGGTTTAAACGTACTTTTTGATGATATGTTAAATTTGGAACACTGCCAAAGGGGGTTCTTACAAGACGGCTGTAGACGCCTGTAACAGAGGCAAGAATACGCTGAGCTTCTATCATTTCATTTGCTGGAGACTCGCTGTTCTGATAAAAGAGGTTTATATCATGCGTCATGCCATGAAGACCTAATTGATGTCCTTCTTGATAAAGTCTTTTCACAGCTGATTGGTGTGCTTGGATTTGCGGTCCAAGCATGAAGAACGTCGCCTTCACGTGATGTGCTTTTAATACATTTAACAGCTGATTTGATGTAGCAGAAGGACCATCATCAAATGTTAAAAAGACTGTTTTATTCGTTGCCTGTTGGTTTGGATTGGTCTTAAAATGTGTATCCAATGTTCTTGTAGACTGATCTTTTGCTTTCAGACTGATACTTGTGTCACGGAAGTCACTGCTGGCAGCATTTTTTGCTTGCCCATTGGTCGCCTGCAAATGGGGTTTAGACATATCCCAGATAAAAAAGAGAAACAGTGTAAGAAGCACTAAACCAATTACCTTTGAGAGAAGTATCGTGTTGTAGGGTGTCTTTTTTTTGGAAACCTTTTTCATTACAATCACTCCAGTCAATTAAATTTTGAGCCGAACCATGTTGTAGATTCTTTCTTTTTTCACTGTTTTTCCTGGTACTCATATTGATTAAATATATAGTGGAAAAAATCCTTTTTATATAGAAAATTCAAATGAATTAGAAATTTATGGTTGTTACTTTGTGTTGATCAGCAAAAAAAGGTGATCCATTCATGTTTAAATAAAATCATTCTGAATAATGATCGAAACGTTAATATTTATACGCTAAGATAGCAGCAGATTTGACCATTAATTCGAAGCGAAAGGGAGATTCCGTTTGAAAGTGTTGTATAAGTAAAGGGGGGGTGTCTACGTTCTGAACACTTCTCTTTTAGAGGTGTTTTTTTGCATAAAAAAAGCAGGTTCGCTTGGCTTAGAACGAACCTGTGAAGGAGGAAAACTACATCATGTTTTCACCTATATTATCCAATATTTATCAATTGTCGTCAAGACAAAAAGTTAGCCGGAGGAAAATATTTTGACTGAATTGTGACGTTTTGGCATGTATATCCTTTTTTCGATAGGGGATATTAATCGAAAAAAGAGGTGAAGCCGATGGCGTACATTCTTTCTGTTGGAACGAGTCTGCCAAAACATCATGTGGATCAGAAAAAGGCGGCTGATTTTGCTAGATCCCAATTTAAACGATCGTTTAAAGATATCGACCGGCTGCTGAGAGCTTTTCAAAACGGAGAAATCGAGAGCAGACAGTTTGTGCAGCCAATTGAATGGTATCAGACGCACCACTCTTTTGAGGAGAAAAACAATCTCTATTTGGAAAAAGCATTGGCTCATGCAAAAGAAGCGGTCATACACTGTCTTCATGAGAAGGCGTTCCTGAAAAAACCGATTCCGTTTGAAGAGATCGATGCATTGTTTTTTATTTCAAGCACCGGACTTTCGACACCAAGTCTTGATGCAAAACTGATGAATGTTCTTCCTTTTTCGCCTTATACGAAACGAGTGCCGATCTGGGGATTAGGGTGCGGGGGCGGAGCGGCAGGGTTGTCCAGGGCTTACGAATACATAAGGGCATTTCCAGAAGCAAAGGTGCTGGTTGTCGCCTGTGAACTGTGCAGTTTAACTTTCCAGCCGCAAGATCAATCAAAAAGCAATTTAATCGGGACATCTTTGTTCGGAGACGGGACAGCAGCGGTACTCTTAACTGGAGAAAAAGGTGTATCTGAATACGCCGATCTAAAAACAGTTCCTAGAGTGATTGGTACACAATCCGTCACAATGAAAGAGTCTGAGGATGTGATGGGATGGGAATTTACAAGTGACGGCTTTCGGGTTATTTTCTCCCGTGACATTCCTTCCATTATTTCAGGCTGGTTAAAAGAGCAAGTCGATCAATTTTTAGAGCAGCAAGGGTATTCGGCAGAAGACCTATCAGTTTTTCTTGCCCATCCTGGAGGAAAAAAAGTGATTGATGCCTATATTGAAAGTCTATACTTACAAGAGGATCAGCTTTTTTCATCAAAAGAAGTACTTAAACAACACGGGAATATGTCCTCTGCCACAGTTTTGTATGTGATCAAACATTATCTTGAACATCAATCCGCTGAAGCGGGAGATATGGGTCTTTGCGGAGCGCTTGGTCCGGGCTTTTCCTCAGAGCTGCTGCTCATGAAATGGGAGGAGGTCTTATCATGATCATTTGGCTCGTCATTGGTTTCTTCGTTTGTCAGCGGCTTATTGAAATGCTTGTGGCTAAAAGAAATGAAAAGAAAGTAAAAGCGATCGGTGCCATTGAATTTGGTGCAAGTCATTATCCTTATATGGTCGCTATGCATGCGGGCTTTTTTGTCTCACTTATGGTTGAGGTATGGGGGTTAAACAGGCCGCCGTCGCCCTATTTTCTTGTGGTGCTCATTTTTCTGCTGGCCGCACAGTTGATTCGATACTGGGCATTATGTTCTCTTGGGACGTATTGGAATACAAAGATTTTAGTTGTACCAAATGCGATGATGGTGAAAAAAGGACCTTATCGCTGGTTAAAGCATCCTAACTATGTCGTGGTGGCGATTGAGCTTTTGCTGATCCCGCTTTTGTTTAATGCTTATTTTACCGCCATTTTGTTCACATGTTTAAATGCATGGATGATGGCTGTGAGAATTCAAACAGAAGAGAAAGCGCTCAATCAGTATTTGTTAAATTAATATTGAAAATCATTATCAATTGTGATACACTTTCATTAATGATAAGCATTCTCAATCACGAAGGATGGACGGTGATCACATGACAATGGTTTTCTTACTCGGTACGGTCTGTGTATACAGCCTATTAATTGGCTTCGTATTAAAAGGTGTTTCTAAAAAATCTGCTTCCTGATCGCAGTCAATTGCGACTGATCGGGAAGCAGATTTTTTTTATTTCCTCAGATCAGAAGAAAAATCTCTTCATTTTGTGTAAAATGGTATCACATACATAACTGACTTTTCTAAAAACAAAGGGGTTTATCGTCATGGAAGACTTGTCTATTCGAGATTCGCTCGTTCAAACTACAGGTGCTTTATATCAAAGCCTTCTTAAAAGGGATGATCATGAACGCGCAGCCAAACTTGCATCGATTATCAAAAAGGAAGCAGAAGAAGAAGTGTATATCGCATTTACCGGCCACTATTCAGCTGGAAAGTCATCTCTTGTGAATCATCTGCTTCATGATCACATCCTGCCAACGAGTCCAATTCCAACAAGTGCCAACTTGGTCGTCGTGAGGAAAGGGGAGAGTGAAGTAAAGCTTCACACCTCAGATGGCCGTTTTGCAAAAATGAGCGGTTCTTATGATAAAGAAGCAGTTCAGCGTTTTTGTAAGGATGGAGAACAGATTGAAATGGTGGAAATTAGCGGGGACTATAGAGGACTGGAAGAAAAGGTGGCAGTGATTGATACACCCGGAATTGATTCAACGGATCATGCTCACTTTTTATCTGCTGCGTCTATTCTTCATCAAGCAGATGCTCTTTTTTATGTCGTTCATTACAACCATGTTCATTCTGAGGAAAACATTCGTTTCATTCGCTCCATTAAAGAGAAAGTGCCAAATCTTTATTTCATCGTCAATCAAGTCGATCGACATGATGAGCATGAGACAGCGTTTGAAGACTACAAAAATCAAGTAGTTGATATGCTTCAAAAAGAAGGCATTGAAGAAGAACATCTATACTTTACATCTGTAACCGATGAGTCGCATCCAAGAAACGAAATGATTCGTTTAATCGAGAAACTGCAAGAATTACAAACATTGCCGAAAGCATCGCTTCGCGCCTATACCGAGCAGAAAATAGAGCATGTTTTAAAAGAACATATTGACTCATTAAAAGAAGAGCTGCAGGAAGAGGATCTGGATTTACAGCTTCAAGAAAAAAGAAAAGAAGTGAAGGAACTTGAAGCGAGAAGCAGCTTCATTGAAAATGGAGCAAAACAGTTAGAAGATGAAGTGTCTTCTGAAGTCGAGAACATTTTAAAAAATGCAAATCTAACCCCATTTAAAATGAGGGAGCTCGCAAGTGATTATATTGAATCGAAAGCACCTGGCTTTAAGGTAGGTCTGCTGTTCGCTAAAAATAAAACCGAGCAGGAAAAAGAAAAGCGGGCGAACGAGTTCTTAGCAGATGTCAAAGCAAGAATGAAAGCAGAAGTAGACTGGCATATTGCTGAGCTGCTCAAAAAAGAAGTCAAGAAACATCAGCTTGGTGAAGAGCTATTAAATCAAGTGATGGCATTTGAAACACCTGTAGAAGAATCACTGCTTGAAAACGTGATCCATCACGGTGCGACATTTTCAAATGAATACGTTTTGCAATATGCAAAAGATGCGGGTGAAGCACTGAAAAGACAGACGAAACAGAAAGCAATACCATTGATTGAACAAATGACCGAGATGCTGAAAACCCAGCTCCTGAATGAAAAGGGAAAGCAGCAAGATAAATGGGTCCAGGCAGCACAGGAGCTCCAAGCGCTAGAGCAATGCATGGAAAAAAATGATCAAATCAGAAGAGATATTGAACATATCTGGGATATATGGCAAAACGGAACAAATGAGCAGGTTGAAGAAGATTGGTTTTATGCGAAAAAACATCGTGTACAGCATGACGAGCTAAAGCAGCATCAAACGTCAACTCATACGGAAGAAATCGAGAAAGAAAATCAGCAGACAGAGCTTGATCAAATGCGTCAATCACAGCACATCACGACAGCGCAGTCGATTGACCAGTTTGAGCAGCTTTCTCAAATGTTAATGCCATTAAACGCGCTTGAGTCTCAAAGAAAGTCTTTTGAAAAACGAACAAAGCGGCTGCAAGCGAAGGAATTTACACTCGCCTTATTCGGTGCTTTTAGTTCGGGGAAATCTTCGTTTGCCAATGCCCTTGTTGGGAGAAAGGTGCTGCCATCATCTCCTACACCAACGACGGCCACGATCAATAAGCTGACGCGGCCGACAGAAGACCATCCTCATGAAAGTGTGAAAGTAGTGTTCAAAACCGAGCAGGAAATATTAGAGGAGCTCGATCAAATTCTCGGGTTTTCTATAACAGAAGAAAAGGGAGATACGTTTCAAGCGAAACTCGAGCGGACGCTGAAAAAAAGAGAGCTTGAACAGGATTACCGCATCATTGTTGACCATTTTTTAAACGCTCATGAAAAGTTCCGTGATTCGATTCAAAAACAAACGCCGCTCAATGTCACCCTGCAAGAATTAAAGCCATATGTGGCTGAAGAGGCTGTTTCTTGTGTGGTGAAGGAAGTGACGGTCTATTTAAGTACACCTTTAACAGATAAAGGACTGACGATTGTTGATACACCAGGCGCCAGCAGTATGAATAAACGTCACACAGAGATTGCCTTTCAATATATGAAGGACGCCGATGCCCTTCTTTATTTAACTTACTACCAGCATTCTTTCTCAAAAGCAGACCGGTCATTTTTACGTAAACTCGGGCTTGTAAAAGATTCATTTAGCATGGATAAAATGTTTTTTATTATCAATGCAGCTGACCTCGCAAAGGATCAAGCAGAGCTTGAAACCGTCTTTGACTATGTGAAAAATGAGCTCACAAAAGAAGGCATCCGGCATCCAAACCTTCATCACGTATCGAGTAAGGAAGAGATCGAAGGAAAGGGACAGTCGCCTTATAACCAGTATGCACAGCTTAGAACACAGCTCGACTATTTTATTGAGGAAGAATTAACGAAAGATGCGATTGAGCTTCTGTATTTTGAAGCTAGTACATTATGTAGAACAGTTGACAAGCTGCATGAGACGCTGCATCAGTCGGAAGATGAAAAGCAAGCAGAAAAGAAAAAGATAAACACATCCTATGAAGCGATCGTTGATCAAATGAGTCATATTAAACGATCTAAGTTAGTAACAGAAAGTGTGAAAAAGGACTTGCACGAACAGCTTTACCACATTGTTCAGCGCTTGTCACTTTATGCTAATGATCTGTTAAAGACAGCCTTTTATCCTGGAATATCTCAAGGGGACTTCAGACAGGAGTTGAAAAAAGCGCTTGAACAGGCGTTAAAGGATTATGAATTTGAATTTGTACAGGAGATAAAAGCGCTTGATATTCGAATGGAATCGTTTATTTTTCAATATTTCAAAGAGGAGTGGGAGAAAGGATTACAGGCTGCGTGTGCAGAAGATCCTTACTTTTCTCTCCGGCTGTCGCCGCCAGATGAGAAAAATGCCGAGCTGAAACAAATTGAAGTGGAAGCGGACCTGACGCCGTTTGAGCCGCTCTTAAAGAAGCAAAAATCAGCGAAAGCTTTCTTTGAACAGAACGGGAAGGCAGCGTTTATAGAAGCGATTCGAGATGTTCTTTTCCAGTTAACGACGAAATGGGCAGATAAAGAAAAAGAAGAACTACAGAGCAGATACGATATGATGGTGAAGACCTTTACTGAAAGATATGAAACAGAAGCGCTTAAGCAGCTGAGTGAACAAAAACAAACATTTATCATGAGCTTAACGACAGATGCGAAAGAGCAGGCGATGATAGAACAAGTATACAAGCAAACAAATGAATGGAAGAACCAGTTGAAAACCATTTGAGTCATGATACACTATATAAAAAAGAAAGCAGTTGATAAAAAATGACGAGCGTACACGAAGAAATTTCCGCACATTCACAAAAACAGAATGCTCATATCAAATCGTTTCTTGCGCTTGAACAGAAAAGAGAGCAGGCAATAGAGACTGCTGTTTTGAAGTGTGAGCAAAACGAACCATTTACAACTGACGAGATCAATGAAATTACTTCGAAGATGAATGAGCTTGCACGAGGCGGAATTGTTCCGCTGCGTAAGCATGTCACGATTGATATGGTCAGGGAGTATGTCGAACGAAAACAGAAGTAAAGAGTAACTTTCTCTTTTTGGGTCATCTTAACAAGTGAACCGAGAAAGGGGAATGATGATGGAAAAAAAGCAGCATGCAAAAAAGCAGGATGAGCGTCACCCTAAACAAAAAGAGATGCCGTCCTACGCAGAAGCAGAATCGAAAAAAATGCAATACGGTCAAAAGTAATCCCCAGGTGCCACTTCTTTTCCAAAAGAAGAAGGCGCCTTTTTTATGTCGAATTCTATGTTCTATGATAGAATAGGAGTATTGTTTTGAAAAAGGGAGTTTATAAGAATGAATAAACACGTATTGCTTGTTGATGGCATGGCGCTTCTATTCAGATCGTTTTATGCAACGGCTGTCCATCGAAATTTTATGATAAATGATCACGGTGTCCCGACGAATGGAGTAAATGGCTATTTGAAGCATTTATTAACCGCTGTTCAAACATTTGAGCCAACCCATATTGTTTGCTGCTGGGATATGGGAAGCCAAACATACCGAAATGAATTGTTTCAAGATTATAAAGCAAATCGAGGAGAGGCACCTGTCGAGCTCATTCCGCAATTCGATTTAGCAAAGGAAGCGACAGAAGAACTAGGAATTGTAAACGTTGGTATAAAGGGCTTTGAGGCAGATGATTGTATCGGCACGCTGGCGGCAGTCTATCAGAATGAAGCACGTGTGACTGTCCTAACTGGGGACAGAGATTTGCTGCAAATATTGAATGAACAAGTGACGGTTGCTCTAATGCAAAAAGGAATCGGGAACTATAAACATTATACTAAAGCTTTATTTGAAGAGGAAATGGGCATCTCTCCAAAGGCGCTGATCGATATGAAAGCACTTATGGGGGATTCAAGTGATAATTACCCAGGCGTCAAAGGAATCGGAGAAAAAACAGCATTAAAATTTATTCAAACATATCAAACCATTGACGGATTATTAGAAAATGTTCATGAACTAACGGCTGCCCAGCAAAAGAAAATGCAAGCAGGATTAGAAGATTTGAAGCTTTCCCGTTTATTGGCAGAGATCAAATGTGATGTCCCGCTGAGCTGTCCAATTGATGAGGCGAAGGTGAACATCAATCAAGAACGGGCTGCTGCCATGCTGCGATACCATCAAATCAAAGGAATTGAACCGATGGTGAATCGGTTAAGTAAAATAGAGATCAGCTAAGCTGATCCCCACATTCATCTTTTTGTATTGCTTTTCTTCGCTCTATTTTCGAGCTGAGATAGTGGCTGCTTATCTTTTGTTTGCGCATCACCTTGAGGCGTTGTCCCATTTGTGACACGACCTTTATTTTCTTTATCCAATCAGTATCACCTCATACATTAGCATAACCGAAAAAAAGCGATTCATCCTTTAGAAAGGTGAATCGCTTTTCTAGCGAGCTGATCAGCTACATGATTTTCCTTGCTTGGAATCCACTTAATGAAAAATAAATCAAACTGGCTTTGAAGCTCGATCATCTCTTTTATAAAATGCTGAAAGGCTGGATTTTTAGCAAATCCTGCATTGGCTGCACGGTCAACTACCTGTGAATCTGTTCGAAACGAAACGGATCGCAGTCCTTTTTCTACGCAGATTTTCATCCCTTCAATGAGAGCGGAAAATTCTGCTTCGTGATTGCTCATTGATCCAAGAGGAATCGAGAAAGATTCTGCCTTTCCATCATATTTAATGAAAATGCCGATGCCAGAAGGACCCGGATTACCTGCGCTAGCACCATCAATGTATATTTCAGCTGGCAATTTATTTCACCCTTTCATCAAGCGGAACCATTTTTTTCGCTGCATACGCGTATGGTGTCGCAATCGCGGCGACGATAAATTTAATCACATAAGTCGTGATGAAGATTTCGATCCATACATGAAATGGATAGGTGCCAAGAAAGGCAATTGTTGTGAAGATCAGTGTATCAAGCAGCTGGCTGATCATCGTACTTCCAGCGTTGCGCACCCAGAGCGCACCATCGGAAGGAAATATCCGGCGAATAAACGAATATACATAAACATCTAACATTTGACTGATGATATAAGCAGCAAGACTGCCAAGTGCGACCCTTGGCATAAAGCCAAAAATGGTTTCCAGGGATGTTTGAGAAATGTCGGATGGAGCGGGATGGAAAAGTAAAGCCTCCTGCATGACAACGGTTAGTGTTAAAAGAGTGGCAAAACCAATCCAGACAGCTTTTCTCGCCTCATTTTGTCCATATTTTTCATTCAATACGTCCGTTGCAAAGAATACACTGCCGTATAAAATGTTTCCAAGTGTTGCCGTTAAGCCAAACAATTCAACGGTTTTGACCACTTGTAAATTTGCAGCAACCGTCGCAAAGCCAATCCAGACGAAAAGGCCCATCTTGCCAAATCCTTTATAAAATAGAAGAACAATGATAAAATTAATGATCGCAAATAAGATCCAAATACCTTCATTAAACAAGTGACATGAACTTCCTTTCTCATTGTGAAATGTAACTTTTTGATTATAGCATAACGAACGTTTACCTTAAAAGTACGGGAAGGCGATGTGATCAATGAAATTAAGAGCACACTATACAATGAAAGTGAAATCGATTGGGTCCATTGCTTTTTTCCAAGAAGATTGGATGGAGCTAAAAGAGGCCTTGATTTTAGCCAAACATATCGACAAAAAAGAACCACAGTCACTCCTATCATTTGAAGATGAAAAAGGGGCGATGTGGTCTATTAAAGAACTTGAAAAACTAAATGAAGAACTAAAGCTTGAACCTGATCAGCTTCAGGTCTATTTTGATGCAAGTTTTCACAAAGAAACAGGCGACTCTGGTCTTGGGGTTGTCGTTTACTATAAGCTAGGAGAAGATGCTTATCGTTTGAGAAAAAATCAGCCCTTCCAAGGAATCACCAATAATGAAGCAGAATATGCGGCTTTATTTGAGGCTGTCAAAGCTTTAAAAGATCTTGGAGCAAGCAGAAATTCTGTCACGATTAGAGGCGATTCACTTGTTGTCATGAATCAATTAAAAGGAGAATGGCCTTGTTATGATGATATACATAACAAATGGCTCGACCGGATTGAAGCGGCTTTAAAAGAGCTGAGGCTTACGCCAACATATGAAGTCATCGATCGTAAACAAAATGCAGAAGCGGATCAGCTTGCAAGGCAGATGCTTGCAAACGTCCCAATCGAAAGTAAGTTGAAATTAGAAGCAGACGGAGCTGAATAATGTGGATAAAAAAACAGCAGTACAAGAATTGACGGATCTCCAAGACACGTATTGTTCAGATTGTTTGATTAAGAAGCACTTTCGAAAAGAATATGGAAAAAAATACGCCCACTCCTTTTGTATTCAGCAATGCACAGTAGGAGAGAAAATAAAAGAATACGGACAGACGCTGCTTAAAAAGTAAGCGGCTGCCGCCCCGGTTTTCCCTGCTCAAACATCCGCTCATGAAAAAAAACGGATAGAATGTGTAAAAAGAGAACATATTCTGAAAAATGAGCCGATATAACTATAGAAAGTTTTGGTTGAGTTACTTTTTGACTAAGTGACGGATAATAGAGGAAAAGGGGAAGGCCGGCATGGATAATAAGGATTTCGAAACGGTATTACATCGAACATTTCAAGAGGTATACAGCGATCTAGAGCAGCTAGTAGATGTAGCAAAGAAGGGAAGACCTTTTCTCGAAAAAGATATTTCTGAAATTGAACAACGACTGAAGCAAAATATTTTAGCAATTGAAATTCAGCTGAAAATCAAATAAGAGAGGCATATGCCTCTCTTTATTTTGTCGTTTCATCATTGATTTAGTTGATTAGATTTTTGTTACGTTTGCAGCTTGAGGTCCACGATTACCTTCAACGATTTCAAAAGAAACTTCTTGTCCTTCTTCTAAAGACTTGTAGCCGTCACCTTCGATAGCTGTGAAGTGAACGAATACATCGTCTCCGCCTTCAACTTCAATGAAGCCGAAACCTTTTTCATTATTGAACCATTTTACTTTACCGTTTTGCATATTGCTTTTTCCTCCTAGTACTGTAGCACACCTTTTGGCATACTAAAAAAAATTTTCATCACCTAACGACTTTGCAGTTGTTAAATGATGGTTCCACTATACACCATCAAAAGTAAAGCGTCAAGCAGGCGAGCCAAATTTTGAGCAGAATGTTTGATTTTTTTGTTTTTTTGGTGAATAACAATGAAATATAAAACGTTTTCGGAACCTCACGTGCAGCTTGTCCGTATATAAAAAAAATACAGAAAGAGGTGCAATCATGAATCGTTATACACTTGAAGAATTTGTTCAGAATACGCAGCAAGAAGATAAAGGAGAAGGGGTCTTCGAACTTGAAACACCAAGACTTTTAGAAATTAATTTGACTGACACGATTTGGGCAAAAACGGGTTCCATGGTTTCCTATCGAGGGAAAATCAAATTTGAACGTGAAGGTGTTTTTGAGCACGGCGTCTCCAAGATGTTCAAAAAAATGCTTTCAGGAGAAGGCACCTCACTAATGAAGGCGACAGGTGATGGGAAATTATACGTGGCAGATCAAGGTAAAAAAATCTCGATTCTTCGTTTGGCTCAAGGAGAATCCATTTTTGTGAATGGAAACGACCTGCTTGCGTTTGAACCATCTGTCCGCTGGGATATCAAATTGATGAAAAAAGTATCTGGTATGCTTGCAGGTGGATTATTTAATGTCAAATTAGAAGGGGCGGGCTTAGTTGCAATCACAAGTCATTATGAGCCGCTGACACTCATTGTTCAGCCGGGTGATTCTGTTTATACAGATCCGAATGCGACTGTTGCGTGGTCAGGGGATTTAAAAACTGAATTTGTGACAGATGTTTCCTTTAAAACGTTTATTGGCAGGGGAAGCGGAGAGTCCATTCAAATGAAGTTTACCGGAAGCGGCTTTGTTGTCGTTCAGCCGTTTGAAGAAGTATACACAACAAATGGAAATCAAGGGTGAGGAAAAAGGTGTCCGTCAATGACGGACACCTTTTTATGATAATGCGCGAGCATATGTTTTGTTATTCATGATGAGATCTGACTGCTCAACGATATCTTCCAAAATGGTTTGAGAAGATTGTTTTAAGTGCAGTTTTTTCATGTTTTGTTTCATTGTTTCTAATTTTTCTTCGTCCTGCAGCAAGTTGGTCACAGATTCTAAAATGTCTTCATGTCGGTTAATGACAATGGCAGCGCCATAATCCTCAAAGAAAAGAGCATTTTCCTTTTCTTGTCCAGGGACAGGCTTATAAAGAATGACCGGGACACCGATTGCAGTTGCTTCTGTTAAAGTAATGCCGCCTGGTTTTGTAATCATACAATCTGTTACTCTGAACAATTCATCAATTTGTTCCACATATCCAAGCGCCTTCAATTGATCTGGGTGTGCTTGTTCAAGAACGCTAAGCGATTGTTTCAGCGCGGCGTTCTTTCCGCATACAACAACAATTTGTACTTCACTGTCGAGGAGCAGCGCCTCACATAATTCCTTCACATTTTTTAGTACACCGTGAGCACCGGCCATGATGAGAAGAACTTTTTTATCTGATGATAATCCATATTTCTTATAGATCATCGATTGTGGCACGTCTGCTTCAAACTGTGGTCTAATAGGAATACCTGTCACCTTGACATCGCTTGGATGTGTGCCGATTTCCACTAATTTTTGTTTCACATAATCGGTTGCAACATAGTATCGGTCGATGTTTTCATGTACCCAAATCTTATGGAGACAAAAATCTGTCATGACATTAAAAGTCGGAATCACTTTACCTGTTTTGTTTCGGTATTCTGGTACAACAATCATCGGGAATGTAATAATGATGATGTCCGGATTGTGTAACTGAATTAATTCATCGAGACGCTTATTTCCCATCTTTAAATAAATGTTAAATTTGCGTTTATTGTAAATTTTATCTACACCGTAATAAAACAAGCGATAAAATTGTTTCCCAATGGAAAAGCTCTTCAAGTATAAATATTGAGTCACTTCTGACACAATGGGATTCGATTCTTGATACAAATTAGAAACTACAACATGTTCAAACCCTTGGGATTTGCATTCATCATACAGTGTTTTTGCTACCTGCATATGTCCATTTCCATAATTTGCGGTCAAGATTAATATTTTTTTATTGGTATTCAAGAATATTCACCTCAAATGTAATCAACAACAACAAAACTTCGTACGAAAACTATTAATCTCATAGGTCTACATATACATAAAGATAACATATAAACAGTTAGAGCATATCATTCGTTACGAAAGAATTAAACTAATTTTAAAAAACAAACAGATTCAATTGATAATGGAAGACAGAGCCATTTGTATTTTAACACATTTTGACGATTTATCATCAGACCACAGTCTATTTTATTCCCAAACGTATGGTGTTTCTTGATAAACATAATAATTTAGCCAATTCATAAACAATAAGGTTGCATGGGCTTTCCAGCGATTTACTGGGATTAATGTGTCACCATCTTCTATAAAATAGTGGACAGGTTTTTGGACTGTATCATGTTTCAACAAATCTCTTTCATATTCCTGCATCAATGTATCTGTATCATATTCAGGATGTCCAGTTAAAAATACTTGTTTATCATCATCTGAAACAATTAAACAAACACCCGCTTCTTCAGACATACTCAAGACTTTCAAATTCGGCGTGTTTTTTAATTGTTCTGTATTAATATCTGTATGCCTAGAATGTGGGACATAGTATACTTCATCAAAACCTCTGACTAATCTTTCTTTTTTCTCTTTCACAATATGCTCAAATACACCAAATTTTTTCTCGGGAAGCTTGATTTTTTCAATCCCGTAATGGTGATATAAACCTGCCTGTGCACCCCAGCAAATATGAAGGGTAGACGTTACATTGGTTTTACTCCAGTCCAAAATGTCCTGCAGCTCTTTCCAATAAGAAACTTCTTCAAAAGGTAAGTGCTCAATTGGTGCGCCAGTGATGATCATTCCATCAAATTTTTTATGGCGGATCGATTCAAAGGTCGTATAAAATTCATCTAGATGCTCTCTCGACGTATTCTTCGGTGTATGTGTACTTGGAATCAAAAACGTGAAGTACACTTGTAAAGGAGAATTTCCGAGCATTCTCAGCAGCTGCGTTTCAGTTTGTATTTTTTTTGGCATTAAATTTAAGATCACGATATTCAAAGGACGGATATCTTGCTTGAATGCCCTTGTCTCATCCATGACGAAAATATTTTCGCTCTCTAGTATTTGTTTTGCCGGCAGATGAACTGGTATGTTAATAGGCAACTCGCCACCCCCTGAACCAAAGCTAATTTCACTTCATTATAGGAACTTTCTGGCGATATTTCAATGTTTCAATTATGTTACAATGAAAAATAGAGCAAAAAAGAATGCTGTTTCTGTAAAAAAAGGAGGCCATTTTGTTATGATCACAAAGCATTTATCTGATATTGACATTGCCCAAAAGGCTAAGCTGAGACCGATTCAAGACATCGCAGCAAAGCTGCAAATACATGACGAAGAATTAGAATGCTATGGTTTCACAAAAGCGAAAATATCTTTGACTATTTTTGACCGTTTAAAGAAACAAAAAGAAGGACACGTGATTCTTGTCACTTCGATTAACCCTACGCCAGCAGGTGAGGGGAAATCCACCGTAACTGTCGGCCTTGGTCAAGCCTTTGAAAAAATTGGCAAAAAAGCGATCGTTGCGATGCGTGAGCCATCATTAGGTCCTACAATGGGGATTAAAGGCGGAGCAGCGGGCGGAGGATATTCACAGGTGCTGCCAATGGAAGAAATCAATCTTCACTTCACTGGAGATTTTCATGCCATTACATCTGCACATAACGCCTTATCTGCATTTATTGATAACCATATCCATCACGGAAATGAACTCGGTATCGACACGCGGCGCATTGTGTGGAAGCGGGTGCTTGATTTAAACGATCGTGCATTAAGACAGGTCGTTGTCGGACTTGGCGGTCAGTTAAATGGGTATCCTAGAGAAGACGGATTTGATATTACAGTGGCTTCCGAAATGATGGCGATCCTCTGTTTAGCAGAAGACTTAAACGACTTAAAAAAACGTCTTTCTTCTATTGTTGTTGCCTATAATCAAGAAGGCGAGCCAGTCACAGTGGGAGCACTTGGATATGAAGGTGTTCTGACGCTACTTTTAAAAGATGCACTCAAACCAAACCTTGTTCAAACGATTGAAGGAACCCCAGCCCTTGTCCATGGCGGTCCTTTTGCTAATATTGCACATGGATGCAATAGTTTAATTGCAACCAAAATGGCAGCAAAATTAGCTGATTATGTCGTAACAGAAGCAGGATTCGGAGCAGATCTTGGAGCAGAAAAATTCCTCCACATTAAAACAAGAGCTGGTGATTTCAAACCTGGTGCAGTTGTCATTGTGGCGACAGTGAGAGCATTAAAGATGCATGGCGGAATGAAGAAAACCGAACTCAAAGAAGAGAATGCACACGCCGTAATAGAAGGTATACATAATTTAGAAAAGCATATTGAAACTGTGCAAGCTTTTGGTCTTCCATATATTGTGGCGGTAAACCGGTTTATGACGGATACAAAAGAAGAGATTCAAGCGATAGAAGATTGGTGCGAGAAACATGGCCATCCAGTCAAAGCCGTGAATGTATGGGAAGAAGGAGGCGAAGGCGGGACAGCTCTTGCCGAGGAACTAGCAGCACTCATTGAAAAGAAAAAGAACAACTTTACCTATTTGTATGAAGAGAATGATTCCATCGAAGAAAAGTTATCTAAAGTGGCCAAAGTGGTTTACGGGGCAGATGGGGTCACGCTCACAACTAAAGCAAGAAGGCAGCTGGCTGCCATTGAAGAAAACGGCTGGGCTCATTTACCGGTTTGTATGGCAAAAACACAATATTCTCTTTCAGATGATCCAGCTTTAATCGGCAGACCTAAAGGCTTTACCATTACGATTCGAGAGTTAAAGCCGTCTGTAGGAGCAGGGTTTATTGTAGCCTTAACCGGAAGCATTTTAACAATGCCTGGATTACCTAAAAAACCCGCGGCTCTTGAAATGGATTTATTAGAAGACGGCAGTGTAACAGGACTCTTTTAAACGGGAGCATAAAAAGCGATTTTCTAAAAGAAGCATGTTACGATAGGAAAAAGTGAATCCTAGGAGGCTATGAGATGTCAATTTATGATATTCAGGTCAAGACCATTAACGGTCAGGAACAATCGATGGCAGATTATAAAGGAAAAGTGCTCATTATTGTAAATACAGCAAGCAAATGTGGGCTGACTCCTCAATTTAAACAATTACAAGAGTTATATGATCAATATCATGAAAAGGGCCTTGAAATTTTAGGATTTCCGTGTAACCAATTTATGAACCAAGAGCCAGAAGGAGAAGAAGCCATTCAAGAATTCTGTTCTTTGAATTATGGAGTGACCTTCCCTATGTTTGCGAAAGTAGATGTCAATGGCGAAGAGGCGCACCCGCTGTTCAAGCATTTAACAAGTCAAGCGAAAGGTGTGCTTGGGACAAAAACAGTGAAATGGAATTTCACAAAATTTATCGTGGACCAAGACGGAGAAGTTATTGAACGATTCTCGCCGAAAACACCACCAAAAGAATTAGAAAGCTCAATCATCGCTCTGCTCAACAAATAAGATGCTGACAGTCATGCAGCGAAAACAATTGGAGGCAGCTGCCTCCTTTGTTTCAGACAGGCTGAAGGATGAACCGACTGGACACGATGCGGCTCATGTTGCTCGTGTGCGCCAGCTTGCCGTCCGTATTGCAAATCAGGAAGGCGGCTCTCTATTTATCATCGAGATGGCAGCGATTGTACATGATGTCATTGATGAAAAGCTGTCAAGTGAATGGAAGGTCACTGAAAAGCAGCTTGAGAACCAGCTCCTTTTGTGGGAATTGGACACGCGGGATGTCCGCTATATCATGGACATCATTACAACGATGTCTTTTCGTGATCGGCATAAGCAGTTTAAGCCAATGACGTTAGAGGGGGCCATTGTTCAAGATGCCGATAGGCTGGATGCGATAGGAGCAAGCGGTATCGCTAGAGTGTTTACGTATGCTGGCGCTACAGGTGAGCCCCATTATACAGAGGACATGCAGCAGGGCTCTGTGCTAAAGCATATGGAAGAAAAACTGCTCAAATTAAAAGACTTGATGAACACTCATGCAGGAAAGCAGCTTGCTGATGAGCGGCATGAATTGATGAATTTATTTATCAAGAAGTGGAAAGAAGAATGCGGCCTTACAGATGAGTAGGGTCTTTATGTGTGTAAGGAGGATATATCAATGAAAATAACAGCAATAGAACCAACGCCAAGTCCGAATACCATGAAGGTAATTTTGACAGAAGCACTTGCTGGCGGTAAAAGCAACAACTACAAAAAGGATCAAAAAGACGAAGCGCCAGAAATGATCAAGCGTATTTTAAGCATCGAAGGTGTAAAAGGGGTTTATCATGTTGCAGATTTCTTAGCGGTTGAGCGAAATGCAAAGTTTGACTGGCAGGGTATTTTACAACAGGTTAGAGAAGCCTTTGGACAAGAAACAGAAGGTCTTCAGGAAGGATCGCAGTCAGGCGATGACACATTTGGTGAAGTGAAAGTGTTTGTCCAAATGTTTAATGGGATTCCAATGCAGGTCAAACTGTCAGACGGTGAAAGAGAAGAGCGGTTTGGCATGCCTGAACGTTTTCAAGCAGCCATTTTAAAGCTTAGAAGCAGCTCAGACAATGTCGTGTTTGAACGTGTGTGGAAAGAACACGGCGTTCGTTTTGGAGAATTTGCTGATATCGGTGAGGAAGTCACAGAGGAGCTGCAAGCAGCCTATGATGATGAGCGTTTAGCCCGCTTAACAGAGGCAGTGAAAGAAGGGCAGGAAGCTGTAGATAGACAGGTGAACCGAAAGGCATATGATGTAACAGAAGACATGCTGCAAGAGGAAGATTGGAAAAAACGTTTTGCTCATTTAGAGCAAATGCAGCCAGAGCTAAAGGATATACCTGTTTTAATGAAAGCAATGGAGGATCCCAAAACGTCTATTCGCAGACAAGCCGTTGTGAATGCTGGCATGATTGAAGATCCTGCCATTCTGCCTATTTTATATAAAGGGCTCGAAGACAAAACAGTGACGGTCCGCAGAACGGCTGGTGACTGTATTTCTGACCTTGGTGACCCGAGTGCTAGCGAAGCCATGATCGCAGCATTAAAGGACCCGAGTAAGCTCGTCCGCTGGCGTGCAGCTATGTTTCTTTATGAAGAAGGGGACGAAACGGCACTTGAAGCATTAAAAGAAGCAGAGCAAGACCCTGAGTTTGAAGTCAGTCTTCAAGTGAAAATGGCGATTGAGCGCATTGAGCATGGAGAAGAAGCAAAAGGCTCTGTATGGAAGCAAATGACAGAAAGTAGAAAGAATGCATCAGAATGATGAGAAAGATGAACAAGCTGCCAATGAAAAGCAGCTTGTTTTTCTAAAAATGATAGACAGAAAAATTTTTTTAGAAAAATTATTTTGAATATTGTTGAAATATGCGAAAAAACTCTATATAGTAGTACCAATATAGAATATTGGAGGTCAGATTTTATGACACGAACCTTGCTGAGCGCTTGCTTCAGCAGCCATGTTAGTCATCGGTCATTCATAGGTGGCTAAATAAACAGAAAATTTGTAAAATAAAATCAACTCAAAATCATGCAGTCAACAAGACTTGTAGTATAGGAGGCTTTTTAAACAGATGGCAGAACTACGCAGTAACATGATTAAACAAGGAATCGACAGAGCACCTCACCGAAGCTTACTAAGAGCGGCGGGGGTAAAGGATGAGGATTTCGGCAAGCCATTTATTGCCGTATGTAATTCCTATATTGATATTGTCCCAGGACATGTCCATCTTCAGGAATTCGGGAAGATTGTGAAGGAAGCCATTCGTGAAGCTGGCGGAGTGCCATTTGAATTCAATACGATTGGCGTCGATGATGGAATTGCCATGGGTCATATCGGGATGAGATATTCATTGCCAAGCCGTGAAATCATTGCGGACTCTGTAGAAACCGTTGTATCTGCTCATTGGTTTGATGGAATGGTTTGTATTCCTAACTGCGATAAAATCACACCAGGAATGATGATGGCAGCGATGCGCGTGAATATCCCGACTGTCTTTGTGAGCGGGGGACCGATGGAAGCGGGTAGAACAAGTGACGGCAGAAAAATTTCTCTTTCTTCTGTATTTGAAGGCGTTGGTGCATACCAGTCAGGTAAAATCAATGAAGAGGAGTTAAATGAATTAGAGCAGTTTGGCTGTCCAACCTGCGGATCTTGTTCAGGTATGTTTACAGCTAACTCAATGAACTGTTTAGCGGAAGCACTCGGGATCGCTCTTCCTGGAAATGGAACGATTTTGGCGACATCACCAGAACGAAGAGAATTTGCGAAGAAGTCTGCAAAACAACTCATGGAGCTCATCAAAAAAGATATTAAACCACGGGATATTGTCACTGAAAAAGCAATTGATAATGCATTTGCATTAGATATGGCACTTGGTGGTTCAACCAATACCGTTCTTCACACATTGGCAATTGCGAATGAAGCAGGTGTTGAATATTCACTTGAACGTATCAATGAAGTAGCAGAACGTGTGCCTCATTTATCAAAACTTGCTCCAGCTTCAGACGTTTATATTGAGGATTTACATGAAGCAGGCGGTGTTACAGCGGCACTAAATGAATTGTCTAAAAAAGAAGGAGCTCTTCATTTAGATACAATGACTGTCACTGCGAAAACGCTTGGCGAGAACATTGCGGGGCATGAGGTAAAAGATTATAACGTCATTTATCCAATTGACAAGCCATTTACTGAAAAAGGCGGCTTAGCCGTTTTATTTGGAAACCTTGCGCCAGATGGAGCCATCATTAAAACGGGCGGGGTACAAGACGGGATCACACGCCACGAGGGGCCTGCGATCGTATTTGAATCCCAGGAAGAAGCCCTTGAAGGTATCATTAATAGAAAAGTAGAAGCAGGACATGTTGTCATCATTCGCTACGAAGGACCTAAAGGCGGACCTGGCATGCCTGAAATGCTTGCACCTACTTCACAAATCGTCGGCATGGGACTTGGACCAAAGGTTGCTTTAATTACAGACGGACGTTTTTCCGGCGCTTCTCGCGGATTGTCTATTGGGCACGTCTCTCCAGAGGCAGCTGAGGGCGGCCCGCTTGCATTTGTTGAAAATGGTGACCATGTCGTTGTCGATATCGAACAGCGCATTTTAAGCGTAGATGTTCCAGAGGAAGAATGGGAAAGAAGAAAAGCAAACTGGAAAGGCTTTGAGCCAAAAGTGAAAACGGGTTATCTTGCTAGATATTCAAAACTTGTGACATCAGCCAATACAGGCGGAATCATGAAAATTTAATCTGATATCGAACATTTGAAAATTGGCTCTCTCTATAGTATCCTTTATTCACAACATAAGGATTATAGAGGGGGCTTTTTTATGTCAATGGCATATGAAGAATACATGCGCCAGCTCGTTGTACCGATGCGTCAAGAGCTGACAAGTGCAGGATTTCAAGAACTAACAACGGAAGAAGAAGTAGAACAAACGATGCAAGAAGCCGAAGGAACGACATTTGTAGTTGTTAATTCTGTATGCGGGTGCGCTGCCGGCTTAGCACGCCCAGCTGCTACTCAAGCTGTGATGAAGGCAGAAAAAACTCCAGATCGAATTGTCACAGTTTTTGCTGGTCAGGACAGGGAAGCAACGGCAAAAATGAGAGAATACTTCACAGGCGAAGAGCCATCGTCTCCATCTATGGCACTTTTAAAAGGAAATGAACTCGTTCATTTTATTCCGCGTGACGAGATTGAAGGTCATGAAATGGAAGACATCATGAACAACGTCTTATCTGCATTTGAAAAACATTGCTAATACACATGTTGAAATGTCCTGTGATCAAGTCAGGGCATTTTTTCTTGATCATGATGGAGGAACCGCATGCTTATCACAACAAGCTTTAGAGCAAATGAACAAACAATTGAAACAGCAAAAGCCCTTGCAGAGGATTTACATGGTGAGTATGTTGAAAGGCGCAAACAATCCGTCAAGCAGCTTGCGATGAAACGAGGAGACGTCCTTGTTGTGGGGAATGAAAGATTCGAATGGTATCAGCCAAATGGTGAAAAATTCTTCTTCCACCCAAGCTCAGCAATGTTCAGGGTGAAGCGGCTCATGCGCGGAGAAAAGGATCCTTTAATCGAAGCCACGCAGCTTCAGCCGGGCGATTCCTTTTTAGATTGTACGCTTGGCCTAGGATCAGATGCCATTACAGCCAGCTTGCGAGTAGGTCCGAATGGAAGGGTCATTGGTATCGAAAAGAATCCCATGACAGCATTGTTAGTCCGAGAAGGATTAAACACATGGGAGACAGGGGTAAGGGAGGCAGATGAAGCAATGAAACGGATATCTGTTGTAAGTGGAGACAGTATCGAGCAGCTAAAAAAGCTCTCTGATGAATCAATTGATGTCGTCTATTTTGACCCGATGTTTGAGGAGGCGATTCAAGAATCTGCAAGTATCGCTCCGCTCCGTCATGCGGCAGAGTACCACTTTGATCACGAAACAGCCGTCCAAGAAGCGCTGAGAGTAGCGAGAAAAAGAGTGGTTTTAAAAGATCATTGGAAAAGCACCCGATTTCAAGCAGACTCCTATCAATTTCACGTTTTAAAACGAAAAACAGCCCAATTTCATTATGGATATATTGAGAAAGAAAAAAGCCCTCGCTAAAGGTTCAGCTGTGCAGACAATTCTTTTTAATTCCTTGTCAAGCATCTAAAAAAGCCCTTATTCAGGGCTTTTAATCTGTAATCTCCATATAGACAAAATAAAATAATGTCAGCAAGGAAGCCGTAATAAAAAACCCTTCAAGCATACCCATTCCTCCCAAATTTTAGTCGCCTTTACTACCATTGTAAACGTTTTATTATAAAAAAGAAAGTCTCAAATCGGTGACCAAATTGAATGACTGAAAATTCATTATATGCTAGAATAGCAGTATGATAACTTATGGAAGGAATTAGATATCATGAAGATGTGGATGAGAAAAACGCTTGTTGTGCTCTTTACGATTGCAACTTTTGGTTTAGTCTCTCCTCCGTCGGCTTTGATGACAGACAAGCCCTCTGAACTTTCTTCATCTGATAAAACGCCTTATACAGCTGTTTATGATACATCAGATGAATTGCGCAGCTGGGAACTAACGCAAGAGGAAAGCAAAGAGCAGATAGACCCCTTTGAGCAATATAAGCAAGAGGTGCTGTCAAGTGCAGAAAATCAATCCTTTCTCAAATTTGGCCGTAAAATCACACCTGTCATTGAGGACGAGTACAGAGAAGAAATTCAGCCGAAGATTGAACAAGTGTTAATCGACTATTTAACAAATTTCAAAGATGACGAAAAATTTCAAGATGTTGTGATAACTGATCAGCCTTCAAGCGGAAATGGCGAAAAAATCTTCCACATTTACAACCGCAAGACCGGAGAAGATTTGCTCCGTTTTCATGTCAGAAGAGATCAGCCGCCTCACAGCGGATATTGGTTTAACTTTCATTACCATACAGCAGAAGATGGATTCCAGACGCATCATGAACTCGGTAATATTTACTGGGATAAAAACACCCCGCCGAGCTGGATGAGCCACTAGAAGGAGATGTCATGCCAATTGAAAAAATATACAATGAACGAAATGGTGCAGATTACAAAACAAATGTTAAACGATCGCGGAGTGAAAATTGAAGATATCGCACACATTGTGCTGAAGCTCCAAGAAAAATATCATCCAAACCTTCCACTTAGTGTCTGTATTGAAAATGTTGAAAAAGTGCTGAATAAAAGAGAAATTGTCCATGCAGTTTTAACAGGACTTGCCCTTGATCAGCTGGCAGAAAAAAAGCTTTTGCCAGAACCTTTACAGCACTTAGTTGAAACAGATGAGCCGCTATATGGAATTGATGAGATTATTCCGCTTTCCATTGTCAATGTATATGGATCAATCGGTTTGACCAACTTCGGTTATTTAGATAAAGAGAAATTTGGTATTATTCGTGAATTAGATGAAGGTCGTCCAGGTGAAGTGCATACTTTCCTTGATGACCTAGTCGCTGCACTTGCCGCAGCAGCTGCAAGCCGCATTGCTCACTCACACCAAGATATTAAGGATGAAGAGCAGGAACGAGTGAATCAAGCATAAAAAGAAAAACATGTCTGCTCATCCTGCAGGCATGTTTTTTTGGTTTCAAGAAAAGCCGAAATAAGGTAAACTACAACAAGAACATAAATAAAGGATGAAAAAAATGAAACAATACAAAGAGTTATGCCGTCATGTATTACAGCACGGGGATGAAAAAGGTGACAGAACGGGTACAGGTACAATCAGCACGTTCGGTTACCAGATGAGATTTGATTTACAGGAAGGGTTTCCTCTTTTAACCACAAAGAAATTACACCTGAAATCAATCATTCATGAGTTGCTTTGGTTTTTAAAAGGTGATACAAATGTCAAATATCTTCAAGAAAATGGTGTCCGGATTTGGAACGAATGGGCAGATGAAAATGGAGAGCTGGGCCGTGTATACGGGGCGCAGTGGAGATCATGGGCGAGCGGAGACGGCGAGACAGTGGATCAGATCGCAAAGCTGATTCATGATATTGAGCACAACCCGAATTCAAGACGACTGATCGTCAGTGCTTGGAACCCGGGGGAAATTGATCAAATGGCGCTGCCTCCTTGTCATTGTCTGTTTCAATTTTACGTATCAAACGGGAAGCTTTCCTGCCAGCTATATCAAAGATCGGCAGATATCTTTTTAGGCGTGCCATTTAATATCGCTTCATATGCTCTTCTAACGATGATGATTGCCAAAGTCACAAATCTTGAGCCAGGAGAGTTTATTCATACACTCGGAGATGCTCATATTTACCAAAATCATCTTCCACAGGTGAAAATGCAGCTAGAGCGCGAGGAACGCACGCTTCCTACGCTTCGTATTACGAGAGATGTAAAAAGCATTTTTGATTTTACGTTTGATGATTTTGTGCTTGAGAACTATGATCCGCATCCGCATATTAAAGGAGAAGTCAGTGTATGATTTCCATGATTGTGGCGACAGGAGAAGACAGAGTCATTGGTCAAGATAATCAAATGCCTTGGCATTTACCAGCAGATTTAGCGTATTTTAAAAAAGTCACAGGCGGTCATACGATTGTCATGGGCAGAAAAACCTTTGAATCGATTGGACGAGCGCTGCCTAACCGCCGAAACATTGTGCTGACCACAAGTTCTTCTTTTAAAGCAGAAGGATGCGAGGTTGTTCATTCAATTGCTGACATTTTGGCAATTGCGGAAAGCGAGACAGAGCTATTTATCATTGGCGGGTCTAAGCTGTATGAAGAAATGATGCCATATGCGGATCGTCTCTATATCACGCACATTCACCATGCGTTTGAAGGAGACCGCTATTTCCCGTATTACAATGAAGATGAATGGACGATTGTATCACGCGAAAAAGGCCATCGTGACGAAAAGAACCCCTACAATTATGAATTTGTCGTCTATGACAAAAAAGGGTAAGTGAGTAGGAGGAGTACGGTTGTTTCGTTATTGGTTTTTAACGATTTATGTTGTTGTATCCTTTTTAAAAAGTATGAGGCATTTGTACGATCATGAATTAACGGATCCACGCATTTCCTATACGAAACGAATGCATCTCATTCATGAGCATGCAAAAAGATTTGCCCGGGGATGTATTGATCAATCAGGATCAGTCATGACCATTCATCAGCAAAAGAAGCTGCCAGATGGCCCGGTTATTTATGTCACAAAAGAGCTGAATCCAGTCACAACGACATTATTGATCGGCCACCTTGAGAAGCCATTTGCTTTTATGGCAAAGCCGAAGCTCTTTCGGTATCCGATTATAAAACAATGGCTCAAAAAAATGGCGGTCATTCATCAGAATCAAACGGATGAGGTCTTATTAGAAGAAGCAAAGGAAAGAATCATGTCTGGGCAGAGTATCTTGCTTTCAGAAGCATATCGTCACATTGCAGAGGCGCTGGCTGAAGAATCCGATTGTCCGCTTGTACCGATTGAAACGAGCGGAACGGATCGTCTTTTAACTGGGAAGATCGTGAAAAGACTGCGTCCTGTTAATGTTGATATTCATATTAAAGCTCCTGTCATGATCAGTGATTACGCACAAAAGCGTGCATAGAAAAAACCAGCATCCGAATAGTGGATGCTGGTTTTTTTTCATGCAGCAGGAACGTTCACACAATAGAATAAAATGCAGAAGAACATCGAGGCGCTGCCGCCGAGAACAAAGCTGTGCCAAATCGCATGATGATAGGGGATTTTCCGCCAAATATAAAAGATGGTTCCGACCGAATATAAAATGCCGCCTAACAGTAAGAGGCCAAATCCTGCACCTGTTAATTGGATATAAAGCGGTTTGATGGCAATGATGATCATCCAGCCCATTAATAAATAGACAAGGGTAGATACGATAATAAAGCGTTTGACGAAAAAGATTTTAAAGACAATCCCACCAGCAGCAAGCGCCCATACAATGGCAAGGAGTGTATAACCCAGTGCACCTTTTAGTGGTCCAAGTAAAAAGGGTGTATATGTACCAGCAATCAATACATAAATAGCCGAATGGTCGAGAATTTCAAAAATATCTTTAGTTTTTTGGTGCCGAATGCTATGAAGCAGGGTTGAGCTTAAATAGAGCAGAAGCATGGATGCACCAAATATCGAAAAGCTGATAATGTCTGTGACGGTGCCGTATTGAACAGCGAATAAGACGAGAAACACAATAGCTGGAATGGATAAAATAACACCAATGCCATGTGTAATGGCGTTTGCAATTTCTTCTTTTACAGTAAACAATGGATGTCCTCCTTTTATTGAACCGGTATATAACCATCAAGCGACTTCAGGAATGAAAGACCTTCAAGTGTAATCTTCGTTCCGGCTCTGCCTTTTCCTTTCGTCACGTATGCTTTTTTCTCAAGATCATCTAAGCGGTTTCGCACCTGCTGAGGGGTCAGCGGGATGTCTCCTTGTTTGCTTAATTCAGACAAGATGCGCCTGCTGGCTGCTTCTCCTTTTTCATTGAGAGATTTAATGGCTTCCAGCAAGAAAACAAACTCTTGTTTTTCCATTAGTGTGAGCTGGTGTTCTTCCTTTTTACCTTTCACGGCTGAGGGAAGGGGTGCTAACACAAAGGGCGGTAAATGATGTAAAAATACCGTGTGGCCCTCGAGTATGGACGCAGCGTAATGAACAATATTTTTGAGTTCTTGGACATTTCCTTCAAATGGATACTGCTGCAAGGCTTCCCAAACACTTGGATCAATATCAGGCGCCATGTTCAGCTTTTGAAAGAAAGCATCTATTAACACAGGAATATCTGTTTTTCGTTCGGCTAAAGCTGGAAGGGCCAAATGAAGAACATTCAGACGATAAAACAGCTCGGGTAAAAAGGTAGAAGAAACCCTGAGTGCCTCTATTGATAAAGACGAAGAAGCGATTACTTTTGTTGCAGGTGACGTTTCTAGAAAGTGAATGACCTGGTGCTGCATAGAAATACTTAATGCACCGATTTCATCTAAATAAAGAATTTGATTGTTTTTTTCTGTGAAGGCTTTCTGTAAGGTTTCTTCATTCAAGATGGGGCAATACATGTGTGTCAGTGATGCGTGTGGAACAGATACGTTCGCCATTTCTTGGGCGAATAGCGTTTTGCCTGTGCCGATGTCTCCTGTTATCAAGACAGGCTGTTCGTTTTTCGAAAATTGTTTTGCCAGATGAATTGCATGCTTGATATCTTGATGATCTCCATAGATAGATGCGAATGATTGAGTGGCCATTGGGTGATTCCTTTCTTTGTGGTTCTAATTGGTTCAATTGTAACACCCAATTAAAACAAATGTACAGGAAAACGAAAAAGTTTATAAAATTTATGATGGATCGGTGATCTATTGGTTTATTTTTTGAATATTCATGTTATAATGACAAATTAAATAAGGTTAAAGAGAAAGGATCTTGTACATGAAACCGTTGCTCAAAGAAAATACGCTAATTCAAGTGAAAGACATCTTAAAAGCCCATCAAAATTTGAAGGATGTAGTCATTCATACACCACTTCAAAAAAATGAGCGACTTTCTGAACGATATGAATGCAATGTCTACTTAAAAAGAGAGGATCTTCAAGTAGTTCGTTCCTTTAAATTAAGAGGCGCTTTTAATAAAATGAGCCAGCTTCCAAAAGATAAACTAGAAAATGGCATTGTCTGTGCAAGTGCTGGAAATCACGCGCAGGGTGTTGCCTATTCTTGTAAATATTTAGGCATCCACGGGAAAATCTTTATGCCTGCTACGACGCCAAGGCAAAAAGTATCACAAGTGGAGCTGTTCGGAAAAGAATATGTTGAAATTATCTTAACCGGAGATACGTTTGATGATTCGTATCATGAAGCCGTAAAATGCGGAGATGAAGAGAAGCGCGAATTTATCCATCCGTTTGATGATCTGGATGTGATGGCAGGACAAGGAACGACTGCTGTCGAAATCTTAAATGATATCGAAGTGGAGCCTCACTTTTTATTTGCAAGTGTCGGAGGTGGAGGTCTGTTATCTGGTGTTGGTACATATATCAAAAATATCTCACCAGAAACCGAAATCATTGCAGTCGAACCGCTTGGCGCAGCTTCACTGCATGCCTCACATGAGAAGGGCGAGGTTGTGACACTTGATTCGATTGATAAGTTTGTAGACGGAGCAGCGGTTCAGCGAATTGGCGAAAAGACGTTTACATCGCTTCAGTCTGTTGTCGATAAAATCAGTCTTGTACCAGAAGGGAAAGTATGTACAACGATTTTAGAGCTGTATAATCAATGTGCGATTGTAGCAGAACCGGCTGGCGCATTGCCGATCGCAGCATTAGATGCTCATCGCGAGGAGATCAAAGGGAAAAATGTTGTCTGTATTGTCAGTGGAGGAAATAATGACATCGGCAGAATGCAGGAAATCAAAGAACGCTCGATGATCTATGAAGGGCTTCAACATTACTTTATTGTCAATTTTCCGCAAAGAGCAGGAGCGCTTCGTGAATTTTTAGATGAAGTGTTAGGGCCAAATGATGATATCTCACGCTTTGAATATACGAAAAAGAATAACCGAAGCAAAGGTCCTGCGCTAGTCGGCATCGAATTGAAAGAAAGAGATGACTATGCAGCGCTGATTGAGCGGATGGATAAAAAAGGATTCCACTATGTTGAAGTGAATAAAGATCAAGATTTATTCCACCTATTTATTTAGGCTTAACAGATAATTGGAAAAGAGGATTGATCGTTTGTGCTGCTCAAAACAATATGTTTTAGACGGATGGATGGAGCTCAGATCAAGGTAACAGAAGTCCCTGTTCTAAAGGGAGATGAGACGTATCGTTTCATGCTCACCTTTAGACTTGAAGCTTTCTTGAAAAAAGTCTATGTATCTAAAGGAAAGAGAGCTGTGTACTCTTTCAGAGAGGATGTGAAACGTAACGTCAAGTGGAGCACATATGAACAGATCTATCAGGAGCCTACACTGAAACACAATGCGTAAGCAGAAATCTTTGTCAAAAGGGGGAAGCAGCCATTTTGAAATGGCAGCTGCTCAGTTTGGCAAGGATTTTTTTCATGACAAGAAGAAAATGTGACAATTTCAAAAACGTTAGGTCAGTTGTTTTCAAGTGTGCAGGAAATAAGGTAATATCATAAGTAAAGACTAAGACAGCAAGGATGAGACGATAGTGAAACAAATTAAAATTGTAACAGATTCAACTGTGGACCTTCCGCAAGAAAAAATCAATGATCTTTCCATTCACGTGATTCCGCTCAATATCTCCATTTCTGGAGTTGATTATATTGACCGAGTGAATATACAGCCAGATGAATTTATTGAAAAAATGGAGGCCGCTGAGGAACTGCCGAAAACGTCTCAACCTGCGATCGGTCAATTCGTCGAATTATATGAAAGGCTGACGGCAGATGGAAGCGAAGTGATCAGTATCCATTTAACTGGTGGAATGAGTGGTACTGTTCAAACTGCTGAAAGCGCTTCGAAAATGGTAGATGGAAATATCACGGTGATTGATTCGAATTTTATTTCCTATGGATTAGGATTTCAAGTCATCAAAGCAGCAGAACTAGCCAAAAAGGGTGCAAGCCGTGAAGATATTATCACAGAATTAGATAAAATCCGTCATCAAACAAAGCTATATGTCACGATCGATACATTAGAAAATCTCGTCAAAGGCGGCAGAATTGGAAGAGGAAAGGCGCTCATCGGCTCACTTCTTCACATCAAACCTATTGCCAGCTTAACAGACGGGGTATATACGCCAGAAGCGAATGTGAGAAGCTACTCTGCGCTTGTCCGCCATCTGACAAAACAGTATGTACAGGCGGTGAAGGGAAAAACAGTTCAAGCCATTGGGATCGCACATGCAGATGCATTAGAACTCGCTGAAAAGCTAAAAAAAGCGCTGCTTGATCACACACCTGAAGCACTGATTGACATTGCCTACACAACACCGATTATTTCGTGTCATACTGGAAAGGGCGCAATAGGCTTTACTTTTTATACCGATTGATAGAAAAAGGGGATGGACATATCATGTATAGAAAAAGGGGAGCCTTACTTGGTGCGCTTATGATGGTAAGCGTGCTTCTTTTAGTCTCATGTTCAAATGGACAAATCAAGGATGCTTTAAATTATCAAATAGAGCCGTTTGAGTTTGAAAACCAAGATGGCCAAAAGGTGTCATTGGATGATTTAAAGGGGAAAGTATGGGTCGCTGATTTTATTTTCACAAGCTGTGAAACGATTTGTCCGCCGATGACTGCTCATATGACAGAGCTGCAAAAACGGTTAAAAGAAGAAAAATTGGATGCGCATATCATTTCCTTTAGCGTGGACCCAGAGGTCGATTCACCGAAAAAGCTAAAGGAATTTGCAAAAGCCTATCCATTGTCCTTTAAAAATTGGGATTTTCTCACTGGGTATTCACAGTCAGAAATTGAAAAATTCGCAATGAAAAGTTTTAAAACCATTGTAAAAAAACCTGAAGATGAAGACCAAGTGATTCATCAGTCCCTGTTTTTCCTTGTCAATCAAGATGGGAAAGTGATGAAAAACTATGATGGGGTGCAAAACACACCTTATGATGACATCATCAAGGACATCAAAACGCTGAACCGAAGCTAGCATAAGGATGTTCAAATGGGCGAAAACATGATACACTTTTTTAATCAGAAAAAGGAGGGACATCATCGTTTGAAGGCTCGTTTGATTTTGATTGTGATGTCTCTAGCTTTTGTTCTTTCTGCATGTTCCGCGCAAGAGGCTGGCATAAAGGATAAACTAGAAGACACACCAAAAGTAAAAGAACATATTACCATCGCAGCGGTTGGAGATTCCTTAACAGAAGGAATCGGAGATCAAGATAAAAAAGGCTATGCAGGCATGACCCGTGACAAGATAGAAGCAGTGGACGGCGTGCAGTCTGTCACATTAAAAAACTATGCCATTAAAGGCAGTAGAACAGTAGATTTATTAAAAAGATTAAAAGAAAAAAAGGTGCAGGACGGACTGAAAGACGCTGACTATATTTTCTTTACGATCGGCGGGAATGATCTCATGCATGTTGTCCGTCAAAATGTGCTTAATTTGACTTTTGCTCCTTTTCAAAAAGAGCAGGGTCCTTTTGAAGAGCGCTTTAAAACCATTCTTGCTCAACTGAGAGAACAGAATGCTCATGCGAAAATCATGTATGTCAGCATGTACAATCCTTTTAAATTCAGTTTGTCTGAGCTGCGAGATATTGATGAAGTCGTTCAAGACTGGAATGCCGCTGCCAAAAAGGAACTCAAAAAAGACGGCAATGCGGATATGGTCAATGTAGCAGATTTATTTGAAGAAGGTTCTGATGAAAAATTACTGGCAGAAGATGATTTCCACCCAAACCAAAAGGGGTACTCTCTTATGGCAAATCGTTTATTCTCCGAAGTGAAAAAAGAAGGACTGCCGAAGGAATAGGGTGAAACAGATGAAAAAATGGAAAAGCTTATTTTTTATTTTACTTGCAATCAATCTATTGATTGTGATTGGCTGCGGTATTTTGATGCTGCTGCCAGGCGGTCAATCCGCTTCAACCAAAGAAGTGAAAAGCGAATATGCTTTTAATATATCCAGCTCAAAGGAATCACTCACCAGCTTTGTGAATGATTATTTGAAAAATCAAGGATCAAATGATATGCCAGACTTTCATGTAGCAATCGATCAAGATGTGAAAGTAACAGGCGCAATTAAAGCTTTCTCTTCAACGATTGATGCAAACGTCTCATTTACGCCAACTGTTGAAGATAATGGTGATGTGCTTTTGAAGGTGGATGACTTTTCAATTGGACAATTGAGCATTCCGATTAGTTTTGTTTTAAGCTACATGGGTCAGTTCTATGAGCTGCCAGAGTTCGTTCATGTAAAACCGGATCAAAAAACGGTTGAAGTGCGTCTTTCAGAAATGCCGCTGACGAATGATATGTATGTGAAAGCAAATAAAATTGATCTGCAGAACGATGAAATTGAATTCTCATATTATCATTCAAAGCAATAGAACGTGTGAGTCAGGAGTGAAATCATGAAGCGAGTCTATCAATATTTTAGTTTACTGTCGTTTTTATTTGCTGCGTACTTTGGCATAACAGCTGCCAATGCTTTAAAAGCAGAAAATATCGATCAGTTTTACTTAAATATTGCCTACTGTGCATTATTTCTAGGCACGATGATTCTTGCTTTTGATTTTCAAAAGCAAGAAAAAGCTGAAGATGTCTCGTAAGGAGCCTTTTCCACTTTAGGAAAGGCTCTTTTTTATAATTGCCGAGACAAGACCACCTTTGCCATAAGTTCAGGATCTCCGTTAGCAAAACCATGAAGCAGAATCAGGTATGCACGCTTTGTTTGCAGATGAACTTTTGGGATATCAAGCAGTACACTTTGAGTGCCGGCGGCTTTCAATTCAAAATGATATTTGTTCGGGGAGAAATGATGAATGTGGGTGCTGTTTACATAATCAAGCTCCTTCGATATAACCCCATGGTCTCGTTCGTATATATCTATAGAAGGAAGGTCCGGAGACAGCTGTACAAATGTAAGTGCTGACAGGTCTTCTTGTTTGATCAAAGTAGCCTGCTGCTCAGTCAAGAGTGCAAAGCCTGCACGGGCACCTGTGATACATAATGTGTAGACCTCGCCGCTCTTAAATCGAATGCGGGAATGAAGAATTCTCTCATTTGTAGCCAGTTTGAACACTTCTATTTCATACATTCCCTCATCCCACTCCATATAAGCGGTCAAATGGCTGTAAGGCATTGGTTTCATTATCTGCTTCCGGTTCACATAAACAGCGAGCTCACTGAGATCTGGTGCAGCGTGAAATAATCGAATAAAGGCTTTTGATGAAGGGCTGCTTTGAAGATGCTCGTAGGTGTCAGCGAATGGCCGATATGGAAAGTCATGATAAAAGAGCTGCTGCATGTCATCAATCCCTTCTTTCTCATGCAATGGTGTTTTTTGTAGCGTATGCATGAAAAAGACGATCTGTATAGGCAAAAGAAGCATAGAAAAAAGCCTGACGTTTTCCGTCAGGCCGGCATGTTAAGAAGGAGAAGAATATTGATGATATTCAGCTAGTTTAATGAACGTTTTTTCATCCTCAATTAAACCACAAACACCGCACTGGACTTTCATTTGAGGACCTTGATAGCTCAAGTGAAAAGGAGACAGCTGTTCTCCTTCGTATCTTTCAACAACTGCTCCTGTTGCTGGATCAAGCTTTACAGGTTCTGAAAGCTGCTCAATGAGATTAAAGCGCGTTCTGTTTGTTTTACAGTTTGGACAAAGATAAGGGCTTGTCATGGTTTGTTCCACCTCTTTTTATCCGTAGCATGTCCTGAGCGCTAAAATCTATGCTTAATCCTTTTGACTTTTATCCAGCTTTTTAAATAATTTGATCATGGTTTTTAGTTCTTCGTCATCAAATGATTCAAATCGCTCCATAAAGTATTCGGTTTTCTTTTTCTCAAAATGCTCAGTAATTTCCTTACCCTTATCGGTTAAGTGGATTTTGATGATGCGGCGGTCCTCTTTTGAGCGGATACGGGTGATCCAGCCTTTTTCTACGAGTGTGTCAGTCACAGCGGTAATATGACTTGCTGACACTCCAAGAATGGAAGCGAATTCCGTTACTTTTTTTGCACCTTGCTCACGGAGCAGATTTAAAATAAGAAATTCATTCCGAGATAATTCGTTTTCGAGCAGGCTGTTAATTTCATAACGGATCTGCTTAAATACGGTTCTCAGTAAAGTGTCCATTTCGTACATCATTTGTTTTCTTTGTTCCAATCATTAAACCCCCATTATATTTTAAAGATACGACAGAATGCTTTCTTTTATTTTAGGTATACAAGTCGTATCATTTTCATTATTTTTTATCATGTTATAATATGATGATACCATTTTTTAAATGAAGGGGGCACTAATATGTCTGAAAAACAAGAATTAGCCACATTTGCAGGAGGCTGCTTCTGGTGTATGGTTAAACCTTTTGATGAACAGCCGGGCATTATCAAAGTTGAATCAGGGTATACTGGCGGACATACAGTGAATCCGACCTATGAGGAAGTATGTACAAATACAACGGGGCATAGAGAAGCGGTTCAAATCACGTTTGATCCTGACGTGTTCCCGTATGAGAAGCTGCTAGAGCTGTATTGGCAGCAAATAGACCCAACAGACGATGGCGGGCAATTTGGCGATAGAGGGGAATCTTACCGTACAGGTATTTATGTTCATCATGACGAGCAGCGAAAGCTAGCAGAAGCATCGAAAGAGCAGCTGAGCCAAAGCGGGATTTTCAAAAAGCCAATCGTTACAGAAATTTTAGACGCAGGTCCTTTTTATCCAGCAGAGGAATATCATCAGCATTATTATAAGAAAAACAAAATGCACTACGAACGATATCATGTCGGTTCGGGCAGAGCCGGTTTTATTGAGTCCCATTGGAGTGATAAATAATGGCAAATGAAAAAGAAAAGCGTATAAAAGAATTAAACCGCATGCAGTACGAAGTCACGCAAAATAATGGCACGGAGCCGCCATTTCAAAATGAATTTTGGGATCATAAAGAAGAAGGTATCTATGTGGATATCATTTCAGGAAAGCCGCTTTTTTCTTCTTTAGATAAGTTTGATGCCCACTGCGGATGGCCAAGTTTTACAAAACCGCTTGAAGAGGAAGAAGTAGCAGAGAAGGTTGATACGAGTCATGGAATGGTGCGGACAGAGGTTCGCAGTAAAACAGCTGATTCTCATCTAGGTCATGTTTTCCCTGATGGCCCAGGGCCAAACGGTCTTCGGTATTGTATTAACTCAGCCGCTTTAAAGTTTATCCCAAAGGATGATCTTGAAAAAGAAGGCTACGGGAATTTGAAACATCTATTTGATTAATCCATCTAAAAATCGTCACATGGAAAGCAGCTGCTTCCGTGTGACGATTTTTTATTTTTTATGATGTGTATGATGTAATTGTTCAATGATGTGGAACAGCTTTTCTTTTGTAATGAGCGGTGCTTCTTTTGAGGTGTAATTCGTTAAGTCGACTTTTTGAAAGGCAGGGTGCAAATGTGGTCTTGGTAAAATGGCATAAAATTGTTCATGTTCAAACAGTGCATCTGCTTCGTGCGGGAATGTGAGCTCCTCGTGAAGCTTTTCGCCAGGTCTTTTTCCGACTACAAGAATATCCGGAGATTTAGCATTGATTTGAGCGGCATATTCATGAAACGCTTTTAGGAGATCGGCAAGCTGTAAGGACTCCATCTTGAGAATGAAGGTTTCGCCGCCTTTCATCATGATTGCTGCTTGAAGTGTGAGGGAAACAGCCTCTTCAATGGACATAAAAAAACGTGTCATATGAGGATCAGTCACGGTCAAAGGTTTTTCATTTAATAGCTGCTGGAGCATGATCGGAATAACGGAACCTCTAGATCCAAGCACATTGCCAAAGCGTACAGAGCAAAACCTCGTTTTTTGATTCGGAATACTTTCGTTTGCTTGGAAAAATAGTTTTTCTGAAATCAATTTTGTTGCACCCATGGCATTCGTTGGAGAAACCGCTTTGTCAGTTTATCAAGATACTTAATTAACTACACTCGGAATTCGCAAAACCGGATAAATATTGAACTTAGCAGGGATGGGGCCTCGTCTTTTCTCTGTCATTTCTAATACTATAAAGTCAAAAATGGATCTCAACTTTTCATTTTTTAATCCTCTACTTTTAGATTCTTTATAAAATTTAACTACATCTGATATGTTAACCCTAAATTCATTAACATCTTTCTCTTTAACTTCAAATGTCATGCTAAGTTCTTGTTTCAATTTTTTAATGTCAGCTATTTCTTTTTCAATAGCTGCTTTCCTTTGCAAAAACATTTCATCTGTATAAATTCCAGATTCAAATTTTTCAAAAATAAATGTCAATTTGTTTTCGAGCTCTTTCTGTTTTTGGTTTGCTTGTACTAGCATTTGCTCACTTGTCTTTTCTGAATTGTTAGTTTCTGCTGCTTCCATAGATTTTTCAATTATAGCCTTTAGCCTATTATTTTCTAAAGAAATCAACTGCTCAAGATACTCCAAAATTGCTTCTTCAACATACTCATATCTTACTGATGTGCACTTGTTGATTTTACAAATCAATAACTTCACGTGAAAGTAGCTGGAAGTCCCATCCTTGTTTTCCCTATTATATTCGGATTCAAATTTTTGAAGTGATTTTCCACAGACAGAGCATACACATATTCCCGCTAATTCATTAGGTTCATAAGATGTTACGACTGGAAGCAGAGGCACTTTATTTTTAATCTTTTCTTGAACAGCTTCAAAGTCCTCTTTATTTATTATTGGTTCGTGGGCATCATCTACAACAATATGTTCACTTTCAGGTCGGAAGACTTTTTTTCCATCTTTTGTGGTTTCTCTTGCTTTATACCTAACCCTTCCCATATAGGCTTCATTTTGAAGAATTTTTCTAACAGTGTCCTTACTCCATCTTTTTCCTCCCCTTGGGGTAGTGAATTGAAGTTTAGAAAGATGAGTTGCAATAGCTGTATAACTTAAATCTTTACCATCAAGGCCATTTAAGAAAATGTCAAATATCAACTTTACCACAACTTTGTCTTCATCCGATGGTTCGAGGCGAGATGTACGCTTATTTAATTTATAGCCAAATGGTGCTAAACCAGAAATCCATTTTCCTTGTGCAGCATAAGTAAACTTGGCACCATTCATTCTTTCTCTTGTCATTTCAAATTCTTCTCTAGCCATAAATAGTTCAAATCTAATTTGACGAGCATCAACAGGATTTCTTGGATCATATATTTTATATGGTGTAATTATGATAATCCTTTTTTCATTTAGAAGATTGACGATTTCACCAGCATCACTGTAACTACCACGACTAAGACGAGTTATTTCTTTTACAGCAATTGCTTGAAATTTTCCAGACCTCAGATCAGCTAAGCAACTTTTAAACACTGGTCTTCCTTCAATGCTTTCACCAGAACCGATCTCAGTTCTTGTTTCGTACGGTATTTCAATCCCAGTCAATATTTTATTCATAAGTTCTTTTTGTTCTGTCAAAGTATCTTCACCAGTACGCTTCTCTCTTTCAACATCTTGTCTAGAACGTCTCAAATAGCCAATAATTTTAGTCACATTATAGGAATTGACAATGTGTTTTAATTCCAATAAAAAAGCACCTCTTCTCATTATAAACGGTTAAACCGTATTTTGATAAAATGATTGTATTATATATTTATTACAAAAACAACAAAATCTTTCCTTGTCCGTCTATTGCAAAACATTCTACATAAAACATATCTTTCATTCTAAGTACACCAATTTCAATAAAAGCTGAACCTTTGATATAATAAGCATATATCTAAAATACATTAATAAGTAAGGTGTATGTGATGCGTAATAAACACATCCTTGAAGATAATAGAAAGAAAAATCCATTTAAACAAAAAGATAGTGCTTCCAATAAGACTGAACTTATACAAAAAATGAGGGCTATACAAAAAAGTCATGAAACTGTTGATCAAGAAAAAAATGAAAAGTCTGACGTAGATTATAAAAAACTTTATAAAGAGCAAAAGAAGTTAAACGAAAAATTACAAAAAGAGTTAAGTCAAATATCTGAACAAGCTAAAAGGGACAAGAAAGAACTCTCAAACAAAAACAATAAATTAAAAGATGCTCATAGAATGCAACATTCTCTAATTGAAGAAATAAATTCTTTGAAAAACGGAGAATCTGATTTAATCAAAAAATATGAAGAAAGAATCGCTCAAGCACACCAGGATATCGAACTGCTAAATGAAAAATTGGATGAAGAAGTTTTAAAGTCAAAACAGTTCAGGACTTATGAAAAGCGATACAAATGGAGTCTAAATACAATAAACCAATTAAAGGACAACCTAAATCAATTGAAGGGAACTGCTGAACAGCTTGAAGAACGATTGGTTGAAAAAACTAAGGGGATGAAGACGCTAGAGTCTAAAATTCATAAAAAGGATGAGAAAATCGAGTACTATAAATCCTTTTATGATAAATTCTATGAGAATCAAAGTTTGATTGATCCAGAACAAATGTTGAATGATTTGTATGAACGAATGGATGAAAACAACTACAACAGGTTCAAGTCAGTTTCTAAGCTGGTGAAAAAATATCGCTCTTTGAGCAAGTTTTACAGCTTTTCTCAAACTGAAAGAGTGAATGTGTTTGGCTACTTAATAAAATACGAGGGTGGCTATCAATTAGCAAGCACTCATGGAGAAACATATCAAATTCGTATTCATATAGAAGAATCCTCAGATGAATCAGGTAAGCCTGCGAGAGGAATACTAAACGATGACGGGACTGTAGACATTGTTTTAACATACGAAGATGAGACTACTTTTAAAACAGATGAGGAAACACACAGAGTAAGAAGAAAAAAGAGCATTTCTACAGAAAGCGCCGTTGAACATGTCTATATCGGGAATTTTAAGGTTTTAATTATTAGTAGCAGGGATGGTAAAAAATTTACAGATCGATTGAGATTGCATGGATTACAAGCTGAGTGGATGGATGGTTTCAATAAATTAAAAGAAACTAAAAATATGATGATCAGTGCTGACATAGTATTAGCTTGTGCTGATAGTGCTTCTCACGACATAATATACCATGTTACTAATCAAGGTAATGACCCTAAGTATCAAGTTTTGTTTAATCCAAATGAAGATACTATAGTAACTCGCACTATTTATGCAAAACACCAATTGAAATTATAGTGTTGGGAAGAGGTAATGATAATGGAAAAGAGCTTTAAATTTAAAAAATACGGCATTAATATAGAAATGGGAATGAAGCTGAACAAGGGAGAACCTGAAGTTCACCAATTAAATGAATTAATACAAGTGGATGGAAAATCATTTAGAGTAAGCAGGGTATACAAAACCATGGCTAATGAGTTTATGCATGTTAAAAATGACTACGTTCTTACATTTGAATTAGAAGAAGAGAGAATGAGCCTTACACCTGGAGATTTCAAGTTGAAAGATGATGAAGGAAAAGTGTATCCCTATTACTTCGCAAATAAAGATGATGAATTTTTCTTGGTCGACAAAAAGACAAATAAATTGCATTTTGATGTTAAAGTAAGAGATAGGTATTACTTATTGTATTCTCCAAATTTCGGAGAAAAAGAAATAGTAGTTGAAATCGATAGTTTTTAAAAGATGTAGGATGCGGATAAGCATCCTTTTTTGTTTCAATTAAAAGCCTCTGTTCAAAATGCACTTTATTGATTGCGCATGAACAATAAACTTGTAAAGCATCTCGATTGCGGTATACCGAAAACTTTCAAAATAAGCCACTCAACTTTACATATGTTGTAAATATCATGTTAAAATTATACAAAGGAATTGTTTACAAGGGGGTAACGGGATGACAAGGTTAATTGCCTCTCAGGAGGTCGGAAACATGTTGAACACTTGGAATCTTGCCATACAAAAAGGGGATTTATCAGCAGCTATTGAAATGCAAGATGACATAGATAAGGCAATTGAATCAATGGAAGAAAATCAAGATATTCTTTTGTACTATCAACTATTGAGCTTTAGACTTAAACTAAAACTTCAGAATATTAGCAGAAATTTAGACAAGCCGTTCTTTGAGAGAAACGCTCCTGACGAAAAAGAAGAAAAAACAAATAAACTCATGTCATATTACTTCTATTTCTATAATGGGATATATCATGACTACTTACAAGATTATGATAAGGCACTAAGCTACTTCAGAATAGCTGAGAAAAAGTTGGCTTATGTTGATGATGAGATAGAAAAAGCTGAATTTCATTATAAATTAGCTGTTCTTTTTTATGATTTGAAAATGACTTTCCTATCTAAATATCATGCTCAAATCGCTTCTGATACTTTTAATGCTCATGAAACTTATGTCAAAAGACAAATCAACTGTAGGTTACTTCATGCCTTAAACTTAATAGATCAATTTAAATACGATGATGCAAGCGACCTCTTAAATGAAGCAGAGGAAATGATTAAGAAAATAGACGATAATCACTTAATCATACACCTGTATTACAATATGGGATTTTTGGAAAGCAAAAAAGGCAATTACTCAAGTGCTGCTGAACTATATAGGCGCACCTTAAGCTACAGAGAAATCGAAAAAAATGATTTATTGAAATTGAGATGCTTGTACGAATTATCTAGAGTTGAAATATCAACTCAAAGTAAAGAAGCAATAGAATTAATCGATCGTGGTTATAGCTTGTCTGAACAAGTTGATCATGAAATTTTTAAGATTAAATTTAAATTATTGAAAGAGCTTGTTTGTGATGTTGCTGAGAGCCAAATAAATAATATCAGTACCTTATGCTCAGATCTTGAAAGAAAAGGTGTATGGGTTGATTTAGAGGAAATCTTGGTTGATGTGGCGAAATATTTAGAGGAAAAAGGTTTGTTGCAACAATCATTGAAATACTATAAAAGAGCCTTACATGCAAGTCAATTTGTAGGAAAAGGAGTGAATTAAATGAAAAAGTCTTTTTTTATTCCATTATCAATAGCTGTGGTAGCATTAGGTACACTTTTCTTTACAAATGGTTTCATTCAACCTCAACATGATGATGTCCAAACCGTCGCATCAAGAGGGAGCTCTGGAGGATAATTGGTTAAAAAACGATAAAGTGGATTAAAGTGTCAGACTCCTTATGGTATTCTAGTAAAAGAATATTCCATAAAAGGAGTCTTTTTGTTATGAAAATATTAGACGCCCCCTCCCTTATATCGGCTGTTGAGAAAAGGTCAAAGGCATATGAACAGCTTCGGGAAGAAATAACAGATTTGAAAAAGGCATTACAAGGTGTTGCCAATCTCGGTGATGAATTTACTGGAAAAGGTGCAGACAATATCAAAGCCTTTTATGAGGATCTTGCGCTTTACACAGACACTTATCTTGATTTTATTGATATGCAAAAAGCTTTTTTAGATGGGGTAAAAGGAAAGCTTGATGATGAATCGTTAGGCGGGAGTACATTTATTGATGAGCATTTCTTAGACGCTCAACTGAAACAAGGGATTCAGAATAATAAAGATATGGTCAAGGAACAAAAAGAAGCCCTATCCACTATTTTTGATGACATCAGTGATCTCATAGAACTGAATGTATTTTCAAGTAAAGAGGTCAATGAACATTTAGACGATGCGAATAAAAAAAGGAAAGAGGCAATTGATGCTGTACATAAATTAGATCATGCCCTAAAAACTGAATACGAAAAATCAGAAGCGATTGAGAAACATCTTGCAACCTTTTATGCAAAAATGATGGCTGCTACAGGAAAAGGGAAAAATGCGCAGCCCATCTATTACGATTCAAAAGCATTTCATGAGACAGATGTGTACAAGAATCATGATAAAATCGATGCACAGGTGAAAGCATATTTAAAATTGAAAAAAGAAGAAAAAGAGAAACGAAGAATCAAAGAATTGAAAGAAAAACTCAACGATCCTTCGTGTATATCAGAGGAAAAATACTTTGAGATTGTAGACGAAATTGGATATGAAAATCTTTCCTACGATCAAAAAATATATTACAGCCAGCTTCTCCAGATCAAAGCGCAGGAAGAAGCATCAGAGGGGTTCGTTGATGTTGTAAAAGGTGCAGCAGTTGGGCTATATGATGTGGCCAAAGATACAGTAGTTGGCATCTATGATCTTGTGACAGATCCTGGAGGTGCCGTTGAGTCGGTCGTAACGGCTGTTTCACATCCAATTGAAACATCGAAAGCGATTGGAAAGTCGATTTCAGACTCATTCCAAAAAGAAGTCATCGATGGTGATGCATATTCTCGATCCCACTGGTTCGCCTATGCAACTGGTTCTCTAGCAGAAATCGTCTTTGGTTCTAAAGGGGCAGGTGCCATTACAAAAACGGGGACAACAGCAGCCAAAACGACGGTGAAGAAAGGCCTTGAGCAAGGAGCAAAATCATTAGACAGAGTTTCTATTCCGAATCTATTGCCATACTCACCAAAGTTTCAAATGGCTGGCGGCCCGAAGCTGCCGTATAACGTGTTTGACGGAGAAAATCTCAAAAATAAACTCCTCTCTATGGCAAAGCGCCTGGACAATCAACCTGTATATGGAATCTCTAAAACAGGCAGACGATTACCAGCACCCAAATCGCCACCAGCCGTTGTGAAATACGGAGATCATTATGTGAGATGGAAACGTAAAAAAGTGCTAAAACCTAATGTTGTCTATTCAACCAAACAAGGTTACACCTACACAACCGATCACTACGGACGTATTGTCAAAGTCGAAGCAAGTGATTTAAAATACGGAGAGGTCAAAAGAAACCAGTACGCTCAGTCAAATTCAGGAAAGCCAGATCGATTACTAGATGATGACGGAGGTCACTTGATTGCAACTATTTTTAAAGGTTCAGGTGATATTGATAACCTACTTCCGATGAATTCACAAATTAATCGTAGTGGCGGGAAATGGTATCAGATGGAACAAGAGTGGTTAGCTGCATTGAAAGAAGTTCCTCCTGAGAAAGTATCTGTTTCAATAGAGCCCGTTTATAAAAGTGATTCATTGAGACCAGAACGTTTTATTGTAGAATTTAAAATAGGTGATGACGAATTACAAAGATCAATTATTAAAAATCAAAAAGGTGGATAAACAATGGAAATAGAGAAACTAGATTCCCTGTATGGTGAAATTGCAGAAACTGTTAATGAGATGATACCAAAAGAGTGGGACGAAGTCTGTTTATATGCCGAAATATTAGACGACTCTGCAGAGATTAATTTTTATTACAGATTAAAGGGAGAAACGGCATATCATTACTCGCATAATATACCTGAAGATCATCATGTGAGTAAGTCAATTTATAACGAGTTTTTAATAAAATTACATGATTTATTTGAAGAGCTACAACAAGCACATGAATTAATTAATCCTGAAAAATGGACAAATTTAACTATGAAGTTAGATGCGAATGGAAAATTCTCTTTAGATTTAAATTATGAAGATGTATTGAATCAAGAAATTAACGGATCTCAAAGAAGAGCAATATGGGCATACGAAAATTTAGGGATATATCCAAAAAGAAAGTCAGTTAGAGAGTTTCTGGATCAATATATTAAAAACAAAGGATAAAAGTAACAACTAACTACCGCCCTCCATTAAAGGAGGGTTTTTTATTAAAATAGGCATATGATTCAGGAAAAAGTAGACTGACTGTTTTGACTGGCTTAATAAAAATGTGTCACATATTGATGCTCCATCAGCCTTAAGAGAAGGATATTAAAAAACACCCAGTAAGGGGTGTCTTAGTTTGAATTAACTATAGAACGTAAAGCATCATCATATTCTTCTAAATCATAACCTGGATGAGCTTTTAGCATTGTATATTTAACTGTTTTATCAGGATTGTTTAAAAAGTATTCAGCAAGCCTAATAAGCGCAGCACGAATATCTTGCTCGTTGATATCATTAAAATCAAAGTATTCACATTCACCGAACCTTGCTTTATAAAGACAAATTTTACTGAATTCAATATCATCGAAAGGAAGGCTTTCTGATACGCCATAGTTATGCTCTATTTCTTTTAAAAGTTGATTAAGAAGGAAGTAACCAGTCAGCTGAAGAACATCCGCAGACTTGTATCCCACATCTTTAACCACTTTGAAATCATAAAGTACATCATCAACTAGAATATCTGCATCTGCACCATCAACCAATAGGGAAGCAATACCAAAGTGAGGATTGAAGACCACTTTGCTGTCTGTTTTAACAAATCCACTGCTAATGAATTTTTCTTCAAATGTCTTCATTAATCCAGTGAGCTCATCAATTAGCGTGTCCTTTCTCTGTATATAGAAAATATCAGTCTCTCTAACACCTGACAGTACATTAGCTCTAGAATATCTCTCCAAGTTCGCAAGTTTTAAAGCTGTCTCACAAACCTCGTTGTTTAATGACTGTTCGCCTTTAATAAAGGTATCAATGTCTTTTTGGATAGTTGAATAATATTTATCTTCTAAACTATTATCTCCAGTGAATTTTTGCAATTTTTTAAGACCGTTATAGGCAACTAGTTCTTTAAAGCTCATCTCTAGATTTATTATTTGGGCTATTCTAAACCTTGCCAAGTAATCAAAGGCAGTCCCTATTAAACTTGCATCAGATGGTTTCTCCAATGTATAAGGTACTAACGTTTCATACTCTTTAGAAAAGGGATTTTTCCCACTTGCAGTTTTGAAATCTTTCTTTTTAGGCGCAATAGCAGCAATTATTTCTTTGAATTGTGGTACTTTGCTTAAGTTCGATGTAAGTGACATTGTTAACCTCCTAATTGTTATACATAAATTGTAACAGAAGGATAGAATTTGTATACCAATATTTACATCGAACAAAAGTTCTTGAAACGGATTGATAAAGAACGTTTGTTCTGTTACTATTTAATCATTCAAGAAGGAGTGATTAAATGCTTAGAGACAGAGGCACAATCAAATGGACAGCGATGATGTTACCTGAGCATGTTGCACGACTTAAACACGATCTAGCAGAAACGAAAAAAACAGATAAGCCAATTATAGATGAACAACAAGCAGAAGAATTTGAATCAATAATCGCCTATGCAATGAGTGTTAACAAGCCGTTGAATTTTTCAATTTTTGATTTGGGAGTTGTCAATCAACTAAAAGGTTTTACACAATACATCAACTACGAAAAGAAAATGCTACATATAAAGGATTTATCAGATGATATTCACTTTGTTTTATTAGATGACATAGTGGGTGTTTCTTATGATTGATTACACCAAGTTTCCACGTCACAAGATACTCTGCGTTGATATGAAATCCTTTTACGCATCCATTTCAGCAGTTATGATGGGCTTAGATCCTCTTGAGTGTTACTTGGCTGTTGTAGGTAACACAGAGAGGCAGGGGAGTGTGGTGTTAGCTGCAAGTCCAAAACTCAAACAAGATTTTAAGATTAAGACAGGATCAAGGTTATTTGAAATTCCAGATGATCCAAGAATCCATATTGTAAACCCTAAAATGGATACCTTTATAAACGTTTCAACTAAAATCACTCAATTGTTTTATCGTTACGTTCCAGAATGTGATGTTCACACTTATTCCATAGACGAATCCTTTTTAAAAGTTGATGGTGTTATGAGAATGTGGAACAGTGTTGAAGAGATTGCTGAACATATCCAAGATGCCATCATGCGAGAATTTGGCTTACCTTGTACAATTGGAATTGGTGATAATATGCTGATCAGCAAACTTGCTTTGGATTTAGAAAGTAAGAAAGCACCGAACGGTATAGTTAGATGGAGATATGAAGACATTCCACAAAAGCTATGGCCAGTCAAACCTATCTCTAAAATGTGGGGGATTGGTAAACGAATGGAACAAAATTTGAATCGAATGGGCATATTCACAGTTGGTGCATTAGCTAAGTATTCACTAGAAACCTTAGAAAAGAAATTCGGAGTAATGGGGAACCAGATGTATCACCATGCGTGGGGGATTGATTTGTCTGAAATAGGTGCTCCAGTATTACAGGGACAAGTGAGCTTTGGAAAGAGTCAAATCTTACTCAGAGACTATACATCTAAAGACGAAATAAAAGCTGTCATCTTGGAAATATGTGAAGAGGTTGCTAAGAGAACTAGGGATCACAACAAAGTGGGAAGAACAATCAGTTTGGGTATAGGCTACAGCAAAGAGGAATATGGTGGAGGGTTTCACAGGAGTAAAACAATTGAAAGTCCAACCAATATCACTATGGACATATATAAGACATGTATGGAGTTGTTTAACACCTTTTATCAACATAAAACAGTTAGAAGCATTTCCGTTACTCTAAGTAAAGTTGAAGAGGATTTAAATCAGCAGCTGACTTTATTTGATGAAAGTGGATTAGAGAAAAAAAGACAGCTTGGTTTTGTGATGGATGGCATTAGAAATAAATACGGTTCAAAAGCGTTGTTGAGGGCAGTTTCATACACTAAAGGCGGTACAGCATTATATAGAGCTGGTTTAACAGGTGGTCATCAAAGTTAATGTTGAAATAAAAATTGGATTGAGATAAAATTAGATGAGGTCTTCTAATTTGAAGACGGAGGAAAAACAAAAAATGGCCCAACTGGACCATTCTTCAGACTAGATGAACTTACAATTGCTTGATTAAGATCAGCAAATTAATTAGGAGGTTTGCTGATGCTATTATTAAAAACAAGCATGTTGTAATTTTCATCATTTTATTCACCTCCTTTGAGGAGGAATGAGCTTGGGCTAGTGTAATAGCCTAGGCTAAACAAAAACAGATATCTCCACAACTGTCCACGTTCATGAGATGTCTGTTTTTGCAACTAGAAAGAAGCCAGGATGTTGGCGCATCCCGGCAATGTACAATGAGGCCTACAAGAGGGCTGGCTTAGTAAAGAAGGAGATAGGTCATCCCAATGATCTTACCAGGAACAAGGGATGCCTATTTTTTGTTTATCTAAAAAAATGAAAAAAATACCCCTGCTCAAACGAGAAGGGGCTTTGTTGTTCACTGAACTCTAATTGCAATAAATTTTGAAATAAATGAAGAATAAACTGTTGATGTTCCAGGAGTTGTTTCAAAAACTTTGTATATTTTTTCTTCATTTTTAATTAAGTCTCCATTAACAAGTCCATCTGTAGAACCGAACGAGAAAACTTCAGGTATCGTACCCTTTAATCCTTCGCTCGTACTCCCATAAAACATATTACTCATCAATATTTTTTCACCGATTTTATTCTTACTGCCTAAACCTAAGTAGGTCAAGCTAGTGATTGGCGCATTTACTGAATAATCATTTTTGATGTCAGTTAAATATAATCTTCTGCCACTTCCAATGCTGCTTGATGCAAATACACATGAGCACCATTCATGCTCATCAGCGAAAGCTACTGGAAAACCTATGTAATTCAATGTAGATGGCAGTGCAAGCGACAGAGAATAGTCAGTCAAGAAGATAAGTCTGTCCTTATTGCAGTTATAATAAAGTTCGATTGGCTGATTAGGAAGAATTTCTGATTGATAAGTTATCGCTACAGCTTTCCATGTGTCACTATTTTTTGAAAATGTTCCAGTAACACCAGAAGATCCAGGTAGATACTTTCCTGATAATCGCATTGAGAAAAATCGTGAGCTTGAATTTGAAAATGATGTAGATGATCCAGCAATTGTACTAGCAATATCCCTCATCTGGAAATGAATTTCCTTCTTTCCATCTTCACCGTTCGAAAACATTACATCATAGTCAGTTGATGGACGACTAGAAATATTCTGCCATCCTGATTCAAGCATGATTTGCTTCAACTTGCTGTATAAATCTTTCTTTAAAACAGTTATTTTATTGAAAATTGTATCAGACATTAATTCTTCATCCCCTTAGTCCAACTGTGCTCTAATGGTGTTTGTCTAGGGGCATTCGCGGTTGTTCCACCTAAAACGAATCCTTTTCTAATATCAGTTTTTTTCTTAGCTGATTTAATTGCAAAGGGATCCGAAACAATGATCTGTTTTTCGAAATTCGAGTCCCTTAACCCCACAACAGGCGTAGGTGAAACAATCTTGACTTTAGTATATGATGGCTTCCTCTGGCCATATAGAGTTGAGCTCATTACAAATCCTTTTAGCTTATCCATTATTCCACCTCAATTCCAATGTAGTTTGAAGGGAAAGAGGTTGTTCTATTAGTTGTGTAGTAAGTATTGAACACCCTATATTTTTTCTTTGTAATAGAGTCGATGTAAACATCTCCATCTAACAGACCAGTATCTTTTATGGCATATAGTCCATCTAAATAGCCTCTCACACCTTCTAGGGAGTCACCAAAAGCAATTGGACTGATAAACATAGTGCCAAAAATGTTGGTTAGGTTATCGCTCATAAAGGTACTTGTTAAATAAGAAGCTGCTTGAGGATAATCTGCTTGATCGTCTATTAATGCTTTTCCAGTAGTCAACGGGTTAGCTGAAGTAGCATAAAGACAATTTACATTCTTAGCTGTTTTACCATAAATAGTAGGCTTCCCAAAATAGCATATGCTGGCATTCGATCTCAAGATAATAGGAGGGGCGACAGCAAAAATTATCCTATCCCTATTTACTGAGTAATACAAAGTCAAATCAGTTTCTGGGTTAAGTGTTGCAGCAGTTGTTATAAAAACAATGTTCCAAGCTTCATTTCTTTTGAAGGTTCCAGGACTCATTGGGGTAGTTGAAGGGGTATACTCCTTACATAGTCTGAAGGAAAAGTAGGCGTAATCCGTTGATGAAAAATTTGTTGAAGCAGAAGGGGAAGTAACTGCACTACCGAATGGCCTGATGTTAAAATAGATGCTTTCTTTACCAGACTCACCTGTAGAATACATGACATCAAAATCTGTGCTTGGATTCGATGTAACATTAGTCCATCCAGCACCGATTAATAAGGATATAATACGGTTATACAGATTCTTTTTCTTAATGGTTTCCTTCTTGAATACGCCCATAATTAATATCCTGTGACTTCGATTGCTAAAGCAGCAGAACCAAATGTATTACTGGAAAATACGCCTGGAACAACAACGAAGTATTGTCTTGAACCGTCTTCTATAATGCTTCCATGCAACACATTATCATTTGGCAATCCATAAATTCCAGTGAGTTTACCACGAGTCCCTTCACTTGTGTTTCCATAATAGAATTCGGAAAGCATGTATAAGCCTTGAGTATTTGGATTCTTTGGTGAAAGATTCACTATGATTGGTCTAACTGTAGCACTTGTTGCTGGAGCAATGTTGACTGGTGAATTTGAGATAATCAGGTTGCTTACAGCATCAGCTCTTGAAGTTGTTGCAAAAATTAATCCTCTGCTATCTGGTTCATCTGCATAAATTTCATCAGGAATACCAATGTAATTTAGAACACTTCCGATTCCTGTTGCGGAAGGACTTTCAATGACTATAATCAATCTATTTTTGTTAACGTTAAGACGATAAGTCATCGTAGTGTCTTTCGACAGTGTGCCTGAACTAGGAGATACCATGAAATACTTCCACGGTTCACTTGGTCTACCTACTGTCCCTGCAACCCCATTTGAACCAGGAGTGTATGTTTCAATTAATCTTAACGAGGCTGCGCAATAATCAGTTGAGATTATTGAGTTTTTGTCTGTGGTATCAGTTGCTCTCATCTGAAATACAAGTTTTTTATCTCCTGATTCTCCAGTAGAATAAAAGACATCATAATCAGAAGTGGCGTTAGAAGATTTGTTTTCCCAACCAGCATTAATTAAAGAGTTTTTAATCACTGAGTAGAGGTCGCTCTTAAGACAAGTCCCTGTTGTAAATATGTATCCCATAAATAACCTCCTATAGTAAGTTTGTTGTTTTGATTTTTAGTGTTACTAGAGCATTGTTCTGACTGTGATTGATCAATTGAACATGTATTTTCTGCGTTCCATCTTTATCTTGACAAGGAATGTTAGCGATATCGTAGATTGAATTAGATTTCAAACTCTGATAAACAACGTCACCATTTGAAGATTTGTCAAAAACAGACACGGAAATTAAATTCTTGTTCTCATCTTTTGCGTAAATGGTTCTAATATCATATTTATCAAACCATGCATCTAGTGAGAGTGTTTTTGTTTCACTTGGCAGCAATGCAACAGTATCATTAATCTCGTTTAAAGTAGGCACTCCACCTCGTCCTCCTGACATTGCAATAAAAACAATATGGTCTTCAACAGGGATTTCTTTAATAAATTCAATAGATTTATTCGATTTTTCAATGTAATCCATCTGTTTTGATTGAAGAACACCGTTTTTGTAAACCATCATTGTGTCATTGTTGTTTTCGTATTCTGGTACATTAAACAACTTAGCTGGGGCAGAACGTTCATTGGGCAATGATTCATAACGATATTTAATCCCGCCACTGTTAATTGATGTGATAGTGATCTTCTTGCCAGTTTCATCTACTGCCAGCTTCGTATATCCTCCAGCAATCAATTCATAGTTCCCTGTAATTTTCTTCATGCCTACAAACACTGAACTGCTTTCAACAGATACGTAATTAAGTCTTTCAGTGCCTTCGTTATATGCGAGAACTTTATTGTTTCCGATACCAGATTCATCAACTAAAACTGTGCCTACTAGAGCAGGATCGTGCAGGTTAGTATGAGTATGATTAGTATTAGACTTGAAATTTAACGAGTCATTAATTTTATCGCTTGACCATGTAGACACCTTATCAACGTTATTGTCATTAATAGTAATTGATTGGCCATTCGCTATGCTTGAAACTCTTCCCTTATCATCGACAGTGACTGTGGGATTAATGTAAGTTCCAGCTTCAACGCCATTTTTAATTAGTTGGGGGAGAGAAGCTGAACCTGTTAAGTCACCACTCAGTGTAATTCCGCCCTTAACTGTTGATGTGGCATCATTTATGGAAGAAGCACCTCCAGCATAAACCCAAACATCTCCACTGTAGATGTACTGAGTTTTACTTCCACTGTGATTCGAATCACTCTTAATGAAAATCCAATATCCACGTTGAGGAGAAGGGAAAGCTTGCATTGCAGCTGAATATGTATCAAATTCACCTTTAAACTGAACTCCTGTAGTGATCCCATTAATCTGATCCTGGATATTGCCTGTTACGCCTAATAGGCTATTAATTTCATCGATTGATACAACTTGGCCAGAGAGTGATTTTGCGAAATCGACAATATCATCGCCATCAGCATCATATATTAATTTTTGCATATCTCCTGAAGCAACTTTTGAGTTGCCATACATCAGGTTGCCGTTTTGCTCAGTAAATTTATCAATCACTTGCTTGTTGCTGTGTACATGACTTTTTATCTCAAGTTGATCAATAGAATCATTAACTGTTCTGATGTCTTCTGCTGTAGTTTTTAACCTATTTTCGACATTGCCTGTTAACCCTTGTAAGTAAGCAATCTCTTTAGGTTTAACATTTCCAATGGAAGTTGTTTCAGGTAATTGGACTACGCCCTCAAATACAGGACTATCAACAGGAGCTTTTTTGAAGTCCATTTCCTCAATAGCTGTTTGTACGGTATCAGATTCAATTGAATCAGTAGGGGTGAACGCGACCGAAGAAGCGTCACCGCCTGATCCACCACCTTGCGGAGCATCAACAAATATTAGCCCAGTACCACTTGGATTTATCTTAATCCACTTGTTCGCATACCCTTCATACGAAGCAGGCGTGTCTATCAGGTCAAGAAAACTTAATTCTGTATCACCGACAGATGACCCACTAACAAGCTCAAATTTTCCATTTTTATAAATATAGAGAGTTGGCTTATTAGATTGGGATTCATCATTTAAAACAGCGTAGATAGCGCCTTCTAGTCCGTTTGAGAGCTTTGCTTTACTTTCAACAACCAGGATTGCCTCTTTGCCAGCTAAGTGTTGTATGGTCTGTAAGATTAAATTCAAATTATCACCTCATTTCTATCCAAAACATCTCACCATGATCTCGAATAAATTCGTATCAACGAGGTTATTAAAGGTTATTTTGTTTTTATCAGTTTTTACATAAGAGGAAGGGGAGCACTCAACTCCTCCAACGATAACTGAAAGTTGATCTTTAGTTGGGTCGTAATCTGGAACTTCAATAAACGAGACCATTCGCTCGTTCTCGTCAGGCGTATATTCAAAAGACCATTTCAGTGATATTCCGTTGTTTAATCTGGGATTAAAAAAACTCATGTGTGAGCACCAGCAAAGTTATACTGAATCCCTTTTTCTTTGATTACAAAGCTAAAGATAGGAGTGTCAATATGATCCATTGAAAAGCCATCCCCAGACCTGATGAAAATGGGCTCTCCGTGATTTATAGAAACAGTGCAATCTTGGTCATTGCGAAATTGAAATTTATAAAACTGTGTCGGTCTATTCGAACCTTTTGATTCTGGAGGGACAATATCGAAGTTCTCAATGTTTGTTGACTCTAGTTTTAAAGAGCCTTTGTATCCAGATCCTAATCGCATAATTTAACCTCCATTAAAAATGAAAAAAAGAGAGGGATTACCCCTCTCACATTTGTTTAATCATATCTTTTAAAACTTGAAGAAATGCTTTAGCATCTTCTTTTTCCATCCTTAAAATGTCTTCGTTGCCCAAGCCTTCAGAGAGTGAAATCTTGAGAACGGGGAAGATAGCTGGCTCACTTTCTTCATCAGCTTGGGGAACTTCAACTTCGTCTAACAACAGAGTTAGAACTTTTTCCTCACCCTCAGCATTAATTTGAGCTTCGCTGAATTTATTTGGGTATGGCGAATACTTAATGTTGACTGTATTCATTATTTTCTAGGCTCGTCATATTCTAAAGCTTGATCACTGTCAGATACACCTCTAGTAGTAGGGTCATCCACAATACCGACAATGGATAAGAATGTGAGAAGTGCATTAAATTTCACAGTTAGATCATCGCCAAACCCTGTTAAGTCATAACCGAATGCTTCAGCGATCATTTGAACGAATAAAAGGGTGGCTGAGAGGATTGACACCCAAAATGTTTTCTTTTTTAAACGTACTTTCCAGTTGATTTTCATTACATCAAGCTCCTTATTTATTAATTCCGAAATGGTATAGCAAATACGCTCCGATTATCGTTGTAGCTACTGAGGGAAGAATCTTATAAAAAATATCTTTGGTAAACTGTGAAGGATCTATCTTTCTTGTTGAATCACTTCGTTCAAGAGTTTCAACCCGTGTATCTAATTTTTCATAAGATTTATTGAGGTTTTTTAAATTATTGCTCATTTCAATGAGTGTTGAAGTTAACTCTTTCGATTGCTTTTGAGATTCTTTATTAAATTCAAGTTGTTGTTCGCATATCATTTCAATTCTGTTAAGTGTATTTGTTTTATCTTCTAGTTTAACAATTTGAATCGCTTGCTGATTTGATTTTTCTTCAAGCAAGCTTATACGAACATGTACGTCATTACTTTCCATTTGACACCAGCCTTAGAGAAGGAGGTGATTTTAGTTCACCTCCTTGAAGTTGATTTTCATAAATCCTCATGGATATTTGAAAACCCACAAAAATCTATATTAATTTAGTTATACTTTGCTTCCATACTGACCTGAAATATAGGCACGCTTTCCTTTGTAGATTACTTCCCAGTATCCTTTAGGATTGTTGCCACCCTTAACAGATCCAGAGATTTCAATTGTTTTGCCCAATGCTACAGTGCCTAAATTCTTGGCTGAATTTCGGTCAGGCTTATCCATAATAATAGCTGCATTTGACACGCCGATAATTTTGATTTTTCCAACAGATTTAATTGATGAACTCTTAGAAGCCTGTTTTTGCTTTGAAGTTGTCTTAGTAGGAGAAGGGGATTTAACCGCACCTGTTACCTCAACAAATTTATCTGAAGCAGTGATATAAAACGCTGCTCCTTTTGAGTTTTTCACTTTATATTGATATGCTGTGCCAACTTTTACTTTTTCGACAACGGTAGGGAATCCAACGCCTTTATTCACAGTGCCGACAACATCTTTATCGTCCCAAGAAGCTTTAGCATAAAATCGAAGACCGTCTACTTTAGATTTTAGAGAGCCACTTGCTTTAGAAGAGTTAGACTTGGAGGGAGTAGAGGAAGAAGGGGCTTTAGATTTAGTTAACAATTCCTTCATTTTAGCAAGAGTTGCTTTACCAGCGATCCCGTCTACTGCAAGCTTGTTTGCTTTCTGGAATGCCTTCATAGCAGCGACAGTTTCATCTCCAAAGTGAGAGTCAGCACCGTATTTCGGTAATTTATAACCGAGCTTAATTAGATTAGATTGAATTTCTTTTACTTTCGTACCTTTGTCTCCAAGACCGTATGTTTCAACAAGTTCAAGATCATTCTTGTTAGTTGGCTTTGGAGTTGGAATAGTTACAGTTTTTCCTGTTAAAGCTTTATTAACATCGCTGACAAATTGAACCCAAGCACTAGGATTGTTAGTGTAATAACGATGGCAATCTTTCCAGCCAACCACTTGATTATGCGTCCACAGATTTTCAGATTTAAGTCGATAGGTTTTAAGCAGAGAAGCTGCCAATTCTACAGTTGTTTTGTAAGTTGTAGCATCAGGTTTGCCAGTCCAATCAGGATGCGTCATCTCAATACCAATGGTGCAGTTGTTAGGGTAAGAACTTAAATTTCGCAGGGCGCTTGCTGTATAAACATTCGAACCAACATGATAAGCCAGCTCACTGTTCGGCAAACATTGAATTACTTTAGTACCTTCGACAATGTAATGCGCTGATCCAAAGCCTGATGTACCACTCTTTCGATTGTTGAAGAAGTTGCGGTTGCCTTCAGCAGATGACCCTGGATTAGCAACCCAGTGAATCACAATAGCTTTCACACCTTTTAAAGCCGTTTGAGGTCTGGAGTATTTGTTGGGAGTCAACAAACTTTGTGTAATATTCATTAAGTAAATTCCTCCAATTAATTTTTTGAGCACAAAAAGAGAGCAGGGGATAACCGAAGCTCTCTCGTTCTCACACATGCTCTGTCTTTCTCTGTTATGTATTGAATATATTCCTATAAAATCATAGTTTTATTTCAATAATGCAGCCTTAAGTTCACGCATCTCTTGTTGCATCTTTTCGGTTTCACGTCTCATTAGAGCCATTTCTAGGAATTGACACTCATCAGCACGAATGCCCCACATGTATCCGCCTTTTACAACTTCGATTTTCTCACCGAATTCTCCAGTTTTGGGATCTACCTTGTTTACAAATTCAGAGTCCCATCTGTCATAACAAAGCAATCCGATCTCAGTTGCATCCAAGCCATGCTTTTTAAACACTTCGTCAATTTTTTGAGCAATGACACCAATATGCCATCTTGCAGAACTTCCTTTTTCACTTACTGCATCTTTAAACTTAAATCTACAGAAATCAACTTCCGACCATGCGTCCAGCCATTCATCAGGAATATCAGTAATGTTTTGTTTGTATCTTTCATCAGAAGTATTGATCGTTCCATTTGAAGCATAGATGTTTGCCCATCGTCTTGATGGAGCCCCTAGCGATTGAGATGCATCAGTGTCTGGTCTTAGGTTTGCACGAACGTTCATAATGTTGTTTCCCATATCACCATAGATGAAAGGAGAGGCATTGCCATCATTACCATAATCAATCCACAATAATCGATCTTGGTTGCTGTTAGGCATCGCTTTATTTCCGATGATGATTGAATTGTTGCCAGTATAGTTGATGCCAGCTTCAGTCCCTACAACAACGTTACGACTACCATTGGCACCGTTCAGAAGTGTTCTAGCACCGATAGAGACGTTTGCTTCACCGTCTGTTTTATTTTGATGAGCGTAAGTTCCAATAACGGTATTTAAAGTATGAGATGCATTCTTATTTCCGTTTGATCTTTGTCCAGCTTGATGCCCAATGAAGATATTTCTAGTACCGAAAACATCATAACCCATAGCGTTATTGCCGATAACAATGTTCTTTTGACCAGTTTGGTTGTACTTCATTGCATTTCTACCAATACCGATATTTTCTTTACCAGCAAGGTTGTTGGCCAATGCAAATGCACCAATAGCAGTACATCTTTCGGTAGTATAAGATCTTGCTAGAGCTTGATATCCAATTGCGGTATTATGGATACCTCTAACCAATTGAAGCAAGGCGTTACGTCCAATTCCAGTATTCCCTAGCACTTGAGATGAAGAAGTTGCTGCAGGGAATCCTCCGCCCTCGTTAACAATAACTGCACCTTGAGGAGCAGGGTATCCTGTAGGCTGAATCAGCTTTTCAACTTCTGGGTTCATCTGCTTAAGAATGTAAGAATCCGTCCCTGAAATATTCCAAATATTATTCAAATCTTTTTCATTAAGCCACAACTCATGTCTAGAAACTATCGGATCTTTAATACCTGCCCATTTTAAGGAGTTGTTACCGATAGCTGTAGTACGACTGTAATATGTTCCTTGGGATAGTGAACTTCCACCAAGTGAAACATTTGAGTATTGTGTTTGGTTATTCATTTGAGATAAGAAGCCAATAGCAGTATTTTGCTTGCCAGAAGTGAGGTTTCTTAAAGAATCTTCCCCTGTAGATGTGTTGCCGTAAGCGTCTAAAGTAATTTTATATCCTGAATTTTTTCCATAGAATTCATTGAGGATAGGAAGAGGGGTAGAGGTAAGAGGGAACAGCCGTTGATCTCTTTTTTGACTTGGAGGAGCAGTAGCATTATAAGCTTCTCTTTCTTTGACAATAAGGAATGCGCCGTTACCGAAGTAATTACCTTTCAAGTCGGCTTGATCAGCTAAATAAGTACCTGGTGGAACGAAGATCGGATACTCATTGTTAGATAGTGCTTCTGCAGCGAGGAAAGCAGGTGTGTCATCTGTTTCACCATCACCAACTGCTCCAAGCCATTTAACGTTTATTCCACGTTGGTTTAGTTCTTTTTTAATTGTATCTACAATGCTTCCAGTATCTCCTGCAAGCTCGCCAATGTCTCCGATTAAATCAGCCATTTCTTTCAACTTGTCAGTAGTTGTTGTGGACAGGTTTGTTACTGAATCTAGAATTCCATCAAATTTAGCTTTAATTTCAGGTGCGGTATATCCAACACCGTCAGATTTCAGCAATTCAATGGCCATTGGTACATATTCGCCAGTAACAGGATGTGGCATTCTAAAGCCCATTAATTAATTCCTCCTTTATGTGTATCAATCAGGCTTATACCATATCTGGCCTGTTTCTGGAGCTGCGTTGGAAATAACAACTCTTTTCTTGGTAGGACTTAAACTCTCATCTTGATACCAAATATAATTTAAACTGTGTGGCTCATAAGCGCTCAAAAGAATATTGAATCCTTCATATACTTCTGAAACACCTATATCAACCCATTCGAATCCATCCCAGCGATAAACTGTTTTTATGTTCTTAACCGCGACAGTCCAACCAACCTGAGGGTTTGGGTATTCAACAATTAAATCAGAGTAGTTATTGACAGATGGATAGTATTTCTTCTTCGTTTCTTCAACAACACGTTCATATTGCGAAGTAATTTGACGGCACCAAGTGGTTATTTCTATACAGCGCTTGATGACTCGTTCACACTCTAAAATTCTCTCGTTCATGCGAATAATGCAATCTTCTGCTTCATCAATTAATCCTTGAAGTGTCTCAACGACTGTATTACCTGAACGTTTAATCCAAATACGTGCTGCAGGGAAGAAGTGAGCACCTTCGCCAACGTATTTAACTTGCAATTCTTTTCCTTCGTTAGAGGCATTAAAAAAGACAACTCCCATCATGTAATCAACACGATAACAGTCATCTTCTAATTCACCATCTTCAATTTCTTTCCACTCAGTATTTCCGCCACTTACTACAACTCTATTTTCACGATTAGGGTTTTCAGTTAAAAATATTCGTCCATTTAGAATAGAGTGGGTTTCATCATAGCTCATATAAGGATCATCGTAAGTGTTTTTTCTTTTGTTGTATAAGATTGGATCATTATACAGATTTGGGAAATCCATATAGAATCACTCCTTTCCTATAGATTTCTATATGCTTCGAAGAAGTATGTGACTCCTTCTTTGTTGCCTTTAAAAGTTGAATCAGAACCAGTAACAAACCCCATATTCGCAAGTCGTCCGTTTGTGTTATCGGGAAGGTTGTTTATTCCTTTAAGATAGATATTTGATTCGAATATTTCCTCCACATAGCCTCCACTAGTGCTCACAATAGCTAACGCAGGATCGCTTTGAACTGTTGATTTAATCTTAACCAGGGAAGGGGAAAAGGGAAGGGAGACTGTTCTATTTTGAGTCCCATTGCCGATATAAGTACCTGCGAAATTTAATTGCTGAAGATTGGTCGGCTTAATTTTTCCATTAGCATCTAATGCCGCAACTCCATTTGGTGAATCTTTTGCTGTGTTTAGAATAAAATCTTGGTCTGTATACTCACCTAATTTAGATGCGCTACCCGAAATAGATGCTGAAATCACACCGTTGTCGTCTCTTACAGGAATAGTGTTTGGTTCTTCATGTAAAGCAGGAGTGATCCCATTTAAAGAGTCTGCACTACCTGCAGTCTGGACAATCCATTGTTCACCATCATATAGTTCAGATTTATTGTTTGCTGGGTCAATCCAAATGGTACCTACATCTGGATTTGAGGGCTTTTCACTTGTAGAAATCTGATACAATCCATTTACTTTTCCTTTGACCTCAACGGTACTGGAAGGTCTATAAGGATTCTCACTTGGCGTTTGCGGTTGAACAATGTCTGATAACAAAACACCATTGGAACTAATTGAGGTTTCAACATTTCTGTAGGACTGTACTCCAAAAGTGAAATATTTTGTTGGAACTTGTGAAGTAAAGGTAGCTATTCGCTTATCATATCTAACTGAAATTCGTTGCTCCTTTGCTAACGAAGCACCAAACAAGTAGGTATCTGAAGATGTGTCAGGATAACAATGTACGACAAAGCCGTCAATGTTGTATTTATCTTCATCAGTGGTTGGATAATTCCAAGAGACCGAAATATCTACAGAACCATTTTCATTTACTTTGTGTGATACGGATTTCAATCCGATTGTAGGAGGAGAAGGAGGAATTGAAATGCGATCATTACGTGCATTGTAATTTGTGGCAAGCGTATCATAATCGATTTTCCGAGTGTTGAATTCAGTAGATGCTTTATCAACTCTATAAAGCAATTGGATAAAGTCATCGTCTTTTTTAGTTTTTTTTCCATTTGAGACTGCTACAGAAATAGATGCATCATCAAAATTTAAGCTCATACCAGTTAAGGTTGCTTTATATTCAGTTGCAAATTGCTTATTTTGCACTCTAACAATATCACCTAAAGAAACTCTGTCCCAATACTCCTTTTCACTTAGAGCATTATAAAAATTGACTATATTTGTTTTGATGTCGATAGGAGGGGATTTACGCTTATCCAACTCTTCATAACTCTTTTCGTACAATTCCGTTTCATCGAAGATATTTTCATTAGTCCATTCATCTTCGTGAATAAATTTAGACAGTTCAATTGACAGTTTTTCACCTAAATAACTATCCATATCTAGCTTGTTTCTAAGTTGTTGAATCTGGTCACTTATCGCAGAAAGTTCTGAATTACTCTGATCAATCTCAGCTTTTTTTGCGTCTACCTCTTTTATCTTTGCATCCCTTTGTTTAATTAAATCCTTGGTATCACCATTAGTTTCTTTGACAACTTCGATTCGATCTAGGATTTGTTGTAATTCTAAGCTTTTCAGTATAAATAGTTCATTTTCTTGAGTTGTTTTGTTGGCTTCTATTTGTTTTTTTTCATTCAACAAAGCTTTAAATGCTCCAGATTCCTTGTTTACCATCTCATTGTAATCTAACAAAGCATGACACAATTCATTGCTCATGTAGTCACTTTTTTTTACTACATTCCTGTTTTCATCACGTTGAAATGGGTTTAAAAAGAAGCTGAAGTCATCCAAGTAACCTTGACCTGTCGGATTTACTGAATTGATAACAATGCCGTCTTTTCCGGTTACATGAAGCCTAGTCACGACATCATCCATGCTTCTAGTATCTGTCATATCAATCATAAAGTTACGAGATGAAATCTTAACACCTTTGTATTTAGATACACTGTCCTTTTCGAAGAAGGATATTTTATTATTGATAGTGTCAAACACAGGCACAGCGTCAAATGTTTCACAAATATTCCTTAGAAAATCAAACCTTGATGTAATTGATCCAATGGAGAATGATCGTCTTTTTTCATTAAGTGTACTTTCAATTTCTCCAACAGTCCAACCAGTTCCCTTAAGACAAACCTCACCGATTTCTTGGAGGTTCTTTGATATACCTTCATATTGCCTGATTTTTGGCTTGTTTAGCATGTAAGGAGAGAGTTGGCAGCTTACCTGAATTTCTTCTTTTTCTGATGTGCTATTTTTAGTAATACTGTCAATCACATAATATTCAGTTCGGTTAAAAAAAGTAGCCTTAATCAAATACCACTGTTTAATAAGTTGCGCTATGTGATTGGTCTTTATTTTATCACCATATCTAGCTTTAAGAGGTATGCTAAAACTCAAATCATTAATGGCTGCGTGATTTAGGTTGACTGATGCGCTATTAAAATCAACAATATTTGCGATTTTCTTTTTGTTCGTCTTACATAGCTCTAATTTAAGCTTACCTGGCTTAAAAGTGAATTCTCCTAAATTCATAGCAACCTCCTTAATAATATTTGAATCGATAGCTAAATCTTATCAAGCAAGAACCCTCAATTTTGATTCTATTTTGACCTTCACCAAGAATCACATAGCTTTCGTTTGATTGCTCGTAACATTCGTAGCCCGTCACACTAGATTCCATTAGCTCTTTTACCGAGTCTATTTGTAGTACTTCTTTATCTTTTAAATTATCAATTGTGAAAGGAGTTCGATACATACTAAGATTCGTGATTTTTAAATTCCCATCACCTATTTTTTGAATCTCCATTGAGAGAGGGACATCTAAGTCTCCCTTATTGTCAAAAGTGATAATGTTGTCAACTTTATTTGAAGGGTTTATCCAAGGTGTTGAGATTTTTGTGCTGAATTTAAAAGGGAGGACTTTCATAGTCAATCTTATATAACCGTCTTCAGAACAGTTATGTACTAAGTCCATAGCATTCAATGGAATTGCGTAGTAAACGATATCTAAATTCGAGCTGAAGGAGAGGGGAGAGTAGTCAGACACACTTAGCCATCTTGCAATTTCTCTTAGTTTCTTTTGCGTTAGATTTCTATTTTTATAAAATCCTTCACGAATGTTCTGATCAACATAAAAGTTCAAAGGCATCTCAAAAGGTTCATAAACAATACTATCAACAATAGGATCAGGTCTATCTTTAAGAAACGTTTCGTTAATTGTCTTTCCCGCTAAAAAGTTCTCTTCTTGTAGGCCACCATCAGTATTAACATTAACAACACCCATATCAATAGATCTTATATGATTAAATAAAAAATATTGGCTTTCTTTTATCATTTAAAATCTCCTTAGTTAAAAGGAAAAGAGCCTGATTTCAGACTCTTATACCTTACCTTTCATTTGCTTTAATCCTCTTCTGATGTTTTCCATTACACTGTTTGCGCCATTCTCATCACCAACCATTTTATCAATCTGCAAGGTTAGATTGTAAACATCGCCCTGATCATTCGACACAGAAGACATAACTGTAGACTGAGGAGCTTTTGTAAGTTTTGTGATCGCACTAGGAATAATGCTAATAGCTGACGCAGCGCTTTTCACAATATTCGCTCCTGCTAATTTAACTGCTTCAGTTGGCACACTAGTTAAAGCGGAGCTCAGTTTTTGTCCAGAACCCCATTTCGGGGTAAATGGCACATCATTTTGACTGATGTCTCTAACAGTTTCGACAGCTTTAAGCATATATTCAGTGTCAGTCTTGTTAAGAACTAGCTCTTTATCATGGAGTACAGCTAATTTACCACTACCTAAGCCAGTACCAGTGTAACCACCAGTGTCAAAAGCGGCTACCTTTTTACCTGTTGTATTTCCCTTAACGACAACACCAAGAGCATTTGAAGCCTCTTTAAGCTTATCGATCAAATTGTTAGAGATAGACTTGCCGATTGACTCCATATTTGAATTGATGAATTTAGTGAACTCAGAAAGCTGTTTATTGATATCACTAATCTTACCGTTCATCAATTTTCCTTCTAAATCCTTGAACCCACGCTCATCGTTTACAAGATCATCATATTTTGTGTTGATTGATTTCTCATCTTTTTCAAGTTGATCTTGTAGCGCTTCTTTACGCTTTGAGTTTTCCCGATCTTTCAGAAATTGATCTAAATCAAGCTGTTCTTTTTGCATCTGTTCGGTAAGCTCTTTAACCTTTGACTTACCAAACTCTGAATCATCTAATGCGTATTGATTTATCTGATCTAGAAGCTTTTGAATGCTTTCCTGACGATCTTTTAAATCTTTTTGGAACTTAGCTTCATCGTCTTCCTTGTCAATGCCATCAATGATATCTTGAGTAGCTTTACGATGAGCTTCAAGCTCAATATCGCGCATCTTTTCGTACATCTCTTTATAAATGGAGACAACTTCATCAGCAAGCGACTTATAAATATCTTTGATGCTTTTCTTGGTTTGATATAGCTCTAGGTTGAAATCCTTTTGCTTATCTTTCCAAGAAGCGATTTCGTCCGATATTTGCTTTTGGATTTCAGGGAATCCCTTAGCTGCTTTTTTCTGTTTTTCAAGCTGTGTTATGTATTTAGCAGCTTCTTTTTGTTGCTGTTGAATCAGCTTGATTTGCTGACTATAGTATTTAACCTTCTGATTGTCGTCTTCGGTCGTCTGAATCTTAATATCAACATTTTTTAGCTTTGATTCAGTCTTTTTAACTGATTTGTCAATATTGTTAAGAATTTGATCAGTTTTAGATTGAACAATGGTAGCCTGTAATTCATAAACCTGATCTTTAATACTAATAAGATCCAGCTTAGCTTGTTTTAATTCTTCACGTAATTGATCACGTTGAGCAGAGTTTAACTGTTTGTTTTGTTTTAATTCTTTATTGATCCAACTAACTTTTTGTTGCTGAATCTTTTGTTGCGCTTCAACTGCTTTACGTTGCTCATTTGTATATTTTCTAAACTGAGCACTATCGTTGAGATAGCGACTGGCTTTAGATTGGTTTTGAGCAACTTTCAACTCTAAATCAGACTTGCGTTTTTCAAATTCATCAAGTTTTGACTGAACGATTTCATATTGTAGGTCTTGAATCTGGTCTTTAACAGAAGATAGGTCACCTTCAAGTCCCAATAAATCTGATTTAGCTTGTGAAATAGCTTGTTGACGTTCAGCTTCAGAGCTAGACAAATCTGAGCCGATTTGTTGCATATATGCTTCTGGATCAATCGCTTTACCGTTTTTTTCAATCTGCATATGAAGATGAGTGCCAGTAGAACGACCAGTGCTTCCCATCTTGCCGAGAGTTTGACCAGCTTGAACCTTTTGGCCAGCCTTAACATTGAGACCTTTTTGCATATGCATATACTTTGCTACGGTGCCGTCATCTTGTTGAACAACTACCCAATAACCAGCAGATTTAGAGTATGCTGCAGTAAGGACTTTACCTGATTTTAGAGACTTGATAGGAGTACCAGATTTAGCAGCTAAATCTAAACCTTTATGAGGAGCAGAGCGTAAACCTTTTTCTTGCTGACCGAAATGAGATGTTCTTCTCATTGAGTCATAGTAACCAGCAGCCGATCCACCACTAGAGGATAGTGAACCGCCCATTTGTTTAAAGTAGTTGTTTACTTTCTTAACGTAATTTTGTGTTTCTTTAAATGGAGGAATGCCACCATACTTGGTTACATTGCCAGGCCCCGCATTGTATGCAGCTAATGCTTTTTCAATCGATCCAAACTTATCAAGCATTTGCTTAAGATACTTGGTACCGCCCATTACGTTTTGATAAGGATCCCTAGAATTCTTAACTCCAAGACCTCTGGCCGTTGCTGGCATAAGTTGCATTAAACCACTCGCTCCAACCGATGAACGAGCATTAGGGTTGAAGTTAGATTCTTGCTTAATAACCGCAGCAATTAACGCAGCTGGAACATTGTATTTCGATGCAGCTTGATTAATAATGTTTGAGTATTTCCCTGAGTAAGAACCACCTGAAGCAGAATATGAAGAGCTAGAAGGGGAGTAGGATGAAGAAGAATCAACTATGCCCGTTTGAGCAATGTATCCAGATTTAATTTGTTCTTTAAGTAGCTTAATCTGACTCTTAAGAAGTTTTTCTTTTCTTTCTAACGCCTTGATTTCCTTCTTAATTGAATCACGATATTTCTGTGACCATTTAGGATAGTCGTTAGTTTTTCTGTTTTGTTCCTCAATCTGCTTATTGACTCGCTCTAATGCTTCTTTATATTTGTCTGCAACATAGATTGAATCTTTCGTTGATTTTGAAGCCTTGTCAGCTGAATCCGACATTGTTTCAAAAGACGTTCCTGTTTCATTTAGAGATGCTTGAGTTAAGTCTGACAGCTTATCTAATTCTTCTAGTTGATCAGTGATACCTGATAATTCACCAAGATCTCTTTGAGCTGCTTTAAATTGTTCGATAGCGAGTTGATCTTGCTTGCCATTGGTCATTTTCAAAGAATCTTCTTTGAGTTTTTCTAACTCCGCTTTCTTTCTAAGAGCATCTTGAACAGTTTTAATGGCTGTAATTTCAGACTTGTAATATCCGATTTTTTTACTTAATGCATTAGCTTGATTCAATAGTTCTTGCTTTACGGATGTTTGCATATCTGCATATGCTTTAACCTTTGCGTTTCGCAGCTTTATTACTGCATCACGATTTATTTTCACAATGCCGTTTTCAACTGAAATCGCACCCGCTAAATCTTTTTCCTTTTGAATAAGCTTCATCGCTTCTGAAGCCGAGATTGACTTGCCTTCAGCCATTTTTTCCAGTAATCCATTGAGAGGGGATACCTGATCAGCTAAATCATCGTATACATCACCTTGTAAAGCTTCCATTGCTGCTGTAGCTTGGCCAGATTGCAGTAATTGATCTAATACACCTGTCGTAGCTTCAATATCACCTTTAACTTCTTTGAGCTTATCGGATAGATTTCCAACCGATTCACCTAACTCATCTACACCTTCACCATTTTCATTCCAGGTGACTTTCGCTGAATCGCCAGAATTTTTAGCCTGATCTAACGAATCCTTAAGAGTAGAGTAGGAGAGGTTCAAGTTATCGACTTTCACTTTCCCATCTGAAAACTCAGTAATAAGAGATTTTAGTGAGTCTGTTTGTTTATCAAATTCCGAGCCGTTGCCATTGTTTAGTGACTTTTGGAGCGAGTCCATAATGACAGCTACTTGCTGCGAAAAGCTCTTAAGCTGTTCAGGACTTAACTTGCTGAAGTCCATTGTGTTTAATATATCGGTGATTGATTGTTTGATGTTTGGGTTAATATCAATGGAATTAAATGCACTGATTACATCTAATACCGAAGCCTGAATTTCAGCATTTGCACTAACAATGGATTGTTTCGCACGCAAGGCTTCACGTTCGTATTTGTATCCTTCTTTTATATAATCATCATCATTAGCAAAGGGGTTTTCGAAGATTCTAGTAATCCAACTTGAACCTTCTTTGTAGTTATCAGCTAAAGTTCTATTAGCTTCCATTTCTTTGTTCAAATCTTTTAGCTTTTTAATTTGATCTTCAAAGTTGTAAGTTGCATTATCTTTTAAATCACGTTTATTGAAGTTTGCCATCTCTTCAGTATATTTGATTGCCTCTTTTAAGGCCTCGTTATTCTTGATGATGGCATTTCCTTGAGCATCATATCCTTCAACTAGGTTAGGGAACGTTGCCGCCAACTGTTGAGAAACTGATAAGTATTCTTGTTCTTTTTCTGGCGTTAGCTGATTGTCTTCTTTAGCTTTACGGAGTTCTTTATACTTATCAATTAATCCTTGAGTTGCTTCTTTATTGGTAGTCCAAGCTTCAATAGAGGTGCTTTGTGCAGTTTCGAAATCCTCTTGAGCTTTTTTTGCATCAGAATAAGCGCTAACTAATTTCTCAACAACAAATCCCAATGCAGCGAAACCCGCAATAGGTAATGCAGCTCCAGCTAAAAACAATCCAGCAGATTTTGCTGCTTTTCCTAAAGTGGCAAAGGAAAGGGAAAGAACTCTGTTTGTGGTTGTCGCTATTCCTGCACCAGTAGAGTATGTTTGCAATGTGAGAGGGAGCGCTTTAAGTGTGTTAATGATTTGAGCGCCACTTTGCATAGCCGTTGTTCTTAAAGCATTAGAAAACAGTATAGTAGCCACTGTAGCTGTTGCGAAAGCAGGAGCAAGGAAGCCGATATTTTTAACTAAACCAGTGGTCAATCCCATGAAATTCCCGAGAGCTTCAGTAGAAGCGATAAGTCCATCTGAGATGAATGCATCACTTGCTGCAACAGCAAATTCAGTTACCGTATTTTGAAGTCTATTTATTCTTGCTTGTAAACTGTCTGCATACTTTTCTTGCTCTTTCCATGCAGAGCCCATAGAGTTTGCAGCTGTATTGGCCGCATCTTGATAGATAGAATAGTTATTTAAGAGGGCGTTAAATCTGGATAGTTGGTAAATACCTGCTACACCTATTGAAGTGTTTTGCTTTTGGGCATCTGATAAGCTATCCCATTTTTCCGCAACTTCTCCAATAAGCTCACTGGATGTTTTTGCTTCACCAGCTGCTGTTTGTACAGAAATTCCTATTTGATCTAAGGCTTTAATGGAGCTTCTGTTATTGCCTATTCTTGCGAATATGGTTTTTAACGAGTTCGATTCTGTTACTTCACCTTAAAGGTTACTGACCATTAATAAATGGCGGTGTGGCACTTCAACCACACTCTCTATGTTTCCATAGAAGTTCAGACTGTCGCTTCACAAAAAGTGTCTCTTCGCTCAGTCGTTCAGGCTGCCATTACGCTTGCCCCTTGTTGTCCTCGTCTATACGTTAGGAGTTCCAAGTCAATCAGAAGAGATTTAAAGTCAGCAATTCGTTTACCGACTATATTTCCGCTTTCTCGTGTGGTGCTTCCGATGGCTGCTGTATAGCCGATTAAGTCATTTAATTCAACACCAAAAGTTGCTGCGGTACTTCCAGCTTTTCTTATCGAATTAGCCATGTCGAGTGTGCTTATACTAAAATTATTGTCAACTTCATTCAATTTATCAGCAATTTGGATAGAGTCTTTTGCGGAAATATTGAAGTTGAGCATAGCAGCAGTAAGTGAATTTACTGTATCAGTTGCAGTTAAATCAGAAATATTCTGCAATACTTGTGCAGTTTTGGTTAAATCAGTTAACTCATCTGCCTGAAATCCCATACGTCCAAAGCTTCCCGTGATTTCAAGTACATCTGAAACTTTGTTTGATAAATCGTTACTTAAATCTAAAGAAGTTTGAAGGAGTTCATTGAATTTGTAATCTGGCAAATCCATGACTCTTCGGATATTTGTCATTAGAGTGTCGATTTCAACAGCTTGCTGAGTTATATTTTTTAGAGCTGTAATAGCTCCATAAAATATAGAACCTGAGAGCAAATATGCTGGAATACGACTAAAAGCATCGCCTAATTGTTGACCAAATGATGTTGCTCTTTGAGTTGAGTTTTGAATAGAGGCTGAAAGCTCTCTAAACTGCATATTGAGGTCTTTAATCTTTGAAGATAATGCAGGGGTTTTAGAGGTGAGTTGAGTCACAGCAAGAAGGTATTCTTGAATTTGCGCCTTGCTTTGATTACTCAAGTTATTGCCATATTTGCTAGTTAAATTATTTGCATTAAGTTGAGCTTGGCGTTGATATAGTGCAATGGTTTGTTTTAACTCATTGTTTTTTGCTACAGCAGACGACTTGTCATCCAATGTGCGAATTTTTTGTTTGAGAGAGTCAATTTGAGCTGAAGATTGAGCAAGGTTGATTTTACGGCCGAGAGAGGAGAGGGTAGTATTAGATAGAATACCTTGCTCACGAAGTCTCTGAAGAGAGGCGTTTAACGCATCAATATCTTTTCTTTTTTTATCGAAGTTAGTGGAAACAGTAGAGTTTTTCACGTTTCCTTTTTCATCAAGATTATATGTATAATCTTTGTAACCATTACGATTTTTCTGAGTAGAACCTGTAACCTTACCTTGAGCATTCATTCTCTCAATACTTTTAAAAACTTGACCGAGTTTTTGTTGAGCACTTGCCAATTTATTGGTTTCGCTCGTTTGTTCCTTAATTTTCTCAGTTGTTCTTTGTATAATCTCTCCATTACGCTTATGTTCCTGAGTTACCTTTGTAACATTGCCATTAAGGTGTTGGGTGATTTTTGTAGTTTCTTTGACAGTGTCGTTGTAATTTTTTAAATCCGACTGATATTTATCAAATGTAGAAGTGAACTCTTTTAGAGTCTTTAGGGTGTTGTTGTCAATGTTTGTTTTTAATTCGAGGGCATTTAGCTTAGATTGAATTTGTTTTATTTGCTTGTTTAGATCAGCAGTGGTCTGTGGAGAGGTATCTGCTACTGGAGTAACAAATATTTTTAGTTGTTCGCTCAATTAATTGCTCACATCCTTTCAAATAACAAAATAAAAAAGCCCCTCAATTATTGAGCGACTTTACTTGCTTTTCTTATTGCAACCTCAAGTATACCTTGCCATTTTTCAGCATTCTCTAGGGCGAGTTTAACCTTTGGATCTTCAGCTTTGAGACCATTGACTAGATCAAATCCAATTTCATTTTTAGTAGGCAAGAAAGGAAATTTGAATATGGGATTTTTAAAGTCTTCCACTGTTAGCTTCAAATCAATGCTTTTGAAAGTCTTTGTCTGAGTAGTACTGGAAGATAGACCTCCAATGATAGCACCTACTCCTCCTCCAACAAGCCCTCCAACTAAAGCACCTGAAACTTGCCCACCCCTAGATACTTTAGTCACAGCATTATCATCAAAAAATATTTCAGATTTAATTATTTTTGCAAAAGGAACATTGTATTCATCTATTCGATTTTCATCAAACATTTCATAAATAACAAATTGACTATTTGGTTCATCGAGGACAATTTTCCTTCTGAAATCTTGATCTATACATGACACATCAGATTTAATACCATGACTTAGAAATTTTTTTCTTATGTTATCTTCTTTAATTTTTTCTTTATCAGCAAAAATGTCAAGTTTGATTAAAAACCAACTGACAATGAGTAAAACTACAATAGTTATCCACCAACCCACTCATTCCCACCACCAGTATATTTTTCCTATAGTATACCATGATACCCAACCTAGAGGAACAGGGCAGGGGAGAGGATTAACCATCAGCAACATCGTTCTTTTTAGCAAGTGCTTGCATCAGCAATTTTCTAAATGATATAAGTACGGCTAGGACATTTTTATCCTTATTTAAATATTTCTTGAAAAACATTAATGAACATAGCGTAAACAAGGATGCAGCTATCCTCGGATACACTTCTCCTGAAGTAAAAGGCAAGAATGCAACAGTTACTGCAGGTGTAGCAGCTGCGATCAAAGCTCCAATAAAGAATATAGTATGTTTATCATCATAGATTTTTTCAAGACCATCAATTCTTGCTGAAGCTATTTCTAAGACTACTTCATCAAGCGATCTTAGAACATTCACTTTTTCCCTTAAACTATCTGATTGACCTTCAATTGAAAAATGTATATTCAAATATTTTATAAAATCCTTCTCGTTTCAATTCAACAAAGCATCTTCCATTGTTTCCTTATCGAATTTCCCCATACAATTTTCACAATTCATTCCTTTACCACCTCAACAGAATTATCGGCAGAAGGGGAGAGTTGTTAAATGATGGAATAGAAAAACCCCTCGTTAAGTAAGTGGGGATGATAAAGCTATTTCATTTTCTGGTTTTAATAAATTCCCAAAACTGAATCAACTCTTCAACTTTATGGTTAGGAGCTTTTAAAAGATCATTGAAAAGGCTTGCTATTTTCGGATTGTCTATTTCAAATTTGGATACATTCCCACTGAATTCTTCGCCCGTTATTAGATACTCAATGCTTATTTTATATAATTTAGCTAACCTTCTAAGAGTATCAATATCAGGTTCATTATCTCCAGTTTCGTATCTAGCGTAAGTCGCTCGGCTTAAATTCAATTCATCTGCAAGAGATTGCTGAGTTAACTTAGGTTGGTGGGCATTTCTCAACCACTTCAGTCGTTCACTTAAACTAAGCATATGAATTACTCCTAACACTTTCAAATGTGCTTTTTTATACATCAATTCTATCATCAAGAACCAAAAGAGAGAAGGTGTTGATATTTTTAACCATAAGCAAAATCCCTCAAAAGAAGGATCTTGATTCTGAATAAAAGAGGGATTTCAACTAAAAATTTGATTTTTTTCTTCCTCGAAATCTCTTAAGTCATAGTGTTTAATTGTTGTTGAAACATCTTCATGATGCGCTATTTTCTTGCTGACCAATTCCAATTTGACCTTCTTAACTTCAAGGAGATAAGTAATACATGATGCCTTGAATAAATGAGGATTGATACGTCTACCAAGAATATCAGAAAGTACATCCGAGCAAAAATAATCTGCCCAAGACTCCGACATCTGTTTTGGTTCTCCACCATATTGAGTCGTAAAGATATATTCATGATCATATCCACGTTTTTCTTTCCATATTCGCATGTATTCTAATGCCTCTAAGTTAACCATGTATTCCAATTGTTTTCCCTCACCTCTGCCTTTACCGATTATTTTATGAGCGGTAATGTAAGGGTTGCCTTCCTTGATGGGATAATCAAGTATCTCTGTTTTAAACTGTACAATTTCAGCTCTTCTGGCACCAACATTGAATGCTGTCGCTAACCAAGCCATACCGAGGTAATTTTCATCTTCTTTTAATGTGTCCATCATCAGCTTGTAATCATCGTATGTCACTTTAACTTTTTCATATGTAACTGTCTTAGGAATTGCAGGTAGACCACGTGTGAAATTTCTAAAAGCTTTATAGTTTTGTTCTTCTTCTGCAACAATACTCTCAATATAATTATTAAGAGATGACACTGAAGCTTTTTTCAATGATATTCCACTCGAAGACATACCACGATTTTTTAAGAAACTCTGATATCTTATAAAATCCCTTTTGGTTATTTTATAAAGTTTCTTGCCATTTAAAGAAGTGTGCACCCACCAGAAAAATTGGCGAAGGGTAGAATTATACTGCTTTCTAGTCTTATCTCTAAATGAGTTAGCATCTAAAAATTCAGTAACTAAATCTTGGTGTTCTTGATCAACTTGAGACCACATTTCATCAGTTACTTCGGGCAGTTTCTGTGCTCTTTTGCGGAGCATGTTTTGTTCAATATTTTTACTCATTATTAAATTCACCGCCAGGCTATTTGATTGTCTTGTAACCAGCCTTGCGAACATCTTTCATAGCAGCTTCCACTAATTCACCACTGTGTTTGAGCTTTTCAGCAGTGTTGCTCATAAAAGGACGAGGCTCACCATAGCCATAACCATATTCGTCAGGGAATTGATAACCTTCACCAGTCTCAACAATAGTCGCAACATCTCGCCCTTCATCTGTTCTTGTGTTATCTAACGAAATACCGTTTGATTCATTCGCTACAACAAATGACGCCTTTAATTCACCAGTTCGATTGTATTCCACAGGATTGTACGAGTCATACACAACAGATTGGACTTGCTCTTGACCTGTTTTGACTAAGAGCCCTTTTGTATGACTGCCAGTCTGCAAGGCTTTTAAAGCTGCTTTTTCAAGCATAACGGCTAATTCTTTATGATTCTTAGCCATTACGCTTCAACAGTTAGTTTTTCAACTTTTTTCAAGATTTCTTCGTTCGCTTTATCAGTAAGTGCCTCTTGAGTTTTGATCATTCCTTCTGTCATGGAACGCAATTTCTCATCAATGCTTTCGAAACTCTCTTTAGGAAAAGAATCGTTGATTATTTTATAGTATGGGGACTTAACCAATTCACTCATTAAGTTAACTTTCGATGTGATTCCTTGTGGGATATTAGCGATATCACTGAAGGTTAGGATTGTATAAATGTTTAGAAGATCAACGAAATTAAGCTTGTGCTTGAACTTTTTATTCGACTCAATTTCAACTACATCTTCTAGAGCCATTTTGATCATTTGAGTAATCTTAACTGGATCAAAATTGGGGTAGATGTGAACATGGAATTTATCATCTAACTGAACTTTAACTTTCTCATCGTACTTTTTATTTCCCTCTTTAATATGATCCAGCGTTAATTTTTGTGTTGTCATCATATCTCTCCTTATGATTAAAATAAAAACACCTCAAATAGGGGAGAGGTGTCTAGATAAAATTCTTATTTTATTGTGGAGTATACTGCTCCCCAGTAATTTGTTCGTATTGTTCAGGCGTAATTCGGCCAGCAGCTACCGTATTGTATACTCTTTCTTTAGACCATGAACCTTCATCATAAAAACTTTTAATCAACTCATACCAGTCAATATCCAATTAAATTCCTCCCATCGCAATAATATAATAAAGATCAGATACCCGTTGTTTAACTATGCTTATTTCAGATGGCTCAGGTTCGACTTTAAAAGAATCCATGTATTCTTGAGTAGCTGATTCTTTCCACGTCTTTTCTTCTGGATAGAATTTACCTAAATATAGTGATTGGGGAGGTGCGATATCTGTGCTCATTTCTGGCAAAACTTCTCCTTCAAAGTAATCAGATTGTCTTAAGTAAATAAAGTTTTCATCATAGTAAAATATTGTTTTCATAGATGTGACCCTCTTTATGATAGTGGTATAGTTTCATTTAAGGACACTCTTTCAACTTTGCTATCATCCTTAGAAAACAAACCGGAATAGATTAAGTCTCCTGTTGTGGTTAGTGTCATTCGTGCTTGCCCATAAGAACCTACAGTAACACCTGTAAAATCAATGTTTTGAACAGGGAAATAAGATAACTTGGCAATTGTTGCACCGAGCGGAGCGGTGAATGTTCCCTGTATCTCTAAAGTTTTAGAAACAGGAATATATCTGTGTCTTAGTGGATATTGCGGGTTTGTAGTTCCGACTACTAAAGTAGTATTAACCCAAACCACATTAAGATCATTAGAGGATACGAGCTTGTTCCAAGTTGAATTTGCATTTTGTAGCCTCGTGAAAAGCCATGTTTCATTATTTTTCAATGAAATTGCCAAGATAGTCTTATTGGAGTTGTCCTTAGAATTGATTAAGAAGAGGAAGGGATCTGATGCAGAAGGAGCATTAGTTAAACTTTGACCTGTGTAAATTCCAGGGGGGAGAGTCAGTACATCAGTTCCGTTTGCAAGATTTTGAGCTTTCCCGTCATCTTGAGTCAACTTGTATTTTTGTGCAGCATCCAAAGTTGTCGCTAACATGTCTATCAAACTTTCATAACCGTTCCATTTGTCTTTCTCACCTGGCTGAGTATGTAAGTTTGTTTTCTGTGCGTGCTCATCAGTATATTCTTTAGAATTTACTAAAGCCAAATCAGCTTTCTCTTGCGAACCTTCAATGGTTTCTTTTTTATCCCATTGTTCTTTTTGATCTTGATCAACATGGATAGCAGAGTCGTTTTGATGTTTATTAAACTCCGTCTTGCTGGCTTGTTCGATGTTCAATACATCACCAAGACCAACTTGCTCTTTTGTGACAGCATGAGGGTTTTTAGTGTTTTGCTTATGAGTTTCTAAGTCGCTTTTAATTTCCAACTTAAATGAATCATTGTCCCTTTTGAAGCTTTCAACATCACGCTTCATGGAATCCTCACTGGTTAAAAAGAGGTCTTTGAGGTTAGCGATTTGCTTCTCTAGCCTTTTGTACAACCCTCTTACTAATGAATCAAGCATTATGTCGAAGCCTCCCCAAACACAGAGACATCTCCATCAGTCACATCTTCTAATTTAATAAATACTTTTTTGAAAGGGGAAATCGGGAATTCCCAAGCCTCGTTAATTCCTTCTGTTCCAGTTGCTATTCGGTAATCACTTAACTGAGTACCTCCTAATTCAATTTCCTGATCATCATTCGTCAATCCCACAAACGAAATTTTTCTTGAAGTAGATGTCCCAGTGATGCTGATGGCTAATTTTTGATAATGTTTAACTTCAAATGGCTCACCGTCAGAAGGGGAGGCTGACTTCTCATGAAAAACAAATGATGCACGATCAGGAATTACGACAATAGGAGCTGTATCTTCTGCTATAATAATCACTCCTTTTAAAAAGAGGAGGGGAGACCTCCTCTTAAATAAATTAATCCATACCCCATACAGCTAAAGTAAAGCCAGTTAAATCAACAGTTCCACTCGCCTTTACAACAATTGAAATTTTAGGTGATTTAAAAGAAATAGATTTAGAAAGAGGGGAATTTTTTGTAAGTGTAGATTCATTAAATAATACGTTCTTATCACTTTCGGAAGAAGGGAAAAATAAAGAGGAAGCCTTAGGGATTGCATAAACTTCACAATCAACTTTACCCAATTCATCTTCATGCGTTGATAATAATGAAATTCCGTATGTATTAAATAAGCCAAAATCATCTACCAAATCAAGGGCGTATACAGAAGACTCTCCACTTGCAATATCTACATTTTCGGCAAGCAGTGCTTCTTTATAACCTTTTTGAACGGTTGTTTTAATTGGAATTGTATTCCTAATAACAACAGGAACGGAAGATGTGTTAGAAACTTCCACAGAAACTTTTTCATTTGATAGAGTTACATCAATTGGCTCCTTGTTGTTCACTTCAACAGAGGTGATAGGGTTGCCATTCCCGTCATCTTTAGATGATGTATATCGCCCATTAGACTGGTTTAAAAAGTCACCCAATAACATATACCTCCTTTAATTATGCTCCCAGATCGCCATCATTAGCGCCTTCATCCGGCTGAGTCGGCGATTCTTTTTCTGGTTGTTCACGTGGGATTTCAGAAATCACAGCCATATTATCAGTGTCCATATCTGCAAGTGCTTCAAATTTGAACTCTGGAGTTAACGCTTGTCCGTTTTCTAAAGATAACTCAAATTCTCCTGAAGGTGATACGTTAGGGAACTGAATGATGATATCAGAGTAAACTTGCTCAGTCTCTGGATTGTAAGCAATTGTTCTGTATTCAACTTCATATCTCTCAGAAAAACGAGAAGCTTTGATATTCATACTTCTACCCATTTTTTCAACATGGAATACTGCAGTAACAGTTTCCTTAGGAGATACAAACGCAGTTGGCAACGTGTATTTTCCATCGCTGTTAGAAATGACTTGATATGTCTGATTATTTTTGTTGTAAAAAGTAACCATGTGATCCGCAAGAGGCTTTCCTTTTAATTCAACACTATTATCTTCTGAAACTTTAATACTGTGCTCTCGATCAAACAGTTTAACACTCACATCTTCTTGCACACCTTCACCTTGTGACATCGCCAAGAATTCAAGATCAAACAAAGCATTCCTAACAGAGAGTGTAAGTTCTTTTTGAGTCTTGAGAATGTAGATAGGCTTGTTGCCAATTCCAGCGTATAGCTTTTCTTCGGAGATAGCTCCAGAAAGTGAAGCTAATTGAGCTTCCGTTGTAAACACAGTGTGTCCATCAGATTTACGTTTAAAATAAACATCGGCTGTGTCTTGAATTACCATTTTCATTAATGAATTCCTCCTTAAAATAAAAAAAAGACGATGCAATGCATCATCCTTGTGCGAAACCTTTAGTTGAATTAAAGAAGCTTTCTCTACTCATGTAGTGTTTTTCTTCCTCAAATAAGTCAATAGACTTACTCCAGCTTTCAATGTTTTTACCAGCTTCTGGGCTTACAGTTGCAAACAAAGTAGTGGTTTCGTAATTCTTGAATTGAGCCAGTCGATAATACAGCCTGTATAACTGATACATCGATCCCTCATTAATAATGTGAATTGGGGTATTCGCACCGATTGCAACACTATCTATAATGTCAGCTAGTTCAACGTTGCCTGAATCTGCTTGTTTAACCCTTCGACTTCGTTCGTTTGCTCTTTGTATTTCGGGATTCGAGCTGATTTTCTCTTCTTTAAGTACGCACATTTTCAGAATCAAATTTCTAATATCGTTGAAACCATCTTCAGAAATTTCCTCTAAGATGTTTTTTCCAAACATATAGGAAAAGACTGATTCATATGCTTCTTTGAAGTTTTCTAGCTCGCCAGTTATCTCAAACAATGTCATTTTTTTTAATTCAGCAATTAAATCGTCTAACTCACCATATTGATTGTTTTCTTTCTTGCTATAGTTATAGATAATCTCTTTCTTGGACATTTTGAACAAGGCTAAATGGCTTTGGAATTGCGGATAATCTTTAATCTTTATAAAAGAACACTCACCATATGGAGTTTTAATGGGCTGCCCAGTAATTAAATAATCAAGATTAAATGCAGTCACCATTTTTGCCCACCAATCTTAAAAATCAATTTGTATCCAGTGTAACCACTTGGAGGATTAGCGATTGGTTGCCCTCTCACAAATTGTATTTTCCCATAACCAGCAACATTCTTCCCTAAATATATCTTTGAAAGTCTGTCAATAATTTTGAGACTCCTAAATTCGTTTTCTTCGAATGTGTCAATGTGAGTGTATACATCAAAATGCAAATCTCGCTCTAAAACTTTCTCACTTAAATGCGGAGGGAGAGGCGAAGAGATGCCAAAATAAATACACACTCTGCAAATAGGCTTATCATCAGTTAAATCGTTTGTTTTAGCAGCCCTTTTGAAGATTGTCTTGAAAATTGAAGTTTTCTCATCTGGGGTTGGTTCGAAATAGTTGTCCAACTCTTGGACATTAGGAAGATCAGGGGAGAGGGGGGTGTCTTTATAATAGAGAAGACGATTTAGATCGATATCCTGCCATGCTCTATTAAACAACTCAGTCATTTCTTGAACCATCATACTCATTTGGTATCACTGACTTTCTTTTTTGCAATGAGTTTAATGGTACCCACGCCATCAATTACTTTTGAATAATCAATATCGTGGACAATATACTCTTCTGAATAAAATTGTGTTTTTAACCCAATATTTAATTGAGGATTAGTGGAGTAGGGGAGAGTGATATGAGCTTGGCCATCAGGAAGATTGATCGGTTGATCAGAGCCGTTAACTGATACAGTTCTCTCAAACACACAAGGAATTTCCACGCTTTCACCAGGAACAAGTTTTGTAATTGTCTTTCCAGTGATTTCATTGATTTTACCTGTATCTACATATATGTCACCTGAAGATAATTTGATTGAACTATTGCACAGTCGCATTTCTGCTTTTTTGTAAACCTTATTGTCATAAGGCTGTGTTACAATTAACCAATTACCGAAATCCCATTCAACAACACTGCCCAATTTAACCTCATCAGGTTTAGCTAATATGTATCTAAATAATCCGTCATTTGATTTAGATTGAATCAGACATTTCACAGAACTACCGTCAACAAAAATCTCTTCACCTTGAAACCCTTCTAATCCACGTTCAAAAATACCCTGACCATCAAAAGAAATCTTCTGATTAGGATTAAACTTATGATAATTCTTAAAGTCCCTCATCATGATCACCACAAACAATTGAATTTTCCAAACGTGCGATATCGCCACTTACTGACAAAATAATGTCTCTGATTTCAGACAAAGAGGGGTCAGCAATCAGTTTTTTATCTAGGAATTCTTCCAATTTGAATAGCACTGAATTGTTTTTCTTGCTTAGTCTAATAAGGTGTTCATTAAGTGGAACGCAGCTAGAATACAATTGATCATTTACATATAATCTCATACGAAATCTACCTCCGTATTAAAGATTATTCTGTCAATTGTTCTTTGCTGTTCATCAACCTGGGATTCCAATGCTTTAATTTGAGCTGATAAATGAGTTGTGCCGATGTCTTTTGAGAAGGGTTGCCATGTACTCGAATAAGCGGTTAATTCATTTTTCAAAAACACCAAACGTATGTAGTTTCCCAAGATAAGTAGATCATCTTCATTTAGAAGACGATCTACAGTCTCTGTATCATTGTCACATATAATGCGATTATCTCTAAATCGATTATTGAAGAGAAGGGAGGCATTCTTGATTTGAGAGTAAATACCTTCATCATCAGAAGGGAGGTTTATGTCAGAGGTTTTGCAGTTGTCCAAGAAACATTGCCAAATTTGATCATATGTAGTATTCATAAATTACCGCCTAATCAAAAAGGATAGAACTATCTTCTACACCCATCCAGTCAGCTAAAACTGTAAGTTTACCTTTAGCGATATCGTCACTGAATTCTGATGCAACATCAATTACAAATTGCTTTTCTGCATCTACAGTGATTTCAGCTAGTTTTTTCTTGAGTTGAGGTATAGTGCTAGACTTGATCAGAGTTTCAATTTCTTCTTTGGTATGAGTGTTATTAACATAAGTCTCAACATCATTAATAGAGTCTTGAATTTCTTTTGATTCTTCATTTTCCTCAATCAAAACCAATTCACCTTTATCAAAACATACGCTACTCATAGTTAACCAATCAACTAGCTCTCTTGGAACTTCTTTGACATCGACTTTTCCATTTTTACTTCCTGCCCAATTATACTGCTTGAGAGCGCCATCACCTGTGTAACCAACAAAATAAGATGTATTTCTATATCGTGCTAATTTAACTTTTTCCGCCAACTAATATTCCTCCTAAAAAATCCTTAATGTGTAAATTAAATAGATACTGCTGCTTGTTCTTCGATAATACCAATAGCTTCACCAAACAATAAAACGATTGATGCAGATTGGGTAATTTTCATTTTGACTCTTTCATCCTCAATATCTTGCTCTGTCATTTGTTTCAAACCACCATACTCGACTACAGAGAAAGGTTTTTGTGAAACACCCCCAGCAAACATATAACCTTTATTTACAGGTAGTTCAACTTTCGAATTAGTCTCATCAGTGAATGGATTGATTAAGTTTACTGCAGTAGTTCTTCCGATAGTGGTAGGGTTTAAAGCTGTAAGAAGTTCCTCTTTAATCTTGTCGGATAAAAGGTTTACATACTTCGGATCAGTTGCTTGTTGAGATGCGAAGTAATCAATCAATAGTGAGTCAGCGATGAACACTGGGCGACCACCATATCGTTGAAGGACAGAAGCCACTTCACTGTATTTTTGCAGAGTTAGATTAGAACCTGTCTGAACGTTCTTTGCAGGAATTTTACCAGAGGTAACAGCTGATGCGGTTAGTTCGTGAATTTTGTCTAGATAAAGCCGAACTTTAGCGTCTGCAATATCGTTTACAAGATTATTAAAAGCTGCAATTGTGTCAGTTACAAGATCAAGCGGTTCATAATAGAATCCAGCAGACATAGTTTGCGGAACGGCTGTGATCGATTCACGACCTTCAACACGAACCAAGTCTACGCCTGATCCTGAGGCTGACCAAACGACTTTAGCCTTAGTTTTCTTAGGGATTTTAAGTTGTTTTAAATTACCTGGCTTCTCTTGTGAAGTCTCAGCAAATAGTTTTAATAGCTCAGTTACTTTTGGTTTAGCAATTGCGTCAGCTTGTTCTACAACCAAGTTGTTAAACTGGTGTAATAAAGAGGGGTCAGGAGTAACAGTACCATCACCAAAAACTTTTTTAATACATTCTTCGATATCCGATTCATCCTTTTGCTCCATTTGGTTGTTTAGAACACGGCTGAATAGGCCTCTAACTTTTACATTATCAAACATTAAAATGCTCCTTTTATTGAGAAATTTTGTGTGTAATTATTTAAGCTTCAATTACTTCAAGTCGAACAAGTTTTTGACCCATCGTATAGCTAAGGTCATCTTCACCATTAACTACTAGGAATTTAGCTGAAGAGTCTTCATAGTCTTCATGTGGCGCTGCAGCATCACTCAGAATATATTTATCCGAAGCAATGTCGAAATGAGCCACTTGTCCACGTTTAACTTCAGTTTGACCAGTGTTAAGTGTGAATGCCGAAACATCGAAGCGAGTATAAGCGGGCTCAAGAATAACAATTCTTGCACGTTCACCTTCACCATTGTAAAAGTCTCTTAGTGACTCACCCATGTAACGAGTTTCTGGAGTCGCAATCAGATATGACTTTTTTGTCTTATCAGACAATTTTTTCGCAATACGATCTCCGTCTGAATTGAATCCTAGTTCCACTAATGTGAAATTATCAATATCAGAACCATATACTTTAGCGCCGTGCGCCACTGTTTTAATTTTCAATGAATTTAAATTGCCTGTAGTATGTTTACCTACTTCAGTAATAGCTTTTTGTAATTTAGTAGCCATTTAATTTTTGCCTCCAATTATTTAATATAATATCTTGCTTCGAATGAATCATCTTCTGGAATTAACTCTTTACGAATACTGGATTGTTCTCTGAGAGGGGGGATCTCGGTAGGGGAGATATTAGTAGAAACCAAATCAACCAAGATAGAATTCAATTGCAATAAAGCATTATCTGAAGCATCATCCTGTTTCGCAATTTCTGATAGAAGTTTTTGAACTTCTTCAGTTTCAAATTTCTCCGAAGCATTCAACGCATTAAATTTAGCTTTAAAATGTTCACCTTTTTCTTTTAAGCGAGCTTCGAATTGAACTTTTTCGTATTGCTCTTTAAAAGGGGCTAACACTTCAATCGTTTGGTTGAGCTGCACTAGTTTTTCGCTTGCGCTATTGAATTTAGATTCTATATCTTCCTTAGCAGACAACTTAGTTGTTAAATCACTAATTTCCTGATCTTTTGCATTAAGCTGATTCGTGACTTCTTCTGGAGTAACCTCTTCCCAATTTCTCTTAAGGAACACTTCTTGTTTAGAGTCGAATTGGATGTCGATAACGTCATCATTCTTTGTGTAATTGTACTTAAAGTATAAGTCTGTCTTTGCGTTGTAATCTTCGATATTAACGACAAAGTAATTTTCATAAACATCACAAATATATGAGTAAACATTGTCTCCTAATTGTGGATCTAGCTCAGAATACAATAGTGATCTAATATCACTATGAGACAACTCAAAAACTTTTTTGAATTTCACATTTTCACCTTCTTTTTCATTGATAATCGCTTGAGCAACAAGCTTTTCGAATTTATTTTTTTCATTGAAACTTAATAGTTTACTTGAATCATATGCAGATAGTACAACATCTTGATCTCCACGCTTTTCAGAGTTCAAAATAGCATGACCCTCCAAGTAAACAGGTGACTCAAGGTATTCAATACCATCTTTAAATGTGTAATTTGAATACAATAATTCGCAACTCGTGTTGATATTTATTCCTCTAGAGTTCCACTCTAAAAGCAGATCGCAAGCATCTTTAAAACGTGATCTCCATAGAATGGCATCAGCGGCAAGAACTTCGGTCTTTTCTCCATTAGAGCCCAACATTTCCATGATGTAGCCTTCACTTGTGAAAACACCGATTGCTGCGGTATCCATCTTCACCTCTAAATCACCGTGTTTATCAGTGCTTAAGTATAACTCATGAGACCCGAATGAATCAGTTGCAGTTCCAATGGAATCAACCTCATTATATTTTGCTACAATTGGCTTATTGATAATGGTAGTAGCTGTTTCAAGAGCTACATCTTTTGAAATTACAGTGTTATTATGAGACTTTTCGAAGTCAAAAATGACAAATGTACAAGATAACTTTGATGGATCATCGTTTACTTTAATTTCATTCAATTGAATTTTATAATCAATTTTCTTTTGTTTGTCTTTCAAGTATTTTCACCTCCTTCCAAAGACAAAAAGGGGAGAGCTATGGAGTGTTATTCCCGTCTGATGATTTTGTTTTTAAAGTGTTTTCATTAGTCGAACTGTCATCAGAAATATTTCCTGAATCGTTACCTGAGAATGTATATGATGTTTGGTATGGCTTGATTTTATCTTGTAGTTGTAATGATTCGGTTTCGTGAAGTGTTTGATCTAAGTATGATTCCCACGACACACCAGGAATATTGTCAACTACATGTTTAATAGACCAACCTTTATCGTTTAATTTCATCAATAAGTCAACCTTCTCTTTGAGAGTCAGCGGTTTCTCTTTGTCGTATACAATATAGTAATTATCACTTTGATTCTTCGGCAGAATTAAATTAAACAATTTCTGATAAACTTCTTGTTCAATATCTTCCAAAAGAACTCCGATTCTTTTATAAAAGGTATCTAAATTCAATGAAGATGTTGCATAGTTGCCACCTTCGCCATTTAACATAGAGCCAGAAAGACCATAAGCAGATTGAATGTCGTTGTTTATATGATCGAATTTCTTGCCATCCAAACCATCAGTTTTAACATCAGGAAAGTCTAAGCTTGCATAATCTGGGATGGAAACGACAGTTACACCGTCAGTTTGGTTTTTCTCTAGCGCTTGCTTTACTCCAGAGTGAATCTTTTGTTTGATAGGCTTAGGAAGTTTTTGGTTACTGTAATCTCCATTATTTTTATCAGTACCAATTGTTAATACCGCAACCGCATTAATAATTTTATTTGCAATGGATTGTTCAACATCTTTAAGCTTTTTCTTATGAAGAACGTCATATAGACCTGGGGCAACCCAAGATGTACCTAGACCCTGATTTCTCTTAAGAGTTCCAGTTCTAAGACAGAACGTTCTATTTTGAGGAAGCTCTTTATGTTTATATCGAACGGTATCTTTTTGGAAATTTTGATAATCTTGATATGTAATATAAGGGTGGAAATTCGAAATGAGGTCTTTGCGGTGGGCATCATTATCTGAAATATTGTCAAAAAAACTCATATCTAATGTGCATACCCATTCACCATTTCTACGATAAGAAGGCTGCACGTATTTCAATCCATCGAAGATGAAGGGGTAAGGGGATTTTTTATCACCTAACCAAATTCCAATCAAAGTGCCCGCAGCTGCTGTTTGTTTCATCAAATCCCTAGTCAAACGCTTGTGTTTATTCTTATGCAATACTTTTTTTATTGATTTAATATGACTCTCTGAAGCATCGGGGTTTTCAAAGGAATCTATTTTGAAATTTAATATAGGTAGAGCTTCAATGAGTTCAAAAAGTTGATGAATTTCTGCAGTGGATACATAAAAATAGTTGGCTAAATCTTCGATGTCATCTTGGTGTTCATCAGGTGAAGAAAAATATTTTTTTAATTGTTCAGCAGTTACGTCATTTATAATCCCTTTTGAAAACAAGTTCGAAACAAAACCAGTAGCATAAGTAGACGTATACGTTTCGAAATCATTCAGCATTTGCTTATATTCTTCAGATTCAATATCAACTTGTTTGATTTTTTTTGTCACTTTATCACCTCTAATCTATTAGAAATATACTAAATCATCATCATCGTCAAAATCATGTTTCTTATTCATGTTTCGTTCAAGTAAAGAAGCGATATAATTTCCGTAGGCAACAGAACTATACCTGTCTTTCCTTTTACTCTTAGGCTCTTTTAACCTGACTTGTCCGTTGTCTGCATATTCAGCTTCAAGGTTAATCATTTCGTTAATCAGCAATGTTATCTGAGCGTAACTAGATATAAACTTAGCTTTAGTTTCTTCAGGTAATGATTCATACCCTTTGAATTTTTTCATATATTCTTTGCCTTCATTTTCACTAACAGGCATTTTTATTTTCCCTCTTTTAAATCCATCCTTTAATAAGACTGCTATCTCACTGTTCAATTGACCATAAGCTTTAATGCTATATATGATTTTATTCGCGTGCTGATATGTACAACGATCTGCTAATTTATCGTCATTTATACAAGAAATAGGTTCATATTCTTTTGCTCTTTCTTTATCATACAGAGGTTGACAAAGTGCATCATAGACACCAATTCCAGCATTTTGAGTGTCTAAAACAATATAATCACATTCGAAATCTTCTTGTAATTGCCGTATTCTAGTAGCTTGTGTACCTGTATGACCACCAACCAAGCTTTCCATATACACAATATGTCTATCAAAGCCAGTAGCGTTTGGCAATAATCTAATAACAGTATAGACACTTGCGTCATTTTCTTTGCCAGCGATTGTAGCGATATCGTTTGATACAAGTCTAATCTCACCAGGTTTTTTCGGTTCATATTTAAAATTAGAGTCTTTAATTAACGAATAATAATCTTGAGGGAAAAGAGGAGAGGCCAATTTTCTGTTTTTCTCTAAATCTTCGTATTTAAAATACGCTTTTTCTGATTCGCCAAACCACAGTGCTTCCATTTCCATTGACCAACCAACTGAATCAAAGTCTTCTTCGGACATTTCATCCTTAACTTGATCTTTATCTAAAAGGCCTTCTTTAATAGCGATTTGGTATGGCAGCCCACACACGAAATACTGCGAACCCTTCATCATTGCATTAAAGTATGTTAAAAACCTATTGTAAGACCAGTGAACTTTGTACCAGCATGAGGAGAGGTAAATTTCTTTGTTTCGTTCTTTCAGATGTTGGTATTCTTCTTTTTCAAGATATCGAGGGGAGCGGGGGGCAGTTAAAAATTTCCTTAAAACTTTGCTAATGATTTCGAAATCAACCATTCTGAATTCGTCAACAATTAAAAGATTAGCCCTTTTTGAACGGGCACCATCATTCGAAGCAACGACTTTAATCCAACTTCCGTTATGAAATTCAACTCTAGCATCGTTAGAAGAAGTTCTCAGGTCAGAAATTTCACGTTTTAGGTTTATCGATTCTTTCCTAAGATCGTCTATTTTTTCAATAACTTCTCTTGCTTGCCCTTTAGTGCCAGAGGCAATAACAATTTTTGTGCCTGGGAAAAGGATAGCTTGCACACAACAGTAAACTGAGGTTAGCCAAGTTTTTCCCTGACCTCGACTTGCAAGATACATAAGGTAGTGATTATGTACCATCATGTAGATCAAGATACATTGGAACAATTTCAGAGTGATACCAAGATATTCTCTTACAAAACGGTGAGGGTTAGCTCTGTAAAACGAAGCCCACACTCCAATACCTTCCATCAACCTCTCTGATTTTGTTTTCTTTTCAAAATTTCTTGTCTTTTTGAAAATGTTTATACCCTTGGTTCTTTTATGACTATCTGGTTTGAAGTTGTTAATTGAGCCCATCAGAATTATCCTCATCTTCTTCAATCGGTTCATTAACGGTAAGTTGATCAATTTCTTCCCAATATTCATCAGAATATTTATTATTAACACCTAACATACGAGATAGGTGCCCTAAAAAGAAAACCTTGATGTACTTTGAAATCTTATCAGGATCTCTCCATCTTTCTTCAGGTTCTGGAACAGGCCTTTCATTTTCATATTTTTTTAATAGTGTTCCGAAAGTTTCTTGTTCAGCCCCGTTTGCTCCAGTTTCTTGAACAGGCTTTAAATTACTTGAACCAAGTAGATCTTGCAAAGTTTTTTGCTGCTGATCAACTTTTTCACCATTTTCTCTTCGTTTTCTAATATCAAGCATTGTCATACATATCTGACTTATTAAAAGCTCCATGCCTTTAGAATCGCATTCGTAGCGATTAGTAAAGTCAACATATTCATTCTGAAGCCAAACGTAATCTTCATAATCTAAACCACGTCCCCAAAAGTGAATCAGTTCTTGAATATCTTGTTCAGATATATCACTATCACTTTTTGATAATAAGAGCTGTTTAGTGTACTCATCTTGTTCTTCTAGATCGTATTCACTGTCAGACCAATTCTTGAAAATGAAATCCTTCATACCAATATTCTTCATATAGGTGCCGAAAACATTCAATTGATTACCCTTACTCTTTAATTTAGCTTCTTCCTGAGAAGACATCCAGATGTCATAGATGAATGGCCTGTCAATCATTCGAAAGATACTCTGTACGTGTTTAATGTCTTCAGGTGCCTTTTTGAATTCTTCCTGTAAACAAGATTTGCAAACACTTATTTTTCCTGAGTTTTTGTTAAATGGGGACTCAGATTTATAGAATTGGATTGCACTTTGCTCTTTCCCACAGCATGTGCATGTCAATTTACTGACTGCCAATTTTGCTCACCTCCAATTAAAAATATAAACACATTTTACGAAACGCCCAGATCAACTAGACGTTCTAAAAATGTGTTTAAGTAGTATAGAAACCACCTAAGATATCAATTTCTTGATTCTCTCTGATATTCTGAAGTTGTTTTTCACTAACAGATTCATCAATATAAGCGCTACCTTTTCTGCCTTTCAGTTGTCCAACTGTTAGAATTGAGCGAGATGAGCTTAGTGATGTAAACCCATTTTTATCTAGAATTTCCCGATATAATTTAGCAATGGCTACTGTTCCCACAATAATCATTGCTCCTTCATCAAAACAGAAGCTCAGAAGTAAAGTAGATTTGCCCTTACCCCTGTCCTCGTCATTGACTGGTGTTAGTGCAGGTTGGAATTCTCTAAATCTCTTGTGTAAATAAGAGTCTACAAAACCAAGTCGGAACTTATCTGATACATTTCCTCCACCAGAGAAAAAGGTGTTTTCGCCAAATGTAATGGAAGGCTTTTGTTTAAAAACAATTCCATGTAATTTCGATAGTACATCATTGATCTCTCGATCACATTTATATCCAGTTTCCTTCAACCTAGTAAGTACTTCTAAGTGTTCACGCAGGAATTCAATATGTTCTTTGTTTTGGTTCTCAATCATCATTCATCATCCTCATCAATAAATTAAGTTAAAATTAAAGTTTTATTTAGTAATGAATTTTAAAGAATTCTCCATCTACTGGGGTAACTTTAAAAATTAAATCCATGCTAGACATTTCTGCTTTTTGGCCTTTCAATTCAGCACGTGAAATAATTTCTACATCATTAAACTCAAGTTGAATTGTTTGAGACTTATTGTCTTTTGGATGGTATCCTATAGTCTCAGCAACAATCTTAAATTTATGGCCTGGGCAGTCCCGCCCAATAGAGATGCTTTTCTTTTTCCCTAATTTTGTTTCTAATGATGTAGGGGATTGATACTTTCCAAGAAATTTCAGAACTTCTAAATTCAAAAACGCATTTCTAGCAAAAATTAAGTATGTATTATGTTCGTCAGAAAAATATATTTCCGTATCTTGAATGGCTTTTAAATCAATCAACAATTCTTCATTTTGAGGATCATACAAATGTAAGTTATATCCTTCAGTCATCGCCAATTCCATGTATTCACCAGCCTTATTCTTTTAATTTAGTATGTAATCGTATTGAATTGTTCTTCCTTTGCCAGATTCAAAGATCGATAGGTTAGCACCAGCTTTTGCACCAGTCATTAAACTGTCACTATACTCATCTGATCCCATTACAGAAGGGAGTTGGATTACCTGTACATTATGTCCAGCTGCTTCACCAACAGTGAGCATATTCCCATGATGAAAATGAGAAATATACATATAGTCATAGAACTTTCTTTTTAATTGAGAAAGATCCCGAATGGCATTCTTTTTGTTCTTAATTTGATGACCATGACAAGCAACGAACTCAAACTCCAATAAATTAAAATCGACAATACCATCATCATAAAGCGGTACTTCAATTCTCTCGTTTTCTTTTAGCATGTCGTGAATGTATGTTGCAATAATACGTTCAACATCTTCTTTAGGCATTTCACCACGACTTGTCCCATGAAGTCTCAGTTCTGTGTGATTAGCAGAGGGGATATGTATGTATTTAATCTTCACATATTTAGACAGTTCTTTGAGCCATTCAACTTTGTAACGTGAATATTTAATCACTTGATCCATGAATCCATATTGTAAAGGGGTTAACTGTGAAACACGCAAAGCCATCCCTTCAACACTATCAGCACCATTTAAGACTACAAGTTCGTTAAAGGACTCTTTTTGAATACATTCAACCGTGTCACTTAATAACTGAGCCATTCTTTCAAGATAGATTTGTTCGTTGTATTCATTATTCAAACTTTTGAATTCTTTGCCAAAGTGCTCATCTCCAAAACCTAAGATTGCAGCTCTTTGTTTGTGGTTGGGTTGTAATACTTTGAAAGAGGGGAGAGGGAGAGAAGGTTGATTCTCAATAGCAGCAGTAACATGTTCGTACATTAATTCATTTCTGCCTTTGATTCTCGTTTTTTTGTGGATTTCATTCTTCATGGCTTGGAGCTTTTTACGTTCTTCCAAAACTTCAATTTTCTTCAGCTCAAGTTCAACAATTGCTCCGTTACCTTCAGCAACTACTTCTTTTTGATAGTCACGACCTTCATTGAAGTTAGTAAACCATTTACGATAAGCTGATTCACCTTTTTTGTCACCAGTTTCTTTGTTAATCACTTCAGCGACTTCATTCCAGTTACTAAGACCATATTCCTTATAGTTTTCACAAATCCTAAGTTTCCACTGCTTCAAATTTTCATCAGAGTGACGTTTCAATTTAATCGGATCAACCATTAACTCACCAACCTTTACTCATTATCTTTAACAGGCAATTCATTTTCTTCTTTAATAGTGATGCTCACCTGTTTACCGTTAAATTCAGATAAAATTTCTTTAAAATCGTATCTAAGTTCGTCGTCTTTTGTAAGCTCTGTCACTTCCATAACGTCCATATCGAAGAATCCTTTTAAATTAACTTGATTAGTTTTTTTACTTGCCATTATAAAACCTCCAAAATATATGTAATTTTATTTAAACCGAATAAATTCCTTCGGATGCCCAATGCCGACACATTGGAACACCCGAAAAAGGAGAGAAGAAGGGGAATAAAAAAATGTCGGAAGGGTGCTGGGGAAACACCCGAAGGAATTTACTAACTAAAATAACCTCTCTACATATGAAAGAGGGGGAAGAACTGATTTAATTAACAAAGTGGAGATACGGACGAGGATTTGCACCTCGTAAAACCGTATAGACTAGGAACGTCTGCTCTATTTAACGGCTCAGTAATGACTTGAAATCTTTTAAATTCCACCTAGATTGTGCGTCTACCTATTCCGCCACCGCATCCCCGATTTGAAAAACCTCATGGACAGGAGTACACACAGTACTCTTACTAAAATTTAGCTAATCCACAAGTCAGACAGTCACAATTCCTTGTGCTGTAGAAATACCAAGTGTAATTGTTACTCAAGTGAAAGTCTTGAAAGTGTACAATTGAATAGAAAGGTAAGACCCATAATAAACCTTTCTTGAGACAAACTCTGTGATACTTGTCAGGTCACACACCTTATCTACATACATTGCGTGTAGATCGCCAGTCTCTTATTCACATGTTTTTTATACCTCGTGTGAGAAGGTACATGCTTGGGAAAATAAATTTTAAAAGAAGATCGGACGCATCCAATCACCTTAAGTGAAGGCCGAAGCACAACACCGCAATTAGTTTTAATTGTCGAGCAAAATGCCTCCTATAATAAGCCCCTGTTAGGATACAGTCGCATTTAATTAAGCGTGAAGACTTATTGACATTAATAGCCCGATAATATTCATTTAGCATAAGTTGAAGAAGGGGTGTTCAAACCTATATAAATGAATATTATCCGACTCAGGAGTAGCCATCTCCTTAAATGTGAGTCAGAACTAACTTATGAAAGGGAGTGAGACAGTTTGGAGAAAAATTGTACTGGGTAGTCAACCCACTAATGACTATTATTCTATTAATAATCATTAGTCAGCCACGAATACCCCCATATTCGTGATAGACCTCTAATATTGAAGAAGTGTGTAATTTATTTAAATAAAATTAACCTTTTACAGCGTCTTTGAGTGCTTTAGCAGCTTTAAATTTTGGCGCTTTTGTTTCAGGAATATCAATTTCTTCACCTGTCTGAGGGTTGCGACCCTTGCGTGCAGCACGAGTGGTCACTTCGAATGTGCCAAACCCAGCGATCTTAACTTGACCTTCTTCTTTAAGAGTAGATTCAATTGCATCAAATGTTGCTTCAACAACTGTTACAACTTCCTTTTTTGCTAATCCTGTTGCTTCAACCACTGCTAATACTAATTCTGTTTTATTCATTCTAATTCCTCCTGATTATATATGTAATTTGTTATTTTAAAAATTGGGGAGGGGAGATATACTAACCTTTTTAATTTGGATATTTGCTTTTTACCTCCCTTATGACGATTATCTCCAAAAGTGGCCTAAACCCTTGCGGCTGTAAGGTTGAAGCCACTTTTTACTAGGTTTATTTTTGCACAAAAACGCTGTATCCCTTGTGTCTCTAAGGCTCAAGGCACTTCCTAAACCGTCATTTTTATCCTGGACGCATATGATTTCTGTCTTTTTCTTTTGTTTTCCTTTTCAATTATGACTGAACACTTTGAACAATAACTAGAGTTGTTCGAGGTGGGTTTATACATTTGTCCGCACTTTACGCAACCTTTGAAAGTTTTTAAATTCCTTTTTAGATTATTGAGTATAGTGTCACCAAAGCATTCCCATAGTGTTGCTTTATATCTGCTTTTCTTTTTATATAGATGTTTTACAAGAACATCTACCACATACTGTTCATCACTATTTAGTTCAAGTAGCTTATCTCTAATGAGTTTGTAAACGTACAATTTCTGATTTGGCTTGGTTTCTTCATTATTAGTAAGCCATTTTTTATTGCGATCAAGCTTTATGTATTCACTAACCAATTCTTCATCTTCTTTAATACGTTTGTTTTTTAATAGGAAGTTGTAATCGAAATGTCCAGCAACAGCTTTGAAATTAATCCTATCAGTTGGAATGATTTCTTCTAGTTTATTTACAGTACTCTCATTAATAGGCTGTACAGAAGAGATATCCTTATCTTTAGCATGAACAAAGAAGAAAGGCACTTTGTCTTTTATGTAATTTTTAATTTGTTTATCAACATTGTCTGGTCTTGTAGGCATAAACAACGTTTTTGCATAGTCAATAGCGAAGTTATTTTCAGCGCATAGCCATTTGATAACATCAATATTAACTGAAGAACTGTTCCAGATCTTCGTTATATTGTTACTATACTCGCCAATATTAACCGCATAGGCGTTGGTCAGAGATTCATAGAGATTCGAGCTGTTAATCATCTGTTTGTTTGCAACACCCATCTCATAATAAAGGGGAACGATGTCAGCGACATGTTTCTTTGCAATATTAACAAAGAATGTATCCGATATGATCAGCGCTTTATCTCCGTCATTGTCAAACTGGAGCAATTTTGAGATTGGATCATGGACACTTGTATAAACTCCTTTAGTGATAAACCAGTCATCTAAAAGCTCATTTCTAACATTCTTTCTAATACCATGCTCACGATAAAGATGAGGGGAGCGAAGTACATCAATTTCTCCTTCATCATAAAGCGCACAGTAAACATTGCTTCCGTCCAACAAACCATTTGGATGTTCAATTCCTAGAAAAAGTTTTTCACAAAAAGCGTATAAATCAGGGCAGAGATATGTGTACTTGGAGTTTTCGATCTGCAACTTGCCTGATTTTGCGTCTTTTACAAGACTCTTTTTCTTATTCTTAATGGTTTCTTTGACATGATCATCATTCAATAGTTGAGGATAGAGAAGCAATGCATTTTGCAAAGGCGATCTGAATTTTCGATTCTCAGTAGCCCCCATAATTTTTAACATTACGTCTTTATCATTACCAATAGCTTTTATTTCCTCAACAGTTTTGTTACTAATAGACTTGAGCTCATCATGAGTAATATCAGTAAGGGTTTGAAGCATTTGATATGTAAGTTTTCCCTCAACTGAAGGATCTTCTTCATTTAATTTTGCACCTAGACAACCGTACAGAACAAACTTTTCTTGATATTCTCTCCAGGACTTATAATATTTCCACATCTTAAATTGAGATTTAGTGAAAATAATTTGGATATCATCTTTTTTAATATCCCATACCTTACCGTATATGTCTGTAATTTGTGTTTTGTTATGTGTTTCTGCAAAACGATGAAAGTCGAAGGGCACTAACAGTCCTTTAACCCACGGCAGTCTGACCATAAAGCTTTTACTACTGAGCTTAGGTGATATAATTCCACAACCATCAGTATGTTCAATAGGAATGTTCATTGATTTTCTAGTAATCTCATATGTATTTCTATCAATGTAATCAACTTCACTCATTACATTAGTCTCTAAGTCATCAACAACAACAGTTTTACTAATATCAATATCCCAATGGCTGCTGGCACTATTCGATAAAGCAAGGTAAGCATTCCATTTATTGATATTCATCCCACCATTAGAATTGATATCTTCAAGACTGAGGCCACATGTTAAAGCATTTTCAAATTTATCGTATGTAGACTTCTTAATAAAACAAGCTTTTTTCGTTCGTATTTGCCCAGCTGAACTCGTAAAGTAAACATAAAGTTCATTATTATGTACAAAACCTTTATCAAGAATACTCTTGAACACCTGGAAATGGTATACCTGAACCACAATTACATCATCAGAGAAATTGTTTTCTTTTATACCTAGAGTTCGAGTCATAACTGAATCAAACATAGCGATCTTTTTATTGTCAGTTAACGTGTCAGCTCTAAGCATTCGTACACTTTCATGTTCACTGAAGGCTTGATTTAACTCCTGTTTTAATTTAGCGATTCTGTTTTTTATGTACTTCTTATTTTTTTTGGTATCCCCATTATGTGTTTTAAGCAAATCTCTATATCTATAAGACTTTAAAATCTTTCTATGTAATAAATTCTCCCGATCATTATAAAAACTAGAAGTATCGAGACTATAAATAAACACTTGTTTGCTTAAATCATTTGTTTTTCTCCCCAAAAGCGCTCTCCTCTATTTGTTATTTTGTCTTTCAATATGTAATGCCAATCTTTTAAATAGGGTAGAAGACTCGTCCATTTTGCCAAACCATTTGAAGTCTTCATAGAATGTGTTCTCTTCTTGAGAAGCAATACCATTAACAATCCGATACTCAAGAAGTTCAATAATGTCCTGCTTGTTACATGATCCCAATAAATCACCTCATTTCAATTTGCTATAAGGTGATTGTATATGTAATTTGTATTTTAGTCAATATAAAATATATGTAATTTATTCTTTTGTGTGTGAGACTGATTACTCAGTCTTCAATAATAGAGAAGAGATCATGTATTTCGCATTCCAACGTTTTGCATAATGCTATAGCGTAAGGAAGTGATGGGGGATTGGAACAGAAACCTTCATCATTATTAGCACACCAAATAGAAATTCTACTGGAGTTAGTGCCTATTTGGTCAGCAAGCCACTTCTGTTTAATACCTTTAGAGTTTAGGTAGTCCTTTAAATTGCTTCTAACCTTATATTTCATAATATCACCCATTGAGAATTTTATATTATGTGCTGTCTTTATTCAAATGTTCAATTAAATTCACTTAAATAGATAAAAAAAGTTGTCTATATGGATAACTTTTGTTACTCTATCAGTGGAGGTGCAGTATGGAGTATGGCATATTTTGATGAAGTCGTTGCTCGATTAAATATTGATGATGTATCACTGTTAACATTGCTGCAAGAATGCGGAGCGAACAGACTAATAAAAGGAATGACAAAAGAAGACTTCAAGATCGAATCAGTTAAACTAGACACTCAATTTTCAGAAGCGACTATAAGATCAGCTTTAAGTAAATTAGAGGCACTGCTGCTTATTGAAAGAGACTCATCGAGTAAGCACCATAAATTCATAATTACTTCATATGGAATTATGGCCTTAGAATATCATTTGGAAGGGGAAATGGTTTAATGTATGGATTTGTTGGAATTGGCCAATGTGGTGGGAGCATTGCAGACGAAGCAATGAAAAGAGGATATTTCAGTATTGCTGTCAATTACTCTAGCTCAGATTTAAATAGTTTGGAAGTTGTTGAAGACAAACTGAAGCTAGTTGGATCCGAAGGAGTAGGCAAGGATAGGGAAGCAGCTATCAATTATTTTAAAAATAACTGGGAATCATCTGTTGAATTTATTAAAGAAGCAATGGAAAAGCCATCGATTCAAATTGTGTTTGTAGTCTTTTCAACTGCTGGAGGTACAGGATCAGGAATTGCGCCAACCTTAATTGAACTATTAGATGAATACTTAGACAATAAAACCGTTGTTGCTGTCCCAGTATTACCTGATCAAAGTGAAGTTATTCTGAACCAATTAAACACAGTAGAGTGCCTTCAAGAGCTGTCAGAAAAGCAATTGAGTATAATTGCATTAGACAATCTTAAAGTGTCTCAAAAGGGCACTAAATCATTCTCAGAGCCTGCCTTGTATTCGAAGGTAAATACTAATTTTATAGACATGATTGAAGAGGTTGAAGAGTACACAAATCTTCCATCAAACTACAGTACATTAGATAAAAAAGACTTAAATCAGATATTTAATACACCAGGAGTGACAGTGTTATCAAAAATGGATTTATCTGATTATAGCAAGGGGAAGTTTGCAAATTCTCTTCATGGTGATATTAAACAGTCATGGCAAGACTCAATATATAGTGCTGATGCATTTGATTCATTAATTAAAGCGGGTGTTATTATAGATGGTAATGCAGATATAACCGATCAGATTAACTTTAAAAGACTCTTTAATGATGGGGAACCGTTAGATTTATTTAAAGGATATTATGATACTGGTAAGAATCAAGTGATATCAATTTTAAGTGGCCTAGGTTGGATTAACGACAGAATGAAGCAATTAGATGACCTGATTGAATCAAGAAAAGTTGAACCAGTAAAAGAAGAGGTATATGTTCCAAAATTTAATTCAAAGTCAGCATTTTTAAAGCAGCAGGCTAAATCTAATAAGGATACAAAACAGGTAAGTAGGGGGAGCTACCTGGATAAACTTAAATCGTTAAAGGGATAGTTTGGGTGAGATGGTCAATTGACTGTCTCATTTTTTTGTTATCGTAAATTTTTGAGGACGATATCGTAAAATCAATCAAAAGGAGAAAAAACACAGTAATAGCAATAGGTTTGACGACAAATTAATGATTATGAGTAGTGTGTGATCGTAAAGTCGTTGTGGGAGTAAGGAAAAGAGGTCAAATTTAGAGGAACTCATGAAAAATGGATGAGTTGTGGAAGGGGAAACCGTTGATATATAAGGCGTTTACGATAGCAAGTACGATAGAAAATAGGCTAAAATCGATAAAATTTACAAGGTGTGGAAATGGAAGTGCTATGGGCACATTTGTTCTTTGTTTTAGTGATTTGGATGTTAATATACCCCCCTCTACTGGTGTTTTATGGTTATGAATACGACTTATAATTATAGTTATAATGCAGATTCCTTGTTGAGTCTGCTTTTTTATTTGCGACTGACTTGATACACAATTCAAAAAGAAAATCAATACTTTATCAGATTAAATTTAAAATTTTTAAAAAAATGTTGTGATTTTGAAAGTTTGTTCCATTATGCGGAACTATTCGTGTGAATAACATGGGGCAGGAAATCGAAGTGTTATTTAATATCATATTCTCATCTTACATATTATTATACTTGTCCATAGTGTGTTTTATTTTTCATCCAACTTAATTTAGCCACTCTAATCCTATCCTAATCTTCTGCTATGTTTATTTACCCATAACTCACATTAATCACTCACACGTCACCAAATCAATTTTAAGCACACTTACAGCCTCATACAAAGGTTTAATTCAATTACACAACCAATCTATCTAATCATACTTAACGCACCATACAAACGAATCTAATCACAAAAATAAATATGAATAAATACAATTAATAAACAACAAATAACACACATAATAACGAATATATGTTATAATAGAAGTATGGAAAGGAGGTGCAAAAGTGCTTGAAAAGGTGACTATAATAATGGCTTTACTAATCAGTCTTACTACAGTCTTAATCAATATGCTTGTGATTATTGAAAAGGTTGTAAGTATCACTAAAAGTATAAGCCAAAAGAAAAAGCGTACACGTAAGCGACCTAGGTCAAGGACTCGCAAACGAATACGCCGTTAAACACCATTAGACATTGGGAGATACTTCTCCCTTTGTCACCTATATTATAGCACCTTGCAGCACTTTGTAAACATATATGCAGCATAAACAATTACGGTACTCATTAATCACATTTGGTATCACATTCATTGTATTCTGGCTTATCAAAGGGTTATTCAGCAGCAACGCACAATCATTTATTATCTGGACATATGTTATAGCTACATTGATATTGATTGTGTCTTGGTTGTCTTATTTGATATTGAAAGGTTTTAAATGGTGAGCGGTAGCTCAGCTCGCCATACATATAATTTTGAATAGGGGAGAGTGAACAATTGAATCTAAATAATATTAAGCCTGGAGATGAATTTAAAAATTACAAATATCTTTGCGATGCTTTGTCCGTTGAATGTAAATCAGGCAATCAGAAGAAAGCTCAATTAAATGAATGGGAGCGGTACTTCAGCTTTGTGAAAATTGGACATAGGATTAAGATTAAAGAAGTATATTCACAACCAAAGCCTAAAACAGACAGGCGAACAAATGGAAACAATAGCAGCGAACACATTAAGCATATTGAAAAATTAATTATTGATCTGCTTCACCAGGATAAAAATGATGGTGAGCTGTTCATTCCAAAGAATATTCTATATAGGGAATTACAGATGACGAATGCCAACTATATGATTGGCAAAAGAAAGCCGTTGAAGCTTTCTAAGATAACTAATGTTTCTAAAGAAGAGATAAATGAATTTTATACTCTTACAGATGGAATGTTACAACGGAACGTTGAAGCAGCTTTAAAGAGATTGAGAAGTAAAGCTTTGATCATGTGGAGCAATAGTCTTACCGTTGGTTTCATTAAGACTGAAGCAGCTTTAAATGATTATGGACATATCAAAGCAAGAGAATATAAAGACTTTGATAAATACGGTGATGAACTTTACCACTACATGTCAGATGTTCACGAGAAGACAATTCACCGTAAAGCTACAGATGAAGAAATAAAACTTATTTTGTCCACTGAAAGGGATCTTTTACGTGACTACCAATGCGAATCAATTGCAGAAGTTTATAAAAAAGGCCTGCAGGATAAGTTTTATAAGGAAGTACACGAAATTCTATTTGATAAAGCAAACATTTATCTGTACTACAACTCATTTGAAATTAAGTTTAATAAAGATCATATAAATGAAGAATGGAAAAATGAAAGTATTGGCCTTATGCTTGCTGGAGAGAGAAGAGAGGCGAAAGAAAGCTTAAACAATGATGTACAAGGTAGGATTGTTTCAAATGCTAAAGTAAGACATAAGAAATCTGTTCTAACAAAAAGTAAGGGCTATAGACGAAAAAAAGAATATGTTGCCCAAACAAAAAAATTAACTAAAATTTTGATCGAAAAAGACTGTCATATCAGCTTAAAATGAAAAAAATGTCCAATTAAACCCTATATATAAATAACTATATAGGCTTTAAATGGGCAAAATTTTGATTTTACCTAGGGAGAGTAAGAAAAATAAGACCTTGGGGTGCTGACTTTTGGTCACTTCAACAAGTTGAATTGCCCTTTCGTCCTACACCACCCCAAACCCCTCATAGGACGTAATAAAATACTGAAATAAATTAAAAATAACAAATGAAAAGTATTGATTAAAATACAAATAACATATATAATAAAGACATAGAGAAGAACGGAACTGCCGACAGGTACAATAAGGTATCGGGCGAAGAGGAGACCTTTATTATGTCAGTAACTATTCAACCTACTACTTGGGCAACACAATCTAATTTCAAGAAGTATAATTTCGAGGGTCAGTTGGAAGCTTTCATGGCAAACTGTTTTAAAAATAAGGAGTATAAAAGGATGGTTACTGAATTAACAACTCATATTGAATCTTGTGTAAATGCACTTATGTATTTTGGTGACGCTGATGCAGCTAAAACGATGTTAAAAGGTATTCACGAATTAACTTCATACAACTGTTTACCAGACCACAAGCATCCTTACTTCTATAAGTTGAGCAATGCTGTTGAATCAACATTAGCAGACTATTGGGTAAGTAGAGAGACATGCATTGAATACATGTATAAATGTGTAGATGCAATTATTGTGCAATACGGGTTGAATTAGATCCTGTATTCTTACCACTAATTTCACGGTAGGGATACTATGTGCATAAAATGAATATTTTAAAGGGAGAGATTAGATATGAAAAAAGAAAAACCGAACAACTAGGTATGGACTAAATTAACAGAAGAAAAGCATCCTGATAGAAAAGCCGGAACACCTGTACATACAGCTTATATGAGAGAGGGTGACGCCGAGTGGTCTCCTCATAGCTCATGGATTGATAAAGGATATATCCAACATGTTGATACACTAAACTCGTCACAGTGAGTATAAACAGGCATTAGGCTGTGAGCGTCCTGGTCAATAATGGTCAGGGGTTGCAAAAATAAAAAGTAAGACTGGAGAGGGTAAAGATGATGTTAATTAAACAAAAAGGTAACAGATACTACAGATATAGCTGGGCTCAAATGAGAAGTTTTCCAATTAAAAAATCAGAAGCACTTGAACTAATCAAAAATGGTGAAGCTGATCTAGTCGAAGCCTTTATTACTGATCCTACACCCCGATCTATCGAAGCAGAAGTAACGAAACAAGAAATAGAAGATGTTCAAGAAGAAGTGAAAACAACAAATGTTGTAAGTCTAAACTCACTCAGAGAAGCAAAAAATGAAAAAGAAAATATCACAAAAGCAAAAGAACACTTCACCAATAATATTTTGCCTAATCTTAATTTAAATGACATGAAAAATCTTATTAATCTCTCATCTAAAAAAGATAGCAAAGGATTTCAAGAAGAAATGATGCGGATTGTTTTGAGAATGAGCATTACAGCAGTTGAATAAAAAAAGTATTATTAAATCACAAATAACATAAATGAGGATGGCTGAAATGGAGATATTAGAAAAGGCGATTGCACCTGATGGAACTTCACTACAAATAGAAAATTGGAATTGTGATTATAGCTTCAAGCCTTATGGAGGAGTCATAGGTGCCTATCCTAAATCATTACATAGTCTAAATGGTGATTATGCTCCAAGAAGAAATAGAACCTTTAGACTTGCGCTTGACTTCGCCTCATACTCAGATGCGAAAAATGCATTTGAATCAATTGCTAGAGGAAAATCCACTCTAAATGATTATAGAGAACATGTAAGAAATAAGCAGTTGTTAGAGTGCATTTAACATTCGAATGAAATTCTAATTTTATACAGAAGGGAACAAGTAAAATGTCTAATGTGAAAATTAAATATGTTACAGACTGTCATGACAAAGAGTTTACATTAAATAAAAAATATGATTTTCGTATAACCGATGATGGTATTGAAATCATTGATGATTTAGGTGAAGAACATATCATTGCAACTAAAGACAATGAATATGGTGCTTATGAACATGATGAATTTTTCAGGTCAAGATTTGAATTTGTTGATACTGAATGAAATGTTGATTTTCTACAGAAAGGGGTTAATGCTTTGCACTTAAACATTAAGTTAAAGAGAGATGAGACACTTTATAAATTCATTGACTATTATCCAGAGTTTGATATGGCAATTGTTGAAGATGAAGCAGGAAATCGATTGGAGATTAGTGAAGATGATGTCGATTTCACTTGATCTTATACAGGGGTGCAATATTAATGAAATTCAATAACAAATATGAAGCTTTAAATTTCCTCAACGAAAAATACGATGTAGTAAGTCATGATGTAACATCATTTGAAGAGATAGATGAGTTTTGGCATTGTTTTAAACGATTGAATTTAGCGAATAAGATACATGGCGATGATTTTAAAATGGCAGAAAAGATCTGTATAGAAAGATTGAATGGGTAGGATATTGATCTCCTACAGAAAGGAGTGAGTACTTTTGATAAGAATCCTTTTAAATGATGGCACCGAATGTATCAACGATCCGACATTAGGTTGGAATCTAAATAACAAATCTGAAATACAAGAATGCTTTGAAAAAGTTGGCTATTATAGATTATTTAGAAAAGATAAGGGGTGGGAAAAAATCCGCAAGTGTGATTTAAAAATGATCAAATAAAATGTTTCTTTTATTAAAAGGAGAGATTTCGTATGAAATACTTAAACGAAACTACATCGGGACCTTTGAGTCCGTTAAATCTAATATCCGATAGGAGGTAGCGGAATGACAAAAATGACTGCAAAGAAAATGGCAGATATGTTAGAAGGCTATGAACAGAATGCTTATGAAGGATATTTTGGAGTAGATTGGATCACTGATGTGGGTGAGAATCTGAAAATGTATATGATTAACTGCCACCTTGAAAAACGTGATCCAACATTTGAAGGATTAATGCAATGGATCACTGATCTTCATATTAAGGCAATGGCTTAAAAACTAATTAAAACATGAGTTTTAAACAAATAAATAACACATATTATAAGGAGTGGAAATGTTGAAAACAATCCAGGAGCGGTTATTAAAGCGGCGGGATGATTTAATCAGTGTTGCTGTATTTAGTTTATTGGCCATTATGTTGCTATGTGCATTTGTTTTTTCTGGATAGATTATAAATTACATATATTAAAGAGGTGACTGGTGTGAGAGATTTAATTAAAAGAGAACTTTCAAAGCCAAGTATGCACAACATGTTCAAAGGTTGGGCTGATCAGGATCAAATCATAGATGAACTTGAAGAAGGGTATAAAGGCTTTGGTGGCAGCGTAGAGGAATACTTAAATAACAAATTAAATTACTGAGCTTGAAAACATAAAGGAATTTATTAAAAGAAGACCTTATTAAAGCGTGTTGCATCCTGTAACGTGCTTTATGATTGATTACAGACCAAATAAAATGATGTTTTTAATTAAAAAGAGGAGCATATAAACAGCTCCCCTTTTCACACAATTTACTTACGAAGGCCATTAATTGAATTTCTTTTTTAATCCTTCCATCATATCAGCAGCATAAAAAGATTGTAAAAGTTCATCTACATTGATTTTTTTATCCTTCTTGCTTAGAAATTGATTGATGATCTTTTCATATTCTTCTCTAGTATTTCCTTCAATTTCTGAAAGGTTTAAATCCTCACCAAAGTGTCTAATGAACGCTAACCTTGTTATATCATATGCCTTTTTGTCTTCCTCTTCACAACTGCAAAATGCTCCAGAGAGAGTGATGAGGAATTGAACGTCTTCATCGTCTAAACCATTGGCTTTTTGGAACTGAATGAATTGATTTTGTGACATATACAGTCACCATCCTTTTATCTAAAGTATGAGTAGATCAGCAGTGAGAACAATGTATTCAACAACAAGTCCGATTGTATCAGCTACACCCGAATCAATATGTTTTTTAAGCTCTGCAGAAACAACTTTTCTAGCCCTGCCAGCTGCATTTTTTGGAGTATCAAGAATTTTTTCTAATTCTTTAATGATCCTGTTTGCATTTTTGACAGTACCATTAACTGCTTCCTTTCCAAAACGTTGCTTTAAAACCCATTGTGCCCAGTCATTATTTACTAAGCCTTTAATTACTTTGATTGCCGCCTTAATACCCGCGCTTTTAGGGCCATTTGTAGTAGCAAGTGGATCATTGTTAGCATTCTCAATAGCTTTAAATGCTTGAATCAAGGCTTCTTGTTTTTCTAATGGTACATCTCTTAAAGCAAGTTGTTTCTGAAGCTCAGTAGGTTTGATAGTAACTACCAAATCTTCTTTCTGTTCGACATTTTCTGCTGCATGTGTAGCTGTAGATGGAATAAATACTGCTGCTGAAATGAGAACTAGCAACATCTTAACAAAAAACTTTTTCATTGGAATACTTCCTTTCTAATCATTTTTCAATAGTGAGGATATCACAAAATGAAATAAATTTTACATAAATTAGAAGAAATAGTATTTAAATCACAAGCTTTTTGTCTTTTTTTCATTCGATGTGTTACTTATTTCTCACACCTAAAAAAGGGGATATTTACACACAAAAACATCTTTAAACCTCCCTAGGAGTTACTCCTTCTAATTTTTTGCAAGTATTTCCTTAAAAAGAAGCTTAGAAACTTAGGCTGTTTAATGAGGTGCGAAATTGAATTTTAGGAATCTGAAGAGGAAAATAAAAGAAAATATTGGTGAGTATCAACTGGCTATATGATAAAATAGTGCTTGTATAGAGAGGTGTAGCAATGCGTTTAAATACAATTATTTTGGGTGGAGTATTTATAGAAGATTAAAAGAGAGACAAGAGTTTTTCGAATGAAATCATTCTTTTAAAGAAAGGCGAGATCAAATGAAATTCACATTATTAGACAATGCTGTAGATTCCCTTAACGCAACGCATAGTTCAATTCAGGTAATGATAGAATTGGCTGAGGGGCACGATCATAGAATCAAAGATGCAATACTATCCATAAATCACGCTGCTGAATTGCTTTTTAAATATTTATTGAAAAGCAAAAACGAATATTTGGTTTTCAAAGACCTTACTTCATATATGAAAGCAAAAGAAGAAATGATTAAACAAAAGAAAAATAGTATTTTTGAAGTTTCCCCAAACATACAAACTGTTGGTTTTTCTGAAGCGATTAGGAGACTTGAACTTCTTTGTGATATAGAAGTGCCCCGAAAATTTAAAAAGGCAATGACATATCTAAACAAAAAGAGAAATGAAATTATGCATTATGAAATTAATTTGAGTAAGGAAGAAGCAGAAAAAGTATACAGGCAATTAACAGATTGTTATGAGCTATCAATTGAATATTTTTCAAAACATATTCCTAACTTGGAGGATATGGTCGGTGACGCAAGATTTGAGTTGCACAATGATGACTTATTTGATGATCCAGATGTTGAAGCAATGGTTGAAGATGCATATTATGACAGTCTTGATGAGCGGTCAGAGGAGAATGTATAAGAGTAATGCTTAATCTAATTTGATAAGTTTGTTTTGTAATAAAAGAAGTATTTCATATAGAAGGGAGCAAAAAATGATTATTGAAGCAATTAAAGTTGGAGGTTAAGGGTTATAGGAGGTGAGATTATGGCTGATATTCGTCCAGGAGGATAAGAGGGGAGGGATCAAACCCTCTTCTTCATTCCGCATTTGGCGCATTTACGTATGAATTCGCCTTTAGATATAGTGGATTTAAATTGAGCTGCATCACAATTGTCGCAGCGGCCACTATTTTTATCAGGATGTTCTCGTATGTCGTAGATCTTTTCTAAATCAATTTCTTCTAACATTAAAATGACGTACTCCTTTAGCTTATTATTCATAACTATACTAATGATTTATGAAGAGGAAGTCAAAACACAATTAATAAAATACAAATTACATATATCTAATGGTTGACTATGCTGGTTAAACAAGGTATATTAATAATATGAAGATAAGGAGGTCATTTAGTGGATATAAAGAAGGTATTAAAGACAAAATGTGAAGAAGATCCTTCATTAGCAGCAAAATTGGCTAGTTTGGCAGGGTATTCACAAACATCAGGTTTTTATAAATTTTTAAATGAACAAGACAGACCTCTTAAGAGTTTTAACTCCTTATTAAAAATTGTTCGTTTTGTTTTTCCACAAAATGAAAGTGAATTAATACAAAGGTTTGTTTTAAATACAGATCCACGGAAGCAATTAGCTAGAGATGGGTTGGAGTACGCTTCATCTAATAATCTTAATGAATTTACCGAAGAATTAATTGAAAAATTGCAAAGTTCTACAAATGCAGAAAGCAAAGAATGGGCAAATGTATACAAATTACAAAAAGAGTTACTTTGCAATAGAATTGATGAATTTGAAACAACAGAAAAGTTGCATTCTCTAAAGCTTAAAACAAAGGAAATGAAACTTTTCAGCAGAATTGTGTTACTACATAACAGAAACTTAAACACTGAATTCAACCGAATGGAAGAACTTAATGAGCAAATAAACAAATTTGACTTTAGTGACTTATGCAATGAATATATTGCGGGTTCGTACAAAAGTAGGGTTTACGCAATTAATTCTGATGCGTTTTTAGCGCAATTAAGGATTGATGAGGCCAGAAGATTAGCAAATCTAGCTACAGAATTAAATATTTCAAATAGGTTTGTAGTCTTTGGTAACTTACACAGCGGAAATTCATATATTTTTAGTGATTATGATACTGCGAAAAAATACTTTCTTAAAGCACTTGAAGCCAGTAATGATAATGAAATATATACAAAACAAGTTTTTCGTTCATTAAGCTTTTTAGAAAATTACTGGGGCAAAGAAAACAATTACCTTCCTTTAGAAAAAGAACACTATTCAGATAAACATGAACATGCTTTTTACCATATAAAGAACAATCAGAACAAGAAAGCTATTGAGATATTAAACACAATTGATTTGAAAAAACTGAAGCCTGGACAAAAAGCTTTTAATTATTTTTATCAAGGATTGATCAGCAAAGATAAAAGAGACTTCTTTAAATCTGTAAAGTTTTTCAAGGAGTCTGGAGACAAATTTTTTATGCAACTACCATTAATTGAACTCAAAAAAATGAATGTTGAAAATGAAATTTTGGAAATTTTCGCGATGTAGTCTTTACAACTTGAAGGGAGGTGATATAATGAAAAAAATGATTCTAGTTTTAACGTTAGTATTGGTAGCAGCAACAGGTGTAGTAGCAGGAAATGATTTTGAACAAGCTAAATCACATACAACAAACAAGTTAGCTGATCCAGGTCGTGGCGGTTGATTTAAACAAAAATAAATATTAGCAATACATAGCATGACGTTTGGCTCTACTGAGCTAAGCGTCTTTTCTAATTTAAAGGGAAAGTGCCTGTAGTCTTAAACTTAAATGAATAGGAACTAAATTAACGCATTCAAAAATAATTAAAAGAATGTGTTATTTGTCATGAAAAAGGCTTTACATATGTTTTTTTATCCATTAAAATATAAATAAGACATACGGAAATATCTAATTTAGGGGGAGAACTATGTTAGCTGCTAGAAAAGACAATGTTATAAATTTTAATAAAACTGTATATGCTCGAAAGATAGATCAATTCGGAGGAGAATGGTTTAATCATAAAGAAAATACAAATAACATAGATGAAGAAATCAAAAAAGAACAAATTAGAAGATCGATGATTTCAGGATATATGAAATTATTGAATAGTTAGGAGGTAAGGCTAGTGATTGCATCACCAGAAAAAAGCTGTGCGGACATTGAGTATCAATACGAAATAATCAACAGCTTAAAAGAAGAGCTCACATATTTACGCAGCCTTAGTTTTTCAATCAATTCACCTGTTGATCTGTATAGGGTTAAACAAGCTGTAGATGCATACTTAAAACAAATAGATGAGTTTTCTTTTAATCAAACCGTATTGAGAAACACATACACTGGAGATCTTCTCGCAGCCTATAGTAAGAGAATGGAATTCATTAAAGAACTTCGAAAATCTGTTGAATATGAATTCGAGTATTTTATCACTACATAAAATTAACATCAATGGCCAGGGCATCTAAGATACATAAGCATTCGAAGGAGATGTGCCAGTGCCTAATAACTTAATTAATATTATAGAACAATCAAACAAAACTATTGAGAGTGTAGCTGCTGAATCAGGCATTTCAGTGAAAAGGCTAAACCAAATCATCTCTAATCCTGAAGAGGCTAGGTTAATTGAAATGGCAAAAATAGCGATTGTTCTTAATTCAACAATTGAAGACTTAATGTGAAGGAGGGAGAAAAATGAAGACTAAACCAATTCCACTAAAGGAATACACTGTATATAACGATATCATGACTTATCTAAAAAAGATTGATGATGAAGGATCGGTAGGAAACACAAATCACTTTGCAAAAGCAAAAAGAAGACATAGTATATTTGAGACAAACACTGCTGTAAACTACTATGGGGACATTAAACAATTTTTTAAATACATTAAACCTGAAGTGGGTATCGAGTTTTTAACACCAAGCGACATTGAAATAACTTCAATTGACTTAATAAATTTTAGAAAACATCTGAAAGAAGAAGGCTTAGCTAATTCAACAATTAATCGTAAAGTAATATCAGTTAAAGGCTTATACAAGTTTCTTAAGACAGTTAGTATTTATTCTTCTTTAATTGATTTAAATCAATTTGGATCAGCAAAGAAATTAAAAGAAATTTCTAAGAGTTACGGCAAAACCACACAAACTGAAGCAGAAAGAATTGCAGAAAATATGCTGCTTGAGCGTGAAAATGGATTGAAAAAAAAGCTACTCACCAAATTTTTAATTCGTACTTCTTTTAGAATTGAGTATGCACTTACTGTTAGATGGATGGATATCAAGAAAGTTGAAGGTGAACTGTATAAAGTTGAAGCTTTGAACAAGGGTTCATATGTAGTTTCAACTGGCCTTCATGAAAATTTTTTGAATGAGCTGCAACAATTAAAAAAACAAAACAACATGGATAATGATTTAGTGTTTAATGGATTGACATCAAGATCTTACAGAGAATCGTTTAATAGAGCTTTGGATAGATTAGGTATACCTGCATCAAGAAACCTTAAACCTCACTCTTTAAAGGGAGTTGGGATTGATATAGCTTATGAAGAGTCTGGTAATGATATACGAGTTGCTATGACTCAAGGGAATCATAAAGATCCAAAAACTCCATTGAGATATCTAACTAAAAACGAGAGTATCGAAAATTCTGCAGGTATATTGATGGATAAAGACTTAGATTTTTCATTAATTGAGAGTGCTTCAAAAGAAGATTTTGTCAATTTTTTTCGTAAAGCAGATAGGGGAACTGTGCAAAAATTCCTAGAATTTGTGAGGTAAGTTTACATTTAGATTAATTTTTTGACTAAAAATTGATTTAATATAATATGTTTGTTATTTTTGTTTTAGAAGAGGTGTGTATTTGTATGAATAACTTAGTGATTTTTGATGATGAAAAAGATGCGCTTCTAAACGAAACTATAGAAGTGTTATTGCAAAAAAATAAACATGATAAAAATTTTAGGGATAGACTTCAAAACATTCTTTCTCATAAAGGTATTTCACCTGGGGAAACAATGAATCTAATAATAAGATTTGGGAGACAGGAAGCACTTCGAAAAGAAGAAAAATACCTTCTAACTTCAGGTATGTATGAAGTGACTAAAGATGAAAAGATTAATCCAACAAATTATTTCCCCGAAAGAATAATTCAAGAAATTGAAACAACTTGGGAAGGTTTCTCACAGAATAATGACAATGAGTTGAATTTTCCTATAACATTTAAGGATGTTACTAAAGTAGATGACAACAACTACACATTCTTACTTAAAAGAAGCGAAATAGCAAAGATGTATGAAAACCATTTGCTTCAATACAACCCAAGAACTCAAAGAACTAGTGAGACTAAAAATTTTGAGTTCTTGGGAGGAGAAATACCTATCCCTGAGCTTAATCAAAATGCAGTAGAAGAAATTTCACAAAAAACTATCTATGGTACCTTAATAAGCTCAACTTTAATACTTAATGCAAGATTTGGTTCATCTTCCGAAGGGATTGAGGTTCTTTATGATCCCCATGAAAGAACATTAACAGTTATGAGCGGCACGCTGCTAGATGTAATTGATGGTTACCATCGAATTGTAGGGATATCGAAAGCAGTAAGATCTGGCAGCTTTGATGATAAATTTATGAAAATAGACTTTTACAACGTAACTCAAAAAGTTGCAAGGCAGTTATTTGGCCAGCATAATACAATAACTCCAGTTAGACTATCGAAGCTAAAAGAAATGAACGAAGAAAATCCTGTGAACAAAGTTGTTACTCATATTAGAGACAACAGTGTAATTGGTCAAAGAATAAGTTTAGATCATGATGTGATCGCAACTCAATCAGATTATTTATATTCCTTAAATGATGTAATAAGTGCAATAGAGGCAACAAAATTCCCTAAGTTGCTGAAAGATCAAATAGCTGTAAGGAAAATTGGTGTCTTTTTAGTTGAATTCTTTGATGAATTAACTGAGCTGTATTACGAAGAATTTCTAGGAGACAAATTTGAGCAAGCCAAAAAAACTATTGTAATAAATAAAAACATTTTGGTTGGGTTCATGGAAATAGCATATTTCATGTACACTTCTGGTATTAGCGCATCAATGACGCAACAAATAATTAAAAAAATGAGACTTAGCTTTATTAGAAGTAATCCAGAGTTAAAAGAACACAAAATTCTAAATAAAAAGAATGAAGTAACTCACAGTAAAAAGCATGTTATTAAATATATTCAATACAAATTGAACGAAGTAGAAGGTGTATAGCTTTGTATAACGAGGAGTTTAAGAAAACTTATTTAGATACATTAAGTGGTGATAGTCAACTAAAGCAAGCCTCCCTTTTATTTAGTCATTCACAAAAAGAAGAAAAAATAAGGGATAAAGACTTATTTGATTTCACAACTGATGAAATTTTGAATGTGCTAAGAGCGATGTATTCAACTTCTCTTGCATCATTGGAAACATTCTTATACACCATGATAACTTATATAGATTGGTCAATTGCAAACGGTGTTACAAAGGGGAGTAATAATTTAGCTAGGTTGATAAAAACCAATGATCTATTGTCATGTATAGATTCATCATTAAAACTATATATAACTAAAAACGAATTGGAAAAAATGTGCGAAGAATTAGTTAATGCCCAAGATAGAGCCTTGTTTAGATTGCTTTTTGAGGGCATATTAGGTTACGAGGCAAGTGAAATGACCAGTCTTAAAAGAAGTGATATAGAAAAGGCGTTAAATAATAATAACATGCTAACTGTCCATGATTCGAAATTTGGAGAAAGAACAATAAAAGTTGAGAAAGCAACCTTGCAAGACTGTCTTGAAGCAAACCTTGAAACAGAATATAGACCATTGAATGGGAAACCAGGGCTTAGAAAGCCATCATTAAGTTTAGTTGATAATGAATATGTAATAAAAACAAAACAGACTAATGCGATTGGGCAAGGACAAGCTTCGAGAACTGTAGTAAGTTCTACTTTTAGAAACCTTAAAGAAATATTTGGTTTTTCATTTTTAAGACCAATAGGTATAGTTAAGTCAGGCCTTCTATATGAGGGCTATAAACTAATATTAAAAGGGGAAGAGCTGGACAGAAAAGCGCTTAATGAAATATATGAAGATAGGAAAGTCCAAACGACTGATTTAAATCAAAAGATCATCTCAGACCGAAGAGAATTTATGAATGAGGAAACAATAAGAAAATATTATACAGATGAACTTAAAAAAGAAGGCAAATCTTTATGATTTGTCTCTTTTTTATGAAAAATTCTAAATAATTTCCCTATTCGACAAAAACAGACAAAATATTGTGTATACAACCTGTTATGCTTATAGTAGTATAGTCTTATCAGCGAATTCGCTGATAATGGAGGTGCACTGAGACCATTGTCTCAGTTAATCAATGCCGTATCCTAAACTCAAACAAATCGTCAATCCTACATCCTAAAGCCATAGCGATCTTAGCTGCTGTTTTAATACGGATGTCTACAGGTTGATTGATTATTTGGAAGATGGTTTGTGGTGTGAGGCCAGTGGCACGTGCCAGGTCAGCCTGACTCCAATTTTTTTCCTTCAGGAGTTTTGGAATATGGCATTGCCCGATCTCTACATTTAACATCGGACAACCTCCAGTTTTGTTGTTAAAATGTACAAGCTCTATTACATATCATACCAACTTAACCACAATAAAAAAAGAAAAAAATACTGTAGCTAATATTAGAGCTAAGATGTATAATTAGAACAAGAAACAGAACAAACGTTCCTTTTGTGTTGCAGGAGACTAATTAGATAGGGAGAAATGAGTATGGCTAATAAGTTTAGAGCCTGCTTCGTTATAAGCGCTGATACATTCTTAGAAATTGAAGATGTTGAAAATACTGAGGCTGCGTATAAAAAAGCGGATTTGGTTATGACACCTTATGAATTAACAACAGATATCATATTAAAAATCGGTGATAGGGAAATAAAATTAGAATCTGGATGTCTGGATATTACATTAGAAAATGTTGAAGAGATAGATTAAACCTAAAATAACATAAATCCTACATCTAAGATTGTAAGCAGCTTGCTTTCGGATTGGAAAGAAGATAGCTAAATATGGCAAATGTCATTATTAAGAGAAAAGACTACCAGGATATTAATCTAAAAATCAATGTGGACAAACTAAGTGACATGGAAATCGCCTTTGAGCTTGTATTATCGGGGAAAAACAATAATATTGCGATAACAATGAATCCCTCAGACTTGATACAGCTGAGGGATAAAATTAATGAAACAATTTTTAAGCTGTCATAAGAGCATAATGTGCTCTTATTTTTATGTAAATAAATAAAACAAAAAAAAACAATTATCTATTGACAAGGAAAGTAAAGTTATCGTACTATTAAAATACAAATTACATACATTATCGACGGAAGGAGTTTTGGTGGGAATTTTAGAATCAAAATTAGAAAAGATTGAAAGTTCGATTTTAAATTTCAAAAGAAATTTGAAAGAAGGTAAGACTGAAGCAATTGGTGATATTCATTCAATAATAGAGTACGGTTATGAATTGCTCTACATATATGAAGCAGCAATAAAAGAAGATAAAATGTAAGTTTTATTTAGACTCTAGGAGGCGAATGTTATATCTTAAAGGATCATTTATTCGAAATTAAAAATACAAATTACACATATTTAAAAGAGTGATATTGAAATGTTTCACATTAAAAATGGTGAAGCTGAAAGCAGGGATACATTGATTAAGTCAATTAGATTTATTGATGAAGGAGTCTCATATTCCATTGGAGACAGTGTGGAGGGCTTCTTGGGCGCTAAGATATATTCTATCTATGACTATCGTGAAGAGCCAGAGAAAGCGTTCTGGATTCATTTAGATAATGGTGAACAGTTCTTTGTAAATAAGGGGAAAGTAATTGTAGAACATTATGAAGGAGGAGAGTATATCGACTAAGAAATTTGAGTTATCAGAGATGCAACAGGAAGCTGTAAGAATTATTGAAGAATGGTTTAAGGATTCAAAAAAGAAATCATTTTTCCTGGCAGGGTATGCTGGTACAGGAAAAACAACATTGGTTGAGTACATAATTAAAAAATTACAAATGAAAGATAGTGAAGTGGCTTTTGCTTGTTATACAGGCAAAGCGTCCTTGGTAGTAACAAGAAAAGCAAATGGAAAGTATGCAGCTAGTACAATACATAAACTTATTTACAACGTGAGAACAGATAGAAATGGCGACCTACATTCTGAGAAAAAATCTAAGGATGAGTTATCTCATTTAAAACTGATTGTGATTGATGAAGCTTCAATGGTGGATGGGAAGATAATGAAAGACCTAAAATCGTTTGGTATTAAAATTTTGTTTATTGGTGATACAGGTCAACTTCCTCCAGTATCACAAAATGGAATTGAAGATTTCATGTCTATGTTCAACAATCCAGATTTCACTCTTACTGAGATTCATAGACAAGCAGCTGAAAACCCTATTATCAAATTGTCTATGATGGCAAGGACAAAACAAGCTATTGCACCTGGTACATATGGAGAGAACAAAGAAGTTGTTGTCATTGATAAAGTAACATGGGAAGCACATAAAAACAGATTATATAAAACTGCTGATCAAATCATTTGTGGATATAACAAAACAAGGTCATACATCAATGATGAAATTAGAGAGCTGCTAGGCTTTGAATCTAAATATCCTATGGTGGGGGATAAGATGATTTGCTTGAAAAATGATTGGGAGAAAGCTGTGAGTGACTATGCATTAGTGAATGGAATGACTGGTTATGTTGATAAGGTGTATGAGGAAGATGAGATTCAGAAAGAACAAAAGCATGAATCTACGGTTGTTGATTTTAGACCAGATTTTACTGAAGAGTGTTTTAAAGAGCTTTATATTCCCAATGAATCATTAACCAATCCCACATTTAAAATGCTTCCATGGGAAGAGTCAGATTACAATCGTTTTGATTTCGGATACGCAATCACTTGTCATAAATCTCAAGGATCTCAGTGGGACAATGTTGTTGTAATAAATGAAGTATTAAATCACGAAACGCATCATAGATGGCTTTATACAGCTATCACTAGAGCAGCTGAAAGACTCATACTTGTTGTTTAATTAAGGAGGAGAGAATTATGGAAAAAGTAATTGTGTACACTGATGGCGGTTGCAGAGGAAATCAAAATGAAACAAATGTTGGTGGCTGGGGAGCAGTCTTATCATATAAAGGGAAAGAAATTGAATTGAAAGGCGGCAAGCTAAATACAACTAACAATGTGATGGAACTGACAGGTGCAATTGAAGCTTTAAAGTACATAAAAACAAATAACATACATATTGAAGTCTATGCTGATTCTGCATATGTGGTTAATGGCATGAATAGCTGGGTGAAGAATTGGATTAAAAACAATTGGCGTAAATCAAACAAGAAACCCGTTGAAAACAAAGAGCTTTGGATGGAATTAAACGATCTTGTTAAGAATCAAGTGTCAGTCACATTCTTAAAAGTTAAAGGACATAGTGGAGATGCTGGAAACGAAAAAGCGGATGAGTTGGCCAACCAAGCAATGGATGAGCTTGAATAGTAAATAAAAGATGCATTTTAAACTGTGTTTTCAACTTTTAATTCTATTATACTGAAAATGAGAAATTATTGTAAAATTTTATGTTAAAATTATTTAGAGTGCTTATAAAATATGGAGGGATCGATTTTGGAAGAACCATTAAAAATGCCAAAAGTTTTTATATCTTATAGTTGGACTTCAAAAAAACATCAGGAATGGGTACTAGAATTAGCAAAACGTTTAAAAAGCTCTGGAATCGAAGTGATTTTAGATGTTTGGCATCTCAAAGTAGGACATGATAAACATTGGTTCATGGAGCAAATACAATCGGATACAGTCGATAAGGTTCTCATTATTTGCGATAAGAGCTATATGGATAAAGCAAACAATAGAGTTGGAGGAGTTGGAAATGAGACTCAAATAATCACTCCAAGTGTTTTCGAAGATGTTAAGCAAGAAAAATTCATACCCATAATAAGTGAAAGAGATATGTCCGGTAACGATTATATTCCCACATTTATTAAAACAAGAATGTATATTGATCTATCTAACACAGAGCAATATGAAGAAAATCTGGAATTGCTAATTAGAAATTTATATAATGCTCCCCAATACAGGGAACCTGCACTGGGGAAACCGCCTGCATTTTTATTCGAAAATGAAATCGATCACTATGAAACTAATACAGTGTTGAGAAAAATGAAAAGTGCTTTAGAAAATAATCCATCTAGAATTGAATTTCTTTCAGAAGAGTTCATTGATGCTTTTATTGAATGTCTAAATGAGTTGCAAATCTCAAATGATTCGATTCAAGATGCTAGTATGCTTGATGAATTAGTTAAAGATAAAATTGATAAATCACTTCCATTAAGAGATGATTTTATAGAGTTCTTAAAGATATTAATAGAATCGGATAGACTAGACTCAGAAATTTTTGTTGAATTATTTGAAAGAATGTTTGTTTTCACACACAATCCACCAGGTATACAGTATTCTTATGAAAGCCAGCTTGATCAATTTAAGTTTTTGTTGCATGAAATAGTCTTACACACATTTTTGTTCCTGTTTAAATATAGAAAATTCAATATAATTACCGATCTTTTAGATGGAGAATACGATTTAAGAGAAGGGAGACTGTCAAATTTATATGAGTTCAGATTTTATCTGCCTTCGTTAGAGTCACTAAACTCAAAATTAAAATTAAATAAAATAAGCTACCATGCAGACGTATTAATCCAAAGATCGAAGAAATTAAAACAGGAATTAATTAACACTGATCTACTGCTGTTTCATTTATTGCGTATAAGGCATCCTAGGAATTACTGGTTTCCTGTAACTTATGTTTATAATAAATATAACCTTCCTAATATTAAGTTTTATAGCAAATTAAAGTCAGAGAAATATGCGGAGAGTGTTCTTAGTGTATTTGGTTTGAAGTCGATAGAAGAGTTGAGAGATAGGATTGCGGGATTTGGTGATTCGGTAGGTTTTCAAAATGCATTTGATAAAGCACCTACCCCAGTGCGATTTATCAGGACAGAAGAAATAGCGACTAAGGTATAAAAATAGGCGTCAATTAATAATTTTTTAATTGACGCCCAAAACAAAATTGAATAAAAGGATTTCAAAGGAATTTGAAGGGGCGATGTACATGTCTAGGAATGAAAGAGCTTTAGATTATTTAGATAAAGCAGCTGATCAATTTCGTTATACAGATGTAGATGACTACAAATTTGATGTAGTTGATGTTGTATGGAGGATTGAGGATATCAAAAAAATCATTAAAGGGGATGTATCTGTTAGCAATTAAAATGATAAATTACATATATTTTGTATATCAAACAGCGAAGTTTAATCTTTTCTGGTATAAGATGCACCATAAAGCAGACATAAGCATCTTTGATAACTGCAGCTGGAAGTCATATATAGCCTATAAACAATACAAGAAGGATGGTGAAAGACATGGACAAGGTAATTTTTAAAAAGGATGTTGCTTTTGCGGAGAATCCTAACAACCCAGTGTTTAAAAAGAACAAGGAATACGAAATCCTAAACGAGGATAAAGAATTCATTTATGTTGGTTATAAACCAAATTCAAATGAGTGCTCACAGATACCAAAGACTGATGAAGGGATATTGTTTGAATATAAATAACACACATCTTGAGGGAGATAATACATATGAGCAATATGAAAAAATTGATTAAAGAAAACGTTAAGTTGAAAATGAAGCTGGCAGCGAATGAGGAGGCCATTCTTAAAGAGAAAGAAGAAATGAGAAATAGCAAATTGATTAAAATCATGATGAATGATCGACACTCTGGTTTATCAGTTTAGATGAAATCGTGATTTTAATCTGAAAGAGGGAAGAAAATGAATTCTTATGTCTTAAATCTATTAAAAACCACGCAAGAAAAAATTGAAGGGTTAAAAGAGCAACTAATTGAGTTAGAAACTGAACTGCTAGGACTAGAAATTACATATAAAAATCGCTATGCCGTTATTATTCATGTTGATTGGGAGAATAATTCTTTATTATTGAATGTAGATGATTTATATGAAGAGTGGGTTGTATTTAAATAAAGCTAGGGGTAGAGAGGGGGTGTATCAAAACTATGGCGTTTAGAAGCCGAAAGTTAAAGAGCGAACAAGGGGATTTTATTGATAAGCCTATACACTGCTCGTTTTGTGGGGAAATGCAAGCCTTTCACTCAATTCATGGCGGTCATGTTGGGTATAAATATGGCGGAGGGAAAAAATCGTGCCAATCTTGTATTAAAATGATGCGCAACGAAGAAGAGAGGCTGCAAGAGGAAGAATGGGGTTATAAATCATTAGGGGAAAAAAAGGCTATGCGAAGTTTTGGCATTAGATAAAAGATAGTTTTTAAATAAATTATAAATGGAGGACAGCTGATATGACTTTAAATGACTTATTGAAAAGAGTTTCGGAAGAAGATAAGGATAAAATGCTTTTATATACTGATGGGAAAGGTTGGGCTAATGTAAATATTCGTATCGATGATAGTAATATTTGGATTTTTGATGACGAATGCAACAGCCCATTTTCATCTGATAAATAAACAATAAATTCAAGCAGTATCCATATAAAGGTTTTATTAACAAGTGGCTAAGGGGTTATGTAACGGAGAGATCAAGCTCTCCATGATTCGAAGGATGGTATACGGAGTTTGCCGTGCTTAGTCTTAAATCTGTGCTTAACCTTACATACAATAGGATCTATAAATACATATTTGTCAGATTCAGATTTTACTTGTTTCATAGAGTGGAATTTACTTCGTTCTTCACGTGGCATAAATTCCATAAATCCAGCTGATGATCCATCTGGATAGGAAAGAAGGAATTTTACATCTTTCTTTGTATAGCCCGTAATGAGAACTTCGGTGTATTCATAATTAATGACTTTAAGCCAATTATGAGACCGTTTATTTATTTCATAAGGAGAGTCAGCTCTTTTGAGTACGATTCCCTCTAAGCCCTTTTCTTTGATCAGGTTAAAGTAAGATAGCCCGTCACCTTGAATTCCTGAGATCACAAAGACATTAGGGTGATTCAGTTCAAGTGAATAAAGAAGGTTCTTACGCTTACTGAGCGGTTTAACTGCAATAGAATATCCATCTTTAAAAATAATATCAAAGACACAGTAAACAATACTATGATCTGATTTTTTGGACATAAAGCGTTCCATTATAGCCTCAAAATCAGAAGCGCCATCTCGAGCAGCTACAATAACTTCACCATCGAGAACTGTACCATTTGGGATATCTAAATCCAAGAGTTCTGGGAATTTGCTTGTTACTTCGTTGTTATGTCGGGTGAATAGCTTTATCTGATCATTAAATTTGGAAAGAATGAGTCTTATTCCATCAAATTTAAGCTCTGCAATATAACTATCGTCATCGAATGGTTCTTTGATCGAATGCAATAACATTGGCGATACGAACAAAATATCACCTCCTACATATATCATATTAACTAAGAGATGGTGTTATATAAAGCGAAAGGGCAGTGGTACTTACTGGGATTGTATATGCATTAGCGATTATGAATAATACGAAAAATTAAAAAGGAAGTGATGCAATGTCTATAAAACCACTTAAAAGAGTGATAATTAAAAGCACTGAAGATGGAATTGAGATTAGCAGATTGCCAAATAATAAAGAAATAGTTAGTAAAATCAATGAAATTGTAAGGTTTGTAAATACCTTGGATAATAAAAAAGCCGATAAGCCAATAAAAAATCTATTTTAATAAATAAGAAACGGGTGATGCAATGTCTGTAGTTGGAACTGAACAAGTGCAGGTGTATATCGAAGGAACGTGGATTGAACAGTCATTTGAAAACTTAAAAAGTGGCCAAATATTTAAAATGCTGCATGAAGAAGGCATCGGTGTTTACACTGCGGTTAGCAACGCTTGGTACGATGAGTTATACGAGCAATGGATGGTACATATTGAAGAGGATCACGGTGGATTAATTAAAAAATAACATATATCAAATGGGACAAAACAGAGATTTCATATAAATCAAGGAGGATTGAAATGGACTATTTTTATGAGGATGAATTTTACAATGAGCCAAATGAGTTTGAAAAACAAATCAATGAATTTAAGGAAAGTTTGTTGAAATCAGTAAAACAAGAATATTTGAGTGAAATGGAGCAACTGAAGAAGGAAAACAAAGAACTCCAAGTAGTAAGAGAGAATTTAGATACTATTGAAAAAGAATACAAAGAGAAATCAAGAAGGTTAGACAGGGAACGCCACAACATGGAAAGGGAGTTGAAGAACAAAAGACTCTCAGAACTTATGAATGGTTCTGAAGTTATTATGTACAAAGCTTACCCATCAGAAGTAGCCCAAGATAAGTGTTCTCAGTGTAATGAAAATAGGCAAATAGAATATGTTACGCCACTTGGCAATAAAGCATTTGAAAATTGCTCTTGTTCTATTAAAAAAAGAGTTTATATCCCAGAAGAATACATACGCTATTCTTTTTCACTTGTGAACTCAGGTGGCCATCAATATGTAAATGCTTTTTACAGAAAGAACGGGAGTGATCGTGATGAGTATTTCTCTTATGATGATAAAATTCGAGCCGAAAATATTTATAACATAGAGATGAAGTTTGATCAATTGAATAATTATAATACGTTTTTCAAAACTGTTGATGAGTGTCAAAGTTATTGTGATTTTTTAAATAAAACTCAATAAAAGTAATTTTTTAAAGAGAAAGAGTGATTTCAACCACTCTGCAATATAGATACTGCTAATTGCAAAAGTAGAAGAAAAACCACTGTTGCAAGAGAACTAGCTAATAAGCTCTTCGTCAATACATACACCGCCTTTAATGCTTATATTAGCAAATTATGATGGCGAATAGATTAAAAGAAAATTACGGAATGATTACAAATATATAGAAGCCTAGCAGCTTAGGAGGAAACGAAATGACGAGCGTAAAAACTGAATTAAATAGGCTCATAGAAATCACTGAGAAAGTATCCCCAAAAGTATTTATTAATCAAAATAATGAGTTGATCTTAGTTCCAACCAAAAATATTTATTTTAGATTAGAGGATGTTAAAACAGAACTTGATTTAAAATGTAAGGTTTTAGCTTGGCTATCTCGACCAAGTTGCAAAGGAGTAAGTCACTACTGGCAAAAGAGAGTGCTTCAAATATTCAATGAGTTTTTAGGGACTAACTTCTCTAAAGAAGAAATGGACAAGGTTTATACTCACTTGGGAAATGATGTTAATAGAGAATTGAGCGTTAGTTTTATTGAATCAGGTTATGACCTGTCGGTATTACCAAATGAACAACTAGCAAAGGAGGAGGCATGATGGATATTGTTATCAGATATATTTTCAAGCATCGTTTTTCAGGAAACATCGAGATCAGAAGATACTTAATCAGGCAACTAGAAGAGCGGTCAGCACAAAAGCTGTCGCCATGCTTCAATGAGACCGATTACGAATTGATTGCACGGAACTTGTTTACTGGATTGATAGATTCAGAAGGAAATGAAATTTATGAGGGGGATGTCATCTTAATCACTTATGACGAAGCCTTTTCAGAACTCCCTTACTATATTGGAGAAGTTAAATTTAGGGCTGATGACAATTATCCTGCATTTGATTTGTTGCCGTGGATTGACTGCGAAATGAATGCATTAAGCTGGTTGAAAAGCGAATGCGATCCTTCTGTGAAAAGATATTCAGTCATCGGCAACATTTATAAAAATCCTGATCTATTGGTGGAAACGATATGAACGAAGCTATTCAATTTCTAAGAAGATTGCAACAAGAATTGAAAACACAGGATGTTGATTGTCAGGCTGCACCACGATTTTGGGTTGTAGGTGACTATAAGTGGGTTGAAGCAAATGGAGGAAACGCTGAGCGATATTCTGTTTACTTACCTAATGCAGCAGAATCTTATCCTGTAAAAGATTACATTGAAAATGCAAAAGAAGACGGAGAATTTAGTGGTGATCAATTAAAGGAACTGGATGAATGCAACAATGACTACGATGAAATTTTAGAATGGATACAAAAATACGAAGATGAAGGAGCAGAACTCTTTCCTGAGAAAAAAGTACATATAAAAAAGGACAACACATTCTTTATCACAAAAGAAGAAGCCAAAAAACATATTAAGGCGAACAGTCATCATTACACTAGTGAAGCACACACTTACGCAATGACAGCATGGAGAGCAGCGAAAGTCGCTAAATTGTGGGAGATCCTACAAGAATTTGATTGGGAGAGTGTGGAGATTAAAAAGGAGGGAACGGTACGGAAGGAAAAAGAGCAAACTTTTCAAAAACGATATGACTATCATATCTCACAAAAATATGAAGCAATGGCGGGGAATTATGCTGATTGGAGCAGTAACACAGATGCTGTAAAACATCACGCAATGAGTGCAAGCCTTGTTTATCAAGACGCATTAACGGTAGGCATTAGGTTGAAAGCGGAGGGTGACTGATGGCAAAAGTATTGTTGAATCAAACACTCTATCAATGTGAACAGTGTGGAAAACGTCTTCTTACGCCGCATGGTGCTAAGTTACATGAAACTAAGTATTGTTCAGTTGTTATACAAAGAGAAGCAGAAATTGAACATAAGAAACGTCAGGAGTCATGTGAACACAAAAACATGGAAATGAGCTATATTTCGCCATTGGGAGAAGACCACTTGCAGATACCTGACTTTGAATGCTGTGCAGACTGTGGCATGACAGAAATGGATATTGAGAAGTAAAAGAAGGAGGAAGTAAAATGAAATCACATGATATTATTCGTGTTCAACTTTTTTATGGGGGACTACCGATAGAAGAAAACTTCTTCTTATACATCGAGAATGCCCAAAAATGCTTTGACCAACACATAAAGGATCATTCTAATGATCTAGCATCAAAAGAGGATTTACACGGGTCAGAGCCATTAAAAATACACACAAAAATTAACGGAAGAGACAAGGAAGCCACAATGCACGTTTGGAACAAAGTTTCTTCTGAAGATGAAGAGTACGATATTGAACCGATGTCTGTTTTGCTGGAATTCATAAAAGCTGGGGATTGAAAGGGGAATGAAAATGACAATTGAAGTGTATTTGAAAATGAGGAAAAACGGTAAAACACTAGAGGAAATACAACGAGATAAGGCCTTGAGCGAAGGTACTGTGCACACTCTTGAACTTGGTTATCAATGTTATCTAAAACGATTGCCTCTGGATAAAGCGATTGAAATCATTAAGGAGGTTAAATGTGAAGTCGATAGAAAAATCACTATTGAAATTGGAGAGAAGTCTTGAAACAACCTCTAATAAAATGGAAAAGTGGAAAAGGCAGCAATTAATACTGATTACATTGATTAACCTGAGTGTAATCACAATCGTAGTAGGGATTTGCATTATTTATATTTTTAGATAAAAACAACCTTTTAACGAAAGTGAGGAATCTAATGTTAAGTGAATTAAAGCAGGCCACATTAAATAAACAAGCTGATTTAGATTACTTGTGTAATGCATATTCAACCATTCTCAAGGAAAAAGACAATGTTTTAAGCAACCTAAATACATACTTAGCAAGTCTAACCATTGCCCAAAAGAATTTATTTAATGCTTTAGACAAGGAAGCAAAGAGAAAGTTTTCAATAAATATAAGACAAGAAGTTTTGCAGCTTCTTAATGACTATGTTGGAAGCATATACGATGGATGTAGTGTCAAAATATCTACTGCAAACTTAAACCCCTTCACAATTATAAGCGATAAAGGCAGTGTTCTTAGAGTAAATTGGGAATCAAAAACATACGGCCGAACAGTTGAATGGTCTTCAGAAAAGTATTACGAGAGAATGAATCAAGACCTTGAAAGTGGAATTCGAGAGTCTGAAGCTACTATTAACCGGTACACCGAAATTTTAAAAAGACCTCTAATTGGACTTTTAAAAGACAACAATCGATTTATTAAGAATCCAGTTAGTTATATAGCAAAACAAAGTTCTACCTTGCTGGTTCATCCATTTAAAAAGAAAGAATACATAAATATACTTACACAATTGATTAAAAACTATGAAGATGGAATTAAATCTAGTCACAAAGAAATTAAAAGGAATCATGAAACAAGGAAAAAAAAGAGAGAGTTAAAGCCTGAAATAGACAAGATATTTAAAGTTTGGGAAGAACATTTAAAAGGGCTGGGTTTTAGAGAGATTAAGTCTAACTCACCTGAACTTTATTAGGAGGAGAAGTGTTGAACGCTGAAGCATTAATTAACAAATTACAAGCAGATAACAGAATGTTAAGAATCGAAAATGAGAAATTGAAACACCTTTTAAGTAATATTGAGCATCGTGGAATGGAAAAGGATATTAAATTAAAAAGAAAGCAAATTTATTGAGGGGGATTGAATTGACTGGAACTAAGTATAAGACGGAGAAACGTAAGGCAAACGTAGGCGAGCAGATTTTAATTACGGAAGACGCCTTCTCATTTGGACGCTTTAAGAGGGGCGATGTATTTATCGTAAGAAGTACAGACGGTATGGGTGTTAGGGGCGAAGTTAATCGTTTTATTTATCATTACGAATATGAAGTCATCGTCGGAGAACACACGCCCGCACCGAACCTAGACGAAATGGACTATGACGAATTAATTGCGCTAAGCGAAGCCGTGATGAAGGCGATAAGAACACGTTCATATAAGCTAGGCTACGATCAAGGACGTTTTGATGTGGAAATTGAGGCGGTGCATGGTACTTATGAAAAGTCCGATCAGCAGAAACGGGATGAGATCGTTGCGCAGGCGAAGGAAGACGTTAGGGTACTCTACTATAAAGACTACATTGTAGATACCGATTTTATCGTAAACGCTGAAAAAAGAACTGTTGTAGCCTTACGAAAATCAAAAATGTACGGACATATTAAGAGTAAAGGAATCGCCAAATGCGTCCCTAGTGACTGCTTCAACGTTCATATCGGGAAGGCTATTGCGTTAAGACGTGCGTTAGGACTCGAAGTGCCGTCGGAATACTTGAACGTCCCGCAGCCGACAGATGTTCGTGTGGGTGACATCATAGAAGCTGCCGATTGTTGCGGTGAAAAATACAGATTTAAGGTTGGTCTTATTGAAGATGATAAAATTTATGATGTTAGAGGAGATGGAACTTATACATACTTGGACGCAGCTGTTCGATATTTAAGATCTAATGCTACGAATCCAAAAGCAATTGACGATTCGAGAGTGGGTGATGGCGAGTGAGTATTAAAGTAAAATATAAATTGAGCAACGCAAAAAGAAAAACTAAGAATTGTATAATTAAAATCTTAGACCCATTGGCAAAGTTAGAGATGAACTTATACAACAGAAGATATCGTATAACTGTAAATAAACTCACAAAGGATAAAGCCATTAAAATCTTTACAAAAGCTATTGTTAATTATGTAGTAAGATATCCAACTGATGAACATCATTTTATTGTTGCAACTTTTGTTGATGAAAACTATATTGCAGAGGAATGTATGGCAAATTTCAATTTCAGTAGATATTTTAAAAATAAAAAAGGCAAAATAGCTCATAGTAAATTTGGGAAAAGTATTGATTTTCAATTAAAGGTTATCGATGTTTTAAAAAATATTAAAGATTTGGAAGTGGAAGAATTCATTGATAATTTTGGATGGAGCAAACCGAGAAACTATCAAAAATCAGTGATAATTAAGTTAAGGGGAATAAAATGAAATACGATAAAACATTCGTTTTAAGCGATATACATGGTGAATTGGCTAAGTTTAAACAGCTACTTCAATATTGGAAACACGATGAAGAAAACCTGGTTATCCTTGGTGATCTAATTGATAGAGGAGAACACTCGCTAGAGGTCGTTCAAATGGCCATGGATCTACAGAAAACTTACAATGATCAGGTTGTTGTTCTAAAAGGGAATCATGAAGAAATGCTCTCGATTTTCTTATCAGAAAAAGATTATGAAACAGGCGATTGGTACTTTAATAATGGTGGGAACAGAACATGCGAAAGCTTCACACATTATAGTTTCCCATTATATTTCCACAGTTATGAAGAGAGAGCTAATAAGATGTTGCAAGTGTCCAATAAGGAAATTCAATTTCTTAAGCAGTTACCTCTGTTTTATGAATTTGGAGATACGCTTTTTGTACATGCGGGGATTAATCCTCATTTAAGTGACTGGAGAAAATCCGTTGAGAAAGATTTCCTATGGACTAGAGGTCATTGGAACCATCCAAATGAAACAGGAAAGACAGTCATTTTTGGACATACCCCAGTTAGACATATTCATGATAGTGATGATATTTGGATGAGTAAATGCAGATCATACATAGGCATTGATGGTGGCGCAGTTTTTAAGGGCCAGCTTAATGGCATAGTGATCGATAAAAAAGGACAGATTCTAGAAAAATATAAAGTATAGAGGTGATTGTATGACGGTTGTTTTAAGTCCACAGATTCACGAGGCAGTTGAATACTTTAAGAAAAATCTTGGCTATTCAGATAAACATCTATATTTGGGTTTAGTTCAATTTGATGTAATGAAAGATAAAAGCCCTGAGTATGCTGATGAGATTTACAATTTCTATAAAGAAAAGCCAGAAAGCTTTGTTGCAGCTTTTAAGCATGGGTATGTGGTTGAACGGCCAATCGAGTTCAACCAAGCTATTGTAAGATTCTTCAATAAGGAAGAATTAAGCGTCAAAAATAAGAATTCGGGTAAGCGTTATAAAGTTCGTCTTGAGATGAAAAAGTATCCAGCAGGTTTTGAACTGAGAACAATGGATATGTGGAATTGGAGTGAGGTTACAGCAAGTAATGAATAAACTCATAGCGTTATCAGGTCATAGCGGCGGCGGTAAAACAAGTCTAATGCGTCAAGTCATGAGTAATGAAATAGTATCATTTACGACCAGGAAGCCGAGACAAGGTGAAATTGATGGCGTAGACTATAAATTTATCAGTCTTGAAAAATTTGAAGAGTTAAAGGAACAGGGTAAACTAATTGAACAAGTTGAATACAGTGGTAACTATTATGGAATTGATCAAGAAGAATTTGAAAATAAGTTATATAGAGGTGATGCATTTGTCATTGTTGATTATCATGGGATGAAGCAGATCAAAAAGATATATTCTAACTGTGTCACGGTGTTTTTATATACACCTTATGATCAAGCGTACAATCAGATGATTAAAAGAGGAGATGCATTGGAAAAAGTTGAACAGAGATTGAGGTCATACCATCATGAAATAGAAAATAAGAAATACTATGATTATGTAGTAAGGAATAATGCAGGGAAATTTAAAGAATCAATAAAGGTTTTAAAGAGTATCATAGAAGCTGAGATGCCTTCTATATGAAATAGGAACTGAATATGAAGAAAATGATTAGTCACAAGGTCTCAGATTTTGTGATTTTTCCATTTTACCCTTGATTTAACAATTGTAAGTGCTATCATTGCAATTGAATTAAAAAAAGGAGTGATTATTTGTTTAAAAAATCTATATTTACAATTGTTAGCTTTGTTATGTTGTTTTCAATCTTGATTAGTGGTTCTGCTTCTGCAACAAGTATAAGTGAAACAAAGTATGAGGATGCTATTAAAGAGATTAAAAACTCACAAGAAAGCTTTTTGGAGTACTTAAAAGATGCAGCACCGAAGAATGAAGAAGAAGCAAGTGAAATTGCTGCAGAATATTATTCAGAAAATAAATTGAGTGATGATGTTTTAGGTAGTTACTACGAGAAGAAACGCAACCTGTTGCCAGGAATTAAATCTGGAGACAGTTTTGATATTGGCAAGTACATAGAAAAGAATGTATCAGCCGATGAATTTGAAGCACATGAAATCGGCAACGGAATCAAAGTTATTTTCACTGATTCTCCAACTTATTTCATTACTTATGCTGGAGAAAAGAAAGCTAAGAATGGTGAAGTTTCAACGAAAGCCACTTCTAAAGAGTACGAATTTACGTACAGAGCTAAGAACATGTTCGGATTGCAATTGTTTAAGGTATATAACTCTGCATATTTTGTTTATGGAGGTAAAGAACCAAGAGCAACTCAAACAGATGCTTATTATAAAAGAGGGCAAACATCTACTTGGAAAGCCGAAAACTGGAAAAAAGGAACAAAGAAAGTGAGTGGTAAAGCAGTAGCCTACGCTCAAGGGAACTTTACAACAGGCTTTTCAGTTGGAGGGTTTGACCTTATAATGGAAGAGTGGCATATTAGTAATGAAATCCACTGCAACAACAAAGGGAAAGTTTCATTCTACGGAAATCGATTATAGGAGAAATTAAAAATGACAATGTTAAAATCAAAATTGTTTCGTGTTGTGTTTTCAATATGCTTTTTTTTAACGCTCATGATTTGTCTTTTTAACATGGCCGTGTTCCCTGGAACACCAGCATCATACTATGTGGTGCTAATAAGCAAATTTATTGGTGTGAGCTTGTTTAATGGTGTATTTTATGGAACATTGTTTTACTTGGTAATAACATTGATTAATTATCTCATTTCAAAAACATCTAAACAAAATTAGTAAGAGGAGAGCGGCTTAAGCCGTTCTTTTTTAATTCTAAATAAAACTGTCATTTTAATTTAAAAATAACATACAAAAAGTATTGACTAAAATACAAATTACATATATTATAGAGTTACAGTTAAAGAGGAGGTGAGCATATGAAGCTATTGAAAGTAAGTAAAACAGCTGCTGATACATACAGAAAGACAGTTAAAGGACGAAGTAAATTCTCTGACGAGAAGATTCAAAAGAAACTTAATCGACACATTATCTGCTTAAAGGAAAGAGAGCCTGATAGAATTATTAAACAAGGGCTGCTGGGCAAGGTTTATCTTTATGGCAATTTAATGATTAAAGTGAGGTGGGGAAAGATTGTAGAAGTTATTAATCTGCCTCACAAACTAAGAATCGAAAAACGCTTAGAGGATAGTGTATTCCAGGCAATTGAAAACCAATTAAATGACAAATAACATACATAAAGGAGATTTAACTATACTTATGGCAAAAAAGAAAAGTGATATTAAAATCAATAAAAATCATGAAGGTAAAGAATTTAGCAATTTTTTCAGATTTGTAGGTAAAGTAAAACCTGTTATGAAAAAGGACGATGCAACTGATAGTTGGGTAGAAGCAGCGATTTCTGAATTAACGCAAACGAAAACAGGCAAAGATCGTAAAGTAGTTCAGTTTATTGTAGAAACAGCTAATAGAAATGAGCTAAAAGTCGAGCTTGCTGGAATGGAACAGTCTTTTGTTTATCCTTATAGCTCTAAACATAAAAAGTCTTTTAAACTAGAGTGGGAACATAGATTCGACAAAACCAAGTTTCCAGACGAATCTTATAAAGTAATTGCGACCGATTGGGACTTATGTGATGAACTAGCTGAACTTATTAAACCTGGTATGTGGGTTGATGTAAGAGGAGTGTATGAATTTAGTTCGTTTCAGAACGATGAAGGCGAAACAGTAAATGTAGTTAAGAGAACAATTAAACAAGTTTATCCATTAAAGAATGGGCAAGTTGAAATCAACAATGTTAATTCGGGTGATGAGTACAGAGTATATGATTCAGAAGAAAATGGGACATTACTTGGTTATGGTAAAGCAAAAGAAGAAGTCATTAAAATCAATGTAGGGTGGCTTTCGCCAGAAGGCGGAGATATCTTTATTACTAAATTAAGTAATGGGGAAGAAGGTAAAAGAGCCAAAGCCACATATAACGAAAATGTTAGTGAATCCGATCGAATTAAAGTCATTAATAATGTAGAAAGTTCAATTAGAATTAACAAAGAAGATGGTTCATATGAGTATATTCCATATATCAGAGACTTTAAATCAGAGAATTTTATTGAAATCAATGAATTTGAAATGCAAATCGGCATTAAGAGCGTTTATCAACCTGAAGATTCTAAAGATACGAAGGTGAATGCTGCATTTCTCGGTTATGGTAAAGAAAGAAGTGCAGTATATGACGTTGAATTAACTGTATTTCACAGAGAACCAGAGGAAGGGAAAAGATCGATTGCCGAAGCTTTTGCTAACTTAAACAGATTGGATTTTCTTGTAGTACATGGCATCGATAACAACAGAGCCGAATTTGCTACAGTCGAGGTCGAAGAACCAGAAGAAGACAATCCGTTTGCTGATGTTGCAGAAAAAGTGAAATCCTATGAACAAGTTTCATCTGGGACAAAAAAGGGTCTAGAAATTCAGAATGTATTTGCAGGGACATATGTAAAAGGATTGCTTACTGAAGAAGAGATCACAGGAGAGTCAGATGAACAAGATCCTTTCTCTAATGTTTCAGTTTCAGACGACGATCTCCCATTTTAATTTAAATACATAAGAAAATAAAATACAAATTACATATAAAGAGAGGTCGGGAATTATATGAGTTTCAGAAAAACAGTTAAGAACATTGTACCTAAAGTCGATTTGCAATCCTATATGCTTGGGATTGCTGGGGGCTATAAATCAGGAAAAACGAGATTGTATAAAGAGTTAATTGAAAATTTTTATCCAGGAGATCCAGATGCAGGACTTCTATTAGCTTTTGAGCCAGGATATAACACTTGGGAGTTAGATTCAGTTATTCCTATGCATGACTATGATTGGGAATTCTTTAAAGGTGAAGTAGTAAAAGGGCTGCTCGATGAAGCAAAAAATGGCAGAGTAACAAAGGTTCTTGGAATTGATACAGCAGATAGAATGATGGATATGGCCACAGATTACATTTTGAAGAAATTAAACCAAAAGTACGCAAAAAAAATGAAAACACTTCAGGAAGTCTCTGAAAATGTTAAGGGACTGAACGGCTACATGCTATTAAAGAAAGAAGTTTGGGATCAATTAGATTTTTTGAAAAATGCAGGATACGGCATCATTTGGTTGGCTTGGACTAAAGAAAAAGAAACTACTACCAGAGATGATCTTAAATACAACTCAATTGAATTGAAGATGAGTAAAACAGGAGCCGATATCTTTGAATCTCAAGTTGATTTAATGTGCACTCTGCATAATGAAGTAAAAGTGATGGATAAGAACGGAAATGAACTTGAAGAGAACTTAAAAACTAAAAGTGGCAAAGAACAAGCAGCTAAGTTTCATTCTACAGAAGCGTACATGTACTTCCTCCCTTCAAGTTATATCGGAATTGGAGGAGGGAGATTTACAGATCTCCCTGAGAAGGTTCCGTACGGTGTAGAAAACTACTTAGAAGTCTTTGAGAATGCGGTCAAAGGTCAACTTAAAAAAACTACTAAATCAATTAAAGAACTCAAAAGTGAAGAAGATCAAGTTAGAGAAGAGAAGGCTAAAGAGTTTGTAGATAAAGTAAACGAACCCGACCCTAATAAAATTCTTGAAGAGATTAATTCTCTTGTTTCAGATATTCAGCGGGATAAGAAACTTGAGCTATCAGAAAGATTTAAAGAGGCATTCGGTGAAGGTAACTATAAACAGCTTAAAACTGTTGAAGAATTGAACAAAGCTCTTGAAATTGTTAGATCATTCTTAAATTAAGAGGGGATATCCCCTCTTCAATGTACAAGAGGTGACTGTATGAAAGGCTATAAATGTAGATTCTGTGGTTTGAAAAATGACCATATGCAAATGAAGTGTTATTCAAAACCAACGGGTAAGTTTAACAAAAACGGTTCTGAGAAGATGGCTAGAAAATATGTACATTTAATATGTGACGAAGAATATAAGAAGAATGAAGCATTTAAAGAAAAAGAATTAAAAGAATTAGATGAATTGTTTACATATCTTAAGAAGTTACACAAAATTGATACTCTTGATGGACGAATGATGGAGAAAATCCAAGATCTTAGAAACGGAACAGTAGTGTTTAATAAGAAAAAAATTAAAAGGTATAAAGAAGGAGTACCTTTTAGAGACATTTTATATACATACGAGGTCAATGAAACCTACATAAACGAAACTATAAGTAACATGGTTTTCGCTGCAAAGTGGAATGAGTTTTCATATGTGTTTGCAATTGTTATAAACAACATTAACGATTCAATTGGCGCTACTTCAAATAAAGAAATTGTGATGAATCGTAGAGAGGCGATTATTGATAAAAATTTAGTTGCTCAGACCTCCTATTCTATCGATGAACCGACACAATACACCAATAACAAAAAAGATGTCTTGGATATCTCGGAATTTTTATAGGAGGGTTTAATGGGAAAACACTTAGCTGAATTTGTGGATCCTTCGCAGGTGCATGAGGCTTTATTTGTGGGATATCTTTGGAGGAACCCTGCGTTGTATCAAAGGTATAAGACACATAAAATAACAAACAAAAGCTTCACAGAACAAACATGGTATTTTTACTACACTGTCGGACTCCAAATGTTTGATAATGGGATTCGTGACTTCGATGATAAAACAGTTTACTCATTCGTTGTCTCCAGACCAAAAGAAAAAAACAAAAAAAGCTATATTGATGCATATAACGATTTCGGTGCATTTCAAACGGTAGAAGAAATAATGAATGAGTGTCAGAAAGATACTCAAAATGAAGAATATCACTTATCTGAGATTCAAAAATTTGAAGTGCTTAGAAATATGCAATCTATAGGTTTAATTGATGTAAGTAATGAAGATCAAATAGTTAAATTAACTCGAATGAATTTAAAGCAGCTGCAGATGTATATTCAATTTAAGCAAAAGGAAATGTTTGCTCATGTTAATGCAGGAGAAGTTATCGAGCATGACTTAGTGGACGATTTAACTGAAACCATTGAAGAATTGGATTCTGGCGAATCTATGGGTATCCCACTACATGACTCACCAAGACTTAGTAGGAAAATAAAAGGCTGGAAAGACGGTTCTCTATATTATCTAGTATTAGCTTCTGGGGTTGGGAAAAGCTCGATTGCAATGGAAAAATTTATACTTTCTTTATTTGAAAATCATGAAAAAGCAATCTTGGCCATTAATGAGGAGAGTGTTAAGAAATGGAGATCACTCCTGTTGGCTACTATTTGTTCAAAGATATTAAAGACACCCTTAAATAGAGAGAAGATGTACGAGGGCAAATTTGATAAAGATACTCTCCAGAAACTAAACAACGCTAAAGAATGGGCAGTCGAAAAAGGACAAGGCTTAATTAAAACACTTGAATTAAAGAAATATAGAATTGAAGATGTTTTGAGTAGAGTTGAATTATACAGACCTAAAGGATACAAAAAATTAATACTCGATACTTTTAAGCCAGATAGGTCTTCAAAAGATAAAGCTCGATGGGAGGCGTTTTCTGATTCAGCACAAGAACTACACGATTTAATTAAAGAAGATAATCAGAATGTAGGCACCTTGGCTACTGTACAGTTAAAGCTAGGTAAGGAATCAAGGTTCTTGGATTTAGACGCAACAGGGAAGAGTATGGAGATAAATGAAGTGGCTGCGGTTGTAATGATGGGAAGATTGCTTTATGACGATGAATACCCAGGAGCTAAAACAGCTAACGGTAAAAACAGTCCATACATATTGCACCCTTACAATTACAAAAAAGACGAGTTCGATGGTACGTATTACAAAGAGGATTACAAACTTGATCCTAAAAAGACATACTTAGTTTTATTTCTAGCTAAAAATCGATTTGGGAGTGAAGAAGAGCAGATATTATTTGAAGTTAGCTATGGAATAAATACATTTAAAGAGGTTGCATTAGTTCAAGTCCCACGAATTGGAACGCATTAAAAGGAAGATGACATATGTCTGAACTTAAGGCAATTAAAGAGCGTATTTTTGATGAGGGTCTAATCAAGCAAATATTATCTGATATTGGGTGCTGGAACATTCAAAACGAACAAAAAGGAAAGTTGATTGTCGCTGGTTTGCCTGATGGTGACAATGAGAGGAGCGTGCAAATTAAAAACACATCTGCTCTTGCAGCTAACATTAGATCTAAGGGGATAACTGGAGATATTTATGATGTTATTTCTTACATAGTATTTGAGGCTCAGTCAGATGAAGAGAGAGTAAAATCATTAAATAAAAGTAAGTTTTGGATATGTAAGAAGTATGGTTATTTAGAATACATAGATGAGTTTTACAAAACTACATTAAAAGAACAAAGACCAAATCTAAATAAATGGCTAACTTCTTTAAAAAACAAAAGGAATGAAACTCCTCTTCCTTTGGAGAATAAAACAATTGAGATTTCATATGAGAATCAATTTGGAATACTGCCATATTTAGATTGGTATAAAAGTGGGCTATTTTTAAGTACTCAAAAACATTTTGAAATTGGGTTTGATATTAGATCAGAAAGAGTGACTTTTCCAATACATAATGCCGCAGGACAATTAATCGGAGTTAAAGGGCGGTATTGTGGACAGGATTCAAAAATTGAAGAAAAGTATAAATACCTTTACGTTCTTCCATGCAATAAATCAATAGAGTTGTTTAATTATCATAGGGCTCTACCGCACATAAAGGAAAATCAAGAAGTAATTGTTGTTGAGGGTGCCAAAACAACAATGTTTTTAACACAGTGGGGATATAAAAATTGTGTATCTATTGAAGGAGATACTTTATCTGAAGAACAGATAAACTTGTTAAAAGAACTTGGTTTAAATGTAACCTATACATTTGCTTTTGATAAAGATAAGATGCCAGATTTTGTACTTGCAGAAGCGAATAAACTTAAAGGAAGAGTTAAATACGGCATATATGATACTGAATCTTTACTAGAGGACAAAGACTCCCCTACTGATCGAGGAAAAGCGGTTTGGAATAAGCTTTACTCAAATAAATATAAAATTTCTTAGAGGTGAAATGTTGGAATATAGGCTAATTGGAAAAAATGATTTTGAACAAGATATCGTCAAAAATATTCTAAGCAATAGAGGTATTTATAGCTCTGAGATGAGTTCTGTTTTAAGCCCAACAGCAGTTAATGAGGAACCTTATTCTTTATTATGTAACATAAATAAAGCTTCTGAATTGCTAATAGAACATATGAAGAAAAATAGTAATATTTTTATCCAAATTGATAGTGATACTGATGGCATCACTTCTTCTATAATTTTAATAAAGTACATAAAGAAAATGTTTCCGAAATCCAAAATAACATATAGGATGCATGAAGGGAAAGAGCATGGAATTATTCTTGATACAGTACCTGATAACACTGATTTAGTGATAATTCCAGATGCGGGTTCTAATCAATACGAAATCCATAAGGAGCTTAAGGAAAGAGGCTGTGATGTACTAGTCATTGACCATCATGAATGTGAAGATGAGTCGCAGTATGCAATTGTTGTTAATAATCAGCTTTCACCCAATTATTTAAACAAGTCACTGACGGGGGCTGGAATGGCTTACAAAGTATGCCAGGCTCTTGATGATAAGCTCGGAAAAAATTATGCTGAAGAGCTTCTTGATTTAGTTGCGATTGGCAATATTGCCGATTCTGCAGATTCAAGAAATTTAGAAACAAGATATTACATATTAAAAGGATTAGATTGTGTTAAAAATCCACTTTTGAAAAAGCTGTTTAAAAAGCAGGAGTTTTCAACAAATGGTGTTAAAACAATTCAGAATACTCAATTCTATATCAACCCACTTATAAATGCTGCGATTAGAGTAGGTTCGAAAAAAGAAAAAGACCAGTTGATTAAATCATTTCTTGGTTCAAGAGAAAAGGTTCTATATAAAAAGCGTGGATCTGCAGTTGAAGAATCAATTTCAATTCAAGATGATACTGTAAGAGTTCTAACAAATTTAAAGAATAAACAAAAGAGATTAGTTGATAAAGCAACTGATGAAATTGTCCAAAAGATATACCAAGAAAATTTGTTAGAAAACAAGATACTCTCTGTAAATATTGAAGGTATTCTCGAAAAGAACCTAACAGGCTTAGTCGCAAATAAACTAGCTGATAGGTTTAAAAGGCCAGTTTTACTTGCTAGGGATGCACAAAACGATGAGTTTCTAATAGGTTCAATAAGAGGATATGATAAAGGAGGAGTTAAAAACTTTAAAGAGTTACTGATATCAACGGGTCTATTTGAATTTGTTGAAGGGCATGCGAATGCAGCTGGATTTTGTATCAAAAAAAATAGTTTTAATAAAATGAATACAGCGCTTAACGATTTGTTAAAAGATATTGAACACAAGACAGTTCTTGATGTCGATTTTGAAATTCCATTTAAACTTCTTAAAGAGAATTTTATTTTAGAGATTGGTAATCTAAGAGAACTATGGGGTTACAAATTAGAAGAGCCTTTAGTTGCAATCACGGATATTCATGTGAGCAGAAGTGAAATAGAGTTAATTAAAAAAAGAACGACTACTCTGAAGATAAGTTCAACACAGGCAGAGTTCAAAAAGCAATTTTATAAAAATGAATTCCCTCAGCTGTTAGATGAAAGCGAAAGTTATGTGTTGAATTGTATAGGGAAATGCAAGCTATCTGCCGATAATAAACCCTATATTGAAATTGTAGACTTGAAAGTGGTTCATAGTTTTCTGTTTTAGAAAGGAGGAATGCTCTTGATCATAAAGCCAAAACTCGAAACAGAAGTGACTAAAAGATATGAAAAACACTGGGTAGAGAACTTTGAAGAAATCAAAAAGATTTTTGATAAAGACCAACCTAAGTTATGTGTGATTGATTCTGAAACCACTGGGTTGCATATTATTAACGACAAGCCTTTTATGTGGGTATTTGCTTATAAGTTACCAAAAGAGAAAAGGAAAGAAGGATTAGAGGGCAGAAGCTTTGCTTTTAACTCAAATAAAGAAATACTCCATCAAGTTTTACAATTGACTAAAAAATGCCTTATGACTGTTGGGCACAACGTAAAATATGACTTACATATGTTAATTAATGGAGGAGTAGAAGAAGAAGAGGTATACAATTTAACTAACATTACAGACACTATGGGATTATGCAGACTTACATTTGATGCAGTTTCTGCGAGAGACGGAGGCGATATGTTAGGGCTGAAAAAAGTTTCTGAAAAATATATTGATCCTAGAGCAGCGGAATTTGAAAAGGAGGTAAAAAAAGAACTTAGAAGAATAAACGATCAAAAAAGAAACCTTTTAAAAGAATTACTAAAGCCATATAAAGATATCGGTTGGGGTATCGGGAAAATTAAAGATGCTTATAAAGTAAAAAAGAGAAATGATATGGATCAGTTTACAACCGAAAGGAAGCAGCGATGGATCACCATTCCTGCTGAAATAGACAGGCTTTATCGAAACTGGTTAAAAGAAAATTCTTTTGCAAATTATTCAGAAGTTGACAGGAATATCATGATGGAATATGTCCATAGTGATGGAATCTACACTCTTGAAATAGTCGAGATGACTTACCCTACAGTTTTAAAACGAAAACAGAAAGCGATACTTGAGCACGAAAATAAGTTGATTATGGAATTATTGAGAATGGAACGAGTAGGGATGAAAGTTGATATGCCCTACTTAAAGGAATGCTTCAAAAAATGCGAAGATGAAATTCAGAGTCATTACGAAGAACTCTGGAGTATTGTCGGAGAAAATTTTACAGCTTCACAAGCATCTGTAATACAGGATTATTTTGAAAAAAAGTTAGGAGAAAGACCTCCTACTACAGATAAAGCGTTTTTAAAAAAGCATAAAGATGATAGGCTATCTCAACTAATTACTCGGCTAAGAAGATTAGAAAAATGGCAGTCTACGTATATTTCTAGAATTATCGAAGTAGCTCAATATGATGAGCATTTTTATACTCAGTATGGGCAATTCAACACCGTATCCGGTCGATTAGGTTCCGATGCACAACAGTTTCCTAAAGAGAGAATTCTGACAGAAGAAGGTGAAAAATACGAAAAGGAACATGGTGAAGGAAAAGCACCCTCAAGCTTTGAAATTTTCTCACCAAGAAAAGCTTTTATTGTAGAGGGAGGAGATTACGACCAAATTGCATACTTTGATTTATCGCAAATAGAATTGCGAGCCCAGGCAAATTATACAGTCTTGCTAAATAGGCCTGATTTAAACCTTTGTAGAGCTTATATGCCATTTAAATGCAACCACTATTTAACTGGAGAAGAGTACAGTTTTACGAGGAAAGAGGACAGGATAAGATGGTCTGAAAAGAAAGAAGATGGTAGCTCTGTGTGGCTTTTAGAGGACGGAGAAAGTTGGACTCCTACTGATGTCCATAGCGAAACATCTCATAACACACTTATCGCATTAGCGTTTGAATGTGTAGAGAAATATAAACAATACATACATAAGTCAGATTCCCCAGTCGATGAGAAATCATTTAAAAAGTTTTGGAGATACATAGGGAAAATGTTTAATTTTATGAGGAACTATGGTGGAGGAGCTGCTAAAGCCTCTGAGGCTTTGGAAGTTTCTATGGAAATTGCAAATGCTTTAGTATCAGGGTGGTCAAACACTTTTCCTGAGGTATCGCATTACCAAAAACAAGTTGCTAAAAAGGTACAGAAGGATAAGCATGCCACCAACATGTATGGACGTGTTTACTATCTAAGCAATACGGAAAAGGCATATAAGGTTGGAAACTATCTTGTGCAAGGTTCTTGTGCGGATATGTTAAAAGCATATGTAATAAAGATAGGGGAATTTTTAAGGGAAAATAATTGCAAATCATTGCCGCTAGCTAATATTCATGACGAATTACAATTTCTAATTTACAAAGGAGAGGAATGGATTTTCCCTCACATTAAGAGAATTATGGAAGATGTAGATTGGATGCAGGTACCTGTAGTTGTGGATCTAGAGATCACTAATACAACTTGGGCAGATAAAAAAGAAGTAGAATGTATTGCATGAAGGAGTGATGAGAATTATCAAAAAATTCGTAGACAAAAATACAAATAACATATATTATAAAGTTAACTCGAAGGTATTAATAGTTTTAACAGGATGGCTGCTAACATTCTCGTTTATTAAGATGGAAACGAGTTTAATCAAGGACAACACGAGCGAAAAGGTAAATAAGACAAAGGCAGCTGAAGATTTTCCAACGAAACATATCGAGTTACATACACCATTACCAAAGCAAGATAGCAAAAAAGAAATAACAGAGAAATTACAAAGGAAATATCTGGAAATCAAAGTTGAACCAGTTCAAGAGAAAACTAAAAAAGTTAAAAAAAAGAAGAAAGGAGATAAAAATGTCAAGCAAACAAAGAAAACTGTGGAACAAAAGAGTCAAACACGCAAAATGGTTGTTACAGCTTACACAAATGGTTACGAAAGCACAGGTAAACATCCAGGACACGCTGACTATGGAACAACAGCAAGCGGTGTGACTACAAAGCAAGGCATTACAATTGCTTGTCCACCATATATGAAATTTGGAACAAAATTATACATAGAAGGTGTTGGACTAAGAGTATGTCAGGATAGAGGTGGAGACATAAAAGGAAATAGATTAGATGTCTTCATTGAAAATCTTCAAAAGGCAAGAGAGTTCGGCAGGCAAACACTAACAGTCAAAGAAATTAAAAATAACACATAAAGAAGAGAGTGACTTGATTGAGCAAGCTTACTATAGGACAAAGAGTTCTTACTTTATACGGAGTAGGAACAATAGTGGAAGTACATAAGAACGATCAATATGGAGTTGCTGATGATGAGTACAACATGGTCGAACTTTATGACAGAAGTGAATTAGCTGAATTAAGGAGGTGATATCATGTTTGAGGTAAACGACACAGTAATAGTAAACCATAATAAAGAAAGAGCAGTAGTGGCTACAGTGTCTACTCGATACTCACAACTTGAAGTGCGGTATGAAGACGGATCTCATGAAGTAATGGGATTTCACAAAGTTACAAAGGAGGATGATAAATGATTATTATTTTAGAGGGATGTGATTGCTGCTACAAATCTACAGTAGCAAAACAGTTGTCAAAAAAGCTAGATTACAAGATACTACGTGGTTCATCGTTTGAATTAGCTAAAGGAAGTCAGGACAGCCTATATGATTATTGTTTTGAACTTACAAAACATGAAAACTTGATTATCGATAGATACATATATTCTAACCTTGTTTATGCTACGATGTTTCCTGGTCATGCAAAGCTTTCAGATGAGCAAGTAAGCAATATCGAGAACAATTTGCTGAGTATGGCCAAGTTAATCTATCTTCATGCAAGACCCGAAGTAATTAAAGAAAGGATTCTCAGCAGAGGAGATGATCAGGTTAACACAAAAGACATTGAACCAATTGTGGAACTCTATAACGAAGTTATACCAAAGTCAAAATTACATACCTATTCGTTTGATACAGAGATATATGGCAGCGGTGAAATTGTTGAGGATATCATTTACTTGGTCAGTGAGGAAGGCTCATGAAAAGACATGTAATTGCAATTGATATGGATGATGTATTGGCAGATTTCTTACCAGCTTGGGTAAAAGCAATCAATCAACATGATGATCCTACTTTAAAATGTGAAAACATAAAATCTTGGAACATCTTAGATTACCTGAATACAAAAAATGATGTGTTTAGGCATCTAACATATGACTTCTTTAAGGGTTTAACAGTTAAGAAAGACAGCCAGAAAGTTGTTAAGAATCTATGTGATCTCTACGAAGTGTATGTTGTTACTACTGCAACGGCACATCCAGAATCATTAAAAGCTAAATTAGAATGGCTGCAGGAACACTTTCCATTTATCTCATATGACCATGTTGTTCTTTGTGGAAATAAAAAGATCATTAAAGCTGATTACATGATTGATGATGGAATACATAACTTGGAGACATTTGAAGGTGTAGGCATAGTGTTTGATGCACCTCACAACGAAGATGATAAAAGATTTATCCGTGTAAAAAATTGGTTAGAAATAGGTCGAAAATTGAGAGGAGATTAAAATGAAACTAGATTTTTGGATCGATCAGAAGATTGCTCAACTGAAAGAAAATTATAAAGAGGTTGAATTTCAATCAGCGAGAGACGTGGAATTAGTGTTAAATTGTGTTAGCCAAAATTTCTTAGCAAATGATACACCGATGGATACGGAAGTTATCGAAATTGATTTACATACGATTCCTAAAAATGAGAAATATCAGGGCTCTGAAATTCTATTTAACGTAAAAAGACCAAGAAAAAGAAAATTTGATAGTCATTCAGTCTACGTTAGGATTGTTGATTAAAGCTTACAATAAAATATCTCTTTTAATCAGAATGGAGGAACTCAATGATTTTATTAAATGGAAAAAAAGTAGATTTTAAAACATTCCCAAATGGGGAGCTGTTACTAAAAAAAGAAGAAGTGCATCCTAAATTACAAAACCATATTTCGCTTAAATACGAAAATGATAGCGATTTGATTAAATTATTGATCCTAAAAAAATATCTTAAACAAGATTCGGCACTCACTATTTATTATATGCCTTACAGTCGAATGGATAGAAGTGAAGAAGGATCCCCTTTTACACTGAAATATATCAGTGATTTTATTAACGAATTAGGATTTACGTCTGTTGAGATTGTTGAACCTCATTCAGATGTGACACCTGCTTTAATTAACAACAGTCATTCAAATTATATAAACTTCAAGTTAATACACAAAGTCATTAATGAGACAAAATTCAATCCAGAAAACGACTACTTATTCTTTCCTGACGCTGGTGCAGCTAAGCGATATAGCAAAATGAAGTATCCGCACCTCGTAGGTTATAAGGAAAGAGACTTTAGCACTGGCGAAATTAAAAGCCTTAAGCTCGTGGGTGATATGCCTGAAAGAAAATTTAAGGCCATTATTGTTGATGATCTTTCATCTTACGGTGGAACTTTTATCAAAAGCGCAATGAAATTACGGGAAGCTGGAGCAAGCGAAGTTTATTTATTAGTTGCACATGCAGAAAACTCAATTTTTGAAGGTGATATTTTCAAAACTGAGTTGATAAATAAGGTGTTCACAACCGATAGCTTACTGACCAAACAAAATGATTGGAATAATAAAAAACACGAAGATAGACTAAGAGTTTATAAAATTGAAGAGGAGATTAACTAATGACTAATTATACATATCCTGCTACATTATTATGTGATTTTTATAAGGTATCCCATAGAGAACAATATCCTGAAGGAACAGAATTAATTTATTCCACTTGGACACCAAGAACTAGTAGAGTGGAAAAGGTTAATAAGGTGGTTGCGTTTGGGTTCCAGGGTTTCATTAAAAAATATCTCATTGAGTATTTTAACGAGAATTTCTTTAAGAGACCTAAGCAAGATGTTATTAACGAATACAAACGTGTTATTAAGTACACTTTGCAAGTAAAAGACCCAGATACAAGCCATATTGAATCATTGCATGATCTTGGATATTTACCAATTAAAATTAAAGCAGTTAAGGAAGGAACATTGATTCCTATTAAAGTACCAATGTTAACAATTGAGAATACTGTTCCAGAGTTCTTTTGGATTACAAACTATCTAGAAACATTAATGTCAAATGAGATTTGGCAGCCTACTACCAGCGCTACATTGGCTTTTGAATATAGAAAAATTCTTGATGAATATGCCATGAAGACTGTAGGAAATAAATTAGCTGTGGATTTTCAAGGTCATGACTTTTCCATGCGTGGAATGAGTTCTTTAGAATCTACTAAATTATCAGGAGCAGGACATTTACTTTCATTCACTGGTACTGACACCATTCCAGCAATTCTTTATCACGAAGAATTTTATAACGCAAATATTGAAAACGAGCTTATTGGGTCATCCATTCCTGCAACCGAGCATAGTGTGATGTGTGCAAATGGTCAAGATGAGTACTCAGTTTTCAAAAAGCTTGTCACTGAGACGTATCCTGAAGGGTTTGTATCAATTGTCTCTGACACATGGGACTTTTGGAAAGTTATTGATAAGGTTGTTCGGAAATTAAAAGATGACATCCTAAAGCGAGATGGTAAGGTTGTAATTCGACCTGACTCAGGCGACCCTGTAAAAATTATTTGTGGAGACCCTGAAGCAAAAGATGAATTAGTAAGAAAAGGGCTGGTAGAAGTTCTATGGGATATTTTTGGTGGAAGTGAAACTGATGAAGGATTTAAAGTCTTGGATTCTCATATTGGAGCAATTTATGGTGATGCTATTACGATTTCAAGATGTAAAGAAATTTGTGAGAAGCTAGCTGCTAAAGGTTTTGCTTCAGTTAATGTTGTTTTCGGTATTGGATCTTTCACATATCAATATAACACACGTGACACATTCGGGTTCGCTATGAAAGCAACATATACAGTAGTAAATGGAGAAGAGCGTCAAATATTTAAAAATCCTAAAACGGATGATGGAACAAAAAAATCGCAAAAAGGGTTAACTGCTGTTGTTAAACAAGAAAATGAATTACAACTTGTTGATGAATTGAATAGAGAAGAGTACAGCAAAATTTCAAATGATGATGTTCTGGAAGATGTTTTTATTGATGGACAGTTAATCAGAAATCAGAGCTTGAGCGAAATCAGACATTTATTGCTTAAAGAATCTATATAAAAGATCAATTTCAAACAGAAAGGGAAGGTGAAATATGACGGAAAGTGAAATTATCATTGCAAATTTTAAAAAGAGTGTTGAAGAATTTCGTATTAAACTGGCCACTGGTAGAGAAGCGCACCCTGAAAAATTTATTCAATTTTTAGCTACTGAAATCCAGGCTTTAAATAATTTAAAGGAAGCATACCAAGAAGGTATGAACATTATTAACGCCGACTTGAAAAAACACGGTCTAGGAAAATGAAAAGTGTCCTAGAGCAAATCAACTCATTGGAAGTCGTACATATTGATTTAGACAACTATGCAATTTACGTTAAGCAAAACAAGCAAGTGATTCATATATTACATACATTGATTAAGGATATGACAGTAGAGGAATACATACATAGCTTCAGTAAAGATGGTTTAATCGATCTAATTCCAGCAGTAATTGGAACAGGGGTTGCTGATGGATATAAACAAGGCAAGGGGTTTGTATCTGAACCTAAGCAGTTCTACATGCAGCAGTGCCTAGAGTTGAACAGCAAAATTGAAAACCTTGAGAATATGATTGTGTCACTTGGTGGCCATCCTAAAATGCAAATTGTTGATAAGAATAATCTTATCCACTAGAGAGGAAGAAAGGAATGAAATTTAAAATTGGGCAGAGTGTTCTGATTTCATCTAGGGGTGTTGTTGGTAAAGTTATTAAAGCAACACACCATGTATCAATTGAAAAAGGAAAAGAACTGAGTGTTATTAAATATAAAGTTGAAGTGGATGGGCTTTTGTACGCCCAGGAATTTGATGAATCATTACTTAAAAACACAGATAAAGAATTTAGGAAGATTAAAATAGCTGAAATAAATTCACTGATTGATCAAGCATTAGATACAAAAGATAAGGATTGGTTTAATGATTTAATTCAACAAAGAAAAACTTTAGAAGAAGGGTTAGTGGAGTAGATAGAGAATTATTTTAGAGTATTATGGAACGGAACAAGAGTTCCAAAGAAGTTTGATACCAAAGCAAAAGCAGAAGTGTTTGTTAGACGAAGAAAAGGGTTCACCTGTGAGATACAAGAACGTACATATGATAATAAGTTTATAGACAGCTGGACGTACCATATTCCCTTGCATTAAGGAGGAGAAGATAGCCTGAGAGAACGGGATAAAGCTAAGATGGAAAATGATCTGGAGACAGTACATAACAACCTGGATTATATACACACTACTCTGGAAGAGGATGCATCAATTGATGATGAAACATGGAAATTAATTGAGCCGAGAATTACTAAGTCATGGGTATTGTTAGAGGAATTAAAGAAGAACTTAGTATCTGAATAAAAAAAAATAACATACAAAAAGTATTGATTAAAATACAAATTACATATATAATCGATATAACAGCTAAGGAGAATCAATGAACTACATATGCGAGATTTGCAACGAAGGGGTTGAGAAATACCCCTTATGTTTAAGGTTAACAGAAGAGAACGCAAAAAGCATTGAAGACAGAATTGAGTTCAATTGCTGCAGCAAATGTGTTGATGATTTGAGCGAGAAGATTCGACAGAAATGTGAGGGGATGAATGTAAAGAAGACACTTAAAGTTCTTGGGATTGATCATATTAAGCCTTATAAAGATTAAAACAAAGGAGAGCGCAAGTTGTGAAAAACATAGATGCATCAAAATGGTTTGGTGTAATTGGCAGCGTTGGGATGTTTTTACTTGCTATCCTGGGAGAAGTATTTAAATAAAATTCAAGTTTTATAGAGAATGGAGGATGAATGAATTAATGAAGTATGATGTTCTAGAGGATTTTACAGCTGTGTTTAGAGGAAAAGACGGTAAAGTTTACGAAGAGTTTGAAGGTTCTTGTGCCTCAATCAAAGTTGGTGCAGGGGAAGATTATCGAGTACCCCTCAAATTGAAGATTGATGATGTAAAGACAAAACAAGAGTTATGCACATTCATGGAAGCACAACCAAAAGGTGAAGATTATGTTTTTAAAGTTGAAGGAAGTGTTCGTCCAGTTCCAGTAATGGTTGTAGAAGAAGAAGGAGATGTGTACATTATTGAAAAAGAATAAGCAGTTTGATAAGAAATTCTGGTTAACATTAATTAAATGGTCGTTAGCTGCATTTTTAGCCGGATACATGGTTGGTTTTCTACTGCCAACTACAGTTTTATCAAAATAAAAATAACATATATTAAAAGGGGTGATTCGAGTGGCGATTTTAATTAAAGACAGAAATAGCGAATTCGGAGTCTATTGCAACGAGGTAAGTATTGTAAATGAAAACATTTCAATAACTGATTATATCAGCTACGATTTAGCATCCTTTGGGAGTGGAATGACTATTCCATTAAAAGAAGTAATGAATTACAAGTTTGTGCAATCTGGATTCTCTTATGGAGAATTAAGAAACATTGTTTCTAAGCGGATTAAAGGAGAAGGAAACATCCTTTTCACTCCAATCGGAAACAATGAAAAGGGAAGTTAAAATAAAAGTTTTATTTCATTGAGAAGGAGGGAGATCAGATAGTGAAAACCTTTGAAAAAATTGTTTCTATTGATGAGTACAAGTTTAGAATCACAATCACAGCAAATGAATCATACAGACCAGGGAGATGGTCGATTAAATGGGTTGATGTAAAAAACGTAGAGGATAACAAAATTGTTTACAGAGGCAGCGAGATACCTTCTATAACCAAGCCACCGCTTAAATATGCATTTCAATTAGCCGCAAAAGAGGCAAAAAAAGCTTTAATGAAAAACAGAGAAATAAATAAGGAAATTGAAGAGTTTGAAAAGTGGGATGGAGTTATAAAATCTTATATGTGAAAGGTAGGACAGTTATTGAATTGTAAAAATATGAGATATGAAACAATCAAAAAAAATATTGTACTAAATGAAATCGAACATTCATTGAAGATTCTTGCTGATCGTCTTTCAAATGGATGGAGAGTATGGGGATTTTCTATTACTGGGGAACAATATAATGGATTGTTCTGGTATGGCGTGTGTACAGATTATGAGGATATGACAATTAAAGAAGTAGTGTTAAAGCTGGTTGAAAAGATGAAAGCTGAAGTGGAAAACGATAAAAAAGAAAAAGAAGAAATGGAAGAGTTCAATAATTGGGACGGAGTCATCAATTTCTAAATAAAAGGATGATTTCAAAGAGAAATCAGATGAGGAGGATAGGATGCAATACACTAAGCATGGAAATTCAGTAGAAGGTTACATAACATTTTATCTTTATTTTCATTCATTTGATTATAAAGAGGATAGCATATTGGAACAAGTAAAATTCACCACAGTTAACGAGCTATTCAACATGATGCAGCCTGATTATATTGAACAACTAAAACAAGAAAACGATGTAGAGCAGGTTGAGCTTCACGATATCACTTTCAGTGCTAAAGATGACGACACTGAGGCTTTCATCACAATGTATGACAACTCAGGAAGTTATCGAATCTCAACAAATCTTGATGTAAGTGGATTAGATAGTGAGTATAAAGAAACTTTAAAAAGTATTAAAGATATTCTTGATAAGAAGATGTAAACATAAAGGAGGAGAATTCAATAGACATATTTGAGCATATCATGTGCGACTTCAAACATTATAAGGGTGGAACCTATAAACTCGTTGGAGAAGTCATTCATACAGAAACAGAAGAAGAGCTTGTTGTTTACTATGATATGGACGGCACTGTATTATGGGCAAGACCTAAAGAGATGTTTTTCGGAAAAGTTATTGTTGATGGAAAAGAAATAGACAGATTTACAAAACTTAATTAAAGGAATGGTGAAAATGAATAAAAAATTCGGTCTTTATTGTATGGGAACTCTTGTTAACACTTATGATGACGCTATTGAGGCTCATAATGATGCTGTATATGCCCAAGAAGAAAGTGGAGTTCCACATGAAGTGAAAGAAATTAAGTAACTGGTAAGGCGATATAAAGGTATGAAGATGACTTAAGTCATCTCCCAACCCAAATATCTCAAAACAGCTTTACTTTCTTTTAGCCTTAGCTTGAGAGAGAACCGAACCAGCTAAACTCTTAGCAGTCTTACTTGAAGATTTAGAATTAAGTACTTTAGAAGCTTTTGTTGCAAGTTTTGAAGATGAAACTCTTCTGCTGCTAGACTTTGCCAAGGGAATCACCACCTATCGTGGGAAAATGTGTTCTGAGTAACTAAATATAGTATATAGATTTATCTCAAGAATACAAGATATTGATTTTGTTTTAAATATAATTAAAAAAATGGAGCGATACTAATGAAATTTTTTAAAGTCACAAAACCTTATTATGCGTTAATCAAAGCACAATCAAAAGAGAATGCATTAAAATTATATACTGATGATGTAGCAGATGATGAAGGAGGACGACTTGCAGAGGATATGTATGAGATTGATGAACTTGAAGCTGGAAAATTGCACGGTAAAACAATTGATGAAAGCGGGAAAAAGTTGACTGTAAATGAGGTAATTGAAGATTTAGCTTCCGTTGAAGAAATGGTCTTATCTCAAGATGGCAGTTTACTATAAAATCACAGTTTCATATAAATAAAAATTGGGGGAAATACAATGGGAGCTGTAAAGAAATTAAAAAAACCGTATGTACATAGCAGACATCTAGTAGATCTTGAAGTAGTTGAAACAGCGTCAACTATTCATAATCCAGACGGTACATCGTACACTGTAGAACCTGGAGATGTCCTATCAGTTAATGAATTTGGGGAAAAGAATCTCGTGCCAGAAAATCATTTGCCGTATTACTTTGAGGTGGAGAAGCTTGCGGATACCAATTTCTATGATCGAATGGCCAAAGGGTATGAAGATATGGGGCAGATTAATCTAGAAGAAGCGAATGTTGGTCACAATGCAACTAATCGTGCAGAAATGTTAACAGCTCAATTGTTAGCAGGTAAGAATAATCTTTAATGTTAATCACATACGATACTTTGACAGGAAACGTTCAACGATTCGTTGATAAAATTACAAATAACATGTATTTAAACGCAGAGAAGATAACTGAGGATACGATGATAACTGAACCATTCATACATATTACATACACAATCGGTTTTGGCGAAGTGCCGAAGTTGACTCAGGTATTCATACATAACAACAGAGAATTGCTAAGAGGAATATGTTCAAGTGGTAATAAGAATTGGGGCAATAATTTTGGACTGGCTGCAAATAAGATAGCAAGCCAATACAGTGTTCCAATCTTACTCAAGTTTGAATTGGCTGGGACAGATTCTGATGTAGCTAAGTTTTTACAGGAGGTTAAATTTATTGACAATCAGCACAAACAATATTCCTAAGTGGATTCAATTGAATAACGAGATCATGATTCAGAAGGATGGGAAGTTTCAATTTGAAAAAGACAAGGAAGCCGTAAAGAGTTACTTTATTGATTATGTGAATCAAAATATGGTTTTTTTCCATGATCTTGAGGAGAAATTAGATTATTTAAAGGAGCATGATTATTACGAAGAAGAATTTTTAAGTCTATACAGCAAAGAGGATATCAAAAAGGTGTTCAAATTTGCCTATAGCTTTAAATTTAGATTCCCATCATTTATGAGTGCATTTAAGTTTTACAATGACTATGCACTAAAGACTAACGATAAAATGAAAATTTTAGAGCGTTATGAAGATCGTATCTCAATTGTTGCTTTGTTTTTGGCTGAGGGAAATACTGATAAAGCTCTAAGATATGTTGAATCCATGATTAAGCAAGAGTATCAACCAGCAACTCCTACATTTATGAATGCTGGACGAAAGCGAAGAGGTGAAATGGTAAGCTGCTTCTTAATTGAAGTTGGAGATAGTTTGAATGATATTTCAAAAGCCATTGATACATCAATGCAACTGTCTAAATTGGGCGGTGGAGTAGCACTCAATTTAAGTAAGATTAGAGCTAAAGGAGAGGCAATTAAAGACATTGATAACTCTACTAAAGGTGTAGTAGGTGTTATGAAACTTTTAGATAATGCCTTCAGATATGCAGATCAGATGGGTCAAAGACAAGGGAGTGGAGCAACTTATCTGACAGTTTTCCATCCAGATATCACTGAATTTTTAGATGTAAAAAAAATATCAGCAGATGAAGATGTTAGAGCTAAGACTTTATCAATTGGAGTAGTTGTTCCTGATAAATTCATCGAACTTGCTAGGGAAGACAAAGATTACTATATGTTCTATCCTCATTCAGTCTATAAAGAATACGGGCAACATTTAGACGAGATGAACATTAATGATATGTACGATGAATTAGTGGATAATCCCAATGTCAGAAAAGCTAAGGGTAGCGCTAGGAAGCTCCTTGAGAAACTGGCCATCCTTAGATACGAATCAGGCTATCCATATATAATGTTCCAGGATAATGTGAACAATGAACATGCTAACAATCATATCTCTATGGTAAAATTTTCAAATTTGTGTTCTGAAGTCCTCCAGGCTTCTGAGGTCTCAACTTACACAGACTACAATCAAGAAGATGAAATCGGCCTCGATATTTCATGCAATTTAGGTTCAATGAACATCTTAAATGTTATGGATAATCAATCAATCGAGAAGACAGTTAGAACAGCAGTAGACGCTCTTACAAGAATTTCTGATGCAACTAATATTGTTAATGCACCAGCAGTTAATAAAGCTAACAAAACAATGAAATCAATTGGATTAGGTCAGATGAATTTACATGGATATCTAGCACAAAACGGTATCCCTTATGAATCAGAAGCAGCGATTGATTTTGCTAATACATATTTTATGATGGTCAATTTTTACTCTCTGAAGCGTTCAATGGAAATCGCTAAGGAAACTGGTGAAACGTATTACATGTTTGAAGGATCTACATACAAATCAGGAAGCTTTTTTGATAAGTATGTAAGTATTGATTATTCACCGAAGATTGAGAAAGTGGTCAAACTGTTTAAGGAGCAGCATATCCCTTCAATTGAAGATTGGAAGCAATTAAAGAGCGATGTTCAGAAATATGGACTCTATCACAGTTACAGACAAGCTATAGCACCTACTGGAAGCATTTCATATGTACAGTCATCTACCGCAGGTGTAATGCCTATCATGGAAAGAATTGAGGAAAGAACCTACGGAAACAGTAAGACTTATTATCCTATGCCTGGACTGTCTCAGAACAATTGGTTCTTATATAAAGAAGCATATGACATGGATATGTTCAAAGTTATTGATTTAATTTCGACTATTCAAACTCATGTTGACCAAGGTATCTCGTTTACATTGTTCCTCAAAGACACTATGACAACACGAGATTTGAATAGAATTGATCTATACGCACATCACAAAGGGATAAAGACTCTTTACTATGCAAGAACTAAGGATACAACACAAGAGGGTTGCCTTAGTTGCGTTGTTTAATTCTTCTTGTTAGTTTTTCTGAAGAAATTCTTTATCAATAATCTAATAAGCTTTTTAATTAACCACACGATTAATTTTCTAAATGGAAAATAGCCAGCAATTGTTTCTATTAAATTTAATACCATATCCAACAAAATTATCACCTCACATTGTTTGTATAAACAACATAAGGAACCAATTGCTGGCTTTAACATTTGAGCGTGATAGAAGGAGCTATGGAATTGAGATATGCGTGTTTCTTAAATGGAAAGTTATACGGAAGAGGGGATCTAGAGTATATGAATACACTATTTCGAGATTGGGTCGTTGATTGCGAAATGTATGGAAAAGATGATGTAACTTTCCGAATAACGACAGTTAAAAAGATGCGTGAAGAAATGAAGGAGACGGTAAATTGACAAATTACACAGCTGCAGATTGGTCAAAACATGAGGATGACTTTACACAGATGTTTTACAACCAAAATGTGAAGCAATTCTGGCTTCCTGAGGAAATCTCATTACAAGGAGACTTGTTACCTTGGAGAATGATTGGTGAAAAAGAGCGAGATACGTATATGAAGGTACTTGCTGGACTGACTTTACTTGATACAGAACAAGGAAATACAGGGATGCCGATTGTTGCTGAACATGTGGACGGCCATCAGCGTAAAGCTGTACTCAACTTTATGGCAATGATGGAAAATGCGGTGCATGCGAAATCATACTCAAATATCTTCATGACACTCGCACCAACTGAAACGATCAGTGAAGTGTTTGAATGGGTCAAGAAGAATAAATTCCTGCAAAAGAAAGCAGATATGATTGTCAGTTTATACCGTTCGATTCAAAAGGACGATCCTATTTCTCTCTTTAAAGCAATGGTTGCTTCTGTTTATTTAGAAAGCTTCCTATTTTATAGTGGTTTTTACTACCCTCTTTATTTCTATGGACAAGGAAAGCTCATGCAAAGTGGTGAAATCATCAACTTAATTTTGCGTGATGAAGCGATTCATGGTGTGTACGTTGGATTATTAGCACAAGAAATTTACAACAAACAAACACCTGACGTGCAAAAAGAGCTGTATGATTTCTCTATTGACCTTTTAAACGAGCTTTATGAAAATGAACTTCATTACACGGAAGATATTTATGACCAAGTCAATTTATCGCATGATGTGAAAAAATTCATTCGTTACAATGCCAATAAAGCGTTAATGAACCTTGGATTTGCCCCTTATTTTGAAGAAGAAGAGATCAACCCTATTGTATTGAACGGACTCAATACAAAAACAAAGTCACAAGACTTCTTCTCAATGAAGGGTGTTAGTTATAAGAAAGCAACAGTAGAAGCACTTAAAGATGAGGATTTTGTTTTTGGGAATTGAAACTGAAATTGTTGGTAAAGAATTTGCAAATAATCAGGGGCAAATTTATAAAGTATTGGCAGTTTCAGGTGCTAAAAAGAATGGAGCAAAAACTTTTAGAATTCGGTTTTTAAACACTGGTTATGAAAGAGATGTAGAAAAAGTTGAAATTAAACGGGGAAAAATAAAGGACAAGTTTGAGAGGTCAGTTTTTGGGGTTGGCTACCTAGGTGACATTAAAATGGTAAATCATAAAAGGATTTATTCTGTATGGAGCGGGATGCTAGAACGTTGTTATGATTTGAATTGTAAAAATTACATAGGGTATGGCGGAGCAGGAGTAAGAGTTGATGATAGGTGGCATTGTTTCAAAACTTTCTTAGACGATTTCAAGAATATTGATGGGTACGATGTTAAGCTTTTTGAAGAGAATCTTTTGTACTTGGATAAAGATATAAAACAAAAGGGTACTCCAAAGAACAAAATGGTTTACTCATTAGAAACATGTACTTTAGTAACAAGAGAGGTAAACATGCTTCACAGGGATTTATCAGACACTAAAGTACACTTTATCGCAATTTCCCCCAATGGAGAACACTTATTCTTCAAGGGATTAAGACCATTCTCTGAAAAGTATAAATTACATAGACCAATAATTAAGAAATGTTTAAAAGGGCAGCGAGCAGATTATAATGGATGGAAATTTGAATTAATAAAAGAATCAAATTGGGGTCAAAGGAAAAGCTGCATTCAAACTGTATGAAATGGTAATTTTATCGCAATAAGAAAGGAGAGAAAAATGAATATATATAATATGAGAGTAAGGGATCTTCTAAGTAATGTTGCAACGGGCACTAAAATCAGAATTGAAAATGGTGTATTCGATATTCATTATTTTGATGGGACAGTTAAAGATTATCTTTCAAGTGACATAGCTGAAACCGAAGGAGATTTAAAAGTATTTTGTGTAAGAGTTTTTAACGACACATTGATTATCCAAGCAGTTAATTATAGTTAATGAGTAAATGGCGAATCGATTATTTAATCAATGAGAACTTAGACCACTTAGCAGAAAATATGTTTAATGCTGATGCGATAATGAATATCTTAAACTTAGACTCAAGGACAGTGTTTGATAGGCTTTTCTATTTAGTTTCTCAGAATATGCTTAATGCATACTTAGTGTGGGTGAAAGATGGGGCTCAAATTAAATCAATTTCGTTTAGTGAAGGTAAATTCGACTTAAATATTTTTGGTAATGTTGAACAACCGCCATTAGATGAACTCTATGTAAAGTTTAAAGTCAGTAAAGAGTATAAGGAAACAATGGATGAGTGGAAAAAGGTTAAAAAGACTCGATGTAAGAAAAGATAAATAAAAAATACAATTAAGGAGTTATGCTACATAATGCAAATTAAAATCAAATATCTAGATGAGACACAAACAAGAATTAGCAAAATCGAAAAAGGAGATTGGATTGATCTTCGTGCAACAGAAGATGTTGTAATGGGAAAAGAAGAATTTAAACTTATTCCATTAGGAGTTGCGATGGAGCTACCAGAAGGATATGAAGCACACGTTGTTCCACGTTCAAGCACATTTAAACACTTCGGAATCATTCAAACAAACTCAATGGGGGTTATTGATGAATCATATAAGGGAGACAATGATTTCTGGTTCTTCCCTGCTTATGCTCTACGACACACAGAAATTAAGAAAGGTGAGCGAATCTGTCAATTTAGAATCATGGAGAAGATGCCTAAAGTTGAATTAATTGAAGTGGATCATCTAGGTAATGAGGATCGTGGAGGACATGGATCAACGGGTACTTTATAAAAATAGATTCAATGAAATAAAGGAGGATCATAATTGGATTTTATAGATAGAGCCAAAAAGGAAATTAAAGAAAACTGGTTTAAAAACCATGTTGCAGAAATCAAAGGAGAAGAAGGATTGCAAGAAATCTATTGGGGTAAGTCTGGAACGAATATGTACCGTACAAAATATGTCCTATCTGGTAATAACATATTCATTTCAGGCGATATAGGGGAGGCTGTATATTCTCTCACTTGTTCAGCAACTCTAGACAATATTAAGGATTTTAATTTAGGTTACTTTACGGGTAAGTTAGAAGCATTCTGTGAAGACCGTTGGAATTTTGACCAGTCATTAGCCAAAAAGGAACTAAGAGAATATTGGGATGAATACGAGATCAATGAACAATATGACGATGCAAGAGAAATTTATAAGGGTATCATTTCCGCAATAGATGAAAGTACTTCATTGGATAATTATAGAGCATGGTTAATGCCTGTGTATCAAGATACTTCTGTTGATTCAGATACAATGGAATACGTTTGGAACTTTGGCAAAAGAATGCCTTATCGTTTAATTGGCTATTGGGTAGGATTACAGATGGTTATAGAACAGTTATCAAGCAAAGAAAGTAAAAATGCATAATCCCATCAATTTCACTCTCAAAGTTGGAAACCCGAAATGCAGGCTACGCATAAAAGTACGTAGCCTGCAGTCTTATATGAAATCGTAGCTTGCAACCTCTGTATCATAATAAAACTGATAAAGGTCATCATGAACCCATTCAACAAAATTATTATTTTTAAGATCGTAAGCATGAATTGTTAATGCGCTGCCTCTGTTTTTATAACCGTTTGCAAGAGTTTCATCTGTTTCTGTGTAAATTAACACTTTAGCAATTCCGTTTTTCTTTAGATTAAGTTCGCTACTCAGGGTTTCGACCACACTATTGACACAGTTGAGAGCTGAAGTGCTTTTGTGATCCAATGAATCGTATATATGAAGAACTTTTTTTTCAAGTTCTAGTGTAAATACGTAGTTACTTTTATTGTCATCCCCTGCATTGCTTATTCTTCCTTGAAAAATATTTGTTGAAGAAATGTTCATGAACAAACCACCTTTTTATGAATTATTTAACACTTTTATTATACCAAATAATCTAATTATTAGGTAATGATAACCATCGGCACCTCAGAAATCTCAATAAAAGAAGACTTTTAAAGTAAATATAAAGGAGTTGTAAGTTGAAAAATAACACTTCTATTGACAGAGGAAAATTCAAAAGATTTTTAAAAGAAATTAGTGCATTAGAAATTAAATATGGAATACATATTAGTGCAGATTATGAAGAAGAAATTGATTACAATTGGGAGGAAGAACCGTACACATCAGGCATTCACTCCTTTCTTGTCTATACAGATGAGAATGGGAACGCTCTAAATGAGGATGATGGTGTGTTCGAGTATCCTGAGGATAACAATGAATAAGGGATTGAAAGAATTAATAATATTTGAGAACAGAACTATATGCATTTGTTTAACAGTATCAGCATTCTTTGTACTACTACCTTGTTTAAAGGTTGTTCATTATGCTTTAACAATCCCTTCTGCAATAATTTTGATAAGTTTCGCAGCTGGATTAAGTCTAAGGAAATATTAAGGAAAAGAGTGAGGGAGTTTGATAAAAGTTGATGCGATTTATAATTCATTAGCGAAAATTGAGAAACAGAACCAAGTGTATGAGCTTACGGATGATTCTGAGATGAAAATGAAGACATTGGAAAATATGATTAAAGAGTTTGATTTGATTGGAGATGTAGCCTTAGAGGGGATTAAAGATGCTACTGATTTGTTGAAGAAAATAGGCAGCGAGGATTTAGGGAAGAGGATTGATGATCTGAAAAAAGCTGAGTCAGTTTAGCTCAGCTTTTATAAATCTAACGGTTCAAAAGGGTCATTCTTGTCGATCGGTTTACCTTGAGGATGAATTGGAAAGTCATCTATTTGTTTGAATTTATTTACTTTTACACGATGTTTTTTAATTAATTGTTCAATATTCTCAAGATTTTTTGCATCCGTTGTATTGGATCCCCAACCGCAAATAAATACATCTTCAGATTTTGTAGTTAAGTATTTTTCAATAACAGTATAGTTTTTCAAAACAGCATCATCATAATCTTTTTTGTCGTTTTCCATAAGCTCATTTAAGTATGTTATCAGTTGATTAGAATCAGTTAAATAAAAAGGAAGAACATTAAATATTAGGATCTCTTCAGCACCTTTGTTATAAGCTGCTGCTATCACTTTGTTTATGGTGAGGTCTGATTGAAACTTATCAGCTTTACTAGGATTTTTAAGAACATATGTTATAACCTTATTTGTATTGTTTGTAGTTTTTATGACTAATGATGTTCTTATGTTAATGGTTTTTCTATTTTGATTTAAAAATGAATAGCAATCACATTGCACACTTTTTACATAACTAGGATATTTAATGGGTTTTCTTTTTGCACTAGCTATATTCAGCACCACCTTTGATTTTGTAAATCTATTATAGCCTAAGGAGAGATAGATTGGAAAAGAATTACTTGAATTTATTAGAAAAAATTTATATATATGGTCATGACACTGAAGACAGAACGAACACAGGTATGAGAAGCCTTTTTGGTGAGACAATGGAGTTTAATTTGGCTGAAGGGTTTCCGTTGGTTACAACTAAGAAGATGTTTACTAGAGGTGTCTTTGGAGAGCTACTATGGTTTTTAAGTGGTTCGACTTCTAATAGAGAGTTAGAAGAGAAGTATGGAATTAAATTTTGGAAAGAGTGGGCGAATGAAGCTGGTCAACTGCCTAATATCTATGGCAAACAATGGACTAGGTGGGAAGATGGGCGAGGCAATATTTTTAATCAAATTAAGCATGTGATTGACCAAATTAAAAATGTTCCAACAAGCAGACGTATCCTACTCACTGGATGGAACGCTCCAGAGATGCAATGGGAAGATACTGCATTACCATGTTGTCACAGTACCGTTGTTCAATTCTATGTAGAAGGGGATTACCTTCATATGTATCACTATCAACGTTCAGGAGACATGTTTCTAGGTGTTCCAGTTAATATCGCTTCATATGCAACACTCCTGACGATGATTGCTCAGCAATGTAATCTAAAACCTGGTATCATGAAACACACAATTGGTGTAGCTCACATCTATCATAATCATTTAGATCAAGTGAATGAACAGCTAACTAGAGAACCTCACCAAGCCCCAAGGCTTAACATCAAACGGAAACCAAATTCAATCTTTGAGTATAGCCTAGAAGACTTTGAAGTTATTGATTATGTTCATCACCCTTCAATCAAAGGGGATGTAGCTATTTAGCTTTTAGAGACGATGTGAAAATAAACATTGAGAACTATAGTAATAAAGTCTATAATGCTCTTGGTAACATTTCACTTTAGAGGGTTAAATTATATGGAGGTTAGAAATGAATATTAAGAGCAAAAAGGCTATTATGTCAATGATCATTTTGATAGTTATTGTTTTAACTGGTTGCGGTACTGTAAGCAGCACAAAAGAGAAGCCTGAGGAAAGTAAGTCTAAACCAAAAGAAGTAAAAGTTAAGACTGTGTTAATGAGTGATGTAATAAACAAACACAAAGTATGGCTAAGAACTAAGTCTAATCCTGGAAGATCCAGTATAGTGGATACTATTATTGTGATCAAAGGTGACGAACTTGTGCGATACAGGCCAGACCAGCGACAGAATAATATTACAATAGAGCATTTAATAAATCTTACTGATGAAGAAATCATTAATTTATTTGAAAAAGCAGAAGGATTTAAATATGTTGGTAAATATAAATTAGGTATCATACTAGATCAATTGGGTCAAACAACTGAACGTTTGAAATTAACAGTTAATCAAAAAACAATGACTAGAACTGAGCATTTAAGTGCATTCAGTTATGGTGATCTGGATAGAGAAAAGTACATTAATGATGTTAAGACGGGTAAGAAAAAGATATACTCTGAAGCAGAATTATCTAATTCGGATATAATTAAACACGAAATTAAAGGTGATTACAGTGTAACTACCCGTCCATATAATGATGAATATTCAATAAATATGTTTGATTCTTTTGTCAAACGAACAATCTTCGATACAACATTTATGGGAGTAGCTGTCGGCACGAAAACAGTTTTAATAACACGTACAGACGAACCTGAACTCAACTTCAACTTAGATAGACCAGATAAAAAAGGGAAAAAGGTAATAATTGAAGGTATTACTAAGTAGGGGAACGCTAAGATGCGTTCTTTTTCTCATTATTAAATAATAAATAACACATGAAACATGTTGACTAAAATACAAATAACATATAATATAAGGGTAAGCCAAATTGGTTTATCTTTTTTATTTAAAGGAGGTAAGGGGATGAGTGAATGGGAAAAAGAAATACGCAAAAACTTCGTGGTTGGTGAAATAAATACCACCATTCGTAACGTCAATGAACTTTCCAATAAAGAAACCATTAAACGTGATTGGCAATCAATAGTACTCTCAAATAGAGAGTTTCAAGCGTTGCTTATCATAGAAGGACTTGAAAGAAAAATTGTGTTTCCAAGTGAACACTGGCTTACATCGACAAACTTTTCTGAGGTTCGTAAAAAGGTAATCGAATTGGAGCAACAGTTGCTTTAGCGCTATTAATAATTTACGGCATCACTACATAAAATCTGAATTTTATTCAAATGAGAAGCGGTGACTATTATATGATTAGAGATAATTTAAAATGCAACTGTGGTGTAGCTCATACTACAAAACAAGAGATTAGAAGTGCTGGAGACGTAATGCGGGAAGGCTGGGGCGTTGCTCTTTCTTTTGATGGGAAGATGATTAAACTCTGTCCAGAATGCTACAAAGAGGTTAAACAATTAGCAAACAAGATAATCGATATTACGGGTAACAAGTACATATCTTTATCTAATTTATGAATGGACACGGGAGGTGTGGGATATTAATACTAAATCACATCAAAGGTTAAATGAGTTAGAAAAAAGCAAATACAAGCTTAAATCGGACATCCTAGAGAAAAAAAGAGACCTACTACATATTAAAACAAATCAAAATCCATTAGCACTAGAGCGACTGTTTGAACTAAGTGAAGTGTTGCAGCGGACAGAAGAATCAGAATGGATCAGCTCATCTATGGCCTTGAAAGCAGCAAGGATCAACAAAGAGTTTCTAAAGCTATTCGATTTCAAAAGTGATGGTAAAGCTTACATAAACAAAGAAGAGTTTAATAGGCTACATGAAGAGTTTATCAGAATTAAATTTGAGCAAAACAACATTTAGCTGTTAATTTTATATGAATCAACTCTATACTGTTTATGTAGCAAATTATGGAGGCTGATACTATGAATGGAAGAGAACAAGCTGAAGAGAAGATTATTGATTTTTTGAAGTCTGATGAAAGGGTTGCGATTGTCACAGGAACTCATATGTTTGAAAAACACAAACTAGTTGTAAGAGTCTTGGATGAGAACCTTCAAAATGCAAAGATTCTTTTTAGAACCAGTAATATGAGAATGGCTGCACACTTTTTAAACAACGACAATCCAATGAAAACAGGTCGTCCCTACAATGGGGAAAATTGCACATTTTTTGTTGATACAGTCAATAAGAAAACATGGGATAAGCACGGAAACATAAATATAGCTATTATATATCCCTTGAAACCAGTTAGTGACAACAAAATTAGGAAAGAAATAATTGAAAACTTGTTTGATTTTCATGGGATTCAAAAACTGTTTTTTGTAAGTAGTCAAGATACACTGGATCTAACTTGGGCTGCATCAATTAACACTAAGATTGTTTATGACTCTCTAGAAGATGATCCAGAATATCATCAAAGGGTAATAGACGACATTGCTAGTAAAGGGTTTAAACGACTATAGGGGGCTTTTGCCCCTCAGTTTAAATGGATAGGGGTTGACAAATGAATTACAAAGTTGAATTTAGCTATGATGAATTCTCGAAAAATGTGGTTATGAACATAGTTAGGAACGGTCAAATTATTTTCCACGAAATTGTTACAAAAGATGTGCTAAGAGTGGCTGAAGAATTTAAAACGCATTAAAACGTTGATTTTATTGAAAGGAGTTTGATTAATGGAAAGACTTCATGAATACTTCAATAAGATAAAGAAAGATGTGACTAAGTATTGCAATAACTGCGATAAAGACGTTTTGATGTTTGCTAGATTGAAAGATGAGCAACTTACATTTAAAGGACAAACGGTAGTCGTAAAAAACAGCATGGTAGCTTATTGCAGCGAATGTAATGAAGAATTATTTTGTGAAGAATTTGATAAGTATACGATGAATGAAGCGGTTAAACTTTGGGAAAAGCAAGCTGGGAAAAAATTTAAAAGCAAGGAGTTTTAAGTTATGTATACATATACAGAGGTGAGTGGTTTCGATCAAGTGATTACATTTACTAGGGAAAGTCTAGACAAAGGGCGGACAGTTGAAGTTACACCGTTGGGTAATGACTGCTACAGAATTAAGATGACTGCACAATAAAGAAATTAATTAAATATAAATTACATATATTTTCAAGAGGTGTGCTGATGAATGAATTGGAATGGTGGGGAATTGATTTAAGAATCAATGATGAATCTTCTAGAGACTTGTTAATAAAACTATTTAGTACGATTAAGCAAACATTTGAGAACCTATACAATGTTAAACGATCTTCAATTGATTCGGCTATAGAAGAATTGGGAAGTGTGATTCCAGAGTACGAAAAACCAATTATTCGATTTCTAAAAGATGAACTGTCCTTACTTAGAGAAGGAATAAAAATTCTCAGGGTATGTGACAGGGAGTTTATTTTAAGAATGGAATATGCTTTATATGTTTACGAACCAGAAATCGACTGTATTTATCCTGTAAGCAGCAGAGATACTATAATCACCTTTTTCAATAGGCTAAATGAAGATATTAACAGACTGAATAAGCTCAATAAAATGTATCAGATTGCTAAACAAAATACAAAAACAGATGCAAATGGTCTCACTGTAATTGAAGTCAATGATGATTGGAGGAGTTAAATCAATGATTAAAACAATGAAGTCAAAAATTAAAAAAGAAGAAGAACTGCCAGCCGAATATGTTAAAGGATTCTATTCAGGGGCATTCTATTCAAATTTAATATTGTTGCCAGCGTTTCTTATTATAGCCACGATATTGCTTATTAAATAACAAATAAGAATCATAGAGAAGGGTGAAATGTATGAAGAATATTTATTTATGGTATGGTGTGGACTTCAAGAGAAGTGCGTCAAAAAACATACAGGGCTCATTTGAGGAATGGCTTAATTTAATTAAAGAAGAACTTCATAAATACTTTGGAATAAATCAAACTGAGACATTACAAGAGTTGCTAGATAAAAGCAACAATGACAGTTATTTTGTTGAGTGGTTTAACGAAATTGGTTTTCCATCACTCCAGCAACTGAATATTGAAAGAGTTTTAGAAGAAGGTAGATTTGTTAGCTTGATTGAATTTGATAAATTTCTGATCGAAAATGAACATGAATGGGAAGAAGAACATAAGGAAATGAGAGGAACTTTGATTTCAGCAATTAAGGACATGCCAGAAACAATGAGGATGCTATATTAATGGACAGAAAAATCTTAGAAGCATTAATCCAAATCTATCAAAATGACTTTATGAGTGGTTATCAAGGGGATGACAAAGATAAATTAAGAATTGTTTTCCTTGAGTTAATTGTACATACAACAAGATACATTAATGATTTTCGTTATTGTAGTAAAGAGAACTGTCCGTGCAGCCCTGAACACGACCTTAAAAAATGGATCGACACCTACCACGAAGAGATTTTCTTAAAGATGATTGGAGATTATGCACTTAGCGACTTTCCATCTAAGAAAGTGAAAGGATTTTTACTTCAATTTAAAACAAAGGAGAATCAAAATGAAAAAGAGATTAAGGAAGAAGCTTAGGAAAATTGAACAATTAAGACGGGCTGAAGAATGGATAATTGATTTGAGAACTAGGAGTCAAAAAAATATCAGCTTTCTGTTAAGGCAAGGAGAATCTTTCGCAAATGACATTCTAAAAATTGTGCTTGATGAAGGAGCTTGCACAGAAAGTGACGTAGACTTTGAAAGTTTTCATTCCTTACATGGAGCTATGCATCACTATGCTTCAAAATCAAACAGACTAATTAAACATTTTAGTAATGACGAGTTTTTTGGAACAGTGGCTTATTATTTAATCAATGATAAGATTCTCAAAGTAAGAGAGTTGCAGGACATGGGCACAATATCTTATTTTGAAAAAGCCTCTGTAGATGAAGTAAAAGAGGATATGCTTATACCTTTTGATGAGTTAATTGATTATTTGAACTGTATTAAAAATGACGATAGAATCTATTTGTTTTGAGGTGATTAAATGAAGGGATTACACGTTGAAGGGACATTATTTAAAGAAGACGGCACGCAGTTTACATATGAAGAGTTCGTTAAATTAATTGAATCAAATGGCATTGAGTTTGGAGGAAGTACTTGTATCCAAGATGATGAAGGCAACTTTTTAAGTGAAGCTGGAGTTGTCATTACAGATCAAGTTAATAAGCAGCGAATAAGAGAAATCAAAAAAGATATGGAGTGGTCGTAGGCAGTTGTTATCAACGGTTATAAATAAAAAATAACATATATGAAAAAGGGGGGTTCTAATTGGAGAATTTGAAACTAGAAATTTCACCATTAACAGATAAATTTTATGTTATTGGCAGTAATCCAGAGAAGAAAGTTGCTGTCACAAATGATTTTCTACACACTGTTGTTCAAAGATGGAACGGTTATGAAGAAACAATCGAAGCAGCAAATGGAGAAAAATATAAAGTCTGTGTCAAGGAGATTAAATAAAATGGTTGTTATTTGCACAGACGGAACAAAATTCACCGGCAGATTCAAACCAGGTCAAACATGGATTAAGGGGCGATTCAAAAGGACGCTAATAGATGTTTCTAATGACAAAGTTAGGTACAGTTTAATTAATAAAAAAGAACGTGAAACTTCCTTGGATTGCTTTGTGAACTGGGTTTTCAGTGGTGCGAAGTTGGATGTAGGTAAAAGGATTATTCCATGTTCAAACTGTCAAAATGACATGGAAATCAAAGAGCATATTAACAGATGTGAATGTGGGATGCTAGTAAAAGTTCTTCATTAAATAAAAAATAACATACATGAAGGAGATTGAAAATGACTAAATATTATTACAAAGTGGAGCAACCCTCTAACTTACACAGAGATCTAGAATATGGATTTTTCATCAAAGGACAATTTATGCAAGATAGGAATGAGGAGATTTCAAATATTGTTGGGATCGAAGACTTAGCGAGTAAAGCAGCATATGATTTTCACGGAGGTCTTTTAATAAATGAAGAATATGCTGATGAGATTGATGATAAGCATTTCATCAAAAAAGAACAAGAATTAGATGGACGTATTTACAAACAGTTTAAGAAAAGTTCAATCTACTTTAAAAAATGGGATGAATTTATTAAAGGAAATAACCTGACTCATGTTATTAGAATGCAAAGTTTAAATTTCTTAGTGTTTGTATACGACCTTACTGGTGCTATTGAGTTTATTACTTACAACGGGACATTCTATTTAGAATCGAAAAAAGAGCAGGAAAACAAAGCTTTGATCCCTATTACTGAAAGAGAATTACTTGAAATGAAATTAGAGAAATCTGATAAGGCGGCGATTCGCAGTTGATCGTTACAGCATGGGTTTTGTTAATTGCATTTGGACTTGTTGTTCTAGGTGAATGGGATTCAGAAGGCGATATGAAGCTTACTGTTTGGATGGGAGTAGCTAAGTTTATTTCAATGATTATTGTAGCAACGGCTGCTGGAGTAATTTGGGGAGGATTGTTTCAATGAAAAAAGTTTTTAAATGTCGTACTTTTCCTAAGGAAGATAAAGTTATTTTCGAGAAAGGAAGAGACCATGTTTTAATGACTATTGAAGACAAGAAGTACAGTAAGAAAGTGTCGATTTGTTTGAATACCGATGACATAAATAAAATCACAGAATTTTTAGGGGGTTAGTTTTATTAAACTTAAAGCGGTCAAGAAACCTAAGCTATCTAAAAATAAGTTTTCCAATTTAACTGAAAATGATTGGAAAGAAGCCAATGAACAAACGAAAAAGGATCGTGGCATTTCTAGACTTACTTATCGTGACATTTTCAAGAACAGAGAATTCTAAATAAAATCGGTCTTTTAACCAGAAATAAAATCGTATTTACTACATAAATCAGCGCTTTATACAATGAAAGGAGAAATTACATATGACAATCAGAATTCCGTTTGAACAGGATGCATTAAAACAAGCGTACCTATCTCAAGTTGGCGGTAGAATTTCTTTTCAAAAGGGCAAAACTCCAGTGTTTTCATTTAATAGTGAAGAAGATTATAAGAGATATAGACAACTCATTCTTGGGGGAGGTGATGAATCATAACAGTAGGATCATTAACAATTGATGTAGGAGGTATGTTTGCCGAGAAATCAACAGCACTCCAACGTCATGGAAAACGATATATGTTAGCTGGAAAGAAAGTGGTGTTTCTGAAACCGTCAATAGATAACAGATACTCAGAAGACTTTATTGTGACACACGATGGCAAGAAAGTTGAGGCAATAAACATACAAATAACAAATGAAAACAAGGTTGGTATACCCCTAGATTTGTTTGAAGCTGACGTTGTATGCATTGATGAAGTTCAATTTTTCCCAAATCAAATGATCACTCACATTGAGAAACTAATTGAACAAGGGAAGAAAGTGTTTGTTGCAGGATTAGACATGGACAGGTATGGTAAGCCATTTGGAATTGTACCGTACTTAATGGCCAAAGCAGATCATGTGACTAAACATCATGCAGTCTGCGTGTTCTGTGGCGAGAATGCATGGGTATCACTTGAAGTTTCTAAAGACTCAGATACACAAGTTAAAGTTGGTAACGATTATAAGCCAGCATGTAGACAATGCGCTTATGAAAGGGGAGTTAAATAATAGAAGAAAATAGTTTGATTGAGCTGCACAACAAAATGAAAAAACAAATGAAATCAATTGAAGAAGCGATACATAACAATAACTTTTCAAAGGTAAATCGATTAGGTATCAGTCTTAGCAATAATAATGAAGAATTAATGCAAGAAGCAAGAGACTTGTCCAACAATGAAAAAGGGAGATACGTAAATACATATGCTTAACTTACATAACTTAAAAGGCGCTTATCAATTAAAAAATCAAGGAGATGATTTTGCTTATTTTTACAATGAGAAATCAAATAACTTGATTGTAATCAATAACATTGATGATGAAGAAATTAGAGATGTTACAGACGAGACATCACAGGATGCTTACATGTACTTAACAAACAAGCTTAACATTGAAACGAATTTAACTGTCATTTGGTATAAAACTGAATTTGATTCAAGTGACTATATTCTAATTGAAGGAGTCAATGGTAAAGACTTGTACCACTTAGACTTGATTGAGTTGGAAAACACAGTTTTAGATGATTACAAGTTTGATAAGAAGTATGTGAAGCTAATCAATGGAAAAGCAATCGAATTAAAATTTAAAACCCCTGTCTAATGACAAGGGTAATCATCAAGAAGCTTTGAAGTTTTTTATTAAAGCATTCACTTCTTCAACTAAATCTGGGTATTGGTTGTTATCAACGAATGAGTATTCAACTTCATTAGTTTTAGCGTTTGCTTTAAATACAAGTTCAACGTTTTTAGATTCGACTTTATTATAAATAACATAATGCTTTTCAAATAAATGATTATTCGACATGTCTACATGAAATTTAACTGTAAATCCATTAGATTTTAGATATTCAGTTAGTTCGTTGTGTTGGTTGATGAGTTGAGTCAATTGGAACACTCTCCTAGATATTGATAATCATAGAATACCTCACTTCTACATTTAAAGAAAGGATTGGTTTATTGAGTACGAACTTAGGAAAGGTTTTTGAAGCAAATATACAACAATCAGCAAAGGATCAAAGTTTATTCTTTTACCGAATTAAAGATGTAAATCCAATGGCCATAAAACGTAATTTCGGTGTATCAAAAAACAATTACGATTGTTTCCTTTACGCTAAAGGAGTTTTATTCCCTTTAGAATTAAAATCAACAAAAAGCAAGTCTATATCGTTCTCAGAAAGCATGATTAAATCACAACAGATCAAACATTTGGAAGCTGCTTCGAAATATGAGGGAGTGATACCTGGTTTTCTTTTTAACTTTAGAGAACCTGAGAACAGAGTTTTCTTTGTTCATATAGAAGACTTTCTTAAATATAAAAATATCGCTGAGAATCAATTAGAACATACATACATAAGCAAGGTTAATAAGTCCAGCATACCTATTGGGATCTGTGAAGAAATCGGAATAGAGGTAAGGTGGATGAAGAAGAAAGTCAATTATACATATTACATAAATAAGATGTGCGAAAATATAGTTTCAAAGAGGAAAGTAACACATAAACTGAATCAACATACCTTGGAAGCAACAAATGCTTTGGGGGTATGAACAATGTCTAAGACAAACAGAGGAAACTGGAAAGAAATCTTTGAGGATGCGAAAAAGAACACAGTAAAGACATTAACTTTTCCAGGAAAGCCCTACTCAATAGCGATCTTCCCTCAAGTATACGGGGATCTTATTTCAGAAGATCAATTTTATCAAGAATTAGCAAATATAATTATAAAAGAAGCCAATATGTAGGCTTCTTTTTTTGTTATCATGTATTAAGTATCTTGATATACCGCTTTGTCAGTGGAAATGTTGACGACATGACTCACTTCATGTTCGAGAGCGGCTTCAATGACGTGCTGCCCGCCGATGATATTCGTTTGAACAGCTTCGAACGGATTATCTTCACAAGTGGGTACTTGTTTTAAGGCCGCTGCATGGAAAATGATATCCACACCCTTGACGAGCTGTCTCACGCGGCTTGCATCCCGGACATCTCCTAAAGCGAATACGACCTCTTGATGATCTGCGTACTCATTTTTCATCATGTATTGTTTGCTGTCATCTTTACTGAAGACGATTATCTTCTTTGGAGAGCAACTTGTTAATTTATTCACGATTTGCCGGCCGATTGACCCCGTACCGCCTGTAACCAATATCGTTTTGTCACGAAAAAAGGTCTTCAAAGTCGTTTCTATCTGTTTGGACATATCTAATCCCCCAACTCTCATTTCTCTACTTTGCATCATATGTGAAAGAGCGGCATTCGTTTGAGGAAAAGAACCACTTCATGTATAAATTAGGTGAACAAATTATAACCATCTGCTTGTCGTCTTAATAGAATATGGAGAGATAAGAGATCAACTAGAAAAACGAGAGACCTGAATACTTCAGTACTGCGGTCAGCTCGGGCAGAGAAGAAAATTGTAGGGAGCTGTGCGCGAGGGGAGAAGAGAAGACATGTATAGGGGAAATCGTATTTTAGCCATGATACCTGCATTTAGAAGTCACGACGGCCGGCATGATGAACACATACGCATATTGGCTGAGAGGCCGCTTATCTATTGGACCATTCAGCCATTACTGCAAATGATTGAATTAGATGAAGTCATCGTCTCCTCAGAGGATGTCAATACGCAAATCATTTCATCTCACTACGGAGCAAATGTGATTGAACTGCCAAGCACACATGTGACAGATCAAACGCCGTCACTGTTAGCTGTGAAGCATGCGCTTGCTTATTTAGAGCGGGAGGGAAAAACCTTTGATATTGTGCTGTATCTGCATCCATCGTCTCCTCTAAGACAGCCGGCAGATATCGAGAAGTGCTTGCAGCTTTTAGTGGAAGGGGGATATGACTGCACCGCATCTTTTACAGAGGCGTTAGAAAACCCAAATGAAACTTGGACACTGCATGAAAACAATGAAGCTACTTTATATAAGGACAATCATTACTTTTTCATGCCAAAGCATGAGCAGCCATATACGTATGGCCGGCTAAATGGTGCGGTATATGCTTTTCATGCTCATTATGCAAAAGAATGCATTCATTCCTTTTTAGAAGGATCTGTCGGAGCTTATATGATGGATCGCACGCGGTCGCTTGTGGTGAAAAAGGAGGCAGACCGGAAAGAGGCAGAGAAAATCTTATTAGCTCACCGAGATGCGGAAGATCATGCATAAGCTGGCATTCAACGAGAAAAAGCGCCCAGTTATAGGGCGCTTTTTACAATGTCATAAAGCCTTTGTGGCATCGTATCAAATGTATTCCAGCGAACGGCTTGCTCGTAGTTGTTCAGTGCGGCCGTCTTTCTTTCACCTGCATTTGATCCATAGTATTCAACCTGTTCTATCAAATCGTCCTCATCTTTGTAAAAAGCAAAGCTTGAAAAAGCAGGCGGCGGAGGTAGATCCGTCAATTGAAAACTCCCAGTTGCAGCAATGTCAAATGCTCTGTTATTGAGGCTCATATTTTGAATCATGGCTTTGTTTTTGTTATACGCAAATTGAGCCGGCCTATGCGGATTCAGGACAATCGCTGTCTGCTGATAAATGTCCGCCATTTGCTGAGGACTCAGCCAATTCGTTATGAGTGTGAAATCACGATAATGTCTCCGTGATTTGTTTAAGTGACGGTGCCATTCCTTACCTGCAACGAGAATACGCCATTTGTTTTGCTGCAAGAGTGTATCGATGGCTTTGATGCGGTTGGGATAAGGGTAGCCAATGAGTGCAATGTCATACGTGCACATCTCTTCTGGCGACTCATTTTTCTGAAAGACACGTGTATTTGCCGGAATGGGAAAGTAGTGCGTATGATCAGCGCCTAATTGTTTATAAAATGGCAAAACCCCTTCATCAATCGTTAATATAAGCTGAGCTTCATGTGCGCAAGCAGCTGACACATCTGTATAAAAGGGATCTTCTGTCATCCAAAGAACAATCGGGATTTTTTCTTGTTTGAATTGATGAAGCACATCTTTCGGAACATGATCACCGATCATCATCAAAACAAAATCCGGAGAAAATGTCCGGATTTTGTGCATGTTCGTGGGTAGAGATTCTCTATCAATCTTTACACATGAAAAGGGGGAATCAATGAAGCTTTCTTCTACCCATTGATCAAACATGTGATAGATTCCGCCGTAGCCAGAACTGATATAAAGAAGCTTCATGATGATCCTCTCACATTAAGAAGTGAATGTAACACTTTCAACTTTATCTACATCTAATAGAGTCGTTGCTGAGCCTGTAGGTGTGACAGAGCTTTCTTGTGTAACAAATACAACGCCTGTTGAAGCATCGAATGATACAAATTGAACTGGCCCAATTAAATCTCCTGAGTCAGTGACAATGCTAATGACTGTTCCTGGTGCAAGTCTTGCAAAGATCCATCTTGCTGGCTGAGATACATCGAGTGTTGTAGCAGAATCTGAAGGTGATGCCTCAGCTGCCACTTCACTTAATAAATCGTTCAATTTTTCTTCCATTTGAACTCCTCCTTCTTCGAGATTAGCTGTTAATGCATGAGTAATTGGCTTGAAAAACACTTTCAATAGTTCCTTTTTTAATTCAGCACGCTTTTCGCTCATTTTTTCCCCATCCTTTCCTCATCAATTCAAACTCACCCCTATGTATATGCCATTCATTTTTTTTGGCATAAGCATAACGCTGATTCCTTGTTCTTTTTTTCAATTAATCAGTTCACACATTTTTAAAAATGTTTTCAAATGCTGAGGCTAAATGAAGCAGTTCTCATACTCTAGTAAAGATTAAATGTAAAGAGAGAGGGATTATGAATGGAATTTGAACAATTATTAGATGGTTGGAACGAAGAATTACTAGAGTCGGAAGGAGTGCTTGAAGTCATCTTGATTTTACTTCTTCTTCGCCTTTTAGAAGAAAGTGATGATGAGAATGTGTCAGACATCAAAGAATTACTTCGTCCATGGCTTGAGCTTGGCATTCCGGTGCCGCGTGTTCATTTAGTTAATGGAGATGTACTTCAAAACGTGGTTGTCGTGCAATTGTTTGATACGGTAGCGGTCTTTAAAAACGCGACAAATCAGCTAAGAGTGAGTGTTCCTTATGTGAACATTGTCAGCTGGGGGGCTTTTTAATCTAATCAAAAAGGATAATGATCATGAAAGTATCGGTGATTTTAACAAGCTACAATAAACCAGATTTCATTGATCGTGTGCTAAAGAGTATGCTAGAACAAACGTATCCGCATTGGGAGCTTTTGATTATGGATGATGGCTCAGAAGAGGGCACCATTCAAAAGATCCAGCCCTATTTAAGTGATGAACGCATTCAGCTGTATTCGCACACAGTTCATCCAGCAAAACGGCTGTTAACCGCACGATATGCGACGCTTATTAATGAAGCATTAACCCGTATAACAGGTGAGCTCATTTGTTATTTAACCGATGATACCATGTACCATCAAGATCGTTTGCTTAAAATGGTGGATGTTTTTCGGTCGAAGCCTCACATAGATATTGTGTATTCCTCGCAGCGGGTCGTGCATGTTGATCAGCATTTAGTGGAAACGATGAGTTTTATTCGAGAAGCAGATCAAATCTTAGAGCATGCGTCCTTTCAAGTGGACCATTGTTCGGTCATGCACAGAAGCTGCTTGCTTCCACTGATCTATGAAAAATACGGACAATATTGGGATGATGAGCCAAAGCACTGGCATCATGCAGATTCTGTATTTTGGATGAGGCTGAATCATTTCGCTGCGTTTTTTCCATTAAAAGATGTACTGGATACAACGTATAAAACGCCCCATTCCTTTCATCATCTGTTTTCGAGTATGCCGTATGATTTAATTGACGGAACGGTCATTGAAAAAGAAGGAGATTATTATCAAATCGCAGACGGGAAACTTCATGGAATTGAAAAACGCTGGATCAATGAAAAGAACAGGCGTGCGATCCGTGTTCCGCTGTTATGTGAGATGAAATATGAAATGAAAGAGAAGCTGGCAGTACCCAATTATACAGTCGTTACCGCAGATAATGGGAAAACGTTCTTTTATATTGAAGATCAGAAAAAAAGACGGTTTGCTTCAAAACGTGACGTGCAATATTTTCAGTTTCACCCAAAGGAGATCTATACGATTTCAAATGATCAGCTTCAGGCATTTGAGGATGGCAGCATTATTCAGGCTTCTCCAGTTTTCAGTCCGCCAAACAGGCGCCTGTTTAAATGGAAACAAGATGTTTATTTACTTGTGCATTATGCCTTTTGCCGTATTGATCCTGAGGTCGTGAAGCGATTCGCTTTTTATCATCAGCCGATTAAGCTGTACCCATCCCAATTTGCGTTTTTTCAGGAAGGAAAGCCGATTGTGCCGCTGTATAGGGAATCGCTGCAAGAATTCGATATGTCTCTTTATCAAACATCCGGACGAAAGCACTCCTCATAAGAGGGGTGCTTTTTTCGCAATGATTGCAGGAAGTAGAAAGGAAAAAGCGAAACATGAAAAGGACAGGAACCTTTAAGAATTGATCAAGCCGCTGAAAACTTGGCAATTGATGCCGGTTTTTTGGCACTGAAAGTGAGGGGGAAAGAATGGGGAAGGTTGTCGAAAGAGCAGATTGGTTTGAATTGATTTTAGAAGCTATTGATGAAGCCATTCACGTTGTAGATGATCGAGGGATGACGATTTTTTACAATCATAATGCCGCTAAGTTTGACTCTTTACAAAAAGAAGAGGTGATTGGCAAGTACATCCTTGATGTGTATCCCTCTTTAACTGAAAAGACAAGTACGCTCATGCATGTGTTGCGAACAGGAAAGCCCATTTATCATTCGCTGCAAACCTATTTGAATAAAAATGGAGAAAGGATTGAAACAGTGAACACGACATTGCCTATTATCGAAGATAACGAGTTAATAGGCGCGGTCGAAGTCGCAAAAGATGTATCAAAGCTGTCGGCTCTTTCCAATCGGTTAGGGCAAAAAAAGCGGACACAAGACGCGGCTGAGGCCGTACAAATGCATGATTTTGCTTCATTTTTAACAAATGATCCGCTTTTAAAAGAAATGCTGGAAAGGGCAAAAAAAGCAGCTGCTTATCCATCATCAGTTGTTGTCTACGGGGAAACAGGGACAGGAAAAGAAGTGCTCGTTCAAGCCATTGTCCATGAATCTGACCGGAAAAATCAAGTGTTCATTCCGCAAAACTGCGCAGCACTCCCAGAATCATTACTTGAAAGTTTATTGTTCGGATCGGTCAAAGGGAGCTATACGGGCGCACTTGATCGCAAGGGACTTTTCGAATTAGCTGATGGGGGCACACTTTTTCTTGATGAGCTGCAAGCGATGCCGCTCACGCTGCAGACGAAATTATTACGTGTGTTAGAGGATGGCGTTGTCCGCCGCATCGGTGACGCAAAATCCATTCAAGTGGATGTTCGGCTCATTACTGCGCTCAATATGGACCCATTCGAAGCAGTGAAAAAGCAAATTTTAAGAGAAGATTTATTTTATAGATTGCATGTATCATCTTTTCATATCCCGCCGCTTCGTGAAAGAAAGCAAGATATCACGCTGCTATCCCGCCACTTCATTCAAACCTATCATCAGCAGTTTTCAAAAAACGTTACACGCCTTTCTGAAGAAACGGAACGATTGTTTATGGCGCACCACTGGCCTGGGAATGTCAGAGAATTAAAACATACGATAGAGCATGCCGTGTTGATGATGCCAAAGGAAGCGGAAGAGATCATCCCTCTATACCTTCCGGCTCATTTACGTGAGCAAAAGCTGGAAAAAGAAACATCTGAATCCTCCTTAAAAAATCAAGTGTCTTCATTTGAACAAACATTGATCCAAGAAGCTTTACATCAGCATAATGGAAATATTAAAAAAACCGCCGCTGCTTTAAAAATCCCTCGACAAACGCTGCAATATAAATTAAAGAAATATGCAGATGCCGAAATATAGGCACAACATCCAATTGAATATGACGGGTAAAAGCTCCTTTTGTAAAGAATAGGGGCATTTTCCCATGTTGGCACATAACTTGCATAGTATAAAGTGAATGCTGATAGGGGGAATGGATATGAATCAGAAATTGTATGAACCGGCACGTCACTGGAAGGACATTGAGCTTTGGAAGGATGTACCTGAGGAAAAGTGGAACGACTGGATTTGGCAGCTGACGCATACCGTGAAAACGCTTGAGGATTTAGAAAAAATCGTAAACTTAACAGAAGAGGAACGAGAAGGGGTGAAGATTTCCACTAAAACCATTCCACTCAACATTACACCCTACTATGCCTCACTGATGAATCCAGACGATCCAAGATGTCCAATACGTATGCAATCTGTGCCAATTGCAGAAGAGCTTCATAAAACAAAATATGATCTGGAAGACCCGCTGCATGAAGATGAGGACTCACCTGTCCCGGGGCTCACGCACCGATATCCAGATCGTGTACTGTTTCTTGTGACAAATCAGTGCTCCATGTACTGCCGTTATTGTACGAGAAGACGTTTTTCCGGCCAGATTGGTATGGGTGTGCCGAAAAAGCAGTTAGATGCTGCAATTGGATATATTAGAGAAACACCTGAGGTGCGGGACGTGTTAATTTCTGGCGGAGATGGGCTGTTAATCAATGATCAAGTGCTTGAATACATTTTGAAAAACTTACGGGATATTCCGCACGTTGAGATCATTCGGATTGGAACCCGCGCGCCGGTTGTCTTTCCACAGCGTATTACAGATGAGCTGTGCGAGATTTTGAAAAAATATCACCCAGTTTGGCTGAACACCCATTTCAATACAAGTATTGAAATCACAAAAGAAGCAAAAGAAGCGTGCGAACGTCTTGTGAATGCCGGTGTTCCTGTAGGGAATCAGGCCGTCATCCTTGCAGGTATTAATGACAGTGTGCCGATTATGAAGAAGCTGATGCACGATCTTGTGAAGATTCGGGTCAGACCATATTATATTTATCAATGTGATTTATCTGAGGGCATTGGCCACTTTAGAACGCCGGTATCAAAAGGGCTTGAAATCATTGAAGGCTTAAGAGGACATACGAGTGGTTATGCAGTACCAAGCTTTGTAGTAGATGCGCCAGGAGGCGGAGGGAAAATTGCTTTACAGCCAAATTATTTATTATCGCAAAGCCCTGACAAAGTCGTCCTTCGTAACTTTGAAGGTGTCATCACCTCTTATCCAGAACCAGAGCATTACGTCGCAGGCCAGGCAGATGCGTATTTTAATGAAATTTATGAAGAGAAACAAGAACCGGCAATTGGTATTACCGCACTATTAGAGGATGAAGCGAGATCGTTTACGCCTGAGAATTTAAGCCGAATGAAACGTAGAGAAGCATATGAGACAAATCCTGAGCACGACACACTTAAAAACAAACGTGAAAAACGAGATGAATTAAAAGAGAAGAAATATCAAGCGCAGCTCAAAAAAGAACAAACCGTAAAGGAGGAGAAATAGCCTTGCTGACATGTGATTGGTGTGAGGAAAACAAAGCAAATGCGGAGCAGACAACAGTCTATTGGGAACTGATCACGGGCACACAATCAATTGAAATCATCGAAACGCCGTCCATTTCCTGCACGCACTGCGGGATGACCTATCAAAAGGATGAGACGGTCAAAGAGATTGAAGATCAATTAATTTTAGTGGATCAGACAAAACTTCCAGAAAAAATCTCCTATGAAGAATTAATGAGCATGGAGCGGTTATTAAAGCGAAATTACTTTGACTTTTCATCATAAGTTGTACCTCTGCCTATACAAGTCATCAAATTGCTGTATAATATAACAACAAAATAGTGTGTCGCGGAGGGAAAAACAGGTGAAGTCGTTTTACCATTATTTAATGAAGTTCAGACATCCAAAACCGAAAGATGAAATCAGTCATTTCGCAAATGCTGCGTACGAGGATCACAGCTTTCCTAAAGCTTCCACAGATTATCATGAGCTGTGCGCTTATTTAGAATTAAATGGTGATTATTTAAGCTCAATGACAACATTTGACGAAGCGTTTGAGCAATACGAAGTAGAAGTCAAAAAAAAATAACACGCAACCGCTTATCCGGATGGAGAAGCGGTTTTTTCATGAGAAATAAAATGGCGTTTTGCATGGTTTGGTTGCCCATGCAGAATTCCTTGCGCCGGCATACGATACGTTAAGACCAAAAGTCGGGCAAGGGGGAGACAGAATGAAGGCGAAAGCACCAAAATATCAAGTAGGGGATATTGTCGTCGTTGTCATGTACGGCACAGTCGGAACGATTACAAAAGTCCATCAAATTGACCAGCACTATTTATATGAGGTCAATCATAATGAGGTGCTTTATTTTGAAACATCACTTCAGCTTTACGATGAGTATAGCGGAGTGATTGTCGATACAGAAAAGCTGGACATTGAATATGAGTTCCTCATTGGCGATGTTGTATATGTAAAAGATTACGGAAAAGAGCTATTTAAAATCATCGGTCATCGGACTGAAATTTGGCGCTACCTTGAAGATGGCTGGGAAGATGTCATTTACGAACTCACGAGGCTGAAAGACGGAGAGTGGCTGGAAACAGAAGAGGAAGATTTAACGCTTGTCCTAAGAAAATATGAGATGGACCAGTTTGTTCATCAGCTTCTTTTTGTGCATTACGTCGGAGAAACCTCAAAAGAGTTAGAAGAAGATATGGTCCAAACGGCTCTATTGCAGCTAGAAGAGAAACAAGAAAGCGAATCTTCACTTGAATTTCTGGCTGTATCTATAGTGGATGAGCTTCTTGATATTTATAACGATTATAAAATTCTCTATGAATTTTTCAAAGATCCAGAATATAAGGATATGATGGATTTTATTTTGGAAAGTTTACACGAACATTTTGGTTAAAGAAAGACTTGTCCTAACACGAATAAAAAATAAGGCACACAGAAAAATGCAATCACATAAAACCATCCCCTCAAGATACGGCCCATCACCTGATCAAAAGTTTCTCCATCTAATATGCTTAACCATTTCATTGCCTCAAGCCCCTTTTCTTTTTGTTTACTGCATTTATATGTATGGAATGAGCCATTATGACAAACTGTAATAAAAAACAGCCGGCGTTCATACATCATAAAAAAGGAGGCGGAATGCAATGAAAGAAGCAGATTTGGTGATTGATACAGAGGAAATTGCGGAGTTCTTCTACGTGGAGCTGATCAAAAGAGGGTACATACCTGCTGAGCTTGAAACATTTGAGCTGGCTGACATTACATTTGAATATATGCTGAAAAAAGCAATGATAGTTGAAGAAGAGGCGTGGTAGGTACTATACTTTGAAGAGATTCTGAAGAGAGAGGGAGGGGAATCTTTCGCGTGTACATCCTATATCATTTCATTTTATTTGGCGCCATTGCTGCGCTCATGGTATCTGGGGCTTTTCAAGATTTGGACAACCAGATCATTTTATGGTTTGAAAGCATCAGACTCCCTTTTTTAAATGATGTCATGCTGGCTTTGACGGACTTAGGCATCAGCGCGCTGCTCGTTCCAATCATGCTCATTTTTAGTGTGGTCTTGTTTATGTATAAGCGCTACTACTCTATCATGATGCTTTTTCTACTATATCTCACAGAAAAAACAATCAATCATGAATTAAAGGGGCTGTTTGCTAGAGAGCGTCCGGCCTTTGATCACCTTGTAGGTGAAACGTATTACAGCTTTCCGAGCGGACATTCGATGAATGCAGCCACAATCTACCCTTTTATGGCTTATCTATTAGTTGAAATGATCCCATGGCTGAAAGAAAGACAAAAAATCGTCTATTTGATCACAGGGCTTTGCGTTCTGGCCATTGGCATCAGCCGGATGTATATCGGGGTGCATTATTTGACAGATGTTGCAGGAGGCTTTGTGATAGGACTCGCTTTATTTCTCATTTGTAAAAAGATTGACGAAAGATTGCCTGTCATTCGACAAAAATAGAAGAAGGAAATTGACAGATCCCAGCCAATTTTATATAAAAGGGGAGGGATTTGAATGCAATTGACGTTGAGATTTTTTCAAAAGAAACCTTCAGCATTTCACTTAACCATTTATCAGACACCTGAATATGGCGCTGCAAGCGGGCATCTGCCTGTGTACCGGACAAAGATTGGCGGCAGAACACACCTTGATGTACTGGAAAAAGCATTCTCGACATTTAATGTACATGATACAGTCCCTAATGATTACAATGCGCGGTTTATCACAACAGGTGATATTGTTGTGATTGATGATAAGAAAAAGGGGAAGTGCTATTATCAGCTCTCTCCGGCAGGGTGGAAACGCAGTGAACGAATGATGACGATAAGTTAAATAGATGATTGATGATGTCAGCTTGAGATTCAGCTGGTATTTTCTTTTTTTAGCTCAATCGTTTATAATAAATAGGATAAAATACATAGTAAACGTAAGTGGAGGCTAAAAAATGAGTGTACATATTGGAGCAGAAAAAGGACAAATTGCAGAAACGGTATTGCTGCCAGGCGATCCGCTGCGTGCGAAATATATTGCAGATACATATTTAGAAGATGTTGAGTGCTATAACGAAGTGCGCGGAATGTATGGCTATACTGGAACCTATAAAGGAAAACGTGTTTCTGTACAGGGCACTGGGATGGGCGTACCGTCTATTTCGATTTATGTGAATGAACTCATTCAAAGCTATGATGTTCAAAACTTAATTCGCGTTGGATCTTGCGGAGCCATCAAAAGAGATGTCAATGTACGTGACGTCATTTTAGCCCAGACATCATCAACAGATTCACAAATGAATCGTGTGGCATTTGGACCGATTGATTATGCGCCATGCGCTGATTTTGGCCTGCTTAAGAAAGCCTACGACACGGCAGAAGCAAAAAATGTCGCTGTACGTGTCGGAAATGTATTTACAGCAGACCAATTTTACAATGAAAAACCACTTGAGCTCATGGCTCAATATGGTATCCTAGCGATCGAAATGGAGACAACCGCTCTTTATTCTCTTGCAGCAAAATTTGATCGAAAAGCGTTATCAATTTTGACTGTGAGTGACCACGTTCTAACAGGAGAAGAAACAACGGCTGAAGAGCGTCAAACAACGTTTGATGAAATGATCTTAATTGCGCTAGACTCCGTTTTATAATAGTATAAAGGGTGTGCTACAATGTAGCGCATCTTTATTTTTTTAGAAGAGCAAAAGGAAGGTATGTCATGAAGAAAAGCTACAAAATACTCTCAATCGCATCGATTCTTGGTTTGACAGCCGCGCTATCAGGCTGCCAGTTGCTGGATCAAAAAAGCGGTACATCTGAATCAAACAAAACAAACGAACAAAAAAACGCAGCAAGTTCATCTCCCCAGCACAACTCAAACGATAAGGCAGATTCATCGAATCAAGAGCTGACGTTAAAGAGTGAATATTTCAATGACATCAAGGTTGTGAGCGGTCTGAAAACCATTCAAAATCCTGAAAATGTGCTAGCACTTGTCAACAAAGAATATGCATTACCAGGAACCTATAAACCTTCTGATCTCGTTGTACCAAAAGTAGAATTCTCTTTTTCGGAAGATATTGAAAAGCGATATATCCGCAAAGAAGCAGCGGAAGCGCTTGAGAAGTTATTCAAAGGTGCAAAAAAGGAAAACTTCGAGCTTGCTGCAGTATCTGGCTATCGCTCCTATGACCGTCAAAAAGTCATTTTTGATAGTGAGGTCAAATTAAAAGGCAAAGAAAAAGCACAAGAAGCAGTCGCTTTACCAGGCGAAAGTGAACATCAAACAGGTTTAGCCATGGACATTTCCTCAAAAAGTGCCGGTTTTGAGATCTCTGAAAAGTTTGGTGAAACACCAGATGGCAAATGGGTGGCTAAAAACGCCTATAAATATGGCTTTATCATCCGTTATCCAAAAGGAAAAGAAGACATTACGAAATACGAATATGAGCCGTGGCATCTGCGCTATGTGGGAAAAGAAGCCGCAAAAGCGATGCATGATCACGATTTAACATTTGAAGAATACATGAACAAAGTAAAGAAAATCTAAACAAGTAAAAGGCCTCCCAGCTATTCGGGAGGCCTTCTCTTATTCTTCTTTTAAAAAAAGAACAATCCTGCTAATGCGAAGCCGGTAATGAAACCGAGGCCGATGCCATACGCTGCACCCCAGCCATAATATCCGCCCCAATAACCAAAGCCAAAGCCTCCGCGAGACCCGCCGACTGGACGAATATAAACTTTGCGGTTTGTCACACGCTCAATGCGTCCGACGTGTACTCTGCCATTACGGTCAGTGATTCTAGCGACTTTCCCCATGTGCTGCTGACAAAGCTTGTAGTAGCGCTCCATGTTTTTCCTCCTTATGACAAACTCTTTTCACTCTTATCCTATGCGAGAGACTTCATAGAGTTTGGACAAAACATATAGGAGATTCGCTCATTTTATACGGTACATTCAAATAGAATGTGACTTAGCTGCTTTCGGTGTGCTTGAATGAGATCGTAGTGTGTTTGCAGCGTTTCGTAAAGAGAAGGGGGTATGTGTTCAGATAATTCCATCTCTGTCGGCTCCTCCTGCCCCATATGTTCATCGAATGAGAGGATCTGAATGTCACGGAAGCCCGCTTCGGTTAACTGCTCCTTCCATTCTTCAAGCGACAAGAGCGAGTGGAAGCCGTAAAAATTCCGAACCGCTGCAAGCTCTTCAGGCGTAAGAGGGGCTTTTAACACAGCTTCATTTGCAATCAATTGGCTGCCAGGAGCAAGCACACGTTTGATCTCAGCTAGTGCATCACGCAGCTTGGTAAAGCTTAAAACAGATTCACTGATGAGTAGAGAGAACGCTTGATCTGGAAAGGGCAGCTGCTCAATGGATGCCTCTAAAGCACGGATCGGCAGTTCCTCCCGTTTGAATCGCAGGTTCGCCTTTTCAATCATCAATGGATGCGTATCAATGGCCTCCACCTGATAACCTATATTTCCTAAATAGGCGGCGGTCTGTCCTGTACCGCATCCAGCGTCAAGTATTCGTGCATGAGGCGGCAGTTTTATATGCTCAATCATCGTTTTTGTTAACTCAATTCCGCCAGGATGGGCACCTGATACGCCAAAATAAGCAAGCATTTCTACATAATCACTCATATAATCCCTTCTTTCCTTATCCTGTTCCTCTCTAAAGATTATGCAATAGAGGGGCAAATGGCTTATCTTTTCAAATAGAAGTTGATCCTTTGGTTGACGGATGAAGCATCGTCCTTGATAATAATGAAAGGAGATAAAGGTGGTGTTTTTTTGAAAAAACAAATGAAGTTCGTGGTAGCCATTCTGGTGACTGCTGCACTGTCCTCAGCGATTACATTTGTGATCACAAAACAAGGTGCTGTCAGCGTCTCAGGAGACGAGAAGTTTAGTAAACTCATGGCTGCGTATACGAAGGTAAAGGATGAGTATTACGAAAAAACGGATGATCAAAAACTAGTAGATGGTGCGATCCAAGGAATGATTGCATCACTTGATGATCCATACTCTACATATATGGATCAGGAGGAAGCCGAAGGATTTAACAATACCATTTCTTCTTCATTTGAAGGAATTGGTGCACAAGTAGAAGAGAAGGATGGACAAATTTTAATTGTCGCGCCGATTAAAGGCTCTCCTGCTGAAAAAGCTGGTTTGAAACCTCATGATCATATTTTAAAAGTGGATGGAAAAAGCACCAAAGGAATGTCGGTCAATAAAGCAGTCTCTCTCATTAGAGGGAAAAAAGGAACGGATGTTAAGCTGCATCTCAATCGTCAAGGAGTCGGTAATGTAGATGTGACCATCACAAGAGACACGATTCCGCTTGAAACGGTGTATGCAAAACTCACAAAAGACAAAATAGGAGAAATCCAAATTACGTCCTTTGCTGAAACCACATCGAAAGAGCTGGATAAAGCAATTGATGACCTCGAGAAAAAAGGGGCAAAAGGTTTTGTCATTGACCTGAGAGATAATCCAGGCGGCATCATGACAGAAGCCATTGAAATGAGCAATGACTTTATTGATAAAGGAAAAGTCATCATGCAGGTTGAAGAAAAAGGGAAGAAACAAGTGTACAAGGCTGAAAAAGAACGCAAAGTCCATCAGCCGGCAGTTGTCCTTGTAAATGGAGGATCAGCCAGCGCTGCTGAAATCATGGCGGCGGCTCTGCACCAATCTTCAGGCATTCAAATTGTGGGTGAAAAGACATTTGGCAAAGGAACTGTTCAAAATGCGCAAAACTATAATGATGGTTCTAGTGTCAAGTTAACCATTGCAAAATGGCTGACACCAGACGGTTCTTGGATCCACAAAAAAGGTATCGAACCACAGGTCAAAGCAGCTCTTCCGAGTTATGCAAAGCTGCCTTACTTAAGCCCGAAAAAATCATATGAGCTAAATGACAATGGAGATGAAGTCAAAGCAGCTCAAAAAATGTTCCAAGCGCTTGGCTACAAAGCAAAAGCAAACGGTGAGTACGATCAAGCATTCCAGTCTATCGTCAAAAGCTTCCAAACAGACAACGATCTCAAATCAGACGGTATTCTGACAGGAGATACAACGACCGTTCTGATGACAAAGATCCAAGATAAGCTAAAGAACAACGATACACAAATGAAAAAAGCCATTGAAGTCTTGAAAAAAGAGATGAAATAAAAAAAGCAGTCCTCATCAGGGGACTGCTTTTTCTTATCCTTACACTTCGTTTGTGAGCGCTTCTGTTTTTTCATGATCCTTTTCAAATAGATCATTCATGACAGAATTGGATGTGACCTTGTTTTGGAAGAATGGATTCAAAATCAAGATGACGACGACGTTTGCTAGTAACCCAAGAAAACCTTCATAAAGGCCGAACGTGACTTGTGAGATATTCGCTGTAAAGGTAACGATGATTCCAATGACTAACCCGGCAATCGTTGCTTCTCTCGATTGTTTTTTCCAGAATAAGCTGATGGCAATAGCTGGGAAGATTTGAACCATTCCTGAAACACCAATGAGCTGAAGCGTGACAAGTGCAGTTGGGAACAACATCCCGAACAAAAGAGCGAGCCCGATGACGATAAACACCATCGAACGTGTAATGATGGTCAATCTTTTAGGTGACACATTCGGATGAATTAAGTCACGGTATAAATTATTGGCAAATAAATTTGATGCGCCAATGGCCATGATGGAGCATGGAATGAGGGAAGCCAGTGCAATCGTTGAATAAGCGAGCCCCTGCATCACGCCGCCATATGATGTTTGAATTAAATGAAGAAGAGCAAATCTTGGATTTGTATCTTCTGGTAAGACTAAAAAAGCAATAAATCCAAGGAAGATGACCAAAATCAATACAATATTATAAAGAGGCAAAAACATACTGTTTTTACGGATGGCATCTGCGCTTTTGGCTGTAAAAACCCCAGTTGCTGCGTGTGCCCACATAAACAAAGCAAGAGCAGAAACGCCTGAAGCAGTAATAAACCATAAAATGCCTTTAGGACCGCCTTCAGGGATCGTTAGAAGCTGAGGTGCTTCTTTGGCTAACGTATTCATCATCGGTGTCCAGCCGTTAAAATGAATGATCGGCAGTGAAACGACCATAAACAGCATGATCACCCAAACGAGAATATCTTTAATAATGGCTGTATATGTAGGACCTTTAATACCACTGAAAAATGTATAAAGTGCAACTAAAATAAATGAAATAATAACAACTGCATTCACATTAATATAACTAGTTCCAGCGACAGTTAACGTATCTTGAATCCCGCTCAGCTGAAGACAAATATAAGGAATCAGCATAAGTACTCCAACAATCGCAATCAAACTGGATAACAGCTTGCTGTCAAACCGCTCACGTGCATAATCGGCAAGTGTTGTAAGGTTGTGATTTTTCGCAACAGTCCATAGTTTCGGTAAAAAGAAATAAGCAATAAAATAAGCTAGGACGGAATAAGGAATAGCGAAAAAAGCGACGCTTCCAGCTGTATAAGCTGTACTTGTAAGCCCTAAAAAGGTATAAGCTGTATATAAGTCTGCGCCAACGAGGAACCAGACGAGCAGTCCGCCAAATTTTCTTCCGCCGACAGACCATTCTTCTACTGACTGTCTTGATGATTTGTCACGACCAGCGGCAAATCCGATGACCACGACGATGAGAATAATACTTGCAGTAATCAATAAAGCTGTTAAATTTCCTTGCATTAGTCAGTTCCTCCATTTGAATGTTGCATCTTATAAATGATAAATGTGCAAATTGGTGTGAGTACAATCCATAGCAAGAGCCAGAAGTGGAAAAAGGGCAGGCCGATGACAAATGGATGAATGCGATTTGCAAAAGGCAGCAATGCGAGCTGTCCGATGAATGGAATCGCGATAAGTAGTGCCAGCATCAATTTTTTGTTCATGATTTCCTCCTGAATATTTTGTAATTTCATAATAATAGCAGTTGTCAGATTAGATCACAAGACCATTTTCAGAAAAAACAATCATTTTGGTGAATATCATACTAATATAACGCTTTCATTCTTGTCAAAGGAGAAAGAGTGAAGATGTAAAGAGGGGGAAGGTGAAAGAAAGTATGTAGAAATAATATTTAAAGCAAATAAAAAAGCCCCAGCATAAAGGCTGAGGCTTTTCCAATTTTTAAAGGAAATCAGATACTTTTTCGATGTCGAAACGATTGCTTTTATGAGCTTCTTTCGCTGCTTTACCAACTGAAATCAGCATAACCGGCTCGTAGCGGCCGCTTACATTGAATTCTTTGATGTACGCGTCTTTACTGAAACCACCCATTGCACATGTATCATAGCCCATTGCTTTTGCCGCAATCATTAATTGCATAGCAGCTAATGAAGCATTTGAATACGCTGCTTCGCGTGCATATTGCTCGCTTTGGTATGCGCCATTGATTTGAGTCATCAATGTTTCTTTAATGTCTTCAGTAATGAAGCCTTGTTCTGCCAGTTCACTGTAGATTTTTTCGCCATTTTGGTTAGCTTCAAGGTCACCTAGAACTGCAATAACAGCTGATGCCTGTGATACTTGCTTTTGGTTGTAAGCGATTGGAAGTAATTTTGCTTTTGCTTCAGCACTATGGAAAACAGTGAAATGCCAATGCTGAAGGTTCCAAGCAGATGGTGCTTTTGTTGTGATTTCAAGAAGCTCTGTTAACTCTTCTTTTGTCATTTCATGAGAAGTATCATACTCTTTTACTGAAGCTCTTTGTTTTAAGATATCAATTGTTTTTTGATCGGTCGCCATATGGATATTTCCTCCCGTTTTTGCAAATAATATGATACAATAACTAAAAAGTGAGAAACTTACTTATTGTAACTAGAGATATTTTAAATTGTACACCGTTAGTTTGTCAAACAATCATGAAAAGAAAGGCTGAAATTTATGGAATTTCAATTATGTCCACACATTCAGCAAGCTTTTTTACTCCTAGGCAAAAGGTGGAACGGTCTCATTATACATGTATTGCTTGATGGACCAAAGCGTTTTAAAGACCTCACAGACACGATCCCGTCGATCAGTCAAAAAATGCTCGCAGAGCGTTTAAAAGAGCTCGAGCAAGAAGGGATTATAGAGCGGACCGTCCTGCCTGAGACGCCTGTCAAAGTCATTTACAGTTTAACTGAAAAAGGGAATGCGTTACATGATGTGTTTCATGAGGTATCTCGGTGGGCAGGGGAGTATACAGACTCTCACGGGAAAAAGGAGCAAGCCTAGTTTCAGGTTTGCCCAAACATTTTGACTCCTGATGAATATGCTGATGTTAGGCACATGACAAAGGAGGAGAAATGCATGTACCCTCATACTCCGTATTTTCGAGGCGGCGCCCCTGGCATTCCGCCATATGAATCCAGAGTCCCTTTGTTTTTTGGTTTTGGCGCTCCTTTAGTCGGCGGACTGCTTGGCGGATTTCTAGGAAGTGCGATTTTTAATTATCCCCGTCCATATTACCCGCCGCCACCACCGCCTGCTCCACCACCTTATGGCGGCGGATATCCACCATATTATTAAGAAAAAAGAGTAAGCCTGCTTCCGTTCTTAAAGCAGGCTTTTTATAATGGAATATCAATTTCAGAAATTCCTGGATCATCATGCTTTAAAAACATAATTTCCAATATACCATCTTGATACGACGCCTTCGTTCCTTTTCGTTTCACAGCAGCAGGGAGGACGACTTTCTTCTGCGTCCCTTCTTCAGGAAAATGATCAATAAACAGCAGATTGGCTGTATGTTTGATTTTGACTTTTTCTGTGTTCGGACGAGCAATTTCAATTTTGACAAACACATGATCAGTCGTCTCGAACACTTCGACTTCTGGCTCTTTTTCTTTTTCGACATCAGTTTCTCTCGTTTTTTGATTTTGAGAAAGGGGGTCCTGAAATGGGAACTGAGCAGGATAATTGGAGCCGAAGACACTTTCCATGACTTGATTGACATACTGCTCAACGTCTTTAGGATCTGAATTCTTTAAGGCTTCTTTTGAGAACTGCTTTTGAAAAGGGAATAATCGGTTCCAGTCGAACATGCGAATCATCCTTTCTAAATGCCCTGAATTAGTATATGCCCATTCGCCTGCGTGCGTGCTATAATATACGTTAGATTTAGAAAGGGATGGTTACATTGAACGAACAGCAATCAAAAGGTGTTCTCTACACGGCAGCATCTTTTACACTCTGGGGTTTATTCCCGTTATATTGGAAGCTGATGGAACATATTTCGTCAGGCGAAATTTTAGCACACAGAATTTTATGGTCATTTGTGTTTATGTGCGGTATTCTTTTGTATTTAAAACAAGTCCGCCCAGCGATGCAGACAGTAAAGGGTCTCATACTGGATGGTAAAGCATTTTTTTCATTACTTTTATCTGCTATTTTAATTTCAGTCAACTGGTATGTCTACATTTGGGCAGTCAATCATGGTCTTATGCTAGAAGCAAGTTTAGGGTATTATATTAATCCGCTTGTATCCGTTCTATTAGGGATTATTTTCTTAAAAGAACGACTAAATAAATGGCAAACCATTGCCATTCTTATTGCCGCATTTGGGGTGATCCTTTCAACAGTTCAATACGGGTCATTTCCTGTCGTTGCTTTCTTATTAGCCCTTAGCTTCGGCTTTTATGGTTTGATCAAAAAAAGGATGAGCTTCACGAGCGCGATTGGTTTGACGATTGAAACGCTGCTTCTCGCACCGGCTGCACTTGTGTACTTATTATTTTTCTTAAAAGAACCTGTGGTGACTATGAATCCTAACAGCTTCGGGTCGCTCGGTCTCTTATTTTTTGCAGGCGTTTTTACAGCCGTGCCGCTTCTTTTATTCTCAGAAGGCGCAAAAAGAATTCCACTTTATCAAGTGGGCATTTTGCAATACATTGCACCGACAATTACGCTGTTTTTAGGGCTGTTTGTCTATCACGAACACTTATCCGCAGCTAAAATTGTGACGTTCCTTTGTATTTGGGTGGCGATTTTACTGTTTACCACCTCTCAATTACGCATGAAAAAAACAGCGAATTCTCATTAAGCCAAACGAGCAGTTTGCTTTTTTTTGCAGGCGGATCATGTCATAATAAGTTGTTAACAAAACTGTAGAGGTGATCATATGTCGTCAGCTCATGAGCTTGCAGCCGCCTATCAATCTTTATGGAAAAATCGTCAGCTTGATGTTGATGATATGTCTTCTTTACACGAGGCCATATGTGATGATTTACTCGATGCACGAACACATCCGCGGGCGAGGAAATCCTTACACCAAAAGTATGTGCTTGCTGTGGAGAGAATTTTAGAAAGTGAGCTTAAGCATGATCATCAGCTGCAGCTGATCAGCTTACATACGAAAAAGCTGCGAGAATTAATTCAAAATGAAGGAAGGAACCACTCATGAAACCAATTCAAACGGAAGATGTCACAACACATCTTGAATCGTTTTTAAATCGTCCAGTCTTCGTTCATCTTGAAACGACAACTGGTTCTTATTCAGCTCATGTAAATGAACAAAATATGACGGTTGTGGCGTATATCCGCAACGCGAAAGTCGTCTATTCACAGGCGAAAATAAAAGGACAAGGTCCATACCGTGTTGGAATGAAAACAGAAGATGGCTGGATTTACGCAGAAGGATTAACCGATTATGTGTTTGATGACCAAGGCCGCCTGCTATTAGCTGGACACTTGCCAGACGGCAAACTAGCGATCTCATTACAAATTAGTGAAACACCATTTCAGGTGTAGAAGAAAGGGTGACAAGTCATGAACGAACATGTACTAGTGATGCTGCCTCACCCCGATGATGAATCCTTTGGGGTGGCTGGTCTCATTGCACAAAGCAGAAAACGCGGAATTCCCGTCACATATGCATGCGGGACACTTGGGGAAATGGGCAGAAATATGGGAAGCCCAACATATGCTAACCGTGAAACACTTCCTGAATTAAGAAAACAGGAATTAATCAATGCCTGCAAAGAAATGGATATCACTGACTTACGTATGCTTGGACTGCGTGATAAAACATTGGAATTTGAAGACGACGAGTATTTGGCAGATGTGATGGAAACCATCATTGATGAAGTCAAACCGACACTCATTGTGACGTTTTATCCAGGACACGGTGTACACCCTGATCATGATGCGACAGGTGAAGCTGTGATTCGTGCTCTATACCGCAAGAAAAAAGAAGACCGTCCTGTCACATACTGCATGGCCATTACGAAAAATAGAGAAGAAGTGCTTGGACATGCGGATATTGTGATTGATATTACAGATGTGGCAGATATCAAATTAAATGCACTGAGAGCGCATAGAACGCAAACAGAGGGCATGCTGAGAGAGCTTGAACAAAAGCTAAAAAACAAAGAACCAGTCGTCCAAAAATGGTTTGATGAAGAAATTTTCTGGACGTATCATTGGAATGATTAATCAAAAAAGCAGCTGATCTATGTCAGCTGCTTTTTTGTGTTGTATTTAGTGATTCGATACATGGCTGAGTTGACGTTTTTGAATCAATTTAAGACGGATAAAGAGGACGATGGCGCCTGCGGCAAGCCCGGCAATCAGTCCGATCCAATAACCAAACGCCCCAAAGGAGGTATATGTGCCAATGAGATAACCGGCAGGAAGACCGATGACCCAGTAAGAGACAAAAGCAGCAATGAGCGTATAATTCACATCTTTATAGCCGCGCAGAGCCCCTTGAATGGGTGCAGCAATCGCATCTGACAGCTGGAAAAAGATCGCGTAAATCAAAAAGTGCTGTGTCATTTGTAAAACAGCTGATTCAGCTGTATATAAACCAGCGATCTCTGGTCTGAATAGCAAGATGAGGGCCGCCGTACATAATGAGAATAATACCGCCGTTCCAATGCCGATATAGCTGTAGCTTTGCGCGTCTTGATACCTCTTAGCCCCCGCTTCAAACCCAACAACGATCGTTAACGCCATTGAGATGCTAAGCGGTAAAATATAAAGAATAGAAGCAAAGTTCATCGCTGCTTGGTGACTGGCGATTGTAATGGTATCAAAGTGACCCATTAATAGCGTCACTGCTGCAAAGATACTCGTTTCAAAAAAGATCGCAAACCCGATAGGAAGGCCAATTTTCAGTATTTGCCCTATACGGGAGATATTCATTCGAGGCAGTTTTTGAAACAAACGAAATGAGGCAAATGGTTCTGCTTTAATGACAATACAAATACTCATGATGAAAATCGCCCAATACGTCATTGCAGATGCAAGACCGGCACCCGCACCCCCAAGCTTTGGAAAGCCCAAATTCCCAAAAATAAATACGTAATTTAAAACAAAGTTAATAGGAAGTGCTGTGAGCGTGATGAACATCGTCACACGTGTTTTCCCTAATGCATCAATAAATGACCGTAGCACCGAATAACCAAATAGCGGGAGGATGCCAAAAGCAAGAAAGCTGAGAAAATGCCGGGCAATATCCTCTACAGAGTGCTCGAGTCCAAGTCCTCCTAGTATGTAAGGAACGCTAATCGTACCAATCACAATCACAGCGATACTTAAAAGAAAGGACAAATAGATCGCCTGAAAGACAGCCCGGGGAACATCTTCTTTATGCCCAGCGCCCATCAGCTGAGCCACAATCGGAGTAACGGCCATCAAAATCCCGGCAAGTCCCGTATAAACAGGTGTCCAAATACTAGAACCGATCGCAACACCCGCAAGGTCTTCTGCACTCACTTTTCCAGACATCACCGTATCTAAAAAGGTAATAAGCGAAAGACCTGCTTGGGTAATTAAAATCGGAATCAAAATGGTTAAAAATAGTGTCAGCTTTGCTCGAATGCTATTCGTTTCTCTCATTATAAGTTCCTCTCTGAACAGAAATAACGAGAGGAATTATACCACGCTATGTAAAAAAATCAATTCTCCGTCGGATTATTTTTCTTAGATGGCTTCGTTTTTTTAAACATTTGGGCATAAATAAAAGAAAGACTGACAACACCTAAAATGCTGCAAGCATATTGGATGATTTTCTGAATGGTCATATTAAGCTCACCTCCATACAAATAGAATGTGCACAATTTGCTATTTTATAACAACAAGCGAAAGAAGGAGGGAAAAGGTCAGATGATCCATCGGACGAACGAAGAAGTGATATTTAAAGCCGGTATGAGAACACATTTGATGAACATTATGAAGGATGCAAGTGACATCATTGATTCTCTTGATGAAACAGAGCAGTGTTTACTTTGTGATCTCGAAGCATTGCATGATCAGTTTAATGAAATGCATGCAGAGGCCTCGTCGTTTTATTTACAAGCGTATATGGAAGAATTCACACCAGGATTTGCTCAATTTTCTTTAGCCATTGAGAATTTATCAAAACAAAAGCATGGAGCACTCATTGTGATTCAAAGACGCGATGAGGTTGAGGATTTTATTCAAAAAGGGACAAACCTTCATGCGAAAATTAGTGCTTCCTTAATAGAAAGCATTTTCTATCCGGGAAATCCACTGCATGACGGTGTTCTTTTAGTCAAAGAAAATACACTTGTCTCTGCTGCAAATGTGCTGCCGCTTACATCAAAAAAAGTGAGTCCTTCGCTTGGCACAAGGCACAGGGCAGCGATCGGACTCTCTGGTATGACCGATGCACTTGTTCTTGTCGTGTCAGAAGAAACGGGAAAAATGTCGTTTGCGAAAGAAGGCGTGCTTTACCCGCTTACCGTAAAAGATCCGGAAATAAGAAAATAATAACGAACGCTGCATTCTTCATTCGGAAGGATGCTTTTTTATTTGCGGAGAAAAATCAGCCAATTAAGTAAAAAGTCATTTGATACAGAAAAATTTGTCATGTAGAATAGAACTATGAAACTAGCAGCGTGCTTGTTTTGACAAATTTCTAAACGTCAACTTAAAAATTCCTTAAAAAATGTTTATAAATACAACAAACAGCCGATAGAAACGATATGGCTTTATTTTAGCATTTTGAGTTGGCTGCTTTAGCCTATTTGTTATTGCCCAACGTCTTCATGTCGAGTAATATAATAGAAATAAAGATAAAATAGTGCAAGAGAAGCAGAACCATTAAATGCTAAACTCAAAACTAGTACATAAGTCTTATTGAACAAAATCATGAAAGGCGGAGATTCCTCTATGAAGAAAAAAGTAGTAACCGGACTCACAGTTTCAGCGATCGCTGGCTCAGCTGTGTTTGCTGCACCGGCAGAAGCACAGACGATCAAGGTGAAAAGCGGTGACTCACTTTGGAAGATTGCCGAACAGTACAATACAAGTATTTCGGAGCTTCAATCTCTTAATCAATTAAAAACGACAATGATTTTTGCAGGACAAAGCTTGAAAATTCCTGGCGAAAAAAGCAAGAAATCCAGTTCATCAACAGGGTCAAAAGCAACGAAATCAAGTGCTTCAAAGACTTCCAGCTATACTGTAAAGCTTGGCGATTCTTTATGGCTGATTGCAAAAAATCATAAAATGTCAGTTGCGAGCTTAAAAAGCCTAAACAGCTTAAACAGCGACCTGATTCGTCCTGGTCAAAAGCTAAAGGTATCTGGCAGCACGAAGACGAGCGGAAACCAGTCATCAAATTCAAACTCATCTTCAAATTCCAGCTCAAGCAATAAGACAACGAATTCAAATAGTTCATCATCAAGTACATACAAGGTTAAATTAGGGGATTCACTTTGGAAAATTGCGAATTCGCTAAATATGTCGATTGGTGAAATCAAAACATTGAACGGATTAAAATCTGATATGATTTATCCGAATCAAGTATTGAAAGTAAAAGGGACGGCTGCATCAAAACCAAGTCAGCCGAAACCTACTAAACCAAGCAATTCAAACAGTAACCAGTCTTCTAGCGGGAAAACAACATCTTATACTGTAAAATCAGGTGATTCGTTATGGAAAATTGCGAATCAATTCAAAGTACAGGTTCAATCAATCCGCACAGCCAACAACTTAAAAAGTGATGTGCTTAGAATTGGACAAGTATTAAAAATCAATGGTGCAGCTTCCGGTTCAACTGGATCGAATGGTTCTACGTCTAACGGTTCAACAAAGCCAGTCGACAATAACAAAAATGATGTACCAATGAATGCAAAGATCACGACAATGATTCAAGAGGGGAAAAAGCTGACAGGCGTTCCTTACAGATGGGGCGGTAATACACCAGCAGGATTTGACTGCAGCGGCTTTGTTTACTATCTCATTAACAAAGTTTCATCTGTATCCAGATTAAGCACAGCTGGCTACTGGAATATGATGACTCCTGTAAGCACACCACAAGTTGGAGATTTTGTTTATTTTACAACGTACAAAGCAGGCCCTTCTCATATGGGACTATACCTTGGCGGAGGAGATTTCCTTCATGCAAGTGACAATGGAGTAGGAATCTCGAACTTAAGCAACCCATATTGGAAAAAAGCCTACTTAGGTGCAAAACGTTTCTTCTAAAAAAAGCCGATTTTCGGCTTTTTTTGTTTGCCAGCTGCTGTGATTGTCCATACTGATAACAAAAGGGGGCAGTCATAAATGAAAAAGTCAGTGTGGATGATCATGATATGTTTGATCTTTACCGCATCAGCATGTCATGCACCGCCGAAAAAAGAAACGACAGAAGAAACAAGCGAAGTTTCAGCACCTAAACAAGCACCAGTCACGACGCCACTCATAAACGAAAGCGGGCAAAAAATAGGAAGCATTGAAATAAGAGAGTCCTCAGAAAATGGGCTGGATCTGCATGTGAAAGCGAAAGGGCTGCCACCAGGTCCTCACGGTTTTCATATTCATGAAACAGGAATATGTGAAACGCCAGATTTTGAAACGGCAGGAGCTCACTTTAATCCAACCCATAGAGAGCATGGTTTTGACAATCCAAAGGGGCACCATGCTGGAGATATGCCTAATTTAGAGGTGGGAGCAGATGGACAAATTGATGTTGTCGTGAATGTACCAGATGTGATGTTAAAGGGAGGCCCGAATCAATTAATCGATCAAAATGGGCGAAGCTTTATCATTCATGCAGAAGCAGATGATTACTTAAGTAACCCTTCTGGTAACTCAGGAAAACGTATCGCTTGCGGAGCGATAACAAAAGAAATGGCAAAATAACAGAAGTCTAACCTTTATGTATTGAGTGCATAAAGGTTTTTTTAGTATACTTGGTGAGGAAAATGATCGAAGAGAGGAATTAATCATACATGTTTAACGAACAATCACTCCCAGAAGAAATTCAAGCAATGATTAAAGCAAAAGCAAAAGTGCTGGAAGAAGAATTTCGTCCACTTATTGGAACAGGCGGCTATGAATCACAGGATACTTCTATCATTCAAGATGCCATGATTGCATTAGCACTAGGAAAAAACGTTCTTTTAAAGGGACCGACCGGCTCAGGTAAAACAAAACTAGCAGAAACATTATCCGCTTTCTTTCAGCAGCCGATGCACAGTGTGAACTGCTCGGTTGATCTTGATGCTGAAAGCTTGATTGGCTATAAAACCATCCACAATGATGGTCAGGTGGCTTCGATTGAATTCATTGAAGGACCTGTGACAAAAGCAATGAAAAAAGGCCATCTTTTATATATTGATGAAATCAACATGGCGAAGCCAGAAACACTGCCTATTTTAAATGGTGTACTCGATTACAGAAAAATGATGACAAACCCATTTACAGGTGAGGTTGTTAAAGCAGAAGAAGGCTTTGGGGTCATTGCGGCAATCAATGAAGGATATGTCGGCACAGTGCCTCTAAATGAAGCGTTAAAAAACCGTTTTGTGGTCATTGACGTTCCATATATCGGCGGCGGTACCCTGAAAGATGTACTGCAATCTCAATCTGTTTTAAAGGATGAGCGGTTAATTGATCAATTCGTTCAGCTCTCATCAGACCTTATTACACAAGCTCATAACGGACAGGTGAGTGAAGAAGCAGCATCCATCCGCGCGCTTCTAGATACTTGTGATCTTGCGCAATACATCCCGCCGCTTCGTGCCGTTGAACGAGGCATTGTTGAAAAGCTGGAAGATGACCGGGAAAAAGCAGCGGTAAGAAATATCGCCCAAACATTATTCGAGTGAGGTTCTAACTTTTGAAATTCATCAAATTTAATGACAGCAGAATCGATTCATTTTTATTTATGGAATTAACGGATTTAGCCAAAACGTTAGCAAAAAGTGATGATGTCGAGCTTGAATACGGTGTGCAGTCCTACTATGAACCGTTTGAAAAGAAAATTTTCATCAGTCATTTTTGGGATGATCGTAAACAAGAAGATATGCTAGCAGGGCTGAAAAGTGATGTGTTCCTTCGTGCAGTAGGCACGGTTTATAGTGATCTTACGGTATTTCAGGAGATCATTCGCTTTGCTCATACATTATCCATTCCTGATGTATGTAAACAATTGTTTATGCTGTTTGAAGATATCCGGATTGAAGAGCGGATTAAGCATGACCGCCCTGGAACAAAAAAGGTATTTAAACGAAGAAGAGAGCTGTACCGGCGTCACTTTAAGACACAATTAACGATTAACCAAGAACGAAGTATTTTAACAGATGCACTCTTTTGTGCGATTTATGTGAAGCTGACAGCTGATTCTCCGCTCGAAGAGATTCCGCCTCTTCATGAGCAGATCAACCCGATGATTCCGTTTATTGAGTCAAGTCTTGAACGTGTATATGATGCGGGTTCAACTGCAGACATCGCAGCTATTGTCAAAGAATTGATGGAAGGGTTCGATGAACTGCTTGAAAAGGATATACTGAATACGTACTTTTTCTTCCCTGAATTGGACTATGAACAAGCGGCAAAAGAACCGCTGTTCCATGACTTAAAAAGAAAACCTACATTAAGTGAGGACATCAAAGTCGACCGAGAAAAAGAAGGCGATGAAGACATTCACCAAGAGTATATGGAAGTGTGGCATCGAGAAACCGAAGCGCCATCCAAAAGCTTCCTTCAATTTGATTTAGAGCACGGCGGTAAAAGTGATCTTGGTAAGGATGCGGCAAGAGAAGGTGATGACGGAGATCAGGCACTCGGAACTGTCCAAGGTTCTGCAAAGCAAACACACCGAAAAGATTATTCAAAGCTTGAAGCGCTGGAAGAGGCTGAAGGTGAAGAAAGCGGAGCAGATGGTCATGAGAATGGAAAAGAAAACAAATATGCGTTTCCAGTCATGATTTCACCAGATCCTCCTAAGCCAGAACAAATCGATGCCTACAAGCAGCATGCGAAGGAAATTGAGCCTTATCAGAAACGCTTAAAACAAATGATCCAAAAAACACTTGAACATAAAAAATCATGGCCTAAAACAGACCTTCATGCAGGACGTCTCAGCAAAAAGCTGATTCGCTACTTTACAGAGTCTAACCCGCGTCTTTTCTATAAAAAACAGGCACCGTCTTCTCAGATTGATGCTGTTTTCACCTTATTAGTAGACTGTTCAGCGAGCATGTTTGACAAGATGGATGAGACGAAAAAAGGCATTGTTCTCTTTCATGAAGCGTTAAAATCCGTGCAAGTCCCACATCAAATTGTTGGGTTTTGGGAAGATACAAACGACGCAACAGAAACAAGTCAGCCAAACTACTTCAACACAGTTGTGTCGTTCAAAGATTCTCTATTTGATGCAGGGCCTTCTATTATGTCTCTTGAGCCAGAAGAGGATAACCGGGATGGCTATGCGATCCGCCAAATGACAAAGATGATTTTAAAGCGAAGAGAAGAGCAAAAGTTTCTGATTGTCTTTTCAGACGGAGAGCCAGCTGCGTTCAGCTACGAACAAAATGGGATTGTCGATACACATGAAGCAGTTCTTGAAGCGAGGAAAAAGGGCATTGAGGTGATCAATGTGTTTTTATCCAATTCGCCGATAGAAGAAGCACAGATGAAAACCATTCAAGATATGTATGGCAAGTTCAGCATTTTTGTACCAGATGTCGATACATTGCCAGATGTTTTATATCCATTACTGAAGAAACTGCTGCATAAAAGCATTGGGGCATAAGGTTTTGCCCCTTTCTTCAAATTATTTTTCGGAATGATTTAAATTTTTTGTTTTTCTGTGAATTTTTTATCTTTAATTGAACAAAGAATGTAGAAAGTAATCCAAAACAGTGGTAGAATATTATTGGAAGCGTTTTATTACATAAATTTGGTCATTGTGTTCTGGAAGTTATATCGAGATAGTGTTCAATCACTTGATGATCAAAGTTGGGGGTAGTGTTCAAAATGTTTCAAAATGATGTGAAACAACCGTTGAGTTGGGAAGAATTTCATGGTCCGAACCTCGGCTATGTGCTCGAGCTCTACGATCAGTATGTCCAGGATCCTACTAGTGTTGATGAAGATCTAAGAGGCATATTTGATGAACTTGGTGCACCACCGAGTGAAATGAAGGAGGAAATTGGGAAAAAAGAAAATAGCGTAGTTACTTCTGAACAAATCCAAAAGATAGCATCAGTCGTTAAACTGGCAGAAGACATCAGAACGTATGGCCATTTAAATGCTTCCGTCAATCCTCTTCGCAAAGAAAAGGAATTACAAGAGCTGTTTCCTTTAAAGGAGTACGGTTTAACAGAAGAAGATGTCAAGAATATTCCGATATCTATTATTAGTCCGGATGCACCAAAACACATTTCAAACGGCATAGAAGCCATTAACCATTTGAGAAATACGTATAAACGTACCATTTCATTTGAGTTTGATCACGTGCATGACTTCGAAGAGCGAAACTGGCTCTCAAAATCAATTGAATCTGGTGAACTATTTAAGAAAAAACCAGCAGATAAATTAGTTTCTGTTTTCAAGAGATTAACAGAAGTTGAGCAGTTCGAGCAGTTTCTTCATAAAACATTTGTTGGGCAAAAGCGCTTCTCTATAGAAGGTTTAGACGCACTTGTCCCAGTACTTGATGAAATTATTTCAGAGTCTGTTACACAAGGGACTTCAAATATTAACATTGGAATGGCACACAGAGGCCGTTTAAATGTATTAGCACATGTGTTAGGAAAGCCATATGAGATCATTTTCTCAGAATTCCAGCATGCGCCAAATAAAGAGCTCGTTCCATCAGAAGGCTCTATTGGCATCAGCTACGGATGGACAGGGGATGTTAAGTACCATCTTGGAGCTGACCGTCAAATCAAAGACGAAGATACAAAGAGTGCGAGAGTTACGCTTGCTAATAACCCAAGTCACTTGGAGTTCATTGATCCAATCATTGAAGGAAGCACGCGTGCCGCTCAGGAATCACGTACTCAAAAAGGCTATCCAGTTCAAGATGTTGAAAAAGCGTTAGCCATCTTAATTCATGGGGATGCAGCATTCCCTGGAGAAGGAATTGTGGCAGAAACATTAAATTTAAGCCAACTTGTAGGCTATCAAGTAGGCGGAACCATCCATATTATTGCCAACAATATGATCGGGTTTACAACAGAAAGCAATGAATCCCGCTCGACGAAATATGCAAGTGACCTTGCAAAAGGATTTGAGATTCCTATTGTTCATGTCAATGCAGATGATCCAGAAGCGTGTTTAGCGGCTGTTCAGCTAGCAGTAGAATACCGCAAACGCTTCAAGAAGGATTTCCTTATTGACTTGATTGGTTACCGCAGATACGGTCATAACGAAATGGATGAGCCTTCTACAACTCAGCCAATGCTGTACGATGCGGTTAGAAAGCACAAAACGGTCAAGAATATCTTTGCAGATAAACTTGTCTCAGAAGGTCTTTTGACAAAAGAGCAGCGTGAAGAAATCGAGCAGGCTGTGACGGCAAAAATAGAAGAAGCTTATAAAAAGGTGCCTTCAAAGAAAGAGCATACGATTCAAGAAATCGAGCTGCCAGAGCCTGTATCAAACGGCTTCCCAGCAGTTGATACATCAGTAGAATTTGATGTACTCAGAAAGCTGAATGAAGAATTGATCAGCTGGCCGAATGATTTCCAAGTATTTGGTAAGCTGAAGCGGATCCTTGAAAAACGTGCAAAAGTGTTTACAGATGACCGTAAAGTAGAATGGTCACTTGGGGAAGCACTCGCATTTGCATCTATATTAAAAGACGGTACGCCAATTCGAATGACCGGACAGGATTCAGAGCGTGGTACTTTTGCTCAAAGAAACCTTGTTCTTCACGACAGTCAAACGGGAGATGAGTTTATTGCTCTTCATGAACTAAGTGATGCGAATGCATCGTTTACAGTTCATAACAGTCCACTGTCAGAAGGCTCAGTCATCGGGTTTGAATATGGTTATAATGTCTATTCTCCTGAAACGTTAGTGATTTGGGAAGCTCAATTCGGAGACTTCGCAAATGCGGCTCAAGTGTATTTCGATCAATTTATCTCAGCTGGCCGTGCAAAATGGGGACAAAAATCAGGTTTAGTCATGCTGCTGCCGCATGGATATGAAGGACAAGGTCCTGAGCATTCAAGTGGAAGAACAGAGCGCTTCCTGCAATCAGCTGCTGAGAATAACTGGACAGTTGCGAACTTGACAAGTGCAGCGCAATATTTCCATATTCTTAGAAGACAGGCGAAAATGCTGCTTCGTGAAGAGATTCGTCCGCTTGTCATTATGACACCGAAGAGTCTGCTTCGTAACCCGAACACATTGTCTGAAGTCCAAGAATTAACAGATGGACAGTTCCGTCCAGTTCTTGAACAGCCAGGTCTTGTACATGATCACGAAAAAGTATCGCGTCTCGTGCTATCTAGCGGGAAGGTATCCATTGATATTAGTGATCGTTTTACTCAAATGGAAGAGCCGAAAGATTGGCTTCACGTTGCAAGAGTGGAACAGCTATATCCGTTCCCAGCCAAAGATATTAAAGGAATTTTAACAAAGCTGACAAACTTAGAAGAAATCGTATGGGTGCAAGAAGAACCGCAAAATATGGGAGCTTGGGGATACATTGAGCCATATTTACGTGAAATTGCACCTGAAAAAGTAAAAGTACGTTACATCGGCCGAAGAAGACGTTCAAGTACGGCTGAGGGTGATCCAACTGTGCATAAAAAAGAACAAGAACGAATTGTATCTGATAGCTTGACTCGCAAAAACTAAGGGGGAAATGAAAAATGGCGGAAATTAAAGTACCTGAATTAGCGGAATCAATCTCGGAAGGAACGATTGCTCAATGGCTAAAGCAGCCGGGCGATTATGTGGAGCAGGGGGAGTACCTGCTGGAACTTGAAACAGATAAAGTCAATGTCGAACTGACTGCTGAAGAATCTGGTGTATTAAAAGAAGTACTGAAAGATTCTGGTGACACTGTACAAGTTGGAGAGGTCATCGGAACGATTGCAGCAGGTGAAGCCGGCGGAAGCGAGTCCGCAGCTCCAGCACCTGAGCAAGCTTCTGCACCAGCTTCGAAAGAAGAACCGGCAGCTGCTCAAAAAGAAGAAGCAGTGAAAGAAGAGCCGAAAGCTGGTAATGGCAGAACTATCGCTTCTCCTGCAGCTAGAAAATTAGCGAGAGAGAAGGGGTTAGACTTATCTGAGATTCCAACCGTAGATCCGCTGGGCAGGGTACGAAAGCAGGATGTCGCTTCTTATCAAAAGAATGAAGCACCTGCAAGTGCACCAAAAGCCGCGCCAAAAGCAAATGCTGCGGTGCAAACTGAACAACCAGGAAAGCCAGTTGAACGTGAAAGAATGTCACGCCGCAGACAAACAATTGCAAAACGTTTAGTTGAAGTTCAACAAACGGCTGCGATGCTGACGACATTTAATGAAGTCGATATGACAGCTGTGATGGATTTAAGAAAGCGTCGTAAAGATGCCTTCCTAGAACAAAATGATGTCAAGCTTGGCTTCATGTCCTTCTTTACAAAAGCAGTTGTAGCAGCACTGAAGAAATATCCGCTGCTTAACGCAGAAATTCAAGGTGATGAGCTTGTCTTGAAGAAATTCTATGACATCGGCATCGCTGTTGCTGCAAACGAAGGACTTGTCGTACCGGTTGTCCGTGATGCAGACAGATTGTCATTTGCGGGGATTGAAAAAGAAATTGGTCATCTTGCGAAAAAAGCAAGAGATAACAAATTGTCTCTTAATGAGTTACAAGGTGGATCATTCACGATCACAAACGGCGGAACATTTGGTTCTCTGCTATCAACTCCGATTTTAAACAGCCCGCAAGTTGGAATTTTAGGGATGCATAAAATTCAGCTTCGTCCGGTGGCGATTGATGAAGAACGTTTTGAGAACCGTCCGATGATGTATTTAGCTCTTTCTTATGACCACCGTATTGTCGATGGTAAAGAAGCAGTTGGATTCCTCGTTACGATTAAAAATCTGCTTGAAGATCCTGAACAGCTATTACTTGAAGGATAATCTTCAATTATAAAAAGCTAGCACCTGTTAAGGTGCTAGCTTTTTTTCTTTTCACTGTCATGTTGTCCTCGTTTTGACCAATACGTCGCAAGCCAGGAACCAGATAAATTATGCCACACACTAAAAATCGCACTTGGTACGGCTGCGAGCGGTGAGAAGTGTGCTGTTGCTAGCGCTGCACCGAGCCCGGAGTTTTGCATGCCTACTTCGATCGAGATCGCTCTACGAGAAGGGATATCCATTCTGCACCACTTTGCGATCAGGTAACCAAATAAGAGACCAAGTCCATTATGTAATATAACAACGGCAAATATCAGTAATCCAGATTGAAGAATCTGCTCTTTATTTGCACTGACAACCGCTGCAATGATCAACACAATTCCAGCAACAGATACAAGCGGCAATGCTTGAACTGCATAGTTTACTTGTTTTTTGAAAAATACCTTAACGATAACACCTAGGATAATAGGAATTAGCACAACTTGGACAATCGACAAAAATAATGCCTCCGGTGATACAGGTAACCATGATCTTGCAAAAATATAGCTAAAGAGAGGCGTTAAAAAGGGAGCAAGAAGGGTCGATATAGTTGTGACCGCTACGGATAATGCCATATTGCCTTTTGCCAAGAAGGTCATGACATTGGATGCTGTACCGCCCGGGCAGCAGCCCACAAGAATAACGCCTACAGCAATTTCAGATGGCAGCCGTAATCCGTAAGCTAATAGAAAGGCGATCAGCGGCATGAGTGTGTACTGCGCCAAAACCCCGATTAACACATAGAGAGGTTTACGAAAAAGCTCCTTAAAATCTTCACCAGATAACGTAAGCCCCATCCCAAACATAATGACACCTAATAAAAAAGGGATATACGGTCCAATCTGAGAAAATACGTCAGGAAAAGTAAATCCAAGACATGCAAAGATAATGACCCAGATTGCAAAGGTTCTTCCTGCAAATTGACTAATGGTTAAAAGAATGTTCATTCATTGCTTCATCTCACTTTCCTCACATATCTTTACTATTTTAAACGAATTTTCTGAAAAAACAACCCATTCTTTATAAAGGTGTTAATAATAAAATTATGTAAACTAAAAATACCCCATATAAGCATTAGCCTATATGGAGCATCGTTTTAAAAAGGGGTCCATCTCACTTGTTGTGCCTGCTTAAGCCTAGCTTCTGGCTCACGCCAGTCGACTACACTCCACCAACGATCTACGTATTTCGCTTTTTCATTCAGATATTGAAGGTAGTAGGCGTGCTCCCATACATCAAGGGCTAGAAGGGGGATCACGTCCCATTGTGACAAAAATTGATGGCGTTCTGCTTGTAAAATCTCTAATCGCTGAGATCTGGGCGCCCATACGAGAATGGCCCAGCCAACACCCTCTACTTGTTTGGCCGCTGCTGAAAATTGAGATTTAAATGCATCATAGCTGTCAAACGATTGTTCAATGAGACGAAGCATTTGTCCAGTGGGCTTTCGTTTTCCTGAAGGACTCATGGAAAACCAAAAAATACAATGTAAATAGTGCCCCGCACCATTGAAGGCAAGCTCCCGTTCCCAATGCTTAATCATTTTAAAATCATTGGTTTTTCTTGCATTTTTTAATGCAAGCTCAGCTTGGTTCAAACCATCTACATATGATTGATGATGCTTCTGGTGATGCAAATACATAATTTCTTTTGAAATAAACGGTTCTAGTGCATCATACCGGTAAGGGAGAGGAGGTAACTTGTGACTTCCAGCTGCTACCTCCCGCATGTCTTCTTGTGGGTTCATGTCCTCAGCAATACGTTCTGCCAGTTCGTACCACTCTTGTTCACTGGAATGTTCATCATCCATTGAGAACCATAAATGGTCTACTTTCTGACGGATGTTGTCATCTTGAATCGCGGGTTGAATGGAGCTAAGCCACTCTTTGAGCTGCAAACGGTACTCTTCCTTATTCATTCTTACGCCTCATTTCTTCTAAAAATGTGGAACAAGCCATCATCGGAAAGACAAATGGGTAGCTATGATAAGTGATGTAAAATTGCTTTGGCAGGCCAATGCCTACTGGATAGTGCAAGGCTTCATTCGTGTGCTGCTGATGGATCAAAAATGAGATGGCTTTTAAAATCGTTTTGTCATCGGGCTTCTCATATTGTAAAAGTGCCTCTGCTGCCCAAGCCGTCTGAACCACTGTGCCAAACGGGAGGGGGACATACGTTTTTACCTCTGCACTTTTACATGATTCTCCGAAGCTGCCATCTTCTCGTTGAATCTGCTTTAAAAATCGGCATGCTTTTTGGACAGCAGGATGGGTGGAGGGGATGCCGGCAGCTTTTAGACCTGTTAATGCTGCCCACGTTCCATAAATATAGCAAACACCCCATCTGCCAAACCATGATCCATTTTTCTCTTGATGATCTAGGAGCCACTTGACACATTGGTCTTTTTGCCTGTGAATAGGCGGTGACATGTTTTTCTCTTCAAGACCCATGAGATGAAGCACGCGGCCTGTAATATCAGGAGTCGATGGATCGATAGCTGCATCCTCCGCAGATTCAAGCGGCAGATGTCGAAGCAGGAAGTGATCTTGATTTTTTTCAAAAGCAGAAAACCCGCCATCACGGTTTTGCATGGAAAGAAGCCAATTGAATCCTCGATTCCACTGAACTGGTGCGTACGTTCGAGGAATGGCTTTTAAGACAATTTGCGTATCATCACAATCAGGATTATTCGTGTTGATATCTGAAAAACCAAAGCCTCCCGGAGCAGCATGCCGGTTATGGATCGCCCAGTCTGCTTTCTTCATTTGCTGCCGGTTCAGTAAGTATGAGAAAGACTTTGTGATGACTGGGTCTTCTTGTTTTTTGCCAGCTTTTTGAGAAGCATAACTGACAAGTGCTGTATCCCAAACTGTGGATGTGGAATTTTCTGCATACATTCTGCCCTGACAGTTTGTGACTAGCTTTTTCATGCCTTTGACTGCTTTTAAAATGAGATGATGTCCTGGGGAGTACCCAAGACTCATCAGTGCATAGACCATAAAAATACTTGCACTTAAATAGCTGTACAGTGTGCCATCTTTTTCGAGGCGGTCAAACATATATCGCTTTGCTGCTTCATATCCGAAAAAGTCCAGCCGGCTGTCGAGTGCTGTATACGATCGCATGTAAGTCAGAAAGTGATGAGTGGAACGTTCTTCTCTTGCCATAAACCAGTCAAATGGATTCTTAGACATGTTTGCATCAAGGTGTGCTAGGCTTGGAAATTTCTCATGAGAAGTATATCGTTTGTTGAGTGCAATCATCATTGGCACAAAGTGAATTCTTGCATATGCACTAAGATGATAGAAGTGAAGTGGAAAGTATGTAGGGATGAGTAAAAAGGAAAGTGGTGCATAGAAGTACGGCCAAGGGTGCATGCCGTTGACGGCGAGCATCCACTTTGTCATAAAGTGAACGTTCTTTAATCCGCCATTTGATCGAATATATTGCGCTGCTTTTTCCATATGAGGCTCATCTTGTTGAAACCTGCCTGAAACAAGCATTCCGCAATAGCCCTGCACAGTGGCTGTTACATGTCCCGTTTGATCATGATACAAAGAAAAAGACCCATCCTCATTTTGCTTTTCGCGTATCGCTTCTGCTAATTGATCAACGAAAGCCTGATCCGTATCGCCGACAGCCTTTAACAGCATAATCAAAAAAGCATTTGTCATCATTGGACCTTCAAAGCAGAAAACAAAGGCGCCATCTTCTCGTTGTCTTCGCTGCATCTCTATGTGCAATTCTTCGATAAATTCGTTTACTTTTAATTTAAAATCTTGCATATGCGGCCATGCTCCTTTCCTTTCATACTATATTCAGGAGCCGGCCTGTCACATGCAAACACAAAAAAGCCGATGACACGGTCACCGGCTTTCTTGACGTCATTAGTCTTGGAGATTAATCCATACACTTTTGACTTCTGTATAGTTGTTAAGGGCATATGATCCCATTTCTCTGCCAAGACCTGATTGCTTATATCCTCCAAACGGAGAGGCGGCATCAAAGACATTATAGCAGTTGACCCAAATCGTTCCTGCTTCAAGACGTGCAGCGATATCATGGGCATGCTTTAAGTTTTCTGTCCAAAGTCCTGCTGCTAATCCATATTCAGACTGGTTGGCACGTTCGACCACTTCATCAATGGAATCGTAAGGAATGGCAGATAAGACAGGTCCAAAGATTTCCTCTTTAGCAATGGTCATTTCATCTTCTACATCTTTAAAAATAGTAGGGGAGACGAAATAGCCAGCCTCATAAGGGCAATCGCCCCCGACAACGGCTGTTGCCCCTTCGGATTTACCTTTTTCAATATAGCCTAACACGCGTTCGTGCTGTTCTTTACTTACAAGAGGTCCAATTTGTGTATCTTGATGAAGACCAGCGCCTTGCTTGAGGGATCCTGCATATTTGGCCATTTGATCGACCACTTCATCATATTGGCTCCGATGAACAAAGACTCTGGAACCCGCGCAGCATACTTGGCCTTGGTTAAACATGACGCCATTTAAAGCACCTGGAATGGCTTTCTTTAAATCGGCATCAGGTAAAATAATATTCGGTGATTTTCCGCCAAGCTCTAATGTGACCCTCTTAATGGTTTTAGCCGCTTTCTCCATAATTAATTTCCCAACACTTGTTGACCCTGTGAAGGCCAGCTTGTTCACGTCAGGATGATCAGTTAAGGCTTCTCCGGCTGTTTCGCCAAATCCAGGAACGATGTTAATCACGCCTTCTGGGAAGCCGGCTTTGTCCACTAATTCTGCTAAGTAAAGAGCAGAGAGTGGAGTTTGTTCGGCTGGCTTTAAAACGATGGTGCACCCTGTTGCAAGTGCGGCGCCCATTTTCCACATAGCCATGAGCAGAGGGAAGTTCCATGGGATGATTTGTCCTACAACACCAACCGGCTCATGTCGGGTATAATTAAAATATCCTTGACTGACAGGAAGGGTTTGTCCATTCATTTTTGTCGTCCAGCCCGCATAATAGCGCATGTGCTCTATAGCGAGGGGGATATCTGCATTTGTTGTTTCATTAATTGGTTTTCCGTTATCTAAAGTTTCTAGCTGTGCAAGCTCTTCCTGATTTTCTTCCATTAAATCAGCAAGCTTGAACATGAGGCGGGCGCGTTCAGCGGCAGACATGGAGCGCCAAGGACCATGAAAGGCTTTTTTTGCAGCTTTTACTGCCTCATCAATATCTTTTGCACCTGCTTCATAAACATCAATAAGGGTTTCGCCTGTGGCTGGGTTAGGAGTAGCAAAGGTTTTGTTATCGTGACTTGTGACAAACTGACCATTAATGTAGAGTTTTTTCGTCCCTTGGAGAAAAGATTCGAGTTTTGAACTAATTTGAAGTGTTGTAGAGCTCATAAATAAACAAACCTCCTTAAAGATATGGATTGTTTTCTGCGAGTTCTAGGTGGGAAAAGCGGACATGCAACGAAACTTTATACGCACAAAGATGTAAACGTATACATTAATCATATTACACGACATGTTTGAAAGCAATCCATAACACTCATTGCATTTCGCGAAAATTTGGCTACAATAAATGTATAGATGAAAAAAGGAGTTTTTAAATCATGATCCATCAAAACTGGCAAACGGCTCAAACGTTAAAACAAGTAAAATGTGTACATACAAATGCGAAAAAATATATGGTCGATCGGGCATTAACGGTTGGAAGCACATATGAAGTGAAAAATGAAACAGAAGAATTTCTGTTTGTCGTTGACAATACGGGTAAAGTAGGCGGGTATTACAAGGAGTATTTCGAAGATATTTCAGCTGAATGATTTTGAGGACCATCACTCATACTAAGAAAAACAGTAAAGGGTGATGATGATGAAAAAGCAGCAAAATGACGAGCAGAAAAATCAACATGCTTGGCATGAACACGAGGACGCTGATATGGCGATTACGCTTGAACAGATTTCCGATGTGTATGCCGAGGGAACCATTGATACACCAAAAGATGAATAGTCATTTAAAAACAGTGATTTGCATAATCACTGTTTTTTTATTGGAATGAAGCAGCATTTTTTCTCGAAAAGAACTGAAACTTTTTTTCTGCTTTAACAGTCTAAATAAGTAGAGGAAAGAGCATCGGATCAAAAAGAAAAAGTTAAATGAAATTTAATCTATTCGTAATGGAATAACGACCATTTATAGCGTATTCTATAAGTGAGAATAAAACGTACCCACAGAGCCGTGTGGCCGTTTTGTCATAAAGGAATTTGATGCAGGAAGAGGGGGTTTACGTGGGTATTTTTTCTGTCAGTAAACAAAATGATAAGAAATTCGAATCCTTATTGATTGAAGGGGAAAGAATTGAGGCTGTTTACAGACTGCGTCACGACCAAATTTGCTTTACCAATAAACGACTGATCTTTGGCGATAACCGCGTATTTTCTAAGAAGAAAGTCAGGGTCTCCTTGCCGTATCGATCAATTGAAAGTTTTGCCATACAAGAAGCTGGCGTGTTCGATCAGGACACAGGTATGCTGCTTGTCACAAGCTCAAAAGTATTTGAACTCGACTTTTCCAAAGAGACGGATTTGAGTGATGTGCAAGCCATTTTGACAAAACATCTTTGCTGATCAATCTTGCGATTACATAGATCATATGCACTTTTCTCATTCTTCGTTCTTATTTTTATAGATCGCACATTGCTAAGCCCTTCCCATCTGATGGGAAGGGCTTTTTTCTGCTTAAGTGTTTGAATGATAGCAAAAAAGGATAAAGATGAAACAGATACAGAAAGGAGAATGAACAATGAAAGTGTTAGTTGCAGGAGCAAATGGACATACAGGCAGACTTGTCGTTCGTTATTTAAAAGAAAAAGGACATGAGCCGCTTGCTCTCATTCGAGATGAAAAACAAGCTGATGCACTAAAGGAACTTGGGGCAGCACCTGTCATCGGTGATCTTGAAAAAGATGTGACAGATGCTGTAAAACAAGCAGACGCTGTCATCTTTGCAGCTGGTTCAGGCTCAAAAACAGGTGCAGATAAGACCATTGCGGTCGATCAAGAAGGTGCAAAACGCCTCGTTGATACAGCGAAAAAAGAAAACATCCAGCATTTTGTTATGCTTAGTGCCTATAATGCAGATGATCCGAACCAAGGAAAAGGGCAAGGAAGTATGGAAACTTATTATGAAGCAAAAAGAAAAGCCGATGAGCACTTAAGACAGTCTGGTCTTTCCTATACGATTGTCCGCCCAGGTGCCTTGCTGCATGAGGAGAAGACAGGAAAGATTGAAGCTGCCGAACATATTCCAGATGATCAAAACATCGAGATTTCAAGAGAGGACGTAGCCATTGTTCTTGTGGAGAGCTTAACAGAATCCAATGTGAAAAATAAGTCCTTCGACTTGATGAAAGGCGAAAAATCAGTAGAAGAAGCACTTCGCCATCTGTAAGAAAAGAAAGCTGCTGCCAAAGAGGCGGCGGCTTTTTTGATGTTTTCTTTTCCCTTTCAGCGGGAAGGTAATGAGAAAGGAGTGATTGACCGTGGGCTTAACGAAAGAACAACAAGCTGATTTATACGAAAGATTGATTCAATTAAAAGAAGATGTGAAGGGATCAAAAAAGAAAGAAGAATCGATGCTCGTTGAATCGAGTGAGATTTCAAATGGTGTTGGAAATCATATCGCTGATCATGGGAGCATCTATTTAGACCGCATGACAGAACAAACGCTGGATCAAGTCGATGATCAGCTTGAAGGTGAAATCGATGCAGCACTGAAACGAATGGAAGACGGAACATATGGGATATGTGAGAAAACGGGGAAAGAGATTCCATACGAGCGTTTAAAAGCAGTTCCATATACACGTTATTCAATCGATGCAAAGAAAAATGAAGAAACCACTCAAGATCCAAACGAATTTGACCGTTCATTCTCCGATCAAATGCGCGATTTAACAAATAGAGAAACAATGGATCAGATGCATTCAGATACGTATGAAAGATTAGAGGAAGAGCAGGATGTTGATGTAGATGAGGAAAAATAGGATCATAAGCGAAGGTTAAATTTTTTCAGAATAATTTTTTCTTATGTACACATGAACAAATAACTTGTATACATGAGTATTTCATAGAAAAAAGATCTCTTGAAATTTAATAAACTTTCGTGTAATATAGTTTTAAGGCTGCGATGCGCGTAATGTTAATTAAGTTTTAACCTTTAAGCTGTAATAGGGAGTTTTATATTGAAGCCGGAATGTCATGCCTCCTTAGCGAGGAAGACAGGAACGTTTCTGCAAACACCCACTTTGAGGAGTGGTGGTTTAAAACTTTCTTACTTAGATTACGGCATCCGCAGCTTTTCCTAGGATGATTCAAGCCATTTTCCATTGCGGAAAATGGCTTTTTATTTTGTGAAAAAACGAAATTGCACAGTCTGCCGGAAGAGGCATGAATGTATGTTAAAATAGACAAAACAAAAGACGGAGAGGGAATTGGATGTTAGAACAAGCAGAAGCACTCCTGAAACAATACTTTGGCTTTGACGCATTTAGGCAGGGACAGAAACAAGCCATTGAATCGATTGTAAACAAACAGAAGGATACCGTCTGTATTATGCCGACAGGCGGAGGGAAATCGGTTTGCTACCAGATTCCTGCCCTGATGATGGAAGGAACAACGATCGTTGTATCCCCGCTAATTTCTTTAATGAAAGATCAAGTCGATGCGCTAAATGAAATGGGCATACGATCGTCCTTTTTAAACAGCACACTTTCCGCAGCTGAAATGAATAAGAGGCTGAAAAAATGTGAAGATGGGGAATATCAGCTGCTTTATATCACACCTGAACGTTTACAAAATGAGCGTTTTTTTCAGCTGCTTGATCGGTTAACGATCCCTTTAATTGCAATTGATGAAGCGCACTGTATATCTGAGTGGGGGCATGATTTTAGGCCAAGCTACCGCTTTATTCAAGAATGCTTAAATCAGCTGACAAAAAGGCCAGTGATTGTCGCATTAACTGCTACAGCCACGAAAAAGGTCCACCGAGATATATGTGAACAGCTTGGCATGAATGAAGAAGAAACCATTTTTACTGGGTTTGCTAGAGAAAATTTATCTTTTCAGGTGGTCAAAGGAGAAAATAGTGACCGCTTTATCACACATTATATGAAGAAAAATAAGCTTGAGTCCGGCATTATCTATACTGCTACAAGAAAAGAAGCCGAAAACATTTACAATCGGCTAAAGAAACAAAAGATCAAAGCTGGCATTTATCATGGCGGGTTAGATGACAATGTAAGAGAAGAGCAGCAAAACCTGTTTTTAAATGATGACATCCAGGTTATGGTCGCTACATCTGCATTTGGCATGGGAATTAATAAATCAAATGTCCGTTTTGTGATTCATCATCAAATTCCAAGGGATATTGAAAGCTACTATCAAGAAGCTGGACGCGCCGGCAGAGACGGGCTCCAAAGTGAATGCATTTTACTGTTCTCGCCGCAGGGTGTACGAATGCAGCGATTCCTCATTGAACAGTCAACAGAAGATGAAGTGCGCTATCAGCATGAACTGCTTAAACTAAGGCAAATGGTCGATTACTGTCACACTGAGCAATGTCTGCAGCAATTTGTGATGGACTACTTTGATCAATCAGCAAGTACCCCTTGCCAAAAATGCAGCAATTGCCTTGATGAAAGAGAGCGTGAAGAGGTCACTCGAGAAGCGCAAATGGTTTTATCGTGTACGGTTAGAATGAACGAGCGGTTTGGAAAAATGATGATTGCTCAAGTACTGGCAGGCTCTAAAAATAAAAAAGTACTTGACCTCGGTTTCGACCGTCTTCCTACATACGCTTTAATGAAGCAGCAATCAGCCCAGCAAATCAGTGATTTCATCGAATTTTTAATTACAGAAGAGTATTTGCACATGTCTGAAGGAGCTTATCCAACATTAAAAGTGACACATAAAGGAAAGAAAGTGTTAGTCGGGCAAGAGGCTGTGTATAAAAAACAGGCAGTGAAAAGAGAGGCGATTCAAGAAAACGATGCATTATTTGAGCAGCTGAGAGCGGTGAGAATGAAGCTGGCAAGAGAGCAGGGCGTTCCGCCATTTGTTGTATTTTCTGATCAAACCTTGAAGGAAATGTCAGCCGTTCAGCCTAAAACAGAAGAAGAACTTCTCCATATTAAGGGAATAGGCGCTCAAAAAAGAGAGAAATACGGGGATGTTTTTTTAGAAGAAATCCGTTTATTTATAGAAAAAGAAAAAAATAAAGAGGTTGAAGAAGAAAAATAAATTTTTTTCGCTGCGTTTGGACACGTTTTCAACAGGAGGTTTCTGATCCTTTCAAAACCTTGATATGGCGGGTAATCGAGCTGTTTTGTGGTCTGATTTACCAATGGAGAGAGATGTTTCATGTAAAGGAACTGTAATCTAAAACATATCGTTTTGTTATTGAATTGACATTTACATATGTTACGATAGCACTCGTTAGCCGCCATAAAAAGCTAACAAGGGAGGATTTACTTTATGAAGAAGACTATTATGTCCTTGGTTGCTGTTGCAGCAATCTCTACAACAGCATTTGGAGCACAGCAAGCTTCTGCAAAGGAAATCACTGTGAAGAAAGGTGATACACTTTGGGGAATCTCTCAAAAAAATGATGTGTCTCTAAAGGACCTAAAGGGTTGGAACAATTTATCTACAGACATGATTTATGTAGGTGATAAATTGACAATCTCTTCAAAAGAGAAAACTCAGGAGCAGTATAAAGTCCAGAAGGGGGACAGCCTCTGGAAAATCGCTCAAAAATTCAATGTGTCAATTAGCGATATTAAGTCTTGGAATAACTTAAACTCAGATATAATTATGATTGGTTCAACACTAAGTGTTGCTGGTCAAAGCTCAGCTCCGGTAAGCTCAGAGCCTGTACAAAAACAGGAGCCTGTCCAAAAAGAGCAAACAACACAAAAAGCTGCTCCTAAACAGGAAGCACCGAAAAAAGCTGCTCCTAAACAGGAAACAGCTAAAGCAGAATCATCTTCTGCTAGTCAAAGTGTACAAAAAGAAATGACTGTAACGGCTACGGCTTATACAGCAAATGATGGTGGCATCTCAGGTATCACTGCAACAGGGGTAAACTTAAACAAAAACCCAAATGCGAAAGTGATTGCAGTAGATCCTAATGTCATTCCATTAGGAAGTAAGGTTTATGTTGAAGGCTACGGTGAAGCCATCGCAGCAGATACTGGCGGCGCAATTAAAGGTAACAAAATTGATGTTCATGTACCAAGCAAATCCCAAGCAAAAAATTGGGGCGTAAAATCAGTCAAAGTGAAAGTACTTAACTAGTAACTTATTGTTTTTTTGGAAGAAAGCATCAGGTGGCGGCCTGATGCTTTTATTGTACCCTTTTTTTGGTCAAAAAAACACACATTTTTCAGAAAAATTTGCATTTTCGACAAAAACCAGCGTATATTCCATCTTACACGCTGGTTTTTTGTCGTTAGCTGTCCACCCAATAAATTTCTCCGCTTTGTTCTTTCCAATTGATTTGGACATCAAATTGATGCTTTTCATAAAAATGAATCAAGCGGTCTACATGATTCCAATCTCTTTTGACGAGGTCACCTGTGATGACTGGGATGTTCTGCTCTCTTGCGATTTCTTTTAAATGCTTCATACAGATTGAGCCGTACCCATTATCGGGAGGGCCTTTTATATCAGCAATATGAATCTTTCCTTCTTCAGGATATTCCGCAATTAAGGAAAAGTCAGATTGTCCGCGAAAAGCTTTTTCACAATCGGTCAGCATGATTTTACATGTATCAGCATTTTCAATGGCAGAGACAATCATCCATTCATCTTCTTTCGCCTGATCAATGCCAATGATCTTTGCCTTTTTCGAAATATCTTTCATATTTTCTTGCATTCGATACATTTGGAACTGCAATTGCTGTAATTCTTGCTCTAACGCCTTCACATCTTTGGGTGTTTCCTGTAAGATTGACAAGTCCATTACTCCTTTCATATAAGAAATGATAAAAATCACATAAATTCCAATTTTAAAGGAAGTGGATGAATCTTTCAACCCGTTAAAACGCCAGTAATCGGCAAGTTTGTCTAAAATTCGACGAAGACAGCGAATTCATTGACTTTATAGAGAAAGTTAAATAACATACTCTTATTCGGAACTAATAAAGAGAGGTTTTCAAACATGAACGAACAGAATCAAAAACCGAAAAATTTCACCGGCATTGTTGTCATTTTAACAATTGCCATAAACGGATTAATCGCTTTATTATTTTTAATGCCAAAAACAGATAAATTTAGTCATCTGGATATTACATTTCTGCCGTTACTGAATGCCGTGATGAACAGCTTTACGTTTATCTTCTTACTTTCAGCACTCATTATGATTAAACAAAAGAACATTAAAGCACATAGACGATTTATCTTTGCTGCATTTTCAACAACACTTGTCTTTTTAATTTCCTATGTCACATATCATTCAATGGCAGCTGATACACACTTCGGAGGAGAAGGGATCATCCGTCCGATTTACTTCTTTATTTTGATTACACATATTGTGCTCTCAGCTATTATTGTACCGCTTGCACTGATTACACTATTTAGAGGCGCACAGATGCAGGTCGAGCGTCACCGTAAAATTGCCCGCTGGACGATGCCGCTTTGGCTCTATGTTAGTCTCACTGGCGTCATTGTCTATATCATGATTTCTCCATATTACAGCTAACGTATGTCCAACTGGACATACGTTCTTTTATTTACAAGATGAAGTGCTTTGGATAGAATGGAAATTGGATATCCGACTAGCACGGTATCTTCCCATCTATAGATTCACATCATTTTTGGCCGTTTGCTCGTTTGGAGATCAACAATTGGACGAAACGGGGGTTATATGATGACTGAACAATTGCAGTATAAACCGGGGCTTGAAGACATTGTGGCAAGCGAAACATCCATATCTTACTTAGATGTGGAGCAAGAGGAAATTGTGATTCGCGGGTACGACCTCATTGAGCTGGCACAAAACAAGACATATTTAGAAACAGCCTATCTGCTTATTTATGGAAGATTACCAGATCAGATGGAATATCACCAATTTCAGCAAGATATATCCTCACAAACGAGCTTACATCCAACCATTCAAACCATATTAACGAATCTGCCAAAAACCACTCACCCTATGGATGCGATGAGAACGTGTTTATCTGCTCTTGCAGGGTACGATGACGCATTACATGATCGATCTGTAGCGTGCCAAGAAAGGCGTGCAGTTCGATTATTAGGCCAGCTGCCGGCCATTGTTGCTGGAAGCTATTATATTCTCACAAAAGACGCCGCTATTTCTCCAGATCAGACCAAATCCTACACTGAAAACTTTTTATCCATGTTAACAGGACGCACCCCGGCACAAGACGAAATTACCGCTTTTGACCAAACACTCACATTATATAGCGAACATGAGCTGCCGAATTCAACGTTTGCGGCTAGAGTGATTGCATCCACGCATTCTGACATGTATGGTGCTTTTACTGGAGCGATCTCTTCATTAAAAGGTGACCTCCACGGAGGAGCAAATGAAGCTGTCATGCACATGCTTCTTGAAGGAAAAACAACAGAAGGATTTCTTGCGCTCATTGAACGAAAATTAGCCGCAAAAGAAAAAATGATGGGCTTTGGCCACAGAGTATACATGAGAAAAATGGACCCGCGAGCCGCTCTTTTAAAACGTTCATTGAAAACGCTTACCGAATCAAAGGGAGATACAACGCTATATGACATGTGTGTAGCAGGAGAGGCATACATGAAAGAGCAGAAAAACCTTTATCCAAATCTTGATTATTATGCTGCACCGATTTATTACGTGCTCGGAATTCCTATTTCACTTTATACACCCATTTTCTTTGCTGCAAGAGCTAGCGGATTAGCCGCACATGTGATTGAACAGCATTTGCATAATCGCATTTTTAGACCGAGAGTCCGGTATCTAGGGCCAAGAGGATTAAAGGTTTCAAATGATGATGGAAAAACGGGGGAATGAACATGAACAAAACAGCAGTCGCCAATCAAACAGATCAGCTATTAGAAGAAATCGCTGCCTATGCAGTAGACGGAGAAATTACAAGCAAAGAGGCCATTGAAACCGCGCGGTATGTGCTCATAGACACGCTCGGGTGCGGAATGCTGGCTCTTAATTTTCCAGAATGTACGAAGCACCTTGGACCCATCGTACCTGGAACAGTCGTGCCTAACGGAGCAAGAGTTCCAGGCACTTCGTTTGTGTTAGATCCCGTTCAAGCGGCTTTTGATATTGGCTGTATGATCCGCTGGTTAGATTATAATGACACGTGGCTTGCACAGGAGTGGGGTCATCCGTCAGATAACTTAGGCGGAATATTAGCTGTAAGTGATTATACCAGCAGAACACGCCTTGCAAACGGAGAAGAGCCGCTAACGATGAATGATGTACTGCATGCAATCGTCAAGGCACATGAAATTCAAGGTGTGCTCGCTTTAGAAAATTGTCTAAATCGAAATGGATTGGACCATGTGTTATTTGTCAAAGTGGCAACAAGTGCAGTTGTGTGTGCAATGCTTGGCGGAACAAAGGAAGAGGTCCAGCATGTTTTATCACAAGCGTTTGTTGATAATTCCCCCCTTAGGACGTATCGCCACGCCCCAAACACAGGATCGAGGAAATCATGGGCAGCAGGGGACGCAACAAGCCGCGGAGTGAGGCTGGCAATGATGACACGTAAAGGGGAAATGGGTTATCAAACGCCCCTCAGTGCAGAGAAGTGGGGCTTTGAAGATGTTCTTATGAAAGGAAAACCACTTACGCTCGCCCAGCCCCTTGGATCATACGTCATAGAAAATGTTCTTTTCAAAATTGCTTATCCTGCTGAGTTTCATGCACAGACAGCTGCAGAGGCGGCTGTGATGCTGCATGACGCTGTAAAAGATCGTTTAGATGAAATTGACCGGGTAGAGATTACGACACATGAGTCAGCAATTCGGATTATTGATAAGAAAGGGCCGCTTTATAATCCGGCAGACCGTGATCATTGCTTGCAGTATATTACAGCCATTGGACTGATCTATGGTGAACTAACAGCTGACCATTATGAAGAAGAAACGGCGCAAAATCCAGCCATTGATCGTCTTCGTGATCGAATGATTGTGAAAGAGGATAAACGTTACACAGAGGATTATTTAGATCCGAAAAAGAGATCGATTGCAAACTGTGTACAAATTTTCTTTAAAGACGGGACGATGACAGACCGAATTGAAATTGAATACCCGCTTGGTCATCGCAGAAGAAGACAGGAAGGCATTCCGCTGCTTGAAAAGAAATGGGTCTATCATTTAAAGACAAGATTTCCACAAAAACAAGTGGATCAAATTGTGTCACTCTGCCAAAATCCAAATCAATTAAAAACAACAACAGTACCAGCATTTATGGACTTATTCGTCATATAAGGGGGAGCTAGCGTGTGGATCGTGAATGAAGAAAGAAGTCAGGCTGATTTAGCCGCAGCCTTTAAAGAACAAATGAACAAATCAGCTTTATTTCAAATTCCAGGCGTTCACGATGGAATGTCTGCGCTCTATGCGAAAAAAATGGGCTTTCAAGGGCTCTATTTATCAGGTGCCGCTTTTTGTGCCAGCAAAGGACTGCCAGACCTCGGCATGATCCATTCAACAGAAATGGCTGAAAAAGCGAAGGAGATGATTCGAGCTTCTCAGCTGCCGCTTTTGGTCGATATGGACACAGGTTATGGCGGTGTTTTAAATGCAGCAAGAGCGGCAAAAGAAATGGTTGAGAGCAAAGTGGCAGCTGTTCAAATTGAAGATCAGCAAATGCCGAAAAAATGCGGGCATTTAAACGGGAAATCACTCGTTCCCGTAGAAGAAATGGTCGCAAAAATCAAAGCCATCAAACAAGCGGCACCAACGCTATTGGTCATTGCGAGAACCGATGCAAAGTCCGTAAATGGAATGGAGGATGTCATCCGCCGGGCCAATCTTTACGTAGAAGCAGGAGCTGACGCTATTTTTCCTGAGGCACTCATCACAGCGGAGGACTTCACGCATGCGTCAAGTAATATTAAAGGGCCGCTCCTTGCAAACATGACGGAGTTTGGCAAGACCCCTTATTATCATGCAGACGAATTTTCTATGTTTGGCTTTCAAATGGTCATTTACCCTGTGTCATCACTTAGAGTCGCTGCAAAAGCGTATGAGCGTTTATTTACAGAAATCATGGAAAAGGGAACGCAGCAGGGGATACTTGGGGATATGCAAACGAGGAAAGAGCTGTATGAAACGATTCATTATGATGAATATGAGGAAATGGACCAGCATTTAGCAAAAACGATCCTCCCGGAAATTGGGAAAGAGCAGCGATAAAATGAAAAGCACTTCCGTCAAGGAAGTGCTTTTTTACGATGATGGTGTGGATGAAGAAGCCAATTTCATCTTTTCTTCAACTGTTTTCGTTTTTTCTTTTACTTTTTCAGCGTAAGTGAAGTCACCGTAGCAATACGGATAGCGGAAGTTATCTTTGTTGCCGCCGCACGTATAGACCTTGGGGTTTCGTTTCACTTGCTTTTTGGAGTATTGCTTTGCCAGTTTCTCGGAATGTTTTCCCCCGTTTTTTGCAACAAAATCAATATAGCCGATTCCCATGTTATAGCTTTGAATAATGGTTTCCAAATCAACGCCTTTTTTCTTCCCATGCTTGTACATAGTCGAAAAATGATGGACTCCTTGTTTAATGCTTTTCTGAGGGTCATTGATTTCATTTCGTTTCAAACCAAGAGATTCAGAGGCCTGCATTGGATCTCCGCCTCTGCCTTTTGATTCTTGATACATCATACCGAGGATTAACCCGGTATACTGATCTAAATCTTGATCTCTTAACTCTGTTTCTACAAGCGGTTTGTAATCATCCAATCTCGACAAAACAATTGATTCCGTATCAATCGGCAGCTTTTTTAACTCCTTTTGATTAAAGGAGATGGCAATGGCTGCTAATACGAAAACAAAGAGAAAAATCGTGAAACAGCCTGAAATGGCAAAACATCCTGTTTTTTTCTTTTTCAAGGTCAGTTCACCCCTGTTTTGCCCCGCTTTTAAAAGGGAAGTACAGCCTTTTTATTATGCCATATCCTGTGCAGGATACCAAGTGAAAACCTTATAATCAATCATATCCAAACGTAAATTCAGGTCGTGTTTTCAGCCTGAAGCAGAAATAAACAAAACCGATAATCAGCCACATCATGCCAATGATTAATGCATTTGTGCTGATGCTCGTTAACAGCCAAAGACAAAACGCCGTCCCGCATAGAGGGATCACTGCATATCTCAATGTATTCAGCACACCTCTTTGTTTTTGTCTGACGAAAAAGTACGCAAAAACAGACAAATTCACAAAGGTAAATCCAATTAACGCGCCGAAGCTGATAAAGGAATAAATGACTTCAAGTTCGCCAACGACTGCGGTTAAGGAGAAAGCTCCGATTAATAAAATATTAAAAACAGGGGTTTTTAATCTCGGATGAATATACCCGAAGAAACGCTTCGGTAACGATTGATCTCTTCCCATTGCATATAAAAGCCTTGCTGCACTCGCATGTGACGATAAGGAGGAAGAAATGACAGCCACCATTGTGCCTGCTAAAAAGAACGAGTGGAGAAATGCGCCGCCCACAAATTCTGCAATTTCAAGTGAGGCTGCATCAGGATGTTTGAACTGCTGAAAATTTGGAAACACCTGCTGCAAAAAATAAGACGTCAAAGTAAACAGTACGCCTCCAATCGCAACTGTTAAGAAAATGGCAAGCGGAATCGTCTTTTTGGGTTTAATGGTTTCCTCAGACATCGTCGAAATGGCATCAAATCCTAGAAAGGAGAAACATAAAATGGTCGCTCCTGAAAAAATAAGCGCTGGATCTAAGCTCGCTGAATAAAAAGGCCGGGCTGACAATAACTCTCCACTGCCAGTGTTTTGTGTGAGCCCATAAATAACAAACCCAACAAAGGTGACGGCGACAATGACCTGAAACGTCACAAATAGCGCCGTAATGTTGGCTGTAAGCCGTATACCGATGACATTGACAGTCGTTATGGCGATAGCAAGTATGATGATCCAAATGTAATGAGGTACATCAGGAAAGGCTGCGGTTAAATAAGCACTACCGATCGCAAAATTCACCATAGGCAGAAATAAATAATCCAGTAAAAGTGTCCAGCCCACAAGGAAGCCGACATGAGGATGAATACTTTTTTGCGCATATGTATAAGCAGATCCTGCTTTTGGAAAAGCCTTCACCATATTCCCATAGCTAAGCGCTGTCAATAGTAATGCAAGTAACGTAAATATATAAGCTGCAGCGACGTGTCCTTTCGTCAGCTGAGCAACAATGCCGTATGAATCAAATACGACAAGTGGATCCATATAAGCAAGCCCGATCACAACAAGTGGAAAGACAGTCAGGCTGCGTTTTAGTCTTGGCTCTTCAGTCAATTTGCCTATCAGCTCCTCTAAAAAAATGAATAAATAATGCTCATTTTAAAAAGAATGCTACCAAGTGTCAATGCTATTTGAATAAATCTTTTTTCTAAAGTGTGCCCGCTTTGCACGCCGGACGTTTTAGTATATGATGATACATAGAATAAGTCGTGATTTGACTAACAAGAAAGGTGAAGCGAAATGAAGGAAGAACTGAATACAAATCAAGAACAGGAACGGATGGAGCTGGATGAAGAAAGTTTATTTCTTGTCTCCCAAACGTTTAAAGCCTTATCTGATCCGACACGTATTCGTATTCTGCACCTGCTGTCTCAAGGTGAATACTCGGTAAATGATATCGCAGAAACGCTGAATCTCATGCAATCAACTGTTTCTCATCAGCTGCGTTTTTTAAAAAACCTTCGTCTCGTGAAATCTAGACGAGCAGGGACATCGATTTTTTACAGCCCTGAAGATCAGCATGTGATGGAAGTACTTGAACAAATGATTTATCATGCGCAGCATGACTAATAAAAACCTTCCTACTCAAATAGGAAGGTTTTTACGCATGATGCGTATGTGCTACTCGTTTACCTGCTTTCATCATTTGATAAGAAAAAACAACATAGTAAGTAGCTAACAGAAAAAAGCTGAGCATGGTCATGGCATCATCACTCACAATATGCTGATACAGTTCAACGACACCAATCTTTGTGAGCGAATGGTTCGTCAGCTCACCCAGCTTAAAACTAAGTCGAGATAAAAATAGGCATAAAATGAAGCTTTCAATCCATTTACTCGTTTTCACATAAAGACGGCCATTTTCTTCTTTCATGCGGATCGTCTCATAGGCATGAACGGCCAGACTGCTTCCAAAGAGCATACCAATAGCGGCGTAGATGAAAATGCTGTGATTTTGCCAGCCTTCTAATAAGAGAATAAGGGCAGTGAGTCCAAATACATACATTCTCATCAAAAGACTGATCGGGCGCACAAGCTGATAGCGTCTCATTCGGTTCATTCGAAAGATGATGCAGATCAGCATAATGCTCCCAATGATGAATAACTGCCACACGTGATGTGTCATGATGCAACCTCCTCCTGCATGTGCAGGGATGTAAACGATGCTGGCTGTTCCTTATCTTTACCATTCTTTCTTTTTTTATCAAATCAAAACCTACATTTATGAAAAAGAGGAAAAGTCATGAAAATTGATCGTATTTTGTCTATTGTGATGCTGCTCATTAGCAAAAAGCAAGTACAAGCGAAGGACCTCGCTGAACTTCACGAAGTGAGTGTGAGGACCATTTATCGTGATATTGATACCATCAATCAAGCGGGAATCCCTGTTGTGACAACCCAAGGAGCAGGTGGAGGCATTTCACTTGTTGACGACTATCGTTTAGAGAAAAAATTATTTACCGATGATGACATTGAGCTGATTTTAACAGCCCTTGAAAGCATGACGAGTGCATACTCCTTTAAAGAAAGTGAACATGTACTGAAAAAAATCAAATCTCTCATTCCGCCAAAAAGCGATGAAAGCGAGAATCAGCACCATGTCTTTATTGATTTAAGCTCCTGGGGGAAAGACAGCCAGGCAGAAAAGAAGCTTCAGCTGATCCATACAGCTGCTTCCGCGCATCAATTCATTCAATTCACTTATCGCAACGCAAAAGGTGAAACACTTCCACGTAAAGTGGAGCCTTATACGCTTGTCTTAAAAGGAAGGCATTGGTACTTGTATGCGTTTTGTTGTGTGAAAAATGATTTTCGTCTATTCAAGCTGACCAGAATGACAGACCTCATCACCATTTCAGCATATTTCAGGCCGAAAAGAATCAAAAATGAAGAGAAGCCTTGGAATGACTCTTGGCATGAAGAACCTTCAGTCACAACGCTCACGCTTAGGTTAACGGAAGCATCAGTTGGCAAAGTGAAGGAATGGGTGGATGAGAACGAATTGATCATATGTTCAGACGGAACCTATCTGGCAACATTGACTGTGTCGCAAGATGATTGGCTGCACAGTTTCCTATTCCATTTAGGACCGGACGCCGACATTCTTTCACCGCAGCACATCAAGGAAGCATTTGATCTCCAATTAAAACAATTTATGAAGCGATTAGGAACTTGACACACTGTTGTCAGGTTTCTTTTTATATGATGGGAGAAAAGGAGATGAGAATGTATGTACGATATCGTCACATTAGAGAAACAATGGGTCAAAGGGTTGTCTGTTCGAACAACAAATGAAATAGAGAAAACAAAAGAGCGTAAGATTGCACCGCTTTGGCAGGATTTTTTTGCGCAGCAGCTACATGGGGGACAAGCTCCAGTCATAGGGCTGTATTCAGATTATGAAAAAGATGAACATGGTTCTTATTTATTTACAGCTGGAGAGTTCGCGGATCAGCAGATCGAACATGTAAAAGAGATTCCTGCATCCACCTACGCAAGATTTCAAACGAGAAAAGGACCGATTGAAGAGGTCGTGCTTGAAACATGGCACAAGATTTGGACGTGGGATCAGCGTCAATACCGCACTTATACAGGTGATTTTGAATGGTATGATGAAAGATCTATTGATCCAAAAGAAGCGCAAGTTGATATTTATATTGCGGTTGATGAAAAAATGATTGCTAAAACTAATACCATTAGTTAATATAAAACTAAGGATATTAGTTTTAGGAGGGCAATCATGAGATTAACAACTTTTGACCGTCTGCACCAGCTTACATTGATGCCGCGATTATTTCCGGTAAATTGCTATGTCTTTGAGGAAGAGGAAGGACTCATCTTAATTGATGCTGCTTTAAAAATGGCGGCGAACTCGATCATCGAATTTGCCCGTAAAAAGAACAAACCAATTCATAAGATTATTCTCACTCATAGCCATATGGATCATATCGGCGCATTAGATGAGGTGAAGAAGGCTTTTCCAGAGGCAGTTGTCTATTTATCAAAACGTGATGCACGCCTTTTTGAAGGTGACTTTTCCTTGCTCCCTGATGAACCTCAGCAAAAAATTAAAGGCAGTTTTATGAAAAATATTCACACAAAACCAGATGTGCTTGTTGAAGAAGGAGAAGAGATTGGGCCGCTCAAAGTGATTGCAACACCAGGGCATACACCTGGCAGCATTTCTTTATACGATGAAAGGTCAGGAGTTGTCATTGCAGGGGATGCACTTGTGACTAAAGGCGGCTTATCGGTTACGGGTGAGTTTCGGTGGAGCTTCCCGTTCCCGGCTTTTGCCACATGGGATGCAGAAACCGCACTAAAAAGCGCTGAAAAGTTACTGACATTGCGCATATCCTGTCTTGCTGCAGGACATGGTGACCTTATCATAGAGCCTCATGAAAAGCTTCAAGCTGCCGTTAAAAAAAGACAGCACCAGCTAAAAAAAGGAGGGCAGTAAACCGTGTCTCCAAGAATGGGAATTACACAAGAAAAAATTATGGATACAGCGGCTGCATTTGTTGATGAAGAGGGCTTCTCCGCTTTGACTATTGCTACATTGTCTAAAAGACTGAATATCAGGCCGCCTTCTCTTTATAATCATGTATCCGGCCTTCATGAGATTCAGGCAGCACTCGCAGTAAAAGGGCTCTCCATGCTTTGTGAGGAAGGGATGCAAGTCACAGAGGGGCTGGAAAAAGGAGAAGCTGTTTTAGCCTTTGCCAGACAATATGTGCACTTTGTCCGAGAACACCCAGGTCTTTATGAAGCTGCCTTTTCACATATGAACGAAAAAGAAGTACGTATTGCAGCAGAGCGCCTTGTTCAGTTTGTCCAAACCATCATGTCACGCTTTGGTGTAAAGGAAGAGGAAATGACACATGTCGTCAGAGGACTGAGAAGCTTACTGCACGGCTTCGGTGATATTTCTAATAAAAAGGGATTCCAACGAAAAGAACAGCTTGAAGAAAGTGTGAGTTATGCAGTTCGGCTCTATATCACAGGTGTATTGCAAAAAGAAGATCTGTCTATTTGACAGGTCTTTTTTTTTACAGTGAACCGATATCATAGAGAAGCATCCTTCTGGAACCATTTTTTTGAGAGAAAACGAATAAAGATTTGACAGTTTTGTGAAACATGGTATGCTTATTATGTGAAATAATTCACATAGAGGAGTAGAGGCAGATGAAAAGAAAGCCTGTTTATGTGGAAACAACCATTCATGCACCTTTAGAGAAAGTATGGGAATATACGCAAAATCCAAAGCTTCATGAACAGTGGGATTTGCGTTTTTCAACCATTTCATTAAATGGACCTCAAGATGAACAGCCCCAAACCTTTTTGTATGAAAAGCATCTTGGATTTGGTGTAAGTGTCACAGGGACAGGAGCATATCGAACTAGAATGATGGATGAACGAAATGAAAGGTCATCCTCACTTAAATTCAAATCGTCACACCCGTTGTCTTTTATCAAAGAAGGCGGCGGCTATTGGAAATATGTGAAAACGAATGATCATATTGTGTTTCAAACGCAATTTGATTATGAACCGAAAGAAGGAAAAGGATGGGCGTGGGCAGATCGATTTCTTTTTCGCCCGATGATGGGGCTTATGACGGCCTTTAGTTTTGGCGCACTAAAGACGTGGCTTGAAAAGGGTACGCACCCTCGGTTGTTACTGGAGAGAACACTTGCCCATTATGGAATTTGTTTGCTGTTTGCCATCGTCTGGCTATGCCAAGCGGTTATCCCTTTTTCACATTCTGCTTTTGATCATAGCACCGGATTTCGGTTGTTTTATGCCTTTATAGGCGTATCATGGCTGATACCTAAGCTATCAAAGAAATATTTGTTCATTCTTCAAAGTGTGTTTCTGCTGCTGATGCTTTGTATCGGGATCCTATCCCCCCAAACGACACTCCATGAGCCGCTTGTGATGAGTGCATTTTTGATCCTATCCATTGCAGGAATGATTAATTTAAAAGATTGTATAGACGTATTTTCGATCAAACGAAAAAGGGGAGGTAGACATGGTCGTTCATCGTCATCAAGTAAAGGATTACGATAAGCTTCATCCAAAATTAAAAGAGAGATACAACCGTGCGTTTACCGCTGAAGGCACTATGGAGGAAATAGGCGGCGGAACGAGGCTCATTCGATTTTTCTTCAAAATTGGTCCACTCTTTCGCTGTTTTTTCCCTGAGAGAGGAAAAAACATTCCCTTCCGAATTGTCAATAAACCCTTTATGACAAATAAGGGAGAGGAAGGCATGCACTGGTTCCGTACGTTTTATTTCCCAAAGAAGGAACGTCACTTTGATGCAGATATGATCATTGATCAGAAGAGTCATAAAGTACTAGACTATTTTGGAAAGCCTAGACTTCTTATGTCAGAGCTTCATTTTACAGTAACAAAGCATGGGTTCCTTCACATTCAATCCGGCCGGCAGAAGCTGTTGATGTTAGGACGTGAGTGGCCGCTGCCTTCATGGCTTTACGGTGTGTCAGATGTCACAGAAGGCTACGACGAGCACGCGGGTGAGTATACCATTGATGTGCATGTGAAAAATCGACTGTTTGGGACCCTTTTTACATATAAAGGCCGGTTTACTGAAAGGGTGATGTCTCATGATGAATAAATGGCATTTGATATCAAGCTTCCTCTTTATGTGCTGGTTTATCGCCACCCGTTTAATGACAGGTCCGTTAGCAGAGTTGTTTGTACTGATAGCGATTCTGTTTTTCCTTCCTGCAGTTTTAGCCTTTTTTGTGAAGGAAGAGAGGGAGAGTAAGCCGTGGATACTGCTCGGCTTTTTAATGAAAGCCTTTCCATTAGCTGCTCTTTGTGCAACGGCTGCATTCATCTATCATTCTGCCTTGTTTGCATCGGGATGGTTTTTGTATACGATTCTTTTGGCGTTATATGGCTGTACTCGTTTGCTGAAAAGGGGAATCTTTCCACTTCATGAATTGATGACGGGTGGTGCATGGATGTATCTCGCTTTAGGAGGGCTTTGGTTTTGGCTGTACACGGCAGATATACAGGTAATGACCTTTTCACCAATCATCGTGCTTTTGACCGCTATTCATTTTCATTACTCGGCTTTTTTTATCCCGCTTTTCTATGGATTATTAGGGAGAAATCGAGAAAAAGAGACAGCTTTATACAAAGCGGCAGGATGGGTGATTTTGCTGTCGCCTGTGATGATCGCTGTTGAGATTAGCTTCTCCCGTCTATTTGATACGTTCAGCGTCACGCTATATGTCATTGCACTCTACTTGTACGGTATTCTTTGTATGAAAACAAGGTTTCGATCGACTGTGGCAAAAGTGCTGATTGTGTTTTCTAGCTGCGTCTTAATGGGAACAATCGTGCTATCTCTTCTTTATTCCGCTGGCATGCTCATGCGCGTGACCTACATCAGCATTGATCAGATGATTTGGTTTCATGGCAGTATTAATGCCTTTTTTGTGATTTTACCAGGTTTGATTGGATGGCTGATCGAAGGGCCAAAGGATCAATTGAAGCAGAAGGACTTTCCGATATCAAAAGTGCATGGCCGTTTTCATTTAATCTCTTTTCAAAAGGAAAGAATGGGTGATCGAGAGAACCTAGGTTTAGTCAATTCACTTGATGATTTAAATGGAACGACATTTTCAGCTGAAAGGGTGTCACCTGTGATTCGAAGGTTTTATGAGAATACGATGGCGTTTACGTTAAAAGCAACAGTCTGTTTTCATTGGTGGGTGAGGCCGTTTGTTTTTTTACTTCAGCCCATGTTTAAGAAAATAGGCCAGCTCTATTTGGGAACATCTCGTAAGCCGTATGAAATGAAGGGACGTCTGACTGCATTTCAACATCCTAAAGAAGAGCGAAAGGATGTCAGGGCGTGGATTCGTTATAACGAAAAGGGGGAGCAGGTCTTTTTTGCACTTTATGCTCATCATCACGATGCAGCTGCGGGCTATATGAATATTGCGCTGCCGCTTCCATATTCTCAGCTGACCGCCATTTTAAAACCTTTTAATGAAAAGGAAGACTTTCTATTAAAAAGTGCATGTCCAAAAGGCAGTACCGGTGACGAAGGGTTGTATTTGCATACACCTTTTATCACCATGAAACTGCCAATGGAAGAAAGCTTTCATATGAAGCCGGAGACAGATAAAAGTCTTACAGCGGTTCATCAAATGAAGCTATTCGGTATTCCCTTTTTAACGATTCATTATCAAATTAACAGCGGGAAGCCATCCTGTTAATCAATGATGTCACATGGTTCACCGTGCCGAATGATGTTCACAATTGCTTGCCCATCACTCGGATGATGATCTGCATACTGGACTGGCAGCAGTGCAAAAAATACATAGTAGACTGAGAAGTAAGCAAATTGATAGAAAAATTGATGTTCTGGCAGGATATCATTGGCGATCATTGTATTCAGTATGAGAACACTGAGCAGGTTGCATAATGATCCGCCTAGGTAGACAAGAATGTGCGAGAATCGGTTATTTTTCCTCATTTCTTCATAATGGCAAAATGCATCTAGAAAATAGATTCGTCTAATTTCAACAACGCCTATTTTCAATACTTTTTTGCCTCTGCCAAGAGCAAAAGAAACCTTTGCGCCAAACATCCACGCGACCATAATATGGCCAAGCTGATGCAAGATGGCAACGATAGGAAGAATGACGAAAAACGACCAGCAAAATGTCCACATATCTGATAATGTAAACAAGTGTTAACCCCTCCCCAATATATTTGGGAGGAAGCAGTAGGATTATTTGCCATTTTACTGAATTCATTTTCAGGATGCAAACATTTAATACACGACGATAAAAACATTATGTAAACTAAAGGGTGGTTTTTGCCGTGAATCGGCTTTTTGACTCACTTTTTTACGAAATGAATGTGCTACAATGAAAAAAACAATAGATGACTCTAGTAAATGAACTTACCCTTGAAAGAAGAGGAGAGAAACAGATGGCAGATATTGAACAGTTTTTGGCGTTAGATATTCGTGTTGGAACGATCATTGAAGCAGAATTCTTTGCAGAGGCAAGAGTTCCTGCATTGAAACTCAAGATTGATTTTGGTGAAGAGATTGGTTTAAAGCAATCCAGTGCTCAGCTGACAAAACGTTATACGGCTGAGAATCTCACTGGCAGACAAATCGTAGCAGTCGTCAATTTTCCGCCAAGAAGAATTGCAGGGTTCAAATCAGAAGTGCTTGTCTTAGGGGGCATGCCGTCAAAAGAAGACGTGGTTTTACTAGCCACAGATGAGCCTGTTGAAAATGGAACAAAAATAGGATAAGAAAAAAGACATCTTCCTGAGAAGATGTCTTTTGCGTATTGAGGCGGAATAACCACACGCCACATTCGTGTGTGTCTCAAGGAGACATGTTACCCGACTTACACAATTCAGCTCATCGCTTGATAAATATAGCATGGGATGAGCTGAATTGCAACCATTAAATGATTCACTTCAATTTTTCACGTCATTTCAGCCGGAAAAATGACAAGAAATCAATTATTTGGATTATTTTTTCGAAAAATATTGAAAAGTCAGATCAGATTTTATAAAATGAATTCATCTTAGTTTGTTTAGTCGATAAACTAAGATGAATTCCAAGTGATGATCCGACCATTAAAGGGGATGATTCCGTCATTCAAATCATTTGCTGCGTATGTGGGCTAAGCTGAAAGATCAGATGTTCAGCTTCATTTTTACAACAAATTGAAAGCGCTTTATATTCTTCGCATTGACTGCTGCTGCCCTCCATCATCTGTTCGTTAGAAGAGGCTAAGAGAAGAAGGGAGAAAGCTCATGGTAAGTGAGAATTTAAAAAAGATTCGTATGTCTGAAAAAGTGGGATATGCTTCAGGAGATTTCGCATGTAACTTAATTTATGCAACTGTCTCTACGTATCTATTATTTTTTTATACAGATGTGTATGGTTTATCAGCGGCGGCAGCAGGGACGATGTTTTTAGTTGTCCGCGCCATTGATGCGCTTGCAGATCCGTTTATTGGTGCATTGGTGGATCGAACGAACAGCCGTTTTGGCAGGTTCAGACCTTACTTGTTATTCGGTGCGTTTCCTTTTGTAGTACTTGCTATCCTTTGCTTTACAACACCTGATCTTTCTGAAATGGGTAAACTCGTTTATGCCTACATCACGTATGTTGGTTTATCGCTTACATACACATTCATCAATGTTCCTTATGGTGCTTTAACATCAGCAATGACAAGAAATAACCAAGAGGTTGTCAGTATTACGTCTGTTCGTATGCTTTTTGCTAATCTCGGAGGTCTAGTTGTTGCTTTTTTTGTTCCTTTTCTTGCGACTTTTTTGAGTGATAAAACAGGAAATACAGCCCTCGGCTGGCAGATGACGATGGCTTTTCTCGGCGTTCTTGGCGGTGCATTACTTATTTTCTGTTTTAAAAGCACGAATGAACGTGTCACGCTTCAAAAGCCGGAGGAAAAAATTAAGTTCAGTGATATCTTTGTGCAGTTACGTGTCAATCGTCCGCTTGTTGTATTAAGCATTTTCTTTATTATTATTTTTGGCGTGAATTCGATCAGTAATTCAGTTGGGATCTATTATGTGACGTATAACCTCGGCAGAGAAGATTTAGTGAAATGGTACGGACTCATTGGCAGTCTGCCAGCATTAATGGTGCTGCCGTTTATTCCAAAACTGCACAAGCTGTTAGGAAAGAAAAAGCTGCTGAATTATTCATTATTGCTGAATATTGTAGGTCTTCTTGCATTACTTGTGATACCGCCGAGTCAAATCACTTTAATACTGATTTTTAGGCTCGTTGCAGCTGCAGGAAGTATTACAGCCGGTGCTTACATGTGGGCGCTCATTCCTGAAACCGTTGAATATGGCGAATATAAAACAGGGAAAAGGATGGGCGGGCTCATCTATGCCATCATCGGATTTTTCTTTAAATTTGGGATGGCATTAGGCGGGATTGTGCCAGGGCTTGTACTCGATCGCTTTGGCTATGTTGCCAACCAAATGCAAACACCAGAAGCTTTACTGGGCATTTTAATCACGACAACGGTGATTCCTGTATGCTTACTGATTTTAGCGATGGTGGATATTAATTTTTATAACCTAGATGAAGAAAAACATAAAAAAGTCGTACGGGAACTTGAGAATAGAGACAAAGTGTATCTCGATCATATGGACGATTTTAAAATGTAGGTCTCTGAAAGAGGAGGAAATTCAATGAAGATTATCAATCCAGTGCTCAAAGGGTTTAACCCCGATCCAAGTATTTGCCGTGTTGGAGAAGATTATTATATGGCCGTCTCTACATTTGAATGGTTTCCAGGGGTACAAATTTATCATTCGAAGGATCTCGTCCATTGGCGCCTTGCTGCGCGTCCTTTGCAAAAAACGTCGCAGCTGGATATGAAAGGAAATCCTGATTCTGGCGGAGTATGGGCGCCGTGCTTAAGCTATGCCGATGGACAGTTTTGGCTTATTTATTCAGATATCAAAGTAGTGGATGGTCCATTTAAAGACGGTCATAATTATTTGGTCACGGCAAGCGAAGTGGACGGCGATTGGAGTGAACCGATCCGGCTCAACAGCTCCGGCTTTGATCCATCTTTATTCCATGATCAAAGCGGGAAGAAATACGTCTTAAATATGCTGTGGGATCATAGAGAAAAGCATCATTCCTTTGCAGGTATTGCCTTGCAGGAATATAGTGTGGCTGAAAAGAAGCTCATCGGTCGAAGGAAGGTCATTTTTAAAGGCACACCGATTAAACTGACAGAAGCGCCGCATCTGTATCATATCGGTGACTACTACTATTTATTAACGGCAGAAGGAGGTACCAGGTATGAGCATGCAGCAACGATCGCCCGTTCCTCACATATTGAAGGGCCTTATGAGGTTCATCCTGATAACCCGATCTTAAGTGCCTTCCACGCGCCTGAACATCCGCTTCAAAAATGCGGGCATGCTTCAATCGTTCAAACGCATACAAATGAATGGTATCTCGCTCATCTCACTGGCCGTCCGATTCAATCAAACAAGGAATCTATTTTTCAACAGAGAGGTTGGTGTCCTTTAGGAAGAGAAACAGCGATACAAAAGCTTGAATGGAAGGATGGCTGGCCTTATGTTGTAGGCGGAAAGGAGGGGACGCTTGAGGTTGAAGCGCCAAAGATCGAAGAAAAGGTTTTTGCACCAACCTATCATACAGTCGATGAATTTAAAGAATCAACACTAAATAGACACTTCCAAACATTAAGAATTCCGTTTACCGATCAGATTGGTTCGTTAACGGAGAAACCTCAGCATTTAAGGTTATTCGGCCGCGAATCTTTAACGTCTAAGTTTACCCAAGCATTTGTTGCAAGACGCTGGCAAAGCTTTTATTTTGAAGCAGAGACAGCTGTTTCGTTCTTCCCAGAAAACTTTCAGCAATCAGCTGGTCTTGTGAATTATTATAATACGGAAAACTGGACAGCACTCCAGGTGACATATGATGAGGAACTTGGCCGCACGCTTGAACTATCTGTCTGTGAAAACCTTGCCTTTTCTCAGCCATTGGCACATAAAATCATCATTCCTGACGAGGTCACTTATGTCTATTTAAAAGTGACCGTTCGGAAAGAGACATATAAATATTCTTATTCATTTGATCAGAAAGAGTGGAAGGAAATTGATGTACCGCTTGAATCCATCCATTTATCCGATGATTTTATTCGAGGCGGGGGGTTTTTTACAGGGGCATTTGTCGGTATGCAGTGCCAAGATACGAGCGGCGAGCGTCTTCCTGCTGATTTTCACTATTTTCGCTATGAGGAAACAGACGAATAAGAAAGACAACTCGCTACGAGCTGTCTCTTTTTGAAAAACAAATAGGTCATGTTGTGAGGGTGGCATCTTGCAGAAAAGCTTCTATGACAAGAGATGTCATCCCCAATACTGGCGCATTGTGTCCTAATGATGAAGGGAGCAGCTCTACATGTGAGCTGAATTGCGTATCCATTCGCGAGGATACCTCCTCCTCAATCACATGTAGAACCGCCTGATGTGATTCGATCACTTTGTTTCTTAAAATAATGGCTTGCGGGTTAAAGGTATGCAGGACGTTTGTGAGACCGACACCAAGGTAAAAGCCAAAGTTGCGCAGGGCATTGAGCGTTTTCATATCATTTAACTTGGCCAGCTGTTCCAGGTCTTGATGGGAGATGTGCTGATCATCTGTTTGAAGAGACTGAAACAAGGCTTTCTCAGAAGCATACAATTCCCAGCATCCACGGTTCCCGCAGCTACATGTCGGTCCGTTAAAATCGATTGTCATATGTCCCATTTCACCAGAAAAGCCATACGCTCCTCTGTATAAATGATGATCGATGATGATTCCGATCCCGATGCCAGTGCCGATGCTTGCATAGATCAAATGGTCATAATGTTTAGCGGCACCAAAGATTTTTTCACCATATGCACCGGCATTTGCTTCATTTTCAATGAAGATCGGTACTTGGAATGTCTCTTGCAGCGTGGTTTTCAGATCAACATTTTTCCATTTGGAATGAGGCGTAAACACGATTTGTTCACCTGCATCCACTAAACCATGTATGCATAGGCCAATGCCAATGAGCCCGTATGGGGAAGAGGGCATTTGTGAGATGAGCTGCTGTATTAATTCAATTAATTTACGTATTGTGACCTCAGGAGAGCTGGGTGGGAGCTTGATCTGCTCTTCGTAAAGAATGGACCCTTCAAGGTCAGTTAATATGCCATTGACATAATCAACGCCGACATCGATCCCAATGGAGCAGCCAGCACGTTTATTAAACATTAGTAAAACCGGTCTTCTCCCGCCGCTAGACTCACCTTGACCGATTTCATAGACAAGATGTTCTTTCATTAACGTACTTACCTGAGAAGAAACAGTCGATTTATTTAATCCAGTGCGTTCAGATAATTTTGCTCTCGAAATGGGCGCATGCTGGAGAATTTCTTTTAATAATAGTTTTTGATTTATTTTTTTTACAAAGTTCTGATCAGCGATATCCACGTTATCCACTCCATTTGTTTCGTCTTTAGATTAAGTTGAGAAGAGCTGCTTTTTTCAGCATGTATTTAGTAAGATAAATGATTTTAACTTTATTATAACGAAAATATTTTTAAAAAACTAAAAAATATGGAAAATTCAAAGTGATTTTTTCATAGATTGATCATTAGTTTGTTGAATAAACTTACAAAGTGTACTCAGGAGGAATGAAGCATGACCAAATCAAATATGAAAACGTTATACAGCTTAGAAGGAATCGGCAAAATTCAATATGAAGGAAAACAATCAAAAAATCCACTCGCTTTTCAATACTATAATCCAAGCGAAGTGATTGGCGGAAAAACAATGAAAGACCACCTGCGCTTTTCAGTTGCTTATTGGCATACATTGACTGCTGATGGAACAGACATGTTTGGAACTGGGACGATGCAAAGAGCATGGGACTCCTATAGCGGAATGGATTTAGCAAAAGCTAGATTGGAAGTGGCTTTTCAGCTTTTTGACCTATTGGATGTTCCGTATTTTTCATTTCATGACCGTGACATCGCGCCAGAGGGAGAGACGCTTCAAGAGACCAATCAACAATTAGACATCATTTTAGAAAGAATGAAAGAATACATGAAGCAAAGCGGAGTAAAGCTGCTGTGGAACACGGCCAATATGTTCAAGCATCCTAGATTTGTACACGGTGCTGCGACATCTTGTCATGCAGATGTTTTTGCCTACGCGGCCGCACAGGTCAAAAAAGGAATCGAAACCGCCAAAGAACTCGGTGCAGAAAATTATGTTTTCTGGGGTGGACGAGAAGGGTACGATACGCTGCTCAATACAGATATGAAAAGAGAGCTTGATCACATGGCGGCATTCTTGCATATGGCTGTTGATTATGCAAAAGAAATTGGGTACACTGGCCAATTTTTAATCGAACCAAAACCAAAGGAACCAACCACTCATCAATACGACACAGATGCAGCGACATCCATCGCCTTTTTAAAACAATACGGATTAGATTCCCATTTCAAATTAAATATCGAGGCCAATCATGCGACACTGGCCGGCCATACGTTTGAGCATGAATTACGTGTCGCAAGAATTCATGGGCTGCTCGGTTCTGTTGACGCAAACCAAGGAAATTCGCTTCTTGGGTGGGATACAGATGAATTTCCAACCGATCTGTATGCCACAACTCTTGCCATGTATGAAATTCTGCAAAATGGCGGTCTAGGGTCTGGCGGTCTTAATTTTGATGCAAAAGTGAGAAGAGCTTCCTTTGAACTTGAAGATATTTTATATGCCCATATTGCCGGGATGGATGCATTCGCAAAAGGACTGCGGGTCGCTCATAGACTCATAGAAGACCGTGTGTTTGAAGATGTTATAAAGCACCGGTATCGCAGCTTTTCTGAAGGAATTGGACGTGATATTTCAGAAGGAAAGGCAAACTTTCATACATTAGAAGAATATGCGCTGAAACATCCTTTGATCAGAAACGAATCGGGAAGAGAGGAACAGCTGAAAGCCCGTTTAAATCAATACTTGTTAGAAGATTAATTGAAGGGGCTGACCTGTTTTGAAGGAGTGAAAACATGAAATATGTGATGGGAATTGATCTGGGAACAAGCGGGGTCAAGGCGATATTAGTGGATGAGAGCGGAAAGGTGTGCTGCGAAGCCTCTAAGCCGTACCGCCTCATTCAAGAGAAGCCTGGATATTGTGAGCAGCACCCCGAGGATTGGGTAAAGCAGACAATGGCTGCGATGAAAGAACTGATGGCAAAGCAGCCTGTTCATTCAAGACGAGTTGAAGGCATCAGCTTTTCCGGCCAGATGCATGGATTAGTTCTATTAAATGAATCTCGCGAAGTGCTCCGCCCTGCAATTTTATGGAATGATACACGGACGACAGCACAATGTACGCACATGACAAAAAAGCTGGGAGACCGGCTGCAAAAGATCACAAAAAACCAGGCGTTAGAAGGATTCACACTGCCAAAATTATTATGGGTAAAGGAACATGAACCACATATTGATCTGCAAATCGACATGTTTTTACTCCCAAAAGATTATGTCAGATTTCGTTTAACAGGCGCAGTCCATATGGATTATTCTGATGCGGCTGGCACCTTGCTGTTAAATATCGGTGAACAGACGTGGAGTGAGGAGATTTGTCAGGCATTTGATATTTCTCCTCACATTTGCCCGCCGCTTGTCACATCAGAGGCAGAGGTTGGTACACTTTTGCCGCACATTGCACGTGAAGTTGGGATGAAAGAAGGCGCAAAGGTTTTTGCCGGCGGGGCAGATAATGCCTGCGGAGCAATTGGTGCTGGCATCTTGTCCTCTGACCGCACGTTATGCAGTATCGGCACATCTGGGGTCATTCTTTCCTATGAAGAGGATCATGAAAGGGAGCTTCAAGGGAATTTGCATTTGTTTCATCATGCAAAAAAAGACGCTTTTTACACAATGGGTGTCACCCTTTCAGCAGGATATAGCCTTAACTGGGCAAAACACTTACTGGCTCCTGAGGAATCGTTTCAGTCACTTTTAGAAGGTGCGGCTCATGTTGCACCAGGAGCGAAAGGATTGCTCTTTACACCCTATTTAGTTGGGGAAAGAACACCTCATGCGGATTCGATCATTCGCGGCAGCTTGATTGGATTAGACAGCAGGCATGAAAGGGCACATGTTGTCAGAGCTGTTTTAGAGGGAATTACCTTTTCGCTAAATGAATCTATCGCATTATTCCGGCAGGCAGGAAAAAACATAGATTCTATTGTATCTATTGGCGGCGGTGCGAGAAGCCGGACATGGCTTCAAATGCAAGCAGACATTTTTCAGGCTGAAGTCATCCAGTTAGACAATGAACAAGGGCCCGCTTTAGGTGCAGCGATGCTTGCCGCAGTTGGCTGCGAATGGTATCCGTCACTTGAAGTATGTGCACATCAGTTGATCCATCAAGCTGCTGTTTATGAGCCAAATCAGCCGCACGCAGAAGTATATGCCGATCTATTTCATTTGTATCAAAGGATTTATACACAAACAAAAGACATCCATGCCGGGTTAAAGCAGTATCGTTCCATCTAGCAGAAAGGGCTGCATGAAAGGAGGTGATGGGTTTTTCACCTTAGGGATGACAGAACAATACGGATGAAAAAAGGAGAGGGATGGAAAATGAATTTGAAAAGATTGAGGCTGTTGTTTGTGATGTGTATTGGATTTGTGCTGACACTGACGGCTGTGCCAGCTCATGCGGAAACGATTTATGATAATAGGATAGGGACACACAGCGGATACGATTTTGAATTATGGAAGGATTACGGAAATACCTCGATGACACTCAATAACGGCGGGGCATTTAGTGCAAGCTGGAACAATATTGGAAATGCCTTATTTCGAAAAGGAAAGAAGTTTGATTCCACTAAAACTCATCATCAACTTGGCAACATCTCCATCAACTACAACGCAGCCTTTAACCCGGGCGGGAATTCCTATTTATGTGTCTATGGCTGGACACAATCTCCATTAGCTGAATACTACATTGTTGAGTCATGGGGCACATATCGTCCAACAGGAACGTATAAAGGATCATTTTATGCCGATGGAGGCACATATGACATATATGAAACGCTCCGTGTCAATCAGCCTTCTATCATTGGAGACGCTACCTTCAAACAATATTGGAGTGTACGTCAAACAAAACGCACAAGCGGAACTGTCTCCGTCAGTGAGCATTTTAAAAAATGGGAAAGCTTAGGCATGCCAATGGGAAAAATGTATGAAACAGCATTAACTGTAGAAGGCTACCGAAGCAACGGAAGTGCGAATGTCATGACGAATCAGCTGATGATTCGATAAAAGCATATGAAAAAAGCCAGCAAAAAACGGCTGGCTTTTTTCTATGATAATTTTTCAACTTCCACTCTGCCAGAAAAGAACGTCGCGCCGCCTCCCATATCTGCCAATCGATCAGGTGTTAATCCATTCACTAAATGCTTTTTGCCTTTTTGATCTGCCCATAATCCTTGACTGACTACAACACCAGATAATACATTTTGACCGACTGACACGACAAGCTCACACTCTCCTCGGTCGTTTAGCACACGGACCATGTCACCATCTTCAATTTTTCTTTCCTTTGCATCCTGTTCATTCATGTGAAGCTTCGGAAATTTCTCAAGCTTTTGATGCTTTTCATGAAGTGAGAAGGTGGAGTTCAGAAAATTATGGTTCGGTCCCGGTATAAAGGTAAGCGGATAATCGCTTTCCTGATAAAGGGGCACATAGGTTGGAAGTGCTGGATACCCGTCTTTTTTCATTTGTTCAGAATAAAGCTCAATTTTCCCGCTTGGGGTTTGAAGCTTTAATTCCTGGAAAGGTCCACGTTTTGCTTTGATCCATTTCTTTTCTTTTAATGCTTCGTATGAAATGTCCTCATAATGCGGATTTTCTGGATGATGAAGAGCTTGTTCCATCAGTTCAGCATCTGTCTCGCGGAAGGCTTCATCTTCAAAGCCCATCGCATGGGCTAACAGGCGGAATACTTCAGTATTGGATTTGCTTTCTCCGTAGCGTTCTATCACTGGCTCCTGAATTTGAATATAATGATGCCAGTACGATGTATAGAAATCCTCGTTTTCAAAGGCTGATGTCGCCGGCAGGACAATGTCTGCATACGCTGCTGTTTCTGTTAGAAATAAATCATGAACCACTGTAAATAAGTCCTCTCTCAGCAAACCTTCTCTGACTTTATTCGCTTCAGGTGTCACAACCGCTGGGTTACACGAGTAGATAAAGAGAGAATCAACGGAAGGCTCTACGCTTGTCAGCACGCTGCCCAGCTGATTCATATTAAATGATCTAGGCGTGCGTTCTTTTAATAAATCCGGCCGCTGAAGAGCTGGTTCATTATAGCTGAGAAAAGAAGAGTTTGATTTCATTGCTCCGCCGCCCTTGTGCAGCCATTGACCAGTCAGGGCAGGGAGGCAGGAAATGGTTCTAATACTCATCCCGCCATTATCATGGTGCTGTAAACCATTCCCAATGCGAATGAGAGAGGGTGATGTCTCAGCGTACATTCTTGCAAGTGTAATGATGTCGCCTTTAGGGACACCTGTGATGCGCTCAACCGTGTCTGGATCATACTGCTTTACATGCTCGCGCAGCTCTTTATGGCCGACCGTGTAAGCCTCTAAAAATGCTTCATCTGTACGTTCCTCTTTGAAAAGGACATGCATGATGCCAAGTGCAAGCGCACTGTCAGTACCAGGCCGAAGCGGAATGAACCAATCTGCCATCCGGCCGGTTTGGTTCTTGTGAACATCAATCACGACAATCTTAGCTCCTTGCTTTCGCGCTTTTTGTGCCAAGGTGATTTGGTGCATATTGGTCGACACAGCATTGATGCCCCAAAAGATAAATAGTTTCGTATGAATGGTGTCTTCAGGATCTGTCCCAATGCTTGCGCCCATTGTATATTTATAGCCAGTCGTTCCTGCTGACTGACAGATCGTCCGGTCTAACTGGCTTGAACCAAGACGATAAAAAAAGCGGCGGTCCATTCCTTCTGCGTTGAGATTGCCCATGTTCCCATAGAAGCTGTAAGGCAGAATGCTTTCTGGTCCTTTTTCTTCGATCAGCTTTGTCCATTTTTGACGAATGGTTTCAATGGCTTCTTCCCACGTAATCGGCACAAACTGTGCTTCGCCTTTTTGGCCAACACGTTTTAACGGAGTGGTCAGTCTTTTTTCATCATATAAACGGGCTGTGACATTACGCACTTTGTTGCATATGTTTCCTTGTGTGACAGGGTGGTCCGGATCTCCCTGCACTTTCACGATCTTTCCATTTTCTTTATGTATTAAAAGACCGCACTGATCCGGGCAGTCTAACGAACAAACTGATTTGAATATTCCGTCTTTCATCGCTGTATAATCGGTCATGAGTTTTTGGCTTCCTTTCTTCATTCCGTTATCACTTTGTATGGACTTTATTTTAGCATGTTCGGAGGTGGAAGGTAAGAAAGAGATGATGAATTGAAGAAAATGAAAAAAAGCCCCTGAAAAAGGGACTTTTAAAAACGGGTGACATGTACAGGAAATTCTTTTACCCCAAAAACAAACGTGCTTTGAATAGGTTTTAGCTGTTCTGCCACGCAGGTGATGTCTTGAAACGTATGGAGTAAAACGTCAAGCGCAATGTTGCTTTCAAGCCGGGCAAGCGGTGCACCGAGACAAAAATGAATGCCAAATCCAAAGCTCATATGCGGATTTGATTTTCGGTCAAGCCGGAACGTATCTGGATCTTCAAACTTCTGTTCATCCCGATTTGCTGAAGCAACCCAGCTGATGAGGTAGTCTCCTTTTTGAATGTGCGCGCCTGCAATTTCAACATCCTCTGCGGCGATTCGGCCAATGGCTTGAACAGGGGGATAATACCGCAGCGTTTCCTCAGTCAATTGAGGAATAAGAGAGGGGTCCTGCCGAACTGATTCAGCAATATGCGGCTGCTCTGTCAGCAGTCGTACGGCATTGGTTATTAAATTGGTCGTTGTCTCATTGCCTGCAACGAGTAATAGAATACAAAAGCCAAGCAGTTCATTCTCGGTTAAACGCTCTCCATCAATTTCTGCTTGAATGAGAAGCGAGATCAAGTCATCGGCAGGCGTTTCTTTTCTTTTTTTGATCAAATGAGCAAAATAAATGGACAGCTCCTCTTCAGCGCGTTTCTGCATATCTACAACAGCCTGAATGGCTTCCTTTGATTCATCCTTAGCACCTGCCACAAGGGCATCAGAATGTTTTTTAATCAGCTCTCTGTCCTGCACCTCTGCACCGAGAAGCTCAGCGATGATCATCACTGGCAGGGGAGCTGCTAAATCTTGCACAATATCAAACGTACGTTGATCCTTTACTTGATTTAATAGATCATGTGTCAGGTCTTTGATCTTATCTTCTAATTGCTTGATCGCTTTTGGGGTGAATGCTTTATTCACAAGCGCTCTCATCTTTGTATGTTTTGGAGGATCCATCGTTAAAATACTTGTTTTAGACGTGCTTCTTCCTCGCTGTGAAGAGAACACTTTAGGCTGCTTTAGAACAGACTGGATATCCGCATATCGAAAAAGATCCCAGCACTTTCTTGTCTCATCATATCTAATATCACTCTCTGCACGCAGCTCATTGTAAATAGGGAATGGGAAAAGAAGGTCATCGGTAGAACGGATTTCTTTCATTGGAATCACATTGACATAGTTTTCTTTCACTTTCATTATGAACGCTCCTTTTTCACATGATTTCTCTTTCACGGTATCACCAGTAAAATATCATTTCAACGGACATGTTTTCTAAAATATGTCAATAGTCTAATCGAAAGATTCAAGCACATTCACCATATAGGAAAATAGAAAGTCATTAAAATGAGAGCGCTTTCTAAAAAATAGAATTGAAGTCACCGAAACCAAAAATAAAATGGTGAATTTAGTCGAACGAAAGGGTCCTATGATTCAAATGATCATAGTTCTTTTGATCTAAAATGCTGTATTTGAAAAACACGGCTAACATACTTGCAGCAAGCTGCCGGCCATGCATTCGGGACTTTTGAAAAGTGCAGGCTCTTTCTTGACACGATTTCTCATCATGTTACGATAACTAACGTGCGAAAAACACGAACAAAAAGCGAACAAGGGAGAGGATCAATATCATTGATCAAAAGAAAGTTGCTTTCATTGGAGCAGGTTCTATGGCGGTAGGAATGATCGCAGGGATTGTGCGATCAGGACAGATGCCGCTAGGCCAAATTTACGCAACAAACAGACAAAATCAACTTCGATTGAATGAACTAACGAAACGATACGGCATCCAAACAGCCGCAATGGATTCATTTCCTTTTGAAGAAATGGATATGTTGATCCTGGCCATGAAGCCAAAGGATGCTGAAGCAGCCCTTGAATCATTAAAACCTCGTATTCAGCCAGATCAGCTCATCATGTCTGTCCTTGCAGGTGTTAAGCTATCGTATATTGAAGACATGCTGCATGAAGGGCAGCCTGTTATGAGGGTCATGCCAAATACATCAAGTACGATCGGGGCGTCAGCGACTGCTTTATCTGCTGGACGTTACGTGAAAAACGACCATATGAGCATAAGTCAGGCTCTTTTGTCTGAAATGGGCGAAGTCTATACCATTCAGGAAGAGCAAATGGATATTTTCACTGGAATTGCTGGAAGCGGGCCCGCCTACTTTTATTTCTTAATGGAAAGAATCGAAGAAGCAGGAGAAGAGGCAGGTTTATCAAAGGAATTGTCTCGCCAAATTGGCGCGCAGACACTCCTCGGTGCGGCAAAAATGCTGCAAGAAACAGAGGAAAATCCTTCTGTCCTAAGAGAGAAAATTACGTCACCAAATGGAACAACTGCTGCAGGACTGAATGCATTAGATGATTTTGGCGGGGGAGAAGCGATCAAGCAAGCTGTCAAACATGCTGCCAATCGTTCAAAAGAGATAAGCAATCAGCAAAAACAAAAAGTATCTATATAAATAGAGCTCAAGTACAGGAGTGATAAGGTGTACGCAGATAAAGAGAGAAAACGAATTGTTGTGAAAATCGGAAGCAGCTCTCTTACTAGCTTTCAAGGTGAGATTAGTTTGAAAAAACTAGAAAACCTCGTCAATCAAATTGTGAAACTTAAAGATGAAGGACACGAAGTCATTTTGGTTTCATCTGGTGCGGTTGCAGCTGGTTACCGAAAACTAGGATTTATCGATAGACCCAAAACACTGCCGGAAAAGCAGGCATCTGCCTCAATTGGGCAAGGGCTATTAATGGAATCATATTCTACTTTATTTTTATCACATGGTTATATTGCTTCACAGCTCTTAATCACAAGAAGTGATTTTTCTGATGAAACGCGCTATCAAAATGTGCGTAACACAATGAACGTGTTATTGGATCGAGGCATCATCCCAATTATTAATGAGAATGATACAGTGACGATCAATCGGTTGAAGTTTGGAGACAACGATACATTGTCTGCAAAAGTAGCTGGACTCATTGATGCGGATTTCCTTGCTATTTTATCTGATATTGATGGCTTGTATGAAGATAATCCTCATACAAATCCAAATGCGAAGAGAATTCTTGAAGTGACAGACATCACAGAAGACATCGAAGCAGCTGCTGGAGACGCAGGAAGCAGCGTAGGTACAGGCGGAATGAAATCAAAGCTCGATGCCTTTAAAATATCAATGGCCGCAGGGATCAACGGCTTTTTAGGAAAAGCAGATACGCCTCACATTTTAGACAAAGCGATCAATGGGACAGAGGACGGCACTTATTTTACCGCTGACGAAAATGTAGCGCCGCTCAATTATAAGAAGCAGTGGATTGCCTTTCATTCTGGACCAAAGGGTGAGATCGTGGTTCAAGAGAAAACACAGGAATTTCTCATGCACCGTGAGGGAAGTCTTGATTCTGATGGGATTGTCAATGTGAAAGGTTCATTTAAAAAAGGCGATGTGGTCCGTATTTTAGATCAAGATAAAAGAGAAATAGGGCTTGGCGTTGTGAATTATGCATCAGATGAACTCGCACGTAAGAGTGACTTGTTACAAGATGAAATCGTGCATGTCGTCGATCTAGAAGCATTTGTTTGTCATTTAGATTTATCGATTCCAGTTTGTTAACCAAAAGGGAGGAATTCCATGACACTGACAGCTGAAGTTGTCACATCGGTCAAAGAAAAAGCGAAGAAAGCAAAGCATGTTTCAAAAAAACTCGGTTTACTTCAGACAGAGGAAAAAAATGACGCGCTGCTTAAAATGGCAGAAGCGTTAGAGCAAAACAGCCGTTTCATTTTACAGGAGAATCAAAAGGATTTAGATGCTGGGAAAGAAAAGGGCTTCTCAGAGGCACTCATGGATCGATTAATGTTAAATGAAGAAAGAATTCACGAGTTTGCTGAAAGTTTGCGGCTTGTGACGAGATTAACAGATCCTGTTGGAGAAATATTGGATGAATGGACTCTTGATAACGGCTTACACGTGAAAAGCCGAAGAGTACCGCTCGGCGTGATCGGGATGATCTATGAAGCGAGACCGAATGTCACTGTCGATGCAGCAGGCCTTGCCCTTAAGGCAGGCAACTCAGTGATTTTAAAAGGCGGTTCCTCCGCTATTTCTTCCAACAAAGCCATCGTCAGTGTGATCCATGAAGCATTGGATCAAACAAAGATTCCTCGTGATGCGGTGCAATTGATTGAACAAACAGACCGTTCATCGGTTCAGGCGATGTTTCAACTAAAAGAATGGATCGATGTTTTAATTCCGCGAGGCGGAGCTTCCTTAATCAAAACAGTGGTAGAAGAATCCACTATCCCAGTGCTTGAAACAGGGACAGGAAACTGTCATGTCTTTATTGATCAAACCGCGAATGTGAAAAAAGCCATTGAGATTGTAATCAATGCGAAAACGAATCGTCCGGCCGTATGTAATGCACTTGAGACGCTGATTATTCATCGCGATTGGCTGAAAGAGAATGCAGTCTCATTAAATGAAGCTTTGCAGGAGCATCGTGTCACTGTACATGGCGACCAGGCAGCAGAGTCTTACTTCTCAAACGCGGTTCCTGCTTTGGAAGTGGATTGGACAGATGAGTATTTAAGTCTGGATCTTGCAGTAAAGGTAGTCGATTCAATTGAGGAAGCAATCAGCCATATCGATCAGTACGGCACAAAACATTCAGAAGCCATCGTGACAGAAGATGAAAAAAATGCACTCACGTTTCTAAACGAAGTAGATGCGGCGGCTGTTTATCATAACGCATCGACTCGCTTTACAGACGGCGGTGCACTTGGCTATGGAGCTGAAATCGGCATCTCTACTCAAAAACTGCACGCAAGAGGGCCAATGGGACTTCCTGCACTTACGACAACTAAGCTGCTTCTAAGTGGTGATGGTCAGATTAGAAGTTAGAAAAGATTCAAGAAACACTACCTTTTTATGAGGTAGTGTTTTTAACTTTATTTAAAAGAAATACACGTTATCCTACGTTTGCACAATTTTTCTTCATGACCTTCTCAAATTTAAAAAATTCAAATTCCTCAGGTGCTAAAGGTTCATTGCCGTGATGTGCTTCATGATGTGCGTTTGGATCTGGATGGTGTAAGTGATAAAATTCAACTATTTGAAAACCGCATTTATTGACATAAAAATGAATGTTGCGTTTTTCAAAGTATGGAGTCACAACCTCCCATACAATCGTCTCTGGATATTGCGCCTCGATGGCTTTCCATGCTGCCTGACCAATGCCCCGGCCGTGAGAGGATGATGAGATGTATAGCAAATCAACCGAGTTGTGATGTGTTTCTTGGTTGATTTTGATCACAACGCCGCCTGCCTTTTCACCATTTAGCATAATATGATAAACAATGTGTTCATTTGAATGAAAGGATTCATCAATCACTTCATCTGGAGGAATTGGTCCACCATGCGCATCGCCAAATGCGTCGATCACGCCTGCTGTAAAAGCTTTCTGAAGCTCTTTTTTCATAGAAGGGAAGTCCTCTTTATTTGCATGTGCTAATGTTACTTCATGTTGAGTTATTTTGTTCATTTTTTTATCCTTTCCATGCGTAGTGATGTTTCTGGATGTTATAATAAAGGATGGAGTTACTCCATAGTCAAGAAAGGAGCCTTCCTCATGATCAATGATGTGCAAAAAACGTTTTTCACTGGAGAATTTGCCAAGCTATTTGATGTCAAAAAGGATACGCTTCTGTATTATGATAAGATCGATTTATTTAAGCCGGCTGGTGTTCACGAAAATGGATACCGTTACTATACACTTGAGCAATTTGACCATTTTATTGCGATTCAATCCTTGCGAGCTGTTCAATTTCCGATCAAAGAGTTAAAACAATATTTCACAGAACCTTCCCGCGAAAGACTGCAAAGCCTAGCGGCCGACCAAATAAAAAAGGTCAAACAAGAGATTGAAAAACTTCAAGACATCCAGGCTTTTCTTATGCGGGTGGTGGAGACGACACTTGAATTAGCAAATGTGAAAATAGGGGAGGTCCTGTTTCAAGAGCTGCCTGAAGAACCCGTTGTACTAAGTGCATCAAACCCGATCGACTTCAATACACCTGTAGAAGAAATATCACGTATTGTAGGGGAATTTTTAAAGGGAGTTGGCATAAAAGGGGCTGCGGCAAATGGTTCTGTCTTAAAAAAGGAGCAGTTCCGTAAGCGGCACTATCATCAGTCAGATCAGCTGTTCTGCCGAATGGATGGCCCGGGGGCAGTCAAAAAACCTGGCGGGCTCTATGCGGTGATGTATGATCAAGGAACATTTGATCAGATCGAATCTGCTTATTCGCATTTGTTAGATGAAATCGAGAAAGAGGGCATGATGCTGGATGGAGATGTATTTGAGGAGTATTTACTTCATTCGCTCATGTCTAAAGATGAAGCAGAGTATATAACGAAGCTCAGTGTAAAAGTGAAGAAGCGAGCAGATGACAATTGAAAAGAGGATAGACAGCATGTGACATGCGTGTCTATCCTCTTTTTTGATGTTATCCCACTTGATTTTCGGCAAATTGACTCATATATAAGTCTGCATAGAAGCCTTTTTGTTTTAAGAGTTCGCTGTGCGATCCTTTTTCAATGATGCTTCCATCCTTCATGACTAAAATAAGGTCTGCATCCTTAATCGTTGAAAGTCTGTGTGCAATCACGAAGCTCGTTCTGCCTTTCATCAATTCATTCATTGCTTTTTGAATATGCATCTCTGTCCGTGTATCCACACTGCTTGTTGCTTCATCTAATATCAAGATCTTTGGATCAGATAAAATGGCACGGGCGATGGTTAACAGCTGGCGCTGACCTTGAGACAGGTTGCCTGCATCTTCTGTTAACAGTGTGTCATATCCATCTGGAAGCGTGCGGATGAAATCATCTGCATAGGCATGTTTGGCGGCTTTGATGACATCCTCTTTGGAAACGTGCTGCCTGCCATAGGCAATGTTGTCGTAAATCGTTCCTTCAAAGAGCCATGTATCTTGAAGAACCATCGCAAATAAGTCTCGTACTTGCTGACGGCTGAGGTCAGTTGTTTTGACACCGCCAATGCGTATGGAGCCTTGATCTAATTCGTAAAAACGCATTAAAAGGTTAATGATGGTCGTTTTTCCCGCGCCTGTTGGTCCGACAATGGCAACAGTCTGTCCTTCTTGCACATCTAAATTCAAATCTTTAATAATCGGATGATCTTTTTCATATCCGAATTGAACTTGTTCAAAGCTCACATCGCCTGAGAGTGATGCAAGATCAATTGCCGCATCTTCTTCGGTACTTTCTTCTTCCTCATCAAGGATTTCAAAGACCCTTTCAGCAGAAGCGATCGCCGATTGAACTAAGTTTGCGACGCTTGATGCTTGCACAAGCGGCTGAGACATTTGCTGTGTGTATTGGATAAACGCCTGCACATCCCCGACACGAATATTCCCGTTAATGACTAGAATCCCGCCGGCTACACTGACTGCCACATAGCCAAGGTTCCCGATAAAGGTCATCATTGGCATCATTAAACCAGAAATGAACTGCGCTTTTCTTGAAGATTCATACAGCTTTTCGTTTAATTCATCAAATGTATCGATTGCTTTCTTTTCGTAGCCATACGCACGAACAGTCTGATGTCCTGTGAACATCTCATTAATATGTCCATTGATCGTGCCAAGCTCTTTTTGCTGCGCTTTAAAATGCTTTTGAGAAAATGACGTAATGCCGCGAATCGCAAACAGGCTGAGTGGCAGCGTCAAACAAACAAGCAATGTAAGCAGCGGACTGATGAAGAGCATCATCACGACAATCCCAATGACTGTAATCACAGATGTAATCACTTGGGTGAGCGCCTGCTGAAGCGATGTATTAATATTATCGATATCATTCATCACACGGCTCAGCGTGTCCCCGTGGGTTGTTTTATCAAAATAACGAAGGGGGAGACGTGTGAGCTTGTCATTTGCTTCCTGCCGTAATTCAGCAATGGTCTGTTGAGAGACACCGGCCATGACATATTGCTGAACGAATGAAAAGAGGGAGGCAACGACGTACAGCACGACAAGCAGCAAAAGAATTCGTGAAATGACATCAAATTGAACGCCTGTTCCATTCGTAAAGCTGTCAAATAAGGAAGAGGTGGCATCCCCAAGCAGCTTTGGACTAATGACGTTAAAGACAGTTGAACCAATCGCTGCAATAAGGACGATGATCAGCTGAAATTTCCTTGGTTTTAAATAGCCTGTCAAACGAAGCAGTGTTTTCTTAAATTCCTTCGGTTTTGCGGCTGGCCCTTTAGGGTGGCCGCCTTTATGGCCCATGCCTGAAGACATTTTTTTACTCATCCTCGCTCACCTCCTGACCTTCCTGAGATGCGACAATCTCTTGATATACAAGATTATCCTTTAATAATTGTTCATGTGTTCCGATACCTGCGATTTTCCCTTCATCAAGTACAATGATTTTATCACTATGCTTCACTGTACTGATTCGTTGAGCCACAATGATGAGGGCTGCATGAGCTTTTTCTGCTTCTAATGATGCCCGCAGCTTCGCATCTGTTTTGTAATCAAGTGCTGAAAAGCTATCGTCAAACAGATAGAATGATGGTCTTCTCACTAGCGCCCTTGCAATGGAAAGCCGCTGCTTTTGGCCGCCGGATAGATTGGAACCACCTTGATCAATTTCTGCATCAATTCCGTCATCTTTTTGCAAAACAAATTCTTCGGCCTGCGCAGTTCGCAGCGCCTGCCAGACGTCTTCATCGCTTGCATCCTGATTGCCAAAGCGCACATTTTCGGCAATGGTTCCGCTGAATAAAACAGCTTTTTGAGAGACATAGCCCATTTGGTTTCTCAGTTTCTCCTGAGGCAGTTCTCTAATGTCTACACCATCTAGTGTAATCCGGCCTTCTGTCACTTCATAAAAGCGCGTCATCAGCTGGAGAAGTGTTGTTTTCCCAGAACCCGTACTTCCGATGATGGCTGTCGTTTCACCAGTTTTGGCTTCAAACGTGATACCTTGAACGGCTGGTTTCTCAGCATTTGAGTAATAAAATGACACATCCTCAAAGCGAATGGATTGGGCGGGCTCGTGAAGCTCAGTCATAGACTCTTCTTTGTCTTTAATCTTTGGTTCCATGTTTAACACTTCATTCATGCGTTTAGCTGATGCTTGTGCTCTTGGGACCATAATAAAGCTCATCGACAGCATAATAAGTGCCATTAAAATCATCATCGCATATTGAATGAAGGCAATGAGATTTCCAACTTCCATTTCTCCGGCATCAATTCGGTTTGCGCCAAGCCAGACAATGCCGATATTCGTGAAGTTCATGATAATCAGCATAAATGGAAACAAGTAAGCCATTAATCGGTTGACTCTAAGACCAGTATCCTTATAGGACGTGTTGGCTTCTTGGAATCGCTCCTTTTCATCATCCACACGGTTAAAAGCGCGAATGACGCGGATGCCTGAAAGAGATTCTCGCATAATTAAATTCAGCCGGTCTGTTTTTTTCTGAAGCTGGCCAAATAGCGGGATGGCTTTTCTTGACACCAAATAGATAAATCCGCCAAGAAGAGGGAGGGCTGCTAAAAAGATAAGAGACAGGACAGCATCCCTGGAAACAGCCAAAATAATTCCGCCTACAAGCATGAGCGGGGCCCGCGTCATCATTTGTAAAATCATAATCGTCACATCTTGGACTTGTTTCACATCATTTGTTGATCTTGTAATAAAGGAAGACGTGCCGATCTTTTGAAATTCTTCTAATGAAAATTTTTCGACATGTACAAACAGCTGTCTTCTCATATCACGCCCGAAGCCAAGTGCTGTTTTTGATGACAAGTAAGACTTCCAAATGGTGAGCAAAATGGCGAGTAAAGAACAAGCCACCATCCAGCCGCCAACCTTCCATATGTAAGCAATATCTCCCTGGACGATACCGACATCAACGATATCTGCTGTTAACGTCGGTAAATACAGCTGGAGCATACTGCTTAAAAAGGTGAGAATGACAATGGACACAACGGACAGCCGATACGGCTTTAAAAACGATAAAATTGATTTCATATGAATACCTTTCTTCCATATAGTCTTTTGTTCTGTAACCCATCATATACAAAGTGGGATTATTTCTACAAATGAAATGTCTTGTTTTAGTGAATTATTTATATTGTTCAATTTTAGAAAAGAAATCCTTCACAAACACATAAAAATCATGGGCAGAAGGAGACATTTCGCGCGTTTTAGATGCAATAATTCCAACCGTTCTTCTCACTTGAGGGAAATCGATCGGAATTTTCACTGTAAATCGCGGTGTTGTTTCATAAAAGGCGCTTTCGGGTAATAAGGTAACGCCCATACCTGCAGATACGAGACCTTTAATGGCATCCAAATCTTCTCCTTCAGATGAAATGGTAGGCTCATAGCCTGCCTGCTTGCAAGCATCAACCGCAATTTGTCTCAGCACATACCCTTCAGGAAATAACACGAAATGATCCTTTCTTAAATCACTTAAATGAATACTTCTTTGTCCGCTAAAGGGATGGCTAACCGGTAAAAGGGCATAAATGCTTTCGGAAAACAAAATATTTCCTTCTATTTGAGAATCGTTTGTCGGTACGGGTCCTAAAAAGGCGAGATCGATATCTCGATTTTTGACCGCTTCAATGAGAAATTTATAGGATCCTTGACGAAGTAAAAAATCGACCTCTGGATATTCCTGCTTAAAGGCGGAGATGACAGAAGGGAGTACTTGGCTTGCTAGACTTGTAGGAAAGCCAATATTCACCGTTCCTTTGTACGGATCTAAGTATTCATCAATTTGCTCTTTCGCATAATCAATGGCTTTGAGTGCAGTTCTGACATGATCTAAAAATTGTCTGCCGATCTTCGTTAATTTGATATTTCGTCCTTCTCGTTCGAATAAGGCCACTCCAAGTTCTTCTTCTAAATTCGCAATCTGCCGGCTGATGGCAGATTGGGCAACATGTAAGTTTTCAGCCGCTTCTGACACGTGTTCACGGTCTGCGACTTCTACAAAATAACGTAACTGACGAAGCTCCATTTTTGCACTTCACACCCATCTATCTCAAAAAGAGATTGTTTTGATCTAAATTATATATTGTTTATATCAATTTGAAAACTTAAAATAAGTTACAGAGTTTGTGAGATTTTATTACTGTGAAAAAACGGATCTTTTAAACGGGGGAGAGAAACGATGACTTATAATCAACTACCACAACCACAAGGTCTCTACCGTCCTGAATTTGAACATGATGCATGTGGAATCGGACTGTACGCCCATTTAAAAGGGGAGGCGACACATAGCATCGTCAAAAAGGGATTACAAATGCTGTGCCAGCTTGATCATCGCGGCGGGCAAGGCAGTGATCCGTATACAGGTGATGGTGCCGGTTTAATGGTACAGCTGCCAGACGCTTTCTTTAGAAAGAACTGCAAAGAATTTGCACTTCCTGAAAAAGGCCGTTACGGGGTAGGAATGGTCTTCTTTTCAAAAGATGATGACGAAAAAACGCGTCAAGCCATCGAACAGAAAATCAACGGGTTCATTAAACAAGAAGGCCAAACATTAATTGGCTGGAGAACGGTTCCTGTCGATCCAGGAAAAATTGGTACTGTCGCAGCGAAGAGCTGTCCGGTTGTGAGACAGGTCTTTATCGGAGCAAACGACAAGATCACAGATCGTTTGTCATTTGAACGAAAATTATATGTCATCCGTAAACAGGCTGAGAACTGGGGAACAAGAGAAGAAAAACAATTTTACTTTGTCAGCCTGTCGAGTCAAACCATCGTATACAAGGGGCTATTAACATCAGATCAAGTCGATGCTTTTTATCTTGATCTACAGGATGAAACATTTGTTTCTGCATTTTCACTTGTCCATTCAAGATTTAGTACAAATACATTTCCTACATGGGAAAGAGCCCATCCAAACCGTTACTTAATTCACAACGGGGAAATCAACACATTAAGAGGGAACATCAATTGGATGAGAGCAAGAGAGCAACAATTCGTATCTGAAGCCTTCGGAGACGATTTAGACAAGATTTTGCCAGTGCTGAATGCAGACGGAAGTGATTCATCCATTTTAGACAATGCCTTTGAATTCTTTGTGCTTGCAGGCCGTACACCTGCACATACAGCAATGATGCTGATTCCTGAGCCTTGGACGGAAAACACGCACATGTCGAAAGAGAAACGGGCATTTTATGAATACCATAGTTCTCTCATGGAGCCGTGGGATGGACCAACAGCGATTTCCTTTACTGACGGGAAACAAATCGGGGCCATCTTAGACCGAAATGGATTAAGACCGGCAAGATATTATGTCACGAATGATGATCATATCATTTTCTCTTCTGAGGTTGGCGTAATCGACACAAATGAAGAAGATGTTAAGTATAAAGATCGACTTGAGCCTGGTAAAATGCTGCTCATTGATCTAGAAGAAGGACGAATTATTTCTGACGAAGAAGTGAAATCGACCATTGCGAATGAACTGCCTTATCAAAAATGGCTCGATGAAGAAATGGTCCACGTCAATCGCTCGGAAGAAAATTCAGAAAATTCTAGTATAATGGATGATTTATTGACACGTCAGCGTGCGTTCCATTATACGTATGAAGACATTCAAAAGTATTTAATTCCTTTACTAGAAGAAGGCAAGGATCCAATCGGTTCAATGGGAAGTGACACACCGCTTGCTGTGTTATCAGATCGTGCGCAGTCTCTTTTTCATTATTTTAAGCAGCTGTTTGCACAAGTCACGAACCCGCCGATTGATGCCATTCGTGAGCAGCTCGTGACATCAACCATGACTTGGTTAGGTGCCGAAGGCGATATTTTACATCCGAATGAATATTCATGCCGAAGAATTAAACTTTATACACCGGTCTTAACGAGCGGGCAATTTAACGGCTTGAAAACGATTGTTCATAATGCCTTTAAAAGCAAAACAATCCATACACTTTTCACCGATGATTTAAAACGCGGACTGGATGCGATGTTTGAAGAGGCGGAAAAAGCGATCAGAGAAGGTGTCTCTTTATTAATCCTTTCAGATCGTGAAATGACAGAACAAAAAGTACCGATTCCGCCACTTCTTGCGCTAAGTGCACTTCATCAGCATCTTGTGCGTCAAGGCCTGCGGACAAAGGTCAGTCTGATCGTTGAATCTGGAGAGGTGAGAGAGGTCCATCATTTTGCCGCACTAATTGGCTACGGCGCAGATGCGATTCACCCTTACCTTGTCTATGAAACGTACAAACAGCTGATTGCAGACGAAGCGATTTCGATCAGCTTTGATGAAGCTGTTACAAAGTTTGGTAAAAGCGTGACAGAAGGTGTCGTCAAAGTCATGTCCAAAGTGGGGATTTCCACTGTGCAAAGCTATAGAGGCGCGCAAATCTTTGAAGCAGTTGGGATTAGTGAAGACGTCATTCAAGTGTATTTCACAGGAACAGCTTCTCAGCTTGGCGGAATTGATCTTGACACCATTGCTCATGAGGCAAAACTCCGCCATGAAGCAGGGTATCAAGCAGCAACTGACCAGACACTTGAATCAGGCAGTGAATTCCAGTGGAGAAAAAATGGAGAACATCATGCTTTTAACCCAAAAACGATCCATACGCTCCAGTGGGCATGCCGTAATGAAGATTACGATCTATTTAAACAATATACAAAAGCAGCGGATGAAGAAAGAATCGGCTTCCTCAGAAACTTGTTTGCATTTCAGCCAAAACAAAAGCCGGTTCGTCTGGAAGAGGTTGAATCTGCTGAATCCATCGTGCGCCGCTTTAAGACAGGTGCCATGTCATTTGGATCTTTAAGTAAAGAAGCGCATGAGGCACTTGCGATTGCGATGAACCGAATTGGCGGTAAAAGTAACAGCGGAGAAGGCGGAGAAGATCCTGCCCGCTTTACAGTAGATGAACATGGTGATGACCGCAGAAGTGCAATTAAACAAATCGCTTCTGGCCGATTTGGTGTGAAAAGTCATTACTTAGTCAATGCAGATGAACTGCAAATTAAAATGGCGCAAGGAGCAAAACCTGGAGAAGGCGGACAGCTGCCAGGAAATAAAGTGTATCCTTGGGTTGCCGATGTACGTGGTTCTACGCCAGGTGTCGGATTGATTTCACCACCGCCGCATCATGATATTTATTCCATTGAAGATTTGGCACAGCTGATTCATGATTTGAAAAACGCGAACCGTGATGCACGCATCAGTGTCAAGCTTGTATCTAAAGCCGGCGTTGGCACGATTGCAGCAGGTGTAGCAAAAGGAACTGCGGACGTCATTGTCATCAGTGGTTATGACGGCGGTACTGGAGCTTCACCGAAAACGAGTATTAAACACACAGGGCTTCCTTGGGAGCTTGGATTGGCAGAAGCGCATCAAACCCTTGTGTTAAATGGTCTTCGCGAGAGAGTCGTTCTTGAAACAGACGGAAAGTTAATGACTGGCCGCGACGTTGTGATGGCTGCGATTTTAGGAGCAGAAGAGTATGGCTTTGCGACAGCTCCACTTGTCGTGCTGGGCTGTGTGATGATGAGAGCATGTCATTTAGATACTTGCCCAGTCGGTGTAGCCACACAAAATCCAGAGCTCCGCAAAAAATTCATGGGTAACCCCGATCACATTGTGAACTTCATGATGTTTATTGCAGAGGAAGTAAGAGAAATCTTAGCGGAACTCGGCTTTACATCAATGGATGAATTAATCGGACGCACGGACGTCCTAGCGGTCAGTGAACGAGCAAAAGCTCACTGGAAAGCAGGCCAGCTAAACCTTGAAACACTGCTTTATCAGCCAGAAGGAGCGCGGACATTCAGAACACCGCAAAATCATAAAATTGATGAATCACTGGATATGAATGAAATCCTTCCTTATGTGCAAGAAGCGCTGAATCATCAAACACCGGTTGATCTATCATTGAACATTCGCAATATCAACCGTGTGGCCGGAACCATTACTGGCAGTGAAGTGTCTAAGCGCTACGGGGAAGAGGGCTTGCCAGAGGATACCATCACACTAAGGTTCACTGGTTCAGCTGGACAAAGCTTTGGCGCATTTGTGCCAAAAGGCATGTCTCTCTATTTAACAGGTGATTCAAATGACTATATCGGCAAAGGACTCTCAGGAGGCAAAATTGCTGTTAAAACGTCTGATCATTTTGTACAAAATGGACATGAAAACGTCATTGTAGGAAACGTCGCATTTTACGGTGCAACTAGCGGAAAAGCTTATATTAACGGGCGTGCTGGTGAACGATTTGCTGTTCGTAATTCAGGTGTACATGTGGTTGTTGAAGGAATCGGAGATCACGGCTGTGAATACATGACTGGCGGACGTGTCGTTATTTTAGGAGACGTTGGGAAAAACTTTGGTGCAGGTATGTCTGGCGGTGTGGCTTACATCCATACATCGGATGCAAAACAGTTCAAAAGAATGTGCAATATGGAAATGATCATGTTTGAAAAGCTCACAGATCATGAAGAAGAACAAGAAGTGAAACAAATGATCAAGGAACACCTTGATTATACAAACAGCTCAAAAGCAGCAGCGCTTCTTGAAAACTGGGAGCAAGAAAAGGATCAATTCATCAAAGTCATTCCGAGAAATTACAAAATGATGCTTCAAAGCATCGAAGAACAAAAACAAGCGGGCCTCAGTCATGAAGAAGCGGTGATGTATGCCTTTGAAGCAAACACAAAACCGAAAAATCAAGAAACGGCAAACGGGCAAAAAGCAGCCCTCGCTCATTAAGAAAGGGGAGAGGACAATGGGCAAAGCAACAGGTTTTATGGATTATAAAAGAGAAAAGCCAAATGAACGTGACCCTCTCACTCGTCAAAATGACTGGAAAGAATATTCAGCTCCTTATACAGATGACGTATTGAAGAAGCAGGGCGCTAGATGTATGGATTGCGGTACACCGTTTTGTCAAATTGGGATGGAGATCAGGGGCGGCGTGTCTGGCTGCCCGATCTACAATTTAATTCCAGAGTGGAATGATCTTGTCTATCGCGGGAGATGGAAAGAAGCTCTCGAAAGACTGCAAAAAACAAATAATTTTCCTGAGTTTACTGGGAGAGTATGTCCTGCGCCTTGTGAAGGGTCATGTACAGTCGCTATTAATGATCCAGCTGTTTCGATTAAAAATATCGAACGCACAATCATAGATAAAGGCTTTGAAAATGGATGGATCACACCAAGAATTCCTTCAAGCCGTACAGGGAAGAAAGTTGCCATTGTCGGCTCAGGACCAGCAGGACTTGCAAGTGCTGATCAATTAAACCAAGCAGGACACGCTGTAACAGTGTTCGAGCGTTCTGACCGCCTTGGCGGACTGCTGACATACGGGATTCCGAATATGAAGCTCGACAAAGAAGTGGTCGAGCGAAGAGTCAAACTTCTAAGGCAAGAAGGCATTGACTTTGTGACGAACACAGAAATCGGTGTGGATATTACTGCTGATGAACTGAAAGAGCAGTTTGATGCCGTTATCCTTTGTACAGGTGCACAAAAGCAGCGTGATCTGTTGATTGAAGGCCGGGAAGCAAAAGGAATTCACCTTGCGATGGATTATTTAACCCTCGCAACGAAAAGCATGCTTGATTCAGGATTTAAAGACAAAAACTTCATTGATGCAAAAGGAAAAGACGTGATTGTGATAGGCGGAGGAGACACAGGTGCAGACTGCGTTGCAACTGCACTTCGCCAAAAAGCAAAAAGTGTTGTTCAATTCGGGAAGCATCCAAAGCTTCCGGATACACGTGTAGGGGATAACATGTGGCCAGAACAGCCTTATGTCTTCTCGCTGGATTATGCTTATGAAGAAGCACAAGCCAAATTCGGAGAAGATCCGCGTCAATATTCAATTCAAACCACAAAAATTGTGGCAGATAAAAATGGGAAATTAAAAGAGCTTCATACCATTCAAATGGAAAAGGTGAAAAACGAACAAGGGAAGTTTGAATTTCATGAGATTCCAGGAACAGAGAAGGTATGGCCTGCTCAGCTCGTCTTTATTGCAATTGGTTTTGAGGGAACTGAACAGCCGCTTGTGAAACACTTTGGCGTGGACAGCAAAAACAATCGCATTGACGCAAAGTATGGGGAATATACAACAAATGTAGAAGGCGTATTTGCAGCGGGAGATGCAAGACGCGGGCAAAGCTTGATTGTCTGGGCAATTAATGAAGGCAGACAAGTGGCGCACGAGGTAGACCGTTATTTAATGGGGAGTTCGGTTCTGCCAAAATAGGTCAAACAAAGGGTGTTACAATATAAAGAAAAGCCATGACCAACGTGTGGTCATGGCTTTTTATGATTCAGAAATGGTATGGTTGATCAACACTTTTTTACGTTTAAGCTGCGATACGACTAAACAGAGGAAGACAATCAGAACAAAAAGAGAAATGGTCAAAAAGCCAAACGTATATGAGCCAGTCAATTCTTTTAAACTGCCAAGAATATTAGGTAAAAAGAATCCGCCAATGCCTCCAGCAGCCCCAACAATTCCGGTCACAATCCCAATTTCTTTATGAAATACTTGAGGCACCAGCTGAAAAACAGCGCCATTTCCCATCCCAAGGCACATCATCCCGGCAAATAAAAGCGCAATGACCACAGGTAAAGTTGGAAGACTGCTCACTCCCCCTAAGCAGATGCCGATGATTCCGAATAATCCAAGCAGTACTTTCATTCCACCTATTTTATCGGCAATGAGACCGCCCACAGGACGAAAGAAGCTGCCTGCCGCCACACAAAGGGTCACAAAATCACCAGCATGAATCTTCGAAACCCCATATTGATCCACAAAGAAAATACTGAGGAAACTGGAAAGCCCGACAAACCCTCCGAATGTGATCGCATAAAGCAGACAGAAAAACCATGTCGATTTCACTTGAAATACTGAAAAGTACGACCAAATCGGCTGAGGAGCGGGCTGATTTGGTGCATCTTTTGCAGTGAAAATAAAGAACAAAAAGACAAGACTTAACGGAATCAGAGCGAGCCCCATTACGGCATGCCACCCGTAAATCTCCGCAAGCCTTGGACCAAATAATGTGGAGATCAGTGTTCCACTATTCCCGGCGCCTGCAATCCCCATAGCTACTCCTTGTAAGTGAGGGGGATACCAGCGGCTTGCCATTGGCAGAGCAACAGCAAAACTTGCTCCTGCTACTCCAAGCAAAATCCCAATCAGTACGAGCTCTGAAAGGGTTGTACCAGCGATAAACCCCCAAATGAGCGGAAGGGTCGTTAAAAGCATTCCCATCACTGCAGTCTTTTTAGGTCCTATTCGATCGGTGAATAAACCGAGCACAATCCGAAAAAAAGAACCAGATAGAATTGGAATGGCGACAATCATGCCTTTCTCTACGGTTGATAAAGCAAAATCTTGCGCAATAAAAGCACCCAGCGCTCCTAACAAAACCCAGATCATAAAGCTCACATCGAAATATAAAAAGGAACCAAACAATGTCTTAGGATGACCACTTGATTTTAATTCTGAGAGTTTCATAAAACGCCTCCTCTATTGAATTTTCTGACTTAAAGATAGCGAGTTCACTTATGTAATGAAAGTATTATGTGAGAAAAATTGACATGAATAAACACTTTTTTACAAGTGTGTGCCATAATCAATCCATACAATGTGCTCGAGCAAGAGGCTTAGAAAGGTTGATTTCAGATGGCAAAACGCAAACTTGTGTTTATCGGAAACGGCATGGCGAGTATGAAATGTATCGAAGAGATCATTCAAAAGCAGCCAGAACATTACGCCATAACAGTCATTGGAAAAGAGAAGCACTCTGCCTACAATCGAATAAAACTTTCGCCCATTCTACAAAAAAGCGAATCATTAGCTCAAATTGAACTAAAGGATAAAGAATGGTACACCGCGCATGACATCACATTGTACAAAGGAGAATCAGTTATACATATCGATACAAATCGAAAATGTGTCATGACAGATGCGCGCCGGGAAATTTCCTATGACAAGCTCGTCATTGCAACGGGTTCATCGCCGAATTTTCTTCCTATTCAGGGTGTGTCCAAAAAAGGGATATACGCTTTTCGGACAATTGATGATTATGAGGCCATTTGTGCGGATGCGGTGCATTATCAACAAGCAGCAGTGATCGGAGGCGGCGTGCTTGGTGTGGAGGTGGCAGCTGGTCTGCAGATTGCGGGGCTGGAAACCACCATCATTCATCATACGGAGCGGCTCATGCAGCGACAATTAGATGAAACAGCCGCCGGATTATTACAGCGACAATTTATACGAAAAGGGATTCAGGTGAAAACAAATGCCCATACCATTGCATGCTTAGGCGGTGAGAGGGTAGAAGGCGTTCTATTGAAAAATGGCGACATCGTGGAGGCTGATCTTGTTGTTTTTACAACAGGTATCCGTCCGAATATACAGCTTGCAGAGAATCATGGCATACACACGAGAAAAGCCATTGTTGTCAATGACGTGATGGAGACAAATATCCCAAATATTTATGCGATTGGAGAATGTGCAGAGCACAAAGGGATGGTGCACGGTCTTGTTCAGCCCATTTATGAACAAGCAAGCGTGCTCGCTAAGCATCTTTTAGGGGAAAAAATCACACATACACCCAAGCCCATTTACTCAACAAAATTAAAAGTACCTGATTTGCCGATTTATTCTGCTGGATGTATTGAACATCATTCTCCGTTTATGTCAGCTGTGACTTATTTAGATGAAGAGCAAGAGGTATATAAAAAATTCGTCTTTGAACGTGAGGCGCTGGCAGGCATTTTATTCGTCGGAGAGCTGGAGCATGCCGATCAGCTTTTGCAAGATGTGAAAGTGGGACGTGATAAAAGTGTGGTCATGAAATCCCTTTATGAAAAGCAAGCATCCCCACTAGATTCATTAAAAATGGAAGATCTCGTCTGCCAATGTCAAACCGTTACAAAAGGGACGATTTTAAAAAGCATTTCGGTTCATCAGCTGACAAACTTAGAAGAGGTGAAAAAACAGACAGGGGCAGCAACCGGGTGCGGCGGGTGTCAAGAGCTCGTCCGTGCTTGCTGCCAGTTATCATCACATGAACAAACGGAATCGCAGGCCTTTTATTGTCCATGTACAGAAGCAGATGAGCAGACCATTTTTTCGTTTATTAAAAAGCAGCAGCCGGTGAATGCTGAAGAAATAAGAAGACATTTTCAATGGAAAACGAATCACGGCTGCGGCATCTGCCGGCCGGCCATTCAATACTATCTCGAGCAATTTCAAGGATCGGTGGAAAAAATCGGCGCTGCTGAGCAGGAAGACATGTTGATTCCTCAATTATATGGAGGCCGGCTTGATTTGGATTTTTTGAAAATCATTACGTCTTTGTTAGAGAACAGGCTGATTGAGCAGGCAGAGCTGACAAAGCATAAACGAATACGGCTTATCGGTGTGTCAAAACAGGCGGCACAAATCGTCAAAAATCATTGGCCAATTATGCCCAATGAGAAAAGAAGACTATCTCATATCCTTTCATGCGACTGCAGTGATCCAGCAGTCACGTCACTTGTGATAGAGCTGGAAAGACAAGTGGAAGATACACTTTTTCCAGCTGTCACCTCCATTCATATCACCGGTGCTTCCTGCACGTGTAAACTTGCTCCAATTGATGACATCTGTCTGAAAAAGCAGCTGGGTGAATGGAACATTTATATAGGAGGCCAGCTTTTTTACACCTTGGCTCATTCAAGTGAGCTTATTCCTTTTTTAAAAGCGCTGCTTGAAGAGTATAGAAAAAATGCTTACTTTCAAGAATCCATTGGTGATTGGCTTTCCCGGCAAGGGAACATTTCTATTCGAGAAAAGTTACTTGATGAGGAAATAAGAGAAGAGCTCTGTGCGCAATTTGACCAAAGCAGACAAGAAAATGTAAGTCATAAGGATGTGAAGGTATGAGTCAATCTTTTTTACAATATGCCCAGCAAAAATCAAAGCAGGAAGAACAAAAGCGAGTGTTCCCAGCCCAATGTCCTTTTTGCAGTATGCAGTGCAAAATGCAGTTAATCGAGCAGCATGTGGAAGGACGAACACGCTACAAAACGATTGGCGTACACAATCCAACTTCGCACGGAAGACTTTGTATGAAAGGACAGCATGCACACCAGCACGCGCTTCATAAAGATCGCCTGAATCACCCGCTGATCAAAAGAAACGGACAGTTTGTAAAAGCGACATGGCAGGAGGCTCTTGAGGAAATCAAAACAAACATAGAATCCCTTCAGCTGTCACATGGCCATGATGTGATCAGTGTGTACGGAAGCGCATCAATTACAAATGAGGAAGCGTACTTACTCGGGAAATTTGCAAGAGTGGCGCTGAAAACAAAATACATCGATTATAACGGGAGACTATGTATGTCTTCGGCAGCAACTGCCGCAAATCAAACATTCGGACTTGACCGTGGCCTGACCTTTCCTCTCAGCGACATCAAGCATGCACGAGTGTTGATATTGGTTGGAACGAATATAGCGGAATGTCAGCCAACCTTCCTGCCCTACATCGAAGAGGCGAAAAACAATGGCGCATTTCTCATCGTCATTGATCCGCGCAGAACTCCGACGGCCCAATTAGCCGATTTACATGTCAGCCTAAAACCAGGGTCAGATGCCGCACTGGCAAACGGCATATTGCACATCATGATGCATGAGCATTTAATCGATGAATCATTTATTCATCAACGAACGTCAGGTTTCCAAGAACTAAAGGAGCATATCTCACGCATCTCCCTGCCAGACATTGCTGAGCAAACCGGTGTGACGATTGATGTGATGCAGAAAATAGCAAGGAAATTCGCACAAGAAAAGACAGGCATGATTTTTACAGCAAGAGGCATTGAGCAGCAAATAGACGGTACAGCCTCTGTCCGTAATTTCCTGAATATTCTGCTTGTTACTGGGAAGATCGGCCGCTTTGGATGCGGCTACGGGGCAATAACCGGCCAGGGAAATGGCCAGGGAGCAAGAGAGCATGGGCAAAAAGCAGATCAGCTTCCAGGATATCGAGATATCTCAAATCCTGCTCACAGAAAAGAAATGGCTGAACGATGGAACATTGATGAAAAGGAACTTCCAGGAAAGGGCGTGTCTGCTTTTGAAATGTTTGAAAAAATGCAGGCAGGTGAAATCAAAGCGCTCTTTTTAATGTGCTCAAATCCTGTCCAGTCAGGGCCAAATGCGCACTTGATTCAGCAAGCCATCAAGAACTTGTCCTTTTTTGTTGCCGTTGATTTATTTATGTCTGAGACAGCTGCGCTGGCAGATGTAATTTTACCTGCTTCGTCATATTTAGAGGATGAAGGTACCGTGACAAACGTAGAGGGGCGCGTTACGCTTAGAGAAGCAACATATCCACTTAAACACCAAAGAAAGCACGATTGGCAAATCATTTGTGAAATAGCAGCTGTATTAGGCAAAGGCAGCCATTTTTCCTTTTCATCCGCAGAAGAGATCTTTGAGGAATTAAGAGCCGTAACGAAAAGTGCAAAGGCTGATTATTCAGGCATAACCTATGAAAGACTAAGGAAGGAACAAGGCATAAGGTGGCCTTGTACTCATTTAGAAGACCCGGGAACTGAAAGATTATTTGAACATGCATTCTCACATTCTGACAGTTTAGCGAAGTTTGCCGTCGTCACACACGATAAAAAGGCTGCAAAGGAACCCGTCAGTCAAGAATACCCTCTTTATTTAACGACCGGCAGGGTGATGGCTCATTACCAAACAGGCGTTCAAACAAGAAGGAGCACCTTTCTTGTTGCCAGACAGTTTGTAGCATATGCAGAGCTTCATCCTGATACAGCGAAAACGTATGGACTTCAGCACGGGGAGCTCGTGACCATCAAGTCAAAAAGAGGAAGTGTCATCATCAGATGCCGCATATCAGACACCATTCGAAAAGATACCGTATTTGTTCCATTTCACTGGAGCAAACATCAATCAATTAATCAATTAATTGATGATCAACTAGATCCGCACAGTAAAATGCCAGGCTTTAAATATTGTCCTGTACAGCTGTCAGCCTACGTGAATGAAAAACTATGTGAGAAATTTTAACATGTATTTTCCATCTATGTTTAGATTATGGTACTTTCTAAAAAATGATCACATGAGGGGTGTTTTTTCATGAAAGAAAAACTCGTATTAGTAGGGAACGGTATGGCCGGCATTCGAAGCCTTGAAAACATTTTAAAAACAGACGGCGAACGATTCGACATGACGGTATTTGGGACTGAACCGCATCCTAACTATAACCGAATTCTTTTATCGAAAGTGCTTCAAGGGGATACGAAAGTCGAAGATATTACGTTAAACGATTGGAACTGGTATCAAAAGCATGATATTCAGCTGTTTACAAACGAGACCATTGTGAAGATCGATACAGAGAACCAAACAGTCACCAGTGATCAAGGACGGACCGTATATTATGACCGATTGATTTTAGCAACAGGGTCACTTCCATTTATCCTGCCAATTCCAGGGAGTGATAAAAAAGGCGTGACGGCTTTTCGTACATTGCAAGACACTGAGGAAATGGTCAATGCCTCTACTATGTACAAAAAAGCAGCAGTCATCGGAGGCGGACTCCTTGGGCTTGAAGCAGCACGCGGTCTATTAAACTTAGGCATGGAAGTGAATGTCATTCACCTCGGCTCTCATTTAATGGAACGCCAGCTAGACCCTATTGCAGGACAGCTTCTTCAAAAAGCATTAGAAGAACAGGGGATGAAATTCCTGCTTGGAAAACAGACAAATGAGATTTTAGGAGATACAAGAGTAGAAGGTTTATTATTTTCAGACGGCACTACACTTGAGGCAGACCTAGTTGTCATGGCTGCGGGAATTAAACCGAGTAAAATGCTTGCAGAAATAAGCGGGCTTGAAGTGAACCGTGGGATTATCGTCAATGATTTTATGGAAACGAGTGTCCCGGGCATTTATGCCGTCGGAGAATGTGTGGAACACAGGGGACAAACGTACGGATTAGTTGCTCCTTTATACGATCAAGCGACTGTACTTGCCAAGCATGTATGCGGCTTGAACCCTGCTCCATATGAAGGCTCTGTTCTGTCAACGCAGCTGAAAGTATCAGGAGTTGATGTGTTTTCAGCTGGTGATTTTATTGAAAACGATGAGAAAAAGGCGATTAAAATTTTTGACGAACAAAAAGGCATCTATCAAAAACTCGTCTTCCAGCAAAATCGATTAGTAGGCGCCGTCATGTTTGGAGAAACAAGCGACGGACCTCGTTTATTCTCGTACATTAAAGAAGGAATAGATATGTCGGATATGGAGAAGGTATCTGTCTTAACCTCCAATGATCCGGCGCAAGAAAGCACGATTGACAGCATGGCAAACGACCATATCGTTTGCGGCTGTAATGGCGTGTCAAAAGGGCAGATTGTAGAAGCCATTCAGAAAGAAGGCTTAACAACGTTTCAGGAAGTCAAGCAATGTACAAGTGCCTCACGATCTTGCGGAGGCTGTCAGCCTGTTGTCGAAGAGATTCTTTGGCATACGCTAGGTGAGGATGCAAGCCGGACAGCCCAAAAAGAAACCATCTGCGCCTGCACCACTCTTTCACGAGATGAAGTCATTCATGAAATCAAAGAAAAAGGCTTGCAGCATGTCAAAGAAGTGATGAATGTACTTGACTGGAATACAGAAGAAGGCTGTTCAAAATGCCGACCTGCACTGAATTATTATTTAGGCATGCTTTATCCACTTGAATACAAAGATGAAAAGAGCTCACGCTTTGTAAATGAACGCATGCATGCCAATATTCAAAACGATGGTACCTATTCAGTTGTTCCGCGAATGTACGGCGGCGTCACCAATGCAAATGACTTGAGGAAAATAGCCGATGTCGTCGACAAATATGAAATACCGCTTGTGAAAATGACTGGCGGTCAGCGTATCGATCTTCTAGGTGTCAAAAAAGAAGATTTACCAAAAGTGTGGGCGGATCTAGATATGCCATCGGGTTATGCATATGGGAAATCTTTAAGAACAGTTAAAACTTGTGTTGGAGAACAATTTTGCAGGTTCGGCACGCAGGACTCCATGGCTCTTGGAATTGCACTAGAAAAGAAATTTGAAGGTCTTGCGACACCGCATAAAGTAAAAATGGCCGTCTCTGCTTGTCCGAGAAACTGTGCAGAGTCCGGAATTAAAGACCTCGGTATCGTGGGGATAGATGGAGGGTTTGAATTGTACGCCGGCGGAAATGGCGGCACACACCTGCGGGCTGGAGATTTATTAATGAAGGTCAGTACAGCAGAAGAAGTAGAGCAAATGGCCGCAGCATACCTTCAATATTACAGAGAAACGGCAAATTATTTAGAAAGAACCTCTGCTTGGGTTGAGCGACTTGGGTTAGAGCATATTCAATCAGTACTCCTAGATGATGAAAAACGAGCAGCCTTAATCGAAAGAATGGACATTGCGCTTTCAACATATGAAGAGCCTTGGCAGGAGCTTCGCGAGAGCCAAAAAGACACGAGACAATTATTTCAAAAAGCGACGGCTTCCGTATAAATCAATTGAAGGGATGAGATCATATGACAGTTTCAGTTGTTAAAGTTCACATTGGCACCCTATCAGATTTTCCGCTCCAGCTAGGGAAAACAGTTGAAGCCGGTACACTTGAATTAGCTGTTTTTCAAACCTCTAATAAGCAGTTCAAAGCCATTGAAAATCGCTGTCCTCATAAAGGCGGCGTTCTGGCTGAAGGCATGGTCAGCGGCAATCACGTTTTCTGTCCAATGCATGATTGGAAAATTGATCTTTCATCAGGAAACGTACAAGCACCAGACCACGGATGCGTTAAAACATATGAAACATTCGTTGAAGGGGACGATGTCTTTATTTTATTGCCTTCATAAATGGTTTAGATCCTTCCTTTCATGTATATGCTGTATATAAATGCAGCAAGAAAGGAAGGAATTTTTGTGCCGTTCGTTAATATTTTGATTGAACTCTTAATCGGATTCTTCGCTTTATTTTTTATTACAAAATTATTAGGGAAAACACAATTTGCACAAATCACACCGTTTGATTTCATTTCTGCACTAATTTTAGGCGAAATGGTCGGAAACGCTATTTTTGATCCGGAAGTCAGGATTCAGCACATTTTATTTGCTGTTGCAGTATGGGGCGTTCTCATTTATACAGTTGAATGGCTTTCACAGCGCTTTAAATCCATTCGCGCTTTTTTAGAAGGAAGACCTACTCTTGTGATTGATAAGGGGAAGATTCACTACAACCGGTTGAAGAAAAATATGCTTGATATCAATCAGCTGCAGACACTGGTTCGCGCAAAAGGCCATTTTGCCCTGAATGAAATTGAATATGCTATTTTGGAAACGGACGGCTCTGTCAGCGTTCTTCCGAAAATGAAATACGCCCCAGCCACAGCCGAAGATGTGAACGTGAAGGGAAAAGAAGTGAAATTGCCTAGAACGTTTATTATTGACGGCGAAATTTTAAAAAAAGATCTTCAAGAAGCCGGCTTTGATGAATCTTGGCTGAATGAGCAATTAAAAAAGCAGCATATTTCCTCTTATCGAGACGTTCTATTTTGTGAATGGATTGAAAATGAAGGGATTTATGCGATGCAATATGAAAAGTCTAAAAAAACATCCACAACATAAAAACGTGGGTGTTTTTTTGTGCGTGTACGGAATAGGATCAAAAAGAATGTTTGATGAAAACGTTCACAAAATGAGGGGGAGATATGTGATGAAATTTAGAAACATATGGATGGTCATGGTCTTGTCTTTCTTTCTTTTTGACCCAGCTTCACTTCAAGCAGCAGAAGCCGGGCATAACCGCGTCCTTGTTGTTGATCAAAAGGGAAGCGGGACATACCGCACCGTTCAGTCTGCCATTGATGCGATTCCAACAAACAATCAACAACCGGCAACGATCTATATTAAAAATGGCGTATATAAAGAAAAAATATTGCTTCCGCAAAATAAACCACACGTATCCTTTATTGGCGAAAACCAGCACAAGACGATTCTTACGTATGATGATACAAATGCAAGCACCGGCAGTACAACAAACAGCTCAAGCACAATGATTCGTGCAAACGATTTTTATGCAGAAAATATCACTTTTCAAAATACAGCTGGCAGACATGCGGGTCAGGCAGTTGCGCTATATGTGTCTGGCGACCGGGCTGTGTTCAAACAAATACGTGTGTTAGGCTATCAAGATACACTTTATGCAACAGGCACAGGGAGGCAATATTACGAAAACTGCTATATTGAAGGCACGGTCGATTTTATTTTTGGATCAGCCACAGCTGTGTTTAAAAGAGCTGAAATAAAAAGTCTTGGAAATGGGTATATTACTGCAGCATCCACAACAGAAGCACAAAGGTACGGCTATGTATTCATAGATTCTACGTTGAAAAAGGGAACGGCAGCTGCGCAATCGGTTTATTTAGGACGTCCGTGGAGACCTTATTCGGCTGTGACATTCCTCCATACAAAAATGGATGACCATATAAAAGCCGAGGGATGGCATAACTGGGATAACCGTGACAACGAAAGAACGGCCAGGTACAAAGAATTTGGATCGACAGGAGCAGGAAGCAGCCCAGCAAACCGCGTAAAATGGTCAACCATTTTAACCCAAAATGAAGCAAGTCAAATCACAGTTCAGGCTGTTCTTGGCGGAGCCGATGGCCGGAATCCAGAAAAGAGGTAAAGGGCTTGTCAGTTTTCGTCAAAGAAAGCTGACTTTTCTGTTTAAAAAACCTTTGAGAACAAACGTTCTTTTGTGTATAATGAACATATTCTTCTAAAATTGGCTGCAACAAAAAGGAGGGATTGCGTGAAACGTTTTTCACAGCTCATGTTTTTACAAATATGTATCCTGTCAATTTTATTCCTCCCTTTTTCAGCGAAAGATGAACAACTCAAAGCTCGTGACGATTCCCTTCAATGGATGACAGCTTTAGACGAATTCATACGAACAGCACCTGATTTAGAGGGCGCGATCTCTGGCATCAGCGTCCGCGATACTTCTGACACATCTCTTCTTTATGAACATCAAGCCGATATTCGTCTTACTCCTGCTTCTAATATGAAACTGCTCACATCAGCCATCGCACTTGATATACTTGGAGAAACACACACATTCCCTACAGACATCTGGATGGATGGTTCCATTCAAAAGAAAACGCTACATGGCAGCCTTTATCTTCGTGGCACCGGCGATCCAACTTTATTAGAGGAGGATTTTGCAGCACTCGCCAAACAGGTCAAAAAGGCCGGAATACATACCATTCGCGGACAGCTTGCGGCAGATGACACTTGGTTTGATGACACGAGATACTCGATTGACCTGCCTTGGAGTGATGAGGATCAATATTACGGGGCACAAATTTCTGCTCTCACGGCTTCACCGAATCAAGATTATGATGCAGGGACCGTGATTCTCGAAGTAAAACCAGAAAAAAAAGCAGGACTGAAAGCCGCCTATGATATGATTCCGAAAACGGATGTCGCTCAAGTCATCAATCAAGTGAAAACAGTTCCAGAAGGTGGAAAAAAGAAAATTTCTTTTAAGCGCTCTCACGGAACCAACAAGATTACGCTGACTGGAACCATTCCGGTTAAAGCAAGCTCATCTAAACAATGGGTAGCTTTATGGGATCCGGCCGCCTATGCTTTAGACTTAATGAAACGAGCGTTAAAGGCGGAAGGGATTCAAGTAAAGGGACCGCTGAAATCGAAACAAGTTCCTAAACAAGCCAAAAAAATTGCTTCCCATACATCGATGCCATTATCAGAGCTGCTTGTTCCTATGATGAAATTAAGCAACAATACCCATGCAGAAATTTTGCTAAAGGAACTAGGCAAAAAAGTGAAGAACAAAGGGAGCTTTGAAGCTGGTCTGGATGTCATGAATGAACGGCTTCCTGCGTTTGGCATCGATCCTTCGCTTACAGTGCTGCGTGACGGATCGGGGATATCACCTATTAACCTTGTCTCTGCTAACCAGTTCACTTTATTTTTGACAAACATTCAAAAGGAAAAATGGTTTAAAACCTATGAACATGCGCTCCCTTTAGCAGGGGCAAGTGAACGAATGGTGGGGGGAACGTTAAGGAACAGATTGAAGGAACCAGCTACACTAGAAAAAGTACGTGCAAAAACAGGGTCGTTAACAACGGTCAGCACACTTTCTGGATATATTGACACGCAGGGCGGAAAAACGCTCGCTTTTTCCATTTTATTAAATCACCTTGTTGATGACGAAAAAGGGAAAGAGATAGAAGACCGTATTGTCAGCATACTAGTTGAGAATCTTTAGATTTAGAGAGAGAAGGAGAACCATCATGACGTTAGATAATAATCAATCTTTAGTAAAAACCATGTCCATTTTTCTCATCCCGCTTTTGCTAAGTAATATTTTGCAATCGATCGGACAATTAGTGTCCATTGTTCTTGTCGGAAGATGGATTGGAGAGGATGCAGTAGCTGCCATTTCTGCATTCTTTCCGCTTTTCTTTTTACTCGTTTCTTTTTCCATTGGCATTGGATCGGGAAGCTCGATCCTTATTGGACAAGCGTATGGAGCAAAAAATGAACAGAAATTAAAAGAAATTATTGGCACAACGCTTTCATTCACTTTTTTAATCGGAGTATCTTTAGCAATCATTGGAGGTTTTTTCGCAACTGATATCTTAAACCTCATGGGAACACCCGCTAATATCGTGGAGGAAAGTGCGGCATATGCCAGAATTCTATTCATCTCAATGCCGATCTTATTTCTTTATTTTGTTTATACGACCTTCTTGAGGGGAACAGGGGATTCGAAAACACCTTTTTATTTTTTAATGATTAGTACGGCAACGAATATTTTGATGCTGCCCATTTTATTATTTGGCTGGCTGGGACTGCCGGCGTTCGGCTTATACGGCGCTGCGTATGCTTCTGTGATTTCAACAATTGTGACGTTTATCATTCTACATATCTACTTATATAAGACAAAGCATCCGCTTCGCATTGATGCATCGGTGAGAAAGCATTTATTGATGAAAGGGGATCTATTAAAAACGTTATTAAAGCTTAGTATCCCATCAAGCATTAATATGATCCTCATTTCTTTATCAGAAATTGCCGTTATTTCTTTCGTTAACGATTATGGATCACAGGCGACAGCTGCCTATGGTGTTGTCAATCAAGTCGTGAGTTATGTGCAGATGCCGGCAGTGAGTCTTGGTATTGCGGTCTCGATCTTTGCAGCACAATTCATTGGTGCAGGGAATATGAATCGACTGAAAGATGTCATTAAAATTGGGTTAGGTCTTAACTTTGCCATAGGCGGATGTATCATTATTTTCGTTTATATTTTTGCACCGCAGATTTTATCTATCTTTTTAACAGATCCTAAGACGATAGACATTGCCTATAGTTTGGTCGTCATTACACTATGGAGCTATCTCATTTTTGGAACGGCCCAAATTGTTGCAGCCACAATGAGAGCAAGCGGGACGGTTCTTTGGCCGACGATCTTTAGTATTTGTTCCATTTGGCTTGTAGAAGTACCAGTCGCTTATGTGCTATCACACTACACATCTCTTGGCATTAAAGGAATATGGATTGGCTACCCAGCTGCTTTTTTTGTGAACTTACTCCTCCAATACAGCTACTATCAGCTCGTATGGAAGAAAAAACAAATTGTCTCGCTTGTTCAATCATAATGTAAAGGTGTGAGGCAGCATATACATACGAAGATCTCTCACTTTTAAGGAGGCCGAATCTTCTATGTTTTTGAATCAAAGAAGTGAACTGAGCTCGCACAATATCGGTGACTTTTCTTATGCCGGGCCAGATTTCCAAGTGTTGACTTGGGGGGAAGGAACGACATTACATATTGGGAAGTTTTGTTCAATCGCAAACGAGGTGAAAATTTTTCTAGGCGGGGAACACCGTACTGATTGGGTCACAACGTATCCGTTTAATCAAATTTTTAAAGAAGCTGCCCATATTAAAGGACATCCCAAATCGAAGGGGGATGTTCATATTGGACATGACGTATGGATTGGATATGGTGCGACGATTATGTCAGGAGTATGTATAGGAAACGGGGCCGTGATCGGAGCAAATAGTGTGATCACAAAAGATGTGCCGCCATATGCAATTGCCGCAGGAAATCCCCAGCAGCTCATGAAATATCGATTTTCATCCGAAATAATCGAAAAACTGCAGTTATTAGAATGGTGGAATTTGGAGTTTTCAATCATCCAATCTATTTTTCAACTTTTACAATCTCATGATATTGAACGTTGTATAACTGTAATAGAAGATATAAAAAAGAAAGGCTGAGAAAGCCTTTCTTTTTTATTTTTAGCTGAGCCGTATGATGGTCAAGGTAGCACCTGCAGCACCGCCCCCGCCAACTAAAATAGCTGTGACAACTGCCCCAAAAAACTGCAGCGAAATGGTGCTTCCAGCTGTTATATTGACGATTAAAGTATTATTGAGAAACGAAGTAGAGATAACCGGTGATTGAACAGAACCAGGCACAGTATCTCCATTTAAAAGCAAACGTGTATTAATTAAAAGAGCTGTTGTGGTGTTAACTTGATACGTAATGTAATATTTACCAGTTTGCAAAACGGTAAAAACAGTGCTCGTTCCGTTTGCTGTAAAACCAGTAATGTTTTGAAAGTTTGGCAGAGGAATATTGGTTCCACCAGCTACAGTGATAATGGTAGGTCCAGAACTATTAGCAGCATAAAGTGCTGTATCCGTAAAACCACCTGTTCCAGTAGCCCCAGTGACACCAGTAACACCGGTCGCGCCAGTAGGTCCGGTTGATCCGGTGATACCTGTAGCGCCAGTACGACCAGTAGCCCCAGTGATCCCCGTGGCGCCCGTGATACCTGTAGCGCCAGTAGGCCCAGTTGGTCCAGTACTACCCGTTGCACCAGTAGGCCCGGTTGACCCAGTAATCCCAGTGGCACCAGTAGGCCCAGTTGGTCCAGTACTACCCGTTGCACCAGTAGGCCCGGTTGACCCAGTAATCCCAGTGGCACCAGTAGGCCCGGTTGATCCGGTAATCCCCGTGGCACCGGTAGGACCAGTAGACCCGGTAATCCCCGTTGCGCCGGTAGGTCCTGTAGCCCCAGTAATCCCAGTAGTACCGGTAGAACCAGTTGATCCGGTAATCCCCGTGGCACCAGTAGGACCTGTTGATCCAGTACTACCCGTGGCACCAGTAGGACCTGTTGGTCCAGTGCTGCCTGTAGCCCCCGTATCTCCAGTAGCTCCAGTAATCCCAGTAGCACCGGTAGGTCCGGTAGCCCCGGTAGGTCCGGTAGCCCCAGTAATCCCAGTAGTACCGGTAGAACCAGTTGATCCGGTAATCCCCGTGGCACCAGTAGGCCCGGTTGACCCAGTGATACCTGTAGCGCCGGTAGCCCCGGTAGCCCCAGTAATCCCAGTAGTACCGGTAGAACCAGTTGATCCGGTAATCCCCGTGGCACCAGTAGGACCTGTTGGTCCAGTGCTGCCTGTAGCCCCCGTATCTCCAGTAGCTCCAGTAATCCCAGTAGCACCAGTAGGTCCGGTAGCTCCAGTGATCCCCGTTGCGCCAGTAGGTCCAGTTGATCCGGTAATCCCCGTTGCGCCGGTAGGCCCGGTAGCTCCAGTAATCCCCGTGGCACCAGTAGGACCTGTTGGTCCAGTGCTGCCTGTAGCCCCCGTATCTCCAGTAGCTCCAGTAATCCCAGTAGCACCAGTAGGTCCGGTAGCTCCAGTGATCCCCGTTGCGCCAGTAGGTCCTGTTGGTCCAGTGCTACCCGTGGCACCCGTATCTCCAGTTGCTCCAGTGATACCTGTAGCCCCGGTAAATCCAGTTGACCCAGTAATCCCAGTGGCACCAGTAGGCCCAGTTGATCCAGTGCTACCTGTAGCTCCGGTATCTCCAGTTGGTCCAGTGCTACCCGTGGCACCAGTAGGACCAGTTGGTCCAGTGCTGCCTGTAGCACCCGTATCTCCAGTTGCTCCAGTAATACCTGTAGCACCCGTAGGTCCGGTTAATCCGGTGATCCCTGTGGCGCCGGTAGGACCAGTTGGTCCAGTGATCCCAGTGGTACCAGTAGGTCCAGTAGATCCGGTAATCCCCGTTGCGCCGGTAGAACCAGTTGCTCCAGTACTACCCGTGGCACCAGTAGGCCCGGTATCTCCAGTAATCCCAGTGGCCCCAGTAGGTCCAGTTGCTCCAGTGATCCCCGTGGCACCGGTAGAACCAGTTAATCCAGTGATCCCCGTTGCGCCAGTAGGCCCTGTTGACCCAGTGATCCCCGTGGCACCGGTAGGTCCGGTTGATCCGGTAATCCCCGTGGCACCAGTAGACCCGGTATCTCCAGTAATCCCCGTGGCACCAGTAGGCCCTGTTGATCCGGTGATACCTGTCACCCCAGTAGGCCCAGTTGGTCCAGTGCTGCCTGTAGCACCCGTATCTCCAGTAATACCTGTAGCACCAGTAGGTCCAGTTGATCCAGTAATCCCCGTGGCACCAGTAGGACCAGTATCTCCCGTAATCCCTGTTGCGCCAGTAGGCCCTGTTGATCCGGTGATACCTGTCACCCCAGTAGGACCAGTTGGTCCAGTGATCCCCGTGGCACCGGTAGGTCCGGTAGCCCCAGTTGTTCCGGTGATTCCCGTGGCACCAGTAGGACCAGTTGATCCAGTGCTACCTGTAGCTCCGGTATCTCCAGTTGGTCCAGTGATCCCCGTGGCACCAGTAGGCCCAGTTGGTCCAGTGCTGCCTGTAGCCCCCGTATCTCCAGTAGCTCCAGTAATCCCAGTAGCACCAGTAGGTCCGGTAGCTCCAGTGATCCCCGTTGCGCCAGTAGGTCCAGTTGATCCGGTAATCCCCGTTGCGCCGGTAGGCCCGGTAGCTCCAGTAATCCCCGTGGCACCAGTAGGACCAGTTGGTCCAGTGCTGCCTGTAGCCCCCGTATCTCCAGTAGCTCCAGTAATCCCAGTAGCACCAGTAGGTCCGGTAGCTCCAGTGATCCCCGTTGCGCCAGTAGGTCCAGTTGACCCAGTGCTACCCGTGGCACCAGTAGGCCCGGTAGCTCCAGTGATCCCCGTTGCGCCAGTAGGTCCTGTTGGTCCAGTGCTACCCGTGGCACCCGTATCTCCAGTTGCTCCAGTGATACCTGTAGCCCCGGTAAATCCAGTTGACCCAGTAATCCCAGTGGCACCAGTAGGACCAGTTGATCCAGTGCTACCTGTAGCTCCGGTATCTCCAGTTGGTCCAGTGCTACCCGTGGCACCAGTAGGACCAGTTGGTCCAGTGCTGCCTGTAGCACCCGTATCTCCAGTTGCTCCAGTAATACCTGTAGCACCCGTAGGTCCGGTTAATCCGGTGATCCCTGTGGCGCCGGTAGGACCAGTTGGTCCAGTGATCCCAGTGGTACCAGTAGGTCCAGTAGATCCGGTAATCCCCGTTGCGCCGGTAGAACCAGTTGCTCCAGTACTACCCGTGGCACCAGTAGGCCCGGTATCTCCAGTAATCCCAGTGGCCCCAGTAGGTCCAGTTGATCCAGTGATCCCCGTGGCACCGGTAGAACCAGTTAATCCAGTGATCCCCGTTGCGCCAGTAGGCCCTGTTGACCCAGTGATCCCCGTGGCACCGGTAGGTCCGGTTGATCCGGTAATCCCCGTGGCACCAGTAGACCCGGTATCTCCAGTAATCCCCGTGGCACCAGTAGGCCCTGTTGATCCGGTGATACCTGTCACCCCAGTAGGACCAGTTGGTCCAGTGCTGCCTGTAGCACCCGTATCTCCAGTAATACCTGTAGCACCAGTAGGTCCAGTTGATCCAGTAATCCCCGTGGCACCAGTAGGACCAGTATCTCCCGTAATCCCTGTTGCGCCAGTAGGCCCTGTTGATCCGGTGATACCTGTCACCCCAGTAGGACCAGTTGGTCCAGTGATCCCCGTGGCACCGGTAGGTCCGGTAGCCCCAGTTGTTCCGGTGATTCCCGTGGCACCAGTAGGACCAGTTGATCCAGTGCTACCTGTAGCTCCGGTATCTCCAGTTGGTCCAGTGCTACCCGTGGCACCAGTAGGCCCAGTTGGTCCAGTGCTGCCTGTAGCACCCGTATCTCCAGTTGCTCCAGTAATACCTGTAGCACCAGTAGGTCCAGTTGACCCAGTGATCCCCGTAGCCCCGGTAGGTCCGGTTAATCCGGTGATCCCTGTGGCGCCGGTAGGACCAGTTGATCCAGTACTACCTGTGGCACCAGTAGGACCAGTATCTCCCGTAATCCCTGTTGCGCCAGTAGGCCCTGTTGATCCGGTGATACCTGTCACCCCAGTAGGACCAGTTGGTCCAGTGATACCAGTTGCACCGGTAGGTCCGGTAGAACCAGTAGCTCCAGTACTACCCGTGGCACCGGTAGGTCCGGTAGCCCCAGTTGTTCCGGTGATTCCCGTGGCACCAGTAGGACCAGTTGATCCAGTGCTACCTGTAGCTCCGGTATCTCCAGTAATCCCCGTGGCACCAGTAGGTCCAGTTGGTCCAGTGCTGCCTGTAGCACCCGTATCTCCAGTTGCTCCAGTAATACCTGTAGCACCAGTAGGTCCAGTTGACCCAGTGATTCCCGTAGCCCCGGTAGGTCCGGTTAATCCGGTGATCCCTGTGGCGCCGGTAGGACCAGTTGATCCAGTACTACCTGTGGCACCAGTAGGACCAGTAGCTCCCGTAATCCCTGTTGCGCCAGTAGGACCTGTTGATCCGGTGATCCCTGTGGCGCCGGTAGGACCAGTTGATCCAGTACTACCTGTGGCACCAGTAGGACCAGTAGCTCCCGTAATCCCTGTTGCGCCAGTAGGACCAGTTGATCCGGTGATACCTGTCACCCCAGTAGGACCAGTTGGTCCAGTGATACCAGTTGCACCGGTAGGTCCGGTAGAACCAGTTGATCCAGTACTACCCGTGGCACCAGTAGACCCGGTATCTCCAGTAATCCCAGTTGCACCAGTAGGACCAGTTTCACCTGGTGCTGCTAAAAGTGTGTAATCTGGCGACGTATCTGGCGTACCTGAAGGTGGTGCAGAATCCACAATATACGTACCACCACCATAAGTGACCACCTGACCTACTGAATATGTTGGTGCCATAACAGGATCATAGGCTTCAATACCACTTAATCCGATCCCAGTAGGACCCGTAGGACCAGTTTCTCCAGAAGCAGCCAAAAGGGTGTAGTCGGGGGAGAGTCCAGGTATTCCTGATGGAGCGTCAACATTGGCAATGTAAGTACTGCCATCAAACGTGACCACTTGCCCTGCATCGTAATCTTGTGATTGTGAGGGATTAAAAGGAAGGGCGCCGGTTAACCCGCCAGCAGGTCCAGTAGGTCCGGTTGGTCCAGGGGGACCTGCTGGGCCTGCCGGGCCTCTTGGTCCAGCTCTTTGATTTTGTTTTGATTGTTTTATTCCTTTTGCATTGTGGCAAGGTTGATTCCCTTGAGATGTATTTTGTTTTGAATATTCTTGTTTAATGAATGGACAGTCTCTTTTTCGAGGACGGTCATGACGTGATCTTTTGTAATGAGGCTGTTCATGGTATTTACCGCAAAAGGGACATTTGTGTTCGAATTGATTGTACAAATTGCCCATCTCCTAGAATTGATATTTCATTCTATGTGCAAATTTTCAAATTGGAAGTAAAACCTAGAAAATCATCATTTCGAAAATCATCGAATCAAATCATTTAAATCTTTCATTGATTTGTGTTATGGTGTTGAAAGTATAAAATAGTATGATTTTTGACAGAAATGGGGACATCATATATGAGTCAATCAGTTTTACAAGGCAAAGCCTATTCCGTTTTAAATTTATCCTCAGTGACAGAAGGAGGTACCATTAAAGAATCTTTTGATCGTAGTATGGATTTAGCAAAGAAGGCGGAGAAGTGGGGTTATCATAGATACTGGCTGGCAGAACACCATAACATGGAAGGGGTAGCGAGCTCTGCAACGTCTGTTTTAATTGGATATATTGCGGGAGGAACCGAAAAAATTCGAGTAGGATCTGGCGGGATTATGCTGCCAAACCACTCTTCACTTGTCATTGCCGAACAATTTGGCACACTTGAGACATTGTATCCGGGGAGAATTGATTTAGGTCTTGGCAGAGCACCAGGGACAGATCAGTTAACAGCAAGGGCGCTTAGACGTAATCTTCATAACGGAGAAGATTTCCCTGAGCAGCTTGAAGAACTTCGTCAATATTTCAAACCGACCGGTCAGGTTAAAAAACATGTAAGAGCTGTTCCAGGAGAAGGCCTGGACATTCCAATTTGGCTCCTTGGTTCAAGCGGTTTTAGCGCTAGACTTGCAGGAGAACTTGGATTGCCATTTGCCTTTGCAGCACACTTCTCACCTAAAAATACAATTCCCGCGTTAGAGTTGTACAGACAGTCATTTAGACCTTCTGATGTATTAAAAGAGCCTTATGCCATGGTCGGTGTGACGGTTTTTGCTGCAGATCAAACAGAACGGGCTGAATATTTGGCAACCTCTCATTATCAGCGGTTTTTAAGTCTCATTCGCAACACACCAGGAAAACTGAAGGCGCCTGTCGACAGCATGGACGGTCTTTGGAGTCCATATGAAAAGGCAATGGTGGATGAACAATTAAGCTCGACTATCATTGGGGATAAAGAAAAGGTGAAAACAGAATTAGAAGCCTTTATAGAAGCTACTCAAGCAGATGAAGTGATGATTAATTCGGATATGTTTGACCATCAAGAAAGAATGCGCTCGTATGAAATCATCGGAGAGATTTTTCAAGAGGCACAAGAAAAATAAACATAAAAAAAGAACTGCACAGAGCAGTTCTTTTTTATTTAAGCTTTTGTAAAAATGCGAAATGGTTGTCCGATTGGCAGAACAATACGGCCAAAATGTGTATTAAGGACAACAGCTGCAGAACCATAAAATGAGAGCAGGGAAATGATCAATTCTGCAATACCAGCCATGGTATGAGTCACATCGTACATCACACCAAAAGTGCTAAGGGAAAGACCAATGAATAAGAAATCAATAAAGACGAAAATCAAAAATAACACTTTATGTGTTTCCATTGCACCAATCGTCATAAACAAGCTGAAAATCAAATAGCCAATAAACGCAAAGCCTAGCTGTTTTGGATCTGCTGCTCCCGCAAGCGTTTTCCCAAAGACGCCGGCTTGAATGAGCCAAGTTGTTCCAACGCCCATCCAGAAAAGACCGAATGCGCCAAAAGCAGTGGCTCCAAAAATATTATGATGCTTTGAATCTTGTATGGACGCGATCAGCTGCGCGATTCCTCCAAGGAAGATAGCCCAAGGTAAAATAAGAGAAGTGCCATCTGTGATTCCTAGTTTTTGTGAGGACGCAACGAGCGTCACCATTGCTAAACCAAACAAACCAAGTGGTGTTGGGTCTGCAATTGATAATCGAATTGCTTGAACATTCTGTTTTTCCATAATGACCTCCTACAATTTGCACTTACAAAAGATACTCGAATTCGATAGAAACGTCAAGCTCTTTTTTAGTAGACACTTGCATCGTCTTCCAAATAAATCTATATTTAATACATATCAAATGTGATAGAAAAAGAGGGATAACATGAGTAAAGGCTTATCTGGAAAAACGATTGCCATTTGTGGAACAAGAAAAACAGAAGAAATGCGTACACTTGTCGAAAAACAAGGAGGACAAGCCGTTATTCGCTCTCTTCAAGGAACCGTATTTTTAGCCAAAGAGGATTTAAAGCCAGGCATAGAAACCTTTGTGAGACAAGGGGCCGACTGGGTGATCTTGACAACAGGCATCGGTACAGATACATTGATTGAGAGTGCAGAAGAGCTGCAACTTGGTAAAGAATTTGTGAACATTCTATCAAACGCACATATTGCTTCAAGAGGGTACAAAACCTTTGCTGCGCTGAAAAAACGCGGAATTCAGCCAGAGGTCTCTGATGAAGACGGAACGGTTCGTGACTTGATTTCAAAGCTTGAAGACAAGGAGTTTCAAGGAAAACGCGTGATGGTGCAGCTTCATGGTGAAAATGCACCAGCTCTCATTCAGTTTTTACATGACAAGGGGGCAGATGTTTTGCCGCTTTTACCATATCAGCACACACCTCCTGAACCAGAGGCAGCTGAAACGCTGCTGCAAGAAATGAAAGATGGACAAGTTCATGCCGTCTGTTTTACAACCGCTGTCCAGGTCCACGCCTTTTTCAAACTAGCCGCAGAATGGGGCAGAAAAGAAGAATTGCAAGCATTATTCGAGCAGGATGTGCTTGCAGTAGCTGTCGGAAAAGTCACGGCTGAAGCTTTAAAAGAAGAGGGAATAGACCGAATTCTTGCCCCGTCACTTGAGAGAATGGGAGCAATGATTATAGAATTATCCCAATATATGAAAAAACAATCAGCACACATATAAAAAGACGCCTTTCACTGATCTGGTGAAAGGCGTTTTTGTTAGATTGTCCGTTTTCGATTCGTCCGAATTTTTTTGAGTACAAAGTAGAGAACAATCAGGACGATGGCAATGACCATAATGGGGGTTGTATAAGCATGAGCAACACTTTGAATATGATCCCATTTCGTCCCAAGCTGCATGCCAAGATAGATAAATAAGATAGACCAAGGGATGGCAGCTAATCCTGTCAAGAAAACAAATTTCAAAAAAGGCATCTTGGCAATACCCGCTGGAATCGAGATGGCATGACGGACAACAGGGATAAAGCGGGCGGTAAAGACTACACCGGTTCCATACCGATCAAACCAGCGCTCTGCAGTCGCGATATGATGTTCATGGATGAATAAATACTTTCCATACTTTGTTAAAAAAGGTCGTCCGCCGTACAGACCGATCCAGTAAATAAAACACTGGGCGAGCGTACCACCGATGACGCCGGCAATCACAGCTCCTACAAAACCAATTGTGCCTGTTGATACCATATATCCGCCATAGGCAAGTACAATTTCACTCGGAATGATTTCAATCATCAGTCCAAGTGCAACACCCGCGTAACCTAGGCTTGTCAGCCAGGTTAAAATTTCATTAAACAAGGTTCCCATTCATTTCACTCTGCCTTTAAATACGAATTTTCTTCAAGCATCCTTATAAGAGCCTATGCTTGTTTTTCTTCTCTCATGAGTATGCTTTGCATATATGCTAGCATGGCTGGCCGCATATCATGACGCATTAATCCAAGTTCTGCCGCTGCCTTAAACGAGCCGAGCTTATCACCAACATCAAATCTCATCCCATCTAATTGTGTTGCATAAATGGGTGATTCATGTGCAATGATTTTCAGCGCATCTGTCAGCTGGATTTCGTTCCCGGTACCTCTCTCGATTCCTTGTAAAATAGGAAAAATCGATGGTGTTAACAGGTACCTGCCCATGACGGCTAAATCGGAAGGAGCTTCATGAATTGCTGGCTTTTCCACTAAGTCTGTGACTTCAAACACTTGACCGTCTATTCTAGCTGGTCTTATCATACCATACTTACTGACATCTAGACGATCCACTTGCTGGACGCCAATGACCTCTCTTTGTTTGTCTTCAAAGACTTCCATGAGCTGAGAGAGTGCAGGTCTTTCTGACACCATGACATCATCACCTAAAAGGACCGCAAAAGGATCATTGCCAGTAAAATGACGTGCACATAATACCGCATGTCCAAGACCTAAGGGCTCCTTTTGACGAATATAATGAATATTGGCCATATCCGCAATATGTTTGATTTCAGCAAGCTGTTCTTCTTTCCCTTTTTCAAGCAACGTGTGTTCTAGCTCAATCGAACGGTCAAAGTGATCTTCAATCGATTTTTTATTTCTTCCTGTGATAATCAGTATATCTTCAATGCCTGATTGAACAGCCTCCTCAACTATGTATTGAATGGCGGGTTTGTCGATAATAGGCAGCATTTCCTTTGGCTGTGCTTTCGTTGCGGGTAAAAAACGTGTGCCTAATCCGGCTGCTGGTATGACGGCTTTTTTAATGTTCATTGAATCATCGCTCCATTTCTGATGGTTTATTTTCTGATGGAAAAACCCATAGGCGGCTTCCAGTAAAAGTGATCATCATGCCAAGAAGGGTACCAATCGCTTTACTAATGAATAATGAGAAACCTGCTTGCTGTATGACATATAAGACAACATAGGTGAGGAGGCACGCTACGCCGTTGACTGTGGCCCACTTGATCCATTCCCACTTGTCAGCTTTCTTTTTCACTTGGAACGTCCATTTTCGATTCCAAACATAACTGTTCAGCATTCCTGCGGTATAGGACAAGCACTGTGCAAGAAAAGAGGGAACAAAGCAAGCAGTTAAAAAAAAGAAGAACAGAAAGTCAATCATCGTATTGCTAGCGCCTACAGTTAAAAATGCGGCATAGGTCCGAATATTTTTCTTTGTCATGCGAAGGATCATCACCTCCTAGTGTTTGAGTGGATGTATGAATACTGTACAAAAGCGAGTTGACGAATCAGTGAAGAAAAGATGAAAAAAACATGAACAAGCGATAACTGTTTTTTCACCAGCTCGTGATATAATTTGTAAGATGAAACGAACGGTGGTGCACATGCATGTATTTAACAATTGGAGAAACAGCTGAAAACTTAGAAGTATCTGAAGCATATGTTGAAAAATTAATCCAGCAAAAAAAGATTCGTTACGTATTTGACGGGGAATCTTATCTCATTTATCAAGGGCAGTTTCAAACGCATTTAAAGCAGCTCGAGCAATATAAAGAGCTCGTCCAAGAAATCTTAAATGAACCGATTCCGGAAGACCCCGATGTAAAGGATGAAGATTAGAAGATCGTTATTTCTTCATTTGAAACAATATGGACGAATGGCCGCGGTTATAGAAAGAATGATTTCTATTTCACCTTAAGCTTGCTCCAATGAAAGAAGCAGAATAGCAGTAAAAGGAAGTGAAAACGCAACTACTTTATGTGAAGCCTGTCAAAAAAACGAAATGAACGTTGTAGAATCGTCAGATAACCGAAACAGCCTTATCAATTATGCCATCAATGCCACGAAAGACTGCTCAGCTATTCATTACAGCCTATTGAATGGTATAACCTAGCTGTTCTCCATTCTCCTAAACAATTTTTATTGTTTGATGATTTTTATGGAGAGGACGGACAGGCTTTTCAATTAGAGGAGGCTGTCGTCATCACCAAAAGCGAGAAAGCTCCAACATTACAAGCCGTTAGGCATGATTTGGTGTCTATATTAGACTTTTCAATCACTAGATGGTTTCTTGAGGATGATGTCATCGATGCTTTGAAACAGCACGATCAGCAAAAAATCTTGGATTCTATTCAAAGTAGGTTTCATGAAACGGAGCATGCCGAAGTGAATGTTAGAGATCACGGCTGATGTTTTAGATACATTTGCCGCTGAATGGGTCAGGGAACTTTTGGATTACGAGGACGAAGAATTCCTTTACCCACTTTCGTAGGCAGCAGCTAGCAGTTTGCCGGGAGATGAGGGATTACACCATATATTAGAAAAATTGAAATCGATCAGTGAAAAAGATTTGCCGTTAGAGGCTTTTATTTGCCTGCACCGTTTCCGTTCTCACAAAATATTGGATTGGATGGAGTCAAATTGCACCCATTTCACGATCAGTGGGGAAGGCTGGCAGCCGTCAGCTGTCCAACCTGGGAAAGAATGAAATCTTGGCTAAACAAAGGAAGGCCTTTCAGCTTAATTGCACTAGATACAATGGCAAACTGTGCAGGAAATGGACCGGCCCTAGTGGAACAATTTTCACCTAAAATCCTTAAAACTGATAAAAATGAAGTAGAGAAGATTTTACATGATGTTAATCAAAAAGATCAGGTTCCACGAGTGAAAATGAAAGTGTCCAATATCTTGGAGAACAAACAAGACATATTTGAATAAGCCTTTTTATTGGCTGACTCCCGTTTGAACAATTTTCATGCGGCATTTCACTTTTACATCCGCATCAGGATAAATGTCTTGCCATTTTTCTGGTGTCATTGCCTTGTCTTTTGATCTATACCTAAGGCCCAGTCCAAGCGGGTCTATGTTTTGCTTTTTAAAGGACTGTACAAGATCTTCTCCTTGCTGAGTGATACGTTTTTCAACTTCTTTTTCGACTTGGTCCAATATATTCGGTTTATCGATTTTTTTGGACTTCATGAATTCTTTTAATTCGCCTTTTAGTTTGATATCAATCGTGATATGAGGCTTTTTTGTTAGGTTTTTCGTCGGTTTGATCTGGTAAGACACATGTGATTTGATATTTTCAATGACAACATGAGTCTTTGCTCGATCATGCAATTGAAACTCATAGATGCCATTTTTATGATTTTCAATCATCGCTTTAAATGTGAACGTGTCTTCTCCTGGAATATGACCCACCATTTTTTCTTGATCAAATAGAGCAACGCCCGAGACCTTGATGGCATTGCTTGTTCTTTCAATGTAAGGGAGATAAGCATCGACCCCTTTTGCCATCATCTGATTCATAAAAATATGCTGATTTGTGACTGGCTCATTGCCATTTCGCATATTTTGCGTTAACAAATCAGAGAGATATACACCTATATTTAAGTTCGTTTGATTCATTTTTGTGTATAATAATTCTTCGACTTCTCCGCCAACAATCGCAAACACTTGGCGTGAACCAATAATAGGATCACGATAAATGTAATTCATTAAATCGATCATGCCGACTTCTTTTGCTAACTTTTCACTGACTAAAATAACGAGCACCTGGCCCATAACCACCGGAAAAGGCGATTTTTCTGACACGAGAAATTGGATATTACTAATCGTGTTTGACTTTGCACTTAATATTTGATAGCTGCCTTGCTCTTCACTTTTAAAGACGGGAAAGACAAAAAAGCCCTTCATTTCGCCATCTTCCATTAAATCAAATCCTGCCGCCTGAGAGATATTTAATTCATCTAATAGCCGGGGCTGTGCACAGCTAGTTAACAAAAGACTAAACAACATAAGACCTATGAGTACATACTGTTTCATGTTCGTTTTTTCACCCACCTTTTTTTCAGCATCAGTCCAATGACCATACAGACAATCAATCCATAGATCAGAATGAATCCGCTATATTCCACCCATTGATTAAAGGTTTCAAAAGAAGTTGCACCGGCAAAAAACGAAAACATGATCAGAATGAGAATGCTGAGACCGATTAAATTGACGCGCTGGCTTGTATGAAATACTTGTTTCGCCATTCGGCTCGCAGCCCATAATGGAATCGCGATATTTGGAATAATAAGAAGCAGCCAAAGAGACACTTCAATAAATTCAAAGCGCTGAATGAAGGGAAGTTTCACAATGCTTGTTAACGTCAATGTTGGCCATTTTGTTAATTTAAGCTGAGCACTCGAATAATACGCAATGGATACGAGAAAGACAAGTAAATTTAAGCATGTCGTGAATAATGCTCCCATGTGGGCAAATTTTTGTGACGTTTGTGCTTTTTTAATAAAGGGATAATAGACAAGCAGCGTTCCAAAACCAAACATGGGTAAGGAGGCATCTTTGAGACCCATTACCAGCTGCGAGAATGTATGATCAAACATTGGAAACATAAAGCGAATGTGACTATATTTCATGACGTAAAAGCAAATAAACGTCATCCAATATGTGAGTATAATGCTAAAAAACGCCCATCCTGCAATGGTTCTAAAGCCGCCGGTATGAATGTAATACACTAGCACAAGCAGTACAGCAGCAAACAAAAAACCCGGAATTTCTTTAAACAGCCACACATGGATTACATCCATATAATGGACGAGGACAGTAAGCGACAAACATGAAAAGTATAAGATGTAGAGAATATTGAATAATTGCCCAATCCATTTACCAAATACGAATTTTGTAATATGAACAAATTCATCCGAAGGAGCCTTTTTAAACATCAAGTAAATCAGAAAGATCATCACATTGACACTGATGCCAGAAATTAGAATGGCGATCCATCCGTCATTATTCATGGAACGGACAAGGTTCGTTTGAAAGTTTAAAATGCCGACACCTACTTGATTGGCATTAATGAGAAAAAACACAAAAAAAGGGGATACTTGAAATTTCTCTTTGACAGAAGAAGAGCTCATGCCTTCACTTCCTTATTCATAAAAATCATTTTTCCCCTTCCGGCCTTGCTTAGGCTTTGGCTGGTGAATGGTTCTATTTTGTCCGCGTAAATTATCCGGCCTTTTATTCAAAAAGCGAAGCTGAGGGCGAATCAAACTGCTCTTTAAATCAGCTAGACGAGGTGGATAAATGGGTTCAAGGTATGGCTGCCCAATAGAGGTTAATTTCATCAAATGGGTGATCAGAAAAGCGCCCATCAGTGAAATTCCTAAGGCTCCCCAAACCTGTGCTGCAAATAGAAAAGGGAACCTCAAAAGCCGGATGGCATTTCCCATTTTATAGATCGGGGTGACAAAGGAAGCTAGAGCAGACAATGCCACAATAATCAGCAGGATATTACTTGTTAAGCCCGCTGCCACCGCCGCCTGTCCAATGACGATCCCGCCAACAATCCCGAGTGTTTGTCCTACCTTTGTCGGAAGCCTGGATCCAGCCTCTCTTAGTAATTCAATCGAAATCTCTAAAAATAGTGCCTCAATGATCGGAGGAAATGGCACAAGATAGCGCGAGGACACAATGGTTTCTAATAAATCCTTTGGGATCAGCTCATAATGAAAGGTTAAAACGGCTACATATAAAGGTGTCGCAAAAATGGAAAATATCACAGCAAATATGCGCAATAGCCTAAAGCAAGAAGCCGCAATCCATGACATATTATAGTCTTCCATAGTGGAAAAATACTCAAGTAAAATAGTCGGGGCAAGCAAGACATGAGGCGAACCATCCACTAATATGGCAATTTTCCCTTCTGATAAACCTGAAGACACGCGGTCGGGTCTTTCTGTATTCAAAAACAACGGAAAGATCGTATTGGACACATCATAAAGCATTTGAGCAAGGTAATTCGCATCTAAAATCTGATCATAATTAACGTCCTCAATTCGCTGAAGAACCGTTTCGATGTTTTCCGGGTTGGCGATTTCTTCAATATATAACACGGCTACTTTTGTTTGAGACAGCGTACCAACCGTCTTTTCCTCAACTTTCAGGTTAGGCGTTGGCAGCCGCCGCCTGACTAAATTTAAATTGGTATCTAAAGACTCTACAAATGCTTCCTGTGCACTAATAATCCCAAATTCAATCTCAGGCGGACCTACTTGTCTGCCTTTCTTTTCTTCAATCGGCAAAAGAAGCGTTTTGCCCCAGTCTGTCTCAAGTCTAATGGCAATGTTGCCCCGGTGAAGGGCTTCTTCCACTTTTTGAAGATCACTCGTGATGACAGCCTGCTCAATGGGAATTCGTTCTTTCAACTCTTCAAGAGTGGGTGTCAGATGCATTTGTTTGAGGGAGGGGAGAATTTGTTCATGTAGAAGATGTCCATTAATCAATGAACGAAAAAAGGAAATCCTATACAGAAAATCTCCATTTCGAGACAGCTCATTTGTAAAATCAGCAGAACGTGACAATGCTTCAAATACTGAATTCGGGTCCTTTTGTTGTTTGTTTTTCTTCAGCATTTGAACCAGCTCCTTCGGCGATTTGCCTCTATTATCTAACCAATTGTCTAAAGATATGCATGAAAAAAAGCGTTCAGCTTGATGGGCTGGACGCTTTTTTTCCATATAGAACGGCTTCTAATAATAAATCAGCTAAATGGACCGCGCGCATGCTCGGCGAGTGCCCTGAGCGTTTGATGCCTGCTGCCATTTGCAGCTGACAGCCTGGATTAGATGTAACGATGGCAGCCGCCTTTGTTTGGCTGGCTTCTGTCATTTTATGATCTAAAATTTGCATCGACATCTTTGGCTGCAAAATGTTGTAAATACCAGCTGAGCCGCAGCACCGGCCCGCATCCTTCATTTCTTTAAATGATACACCCTGAATGGCCTTCATCAGCACCCTTGGCGCATGCTGTACACCCATTCCGTTCCGCAAATGACAGGAATCTTGGTAGGTGATGACTTGCTCTGGCAAAGCAAGCGGCATGCGGCGGTGAAATTCCAGCTCCACTAAAATGTCTGATATATCCGTGATTTTCTTTGAGAAGGCTTCACTTCGCTTTTGAAAATCCGGATCATCGCAAAGCAAATGATCGTAATCACTTAAAAAAGCGCCACAACCGCCCGCATTCATGACAATGGCATCCGCATCTATCTCTTCAAAAGCTTCAATATTCCGCTTTGCTAACTTTTTCGCTTGTTCTTTTTCACCGCTATGGCCATGGAGCGCTCCGCAGCACGTCTGAATAGGAGGAACGAAGACGTCACAGCCTGCCAGCTGCAAAAGCTGGATGGTTGATTCGTTTGTACTGGAAAAAACCGTGTCCATTAAACAGCCAGTAAAAAAGGCGACACGTTTTCTCGCTGGCCCGGCGGCTTTGTATTCCGTCAAACGGCTTTTCTGTTGACGCGGCACCTTTGGAAGCGCCTGTTCCATCAGGCGTAAGTGCGGTGGAAGCACCTTCAGCATGCCAGTTTTGCGGGCAGCCGTTTGCAGACCAGATGTTTGATAAAATCGAAGAAGTCCTGCTGCTTGCCTCATTCGGCTTTGTGAAGGAAAGAGACCTTTAAACACTACACGTCTTACAAGTTTGACAGGAATGGATTGTTTTTTGTGCTGCTGAATGATGTCTCTTGCATCTTCAAGTAACCGTCCATATTTAACGCCGGAAGGGCAGACCGGTTCACATGCACGGCAGCCAAGACAAAGATTCAGTGAATGCTCGACATCTTCATCTGGCTCAATGACGCCGTCTCTCACCGCCTTCATTAAAGCAATTCGGCCGCGGGGAGAGTGTGTTTCTTGTTGACCAGATTCAATATAAGTCGGGCAGGAAGGAAGGCAGAATCCGCAGCGCATGCAATTGAGCAGCTCTTTTTCGTCCATTTGCTGCTGAAATGCTTGCTGAATCTCTGTTTGTTTAGAACTCATGAGACCACCACCCGCTTTCTTGCGGCTTTTCCAAGCACTTTATCAGGGTTCATGATATTTTCCGGGTCAAGCGCTTGTTTGATCGCTTTCATTGCCGCAATGCCTTCTTTTTTAACCTTTAGTTCTAAGTAAGGGGCTTTCATAAGACCTACGCCATGTTCACCCGTAATGGTGCCGCCAAGTGAGACTGCTTTTTCAAAAATGGCCTGAAAGGCTTCTTCCACCCGTTTCATTTCTTCTTCATTTCTTGCATCTGCTGCACAAGTAGGATGCAAATTGCCATCACCTGCATGACCAAATGTACAGATTTTCACATCGTACTCTCTCGCAATGTCTTCGATCGCCCGCACCATGCTGGCAATTTCAGACCGGGGGACTGTGGCATCTTCTAAAATGGTCGTCGGACTTAACCGGGCGAGAGCTGATAAAGCAGATCGTCTCGCTGTTAAAAGGGCATTGGCCTCTTCTTCAGAATGTGCGATATTCACTTCTTTTGCACCGTGCTGCTGGCACACTTTTGCGATGCGCTGCATATCACAGGTAACCGCCTCAGGATGGCCGTCTTGTTCGATTAACAGCACCGCTTGAACGTCAGTCGGCAAACCGATTTTTGCAAAGTCTTCAACGACTTCCAAAGTCGGCTGATCCATAAATTCTAATGTGGCGGGGATGATACGCTCTGCAATAATCGCCGACACTGAAGCGGCGGCTTCCTCTAAACTTTCATATAAGCAAAGCATCGTTTGTTTTGTTTCTGGAAGCGGCAAAAGCTTCAGCGTAGCTTCAGTGACAATCCCGAGCGTTCCTTCTGAACCTACGAACAAACGGGTCATATCATACCCAGCCACGTCTTTTGCAAGCTTGCCGCCTGTTTTGATGATGTCACCGTTTGGCAGAACGACTTCAAGTCCAAGTACATAATCTCTCGTCACTCCATACTTTAATCCCCGGAGACCACCTGAATTTTCATTAATATTTCCGCCTAATGTAGAGATTTTCATAGAGCTTGGATCAGGTGGATAGAAGAGGCCTTTCGCCTCTACTTGGCGAATGAGTTCCTGTGTGATCAAACCAGGCTGCACCGTTGCTGTCAGGTTTTCTTCATCTATTTCTATTAATTGGTTCATTCTTGTAAACAGCATCACAAGTCCGCCTTGAGTGGGACATGTGCCTGCACAAAGGTTCGTTCCTGATCCTCTTGGCACGATCGGAATGTTATATGAGGAGCAGAGCCGGACAATTTGCTGGATTTCCTCAGCCGTATGCGGGCTTACGATGACATCTGGCATATGCTGAAAATTTGGTGTTGCATCATAAGAGTAGGCAAGCCGATCGGCTTTACTGTCCTGCATGTAAGAAGCACCGACAATCTTTTTTAATTGATTTAAAAATTCAGAATGTAACATACGCATTCAACTCCTATTGATGAGACGTATCGTTTCTTTCAGTATAAAAAAAGAATCGCCTCATGCCTATGGACGATTCTACAAAATATCGGGCTGTTCGCTTCGTTTTTTTGGATCATGATCTAATAACATGAAGGCTAAATAAAAGAGCATTGCATCTTGCATACGCTTTGGATCAAGTGTCGTTAAATCTTGGATGCGTTTTAGCCTGTAATGCAGTGTATTGATATGGACATGCATCGCTTCTGCTGTATATTTCAATGAGCAATCTGATGTCATAAGCACCCTCAATGTTTTCACTAATTCAGGATAGGGGAGAAGAGGGGCGATTGTTCGATCAAGAAACACTTCTTTTGTTTCCTGACTCACTTCCTCCATAAAAAGTTCAAGCGTTAAATCTTCATCAAATACAATCGGTGTATCAGCATGTGCCATTTTTAATGCTCGAAAGGCTTGTTGAAAGGATTGCTTCATCAAATGAGCAGCTGCTGGTTTTCCTGCTCCAATCAAAACCCCCTGTGTGCCCTGCGCCGTAAGGGAGGCATGGATGTGAAACAGGCGCTGCTGCAAGGCTTTACGATCATCTGCTGTTGTCTGCAGCATGAGCAAAAAACGGGCATGCCCCCAGCGGACGATGATCTCCTGACTAGTGAGATGCAGCGTTTCCTTCAATTCTTTGTATTGATTCTGCTTCATAAACGATTCATCCTGACAATCGATCAGAACAACTGCGCGCTCCTTATTGATATCAAGCTGAAGCCGCGACGCTTTTTCAGTGAGATCAATCGCTGTCTCTGGCAGATGAAGCCAGTCGAATACAAACGCTTCGAGCTGACGTTCATCCGTTTCAGTTTCTTGAAAAAATTCATGTTCATGAATAAGCAGCTCGGTCATTTTTCTTAATATTTCGCCAAAAGGAGACACATGTACAGGATCTCCTGTCATTCCAATAACCCCGATGACCTCTTGCTTAAAATAAATAGGCAGATTGATGCCAGCTTTGACGCCTTTCATGTGCTGCTGGTCATCCTTTGTGAGAATTCGTTTCTGTCCTTCAAAAGATGTCAGATACGCTCCTTCATGAAATTGTCCAACGCGCGCTGGATCTGTTGCTGCAATGATGGTGCCGTTTGTTTGTGCGATGATGATTTCCTCAGTCAGCACCTTTTTAACCTCATCTACGATTTTTTCTGCCAGTGTCATTGTGAGCAAAACGTACCCCTCCGAGATGTTTCTTTTGACACTATCATACCATCATATGCTAGGACATATCTTTCTTTTCATGAGTTATGCTAAAATAATAAACACACATGAAGGAGAAGAAAGGAGACATAGCCATGTCACTGCAAAATCGCTTACAAGACTTACTAAAAGAAGGACAGGCGCTGACCGACTTTGAATATGATGAAGCGGCGCGCCGCAATTGGACATTAGAAGGGGCGAGAATAAAAGAAGAAGCCCGTTTTGGCGATGTATATATAGAGCGTGTAGACAAGGAATCAGAGAACATGATTCAAACAGAAAACGCCTCATTTCTAAACACACCGCTTACATATGTGAAAAAACATCAAAAAGAATTCATTTATATCGAATCCAAGTGGTTTGATGTCGTGAAAGTGGATGGCTTGGCCATTGAATGGGATGAAGTGTTTCAAACGTATACCGTCCTATTCGGTTTAAAACATCCTAAAAAAGACACGAATATTCTAAAGGACATGCTATCGCCATTAAATGGTGCTCAGCTTCAATTTAATGGACAAGATGGCTTATTTGATGTGAATTTGCAGCTTCTTGAGCTTGAGGATATCCACGAAGATACGGCTTTCATTGACGTCATCTCGGCCGTGTATCGATTTTTATTCCGTATGATCATGCAGCTTGAAATCAATGAATCAAAAAACGGCTCAAATTCCTGAGCCGTTTTTTTGTCCATCTATTCATTCGATGAAGGTGTGACAAACCGTACATCATGCTCTTTTCCATATTGAAGATAATCTTCATTTGGCTCCTGATTGGTCACGACGATATTAATCTCGTGCAAATCACAAAACGTGGTCAAGGCGTAATGATCGAATTTGCTATCATCCACTAATAAAAAGGTTTTGGCACTTTTTTGAACAAGCGTCTTTTTAATATCGGTTTCAAGCGGAGACGAATTCGTGACGCCGTGATCAATGGATAAACCAGTTGATGCGATAAAGGCTTTATTGACATTGTAAGCTTTTAAGCGCTCAACACTTTGATAGCCAACGAAAGAATTCGTTTTTCTTTCAAGCATCCCGCCAGTGGAAAAGATGGTGAGATTTTCATAAGGCATCGCCTGTGTAATGAAATCCACATTATTGGTCACAATGGTCACCTGTTTCTCAGTCAAATAGGGGAGCATCTCAAGCGTTGTCGTACCAGAATCAATAAAAATCATATCCCCGTTTTCCACAAAAGCGGCAGCCGTCTGACCGATCAATTGCTTTTTACTGAGCTGACGGGTCTTTCGCTCCTGATACACCACTAACGTTGAATGGTTCACAGCCACTCCGCCATACACTTTTTTGAGCACGCCAGACTCGACCAATGCCTGTACATCTCGGCGTATCGTGTTTTTTGAGACACCAAAATGCGCCACAAGCTCATCAAGTGAGGCAGATTCACGGTCAAACACATACTCTTTGATTTGCTGAATCCGTTTTGTTTTTATCATACTTCATATCTCCAATCAATCCGAATGTCCTTTTTCCATTATACCAATAAATTCTCTTACTGGGATTAGGCCAATTGATTCTCTTTTCTCCTTTGATATAAAAGCGTATGATAGAAAAAAGAAAGAAACCAGAAAGGAACTTTCACTTCTATGAATCAATCAAACAACCCATTTTCAAAGCTTGCGAATTTTAGAGAAGTAGGGGGACTTCAAACAACAGATGGGATGGTGATCAAAAAGGGAATGATTTATCGATCCGCAGACTTATCCCGTTTGACGAAACAAGACATCGAGATATTCTCAGCACTTGGGATTCAAACCGTTTGCGACCTCCGTACAGCCTCAGAACGTAAATCACATCCAGCAAAGATCAAGGAACACGACAAAATCGTTCATATTCCGATGCAGCCTGACAGTAAGATGCCGAGTAAATGGACCATGTTTCGTATGCTGGTAACAGAAGGGAAGTCTCTCTCATTTACACCGATCATGAAAGAGTTATATCAAAGCATGCTGACAGAGCGTAAAGAAGAGATTCGGCAGCTGTTCACACTGCTTTCAGATCAAAGCCATTACCCGCTGATGCTTCACTGCACGAGTGGCAAGGACCGTACAGGTTTTTTATCTGCCCTGATTCAGTTAACAGCAGGTGTACCGCTGGCTGTCGTTTTAAGTGAATATATGCGTTCCAATGAAGGCGTGCAAATGCTCGTCAGAAGGCAGGAACGATTTGTCCGATTGATGAGTTTATACCGGGTGTCAAAAGAACAAATTCAGCCGCTTGTCGGTGTGCAGCAAGATTATCTTGAAGATGTGCTGCACGAAATGCTGGAGACATACGGGAGTGCAGAGCAGTATTTAATTGAAGCCTGCAAAGTCCCTGAAGCTCAGCTCAATGAAATGAAAAACATTCTGCTTACACCATCTGCTGGCATTCCATCACAAAAAGCGGAATAAACTTAAGGTGAGGTGATGCAAAACATGCTGAAAAAGATCAGTATGACAGTTTTAACACTGATGTTGATGTTTGTATTTTTATTGATTCCTTCTAGCAGTCTAGCTGCTCGCCCAGTGCCAAAAGGAAAGCTTGAGAGCACAAGAGAGATGCGCGCGGTATGGATTGCATCGGTTTATAACTTAGATTGGCCCTCAAAGAAGGGGCTGCCCGTAGCAGAGCAGAAACAAGAGTTTATTCGTTTGTTAGATGAGATCAAAGCGATGAATATGAATGCCGTCATTATGCAAATTAAACCAACAGCAGATGCCTTTTACCCTTCAGCATACGGGCCGTGGTCAGAATATTTGACTGGAACACAAGGGAAAGATCCTGGGTATGATCCGCTTGAGTTTATGATCAAAGAAGCTCATAAACGCGGTCTTGAATTTCACGCTTGGTTTAATCCTTATCGAATCACAATGAATCATACTGATCTCAGCCGTTTGTCAGCCGATCACCCTGCAAGAGAGCATCCTGATTGGACGATTGCATATGGTAATCAGCTTTATTACAACCCAGGCATTCCTGAGGCTCAGGACTTCATTGTAGGCGGCATAGAAGAAGTTGTGAAAAACTACGATATTGATGCGGTGCATATGGATGATTATTTTTACCCTAATAAAATAGCTGGTGTCCCGTTTCCAGATCAAGAAACGTATGAAACATATGGAAAAAAAGCATTTACACATATAGAAGATTGGCGAAGAGATAATGTGAACCAGCTGGTGAAGCAAATCAATGACACCATTAAGAAAGAAAAACCTTATGTGAAATTTGGTATTAGTCCATTCGGTGTATGGCGCAACATAAAAGATGACCCGACTGGTTCAAACACCACAGCAGGAATGACCAACTACGATGATTTGTATGCTGATACAAGAGAGTGGATTCAGCAGCACGATATTGATTATGTCACTCCACAAATTTACTGGAGCATCGGCTTTCAAGCTGCCGCTTATGACGTGCTGACGAAATGGTGGTCAAATGAGGTGAAAGGGGAGCCGGTTCACCTGTACATTGGTCAAGCGGCGTATAAAATTAATCAAAACAGTGATCCTGCTTGGTCTGATCCGGAAGAATATTTTAGGCAGATTGAGCTGAACAGGCAGTCACAGCTCGTGCAGGGAAGCATGCATTTCAGCCTGAAGGATCTCAATCGCAACCCTTTGAATGTAAAGGATCGATTGATAGAAGAGTCATACCGCAAACCAGCTCTCATTCCAGAAATGCCTTGGCTTCATCAGAAAGCGCCTAAAAAACCAATCATTCAATCTGTGAAAAAGACAGCGGATGGTGCGGCTTTACAAATCAAAAATGATCATTCTACCGTATCCTATTATGCAGTCTATCGATTAACAAATAAAGGAACATACGAATTACTGCAAACAGTCAGAAAAGAAAAAGGCGCCATAACAACGATCAAAGACCTCCCAGTCAATCAAAAGAAAATGGATACTTACAAGATTACGGCTCTTAATCGTCTTCATCACGAAAGCAAGCCTTCTACAAAAATAGTGAAATAATAGAAAAAAAGCATGAATGAGGATTTTTCTTCAATCATGCTTTTTTTCTATTATTTTTGTTTTAATTTTCTGAATTCAATCAAGCTTGGCATGAAGCAGCTGCTTGATTAATAAATATGATAGAAAAGAGCTAAAGGGGGAAGCAAGATGGATTTTGAATTAACGAAAGAACAACAAATGATCCGCCAGATGGTCAAAGATTTCGCCAAAGCAGAAATTGCACCACTCGCTCAAACCATTGATAAACAGGCCGTATTCCCAGCCAAAACGTTTCAAAAAATGGGGGAGCTCGGCTTTATGGGCATCCCCTTTCCAGAGAAATACGGCGGCTCAGGAGGAGATACGATATCATATGCACTCGCTGTAGAAGAAATCGGAAAACAGTGTGCCAGTACAGGTCTTAGCTATGCCGCAGCCGTCTCCTTAGGCGCAAGCCCGCTTTATTACTTTGGTACAGAGGAACAAAAGATGGACCACCTTGTCCCGCTGGCTTCTGGAACAGCACTTGGTTCCTTCGGATTAACAGAACCAAATGCAGGGTCAGATGCAAAAGGGACGAAAACAAAAGCAGTCAAAGACGGACAAGAGTATGTCATTAGCGGGGAAAAGTGCTGGATCACAAACGCCAATTTTGCCAGAACCATTATCGTCACTGCTGTCTCGGATCAAGATGAAAACGGCCGCCCGATCATCTCCGCCTTCATTGTGGAGAAAGGGCAAAAAGGGCTGACCATTACAAATCCATATGACAAAATGGGCGTGCGCGGTTCAGATACAGCAGAAATCATTTTAGACGGTGTACGTGTACCAGCCCAGAATATTTTAGGAGACCCAGCGAAAGGCTTTAAGCAATTTTTATATACATTAGACGGGGGGCGCATTTCAATTGCTGCGTTATCAGTTGGCATCGCACAAGCTGCACTAGATGCTTCGCTCTCGCATGCAAAAGAAAGAAAGCAATTTGGGCAGACCCTTTCTTCCTTCCAAGCGATTCAATTTAAGCTGGCAGATATGGCGATGCAAATAGAGCTCGCTAGACAAATGGTTTGGAAAGCCGCTTGGCTGAAAGATCACGGCAAGCCGTTTACAAAAGAAGCTGCCTATGCCAAACTCTTCGCTTCTGAAATGGCGACAAAAGCAAGTCTTGATGCTGTTCAAATCCACGGGGGAACAGGCTACATGAAAGAATGTGGTGTAGAACGGCTTGTGAGAGATGCCAAGCTAATGGAAATTGGAGAAGGGACCTCTGAAATTCAGCGTCTAGTCATCGCAAGACAACTGTTAGCGTAATCCGATAATGAAAACGCTTACCATCAATGGAGGAGGAAAGCCATGATGTCGATTCATCCACAGACAATCGGCTCGTTATTAAAAGAGAAAAGGGAGCAGCATCCAGGACATGAAGCCATTGTGTATCCAGAACGTTCTTTACGTTATTCATATGAAGCGTTTTATCGAGAAGTCAAGGAAACCGGAAAAGGTCTTATGGCATTAGGGGTTCAAAAAGGGGATCATATCGCCATCATGGCGCCCAATGTACCCGAATGGCTCATGCTGCAATTCGCCTGCGCGTCGATTGGAGCCGTTCTTGTCACCGTGAATACAAACTTTCAATCACAAGAACTCGCTTATTTACTCAAGCACTCTGATAGTAGCATGCTGTTTATCGTAGACGGGTTCAAAGAGACATCCTATGTCAAAATGCTTGATGAACTCATACCGGAGCTTCAAAACGCTCATCAAGGAGAGATCACATCCTCATCTTTTCCTTATTTAAAAAGTGTCGTCTATATAGGTGAGCACACGCCAAAGGGCATGCGCAGCTGGAACAGTATTCAAGCAGCTGCCAAAAGAACAGAGGATCATGAGTGGGAGAAACGAATGGATGAGCTTGCACCGGATGACGTCATTAATATGCAATATACCTCAGGCACAACCGGCTATCCAAAAGGAGTCATGCTCAGCCATACAAACATTGTCTGCAATGCCAGCCAAATCGCAGATTGTATGAAGCTCACCCAAAAGGATCGAATGTGTATCCCTGTTCCTTTCTTTCATTGCTTTGGATCCGTTCTTGGCGTGCTTGCTTGTCTCACAAAAGGAGGAACGATCATTCCAATTGAATCCTTCCACCCAGAGCGAGTTCTTCAAACCGTAGAAAAAGAGAAGTGCACCGTCCTTCACGGCGTCCCGACAATGTTCATTGCAGAGCTCGACCATCCGAATTTTCACCAATACGATCTGTCCACATTACGAACGGGCATTATGGCAGGATCTCTTTGCCCATCTCATGTGATGAAGGCCGTCATTGAACAAATGGGATTGAAGGAGCTCACGATTGCCTACGGACAGACCGAAAGCTCTCCTGTCATTACCCAAACAAGAACGGATGATTCATTTGAAAGGCGGGTTCAAACGGTCGGCCGGGCGCTTCCTCACATCGAAGTGAAAATCACCGTTCCAGGCACACCGGAGGAAGTACCAAGAGGAGAACAAGGAGAGCTGTGTACAAGAGGTTATCATGTGATGAAAGGCTACTATAAAAATGAAGAAGCCACAAATGAAGTGATTGATCAGGACGGCTGGCTTCATACGGGTGATTTAGCAGAGATGGATGAGGACGGCTATGTGAAAATCACAGGACGGCTGAAAGATATGATCATTAGAGGCGGGGAAAATGTATACCCAAAAGAGATTGAGGACGTTCTTTATACTCATCCGGACATTCTTGATGCACAGGTCGTTGGTATACCTGACGAGACGTATGGAGAAGAAGCCGCAGCATTCATTCGGCTCAAGCAAGGCAGGGCGGTGACGATTGAGACACTCACCAGCTATTGTCAGTCGCAAATGGCACGCTACAAAATTCCTAAATATTTTTTCATCACTGACGAGTATCCAATGACTGCATCAGGGAAGATTCAAAAATTTCGTCTGAAAAAGCAGGCGCTTGATCTAATAAAGGAGTGAAGGCAGCGATGTTTCAAAAAGTACTGATTGCAAATCGAGGCGAAATTGCCAGGCGAATTATTCGAACGTGTAAAAGGCTCGGGATCTACACCGTCGCCGTTTATTCAGAAGCAGATCAGCATGCACTTCATGTGCAAGAAGCAGACAGCGCCTATCCGATTGGAGGCGCAAAAGTATCTGAAAGCTATTTAAACATGGAAGCAATCATTAGGGCAGCCAAGCAGTCAAATACAGATGCCATCCACCCAGGATATGGCCTCTTATCAGAAAATGCAGCCTTTGCAGAACGCTGCCGCAGCGAAGGAATCGCCTTTATTGGCCCATCCGCACAAGTCATTCAGCGAATGGGGAATAAAATTGAAGCAAGAAAAACGATGGCTCAAGCAGGTATCCCCATTGTACCAGGCGTTTCAGCTCCGCTGCATGATGCAGAAGAAGGGGTCAGTCAAGCGCAGTCACTCGGTTATCCGATCATGCTCAAGGCATCAAGTGGGGGCGGAGGAATTGGCATGCAGCTCGTGCAAAATGACGATGAGCTGTACAGGGCTTTTGAAGGGAATCAAAAAAGAGCGCAAAGCTTTTTCAACGATGGGACGCTGTATATGGAAAAGGTCATTGAAAACGCGCGTCACATTGAAATTCAGGTCCTTTTTGATTCCTTCGGCCATGGGGTCCACTTATTTGAGCGCGACTGTTCACTCCAGCGAAGACATCAAAAAATCATTGAAGAAGCACCAGCCGCCTGTCTCGATGAATCGGTGAGACATCAAATGGGGGAGATGGCCGTCAAAGCAGCTAAAGCGATTGGGTATGAAAATGCAGGAACGATTGAATGTTTAGTCGATCAGCATCAACAATTTTATTTCCTAGAAATGAACACGAGATTACAAGTAGAGCATCCTGTCACAGAAGAAATTACAGGCATTGACCTTGTCGAGGAGCAGCTGAAAATCGCTGCACGTGAGCCGCTTTCCTTTAATCAGGAAGATATTCATCAAATTGGTCATGCCATCGAGGTTAGAATTTATGCGGAAGATCCCGTCACCTTTTATCCATCACCAGGAACAATCACTCGGCTCTCCACACCTGAAGCTCCGTATATCCGTCATGAGTCAAGTGTGACAAATGGAAGCCTCATTACCCCTTTTTACGATCCAATGATGGCGAAAATGATCGTTTACGGTGATACGCGAAAACTTGCAATAGAACGATTAAAAGAGGCACTACAAGCATATGAAATAGAAGGGATCAAAACCAACTTACCGCTTTTAAGGGAAATGGCCGGATCTTCTGCTTTCTTACAAGGCAGCATCACAACCGATTTTCTCATGAAAAAAAGGGAGGGAAACCGTTCATGAAAACTGTCACGATTCAAATGGCCGGAAACTTATGGAAGCTTCTTGTGAAACAAGGCGATGAAGTGCAAAAAGGACAGGAGGTTGCCATCTTAGAATCAATGAAAATGGAGATTCCGATCGTTGCTGAAGAGACCGGAACCATCAGCAAAGTGCATAAGGCAGAGGGAGAGTTTGTCGATGAAGGAGAGGTTCTTCTAGAACTGACAGAATAGGAGGGAGCCAGATGGCATTACCAAAGAGTGTGATTATCAGGGAGGTCGGCCCGCGGGACGGACTGCAAAATGAATCAGTCTGGCTGGACACAGGCGAGAAGCGAACGTGGATTGATCTGCTCGCAGCAGCCCAGCTCCCTTATATTGAAGTCACATCATTTGTTCATCCTAAATGGGTTCCAGCCTTAAAAGATGCCAAAGAACTCACCCAATCCTTTAACAAAGAAGACGACATCACCTATGCAGCACTCATTCCCAATGAAAAAGGCTTAGCTCATTTTTTTGAAGCCAATCTTGACACAGGCGCTATGTTTATCTCTTCGAGTGAAACACATAACAAGAAAAATATGAATCAATCCATCCATGAAACACTTCCTGTTATCAAACAAATGACAGCTGATTTAAAAGCAGCAGGAAAAAACACACGCGCGTATATTTCCACTGTGTTTGGCTGCCCGTATGAAAAACAAGTGCCAATGGATCAAGTCCTGCGGTTAACGGATATTTTGCTTTCTTATGGCATTGATGAAATATCTCTCGGTGACACCATCGGTGAAGCCCATCCGCTTCAAGTAGAAAGGCGCTTAGACATTTTACTTGAACGTTTTCCTGCTGATAAAATCGCTCTTCATTTTCATGATACGAAGGGGATGGCTCTTGCCAATATTTATACGGCATTAAAAGCAGGGATTACCATATTTGACTCCTCCAGCGGCGGGCTTGGCGGATGTCCTTATGCACCTGGCTCCAGCGGAAATGTGGCGACAGAAGATGTGGTGCATATGCTTCAAAAACTAGGAATTGAGACAAATATTCACCTTCCTGCATTAATTAAAGCGGCAGAATGGATTGAAGCAAAAGTAGATCGAACCCTTCCTAGTCACTGTTTACGCGCTTTTCACTCTCAGACTACTTCATAAAGGATGAATAACATGACATCATTGGTCCATTTTTCGATACAAGATGAACAGATCGGCATCATGACCTTAAACAGGCCAGAACAAGCGAATTCCCTATCTGCTCTAATGCTGGAGGAGATCAATCAAATCATTCAAGAAATCAAACACGATGAAAGCATTCGCTGTCTGCTCATTACAGGAGCCGGTTCAAAAGTCTTTTGTGCTGGAGCAGATTTAAAAGAACGACGATTGATGACAGAAGCAGAAGCGAAAGGAGCTGTTCTCTCGATTCAGCAAACGTTTATCGTGATTGAATCCATTCCTGTACCTGTCATTGCAGTGATGAACGGACACGCACTAGGCGGAGGACTTGAGCTCGCGCTCGCTTGTGATCTCCGCATTGCACGAGCCGGAGCAAGACTCGGCCTGCCAGAAACAGGACTAGCTATCATACCAGGAGGCGGAGGGACGCAGCGGCTTCCGCGCCTCATTGGACTCGGTAAAGCAAAAGAACTTATTTTCACAGGCGCATCATTACAAGCAGAAGAAGCCATTCAAATCGGGCTCATTGAGCATATCTCTTTAGCAGATTCCCTCATGAACGAGGCCATCTCTCTTGCAAAACAAATCATCAAAAATGGCCCGCTTGCCTTAAAAGAAGCGAAACAAGCGATTCAATCAAGCCTTGATCACGATTTGCATACAGGTTTGACAAAGGAATACGAAGCCTATCTACGGCTCATTGAGACAGAAGATCGAACGGAAGGTCTTCAAGCCTTCCAAGAAAAACGCACGCCTCAATACAGAGGCAGGTAGCAAGAAAGGGGAATGGGTATGATCGAAGAATATGAACTGAAAAAACAGCAGATTCTGAAAGGCGGGGCAGACCGATACCATCAAAAAAACAAAGAAAAAGGAAAATTGTTTGTCCGTGACCGCCTCCAGTTGTTATTAGATGAGGATTCTTTCATTGAGGATGCCATGTTTGCCGAGTGTCAAAATGAACATTTACCAGCAGATGGTGTTATCACAGGGACAGGGCGGATGAATGGGCAGACTGTTTGTGTCATGGCAAATGATTCTACCGTCAAGGCAGGATCATGGGGCGTCAAAACGGTAGAAAAAATCATTAGAATCCAGGAAACAGCCGAAAAGCTCAACTGCCCAATGCTGTATTTAGTCGACTCTGCGGGTGCTAGAATCACCGATCAAATCGCCATGTTTCCAGGCAGAAGGGGCGCAGGCCGCATTTTTTATAACCAGGTGAAGCTGTCTGGACGTATTCCGCAAATTTGTTTACTATTTGGTCCTTCGGCAGCCGGAGGTGCTTACATTCCTGCTTTTTGTGACATCGTCGTCATGGTCGAAGGGAATGCCTCAATGTACTTAGGCTCACCGCGAATGGCCGAAATGGTGATTGGAGAGAAAGTATCACTTGAAGAAATGGGCGGGGCAAAAATGCATTGCAGCATTTCTGGATGCGGCGATATATTAGCAAAAACAGAGGAAGAAGCCATTCAAACCGCCCGCACTTATTTAACTTACATGCCTGCCAACTATACAGAAAAACCAAAACGGGCAGCCGCAATCGCACCTAAACCATCAGAGATCACCCTCCAGGACCTTATCCCTAAGGAGCAGAATACCCCTTTTGATATGTATCAGCTCATTGATTTACTCATTGATGAAGGATCATTTTTTGAAATCAAAAAGTTGTTTGCCGCAGAGCTGATTACAGGATTTGGCCGTATGAATGGTCAGCCTGTCGGTCTTATTGCCAACCAGCCGAGGGTAAAAGGCGGCGTTTTATTCCATGACTCAGCCGACAAAGCCGCCAAGTTTATTCAGCTATGTGACGCCTTTCATATTCCACTCCTTTTCCTTGCCGATATACCGGGGTTTATGATCGGAACAAAAGTGGAACAAGCAGGCATTATCAGGCACGGGGCGAAAATGATTTCCGCCATGTCGGAGGCAACCGTTCCGAAAATATCCGTCATTGTTCGTAAAGCATACGGTGCAGGTTTATATGCAATGGCAGGTCCAGCCTTTGAACCGGACTGCTGTCTCGCTCTTCCATCTGCGCAAATTGCTGTCATGGGGCCAGAAGCCGCTGTAAATGCTGTCTATGCGAATAAAATTGCCGAACTGCCTGCTGAGGAAAGAGCAGCATTTATTCAAGAGAAACGCAAGGAATACCAGGAAGATATGAATATATATGAGCTTGCCTCTGAAATGATTGTCGATGGTGTCATCCCATTTGACCATTTGCGAGATGAGCTGTGTCATAGATTACAAGCCTATACCTCTAAAGAAATGACATTTACAAGACGAAAACACCCGGTTTATCCGGTCTAAAGGGGGCGGCCTCATGATGAACCTAAAACCAGCGTGGATACCCGAAGAGCAGATGAAGAAACAAACACGCCTTTACAAATGGATGCATTCACTTGGTTTTTCTACTTATGATGCGTTCTATCAAGCTAGTATCGAGCGCACCGATTGGTTTTGGAGAGAAGCCGAAAAGGCGGTCGGAATCGTGTGGAAGGAGCCGTATGAAGCCGCATTAGGCCAAGATTCATTCATGTGGCCCAATTGGTATAAAGGCGGCGGGCTCAACGTGGTCGAAACGGCTGTTGACAAATGGGCAGAGAATGAAGAAATCCAGCATCAACCAGCCGTGATTTGGAGAAATGAAGCGGGCGAAGAGAGAAGATGGACGTTCCTCGAACTTCAGGAAAATGTCAATCGTCTCGCTGCTGGTTTTTTGAAGAAGGGAATACAAAAAGGGGATGTGGCGGTCATTTATATGCCGATGCTTCCGGAAACAGCTGCCGTCATGCTTGCCTTTGCAAAGATTGGTGTCATCTTTAGCCCGGTTTTTTCTGGCTATGGAAGTGAACCTCTAGCCGTACGTATTCGTGCATCAGGTGCAACCATTGTCGTCACAGGCTCTAGCGTGACGCGCCGGGGAAAGACGATCAACATGCGCGAATGTGCGGCAGAAGCAATCGACAAAACCAAGACTGTCCAAACAGTCATTGTACATGCTTCCTCTCCTACTGGATATAAAGAGGATATTCAGCTAAACGATTTGTTAAAAGAAGAACCAATGAGTGAAACGACTTATCTTTCAAATGAAGATCCTCTTATGATCTTATACACTTCTGGAACAACCGGTACACCCAAAGGAGCTGTCCATACACACGCAGGTTTTCCTGTAAAAGCAGCTTTTGATGCCGGTCTTTGTATGGACGTTGCAAAAGGAGACCGTTTGTTTTGGCTCACAGACATGGGATGGATGATGGGGCCCTTTCTCGTCTTTGGCGGCTTGATCAATGGAGCTGCAATTGTTTTATATGACGGCGCCCCCGATTATCCAGATGAACAGCACATTTGGTCATTCATCCACGAGCAAAAAGTCACCCATTTTGGACTTTCACCTACTTTTGTTCGATCTGCGATGCAGCAAAACCTTTCAGACATTGAGCTGCCGCATGTGAAAGCCATCATATCTACAGGTGAACCGTGGAATGAAGCACCATGGCAATGGCTTTTTGACACCATTGGTCAAAAGCACATTCCGATCTTAAATTACTCAGGGGGAACAGAGGTTTCTGGCGGTATTGTAGGAAGTACGCTGCTTCGCCCAATCAAACCGATCCTTTTTAATGCGGCAATCTTAGGAATGGCGGCAGATGTGTATAATGAGGCAGGAGAGAGCGTTCTGAATGAAGTAGGAGAGCTTGTTGTGAAAAAGCCGTGGGTCGGCATGACATGTGGGTTTTGGAAAGATCCGAAGCGATATGAAGACACCTATTTCAAACGATTTGATGGGGTGTGGACACACGGTGATTGGGTGATGCAATCAGAGGATGGCGCATTCCATATCACGGGCAGATCGGATGATGTCATTAATACAGCTGGTAAACGCATTGGTCCAGCTGAAATTGAATCCATTCTTGTCGGGCATCCAGCCGTACATGAGGCTGCTGTGATTGGAGTAAAGGATGAGGTGAAGGGAGAAGCACTAGTTTGTTTCATTGTGGCAAGTTCACAGTCTTTCGAAGAAGCAGCATTCATTCAAGAGCTCAAAATACATGTTGGTTCATATGCGGGAAAAGCGCTCACACCAAAGGAAATTCATCTCATTTCAGCTTTACCGAAAACAAGAAACGGAAAAATCGTCCGTCGTTTATTAAAAGGAGCTTATGAACAGCAGCCTTCACCAGATCTTTCGTCTCTAGATAATCCTGATGTGTATAACAGCATTTGCGAATACTTGAAAAGAAAACAAAATCCATAAAAAAAAGACAGGAGAGCGTCCTGTCTTTTTTATTGCACATGAAAATTCGTGCCATCTGTTGTTTCTTTTACAATACCTGCCCGAATCACAAAATCACCGAAATGTTCATGTTCCTCGCGTTCTTTTGCATAGCGGGGGAGAAGAGAGCCAAGCTCGTTTAAAATGTCTTCTTCTCCTACATTTTCTCGGTACAGTTTACTTAATCTGCTGCCATCAAACGCAGCGCCAAGATACATGTTGTATTTACCAGGTGATTTCCCGATAAAGCCAATTTCACCAAGCGCATGACGGGCGCATCCATTTGGACATCCAGTCATACGAATTGTGATTTCTTTATCACTTAAGCCATTTTCTTCGACAATCTCTTCAATTTTGTCAATCAAGCGCGGGAGGTAGCGTTCTGCCTCTGCCATTGCTAAGCCGCATGTCGGAAGAGCAACACAGGCCATTGAACTGCGGCGCAGTGCAGAGTGCTGCTGTCCATCTGACAAACCAAACTCCTGAATGAGCTGCTCGATTTGTTTCTTTTTGTGAGATGTGACGTTTCCAATGATCAAATTTTGATTCGCTGTTAAGCGGAAGTCACCTGTATGAATCTTTGCGATTTCACGAATGCCTGTCATCAGCGGGTAGTCATCGTAATCCGTGATGCGTCCGCCTTCTACAAACATCGTATAATGCCATCTGCCATTGATGCCTTTTACCCAGCCATAGCGGTCACCGTTATGATCGAAGTGATAATCTCTTGCATCTAATAGGGTAAATCCAAGGCGGCGCTCAAGCTCTTCTTTTACATTCTCAAGACCGAGGCGGTCCACTGTATATTTAAAGCGGGCATTTTTTCTCACCGAACGGTTTCCATAGTCACGCTGAATGGTGATCACTTGTTTGGCAATCTCTACAACTTGTTCCGGTGTACAAAAGCCAATTACTTTTGCAAGCTGAGGATAGGTCGCTGTATCACCATGAGTCATGCCCATTCCGCCGCCAATCGCGACATTAAAGCCGACTAATTGATCATTTTCAATAATCGCAATGAAGCCTAAATCCTGCGAAAACACATCAATATCGTTAGCAGGAGGAACTGCCACACCAATCTTGAATTTTCTTGGCAAATAAAGCGGTCCATACATCGGCTCAACCTCTGTATCAGGCGTTGCCGCTACCTTTTCCTCATCAAGCCAAATTTCATGGTACGCTCTTGTTTGCGGAAGCAGGTCATCACTTAATTTTTTGGCAAGCTCGTATACATCATGGTGTACTTCTGATTGATAGGGGTTTGATGTACACATGACATTACGGTTCACATCGCCGCAAGCAGCGATCGTATCAAGCATAGTGGAATGAATGTCTTGAATGGTCTTTTTCATGTTCCATTTTAAAATACCGTGAAGCTGAAAGGTTTCACGAGTTGTCAGCTTTAACGTACCGTTTCCATATTGATGAGCAAGCTCATCCATCACAAGCCACTGTTTGGATGTAGCGATTCCGCCAGGCAGGCGGACGCGCAGCATAAATTGATAGGCAGGCTCAAGCTTTTGTTTTTGCCGTTCATTTCTCAGGTCACGATCATCCTGTAAATAACTGCCGTGATGCTTCATCAGACGGTTGTCATCATCAGGGATACCCGCTGAAATCGGATCAAGCATCACTTCTTTTAAAGTACCCCGTAAATAATCACTTTTTTCTTTGATTTCCTCTACGTCGCTCGGAGGTCCATCCGGCGCTGTTAATGCTGTCTTCACCATGTAAGTAAAAGCTCCTTTCTTTCAAGCATTCAATCAATATACGTCACGCTGATAGCGTTTTTGCTGCTGCAAGTTGGCTAGATAGCTTTCAGCTTTCTCTTTGCTCATCGCACCTTCTTCTTGGATGATTGATAGAAGGGTATCATGAACATCATGCGCCATATGTTTTTCATCTCCGCAGACATATACATAGGCACCTTGCTCCAGCCATTCGAATAATTCTTTACTTTGTTTCTTCATTTGATGCTGGACATATACTTTTTCCTCTGAATCTCTTGAAAAAGCCACATCCATTTTCGTTAACACACCATCTTTTAACCACTTTTGCCATTCGGTTTGATATAAGAAATCCGTCACAAAGTGCTGATCACCGAAGAATAACCATGACTTTCCGTCTGCACCGACTTCCTCGCGCTCCTGCATAAAGGAACGGAAAGGCGCAATGCCTGTGCCTGGTCCTACCATAATGATCGGTGCATCAGGGTTTTCAGGAAGCTTAAAGTTTTGATTGTGCTGAATATAAACAGGCAGCTTATCACCTGGCTCTAAGCGCTCCGCACATAAGATTGAGCAGACACCTTGACGTTCTCTTCCGTGAGCATCATATCTCACAGCACCGATCGTCAAATGAACTTCTTCTTCATTTGCTTTCAGGCTGCTTGCAATGGAATAAAGGCGTGCCGGAATTTTTCTTAAAATGGCAGTGAAGTCTGCCGCTGTTCCTTCAAAAGGACCGAAATCACGAGCAGCATCTACTAAATCTCTTCCTGCTATATATGCTTTCAGCTTTTCTTCGTTTCCTTCTTCTAAAAGGGCCTGCAAGGCTTCGCTCTTTGTAGAGGACGCCATCTTTTGAAGAAGAGGTTTTGTTAAGACAGTAATCTCAAAATGAGAGGTGAGTGCTTCCTTTAAAGGAAGCGTGTCGCCGTTTTTATGAACGGTTACGGCTTCCTCTGCATCCCATCCGCATGCCTTGATCAGTTCATCAACAAGGGCTGGATCATTTGTTGGATAAATACCAAGGCTGTCACCCGGCTCATAAACAAGTCCTGATCCTTCAAGAGAAAGCTCCAAATGACGGGTTTCTTTGTTAGAACCGCGGCCATTTAGGTTGATATTTTCAAGCACTTCAGCATAAAAAGGATTTGTTCTTGAGTATTCAGATGCAGCTGTTTGAGTGTTTGCTTCCGCTGATTCCTGCGGGGCTGCTGCGGCTCCGCCTTCGCTAAGTGAAGATGCCACCCCTTGAAGCCATTCAGAAAACGGCTCATCATAATCAAGATCACAGTCCACTCGATCGAAAAGACGCGTTCCGCCAAGCTCTTTTAAGCGCTCATCAAATTCTTTACCTGTTTGACAGAAGAATTCGTAAGAGCTGTCACCAAGTGATAGGACAGAAAAGCTTAAATGATCAAGCTTTGGTGCCCGTCTGCCGTGAACATATTCATGGAAAGAAAGGGCATTATCAGGCGGATCTCCCTCGCCATGTGTGCTGACGATGATGAGTAAATTGTTTATTTTTTTCAGACTATTTGGTTTAAAATCTGACATAGAAGAGAGCGTCACTTGAAAACCTTTCTCTTCAAGATGCTGCGCTGTCTTTTTTGCTAACCCTTCAGAATTGCCTGTTTGCGAGCCATAAAGCACGGTCACATCTTTACTGACAGGCTGCGCTGGTGCTGCAGCAGAAGGAGAAGGGGTTTGGGCAGTATTTTCTAATCCGGTTAAAGCTGCCTGTGCTGATAAATAACCGGTAAGCCAAATTTTTTGCTGATCTGTTAAAGTCGGAAGCAGCTGATTAAGCAGTTCTGCCTGCTCCTGACTAAACGGACTGTTCAATACATGAAGTTGCAACGATATCCACCTCACAAGGAATATAAACATAGATTAATTCGATAGGAATTATATATATAGGTTCAATTTGAACTTTACCGAAAGTTTGCCATTAAGTAAAATATATAATATTGATTGTCATGATTAAGATTTCTAATACCTTTGCAAGGTGAAGGAACATGAAGGTGAATCGTTTAACTGGATAAAGCACCTTTAGAAAAATGAGCCGTTTTGAATGAAGAAGCGATCGTAAGGAATTGAAAAGGGGTGTATGAAAGTTGATGCAGCTAAAATTTAAAAACACAAAATATTTTCGGCTTGTCATCTTGTTTTTTCTCATTTTATTAGTAGCGTGCCATTCTCCAAAGGGCCATATAAAGGATTCAGACAATAAGAATAAAATAACAGCACCTTTTTCAAAAAAAGGCATCCTGCTAAGAAAAGGGGAGACGAACTTACTTCTTATTAACAATAAAACGCCTCTAAAAAGCGATGATTCATTGAAAACTCATCTTCTTATTGAAAAGTATAAAAATGATCTCATCGTTATGGATTTAACAAAAGTAGATTCTAAAGAGCTGTCACAGGGTCAAACGATTGAGGTTTGGTTTGATGAGTTACAAGAATCGTTTCCTCCTAAAGCAACGGTCAAAAAATATCACATCTTGGTGGATAAGTAGGGGAGCAGGGGCAGATTCTTTCTATCAAGAAAAAGGAGAAAAACCCTAAGGTTTTTCTCCTTTCTCAAATTATGCTGTTGGAAGTCCCATCACAGCTTTCACTTCTAAATATTCCTCGATCCCAAAGTCTCCCCATTCTCTTCCGATACCAGATTGCTTAAAGCCGCCAAACGGGGCAAAGTAATCTGTTTCGGCATTGTTAATGGTAATTTGACCGGCACGAATATGTTCAGCTACATATTTTAATGTTTTTTCATCTTTTCCAACCACATAGCCAGCAAGGCCGTATACTGTATCATTGGCAATCTCAAGGGCATGATCAAGGTCCTGATATGTGATCACACTCATGACGGGTCCGAATATTTCCTCTTGCGCAATGGTCATATCATTTTTCACATTTGTGAAAATAGTATGCTTGGCGAAATATCCTTTGTCTAGTCCGTCCGGCTTACCAGTTCCCCCAGCAAGCAGGTGAGCACCTTCTTCAATTCCTTTTTCAATATAAGACTGCACGGTATCCCATTGCTTTTTGGAGACAAGCGGACCAGTGGCGTGATCTTCTCGCGGATCACCAACTGTAAACTTCGGCAGAGCATTCAGCAGCGCTTTTTCAAATGCGTCTTTCATTGATTCAGGAATCAGCACACGTGTAGCTGCGGAACACACTTGACCTGTATTCATCGCAATATGATGAACGGCTGTTTCGGCTGCCTCATCCACATCTGCATCATCTAAGACGATAAGAGGGGATTTCCCGCCGAGCTCAAGAGCCACTTTCTTAATATTGTCTGCAGCATTTTCCATTATTTTAGAGCCGACAGCGCCTGATCCTGTAAATGAAACAAAGTCAATATCAGGGTGTGAGCTAATGCCGTCACCAATGACATCACCAGTTCCGTTAACTAGGTTGAAGACGCCTTTCGGTACGCCAGCTTCATCAATGATGTCTGCAAGAATCATTGCGGCAAAAGGTGTAATTTCCGCAGGCTTTAAGACAACTGGTGAGCCTGCTGCAATGGCACCCGCGATTTTAAGTGATGTTTGATTTGTTGGGAAATTCCAAGGTGTAATCAATCCGCTGACACCAATCGCTTCTTTTATAATGGTGTGTCCGCCGCGGTCCTCAGTAAATGTATACGATTTAAGTGCTTCCGCTGCTTTAGAAAAATGTTCATATCCCATTTTGTAATGAACCTCTTCTGATACTTTCAGTGGTGCGCCAAGCTCTTGTGTCATGACTTCTATCAGTTCATCCTTACGCTTTTCGTAACCGCGCACAATGTTTTCCAGCATCTTTACGCGTTCATTTCGAGATGTTTTTGAGAAAGAAGGAAAGGCGGCACGAGCAGCTTTGACTGCCTTATCTAAATCTTCTTTTGTTCCTAAACTAATGGTGCCAATGACTTCCTCTGTAGCAGGATTGATGACTTCCGTCGTTTCGTTTCCTGTTGATGCGATCCATTCTCCGTTAATAAAATGTTTCTCTTGATTTCTCATTCTGACATGTCTCCTTTTTATATGTGATTCCATTCAATATTCTGTTTTCAGGTGATATAAAACTGTACCCACTGTGAAAAATCTAAAACGATGAAACTGCAAAAGAAAAAGTTTCTGATATAATACGCAAAGTGGGACATATGTCCTTTTCAACATCAGGGCATCTATCATTTAATGGAACTAGACTGAAAAAAGAAGGAGCATTTGAACGAATGAAAGGTGTTATTTTCGCTTTATTAGGAGGCGCTTGTATTACACTGCAAGGCGTAGCAAACGCAAGAATCAGCCAGGATATCGGGACATGGCAGGCGGCAACCATCACGCAGCTGACCGGTTTTATTATTGCACTGATCATTTTACTGATCGTACGTGACGGACACTTCAGGGAATATAGAAAGGTGAAACCACTGTATTTAATTGGAGGCGCATTTGCAGCCATTATTATTTTCAATGAAGTCACTGCAATTCAAATGATCGGTGTCACACTGACCATCGCTGCTTTACTCATTGCACAGCTTGCATTTACCTTTGCAATCGATGCAAAAGGATGGTTTGGTGTACAGAAGAAGAAAATGAAATGGCCGCATTATGCAGGAATTCTATTGATGATCGTAGGCGTCATCATTTTAAAGCTATAAAGGAGGACGTCAGATGGAGGAGCTTCATGATGAATCTCTATTTTCCTCTTATCTCAAGGCACATGAATTAGAAACCGTCTTTCATCAGAAACTCATATCACACGTCAGCTTATGGCGCTATGAGCAAGGTGAGCTGATTTGTTCAAAGGGAGATCAGAGGGAGCACTTGTACTTGTTAGTAAAAGGAAAATTAAAGATTTTCACCACCACAAAAGAAGGGAAGACCTTTATTCTTTGTTTTAAACATCCTCTTGAAGCGATTGGAGATATTGAATACGTTCAGCAGACAGATATGGTCAATACAGTGGAGGCTGTCACAGAAGTACATATGCTAAGGATTTCTCATCAAGCGCTCATGCGCCATGCGAAGGATGATCCCCGCGTATTAACCTTTTTACTAAAGGGCATCACAAACAAATTTTATACGAAATCAAACGATTTGAGCTTCCACCTTTTATATCCTGTAGAGGTCAGGCTCGCAAGCTACTTATTGTCTGTGTTAACAGGTGATAACAGCGCGAGCGCACTTCGTCTTACTGATGCGGCGAGCTTAATTGGTACAAGCTACCGTCATATTAACCGGGTGATTCAGCAATTTTGTGAAAAAGGGCTGATAGAGAGGCGAAGAGGGAAGATTACGATTCTTGACCGGGAAGGACTCTTAGAAATAGCGGAGCGAAACATTTATGAATAGAAGAAATGAAGGGATTCAGACATGATTATAGGAATAGGATTAGCCATCACGGCTGGCGCACTCGTCAGCTTACAAACCATTTTTAACACTAAGGTCAATGAGCAGACAGGCTCTTGGTCAACGACCACTCTCGTTCTAGGTATGGGCTTTATTGCTTCACTTTTGATGGGTCTTTTGCTAGAAGGAACCGGCATGTTTCAATTAAGACATATGGAAGCGTGGTACTGGATGAGCGGAGCCATTGGAGTAGGGGTGGTCATCTGCCTCGTTCAAAGTATCAAACGTCTTGGTCCGACTTATGGAATCTCGATTGTCCTGATTTCACAGCTCGGTTCTGCGCTTTTGTTCGATTCGCTTGGCTGGCTTGGGTTAGAGAAAGTGGAATTTTCTCCCGCAAAACTACTAGGTGTCATTGTGATTGTTGCGGGGATCCTAGTGTTTAAATTGACCAAATTGGAGTCAGCAGAAGAGGATCAATCAGAAGAAAAAGGGCTGCCACAAGAGTAAGCTGCCCTTTAGATCAACCGCCGCCATAGAACAGTGATCGCGGATAAACCATTTAAAAGGAGCCTTTTCATCAAAGGCTTTTTTTTCTGCCCATAGGACTGCGCTTTATAGGCTGTTTTGTCCTTCGCGACAAGTATACTATAGGCAATTTTACGTTCTATTGCCTGAGTAAGTGATAGCGCAAAAGGGGCACTATCAATGACCAAAATTGACTCTGTATTTAAAAAACTAGACCTCGCATCTAAATTATATGTGCCAATAATACTTAAATAATCATCAATGACCATTGATTTCGCATGAATGGAATACGGGCCTTCATATTCGTACAAATGAATGCCTGTTTTCATCAGTTCCTTTTTCGTGCTTAAGTAACCTGCAAAAGCTAACGGATTTGGCGTCGCTGTAAGAGAATTCGTAACAACTGTCGTTTGAATCCCGCTGTCTAAGGGAGTGAGGCCGTCTTTCATGGGTCGTGTCGGGATGACATAAGGCGTCTGTATGAGCACAGAACGCTTTGCCCGGTGGGCTAGATCGTTTAGTTTTTTGAGCACAAGAGGACGCTTATTGAAGCGCTCCACAGGATTTGTAAAAAATGCAATCTGCTTTACTGAGGTGCCATCTGCTGCCCAATTAAAGGACGACATCACAAAAGGTTCTTTCGCACGCACTGCCTCCTGATAGGATTTAAGCAGTTTCTTTCTTAGTTTTAAGCCTTTTTTTGCTTTTTGTTTGGAGAACACAGCTTTTGTTCTTTTCGTAAAGTCATGATTCCATAAATAAACGAAGTATTGCTCCATTTCATCTAATACTTTTCCTTTTTTGTCGTTATAAAGCAGCACATCGCGGTCAAATGCAAAATCTTTCGGGGGCTGATCTGCAAAGTATTTATCACCGATATTTCTTCCGCCCATCACAGCCACTCGGCCATCTGCCAGCAGCAGCTTATCATGAAGGCGGTTATGCCACGTCCATGGCTTAAATAACCGAAAGGGCTCATAAAAACGAATGGCCATGTTCGGGTGATTTGCCACGGCATATCGTAAATGCTTCAGCGGTCCACGCAAACTGTGGCAGATGCCGTCTAAAAGTAGCTGAACTTTCACCCCTCGATCAGCAGCTTCAATTAAAGCACCTAGTACCCATTCGGCTGTTTTTCCCTTTTGAATGGAATAATAACTAAGGCGGATCATCCTCTTTGACTCACGAATCATTTGGATTCTGGCCTGACCAGACTCAAATCCATCGTCAAGAAGCATCACTTGATTTGTGCCCTGATCGTCTCCTGAGATCGAAGAGGCTTTAAAGATACAATGTTCTTTGCATGTTTTTTGGATCGGTAAATAAAACAAAACAAATGCGGTCAAAAAGACATAAACGACATAGAGAAGGATCAGAAAAAACAAAAGATGAAGCATACGGATCAGCTCCTTTCACATAGACACAACTTTTCCTTAGTTTATGTCAAAAATAAAATTTCACTCATTTTCGCCTTTTATCTAAATACATGACAAAAGAATCATCTTGTTTTTATTGGGCATTTAATTATAGTATGAAATGAATAAGGGGGAATCGAATTGAATGAATCATTATTTAACATCCCAAGTGATGTATATCAAACGTTAAGTGAAACAGAACGATATTTACTCAATTATATTCACCAGCATTTAGAGGATATCTCCACCTTATCCATTGTCACTTTAAGCGAAAGAGCCAATGTTTCAACGGCCACGATAGTCAGGCTGATGAAAAAAATTGGCTATAACGGCTATACATCCTTTAAATATCGATTGAAACAAGAAAAGAAAATGACAGATGCAAGCGACCAGCTCAAAAATATTGATGAAGACATCAAACTAGCAATTCGGAAAAATGAAGAAGAGGTTTTAAAAACGATACAGCTGCAAAGTATTGGACAAATTGAAGATGCCGTTCAAAAAATACATAATGCAGACAAAATTTATATTTTCGGCAGGGGCTTCTCAGAGATGATCGCCAAAGAGATGACCATCAAATTACAGCTCATCGGGAAAACATGTGAAGTACACGACGATCCGAATATCATTCGGCTGAAATCGCGAGACATTGATAAAAGTGAGCTTGCCATCTTTGTTTCATTAAATGGCGAAACAGCTGAGCTTGTTGAAGCGTGTCAAAACCTCAGCATGAAGCAAGTCACAACTATTACGCTTACGACAAGAATAGATTCTACATTAAGCAAAATATCAGATATGACACTAGTCGGATATAAAGGGGAACAATCTTTCTTCCCAGATTATGAAGTGAGATCCCGCCTGTCTCTTCATGTCATTGCCCGCATTTTACTTGACGCTTATGTGATCCGAATGAAATAACCAATAAGAAAGCCTTCGAGACTTTGATCTGGAAGGCTTTTTCTCATGAAAACCTTTACACATTCTGAAAACATTTTCACTGAATCGTATGAGATACTTTCTTTAGAGAAAAGAAAGAAGGTGAAACCAATTGATTTATACATGCACCTTAAATCCTGCTATTGACCTATATATTGCATTAAAAGAAATGCGGGCAAATGCAGTCAACCGGACGGAAGATGAAGATTATCAGCCGAATGGAAAAGGCGTGAACGTGTCAATTATGCTAAAGAAATATGGCTTCACCAGCACTGCATTAGGATTTATCGCTGGGTTTTCAGGCTCTTATATTGAACAATCTTTAAAGGATCTCTCCATTCAGACCGATTTTATCTCGGTTGAAGGAATCACACGAATTAATGTTTTTATCAATACGACAGAAGAATACAAGCTCGTGAATCAGGGCCCTGCAATTGAAGAAAAAGCGCTTCACGCCTTTCGTGAGAAAATTGCGGCTATCCCGCAGGGAGGCAACCTCATCATGTCAGGCAGTCTGCCAAAAGGCGTTCCTGCCAGCATTTTTTCAGAAGTAGCAGCTATTTGCCATCAACAGAAGGTCAAGTTCATTTTAGACACAAGCTCAGCAGCAGTTCTTGAGACGCTTCAATACAAGCCGTATTTACTAAAACCGAATGAAGAAGAAATTGCTGCTTTTTTCGGCAAAACACATCCTTTGTCAGAAAAAGAACTCATTCATTCAGGAGAAAAGCTCATTGAGATGGGTGCAGAGCAAGTGCTTATTTCCCGAGGCGAGAAAGGGGCTTTATTCATTACGAAGGACGCAGTGTTTAAAGGAAACGCACCAACAGGCACTGTCGTAAACACAGCGTGTTCTGGAGATGCGATGCTCGCAGCTTTTCTTAGTAAACATCTTGAAGGACATTCACCTGAAGAATGCTTACGCTACGGCATTGCAACGGGAGCATCCACTGCGTTTTCAAAAGGCTTAAGTGATTTACATGATATTGATTCATTGATTGAGCAAGTACACATTCAGAAGATCTAAGGGGGAATAACACATGAGCCGTAAAAAAATTGTCGCTGCAACCGGCTGTCCAACAGGCATTGCACACACATTCATGGCAGCTGAAGCATTAAAAATCGCTGCTGAGCAGCTAGGGGTCGACATTAAAGTCGAAACGCATGGTCAAGTAGGAATTGAAAACGCTTTAACTGATCAAGACATTATGGAAGCAGATGGGGTCATTGTGGCAGCTGACAAAGATGTAAATACAGATCGTTTTCACGGCAAACCACTCATTGAAGTGCCTGTAGCCAAAGGCATTCGCACGCCGGCTGAGCTGATCCAGAGCATTATAAATGGAGATGCTCCCGTTCATCAAGTGAAAGGAAGAGCTTCTGGAACAGAAAAACCATCTGCTCATTCATCCTCTCAACAAAAGTCGGCAAATAAATGGATACACACCATCTATAAGCACTTAATGAATGGTGTATCACACATGCTGCCATTTGTCGTTGGAGGCGGGGTCTTAATTGCCCTTTCTTTCTTATTTGGTATCTACTCTGCTGATCCTAAGCACGAAACGTATCATCCGTTCGCTGCCTATTTGAAAAGCATTGGCGGACTTGGCTTCAGCTTAATGGTGCCAATTTTAGCAGCATTTATTGCTGATTCAATCGCAAGACGCCCAGGGATGGTCGTTGGATTTATAGGGGGTCTCCTTGCAAATGATGGAGGTGCTGGTTTCTTAGGCGGTATTATCGCAGGTTTTGCAGCAGGATATATCATTTTATTGCTTCAATTCTTGCTTCAAAAATTACCAACATCACTTGATGGATTAAAATCGATCTTCATCTATCCTGTCATCGGTATTTTCTTAATCGGGGCTGTCATGACCCCGCTGTTAGTTCCAATCACAGGGCTAAATAATTCCTTAATGGATTTTCTCTCATCTGTACAATCCACAAACCCTCTGCTTTTAGGCTTAATTGTTGGAGCGATGTGTGGATTTGATATGGGAGGACCTTTTAACAAAGCAGCCTATGTCACAGGAACGGCTTTACTTGCAGAAGGTAACCTTTACTTCATGGCAGGTGTGTCAGCAGCATGTATCACACCGCCGCTTATCATTGCGATTGCCACAACGATTTTCCGAAAACATTTCACGCCACAAGAACGAAATGCAGGGGCAATCAACTATATTCTAGGAGCGACACATATTACAGAAGGAGCCATCCCATTTGCGGCCAAAAACCCGGTTGTTGTCCTGCCAATTATCATGTTTGGCTCGGCTATCTCTGCTATATTGACGTATCTCTTTGGCGTACAGGTTCCAGCTCCACATGGCGGGTTCCTTGTCCTCCCAGTTGTCACAGGTGCATTCCAATGGGTGCTTTCCATACTAATCGGCTCACTAGTAGGTGCGATTCTCTACGGACTTTACCGTAAAAAAATAGACAACCCCGCAGTTTAAAACGGAGGAGGAGAAATGATGGAACATATCTATATGAATCTTCACGAAACAGCTTCTTCACAGGCTGGCGTGTTAGCAGCCATTGCAGACATTGCCTATAAAGCAGGTATTTGCACCTCACCAGAGGATGTCAAAAAAGGCTTAGCGGAAAGGGAAGCACTTAGTACAACCGGATTTCAAGATGGATTTGCCATTCCGCATACACAAACAGAAGCCATCACGAAACCAGCACTTGTGATCGTCCGCACGGAAACAGGAATTGAATGGGACGCTTTTGATGGGAAGCCTTGCTTTTTCTTCTTATCCTTACTAATCCCTAAAAGTGAAGCAGGGACGACTCATTTAAAAGCACTTTCAGCCCTTTCACGAGGCTTAATGGATGAAACGAAACGTCAAAAACTGCTGGAAACAAGAACAAATGAAGACATGCTTGCTGTATTAGAAGCGGATATTTTAACTAGAGAGGATGTTTGATCATGCCTTTACTTTCAACAACACCAATGCTTGAGGCTGCGAAAAAAGAAAAATACGGAATTGTGGCATTCAATGTACACTCCTTTGACAGTATCTATTGGGTGCTCGAAACTGCTGCAGAATTAAAGTCACCTGTGATTTTGCAAACAACGGTTGGAACGGTTCAATCTCTTGGAGCAAAAGCGATTGCAGATACAGTGAAGGCGGCGGCTGATCAATATCAAATCCCAATCGGTCTTCACCTGGATCACTGCACAGACTTTGATGTGATTCTCACCTGTATCAGAGCTGGATATACATCCGTTATGATCGATGCATCTATGCACTCATATGAAGAAAATGTACGCCGCACAAAAGAAGTCGTAGATCTTGCCTTAAAAGTCGGTGTAAATGTCGAAGCAGAGCTAGGCAAGGTAGGCGGCGTAGAAGATGATATCGTCGTCGACGAAAAGGATGCTGAAAAAGCCGTTCCATCAGAATGCCGCCAATTTGTAGAAGAAACTGGGGTGCCTACTTTAGCGCCTGCGATTGGTACTGCCCATGGCATTTATAAAGGGGTGCCGGATATTGACTTTGCCCGCATTGAAGAAATTGCAGCGCTGGTCGATGTACCACTTGTCCTGCACGGTGGTTCCGCTGTACCAGATGAGGATGTCAAGCGATGCGTTGCACTTGGTATGGCAAAGGTGAATGTCTCAACTGAACTGAAAAATGCGTATTCCGAAGCAATACGTGATCATTTCTCAAACGAACCTGAAAGCTTAGATCCACGTATGTATTTACAAAAAGCAAAACAAGCAGCGAAAGACATGGTCCAGTCGAAAATACGAATCGTTGGCAGTGAGGGCAAAGCCCATCCGTTATATCAATAAGAAAAAAAGCAGAGCTGCTATCGCTCTGCTTTTTCCCTTTATTCGTTTTCCTTCATTTCATTAGATGTGCGTACCCGTGCATTTCCCATAAATACGACCGTAATCGCCGCAAGTGCAATAGGGAATAATGCAAGCAAAAATACGTACGTAATACTTTGTGACATCGCATCGATGACTTTATTTAAAATATCAGGCGGAATTTGTGAGCGGGCACCTTCTTGGAAAATAGCCTGTGGATCGCCTACTTGAGAAGGGGCTCCTTTCATTCCGCTAAAGGCATCAGCTAAACGATTTGTCAGCACATTGGTTTGAATCGTCCCGAAAATCGTTACACCGAGCGTCATTCCAAGTGATCTCATAAATGAATTGGTCGAGTTTGCACTGCCTCGGTAGCGCGGCTCAAGATCATTCATTGAAGCTGACGGCAGAAGGGAGAAGCTGAACCCGACGCCAAAGCCTGATATCATCATAAAGAGTGTGAGCCACAGTCTTGCTGTATCTGGTGACATATTGGCAAGCAGCAGCATCCCAGCGAAAAATGAAATGACAGAAATAGTCATAAGACGTCTGAAAGGCACTTTCGTCTGCATCGTTCCGCCAATCATACTGCCAATGACTGATCCAATCATCATCGGTGTTAAAATGAACCCTGCACTTGTCGCAGATTCACCGTACACAGCCTGCACGAAAATAGGAATAAAGACAGCAAGAATAATAAATGTCCCGCCATATAAAAACGCCAAAATTTGAGATGTTGCAAATAATCGATTTTTAAACATCCAAAATGAGATAATCGGTTCCTCAGCTTTACGCTCGACAATAAAGAAGATCGTACCGAACACAAGAAACACAGCAAAAAGTGTGAGGATTTGCACCGAATCCCAAGCATAAGATTTACCGCCAAGCTCAAGCGCGAACATTAAGCTGACAACCGCAACGACAAGTGTAATAGCACCTGACCAGTCGATTTTCTGCTTACGATGTTCAAGCGATTCCTGATAGTATCTGGCGATCAAGAAGACACTGACAATACCAATTGGCACATTAATATAGAAAACCCAATGCCAGCCGATCGAATCCGTAATAATAGCACCTAAAAGCGGTCCGAGTACACTTGATAAACCAAAGACTGCTCCAAACATACCAGACATTTTTCCGCGCTTTTCAGGCGGGAAGATGTCAAAGATAATCGTAAATGCGATCGGAAGAAGTGCACCGCCCCCAAGCCCTTGAATGGCTCGGTAAATAATGAGCTGATCCATCGTTTGCGCGATACCGCACAGCGCTGATCCAATTAAAAAGAAAATAAGTCCAAACAGAAAAAAACGCTTTCGACCATACATATCAGAAAGCTTTCCGTAAATCGGCATTCCCGCCATCACTGCCACCATATAAGAAGCCGTCACCCAAGCAAATTTATCAAAACTGCCTAAATCTGCTACGATGCTTCCCATTGCTGTTGCAACAATGGTATTGTCCATCGCTGCCATAAAAATCCCTAACAGCAAACCGATGACAACAAAGCGAGTGGATGCCTTGCCTTTATCCACATGATTCATTTCATTTACCTCCTGCTTACGTTCTCTCATTATTTTTGCTATGATCAACTTAACCATAAAGTAAGAGAACATTTATCTTGATGATCAAGATAAATTGATTTTAAAGGGAGGAGAACAAGTTGTCAATAAAGAACGAGGCTGAAGACAGAGCAGCCCAGATCATCCATACAATGAGGCGCCTCGCCACACGAACCGTCTTGTTCCACCAAGCGGCCGCTCAATCGCTCGGCCTTTTTCCAACAGATCTCAAATCCGCCGATCTATTAAACGAACTCGGTCCTCTCACAGCAGGAGAATTAAGTGAAAAAACAGGTCTTAGCTCAGGTGCGGTCACAGCTCTCATTGACCGCCTTGTCAAAGCGGGCTACGCCAAAAGAGAAAAAGACCCAAAGGACAAACGAAGAGTCATCATTGTCCCACTAACAGCAGGAAAATCACAAGTGAAAGAACTTTTCCAATCCTTATCAGCATCAACTAAACAGCTTACAAACGAATACAAAGCAGAAGAATTAGATTTAATTATTCAATTTATAACTGAAGCAGCAGATATCATGGAGCAAGAGCTGCAATTGCTGAAGTCTAAATCGTAAAAAGTACACTGATGCGGGTGTGCTTTTTCTAAGTGCATTCCTAATTCATGTAGGGATTGCCTCGACTAGTGACATCTTCCTTACCATGGAAGTGCTCTATAACAATTTTATAATGAAGTAGCTTAAAAAAATATTTATTTAAAAGATGTTCTAAATATCGCATCATAATTATTACTGACAAAAGTGGAGCTAAAGTATTCTATTGAAACATTGTTCATTTACATAATAAGTACTGTTTTTCGTATCAATATTCCTATTTAATGACAAAATTTTTATTGGTAAAATTGACCTTGTCAATGAATAGGAAGGAGTGAATTCTGCTGGGGAAGATACTTGATGCAAAAGCACTAACCAGTGCCATGGACACAAGGGCAAAACACTACCAGGAACTCCGCGAACAAATGGTGGATTTAAAAAAGGCATTACAAGGTATTGCCAACCTCGGAGATGACTTCACTGGGAAAGGTGCCGATAACATTAAAAGCTTTTATAAAGAGCTCGCTGGAAATGTAGACATGTTTATCAGCTTCATTGATAAGCAAAAAGCCTTTCATGAAGGTGTTTCTGGGACACTGGATGATACAAACTTTGGCGGCGATACCTTTGTAGAAGAACACTTTTTAGACAATGCGGTACATATGGGTATCAAGAATGCCAAAAGCATTGTGAAGGATCAAAAAAAGGCACTCAAAACCATTTTTCAAGACATTGATGACCTCATTTCCCTAGAGGTATTTGATAGCCAAACCTTTGATGAAAAAATAGAAGATGCGGAAGATGAACGAAAAAAGACGGTCAGAGAACTAAGAGAGCTTGATCAAAATTTAAAAGATGAATATGCTTTGTCAGAGACGGAACAGCAAGCTACAATGGCATTGTACGCTGAAATGATCAATGCGACAAATGACGGAAAAGCGATTTCGCCTATGAATTTTGACAAGAAAGCGTATCAAAATAGCGAAATTTACAAGGCAAAAAGCGATATTGAGAAGCAAATTTCTGAATATCTGAAAATCAAAAAAGAACAAGAAGAAGCCCGAAAGATTGCGAAGGAACAAGAAGACCTCGCCAACCGCCCTTGGTATGAAAAAGCCCTCGATTATGGTGGAAACATCGTGAATGAACTGACCGGCGTGAACGATGCAAAACGTGCCGCAACGGGCGTTGATCCAATCACAGGCGAGGAACTCACCGCAGGCCAGCGAGTCGCGGCAGGCGGCATGGCAGCCGCAGGCTACATCCCAATCGTCGGCTGGGCAGGCCGCATTTTCAAAGGCGGAAAAGCTGTCTATAAAACCACCCAAGCCACATCAGCCGCGGTCAGGGCAGTCGACATTTACAAGACATCACAAAAGTCTTTTGATGCTCTAAAGACATCCCAAAAAGGTTTATATGGTCTCACCGCCACCAACGGCTTCAGCGAAGCGATTACAGGTCGAGATATGTTTGGAAATAAGGTCTCGAAAGGACAGCAGGAAGCAAGTATGAACGCGGCGCTTGGAATGCTTTTGCCGTTTGGGGTGAAAGGGTTTCATGGGAAGATGGGAATTCAGGGTGCAGGTGGAGATTCTGCTAGAAGAACTGTAATTAGCCCAGAAATTAAAGCTAAAATCCTTGAAGGGCAACGGAAGGTTCCAAAAAATCAGTTAATAGGGGGCCATTCGCCTAGAATTAATAATGATAATGAAAAATTTGCAGTTGAAGTGTTATCAACAAATGCGGATGGTACAACAAATGTTGTATTTACCAAACAGTTTTCTGATGGAAATATCTCCAAGATTAAAAAAAGTACTTTATTTCCCGATTCATGGAAGGATGAGCAAATTCTCAGAAGTATTACCGACGTTGGCGATACAGATGCTATCTCATCAAGGTTAAGAGATAGAGCGACTTGGCATAGAGCAAGTATAAATGGGGTAGAAATTGATGTAATTAAAGTGGGGAGAGATGTAACCAGCGGATATCCGACTGGTACAAAAAATGCTTTGCGTCCATCAGGATTTTAATTTATATTGGAGGTCTTAAACGTGTTTAAGGAATTAGATAATCTTTTATCTGTTGATACAACAGTAGATTCATGGTATGATGACGGGTGTTTGATTGCTAGTGAGATACTCTCTGATTTTAGCCTAAATGACTGGGAAGAACTATCAAACCAGGTGCTTAATAAACCAATAGAGTGGCAGCGTAAAATTGCTTATTGCCTGGATAATGAGTGCAATGAATATGAGTTAAATATTTTAATAGATTTGTTGAATACTAATGATAAAGAATTATTTGAGATTTGTATTGATACATTGAGAAGCTTCCCAATTGAAGAAGGCAAGAAATTGATATTGAAGCATCCTCAAATTTTAAAACGTGTAAATCATGTAATGGCTACTACTACGAATTCACCAGTAAAAGTAGTTCTTCAAGACTTTCTTTCAAAAATGAATTCAAATTAGTTCATTTTTAATGAGATTACGCAAAAAAACCTTGATCTGCTTAATGCCCTCAAGGTTTTTTGTGTTATTGGACTTCAAATTGAGAAAAAACCGACCAAAAGAGGGATGGGGACCCATCGTATGATAAAGACCAGCAAAACTAGGCGCTCACAGCTTTTATAGTGAGTTTTTTTGAATGAGGGGGGACACTTTACATCTTTTTCTTTGATATAGATCAGAAATTCCTTTGAAGAAGTATAGATGTTAAACAATGAAATAGCAGGACATTTATATAAAAGACTAATCGCCAAGCCATTTTAACGGCGAACTTCTTCATAAGAAAATAAAGTTGGTACAATAAACAGAAAAACATCCTCTAATAATGCATAGAGAATGCTGCTCTGTTTAGAAGGGGGAAATAATTTTAATTTATTTGTTTCATCAGATTCACAAATTCGAGTTCAATATTCCCCTTTAATTTTAAAGAATGACCCACGAATCGTTCCAGCAAGTTTAGACTTCTGCCTAGCAAATTTAAATTTCCCTTCTAATTCCTTTGGTACTTCCATCCCTTCAGAAAGCTTAAAACCAACAGCGCGTTTTTTCGGGTCATCCAATGTATACAGGACGTTAATTGCAAGACCATCCTCATAAAAGACGTAGGTCCATTTGATATTTTCCACTTGAAAACTTGCCGTTTCTAAAGGTTTTGCTGCAAACTCTAGTTCACGTTCTTCTTTTAACACTCGGTTCACATAATCAAGGGTATCCTGACTTTCGCTGGCAGGTAATACTGTCAATTCATGCTTATATTTGTTCATAAAGTAACGAGCCTCATTCGCTCGTAAGCCAGCAAGTGCGTCTGCTACAGGTGAAGACTCTAAACCAATCGTAGACACATTTTTAAAATCAACGATATAGGCCATTTCTATCCCTCCATATCCTTCTTATTTTCGTACAACAGGAATCCACATCTCACCAAGTAATAAGCCGTTTCGCTGCCCCATCTCTACCACTGCATTTGGTCCACCAACATAGGCGAAATTCTTTGCTTCAGGCAAGACTTGACCAAATGCAGTGCCAGTAAGCGTTTGATGCAATTCATCAGCGGTTTTAGCTTCCCCTTTAACGATTAGATATTCCCCTTTAGGAAATTGAATCACTCTGTCCGCTTCTGGTAACGATTCCTCTGTCATGACCCCGACATAATGCATCAGCTTGTTATTTACCGCTTCGTTTACGATAAAAATATAGTCATTTGAGGCAATGGCTTTTAAGGTGTCAAGCTTACCTTCTTGTGTGACTGCTTGCCAAAAGTCTGCTTTTTCCTTCGTTATGCCCGCATAGTCTGTGTAATGACTCTTAAGTTCAGTTCCAATACCTAACACGTGAAAGCTGTCTTTTTGTTCTAGTATATAATCTGCCATATTCAACACTTCCTTTTGAAAAATTGATCAAATGTTTTTTCTTTTCACTTGATAAATATATAATAGGCTTAAACCATGTCAAAAAATGATACTGTTTAGGGGGATCAGATGAAAAAAGTTGAACGGATTAATACCATCATGCGGTATATTAACAACCGCGCCAACTTTACAATTTCTGAAATCATGAGAGAATTTCATATCTCTCGTTCGACAGCAATTAGAGACATCAGAGAAATTGAAGCTATAGGGATGCCGCTTGTCGCAGAAGTCGGAAGGGACGGGGGGTATTTTGTGATGAACAATTCCGTCCTGCCAACTGTTCGTTTTACCGATAATGAGATTAAAGCTCTTTTTATTGCCTTTATGGCCACAAGAAACCAACAACTCCCTTATTTGAAGAGTCGCCAGTCTTTAGCTGAAAAATTACTAGGACTCATCTCAGAAACCCAGCAAGATGACCTTGTTCTTTTAAATCGCCTCTTACTATTTGAAGGGACTAATCCGAATAATCCTGATCTGCTTGATTTGGCAGATCTCCCTCATCCCATGTTAGAAAAATTAATCCAACTGCTTATTTTGGATCGATATTTACTGATTACCATAAGAGAGGAGAACGTGATAAAGTCCTATCCTATTTACCTCTTGAATCTTTATCGTGAAAAAAGCCTGTGGCTGATTGAAGGCTTTGATTTAAAGGAGGAGAAGAAACGGATTTTGCCTGTCGACCATCTCACAGATGTAGAACCATGCTCTACAAATATTCGATTAAGCAGGAAAAAGATTTTAGAAAAACTAAGTAAACAGGAGGAAGTAATCAACCTTGTCCTTGAACTTGGTCCAAAGGCAATTGCACAGTTCAAAAAATACCATCCTTTCAAAATGTCAATTTCTTATACGAATCCTTACCAAACTACAGCCATTTTAAAGACTTTTATCGATGTTAATCATTCAGAAGAAATAACCGAAATAACAAATTGGCTATTTTTCCTAGGCGATGATATCAAGGTCAGGGAAATGCCTGTAGAAATCTTGGAAGGTTTACAAGAGAGACTCCTCCTATATTGTCCATAATCAATGCTGGTTAGACCTCACAGCGATTCCTATGAATTTTGACAAGAAGGTAGTTAAATAAATACATTTAGATAAAGGGGTTCATTTTATTGAATTCTTATGATGAAGATCTAATAAAGGATTTGGAATTAAAAGACCTACTTAAATATGTCAAAGTACATGAAAATCCAGAAATTTATTTAGATTTAATAGAACAAAAATTTGATTTTGCTGGTTCAAAAATAAATTGGTTACAAACCAATAAACACCATAGTAAGAGCTCAAATAATGAATCGTTACTTTCTGATGCTCTTCTATTTATAACTGAATTAAAAGTAAAATATTTAGCTAATGACTTACAAGTAATTTACATAGGGGATAACCTTACAGAGTTTGGGTACCAGTTTGAATTAAAACATTTAAAAGAGTTACTAGTCTATTTTTTAGATATCCCACAGCATCACTACTTTATATCATTAGAAGGGGATTGGTGTATCTGTCTTTCATTTGAAAACTATTTGGATTTCGGATTTAGTTTAAACAACAAATAATTTTGATCGTCACGTATAGGAAAAATAAAAGATGATAAGAAGTGAAAAAACCTTGAATGGCTTTATACCAATCAAGGTTTTTTGCTTTTATTGCTCCTTAAACACGTAAAAAAGACAAAGGACTCTTTGTATACAAGCCTTATAGTGTGTTTTTCTTATGAAAAGAGCACACAATCGCTGCACAGCACGTGCTGAAGACATTTGGGCTTCTTTGATGCATGTGAGTTGATTAGACTTATAACCAAAGGGAAGAAGGGAGGAATTCCAACTGTACTTAACCAAAAGGGGCACGACGTTACTATCTATGCTGCTTCATACGACATCTTATCTATCAATAGAAGATTTACAGAATCGAATGAATGTCTCGACTCGAACCGTTTACGCTGAAATCAAACGAATGAACAGCTGGCTGGAAACTCATCAGCTTAGTGGTGTGCAGCGAAAAGGCCAACTTGGCTATTATTTAAACCCTCATGAAAAAGAAGTCATTATTCAAAAAGCTGATACCATTCTTATTGGTCACGATTATGAACCATGTGTAAAGGAACGAAGAGCCATTTTGCTTTTATCCATTGCATGCAGCGAGCATTGCCTAAGAATTGATGATTTTATGAAGATGACAAAGGTGAGCCGAAATACATTGCTCGAGGATATGAAACAGCTAAAAGAAGCGCTTTTAAAGCAGGAGATCACACTCCGCTATCAATCAGCAAGCGGCTATGTCATATCAGGAGACGAAAGGGCCATTCGATTGGCACTCAAACCTTATATACATTTCATTCGCACCATGATAAAAAACGAAAAAACGTTTCCGTCGTTTTGGTTAAAGGGACCTATTTCATCCAAACGGGTACACCATCTCCTCCAGCAGTCAGAACAAGAACTTAAGCTTGAATTTGCAGATGAGATGCTGGAACAGCTCTCTTTGGATCTCTTTTTCTACTTCAAGCGGATGAAGCTGGGGCATGCTGTACACATTTCAAACGAAGAAAAGCGAACATTGCAGGAAACAGAGGAATGCTTGGCTGCTATTCGTTTCATGGCGCAGATTCAAAAAGAGGCCAGTCTCATTGTTCATGATGATGAGATCTATTTTCTTAGCACCTTATGGCTCAGTGCCAAAAAACAAAAACTTCCATCAATTAAAAAACCAGAAGAACATCTCATTCGCACCATCGCCAGACAAATGATACTTGACTTTCAGAGATATGCTTGTATTACCTTTCAAGAACCAAAAGCATTGGAGCAAAACTTAACAATGCATTTAATTCCAGCTTATTACAGGCTCATCTATCACATTGGTATCATCAATGAATTGACGGATTCTATAAAAAAGGCACAGCCAGAAGTGTTTGAAATCACTCAAAAAGTTGCTTGTCATTTAGAAAAGGCGGCCTGTTCAAAGTTGAGTGACCATGAAATTGCATATCTCGCCATGCATTTTGGCAGCTGGATGAGAAGAGAAGGAATTTCATCCATTGTCAGGCGTTCTGTATACATTGTCTGCGGAGAAGGAATCGGCACAAGTAACATGCTGAAAACTCAGCTTCTCGAATTAATCGGCTACATTGAAGTACGCGGACTGTTATCAAAGCGTGCATATGAAGAATTAACAGCCGTTGATGCAGATTTCGTTGTGTCCACAACACCTATTTCGTTTAAAGGAAAACCAGTTCATCTCGTTCATCCTATTTTAACTGCCTATGAGAAAAAAACATTACTTCAATACGGGAAAGGCTCAGAAACGAAGATTGAAGAGGGGCATGTAAACGCTTTATTCAACATCATTCAGCAGCATACCATCGTACAAAATAAACAAGCACTGCTTCATGATATTCGGGAGCTGCTTTATCCCACATATGTATCCTATCAGAAAGGGTGGAACCCAGTGTTAAATGATTTATTAACAGAACAAACCATCAAGCTCCACCAAACAGCAGACACATGGCAAGAGGCGATTACAAAAGCGGCGCAGCCTTTACTTGATCAACATGCTATTAAACCAAGTTATGTAGAAGCCATGATACAGTCTGTTCATCAAAATGGTCCTTATATTGTCATTGCACCACAAGTGGCCATTCCACATGCAAGGCCCGAGGACGGCGTGAACAAATTGAGCATGACACTCATGTCATTCAAACAGCCCATTTCGTTTTCAAAGGATGGAAAAAAGCAGGTGCGGCTCGTCATAGTGCTAGCGGCTATTGACAGCATGAGCCACCTGAAAGCACTCAAACAGCTGACCATGCTGTTAAGTGAAGAGAAACGGACGAAACAATTGATTGAAGCAGAAGAATTAGGATCTATTCAAGAACTAATTGATCAATTTTCACAAGTATAAAGGAGGAAAAAGAAAATGAGTAAAATTCTTGTTGTATGTGGAAACGGGTTAGGAAGCAGCTTTATTGTAGAAATGAATGTCAAAAAAGCATTAGAAGAATTAGGTCTTAAAGCTGAAGTGGATCATACCGATCTCAGTACAAGTAAAAATGAACAAGCAGACCTTTATATCGGAGCAGCTGATATTATTGACCAGCTGAATGACGGCACAAGAAATGTGGCTGGCTTAAACAATTTGTTAGACCAGGAAGCCATTAAAGACGTCCTTCGTCAACACATTTAAGTCATGAAAAAGGGGGATTCACATCATGATAGAACTGATTATGAACGATATATTGGGCACACCTGCCATTCTCATCGGTTTGTTTGCACTAGCCGGTTTACTTTTGCAGAAAAAATCAGCTGCAGACACTGTGTCAGGCACCTTGAAAACAACCATGGGTTTCTTAATATTAGGGGCTGGCGCTACAGTCGTCTCTGATTCACTCGGGGTTTTTCGAAAGATGTTCGAAGCAGCCTTTCACATTCAAGGGGTTGTCCCAAATACAGATGCTATGGCCGCCATTGCTCAAAAGGAATTCGGTACACAGACAGCACTTATCATGATTTTTGGTATGCTGGTCAATTTGTTACTCGCCAAATTCACACCCTTTAAATACGTCTTTTTGACTGGTCATCACACGTTGTATATGGCGGCTATGCTCGCCGTCGTTCTCTCGACAGCCGGAATGCACGGGTGGCTGCTCATCTCCTCTGGTTCAATGATATTAGGGGCAGCTATGGTCATTGCCCCTGCAATCCTTCAGCCGTTTACGAGGAAAGTCACCGGAAGCAATGATCTCGCGCTCGGACACTTCAGTACTTTCGGTTATTTTACTGCGGGAATGATCGGCAAATGGGTTGGTTCTCCAGAGAAATCAACGGAAACCATTCAAGTCCCTAAATCGCTCGGTTTTCTAAGAGATACCTCTGTTGCCATTTCGATTACGATGGCTTTGCTGTTCTTTGCGATTGCACCGTTTGCAGGAATTCCTTTTATAGAACAAATTAGCGGGGGCACGAACTTCGCTGTCTTCATTCTCATTCAGGCGATTACGTTTGCTGCTGGTGTGTACATTATTTTAGCAGGGGTACGGATGGCCATTGGTGAGATCGTGCCTGCTTTTAAAGGGATTGCCGATCGATTCGTGAAGGGGGCAAAGCCAGCACTTGATGCGCCAACCGTTTTTCCATTTGCACCTAATGCGGTCATTATCGGTTTTTTATGCAGCTTTGCAGGAGGCATCGTATCCATTTTTCTTTTACCTTTGTTTGGTTTAACTGTCATAGTCCCTGGTCTTGTCCCGCACTTTTTTTGCGGTGCTACAGCAGGAGTGTATGGCAATGCAACAGGAGGGGTTAGAGGTGCTGTCGCTGGGGCCTTTGTAAATGGATTGCTTCTTTCCTTTTTACCTGCTTGTTTATTACCTGTGTTAGGAACCCTTGGCTTTGAAGGGACAACGTTTGGAGATACAGACTTTGGTATCATCGGAATCTTGATTGGATTGATCAAGTTTTTATTTCAGCTGTAAAAAGGAGGAGCCTGAGAATGACAGCCGTTTTTTCACCTTCACTGATGTGCATGGATCTAACGCACTTCCGTGAACAAATCCATCTTCTCAACACAAGAGCAGACCGGTACCATGTCGACGTGATGGATGGGCATTATGTGAAGAATATGACGTTATCACCCTTTTTCATTGAACAGCTTCGGAAACTGACAAATTTACCGATTGATGTTCATCTAATGGCCGAACATCCGCAGGAATTTTTAATCGATGCATGTATTGATGCAGGCGCAACGATGATTTGTTTACACCCAGAAGTCGTGCAAAAAGATGCCTTTCGAATCATACGCCATATTCACCAAAGAAAATGTGAGGTTGGCTTTGTTCTAAATCCCGCCATACCTGTTGCAGCATTAGATTCCTTTATTCATTTAATAGACAGAGTGACGATCATGACGATCGATCCAGGCTTTGCCGGACAGCCTTTTATTAAAGAAATGCTTCAGAAAATTAAACAGGTGAAAGATATCAAAAAACACGAAGGATACTCGTTTTCAATTGAAGTAGACGGCTCTTGTAATGAGAGCACGTTCCGGCTGCTTGCTGAGGCTGGAAATGAGATCTACATCATCGGCACCTCAGGTTTATTTGGACTTCATAAAGAACTCGACACTGCTTGGGAAAGAATGAAGCAAATATTTGCAAAAGAAACAGCCTCAATCGAATCACGTTAGTAAAAGAGAGGATGAAAACCATCCTCTTTTTTTACGCAAATTTTACTAAAACACAATTCATTCACCAAAACTTACCCAAAAACAAAATAAAAATCAAAAATTCATAATTGAAAGCGCTTTATTTATGTGTTATCCTTCAAATATCTTTAGTAAATATTTAGTCAAATAACGATGAGGAGTTTGCCTATGACCACACTCAAAGATATTGCTCATGATGCAAAAGTGTCCGTTTCCACTGTATCCCGTGTGTTAAATGGCGATCAAACGCTTGCCGTTTCACACACAACGAGACAAAACATCCTCGACATTGCTAAGAAGTTAAACTATACCCCAGTGAGAGCAAGAAAAGCCGATCAAGCAGAAGAAAAAAGCCCATCTGAATCCCCAGTCATCGGTGTCGTTGTCGCTCAATCCATTGACGAAGAATTAAATGATCCCTTTTTTTCATCGATTCGAAAAGGAATTGAAAAAGAATATGCCAAACAAGGTCTGTCCACTCTCCATACCTTTCGCCTAAGAAGCATGGATAAAGGGGCGATGCTAAAGGATATTGACGGCTTGATCGTCATTGGACGAATCAGCCCGGATACGGTTGAAAAAATGACAAATCGAATGGAACACATTGTTTTTATCAATCATTATGCGGATGAAGATTTGTATGATTGTGTACATGTGGATTTTGTCAGAGCGGCAGATCGCGCCATTCGTCATCTGCAATCTCTCGGCTATACACATCTAGGCTATATTGGCGGGAAAGAGCGCGAGCATTATTTCGAAGGTAATGCTGTGATTGAGGACGAAAGACAAACGACGTTTATGAAAAGAATGCAGGAGGCGGGCGCTCTTCATATGGAAGACATCCACATTGGTGAATACTCCATGCAAGAAGGCTATACGCTTATGCAGCAAGCGATCAAAAAGGGAAAACTGCCACAAGCCTTTTTCATTGGAAGTGACTCTATGGCAATCGGCGCAATGCGAGCTCTGCATGAAGCCGGTCTACACGTGCCTTCAGATGTATCCATTGTTGGGTTTAATGACATTGAAGCCGCGTCATTTTCAAGCCCGCCGCTTACGACCGTCAAAGTATATACAGAAGAAATGGGGGAAGTCGGTCTGAAGCTTTTGCTTGAGAGAATAAACGGAAGAAAACTTCCTCTGAAAGTCGTCGTGCCAACAACACTCATCGAGCGAGGCAGTACATGTCTCATCCATGAAAGGGGGTGAACCATAGATTTCAGCTAACAAAAAAGAGACAAAAAAGCAGAAAGCAAGCTGCTTAGCATGATGGCCAGATCATGCTAAGAACAAGGCAGCCTGCCGCTATGCTCTCTTATCTCTTTGAAAAGAATAGAATTCCAGTATAATGGACTTCCTTTGTTTCCGCAACTGCATGAATTCTACCGATAATCGTCTGAATTTTCAGTGATCAAAAGGAGGAAACCATGAATAAAAAAATCATGCTGCTGACTGCAGCCATGTTCTTGACCATGATTTTGTCTGCTTGCGGTAATAACAGCTCATCTGAAGCAAATGGAAAGGTCACCTTGACGCTATTTTCAACGATGAGCAACAGCGGGGAAAGAAAAGCGTTTGAAGAAGTCATTCACGAGTTTGAGAAGAAGCATGAGCAGATTCGAATCGATGCTAATTTCCCAGGCAACAGCTATGAAGATATGATACGCGTCAAAATGGGAGCAAACGATATGCCAGACCTGTTTGATACACATGGCTGGGCCAAACTGCGCTATAGCGAGTATGTGGCTGATTTAAAAGAGATGGATTGGGTCAAACAGCTTGATCCTTCACTCGACCAAATTTTAAAAGACCAAGATGGGAAAGTGTACGCTTACCCGCTGAATCAAGCAAAAGACGGGCTTAGCTTTAATGCCAATCTATTAAAGGAATATGGCATAGAAGTCCCTAGAACACTTGATGAATTAAAATCTGCTTTGCTGACAGTGAAAGAAAAGAGCAAAGGAGATGTTGTGCCGCTCTGGATACCAGGAGGAGATAACTCAAATATTGCCCAAGTCTTTGATGAGCTGGCGACGCCTTTATTAATCACCGATCAAAAGCATCAATACGGAAAGGAACTTGAAAACGGATCATTTGATTGGTCTCTCTATACCCCGCTTGCACAATTCATGAAAGATCTGAAGGATCAAGACCTTTTAAACAAGGATGTCCTGACAGCGAAACTCTCTCAAGCGCCTGAACTCATGGCACAAAACAAAATCGCCTTCACCTTTGTCGGAGGATCCTTAGGACCTGAAGCAACAGAGCTGAATTCATCGATCAAAGTAGGCACGATGCCTGTTCCAGCCATTCATGAAGGAGATGAACAAAGCTGGATTGGCGGAGAACGTTTTACTGTTGCTGCTTGGAAAGACTCTAAGCATCTAAAAGAAGCAAAACAATTCATCGATTTTTTAGCAAAACCTGAAAACGCAAAAAAAATCGCCGAGGGCACATCCTCTGAAACAGCTCTAAAACAAGTGAAAGCGAAAAACTATTACTCTGCAATTTACGATCAATACGAACAGGTGAAGATTGAACCGTATTTCGATCGAAAATACTTACCAAGCGGAATGTGGGCGGTCATGGCAACAACGGGTCAAGAATTATTAGCAGGCTCCATCACACCAGAACAGTTATCAAAGAAAATGGAAGAGGAATATAAGCGTTTGAAAAAACAATAGCCGATGGATGCTGAAACAGGAGTGAAGCCAATGAATGACATCACAAAAGCAAAACAGCCCGCCGCATTCACCTCTTTACCAAAACAAAAGATACAAAAACGCCAGAATTCATCACTTTGGTGGATGTACATGCCAGCTGTTCTCGTCGTCAGTACCTTTATCATTTATCCTTTTTTAAACGGCATTCAGCTTTCTTTTACGAATTGGAACGGTTTCTCACAAACTTATCAATGGATTGGTCTTGAGCAATATGGGCGGCTGCTTCAGGATCAAGCGACATGGCTTGTTGTCAAAAACACGCTTCTCTATGGAATCGGGAGCACTGTCTTACAAAATATCATCGGACTTGGATATGCTCTTTTATTAAATCAAAGCTTAAAGATGAAAGCCATCACAAGAACGGTCATCTATTTACCTGTCATGATCAGCCCGATTGCGATGGGCTATATTTGGTATTTTGTGTTTGCTTACCAAGGCGGTGCCTTAAATGATGTGGTGACGCTTTTTGGATTTGATCAAATAAATGCGCTCGGCAACCCGCAATTCAACACATGGATCATTGTGCTTGTCAACACATATCAATTCGTCGGGATTGCGATGATCATTTATTTAGCAGGACTTCAAAGTATTCCTAAGGATTATTATGAAGCGGCTCAATTAGACGGCGCATCGAGCTTCCAGCAATTCAGGCGGATTACATTGCCGCTGCTTATGCCCTCAATCACCATTAATGTTGTACTGAATGTCATTGGCGGGCTCAAGCTCTTTGATGTCATTGTGGCACTCACGGGCGGCGGACCTGGAGATTCCTCGCAATCCATGTCGACCTTTATGTATGATCTGTATTTCAAACGTCAGGATGCAGGCTATGCAGCGACGCAAGGGGTATTCATGGCGGTCATCATCCTTGTCATTAGTGTCGCAGCGCTGATTTATTTCAAACGAAAGGAGACCGAGGTGTGATGGATAACGCCTATAAACGCAAGAAAAGATGGTACTCCGTCCTCGCACTATTGATCACATTGCTGCACCTCATTCCATTTTATATTTTGGTGACGACATCATTAAAGGGGATAGGAGATTTTAGTTCAAAATGGCTGTTTCCAAAAGCGCTGCATCTTGAAAACTTCCGCACAGCATGGACAGAGGCTCAGCTTGGCCAGTCCTTTTTGAATACAGTGATCATTACGTTCAGTTCCGCTGTATTGCTTATTATGTTTGGATCTCTTGCAGCCTATCCGCTCGCAAGAAGGAACACAAAGCTGAATAAAGCAGTCTATGTTTTATTTATTGCCATTATGGTCATTCCACCGCTTACAGCCCTTGTCCCGCTCTATAAAATGGTCGTTCAAATCGGGATGATGAACACCTATCAAATTGCTGTTTTAAATAATGTGGCTGCTTTTTTGCCGCTGACAATTTTCTTATACGCAGGCTTTATCCGGTCGACAATTCCAAAGGAGCTTGAAGAAGCTGCCCGTATTGATGGTGCAGGGACACTCAGAGTTTTTTTCACAGTCGTTTTTCCGCTTCTGAAGCCAATTACCGCTTCTGTATTAATTATTGCCTGCGTGTATATTTGGAACGACTATCAATTTGCTATCTTCTTTTTGCAAGATAAAGAGATGCATACACTCACAGTCGCCTTATCCCATTTTTTTGGTCAAAATCAGCATCAGCTTCAGCTCGTTGGGGCAGCTGCACTCATTGCGATGCTGCCAATGGTCACGATGTTTTTACTTTTGCAAAAATATTTTATCGCAGGGCTTTCACAAGGCTCTGTCAAAGGCTAGCCCAATATAGATGTAAAAAGGAGAGTCGTCTATGTCTAAAATTACATTTATCGGTGCAGGGAGTACCGTGTTTGCTAAAAATATATTAGGAGATTGTCTGTTTGTTCCCGCCCTTGCAGGCTTTGAATTCGCATTATATGATATCGACCACAACCGGCTGAAAGAATCAGAAACGATGCTCCGGCATTTAAAAGCAAATTACGGTGCAAATGTGACCATCCAGTCCTATCACAACCGGAAAGAAGCCTTAAAGGATGCGAAATATGTTATCAATGCCATCCAAGTTGGAGGCTACCGGCCAAGTACTGTCATTGATTTTGAAATACCAAAAAAATACGGATTAAGACAAACGATTGCGGATACGGTTGGGATCGGCGGCATCTTCCGCTCCCTTCGAACGATTCCTGTCATGCTGGAATTTGCAAAGGACATGGAAGAGGTTTGTCCAAATGCTTTATTGTTAAATTACACGAACCCAATGGCCACACTGACAGGTGCGATGCTGCGCTATACTCAGGTTCAAACGATTGGTCTCTGTCATAGTGTGCAAGTCTGTACAAAGGACCTATTTGAATCTCTTGAAATGGAACATGAAGGCATTGAAGAAAAAATTGCCGGCATTAACCATATGGCATGGTTATTAGAGGTAAAACGGGACGGAAAAGATTTGTATCCAGAAATCAAAAGACGAGCAAAAGAAAAACAGCAATCGAGGCATCATGATATGGTACGCTTTGAACTGATGGATAAATTCGGCTACTATGTCACAGAATCCTCAGAGCACAATGCCGAATACCATCCATATTTCATCAAATCACGGTACCCAGAACTAATCGGTCAGTTTAACATTCCGCTCGATGAATACCTGAGACGCTGCGAGGAACAAATCAACAATTGGAATACAATGAAGCATGATCTAGTGGGGAACACACAGATCACACATACCCGCTCTAAAGAATATGGTTCACGTATCATTGAAGCGATCGAAACGAACGTTCCCTTTAAATTTGCCGGGAATGTGCTGAACACAGGCGGGCTCATTCACAACCTGCCTGAAAAAGCGTGTGTCGAAGTGCCGTGTGTTGCAGACCGGAGCGGTATCATGCCATGCTATGTCGGAGAAATACCTGAACAATTGGCTGGACTCAATCGAACCAATATCAGCTCACAACTGATGACAATTGAAGCAGCAATCAGCGGGAAAAAAGAACACATTTATCAAGCGGCATTACTAGATCCACACACAAGTGCTGAACTGTCGATTGATGACATCATCAAATTATGCGATGAACTCATTGAAGAACATGGTGAGATGCTCTCGCATTTTGCAGATCCGAATCAATATGCCGCATCAACCAACTTACAGAAATAAACCAGCCTCTACCTGATGCAATGCGCATCAGGTTTTTTTATGCTGCAAATAGAGGATTGACTGAAAGCGTTTTTAATATTATGATTTTTCTAAAGTTAATCAAAAGTTAATCAATAATAAACCATGAATGAATCACATTCCGGAATCATTTCTCACAAACAAATGGCTGGGCGGCAACCTTTCACACGTTAGAGCAAGCTTTTATCACAACGTAAACCAAAACAACAATAATATTTGACAAAGAGTGTATACAGATGGACGCCCATTAGATGAGACAATGACAACTAAACACATCCTATAAGCATGACACATTTTTTCATAAAAAGGAGAGAGGGAACATGACCAAAACAGATGTACAAATGTTGAAAAATTATATTGGCGGACAATGGATTGAGGCAGAAACTAGTCAAACAGAGGAAGTATATAACCCAGCTACTGGCGAGATCATCGCAGAAGTGCCGCTTTCAACAAAAAAAGATGTCGAACATGCGGTACAGGCAGCACAAGAAGCATTTGCCACTTGGTCGAAAACTCCCGTTCCCCGCCGTGCACGCATTTTATTTAAATACCAACAGTTACTCGTTGACAAATGGGATGAGCTGGCTGAACTCGTAACGATTGAAAACGGAAAAAGCATCACAGAAGCAAAAGGAGAAGTGCAGCGCGGAATTGAATGTGTCGAATTTGCCGCTGGTGCACCAACCTTAATGATGGGAAAACAATTACCAGATATCGCATCTGGACTCGAATCTGGCATGTACCGCTATCCAATTGGCGTCATCGGCGGAATTACACCATTTAACTTTCCGATGATGGTTCCTTGCTGGATGTTCCCGCTTGCCATTGCCTGCGGAAATACGTTTGTTTTAAAACCTTCAGAGCGCACGCCGATTCTTGCCGCACGATTAGCCGAATTATTTGAAGAAGCTGGTCTTCCAAAAGGGGTTCTCAACATTGTCAATGGAGCTCATGATGTCGTCAATGGTCTGCTTGAACACCAAAAGGTCAAAGCCATTTCATTTGTCGGCTCTCAGCCAGTTGCAGAATACGTCTATAAAAAAGGCACAGAGCATGGCAAACGTGTCCAAGCACTTGCAGGAGCAAAAAATCACTCCATTGTCCTCAAAGATGCAGATTTAGACGCGGTAACGAAACAAATCATTGGTGCTGCCTTTGGATCAGCAGGAGAGCGCTGCATGGCCGCGGCCGTTGTCGCAGTGGAAGAAGAAGTGGCAGATGATCTCATTCAAAAATTAGTTGATGAATCGAATAAGCTTGTCATTGGAAACGGAATAAATGAAGAGGTCTTTCTTGGTCCAGTCATTCGAGAGGAACATAAGGAGCGAACGCTTCAATACATTCAGTCAGGGATTGAAGAAGGCGCAAGTCTCATTAGAGATGGCAGGAAAGATCACGAAACAAATGGAAAAGGGTATTTCGTTGGACCAACGATCTTTGACCATGTGACAAATCAAATGAAAATTTGGCAGGACGAGATTTTCGCCCCAGTCTTATCAATAGTTCGTGTCTCTTCACTGACAGAAGCGATCGACCTGTCTAATCAATCAAAATTTGCGAACGGTGCCTGCCTGTACACAGACAGTGCATCAAGCATCAGAGAATTTCGCGAAAATATTGAAGCAGGGATGCTCGGCATCAATATCGGTGTTCCCGCACCAATGGCATTTTTCCCGTTTTCCGGCTGGAAGGATTCATTCTACGGGGATTTGCACGCCAATGGAACAGACGGAGTGGAGTTTTACACAAGAAAGAAGATGGTGACCGCTCGTTATATGTGATCAACACTCATCAATTAACTTAGAAAATGCAGTTCCAAAAGGAGAACTGCATTTTTTGTTGTCTTCTAGTCAAAAAGTAAGGGTTTTCATCATGATTACAGCAAGGATTTGCACTAGAAATCATTCTTTCTATTCATTCTTCATCAGTATCTATCAACATATTTTGAAATTGGGCCTAAACCCCAATATTAGGAAGATGAAAACAGGAGGAAATGAAACGATGAGGACGAGGATGAAGTGCGGCGTTGGTTTATTGATTTTTGCTTTGGTACTGAGTTGTTTACCGGTATATGATGCGAGTGCGGCAAGCACAACAATTGCAAAACGTGTAGGAAATGCAAACCCGCTCATAGACCACCACTTGGGCGCTGATCCGTTTGCGCTCACCTATAACGGAAGAGTGTACATTTATATGTCGAGTGATGACTATGAATATCACAGCAACGGTACGATTAAAGATAATTCTTTTGCCAATTTGAATAGGGTCTTCGTCATCTCTTCAGCAGATATGGTGAACTGGACAGATCATGGCGCGATTCCAGTAGCCGGTGCAAATGGGGCAAATGGCGGCAAAGGGATTGCTAAATGGGCAGGTGCTTCCTGGGCTCCATCAGCGGCGGTGAAAAAAATCAATGGGAAAGATAAATTTTTCCTTTATTTTGCGAACAGCGGCGGAGGGATTGGTGTTCTGACAGCAGATTCCCCAATCGGTCCATGGACAGATCCTATCGGAAAAGCGCTTGTCACGCCAAATACACCAGGAATGTCCGGGGTTGTATGGCTGTTTGATCCAGCCGTTTTTGTAGATGATGACGGCACTGGTTATTTATATGCCGGTGGAGGCGTACCAGGCGGTTCTAATCCAACGCAGGGACAATGGGCCAATCCTAAAACAGCAAGAGTCTTAAAACTAGGGCCTGATATGACAAGTGTTGCCAGTAGCGCCTCGACCATTGATGCTCCATTTATGTTTGAAGACTCAGGGATGCATAAGTATAACGGAACCTATTACTATTCCTATTGCATCAACTTTGGCGGCTCCCACCCAGCAGATAAACCACCTGGTGAGATCGGTTATATGACGAGCTCAAGTCCGATGGGTCCATTTACGTATAGAGGGCATTTCCTGAAAAATCCGGGTGCATTTTTTGGCGGAGGCGGTAACAACCATCATGCGGTGTTCAATTTTAAAAACGAGTGGTATGTCGTGTATCATACCCAAACGGTCAGCTCTGCTTTATACGGGGCAGGAAAAGGCTACAGATCTCCGCATATTAATAAGCTTGTGCATAATGCTGACGGCTCCCTTCGAGAGGTTGCAGCCAATTTTGAAGGGGTCAAACAGCTTTCCAACCTGAATCCTTATCAGCGGGTAGAAGCTGAAACATTTGCATGGAATGGACGCATTTTGACAGAGGCCTCTTCAGCTCCAGGCGGACCGGTCAATAACCAGCATGTCACAAACATTCAAAACGGAGATTGGGTGGCTGCCAGTAACGTCGATTTCGGATCAAACGGCGCAAGAACATTTAAAGCGAATGTAGCATCAAATACAGGCGGAAAAATAGAAGTACGCCTCGGAAGCCCTGACGGCAGACTCGTCGGAACATTAAATGTCCCTTCCACAGGCGGAACAAACAATTGGCGAGAAGTAGAAACGACAGTAAACGGAGCAGCTGGCGTGCACAACGTATTTTTTGTCTTTACTGGAACAGGTGCAAACCTATTTCAGTTTGATTCCTGGCGGTTTACTCAATAACAAAGGATGAGAAAATGATAGGAGAGTGGAAAAATTTGATGTCAATGATCAAAAAAACAATCTGTACTTTATTGATCTGCTTCACCATGCTGTCTGTCATGTTCATCGGACCTGGCGCAACTGAAGTTTCAGCAGCAGATGCCAATATTAATATCAATGCAGAAAGACAAGTGATTCGCGGCTTTGGCGGAATGAACCATCCGGCTTGGATTGGTGATTTGACCGCACCTCAAAGGGAAACCGCCTTTGGCAATGGGCAGAATCAGTTAGGGTTTTCCATTCTAAGAATTTTTGTAGATGAGAACAGAAATAATTGGCACAGAGAGGTCGCCACAGCCAAAAGAGCAATAGAGCATGGAGCTTTAGTGATCGCTTCACCTTGGAATCCTCCAAGCCATATGGTCGAGACTTTCAACCGTAATGGTACAACTGCAAAGCGGCTGAGATACAATCAATACGCTGCATATGCTCAGCATCTGAACGATTTTGTGACGTATATGAAAAATAATGGCGTCAATCTCTATGCGATATCAGTACAAAACGAGCCTGATTATGCACATGAATGGACATGGTGGACTCCTCAGGAAATCCTGCGTTTCATGAGAGAAAATGCCGGCTCCATTAATGCCCGCGTGATTGCGCCAGAATCCTTTCAATACCTTAAAAATATATCAGATCCTATCTTAAATGATCCGCAAGCGCTTAGAAATATGGACATTCTCGGAGCCCATTTGTACGGAACCCAAATCAGCCAGCTTCCATATCCTCTTTTCAAACAAAAAGGAGGGGGGAAGGAGCTTTGGATGACAGAGGTCTACTACCCGAATAGCGATAACAATTCAGCGGACCGCTGGCCTGAGGCATTAGGGGTTTCAGAGCATATTCACCATTCGATGGTAGAAGGGGACTTTCAGGCATATGTTTGGTGGTACATCCGCAGATCCTACGGCCCTATGAAGGAAGATGGCCTGATCAGTAAACGCGGTTACAACATGGCGCATTTCTCCAAGTTTGTACGCCCAGGATACGTCAGAATTGATGCAACGAAAAGTCCTGAACCAAATGTTTTCGTATCTGCCTACAAAGGAAACAATCAGGTTGTCATTGTCGCGATTAACAAAAACAATACAGGAGTCAATCAGCACTTTGTAATGCAAAATGGAACTGCTTCGCAAGCATCAAGATGGATTACAAGCAGCAACAGCAACCTTCAGCCCGGTACAGACTTAAATATATCAGGTAATCAATTTTGGGCTCATCTCCCGGCTCAAAGTGTGACAACATTTGTAGTCAAACGCTAGAATCAATTGAATCACCAAAAGCCAATTTTCTCATTTCAAAAGAAAATTGGCTTTTTTTATGCAAATAGGAAGTTGATTTTTTCACTATGTTCTTACATTGGGTATAATAATGGCAATGACTTCAGGAGAGTGATCAATGTATGCCAAAGCATCAAAGCAAAGTATTAATGATCGATGATGAAAAAGAAATTTTGGAATTAATCAACACAGTATTAACAAGAGAAGGCATTGATCGCGTTATAACAGCTTCAACTGCCCGTGATGGGCTCACGAAATTCCACCAAGAACAGCCTGATCTTGTCATACTTGATATTATGCTGCCAGACGGTGAAGGCTATGATATTTGCAGACAAATTAGAGAGACCTCCCATGTTCCGATTATCTTTTTATCAGCAAAGGGAGAGGAAACAGACAAAATTGTAGGTCTTGCCATCGGCGGGGATGACTACATTACAAAACCGTTCAGTCCAAAGGAAGTCGCCTACCGGGTGAAAGCGCAGCTAAGACGGCTCTCATACTTGCAGTCATCTCAAGCGGATCCCGTCATCAAAAAAGGGCCGTTTGAGTTAAACGAGCAGCAAGCAGAACTGAAGAAAAATGGCGCGGTCATTGAGCTCACTCCGAAAGAGCTTCTGCTGATGACCTACTTCTTGCAGCACCCGAACCGCATCATCAGTAAAGAAACGCTTTATCAAACTGTTTGGGGGGAAGACTTCTTCGGTTCTGACAATACGGTGATGGTTCATATCCGAAGACTTCGGGAAAAAATAGAAAATTCCCCGTCCACACCAGAGTTTCTCGTCACAGTCAAAGGGCTTGGCTATAAATTTGTTGTAAAGGATGCGTAAGGATGAAATGGCGATTAACAGGCAGGTATATGGTCTCTGTCATTATCGTGACCATTATCACGGTCTTTATCAACTTATTCGTATTTATGATTTGGCTCGTACTTCAGGCAAACAGCCAGCATAACGAGGAAAATACGCCCGAAACCTTCACAAGATCATTTGAACAATACATCTCTTTTTCTGATCAAGGAATGACCGTAAACAAAGAAGGGCAGAAAGCCTTAAAACAACAGAATGCATGGATTCAAATTTTAGACGAAAATGGCCAAAACGTGTATCATGCGCAAGCACCTAAAGGATTAAAGAACAAATATACACCGATAGAAATCGTGAACTTACATAAATATAAAGATAAGCAATTATTATCGACCATTTATGCTGGCGGAAAAAAAGTAAAGGGCAAAGAATACAGCTACTTTATCGGTTTTAAAGACCCTTCCATCGGAAAATACCTATTCTCGTTTGACACGAAGGATTTAGTAACAAGATTCAATATCGGGACGATGATTTTATTATCAATTGATGCCATCATAGCATTACTCATTGGTTACTTATTCAGCCGGCAGCTCACAAAACCGCTCGGCCGTGCCATTCATAGCATCCAGCGGCTGGCAAACGGAGATTACACGACAAATCTGCCTGCTAAAGGAATTTATAAAGATGTCTTCTATAATGTCAATCACTTATCAGAGCAGCTCGCTTCAAGCAAAAAAGAAAAAGACAAACTAGAGCAAATGCGGGAAGAATGGATCAGCCATATTTCTCATGATATTAAAACGCCGCTCGCTTCTATTCAAGGCTATGCAGAAATCATGAAAGACCCAAAGTATCCTCTTTCAAAGCAAGACATCAGACATTACGCGGGCATCATTGAGAATAAATCATTATATATCAAAGATGTCATGGAGGATCTGAATTTAACGACAAGGCTGAAAAATAACGGCGTAATGCTCAATAAAGAGCTGGTCAACATTGTGTCACTGCTGCGGGAAACGTTAATTGATATTTTAAACGATTCAAGATATGCAGATCAGACGATTGAGCTTCAAACGAATGAAGACAAGCTCATGCTGAATATTGATAAAATCCTCATTCGAAGAGCGGTTACCAATCTGATTTTAAATGCCCTCGTTCACAATGATTCTGATGTGACGATCATTGTACAGCTTGAACAAAAAGAAAAAACCCATATCACGATTAAAGACAACGGCAGAGGAATAGAAGAGGCAGAGCTGGAAAAAGTGTTTGACCGCTATTACAGGGGGACGAATACAGGAGTTTCACATGCTGGCTCTGGTCTTGGGATGGCCATTGCAAAGGATATTATCGTCAAGCACGGCGGGGACATCACGATCCGCAGCAGTATAGGGAAAGGAACAACAATTGATATCCAACTACCAGCATGAAAATAGACAAAAAAACGGTTCTGATCAACAACAGAACCGTTTTTTTACCTATTATTTATTCTGAAAATACTTTGATGCCTTTCACAATGTTCCAAATGAAGAAGTAGATGGCAACAAGGAATGTCACTGCATATGTCGCAATTAAGAAAGGCCCCGCATGGCTGATATCTTTCATACCAAGTAAACCTGAACCAAGGATGCCAATACCAAAAATCAAATAAGGTATGACATGCGTCCATAATGATTTTTTCGCATGATATTTCACTTCGTCCTGACCTAAAAAATAGACGATAATTGGGAACAAAAATGGTGCAAAAAAGATACTGAAATAACATAATGATGACAAGACTTTATTTCCTTTCATAACGTTTCACCTCTATGATTTATTCACTACAAACACATTGTACTACCTCAACCTTAATCCGTATTAATCTGAACCTTACAGCAACCTTAAAAATGTTTACCTTTTAAAATAATTTATAAACGACATACTATAATATAGGTATTTAAATCTATTTTACCGAAAAAAATAGTTGACTTTGGTTTATCCTGTGTTTACAATAAAGTCGTAACCGATGCAGGAGTGTTACTGATATCATCAGGCACCACCAAGTCAGGTAAACATGTTGTACATTTGTACGTTGTTTGCTGAGATTTTGGTGTTTTTTTATGCTTTTTTAGCAGTTTTAGGTAAGGTGGGATGAACATGTTCACCGTCGTTAAAGTTTTAAACAATAATATCGTATTAGCTCTAACAGACACTCAAAATGAAGTAGTTGTTTTTGGTACAGGAATAGGCTTTAAGAAGAAAAAGGGTGATACACTTGATGAGAGCGCTGTCAGTAAGACATTTTATTCTGATCAGACGTCTCCATTAGAATCTCAACTTGCCGCTATCCCAACTGATATCCTTTTATTAACTGAAAAAATCATTCATATGGGCGAAGAGATGTTGAATAAAAAATTAGGTTCTAGCATGCTGTTTTCGCTATCTGATCATCTTACCTTTTCTATTCAAAGGCATCAAGAAAAAATGGAATATGAAAACCCAATTGTATGGGAAATTCCACATCTATATTTTCAAGAATATCAAATTGGGAAAAAAGCACTTAAAATTATTCAAAAAATGATGGGGATTACTTTTCATGATACAGAGGCTTCACTCATTGCCCTTCATTTTGTAAACGCTCAAATAGATGGTCAGTCTATGGGAGATACCATCAAAATGACCCATCTCACGAAGGAAATCGTTAAGATTATTCAAAACATTTTCGAGATGGTATTAGATAAATCATCGATAGATTATTCGAGGTTTATTACTCATTTGAGATATTTTATTGTCAGACAAGAAACAAATCAACCTCCGCAGCAGATGGATGATACATTAAAGGAATTAATTCAGGATCGTTATATGAAGAGCTATGCATGCGGATTGATTATTAAAGAAATGTTAAAGCGGGAATTCAATTGGAATGTCACTGAAGACGAACTGGTTTTTCTAGTCATTCATATTGAAAGGATTACAAAGAAACATCAACAGAATAAATGATTTCTTTTAGGCGTGTTATGAAAAAGCATTAACCTAAACAAATCTCCATTTAGAAGTCTTTCTAATGGTGGATTTTGTTTAGGTTTTTTTTGTGAAAATGAAGGGGTGAAGACATGGGAAACAAAGAATTGGCGCAAGAAATTATCAAATTAATCGGTGGAACCGGCAATATATCTCAAAGCTGGCATTGTATTACGAGGCTGAGATTTAATATCAACGATGAAAAACAGGTGAAAGTAGATGAACTGAAAACAGTAGACGGTGTGCTGGGAGCACAATTCCAAAGCGGACAATTCCAAGTCATTATTGGAGCAAAAGTGGCAGAAGTCTATGAGGAAATCGACCATCTGATTGGTGAGAGCAGCAATGATTCTACTCCTGCTAAAAATACGTCAAAAATGAATCCAATCGAAGTCGTATTCGATGTCATTAGCGGAATTTTCACACCAATTTTGCCGGCGATTGTTGGTAGTGGATTGATAAAAGGGATCATGGCTTTGTTCGTTAGTTTAGGCTGGATGACGGAAAAAAGCTCTACCTATGCTGTACTTCAAATCTTTTCAAATGCTGTCTTTTACTTTTTACCTTTCCTCATTGCTTATTCTGCAGCGAAGAAATTTAAAACACGAGAATCTCTCGCGATGGCACTTGCTGGGATTTTATTATATCCGACAATGGTGGAAGGGGCAGCAAAAGGGGCAGATCCACTTAGTTTTTTAGGATTGAGTATTCCATTAAATAATTATACTTCTTCAGTCCTGCCGATTATTTTAGGCGTGCTGCTTCTTAGCTTTATTGATAAGTGGATGACGAAAGTGATTCCAAAATCCTTAAGTATCGTATTTACACCGGTACTGAGCTTAATGATTACAGCGCCTCTTACACTAGCTTTCATAGCGCCTATTGGAAACGTTTTCGGTCAGTATTTAGAGATCTTTTTCACTTCTTTATTCCATTTTGCTGGACCGATTGCAGGTTTATTAATGGGAGGCCTCATGCCTTTAATTGTGCTAACTGGGATGCATTACGCATTCTTCCCAAGCACGTTTGCCAGCTTTGAAAAAGTTGGTTACGATGTCATGCTGCTTCCGATGAACTTTATTGCCAATATGGCACAAGCAGGTGCCGTTTTAGGTGTTATCATTCGCACAAAACGAGTAGAAACAAGGTCTTTGGCGTTATCAACATTGCTTCCGAGTTTCTTTGGAATTACAGAACCAGCCATTTATGGAGTAACACTGAGACTGAAAAAGCCTTTCTATGCTTCATTAATAGGCGGCGCAGTTGGCGGATGTTTTTATGGTTTATTCTCCGTCAAAACGACAGCATTTTCAATTCCAGGAATGACATCTCTGCCAACTTACATTATGAAAGGCACAAATAATTTCCAGCTGGCTTTAATTGGAATAGCGCTTAGCTTTTTGGTCTCACTGCTTGCCACTATGTTTCTTGGCTTCAAGGAACCTGCCACAAAGGATGAAGGTCAGCCGGAAAAACAGGAAAAGCCATCTAAAAATACAGAAAATGCAGTCAATCAACAAGCTGTGAGACAAGTAAATCCTTATGAAGTACAAGCACCTATAACTGGTAAAGTCATTCCTTTATCTGACGTAAATGATGCCGTCTTTTCAAGCGAAATGATGGGCAAGGGAGTAGCGATTATGCCTGATAAGGGGGTGGTACAAGCGCCGTTTTCCGGAAAAGTAGTGACCGTTACACCTACTAAACATGCAATAGGTTTGGTTTCAGATGATGGGGTTGAATTATTAATACATGTAGGGATTGATACCGTCAGCCTAAATGGTCAATTCTTTGAGGTATTGGTGGAAGAAGGAGATGAAATCAACATCGGGGATCATTTATTATCATTTGATATAGAAGGAATTCAATCAAAAGGATTAGATGTCGTGACACCTATTATTGTCACTAATTCCTCGAAGTACCTGGATGTTATCTATACAGGTGACTCTTATGTCAACGCAGGAGAAAATAAACTCTTAATGCTTATTCATTAATCATAATAGAAGGGATGATTGAAATGAAAGAATTAAAAAAAGGATTTTCAGATAATTTTCTATGGGGTGGCGCAACCGCTGCCAATCAAATAGAGGGTGCATATTTAGAAGGCGGAAAAGGGCTGTCAACTTCAGACTTCGCTGCATATAAAGATCCATATGCAAAAGGAAAAGTGAACAACTTTACATTCGATGTTAGTTCAGCTGAACTAAACAAGTACAAAGAAAATCCTGATGAATTTGATTTCCCAAAAAGACGCGGAATCGATTTTTATCATCGTTATGAAGAAGATATTGCACTGTTTGCAGAAATGGGATTTAAAGTCTTTCGTTTGTCTATCTCATGGGCAAGAATCTTTCCAACAGGTTTAGAGGACAAGCCGAATGAAGAAGGATTGGCTTTTTACGATAAAGTATTTGATGAATGTGCGAAATATGGAATTGAACCGCTAGTAACGATGTCTCATTATGAAATGCCGATTACTTTAACAGAGAAATACAATGGATGGATGAGTAGAGAGCTTGTCCCATTGTTCGAAAAATACGCACGTGCGATTTTAGAAAGATATAAAAACAAAGTGAAGTACTGGATTACGTTTAATGAAATGAATATGAACCTCAACAGCCTTTATACAGGTGCTGGAATTTTAGAGGATCTAGTAGACCATAAATTACAAGCTGCTTACCAAGCATCTCATCATCAATTTGTGGCAAGTGCCTTAACAGTGAAGGCTGCAAAGGAAATCATTCCAGATGTCCAAATTGGCTGTATGATTAACCAGATTGAAGCGTATGCAAAAACAACAAAACCAGAGGATCAGCTGCAGGCAGTCAAATCGAATCAATTGAATATGTTCTATCCTGATGTTCAAGCTAGAGGCGAATATCCAACATACATGGTAAAATACTTTGCTGATAATCAAATCAAGCTTGATATTAAAGAGCAGGATGAACAAATTTTAAAAGAGGGCACTGTTGATTTTGTTGCGATCAGCTATTATATGTCCCACGTAGCAGAAGCACGTGAAGATGCAGCTGAGCTAGCGGGTACGTTTGACAGTCCGATTAAAAATGAACACTTGGAATTATCACAATGGGATTGGCCGATCGATCCAATGGGTCTGCGCATTTCATTAATTAAACTGTATGACAGATACCAAAAGCCTTTATTTGTTTGTGAAAATGGACTTGGTGCAAGGGATACATTGACACAAGACGGAAAAGTACACGATGATTATCGAATTGATTATTTGAAAAAACATATTGAACAGATGAAAGAAGCCGTAAAAGAAGGTGTTGACTTAATGGGATATACACCTTGGGGCTGCATTGACTTAATCAGCTGCGGAACATCTCAAATGACTAAACGCTATGGTTTGATCTATGTGGATCAAGACGACCTAGGAAACGGTACACTGAATCGTTACCGGAAAGACTCATTCTTCTGGTACAAAAATGTAATCGCATCAAATGGGGAAGATCTATAAAAGCAGATTGAATGATGTAAAACACCATCTCGAGGCGCCTTAACCGGCTGCATGCGATGGTGTTTTGTTTTTTACGAAAACGTATCTTGACCTTGAAGTATCGTTCAACCTTTATAATGTAAATATAGAAAGACAAAATCACGAAAAAGGAGTAACGACTTGAGTTGATGGCTAGAGGAGAACTTGCCAAACAAACAGGAATAAGCCCTGCCGCAATTCGTTACTATGAAGAACACAACATTTTACCTGTCCCTAGACGCCGTTCGAACGGTTATAGACTATACACAGAAGATTATATCGTGAAAATTCAATTGATCAAAGATGCCAAATCATTGGGTTATTCACTAAAGGAAATAAAAGGAATATTGGAAATGCTGAGTCAAGACATAGAACCTGATACTTTAAAAAGAATTGTACATCAAAAACATGAAGAAATTGAAAAGAAAATTAACAGTCTCCGTCTCATACAAGATCTTTTATCTAACTTATTAAAGACTCCTGAGAAAGAAGTACAAGTGTATCTCAAATCATTTCGTATGATGAATCAGGATGACGAATAAACATATCTGCTTAAAGGAGAGAAAACAAAATGAGTGTCGACATTTTTAATGGAGAACGTTCTGAAGAAAGTATTCAATTTGAAACATTATTCACGTCCCAAAGTAATAAAGAAAGTTTTGCTAGTGTCGAAAAAACCAAAAACCTTCTGTCTCAAATAGAAAATATAAAGCCTTATGCAATTGGAGACGATGTGAAATTAAAGAGTGAGATAAAGGAGCAGACTTTCGAAGGAATGCAGGTTTTCACATTGAATGACCAAATGTCGCAAAAACAAAAGGTGATTTTATATATACATGGTGGTGCCTGGGTAAACCAGCCTCTCGATTTCCATTGGTGGTACATGGATAAATTGGCTAGGTCCCTTAACGCCAAAGTGATCGCTCCTATTTACCCTAAATTACCTCATTACAGCTACCAAGATACCTATCCGAAAATCTTAAATCTATATAAAGAAATACTAAAAACGGTTGCGAGTACCGATCAATTAACGATCATGGGTGATTCAGCGGGCGGAAATATCTCTCTTGGCCTTGCGCACCTCTTAAAGATGGAAGATCTGCCGCAGCCGAAGGATATCATTTTATTATCTGCATGTGTTGATATGAGTTTAAGCAATCCTCTTATATTTGAATATGCCGATAAAGATCCCATTCTAGCGCCAGAAGGAATAGATGTCATTACAAAAATGTGGGCAGCAGATAAAAAGGTAACTGACCCATTAATCAGTCCAATTCACGGTGACTTTAACGGTCTTGCGAAGATCACTCATTTTATTGGAACACATGATATTTTATATCCAGATGCACTAAAGCTTGATGAAAAACTAACAGAACAAGGAATTGACATGAAAACCTTTGTTTATCCAGAAATGCTACATGTGTTTGTCGTCATGCCAATCCCTGAGGCACAAGACGCTCAGGAAAAAATCATTCAGGTGATAAATAGTTAGATTCTCTTTTCACATATCAAAATGCTCCGGCTTGAATATTTGAAAGCTTAGCGAAATGGGCTGCTTACTGAAAGCAGTCTTTTTCCATTCAACATGACATAACATTCGGAATGTCAATCCGCCTCAGATTAAATATTCCTTAAATTCCAATTTCTGTTTACAATGTGCGAATTTCCTATTAATATGATACATATTCGGTTCTTCATCGGTTCATAAAGGAGAGTGACATGATGAGTGTTTTCTTTCTTCATCCCATGGCGCTAATCTTATTTACACTGCCTTTGTTATCTTTAATATGGGGGATTGTTGGCTACTGCATCTTTAAGCGAGTTTACATCGTTCTTATCATCACATTTGCAGTCTCCACTATTTTTATATTTGCCTATACTGGGTTTGACATGTCAAATATGTATTGGGTCGTGGTGATGACCTTTTTATGCATGTGTACCTCTGTCATCACAAAAATCATTCGATATATGTATGCCCGCTATAAAAGAACATAACGAAAAAGCTGATGGTCAAAAAATCAGCTTTTTTGTATCCATTCTTCATCTTGCGGAACCGCCCATTATCTGAAGTTTGATATAATAGATCAGTACATTCAAAACGAGCATAGAAGGGCGAAGGGAACACAATGCACACATTTGATCTTACTCCAAAAGATGTAGAGTTAATAGACGAAGCAAAAAAGAAGATTATGAGCCTTTATGAAGAGGATAAACACCATGTAGGAGCCGCTATCCGCATGAAAACAGGAGAAATGATCTCGGCTGTCCATATAGAAGCCTATATCGGACGGGTAACGGTTTGTGCAGAAGCCATTGCAATTGGCAGTGCTTTATCGAATGGATATAAAGATTTTGATACCATTGTTGCCGTTCGACATCCATATTCAGATGAAGAGGATAGAAGATTGAGGGTCGTAAGCCCTTGCGGCATCTGTAGAGAGCTCATTTCAGATTTCGGACCAGAATGTTTTGTCATCATAGAAATAGATGGCGGACTAGTCAAAGTGAAAATTGGAGAACTCATTCCACTCAAATATACTCGAAGTTGATATACGACCTAGACTTAGCAGGAAGAGGGATGCAGCAAGCATCAAGTGTTTTCTTTATTGCATTCTAAATAACTGAAAAATCGCTCCACAAAAACAGCTCCATGTATTTTCTCCATTTGCGCCGTGTTAAAAATATATTGTTCCATATGCTCAAGCTTGCGCAGTCTGCGTACCAGTACTTTGCGATCCTCGTCAGAAAATTGACAGTCATTATTTATCTTCGTCAATGCAGATTTGACACGCGCGGAGATTTCTTCAACATATAGATGGTTTTTGGATGCTGGCGGAATACATTGCGATAGGTCACAGCCTTTAAAACAAACACCGTCAAGGGTGCAGTTTTCAAAATTGGCAATCAGCTTTTGTTTACCATTTCCCTCAAACGTTATATCCACCAGCTTACCGGTAAAGGTACAATTTACGATATTCGCTGCTTGTAAAACGCGGTCATTAAACCTGCATTGATAAAATGTACAGTTGATAAACGCAGCATTTTCCAATGTCATTCCTCTCATATCACAGGAGGAGAAGTCGCAATTCGTAAAAACAGCCTCGTCTCTAGCAATTCCAACAGAACGCAAATCGGAACGAATAAACGTACAATGCTCGATCGTACTACCTGCAAAAAATCTCGCATTCGTTAGATCACACGTATCAAATACAAGATGACGCAGGTGACAGCTCCAAAATATAGGTGAATGAACATTCGAGTTGTTGATCGTCGCTGCGCTTATTGTTTCATGTTCATACCTGACAATATCAGAAAATATTTCGTTGTCTACTGACATTCCAGACTCAAGCCTTCTCATTGTGATCACCTATCATTTCTTCAGAATCTTTTCCAATGATGAATACCTTCCAGCAAGTTCATTTCGGTTTCACTAAGCGGTTGGCACTGACAAGTTATTATATCATAAAGCTAGAAACATAAAGAGAGCGGTCATCGTTTTGAAAAGCGCTTATATCAAAATGTGTATTTCACATTCATTTTAAATCAAGAAGGGGGAACAAAAGAATGAAAAGGTATGACGCTTTCCCAGAACCAATCGGCAGCTATACTGCCGGACGCACACAGATGGATTTAGAGTACACGGCATCTGATCACTCAAAAAGAGAACTGACCGCATTTGTATACTATCCGTCTGATAGCAATGAAGGGAAGACCCCATCAACGTACATGTTTCCTGAAGTATACGAAATGCTGCATGACCAGCCGCTTGTCACAGAGTATATGAAGGAAAAGGATTTTTTCTCTATCGATATTCAAACGTATTGTTACGACGACCTGGCTCTTTCCGGGAAGGAAGAATGCTATCCAGTGTTATTCTATGTTTGCGGCGGGGGCGGTTCTCCAGAATGGGGGACAGTGATCTGTACAGACCTTGCAAGCATGGGGTACATTGTCGTCAGTATCGGTCATCAGAATAGCACGATGTATAAGTGTAAAGATGGACGCCTGTTTAATGTATCAAAGGATTTTTCAGATGACATTATGGCGTTTTCTGAAGATCCAGAAATGATGGCGCTGGCTGGTCAGATGACGATGCGGCCAGACGATGAAACTGCCATTGAGACATGCCGTAACGTCCTTACACTGCCAATACTTCATCAGTTAACTAAATATAGTGAATTACAGGCAGAGGATGTAAGGAATGCAGCCGATTATCTTTACAAACTAGACGCTGGGGAACTCCATTCCATCTTTAATGGCAGATTGCTGCTTGACGCCGGCATGGGCATAGTCGGACATTCTTACGGAGGGCCTACGACAGCGATTGTTTGCCGGGATGACGACCGATTCGCCTGCGGGATTGGCCTCGATAGCGGTGCCTTCGGTCTTCTTGACAGCGATCTGAAAAAACCCTTTTTACTGCTGTTTTCTGAGCCTAATTATCATATGAATGCAATCATTGGTGCTAACAATAGCATGGAAACCTATTATTTCTCTGTTGACCATGCTGCACATTTAGATTATTGCGACATCGTGTTTACCGGTGTGAACGAAGAACTGAGAGGCGAACGCGATGCAATGGAGATGCGGAATCTTGTCACAGACTATACGAGGACCTTTTTTGATCATTACATTCTGCAAAAACCTGTACATGTGGAAAGTCTGTCATACGATGGCGTGGACTTGATTAAGAAAACGAGCAGAAAGTGATCTAGCTGAGATTTCCCCTTTTATACAAGCTTGAAAAGATGGTCGAGTGAAGAAAGGCAATTTTTCACTGGAGGGATTTAGAATCTAAAGTTAGAATAAAGCTATCAGGAAAGAACGGAAAGGAGCTTTTTTATGACTGATAAATCTACCTCCCAAACTTTACGCAGAGGTCTGCATATTCTAGACCTTTTTCATAAAGTAAATAAAGAATTTACCGTAAAAGAAATAACAGAAAAAATGGGTATATCAACTACTGTTACTTTTCGTTTAGTAAATACTTTAATGGAATGCGGCTATCTCACTAAGAATACATCAACCGGAAAAATAAGACTTGGGTTAAATGCTTATAAATTAGGAATTTATGCAGATCCCATCCCAGAACTTCGTGAAATTGCGATGCCCTTTATAGAAGATATTGCTCAAAAGACGAAAGAAACCGTCAGTTTAAATATCATGGATCCAGTGACGAAAGAGGGTGTATGTATTGCATCTATCGAAAGCCCTCATGATGTTAAATTTTCAAGACCTATCGGATTAAGCAAACCTATTCATAAAGGAGCATCCAGGAAGGTATTACTTGCATTCATGGATCATAAGCAGCAAGAACTGATGATTCGAAGATTGTCGTCCAAATATGAGATAGAGATTGATAGACTAAAAGAAGATTTAGATCAAATAAAAACTAAGGGGTTTGCCTATACAGAAGGAGAAGTAAATGAAGGCGCGCTAAATGTCGCTGTGCCCATTCTGTCTCAAGAAGGACACATTCTTGCAGGTCTCTCTATACATTGCCCTACTTATCGAAAAAAAGATGACACTGTTGAGTACTTTGCTCAACTTGCCAAAGAAGCAGCACTGGAGATAGAACGTCATTTAGAAAAAACAGAGGCTGCACCCTCTTAACGGATGTGCAATACGACCAATCATTTTTATTCTCTTAATATGATAATATGAATATCGTTTTTTATAGAAACTCCCTCTAGTTACTTACTGATATAAGTAATTCGAGGGAGTTTCTTATTTTTTCAAAAAAATAAAATCAAAACAAATAAACAGAATTGTCAAACTTTTTATTGAACACCATCAATTCCCGTGCTAAAATTCTGATTATCGGAAATGTAATCCGATTATCGGCATAACGTGAAAATACACTTAACAGCTTCATCACTAAGATAGGAGGATTATGATGAAAAAGGCATTGGAAGATATTGTTGTTTTAGATTTAGGTCAAATCTACAACGGACCTTATTGTTCACTCATGTTAGCTTATCAAGGCGCTAAGGTTATTAAAATAGAACCGCTTAAAGGAGAAAACCTGCGAGTAAGAAGAAAAGGAGACTGTCATGAGTTATTGATGCTGAATTCAAATAAGTTAGGCGTATCATTAGATCTTAAGTCTCCAGAAGGAAAAGAAGTATTTATTGAATTAGTGAAAAAAGCGGATGTTTTAGTAGAAAATTTTTCGCTAGGCGCGATGGAACGGCTCGGTTTAGGATACGACGTCTTGAGTGAAATCAATCCTCGCCTTATTTATGCGTCAGGTAAAGGCTACGGTTTAGATGGTCCTTATGCCGCCAGGCCAGCAATGGATCTGACTGTTCAAGCAATGGGAGGCGTGATGGCCACCACAGGATTTGCAGATAAACCACCAGTAAAAGCAGGACCAGCCATATGTGATTTCCTCGGGGGCATTCATTTATTTGGAGGAATTACAACAGCTCTTTATCAGCGAGAGAGCACTGGGAAGGGTCAGCTAGTAGAAGTATCTATGCACGATACAATCTATCCAACACTAGCATCTGCACTAGGAGCGTTCTACAGCCAAGGGGGAAAAGTGGCAGAAAGAACAGGAAATCAACATAGCGGGATGGCAACGGCTCCTTACAATGTCTATCCGACACAAGATGGTTATATCGCTATACTCTGTGTAGCTGATCGTCAGTGGCAGTCATTACTGAAGGTGATGGAAAAAGATGAATTATTAGATGATCCACGTTTTCAAACAAATATCGATCGTTCAGCCAATACGTACATTGTCGATGAGATCGTGACAAGCTGGACTTCTAACAAAAAGAAGATGGATATTGCAGATGCTTTAATAGAAGCAAACGTTCCTCATGCACCTGTTCAATCGATCGCTGAGGTAGCAGACGATCCTCACCTAAAATACAGAGGAATGATTCAAGAAGTTGAACGTCCAAAAGAGGGGAAAATCAAAGTTCCTGGCTCACCCATTCGATTATCGGATTCTCCGCTTGAAAAAGTCTTTGCAGCGCCCGCAATTGGCGAACATACAGATGAAGTTTTACAAGAATTATTAGGGATGAATCATGAACAGTTACAGGATTTGCGTCATAAAAAAGTCATTCGCTCCAAAGAAGAAATGACAAACAAAAACTAATGCGTTTAAGGGAGGCATCAAAATGGAACGAACCATTTTAACGGCAATTCAAAACCATGTTCAAACGATTACATTAAACCGTCCAGAAAAGAAAAATGCATTAAATAAAGAAATGATCGATGAGTGGGTAGCTGCTCTTCAAAGTGCTAAAGAAAACGATGACGTTCATGTGATTTTGCTAACGGGATCAGGTAATGCCTTCTGTTCAGGCGGCGATGTGGGCGGAATGACAACAGACCCAACACCTCTAAACAATAAAAATAAACTTTGGGAAAATATTCACCGCATTCCTCTTGCCTTAAGAGATATTGATAAACCGATCATCGCTGCAATCAATGGACCAGCAGTTGGAGCAGGATTAGATATGGCTCTTATGTGCGATATTCGTACAATGATTGATGATTCAAAGGTGAGTGAGGGTTATGTAAAAGTAGGACTCATACCTGGAGATGGAGGCGCTTTCTTTCTTCCGAAAATTGTAGGCGAAGCAAAAGCCCTTGAATTATTATGGACTGGAAACTTTATCGGCTCACAAGAGGCCTTAAGCTTAGGGATTGTCAACCATGTTTATGCGAAAGAAGATTTTATGCAAAAAACAATCGAGTTAGCTGAACAAATTGCTAATGGACCTCAAATTGCGATTAAGATGACGAAAAGAGCCGTGAGGTACTCTCGAAATATGGAATTAGAGCCTGCACTTGATTTAATATCCTCTCATTATGCAATTATCAAAGAAACAAAGGATCACAAAGAAGGTGTCGCAGCATTTAAAGAAAAAAGAAAACCAAACTTTATTGGAAAATAACATTGATAGGAGGTTCATCAATTGAAACCAATCCATTATGAAAAAAAAGGTGAAATCGCCTACCTTTATATAAATAAACCCGAAAAAAGAAATGCAATCGATTCCATCATGTCGGATTTATTTTTGGAATATTTAGAGGATTTTAAAAGCGATTCGAAAGCTCGTGTTCTTATTTTAACTGGGAAAGGAGATAAAGCTTTTTGCAGCGGCAGGGATTTAAAGGAAGCAAAAGAAAATCCAGAGGCTTTTAAGAAGAAACCTTTAAGAGGGAGATTGTTTAACGCCATTATCGAAACGTATAAACCTGTCATATGTGCCATGAATGGTGTAGCTGTTGGAGCGGGTTGTGAAATCGCCTTGGCAAGTGATATTCGTCTTGCCACTGTAGATTGCAAGCTGGGAATGCCAGAGGCGAAAAGAGGAATGGGTGCTACCTTTGGAGCGACAATATTACCTAAACTCATTTCACCCAGCTTTGCAGCTAACATGTTGTATACGGGTAAATTAGTAACAGCTGAAGAGGCTCTAAGGATAGGCTTAGTCGATGAAATATTAGAAAATCAAGAACTTTTATTAGAAAGAGCCACTGAACTAGCACTAGAAATTTGCGAGTGTGCGCCCCTTTCTGTACAGAGAATCAAAGAAACGATATGGAAGACAATGGATGTCCCTTTATTCCAAGCTTTGCAGCTGGATATCGGACCTAATGTATATGAAAGTGAAGATCGAATTGAAGGAGCGCAAGCCTTTCTTGAGAAACGAAAGCCAGTTTGGAAAGGAAAATAGAATGTCTTTACGCTTCCAAATAATAGCGCTTTCAAAAGGTCTACAGAATTCCCACCATTTTTGATAGAGGGTGAAGGAATTGTTTCAGCACATAAAAGTTGAAAGAAATAAGTACGTCGCAACGATTATGATTGATCGGCAAGAGGTTAGAAATGCTTTAAATAAAAAGACCATTGAAGAGCTGCAAAAAGCCTTATACGAATTAGAGCAGGATGAACATTTGAGGATCATTGTGATCACAGGTGCAGGCAGCAAAGCGTTCGTAGCAGGAGCTGATATCACAGAATTACATGAGAGAACAATGCTTGAAGCGCTCATGCCGGGACTGCAAAAAATGTATCAAGAAATTGAACAATCCAATAAAGTGACCATCGCTGTCATAAATGGTCACGCTTTAGGTGGAGGTTGTGAGCTTGCCTTAGCATGTGATATAAGAATTGCCTCAACCCAAGCAAAAATAGGCTTGCCAGAGCTGAACCTAGGTATTATTCCTGGTGCAGGAGGAACTCAAAGATTAACAAGAATGATCGGTAAAGGCCGCGCTCTAGAGATGATCTTAACGGGTAAATTAGTTGATGGGGCAGAAGCAGAACGTATCGGCCTCGTAACGAAATCAGTAGAAAATAGTGAATTAAAGTCTGAATTGGACGAATTCATCAATTCACTTTTATCGAAGGGGCCTTTAGCACTCAAACTCGCTAAAATGGTAGTGAATCAAGGGCAAGATGCAGATTTTCATACTGCTTCGATGTTAGAAAAATTTGCTCAAACCATTTTATTTAGTTCGGATGAAAAACATGAGGGTACGAAAGCGTTTCTAGAAAAACGAAAACCTACTTTCTATAAAGAATTATAAACAAGGTGGCGAAAAACAAATGAACGAGGTCGTGATCGTAGAATCCGTTCGAACTCCTATTGGAAAGCTAGGCGGAGCGTTAAGTTCGGAACTAGTAGATTTCTTAGCTGCAAAAGTGATAAAGGAAGTTCTGCATCGTGCCAAGCTAGATCCAAATGCAGTTAGCGAAGTCATTATGGGTCAAGCAAAGCAAAGCTCAGATTCCTCTAACCTTGCCCGTCTTTCATTACTAAGGGCAGGACTGCCTGTTCATATACCAGGTTATACAATTCACAGACAATGCGGTTCAGGCTTACAATCCATTAATACTGCTGACATGCAAATTAAATTAGGTTTGAGCGATGTAGTGATTGCAGGCGGCGCAGAAAGTATGAGCACAGCTCCTTACTATTTACGAAATGCTCGATATGGATATGGTGCAGGAAATGGCTTATTACTTGACCCAAATACCGAAAGCCAGCCTTATTCACAGCCGATTGAAGATTACGGACATCTCACAATGGGTGCTACAGCTGAAAATATAGCCAAAAAATACAAAATCGATCGGCTAGAACAAGATGAATTTGCTCTTCGAAGCCAAGAATTAGCAAGAAAAGCAATAGAAAAAGGCGTATTTTTGAAAGAAATTGTGCCATATGAGGTCAAGAGAAAGAAAGACGTCTTCTTGTTTGAAACAGATGAGCATCCCCGCCATACGACTATGGAAAAACTATCAGCGTTGAAACCCGTATTTCAAACAGATGGTACAGTAACAGCTGGTAATGCAAGCGGAAGAAATGATGCAGCTTCTGCCGTACTTATGATGAATAAAACCATTGCGATGGAAAAAGGATTCGTGCCTAAAGCAAAAATTATTGGGCAGGCAAGCTCTGGAGTTGCCCCAGACATCATGGGAATTGGCCCAGTATCTTCAACAATAAAGGCATTAGAAATGTGTCATTTAACAATAGATGACATTGGATTAATTGAATTAAACGAGGCTTTTTCTGCTCAAGCTTTAGCTGTTATAAAAGAATTGCATTTAGACATAGAAAAAGTAAATGTCAATGGCGGAGCGATCGCCCTCGGTCATCCAATAGGGGCGACTGGAGCGATCTTAACTACAAAACTACTCCATGAAATGGAACGCCGGGGAGAAAAATATGGTTTGGTGACTTTATGCATTGCAGGAGGTCAAGGAATTACGACTATTTTTGAAAATTTACAAGTTTAAAAGGAGGTAAACCTATGACTAAGATGGCGATTATAGGCTCAGGAACAATGGGTAGAGGGATTGCTTATGTAGCAGCCCTCAATGGGTTCTCTGTAGCAGTACATGATATCAATACTGAATCGCTCGCATTAGCAGAAAACTATATTCAACAAGAACTCATTAAAAGTGAACAGCGAGGATATATCTCCAAACAAGATATCAAGACATGTTTAGAAAATCTTACTTTCCATTCAGATTTAACATTTGCTGTAGAAGATTGTGATATCGCGATTGAAGCAGTATTAGAGATTATGGACGTGAAGATAGATGTATTTCAAAAGCTCGATAAACTCTGCCCGCCTAGAACAGTTTTAGCTACGAATACCTCTACAATGAGCCCTACAGAAATTGGTGCGCAAACTGACCGTCCAGACAAAGTGATCGCTATGCACTTCTTTAACCCTGTTCATAAGATGAAGTTAATTGAAGTGATTAGGGGATTGGATACCTCACAAGAAACCGTGGAGTTTGTAAGAGACATTGGAACAAAAATGAAGAAAGAAACAGTAGAAGTGAACGAGTTTCCAGGATTTATTACTAGCCGCATGAACTGCCTCATCGGAAATGAAGCAATGAATATGTTACTGGAAGGGGTTGCATCCGCAGAGGATATTGATAAAGCGATCAACTTAGGGTTAAACCATCCGATGGGACCGCTTGCGTTGGCAGATTTAGTCGGGTTGGATACGAGATTGAGGAATATGGAATATTTGCATCAAACGTTGGGGGAAAAATATAGACCATGTCCTTTACTAAGAAAATATGTGAAAGCTGGCAAACTAGGGGTAAAAACAGGCTCAGGATTCTTTCATTATACTGAGGCCAAATGATCTGTGATCGTAAATAGTGTGGAATAGAGTTGATATATTTCACACTTAAACACATTTTATAAGCGTTATCAAAATGGCAGCTTTGGGATATAAGAGTGCAAGGGGGAACGTACATGTTGACAATACTAGGGATAACGATGATAACAGTCTTTACATATTTTATTATGTCAGGGCGGTTATCATCGTTCACGGCTTTAACCATCATTCCACTTATCTTTGCTATTATTGGAGGATTTGTGACAACTGTAGACGACATGATGCTTGAGGGAATTAAGCTTGTAGCGACTTCAGCTGCTTTTCTATTATTTGCACTTTTATTTTTTGGGATCATGATTGATGCAGGTATGTTTGATCCTTTAATTAAAAAAATATTAAAAACAGTTAAAGGAGATCCTTTAAAGGTAGCAGTTGGGACGGCAATTCTAACACTTTTAGTAGCATTAGACGGGGACGGTACGACAACTTTTATTATTGTCATTTCTTCTATGCTTCCTTTATATAAGAAATTAAAGATGAATCCTCTTGTTTTAGCGACGATTTCGATGCTTGCTTTTAGCGTCGTGTGTGGTGTTACACCGTGGGGAGGACCTGGAATTCGGGCTTTATCAGTGCTCGGACTTAGTCAATCGGACTTCTTTGTTCCCCTTATACCAACATTAATTTTAGGTTCTTTATGGGTCATACTTGTCTCCTTTATTCTAGGGAAGATGGAAAGAAAAAGGTTAGGTGTGGTTGATCTTAAGGAAGCTGCTGCTGCGAAAGAAGAATCATCTGCGAATATAGCTTTTGACCAAGATGAATCGATTAAACGGCCAAAGCTGATTTGGGTGAATTTAACCTTAACTGTTACTGTAATGGCTGCATTAATATTAGATCTTATGCAGCCGGCGATCTTATTTTTAATTGCTGTCGTCGTAGCTATGCTCATCAATTATCCTACCCTGGAACAGCAGAAAGGGAGAATTAAAGACCACGGTGGCAACGCTTTGTTAGTATTACTTGTCGTGTTTGCAGGCGGGGCCTTTACAGGGATATTATCAGGCACAAAAATGGTGGATTCCATCGCCTCAAACTTGGTTTCAATTATTCCTGAAGCTTGGGGGCCATTTTTTCCTATCATTGTGGGGTTAATCAGCATTCCTTTTACATTTGTTATGTCCAATGATGCCTTTTATTTCGGAGTCGTTCCAATCTTTGCAAGTACTGCTCAAGCTTACGGAATTGAACCAATAGAAATTGTGCGAACAGTCGTTTTGACACAAGCTGCCCATTTCTTATTGCCACTGGTACCTGCTACAATTCTATTAACAGGAATGCTCAAGCTGAATATTGCCGAATACGTACGTTTCGCCCTTAAATGGTCCATACTCACATGTTTAGTTCTCATGTCTATTGCATGGCTGACAGGTGCTATCATGGTCAGATAACAGCATATAAAATGAAAAAAAGCCTTGGAATTAGGCTTTTTTCAGTTTCTACATGGTAGAAAACAAGAAGGATCATTTTTTTATTTGTTTCTATTTTTGATCCCTAGAATATATATCCGCGACGATTTTTAAAAAAGCTTTCAAAGCACGTGTCTTATAACGATCTTTCTTCACGACAATTCCAATTTTCCAGGGAATATATTGACTGCTAATTGGTTTTACACAAATGTCCTCTTTGTACATGTTCGTTAAAGGACTTGGAAGGATCGCCACTCCTAGTTCATCACGAACTAATGTCATCAATAAATCCCATTGTGTTGTGCTGTAAGCGATTTTGGGAACAAAATGTTCCTTACGGCAGCTTTCCAAAATCACTTGACTCAACGCAAATGAAGAATCAAACAATATCCAGTTATCCTCTTTAAGCTGTTCGAGTGAGAGCTGTTGTTCATCTTTTAAAGCGTGATTTTTTGGTAAACAAGCCACAAACGGCGCTTCATAAATGAGTTGTTCTTCTAATTCATGACTTTGCGCAGGTATGACAACAAAGGCAACATCTACTTCGCCATTCTCAACGAGTTTTTCTACATGCAAGCCGCCCTCCTCAATCATTTCAAGCGTCACATCTGGATGCTTTTTAGTAAAAGCTTTTGCCACTTTCGAAAAGAAAAAGGTTCCAATCACTTGCGGCAGTCCGATCTTTAAATGGCCGCGAATATGCGTTTCTGTATCACCCAGCTCCATTTGCAGCTCATTCATTTGCTGCAGCACCGTAATCGCTTTTTCATATACAAGCTGTCCTTCATCCGTTAACCTGAAAATTCGATTTGACCGATCGAAAAGGATGACACCCAGTTTTTTCTCTAATTTTTGAATGGTTTTAGAAAGGGAAGGCTGGGCAATAAAAAGCTTTTCACTTGCTCTTGAAAAACTTCCACATTCCGCAATCGTTTTAAATATTTCAAAGTCCCGTATGTTCATTTGATCCTCCCATTATTCCAATAATGCATACTCATTATGATGATGATATATTGTACATTATAATCGGTTGTTTTTACACTAAGACTAAGGAGGGGGTTAAGATGTCAACATGTAGAGTTGCTGTTGTGCAAGCTGCTTCTGTCATTATGGATAGAGAAGCATGTACTGAAAAAGCCATTTCATTAACACTTGAGGCCGGAGAAAAAGAAGCCAATATTGTTGTCTTTCCTGAGGCTTTTATACCTGCTTATCCAAGAGGACTAGCTTTTGGCGCCACAGTAGGAAGCCGTTCTTCAGAAGGAAGAAAGGACTGGCTTCGTTACTTAGAAAATTCAGTTCCAGTTCCAAGTAGAACGACAGACAGATTAGGAGAAGCAGCCCGCAAAGCTGGTGTCTACCTCGTCATTGGTGTCATTGAAAGAGATGATGAATCAAGTCGCGGGACTTTATATTGTTCCGTATTGTTTTTCGGACCAGATGGAGCCTTACTTGGAAAGCACCGTAAACTAAAGCCGACAGGTTCTGAACGACTCATATGGGGAGAGGGGGATGGCAGCACACTGCCGGTTTTCGATACACCGTATGGAAAAATAGGCGCTTTAATTTGCTGGGAAAACTATATGCCATTAGCTAGAGCAGCGATGTATGCAAAAGGTGTCCAAATCTATATAGCCCCTACGGCAGATTCCAGGGAGCTATGGCAATCTACGATTCGCCATATTGCCGCAGAAGGCCGGTGCTTCGTTCTATCTTGTAATCAGTATGTGAATAAAGAGATGTATCCTAAAGACTTAGCCTGCTATGAGGAATTAGCATCTTCTCCTGATGAAATGTGCCGAGGGGGAAGTGCAATCGTCGGTCCTTTAGGCGAATATATAAAAGAACCTGTCTATGGTCAAGAAGAGATACTGCTGGCAGAACTTGATTTGCGTGATATTTCTTCTAGTCAATTTGACTTCGATGTCGCAGGGCATTATTCAAGGCCTGATGTTTTCCAGCTCGTCGTCAATGAAGAGAAAAAAGAAAATGTAAAGTGGATGAATCGATAAAATCCCAACAAAAAAAGAGCAGCCATCAGCCGCTCTTTTTTCGTGTGTCAACCTTGATGAGTTTTTAATGGACCTTTTGTGATATGAGTAAGATGAGCATTGATGTCAAAGATTTTAGCGTTAATGTCTGTTATTCCAAAGCTAGTGATTCTTTTAGAATGCATATCGAGATAGTTTTCAGCTGCTTCTTTTGTTTCGAATAAGTAGATTCCGCCAGCATTTTTCTCCGGATTCTCCGTCCCATATGAATCCGTCTTCCTTATTCATACTTTTCGCTAAATCAGAAAACTCTTTGGCCATTTCATCACCGAAAGGACCCTTCATCTTAAAATCTATCTGTAATAAGTGTACTATCGTCATTCTACTTATGTTGAAGTTGTAAAATAGAGTTCTCCCAGCACTTCTTTCATTTGATACTGCTCTCGCGGAAGTTCCTTCTCCATAAAAAAACGTATATCTGATGGGTCAACTTGCAGGATTAATTGGACTTGTTGTTCTAATGGCCGATTGTGTTTAGGTTTTTTAGCGAATGAAAAGTTTTCGAATAACTAGGCACGAGACAGCGAATACTGCGAAAGCGCCCGCTGATCCAGCAGTAAACACCAGCTCAAATTGTTCTGGTTTGGACTTGAATAACAAAGGGACAGAAAGAATGAGAGCAGCACCACTAAAGCCCAATCCTAATATCAACGTTGCCAATAATTTATTCATAGAAACACCTCTTACACTCAGAATTAGAACAATGGAAACGACTGATTCAAGAATCATTGTTATCACATTCCTAGTTGGAGTTTATCATATGATGGCGGACGATTGGTTTCTTTTCATTAAAACACACAATCGTGAAATAAACTTTTTAAACGAACGGTGTACGTTATAATATAAATGTGATGTAGCTTTAAACGATTTCCATAAAGAAGAGGAGATGCATACGATGACGGCATTTCTTTCATCCATAGCCTAAAAGAAGAAATGTTTGCAGGTGATACCGTATCAATGGAACGGTTCAGGTGGGGAATTGAAGTCATTTTGTATGGAATCCAGCAAGAAATCAATTAGAAAGGAGCACGAGCAAAAAGCAGTCAATGGCTGCTTTTTTTACATTTTCTCAACCTTTTCAACATATATAAAAAAATCTATATATTGTTTTTATATATAAAAAATTATATAATCTAGTGGAATAAACAAATGAGGTGCTTAGGCATGGAAAATACGAAGAATTTATTAGAGAGCTATATTCCTTTAGCAAAATCTACGGCAAAAATGTTTGGACCAAATTGTGAAGTAGTGATTCATGATTTAACGAACCCTCAAGCATCTGTCATGTTTACAGTAAATAACCATGTGACAGGAAGAGAAATCGGTCAATCATTTGATCATCTAGTCAAGACTGTATTACAATCAGAAGATTTTAAAGAAGATTATCTTGCTGGGTATACATTTAAAACAGAAGACAACCGTACCATTCGTTCTTCGACTTCATTAATTCGTGATTCTAAGAAAAAGGTGGTTGGAGCATTCTGTATCAATTTTGATGTTGAAGCATTGAATCAAATGCAGCAATTTATGGATACTTTTCTTTCTACAAAAGTTGAAGTTCAAGAAAATGAATCAACATCAAATGATAATCTTGAAAATGTGGAAGGAATCGTAGATCAATTGATTCAACAGATCATTCAAAACAGTGTCCACCCAGTTATGAAACGTCATGAAAAAATTGAATTAATAAGGTTCATGGATGAAAAGGGAATCTTTTTAATGAAAGGTTCGGTTGAGAAGGTCGCATCTATGTTAGGTATTTCTAAAGTCACTGTCTACAGCTATTTGGATGAGATCAAACATAAATCGAATGAAGGGAAAACGAAATGAAAAGTATCCTTGAGGTAGGGAATCTAAAATCCAACGGACACTATGCATTCGCAACCATTCATCAAAACACGGTCTACGTTTCAGGACAATTTGCCATCAATCCAGAAACGAGAGAAAAAGAATTCGGCCCCATTGAAGAAGAGACATTGCAAGCGCTTAAGAATGTGGAGATGATTGTAGAAGCAGCCGGAAGTAAAAAAGAAAAGATTTTGCGTATGACATTATACATTTCGGATATTGAACTATGGGACAAAGTAGATGCGGTTTATACTGAATTTTTCGGGGAACATCAACCAGCACGTACTGTTGTACCAACGAATGAATTACATTTTGGTTTCAAAATTGAAATTGATGCTATTTCTTATATTTAGAATATTTTTTTGCCCATGTTATATAAAAAAATATATTTCATATAAAAAATTATTTAAAGGGGCTGATGATTGATGAATCAATTGATTTGCAACCATTGCGGCAAAAAGTATGAGATGACACCAACTTTATGGAAATGTGATTGTAACGGCGTATTAAATCTGGTGAAAGATACCCCTAAAATAGATATAGAGGCTTGGAATCACTACCCAAACTCATTATGGCGTTATGTTGAAACCATGCCATTTTCAAAAGGTTCTAAGACTTGGGAATCTGTGACAATGGGTGAAGGTCAAACTCCGTTAATCGTTTTAGATCCTAATGAGCCAAACACTTATGTAAAAGTTGATTATATGATGCCGACATTATCCTTTAAAGACCGAGGAGCCGCTGTGTTGATGACACATGCAAAAGAATTAGGGGTATCAAAGGTGATTGCTGATAGTAGTGGGAATGCAGGAACGGCGATAGCAGCATATGCAGCACGTTGCGGTATCGCCTGTGACATCTATCTAAGCGATGACACTTCACCAAAAAAAGTCGCTCAAATCAAAGCCCATGGCGCAACGATTAAAGAAATTCACGGGACGCGAGAGGACATTGCAGCTGCGGCACAAAAAGCAGTAGACAATGAAAAGGTTTTTTATGCAAGTCATGTCTATAACCCTTATTTTTTTGAAGGCACTAAAACATACGCCTATGAAATCTATGAGCAACTAAATGGAGCACCTGATGCTTTAATCATTCCAGTTGGAAACGGTACTCTCCTCCTAGGTGCGTATTATGGTTTTAAAGAGTTATTTGAAAATGGTTTGATTCATCAAATACCGAAAATCATTGCCATACAAGCGAAAAACTGTGCACCTCTTGTGAAAGCTTATCAAAATGCGAAAGAATCAGCATCGCCTGTTACGAATACAGGAACCTTGGCAGAAGGGATAGCCATTGCTGCCCAGGCGCGCTCCAAACAAATTCTAGAAGCTGTACAAAATACCAATGGCACATTTATAGATATTGAAGAAGAAGAGATATTGAATGCACGCTCTAAACTAAGTGAGAAAGGATTTTATGTGGAAGTGACATCTGCAGTCAATTTTGCTGGCTACATGAAATATAAAAAGAAATCAAAAGAGACAATCGTCATACCTCTTTGTGGTGCAGGAATTAAATCAAAATAACCCAAACTTGAAATCGGAGGAATGTTTCATGGGTTTGGATTTTACTCATTGCGAAGCACATTGGTCATACAGTGACTTCCATAGTTTTTGAAAAAGGTTAGCTGCTTGTATTGGTATGAATTTAGATGATATGGAGGGGTTTGGTGGGGAAAAACCCTTTAAAAACTACCAAGATGACATCATCCAATTGCTGGAACAGCCCGATTCTGATCGTTACTTATCACCAGATGTTTGTCAGACCGTTGCAGCTAGATTGCGTCAACTGATCCGCCATTGGCCAGATGATGATATAGATAAAATGAACGCTCTCTATCTAGCAGAGGGAATGGAACTAGCGCATCAACAAAATGAGATATTGGGATTTATATAGGAAGAGGATATGTTGTCATATGCCAGATCTTCAATATATATATGAAGGGTATCTCAAGAGAGATGCTCTTTTTCTTGCCTGAATGTACAATCCCTTTTGCCCAAAAGTACAATTTTACTTCACTATTTCATTGCGTAGAATAAAGAGGTGAATATCATGAATTCGATGAAAAAGGAGTAAGTGAATGGCTAAATTTTTATATAACTTAGGAAACTTTGCTTTTATGAAGCCTAAACGAATGTTAATCGGTTGGTTACTTATTTTAGTAGCTGTAGTTGCAGCTTTGAGGAGAAAGATTTGCCAGTATCTACTATGCTAAGTTGGGGGATATACGGAGCTGCATACACATGGAATAAGGATGGTAGACCTATTTCATCAGAAGAGCTAGTGACTAAGACCCTGCCTATCTTTAAAAATGGTCGTTTTTATTAACAGAACTCTTGCTGCCATAAACCTTTTAAAGCCCCAGTGTCAATCCCGTTTTTTCAGCTGAGGATTTTCATTTGTTCTTCCCCCAATAACAAATCTCATCTTACCCAAGCAATCGCTTCAACTAGTGGGCATTCTGCTGTTAGCAATGTGTTATTTAAGCAACGCGCGTTGTATAATTTGATGATAAGATGAAAAATCTTTTGATAATCCTTAACTAATTGATAAGGCGTTTCTCCAGAACTACTTAGTCTGTTGGATGAGAAATAAGGGAGTCGCAATTTAACAAACTGTACTGCTTCTCATTTGATTCACTATAGGCATTTTCATTTAATGAGGCGCGTTGAAAAGACCAAAAGATTAAACTCTTTTGGTCTTTTCATATTGATCCTATATATTTGAAAAAATATCCATGACACAAAGAAATAAGGTATAATAATAGTCTACATAATATACTGGAAGAAGTGATTGAGAATGCCAGAAAATAGTATTAAAGATAATTTAATTCAAAGGCTAGATAGACAACTTGATTGGATAAAGAGCTGCGATACAAAAGCATCCATTGTTTTAGCTATGGTTGGCATATTCTTAACTTTATTTTTATCTGATCAATCTTTAGGAATGATTAAAAGAATAATAACAGAATCGATCAATAGTATTAATTTCTCTAACATCCTATATCTCATTTTTTTAATATTCTCCTGGTTTCTATTTATTTATGGAGCCCTATCATTAGTTAAAGTCCTTATACCTCAAAATAAAAAGGTGTTGGATGGGGAAGGTCTGCATCGAGAATCTTTGTATTATTTTGAAACAATTTCAGCAAACAGTTTTAATGAATTTAAACAAAGAGTGCAGTCACAAAATGAAGATGAAGAGGTAGAGGATATTCTGAGCCAAATATATGTAAATGCACAAATCTGCACACTGAAATATAAATACTTTAGTAGAGGAATTAAATTCACTTTTATAGGTATCGCCAGTACTGTTGCAGTTTATTTAATTGGAGTTCTTTTAAGTTATTCAGGAGGTTTTTAATCAATGAAGATTAAAGGATATGACTACTTGACGAGAAAAAAGAAAGTAGAGGAAATTTTAGATAATACAGATGCCGTAAAAGAAGTTGATAAATTTCCTCAGAATGACGATGATTTCACCTATACCAATGGATATAAGGCGTGGGCTGGAGCAATTTTTGTAGATTTGCGAGACTCTACAAAATTATTTTCACAAGATGAGGTGGAAGTTGCTAAAGTTATACGCGGTTTCACCTCTGAAATTATAGAAATCCTAAAAAAAGACACTGATGACAACTTGATTGAAATAGGAATAAGAGGTGACTGCGTTTATTCAATTTATTCAGTACCCTTTAGGGAAAATATTTTCGATATTGCTCACAGGGCTTTTTACATTAATACTTATATGAAAATGTTAAATAAATTATTAGAAGAAAGAAAGTTACCTAATATTAAGGCTGGAATAGGATTAGCTGCAAAAGAAACATTAGCTGTAAAAGCAGGAAGAAAATCTTCTGGGATAAATAATTTAGTATGGATCGGAGACGCTGTGACACACGCATCTAAATTATCTGATTTAGGTAATAAACCGCCTGTAGAACCAATAGTAATGTCTAAAATCTTTTATAATAATTATATAAAAGAACAGATGAAAAATAATGAGAATGCTAAAAATTGGTGGAAAGTCAAGAATGACCTAAATTTAGGCGATATATATCATGGAAATGTGATCATTGGAAATTTTAATGATTGGATTAATAATGGAATGAATGAGACAAATTAAATTAACATTAGGGAAGGTTAAAGATCCTCCTGAAAACCTTTACGACCAATTTAATTTAATAAGGACGTAGAGGTTTTTAAATATTACATTTCAAGAAGGGGAATCCGGGGAATCCTAATGGATCCGTACATGTTCCTGCACAGGTTCTCAGAAAGAAGTAAGTCAAGCTAATCATACTTCAGCAAGCAAGGAAAATCATCGAATGAAGTTCGGAAGATGATTGCTGAAGGATTTAAAGAGGTCTGACTAGAATTACATTCATGGCTGAAAAAATAGAATGTCTAGTAAAGCACATTGTTCTATCTAAGTCAAAAGGAGAGGTTATTTTTGAATGACAGTAGAAGGAAAGATATCCAACAAACAGGGCGTGAGTTAGCTCTTGATACTTTTTTAAATGTTAGTAGTGACACAGCTGCTGATATTGCAAAGGAATCTTTAACAAGCATGACAGGTGATATTCTTGTTGATGCAGCAAGTTCACTCATTCCTGGGATCTCAGGTGCGGTTCAAAGTTATAAACGTGTCCGTTTTGAAAGAAACATCAAAACATTCACAGAAGAATTGCAATCTAAAATAGAGGAAATCCGTTTAAATCTAGAATTAAAAACATTCGAACAAAAAGAACAGATTGATCAGTTATTCCAATATGTGCTGGATTACGTTATAGACGAACAACAGGAAGAAAAAATTCAATATATGGTAAATGGATTCGTAAATATTACTGAACATCACCATGTTTCGAATGACTTTATCCTAACCTATTACGACGTCTTAAAAGAACTTAGAATGGTGGATATATCTGTCCTTAGACTTATGTATGCTTCTCGTTTTGCATTTGATCAAGAATCAAAAGAAACGTTTCAGGAATTTATGGACAGACATGGTATAAGCTATGAGCAATATAAAGCAGTTCGTAGAAATCTACTTAGGATAGGAGTGTTAACAACAAAAACCGACTTGGAAATCACGGATGATCTTGAGGAAATTTCAAAAGCATTTAAAGAACTACACTCCTTTTTAGACAAGTTGACAAATCCGAAGTTTAAACGTTCATTACCAAAATTAAAAGAGCCAAAATTTAAGTCAAAAGACAAATTTGAGATCTCCAAGTTTGGACGTGATTTTGTAGAATTTTTCTTAGAGTCAGAACAACCAATTAGTGAACAGGTATGAAAATGTTAAATAAATTATTAGAAGCAGGAAGGGGGTTCAGAATGAACCCTTGTTCACGTCCTGAATGGACCCTTATTCATGTCCCTGTACAACAATGGATCCACTTTTAGTTCATTAATGGATCCATGTTTACTTCGCTGTACACAAATAATGGAATGACGCTAATATGTATTCTCATTTCCTAGTTTACATAATATATATTCTAGGAAGCTACACATTAAACGAATTTCTCTTGTCTCATAATTAAGTATACTTATCTTATTGAGACAAAATAGAAAAAATCAAAATCTGCCGTTTATTCGCCAGATTTTGATTCATCAAGATATTTAATGATTTTTGCAGGATTTCCGCCAACCACCACGTTTGCTGGGACACTTTTTGTCACAACGGCACCAGATGCAATGACAGCATTGTCACCAATTGTGACACCTGGATTAATAATAGCACCGCCGCCAATCCATACATGGTTTCCAATGGTGACTGGTTTGCCGAATTCAATGCCCTTTGCACGTTCTATCGGATCAAGCGGGTGTCCAGCCGTATAAATATGTACATTCGGACCTAATAAACAGTGATGTCCAATGGTAATTTTGCAAACGTCTAAAAATACTGCATCAAAATTTGCAAAAAAATGCTCACCAATCTCGATATTGTATCCGTAATCGCACTGCAGTCTTCCTTCAAAAACGACATCATTTCCGCAAGCGCCTAATAATTCCTTTAAAATGGATGCTCTTTTTTCTTGCTGATTGGTTTGCTGATATGCGTATGTCAATTGTCTGGCTCTTTCACGATCTGCGATCAGTGTTTGGTCACTAGATACATAATGTTCTCCTTGGATCATTTTTTCCTTTTCACTTTTCATGTTGTTCCTCTCCTCCCTTCTATTTATACTGATGCGATATGATTTCCATCCTACCGCCTCTTTATGTTTATTTTACCTTCTCATCAAAAGAATTGGGAAGGAATGATTTCTTTTGACTAGAATTAATCATGTTCCTGCAGCAAGTTATTTACGAATCAGCAAGTCTCATTTATAATCGAGTAGATTTGTTCAATAACATATATATTTTAAATGCGAGGGATTAGATGGAATTAAAGTGGTATAAAGCAATTATTGTGATCTTTACGATGTCTGGAATCTCCATCTCAACATGGTTTTCACGGACACCGGAAGTGAGAGATTTATTACAAGCAAACACAGGAACAATGGGACTTATTTTACTCGGTTTATCTGTTGGTTCAATTGTTGGGCTTGTTCTTTCAAATGTATTCGTCCGCAAAAAAGGCGGACGAGTGGCGATTGTGATCAGTGCTTTTTTGATGTTCCTTGGATTCACTACTCTTGCCATTGGTTCAACACTCTCTTCTATCTTTGTCGTCACTTCTGGTCTTTTTCTTTTTGGCGCAGGCTCTGGCATGTGTAATGTAGCGATGAACTTAGAAGGAACAGAGATTGAATACAGCATCAAGAAAACCATTCTGCCTATATTGCACGCTTCCTTTAGTATTGGGACTTTAATTGGAGCAGGTGCTGGTATTCTTTTTATCCATCTAGGCATCTCTGTATTGATACACCTTCTCGCTATTGCCCTTCTGCTGTTCCTCAGCATATTGATTTGTACACGGTTTATCCCGCATGGGACAGGAAAGGATCAGCATGAGAAGCAGCCCGATACAGTTGAGTCTAGTCAAACGGCATGGCTGAACAAACGAACGATATCTCTTGCGATGATCGCCTTATGTCTTGCGTTTGTCGAAGGCTCGGCCAATGATTGGATTCCACTTGCAATGGTAGATGGCTACCAAGTTTCACATTCCATGAGTACAGTCATCTATGCTTTGTTTTTGTGCGGCATGATTAGCGGCAGACTGATCAGCGGACGTTTGATCGATCGCTTTGGCAGAGTGTTATTGCTAAGAGTTGCGATTTTATCAGCAGCTGCCGGCCTATTTTTAGTCATTTTAAAAATTTCACTTGTTGTATGTATGATATCGATCTTTTTATGGGGACTTGGCGCATCTTTAGGCTTTCCGCTGACCATTTCTGCAGCTGGCGATGATAGCAGGTACGCTGTCAAACGCGTCAGTATTGTGACCTTATCTGGTTACACAGCCTCCCTTTCCGGTCCTCCTATATTAGGGCTGCTTGCCAATCAAGTAGGACTGCTTCATGCCTTTATCTTTGTTCTATTTGCCATATGTATTGCAGGAATCTTTACTAAAGCTGTAGCAAAACCGCATTCATTACAAGCTCACTAAAAGTGTCTGATCCATGATCATGGCACTTTTTTAAATTTAAAAAATAAAATTGAAACCTTTCATGAAGTGAAACAGTCCTATAGATGTCCTGATGTTTATCGCTTTTTTAAAGAGGGAAAGTAAAAAAATAAGACTTTTCAAATAACTGAAAACGTGGTAAGATCATGAAAATAACCAGGAAGGGGTGAGAAAAATGAAAAAAAATATGCTATTAAAATTAGGTGTTTTATGCATAGCACTTGCAAGTTTTCATTTGTTCTCAATGCCTCATTCCGTTCAGGTATACCATCATGCAAAGGTGGTTGCCGATCAAGAATCACATGAAATGAAAATCGTTCAGACAATGGGCGATGAAAAGAAACAAAAACATGTGAACACAGTATTTGCCGCATTTACAGCACTGCTGATTATTGGCAGTATGACAGCTGGATTTGCACGCATCACTCATACTGATCGATTTGACCGGAAAAAGAAGCATTTACTTGCAGTGTTCTACCAATCTTCTTATTTCCGACTAGCTCGTGTTTAACCCAACCATCTAAATCAAAACAAAAATTGGGAGGTTTTACACGATGTTATTTTTCTTAAGAATTTTCATTCTAGGTCTATTCTCTGTCACTTCACTTTCTCTTTTCGTCTACCAAGGAATTGAAGTAGTGCACGCCATTTCAAGCATGTTTGGCAACCACGAGAGCTAAAAGACCCGTATATAAAAGAAACCCCCTGCGACTGGCAGGGGGTTTTCGTTTGCTTATTTATTGTCATCTGGCACACGTTCAGGCGTCAGAAGGACATGAGTCACTTCTCCCTGCTCTTCCTCATCTACAATAAACGATCCATTGCTATAACGGTCATTTGCTCTTAGAGTAGAGATTTCAAGCGGAATCGTTGTACCCTTTTCTGTATCTATTTCAAGTGTATCGTGCAGAGATGCAGCGATCACAGCCACAATACGGTGCGGGTTTTTCTTTAATTCTCTCAGCATAAGAACCCCGCGTTTCGCTCTTGATGTTTTATCAAACTCAGAGAGGTTCATTCGCTTTACAGCCCCTCTTTGTGTCGTGAGCACAAGGACATCGTTTTTCGGATCGATGATCTGGCCAGAGACTACCTCGTCCCCTTCCTTCAAATTGATTCCTTTGACGCCGGCCGCTCTCGGTCCAACAACACTTACTTCTTCTTCATCAAACCACAAACCGTAACCATTTTTCGTTGCAATAAACAATTCCTGCTGTCCTGTTGTGACATGAACATCGACGAGTTCATCGTCACCTTTTAGGTTCAAGGCGACAAGCGGTTTCGAATAACGCTGCGCCTTATATTGAAGAAGCTCTGTTTTCTTCACCATTCCGCCTTTCGTAAAGAATAAAAGATATGACGTTTCATCAAATTCTTTTATTGGAATGGCTTTTTGGATGGATTCCTCGCGATCAATCGAAATGATATTCGTAATATGCTGCCCCATGTCTTTCCAGCGTATATCTGGCAGCTGGTGAACAGGACAATAAATGTAGCTTCCTTTATTCGTAAACAGCAGAAGAACATCCGTTGTATTCATTTCAAACTGATGAATCAAACGGTCAGTATCCTTCATGCCAAAGTCCTTACCGTTAGAGGCAGCATAGGAGCGCTGGCTTGTCCGTTTGATGTAACCATCCTTCGTGACTGTCACATAAACATCCTCTGATGCGATCATCACTTCAAGGTTAATCTTAATTTCTTCGATTTTTTCCTCAATAACGGATCTTCTCTCATCAGCATATGTCTTTTTGAGCTTTTTCAGGCTGTTTGTAATGACCTTCAGCAGCTTTTTCTCGTTCGCTAAAATGTCTTCAAGCTCTGCTATGCGCACATCTAGCTCTCTTGCTTCGTCTCTTAATTGCGTAATATCTGTATTCGTTAAACGATATAACTGGAGTGAAACAATCGCTTCTGATTGTGCTTCTGTAAAGTCATATTTCGCCATCAAGTTGTTCTTTGCATCACGCTTATCATTAGAGGAGCGGATTGTGGCAATGACTTCATCTAAGATGGAAAGTGCCTTAATTAATCCGTCGACAATATGGTGGCGTTCCTTCGCTTTTCGAAGCTCGTACGCTGAGCGGTTCGTCACCACTTCTTTTTGATGGGCAATATATGCATCTAGTACAGTGGTGAGCGTCATTAAGGTCGGTCTTCGATTATGTATCGCTACCATATTAAAGTTATATGGGATTTGCAGATCTGAGTTTTTATATAAGAAATTCAGCACACCATTTGCATCTGCTTCTTTTTTCAGCTCTACTACGATTCGAAGCCCAGTACGGTCTGTCTCATCTCGGACCTCTGAAATGCCTTCTACTTTTCTTTCAATTCGGAACTCGTCCATCTTTTTGACAAGATTGGCTTTATTCACTTCGTAAGGAATTTCTGTGATGACGATTTGCTGGCGTCCGCCGCGGATGGTTTCAATCTCCGCTTTGCCTCGAATCATAATCTTTCCTTTTCCTGTTTCATACGCCTTCTTAATACCGTCCACACCTTGAATGATACCGCCTGTTGGGAAATCTGGCCCTTTGATGACCGTCATTAAATCCTCAACCGTACAATGCGGCTGTTCGATTCGTTTAATAACGCCATCAATGACTTCTCCCAAGTGATGCGGAGGGATATCTGTGGCATAGCCGGCTGAAATCCCTGTTGATCCGTTCACAAGAAGGTTTGGGAACATCGCTGGTAATACAACGGGCTCTTTACTTGTATCATCAAAGTTTGCGACAAATTCGACGGTTTCCTTGTCTAAGTCCTTTAAAAGCTCTGAAGCAATAGCAGACAGCCTTGCTTCCGTATAACGCATGGCAGCAGGCGGATCACCATCGATACTCCCGTTATTCCCGTGCATCTCAATCAGTACATTTCGTACTTTCCACTCCTGACTCATTCTTACCATCGCTTCATAAACAGATGAGTCTCCGTGCGGGTGATAGTTACCAATCACGTTACCGACTGTTTTAGCGGCTTTACGGAAGTTTTTATCCTGCGTATTTCCTTCTGCATACATCGCATATAAAATTCTTCGTTGTACAGGTTTTAGTCCATCACGTGCATCTGGAAGCGCACGGTCTTGGATAATATATTTACTATAGCGGCCAAATCGGTCGCCGATTACTTCTTCTAATGGTAAATCATGAAATCGTTCTTGTTGTGCCATGTTTAAACCTCCTCAGCTAGCGACAAGTTTTCATTTTCAAGAATGTTGCTTTCCTCATCAAGTCCAAAGGCGACATTCTTTTCAATCCATTTACGGCGTGGTTCTACTTTGTCACCCATTAGAGTTGTGACGCGGCGTTCCACACGTGCAGCATCATCAATTTTGACCCTGACAAGTGTTCTCGATTCTGGATTCATTGTCGTTTCCCATAGCTGGTCGGCATTCATTTCACCTAACCCTTTGTAGCGCTGAATCGTGTACCCTTTTCCAACTTTCTTCAAAACGTCATCCATTTCTTCATCAGACCATGCGTACTCAATGATTTCTTTTTTCCCTGAGCCTTTGCTGACTTTATATAAAGGCGGGAGTGCAATAAACACTTTGCCATGCTCAATCAGCGGCTTCATATAGCGGTAGAAGAATGTTAAGAGAAGCACTTGAATATGCGCTCCATCCGTATCCGCATCTGTCATGATCACGATTTTGTCATAATTGATGTCTTCTACATTAAAATCGACACCGACGCCTCCACCAATTGCATGAATAATGGTGTTGATTTCTTCGTTTTTGAAAATATCAGCAAGCTTTGCTTTTTCTGTATTGATGACCTTTCCGCGCAGCGGCAGCACTGCCTGGAATTTACGGTCGCGCCCCTGTTTTGCTGACCCGCCCGCTGAGTCACCCTCTACTAGGTATAGTTCGTTTCTTGCTGGGTTTCTAGATTGGGCAGGTGTTAATTTTCCGCTCAGCGTGGCTTCAGACTTTTTCCTTTTCTTGCCGCTCCTTGCCTCTTCACGGGCTTTTCTAGCAGCCTCTCTTGCCTGCTGCGCTTTAATCGCTTTTTTCACGAGAAGAGTGGCTGTTTCCCGGTTTTCTTCAAGGAAATACGCAAGTTTTTCAGAAATAACAGCATCAACAGCTGAACGTGCCTCACTTGTCCCAAGCTTTCCTTTTGTCTGCCCTTCAAATTGAAGCAGCTCTTCAGGAATTCTGACAGAAATAATAGCAGACAGTCCTTCGCGAATATCAGTGCCTTCTAAATTTTTGTCTTTTTCTTTTAAAAGAGCGACTTTGCGAGCATATTCGTTAAAGGCTCTCGTCATGGCCGTTTTGGCACCAGACTCATGTGTTCCGCCATCTTTTGTTCTGACGTTATTAACGAAAGAAAGGATATTTTCCGAATAGCCATCATTAAATTGAAAAGCAAAATCTACTTCAATGGACTGATGCTCTCCTTCAAATGAGACGACTTCACTCAGAACATCTTTTTCTTCATTTAAATAAGCAACAAAGGCTTCAATGCCTGTCTCATAATAAAACGTTTCTTGTACATCATGCCGTTCATCGATCAGCTCTATTTTTAACCCTTTTAATAAAAAGGCAGATTCTCTTAAACGCTCTGATAATGTATCGAAATTATAGGTCGTAACACTGAACATGGTAGGGTCCGGCTTAAAATGAATCAGTGTCCCCGTTTTTTTCGATTTTCCGATTTTTTCGAGTGATGTGACAGGTTTACCGCCGTTTTCAAACCGCTGATGATAAATAAATCCGTCACGTTCAATTGTGACAGTGAGCCATTCTGACAGCGCGTTCACAACAGATGCCCCAACTCCGTGAAGTCCACCACTTGTTTTATATCCGCCTTGACCAAATTTTCCGCCTGCGTGCAGGACCGTTAAAATGATCTCAGGTGTCGGTTTTCCAAGCTTATGCATACCAGTAGGCATTCCACGCCCTTTATCTTGGACGGAAATGCTGTTATCTTTATGTATTTTGACAATGATATGATCTCCATGGCCAGCGAGCACTTCATCGACAGAGTTGTCTACAATCTCATAGACAAGGTGATGAAGACCGCGCGAATCTGTAGATCCAATATACATCCCTGGACGTTTACGGACCGCTTCAAGCCCCTCTAGCACCTGAATAGAATCATCGTTATAATCTACTTGCTGCTTTTTAACCAAATGCTTAATCCCCTTTCACTAACAAACATAACCGGCTAATCATCAAATGATCTCTCTAGATTTTAATGATGATCATGCTGCTCATTACTGTCCACTTTAATAAGCTGCATCATCATCATGCATGTGTCATTCACCAATACATGCTCTTTTGCACAGCTATGAGAATCATTCTACATTCTGCAATCAGAACTAGAAGTCCATTATAAACAAGACTGTTTCATAAGCCAAATGCAATCATATGATGGTTTTAGCAAATCAGAACAAATGTTCTATATTTATCTTATCGCTCTTTTTCTCGATATGCAAGGCCGCCGATATGTCCCTGTCGCCTTATTTTATCGCTTTCTTTCAGAATCGCAAATATATTTCTTCAACAAAAAAGCAAAAATCCTTGAAAAACCAAGGATTTTTGACGATTTAATGAGTTTTTGTCATCGCATGAGCCACCTTGATACATAAATCCATGATGGCGACCTTGCCATTTTCCTCAATCAGCCTTTTCGCTTCTTCGTGATATATGCCTTGCTGCGCCCAAAAAACAGGTGCGTCTATTTCGAGAAACTCTTCTGCCACCTCTGGCAAAAACTCTGAACGTCTGAAAACATTGACGATATCAACAGGCTCTTTTATGTCTTTTAAAGAAGCGACTGCTTTCACACCGAGAGCTTCATCAATCGTTGGATTCACTGGAATGATCTCATACCCGGCATCCTGCATCGCTTTAGACACCATATAAGACGTCCGGTGCGGCTGATCTGATAAACCAACAACAGCAATTCGTTTACTGCTCTTTAATATACGGCCAATTTCTTCTTTCGTAGGATTGTTCATCAAGACACTCCTTTTCCTCTATTTTAGCGAATTTCTGCTTAAAAACAAAGCTGAATCCATCTGCTTTCGATTTTTTCAAAAAAAGTTCCCCATGTTTTTCACAAGATCATGTTAAAATGTAAGACAAGAGGGAGAATATAAAGGAGTTATGCAGATGTTAATTGCTTTGATGTTTATTTTGGCTTATCTTCTCGGCAGTATTCCATCCGGTCTCATTGTCGGGAAAGCTGCAAAGGGAATCGATATCCGTGAACATGGCAGCGGAAACCTAGGTGCGACGAATGCATTTCGTACACTTGGCGTAAAAGCAGGGTCTATTGTGATTACTGCTGATATCCTAAAAGGGACGCTTGCTTCAGCTCTACCGTTTTTCATGCAGCTGGACATCCATCCCTTATTAGCAGGAGTTGCTGCTGTTATCGGTCACAGCTTTCCTGTCTTTGCAAAATTTAAAGGGGGAAAAGCAGTCGCTACATCAGGCGGTGTGCTGCTATTTTATGCCCCATTCCTATTTATCACGATGATCGCTGCTTTTTTCTTATTTTTATACATTAGTAAATATGTTTCACTATCATCCATGCTGACCGGGATCTATACATTCATTTACAGCATATTCACCAAAGACCTATTCTTAATCATTGTTGTTGCCGTTCTTGCTGGCTTTGTGATCTACAGACACATCGCCAACCTCAAACGAATTCTCAACAAAACTGAACCAAAAATCAAATGGCTCTAGCCGTTTCATCCATTTAAATATGTGGTAAAAGTAAAGAAAAGCTGTTTTTGCATCCTGCATTTTAAAAACAGCATGACTTCAAAAAGGGGCGATCACATTGAAATTAACGATAAAAAAAGATGCACTCAATTGGTACAAGGATGAATTAGATTTAGAAAAAGGTGATCAAGTTCGCTTTTTTGTGAGATATGGCGGGTGCAGTAATGTACAAAAAGGCTTTTCTCTAGGCGTCGCAAAAGATGAACCTCAAAATGCCGGCGCAACCGCTGAAATAGAAGGCATTACTTTCTTTATTGAGGAAAGTGATATTTGGTACTTTGACAACCATGATCTGCATATTGATTATAACGAGTCCGTGAAAGAACCAGAATTTCATTATGAATAAACAAAAAAGATACCTCATCCCTCGGGTATCTTTTTTGTTTTACACTTCAATATACAGCCCATACTCCTGAATGTTTCCTAAAGATCGTTCCTTTTGCAGAATTCTTTTTTGCGGCTCACCGATCAAGTCAAAATGAGGAAACCCTTCGCGGTCATGAATCCATTCTTTTTTTAGTCCATGTCTTTCTCCCCACTCAACTAACCGCTTCATATCCTGACAGGCTGCTTTTGTGACGGTATTGGCGTTTGGAAAACGGTCATCAAGCCAGTAGTGTGTTAAAAAAGCAACTTTTCCTTGCTGGACAGCTGATTTCCAAGCGTTTAAATCGCTTCGTTTAATACCAAAAGCCATAAATTAAACCTGCTTCTTCTTCGACTGTTCATATACTTTATGCCAGGCAGGAAAGGCTTTTCTAAATTGAATAGGTCTAAAGGTGTCTTTATCGACACAAATATGTGAGGTTGTCCCTGTAATCGCTGTTTGTCCATCAGGTTTTTGAATTTCATAGCCATACACCGTTTTGACCCCATTATATTCTTCAATCCATGTATGAACGGTTGCTGTTTCACCATACAGCAATGGTTTTTTATATTGAACCTGCAAGTCTATAACAGGTGCAAGAGCGCCGTCTGCTTCTAGCTGTGCATAGGAAAAACCTAATTCTTTTATCAATGCTGTTCTGCCAACTTCCATCCAAATTAAATAATTGGCATGATACACGATGCCCATTTGATCTGTTTCTGCATAACGGACTTCTATTTCTTTTTTGGATATATACACGTTTTCATCGCTCTCCTATCAAAACCTAAGGTCTGTCTCTGTCATTTTACCACATTCCAAATGGTTCTTCTAAAAAGAGGCAATAAAATAAACCAGGAATCCCTGGTTTATTCGGTATAGCCATTCTTTCTTGCTGCTTCTTCGTCCTTGATCTCAGAACGCATCGCGTCAATACTCATTTTGCGGTTTTCGTTTTTTTGTTTGATCATTTGCTTTTCTGTCTCTGTTGAAACGGACATCGCTGCTTCAGATTCATCAATATTGTCAAGAGTGTTCTCGATCATATCTTGCAGCTTTTCAACATTATCAGAACGATCATCTGGATTGGATTGATATGACTCGTTATTCATGATGATTCCCCTCCTTATTCGCCCTTCGTCTGTATCACATCAGGCTGTTCATTTGATTTATTATGCATCTTTTTACCTTTATTCCGTTTGTATGCTACAGGTTTTGTCCCTAAATGGTCTGGTGTAAACTGCGCTTGTTTATCATGCTCTCTACCCATTATCATCCCTCCCTCTTCTTTAGGATGAACGAAAACGGATAATTCATAACTTATTTCTGTCTAAATCGCTCTTCCAACTTTTCTTCAAGCTGGTTTAAAAATTCCTCATTGCTTAATAATTCTTTTTTATTTTCAAGCACAAGCTCTTCAAATGTGCGTCGTTTTCTTCTTCTCATTTCACTCACCTCCATATATGTATGATTACATTTTCGCCAAAACATTTAGAAAATAAGCAAAAGAGCTGAATCATTATAGATCCAGCTCTTTTTCAATTTCTTTTTTTGTCAGCATTTGATGCTTCACAGACATGATGCGTCCTTTTTCATCTAATATGTATGTCGTTGGGTATGAAAGCACCTGATATCTTGCTTGAATGCCTTTTTGGTCCAATAAAACAGGAAAGCTCACCTTTAATTCTTTTGTGAATGCTGCCACATGATCCACACTCTTTTCAGTGGTCGTTAAATTCACTGCTAGTACTTCAACTTGGTCATTTTCGCTCCTAATCGCGTCTAGATCCGGCATTTCCGTCCTGCACGGCTTACACCATGTCGCCCAGAAATTGACGAGCACCTTTTTCCCTCGGTAATCAGATAACGAGGCGGTTTTGCCATCAAGGGTTTTCAGTTCAAAATCAGGGGCTTGATCCCCTTTTTCAAGACCGATTGCGGGCTCTTTTGGCCCAAATAAATTCCACGCAAGTAAACCAATCAACACAAGTAAAACAGCGCTTGCCATTCCTTTTTTCCACATGATTGATCCTCCACTATTTTAAAAAAGAAGAGAAAGCTGTTGGATCGCCTTCTCTTCTTTGCTGTATTAGTTGCTTGCCAATTTTTCGCGAAGTACCATTTGAAGGATACCGCCATGACGATAGTAGTCGATTTCGACTTCACTGTCAAAGCGAACCACCACTTCAAACGTTTTCTCGTTTCCATCTGTGTCAATTGCTTTCACAGTGACGAGATCACGTGGACGAACTGTTTCGTCAACATGAACTTCAAATGTTTCTGTTCCTGTGAGACCATGAGTTTCTGCACTTTCTCCATCTTTAAACTGCAGAGGAAGTACGCCCATGAAGACAAGGTTACTTCTATGGATACGCTCAAAGCTTTCAGCTAGAACAAATTTAATTCCAAGAAGGTTTGTTCCTTTAGCAGCCCAGTCACGTGAAGAACCCATTCCGTAATCTTTACCTGCTAAGATCGCAAGACCTGTTCCATCCTCTTTATAACGCATGCATGCATCATAAATCGATGTCACTTCACCAGTTGGCCAGTAAGTTGTATAACCGCCTTCTGTTCCTGGTGCAATTTGGTTCTTAATACGGATGTTTGCAAAAGTACCTCTCATCATGACATGGTGGTTACCACGGCGAGATCCATATGAGTTAAAGTCTCTAGGCGATACGCCTCTTTCTTGCAAGTATTTGCCCGCCGGTGTGTCCTTACCAATCGCTCCAGCAGGAGAAATATGGTCAGTTGTGACAGAGTCACCGAACTTCGCAACGACGCGCAAGCCTTTAAGCGGTTCAACTTTACCAGGTTCAACTGATAGGTTTTCAAAGAATGGCGGGTTATCAATGTATGTGGAATTTTCATCCCATTTGTACAATGCATCATCCGTCGTTTTAATTTCATTCCATCGTTCATTGTTGTCAAAAACAGTTTCATACTCTGAACGGAATAGCTCAGGTGTGACAGTGCTTTTAACGACGCTGTTGATTTCATCCATTGATGGCCAAATGTCATTGAAATAAACGTTCTCGCCATTTTTATCGACACCGATAGGATCTTTTGTTAAATCAATATTCACCGTACCAGCAAGTGCATAAGCCACAACTAATGGTGGAGATGCAAGGTAGTTCCCTTTCACAAGCGGATGAATACGACCTTCAAAGTTACGGTTACCTGATAAAACAGAAGTGATCAGCAGATCATTTTCAGAGACTGCATCTTCAATTTCTTTCTCAAGCGGTCCGGAGTTTCCGATACATGTTGTACAGCCATATCCAACAATGTTAAATCCGAGGTCTTTTAAATATGGAAGAAGTCCCGAATTCACAAGGTACCCTGTTACAACTTTAGAACCCGGCGCTAGTGACGTTTTCACGTAGTTCGGCACTTTCATACCGAGCTCGCTTGCTTTCTTCGCAACAAGACCTGCTCCGATTAACACGTATGGGTTCGATGTATTCGTACAGCTCGTAATCGCTGCAATCGCAATCGCACCTGTCTTCATCACAGCTTTTTCACCGTTTGCAAGATCAAATTCGATTTGTTTATCAAGCTCTGATTTATCTAAGCCAAAACCTTGGTTACCAGCTGGGCTTTCGATGTGTTGATGGAACGTTTCTTTCATTTTAGAAAGTGGAATCAAATCTTGTGGACGTTTTGGTCCAGATAAGTTTGACTCAATTTTAGAAAGATCAATTTCCACAACATCAGTAAAAATTGGCTCTTCTGCATCTGGCGTATAGAATAAGCCATTTGCGCGAGAATATTCTTCAACGATATTAATTTGCTCTTCATCACGTCCAGTAAGGCGAAGGTAAGCAAGGGCTTCTTCATCTACTGGGAAGAATCCGCAAGTAGCACCGTATTCTGGCGCCATGTTCGCAATGGTTGCACGATCTGCTAACGGCAATTGTGCAACACCCGGTCCGAAGAACTCAACGAACTTGTTCACTACGCCTTTTTCACGAAGGACTTGTGTGACTTTTAATGCAAGGTCAGTTGCAGTTGTTCCATTTGGAAGCTCTCCAACTAATTTAGCACCAATCACTTCTGGTACTGGGAAGTATGAAGGTTGACCAAGCATACCAGCTTCCGCTTCGATACCGCCAACGCCCCATCCAAGTACACCGATACCGTTAATCATCGTTGTATGAGAGTCAGTTCCAACTAATGTATCTGGGTAAGTGATGATCTCGCCATCTTCTTCAATCGCATGAACAACACTTGCAAGATACTCTAAGTTCACTTGGTGAACAATTCCTGTTGCAGGCGGGACAGCTTGATAGTTATTAAACGCTTTCTTTGCCCAGCTAAGGAAGTTATAACGCTCTGCGTTACGTTCGAATTCTAAATCCATGTTAATGTTTAATGCATCTTCAGTTCCAGCTTTATCAACTTGTACTGAGTGGTCAATCACAAGGTCAACTGGAATTTCAGGGTTGATTTTATCCGGATCCCCGCCTACATCTGCCATTGCTTTTCTTAAAGAAGCAAGGTCAACGACGGCTGGTACACCCGTGAAGTCTTGTAAAATAACACGAGAAGGTTTAAACGGAACATCAATTTCTTTTACCTCGGCAGTTCCCCATTTTGCCAAGTTTTCAACGTGTTCCTTCTTGATCACTCTACCGTCTACTTGGCGAAGCACTGATTCTAAAAGTACCTTAATGGAATAAGGCAGCTTAGAAACATTTCCGATTCCTTGTTTCTCTAGTGCTTCTAACGAATAATAGTGATACGTTTTCCCATTTGTCGAAAACGTTTTTCTAGATTGAAAAGCGTCTTGTTTAGCGACTTGCTGCTGTTTCGACATGTCCAAAATCCCCCTTTTGATGATCAAGATCAATTTCAATTCTCAGAAAAATCGTCGTATTTCACCACAATTTTCTCACAATTTCATCTTAAAACAAATTCATACATAAGTAAATAACAATGCTTTTATTAAATTCAATAAGTTTAACTTATCATTAGGAAATGATTACTCTTCATAAACGAAGCGGGGCGGGCTCATACTACAAATGAGGTGATAGAACATGACAAAACGCAAAGCGAATCATGTCATTAATGGCATGAACGCAGCCAAAAGCCAGGGTAATGGCGCAGGCTATACGGAAGATGATCAGCTCGTTTTAACAGAAGAACAAAGGCAAAACAATAAAAAACGTAAAAAGAATCAATAAGAAGGAGCCAAACATCATGACGAATAAAAACACAGGGAAAGACATCCGTCAAAACTCTCCTAAGGAGCATCAAGGCGGTCAGCCTGAGCCGTTATCAGGCAGTAAAAAAGTGAAAAACCGCAACCATACAAGACAAAAGCACAATTCTCATCATGATATGTAATGATCCCCCTCTCATCCCGTGACCACACGGGATGTTTTAGGTCTTTCACACATTTCTATTTTCATCATATGATTTATTATGAGATGTGATGGAGGAGTGTTTATGGAGAATGAAAAGCAATCGAATTCCTCTGATTTTATTGAAATAGATGATTGGCTCAATGTTTTAATGGATGATCCATTTGCCTGGTATGATGAACACCTCCCAATTGATCTTTATGAAACAAGCCGTGATTATATTATCGAAATCGATGTCTCCACCTTATCGATCACTGATGTAAAGCTGACCTTCGCTGGACATGAGCTGACGTTGACTTACACAGTACAACATGCAAATGGTGAAGGCGAACAGCCAATTGAAAAAAGCGTGATGCTCCCTTTTTATTTAAACGACAAAGACATTGAAACAGATTATGAAAACCGAGTCATATCGATCAAAATTAAAAAATGTTCCGACCATCCAAACGGTGCATTTTCCTTTCAAATCCCGCACTTCAAACATTAAGAGCCCACCTTTATATAGGTGGGCTCTCTTCCCGTTCGTTTCAAGTCAATACCTTTTGCGAACCACCATGGCCAAATAGTAGAGTCGCTATATGATAATGTATTCTTTTTCTATTAATTGGTTTGGGTCATTCTAGTAAATGGGCGGCTATCAATGAAAAAGGGCATTTATAGAGATCATAGACATACATTTTTGTTATTTTCTTCTATCCTCTCTTCATGTAATATAAAATAGAGAGATAAGGGGTATAAGGAGTGAGAACATGTTAAGCGGCTGGTTTTTGTGGTTCATTTTATTTTGGGGTACAGTGATGATCGGATTACTCGCAATCGGTGGCTTTTTTATGTTTCGCAAGTTTTTAAAACGATTGCCAAAGGAAGATGGGAAATCAGAGCTTGATTGGCAGGATGAATATATTCAAAAGAGCCTTCACCTATGGCGGGATGAGGACAAACAGCTGTTAAATGAACTCGTATTGCCTGTTCCAGAGCTGTTTAGAGATGTTGCCAAAGAAAAAATTGCAGGTAAAATCGGTGAGCTGGCATTAAAAGAACAGGCTGCCAGCATTAATTTAGACTTAATCATTCGCGGCTACATTATGGCCACACCAAAGCGGGATCATAAGTTTTTACTGAAGCGCCTTCAAGAAAAAAACATTGATCACTCGCCATATGAATCGTTATTAAAATAACCTCCTTTTATAAAGGAGGTTTCAGCGTTTAGACAAACCCTCGCATTCTTTGTCAGTCCTGCGCGCTGGTGCTCACGAATGTTAAATTCGCTCCGCAAAAGTAGCTGTCCTTCCTAGACTTCAAAGGTTTTCAATAACGCTGAATAGAAGACAAAGGGCTAAAATAAAAGATCATTTTAGCCCTTTGTCAACAATATGTAACCTCCTTTATTAAAAGGAGGTTTAATTCATTTGAATCTGCTGCGGATCTAATTGTTTAGACAGCTTTCTAAACGATAAATACATGGCAACCCGCCAAGGCACGATCATGCCAAAGGCAAGAATCCAAAACATCCCGCTTAATGAACCATAATCAATAGAAGAACTCAAGATGGTCTTCATCCCGATACGAAGGACAAGAAGTCCAATGAGAATGAACACAAATGCTTTTGACCGTTTTAAGTAGATGTCATTACCTCTAATTTCAAACTTCGATGTTTTGATTAAAAATATGGAGAAAAACATCCCCACTGTGATCGCTTCTAGAAATTCAGCTCCAGTTACCCGAAACATAGGAACAAAAAACATCAATGCACCAGTGCTCATGAAAATAGGAGGTAAAATAATTTTTTTCGCAGTTGCAGGTTTTGCAGATGACTTAATGCGAATAAACATGACGGCCACCGCCATACATACCGCAATTATAGAAGAGATCAAGATCATCATATCAAATCATTCCTTTATTCTTTAAGGTCAGCCTATGTATAATATACTCCAATTGACGAAAAAAAACCATTCGCCGCGACTGTAGAAAACGATTTCAAAAGCCTGTAAAGCCGCCAAACAATGATGAGAACATGATGATAATCCATGTCAGAAGATCAAAGAACAGCAAAATCCCTACCACAATCATAATGATTCCGCCAATTCGCATGATGAGCTGCTGACGTTTTCTGATCCACGCCATTTTCGTAATGAAAAAGGAAAGAATAAAAAACGGGACGGCAAATCCGAATACATACGCAATCATATACATGACCGCCGACTCAGGATTGTTACTCGCTAGTGTGATGACAGCAGATAAAATAGGTCCTGTACAAGGTGTCCATCCAGCGGCAAAGCCCATTCCGATGAGAATAGATCCAAAAAAACCAGCAGGACGATTTTTGAACTGGATTCTCTTTTCGCCCATGAGAAAAGAGGGCTTGAATACACCAAGAGTCATAAAACCAAAGAAAATAATGAGGATGGCTCCAATTTGACGAATCGCTTGATGATAATCATTAAAAAACTTCCCGACAAACGATGTCCCAAAGCCAATCGCAATAAATATAATAGAGAACCCAACTAAAAAGAATAAAGTATGAAGCAGACTTCTTCTTCTCAGCATCACCTTCTCGGATTTCACTTCATCTATACTAACGCCCGTAATATACGATAAAAATGCTGGATAAAGCGGCAGACAGCACGGTGAAATAAAAGAAAGAAATCCTGCTCCAAATGCTAAAAAGTAATTCAAATCTGTCAAAAGAACACCCCCTTCTTACAATATACAATAAGAGATGACAAAATCATTTCATTTTTTTTACATCACCTCAATAAAGATGGTCTATTCTCTTAAAACCTTATATAATTTAATTTGACATCAAGATAATGAATCCTTTAAATTTGAAAATAAACCTTAAAATGGATATAATAGAATCGATTCTTTTTATCAAGATTTGCATGAAAGGAACATGACTTTGGTAAAAACATCATTATTAACTCAAATCGAAGAAAAAAGAGAAGAGTTGATGAAAGTTGTCTTGCATAATGGGATGACATCAACAGTGACCATCGAACATAGCCAGCAGCTAGATCATCTCCTCTTACAATATCAACGACACTTACACTCAAACTCAGCCAACTAATCATACTTCATGATATCAAACATGCCGCACCATTTTTAGAACAGTTGATATGTGTGACCATAAACGAAACAAAAAACCTCTGACTTAGGGGTTTTTTGTTTTTTACATACTCTTGACGCCATAATAAAAACCACCTTCCCTGCTTCATTCATGCAAGTACAGTGGTTTTAAGCGTCTGATGAAGGTGAATTGAATAAAGAAAGGACAATGCTTGTCCATTCTTTAAAACCATGTTCCATCTATGATCATAATATCGTACGTATTATTTCGCTTGGTTGTTCATGGCTTTCATCATTTGATTGATTTTCTTCTGGGACGGTTTCATGCCCATTTGCATCATCATCATTCGAAGCATTTGTTCATTAATCGGTGGATTCTTTTTCAAATAGCTCATCATATACTTACGAGCAATAAAGAATCCGAGTGCAACTCCTGCAAGCAGTGCAACAACGCCTACAAGGATGACAACCCATAAATCCATAATTCTTCCTCCTTCATGTTGTCTCGTATAAAGTGTACTAAACAAAAGGCTATTATACAACATTTCACGTTCAATTTTATTTTTTTAAACAAAATTCCTCACTTTTACTGGATTGAGCCATCCGTGTTTCTTTGAACTAAAGTCCATTGCAAGAAAACAAGGGCTGATTTTTCTCAGCACTTCAAAAAACACCGCTTCTGCCTCATAACTGCCAGTGGCAGACATTTGAATATACCGGTCTTTAATAATAAATGCTGCAGTTCCTTTTCCATCTGGTAAGGAAGCGCTGTAAATCGAGCCTATTTGTGTATAGTGAATGTTCGTTAAGTTATTCATTAGACGCTGGTGCATATGAAAAGCAGGGATTCGTTTCGTCACATAATCCACTTGCTTCACAAGCATTACAAGTTCATCGTCAGTGCGGTTCGTCCAATGTAACGACTCAAACAAATGAAACAAAATCGATTCTCTGCCAAAATAGTGATGCGCAAATTCATCCTCAATCCAATAAATATAATAATGACGTTCCATGTCTATCCCTTCCTTTCACATTTCGTCAATCTCGTTTATTGCTTGTATTATACAAAAATGTGAAAGAAAGAATTGTCTATATATGAAGCAAGAAGAAACTAGTTTTGTCAAAAAAACAAGAAAAAAGAAAAAAGTTTGCAGAGCGGATGAAAATGCTCTGCAAACAGATAGCAAAAAAGCATGATGCTTGGAGTTCGTTTATTTATTCAGCTTCGCTTTCACACGGCTGACTACATTGCTGACAGTAAAGCCGTATTTCTCGATAATGGTTTCTCCTGGTGCAGAAGCGCCAAATTTATCAATTGCAATCACGTCACCATCAAGCCCCGTGTAACGCTCCCAGCCAAGTGAAGCACCCATTTCAATTGCAATACGTGCACATACTGCTTTAGGAAGAACGGATTCTTTGTATTCGTCTGACTGCTGATCGAAGCGATCCCATGCAGGAAGGCTGACAACAGACGCGCGGATACCTTCTTTTTCAAGTGCCTTTTGTGCTTCAATGGCTAAACCAACCTCAGATCCTGAAGCGAGTAGAAGTGCTTCCGGCTGTGCATCAGCTGCTTCAACCACAACGTATCCACCTTTTTCTACTCCCTCATATGCCTTCTCTGGTGCCTGGTCAATTGTTGGAAGGTTTTGACGAGTAAGAACTAGTGCTGTCGGTTTATCCGTTGAAGATACAGCTAGTTTCCACGCTGCAGCTGTTTCATTTCCATCTGCTGGGCGGATAACGGAAAGATTAGGCATCGCACGCAGTGAAGCAAGCTGTTCAACCGGTTCATGCGTTGGACCATCTTCACCAACAGCGATACTATCATGAGTAAAGACGTAAGTGACTGGAAGTCCCATTAAGGCAGCAAGACGAATCGCTGGTCTTAAGTAATCTGAGAAAACAAAGAACGTTCCGCCAAATACACGAAGACCGCCGTGAAGTGCCATACCATTGAGCGCTGCACCCATTGCAAATTCTCTGACACCGAACCAAATGTTTTTGCCGGCATAATTATTTTTCCCGAAATCATCTGTGTTTTTAATCGTTGTTTTATTTGATCCAGCAAGGTCAGCAGACCCGCCAATAAAGAAAGGTACTTGCTTTGCAATGCCATTTAACACTTCACCTGAAGATGCGCGGGAAGCAAGGCTTGAACCTGCTTCATAAACAGGAATTTCTTGATCCCAATTCTCAGGAAGCTTTCCTTCAATCGCAAGCTTCAGCTGTGCTGCCAGCTCTGGATATTCTTTTTCGTATTGCGCAAACAATTCATTCCACGCTGCTTCTTTTTTCTGTCCAGCGTCTTTGACAGCTTCTTTGAAATGATCGTACACTTCAGAAGGTACATGGAAATCTTCTTCAAACGTCCAAGAGTAAGCTTCCTTCGTCAGCTTTGCTTCCTCGCTGCCAAGCGGTGCACCATGCACACCAGACGTTCCCGCACGGTTTGGAGATCCGAAACCGATCGTTGTTTTCACTTCGATTAATGTAGGTCTGTCTGTGCTTTGCTTCGCCTTTTCAATAGCAGCTGTTACTTCTTCGATGTTATTGCCGTCTTTCACGTAAAGAACTTCCCAGTTCATCGCTTCAAAACGATTCTTCACATTTTCAGAGAATGAACGATCTAAATCGCCATCTAAAGAAATGTCATTTGAATCGTAAAGAACGATTAAACGGCCTAAGCCTAAATGACCAGCAAGTGAAGCTGCTTCAGAGGAAATTCCCTCCATTAAGTCTCCATCTCCGCAAATGCTGTATGTATAGTGGTCTACAACATGAAAGTTGTCTTTGTTATACGTTTCCGCAAGATGTCTTTCTGCAAGTGCCATTCCTACTGCCATAGCAATTCCCTGGCCTAGTGGACCCGTTGTCGCGTCTACGCCTTCTGTGTGTCCAAATTCAGGATGTCCAGGTGTTTTGCTTCCCCATTGGCGGAATTGTTTTAAATCTTCAATGCTCAGATTGTATCCGCTTAAATGAAGCATGCTGTATAGAAGCATAGAACCATGGCCCGCAGATAAAACAAAGCGGTCTCTGTTAAACCAATTTGGATTTTGCGGACTTACGTTTAAGTGATTCGTCCATAAAGCGTATGCCATTGGTGCAGCACCCATCGGCATTCCTGGGTGACCGGAATTCGCTTTTTCAATTGCGTCTATGGAGAGAGTACGTATTGTTGCAATAGATTTCAATTCAATCGTTTCCATATAAATCCCCTTCCGTATCTTGTGTACACCATTATCATAAATCTACTGTCCTTTTTTCACAACTATTTCACGCTGAAAAAGAAGGATTTTGTCACATTTAGTTTATCGATCACCTAAAAAGTTATGCAAATATGAAAAAAGACGAGAATATTCTTCCCATCTTTTCAAAATTCAAGAAATCACAGCCTTAATGAAGGTTCTGATCTTTTTCTCTTTTTAATTTTTCTGGTGTGACATCGTTTCCTTCAGGGTCAACGATTTTGACAGTTTTAAGTGTATTTTTCATAGAAGAACGAAAAGCTTTTAAATACTCTTCTCTCAACTGCTTTTGTTCTGTTTTTTCAGCGTCTGATAAACCGGTTTCTTTCGACTTTTTTGAAAGCTCATTTATTCTTGCAAGCTGTTCTTTAGAAATCATGACAAACTCCTTTAAAGCATTTTCTCTACATACTACTAAATATCAATCATTTTGACAACAAATCACGCTTTAGGTGGTAAGGCCTTTTTCATATTCTTGATACCTTCTATGCACTGTTGCTTTTGAAATGTCAAAACCTAATGCCTGAAGAGTTGCGGCAATTTCGGCGAACGTCATGTTATTTTTTCTTAATCGAACAATTTCTGAAATAGGCACTTCAATACGCTCACGGCCAGGTGCATGGTCCTGCTGCCTTAAATTTAGTTCAGGCTGATATCCGCGCTCAACAGCCCTTTTCATCCCCCGCTTGATTTTCAGGTTATGAATTTTCCGTTGGTACTCTTCGACGACTCCTACAATCTCGATGACCATTTCATCTGCTTCTGAAAGCTCAAGCTCTCCTCTATGAAACACGCTGTATACCTTTACGTTCTCTTTAAATAGACAATGAAGAAGCGCAATTTTAGCTTGTCCTCTTCCAAGACGTGTTTCATCTTGGATAAGAACGGCATCGATCGACTCTTCCTTCAGTGCAGCAAGCATTTCAAACACGCCATCACGATCTAGCTCATATCCACTTGCTTTTTCTTTGATGACTTTGACCACATTCATCTTGTGCATGGCAGCTAAAGCCAGCAGTTCTTCTTCTTGTCTTTTCAGCGAGGTTTCCTGCTCTTCTTTCACAGTGCTTACTCTCGCATAAATGATTGCGTTCATGTCTTCAATCGACCTTTCTACTGTACTGTTGCAAGCTGATATACAACTGGATGCTCTTTTTTCACGGGTATGACAAGAATGTCTCCAGGCTGGATTTCTGTTGAAGCAAGATCATTGTGTTCTGTTACCCAGTCAATAAATGCATTTTTGTCGATTGATTTGCTGTCATTTACTTGATCAGCTAATCCCCAAAGAGTATCTCCTGATTGAACCTCTATTTTAACATATTGATTTGTATCATTATGGCTTGTGACTGCAATAAGTGAGAGAAATATGCCAACGATGAATGAGAATACCCCAATAAAAATAATAGATTCTTTTAACCTCATAATGTCATCTCTCCTAATAGAATGTGTGTTCGCTCTTTCTGTCTCTCATTATAAATACGAACAAACGTTTCTGTCAAACGTTTTTTCGAACCTATGTTTGTACTGTTAGGAAAAACATGCTATAATTTCTTTAAAATTGACGTTTTGAGGTGCAAAAGATGACGAAGCTATCAAAAAGACAACTCGATATCCTGAAATTCATCAAAGATGAAGTAAAAAGCAAGGGTTATCCCCCATCCGTCCGTGAAATTGGAGAAGCTGTCGGTCTAGCATCCAGTTCAACGGTCCATGGACATTTAGCTAGACTGGAAACAAAGGGCTTAATAAGAAGAGACCCGACAAAACCTAGAGCGATCGAAGTACTAGATGAAGAGGAAATGAATATTCCAAAGAGTGCTGTAATGAACGTTCCAGTCATCGGAAAAGTAACCGCCGGCCTTCCTATCACAGCTGTTGAGAATGTAGAAGAATACTTCCCTCTTCCAGAGACTTTTGCAGCACCAGACGAACAAGTGTTTATGCTTGAAATTATGGGAGAAAGTATGATTGATGCAGGTATTTTGGACAAGGACTATGTCATTGTGCGTCAGCAAAGCACCGCTAACAATGGAGATATTGTGGTCGCCATGACAGAGGAAGATGAAGCGACAGTGAAACGTTTCTATAAAGAAAATACACACTTTAGATTACAGCCAGAGAATCCATCTATGGAACCGATTATTTTACAGAATGTGAGTATACTAGGTAAAGTGATTGGCGTATTTCGAAATATTCATTAAAAAAAGCCGGTATTTCATCAGCTGCTGATGAGAACCGGCTTTTTCTTATGCACAGGAATATGCAAGAATACTTGAACTTGGGAAGGAGCCAAAAGTAAAGTTCGGCCATATAAAGCCAGTTGTTCTGCCAAATGGCTGTGAGGAAAGGACAAACATTAAAAATACTTGACCGTTTCTTAGGAACACAATCGTCCATCTTCTATTACAGCCCGCTGCAAAATGAACAGCTTGATGGCCTCCTGCACTTTGCGCAGATATAAGCGACTGCATACTTTGAGGCTGAGAGAGTGCTTGCTGATACTGCGAAATGATATGCTGCGGCGGAGCTGGCGGTGCCGATTGCCCGCCTGACCCTTGACCTGGCCAAGTACCTCCTCCAATCGGAAACCCAGGAAAACCTCCAATTTGAGGAATAGAAATCGATGGCAATCCCTGCATCTGCCTATCATATGAGTAACCATTCCACATATCTTCATACGGTTGATACATACGAAACACCACTTTCTTTAGACTTTCATCACGACAGTATATGTCATAAATAAAAAAGAGTGTTAAACGTCTAAATAGAAATTTTTCCAAAAGACGTTTCGTTCTTCTTTAGAACGGTTAAATAATGATTAAGAAGAAAAATAAAAAAAAATGAAAACTTTTTGTCTCCCTCAAACGTTATATAATTAGAAACAAAAGAAATAAAAAAACATTTAGATTTAATACTTGTAATATCACTGTAATTATTGTAACATTTGTAACATAAGAAGTTTTCATTGAGAAAAGGAGGCAATCGCCTTGAAAAAATTATTTATTTTATTAACTGCTATTATGCTTATGATCTCATTACAAACAACAACATTGGCCGCTTCCAAGAAATCAGCCGCTTTGACAAATAAAGAAGCGTTACATATTGCCCTTGATGCAAGAGAACATTTTTGGAGTGCAATGTCAGGCTACAAAATTAAAGACCATTCTAATGTCAAATTAAAATCATTTACCTATAAAGATATGACGTACAACTATCTTTCTAAAACATTTGATACAAAGAAAAAAATAAACAGCTACCTATCTCAAGTTTTCACTCAAGATGCCATCAAACATGGTTTAAAAGATTATCAGTTCATTGTTCATAAAGGCAAAATGGCTGTTCCAGTCGGTGATGGAGACAACATGCTCAATTGGGAAAAAGCCACACCTAAACTTGTTTCTAAAAAACAAACGGTCCGCACATATGAATTTACTGTCCCAACACTTGATGGACGCAAAGTAAAACGAACTGTAACGTACGAAAAAGTACAAAAAGATTGGAAAGTCACACAAATTGACGCTGTCATCTAAATAAAAACCAGGCCATTCATCGGCCTGGTTTTTATATTGGAGAAAATTCAGTCATACGGTCCAGCGCGTGAGCAAGTGATGATGCCGTGCGAAATTCATTAAAAGGAAGCCCGAGCTGCACTGCTGTTTGGGCAATTTCTGGTCTAATCCCTGAAATGGTCGTCTCTACTCCAATTAACCGAAGTGACGTGACAAGATCAAAGATTTGATGAGCCACCATTGTATCAATAATGACCACACCCGATAGATCAATACATAAATGCTGAACACCTTTTTGCGAGCACTGATTTAGCGTATTTTCTAAAATAATCTTTGCTCTCGCTGTGTCAATGTCACCTACTAAAGGCAATAACGCAATCTGGCTTTTTAAGACAATCACCGGTGAGCTCAATTCGTAAATCATATCTCTTTGAGCCACGAGTTTTTCGGTTGTATTTTTCACATATTGCTGGATAAACACATGGATTGAAATATTAAACGCTTCGGAAATTAAATCATACCAATAAAAGATGCGGTCAATATCAATTTCATCTTGACGCTGTTTGATAAATTCTTTTAAGTAATGCAGAACCACTCTTTGATTGGACATGTATTCTCTCACGACATAATCTAATGGTGTATTTAAATGCTTTGGGTCACTGGCTAATTCCTCAGACCATTTTTTAAATTCAGTATGTAAATACGTCTTATCTTCAATAATAGCTCGTATAAAATGCTGGTAATAATCTTGATTCTGCCGTTTTAACTCTGATATGATGCTGGAATCTGTTGAACGATATATGGATTCTGGATCATCGTCCTCAATTGATTCATACCATGTTTCAGTCAGCTCCTCTGCATGCTGCATAAAAAAATCGTATAATGCACGGTTCTTATCCATAAGCAAATGTCCCTTCACATTTTCTTCTTGTCAGTCTTTGTACCTTATAGATTGATTGTACCACTGAATCTTTTGTCCCTGCTAGCTCGAATAGGCTCTGATGATAAACAAAAGAGCCCCACTCTAGGGAGACTCTTTTCGATTTATTTCACAATGAATAATATTCTTTTCCCATCAGGAAACCCGCTGATTTGGTGCCCGACCCATGAGCCTGCTCCCCTATTATCAGATGGACTAACATATTGTACGCTTGCGCCTTTTCCTCCCTCAAGACAAACCGCCATTGGCCATTCATCCCGGTCAAAGCCAGGTTTTGTCGGAATTCCTTTTAATGATTCTTGCCTGCGGGCATCTGCTCCATTTCGGTCAATGGTACACACATCTGAATGCCCTTTTCGAATGGCTTCTTGAATATGACTGCCTGTTTCAGGGTACCTTTCCTTTGGAAATTGAACGACATGATCATATCGATCAGCCCCTTTTGCTGCCTGCTTCTCTCCAAATCCACCTAACAACGTGCCCATCCATATCACAAAACATAAGGCGACAGCAGCGATCCAGCCTCTTTTCATCTTCAAAAGCGCGTGACCCTCCTCATCCATCTTAAGCATCATCTTGACTGAAAGGAAATATGTCATTTTAATGTATGAGTGGTGCGCAGATGACATGAGAAAAAAATGATGAGGCTCTCAATCTCAAATCTCTCAGGTTAGAAATATGAATCCTATCAAATCAATTCATACAAAAAAGCTTGTCCCCTATGAAGGAAACAAGCTCTATTTTTTATTGCGCTTTCGCATAGTTTATAAACTCAACAAAAGCAGCTGTCGCTTTCGGACCGCCATTTATCGTTCCGTTTGAATACCCAGCGTTATGAACTCCAACGATTTGCTGGTTCTGATCCAGCATGGCAGAACCTGAATTTCCGCTGAATGTATCAATCGTATAGTACGCTAGATTCGTATCTTCTCTCGTCACAGGACCTGACATCTCCCACTGTGACACCTTGCCAGTCGATCTCATTTTATCACCAGGATATCCTGAGATTTTAATGGTTGTCCCAGTCAAGTTTGTCACCTGTCGGATGGATCGGTAGCCGACCGTATTGCCGATGTTCGTATCGGTTTTGATCACGGCAAAGTCATATTGGCTTGCTCCAGTATTAATATATCCGCTTGGCACATAGAACTCAGTCATTTTTGCTGAACCATTCACCGCAGTACTATCATTCATACCAGGATATACAGTCCCTTTCTCACTATAGCTTCTCGATGCCGTATTATATACGCAGTGTCCGTTTGTCAAAATTTTGTTAGGAGCAATGAGTGTTCCCGTACAGCTTGAGCCGCCAAATGTAATATAAGCAATCGAATTGTATGGTGCCACTCTTGTATTTGCTACTTTGGTTCTACCATCGTCTCCAATGACGACTTTCGTTTGAAAATCTTTTAAATATTTTGATAGTGGTTTTACTTTTTCACCAACAGTAGAAGAAAGATCATCCACTTTGTCAAAGGATGAGGGGGCTTTCGTATCATTGTGGAAATCAGTTGAAGAAATCACTTTACCATCAGAAGTCACCATGTCATAATCAGACGTTAGTACTGAATCCGATGCGGCATGGGCAAAACTAGGCACACTTAAAGCACCAAAAACGAGAAGAGAAGGGAGTAACATTTTCACCTTTTTCATTATATTCCTCCTTTATGTCCTATATCAAAAATCATACGATTGTTTCATATTGGAGTAAATGAGAGAATATTCTTATTTTTTACAAAATATTTCATTTCCAAATTAGGTGTTTTGTATCTTCCCAACCTTCATTCTATCGATCTCTTTCTATGAGAACAGAAAAAACCGCCTAATAGGCGGTCTTTCCTCTTTGTCAGCTCCACACATCTTTTACATATCTATTGTCATTTGCGAGGGTTGTCAGCCAATTTTCAGCTGTTTCTCTCGAGCATTGTTTCTCGTTTTGATAAAGATCGATCAGTGTAGCCTCTACATCTGGGGCCATAACTTTTCCGTCTCCGCACACGTACAGATAAGCACCTTGATCAAGCAATTCGATCAGCATGCCGCCGTCTTCTTTCAACAAATGCTGGACATATACTTTTTGCTCATCGTAACGAGAATAAGCGCGATGGATATGGACAACTCCGTTTTGCGCTGCAAGCTGCATTTCATCAAAATACAGATCATCTTCCTGAGGGTGACGGCAGCCAAAATATAGGTGGGCTTCGCTTAGCTGCTTCCCTTCCTTCTGCCACACTTCTCTTGCCTGAACAAATCCTCTAAATGGAGCGATCCCTGTACCTGGTCCAATCATAATCATCGGTATGTCTGATGAAGGGGGCAGCTGGAATCCGTCTTGCGCTTCATGCAGGAAGCAGGCTACTTCTTCCCCTTCTTTCAGACCACATAAATAGGTTGATGCGACTCCGGCATATTCTCCGCTTCCGCTCCATGCTTTACCTTTTACAACCGCCACTGTGATACTGACTTTTTCTTCATCTACCTTTGGCGAGCTAGAAATCGAGTAATAACGCGGCTTCAAACCTGGTAAAAGCGCCAAAAAGTGCACAAACGGCAGCTCACACGCTTCATATTGATCTAATAAATCCAGCATGGTTACTCGTTTCTTTAAGATGGCTTCTTGATATGCTTCACCAGCCATTTTTTCAAGCTCCACGCGGTGAGGCGGACATACAGTATGTGCTGCGAGCTCTCTTAACTGTGTACGTGTTGCAGGCTCTTGAAGCTCAACATGCGAGGCAAGTAATTCTTTGATTGGAATCGGCTGATCTAATGGTAAATGACTTGCCTCTTTCTCAGATGAAAGCTTAATGTGCTGCTCAGGATCTAGTTTAAAGCGGCGGGTCACACGCTGGACGAGTGCATCACTATTTTTCGGTACAATCCCAATATGATCGCCTTCTTTGTATGCTTTTCCAGCAGGTAATTTTAATTCAATATGTCTTGTCTGCCGTGTGCTTTTTTCTGATTGTAATTCTTCATTTTTCAATACAACAGCTGAAAAGGCATCATATATTTTAGCTACAGGACGTTCCACTAGCTCATTAGTATAAGCAACTGATAGGTTTGGCTTTTCCTTACCTTTTTCTTTGAAGGTGAGCTTAAATTCTTTTGCAAGCTGTTCGAAGACATTTTTCTGGAAGATTTCTTTATCCTCATCCATATCACCGCCTGCATCGCCTTCTCCTAAATCAGCTACACGTTTGGCTCCTTTTCTTTCTAGAGCTTCATCAATCAGACGGGGGATCCGCTGGTACGTACTCGCCCAATTTCGATCTCCGCATCCAAAGACAGCAAATGTCACGTTTGATAAATCCTGCTCCTCATCCTGCGCCAGCCAATCCACAAATTGCTTCGCATTGTCAGGTGGATGTCCGTTGTATGAAGCGGTCACGATGAGGACAGCACCTGTATCTGGCAATTGGCGTGTAAAGTCATCAAGCGGTGCAGTGGTCACATCAAACCCTTTTGCTTTCCCGTCTTCAGCCAATTCGTTCGCTATTTGCTTTGCTGTGCCAAGATTTGATCCGTACAAAACTAGCAGCGGTGTACCGTGACTCGCCACTTTTGACTCACTAGAATTGGTGCTTTTCTTCGGTTCTTCCTTCGGTGGTGCCATAAAGAATTGCTGCTTCCTTGGCCGTACTTTGATTTTAAAATCGTTAGGTTTAATTGTGAGAGATTCTTTTAAATCTAGCTCATAAGATGTGTGATCAATTAACTCTAAATTGTGCAGAACCATCGCGAGAACCATCGTAGCTTCATGCAGGGCGAACTGCATACCGATACATGCACGCTGGCCATTTCCGAACGGTTTATAGGCATGCTGCGGAATTTTCTCAGGGTGCATAAACCGCTCTGGTTTAAAGTCTTCTGCATCCTCTCCCCATACCGCTTGATCACGATGTAGTTTAGGGAGCAGAACAGAGACACTTTGATTCTTTTGAATCGGATATTTCCCCCCGATTACTGTGTCCTCTTTCGCATAAAGAGAGAACGTAGGCGCAGTTGGCCAGAGGCGGAGAGCTTCATTTAACACCATACGAGTGTAGCTTAGCTTTTGCACCTGTTTAAATGCCGGAAGCCCGCCCTGCAGCACCTCATCTGCTTCCTGGACGGCTTTCTTTAATTTCTCTGGATTCTTCAGTAAGAAATAAATCGCAAATGATAGCAGCCCGCTTGTTGTTTCGTGTCCTGCAATTAAGAAAGTGATGATTTGATAACGGATATTTTCATCGGATAAACGTTCACCTGTTTCAGGGTCCTCTGCATGCAGCATAAGAGACAGTAAATCATCGCCCGTTTTATCTTGTTTTCTTCGTTCCTGAATAATGTCATCTACTAATTTCTTCATAAAATCGACATGCTGTTCAAATTCTTTTCTTCTTTTGATCATCAGTTTATCTGCAATTGGCAATCGGCTCGACTGCTCCATTGCTTCATTTAAACCTTTCAGCATGCTGTCGATGAACGGATGCTGATTTTCTTTATAAAAGCTGTTAAAGCGAAAATCAAAACCGCAAAGGCCGATTGTATCTAAAGTCAGCTTTGTCATATCCTCAGCTACTTCAATTTCTTCATCGCGGCCTGTTCTTTGCCATTTTTGCACAAGCTGTGTGGCAATATCGAGCATCATTTCATGATAGCCCTTCATGGCCTGCTGGCTGAATGCAGGCATCAAAATTTGATGAGCCTTTCTCCAGTTCGGTTCTTCTGTCCAGCTTGTAAATAGTCCATCCCCTGAAAATGCTCTAACTTTACTCAGACTAGTCCCAATATATTTATCAAAACGGCTCTCGTCACATACTTCTTTGACAAGTTCATGGCTGGAAACAAAAATACTTGTTGCATTTGAAAATTCAAACTGAAAGATCGGTCCTAATTCATCTGCCAGCCGCCAAAAGGTTTGAGAAAGCTCTCCTTTTTTTATATGGGGAATATTTTTAAAAGGTCCGTATGTTTTTGGTTTTGGAATGATTGATGGTTGCTTCATATGCCCACTCCCTTTATCTCTTTAAGATGCAACGCTGATGGCGCGCCATAAACATTGCTCAATATCCTCTAAAAAATCAATCGTTGGCTCTATTTCTTCTGCAAGAATTTGTTTATGCAGCTGCACGAAGGCACCAAATACAATAGATAAAATGGTTCTGCCTGAGAGATTTGGATGAATTCCATCCTTTTTCCCTTCTTCAAAGATAAGGAAAAGCTCATGTAACAAATGCTGCATTTTCTCTTTGCTCGTCTCGTCTAAGTAATGAGACCGTTTATCAATCTCTAAGAAATACAGCCCGCTTGGATTCTCCTTTGTAAATAAAACCAAGCAATAAAATACATGCTTAAAGTACGCCCGGATACTTAACTTTGGATCTGGACTGTTTGTGTTCATTTTTTCGATAAATGCTGAGAGACTGCGCTGGTACAAAATATTGACGAGCGCCTCCTTGCTGTCGAAATAACGGTAAATGGTGCCCGCTCCGACGTTTGCTCTTTTTGAAATCATCGGCATTGTGGTGCCGTCAAAGCCTCGTTCAATAAATAGTTCCAGCGAAGCCTTCATGATCTGTTCTTGTTTATCAGTCACTGCTGGCATTTCATCCCCTCCTTATAAAAATATAGGAATGAACGTTCATTCCGCTTTCGGTATATTATATTAATATTTTAATTCCATCTATTTATACTTAAACATACTTATTTTAATCCGTCATCACATTTTCTGAAAATAATAATAATTGAGAAATGCTACCTAGTCGTATGACACCCAAAGGACTTATAAAGATTGTCAAATGTGTGTCACACAGGTGTCATCAGCACTACACATTCATTCCTGATCTATTGGAGAATGAATATGGTCGTCATATGTATCAATATATAAGTTTCCATTACTTGAACGAACAGCATAAACAATGTCCTTTAAGGACAGCTGCCTTTTTTTAAGCTCTTCTTCTATCCATTGCTCTGTTAATTGATTTTCTTGTATGTTCTTTTGGATGAGTTTCCCGTCCATGATGACTTCAATCGGCATGTAACGCTCTGCCTCCATGAATAAATGTAGGTCTTTCCGCGTGACTTTTTCAAACGAAGGGTATTTTTTCACTGACATATGCCCATCTGTTTCAATCATCGCAAATTCAACTTCGCTAATATCAAAGATGTCTTTTTCTCTCAGCTGTTGATTTAAATAATCAAGGGTATATCTCATCCCTTTCATATTTCCTTCAAGAATTTTTCCATTTTGTATGACAAGGGTTGGTTTACCAGCCATAAACCCTCTCATCTTCCGGCTTCTTAATGCAAGCAGGGAAATCACATAAATAATCATGACAAGTGACACAAAGGAAATCGTTGTGTGCTGAAGCGGGAGCGTTGTATTAAACGCCAGGTTCGCTGCAATTGAACCTAAGCTGATGGCTGCTATAAAATCAAAAATATTCATTTGCGCAATGGTTTGTTTTCCTAAAATACGTGCTCCTCCAAATAAAATTGCAAAAGCAAACATCGTCCGAAGAATGACTTCAATATGGTCAGGCATGCAAGTGTCCACCTTTCAATTGCATCAAAAAAAGCCTTTTCCTTAGAAAAGACTCTTTGTTAGACTATGCATTTATCCCACCATTATTCAATTGGGCAGTACCGCTTTGTTCAAATTGTGACCGCAGTTCAATAATTGTGCTATTCCTCACATGATCTGCTTCTTGCTCAAGAAGCCACGTATAGAACCTAGCTTGCTCCGCTGTCTGCAACGCCTGCATAAATTTTTGCGAGGAACGCTTCTCTGCAACGCGCTGCTTCATCCCGCGCATCTGCTTCCAGAATTGATAATAAGGAAGCTTGAGTTTGGTCATAAAGCCGCGAGCATCCTCAATGACATATCCCTCTTCTTTTATTGTGTCATCATGAGAGACCGCCTGATACCATTTATAAAAAGACGTCCAATCATGGAAAACAGCCACTTCCTGCTTACAGGATATTCCCAGCTGTTCACTTAATCTTTTCACTTCAGCGAATGGTGCCTTTTCATAGCTTAACTGCCGCTTCACTATATCGAGTAAAATGAGTTGATCTTGTTCATATGTGATAATATGCGGATCTTTTTCTGGCAAAATGACTTCAAACACAAGAGATACATGGTGGTCACGGACGTATGATTTGATGTAGTCAGCCTGCACATCACCGAAGGTTTTAAAAAATAGCTCTTCGACCCAGGAAGCATGCTGATTTTGTTTCACATGTGATGTATACGATTTGGACGTAAACACCAATTCATCTTCCATTTCGTTATACCCAACAGTGCCTAAGTATCCATTCGCTTTATCATATACGGCGACAGGGAATTGAAGATGGTTCACTAAATGCTGCATTCTTGTCTCCGGACGCTCATCAATGTTAAAAAATTTATTATAGCTTCTAGACACAATCTGCTTTGAAACCATATTGACAAACAAACCTCTTGCCTTCACATTCACATCATCCCACTGACGTTCACTAAAAGCCTTTTTCGTAAAATTAAAAGATGAAATATGGTGTGGAAGCTTTAATTCCTGTACGTATTCATGCTGATCTAAATGAGCTAAAAAGTCATCCAGTGAAATATCTGGCTGAACAGCAGCCGATTGTTTTTTCTCAGAGGCACTGTAGACTGGATTGTCAATTTCATGAGTCTCAATCCCGTCAGCTGTGATTTTTAACACCCTCAGCTGCCCCCCAAATTCAACCTGGCCTTCTAGGTTATAAGATCTTTCCGCTGCGTGAATAGGCAGTCTGTATAAATTGCGATGCCCGTGAATTTGGATGATATCCAGCCCAGCTGTGTTTTGAACAAATAAGTGATCAATGTCATCTGAATATTCTCCTACGCCGTGAATGAGCTGCTGTGTTGAGACATGAAGAAGCTCTTCCGGCAAATGAGCAAGTCCGCCATGGGTAACAAGAAATGTCTGATCATGGTACGTAAAATAAGTCAGCTGATGAAAGGTTCTGACAAACTTTCGTACTTCCTTCAAATCAAAGTCTGCTGCTTCAATTTCAGGCGCAGTATGCCGGTTAAACATATTGCTTCTGACTTTTTCACCATGGGCAAACCGGTATAAATGCTGATCATGATTGCCTTCAATGACAATGACATTCCGGCATTCTCTATGGGCGAGCATCCAATCTAATACTTCTTTGTTTTCTATTCCCCTATCAAGTAAATCCCCTGTAAAGATATAAAGTTCGTTTTCTTTGATGTCTCCTTGCAAATAGGTGGTAAGTGCGGTGTAACAACCGTGAATATCTCCGAAAACATGAATGGCCTCATATTGATCAAAGGATCGAGGCTGATAGGTCATCACTTGCGGATATTCCTCCGGCTGCAAAACAGTCACCCATGACGGGACCTTTTCTGTTTTTAACCGCTCGTTCATTTGATACAAAACAGATTCCCGCACCACTTTGTGAGATTCACGTGAGCGATTTTGCAAAAGAGCTGTTTCAAGGGGCACCTGCGTGAAATCGACGACATATACCCTGTAACGATACGAAGTCGCTAAAGACTTATATTGAGAAATCGATTTACTTGAAATATGTGTCGCATCAATCACAGTAAAGTCTCCGCGTTCCATACGGGCCGTGAGTAGATCGAATAATAAAGACCAAACTTTGTGGTCATGCTTGCTTGAAATGTCTAGTTTCCCATTGACTGATAGCTGCGGCGGCTGCGTTAACAGCCGGATTTGATCCGCTGATAAAGTGTAAGGCTCTAAGCCTTGTTCTTTGATCCATGTTGATTTACCTACGCCTGGGAGACCTCGTAAAAGGACTAAAGTTCTCATAATGGTTCTCCTTTAATGAGTGATATTTTACCTATTATAGATAAATTATGGATAAATCTCAATCTTTTATTGATTATGGTAATATATAGATAGAAAAGGAGGTTTTAAGCATGCCTAATGGCGAGAATATGGCATTCAACATGGGAGATCTTCTATTTCAAATGTTCTCTCTTCTATTCATTGCCTTTATTGTGACAATCATTGTCATCGCGTTTCGCATGATCAGAAGAAAACGAATGGAATTGAAAAAAATCGAGGCAAGATTAAACAAAGTGATTGAAAAAAACGATTTAAAAGAGTAAAAAATCCGGGCGTTAACCGGATTTTTTTGTTTTCATCACGATTCCTTGACGCTGCTGCATCAAAAAGAAGAAGACGCCTAAAAGAACAAGCAGACCGCCAAGCATTTGAAGCAGTGTAACTTTCTCTCCAAGCAGCCATACAGCAAGGATCGTTGCCCCAACAGGTTCACCAAGAATACTCATTGAAATGGTTGTCGCATTCACATAGGTTAAAAGCCAATTATTAATGACATGAGACATGGTGGGAATGATGGCGAGCAATAAAAAGATTCCCCACTCTTTACCCGGATAGCCTGTGAAAGGGGTTTTCTGAAGCAGATTAAATAAAATTAAAAAAAGACCGGCAAAACCAAATACACAAAAACTATAAATCCAATGAGATATTTTTCTTACAGCCTGTTGTCCTATTAACAAATAACAAACAACAGCGATCACACTCAAAAAGGATAAAATATCTCCTAAGATGGCTTCCTTGCTATGACCAATATCTCCCCAGCCTATCATGAGGGCACCAACAATCGCCGCACACATCGTCAATAGAGCAGACATTGTTGTTCGTTCACGGAAAATGAGGAATCCGCCTAATAAGGACACCATCGGCTGAAGGGCGATAATAATGGTAGAGCTTGCCACTGTCGTCAGCTTCAGTGAGCCAAACCACAACACAAAATGGAGTCCTAAAAAGAAGCCTGACATACATAAGAAAAACCAGTCTCCGCGTTTTATTGAGAGAAATTCTTTTTTTCTTGGCAGGATAAACGGCAGCATGAGAGCCGCCGCAAAGATCATTCGATACATACTTAAAATAGCAGCAGGTGCATTTGACCATTTCACAATAATTGCAGAAAACGAAATGGCAATAATTGAAATCACAAGCGGTAGTGCAATTGATTTCGTTTGAGCAGTTGTCTTCATTTCCATTAGCAGCTTCCTTTACATCAGCAGTAGATGAGCAGTTCATCTTGTATGTCGTCATCTTACTATGTCCATTCACCTAGTGGCAAGATGATTTTTTAAAACTGGCGCGAGCTTTCTGGATGAAAAAAAGCTTTCATGACGAAAGCCTTCATTCATCATCTATTAACAGATAAACGGCCTGAACTGGGCCATGAACCCCCACCACTAAATTCATTTCAATATCGGCAGAATTACTTGGACCTGATATGAAATGGATGGCGCCTTTCGCCTGCTCCCCCTCTTCTACTGAGCGATTGAGAGCCGAAACAGCCTGAATCATTCGCGGAACAATTGAGCTTTTCTCTATACACACGATATACATCATCGGTAAAAAATGCAGCGCTCTTCCTTGACCTTGGTGGGATGAAAGAACAACTGTACCTGATTCTGCAAGGGCATAATCACTGAACACAACTGCATATTTCGCTTGTTCTGCCTGCCTTAAGTTATCTTCTCTTGATGCATCTGTATTCCAGCAGGTGATGGACATTCCTTCCTGTTGCAAGCTGTCAAACATAGGGCGGAAACCATATTGTTCAAAACGTCGATCACGCGATGTCATTACAGAGCCCTCACCATATTCTGTCATCAATAATCGTAATACAGAGGGCGCTTCCTCCGGTGTTGTTTCGACCACTCTTGTGTGAATTTGCTGACATTGCTTTTTCAATTGCTCGACTAGCTCTTCTTTAGACAAACTTCCGTTTGTTTCCCACTGGACTTGATGCCTCCATTCCGGACGCTGAATTGATGCAGTTGGGGAGGAGTTTTTGCCTAATTGCTGCTGGATATGAGATAGAAACGACTCTCGGTGAGATATGGTCCCCTTCATCACTTCTCCTCCTTTTGTCTCTTTTTAAACCAATCCCTGAATCTTTCTTTACTTGGAACTGGCAGGTCACGAATATCTGTCCAATTCTTTAAAGGGCCTATTCCTTTTGAAATTTGTCCGTTTGAAGCCATACGATTCAAGAGCGCAGGGGCTGCTTTTGTTCCAAATTGATACATTCCGGGAGACGATGCCCCCATACCAAACATTTTCATCGCCATCATTTCAGCTTTAGGCGCTCTGCCCTCTTTTTCTACGATCACCTGTCTATGTTTAATCAATAACTCGTGAAGCGGAATCTTCACTGGACAAGCATCCGTGCAGGCTGCGCACAGACTTGATGCAAAGGGGAGCTCTTTATAGTCATCATAGCCGCCAAGAAGCGGCGAAAGAACAGCTCCGATTGGCCCCGGATAAATCGAACCGTACGAATGTCCGCCAACATGCCGGTAAACCGGGCATACATTGATGCAGGCTGCGCACCGGATACATTGGAGAACAGGCTGAAAGGCCGTTCCTAATATATTTGACCGCCCATTGTCCACAATGACCAAGTGAAATTCTTCTGGTCCATCTACTTCTCCTTCTCCTTTTGGTCCCACGACAGAAATATAACTAGTTAATTTTTGACCGACTGCGCTCCTGCACAAAAGACCCACAAGGACATCCAGTTCCTCCATTGTTGGAACAAGCCGCTCCATTCCCATAACGGCAATATGCGTCTTCGGTATAGCCGTGACAAGATCTGCATTCCCTTCATTTGTCACAAGGCAGATGGACCCTGTGTTGGCCACTGCAAAATTACAGCCGGTCACACCAATATCAGCTTCGAGGAATTTTTCACGCAAGATGGCTCTCACAAAACTCGTCATTTCTTCAGGTGTGTCTGACATCTCATACCCAAGCCTTTCATGAAATACTTCCCGTATTTGTTCTTTCGTCATATGAAGGGCGGGTGCCACAATATGTGAAGGCGGTTCATGGTCATCCACTTGCAGAATATATTCACCAAGATCGCTTTCGACTACCTCGCAGCCGATCTCTTCAAGCGCTTGATTCATCTCGATTTCTTCTGTGACCATTGATTTTGATTTGACGACCTTTTTGGCTGCTTTTTTCTGTGCCACGTCTTGAATATATGCTGATGCCTCTTCCTTTGTTTTCGCAAAAAAGACATGGCCTCCGCGTGCACTTACACTTTCACTTAATTGATATAAGTAATCATCAAGATGCGTCAGCGTATGCTGCCTGATTTCCTCGCCAAGCTCACGCCACTTTTCCCAATTGCCAAGTTCTTCGCTCGCAGATAGCCGCCTTTCATACAGGCGTTCCTGCGCAGAGGAAACAGCTCCTCTCATGACAGCGTCTTCTAAGCCATCCCCGATCCGTTCTTTAAAGGCCTTTTCTCCAATTTTCATACTCATGTGCCGTTCCCCCTCTTAAAGTCCGCGGCTGTTTAATACTTCTGCGATGTGCATGACCTGAATGGGTTTATCAAGACGGTTCAGCCTCCCGCCAATGTTCAGCAGACACCCGCAGTCAGCACCAATGATATATTCGGCGCCTGTCTCCTCTATGCTTTGTACTTTTTCATCAACCATCTGCTCAGAAATAGGGGTCATTTTCACTGAAAAGGTTCCTCCAAATCCGCAGCAATTTTCTGCGCGGGGCAATGGTTTCATCGTCAAATCTTTGACATTTGACAACAGTGTATAAGGCGCCTCCTTAATGCGCAGCAGTCTCGTCATATGACAAGAGGTGTGATAGGTTGCGTTTCCTTTCAGGCTCGCGCCTACATCTGTCACGTGTAATATATCAACAATAAATTCTGTTAATTCATATGTTTTTGCGGCAAGTGCCTCAGCCTTGGCCGACCACACTCGGTCTTCTCTTAAAAGATGAGGATATTCTAAAAACATCGCCTTGCACGAACCTGATGGTGTCACAACATATTCAGCTGATTCAAAGGCTTTGATCATGTTTTTCGCTGCTTTGATTGCCTCTTTTGTATAGCCGCTGTTAAAGGCTGGCTGCCCGCAGCACACTTGTGTTTCTGGAAATTCCACTTCAACACCGAGTCTTTCCAATACTTCCACTGTCGCCTTTCCTACATTTGGCTGCATCGTGTCAATTAAACAAGTAACGAATAAATGGACTTTCATCGTCGAACTTCCCTTCTATTGCTGCATTTTGATTCATCATTCTGGTCATCTGATGACTAAATAACAGACCCTAATTTCATTTTAATCCCAAATTTCTGAAATTTCAACGAAGTGATTTGTCTAAAATTTGTCCTTATGATTCGTGTGACTAAATGAAAAAACGCCCTTTTCATAGGGCGTTTTTGTTGTTTATTCTGAAATCAATTCACGGATTCTCTCTTCAATAGGTGTTAACGGCCGGCCTAGTAATGTTTCGAAATCTTGGCTTTCGATGGCTAAAGCACCATCGCGTATGCCGCTTTGAATGGCTTTGACAAATGGCACTGCTTCTTTTGGTACACCATTTGAAGCTAAAAAGTCTCCAAATGTGTCTACATCTATTTTTTCTACTTTGATTTCTTTTCCACTCACCTTACTAACAATTTGTGCAAGTTCACTATGCGTCCGAAGCGGTCCTGACAGTTCATATATCTCCTGATCATGTACGGCAAGTGTTAACGCATTTGCTGCCGCTTCTGCGTAGTCATTTCTTGTTGCCCAGCCAACCTTTCCTTCGCCAATAGGGCTTAAAAATGGTGCGCCGCTGACTGACGCCAGAATCGTATCTTTTTCGTTTTCAACATACCAGTTGTTTCTTAAAAATACATGAGGAATGCCAGAGGCCACAATGGCTTCTTCTGTTTTTGCGTGGTCATGTGCAAGGACAAGCTGACTCTCTCTTGCATTGACAACACTTGTATAAGCAATAAACCTCACATTTGCTGCTTTCGCCGCTTCAATTGCTGCTTTATGCTGCTCGACGCGGTCACCATCCGCTGTTGAAATGATCAACAGACGGTCAATGCCTTCAAATGCTGATGTCAGGGTTTCTGGCTGAGTGAAATCTCCACGGCGTACATCCACCCCAGCATCCTTCAAATGTGCTGCTTTTTGCGGATTTCGAACACTGACTGCAATTTGTTCAGCCGGTACTTTTGTGAGCAAATGCTTGACGACGAGCGTCCCAAGTTGTCCTGTTGCACCTGTTACTAATAATTTCATTTGTTTGACCTCCTCATTTTTCGTTCAACGGTGATGTGTATTCGTTATAATCAAAATGGTTACAACATAGGTGTAAAAAAAGCTCTAGTGTACGAGCTTTTTTATTCCGCCTCTGTTAATAATTGCTGAATTGTCACTTGCTTTAGGTGATTCTCAAGTGCAGCTTGTGCTTCTTTTAGTTCATGCCGCAGTCTCGTATCCATCGCTTGACCAATCGGGCATGCGATGACGGGCTGATGAAAGTTAAATAATTCTTCATCCTCGCTTACATCCACAGCACGGTACACATCTAAGAGTGTGATGTCCTCAGCCGGTCTTTTTAAATAAGCACCGCCTACTCCGCGGCGAATTTCAATGAGACCCGCCCGTTTGAGCATTGCCATCATTTTTCGAACAATGGCAGGATTTGAATTCACGCTCTCTGCAATAAAATCACCTGTACACTCTTTTGGAACACCTGCAATAAATGACACAATATGAACAGCAATCGGATACCTCCTGCTAATTTGTTTCACAATCTTTCACCACCGTTGTAATCACTATAGTTACAATGAGTGATTTTGTCAATCAATAAACGGATTTTTCTTTCGATCCCAATCTTCAAATGTCATCATCTCATGCTGTTCTGATGCATCGATTTCTAGTGGTGCGATACATTCAAGCAGATTCCCATCGGGATCAAGAAAATAAATGGCGGCATGAAATTGTGGCGGATTATCGAGAACTAAAGGCTGCTGCTCATCCGAAAAGCCAAACATAGGATGAATGTCGATCCCTTTTTCTATTAGCCATTCTTTGATCTGTCCAATACTGGATGTTTTAATTTGGAAGGCAACATGTCGAGTCGCTGGATGATATGGAATAGTGGACATATCAGCCTTCCATATGCCAAGCCAGCTCTTTCCTTTCTCAATCCATAAAAAAGCAACTCGTTCATTTTCATGAGCAAGTGTCAATTCCAATTTTTCATAAAACGCAATAGATGCCCTCAAGTCACTCACAGGTAAATGTGCTTCATACAAACCTTTCATCATCATCAAAATCACTCCTTTTCTACCTTCTATTCTGCGGGAATTGATGAGATTCTGCCTCAGCAAAACGATGTATTTTATCCCCATCATTGGTTTGAGAGAACTTGTATGTTTGATCCATTACAGATGGGGGAAGGTGTTCAAATAAAAGAAAGGAGCGTTTCTTATGCCTTGGACGATGAACGATTATCCAGCTTCATTTCAATCATTAGACAACGTCATTCGAAAAAAAGCGCTTGAGATTGCCAATAAAATGATTCAGGAAGGCTATGAGGAAAATAGAGCCATTCCAATTGCAATCAGTCAAGCGAAAGAGTGGAAAAAGAACGCAACGGAGAAAGAGGTAGAAAATTTCTCCTCTCATGGTTCTGTCAAACCTTCTGAGAACAGCAGCTCCGCAAGACCAGAGCTCATGGATCAGGCGCAGCATGTTGTGAAACACGAGGAAGGCTGGGCGGTTCAAACAGAGAAAGCGAAACGAGCAAGTGAGGTCAAAGAAACAAAACAAGAAGCAATTGACCGGGCAAAGGAGATTTCAGCTAATAAAGGAACATCCGTTGTCATTCATCGAAAAGATGGGACGATCCAGGATGTGTTAAAGCCGCAATAAGACCGCTCGTCAGCGGTCTTAGCGTGTAGACAAACCCTCGCATTCTTTGTCAGGTCTGCGCTCCGGTGCTCACGAATGTCAAATTCGTTCCACTCCGGTACTCGTCCTTCCTAGACTGCAAAGGTTTTCTATCACGCTGAATGAAAACAAAAGGCTAAAATAAAGATCATTTTAGCCTTTTGTCAACGGTCTTTTTTATGCATTCTTTTCTTTTTTGGCTGGTGTTTTTCTTTTCTTAGGTGCTGCTTTTTTCGGTTTGGCTGGTTTTGATCGGTCGATCGAAGCCTGTAGTGCGGCCATTAAATCTGTCACATTGGCTGCAGGATCTTTTTTGCCTGTCGTTTCCGGCTGAACGGTATGTTCTCCAGATATTTTATCGCCAATTAAATTCATCAGCTGTTCTCTGTATTCATCTTGATATGCCGCTGGATCGAATGTCGTGGTCAGCTGCTCGATTAAAAGGAGCGCTGTATCTAACTCTTTCTTTACAATGTTCTCCTCTTGGGGAATATTCGGTACATCTGATACTTGTCTAATTTCATCAGGGAAATGAATGGTCTCCATCAGCAAAATATGTTCATAGCACCTAACGATTGCTAATTGTTCCTTTGAGCGGATCATAATCTTTGCGACACCAATTTTCCCCGATTCCTCTAAAGCTTTTCTTAATAATGAATAAGCCTTCGCTCCGCCAGTATCCGGTGATAAGAAGTAACTTCTTTCATAATAGATGGGATCAATCTCTTCAATCTTCACAAAATCAATGATTTCTACGGCTTTTTCTTCATTTTCTTTTCGCAGTTTTTCCAGCTCTTCATCGTCCAATTCAATAAATTTATTTTTCGCATATTCATACGCCTTGACGATTTGTTCCGGCGCTACTTCTTCACCGCAATTGGCACATACTTTCTTGTAGTTAATGGGCGTGTGACACTCTTTATGCAGCTGTCTTAATTTAATGTCTTTGTTCTCTGTAGCGGTAAACAGCTTGACTGGAATATTGACCAATCCGAAACTAATGCCGCCTTTCCATACTGTATGCATCGCGCTTCCTCCGTTCTTTTCTCCTTACTATGTAATGTTTTCATCAGACTTATGTATGTGATTGAAAATTTCATCCCACTCTAAGAACACACGATATAAGGAAGTGACATGCACAATGAAACCTATGCGATTAACACCTGCACATGATATACCTGCCGGTGCAGACTGGGTATATGAATTAAAATATGATGGCTTTCGGGCTATTCTTGTATGGGAAGAAGACGAGATTCGTTTAGAAAGCAGGACCGGAAAACAGCTGAATAAGCAATTTCCTGAAGTGATGGATCAGTGCGAACAATTAAGAGACCAATTTGCTCCTTATTTACCGCTGACGCTTGACGGAGAATTGGTCTTTTTACTGAGTGAACAGCAAAGCGAGTTTGCGAAGGTTCAGCAAAGAGGCAGGCTGAAAAACAAAGAAGCCATCCAAAGACAGGCTGAACGATTTCCATGTCATTTTATTGCATTCGATCTATTAAGCTGCAAAGGGAAACCTATCGTTGATTCACCGTTGATGGAAAGAAAAAATCAGCTGCAGCAATTATTCCAAGAAGCAAAGCTCCCCTCATCAGTTCAGCTTAAGCACCCTTCCCTTTTGCAGGTCATTCATACAGATCCAGACTCTGAATACATGAAAAACGTGATGACGATGTATTTAGCAGAAGGACTAGTAGCGAAAAAAAAGATGAGTAAATGGCATGACAATACTCGTTCAAAAGAATGGCTGAAAATGAAAAACTGGCGGTATGTCTCTGTCATTGTCACCCGTTTTGACAAAGAAAATGGCTATTTCCAAGGTTCCATTTATCAAGATTCGACACTCATCGAGGTTGTCCAATTCAAGCATGGATTTTCTAATGAAGAAGAACAAACGCTGCGTACGCTATTTCAGACAAAAGGCCAGTTAACAGGAGGATCATTATACGAAATCCCCCCTTCTATCGTTGCCAGCATTGCTTGTATATCCTTTGATGGATCGGCGTTAAGAGAGCCGCGTTTTTCTTCCTTTTTACTAGATGCTGATCCAGCAGCATGTACATTTCAGCACATGCTCAAACAGCTGTATCCACTCCCTGCTGCTATAGAAGTCACTCACCCTGAGAAACCGATTGTCCCGGCTCTTCAACTAAACAAGGCAGATTACTTACTTTATTTAAGACAAGCGGCTCCCTACCTTTTGCCCTTTTTACGTGAAAGGCGTCTTACTTTAATTCGGTATCCGCACGGCACTGGAGACGAATTCTTTTATCAAAAGACGACACCTGATTATGCGCCGGATTTTGTTTTAACAGATGAAGTTGATGATATTTCTTATACGGTCTGTAATGATCCTCGTACGCTTCTTTGGCTTGGCAACCAGCTGGCGATGGAATTTCATATCCCTTTTGAAACAAGAGATACGAATCGGCCGACAGAAATCGTCTTTGATCTGGACCCGCCATCTGTAAATGAGTTTCATCTAGCCATAGAAGCTGCTAAACGAATCAAAGCGCTTTTAGACGGGCTTTTCCTCACAGCCTTTATTAAAACAAGCGGAGGTAAAGGGCTTCAAGTCTATATTCCTTTAAAGAAAAACGCCTTCACATACGAAGAAACAAGACAATTCACCGCGTTTATATGCCAATTTTTATGTGAGCAAGCACCGGATCTTTTTACTCTGGAACGTCTTAAGAAAAACCGCGGCAATCGCTTGTATTTAGACTACATTCAGCATGATGCTGGGAAAACAATCATCGCTCCATATTCCCCAAGAGGAAATGAGCTTGGACTTGTTGCGACACCGCTTGAATGGGACGAACTCTATCATGATGAGCTTCATCCTTCTCTTTTTACGATGCCGGCTGTTATAGAGCGTTTAAAGGAAAAGGGCGATCCGTTCCGCCGCATGAGGCACCTTGTGAATGATGATACTTTTAGACAAGTCTTACATCAGCTTGCACACATGTGACCATCTCATCAGATGGACATTCGCGGTCATAAAGCGTTACACTTATTCATTAGAGAGGAAGAAAGGAATGACTATTTTGACCGCACATTCATTTCGAAATACAGCTTTGGTTTTCTTATGTCTTTCCGCAGGAATTGTGGATGTGATTGGCTATTTAAGCCTAGGGCATGTGTTTACAGCCAATATGACAGGTAATATTGTGCTGCTTGGCATTGCAGCAGGAAGCTCCTTGCAGCTAACAGCCCTTCATTCTATCATTGCTCTAAGTGGGTTCGTTTTAGGGGTTTTACTTGCAGTTGTGATAGGCGGAAAGCATGAGAAAACGTTTTGGCCAAAAGCCGTTACACGCATTTTTATCATCGAATTGATGATTTTGCTTCTATTTGCTCTCATGACCGTTTTCCCTTATACACAAGGTGCTTACTTTATGCTGATCATCCTTTTAAGTATGGCTATGGGTATGCAGACAGCAGCCGCTCGTAAATTGAATGTTGCTGGCATTTCCACAACCGTTCTCACGAGTACACTTGCTAACCTATTTGAAGATGCAGCTCAGCGTATATCATACCGGGAAAAAAGAAAGGCCCCTATCCAGCTTGTAAGCTTGATGCGAATAGGCTCTATTGTCTTCTACTGCCTAGGTGCAGCTATTGCTGCATATACAGATCGTTACGATCCATTTATCATCATCTGGCTGCCTATCATCATCCTAGGGGTCATTGTGATAACTGCTGGATTGAAGCACTTTCACCAATTGAAATAGCCTATCTTTAGATGGCTATTTCAATTATTGTGCTCTTACACTAATAACTCCTCACATAAAAACCAGGAGGACGTCCCATGATGAACGTAGAACCATACGGATATCCAGAAAATGTCCCGAATCCCCCGTACCCAGGAAAACCTCCCAAGCCAGAGAACACACCAGGGCTCAAATAAGACCCGCCAAAGCCGATATGGGAACCAACCGGCCCAATATGTGCTCCTCCTCCTGTAAATCCGCCTCCATGAAAACCACCATAAACCCGTGGATACATACAATCACCTGCCTTCGAATCAGACCTTATCTCATCATATGCATGACAAATGGGGCGGTGCCCCTGCTTTTTCTTTTCCTTCTATGTACATTAGACCAATTTGATAAAATTTGAATGAAAAGTCCTGCAAAAAATTAAATTAAGCAAAGAAAAGTGACCTTTTTAACTTGTTGCTCTGCCCTATGTTTATTTAGAATAATGGAGCAGGTAATAAATTTGCACACCCCCTTTGTTGCGAATTCTTCTTATTAAACGTTCTTGCAGCGTTTAATAAGAAGAGCCTATTAAAACACAAAAAACCCTTGCTGACGATATCAACAAGGGCGAGAGATAAATGGTATTAACCACCAATGATTTTTTCTGCAACTTCGAAAGAACCTGTAACGTTTTGCGTCAGAACAGTCGCAGCGACCGCTAAACCTACAACGAATAATACTTTTAATCCTGTTTTCATCTTAAATCAACCCCATTCTTTTCATATGTAAATCCGCTTCTAAACTTTTGTTCAAGTAAAAAACAGACTGCTCATAAAGTGCTTGCTTTTCACAATATTTTGCTGCAAATTGTGATAGCTCTTTTACTTCATGATATTCATTCTTCTCTTCTAACTTTCTTAATTTCTCATCAATTTGCTGAAATCTTTGCGGTGCATGCGTTAAGTAAAGATCATGTACGATGCCTATTTTTAGCTGAAACACTTCATGAGAAGCATCTTTCATTCTGGCATATGCAGCCTCTATATATTGGCTTGCACGCTGCTTTTCACCAATCACACAGAGTTCTCGGCTGATCAGATACGTAGAATGGAAAAAGAAATCTGAATCATAATACTCTTGATGAGACAGTGCTTTTTCAAGATGACGTATCGATTCCTTCGGTTTATTCCAAAATGAATATAAAATGGCCACATTGTGATGAAGCTGAGCCAGCATAAAATCATCCTGCTCGCTTGTCAAAACTTTTTCTGCCAGACGATAATTCTCAAGCGCCTCTTCATACCGGCCGATCTCTGTTAGATTCGCTGCTATAAGAGAGTATGAAAGGGCCGTTCTTCTTTCATATTGCTTGTGCCGCTTATAGACGTGGAGCGCTCTGCGGATATAGCTTAGTGAGAGCATAATATGACTGAGCCGGTAATAAAGCCATGCCACTTTAAAATCGAAATCAGCACGTTCGATCTCACTTGGAATTTTATCTAAGAGCTTTTCAGCACTTTGATACATCTGCAATGCAACCTCATAATTACCTTGATGCTGCTCATACACACCCTCATAAAAATCAAAATAATAGGCAAGACGGTTAGACAGGTCATCTTCTTTTTTTCCATAATGACCCTCTATGCTTTTCGTTGAAACATTGCCCTTTTGCCCTCTTAAATTGTACATCAGAATGTGATGCCTCTTCTCAAGAAGAGAATAGTATATGAGGATATCCGCATCGTCAATTTCCTCTACCGCTTGTTTCGCTTTGGCAAATAACCGTTCTGCCTCATCTGCATGATCTTTTTTGATTTCCATGTTCCAGTCATTTAATAGTGATGCCAATTCCGCAACAGGAACTTTGCTCATTCTACACCCCCAATCACCTTCAGCTAAAACACATGAATTCACTAAATATGGAACTTCTATTAGCAATTGCTAATTAGTCCATTTGACATCATTTTAATATGAATCACTTGAATCTTCAACAACCGTTTCCATTGAAAGTGCGTTTCTTTCTCCTAGTCAACGATATTTGCGAAAAAATTCCGCCTTTTTTTAAAATAAACATCTCGAGATGAAATGAAAAAAGCCCAATGTCGAGGTTTTCTAATCTTATGATGGTTCATAGCAGCTTTTCATTTATCCAATTTCTTTATATAATATGATCAATCACTTACACGCCTCAGTAGCTCTAGAAGGGAAGAGCGCCGTAAAACAAATTGTAGCTGGCGGGTCGCAAGGCAAGGGTTTCAGAAGCACCGAAAAGCACATGAGCTGAGACAGGTGAAATTCCTGTCGGTGAAATTCCGTAGGGAAGCGTGTTGCCCCTAGCCTATGCTTACGAAAGGAGTGCGGGTTCGAATCCCGTCTGAGGCTTATGAGGTAGATGGATTGGGAGGATAAAATATCATGCATGTGTTTGAAGAATATATCAGCAAAATCGGTAACCCAGAGCTGAAGCAGCGCACTCAAGACATCTTACAATGGATAGAAGACACATTCCCTCAATTAGAGCCAAGAATTGCTTGGAATCAGCCCATGTTCACAGATCACGGCACATTTATTATTGGGTTTAGCGTGGCAAAACATCACATTTCTGTCGCACCAGAAGCAAAAGGAATTGATCAATTTTCAGCTGACATTGTACAAGCTGGGTACGATCATGGGAAAAATCTGTTTCGCATGAAAGAAAGCTTGCAAGTTGATTATCCTCTCCTAAAAAAAATCATCGAATTTAATATCGAAGACAAAGCGGATTGTTCAACGTTTTGGCGAAAATAAAAAGCACCCCGATCTGAGCCATAAACAGATCGGGGTATTTTGCTGCAACAATGTTATTTTGTTCTCTTCCCTACCAATTTTTGTTCAAGCCATTCATAGCATGACAAAAGGGCATCAACGCTCTTTTGGCATAGCGGCACATATACAACGGCGGCGGCTGTTAAACACGCTATAGCAGCTCCTGCCAAGACATCAAATGGATAATGAACACCTACCCAAATCCTTGAAAAACCAACAGCACACGCAATGATCAGCCAATACATATGGCGTTTGTGAAACAGCCAAAAGATCACGCAAATCGAAAAAATAAAGATGGTATGATCACTTGGAAACGAGTTATTCACTTCCTTTTGAATCAAAAGATTGACGTGGCTCATTTCTGCAAAGGGCTGCTGATTGAAATAAAGGAGCCCTGCGATTTTCCAAAGTAACTCTGCCAATATGAAGGTCACTCCGGCAGATACGACCATCGCCCTATTGTACCTGCTGCGATTTTGAAACCATACGAACAGACACACGAGCGCTGCCAGCAGCACTGTATATTCAGCTAGTCCAATAAATATTGGATTCAAGTAACCATGATCGATACTGAGCTCATTCACCCGCCTAAATAAATCTTCATTAAGTCCCCGCATCTCATTTCATCCCTTTTTACTTGATTTATGATAAAGATAATTGAAATGAGATGTCTGCCTCCATCGATCGAACGAACAAACCATGGAATCATATGACATGTTTGTCACTTTGCTGTCACCTGAACATCGTGTACTAACTAAAAACTCATCAAAGGCTATTAAATCATAGAAACAAAACTGCTATAATAGAACATATGTTTACATTTTATCAAAAAGGGGTTACTGCATATGATCAAAACGGTAGACGGCAATATATTAGAGGCAAGCGAAGACATCATTTGTCACCAAGTGAACTGTAAAGGAGTCATGGGCGCTGGATTAGCGAAACAAATCAAAAGCAAATATCCGAATGTGTTCAAAGATTATAAACAGTTATGTACAGAACAAGGAGATGACTTGTTAAGCTCCGTTCAACTTATCACAACAAAAGACGGAAAAACAATTGCCAACTTATTTGCCCAAGCTGGATACGGAAGAACAAGAAAGCAAACAGACTACGATGCCTTACGCAGCTGCTTTCAACACCTAAAGGATACAGTGACACAATCACCTGAAGAGAAAAACCAAACGTCCATCGCCATTCCATACGGGATCGGCTGCGGATTGGCTGGCGGCGATTGGACGGTTGTGGAAGAGATGATTGAAGAGGTACTGGGTGATTGTGAGGTGACGATTTATCGGTTTAAATAATGGAAATGAGGCTTTTATGAAACATATATGACAAATACCCTCCTTTATTCGGAGGGTATTGTGCGTTAGTTATCGTCTTTATTTTTTATATAATTTAATACGGCTTCTTTATCTTCTTCATCGTCGGGTAAAAATCCGAACGTTTCATATTCCCAAACTGCTATTCTCTGTATATTGTCAATACCTAAAGAAAATACATCATCGTAACCAAAATCTGTTGACATTTTTCCTGAATAAGTCAATTTCATTTTTACAGTTGTCCATTTATCTGATTGTTCTTTAGTATACTCTTCCCTCAACTGTCTTAGCTTTCTTTGTAAGTTAATCAACAGGCTATCATATATGTCTTCACTAACCTGATATTGATCTGGGATATTGTGTGAATAAAAATATTCCTCTTTATTAGGAACCGTAAAATAAAAGAGAGCAGATGCAGAGTCATCTAACATTTCTGCATACATCCAAATTGTATCCCACTCCACTGGAATCATTTCATTTAAATTTCTGGCTATTTCTCTATATAAGCTTTCCATCTCTTTTGTTTCCATTTGTTCATCCTCCTGGTCTGTTATATATTGTGTCTGTATAAACTCTTCCGTCTATCTTGTATTTGACTAGGAATTCAGATGGTCTTAACGAATCGGATTCATAAAATGCTTTTATTGAAACAGTCACAGTTTTAGGTGGATCGGTTTTCAAAGCTTTCAACCACCGTTGCTCCATCTCATACCATTTCCCGCCACTTCTATTAATCTGTGAACTCATCGGAACAAGGTTATCAATATCCCCAGACCCTTTAAAAATAGAGGCAATCAAGTGACCTCCGTCATCTTTTGATAATCGATCCGGCTTTCCTGAATTGGATTGGGCATATTGGTTTCTTTTGACCTCTCCGTATTTTAAATCACTTGCTTCGACTTTGACAATTCTTCCGTAGTGATCGGTTGTGTAGGTGTAGCCTTGCTTTGTTGAATAAACGACATTCGGTTTTAATACTTTCTTCCGTTTCCATCTCACATAGTGATCTCCGTAGCTAACAACGGTTGGTGGTGATTTTGGTGCTGGTAAGCGTCTGCCTGTCTTAGAGATGCCGTATCCTGAATTGTTGTCTAGACGCTTCGCCATAGAGAGGAGTTTATTTTTGAGATTTTCTCCGTCAAACACGTTATACGGCAGCTTCGGGCCGCCAGCCATTTGAAACTTTGGTGAGTATGGCAATAGATTCGGAATAGAGACTCTGTCTAATGATTTTGCTCCTTGTTCAAGTCCTTTCTTCACCGTTGTTTTGGCCGCTGTTGTCCCCGTTTTTGTGATGGCACCTGCCCCTTTAGAACCAAAGACGATTTCTGCTAGAGAGCCAGTCGCATAGGCGAACCAGTGTGATCGAGAATATGCATCACCATCGATGACTTCTTTTTGGAATGAGTCTGAAATCGACTTTCCAATCGCTTTCGACGTTTCAATTGGATGAGAAACAGCCGTTACGACCGATTCAACGGCACCACCAGGGTCTGTCACAAGATCATATATTCCGGTCACTGTATCTTTGGCCACATCATATAGACCAACTGCTGCACCTTTTACAACATCAACGAACCCCTCTGATGCTTCTTCCTGCGCTTTGATCTGGAGAAGCTGGCTGTAATACATTTTTTGATCGTAAGAAAGGTTTTCATATCCAATTTCGTCTACAATCTCAAAGTATTTTTCCTCTGATATACACGAAGGATCGTTGAGTTTTTCTTTCAATTCTTTGATTCTTCGTTTCTCTTTTTCTTCTTTTTTCACCTTTAAATATGCTTTCACCTGTGCATCGATTTTATCATGATTCTTGTACACATCTGTCTCATGAAATGCTTTTGAATCGTAATACATGGGCTGCGCATTTTTCCCTTTTCCTGTAGCAGCCATCATTTTTGCATAAAAGGTTGCAAGATGTTTCTCAATCGCTTCTGATTTTTCGTACTCTGTTTTTAGGGTATGATCTAATTTATGTACAGCATCAATTGCCTCTTTTCTATTTTTATTCGCATCATCTAAATGTTCATTGACCTCTTTACTTGAAAATACATTCAGTTCTATGAGATCACTAATGTCATCAAAAATAGTGGATAGGGCTTCTTTTTGTTCCTTGACCATATCTTTATTATTCTGAATCCCTTGTTTCAGTTGAACGTCTAAGAAATGCTCATCAATAAATGTACTTCCGCCTAACGATTCATCATCAAGCTTTCCTTTTACCCCATCTAAAAACGCTTTTTGCATATCAATAAAGTCAAGATAAGTGTCCGTGTAAAGCGCAAGATCCTCATAAAAGGCTTTGATATTGTCTGCACCTTTTCCAGTAAATTCTTCACCTAATCCCGACACACTTTTTAATGCTTTTTTCACATGCTGCATTTCGTCTCGAAGCTCCTGATAGGCTTTTGACCTTTGTTCGACAGCTGACAGTAAAGATGGAGCATCTAATATTTTCATATAAAAAAGACTCCTTTTATGGCGTATTCTTTTACTAGAATACCATAAGGAGTCTTACACTTTAATCCACTTTATCGTTTTTTAACCAATTATCCTCCAGAGCTCCCTCTTGATGCGACGGTTTGGACATCATCATGTTGAGGTTGAATGAAACCATTTGTAAAGAAAAGTGTACCTAATGCTACCACAGCTATTGATAATGGAATAAAAAAAGACTTTTTCATTTAATTCACTCCTTTTCCTACAAATTGACTTGCATGTAAGGCTCTTTTATAGTATTTCAATGATTGTTGCAACAAGCCTTTTTCCTCTAAATATTTCGCCACATCAACCAAGATTTCCTCTAAATCAACCCATACTCTTCTTTCTTCAAGCTCTGCACACAAATTACTGATATTGGCTTGTTGAGTTTCATTTGTTTCATATAATAGTTCTTTTAACAATTTAAATTTAATTTGAAAAATGTGATGGTTCACTTGCTCCGACAAAGAAATGCCTAGATCAACCCATTCAATCACTTCATTGCTTTGATTTGATACTTCTATTCTGGCTAGTTCATATAAACATCTCATTTTTAATAGCATTTGTTTCTCAATTTCTTCATAACTCAGTGTGCATCTAAAAAATGCAGATGCTTTCTCAGCATTCTCTCTTTTGCTTTCCAAAAAACCCATGCTGTAATAGAGATGAATAATTAAATGATTATCATTGATACTTCGGATCATGTTCTCTGCTTCGTTAAAAAGTTCACTTGCTTTCTCATATTCAAATTGATCAATTAAGTTCAGCGCATGCAGCATTCTACAGTTAATTTGTCTTTTGATATATGATTCATGTGCATTAAATGTGTCACAAGCAATTTGAGCATGATATTTAGATAAGAAAGTCATTTTCAAATCATAAAATAGAACAGCTAATTTATAATGAAATTCTGCTTTTTCTATTTCATCATCAACATAGGCCAACTTCTTTTCAGCTATTCTGAAATAACTTAGCGCCTTATCATAATCTTGTAAGTAGTCATGATAGATCCCATTATAGAAATAGAAGTAATAGGACATGAGTTTGTTTGTCTTCTCTTCTTTTTCGTCTGGTGCATTCCTCTCAAAGAATGGCTTATCTAAGTTTTTGCTAATATTCTGAAGTTTCAGCTTAAGTCTAAAGCTTAATAGTTGATAATACAAAAGAATATCTTGATTTTCTTCCATTTGTTCGATTGCCTTGTCTATGTCATCTTGCATTTCAATAGCTGCCGACAAATCCCCTTTTTGTATGGCAAGATTCCAAGTGTTTAACATGTTTCCTACCTCCTGAGAGGCAATTAATTCTGTCATCCCTTTACCCCCTTCAAAACAAATCCCTTGTATATTCTAACACGTGATTTACAACATATGTAAAGTGAGTCTACTCATAATAGAAATTTTCGGTATCCCGCAAATATGATAATAATTGAATGGTGTGAAATTAAAAGAGTTGGTTATAAGAGAGGAGCTGCCTACTTATTTCTTTTAGAATGACCGCCTTCATGTTTTAAAATTGATATAAAAAAGACCTGACTGAGTTTCAGCCAGGTTCATGAAGGGGTCAATCATATTCTTATCATAATGAAATCAAAGTAGATAATTAAACATTTGTTCTCAACTACAAAAAGCTCAGCCCCCTTATTTTATTTGCCGATTGGTTTAATCGTACATCTAAAATTAGACCTACATATAGATAGAGATTCAAAGTTTCACAATCCTATTAACGGAAAAAGAGGCGTGGAATTCGGCATAAATTAACAGATATTTATAGAAAAAAATACAAAATTTAAATTCATCAGCTTTTTCACTTTTTCTTCTTTAGCCATTTCCGATAATTTCTCTAGAAAGGACAACTTAAGATCGTTCTACTAAGATAGAAATTCTGTTTCAATCGCAATATTTTCTCCGAGATTCACTAGTAGTGGGTTATCATTTTTTTCTAAAAATTTAACAATTTGATCCAGAATCTCACTAATTTTTTCGTTAATCGGCATATTTTGATTTAATAAGAAAATGCAGAGAATCGTATCAGCTACTTGATAAAGCGCATCTTCATCTTTTGTTTTTTCAATATGATATTGCATCTTTTTAAAAAACCATTCAATTTCGTTCAAATCAACCATTGGGTAATATTGAATTTTATGCAGATTACCTTCATCAAGGACGTCCAATTCAAATATAGCTTCAAGTTCTTCTTTACTTAAATGATCTTCAGGAATTTCATATTCACCCTCTGCTGCTTCCTCATCAACAGTATACTCAGCTGTATAAAGCCCCTGAATGAATTCATCAAAGGAATCTGCTAATTTAAAGTCTTCTTCCATCTCAACATCAAAATAATGAATTGGAGGATTCTTTTTCGTTTTTCGATAATCCATCGCTACCCAAGTATGGCCATCCCCGCTAATTAGAACAAGCCCTTCTGACAACTCCCACTCTTTTATTAAATAGGCACTATCCATAATTCCTTCATCTTCAGCAATTCCCAGCAAGTGATTAAATTGAATGTGATCCTCAGCCCATGAATTAGAGTGATTGGTTGGAAAAGCATTATGAAATATATAACCACCATTTTGTTCTAATATGAGCTTTTTATATGTATCTGGCAAAGTGACTCCAAGTTTCTTTTCAGCCTTAGATATTTCTGATTCGTTGATCTTTTTTAACGTATAGTAACCTTCCTCGTCTATTTCCCAAAATGGTTTCAAGGTGAATACCTCCTAGTACAATATGCACATAAGTATACCATCCAGATGATTATTTTTAACAATTTAGTCAAAATAAAAGAATTAATTAGTTATTCACGCTGTCTATTTTTGTCGAAACAATAGTAAAAAGAAGGTACTTCATCTAAAATTTCCTTTGCACCTAAAAATCAGGAGGATCAATGATGAAGAAATTCTTTGTATTCATTTTTACTTGTCTCATTATGCTAACAGCTTGCCTTGCAGTAGCGCAGCATCTAATGAAAAACAGCTCACGACAGCCAATATTATTGAAGCTTTTAAAAATGCTGGCCTTGAAGCAGAAGAAAAACCATCTGCTCTTAAACAAAAAGAGTTTGGAAATATAAGAGAAGATGGAAAAAGAATTCTTATTCCTTCCTTAGGTGAAAATGCTGGTGGAAGGATTTTTAAATTCGGAAATGAATTGATAATAGATTAGAAGATCTTGATCCTCTTCCAATCTATCTATTTCTCATTCAACTTCCGCTTTCAAAATCTCTGCGTCTGGAACGCTGAATTGCCAAATCATTTTATACCATTCATTTATTTTCACAACTATAAAGACTAAGATAATTAGAGCACTTGCACACAGGCAAATAATTTACTACGTAACAGTTTACTGAAAGTGAAATTGATTTATTTTATAAAATTATGAAAGAGTTTGCTTATTGGATACAACGAATGTATAAGATTTTCTTGACAAATTATTGTTTGGGTTCTAGAATTTTATAGTTTAAACATTTTTTATTATATAAAGGAGTCCTAACTATTATGGTTATTTTAAGGAATGTTCAACTTGATGATTTAGATGAGTTATTAGTTATTGAAAATGAGGGTTTTTCCACAGAAGAGGCCGCTACAAAAGAAGCTATAATTGAGAGGATTCGATTAATAAATGATACTTTTATTGTCGCAGAAAAAGAAGGTAATATTGTCGGCTATATTAATGGACCTGTTATTAATCAACCTTATATTACAGATGATCTTTTTGAAGAAATTAAGGAAAATACCTCAAAAGGTGGATACCAAAGCATCTTAGGATTGGTCGTCTCAAAATCAGCTAGAAACCAAAGGATAGCAAAATTATTAGTAGAGAAAATGGAAGAACTAGTTAAAGAAAATAGGAGAGAAGGAATTACTTTAACTTGTAAGAAAGAATTGATTCCCTTTTATGAAAAACTTGGTTTTAAAAATCATGGAAGATCACACTCGCAACACGGTGGATTCACTTGGTACAATCTACTTAAATTAAGAAAAGATATGCCTTGAAGTTTTCAATCTACAATTACGCTTTATTTCATTATAAAAAAGAGCTGTATAGGTTCCCTTAAATTTATAACGTACTACGGTTAAAATAAAGAGCCTCTCAAAAATGACAGAGGCTCTTTATTTTAATTACAGCAATAATTAGACCACCTAAAGCTATAGCGCTAAGATAAAGCGCACCATTTAATAAAAATTCACCATTGAGTAAAATCGGAATATGATCCGAAAAACCCACTCTGCTTCGCATGAGCCTAAACTCATATTTTGGTTAGGACCAAATTCATTGTTATGTTCATTTTTGACCAAAACAAAACCCCCTGAAGCCAATGGCTCCAAGGGGTTTTTATTATTAATACTGAGACATATACTGATCGCGTTCCCATGGGTGTACTTGGGTGCGGAACATATCCCATTCGATTTCTTTTGATTCGATGAAGTGCTCGAATAGGTGATCGCCTAGTGCGTTGATCATGACTTCGTTTGATTTCAGCAGCTCGAGTGCTTCTGCAAGTGTTGCAGGAAGGTCAGAGATGCCGTTTTCAAGACGCTCTTCTTTGTCCATGACATAGATGTTTCTGTCGATTGGTGCTGGTGCTTCTAGTTTGTTTTTGATTCCGTCTAGTCCTGCTGCAAGTAATACGCTTAGTGCAAGGTATGGGTTTGCAGATGGGTCTACGCTGCGCACTTCTACGCGTGTGCTGATGCCGCGTGAGGCCGGGATACGGATCAATGGGCTGCGGTTTTGTGCACTCCATGCCACATAGCAAGGTGCTTCATAGCCAGGTACAAGACGCTTGTATGAGTTAACCGTTGGGTTTGTGACTGCGGTAAAGCTTGTTGCGTGCTTGACGATACCTGCGATAAAGTGTCTAGCCGTCTCGCTTAATTGTAAATCTGCTTTTTCATCAAAGAATGCGTTTTTACCATTTTTGAATAATGATAGGTTACAGTGCATTCCAGATCCGTTTACACCGAACAATGGTTTTGGCATGAATGTCGCATGAAGACCATGCTTTCTCGCAATGGTTTTAACTACAAGTTTAAACGTTTGAATGTCGTCACAAGAACGGATTGCGCCTGCATATTTGAAATCAATTTCGTGCTGCCCTGGTGCTACTTCGTGGTGAGATGCTTCAATTTCAAAGCCCATTTCTTCAAGCTCAAGCACGATGTCGCGTCGGCAGTTTTCGCCTAGATCTGTTGGTGCAAGGTCAAAGTATCCGCCTTTATCGTTTAGTTCAAGCGTTGGCTCGCCTTTTTCATCTAATTTAAATAAGAAGAATTCTGGCTCAGGTCCAAGGTTGAAATCACTAAATCCTAGTTCTTCCATTTCCTTTAAGATACGCTTTAAGTTGTTACGCGGGTCTCCATCAAATGGTGTCCCGTCTGGCTTATAAATGTCACAAATAAAGCGTGCAACTTTACCTTTTTCTGCTGTCCAAGGGAAAATAACAAATGTGTTTAGATCTGGGTATAGATACATATCTGATTCTTCGATACGTACGAATCCTTCAATAGATGAACCGTCAAACATACATTTGTTATCGAGAGCTTTTTCTAACTGGCTCACAGGAATCTCAACATTTTTAATCGTTCCGAGAATGTCTGTAAATTGCAGACGGATGTACTTTACGTTTTCCTCATTTACTAATTTTACGATATCTTCTCTTGTGTACTTTGCCATTTCGTAAAACTCCTCCCCTACAAAAGGTAAAATGTGTATAGCAATGCTTTTGCTAATTGGTTAACGGAAGAACCTTGACATATCCCCCTGCCTAAAGGTCGTTCCTTGTTGGAAACGTCCAGCCTGAATGAGTTCCTTCTTCAGTAGCTTCCTGAGTTCATCATCTGTCAAGTTGTGCTTCGCTGTGGTTTTTTCCTCCGTCTTTGTATCAGACGATGGATTTTCTGCCTCAGCTTTGGCAAAAAGCTTTTTGATTCCTGCCATGTTTACACCTTGTTCGATGAGGTTTTTAATTTCTAGTAATTTATCAACATCATGAAAAGAAAATAATCGGCGGTTTCCATCACTTCTTGCTGGAAATACTAAACCATTTTCCTCATAATAGCGAATTTGTCTTGCAGATAATTCTGTTAGCTGCATGACAATCCCAATTGGGAATAAAGGCATTGAGCGGCGAATGTTATCACTCATCTCAACTGTCTCCTCCTCTTTGCTTAAATTTATTATATGTCATGTTATATTATGTGTCAACAAGATGTTAGGAATATTAACATGGTTTTTTTTATTGAGCAGGTACTTCAATAAAACCTTGTTCCAATAAGGCATCGACAGCACTGCAAATCGCATTTTTCACATGGGCATACGTGAGTCCGCCTTGAACATAGGCAGTATAAGGCGGTCTGATCGGACCATCGGCTGATAATTCGATACTGGCTCCTTGTACAAATGTGCCCGCTGCCATAATGACATCATCCTCGTAGCCCGGCATATAGCTTGCATGTGGTGTGACGTGACTGTTAATCGGAGAGGCATACTGGATTGCCTGACAGAACGCAATCATTTTTTTAGGATCTCCAAATTCAACTGATTGAATCAAATCCGTTCTTTTCGCATTCCACGCTGGGTTTGTTTGGAATCCGAGCTTCTCAAGAAAACGAGCCGTAAATACTGCGCCTTTTAAGCTTTGTGCCACAACATGCGGCGCCAAGAAAAAGCCTTGATACATTTCCTGAAGCGCATACAGCGATGCACCCGCTTCACTGCCGATGCCTGGAGATGTCATTCTATAAGAGCAAGCTTCTACCCATTTTTCTTTTCCAACGATGTAGCCGCCTGTTTTGGCAAGGCCTCCGCCTGGGTTTTTAATGAGTGAACCGGCCATGAGGTCAGCTCCGACATGACATGGCTCTTTTAATTCAGTAAATTCACCATAACAGTTATCTACAAACACAATGATTTCTTCATTCATCTCTTTCACAAATGAAATCATTTGCTCAATTTCTTCTATAGTAAAGGATGGTCTTGACGCATAGCCTTTTGAACGCTGAATGCCGATGACTTTTGTTTTAGAGGAAATCGACTCTTTAACTTTCTCATAATCAACGGATCCATCTTGTCGTAAATCAATGGCTTTGTAGTCAATCTGGAAGTCTTTTAATGAGCCTGTCCCTTCTTTCCCGCGAATCCCGACAATTTCTTCTAGCGTATCGTATGGTTTTCCCGTCATATAGATCAATTCATCGCCAGGTCTCAGCACACCAAATAAGGCAATGGAAATTGCGTGTGTACCGGAAATAATCTGCGGACGCACAAGCCCGCTTTCTCCGCCGAAGACATCCGCATAAATCTTTTCTAATGTGTCTCTCCCCATATCATCGTAGCCATATCCAGTCGTCGGATTAAAGTGAGAGTCACTGACTTTGTGCTTTCGATAGCTTTCAAGCACCCGCCACTCATTTTGTTCGCTCTTTTGATCAATTTGCTGATGCACGTGTAAAATCTCTTGTTCTGTTTCTGCTGCTGCTTTTTCTAAAATACTGCCGTGTTTTAATGTGTGAAACATCTTGATTTAATTCCTTTCCAACATATACTTCTTGATTTGACCTAAAATGGTCTGATCCTCACCACTATATCCGGTGATGTCATATATCTCTGCTTCTTTTTGAAATTCTAGTGATTCCACAAGCGTTTCTGATTTTAATGCGGAGATGAGCTTCCCTTCATACGCTGGAATCTTTACATGATATGGCTTTAAAAAGGCTTTTTTCAGCTCGGCCATAATATCCGCTTTTAACCTTTTTACATCTTCTTTGCGCTTAGCACTGATTAAGATGTGACGATGCTTTGAAGATGGGATGAAATCTGGTCTGATTTGATCTTCCTTGTTATAAACAGTCAGCATCGGAATACGGTCGGCTTCTAATTCTTCTAAAAGCTCATGAACCGTTCGTTCGTGCCCTTCATAATCCTCATTAGAAGAGTCGATGACATGAAGCAAATAATCGGCTTCCTTCACTTCTTCAAGGGTGGAACGAAATGCGGCAATCAGTGTGGTCGGAAGGTCTTGGATAAAGCCAACTGTATCTGAAATCAGCACACTGTAGCCGGATTCTAATGTCATCTTACGTGTCATTGGATCAAGTGTCGCAAACAGCAGATCCTCTTCATGACTATCCGCTTCTGTTAACTGGTTAAACAAAGTTGATTTTCCGGCATTCGTATACCCGACGATGGCAATTTGGAACACACCATTTTTCTTCCGGCGTTCCCGGTATCTTGTTCGGTGTTCTTTGACTGCAGATAACTGCCCGTTAATTTCGTGAATGCGGTTTCGAATATGGCGTCTGTCTGTTTCAAGTTTTGTTTCACCTGGACCTCTTGCGCCAATTCCGCCCCCTTGTCTTGAGAGGCTGATCCCTTGTCCACTTAGTCTCGGCAAGGCATACTGAAGCTGGGCAAGCTCTATTTGCAGCTTCCCCTCTCTTGTACGGGCTCTTTTTGCAAAGATATCTAAAATCAATTGCGTACGATCAATAATTTTCACATCTAAAGCAGTCGCCAAAGCTTTTAGCTGGCTTGGAGAAAGCTCGTCATTAAAAATAACGACATCACATTCGAGTTCCTCGCAAAGCACTTCAAGTTCTTCTACTTTCCCTTTACCGATATACGTTGCACTGTCTTGTCTATTTCTCTTCTGCGTCATCACGCTGACAGCTTCACCGCCAGCCGTTTTGGTTAAGGAAGCTAATTCTTCCATTGAGTATTGAAAGCGTTCATCCGTTACATGCGGCAATTGGCAGCCGACAAGGATCGCTTTTTCAGTCATTTCATGTTCATTCAACGTTAGTTGTTTCCTTTCTGTACTTAAGTTTTCAGTAGTACCATCATACCAAACACATCACACGTATACCACTATTCGGATGGTTTATTTTAGTGACTCTTTATAAAAAGGATACGCCATTTCAAGAAGGCGTATCCTCTTTCATTTGAAGATCGTGACTTTTAATGGTCAGCAGATCTTTTTTATCATAATGATCCACAAGAAGCAGTCTCATCGCCTGGGTTCGTATGGCTTTTTCAATGGTGTTTCGCACAAACCGGCCGTTGCTGAATTTTGCCGGGCTTGTGGTACTTTTAATGTGCATTAAATAATCCCGCAGCTTCCATTCAGCTTCTTGTGTAAATACATATTCTCTGTCCGCCATCATTCGTTTTGCAATATCCATGAGCTGATCGACTGTATAATCAGGAAAGCTGATATTGATTGGAAATCTTGATTGCAGGCCGGGGTTTAAAGAAAGAAAATGCTCCATTTCCTTGGAGTAGCCAGCAAGAATGAGAATGAATTCGTGCTGTTTGTCCTCCATATGTTTTACAAGGGTATCAATCGCCTCTTTTCCAAAATCCTTTTCTCCTCCGCGTGCAAGAGAATAGGCTTCGTCAATGAACAAAATACCACCTAATGATTTTTTAATTAAATCCCTTGTTTTTTGCGCTGTATGACCAATGTACTCTCCAACAAGATCACCGCGTTCTGCTTCAATTAAGTGACCCTTTGAGAGCACATTCATTTCAAAGAAAAGTTTCCCGACAAGTCTTGCAACTGTGGTTTTTCCTGTTCCAGGATTTCCTTTGAACATCATATGAAGCGCTTGTTTTCCTACCTTTAACCCTTGTTCCTGCCGTTTTTGATTAACAAAAATCCAAGCATAAATCTCTTTTATGTTTCGTTTCATTTCATCCATACCGACAAGGCTGTTCATTTCACGCTCTATTTCCCGTAAGATGCTGTGTTTTGCCTCATTTTTCTGCAAGGCTTCCAGGTATTCTGCCTCTGAGTCTGCATCAACCAATACTTGCTTTTGTCCGTTAAGTATAATATTGATTTGGCCGTTGTTTTTATATGTGACAGCTCGCTCCAACGTATTCACCTCTCGCTCTTCTCTCTTTATTCTATTCGGGTGGAGCTGTAATCGTGACAATCGCCCGCTTAAGCCCAAGTTTGCTGTCAAAATGACCCGAGATACCGAATATTGTAGGGATTTCTGCGGTTTCCCAGGAAATGATGTGCTATTTCCATTGTATTCACCCCGTTTGGGCGGACAAACCAACAATTTGCTTTTTCTTAGAAAAATGTAGCTTTTTGATCACAAATGATGCAGAAAAGAGTCTCAATGATTTCCGCATTTTGTACAGGCAATTCTTCTATTTTCTCATAAAATAAAGACGAGGTGATGAATAGATGGTGAAAATTTTTATTGATCCTGGCCACGGAGGAACAGATTCTGGAGCTAGTGCTAATGGACTTTTGGAGAAAAATATAACACTTCAAATCGCGCTTTTATTGAGAGACATGTTGATTAGTGAATATGATGGGGTTTCTGTCCGCTTAAGTCGTTCAACTGACCAATCCGTCACTTTGTCCCAGCGTACGAATGCGGCAAACAGCTGGGGGGCAGACTATTTCGTGTCTATTCATATTAATGCTGGCGGGGGCACAGGGTTTGAAAGCTATGTGTATCCTGGCGTTTCAGCACCGACCACCACGTATCGCAATGCCCTTCATGATGAAATTGTCCGCTCGGTTGATTTTGCGAACCGCGGCAAGAAAACTGCGAACTTCCACGTTCTTCGAGAAACTTCTATGCCCGCTATTTTAACAGAGAATGGTTTTATTGATACGGCAGCTGATGCTAATAAGCTCCGCAACGCAACCTTCCTTCAAGGCATCGCTCGCGCTCATGCGACTGGTCTAGAAGAAGCCTTTCAATTGAAAAAAAAAGCAAGTAATCTTTATAAAGTGCAGGCAGGAGCTTTCAAAGTGAAAGCCAATGCAGATGAATTAGCAGCAACACTTAAATCCAAAGGCTTTGACGCGTTTGTTGTATTAGACGGCGGCATGTTCCGAGTACAGGCCGGCGCTTTCCGTACAAAACAAAATGCAGATGACCTCGTCGCAAGATTGAAGCAGGCCGGTCACGACGCATTCGTTTTCCAATAAGCTGTAGCTGTTGTAACGAAACAAACCGGCTCAAGTCTTCTGCTGAGCCGGTTTGTTGTGTATTCATTTACGCTAGGATGTTGACAACAAATTGAGACCATGTTTCAAGACGGTCGAAGTATTCAGGCTTTTTCAAATCGGCTGCTTTCATCCATTTTCCTGAGATTTGATCTGTTTCTTTTACTTCCACATGAGCACCCGGAGATAGCTCAAGCGCTGATAACAGTCCGATGTGCACACGGCCGACACTGTTGTCATCGTCATTGATTAATCCAAGGGTTTTCATTTCAAGTTTGTCTTCTTCTTGAATAGAAAGTTCTTCGTCCAGCTCACGATCTGTATTTTCTTTTAGAATCTCAGCAAAGTTTTTTCCTTCGATGAAATTCATATGCCCCCCAAAGCCAAGAGATAACTTATGATGTAAGCGAGTCTCTCCCCCGCCTTGAAGTCTTTCGTATACATACACTTCGTCCTCACGCTTAATCACAACATAAGGAATCGGCTGCTTGAAGTCAGGATTTTCTTCTGCATCGCCTCTTCGCATTTGCTCGAAGTGCTCTTCGATTTCTTTCATTATTGTGCTGATTGTTTTCTCTTCACTGTTCACACCATTAAACGCAAGTGTTTCGTTTTGGAACACGCGTGCGCGTGGTGCAACTAAAATGATTTCGTCCATTTTTCCCATGTTCGGTAACCTCCAGTATGTAACACATTGTTAGAAATGGCAAAAAGCCAAAACGAGTGATGCGTTTTGACTTTTACGCTTTCCTTATGATTCATCTCCAAAGAAGAAGTCGTCATCTTTTAACGGCTCAACTGTTGCTTTTTTGTAGCCGTTCCCTTTCATTGAGAAGAAGTCATGCGACTTTGTTTTTGTATTGAGTCCATTCAATACAATAGGGTTGATCTCTTCTTCTTCAAAGTAAGGGGCAAATCCAAGGTTCATTAACGCTTTATTGGCATTGTAACGAATGAACTTTTTCACATCATGCGATAAATTGACTTGGTCATAAATATCTTCAGTGTAATGAAGTTCATTTTCATAAAGCTCGTTTAAAAGGTCAATAGAGAAATCATACAGCTCTTTTTGCACGTCAGGTGTTTGTTTGTTGTAAATTTCTTGTGCTAATAATCCAACGTACACACCATGAATCGCTTCATCACGCAAAATTAAGTTGATGATTTCACCACTTTGCATGAGCTTTCCTTGTCCATAGAAATAAAGCGGGTAGTAAAAACCACTATAAAATAGGAAGCTTTCTAAATAAACAGAAGCAACCATTGCTTTAAAGAGAGAAATAGGATCGTCCTTTTGAATCGAACGGTATAAACTGACAATCATATCTGCTTTCTTTTGCAGGAATTTATTCTTCTTGACCCATTCAAACACTTCACTGATCGTTTCAGTTGGTGCAAGTGTCATGAAGATATTGGAGTATGATTTCGCATGCACCGCATTTTCCATCATTGCCATAAAGTTGAGTACAGCTTTACGCTGATGGCCGTCCACATGTTCAGCAACAATCGGCATCCCTGTATTTCCTTGTTCTGTATCAAGTAAAGTCAGTCCAGCAAGTACCTTCATGTACGTATCTCGCTCTTTTTCACCTAAATATTTCCATGTTAAGAGATCTCCGTTTAAGGAAATCTCTTCTGGAAGCCAGAACTGCTTCACATTTTGGTTGTAAAACATTTGTGTAAAATCGTCTTCGTGTTTTGACCAGTTGGCTGCATCATAAATTTTTGTCACGTTAAACTCTCCTTTAATCAAACAACACAAGAAAGACAGCCTTCCTGCCCTGTATCCTTCGTTCTTGCATAATAAAGTGTCTTAATGCCTTTATGGTGTGCATAAAGATCGATGCGGTTTAAATCACGCGTTGTCATCGTATCTTTTAAGAATAGTGTAAAGCTGATTCCTTGATCGACGTGCTGCTGAATCGTTGCGATCATATCGACCACTTTAAACATGTCCATATCGTACGCTTCTTTATAGAAGAACCAGTTTTGTGCTGAAAGACCTGGCATTGGGTAATAGGTTTTGCTGTTGCCGTATGTTCTTTCTTCGATACGTTCCATAATTGGCATCACAGAGGCTGTTGCCGATTGAACATAAGAAATGGAACCTGTTGGTGCAATACATAAACGATAGCTGTGATACATGCCATGTTCCGCTACAAATTCTTTGAGTGCGGCCCAGTCTTCTTTTGTTGGAATGTGCATACCTTCAAATAGCGCTGCTGCTTTTTCTGTTTTTGGTGTGAAATCATTCTCCACGTATTTATTGAAGTACTCACCAGTTGCATAGCCAGAGCCTTCATAACGATGGAATGTTTCTCCTTTTTCTTTCGCAAGCTCACTTGAGCGTTTAATCGAATAATAGTTCACCATCATAAAGAACGTATTTGCGAAATCTCTTGCTTCTTCACTTTCATAGGCAATTTGGTTTTGAGCTAAATACCCGTGAAGATTCATCGCACCGAGTCCGATTGACTTCATCGCTTTGTTCGCTTTTCGAACAGCTGGTGCATTGCGAATGTCTGTTGTTTCAGACACAAGCGTTAGTGAGTCTGTTGCAAGCTTAACCGTTTTTTCAATCGATTTGTTTTTCATGACATTCATGATATTTAATGAACCAAGGTTACAAGAAATATCAAGACCGATTTCATCTTCTTGATCATAGTCCGTGTAAGAAGAAACCTCTGAAGCCTGAAGCACTTCTGAGCAAAGGTTTGAGAATTTCACTCGTGAAATATGGTTCAAGGCATGCTCTCTGTTTACATTATCTTGGAACATGATATATGGATAGCCTGATTCTGAGCGTAGAACAGCCAATTTTTCAAGAAGCTTTCTCGGATTGACTTTTTCTTTTTTGACTTTCGGGTTTTCTACAAGCTCGTCATACATTTCTTCCATGTCCATCTCATCAAGATGCTGTCCATATTCTTTATAGACTGTATGCGGATAGAAGGTATAAGCTGTTTTATCTTCTCTAGCAAGCTCGATAAATTTATCCGGGATGACGACTCCGATGGACAGAGTTTTCACGCGAACATCTTCATCGGCAGAGATTTTTTTCGTATCTAAGAAATCATTGATATCTCTGTGGAAAATATTCAAGTAGGCACTGCCTGATCCTTGTCTTTGCCCCATTTGATCTGCATATCTGAATGCATTATCAAGAAGCTTCATCACGCCGACGACACCTTTTGTCGCGTTTTCGACATCTTTGATTGCTTCGCCTTTTGCACGAAGTTTTGACAGGTTCAAACTGACGCCGCCGCCTAGTTTTGACAGCTGCATGGAAATATCAATCGCTCTTGAAATATCGTTTAGTGAGTCATTTACTTCAAGCAAGAAGCAGCTCACAAGTTCACCGCGTCTTTTACGTCCAGCGTTCAAGAAGGTTGGTGTACTTGGCTGGTACTCTTGATTGATCATCAGTTCTACAAACTCAAGTGCTTTTTCTTTATCCCCACCTGCAAAGAAAAGTGCTACAACTGAAATGCGGTCTTCATAGCGTTCAAGGATTTTCTTTTTATCATTTGTTTTCAGTGCATAGTCATTGTAAAACTTAAACGCACTCATAAATGATGGGAATCTAAATTTTTTGGCATATGCAGCTTCAAAGACTTCTTTAATATCTGCCATGCTGTATTGTCTTAAAAATTCTTCCTCATAGTAGTCGTTTTCTATTAAGTAATCAATCTTCTCTTCTAGATTGTGAAAAAAGACCGTGTTTTGATTAATGTAATCTACGAAATAACTATGTACAGCTTCTTTGTCCTTATCGAACTGAAACTTTCCTTCTTTTTGAATCATAATCTCGTTATTTAATTGTATCCACTTTGGAACCTGATTTTGTGACAATTCTTTCTACCTCCTGTGTAAACAATTCAACATCCCTTTTTGTTCCGCTTAGTTCAAAGGTGTGCAAAATAGGAACTTGATATTGTTTAGAAATCGTATCGGCGCTTTTTGCAAAATTATCTCCCCACACTTTGTTGCCACTCACCGCAACACCTAGTAAAAGGTGAGCATTTTTCTCTAAAAAGGACTGAGTGGTACTAGGGACTTGTCCAAATCCTGTCGTAAAGGTGACGAGAATAAACGGCGTATCCAAAAACTCTTCTCCAGTCAATTTTCGTTTGTCTGTAAAAGGGGTCTTGTCCAAAAAGCGTTGAACATTTCCTGTTTTTGAATCAAATACGATTTGAATCAATTCCATCACGACCTAGTTTTTAGTATTGTTGATCATTTCGCTATTCACTATATATAGTATACTATGTTTTTTCAAAACACAACATATAGATGTTCGAAACGAAAAAAATCAACCAACCCGGCCGAACTTCATAGCCGAACTCGTACGTTCAAATAAATAGAGCAGAACAGGATCTAAAAATAGACTGCTCTACTCCCTATTCAACTGAAACCGAAATCTATCATAACACGAAAAAAAATCGCTTAGTAGACTAGACTTTTTGTTTTATTTTTTGTAGGCATCGCACTGTAAATCTTCTGACACTTCTGTAATTTCCACTTCAACACCTAATTCTTTTAGCACCGCTTCAAGCGCAGAGACGATTGAAGCTTCTCTCACTAATTCTTTCCCATTTACAGAAACACTCGTTCCATATTCGAAACAGGAATCGTCTTCACAAGTTTGTTCCCAATGATTAATTTTAATTTTATGTGTCATGAACTCATCCTTTTCTGTCTAGATGTCTGATGCATGATTATAGTGTAGCGGCTTCACATTCATTTGTAAATTTACGTGCTTACTCTTCTTCATCAAGGTCATCATCATATTCTTCTTCGTCCCATTCATCTATGTATTTCGTTGTAACGAGAGTCAGCTCTCCTTCTTTTTCATCAAACCGGTACACATGTACTTGATCATCTTTCACAACAGCAAAATGATTATTTTTTAGTGCAGCAGATGATGGTAAAACTCCATCTGCATTTTCATGAGAATGGTTATTCCAACTTTCTTGTCTCGTTTCAATGTTTGAGATAGCGCACGATCCAAACAAGACAACAATTCCAATCAAAAGGAGGATCACTCTAATCCTTCTTAATTCAAGCTCTGCATTTTCCATATGAATCCCCTCACCCTTCTAATATCCAATAAGGAATTATACGGAAAATTGGCAGAAAAGTTTCATTGCATACAAAATAGCCCCTCTGCACTGACAAAAAACGTAGCGGGTTCCGGCCGGTTTATTCGCAGAGGCATGGGGCTATTTTAAATACAACATATCCTATTCTAATTCTAGATTTACATTCTTTTGAGGTGCAAATGTAGAAATGGCGTGTTTATAAATAAGCTGCTGCTTCCCTTCTGTTTCAAGCAGCACCGTGAAATTGTCAAACCCTTTCACTTGACCGCGAAGCTGAAAGCCATTCAGCAAGAATACTGTGACAAATGTATTGTCTTTGCGGATCTGATTCAAAAACTGCTCCTGAATATTAATCGGTTTCATGTTTCGTCCTCCTTGATTCTGATAACTACAGTTTCGCTTTAAGTCCAAGCTTTCCTGCTATATATGCGAAAATTTCCTCTTTTTTGTCTGAAAAGTGGCAAGGCGGTGTCATATCAAACCAAGTGACCGCCATTTTATTACGGAACCACGTGAACTGACGCTTCGCATATCTACGGGAATTTTGCTTTAATTGCTGGATGGCTTCATCAAGTGAGCAGTCACCTTGAAAATAGGCATACAGCTCTTTATAACCAATGGCTTGAACAGACTGACAATCCTTCAAGCCAGATTGATAAAGTGCTCTCACTTCTTCAATTAAGCCCTCATCTATCATCATATCAATTCTTTGATGAATGCGCTCGTACAAAACCTCTCGATCCATTTTCAGCCCAATGAAGGCTGTATCATAAAGAGGAACTTCTTGATGCCCGTTTTGCATCTCAGACATTTTCTGACCTGTTGTATGAATCACTTCCAGCGCCCGGATCACGCGGCGGACGTTATTTGGATGAATAGCGTTTGCCGCATCAGGATCTACTGCCTTTAGCTTTTCGTGCAGCAAAAGCGCGCCGTGCTGCTGTTCAAAGAGCGTCATTTCTTCTCTAAAAGCAGGATCACTTTTCTCATCCGTAAATGTGTAATCATATAAAACAGATTGGATATAGAGGCCTGTTCCGCCGACAATCATTGGCGTTTTCCCTCTAGCGGCAATCTCTTTGATCTTCGAACGAACCAGCTGCTGAAATTCAGCTGTCGAAAAAGATTCGTCCGGCTGTTTAATATCAATTAAATGGTGCGGGATGCCATTCATTTCTTCGGGGGTGATTTTAGCTGTTCCGATATCCATCCCTTTATAAATCTGCATCGAATCCCCGCTGATAATCTCTCCATTAAATGCTTTGGCTATATCAATGCTCAATTTGGTTTTGCCGACAGCTGTCGGCCCTACTAACACGATTACTGGCTGCTTCGATTTATTCATAACATCACTCACTTTTACAAAACTGCCTACAGTATAGCATAACTTTTCTTACTCTCCTATATCCTGCCCATCACCAGCCAAGCGGTTCATTTCCAACCACCTCATATGTTTTTCCTTTTAAACGATGCTTATGGGTTGGCCGCTTCTCATCTGGACTATAGACGACACCTCCGTATGGGATGGGTACAGAATCGAGATAGGCTGAATAGGTGACTTCCTCGATCTCGTGATAATGTGTTCCATCCACTCTCGGAATTGCAGGCCCTGTGACCCCGTAGTACCTGTGGAAATGCCCTCTTTCAAAGGAGGTGATTCCGCGATAAAAATGAGTATGCCGGTCGGTATTGCTTCCATTCACAGGCTGAGAAATACCTTCTATTAAATGATAATGCCCCTCTGTTACATCCGTACGTGCTTTATATGCATGAGCATGCGGCGGACACTTTGCCCAATCAGATGGATACAGGCCCATTTCTAACATTCCTCCTTATATTAGGCGTTCACCCAAACATCTGTAGGCTGCTGGAATACACTGATGTCAGTTACAGTGATTTTATGAGAAAGGAGCCTTTTATTATGAATTATTTTGACGCACCTCCGTTTATTCAAGAAGACATGAGAAGACCTTTTGGATTTGGGTTTGGCCGACCTGGTTTTGGATTTGGGAGACCCGGTTTTGGATTTGGCCGCCCAGGCTTTGGCTTTGGAAGACCTTTCTTTGGACCTCCATTTTTAGGTGGTTTTGCTGGCGGTCTGCTTGCTGGATCTTTGCTTGCTCCAGGGTTTGGATATCCTTATCCGCCATTCCCGCCATATGGACCATACCCTTGGTATTAAATATGACGTTTAAGTGAAAACATCCGTTCATAAAATGAATCGATTGACACACTCTTTTTTCATGGGTTAACATTTACTTTACCGACTGTTCAGTAAAGTAGGTGTTTTTTTTATGTCTAAAACCAAAAAAGAGCAAATTTTTGACGCGGCTGCCAGCACAATTCTAAAAGAAGGAGTCAGCCAACTCACCCTTCAGCAGGTGGCAGAGCATGCAAATATGACCAAAGCTGGTCTGCTTTATCATTTTTCAAGCAAGGAAGAGCTCATCCAAAAAATGAATGAGCATGCGATTCTTTGTTTTCGTCAGCAGCTCGAGACGTATCAAGAAACATACAAACACGAAAAAGCGCCTTATGTACGCGCATATATATTGGCCACATTACATGATTTAGATATGCAGCATACGACCCAGCTATGTACAAGTATGCTGGCTACGATGTCATTTGATGATGCGCTGCTGCAACCTTGGCGTGATTTTTATGCGGAGTTCAAAGAAAAAGCAGCTGAGGAAATAAGCGATCCTGCACTGAGTCAGCTGATCCGCCTTGCATGTGATGGGATATGGTTTTCAGAAATGTTTCAGCTTGAACCGCTGAAAAGAGAGGAAAAAACCCTTTTACTTCATCGGATTTTACACCTATTAGAGGAGGGATGATCATGATCCTCGGATATCTTTTTTTGGCTGTTGCCATTTTTTCAGAAGCCATTGGCGCCGTGATGTTAAAATTATCAAATGGCTTTACGCGCTGGAAGCCTAGCGCTGCCGTTGTGGCTGGCTATACACTTGCTTTTTATATGCTGTCATTGACGCTGAACATCATTCCACTTAGCATGTCTTATGCAACATGGTCTGGGGTTGGTACGGTCCTCACGGCTATTTTTGGCGTGCTCTTTTTCAAAGAAACCTTGAACAAAAAAGCAGTCATTGGCATGGCGATGCTTGTCTCAGGGGTCGTACTATTGAATATGTCATAAAGGATGTGAGAGATCATGAAAGGAATGCTCTACTTAACAGGAGCCATTTTAACGGAGGTTTTTGGCAGTACAATGCTGAAGCTTTCACAAGGCTTTACGCAGCTGCTGCCGAGTATCGGGGTACTGATCGGATTTGGCTGCGCCTTTACTTTCCTCAGTTTGGCACTAAAAACCATTGAGCTTTCGTCTGCCTATGCAACCTGGTCTGGCGTTGGAACAGCCCTTACCGCTCTTGTAGGACTTGTGCTGTTTAACGAAACCATCAGCACGAAAGGCTTCATCGGCCTTGCACTTGTCATCTGCGGCGTGATTGTCTTAAATCAGTCCAAGAAGCAACAGAACGAAACCAAAGCACAACTCGATCAAACCGAATGGACGTCATAAAAAAAGTCATTTTCTCCATATTTCAAGAGAAAATGACTTTTTTGTTTTTAACGGCCGACTTGAATGGTTTCTTCTAAAGAAATGTTCACATTCCCCTGAACAGCTCTTGAGATCATACATGAGCTTTCGGCTTTATGCGCAAGCTTACGAGCAAGCTCAATTTCATGTGCAGAAGCGGACTCTTTAAGGGTGATGACAGGTCGATGAATAATTTCCTCATAAGTAAACACACCATTTGTCACATCTACGACGGCTTCAGAGCTCATCGATAGATCCTCTTTCTCTAATTGACTCCGCTCCATCATGGCTGCAAGTGTAATGATATAACACGTAGCCGCTGCACCTAAGAGCATCTCATCTGGATTGGTTCCAACACCAGGACCGTCCATTTCCTTTGGAATCGAAATCTTTGTTTTTAATTGTTCACATGCGATTGTACCCACATCGTTACGCAGACCAGGCCAGCTTGCCTGAAGATGAAAATGATGACGCGCCATATCCGTCTCTCCTTTTGTTATCACTGTTCATAGTGTAACAAGAATTCCCCTGCTTGTCTTAGCATGTGCACGGCCCTTATGTATATTCTTCATCCAGCACTGTCCGAATCGCCCTGACATAACGATAGAATGTTTCGTTTTTTGTACTTGACCGCCTCCGAAAATCGAAACTGTCAAATAAAGCTTCACGCTGACTTCTACTAATCTCAAGCTGCACACTCTGCCCTGTTTTTGTAAGATTATTAATATTATGATTGCTTGTCCCGCTCAGGGTTGCGTGTGCGACAGCTAGTTCAGCAGAAAACCCGTTCCGCTCTAATGAGTTGACAATTTTCTCTGCACGATCGTAATCTGTTCCACCGACGAGAGTATGGTCAATTCCTTCCTCGCCTTTGTATCCATGCACTGCTAAAATGTAATCATGTGCTTTTGCCTGCGCGACGCCGATTGGCTCATCAAAGTTTGTACTTGTAATATGAAGTTCTGATGCATTCTCTCTTAGACCTTCAAATAAATACGTCGAAAAATCGTTGTCAAAAAAATGGACGATCTCGCTCACGCCGCCTTCGATCCTCCCGCCATGAGGTGACATCACAAGAAGGCGGCTGCCGGGCACTGGGTTGGCTGTAATGTTATAGCTGCTCGTTGATTCGTTTTCTTCAAGTTCTTTAAAATTTCGATAAATATCATTTGAACCGCTTTCGTCTTCCCCACCTGATGACACTGGCTCATCATGTTCCTGTGCTTGCATGGTATAATAAACGCCCCATCCGATCGCAAGCAGGAGAAGCAAAGCAAAAAACTTCTTCATTCCCGTTCTCCTTTAACAGATTTCTAAGCCGTTTCTATGATTTATATTGAATCATCATTTCTTATCATTTTTTCCACATTTTCTCTTCACGTTTGATCATAACACTCTAGATCATGAGATTCCTCAAAAATAAGATAATTGCATTTATATACACAGAAACGCCTCTCCTCTTTGAAAACAGAGTTAGAATAGTATGACAAACAAATGACGTTATGTTTAATATGACCTAGTCCTATCCAGTCTGTTTTCTTTAATTCGGCTTTTTTTGATAAGGATTTGATGTTTTCCATCTGTCACGCATCACATTTATATGAGCATTGACCCTGTCCACAGCCCTCCTTTTTCTGCAAAATCCTTTGTTTCACTGGTTCTCTCAGAAGAACTCTCCCACCTATCATCGGCAGATTCTATATGATTTCCACCTTTTTCTATTATTTTACAAAATGTAAGCGCTTTTCTTTTTTGAAAGACATAAGCAAGCCGCCAATATAAAGAAAAGGAGGGACAAGAATCCGAACCAAGCAGTTCTCATTCTCATAACGTAAGAGTGTACGAGAATGGATAGCTGGAATGGAGGGCATCACATGTTTGGATTTTCTATGGTGCAAATGGTCAGAACACATGCTAGTAAACTAGATCAGCCTTTAAGAGAGACCGTTCTTCACCTTTATAAACCTTTTAAATGGACGCCATGCTTTCTTCATCGTTTTTTCGAAGGCAGGCTGAAGAAGAAAAAGAAGCTTCGTGTGATTATTGAATTTAAGGAAGATGCAGCCGAAGCAGGGATTCAAAGCACAAAACAGCTCATGAAAAAAAGCAGAAAAACAAATATAAAACGGCATTTTTCCCATATCGACTGCTGCGCTGCTGATCTAACGCCTGCTGCTTTAGAGGAGCTATTAGCAAATGGGGAGCATATTCGTAAAATTTATTTAGACCGGAAAGTTCATGCGCTGCTGGATGTAGCCACACAAGCAAGCCATGCTGAAGAAGTCATCCGAAACAGGACAACTTTAACCGGAGAAGGAATTACGGTCGCTGTCATTGACACAGGAATTTATCCGCATGAAGATTTAGATGGAAGAATTCGAGATTTTGTGGATTTCGTCAAACAAAAAACAAAGCCTTATGATGATAATGGCCACGGTACTCACTGCGCGGGAGATGTCGCGGGAGATGGAGCCGCTTCAGATGGCTTATACAAAGGACCTGCCCCAAAAGCAAATCTGATTGGCGTGAAAGTGTTAAATAAACAAGGGGCTGGATCACTTTCTACTATTATAGAAGGTGTTGAATGGTGCATACAGTTCAACGAAGACCACCCTGATGATCCGATTCATATTATCAGTATGTCGCTGGGCGGAGCTGCGCAGCGTTATGATGACGAACAGGACGATCCAATGGTGCGTGCTGTCAATGCGGCTTGGGATCAAGGCATTGTTGTATGCGTCGCTGCAGGAAACTCTGGTCCTAACAGCCAGACAATTGCAAGCCCTGCTGTCAGCCAAAAAGTCATTACGGTCGGAGCCTACGATGACAGGAATACACCAGAATCAAGTGACGATGTCGTGGCACCGTTTTCCAGCAGAGGGCCAACTGTTTATGGGGAAGCAAAGCCTGATATCCTCGCACCAGGCGTAAACATCGTTTCTCTCAGATCACCAAGATCCTTTCTAGATAAACTCGATAAATCAAGCAGAGTCGATGAGGATTATACAACGTTATCTGGCACATCGATGGCAACACCGATTTGTGCTGGTATTTGCGCTCTACTATTAGAGCATTCACCAGATTTAACGCCAGATGAAGTCAAAACCCTGTTAAAAGAAAATACTGGCAAGTGGTCTGGGGATGACCCGATGATTTATGGAGCAGGTGCAATTGACGCAGAAAAAGCAATCAAAGAATAAAGAAAAAAGCCCTTTACGTTTATGCGTAAAGGGTGTTGTTTGTCTCATTTTTAAGTGTGAAGTCTTTCATCTACTTGAGCAGCTGACATGTTATGCTTCGTTCTCATACATCTCATCTCCTTTTTGAATGTGCGTACGCGCTTCGATCACAATCTCAAAAAAAGTGGAGGATTCCTTGTACATGTCGCGTTCCTTATAATAATTAGCCGCATCAAGTGCTAATTCCTCTAAATCAGCAAACATTTTTTTATTTCTCAGACCAAAAAGGGCCGACCTCAATTGCTCACAGCCGTCTTTCTCTATATAGAGCGCCTGCAAAAATTGGAATTTCAACTGATAAATTTCATCTTCCAATACACAAGCCTCTTTCATTCCTGTAGATATAGCCTCGCCCGCCCGCTGAATATCTCCGAGTTTAAAACAAGTAAGGGCAAGTGAAAACAATGATTTGATCATCGTGGATGCTTGATCTTTCTGATAAAGTGAGATGGCTTGTTCAAAAAAGACAGTCGCTGTATGGTACGTTCCCATACTATAATGGCAAGTGCCTAAGTTATTAAGAGCCATTGCTTTAAAGTAAGATGTGCATTCTTTTTGTTCCATCGCTTCACAGACCTTTAACGCTTTTTCTAAATAAGGAAGCGCTTTTTGATACTGATTAACATCAATCCAATTACCTGCCATGACAAAATCACATTGAATGCTTCTTTTTCCATAAAGCTGATGTTTCTTGTAGATGTCTCTTGCCTTTTTAGCGTAGTGCATGGAGAAATAGGTTTGTTTCATATGATAGTATACTTCTGCGATTTTATAGTAAAATTCTGCTTTTTCAATCTCATCTGTCACTAAAATCAGTTGATGTTCAGCATGCTTGTAATATGAAATGGCCTCGATATAGCGGCGCTGGATAAACGCATACATTCCATGAAAAAAATGAAAATAATAGCCGAGTAAGCCTGTCATCTCATCTTCTGCATCGTCAATTTCTTTAGGAAAGGACACTGCTTGAAGCGTTTCACTCCCTGCATGGACTGGCGCTAAGTGCTGAAGCATCATTTGATGGCGAAAATCCATTAGAGAATAGTATAGGAGTAAATCTTGATCCTCTTCCATATCATGAATTTCTTCTTCAACAAGGCGCTTCATGCCGTTTGCCTGTTCAACTTCAAATTTGCAAATATGCGTGTACCATTGATTGATCTTTACACCTACTTCGGAAGATGGTATTTTGTGTGCCATCCACTTCAGCCCCATTCTATCATATCAAACTGATAACTATTATTTTACATAATTTATGTTTTTAAGGCAAATTGTAAGTTATTACATATTTTATGTTCAAATCGCATATTCCTATCTTTTTTACCAAGTTTAAATAGAGTACTTTTGCCCATCAAAATTTTTTTACGAAGAAGGGTCGAATTCTCTGAGCACTTCTTTTAACGCATTAGTATAGCGTCTGAATGCTTTTTTCTTTCCCTTTCTCGTATCAAAATTGTCAAAAAAAGCTTCTCTTTGCGCTGTACTAATTTCGATCTGCACGCTTTCACCACTCGCATTTCGATTATTTATATTTTTAGGGTCTGTACCAGAAAGCCGTTCTCCTTTTTGTACCATTTCTGCGGAAAATCCCCGATCTTTTAGTTCTCGTACAACTGCTCTTTGCATTTTTTCATTTGTGCCGCCAACGAGCGTGTGTCTTTTATCACTTTTATAGCCGTGGATGGAAATTGAAAAAGGATACGTTTTAATCATTTGAACCAAAATGGGTTCATCAAAATTGGTACTCGTGATATGCAGGTCCCGGTTATTGTCTTGCTTTGTACCTTCGAACAAATACGTAGAGTAGCTTTCTTGAAAGGCTTCTACAATTTCACTTGTTCCTGGTTCAATGTCACCTCCATGAGGAGAAAATACGAGTAAATCACTTCCGCCCTTTTCGTGAAATTCTATCTCATAACCGTCTCTTTCATATCGCATGAGCTGTTTAAAGTTTTCATATTGATCGCCTTGTTTTCGCTCTTTTTGATACTTTTCTACCTCTTGATGATGCTGCTTTTGCTCTTTTTTTTCTTGAACAGAATGGCTGCATTTCACCATTAAAAGAGTACACAGAATAAGAAAGATGAATCCACATATTAGTAACCTTTTCATTTCACCGCTCCTTTTTTCTCTTAGGTGTCATCTTACCGCAATATTTTACTATCAATGGCTTAGAAAATTCAAAGGTTGTCCGGCTCATTTGAATGAATCAGGAGAAGTTACCTGTTTTTAATGTTATCTAGGTATTTCAGAGGTCTTTAAATTTTTGTTGTGAACGTAAAAACTAAATCGTATGACCTCATTTCAATTTTAGTTAAAACCACCTACAAAAATGGCAATATTACTCTTTTCTTCAAACAAAAAAGCTGTAAACAAAAGGAGTGCCCCCTTCAGTTTACAGCTAGTCTCTGTATATCATTATTACATTCTTAATTCATTCTCTAAAGCTGTCATCACTTCATCTTGCGTCAGTCCCTGTGCAAGTGAAATCTCACTCACTAACATACCTCTTGCATCTTCAAGCATCTTCTTTTCACTTGAATTTAATGCTTTCTTCTGATTTCGTCTCATTAGATCTTTGACAACATCTGCACCATCTTCGATCGCACCTGTTTTTAGCTTTTTCAGATTTTCATCATATCTTTGCTTCCAAGTAAGCGTGTCGTCGTTTGTTTCTTCTGCAAAATTGTTCATCACAACTTTCAGCGTTGCTTGATCTGCTACCGGACGTATACCTAGTTGATTGATTCTGCCTTTTGGGACCATCATCTGCATATTCGGCATTTGAATCAGGAAATATTCCTGCGTCTTACCTAAAATCTCTTTTTCTTCCATTCCTTCAATCACACCGGCTCCATGCATTGGATAAACAATTTTATCACCTATTTGAAACAAATCCGCCACCTCCGAAAGTATTCACAATATCATTATAACACATTTCATCAGAGGATAAAAATTTATATTTTATCATGTTAATTTAACACTAGTCAATTCTTTTTATTTGAGTTTTTTCAGAAAAAGGCCTTTTTTTATAAAAGAAGCAAGAGCATCCAGTCCTCATGACTCTTTCTTGCATATACTAGCATTGAGTCACATTTAGGAGGGATGACAATGTGCAAATGCAAGTGCAAACATTCCCACTCACACTGCCATAAAAAGCATGACGATCATTGCCATGAGGATCCATGTAGAGAAAAAAAGTTTTGTCATAAAAAAGATAAATGGTTTGAGAGCGATTTTTGGGATACCTCTCGAAGCTACGATCCCTGTTATTTTCCTAAAAGTGTCTGCAGCAGATGTAAAAAGCGTCGCAGAAGAAGACACAGCTACACAATTTAAGGCTTGACGCTTTACCTGCTTTTCCTTTTCCCGGCTGAAAGGCCGGTTTTTTTCTTTTATATGGATAGGCTCATGAAGCAGATCTGTCTCATAGGATATGGCAACCTGACATAAAGGATGAGATATACATGAACGATATGAACAGCCAAATGAATCATTATCACCAAGAAAATCCCTATCACACATTTGAAAATGTGTATACAGCCAATCATGAGCATATGGTCGCGCCAAACATGCATGATCATATGAATATGCCAAACCATTATCATAGCGGCAAAAAAGATGTGTATAACGCGCACCATCCACATCATCATTCAGTTTATTCACCGTTTCCAAATCAGCATGATACCTTTTCAAAGCATGTTCCAATGAAGGACCATCATCATCTAGGCCATTATGGTGGATACGGGATGATGCCACATCATCCATATGGTTATCAAGATATGCATATGATGATGCCAACAAACCAGCAAATGCCAGGCCATTATTACGGAATGAATCAACCAAATGCGCTATTTCCCCGCTATTACTAAAGAATGACAAAATAAGGGTATAATATCCCATTTAATACCATATGGTAATATGGTAACATTATAGGTAAATAATGGGTGTAATCATCTATTATTTACCTATATTCAACAAGGGGGAAGGAAAAAATGAAAAAAACGTGGACGATTCTTATGATGGGGATGCTCACATTGGTTATGGCACTGTCAGTACCGCTTTCTGCATCTGCTGAGGAAGCCGGCAAAGCAACAACCAATGCAAAACCAGCTGCACTTTACGCAAAAATTACAGGAGCAAGTAAGCAGGAATGGTCTTTTTCTGACATTGAGCTGACGTACAGCCCAAATTCTGTTCTAAGTCTTGGTGCGGTTGAGTTCACTCTGCCAAAGGGTTTCCAAGCAACAACTAAAGACATTATGAACGGTAAAGCATTAAAAGACAGCTACATTTTGAACAACGGACAAACCGTTCGTATCCCGCTCAGATTGGATTTACTTGGAATTTCCAAATATACATTAAAGCTTTCACATAAAGTACTTCCTGCTGCAGGTACATATACGTTCCGTGCAGAAAATCGAGCCATCAGCATCGGTTCCACATTTTATGCAGAAGATACGATTGATATTAATACACGACCAGTTGTGGTCACACCGCCAGATCCTTGCGGATGCTAAATAAAAAAGCGCTCTGATTAGAGCGCTTTTTTTATATCACATCACCCGTTTAAACATCTTCTCCATTTCATAAGTGGAGTGATGAATGATGATCGGCCGGCCGTGCGGACAGGTGAATGGGTCCTTCGTTTGCCGAAGTTCATCTAATAAGGCTTTGATTTCATCATGACGCAAATGACGATTTGCTTTGATTGAGCCTTTACAGCTCATCATAATCGCCGCTTCTTCTCTCAGTTTCTTGATATCAACACGTTTTTCATTAAGCACTTGCTCTATAATCTCTTCGATCAGTTCAGCCTCTTCACCTTTTGGAAACCACTGCGGATGCGACCGAACGATGTAGCTACCTGAACCAAAGGGCTCTAAGAAGACCCCCACTTTCGCTAGAATATCCTTATGCTCTTCAATGATCAGCATATCGTTTTTAGAGTAGTGAAATGTTAAGGGGACGAGCATTTCTTGCACTTCCTGCTTGATCTCTCCCACCTTCTCACGATAATACTCATACTTGATTCGCTCTTGAGCCGCATGCTGGTCGATGATATAAAGACCTCGTTCATTTTGAGCCAAAATATATGTGCCGTGCATTTGTCCAATTGGATACATCACAGGGACGCGCTCATTTTCAGGAATTGTTTCTGTCATTTCTTCGTGCAGTACCGTCTCTTCATATTCAAGTGAAGCGGCGGATTCCTCTAAATGAACACGCTCAGATGAGGCTTCTTCATAACATACTGGTGATGATGCTACTGTCTTCTCTTGTTTAGGCATTCCGTATGCATCGGTATGACTTGTCTCGTATACGATCGATTCGAGCGGCTCCGGCTGATAGGTTAGCGGTGTTTCCGCTGGGCTTTGTTTTCCTTGTTTCGCATCGAAGGTTAAGGATTGCTGCTCATTTTTCACAGCTGGCATTGGTGCTTTTTTTGGTACTGAAGCACTTGGAATGAGCTGCTGCTTTTGAAATACTTCCTTAATTCCTTGTTTAATCAGCTCATGAAGTTCCTGCTCTTTACTTAGTCTCACTTCAAGCTTCGAAGGATGAACGTTCACGTCCACTAGAATGGGATCCATCTTCATCTCAATAAATGTAATTGGATGGCGGCCAATCGGAAGCAGCGTGTGATACCCTTCATGGATGGCTTTCACGAGCGGAAAATGTTTGACATATCGGCCGTTTACAACAGAAGACATATAATTCCGTGATGCCCTCGTCACTTCTGGTAAGGAAATATATCCTTTCACTTCAAAATCAAGTGATTGTACGTGAAGCGGCAGCATTTTTTTAGCCACAGCTGTCCCGTAAATGGCTGCAAGTACATGACGTACATCTCCGTTTCCATTCGTCTGTAGCAGGATTTTCCCTTGATGACGCAAACGGATCGAAACTTCGGGATGAGCTAACGCAATTCGATTGACCACATCCGATATGTTGCCAAGTTCCGTATGAACGGTTTTCATGTATTTTAGGCGGGCTGGCGTATTGTAAAATAAATTGGTGACCACAATCTCGGTGCCGCGGCGGCCAGAGGTTTTTTTCTCTGAAATAATCTTCCCGCCTTGCAAAGCTAAGTGTGTCCCAGCTCCTTCGCCAGTACTTGTTTTCATTTCTAGATGAGAGACGGACGCAATACTTGGCAGCGCCTCTCCTCTGAATCCGAGCGTTCTAACACGGAACAGATCATTTTCGTCTTTGATTTTACTCGTTGCATGACGCTGGAAGGCGAGCTTACAATCTTCAGCATCGATTCCAACACCATTATCAATAATCCTGATAGAAGAAAGACCTGCTTCTTCTACATCGATTTCAATGACTGTACTTTTTGCATCGATCGCATTTTCCACAAGCTCCTTTACAACAGAAGCCGGACGCTCAACCACTTCACCTGCAGCAATTTTATTGGATAGGTCATCGGATAACTGAATAATCTTTGCCATTTCTGCTCACCTCACCTTACATTATAATTTCTTTTGCAATTCATACAGCTTTGTCATTGCTTCAAGCGGCGTCATATCCATTAGGTTGTAAGACTTTAATTCGTCGATGACCGCTTGATCCTTCTGTTTTAGGGCAGCTTTGGGCTGCGGTTTTTCTTCTACTTCAAAGAAAGATAGCTGCTGTTTTTCTTCAGCCTTTTCTGCTTTTGGTGCTGCAGATACGGTTGGGGTCACGTCATGTGATCCGCTCTCAAGCTCCGTTAAAATAGTCTGGGCTCTATTAATGATGGCATCAGGCAATTCCGCAAGCTGCGCTACATGAATACCATAGCTTTTATCAGCTGCACCTTCTTTGATTTGATGTAAGAAAACGACCGTGCCTTCATGCTCTTCAGCTCGCACATGAACATTTTTCAGCTCGCTTAATTGAGATTCAAGGACAGTGAGCTCATGGTAATGTGTAGAGAATAGGGTTTTGGCCCCAATATGATCATGAACAAATTCAATGATCGCCTGCGCAAGAGCCATTCCATCATAAGTACTTGTCCCGCGTCCAATTTCATCAAATAAAATCAAGCTGTTTTTCGTAGCATGCACCATCGCATTTTTTGCTTCGAGCATCTCTACCATAAAAGTACTTTGACCAGAAATCAAATCATCTGCCGCACCAATACGTGTAAAGATTTGATCGAAGATTGGAAGCGTCGCCTTTGACGCAGGCACGAAGCAGCCAATCTGCGCAAGAATCGAGATGAGCGCCATTTGTCTCATATACGTACTTTTCCCTGACATATTCGGTCCAGTGATGAGTAAGGTTTGTCTGCCTTTTCCCATCTGGCAGTCATTCGGTACATATTCCTGGTGATCCAGCACTTTTTCAACGACAGGGTGACGGCCATCTTTGACATCCACGTCATCCTCTGAGAATTCCGGCCGGATATAACGGCGCTTTTCACTGACAGTCGCAAAGCATTGAAGCGCATCAAGCTCGCTCATTTGTTTTGCAAGCAGCTGTAATCTAGGAATATACCCTTTTACTTGCTCCCTAAGAGCTGTAAATAGTTCATATTCCAATTCGTTAATATTTGATTCTGCTTCAAGAATCAGTGCTTCTTTTTCTTTTAATTCAGGTGTGATATACCGCTCTGCATTGGCAAGCGTTTGTTTTCTTTCGTAACGCCCCTCCTCCAGCAGATGTGTATTTGCGCGTGTCACTTCGATATAATAACCAAACACTTTATTAAACCCGACTTTTAAGGAGCGAATACCGGTATATTCTCTTTCCTGCTGTTCAAGCCGTGCAATCCAGTCCTTTCCGTTTCGGCTGGCATCACGGTATTCATCTAATTTTGCATTGTACCCATCTTTAATCAAATTGCCTTCTTTTATCGTCATCGGCGGATTTTCATGAAGTGCATCTTCTAATAACTCAAGCAAGTCACCACAAGGATCAATCTCATTCGCTCTTGATTTTGCCATTTCCTCTGGTAATGAATGAATGAGTTGTTTAATATCCGGTACTTGTTTTAGAGATTCTTTGAGCTGAATCAGATCACGGGCATTCACGTTGCCAAATGCCACGCGGCCCGCTAAACGCTCAAGATCATATACTTGCTTTAATCGTTCGCGCAGATCCTCTCGCTCAAAGAAATGATCCATCAGAATCTGCACCATTTCCTGACGCTCGTTAATTTGCGAAAGGCGAATGAGCGGCCGGTCGATCCATTGTTTGAGCAGTCTGCCGCCCATCGCTGTCTTTGTTTCATCTAACAGCCATAATAAAGAGCCTTTTTTGCTTTTTGAACGAATCGTTTCTGTTAATTCAAGGTTTCGTTTTGAGTAAAGATCGATTTTCATCGTTTGTTCAAGCTCAAATACTTGAACTTTCTGAAGATGGTCCAAGCTTCTTTTTTGCGTCCTTCTTAAATAGGCATATAGTGTTAAAAATGCTGTTTTTAACTTTTCATCAAGATGGGAAATGAGCTGTTCAGCTTCATCTAATAATTCATCACTATCTTCGTATGAAATGGTCGCTTGGCAGCGTTCTTTAAGGGTTTTGATTGTTTCCTCATCCAGCTGCTTTGACACCACAATTTCTTTTGCACCAACAGAATAAATTTCTGATACGACTTCATCTAATCGATCGATGAATGCCGCCATGTTTTCACCTGTTGATAAATCTGACAGCGCAAGACCGTACCCATTTTGAAAGCTGGTAACAGACGCAATAAAGTTGTTCTCGTTTTCACTTAAACCTTTACCATCCATGACGGTTCCTGGTGTAATCAGTTGAACGACTTCCCTTTTGACTACACCTTTTGCCGTTTTAGGGTCTTCCACCTGCTCACAAATGGCGACCTTGTAGCCTTTTGAAATCAACTGTTCTATGTATGCAGACGCAGAATGATAAGGAACGCCGCACATTGGAATTGTGCCGCCGTCTCTGCTTGTTAACGTAATTTCTAGTTCTTGCGCGGCTTCCTTTGCATCATCAAAAAACATCTCATAAAAATCGCCTAGGCGAAAAAATAAAAAGGCATCTTGATAATCTGCCTTGATCTTTAAATATTGCTGTATCATGGGCGTATAACTTGCCATATTTCTAATCCCTCACTATATTACTTTCGAATTCATACCATCTTCAATTATAGCATAAAAAATCACCTTTTTTCTCCTAGATCAGGCACAAAAAAACTAGGGGGATATGCGCCCTAGTCATTCATTACTCTTCTGGCTCACCTGCTAGGAATTCTGGATGAATATCCTCTAACTCCTCATCCACTTCTTCTTCCCACTCGTGATCATCTTTTTCTTTCCAGCTTGAATTGACCTCTACGACAATTTTTGTTTCACCGACTACCTCAGCAATGAATTCACGCTCTGCCTGAACGATAATTTTATTGCCATTTGGAGAAATGGTCACTTCTAAGCAATTGGGCTGCTGCAATACTTTCGCAATTACTTCGTGCTCATCATCAAGGAAATTCTTATCTTTATATCTCAGTTTAATGATGTCTACATACTTCACACGCTCTGTGACGACTTCTGTTTTCGTGTTGTCGGCGTAAGAGTACCATACGTTAATATCAAATGTTCCTTCGATCTCAACGGTTTTACCGACCTTTTCAGCATCATACTTATGATTAATGATCCAACCACCTAGGATGCTGGTTGGTTTTTGCGATGGAGAAATGGTGTGTGTGCTTTGGGTGAATTTCCTCCCTTTTGCAACCACCGCTTTTGTAATAATTTCTCTGTATTCAGACATTCCGGCATGCCTCCTTGTTCTTGATCGTTTTATCTTATGCTGGGCATTCGTCTAGTGTGTCACGATTTTGAACTTCATGTTCAATTAAATTCATTTCTGTTTCAGTGTATGCATGGTCGCCCATAAACTTGCCTTGAAAATTGGAAAAGTTGGAGAGTGAGAGATTGGGTTGACTGAAATGGGGTCATTTGATGTAATAAAGATAGTAGCCCTTCTTTATATAAGGAGGAGATATTATGAAAGAATTTAATATTATAATAAACATTTTTGGATTAAGCATTGAGCTTCAGTTCAAATCTTTTAATCTGTAAAATCAATTCATTTTTAGTTGATAACACTTCAATATAATATTTATTTTTTACAAAATATAAGGGCTACTGCATCAACATTTTGTTGTTGATGCAGTAGCAAAATACAAATAACATATATTCTATATAATAAAAACCCCGCATCTGCGGGGTTTTCTCATTTAATGGAGCAACTTGGTGATGAGTTTTTCACTTTTGAACCGGTTTCTCCTAATAAGAGGTCACCGCCGGTTGAAAGAATGATTTCATCTGTTACTTGATTCGAAATCGTGTGCGCTACAAGCTGAAGCAGGGAATTGACTTCCATTTGTGATTCTTTGAATTCTTGAATCACTGGGATGTCATCCAGTTCTTCTTGCAGGGCATCGATTTTTTCTTCGACTTGCTTTAAGGCTTCATGTTTGCCGTAATGCTTTAAGTTCACAGCTTGTTTTTGAAGCGCCTTAATTTGATTAATGATCGTTGAAATTTTTGTATTTTCATTGATTTGCGCTTCTGCTTTTTTGAAGAAATCAACTTCTTCCGTTTCAGAAATCATTTTAGCGAGCTCTCTTGCACGCTCGACAATCTCTTTCTTTGAATAAAGTGTCATTTTAATTCACCTCGATAGCTTCTCCAACCATTTCTCCGTCAAGAGACCAAGTTTTGGCTTGTGTGATTTTCACTTTGACGATGTTGCCAATCGCTTCTTTTGGTGCTTTAAAATTCACAAGCTTGCTTTTACTTGTATATCCGGCTAGGATCTCAGGGTTGTTTTTACTTTCACCCTCTACTAATACTTCGACAATCTGCCCTTCATATTCCTTCATTTTTTTCGCAGAAATTTCATTCACAAGTGCATTTAGGCGCTGCAGACGTTCTTTTTTCACACGCATTGGCACGTTGTCTTTCATTTTCGCTGCAGGCGTTCCTTCTCTTGGAGAATAAATGAATGTATAAGCAGCATCAAACTCAACCTCGCGATAGAGGGAAAGTGTTTCTTCAAACTGCTCATCTGTTTCATTTGGGAACCCAACAATAATGTCCGTTGTTAATGAAGCATTCGGCATAGCTTCTTTGATTTTGCGCACAAGATCAAGGTAACGCTCACGGTCATATTTTCTCGCCATAAGCTTCAGCACAGAAGAACTTCCGGATTGAACTGGCAGGTGAATATGATCGAGAAGGTTTCCTCCCTTGGCTAAGACTTCAATTAAGTGATCATCAAAATCACGCGGATGGCTTGTTGTAAAACGGATACGCGGAATATCAATTTTTCGCAGCTCATCCATCAGGTGGCCAAGACCATATTCCATATCTTCAAAATCTTTTCCATATGCATTTACGTTTTGACCAAGAAGGGTAATTTCCTTATATCCTTCTGCCGCTAAACGTCTGACCTCTTGAATAATTTCATCTGGGCGGCGGCTTCTTTCCTTGCCGCGCGTGTAAGGTACGATACAGTATGTACAGAATTTATCACAGCCGTACATAATGTTCACCCAGCCCTTGATTTTACCTTGACGGGCTCTCGGAAGGTTCTCAATCACGTCGCCTTCTTTTGACCAAACCTCAATGACCATTTCTTTTGAAAGGTAGCATTCAGATAACAGCTCTGGCAGGCGGTGAATGTTGTGCGTGCCGAAAATCAAGTCAACAAATGGGTGTTTTTTCAAAATACGGCTCACGACAGATTCTTCTTGTGACATACATCCACAGACACCTAAAATTAAATCTGGCTTTTCACGTTTTAATGCTTTTAAATGACCAAGCTCTCCAAACACTTTATTTTCTGCATTCTCACGAATAGCACAAGTGTTTAATAAGATGACATTTGCATCTTCCGTTGAGTTTGTTGGTTCATAGCCAAGCGCCATAAAAATACCAGCCATCACTTCTGTGTCATGCTCATTCATTTGACAGCCATATGTGCGAATATAAAACTTGCGGCCGTTTCCTAACCCTTGAAACTGCTCGTCAATTTGAAATTGATTGTATTCAACTTCTTCTTTACCCCGTTTTTTTGCATCTTTTAAGGAAGGCGGAATGTACACAGCTTCAAAATATTTGCTGTAGTCCTTCTCGGATTTTTTGTCCGATGAACTTACTTGTCCGCTCGCTTTTCTCTGCTCTTCATTCATGAATTTGTACTCCTTTCAAACCAAGTTCCACCCTACAGTATAGACTATTTTGTGATGAATTGAAAATAAATCATATGTGTCATCACTTTTCAATCCACCCGGATTCTGCATGAGTATTGAATAGGTTTTAACAGTATGTTATCTTTCTCCAAAGGATTTTGTATTTCTTTTACAATCTTCATTTGCTTTGTACCGACACTCTCAACTAAAGTAATCACATACGCTTCTTTTTCCTCTTCTGCTACCATTCTTTCTTGTTCAGATAAGAAGAAAGGAAAGTCTTGATGAGCAAGTTTAGAACCCTTCACCTCTATAAGTTTTTCTTTTCCATCAGGGTAATAAGATTTGATATCAAATCCATGACCATCCTCCGTCTCGGCTAACCAATTGACATTTTTCGCTAATTGCTCCTGACCCGCTGCTTTTAATTGCTCTACTTCCATATCATAAACAAATTTCTCTGCTATTCGACCTGTCTCTTCATTTTGCTTGGCTCTTTCTTCTCTTAATTGCTTATAAACGTCTCTATGGATGATTCTTTTTCGTTTTATACTCTTATTAATCTTTGTGTCCATATGAAGATCCGGATTCGAATATATTTCGAAAATAAAATCATAAAAAAATTCATTTAAGTTATATATGTCCTTTAAAAATTCGTATTGATTAAATGTATCAATATTATACCTTTTAAATACCAAAGAACCTGCTGCATATTTTTTAGGTCTATCAGATTCTCCTAAGTAAAAATCACCTATTTCAAATCCTTTTAAATTAGGACTATTCATCAATTGAGGTTTTAGTCGTTCTCGCCAAACACTCGCTTCATATTCAATCTTTTTGAGAGATAGATTTTCAGTACCTAAACCAATCGATAAATAAAAGTCTTTGCCATTATTAGCGAATAAAATGACTATATATAATCCTTTTTGTGTTGTTGTTTTATTTGTTTTTTGATTCTTTGTTAAGAGCTGGTCTAGAAACGCTATCCAAATAGACTCTGAAACTTTTCCATTTCCTGTAGATGCTTTAATATCGATTCTATCCAAATTTTTCATATGACGTTTTTCTAATTCATTTTGAATTTTGTTTGGTATCTCTTTATTAAACATTTTGTGAAAAGGGTGATTCTTATCTGTTATTACATTGCTCTTATAATCTAAATATTGCTTATAAAAATCTTCTTTATTAAATAACATTTGTCTCATCACTTACCCCAATAGATCTTTTTACATATATTATACATAACAAACGGTAGATTTGATGAAAATTGGAAAGAATATCGTCAAAAAAAAGAGAGCCTGCGCTCTCTCAATCAAGTATGTCTAGTTTTTTTGCTTCTTCTTCAATGATTGTCAGTGCCCGGTCTAGTTCTTCTTTTGTGTGCTCGGCTGTGATGATGGCTCTAATTCTTGCCTTGCCTTTTGCTACAGTTGGGAAGGCGATGCCTTGGGCAAACACGCCTCGTTCTATTAAAGCCTTTGAGAAACGAAAAGTAAGTGCTTCGTCTCCAATCATGATTGGGATAATCGGTGTCTTTGTTGGAGCGACTTGAAATCCAAGGCTGATGACTTTTTCTTTAAAATAAGCGGCGTTCTCCCAAAGTGTATCGATTCGCTTCGGTTCATCTAAGAGCACTTCAATCGCTTCTTCACACGCTCTAGTCACAGCTGGCGGATGTGAGGTGCTGAATAAAAACGGTCTTGCTTTATGCTTTAAATAATCAATTAAAACCGCTGAACCAGCCACGTAGCCGCCGAGCACTCCGACAGCCTTGCTAAGTGTCCCGACCTGAATGTGCACTCTGCCGTCGAGTTTAAAATGGTTGACCGTCCCGCGGCCATTCTCGCCAAGCACGCCCGAGGCATGCGCATCGTCTACCATCACAAATGCATCATATGCTTCTGCGAGCCTGACGATCTCAGGAAGTGGCGCGATATCTCCATCCATCGAGAACACACCGTCTGTAACGATGAGGCGGACGCGGTAATTCATTGATTTCTTCAAAATTTTCTCCAGCTCTTCCATATTAGAATGACTGTATACTTTCTTATCTGCTTTGGTTAATCGGATTCCATCAATAATGGAGGCATGATTCAGTTCATCTGAAATGACAATATCATCTTTTGTCAGGATACTGGATAAGACCCCTTGGTTGGTCGTAAAGCCTGATTGGAACACAAGAGCAGCTTCTGTCTTTTTAAATGAAGCAAGCTTTTTTTCAAGGCGTTCATGCATTGTCATTGTGCCGGCGATGGTTCGTACAGATCCTGTACCCGCACCGAATTCATCAATCGCCTCTTTTGCTGCTTTCATCAGCCTTGGGTGCGAGGTGAGGCCTAAGTAGTTATTTGAGGAGAGTTGTATGACAGATTGTTCATTTAATGTAACAGTGGATGATTGTTTTGAGTCGATCTCTTTCAAAGTTTGGTGGGTGCCTTGCTGCTTCATTGTGTCCAATTCATCTTGTAAATATGTGAATTCTTTCATCATTTCTTCCCCCTTTGATATGATGGCATCATCAGTACGACTTTTCCGCACGTACCGCTTTGCATAAGTTCAAATCCCTTTTGGAACTCTTCAAATGGCAGTGTATGAGTGACAACTGGCTTTACATCAATGGTATTCGTTCTTAACAGCTCAGATACTTGACGCCACGTCTCAAACATTTTTCTCCCCGTGATCCCTTGCACGGTTAATCCCCTAAAAACAATTTGATTCGTAATATCAATTGTCACTGGTCGTTCTGGCAAGCTTAGTATATTGACTTTTCCTCCATTTGCACAAGCTTCGAGTGCTTGATTAATGGCAGCTGGATGACCTGACATCTCACACATCACGTCTGCCCCTTCCATCCGCGTGAGCTGCTTAATCATCGCGACTGGATCATCTTTTCCAATATCTACAATATGATCTGCACCCATTTTTCGGGCAAGATCGAGCCTGTATTCATTTTTATCAACAGCGAACACTTGAACAGCCCCGGAGGCTTTTGCGACAGCAATTGCCATTAAACCGATTGGTCCGCAGCCAAAAATCGCCACTGACTTACCTGAAACAGGTGTGTGCAGTACAGTATGAACAGCATTTCCTAGCGGCTCTTGTATAGAGGCAAGCTCAACCGGCATTTGGGCTGGATTGTGCCACACATTTTGTTCAGGTACTTTGACATATTCAGCAAAACAGCCATCAATGTCTACCCCTAAAATTTTCGTTTCACTGCACAAATGCTGCTGCCCTGTTAAGCACATATAACATTGATTACATACAACATGCGTCTCAGCCGATACAAAGTCCCCTGCCTTTGCTCGTGAGACTTGCTTCCCCACTTTAACAACTTCCCCAGTAAATTCATGTCCAAAAATGTAGGGCGCTTTGACTCTTCCCTTAGCCCAGTCGTCCCAATTATAAATATGCACGTCTGTTCCGCATATCGAAGTGGCTTTCACTTGGATCAAAACTTCATGATTTTTGATTTCTGGAATCGGCATCTCCATCAACGCCGCTCCGTAAGCGCTTTCTTTTTTAACAATTGCTTTCATCGTTCCACACATGACGTACAACCCCTTTGTTAAAAAACTTCTCCCAATCAGATTTTAACACGACTTATTTTAGTCGTAAATACCACTGTCCACCAGATAAACACAAATGAACACCCCACATATTTTTTTGGATATTTTTCTAAAAAAAAAGCAAATCTCCTTTCGATCGGAGATTTGCTTTCATCGTCAGCGTTTCTTTGAAACGGCAACATATAGGGCTGGCACAATGAATAATGTCAGAATTGTTGAGAAAAACACACCTGATACAATGCAGATTGCCAGCGGCTTAAAGAGTGGATCATGACTTAATGCAACAGGCATTAGTGCAACAAGTGCCGTAAATGCTGTTAAGAGAATCGGCTTCATCCTTGCTCTTCCTGCTTCAATGACAGCTGTCTGTTGATCAAACCCTTGCTTGCGCCGCTGCTCAATAAATTCGAAGAGGACGACCGCATTTCGGACGACAATACCAGCCAATGAGACAATTCCCATTGTTGCCATAAAGCTGAATGGTGTTTGTGTAACAAATAGTCCGATAATGGCTCCTGATACGGCTAAGTAAACCGTTCCTAGAACTAACAGCGGAAGCATCAATGAATTGAACTGGAATGCGATGGTCACATAAATGAGCAGCAAGACAACTGCAAATAAGAGGCTAATTTCAATAAAGAACTGGGTCTGATTTTCATTTTCTCCACCTTGTGAAATGGTCAAATCCTTCGCTGCAGAACTTTTTCCTACTTGATTGACGACTTCTTTCATATCGTCTTTAAACGAATCTGATGCACCGGGATACGCCTTCAGCGTAATGGTCGGCACTCCATTTTCATGTGGAATGCTTTCGTACTGCTCTGTTTCTTTTTCTTTTACATATCGGCTAAGCGGCTCAAGTTGAGGCATACCGCCTTCATTTGTCTTCACAGGCACATTCATTTCTTTTAGCTTTAAACCATTTTGATGTGTGCCTGTATCCTGTTTCACCACTAAATCGATATCATTTGTTCCTTGTTGAAAGGTACCTAATGGAATCCCTTCTGTCACAAGACCAAGCTGTCTGCTGACAAATTGAGCACTGAGCCCATCCTCTGCCATTCGCTCGCGGTTTAATTCAAAGGAGATCGTTTTCACCGGCTGATTGACATCGTCCGTAATCAAGCTTGCCCCTTTGTCTTTCATTTCATTTGTCAGCGTTTCTTTGACATCAATGAGCTTTGAAAAAGATTCACCCGCAACCGTTACTGTCACTGGTGCTCCAGCTGGCGGCCCTTGAACAATGGTTTTCATAAAGATTTCTGCCTCATTGAATTTCTCTCGCAAAGGCTCAGTCATACGATCTATCAATGCCTTACTAGTTATCTGATCATTGTCTACTCTCACAACAACTTGACCGGTGTGGTCACTTGCATTTGAAATACTTTCATTAAACAGGTTCGGCACACCGCCGCCTGCAAAAATCGCCGTTTCTTCAATGCCTTTTTGCCGTTTGATCTCTTGTTCTATTTTCTTTAGTGTTTCATTTGTTTTGTCTAGTGTTGTTTCACTTGGAAGTGTGACAGTGACGACCACTTCTTTCTTATTCGCCGCAGGGAAAAATTCAAATGGTGTGACGAAAATAAGTAAAAAAGCAAGCGTTGCAACGAGCAAACCACTTAGTCCAATAACGAGCGGCCGCTTCACAATGTTTGTCAGCACACGGTCTGCATAAAAATCAGCCAGCCTTTTTAATGGTTTCCCTAGGAATCCCGGCTCTTTTTGACTGTATTTGTTCTTTCTTTTCCGGTTCACAGTATATTGATAGACCGGTACAAGTGTCAGAGAAATCACCATGGATGCAAGCACAGTCGTAACTAGAACAGACGGTAATGCCCGAATAAATGAACCGTTTGCACCTGATAGGAAAACAAGTGGCAGGAAGGCAAATACAACAGCTAGTGTTGATGTCAAAATGGATCCTGCGACTTCTTTCACTCCTGCAATTGTTCCTTTAAGCGGACTTTCGTATTTTTTCATTTGTCTTAAAATATTATCATTGACGACAATGGCATCATCGACAAGTATCCCTAAGGCAATAATAAAGCCGATGATCGAAATTTGATTGAGGTCCACTTGTAAAAATGGCAGCGGAATCGTTCCAATTGTAATCGATAGCGGAATGGCTAGTGAAACGATAAATGCCCCGCCAATCGTGAGTCCAAGTGTGGTAACAATTATGACAGCAATGACCGCAACAATGGCTTCTTTTATTAAATCATTGAAAATGGTATCCACTTCACTTTTTTGTGAATAGTAGTCTACCCACTCCACCCCATTTGGCAGCTGCTTTTCTTTCTCAATGACATCACTGACTTTGTCATACATTTTAGGAATATCAAGCCCTGGTTTAATATTCACAGTAAATGAATAAGCGGGCTTTCCGTTATACGACACAATATCACTTTTCTGTTTTTCAACTTCTTTTAAACTGCCAAGCTGACTAATTGTGACCGGCTCTCTTTTCGTTTTAGAAAAAAGCTCAATCTTTTTAACCTGATCTAAGCGGTCATATGTATCGATGGACAGCTTCACCTTCTCTTTGCCTGCCCGAATATCGCCTAGTGGAGATGTGTCAAATTCCTGATTGATGGCATTTGTGACATCAGTTACATTGAGCCCTTCACCCTCCAGCTTGTTTGAATCTAAGTTTAATATCGCTTGTTTGTCATTGAAGCCTTTGATAACGACACTGTCTACCCCTTTGATGTCCTCCACTTTTTCCTTCAATGCACGCAGCGATTTCTGACTCTTTGCTAAGTCCGATGATTCACTCGACACAATCATATAAGAACCAACCGGCACGCTGCCAAATTCATCCTTTACTTCCGGCTCCATCACCCCATCAGGAAAAGACGACGCAGCACTTGTGGTTTCATTCTTAATTTGACTTGCCGCCTTTTGAAAGTCGGCTTGGTCCTCAATTTCAATCACAATATTTGAGAAACCAATGGCTGAAACCGAGCTCGTTTTCTCTACACCGTTGATATCAGATAGGGCTGATTCCAGTTTATTGGTGACATCTCTTTCCACCTGTTTTGCATCTGCACCAGGAAAAACGGTAGAAATCGTGACGAGATTCGCCTCGAATTCTGGCAGTTCTCGTTTAGGAAGCTGCGCGAATAAATAGCCGCCAGCAATGAGAACGATAAAAAATAAAATAAAAACTAGCTTTCCTCTTTTCAAAAAAGCTTCGAACATTATTTCACCTACTTAAATATTTATTTTTGATGAAGTAAATTCAACTTAATCTTAATTTATCATCATGGTGAAAAAATGCAAGCTCTAATATGTCATTTTTATCTATTTCACGAACTGAATATGTTATATAAGAAATGTATAGCGGTAAACAAAAACAACCTGCTTACATGATGTAAGCAGGTTGAAAATAATAAAATTAGAATTATCGTGGCTCAACAATCAATTTGATGGCTGTTCTTTCTTCTCCATCGATCAGAATGTCAGTAAAGGCTGGAATGCATATCAAATCCACTCCGCTTGGCGCGACAAATCCCCTTGCAATGGCGACAGCCTTAACCGCCTGATTCAGTGCTCCAGCGCCGATTGCTTGTATTTCCGCTGCACCGCGTTCACGTAAAACGCCGGCTAATGCTCCTGCTACTGAATTCGGATTTGACTTTGCTGAAACTTTTAAAATTTCCATTTCTGCTCCCCCTTAAATTTACAATGGATAAGTGAGTGTTCATTAGAACAATCTTTGTTAGATGATGCTATTTTTTTGAAAATCCATCCCCAAAATGTTTTTCAAAAATAGCAGGCTACCTACCATTTTTACTATATTCACGATAGAGGGCGCATATTCCTTCTTTCTGATTAATATTTTTCTGAAATAAATATGTGAACATTTATTCAAAGAAAATATGGTCATCATTTATCAAAATTCGATCAATTTTGACAGCTTTTTTCGACTGTTCGTCAATTTCTACGATCACTGCACTTAACGTCGTGCGGCCTTCTGCAATTTCAAAACGAACTGGGAGACTTGTTTTGAATCGTTTAATGATCGTTTCTCGGTCAACACCTAAAATGCCATCATAAGGTCCTGTCATCCCGACATCTGAAATATACGCAGTTCCTTTAGGCAATACGCGGTTATCTGCTGTTTGAACATGTGTATGCGTTCCAACGACACATGATGCACGGCCGTCTGTATACCAGCCCATCGCTTGCTTTTCACTTGTGGCTTCACCATGAAAATCAATAAAAATAAACGGTGTCCGTTTGGATGCTTCCGCAATTAATTCATCTACTTTTTGAAATGGGCAGTCAATTGGCGGTAAAAACGTACGTCCTTGCAGGTTGATGACAGCCAGTTCTTTTCCTTGTTTTTTAATAAACGTGAGACCTTTTCCAGGTGTGCCTTCTGGGAAGTTAGCAGGTCGGACCATATTTGCTGCATCATCGATGAAATCGAAAATGTCTCTTTTATCCCATGTATGGTTACCCATTGTGAGCACATCAGCTCCTGCTTGCAGCAGCTCATGATAGATTTTTTCAGTTAGACCTTTCCCGTGAGCAGCATTTTCTCCGTTGACAATAGTAAAGTGCGGCTGATATTTTTTCTTCAGCTTTGGCAAGTATTCTTTCAGTGTGTCTCTGCCAGGTGAACCGACGATATCTCCAACAAATAATATTTTCATGCGCTTTTGAACCCTTTCTCTTTTAAATTGATCTTCTTATCAGTGTTGCATATTTACACAAAAAAATAAAGCGGCGCTAAGCGCACCGCTCTATTTTGCATACTCTACTGCGCGAGTTTCTCGAATGACTGTCACTTTAATGTGACCAGGGTAATCGAGCTCGTCCTCAATTCGCTTACGAATATCCCTTGCTAGACGGTGAGCTTCAAGATCATTAATTGAATCTGGCTTCACCATAATACGTACTTCACGTCCAGCCTGTATCGCAAACGATTTTTCAACACCTTCATAAGATTCAGAGATATCTTCTAATTTCTCAAGTCTCCGAATGTAATTTTCAAGTGTCTCACTTCTTGCACCAGGGCGTGCTGCAGATAATGCATCAGCTGCCGCAACAAGAACAGCGATAATAGATGTCGGTTCTTGGTCACCGTGGTGAGAGGCAATACTGTTGATAACAACAGGATGCTCTTTATATTTCGTCGCAAGCTCAACGCCAATTTCTACGTGGCTTCCTTCTACTTCATGATCAATGGCTTTTCCAATGTCATGCAGAAGACCTGCTCGTTTTGCAAGCTTTGCATCTTCTCCAAGCTCTGAAGCCATGAGACCTGCAAGATGTGCAACCTCAATTGAATGCTTCAGGACATTTTGTCCATAACTTGTACGGAATTTTAAGCGGCCGAGAATTTTGATCAGATCCGGATGCAGACCGTGAACTCCGACTTCGAATGTCGTTTGCTCACCCATCTCACGGATATAATCATCGACTTCACGGCGTGATTTTTCCACCATTTCTTCAATTCGTGCAGGATGAATGCGGCCATCCTGGACTAGCTTGTCCAGAGCTATCCTCGCTGTTTCACGTCTAATCGGATCAAAGCCCGATAGTATGACAGCTTCAGGTGTATCATCTATGATCAGGTCAATACCTGTTAACGTTTCTAACGTACGGATATTTCGTCCTTCACGTCCGATAATACGACCTTTCATCTCATCATTTGGAAGATTGACTACAGATACCGTTGTTTCAGCCACATGATCAGCTGCACAACGCTGTAACGCAAGTGAAAGAATGTTTTTCGCCTTTTTGTCAGCCTCTTCTTTCGCTCGGTTTTCAGATTCTTTCGTCATGACTGCAATGTCGTGGGAAAGCTCATTTTCAACTTGATCCAGAATGATTTGTTTCGCTTCATCTCGAGTTAGACTTGAAATACGTTCCAACTCGGCTTTCTGCAAACGAATCATATCATCCACTTTGCTTTCCATCTCTTCAATATGTTGTTGTCGTTCATTCAGAGAATGATCTCTCTTCTCCAACAGGGACTCCCGTTTATCTAAAGATTCGTCTTTGCGATCAAGATTTTCCTCTTTTTGAAGTAAACGGTTTTCTTGTCTTTGAAGCTCATTTCGTCTTTCACGAACTTCTTGCTCCGCCTCTACACGAAACGAATGAATTTCATCTTTCGCTTCCAAGAGCGCTTCTTTCTTCAATGCTTCCGCATCACGCTTTGCATCCTCAACAATTTGTTCGGCCATGTTTCTTGCGCCGGATATTTTTGCTTCTGCAATGGTTTTACGAACAAAGTAGCCAACAACTAAACAGATTAGGCTCAGCAAAATGGAGATGATCGTAAACATCGTAGGCGACATATTTTCACCTCCTCTTGCTATGAACTTGGTTTTACAAATAAAGTGTCGGCATGTACATTGTTTTGTGTCTCAACATACAGGGCCTTCACAGGGAATGAGATCCTCACTGCCCTTGTCAAGTTTAAATTAGTTATCAATCATGTTAAGAAAAACAAGTGATACATTCCCATTGTAATTGTGTCGGAAATACTTGTCAAGCTAGTCAGACTGAGGCGTAAGTCGTTATTTCAAGCAAAGACAGAACTTTTGACCTGCCAGCTGTCATGTAAATGTAAAAAAAAGACGCTTTTCAGCGTCTTTTAGTCTTTTTAGTCATTAAACTCCAATTCTTCTTGTCCTTCTTCTTCAGCTGCTTTCACTCCGTTTGTATCCAAACCGTAGTGTTCGCGAATTTGCTCCTGGATCATCAGCATGATATCTTTATTTTCTTTTAGGAACTGTTTCGCATTTTCACGGCCTTGTCCAAGACGTTCCTCTTGGTAAGAATACCAAGCACCGCTCTTTTGTACGATATCCAGCTCGCTTCCAAGGTCGATGATTTCTCCCTCTTTTGAGATCCCTTCACCGTACATAATGTCTACTTCGGCAATACGGAATGGAGGTGCTACTTTGTTTTTGACCACTTTAATTCTCGTTTTATTCCCCATAATGTCATTGCCTTGTTTCAGCTGTTCAGCACGGCGCACTTCTAAACGAACAGACGAATAGAACTTCAGCGCACGTCCACCAGGCGTTGTTTCAGGGTTACCAAACATGACACCAACTTTTTCACGAATTTGGTTGATAAAGATGGCAATTGTTTTTGATTTGTTGATGGCACCTGATAGTTTACGGAGCGCTTGGGACATCAAACGTGCTTGAAGACCAACGTGTGAATCACCCATGTCTCCTTCAATCTCTGCTTTTGGTACAAGAGCAGCTACAGAGTCAATAACAACAATATCAACTGCCCCGCTTCGGACAAGAGCTTCTGCAATTTCAAGTGCTTGCTCTCCTGTATCCGGCTGAGAAAGTAACAGTTCATCAATGTTGACACCTAGTTTTTGAGCGTAAACTGGATCGAGTGCATGCTCTGCATCAATAAATGCAGCTTGTCCTCCCTGCTGCTGAACTTCAGCAATGGCATGAAGGGCTACTGTCGTTTTACCAGAACTCTCTGGACCATATACTTCGATAATACGGCCGCGGGGATATCCGCCTATTCCAAGCGCAGTATCAAGTGCTAACGAACCACTAGGTACTGTTGAAATACGTGTATCTGTTTGCTCTCCTAGTTTCATAATAGAGCCTTTACCAAACTGTTTTTCTATTTGTTTAAGAGCCATATCTAAGGCTGCTTGACGATCACTCATTCTATTGTTTCCTCCTTTATCAATTCCACTATCTATACTATACCTTGTTTTACGTCATTTGCCAAGAAAAAAACGAACACATATTCGATTTTTTCTTGGCAGATTTTTTAAGAAAAGAGTATTTTCTATTAGAAAAAACGCACTTTTATAAAGGAGTAAACCTAACAAAAAACAAAATTAACTCTCTTTTAATAAGTTGAGTAAGTGATGCAGACCATATTTCACAGCACGCTTTCGAATGCCCGACCGGCTGCCTGTAAACATCCATTCAAACACGTCCGTCTGGTCTTTCGTAGATAGTCCAATGAACACTTTTCCAACAGGCTGACCCTCTTGGGTATCAGGTCCTGCTACACCCGTAAAGCTAATGCCAATATCACTTCCGGTCAGCTTTCTAACTCCTTCAGCAAGCTCTAAAGCACACTCTTTGCTGACAGCACCATGAGAAGACAATGTTTCCTCCCGGCAGCCAAGTACCTGCTGCTTGACTTGGTTTGTATAACAAACCACACTTCCGTTCAAAATGGATGATGCTCCTTCGAGATCTGTCAGCCATTCGGAGAACATTCCGCCAGTCAGGCTTTCTGCTGCTGCTACTGTTTTTCCGTGCTCGTGCAAGGCTTTGGATGCTTCGCGGACAAGTGATGTATCCCCATATCCGTAGAAGTACTCACCTACCCGCGCCAAAATTTGCGCTTCTGTTTCTTTTAACAGACGCTCTGTTTCTTTTTCATCCTCATGCTTAGCAGTCAGCCTTAGCGTCACTTCACCGTCAGATGCGAGTGGTGCAATTGTCGGATTCGTTTGAGCGTCAATTAAATCTTCTAGGTCTGTTTCAAGCTGCGATTCACCGATTCCGAAGAAGCGCAGAACAACAGACACGATCTTTTCCTTTAAGCCAAGCTTCTCAGAAATCAGCGGCTTTGCCTCGTTTTCAAACATCGGGTGCAATTCACTTGGCGGTCCAGGAAGAAGCATATAAAACGTATCGTCTTCTTGAACAAACATACCCGGGGCCATCCCGAAACGGTTCACGAGCACATCAGACCCTTCTAGAACGAGTGCCTGCTTACGGTTGTTCGGTGACATAACGCGTCCGGTCTTTAGAAAGTAGTCTTGAATCGATTCAAATGCTTCTTCATTTAGTACAAGCTCTTTCCCAAGCGAGCTCGCAATGGTTTCTTTTGTTAAGTCATCTTTGGTTGGTCCAAGACCACCTGAGAAGATAATAAAATTAGATCTTTCCTGCGCCACCTGAATGGCCTGTTTTAAACGCTCTGGATTGTCACCAACTGCTGTGTGGTAATAAACATTCACACCAATTTCAGCTAGTTGTTTGCTGATGAATTGTGCATTCGTATTCGTAATTTGCCCTAGCAATAGTTCGGAACCGACTGCAATAATTTCTGCTTTTCTCTCTGACTTCAAAGCGTACACGTCCTTTTTAGTTAGAATTCTTTAAAGCTTCCCAGTTTTTTACAAAGTAATCCCAACCTGAGACAACAGTGAAGAACACCGCTACCCACATCGCTAGATCACCAAACGGGAATGACACTAGTTCAAACGGCAGGTTATGCAGTAAAAGTGCTGAAATCGCAATGATCTGCGCCCATGTCTTCACCTTTCCAAGCATATTCGCTGCCACTACTTCACCGCCTCCGGCTAATACAAGCCTTAGACCTGTTACAGCAAATTCACGGCTGATGATCACAATCGCCATCCATGCCGGTGTGAGGTTGTATTGAACAAGTATAATTAAAGCAGCTGAAACAAGCAATTTATCTGCAAGCGGATCTAAAAATTTACCAAAGTTCGTCACTAAATTAAGCTTACGTGCGTAGTATCCATCAATCCAGTCAGTTGTTGAAGCGACAATAAACAGGATCGCTCCAACAAGGTGCGTCACTTCGATGCTGACGTCGCCAAAGCGCGCAACACCCCAATCTAGCGGTGCAAGCATAATAATCATAAAAACAGGGATCAAGGCGATCCTAGAAAGGGTTATTTTATTCGGTAAGTTAAACATGAAATCCAATCCTCCAATAATGCAATTTTTTATGTATATAATAGTAGGAACAAAAGAAAAGTCATCTACTTGCTTAAGATGACTTTTCCTTTCCTTTATTCACAATCACAATGTTTTGTGTCATGGTGTTCTTAGGGTCTAATTCGTACTTAAGTGTCTCGTCATTTACCTTGATATCTATTCCAGACGCATTGCCTAGGCGGATATCGACCTGAGAAAGCTCAGACAGGTCTGTTTTAAACGATTCGCCATCTTTTAGTTCACCCATCTTCAGCACTTTTCCAGATTCGTCTCTTACGCGCAGCCATGAAGCTTGCGAGGCAGAAATGGTTAACTCCATTTCGTCTGCACCTGATACTTCATACGTTGTTGTCGAGCCTTCTGTATTCGTCGCCTTTAAAGAAACAGTTTCATCGTCTTTTGATGAATCGTCTTTTTTAGAAGATTTTTCTTTATCATCTGACGAAGCTTTTTCTTTTTTCTTTTGATCTTTTGCAAGAGATGAATCCTCAGATACTTCATATTTAGATTCTGATTGCTGAGGGGCCGCCTGATTATTCTTCTGTCCGCTATCATGATTGACCGCCTGCACGATCACATAGATGATGGCGATGACCACAATGATGCCTCCAATAATTAAAATTGTCGGCAATAGTTCAAGCACTTTCGAGGCAGGCTTTGGCAGCTCTCTTTGCGGCTTAATATTCGATAATTTATCAGATACTTCATCGTTATACGTGCTTGGAACATCTTTACGAAATTCTTCGAACAATTGTTCAGGATTCAGTCCAACGGCTTCGGCATATTGTTTAATAAACGCTCTGACGTAAAATTTACCTGGAATAATATCATAGTTTCCTTGTTCGATTGCTAGCAAATAGCGCTTTTGGATCTTGGTAGCCGCCATCAGATCCTCCAGCGACATCCCTTTTTCCTCTCTGGCCTCAACGAGCCGTTTTCCCAATTCAGTCAAAACAAACACCTACCATTACCATATTAAAAATCGAAGCCGGAAAAACCAGAATGATCAAACACTTGTGGTTCTTCAGCGTGTTCATATGTAATCTCTTCGTCTGCGCTATTCCGCAATTCAATGATATAGTCGAAATCATCCATTGTATATTCTGAATTTTGAATAAAGATGTCTGGATGCTCGACCACCTTCGTTGCCGGCAGTCTCATAATTTCCCTTAAAAGCTGCAAATGCTTCTCAGAACCTCTTCTTGTCGACACAATCCCATCAATAATAAAGACGTTATCTGGGCTGTATTCATCTGCGATCAGCTGACTTCGGATCGTCTGTTTCAAAAGAGTTGATGATACAAACAGCCATCTCTTGCTTGCACAAACACTTGAAGCCACAATTGATTCTGTTTTTCCGACACGCGGCATTCCGCGAATCCCAATCAATTTATGTCCTTCTTTTTTAAAGAGTTCAGCCATAAAATCAACAAGAAGACCGAGCTCGTCTCTTTCAAAACGGAACGTCTTTTTGTCATCCGCATCACGCTGTATGTATCTTCCATGACGAACAGCTAAGCGGTCACGAAGCTTTGGCTGTCTTAATTTCGTTACTTTTATCGTTTCCATTGTATTTAAAATTGATTCAAGCCGCTTAATTTGATCTGTGTGGTCACAGCGTAAAAGCATTCCGCGTCTTGATACATCAACACCATTGATTGTCACAATATTAATTGAAAGCATCCCCATTAGAGAAGAAATGTCTCCTAAAAGTCCGGGACGGTTTACCTGTATCTCATATTCAAAATACCATTCGAGCTTTGCCAAATGATATTACCCCCTTCATTGTGGCAAATTTTTACCTTCCTTTATCATAAAGCATTTTCACATTTTTAGAAAGCACAATGTTGTGAAACGGTTAAAATAAAAAGAGAGGCACAAACGACCTCTCTTTTTGTTTAGTGCGAGCTATTATTTTCAACCAGCTTGACCATCATATTTGCAATGGCACGCTGCTCATCTTCTGATGCAACGCTCCAAAGGTCAGCAAGTACTCTTTCCTGCTCGTTCTTTGCCTCAACTTCGTTAGCTAGATATCCGCCAATTTCATACGCAAGGTTATTGATGGTCTCATCCTCTAAACCTTTATCCTGCGCATGATTTAAGCGATCACCTAAAAAGTTTTTCCAATGGTCCCAGTTCTCAAGTACAGACATGTCGATTCCTCCATTCGAAAAGATGAATTACAGCCATAGCTTTTGTCATGGAGAGACGAATTATACACGTTTTTTAACAGTACCAGCCGCCATTGACAGATAAAATTTGACCGGTGATATAACTTGACTGTTTTGAGGCGAGAAACCAAATGACATCTGCAACCTCCTCAGGCGATGCAAGCCGGCCAAGCGGAATTTCTTCTTCCAGCATCGCGATGTCTTCCTGCGTAAAACGATTCATCATGTCTGTTTTGACAGCACCTGGCGAGACAGCATTTGCTCTAATTCCACTTGGAGCAAGCTCTTTTGCTAATCCTTTTATAAATGCATTTTGCGCACCTTTGACCATGCTGTACAGCACTTCACACGATGCTCCCGTTTCTCCCCATATCGAGCTGACCGCAATGATATGGCCTGCTTTCTTTTGAATCATGGCAGGTAAAAGGGATTGGGTAAGCTCATATGGACTTGTGACATGAAGCTGCACCATACTGGCTAATACGTCTTTTTCTGTGTCTGTCACCAATCCGACATGGCTCCTGCCGCTATTTAAAACAAGAATATCTGGACAGAGCGGCAGACGGCTGACAAGCTCATCTGCTCCTCCCGTTTTAGATAAATCTGCTTGAACGACATGCGTTTGAATGGAATATACCTCATCCAAATGAGCGGCGAGGCGCACAGCTGCCTGTTCATTTTTATAATAATGGAGCATCACATGGCAGCCTTCTTGGGCAAGCTTTTTGGCAACTGCCTGCCCAATCCCGCCACTGGCACCTGTTATCAGCGCCCAACGACTCGTCACATTGATTCCTTCTTTCTATATAGAATACCTATTCTTTTCGTTTAAATGGGAACCAGTTGGCTGATCCGAACAATTTCACCATCACAGGTACGAATAATGGTAGCACAACGAGTGCGTACAGTAAAAGTCCTGTGAGGACAAGTGTTGCAATCTGCAGGAGAGACAGCACACCGGATGGAAGCATTGCGGCAAATGTACCTGCCAAAATAACAGCAGCAGACATAATGACAGATCCCATATTTTTCATTGATTCAGTCATGGCAAACTGGATGTCTTTTGTTTTATATTCATTGAACCGCTCCATTAAGAAAATCGAATAATCGACTCCGAGCGCCATTAATATGACAAATCCAAAGAATGGTACTGCCCAGTTAATGCCAGGATATCCGAAGAAATGGGTGAAAATAAATTCTGTTACACCGATTGCTGTAAAGTAAGTCAATATGAGTGAACCTACCAAGTAAAGCGGCATGACAAGCGAACGGAACAAAATCACCAAAATAAGGAAAATACCAATCATCATGTAAAGAACTGTCTTATTGAAATCTTGGTCTGACAGCTGTTTTAGATCAGCGTTCATACTTGATACACCTGAGACGCCAAATGACGCATCTTTTAGGTTTGTTTCAGGAAGTGCCCGCTCGACAGAAGCTTCCACTTGTTTAATTATCGACAAGGCGTCATTTCCATATGGATTTTTCTCTAAAATGACATCAATTTTTGTCATCTTGCGGTCATCTGACATGTATGAATCAAATACTTGCTTGAATGCTTTATTTTTTAAGACGTCTTTTGGAATAAACCAGCCGGTCATATCTTGATCTGGTGCATTTTTCAGTTCGTCTAAGTAGTCACCTGCACCCATTAAGCCGCTTGAAATTTTCTCCAATCCTTTCACACTTTTGTTCAGACCGTCTGTCAGCTTGGTCAGGTTATCCCCAAAGCCGCCAATCTTTTCTTTCATTTGCTTTTGGCCATTCATGATGTCGCCCGCTCCATTTGCAAGCTTTGGCATATTATCAGCTAATTGTCCTTGACCTTTAGACGTTTGATCCAGTCCATTTTCAACTGCATCTAAGCCAGCAATGAGTTCATCGATTTGATTTGTCAAGACTTTTTGCTGCTCAGAAGCTTTTGCGATAAAGGCATCAGCTGCTTCAAGCTGCTTTCTAGCTTCTTTCGCTTGTTTGGCATAGCTGTCTGCCTGTTTCGCCCCTTCTTGCAAAGTCGCAGAAAGTTCATTGTACGAAGCTTTAATCGCTTGATACGATTGATTTTCTTTTACCTGCGGGATTTGCTTTTCAAGGGTACTAAATTGTGTATTTGCTTGTTTGATTAACGCTTTTACATCTGCTGCGGCAGAGGATGACGTATCCACTTGCGCTAATGCTGCCTTTAATTCTTTGGAAATGCTTTTATACAGTGAAACTTGCTGATTCACTTGTGCGACTTGAGCCATTAATTCCTTTTTTGCACCTTTGATTTCATCTTTAATGGCTGCTACACCTTTTTTATTTTGGTCGATGCCGTTTTGCAATTTTCTTAAGGATTTTTCAACATTTTGAATCCCTGTTTGCACAGATTCTGTACCAGAAATCAATTTGTTAATGCCTTTTCCTGATGATTTGATTTGCGGCGTTTGATCCTCAATGGATTGACTCATTGTCGTCAGTGCATCTTGGATGTTTTTCAAGCCTTCATTGCTTTTATCAAGTCCTGTGTTCAGTTCTTTGGCTTGTGATTTTACGTACAGATCACTCAGCCCTTTACCGACAGGACGGGTGGCACTTCTGACTTTGCTGACGCCATCTGTTTGTTCAATTGCACGGCTGAGTTTTTCGATGGCAATCAGCCCTTCATTGTTGTCTAAAAGGTCAGATGATTTCACAACCACTGTTGCCGGAAGTGCTTCACCCGGTCCAAACTTATCAGAAATGGTATTGAATGCGTTAACCGATTCGTATTTATTACCAATTTCATCTAAGCTGTTATAAGAAAGAGTTCCTTTATACATGAGAATTGGCGGAAGCGTAATGATTCCTACAATTAATAAACTGAAAAGCGGTTTCTTAAATGAAAAACGGCCTGCTGTTTCCCACATTTTTGACTGCGGGTGGGCAATATCGCCTTTAATCGGCCAAAATAACACCTTTCCTAAAACTGCCATAAAGAACGGCACAATCGTGAGAAGAGCCACAATGAGCACAGCAACCCCAACTGCTACTGCAACAGCTGATTTATAAAGCTGGAATTGTGCCAAGCCAATACATGTAAAACCGATCAGAACCGCAATTCCGCTGAATAAGACGGTCTTTCCTGCTGTTTTATACGTAATCAGAATCGCCTCAATTTTATCTTTACCGTGTGCGATCTCTTCCTTAAAACGGCTGAGAAGCAGTATGCAGTAGTCCGTTCCAATTCCAAACATGATCGCGACCATAAAGATCTGAGTAAAGGTCGAGAGCGGAAAGTCTACATATTTCACTAAATAAGCTACGATTGATTGACTCACCAAGTAAGACAGTGCCACTGCGACTAACGGAACGAAAGGCGCCACAGCTGACCTAAAGACAAGAATAAGGACAACGAGAATAAACCCAATCGTAATGAATTCTGTTTTCTTCAGGCCTTCCTGCGAACTTGTAATAACATCATCATCAATTAACGGCTGCCCTGTCATTTCAAATTTCAGATTTAAGCTTTTCAGCTTTTCATTGACTCTATCTTTAAAATCGGACGCTTTGATTTTGTTTGAGTCGTATGTAACTGGAACAAGGAGTGTCGTTTGATCTTTAGAGAGCATTTGTTTTTTGATATCTTTATTGGCTTCAAAGTAAGAAGTAATGTCCTCTATGTGGAGATCTTGATCCTTTTCTAAAATATCCATTGCCTTTTTTAAAGATGTTTCTCTTTCTTTCACAATGTTCTTTTCTTGAAAGACAATGACGATTGATTTTTCTGTATCGCCGTTTTCAGACATTTTCTTTAATAACTGATTGGCATATGAGGACGGATAGCCGTCTGGTACAGAAATTTGCCCCTTTTCTTTTGTTAATTGCGCCATATTAGGAGCGGTGATGAGTAACACTGCCGCTAATACGACCCACAGGATCGTGATCAGCCATCTACCCTTTATGATTGCTCTCATTAGTACTTTGTGCCTCCTCTTCGATGATCACTTGATAGATCTTTTCATATGTTTGAATAAATGATTCCATTTCTTTTTCTTCAAGCTTTTCAAAATAAGACCGAACTAAGTCTTGAAGCTGCTTTTCCATTCGGCTGACCACTTCTTTGCCCTCTGGCGTGACGTACAGATGAACATTCCTTCTGTCAGCTTGATCATGTTCACGAAAAATATAGTTTTTCGTAAAAAGACGGTTGGTCATGGATGTTACAGCACTTTTGTTTACATTACATACATAAGCAAGGTCCGTAGATGTACACCCTGGATGTAAATTGATGTATCGAAGCGAGTAATATTGATCAAGCGTCAGCTCTTTATCAAGCTTTTCGGTGATCATACTCGAGACTTTTTTCTCCATCCAGAGATAGACATCTGCATACCTCTGGATGAGCTGGGCAATTTTATTTTGTTCCATACGCTGCTCCTTTTTAGTTTAAGTGTTTAACTATTAAAGAGTTTAACTAATATCCAAAACAAATGTCAATGAATATCCTCGTAAATAAAGCGGCTTTTTCAATGAACATAAAAAAGACAAACTCTGCCGATATGAGTTTGTCTTTTTAAATTTATTTTGTTTTTGGGACGACTTTGAAAACAGACATCCGTTCTTCATCAATTTCTTCATCTAAAATTTGCTGAATATCAGCTAATTGAATTTGTTCCAGCATTGTGACGACATCAAATAAGCTCATGTCTAAGAATGCATATCGAGTAAATTGGTTCGCGATATATTCTGGAGAATTCATGGCTTTTAAAAAGCTGCCGATTTTTTTCTTGCGTGCAAGCTCAATTTTCTCTTCTGTCATGAGGCTTTTTGCTTGAAGAAGGGTTTCTTTTAATACCTTTGCGAGTTGATCAGGATCATTTGTATCCCCGCCAACTGAAGTGAAGCCAAAACCGCCTTCTTCGGTATAATCGTAGCTGAATGTTTCATCAATTAAGCCCTTTTCATACATCTGTTCATATTGTAAGGAGCTTTTGCCAAACAGCGTCTCTAAAATGAGATTCATCCCAAGCTCATGCTTTAGCAGCTGATTTCCTTTTTTATGCGGATTCTTTGTTTTCAAACCGAACATACATTTAGAGCCTTGTACGTTCATTGGAAGTTCGTATTCTTTCCGGTATACACCTTCAGGCTCATTGATGTCTTTTCGTTTGATCTCCGGCTGGTCTGTAAATGGCTTTTTCGCCTGATTCGCTCTGACTTGATCTAAAATTTGCTTCGGATCAACAGGCCCGACAACGAATAGAAGCATATTGCTCGGGTGATAGAACGTTTCATAGCATTCATATAAATGATCTTTTGTAATAGGGGCAATGCTCTCTACTGTTCCAGCAATATCTATTCTCACAGGATGCTCTTGATATAAATTTTCAATCAGACCAAAGAATAAACGCCAGTCCGGATTGTCATCATACATGTTAATCTCTTGACCAATGATGCCCTTTTCTTTTTCGACTGTTTTTTCAGTAAAATAAGGCTCTTGAACAAAATCAATGAGTGTCTCAAGGTTCTGTTCGACATTTGAGGTGCTTGAGAATAAATAAGCCGTTCTTGTAAACGTTGTAAAAGCGTTTGCGGATGCTCCTTGTTTACTAAAAGTATGAAACACGTCTCCATCTTCTTTTTCAAACAGCTTATGCTCTAAGAAATGGGCAATTCCGTCAGGCACTCGAATCATGTCTTCTTTTCCAAGCGGCACAAATTCGTTATCGACAGAGCCATATTTTGTTGTAAAGGTCGCATAGGTTTTGTTAAACCCTTGCTTTGGCAGCACATAGACGTCAAGTCCGCTTTCCATTTTTTCGTGATAGACCGTTTCTTGCAGCTGATCGAATTGAATTGTTTTCACTGTCATGAAGCACCCTCCGTTCCTTTAAGAAAATAGGTCGTATCCCATTCGATTTTCTGACCCACTTTGATGATGTCCTCTTTTGTCACTCGGTCTAATGCTTCTAAAAAGGAATCAAGGGTTTCCCCAGTTGGCACAACGGCATGCTGATACAAATATTCTGCTGTTCCATAAGACGTATCGATCGTTTCAAGCAGCTGGTTTTTGACGACTGCTTTTGTTTGATCAATTGCTTCATCTGAAAAATCACCTTTTTGCATCGCTTCAAATTGTTCTTTGATGATGTCTACTGCCTGCTGGTAGTTGCCGACTTCAATTCCTGACATGACCATCATCAAGCCTTTAAAGCTCTCAAGTCTAGACACAGCATAGTACGCAAGACTTGCCTTTTCACGAACATTAATGAATAGCTTAGAATGCGAGAAACCGCCGAATATACCATTAAACAAATGCAGCGCCGGATAATCTTTATCTGCAATCGTTGTATGTGTACGAAAGCCGATATTCAGCTTGCCTTGTTTTACGTCCTCTTCATCAATGACTTCTTTTGGTCCATTTTGAGCTCTTGCTGATTCAGTCTGCTTTTTGACTGGTTCTCTTTCACTTGTTTTAAAGTACTGGGAGACCATTCGGCTGATGTCTTCTTCGTCAACATCTCCGACAACATAAAGATCAAGCTGGTTTGATTGAAGCGCATGCTCATAAGCTTCAAAGAGCGAGTGAGCTGTGATGGCGTCAATGTCTTCCATTTCACCATTGACGTGCAGTGCATATGGTTCTCCTTTACACATTTCCTGCACGAGTCTTAAGTTCGAATAACGCATTTTGTCATCATAAACTGCCTGAATTCGCTGTTTTAAAGTGCGTTTTTCTTGATCCACATATAATTGACTAAACACCCCATCTTCAACATACGGGTGGAATAATAGGTCGGATAGTAAGGAAATCCCTTTTTCTAGTAAAGGAGTTTGATCCTTTAAATATTTTTCATTCGCCATTTCTAGGCGGAAGGTAATGATGTGATTCTCACCTTTTTTTGCCATGTCTGCCGAAACGGTTGCTCCATAGAGCTCATCAAAATAGGCACGCAGTGCTCCTGTTTTGGGCATCTTTTCTGTTCCTCTTAACAGCACATGCGGGAAAAGAGAACGCATGGTGACGTCATCTTTGGATAGCGGTGCAAGCATTTTAAAAAGGATTGTCACGGTTTTAAATTTTTCTGTTTTGACAATATGAGTATGAAGACCGGGTGTGTCCAGTGTCTTCTCTTGTAAGTACGTCATGAGAAACCTCCTTTGTTCATCCTATTTATTATGTATTAGAACATGGCTGATATATACGTGAAACAGCCATTTAATAGACATTATATCAATCAGAGGAAAGGATAGGAAATAAAAACGCCTCTGCTCATAGCAGAGACGCCAGTCGTTATTTCATTCTAAACGGCCACCAATTCCATTTACCAAAAATACGAACCATGACCGGAATAAAGAGGGGCAATACAACAAAAGCATATAATAAAAGTCCAATGAGTACGACCGTTGCAATTTCAACAAGCGATAATACTCCTGATGGCAGCATAGCAGCGAACGTACCTGCTAAAATGGCCACTGCAGAAATAATGACAGAACCCATATTTCTCATCGCTGATATCATCGATGCTTGTACATGCTCTCCCTTCCATTCATTAAAACGATCCATGAGGAAGATGGAATAATCGATCCCGAGCGTCACAAGAATGACAAAGCTGAAAAATGGAACAGCCCAGCTGACACCATCGTAGCCAAAAAATGTTTTAAAGATCCATTCTGTTAACCCGATTGATGTAAAATACGTTAAAATCAGTGAAAGTGTTAAGTATATCGGCATGACGATTGACCGTAATAAAATAATTAAAATAATAAAAATACCAATTAACATGAAGAAAACAGTTCGAATAAAGTCACCGTCAGACGTTTCTTTTAAGTCCACATTTAAGCTTGAGATACCAGATACACCGTATTTGGCATTTTTGAGTCCACTTACAGGTAAATATTGATCAAGGGTTTCCTCAATTTTCGCGACACCTTTCATCGCTTCATTACTGTATGGATTCACATTTAAGATGACTTCAAAAGTCGTTAATTTACGATCTGGAGACATATACGTATGAAAGATTTGCTTAAATTCTTGGCGTTTCAGCACTTCTTCTGGAATAAACCAGCCCGTTATTTCTTCATCTGGCGCTTGCTGAAGCTGCTTTAAGTAGCCGTCAGCTTCGGTGAAGCCGCTTTTGACCTGTTCAAGCCCTTCAATACTTTCACCTAATCCATCTGTTAACAATGTAAGTTTTGATGAAAGCTGGCTAAATCCTTTTTTGATGGCTTTTTGGCCGTCTGTCAGCTGATCTGCACCATCTTCGATTTTAGGCATTTCTTTAATCAATTGTTTTTGGCCCTCATTTGTTTGGCCAAGGCCGTCATAAATTTGATCAAGCCCATCCATGAGCGCTTGCACTTGGCGTTTTACTTCTTTTTGCTTGCTTGATAAGGTTTGAATCACTTGATCTGCCTGCTTGATCTTTTGCTTAAAGTGAGCGGCTTCCTCTTCATATACACTCATTTGATCCCCTGCTTGATCAAGCATTCCTTTTGTTTCTTTGAATACCTTCTTGATTTCTTTATATTCATCCATGTCTTTTACTTCTGGAAGACGATTTTCTAGTGCTTCAAATGATAGATTTTCATAGGATGCCCTTACTTTCTTAATGGTTGTCATCAGCTGCTGATTCGATTTCGCATGGCGTTCAAGTGTATTCACCACTCGCTCTAGCTCTTGAATCATCGTTTCGCTGCTGCGATATTCTTGCTCTAATTCTTTTTTCGCTTTTTTGATTTTACTTCGAATGGTGCCGACGCCTTCCTTACTGCGTCTCACCCCATCTTCTAAAGAGATTAGGGATTCCCTGACTTCTCCGATACCGCTTTTGATTGCTTTTGTTCCATCAATCAGCTGGTCAATGCCTTGAGCGGATTCTTCAATTTTTGGTTTTTGTTTGAGAAGAGCGAGATTTGTTTCGGTCAAGCCATCTGAAATTTTCCCGATCCCTTCATGGCCTTTGCCGAGTTCTCCTCCAAGCTCTTTCGCTTGAGAGGTGACATAAAGCTGGCTCAGCCCGTCCCCAACAGGACGCGTGACACTGCGGACTGTTTTGACTTCGTCAATGTCATTTAATTTACGAGTCAGTTTTTCAATCATGACAATCTTTTCTTGATTATCCAGCTTATGATCATTTTCGACAAGCACATTCAGCGGCAGCGCTTCACCAAAGCCAAATTGCTCTGATATCGTATTAAATGCTGACACCGACTCATATTTATTCCCGATTTCATTTAAACTGTTATAAGATAGGGTGCCGTCGTACATCAGAATAGGAGGTACCGTAATAAGAGCGACTAACCCTAAGCTGATCAGCGGCCTTTTAAATGAAAAACGCCCAGCCCATTCCCACATTTTACTTTGCGGGTGCCGAATGTTTTCTCTTTTAGATGGCCAGAATAGAGATTTTCCGAAAACAGACATAAAAAAGGGAACGATGGTGACAAGGGCAATCAGCAGAATGCCTACTCCAACGGCAACACTAACGGCTGATTGATACAATTGGAATTTAGCAAATCCAATACTTGAGAAGCCGACTAACACGGCTAAGCCGCTGAAAAATACCGTTTTCCCTGCACATTGATATGTGACGATAATCGACTCTTTGACATCACGGCCTTGACCGATCTCCTCTTTAAAACGGCTTAACAGCAGGATGCAATAATCCGTTCCGATACCGAACATAATGGCTACCATAAAAATCTGAGTAAAATTAGATAGAGGAAATTGTGTATATTCTACGAGAAAAGCCACAATACACCGGCTGACAGCGTAAGAAATGCCTATCGTAATGAGCGGAACAACAGGTGCCAATATCGATCTGAAAACAATAATTAAAATAAAGAAAATAAAAATCATCGTGATAAGTTCAGTTTTCTTCAGACCTTGTTGAGAGCTTTGAATGACATCTGAATCCACAAACTTTTGACCCGTTATTTCATATGAGACATGATAGGGCTTTAAAACTTCCTCAATTTGTTCTTTAATCTTCACAGCTTTTGTTTCGTAGTGGTCGAATTTGAATGGAACAAGAAGTGTACTTTTATCCTTTGATAAAAGTTGTTTTTGAATGTCCGGATCTACATGAAAATACGAAGTAATTCCGTCAATGTGGAGTTCTGGGGCATTTGACATGAGTGCAGCTAAAGCCTTTTTTAATTCCTGCTCTTTCGCAGGGAACAGATGTTGTTCGGAGAATACAAGCACACCTGTATCTTTCTTCCCGTTCTTATCTGACAGCTTATCCAATAGGTGAAGTGCCTCAGCTGTTGGTGTCCCCTCCGGAACCTTTAATTGCCCTTTTTCTCTTGTTAATTCCTCTAAATCGGGCGCAGTAATAAACAGAATCACAGCTGTTATCATCCACACCACTAATACAATCCATCTTGCTTTAATTATTTGCAACATAGCTGCTTCAAGCTCCTTCTACTTCTTCAATCAATTTGCTGTATTTGAGCGTGTCTGAAGTGCTGACTGCGTCTCCTTCAAATGGCAGGATGACCTATTCAATTGTCCTTTCGTGTTGAAGAAGCATATCTCCATCATCAGCACGCGAGCTCAATTTCTGCCTAAAGAAAGACAGAAAATGAATGTTTTTGAACACCTCCAATTTGGGATAATTTAAAAGATATTACTATACATTAGTTTAACTATCAAAATTTTACATGTCAATTTATAAAAAAGAAAAAAGATGGCAAAATACCATCTTTTTTCTATATTTAAACCGTTTTTAATTGTTCACTCTCATCCTCTTCATCTGGCTGGATGAAAAAGAGGACCAAAAATAGTGAAATGAGACTGCAAATGGTCGAGAGAATAAAGACTATGGAGTCCCCTTTATCCATTAGATAGGCAAAAATCGGAGGTCCTAAAGCAACACCGATAAAACGCATACTGCTATAAAATGACGTAATGGTACCGCACTGCTCTTTTTCAATTCCTTCTGTAATCAGCGCATCAAGTGCAGGCAGCACAATACCGATGCCCACTCCGCCAATGCTTAAACAGATAAACAATACGAAAAAGCTGTGATTCCACCATAAAAAAATATAAGAAAGTGATAACAAAGCCATCCCTACGATTAAAAAGATTCTCATTTTTCCTTTTTCTTTTCCAATCGTTTTTCCAGCAATGTAGGAACTGATTGATAGAAAAAGGAGCGGAATACTCAGCAGGAGTCCTTTTTTAACGCCTTTTATTTGATAAGCTGCCTCGAGGTTATCGGATAAGTAAAAAAGCACACCAAAAAGAAGAAACATAATAAAACCGCCAATAGCAAAAATGGCATAAAGCCAGCGTCCCTCATGCTTAAAAATGGTCTTTGTTGATTTTAAAAATTCTTTAAATGTAGGCGGATCCTCCTCTTTTTTCGCCGACTCTACCATGAACAGTACCATGAGAAAGCTAATGATCGAAAAGAACGGAATGAACCAAAACGGCACAAACCAAAACCATGAAGCAAGAAGTGCCCCAATAATAGGGCTTAGTACCTTACCTGCTGTATTAGAGGTTTCAATGGCGCCAAGTCCGGCACTGACCTCTTCATCATCATGAAACAAATCTCCAATAAACGGCATAACGACAGGTGCGGCTCCAGCTGAACCAATCCCTTGAAGGACCCTGCCAAACAAAATCCACATATAAGGTTCTTTCATGATCGTTGAGGCGACTGCTGCCACAGCTCCTCCAAGTCCAGCGATTAAAAGACACGGCAGCAGTACCTTTTTCCGCCCAATCCGGTCTGATAAGTAACCGGCGATTGGAATACATAAGATGGCTACAACCGAATATACCGTAATAATGAGAGAGACTTGAAAGGAAGTAATCGAGAGTTTCTTTTCTATCTCTGGCAATACTGGTATTAACATCGAGTTCCCTAGTGTCATGATTAGAGGCACTGATGATAATGCAATGATATTCTTTTTACTGACTGTTTTCTCGCCCAACATCATTCACCCAATTCTATATACTGTTACGTATTAGTGTGGCAAGTTTGACGAGTATTATGTATGGGCAAACAAAAAGCAGCCGCCTATGGAAGCGACTGCTTATTAAAATCGTTTGCGTATGACATGAAAGCTGAATTTATCCGCTCGAAAATAATTGAGGGAGTATAAGACCGGCTGATCATCCTGATCATAGTGCATTTGTTTCAGTAATAATAACGCCGTTTCAGGGTCACAATCTAGAATCGGTGAGACCTGATCGTGGTAGCCAATTGGTTCAATGTCAGCAACTGCATATTTAATCCCGCTGTGCGGTTCTCTTCCAAACAGCTCAAAAAGAGACTCTTCTTCATGTGTAAAAGAAGCGGGAAGATGTTTGACCGGAATTTTATCTAAACAATAAACAACTGGCTGCCCATCTGCCGTTCGAACGCGTTCCATTGAAAAAATCCCATCAGATTTATCACACTGAAAACGAATGACATCATTCTCTGTCGGCTCCCCTTCTTGCGAGGATAAAAAGATGGTGCCAGGCGTCATATTGACCTGCTCAATCATTTTCGTGACACTTGTCAGCTGTTCTATGCCTGTTGAAAAAAGCGGTCTTGAATTGACGAAAGTCCCTACCCCATGCCTTCTAATTAAATACTTCTCTTCTTCTAATATACGAAGGGCCTCACGCAGTGTCGCTCTGCTCACACCTAAAAGTTTTGAGAGCTCAAACTCAGAAGGCAGTTTTTCTTTTTCAGCATATACACCTGTTTGAATATCTTCTTTAATACGGTCAATCACTTTCAAATATAAATGGCGATTGTCTGTTTTGGTCGACATGTTTTCCCTCCGTCTAATCAATGCAAATGATAAGATGAGAAATCTCTATTCCGAGATAAGTTGAACATAACTATATCATGTTTTTGCAAATAAATAAATAGTCTGACATCCAGTTAACATAATCATACTATTGTTTACTGTTTTTCAGGAAAGCTCTCTTCAATTTATGAAGAGAGCTCGTCATATTGTTCTTTTGAGAGAAGAACTTCTCTCGGTTTACTTCCTTCATACGGGCCTACAACGCCCCGCTCTTCCATTGCGTCAATGAGACGTGCCGCCCGGGTATAACCGATGCGAAATCTTCTTTGCAGCATAGAAACAGAAGCCGTCTGCATACCGATGATCAATTCTACTGCTTCATCATATAGATCATCTTCCACAGCCGCAAGCTGATCCTGCGTTTCTTCGCTCGGAATCATTTCCTCTTGGTATTGTGCTTTTTGCTGTGTGATCACGTGATCCACAACATGTTCCACTTCTTCATCTGATAAAAAGGCGCCTTGCACACGAACGGGCTTGTTTGCACCAACAGGTAAAAACAGCATGTCCCCTCTGCCCAGCAGCTTTTCTGCGCCTCCCATATCAAGGATCGTCCTTGAATCGGTTTGTGAGGATACGCTAAAGGCAATACGGGACGGGATGTTGGCTTTAATGACACCTGTAATGACATCGACAGAAGGTCTTTGTGTGGCGATAATCAAATGAATTCCCGCAGCACGAGCCATTTGAGAAAGTCGTGTAATGGAATCTTCCACATCAGAGGAAGCGACCATCATTAAATCTGCAAGCTCGTCTACAATGACAACAATATAAGGAAGCTCTGGCTGTTTAGCATCTTCTGTTTGATTCATCCGTTTAATGTAATCATTGTATCCTTCAATATTTCTTGTCCCCGTATGCGAAAACAATTCATAGCGGCGTTCCATTTCGCTGACTACTTTTTTAAGAGCCTGCGATGCTTTCTTAGGGTCTGTTACGACAGGAGCCAAAAGATGCGGAATGCCGTTATACACATTTAATTCAACCATTTTCGGATCAATCATCATCATTTTCACTTCATGAGGCTTCGCTCTCATGAGAATGCTTGTGATAATACCATTGATACACACACTTTTTCCGCTTCCAGTCGAACCTGCTACAAGCAAATGCGGCATTTTGTTCATTTCAGCAAGCACTGCTTCACCCGAGATATTACGGCCGAGTCCAATGAGGAGCTTAGCATTTGGACGGTCATTTTGCTTCGATTCTAATACCTCTTTTAATGAAACCATAGCAATTTCTGCATTCGGAACTTCGATGCCGATGGCTGATTTACCAGGAATCGGCGCCTCAATTCGAATGTCCTTTGCTGCAAGGGCAAGGGCTAAATCATCACTTAGATTGACGATTTTACTGACCTTCACGCCGACATCTGGATATACTTCATATTTGGTCACAGCTGGACCTAAATGAACCTGTGTGACTTTTGCTTTCACACCAAAGCTTTGAAATGTTTTTTCAAGCTTTCTTGCATTTTCATAAATATTTTTCTTATCTGTTTGCTGACCTGAATGTTGAGGCTCTGCCAAAATATCAAGTGACGGCAATTCATAATCTTTGTTTTCAAGTTCTGTAAATGTCATCGGAGGCGCCTCTTTTGGTTCATCGGCTGTATCTGATTGAACTGGTGCACTTTGCACAGAGTCCTGAAGAGGCGCTGTCTCTTTTGCTGTCTCTTTTGCCGCCTGCTTGTTTTGAACCGTCGGGGTGAGAATGTCATCTCTATCTGCAAAGCTTGAAATAATCGGCTGGCTATTATCAGAAGACGGCGTTTCCTCTTCGATCAAGATCAGATCATCCTCGTCTTCTTCTTGATTGCGTGAACGTTTTTTCTTTTCACCTGTTTTCTGAGAGGACGCGCTCTTTTTCGCCTGCCTGATTCCTTTCATATCTTCCACAAAGGCTTTCCACTGCTTCACCATAAATTGTGATACAGGAATCGTCACTTTTTTCACCATTTCCTGAAGGGATCGGTTTGTAATCAGGACAATTCCAATCAGCATCAGAACAATCGCCATGATTTGCGAGCCTGCTTGCGCAAATAAGAAATAAGAAGCAGCAAACAAGATGGCGCCGATCATGCCGCCCCCTAAATCAGGCGATCCTGTTTCACCTTTCATATCCATCAAGAAAAGCTCAAATGTATTTCTAATCACACTTTGAGAGCCAATGACGCCAGCAGATGAAAGATGCTGAAAGAGCTTCACATGTGACAAAAGCAAGATACTCGCAATGATGCAGTAGAGACCTGCTTTTCTTCTTGTTAAAATATCTGGAATTTGTTTTTTCCAGAAAATCGTCACACCAAAAAGAAATAATCCGATAAGACAGAGAATGAACCATTCACCTGCAAAAAATCGGAATAGATGTACAAAGGTTTGTCCAACAACGCCCAGCTGTAAAATGGCAATGATCGCTATGGCAATACAGACTAACCCATTTAATTCATATTTCAGTTTTAGCTGTTTATTTTGTTTTTTTCTCGTTTTCCGTTTTCTCTTTTTAGCCATACTCATCACCTTACTACGAAAGAAAATATAACCTACCGAAAGATCAGAAAGAAAGCAGCCTGGTTTTGGCTGCATCTTGTTGTAAGTTTTCCCTTTATTATAGCATAGAATCATTCATATGAGTCGGTTTGATTGGTGCCTAAATGTAACTTCAATCGCTTGCCTGGTGCAAGCTCTTGATTGAGAAAATCCATTGGATTGGTGCTCATGACTTGAACAATTTCTGCTTCATCTTCTTTCATTTCAACCATCACTGGCACACCTTGAATGTTTACCTGCTGGAGCTTGCGTTCTCCCTGTTCCTCAGCGTAAATGGCTTCATATGGCATAGGCGTATATAATATCATTGGATCAGCCCCTCGTTTTGAGATGCCCTGTCTCCGATAAGTTCGTTCAACTTTTTAATCGCTTGTCCTACACCGCCCACTTCATTCATGAGTCCGTATTCTGCTGCCTCATGACCAACGATATTTGTTCCGATGTCTCTCGTCAAATTGCCCTTTGAGAACATGAGCTCTTTAAACTTCTCTTCTGTAATGTTGGAGTGGCTTGTAACAAAGTTAATGACTCTTTCCTGCATTTTATCTAAGTATTCAAAGGTTTGCGGAACGCCAATCACAAGACCTGTTAATCGCACAGGATGAATGGTCATTGTGGCTGTTTCTGCAATATACGAATAGTCACACGATACAGCAATCGGGACACCTATCGAGTGGCCGCCGCCAAGCACAATCGAGACAGTTGGTTTCGATAAAGAAGCAAGCATTTCTGCAATCGCGAGTCCCGCTTCAACATCTCCTCCTACTGTATTTAAGATGATCAGAAGACCTTCTATTTTCGGGTTTTGTTCAACAGCTACGATTTGTGGAATGACATGTTCGTATTTGGTTGTTTTATTTTGCGGTGGAAGCTGCATGTGGCCTTCAATTTGTCCAATAATGGTGAGGCAATGGATATTTGTATCTTGCGGCAGCTGCGGAACGGCTGTTTCACCAAGCTGCTGTATTTTGCTCATAATGCTGTCTTTTTCTTCTGGCTTTCGCTCAGGCTGCTGTTCATTCTTTTCGTCCATTTGTCTCCATCCTTTCCTCAAACTCTTCTCCTATTATGAACAAATAGGGCATATTCCATCCGCATTCCTCATGCCACATCAAAAAAGCCCAAAGAGCTTATGCTCCTTGGGCTTAGCGTGTAGACAAACCCTCGCATTCGTTGTCAGTCCTGCGCTTCGGTGCTCACGAATGTCAAATTCGCTCCGCTCCGGTGCTCGTCCTTTCTAGACTGCAAAGGTTTTCTATCACGCTAAAAAGAAGACAAAGTGCTAAAATAAAGTTCATTTTAGCACTTTGTCAACAATCTAAAGCCCAAAGAGCTTATGCTCCTTGGGCTTTATCATCACACTTCCATAATAATTGGAATGATCATCGGCTTACGTTTTGTTTTTTCATATAGGAATTGATTTAGCACATCGCGCATGGATTGTTTCAATGTTGACCATTCAACAATTGAGTTTTCCGTTTGCTCTTTGACAATCTCTTTGACCATTTCTGTTGCTTTCACAATCAGCTCTTCGGATTCTCTTACATAGACAAATCCTCTTGTGATGATTTCAGGTCCAGAAATTAATTGTTTCTTTTGTTTATCGAGCGTAATGACAACAATCAAGATACCGTCTTGAGACAATAGACGTCTATCGCGTAACACGATGTTTCCGATATCACCAACGCCAAGACCATCGATCAAAATGTTTCCTTGATGAACTTTTTCACCGATTTTGACGTTCTGTCCTCTAAACTCAACAACATCTCCTTTATCAATCAAGAAAATGTCACTGCGTTTCATACCTACTTCTTCAGCAATACGAGAATGTGCTTTTTGCATACGATATTCGCCATTCACCGGAATTAAATACTTCGGTTTTAGTAAGTTCAGCATCAGCTTTAACTCTTCTTGGCACCCATGTCCAGATACATGTACACGTTTTTGCGCAAAAATGACTTGTGCTCCGCTCCTTGTAAGGAAATCCACTGTTTTAGAGTATGTGAGTTCTTGTCCAGGAAGAGGTGTAGATGCAATCACAACCGTGTCATCTTTTTCAATATGAAGCTGTTTGTGATTTTGCTTCGCCATTTTTGTTAAAGCAGCAAGCGGCTCTCCGTGGCTTCCAGCGGTCAGGATGACCACGTCGTTTTTCGCCATTTTCTTCACTTCTTGAACGGGTACAAATAATTCTTCGTCTGCTGTAACATAACCAAGCTTGATCGCCAGCTGAAGGGTTGTCATCATATTCTTCCCTGCAACGGCAAGCTTACGGCCATTTTGATTTGTTGCATTAATGATCTGCTGCACGCGGTTAATATTAGATGAAGACACAGCAACAATCACACGATTTTCAGCATTGTACATCGCATTTGAGATTTCGTCTTGGACGAGCGCCTCAGAAGGTGTATAGCCTGGTTTTTCAGCATTTGCACTGTCTGAAAGTAGTGCTAAAACGCCATTGTTTCCAATTTTCGCAATCTCTCCGATGTCACAGGCTTGGTTAAGCGCTGGGGTTTGATCAAATTTAAAATCACCTGTGCATACGATTGAACCAAGAGAGGTTTTGAAGCTGATCCCAACTGAATCAGGAATGCTGTGATTCGTTCTAAAGAACGATACTTTTGTTGTTTCAAAAGTAATAACTGATTTTGCATGTACCTCACGCAAATCAGCTTTTTGATTGAAGCCATACTGCTTTAATTTTTCTCGAAGTAACGCAAGGGTCAGCTTCGTTCCGTAGACTGGTACAGACAATTTGCTCAAGCAATGGAATACGCCTCCGATTGCTTCATCATGTCCGTGGGTAAGAAAAATTGCTTTCACCCGATCAGCACGCTCTGTTAAATAAGAGATATCAGGAATGACGACGTCAATGCCCAGCATTTCATTTTCTGGATGCATTAAACCTGCATCTACTACATATATGTCCGAATCAATCTCAATGACATATAGGTTTTTTCCGATTTCTCCAACGCCTCCGAGTGCAATAATTCTTACGTTCTCTGTATTTTTCTTTTTCAAAATTCTTATCCTCCTAGTCTCAAGCCCGTCCATCATCGCTTAATGCTATTATAACTGAATCTAATTTTAGAAAACAAGATGAAGTCACATTTTAAGAAAGTGTTTATGTATAAAAAACGGTCATACTCAGGGACATCTGAGAATGACCGCTTACGAAATCTTTTGTTTTGATCAGCTGTTTAAAACGCTGCTTAAATCCAGTCTCTCTTCTTCTGACAAAGGCAAAAGCGGAAGACGAACAGATCCGACATCTAGTCCTTTCAGCTGAAGGGCTGTTTTGACAGGTGTTGGATTTGGCGCTGAGAAAAGCTGTTTCATGATTGGAAGCAGCTTTTGATGGATCAATGCTGCATTCGCTGTCTGGCCTGAAGCATAGCTTTTCAGCATTTGCTGCATATCCAGCCCTACGATATGAGACGCAACCGAGACAACTCCTTTTGCACCAACAGATACAGCCGGAAGTGTTAAACTGTCGTCCCCTGAATATACGTCGAAATCTTCTGGCGTCTCTGCAATGATTTTTGTCATGGCATCAAGATCGCCGCTTGCTTCTTTGATGGCAACAATGTTAGGTATTTGCGCAAGCTTAATCGTTGTTTCTGGTGCTAATGACGCAGCCGTTCTTCCTGGTACATTGTAAAGCATGACAGGAAGAGATGTAGACTCGGCAATGGCTTTAAAGTGTGCATACATGCCTTCCTGTGATGGCTTGTTGTAATAAGGTACGACAAGCATCACTGCATCAACGCCCGCTTCTTCTGCTTTTTTCGTTAGTTTGATAGACGCATTTGTATTATTACTGCCTGTTCCTGCAATGATTTTACAACGACCATTTGCTAATTTGACCGATTGCTGAAAAAGAGCGACTTTTTCTTCATTCGATAAAGTTGGCGATTCGCCTGTTGTCCCTGCAACGACTAAGGAGTCACTGCCGTTTTTTAACAAGTAATCAATGAGAATTGATAGCTTTTGGAAATCGATGTTGCCCTTTTTATCAAAAGGTGTAATCATAGCTGTTGCGATATTTCCGAAATTCATTTTTTTCACCTCATCATGATTCAATCACATTTATCTTGAAAGTTCAAACACTTCATGCAGGGCATTGACAGCCGCTCTCATGTTTTCTTCGTTCACTAACACCCAAATGGTCGTATGACTGTCAGCCGATTGTAAAATCGGAATGTTTTGCTCGGATAGAGCCGTTACAATTTTAGATGTGACACCTGGTACACCCATAATGCCTGCGCCAACAGCTGATACTTTCGCACAATTTGTTGTCACAATTGGTGTATAACCAAGATCTTTTAGGATCGACGTTGCCTTTTCAGTCATTGCACCTGTCACTGTATACACAATTTCACTCGGTGTGATATTGAAGAAGTCGACACTGATTTGTGCGTTTGCCATTGCTTTGAAGACCTCTGTTTGTACGCTGTACTGACCTTCTTTTGCAGGGACTTTGATTTGTGTCACATCATTGACATGTGCAATACCCGTAATGAGGCGGTCATACACATCATGGCTCATTTTATCTGAGTAGTGTGATGTAACGAGCGTGCCCTCATCATCAGAGTATGTTGAACGGACCCTCATTGGTACTTTTGCCTGCATCGCAATTTCAACAGCTCGCGGGTGAATGACTTTTGCCCCTTGATATGCGAGGTTGCAAATTTCCGTATATGTCACGACTCTCAGCGGTTTTGCATTTTCAACAATGCGGGGATCTGCTGTCATAACGCCTTCTACATCTGTAAAAATATCAATAAAGTCTGCCTGCAATGCAGCGCCTAAAGCTGCTGCGGACGTATCACTGCCACCTCGTCCGATTGTTGTCACGTCTCCATTTTTCGCCGCTCCCTGGAACCCAGCGACAACGACAACATCATGTTCAGACAGTGCTGCTTCCAGACGTTCGCACTTCATGTCAATAATTTTCGCACTTGTATGCTCCTTATCAGTCACAAAGCCCGCCTGAGCTCCAGTCATCGCTACAGCCTTTAGACCGTTTTCATTCAGCATACTTGAAAACACAACAGCTGAGATATTCTCCCCGCAGGAAACAAGCAAGTCTTTTTCTCTGTTTGTCATATGCTGCGCGCTGCCGTAAAGCAGACCGAGCAGCGTATCTGTCGCATAGGGATCGCCTTTTCGTCCCATTGCAGAAACGACAACAACCGACTTATAGCCTTTCTCTTTTGCAGATAAGATATGTGCAAGTGCCCTTTTTCTACCTTGATCATCTTTGACAGATGTACCGCCAAATTTTTGGACAATTATTTTCACTGTTTTCACTCCAAGTTCATTCTGACGTAACAGAAGAGAGCAGGCGAAAGATGCCTAACTCTCTTCTGTTCGTCCTCATCATCCATTGAATGTTAAACTAATTTTAATGCTTTTAAGCTTTCTGCAATTTGAACAGAGTTCCATGCAGCGCCTTTAAGCAGGTTATCAGATACAATCCACATATGGAACCCGTTTGGACGGTCCAAATCTTTCCGAATGCGGCCGACAAATACGTCATTTTTCCCAACAGCATCTGCTGGCATTGGATAAATTTGCTGAGACGGATCATCTTGCAGCGTAATTCCTGGTGCATCTTTTAGAATTGATTTGAGGTCTTCCACTGTTGCATCATTTGATTCTAGTTCGACGTAGACAGATTCTGAATGACCTGTTTCAATTGGAAGCCTTACGCATGTTGCCGCTACTTCCAGCTCAGGCATATGCATGATTTTTTTCGTTTCGTTGATCATTTTCATTTCTTCGAATGTATAACCGTTGTCTTGGAATTTATCAATTTGCGGAATCGCATTAAATGCAATTTGATAAGGCATGACTTCTGGTGTTACATCCTCTTTATTTAAAATGGCTTGTGATTGGCTGTATAGTTCGTCAATGGCTTCATGTCCCGCACCTGATACTGCTTGATACGTAGAGACAATAACTTTTTTCATTCCATATGCCTGACGAAGCGGTTCTAATGCCGCTACCATTTGAATCGTTGAACAGTTAGGGTTTGCAATGATCCCTTGATGATCATGCAAATCTTTTTCGTTTACCTCTGGTACGACAAGAGGGATGTTTTCGTCCATACGAAAAGCACTTGTGTTGTCAACAACAATCGCACCTCGTTTGACTGCTTCAGGAGCCAGCGTTTTAGAAACATTTCCTCCAGCACTGAATAATGCAATGTTCACTCCTTCAAAGCTTTCAGGTGTTGCTTCCTGAACAGTGTACTCTTGACCTCTGAATGTCACTTTTGTTCCAGCAGAACGTTTTGAGGATAGTAGAGTAAGTGTATCCATTTCAAAATCTCTGTCAGCTAGTGTTTTTAACATTTGTTGACCGACAGCTCCAGTCGCTCCAACTACAGCTACATGCAATCCTCTTCCCATCAGTAAAACTCCTTCCGACCCATCCATGATTCTTTTCTTTCGGATGGCCATCCTATGACTTTTTACATTTTATTTTACCATAGAAAAGCAAGGCTTGAAGCATCTTTTTTGAATCTTTCATGATTTTCTAGTGAATCTATTATTCGTTTGGTCCAATTAAAATTGGCTGAATTTGTCTATGCTGGAGTGCCTCTTCTACTGTTTGAGTTAGCAGATTCATGTTCGCGACCATAGAGGTCGGTTTTTTGAATGGATCATCCTGACCAAACGGAATAAAGAAAATATTCTTTGTCGACATCAGCCTCATCAGATTTGTACCATTTAAACCTAACGCATCATTTGTTGAGATACCTAAAACGACAGGTCGATGATTCCGTATGGTTGCTTTAGCAGCCATTAAAACAGGACTGTCTGTCATGGCATTTGCAAATTTCGCCATCGAGTTTCCAGTTAAAGGAGCAATGACCATACAATCAAGCGGCAGCTTAGGCCCGAGCGGCTCTGCTTTCACGATTGAGTCAATCGCTTGAAATCCAGTCAGCTTCTCAATCCGCTCGATCCACTCGGCTCCATCTCCAAATCTCGTATTCGTACTCTGCACCGTGTACGACACCACTGGACGCACCTCTGCCCCTTCTTTTACAAGCGCTTCGATTTGCGGAAAAACAGCCTCATACGTACAGTGGGAACCTGTTAAACCAAAGCCGATTCTTTTCCCTTTTAATGTTGTCATGATTCCATCCCCCTTTTTTCCTCCGCAAGTTCACATAAAAGCCCGGAAAGCACTTTTGCAATGATTTGTCCTGCTGTTTTTGGTGCAACAATCCCCGGGAGTCCTGGTGCAAGAAGTGCCTTCACTCCGTGCTTTTGTGCAAAGTCAAAGTCTGTTCCGCCTGGACGGGAGGCGATATCCAAAATGAGTGTCTTTGGTGTCATGCTGACGATGACAGATGAATCTAATACGAGACTTGGAATGGTATTGATGATAATATCAACATCCGTTACTTCCTCTTTTAACTGGTCCATTGAAAATGGATGAAGACCCATCTCAAAGGCCCGCGCTAAATGTGCTGTGTCTGCCGCCCCTACTTTTACGTCTGCCCCTAGTGCCCGAAATGTGCGGGCAATGGTGAGTCCTGTTCTTCCAAGTCCGAGAACAGCGACATGAGACCCGTGAATCGTATAGTCCGTTTGCTGAATGGCCATCATGATAATTCCTTCAACTGTTGGAATAGAGTTATATATGGCAATATCATCTCGCTCAAACAGCTTCACAAGCTTCCGGTTCACCTGCTTTGCCAGATTGTCTAAGTACGTATTTGAAATACCTGAGTACAAGATACAATGGGCAGGGGTTCTTTCTAAATATTTAGCTTCCAGCAAGACCTGCTCGTTTGAAAAAACGGTAGCAACAGCGCCTTCATCCGTTGTCCCAGATACTGGCAGGATCATACTATCTACTTGTTCGAATGGAAGTTCAGACATTTTCAGCTTTTCAGCACCGATAAATCCATGATCCAGCTGGTCAAATCCAACCAAAAATACTTTGGCATGCTGCTGTGACAACTTGCGAATAATTTCAAGCTGCCTTGCATCTCCCCCGATCACCGCAACCGTTAAACCGCTCAACATACTGACCGTTCACCTTCTTTATTTAAAAAAGTCTGTAATATTTTCTGAATCTCCCTTTCAGCATATGAGGAGAGGATTCAGCCTGTGAACGAATCAGAGAGAGAAAAGAAAAAGAGCACCCATTATTGCGGGTGCTCTTTTTCTCCGTGCGGCTGAAGTTCTTCAGGCACATCGAGAATGATCATATCTGATCCTATTTTTTGAATGTGATTCCACGGGACGCGGATGTCATTTCCTTGTTTTCGAAAGCCAAACCACTTCACGGAAGGTATAATGAGTGCTGTAATTTGACCGTCCTGTTCATTGATTTCAAGGTCGGTTTGTCCAAGCACGCCAAGCCGCTCCGCTCTTTTAATATCGACGATCTCTTTTCCTGACAGTTCACTCAGCCTCAAAATCGCATCACTTCCCTTCCGTATCATATATGCAGCAAAAGGAAGAAATAGACCGTCCTGCTCTTTTCAAGTTATGTATAATGTGAGTTGGTATACCAAACAGGCTTAAGTTGATGAAAGCAATTATGATCTTTTAGCATTCTCTCCACTCGTTTCACCATGTCTTTTACATGTCCCGGATCATAGGAAAGCGTCCAGATGATAGATGAAAAGCAGCTCATTGCTGTATAGATGGAAAAAAGAAGCCAAAAATCGTTTGTGGACTGCGTACTCACGTATTGATCCAGTTGTCCAGCTGAGAACGGAATGCTGCTTTCTCGACTAAATAAGGACAATTTATAAAAGTCATGAACCGGGTCGCCCCAGTCGGATTGATCGAAATCAATCACACCGGCATATTGATTACCTTGTATGATGATATTCCCTAAATGAAAATCATCATGCTGGAACTGGTTAGGCCTCTCTTTTACCGCATCAACATTCGACTTGATAAAATCTAATACAAACTGATCATTGGAAAACGTCACGCCACTTGATTGATAGGCATGTACATACCGTTCATGTTTTGCCATGACTTTCTCATCCCACGGACGAACATGAGAAGGTGCACGGCATGTATGCATCAAACTTAGCTCTCTCGCTGCCCGCCTCCCGATTTCATACTGCTCTTCATTTGTAAGTAGATGGATGGAGTCTCTAGCATTCTCGCCTTCGATAAAGGAGAAAATACGATAGGTACAGTTTAGTTCAGCACTCATTCCAATCTCAATCACTTCAGAACAAAGAATCCCTCGATCTTTTAACTTCCGCTGAAATGATGCTTTTCTTTTATAACGCGAATACGTTTGAATGTCTGATAACTTAAGCACCAGCTTTTCACTAGATGATATTGTAACCAAAAAGGTACGATCTCCCGAAAAACCAGATGTCATGGCTTGGAAAGAAGCTTGTGTCAGAAGTGGAGAGAGCTGTTTCAGCTTTTCATGTTCCATGAAAGCAGAACCCCTTTCTTCTTTACCTACAATAAAACGGCAGACTTTTTTGAGTCTGCCGTGTTGTTTACATTATGATGGCTGATCACCCGTCGGACTAATAAGCGAGAGCGCATAATCTTCTGTAAAGATGCGTTTAGATAAGTTATTCACGCCGTCTAATGTGACGCTGTTGATTTCATCAATAATTTCATCGAGTGTCCGATGTTTGCCAAGGAGCAGTTCATTTTTACCGTTTCGGCTCATTTTGCTGTTTGTGCTTTCAAGGCTGAGCATAAGGTTGCCTTTCATTTGCTCCTTAGAGTTCTCTAGTTCTTTCTGCGTGATTCCCTCACGCTTTAAGACGTCTAATGTTTGTAAGATGGTCTCAGAGAGCAGGTTTAGCTGCTTCGCTCCAGTCCCGCCGTAAATCGTCAGCATTCCATTATCTGCAAATGAACTGTGATAGCTGAAGACGGAATAAGCAAGTCCTTTATCCTCTCTTACATCTTGGAATAATCGGCTGCTCATGCTTCCGCCAAGAACATTATTTAAGACGATTAAGTCATAGATGCCCTTATCTCCAGCTGGAAGGCCATTAAAGCCCAGGCATAGGTGCGCTTGTTCCGTTTCCTTTTTGCGTGTGAGCTTGTCATAATGAAATGTTGGAGCTTCTACAGGCTGCTTTTTCCCTTTTCCTTCATAAGAACCGAACAGCTTTTCAACCTCACGAATAAAGGTCTCATCTACGTTCCCTGCAACAGAGATCACGACGCGGTCCGGCGTATAGAATTCATCCATATATTTTCTAAGTGAATCTCCGTTAAAGGTAGAGAGTGTTTCCTCTGTTCCTAAAATCGGATATCCTAATGAATGATCCCCATAAATGGCTTTACTTAATAAATCATGAACGATGTCATCAGGAGTATCCTCATACATTTTAATTTCTTCGTACACCACATTTTTTTCTTTTTTCAGCTCTTCTTCATCAAAAGCTGAGTGAAAGAACATGTCGCTTAATACATCGAGGGCGTAGCCAGCATGTGAATCAAGCACCTTCGCATAGTAGCAAGTGTATTCTTTTGATGTAAAGGCATTCACTTGACCACCAATGCGGTCAAAGGATTCTGCGATATCACGTGCAGATCTTGTCTTTGTCCCTTTAAAAAACATATGCTCTAAAAAGTGTGAGATCCCATTAATTTCAGGTGTCTCATGTCTAGAGCCTGTGCCAATCCAGACGCCAATTGCGACAGACCTTACAGTGGGATTGTTTTCGAGTACAATTCTTACTCCGTTTTGGCATGTATACGTTTTGACCAAGTTTTGCTCCTCCTATTCAACAAACAGATCGCATCACGGATGTCTTTTTTCACTTAGGAGGTCAGAAACCGTCCCTAATTCATATCCTCTTTCCTTGATTTGAGTGATAAGTGCGTCAAGACTTTTCGCTGTTGCATCTGTTGGATGCATTAATATCATCGCCCCATTGTGAATTTTCCCAAGCACCCGCTTTTGTAAAATAGCCGGGGATGGTTTTTGCCAGTCGATGGTGTCTACTGTCCACATAATGGTTTCCATGCCTTCTTGTTTGGCAAGCTTGACTGTTTCTTCTTTAAAGCTGCCGCTTGGAGGCGCAAACCATTTTGGTTTCTTCCCAAGGGATTCTTCAATTTGGCGATTTGTTTTCGTTATCTGCTCTAATGCTCGTTCTCTTGTCAGTGTGCGCATATCTGGGTGATTGTATGAATGATTTCCAATTTCATGACCATCTGCCACGATTTTTTTAGCAAGCTCTGTGCTTTTTTTCACCCATTTGCCTTCTAAGAAAAAGGTCGCCTTGACTTGATGCTTTTCCAGCGTCTTTAACATGTTGATTAAATGCTCGTCACCCCAAGCCACATTGATCAGGAATGCATTCATTTTTTTATCTGGATGCCCTTTATAAATGGGCTCTGCACCAAGCTCATGTAAATGAATAGATGGTTTTGTTTCATTAAAAACAAGCAACTTTTCATCGAATGACCCCTGTTTCTTCATTTTTTCATAAGAGGCATCGATATCAACTGTCTGTCCATTTAAGCCAGGCATCTTTTTCCACACTTTATCAATCTTAGCATTTTGCGCCTTTACTTCATAGTCAGAAGACTTCGATTCAATTTCCTGAAATAAAATATCTTTTGAAACAGATGCAACTTCGGCATGCTCTTTCATTGATTCAATATATGTAACAGCAGCCGGCTGCTTCATCGTTTGATATGACACGAGCAGTAAAAATACAAACACAATGAATGGTAACGTTTTTTTCAATGGTTGTCCCTCCCCTATATCACAAATTATGATGGGGAGAAACAAGCTAGAACTATTGTTAGCGCAAGAAAAGAAAGAAGCCTGGCACGGATACCTGGCTTCTAACACATTTTATTTGATCTCATTAAGACTGCTTTTCTTCTTTTTCCTTTTCTTCACGTAAAACAGCTTTTCGAGAAAGGTTCACACGGCCTTGTTTATCGATTTCAGTGACTTTGACAAGTAATTCATCGCCAAGTTTCACGACATCTTCTACTTTGCCAACACGCTCAAGCGCAAGCTCAGAAATATGAACAAGTCCATCTTTTCCACTGAAGATTTCAAGGAAGGCACCGAATTTTTCAATGCGTTTGACTTTACCTAGGTAAAGCTGTCCTACTTCAACTTCTCTCACAAGATCTTCAATGATTTTCTTCGCTTTTTGGTTCATATCTTCTTCTGTAGAAGAAATAAAGATTGTACCATCTTGTTCAATATCGATTTTCACACCGGTATCTTCAATGATTTTATTGATTTGTTTACCGCTTGGTCCAATGACATCGCGAATTTTATCCGGATTGATTGTCATCGTTAAGATTTTAGGTGCATAACGAGACAATTCTCCTCTAGAAGCAGGAATTGTCGACAGCATACTGTCTAAAATTTCCATTCTTCCTTTTTTCGCTTGTTGAAGAGCCTCTTCTAAGATGTCTTTTGATAGACCATCGATTTTGATGTCCATTTGAAGGGCTGTTACACCTTTTGATGTACCTGCAACTTTAAAGTCCATATCTCCAAGTGCATCTTCCATTCCTTGAATGTCTGTCAGCACTGTGTAGTATTCACCAGATTTCACAAGTCCCATTGCAATCCCTGCAACTGGTGCTTTAATTGGAACACCGGCATCCATCATCGCAAGTGTGCTTGCGCAAATACTTGCTTGTGAAGTAGATCCGTTAGATTCTAATACCTCTGAAACGAGGCGAACCGTATAAGGGAAATCTTTTTCGGATGGAATGACTGGTTCTAGTGCACGTTCACCTAGTGCACCATGTCCGATCTCACGACGGCCTGGACCACGCATTGGACCTGTCTCGCCAACACTGAATTGCGGGAAGTTGTAATGGTGCATGAAGCGTTTTGATTCTTCAACACCTAAACCATCAAGAATTTGCACATCACCAAGTGCACCTAATGTACAAATACTGAGCGCCTGTGTTTGTCCTCTTGTAAATAGGCCTGAACCGTGCGTTCTTGGCAGAAGTCCTACTTCTGAAGAAAGTGGACGGATTTGATCTACGCCGCGTCCATCTGGACGTACTTTCTCTTCAGTGATCAGACGGCGAACTTCGTTTTTGACAAGCTTGTTTAATACATCTTTCGCTTGTTTAATCGTTGCTTCGTCACGTTCTTCTGCTTCAAACTTCTCAACTACAGCTTTTTTCACAGCACTGATTGCATCCTCACGCGCATGCTTCTCATGTACTTGAATCGCTTTCAGCAGGTCAGCTTCAGCAAGTGCTTTTACTTCGTCTGCTAACGTTTGATCTACTTCATATAAAGGAATATCGATTTTTTCCTTACCGACTGCCTTCACAATTTCTTCTTGGAATTCGATTAAGCGTTTGATCTCTTGGTGACCGTACATGATCGCTTCAAGCATTGTTTCTTCCGGTACTTCATCAGCACCAGCTTCTACCATGTTGATCGCATCTTTTGTTCCGGCAACCACAAGATTGATGTCACTTTGTTCAAGCTGCTCCACATTCGGGTTAATGATCAGCTTTCCATCCACTCGTCCTACTGTAACGCCGGCGATTGGTCCCTCAAATGGAATGTCAGACACACATAAAGCTAAAGATGAGCCAAACATTGCAGCCATTTCAGATGAGCAATCTTGATCCACACTCATGACGATACTAATGACTTGTACTTCGTTTCTAAATCCATCTGCAAACAGCGGACGAATTGGTCTGTCAATTAAGCGGCTGGCAAGGATCGCCTTTTCACTTGGACGGCCTTCTCTTTTAATGAAGCCGCCAGGAATTTTACCTACTGCGTATAGTCTTTCTTCGTAGTTCACAGTGAGCGGGAAGAAATCAAGTGGTTTTGGTTCTTTAGAAGCTGTTGCTGAGCTAAGCACAGCCGTATCTCCGTAGCGTACGAGGACCGCTCCGTTTGCTTGCTTTGCAAGCTGGCCAGTTTCAACTGTCAGTTGACGTCCAGCCCAGTCTATGGTGAAGACATGTTTCTCTTGTCCCATTCTGAGATAAACTCCTCTCTTATCGTAAAGTTTTAGTTAGTTCTTATTATGAACAAAATGATTTTCACATATCAATGTGAAAGCTGTATGTAGAAGGGTTTTTGCCATTCTTTCAACATTTTAACCATAAAATATTAGTGATTATACGATAAAAAAGCGGGAATCCTCCCGCTTTTTACGATTATCGACGTAAGCCTAGTTTGTTAATTAACTCACGGTAACGAGTTACGTCTTTATTACGTAGATACGTAAGAAGATTACGACGTCTACCTACCATTTTCAAAAGACCGCGACGTGAGTGGTGATCTTTCTTATGAGTACGTAAATGCTCGTTCAAGTTGTTAATTGATTCTGTTAGGACAGCGATCTGAACTTCTGGAGATCCAGTATCAGATTCGTGTGTTTTGAACTCATTAATTAATTGCGTTTTACGCTCTTGAGTAATAGCCATCCTGTTTCACCTCCAAATCATGTTAGCCCCATCTACCTCGCAACCGTCGGTGAAGTCGGCCTGCCAAGTAAGTGGTTTTAAAGCTACAGGAATAATCATACTAAAAATATGCTGAATTTGCAAATGGTAGAGCAGTTTTTCTATGATTTTTTTGTTTGCTTGAGCTGATCTTGAAAAAACTGAATCGCTTCTTCTTTATCTTGACTGATTTGAGCCGTCAGCTCCTGGATTCCGTTAAATTTTCGTTCACTGCGAATGCGCTTGAACCATTGTAATTTAATCGGCTGGCCATATATTTCTTCGTTAAAATCAAAAAGGTTTACTTCAATGGCCGGCTGATCAGGACGTTTTTCATAAAATGTTGGTTTATAGCCGACATTACAAACGCCGTCATATACTTTACCTTTTACTTCTGCTCTTACTGCATATACCCCTGTTGGCGGAATAATGTATTCAGCAGATAAGCCGACATTAGCTGTCGGAAATCCGATCGTCCGTCCGCGTTTGTCTCCATGGATGACAATGCCGCGAAGCTGATAAGGTTTTCCTAAAAGCTCGCTCACATATTCAACATCCCCATTTTTTAATGCGGAACGGATGAGAGTGGAACTGACTTTTCGGTCTTGATTGGACAGCTTAGGTACGATGGTTGCATTGATACGGCCTTTTCCGTATTCATCGAACGTTTCCATTGTGCCTGCACCAAAACGGCCAAACGTAAAATCAAACCCCGCTACTGCGTGCTTCACATTCAATTCATCCAAATATTGATCCACAAATTCTTGAGGAGATAGAGCTGCAAAGCTCTCGCTGAATTGTACGATGTATAAATAGTCAGCGCCCAGCTGTTCGATAAAATCAATTTTATCCTCAAGCGGTGTAATTAAGTCTTTTGGTTCCCGTGCCTTTTGCAAAACATGTGATGGATGCGGATGAAAGGTCATGACTGCTAAGGCCAATCCTTCTTTTTTCGCAATGCTTTTCGCTTCGTCAATGACTTTTTGATGCCCGAGGTGAACACCGTCAAAGTACCCTAAAGCCATGACAGACGGGACTTGATCCTTTTGATTCAATGTATGTGGGTGTGAAATATGTATAGTCTTCACGAGATGTCACCTTTTCTTTAAGATTGCTTGTCCTGAGATAAGATTTTCGCCGGCTTCATCAGGTTCTGTTTGGTCGGGTGCTTCATATATATTGCCAGACAACGACCTGAAGGAGCAAATACAGCGACACGATCCTCCTCTGCGAAATGAGCAAATTCATCAGGCATTGGCAGGACTGCACCGTTTTCCACTTTACTTGCTAATGTATCATTTATCTCCCATTTCGGCAAATGATTGAGCGCGCGCTCGATCGGGACAAGGTGCTCATCTACAGTTCCTTCCTCGCTTATATCTCGCAGCTCATCCAGCGTAATACATTCATCAAGTGTAAAATCACCAGACCCTGTACGAATAAGATGTGACATGTGGGCTGGAAACCCTAGTTTCTTCCCGATATCAACCGCTAAGGTCCTCACATACGTTCCCTTTGAGCATAGAACAGTAAACCTAAATGACACGCTGCCATCCTCATATGTGACAGGTGTAGTCCGCTCGATACGGTGAATAGTAATTTCTCGGCTTGGCCGCTCAATTTCGATGCCCTCTCTTGCATACTCATAGAGCTTTTTCCCGCCAATTTTCACAGCAGAAAACATGGGAGGAATTTGTTCAATGGTTCCTTCAAACTGCTTCAGCGCCGCATCAATTTCTTTTTCTGAGATCGGTTTTTCCACCTTTTTTTCTTCTACGATCTCACCTGTTTGGTCTTCTGTTGTTGTAGAAAAGCCAATCGTGATTTCTGCATCGTATGTTTTCGATTTATCTGTTAAGTATTCTACAATCTTCGTTGCTCTTCCGATACAAATAGGCAGAACACCTGAAACCTCTGGGTCGAGGGTGCCTGTATGGCCGACTTTTTTTGTGTGTAAAATTTTTCTTACTTTAAACACACAGTCGTGTGAGGTCATGCCTCTTTCTTTATGTAATAAAAGAACACCATTTATCATCTGCGTTCTCTCCTTTCATAAACGATGAAAAAGGACAGACGATCATCGCCTATCCTTATTTCAACGTCTTATTCGTGATCTTTTGTGTTTAACTCAGCAATCAGGCTTTCAATTCGGTTTCCGTAGTCTACGGATTCGTCGAATTCAAAATGCAGTTCTGGTGTTTTGCGAAGTCTGATTCGATTGCCAATTTCAGAGCGGATATACCCTTTAGCCTTTGCAAGACCTTTTAAGGTTTCCTCTCTTTTCTTCTCGTCGCCAAGAACAGAAATGTAGACTTTGGCAATTTGCAAATCACCGGATACTTCGACATCGGTTACAGTCAAAAAGCCGATTCTTGGATCTTTTAGCTTTCTGCCTAAGATGTCGCCCAATTCTTTTTTCATTTGCTCACCCACACGGGTTGCTCTCATACTCATGATCTTATCACCTCTAATTAAAACCACTCAGTTTTCGTGATCGTTCGTTCAATTTCAGGAAAAGAATCGATAAAGCCTAATACACGCTGAAGCTCCTTTTCCACTTGAACCCGAGATGAGGAAATCACGGCGATTCCAATTGATGTACGCTGCCATGTATCCTGGTAATCCATTTCAGCAATGGTTACATTGAATTTATGACGCGTTCTTGTCAATATTCGCTGAAGAACCGCACGTTTTTCCTTCAGTGAGGATGCATCATAGATCATGCACTCACATTCGGTATAACCGATCATTTTCTTTCGATTTCTTGCATAACGAATGATTCCATGACATCACCTTCACGGATATCATTGTATTTCTTAATGGTAATACCACATTCATAGCCTTGTGAAACTTCTTTCACATCATCTTTAAATCGTTTTAACACGTCAACTTCGCCTTCAAAAATAACGACGCCGTCACGGATTAAGCGGATTCCGCTATCTCTTGTAATCGTTCCTTCAGTTACATAGCCGCCAGCAATTGTACCGATTTTAGATACTTTGAACGTTTGACGAACTTCAACTTGACCGATGACTTTTTCTTCATATTCAGGGTCAAGCATTCCTTTCATCGCAGCTTCAATTTCATCGATGACTTTATAGATAATGCGGTGCAAGCGGATATCTACGTTCTCTGTTTCAGCTGTGCTCTTCGCATTTCCATCAGGACGTACGTTAAAGCCAATCACGATAGCATTAGAAGCACTTGCTAAAATGATGTCTGATTCTGTAATCGCTCCAACACCCGTATGGATGATTTTCACTTTTACGCCTTCGACTTCAATTTTTTGAAGAGCTGCTGTTAATGCTTCAGCAGAGCCTTGTACGTCTGCTTTCACGATCAAGTTGATATCTTTTACGTCACCTTGTTTGATTTGCTCAAATAGGTCGTCTAGAGATAATTTTGCTTTATCTGAACGCTGTTCGTCCAGCTGTTTAGAAGCACGCGCCTCACCGACTTGACGAGCTGTCTTTTCATCTTTGAATACAAGGAACTGATCCCCTGCATTCGGTACATCGTTTAAACCAGTGATTTCAACAGGTGTAGATGGTCCTGCTGTTTTCACGCGGCGGCCGATGTCATTGACCATTGCACGTACACGGCCAAATGTATTTCCGACAACGATTGGGTCACCTACATGAAGTGTACCTGTTTGAACAAGAAGGGTTGCAACAGAACCTCTTCCTTTATCAAGCTCAGCCTCGATGACAGTCCCTTTTGCCGCACGATTAGGGTTGGCTTTCAGTTCTGCTACTTCGCTGACAAGAAGGATCATTTCGATCAATTCGTCAATGCCTTCACCTGTTTTCGCAGATAGTGGAACGAAAATGGTTTCGCCGCCCCAAGCTTCTGGTACAAGACCATGCTCAGTTAATTCCTGCATCACGCGGTCAGGGTTCGCTGTTGGTTTGTCAATTTTGTTAACAGCGACAATGATTGGCACTTCTGCCGCTTTCGCATGGTTAATCGCTTCAATTGTTTGAGGCATGACACCATCATCTGCTGCAACGACTAGAATTGTCGTATCCGTTACTTCGGCACCACGTGCACGCATCGTTGTAAATGCTGCGTGTCCAGGTGTATCAAGGAACGTAATTTTTTTGCCGTTTTCTTCAATTTGGTATGCACCGATATGCTGCGTGATTCCACCTGCTTCGCCTTCGACGACTTTTGTCTTACGAATACTGTCAAGAAGAGTTGTTTTCCCGTGGTCAACGTGTCCCATGATCGTTACAACTGGAGGGCGTACTTGCATATCTTCTTCTTTATCTTCAACTTCATACTTTTCAAGTTCAGTTTCTTCTAAAATAATGACTTCCTCTACTGAAACACCATATTCAGAAGCGATTAATTCAACTGTATCTTTATCAAGTTCTTGGTTGATCGTTGCCATGACACCAAGCATCATCAGCTTTTTGATGATTTCAGCTGTTTCTTTTCCAAGCTCATCAGCCAGCTGGCCGACGGTCATTGAATTTGTAAATTCAATTTTTTCAGGAAGCTCTTTTTTAGGCTTCACAGGTCTAGCTTGCTGATGCTGCGGTTTGTTATTTCCACCGCGTTTATTTTTGTTTTTATTTTGGTTGTTGTTTTTTTTGTTTTTATTAAATTGATTATTCTGCACGTCATTCTTCTTTCTATCATTGTTTTTGTTAGATGATTGTTTTTTTTGTTCTGCGGGTTTCTCGTTAGCTGTCTCTTTTGCTTTGGCTTTTTTATAGATAGCGTCTAGCTTTTTCACAGTGTCGTCTTCAAGCGTCGCCATGTGGTTGTTCACTTCCACGTTCATATCCTTAAGCGCTGCTATAATATCTTTACTTGAAACATCTATGGCTTTTGCGTATTCATATACTCTCACTTTAGCCATTCGTTCACCCCCAAATAAATTAATCGAGCAAGCTTATGAGCTTCTTAGCGAAGCCTTGGTCAGTGACAGCGACAACTACGCGAGCTTCTTTCCCAATAGAACGTCCGAGAACGGAACGGTCTTCAACTTTTCTAACCGGAACATTATAAAATTTGCATTTGTCAGATACCTTTTTCTCTGTGTTAGATGAGGCATCTGCTGCAAGAAGAACCAGCTTAGCACGCGCATGTCTAATTTCTTTGATCACCAGATCTTCTCCTGACACGACTTTACGAGCTCGATTTGCTAGACCAAGCAAAGGATACCATTCAGATTCATTCATTAGGTTTTTTCACCTTTTCAGCTAGTTCTAGTAATTCTTCAAATATGTGTTCGTCAATCTGTGTCTGAAATTGCTGCTGTAAACTGCGTTTGTTCTTTGCCGCAAGAATGGTTTCTTTATCGAGAGAAAGGTAAGCTCCGCGTCCGTTCATTTTTCCGGTAGCGTCAACAGACACTTCTCCTTCTTTAGAACGAACAACACGGATCAGTTCTTTCTTTGGTTTCATTTCTCCCGTCACGACGCATTTTCTAAGCGGGATTTTTTTTCGGCTTTTCACCTTTAATATCACCTCTTATTCGTCAGATTCCTCAGCTACTGGTTCAGCCTCTAAGAAAAGAGATTCAGAGTCTTCAGTTCTTGGGAAAATACCGAGTTCCCTTGCATCTGTTTCGCTTTTAATGTCGATTTTCCAGCTGGTCAGCTTCGCTGCAAGGCGGGCATTTTGACCTCTTTTACCAATCGCTAATGACAGCTGATAATCAGGGACAATAACTGTTGTCGCCTTGTCTTCTTCATTCACAATGACATCAAGTACTTTTGATGGACTCAGCGCATTGGCAACAAATTCAACCGGGTCATTAGACCAATGAACAATGTCAATCTTTTCGCCTTTTAGCTCGTTGACAATTGCTTGTACACGCTGGCCCTTTGGACCAACACAGGAGCCAACTGGATCAACATCAGGATCATCTGTACGAACAGATATTTTAGAACGGTCCCCAGCTTCTCTAGCAACCGATTTAAGCTCTACAGTACCATCATAAATTTCTGGCACTTCAATTTCAAATAAACGCTTTAAAAGACCTGGATGTGTTCTAGACACATAAATTTGTGGTCCTTTTGTTGTTTTTTCTACTTTTGTAATGAACACTTTAATGCGGTCATGCGGTTTGTATTCTTCATTTGGCATTTGTTCATTGACAGGAAGAAGGGCTTCAATTTTGCCAAGTGACACGTAAATAAATTTACTGTCAATCCGCTGAACGATTCCCGTCATAATGTCTTCCTCGCGGTCGATGAACTCAGTGTAGATCACACCGCGCTCTGCTTCTCTCACACGCTGCGTCACAACTTGTTTCGCTGTCTGAGCTGCAATACGTCCAAAGTCTTTTGGTGTGACTTCAATCTCAACGACGTCACCAACCATGTAATTCGGGTTAATATTGGCTGCATCATCTACAGAGATTTCAAGGCGAGAATCATACACTTCATCTACAACATCTTTTCTTGCGAACACACGAATCGTTCCCGTTTCGCGGTTTAAATCAACACGAACATTTTGTGCTTGATTAAAATTACGCTTATATGCAGAAATGAGTGCAGCTTCTATCGCTTCAATTATAATTTCTTTACTAATACCCTTCTCTTTCTCAAGAACAGTCAGGGCATCTAACAACTCACTACTCATTTTTATGGTTCCCCCTTATATCAATGAAAAGGTTAATTGAACGAAACTGCTAATCTTGCGTTAGCTATTTTCTCGTATGGAATATTGATCTCTTTCTTTCTTGTCTTGATCTTCACTGTCACTGTTGCAATCTCACCATCAAAGCTTGTAAGCTCACCTTCAAATGCTTTTTCACCATCAATTGGTTCATATGTTTTCATGAAAACATTTTTTCCAAGTGCTTTTTCAAAATCAGCTTTTTTCTTTAATGGGCGCTCCGCTCCAGGAGAGGACACTTCAAGAAAGTAGTTTTGGCTAATCGGATCTGCCTCATCAAGCTTTTCGCTCAAGGCTTCGCTCACTTTGGCACACTCTTCGATATCGACACCTTTATCAGAGTCAATAAACACGCGAAGGAACCAGTTTTGACCCTCTTTGACAAATTCAACATCAACGAGTTCAAGCTGTAAGCCATCTAAAATTGGCTGCACCATTTCGCTTACGACATCCACTACTTTTTTGCTCATTCTCTTCCTCCTTGTGCTTTCGATAAACGCTCTTATCAATCATTCTGCATAAAAACCCTGCTTTATGTGAGCAGGGGGAGCAGAAAACGGATGAATAATGTCGAGACAAAAATTGCCTGTTCAATACAAAAGAGCGGGTTTCCCCACTCTTGTCTCGGTAATCGTTAGCATTTCCATAAAAACTATACCATATCCAATTTTTTTATGCAAATGAAGTTCCTCCTTATAATAGGTACTCGCTTATCGATTAATGCAGCATGTTCAGTACCATTAATACCTCTCTCTTCCTTTATATATAAACGGAAAGCCACTATGAACAGAGCGGACTGATAATAATGCACCTGAATACAATGAGCGAACAACAGAGCTCCCTATGAAAGAAAGTAACATCTACACTAAGTCATCTCTAATTCCAAAAAACTTTGTATGACACACTATGGTTATTCATATAGAAGCAAAGAGTGTATCAGTAAACAGCCTTCACTTTCCACTTTCTCAAAACCCCCTAATGGATAAGTACTTCAACGTTAAAGAAATAAGCAGTTCAATTTTAATCACACTGCCATTCTCCTTCACTTCAGAGAAACGCGTTCTCATTTTTAGGGAATCGCAATTTAAAAATCATTCATATTGAACTCCCCGAAAAGCAGGCAGAGACTAAACGGATAACCTTCATATTATACATAGAGAAAGAATCATGTTTATATGGAATGAATGTATCCAGACTGTTTAATCAGCCATGCATGTAAAAGTAAAGGTGTCTTCTGTGCTGAACTGCTATATTCATCTGGAACCTGCCTTAAGGTGTGCTGTAAATTTTCATTTCCTATTAACGATAAAAATTCCATACTAAATGGGCTGAATCCTCCAATTATAGAAGTACCAATCTTATACTTTACATCTTTTCTAGGTTGGGTAATATAGGTGAGTAACTGCTCGAACTCAGATAATGTCAATGAGGCGTGATATTGATCATATAAATACAGTTCTTCTTCTTTGTTCTGAACTGAACTCATTCCACTTTCTATACTATCTCGATTTAAATCAACTATATAAATAATAGATTCATTTGATAAATAAGGAAGGAACTGTTCTAATAATGCTACAGGATCTTCAAATAGCCCAAAACACAGATGTATTAAAATCGCATCATAACTTTTCGCATGTGATGAAAAATTTTCGATATCTGTACAAATAAAATTAGCTTTTATATTCAATTGATTTGCACAATGTATGGCTTCCTCTGATGAATCAATTCCTGTCAAATCAGCTAGAGGTAATTGCTTAGATAAATACTCAAGCATCTGCCCTTGTCCACATCCTATATCTAAAATAGAGGCAGGCTTTTTTTTGAATGTTAGTTGATAATAAGAAATGAAAGTTTCAGCTGATAGACATCGAGTAAATGGCGTTTCTCGATTATCATAATTTGAACTTATTTTTCTTTTTTCTGGATCCAAAAACCATGACTGAGCCAGCGCTCTTTTTCCTTTAAGCTCTTTCATCTTTTCTAGTATTATCACAGGGTTTACCACCTTTATAAAAGCCTCACCAATCAGTTTCAGATAATACGGGAGGTTTCGTTTTGAAGTTCTTTATTTTGAAAGGTTGAAAAAAATGAATGAACAGATTATGTGAAATATGAAATGCTATCGCTGCTAGAATACCAAATGTTAAGTATGAAATAACTGTGATGAATGTAAAAAGCGACATATAAGCAATAGACTTAACACCGCCTATTGGTATATGCAGCAAGATAAATCCTATTGAACTGATACAAATTGATACCGCCACAGATTCCACAGAATTTGTTAGTAATAACAACGGAAGAAAGAACCGCCAAATCAATTCTTCTGATAGAGCAGTTAATGGAAGAAAAAAGATTGAATCAACATTGACAGCATATCTGCCTCTAAATGCAACAACTTTGTTTTTTAATTTCCATAGAACTGACGGTAATAGGACACCTAATAAAAAGAAGGATAAAATACCATACACATTTTTATTATTAGACATTTCAACTAAGAGCTCTTGAGAAAATGCTCCACAGCATATAGAAGCTCCGATTATCGTGAATCCATCATAGCTCCTCTGAGGAGTGATATATGTTATTAACTTTCGATCGGATATTGGTTTATCTCTCTTGATTTTGATAACCATTTTAGAGCTTAAGGGACCCAAAAAGTGAAGGAGGATCCCTAAAGCTGCTACCATTGAAATCATCTATTTAAGTACCCGCAATCAATGTATAAATTGGAGCGTCATCTACTCCATTAAATCCACCGATCAGTTCCATTAACTCATCATCGATAAACCCTCCGAATGGTCGGCTATTAATCTTCTGTGCAGTAGATAGCAAAATCATATTTTGCATGACATGTCCTGCCTCCATAAAAACGAAGCGATAAGAACGATGTCCATACTTAAATCGAGAACGCCAAAAATTCGCTGAAATGACTACAGCAAATGCAAAATCTTGAACGGATTCTTCTTGTAACATTATTTTCTCAAATTCTTTTTCAGAGTAATCACCCATTTTAGTCAATCCTTTTCTATACGGATCGAAATGATAAATACCTTTGTCTAAAGAATCCACTTTGTTGGCTACAATAAATAGATCTAGAGGATAAAGTGCCCCGCCAGATGGTATAGGGCGTCTAGGTCCTTCTTTACGCTCTACCAATCCATAACTCTTCTGTAAAACTGTTGAGAGTTGTTCTAATGAAACACTCCCCCCGCTAAAATAATCTGCACTTCTTCGTTCCTGAATGACATCGTCTAAAGATATATTTGTATTTAATGGTTTAGGTAGTAAAATTAAAGGCAGGTCATCAAATCTTTTACTTGCATGTGTAGCAATCTTTTGCAAAGTTTGAGATCGCAGCAGCCCTGCAACACCAGGTGCGTCCCATGCCATTGAACCCCTATAGATTTTTGTTGCCTCAAACCAATTTTCAGAAGGATCATCAAACCGTAATGCTTCGTTTCCATACACAACATCAGCCAAATTAGTAGCATGTCTTTCAATACTATTCATATATTTAATCACCTTTCTACGATATTAAGGAAATGGATGCGGAATTGGATTCAGTTCTTCTAACTTAAAAGGTTTATCTACTAAACCTAAATGATAAGAATGTTTTAAAATTCGTTCTCCGCCCAACATTCTACCTCTATAAAGAACGTCAATCGGTTTATATCCAGGAATAATTGATTTTACGACATAGGCACCAGCATCTTTTATATCAGGGCTGGTTAAATCAAAAGTTGCCACATGATATCCTTGTTTTGATAAATGACTGACAAGGTTAGTCCATAGAATGTCTGGAGAACGATCATCAAACGGTGCATAGTCTTTAACGTCCACTAATTTCTCACTTGCTGTTAAAAAATCAGCTTCTTTCACAATAGCTGTTCCCGCATAGAGTTTAATATGATCTTCAAAACTGTTAATATCTCGATGATAATATACATCCACTAAGGCGTTCCCTAATCGTTGTTCTGTTTTTACCCAAGTTCTTGTATACATTCCCTCTATCGCAGCTTTCTCACATGCTCTTTCAATTGAATGAGCAGAGGCCGCGCCAATAGCAAATGGAGCTAAATCTGTATGAGGATTTCTTATCACTGCCAAAATAGTAGGAACACCAGAAAAAATGCTCATGTCTACTAAATGCAAATCAAGAGAAGTAGGTTTAATATATCTTTCATAGAAGTGTTTTAATCTAGGTGAGGTATTAATATCGATCTGCGGTAAACTTAACTTATTGTACCAAGTAAGCATAAATGCATCTCTTTCAATTGTTTCAAATAAACCTGAGATTGCCGCTTCTTGATATGTAATACCACAAGCTAGTCCATTACTAGTTGCATGACCAATATTGGGGTCTCCTGGCCACTCAGTATAGTTTGCAATATGAATTAATTGAGCAGGCGTCCAAACTTCTTCATTATTTTCAGCAATATGACCTTTTCTCCACCATAATTTTGTATCTTCATTCCATCTATCATGAGGAAAATTCGGGTCTTCATATTGAGTGACAGCATACATCTCCCACTTATCAAAGCCAATTACTGATTTGCCTTCATTGATTAAGTCCTTTTGAGTACCAAAACATACAACATCAGAGTTTAAAGGTAAATAAGCGGCACTATATCTTTCCACCGTTTCACCTATAGCTGCTAATCTGGCTGCAGCTGGATTAGCAGATCCTCCCCCATTATAAGAATTAGACGGTACCCCAAATAAAATATTGCTGTCTGTACCATGCGCTCCATATGAATGACCCCATATATCATCAACGTCTCTGAGTTTTCTATACTCTCTACGGACTATCCCAACATAAGGATCTGCCAATTGGTCGAGTATTTCCCATGACTCTTCTAACGTTGTCCATTTATTAGCCATAATTAATTATTCACCTCACCATGAAACCAAACTTGAGGAAAACCTGTATCTGCAGCTGGGGAACACTTCGGGCATCTAGGTACTCTATAGACACGATGATGATTAAATGAGACACCTTTATCATCTAAATTAATTGTTGTAAATCCACCTGGTATTGCACTTGGTGCGTAATCTTTTAGTGTGAGCCATTCTAAAATTAAATTACTTGCAATTCCGATTTGAACTAAATGAATCGGCATATGATAAACCGGTTTCTTTTCAGGATTTATAGGCTTTATTTTCATTAAGTCTGAACGCAATACTTCGTCAGAAAAGTTTGCTGACTTTCGAAGGTTATAGCAATGTAAACAAGCTGATTGATGTGGTATGAAAAATGGACCTACCCAAGATGTCTGTCCATCATATGGCACAATGCTCAACCAAGGTATGTGGTCTTCTAATGCTAGATCATTTATTTCTTCAAAAATCGGGTCTAAATGAGAGTTGCCAATAGCAACCCTGATATCCGGCTGCTTATTTAATTCTCCTTTAAGCACTACATGTAGCCCTGCCTCTTGCAAATGACGAATAAATTCAGCAGCAACTGGATTATGATCTCGCGTAATAACTTCAACAATTCCTGTTTTTAAACGATCTAGTATATCTTCAACCAATACTTGTCCACCGGCTCTTTCATAAGACAAAAGCGCCGTCAAATCAAAGTTCATATCCGTCTTAACACACATTCCGTTTGTAACTAAAAATTCGAGGACATGTTTTAATTGATCACTCTCTACTTCGAAATTCTCCTCTAGTTCTTTAATCGAAACCCCATTATCTTCCGTGAGATAATTAGAAATTTCTTGAATAAATTCAATAATTCCGTCACCTTCAATTTTGGTGACAGTTTGCGCTTTTAAACCAATCAAACTGTCTTCTAGTTTACCTAGCGTAATGTGTGGTGCTAATTTATACCTCGTCATTTCTTGGTCTTTGACAAACATATATTATTCCTCCTTTAAGAATAATTAATTTGTATTTTAGATAATTGGGCCCGAGTTGGGGGGTGACCAATTATTTGTTCAAGCGTGTTCGTAAATGGCTGTAATTGTTTTGAAGAAGAAGCTTCTTGAAAACCGACTAACCATTCTAATACGTCTAAAGGCATATTGTTCTGGGACAATATTGATATGACCTCTTCTTTACTTTTACAATATAATTCAATTTTCATATTTAAATCCTCTTCAAAAATATCCTTCAGCCTACTCATACTTACTAACTCTGGTCCTGTTAAATCATATGCCTTTCCAGCACGATTCCTAACATCTTTTTTAGGGATTAAACATGCCTTTACAACATCTTTTGTATTGATCCAATTAACTCCCTCGGGAGAAAATGCAGTTATTAATTTACCAGTAGCACCTGCCCATCCTCTATAAAGTTCTATATTGATATCAAGCGGTGAAGTCCTATAAAGTATGCTATTCTGATAGATTTTCAATAATTCACTTTCAAGAGAACCTAGTTCATCCTCAACAGTATGCCTTCTATTAGATAAAATAATCGTTTCCGTTTGAAAATCAGTATTATTTATAAAGTATTCTTTGTCATAACTAACAGCCCCGCCCAAATCGATTATTTGAGCAGGATAGTCTTCATACTCAACTTTCATCTTCTCTAAATAGGCTTTGATTGGTTCTCTAATACCGACATAATGAATACTCATAAAGAGCCCCCTCTTTCCCGATCACATTGGGATAAAATGGTTAAAATCTAAGTGAATCAACTTATAATAGAAAAAGTAATCTTCTATTCGAGTTCTTCATAACATAGTAACCTCAACTTTTTTCATACATTTAATTAACTTAATATCTAAATACCCAAAATATTTGATCCAAAATAACGCCGCCCTTCAATCAAAAAAACAACATTAAGACCATATAAACCCTTTAAATACACAAAATTTTAAATATAGTATTATTTTCCATAGTCATATTAAACCACACTTTTTCAGGGTTATCAACGAACTTTTCAGAAAATATAAAACTTTCACACTTAATCATTGACAAATAAAGACTTATGAACCATCATATGTAATATATCAACTACATATCTATGTTGATAAATTTTAAATAAGGAGGTCTAAAGATGACTAAAATTACAATCCCAACTGCTTTGGCCGCTAAGGTACATGGGGAAGGTCAACATTTATTCGAACCAATGGCTGCGCGCTGCACTTGCACAACAATCATCTCAAGTTCTTCAACTTTCTAATCAACTTTAGTTTTTCGACATATCATTGAAAAGATCGCTCGCCCACCTAGCAAAGAAGACTTAGCTGGGTGGGTGGGCATCTTTTATTTAAAAATAGAAGTTCTCCACATTTATTTTGCTTAACGAAAACCTTGCATTAAACTTTCATATCATGTTAATGGGGCAGCAAGAGATAGTGAATAAAACAAAAATAAAAGGCTATTGAGATTTTTCTCAATAGCCCCTGCTGTATTAAATATCGATTACTTCCACACCGCTTAAATCTGCCCCTTCTCCTTCTAAAATATGATAAGTCATTTTATCCATTGTCGCTCCAATAAAGTTTAATTTTTTAATCGTACATGATTTAAAATTAACATTGATTAATTTAGAATTCTCAAAAGAAATGTTTTTAAAATAACAATTTTCAAATAAAACATTGATTAAAGATGATTCATCAATACTAATGTTGGGTAAATGACAGCCATATAAGGATGAATTCGTTATCTCACAATGTTCAAAATGAGATTGAGTCAAATCACTCTTTTCAAAGGTAGTTGAGGAAATTTTAGAATGGCTAATATTAACTTTTCTCAGATAACACCCATTAAAATCTGAATGACTCATTACTTTTTGTACAATCGATAGTCCCTTAAAATCGCACAACTTATATTTAACATTTATAAATGTTAACCATTCTAAATCAGCATTAACAAATATTTTTTTCACGTGCTCTACGCGGTTATGATCATCAATTACTAATGTATGATTATCAATGCTTATTTCGCCTGATTTCAGCTTTTCAATAAGCATATCCTGAACCTCTGCATCTTTTAATCCATCATTTTCGAGTTTTAATTTAACATTTCCAAGCAGCTCTAATAATTCTTTTTTCTTTTCTTCATATGTTTTGTCTTTTTTATATGGGCGAAAACAACTTTCAACATACAGTTCTAACTCTTCACTTAACATTGCCTCACTCCTTTTTTTACAGACAGCATACATGCATTGATTTGGCGGCGCATAACATTTAGCTGAAATTTTTAGTGACTAGCCTCTGGCTCTCTTTATATATTTTTTATAGCCAACCAACGAAAGAATAAACCCTAACAGTGTATAGCCTATAAGGACTGCTGTTACTAAGATCAAATTCTCTCCTCCTGGTAGTGTTGATACTGATTGCACTAAGCCTTGATGTGCCCAATACTGCGGGAAGAGCATACCAATTATTTTGAGATAACTAGGTAATTGATCAAATGGAGTCCATAAACCACAAGCAACTGCTGTCCCTAAAGCAATCATGTTTGTCATCACTAAGCCTGTATTCTCAGTTTTAGCAAATGCAGCGATGGCAACTCCCCATGAAGTCACTTGCATTGATAATAGGACAACTACTAAGAAATACGAGCTGTATTGTGTTATTTCAATACCATATAAATAAACCCCTAAAATGGTTAACAACAAAACTTGAAATAAGATAATAATAAAAAACGGAACGCACTTTCCAAGAAAAAAATGATGCGGCTGTAAAGGAGTACTTGCCAGCCTTGCCACAATTCCTTTCTCACGATCTTTTACAAAACTAATGACAATTGAAATAATGACAAATGTGGAGAAAAACACGCTCATCCCTGTCACTGATTGAGAAGCAACCAATGTTTTTTGTGCTTGAGAACTACCTGATGTAAATAATTCTATTAAAAGAATAATTGAAGCAACTGGTAATAAAATGGTCCAGAACAACAATGATCGATCTTTCACCTGTTTTATAGATTCGATGCGGACTAGTGGCCACATAAAAATCACTCCCGTTATATTCATTTGATTCCCTTCTATACAACTCTTAAATAATTACATTTTTTATTTATTTTACCATTTGCGGATGTGGCGAACTAGAATTAGTCAAATAATGTTGACTAATTACTTATGATTTTAAATCTACGGTACACACAAATTAATTCTGTTCGTTAGATTTTGATGCTCTTTCTACATCAGTCACTCTTATAAGAAATTGAAATACGAGAGTGGTTTTCATTCATAAAGGGCATTTTTATTGTAATTGATCACGTAAATCTGTTCCTGTTAATTGAAAAAAGACATCTTCAAGTCTCGGTCTGTACAAAGATAATTGTTGGGGAACCAATGATTCCTTCTTACTCAGTTTAGCCAAATCTTCTAAAGTATCTAATGGTTTTGTAGTTTTAACTAACACTCCACCTTGATAAGTTACAAAATCATACCCGAGATTAGTTAATGTTTTATTAGGAATCTTAGATTCAAAAAAGACTGATGTTTCTGCGTAACGATTCAAAAGCTCATCTATTTTGCCTTCTTCAACAATGTTCCCTTTATCAATGAAAGCCACATAATCACATAAACTCTCTATTTCCTCCATATAATGACTAACATAGATAATAGTTCTTCCCTCTTCCTTCAATTTGTTAATGATGTCGAAAATATAACGTCTTGATTGAGGATCTACCCCCACTGTCGGTTCATCTAAAAGAATTAACTTAGGAGCATGCATTAAAGCGCAGCCAATATTCAAACGGCGTTTCATTCCTCCTGAAAAGCTTTCAACGATATCATTTGCTCTTTCCCACAATCCTACATCTTTTAGTGTTTTTTCTACTCTTTCATCTAATGTTTTCCCTTTTAAACCATAAATTTGTCCAAAAAACTCCATATTTACTTTAGCTGTTAATTTTTCCTCTAAGCTGATGTCTTGCGGTATGTAGCCGAGCGCACTTTTAGATTCACCAACATGCTCAACTTTGCCTTCATATGATTTAATGATGTGAGAGATAATTTTCATCAAGGTTGATTTACCAGACCCATTTGGACCTATTAATCCATAACAAACTCCTTCTGGAATCGTTAATGTAACACTTCTTAACGCTTGGGAAGTTCCATATTTTTTACTGACGTTTTCTATTTGCAACATTCGGCACCCTTTCCTTTCATCTCATTTATTTTTTAAAATGGCTTCAATAACACTCAAATATTCTTTGTAGGCTTGCTCTCCCAAATCTGTTATACTAACGATTGTTTTTGGTTTTTTATCCACAAAGGTCTTTGTAATTAGCACATAGCCTGCTTCCTCTAATTTTTTTAAATGCGAGCCCAAATTACCATCTGTTACAGATAAAGAACTTTTTAAGAAGCTAAAATCACATTTTTCATAAATCATTAATAAACTCATAATCCCTAACCGAACTTTTGGATGGATTAAATCATTTAAACTATTGACATTACTCATTTCCTTGTCCTTTTCTTTTTAAAATCACACCAGTTAATAACAAACTTCCTCCACCTATAAAAGCGAAGATAATGTTCATTAAACTAGGAAATAATAAAAATGTAGTTACACCTAAAACACTTAGCCAGAACCCCATAATAAAGATCTCTTTAGCCAGAACAATACCTAAGAGTAAATACATGATGGAAACCAATAAAACAACATAGAAGGGTAAATTATTTAATGTATATGGTAATAAACCAACACATATTAAAAAAATAAAGATACCTAAAATGATTCCAATACCAAGCCATGTGTATTGCAATTGAGTTCTTAAAAACAAGGGCATCGGTATCATTTTCTTTTGTTTAAAATAAGTAGTTAAAGTGATAACCCAGCCAGCAATGCCTAAAATAAGCCAAAAGACAGCTGCAGTTATAGAATGAGCAAAAAGTAAAGGTATTGAATATCCCATTATCCAAATAAGGCCCCAAATGATAAAATAAATACTGGTTTGTTTACAATACTCTGTTTTATAGTTTGTAATCGTCTTGATATGAGATAAATTCTCTAATATTTCTGAATTATTAAATTTTTCATTAGACATAAATAAACTCCTCTTCCACAAAGAACTCTGTACTACAGAGTATAGAATTAAATTTCCATTTAGTCAAGTTATTGGAAATACCTTTTTATGAATTAAAATAAATATAACCACCCCCTTCCTTTCAACGAAATCTCATAAATACCTTCTGCTTCTTGATCGTTTCTGGAACTTGGTCTCATAACCGCTTCATATTTCAAGAAATTTAAATATAGAAAAAGTGATAAATATTCTGTCTGAAAAGTAAGAATTACTAATTGGAGTGAGCTATATAAACAGTTCCTTATTCAGCAGGCATTCGTCATCGGTTCTTTTCATTCATTCTTTTCGCATGTTCACTGATAAGTGCTGCCTCCCTGCTCCCTTTTATGATGCGGAAACCGTCATAATCCGGATAGAGCGAATCATCGTCCTGAATGCTTGTTAAAATCCAAAATTGACTGCCAGCCCCTCCGAGCCGCTCAACTGCTGACAGCCAGCTTTGGTATACGTCAGGACGAGCTGATTGATTTTGATAGCCAAACTCTTCTAGCACAACTGGCTTTCCGATTGAATTCCCGCGGGTGATATGGTCTTCGATCCATTTCACTCCCCAGGCAGCAGACTTGCTCCAGTGATCTGGGTACAGATGATAGGTTCCATAATCGATATTAGGAAGAGATGTTAAACGGTCCCAATCGACGCCTTCTCCTCCACCGTAAAACCAATCTTCATGTCCTGGTATGCGAAAGAATCCTTCATCTCCTACTGCAACAAGATGGTGACGATCCAGCGATTTGATCCATGTACTCATTTCATATGCCCATTTGACAAGTACATTTCCCGTGGGATCTGACTGCATCCGCGGCTCGTTGGCTAATTCCCAAGTCATAATAGCTGGATCGTCTTTATATTGAACACCTGTATACGTATTGGTTCTTTCTAATACATAACGCACATAATTTTTGTATGCTTTTTGAATACGAGGATCTGTATAAAAAGCATCATGCGATTCTGCCCCGAACCACTTCACATATTGATTCATCCCACCAAAGTCATCCCAATTGTTCACTAGTGGGATCACAAGCTTTATTCCTTCCTGTCCTGCTTTATAAATCGCATAATCTAGTTTTTGAAAACCAGATTCTTCATAGACGCCTGGACTAGATTGTAAGACTGAGTTCTCTTGAGGGGCCCCGTCGTGAAAGCCCCAAATTCGTATGACCTTTAAATTCATTGCTTTCATATCATCGAACACAGCATCTACCATTTTTTTAGATTTGTAATGGAAATAGTAATTATTTGTGCCGGCGAAGTAAAATGGTTGATTGTTCAGCGTAAATTGTGTACCAGACGTCTGCACATAAGCGGCGGCCTTCATCGTAAGCGAAAACCAGCCAGACCATATAGCGGCTACAAGTATGAAGCAAGACACTCTTTGAGCCAACTTTTTCATTTACATTCTCCTCACAATCTATCTCTATCCTTCTTGAGGCAGGATCACATCTAGTTGATACGGTGTTTGTTCATTTGAATCAAGTGCAATCGTCTGCTGTTTCAACATTTTACTTTCTTTACCGATTCGAATTTCATATGTTCCGTGAAATGCTGGACATTTCACATGGCCATTAGCATCTGTTTTTTCAACTCTTTGGGTCGTCCACTCATTTAGAAGCTTTTCATAACGTCGGCCTGCTTCATTTAAAGACCAATCATAATTCACGATGGCTGCATGTTCACCTCTCCAATGGGCACCTGCCCAAAATCCCCACATCAGCACTCCTTTTACGGCTGGATGACTAAATGCGACGCGATATAAAGCCTCCAGGTTATCCGCTCTTCTATTAGGGTCAGGGTGAACAGAATCGTACTCTGTGACCCATATTGGAAGACCAAGCTCAGCCAGCACATCGAGCCTCTCTTTGACAATGACTGGATCGACCCGTTCTTCAAAATGGCCTTGAACCCCAATCGCCTCAATAGGTGCGCCTAACTGACGCAGTTCATTGATATGCGCTTTATAGGCATGGTGTTCACCATAAGAGATCACATTATAATCATTCACAAACAATAGTGCTTGAGAGTCAATTTTTTTCGTTTCTTCATACATCCACTTCCAAATAGTTTTCCCAAAGCGATCTTTAAAAAATGAACCATGCATCATTTCATTGTTTACATCCCAATGACGGAACCTTCCCTTAAAGTGATTGCCCGCATGCTCAAGCCGGTTTTTCATGGCTTCATATACTTCGTGATTCGGCAGTGACCTTAGCCAGCTTGGATTCGCATCCTCTACCTCCCAAAATAAAGCGTGCCCCCTCACTGGAAGCTGATGTCGATCTGCAAAATTCAGCATCGCATCTGCTTTTTCGTAGGTGATTTTCCCTCTTTCTGGCTCATTCGCATACCATTTTGCTTCATTTTCAAAAACAGCCCAATTAAAATGCTTTACGAAAAAATCAGCATATTGTTGATTAAATAACACTTGATCATTCATCGCTGAACCAAAGGCGAATTCATGTCTGATTTGCTTTATTTCAACCTCTATACCTGCTATTGGCTTTTTTTCGCCGTTTGTCACGTTGATCACAAGATCTCTTTGTCTATGCTCTGAGATTCGATCATCCGCCTCTTTTTTCCACATCAGATTTTCCTGCCCATTTTCGCCTCTATTGAATGAATGATGAAGAAAGCTTCTTTCTTTGACCATGTGAAATCACCCTTATCTTCATTGGATTGATATTACTAATCAAACTGCCGGCTAGAAGCCGGCAGCTTGATTTTAACCTCTTAGTTGATCAGACGATGGTATTCAGCATAGGCAGTGGCCATATCCACTTGAGACCAGAAGCGGTGATAAGTGAAAACTGGTGCGCCATTCTCCCATTTGCCTGTAGCTTCATTAAATGAAGACTGATATTTACTTTCGAGTGAAGACCATGCTGGATCTTGTTTAATCTTCGGACGAAGATCAGCAAAACTCGTATAGACCCCATTCCCTCCTCGCTGCGGGTCAGAAGGAATGGTGCTGGCTCCAGGAATCTGATTTCCTTGACCAAATGTCCCATTCCATCCATTTGGGAAATACACTTCTTTTCTAAAGAAACGGTCATAGTCTTCTCTATCTTCCTCTGTCACTATGCCGACGCCATCATTGTAATTCCATGCAACCTCTAGGAGCTGCGCGGCTGCATCTTTCGCTCTTGCACCAAGCGCTGTATAATCACCTGTTTCCTGCTTTGTGGCTGCAGCAAAGAATATCAAAGCTTTGGCTAGACTTCCTAATACGCCCGTATCCTGAGTCGGATCTTTAGTTACAGCTGTTAAATTTGGATTTCCTGTTGCAGACTGGAACCCATTCCAAGTATCAGGCTGTCCGCTCCAAGCAATATTTCCAGGAAGCCAAAACTCTCCAGGCGCACTTGTTGTAGCAACCGAAACATTCGTTCCCCCTAGAATTCTCTGTCCTTGCTCATCTAAGAAATAACCCTCTTCATCCGACACAGGACGGCTGCCGATAAAAATGTAATCTAAGGCATAGCTGACCCATTTTGTTATGACAGATTTGGCCATTTGGACATTTTCAGATGTTTTGTCGCCATCTTTTACAAAAATATAATAAAGCTCTGCTACGCGCTCCATTGGCCACGCCTGCATTCCAAACCAGTTATTTGAAGGCGGGTCAAGGTAAACAGGTGCATCTTCATATGCCATATCATAAAAAGTACTTCTTCCTGCTGGATAAGCGCTATAGTCCCCATTCCAGCTATTGGTTGCGCCTCCTGCTATGGCTCCTTCTTTCGATTGAAGCCATACGTAAAATTCAAGCTGTCTCTTTAAGGTTTTTTCCCAATCGCTTGCCCCTGTTGACGAAGATGGCTTTAAGCCTCCTTTATCAGAGGATAAAGCATAAGCGGCGACAGGATTTTGATATCCCTGATGACAATGGCTCGCTCCGATACGCCATGACCAGTTTGCATACTCCCCAAGTCCTCCGCCCCAAGAGGTATACCACGCCATTAAGTAATGACAGGCGCCCTTTCCGTTTCCAGGATACGGATTCCCCTGCTTCCCGCTTCCAATCGTTTGAAAATATTTATCGTACATGCCGTAACGGAGGAAATCCCCCATTTTTTTCGCTTTATCAAGATAAGTTGACTGATTATAGCCGAGCTCCTTTGCCCAATACATCGCTTGTATCGCACGCGCATCAGCATCCGTTGCATTCGTATAGCGCCACTGGGCAGCTGGAGCTTGATTTTCTTTTGTGAACAAGCTCATAAAGCCTTCATTCGGCTTACCAAAAGATTTATCATCCTGTGATGGATGAGGGATGGACTCCCATACAGATTCTTGCGGACCACGCTGGAATGTGTTCACATAGGCAGCTGTATGTGATGGGTTGAGCAAGTTGCCATAGCCATACCAGTTATCTACGTCAAGGAGCCAGTGCATTAAATACGTTTCATTCGTCCCATAGGTTGATTTCAATTCACTATCAATTGGATCTTGACCAGCAGGACGAGCACCGGTCAGCTGGCTTGGGTATTGATCCGGAAATGGTTTCTCTGCTGCGTATGTGGCTGGGCTGGACGGATTATAAGCGTTCATATGCGGCTGCTCATCATGTCCATCTTCATTGACTGGGATGATGTACTTCTCCATATTGTCCCAAGCTGCCTCTAATTTGCTCCAGTCCCCTGTGTAATGTCCGTACAGCACCTCAAGCCACAGCCAATAGCTATACGCTTCTGAAGTTGTCATATGTCCGTAATCAGGTGCTTCACAAATGAGCGTCTCGATTGAATGATACGGAATTCCTTCTGGTGAAAAATATCCATTCGCATCGCTTTTGATTTGATGATAAAGCGTTAAAAACCGTTCTTTGTTTGACAAGTCCTTCACCCTTTCAATAAAATCATTGTTTTTTTATTTGTCTGGAAGTGTGCCAAATACTAAAACACCATCGTCAAAGACGGGAATCTTTGTTGTTTTTTGCATATTGGATGTTAATCCTTGATAGGAATAATCATTTGAGGCATCCCATATATTCGATCCATTTGGAGCAGATAATCGAAATTGTATTTCCTTCTTATGCTCAGATTCTCCTGTAGGAGAAATGGCTACGCCCGTAAAATCGATTTCTGCAAAATAGACGCGGCTTGATGCGTCATATACTTTTAAAGGCGATAAGGAAGCGCCTTCATTGTAGGCTGCTGTCACTTGAATATCCTTTTCAGTGAATCCCTTTGCAAAAACTTCGCTCAGATTGACGTAATATCTAAAAGATAGTGTTTGACTGCTTCTTGCCGGCCAGCCGGACCTGTTGTACAGCACTGCTTTCACTTGAGTAGATGTTGTATCGTTATGCATCACAGCTGCCTCTACAAAAAACTCATCCTCCACTTGTTCTTTAGGCGGGAAATTTGGCAGCTTTGATTGCCCTTCACCAAACAGCTGCACCATTTTGGCGATATTTCCAGTAAAGGCGGCATTATAATCGGTCGCCACCTCGTTAGATATATAATCAGAGATGTCATCATCATATTGATCCTGTGCATTAGGACCCCCTACAAGCGCTCCATAAAGAGTGTGCCGGTGAGATGGAGGATTTGTCAGCTGGTTAGACCATGAGCCATGTGCAGTACGGTGGTGCGGGTGCTTCGGCGGATTTTGGCCAAACCCAACGACGTAGCTTCTATTCAGTGGATTATCACCTAACATATAGTGGGTTTGCTTAATCGCAAACGATTGGTATCGATTTTTCTTTTCTTGATCAGATACCCAATCAGCATAGACAAAGGCTAAAAATGCTGCATTGGCGGCATAACGAAGTGAACCCCATTGATCCAGCCATGCCAAGCCGCCAGGCGTATAGGTGATTCTTTCTACTTTTCCATTTTGAACAAGACCTGTGGTCCAGTAATCAAGATTGCGCTCTGTTGATTCTATAAATCTGTTTTCTTTCGTAATTCTTGCTAGTAAGATTTGTGAAGCAAAAAAAGTATTGTCCCATGACATGGTAAACGTATAATCCCAATCCTTCGGCCATTCCTCTACCGCTTTTAATGCTTTGTTTAAATAGGTTTCTTCATTTGTCGCCAAGTACAGCCAGATTCCACCCCAAATAAGTTCGTCAACATAGCCGCTCCAGGAGTTGTAAAATGGCTGGGCATTGGTGACACAATCTGTATATTTGCCGCGATACCTGTCAGCAAATGCATATAGCTGTTTGGCGTGTGTTAAAAGCTTTGCTGCATAGGACGCATCTGTTTCTTTAAAAATGATAGAACCTGCTGCTAAAGCCGCCGCAGTTTGTGCAGCTACTTCTGTGCCAGGACAATGTTCATCAATTTTAAAAGCTGGCCGGTTCATCGGCATCACTTCTGCTGGCCCCCACCAAGCATGATCGGCGTTTCCATCACCCACTTGCGCCCAAAATTCATTCGGTCCTGTATGTGCTTTCAAAAAATAATCTGTTGCCCACTTGATTTGATCTAAGATCTCATCAAGCAATTCTGCTTTTTCATAAGCTTCTCGGTATTCATATACTGTCCATGCAAGCACGGCTGCTGAGTAAGCCATCGGAAGTCCAAATTTCACATGATCTCCTGCATCATACCAGCCGCCAGTTAAGTCATGCCCAACATCCTTCCCGTCCTCTAGTCCAGAATCTCCCCGCCAGTTAAGACGATTGCTTTCCGGAAGCCGGCCTGACCGCTGCGCTTCATAAAACAGCATGGATTTTTGTAAAACCTCTACATAGTTGTAAGATGCCATTTCTCTATCGCTCACCCCTTCTTTTTAGTGAAACATTGATCAATAGACGCAACCGCCTCCTTTCTATCCTTCGTTTCGTGATCTGTACAGTTTTGAAAAGAATCAAATATGTTTCAAAAATAAGCATAGTAAACAGCAATCAGCTTTACGCTCATCGAAGGTTTTCTCTTGATTCTCCTTCTGACTGTACCCAGAATGATCATATGTCGCTTGAGAACATTTCAGACGGCGAAATTCTCTTTTGAGCTCTATTTGGGTAGAAAGAATGACATACAATCTCTTCTCTTAAAACATCACGCTAAATCAAGATATATGAAGGAATAAGAAAATAATTCCAATTGATAAAAAATCTTTATTAGTTAACATAATAAAATTATTGTATATAGAGAAAAGAACGCCCTTTTAGGGCGCTCTTATTTATCACATTAAAATAAAGAAAGCTGGTTTTGATCAGGAAGTGCTTCTAAACAGCCTTGACGATCTAAATATTCAAGAATGGTCTTCGACACTTTTCCGCGTTTTTGTAAATCTTCTTTTGAGAGGAATTCCCCATCTTGCCGCGCGCGGACAATATTTAACGCAACGTTTGTACCGAGGCCGGGGATGGAGTTGAATGGCGGTATTAATCCGTCTCCATCAATGATAAACTCTGTTGCACTTGAGCGGTAAAGGTCAACTTTTTTGAAGTGGTAGCCTCTTTCACACATTTCAAGGGCAAGCTCTAGTACAGTTAATAGGTTCTTTTCTTTCGGTGATGCATCTAAACCTTTTGAATTAATATCGTCCATTACGGCTCGAATCGCATTCGATCCTTTTGTCATCGTTTCAATATCAAAGTCATCCGCACGAACGGTAAAGTAAGCCGCATAGTACAGGAGTGCATGATGCACCTTGAAATAAGCAATACGAACAGCCATTAACACATAAGCAGCCGCGTGGGCTTTAGGGAACATGTATTTGATTTTTTTACAAGAATCAATATACCAGTTTGGTACATTATTATTCTTCATTTCTTCTTCCCATTCAGGAGGAAGTCCTTTTCCTTTACGAACAGATTCCATGATTTTAAAGGCAAGTGACGGCTCTAAGCCTTGATAGATGAGATAGACCATAATATCATCACGGCACCCAATTACTTCACTTAGTTCACACGTTTTATTGTGAATGAGCTCTTGCGCATTTCCGAGCCAAACATCCGTACCGTGTGATAGTCCAGAAATCTGAACAAGCTCTGAGAAAGTCGTTGGTTTTGTATCCTCTAGCATTTGCCGAACAAATCTTGTCCCAAATTCCGGGATACCGAGTGTGCCTGTTTTACAGCCAATTTGCTCTTCTGTGACACCTAGTGGCTCTGTCCCTTGAAAAATCTTCATGACTTCAGGGTCATCTGTTGGAATCGTTTTTGGATCAATTCCGCTTAAATCTTGAAGCATACGAATGACCGTTGGATCATCGTGCCCAAGAATATCAAGCTTCAACAAGTTATCATGGATCGAATGGAAATCAAAATGTGTCGTCTTCCAATCGGAACCTGTCGCATCTGCTGGGTATTGAATAGGTGAGAAATCGTAAATGTCCATATAATCAGGCACTACGATAATCCCGCCTGGATGCTGGCCTGTTGTCCGTTTTACTCCTGTACAGCCTTGTACAAGCCGGTCGATTTCAGCGCCTCTCATATGAAGGTTATGATCCCCTGCATAGCCTTTTACGTAACCATATGCTGTTTTTTCTGCAACGGTACCAATCGTACCTGCTCGGTATACATAATCTTCACCGAACAACTCTTTCGTATAGTTATGTGCGATCGGCTGATATTCACCTGAGAAGTTCAAATCAATATCAGGGACTTTGTCTCCTTTAAAACCTAAGAACGTTTCAAACGGAATATCATGTCCATCTTTTTTATACGGCGTTCCACATTCTGGACAGTCCTTATCAGGAAGGTCAAAGCCTGAACCAACAGATCCGTCATTAAAGAACTCAGAGTGCTTACAGCTTGGGCATACATAATGAGGTGCAAGTGGATTCACTTCAGTAATCTCTGTTAATGTCGCAACAAGAGATGAGCCGACAGATCCCCTTGAACCAACGAGATATCCATCATCAAGTGATTTTTTTACGAGCTTATGAGAGATTAAGTAAATAACGGCGAATCCATGACCGATAATACTTTTTAATTCTTTCTCAATGCGATCTTCTACGATTTTCGGCAAATCATCTCCGTAGATGCTGCGCGCCATTTGATAGCTCATTTCCCGTATTTCTTCATCTGCACCTTCAATTTTTGGTGTGTAAAGATCATCTTTAATAGGTTTAATGCTTTCGACCATCTCAGATACTTTTTGCGTATTTGTTACGACGATCTCTTTCGCTTTTTCGTCTCCTAGGAAGGAGAAGGCTTCGAGCATTTCATCTGTCGTTCTAAAATGAACTTTTGGCAGTTCATGGCGGTTCAGCGGATTCGCTCCACCCTGTGATGAAATTAAGATTTTACGATAAATTTTGTCCTCTGGATGCAGGTAATGTACATTTCCAGTCGCCACAACTGGTTGATTCAGCTTTTCGCCAAGCTTGACAATGTTTGTGATGATTTCTTTTAACGCACGTTCATCTCGAACAAGCTCAAGCTGCAGCAGGTGCTGATACACTTCTGGCGGATGTACTTCTAAATAGTCATAAAATGCTGCAATGTCTTCCACCTCATCAGGGGACTTTTGCATCATTCCTTCAAATACCTCACCCTTATCACAAGCAGACCCAACAATTAAACCTTCTCGATATTTCTCAAGCTGAGAGCGCGGAATACGCGGGACCCGGTAGAAATAATGAATATGAGAAAGTGAAACAAGCTTAAATAAATTCTTAAGACCTGTCTCATTTTGAGCAATCAAAGTCGCATGGTAAGGACGTGAGCGCTGGTAAGCATTCGACTGCCCCATGTTTTCATTCAATTGATCGTGATAGGCAATCTCTTTTTCAGCCGCATCTTTTAGCATCTTCAGCATGAGATAGCCTGTCGCCTCTGCATCATAAATCGCCCGGTGATGCTGCGTCAGTTCAATATCGAACTTTTTACAAAGGGTGTTCAGCCGGTGATTTTTAAATTCAGGGTAAAGGAACCGGCCAAGTTCAAGTGTATCAATGACAGGGTTTGACGCTTTATCTGTTTTTAACAGGCGTTTATACGCTGCATTTAAAAAGCCCATATCAAAGCTCGCATTGTGCGCAACAAGGATATCTTGTCCAATCCATTCTTTGAAATCCCGTACGACGTCGACGACATCTGGTGCATCTCTCACCATATCATCGGTGATACCTGTTAATTCGATGGTGGTCGCTGATAACGGGTGATGGGGATTTGCAAATGCCTCAAAGCGGTCAATGATTTCCCCGCCTTTTATTTTCACTGCTGCAAGCTCAATGATCGTGTCATAAACAGCTGAAAGTCCAGTGGTCTCGACGTCGAATACGACATACGTCGCATCCTCTAACAAGCGGTGCTCTGGGTTATATGCAATCGGTACCCCGTCGTCTACTAAGTTGATTTCCACACCGTACATCATTTTGATGCCATGCTTTTTACTTGCTGCATACGCATCTGGGAAGGATTGTACAACGGCATGATCTGTCAGAGCAATTGCTTCATGTCCCCATTTTTTTGCTTGTTCAACAAGTCTGCCAATGCCAGTGACAGCATCCATTTGGCTCATAGGGGAATGTAAATGAAGCTCCACACGCTTTTCACCCTCAGGTGCTGTATCTTCTTTCAGCTGCGGTTTCATTTCATTGACATCATTGGCGATCATGACAAGATCTCTGACAAACGTATCATTTTGAATGCTTCCTCTTGCTTTCACCCACATGCCTTTTTTCAATGATTTCATCAGCTGAGCATCTTCTTTTTCTCTTGCAAACATTTTGATCAAAATACTGTTTGTATAATCTGTGATCTTAAAGATACAAAGCGTTCTCCCGCTTTTCAGCTCACGCGTTTCTGCATCGAATACGTAGCCTTGAACGGTAATTCTTCTTTCCTCGTCCATAATACTATCAAGCGTACGAATTTCTTCATTGTCTTTGATTTGATAGCCAATCATCAGAGGGCCTGACGGAGCTTCATTCTGCTCCTCACTTTCTTTCTTCTCCATCTCAGTGAGGGCTTGCATGGCTCTTTCTTGATCTTCAGCAAGCTTTTGTTCTCTGAACTTCTGAATCTCTTGATCTGATACAAAAATTTCTGTATCGAATTGCAGCTCTGGAAAGCCCACTTGTTTAAATGCGGCCTGGAGCATCGGGCTGTACTTCTTCTTAATAGCGAGTGCCTCTGTTTCGCTTTTTGTTTTAATGATGATTTTATGTCCAGACAGCGATGGTTTTTGCTGCTGAAGCAAGCTGATGATTGGGGGAGAAATTCCTTGAAGTTCTTCCACACAATGTGACCAGTACGATTGCACGAGTTCTTCAGATATGTGCGGATCACTCACTTCAATCGTACAAGTGATTTGTGCAATATGTGAAAATGCATTTGTCAGCCTGCTGAGAAACATGGCGTATACTTTGTAAGGCAAAAGCGCTTTAAATTTAAAAAGGAAATGCCATGTTTTCGTCGCCTTATGCACCGTCAATTTGACGATTTCTCCTTCTTCAAAGTAACGACTGAGGTCATCATCTGTCATTTGAATCTGATTGAGTAATATATGAAATTGCCGCCGTGTGATCGGTAATTGTTCATCCAAGACAGGACCCTCCTTTTGTCAATCAGAAAGGTACCTCTTTTCTACAGGAGGTACCTTCATTTTTTTGTTCGCTTTATGCTTGGCGTATAAATGAAATCAGATCATCAACAGATACTTCATGTGATTCACCTGATTTTCTAAACTTCACTTCTACTATACCTTCTTCTGAACGTTTTCCGCAGCTAATACGAATTGGCAGTCCAATTAAATCACTGTCTGCAAATTTTACTCCTGCACGCTCCTGGCGGTCATCGAAAAGTACGTCAAAGCCTTCATCTTCTAAGCGCTCGTACAACGTTTCAGCCAGTTCTTTCTGCGCATCGTTTTTCATATTTAATGCAAGGAGGTGAAGGTCATATGGTGCCACTGTTTCCGGCCAAATGATTCCTTTCTCATCGTGATGCTGTTCAACAATCGCTGACAGCGTTCTAGAGATGCCGATGCCATAGCAGCCCATAATCATTGGCTGCGCACGACCATTCTCATCGAGGTACGTTGCATCCATCGACTCAGAATAACGAGTGCCCAGTTTAAAGACTTGTCCTACTTCAATCCCTTTTGCAAATTGGATTGTGCCTTCCCCATCTGGAGAAACATCTCCTTCTTGAATCAAGCGAAGATCTGTGAATTCTTTTACTGACACGTCACGTGCAGGATTGACATTGACATAATGATAATCCGCTTCGTTTGCACCAGCGACAGCATTTGTCATTCCCTTCACAGCAAGGTCCGCATAAATATCGACTTCTGCTTCCAGTTTAACAGGTCCAACAAATCCAGGCTCAGTTCCAATGACTTCTAGCACTTCTTCGCGTGAAGCAAGCTCGACAAGCTGTGCTCCTACCAAGTTTTTCACTTTCACATCATTTACTTCATGATCGCCTCTAGTTAGGATCAGAACATACGCATCATCTGCTTTAAACAAAACAGATTTAATGCAAGCAGAAGGGTCAACTTCTAAAAAGCCAGCCACATCTTGAATGGTTTTCATTTGCGGCGTATGGACTTTTTCAAGCTCTTTGAAGTCCGCAGGATTTGCTTCCTTTCCGTGATATACAGCCTCAGCCATTTCGATATTCGCGGCATATGAGGAAGTATCAGAATAAGCGATGGTATCCTCTCCGACTTCTGAGAGCGCCATGAACTCATGCGTATCTTTTCCACCCATTGCCCCTGAATCTGCAATGACTGGTCTAAAATTGAGACCCACTTTTGAGAACACATTAGAGTAAGCCGTAAACATTTTGTTGTATGTCTCATCAAGGCTTTCTGGTGAAGAATGGAATGAGTATGCATCCTTCATGATAAATTCACGTCCGCGCAGCAGTCCAAAGCGTGGTCTCTGTTCATCACGGAATTTTGATTGAATCTGATATAGTGTTAAAGGTAGCTTCTTATACGATTTCACTTCGCTGCGTACTAATGATGTGATCACTTCTTCGTGGGTTGGGCCAAGCGCAAATTCGCGTCCGTGGCGATCCTTCATACGCATCAGTTCTGGACCGTATGTATACCATCTTCCTGACTCTTGCCACATTTCTGCCTGCTGCAGCACTGGCATTAGCAGCTCAGCTGCGCCTGCTTTTTCCATTTCCTTGCGGACGATCGCTTGAATATGCTGAATGACTTTATGCGCAAGCGGCAGATAATGATAGATTCCACTTGTATTTTGTCTAATAAACCCAGCTCTTACTAAGAGTTGATGACTTTTTGCCTCAGCATCTGCCGGCACCTCTCGAAGAGTTGGAATAAAAGTCAGGGATTGTCTCATGTCGTTACACCTCATTTATGAAATAGGACTTCTCACAAAAACTCTTGTTTCCCGGAATGAGAAACAAGAGAGAATGGTTTTTATAAAAATAACCGCTGAATGTCATTCCACGTTACCACTAACATTAACAGCATGAGGAAAGCAACACCGATAAAGACAACAAGTGCTTCCTTCTCACGATTAATTGGTTTACCGCGAATGGCTTCAACAAATAAGAATAGTAAACGTCCTCCGTCTAATGCAGGAATCGGTAACAAATTCACGATGCCTAGGTTGATACTGAGGAACGCCGCAAACTGCATTAATGTTAACACACCTTGTTTGGCTACTTCTCCTGTCATGTCATAAATTCCAACAGGACCTGCTAACATGTCTAGTGAAAATTGTCCTGTGACAATTTTTTGCAAGTTCGTTAAGATCAGACCTGCCGTTGAAACGACAGTTGTTCCAGAGGATGAAATAACTTTCAAAAATCCATTTTCCGTTGGCGGATATGATCCGAAACGGCCAATGCTTTTCCCATCTGCTTTCACAGCTTCTGGTACAACCTGCACAGTGCTTTCCTTGCCGTCTCGGTCAATGACGACATTCATTTTTTTCTCAGGGTTCTTTTGAACTGTTTGAACGACATCTGTCCAAGAATTCATTTTCTCGCCGTTAATGGACACGATGTGATCTCCCTGCATGAGTCCAGCCTCAGCCGCCCGGCCGTCTTTCGTCAGCTTACCGAGTACAGGATCATCAACGGTTACCCCTTGAATAAAACCTAAAGCAACCAAAATCACATACGCTAGAATAAAGTTCATAATCGGTCCAGCTGCGATAGCTTTAATTCGCTGCCAAACCGTTTTTGAACCGAATTGACGATTGTATGGTGCGATTTGAATTTCTTCACCATCTGCAATATAGAAGCTTGTTTGACTGACATTGTAGCCAGTCAGAATATCTTCATTTCCAGCTTCATATCCCGAGATTCTCATAGCATGATCTAAATCAATCTGCTCAACTTCGATGACAAGTGCATCAGGATATTTTTCTTTATCATTTAAAATGATCTTTTCTACTTCATTTTGCTCATTGAATAAGAGCCCCACTGTATGACCTGGTTTAATTTCGATAACTTCAGGGTCCTCTCCAGCCATTTTAACAAATCCGCCAATAGGGAGAAGTCTAATGGTATAAACGGTTTCTTTTCGTTTAAAGGAGAAAATCTTCGGCCCAAAACCAATTGCGAACTCGCGGCATAAAATCCCCGCGCGCTGCGCCATAATTAAATGGCCAAGCTCGTGGAAAAAAACGAGCGTTCCAAAAATAATAATAAACGCAATCACTGTATTCACGAACATACCACCTTATGTGAGGATTGATTGAACAAAGTCTCGTGTATCTTTGTCCACTTCATGGATATCTTGCAAACTAGGCGTTGAAATCACATGATGTCTGATTAGTGCCTTTTCAATCAATTCTTCAATTTGCAGGAACGTTACTTTGCCTTTCAGAAATGCATCGACTGCCATTTCATTTGCTGCATTAAGTACAGCAGGCATTGTTCCTCCTATTTTACCTGATTCATAAGCAAAATGTAAGCAGCGATACCTGTCAAAATCCGCTTTTTGGAAATTCAATTGTCCAATCTCCCAAAGGTTCAATGATTTCGCTTCTTGTAACGGCGCCCGGTCAGGGTATGTGAGTGCATATTGAATAGGCACTCTCATGTCAGGTGTCCCTAACTGAGCCATGACGCTTTTGTCGTGAAATTCCACCATCGAATGGATAATGCTCTCTTTATGTAGCAGCACATCAATTTGTTCATAAGGGATATCAAACAACCAATGTGCCTCGATCACCTCGAGACCTTTATTCATCATCGTCGCTGAATCAATGGTGATTTTCGCTCCCATCGACCAGTTCGGGTGGTTCAGCGCTTCTTCAACCGTAACACCTTCAAGTTCAGTTCGTTTTTTATCTCGGAAACTACCACCTGAAGCTGTCACGATTAAGCGTTCAATATTTTTAGCTTGTTCACCTTGCAGGCATTGAAAAATAGCGGAATGCTCACTATCGACAGGAAGTAAAGGTACATCATATGTTTTAGCGTACTCTTTTACTATATGACCAGCTGTCACAAGTGTTTCCTTATTTGCGAGAGCAATCGTCTTTTTTTGTTCAATGGCCTTTAATGTTGGAACAAGTCCAACACTCCCTACAAGTGCATTGACCACTACGTCCACTGCATCATAGGTCGCTGCCTCGATGTTGGCTTCATCACCAGCAGCCAGCTTCACATCGTATGCAAATGAATGATTTTTTAGCATGTGATAGGTTTCTTCGTCTACACAGCCGACGAATTCAGGCTGAAAGCGCTCAATGATCGGAATCGCCTTTGCTATATTTCTGCCAAATGTCATGGCTTTCAGCTTAAACTTGTCCGGGTGCTGACTGATCACATCTAACGTTTGTTCTCCAATTGATCCTGTTGCGCCTAATAGCGAAATATATTTCAAATTGCCACTCCTTCTCTCGTTCAATAAGTTTCTATGAGGTTAGCTGGCAAACGTTGCGAGCAGTAAGTATAAAAACGGCAGAACGAATAAAAAGCTGTCAAACCTGTCCAAAATCCCGCCATGGCCAGGGAGAATTGTCCCTGAATCCTTCACGTGATAATGACGCTTTAAAGCAGATTCCACAAGGTCGCCTAGCTGTCCAAAGATACTGAGTAAAAGAGTAATAAACATCACAAGCAGATATGATGGCAAAAATCCTGTAACCGCCTGAAACACAAGTGACAACACGACCGCTGTGACGATTCCGCCGATAAATCCTTCTACTGTTTTGTTTGGGCTGATTTCTGGCCAAAGCTTTCGTTTCCCCATAGATTTCCCAATAAAATAGGCTCCTGAGTCAGTAGACCAAATAATCACTGCTGCGAAGAAGATCGCACTCATGCCATATAAGCCTCTAATTTGGATAAAATAATAGAAACTAACGCCAATATATAATGTGGCTAATACAACAAAAGCAACCTCATCGAATGTGAAAGAGTTTTTGCTCAAAACTGTATAAGTTAAAAGTATTAAGACTGCAAATAAAGCAATCTGCATTTTTGATGCGTCCACGTTTGGGAAGAAGCTGTTGTCTCCGCCCATTAAAAGCCAAAGCAATATTAAGCTGACAATACCAGGAAAGCTGAAAATCGAGATCTTTTTCATTCTTAAAAGCTCAAAGAGAGCGACACTTCCCATTAAATAAATCAGCAGGGTAAATGGCATCTGTCCATATATAACTGCAAGCAAAAAGACTGCAGCTGCCAAAACACCCGTCAAAATTCTTTGTTTCATCTGCACCACCCTCTAAATTCCACCGAACCTCCGGCCGCGGCGCTGGTACTCCCCGATAGCGCCTATAAGGTGCTCATCAGAAAAGTCAGGCCAAAGCACATCCGTAAAGACAAACTCGCTGTACGCAATTTGCCAAAGCATAAAGTTGCTTAATCTAATTTCTCCACTCGTGCGAATGAGCAAATCCGGATCTTGAAGAGATTCTGTCATTAAATAAGCTGAAAACATCTCTTCTGTGATGTCTTCTGCTCGAAGCTTACCTTCTTTGACCTTTTCAGAAATTTGTCTGCATGCGGAGACGATTTCTGTGCGCCCACCATAGTTGAGCGCAAAGTTCAAAATGAGTCCGTCGTTGTTCGCCGTACTCTTTACTGCGTTCTCTACCGCTTTTTTCGTATGCTGCGGGAGGCCGTCTGGATCACCTGTTAAACGCACACGGACATTTTCTTCGATGAGTTCAGGCAGGTAGATGTTTAAAAATTCTTCAGGAAGTTTCATTAAAAAGTCTACTTCTAATTTTGGACGTTTCCAATTTTCCGTAGAGAAAGCATACAAAGTCAGCACTTTGACATTCAGCTCATTTGCAAGCTTTGTCATGCGCTTGACGACTTTCATTCCTTCATGATGACCTGCTACCCGTGGAAGAGCACGTTTTTTCGCCCATCTTCCGTTCCCATCCATGATAATGGCGATATGTTCAGGAATTTCTCCATTTAATATGTCTTCTTTTGTCAGGCTTTCTAAGTTGGAAGCTGCTGTTTGCTGATTCTTCCAATTTTTGAGTATATTGAGCATGAGATTCCTCCATCACCCAAAAAGGTTGCGTTCCCGCTAAATAATATAGTCATCAACAGTATTAACAAAAAAACCCCCTGTAAACATGAAGAGGGTCTTTTCACTATTATCTATTGTACATAGTTTTTTCTTAAACTTCCATGATTTCTTTTTCTTTATCTTTCGTCACGTCATCAATTTTAGCGACATATTCATCTGTCAATTTTTGAACATCCTCTGTCGATGATCTTAATTCATCTTCAGTGATCTCCCCATTTTTCTCAAGCTTTTTCAAATCATCGTTTGCATCACGACGCACGTTACGAACAGCTACTTTTGCTTCTTCTGAGTATTTTTTCACGACTTTCACAAGCTCTTTACGTCTTTCTTCTGTCAGCGCAGGAATCGCAATGCGGATCACATTTCCGTCACTTGTTGGCGTGATGCCAAGGTCAGACTTTTGGATCGCTTTTTCGATATCACCGATTGCTGTTTTATCGTAAGGTGTGATAATCAGCATACGTGCTTCTGGCACTGTGATCGACGCAATTTGGTTAAGCGGTGTTTGTGCACCGTAATAATCCACTGTCACTTTATCAAGCAGTGAAGCATTTGCACGGCCAGCACGAACAGTTGCAAGCTCACGTCCGTAGGCTTGTACGGCTTTTTCCATTTTTTCTTTCGTTTGGTTCAACACTTCTTTTGACACGTTATTTCCCCCTCACGATCGTTCCGATTGATTCGCCGTTTACGGCACGTTTAATATTTCCTTCTTCCATAATGGAGAATACGATTAATGGAATGTCATTGTCCATACATAATGAGGACGCAGTAGAATCCATTACAGCAAGCCCTTCTTTAAGTACATCAAGATATGAAAGCTTATCATATTTTACTGCATCCGCATCTGTACGAGGATCAGCACTGTAGACACCATCTACATTATTTTTCGCCATTAAAATGACATCTGCTTCGATTTCTGCTGCACGAAGTGCTGCCGTAGTATCTGTAGAGAAATAAGGGTTTCCTGTTCCTGCAGCAAAAATGACGACACGTTTCTTTTCAAGATGACGGATCGCTTTTCTTCTTATGTATGGTTCTGCAACCTGTCTCATTTCGATAGAGGTTTGCACTCTAGACTGAATGCCAAGCGTTTCTAGGCTGTCCTGTAACGCCAGTGAGTTCATCACTGTTGCCAGCATCCCCATGTAGTCTGCTGTTGCACGGTCCATTCCTAGATCACTGCCTGTCTTTCCGCGCCAAAGGTTTCCTCCGCCTACAACGACTGCAACTTCAACATCGAGCTCTGCAATTTCTTTTACTTGCTTTGCAATTGATTGAATGACAGTTGGGTTAATTCCATTTCCAGCATCACCCGCTAGTGCTTCGCCACTTAGCTTCAGTACAATGCGATTATATTTCGGTTTGCTCATGATAACCTCCAAGTGTAAACTATACCGTCTCTTATTATGCGTAAGAAACTGTCTTTTGTAAATCAATATCCTCTAAAAAATAGGGAACACAGTGCTTGTGCTCCCTAAAAAAGCCCCAGAGAGCTTTTCAAACATTATTTTTTCACTTGGCTCATAACTTCTTCAGCAAAGTTGTCTTGACGTTTTTCGATACCTTCGCCCACTTCATAGCGAACATAAGTTTGAACAGTTGCGTTTTTCGCTGCTACAACTTGTTTCACTTTTTCATCTGGGTTTTTAACGAACGCTTGGTCAAGTAAGCAAATTTCTTCGAAGAATTTGTTTAGACGGCCTTCTACCATTTTAGCTACGATGTTTTCAGGCTTTCCTTCTTGAAGAGCTTGCTGTGTTAATACTTCACGCTCACGGTTTGCTTCTTCTTCTGACACTTGGTCACGAGAAATGTATTTAGGGTTTACAGCTGCAACGTGCATAGCGATGTCTCTTGCAAGCTCTTCGTCAGTTGTTCCGTTAAGAACAGCTAACACACCGATACGTCCGCCCATGTGCAGGTAAGAACCGAATGCAGCATTATCTTCTTTTGTGATGACAGAGAAACGGCGAAGAGTGATTTTCTCTCCGATTTTCGCAATTGCAGATGTGATATGCTCTTCAACTGTTGAACCGTTTTCCATTTTAGAAGCATGAGCTTCTTCAAGTGTTGCAGGTTTAGCAGCAAGCAAATGATCAGCAAGTTCGTTAAGAAGTGCTTGGAATCCTTCGTTTTTCGCAACGAAATCAGTCTCAGAGTTCACTTCTAGGATCACGCCTGTGTTGCCGTCAGTTTTGATAAGAGTTAATCCTTCTGCCGCAATACGGTCTGCTTTTTTCGCAGCTTTTGCGATTCCTTTTTCTCTTAGAAGGTCGATTGCTTTCTCGATGTCACCATCAGTTTCTGTTAACGCTTTTTTACAGTCCATCATACCTGCACCAGTTTTTTGACGCAGTTCTTTAACTAATTGAGCAGTAATTGCCATTTTACATTTCCTCCTTCTATGTTAAAACACGGATTACTAGGTGAAAAAAAGGTGATAAAAGGCATTTCCCTCTTATCACCTTTTGAATAGGTTACGCAGTTGTTGTTTCAGTTTCTGTCGTTTCTTCTACAACAGCTTCTTCTTCGCCTTGTTTAGACTCAAGAATCGCATCTGCCATTTTAGCAGTTAGAAGTTTTACAGCACGGATTGCATCATCGTTTGCAGGGATCACAACATCAATTTCGTCTGGATCACAGTTTGTGTCAACGATACCGATGATTGGGATATTCAATTTACGAGCTTCTGCAACTGCAATACGCTCTTTACGAGGGTCGATAATGAAAAGTGCATCCGGAAGACTCTTCATGTCTTTGATTCCGCCTAGGAATTTTTCAAGACGCTCTAATTCTTTTTTCAGTTGAACGACTTCTTTCTTAGGAAGAACTTCGAACGTACCGTTTTCTTGCATTTTTTCAATATCTTTTAAACGTTTAATACGTTTTTGGATTGTTTCAAAGTTTGTTAAAGTTCCACCAAGCCAGCGTTGGTTCACATAGAACATACCAGAACGGATTGCTTCTTCTTTCACTGAATCTTGTGCTTGCTTTTTCGTACCAACGAAAAGGATTTTTCCTCCGTCAGCAGCAAGGTTTTTCGTGAAGTTGTAAGCTTCTTCTACTTTTTTCACCGTTTTTTGAAGGTCGATGATGTAGATACCGTTACGCTCTGTAAAGATGTAACGCTTCATTTTTGGGTTCCAACGGCGAGTTTGGTGACCGAAGTGAACACCAGCTTCTAGCAATTGTTTCATAGAAATAACTGACATTTTGTTGCCTCCTAATATAATGGTTTTTTTCCTCCGCTTAAGTCATGTTCACATAAAACTGCGCCACGGCAGCACCTTCATACGAATCATTAAGCGTGTGTATTTAACACCAAGAAATAATATAACACATGATGGACTGACAATCAAGAATCCTTTACAGCTTTCCGCTAAATTTTAATAAAAGCTCGATTTCTGTCTTGCCAGTTTTCATTTCTTTCGCTATTTCTTCTAGTGACCGCCCTTCATCATATAGGGTCTTCACTTGGTCCTCGAATGTTTCTTCTATTTCACTTTTAGAAGGCATAGAAGCCTCTGTTTCGAGTTGTGGAACGGGTTCGTTTACCTTCTCTTCCTGCACCTCAACTTCGCTAAGGAGAGCCGACAGGTGCTCTGGTACGGGATCTTCACTTTCGACCGATTGCTGGGATTCAATTGGTGGTTGTGGCTGCTTTGGTGTCTGAAGATCCGATTTCAGCTCTTCAGCAGAAAAATCAGGGGAAGCGGCTGCCACTTTTGATAGTTTGTCATTCTCTTCTTTGACCTCCAACAAAAATGCAGCCAGGGTATTTTCCGTTTCTTCTAGAAGTTCTCGCTGCTTTTGTTCTGTTGCCTTCAGCGAATTCATTCTCGTATATAAAATAATCACAAAATAAATAAGTGCAGCATGAAGCATGAAGCTAATCAGCCATAACATATTTTTTCACTCACTAACTCTTTAAGATTGAATGGCTTTATCAAGCAGATGCTTAAGCTTGAACAAGGCCTTTGAATGAATTTGCGAAATGCGCGAGGTAGATAAATTGAGCACTTGACCGATTTCCGTTAATGTCAGTTCTTCTTTATAGAAAAGACTGATCACAAGCTTTTCTTTTTCTGAAAGCTCTGTGATTTTTTCAGAAAGCTGTTCAATTAATTCATCTTTCAGCATTTTCTCTTCTGGAGTCACAGACTTCTCGTCGCGAATCATGACTTGGACGTTCTCTCCGTCTTCTTGATCATGCAGCTTCTCATCAATTGAGAGCAGATTTGCAAAGAATCCTTCATTCATCGTTGTGACGACATCCTGTTCACTCATGCCGAGTTCCTCAGCCACCTCTGTCGGCGTCACATTACGCAAATACCGCTGTTCAAGCTTTTCAATAGCCGCTTCTACTTTTTTTGTTTTTTCTCTTGATGTACGAGGCAGCCAGTCCTCTTTACGAAGACCGTCGATAATGGCCCCGCGGATTCTGAAGGATGCATATGTATCAAACTTCAGATCTCTTCCGGGATCAAATTTTTCAAGGGCATCATATAAACCGAGCATCCCTAGACTGATCAAGTCTTCTTTATGCACTGACTTCGGGAGACCGATGGAAATTCTTCCAACATGATATGTGACGAGCGGCATATAGCGGCGCATAAGATCATCTCCAGCAGCTGGGTCTTTCCACTCTTTCCATCTAGCCCATAGCGCCTGATCTTCGTAATTTAAGGATTGCATCTTTATCCCCCTATACTTCCTTAGTTATATCTTCATAATGCCTTGCTTCACAGTACGGATCTCAAGCTCTGCCGTAAGCGGATCGAATTCAATCGTACGGCCACTGTTTCCGCCTGTATCCTCACTAATAATCGGGATATGATGAAGAGACAGATGTTCTTTTACAGCTGAAACGTTTCTAGGTCCAATTCTCATTAGATCATTGGTTGACTTAAACTTAAACATTTCCGCCCCGCCAGCAAGTTTTGCCTTTAGCGCATGTTTGCGTGCGCCTGCTTTTAGGAGCAGATCAATTGTATGCTTGACACCTGTATCTGCATATTTAGCCAAGTTCTCCACCGCCCCTTTTGAAAGAGAGGAGTCTGGAAGCATAACATGGACAAGGCCTGCCAGCCTTTTGTCTTGATCAAACAAGACAAGCCCTACGCAGGAACCAAGACCGGATGTCCGAATGCGGTCCGGTGATTTAACAAGCTGAACATCCGCAATACCAACCTTTACAACTGCCGGAATTTGCACGTTCATTATAGGTTACCTAATGCTTTGAATAGTTTTTCAAACGATTCAAAGTCTGGTAATAGAAACATATTTCCTTTCAGCTCTTGCTTATTTTGATCATCAAAAATAGATGTATCAATCACAATCGCCTGATCGCCAAGAGGACTGAATTGCATCAACCCTTCACTAATGACAGCCCCGAACATATCGAGCGTCACATCTGGAACACTTGGGTAAAGCTGCAATTTGGTTAAATCGGCAAGGGCTGATAAATAAGAGCCCGCTAAAATATTTCCCAGTTCATGAAGTGCTGACGTCCCCATCTCATGTTCATGAATCGTATCAATATCAAATGCAGGGTCCTGGACAAGCTCTCTTACAAATTGCTCCGCTTGCTCAAACGGCATAATGAAAAAGATTGAGCCGGTTAAATCCCCTTCCATTCGCAGGAAAATACTTGCAACAGGAAGGTCTGCACCGCCAAAGAAATCCATTAAATCTTCAAACGAGAGAACCTTGACAAAAGGAACAGCCATATCTATTTTGCGATCCAATAGGTTGGCAAGAGCAGACGCTGCGTGGCCTGCCCCGATATTCCCAACCTCTCCTAAAATATCTAGCTGTTCATCTTTAATTTCGTTGAAAATGCTCATTTCACATCCCCCTTAATGAACAGGTGCACCTTGAACGCTCTTGTCGAGGACAGCACCGGCATGAATAATATTGAAAAGACGCTGATCATGCTTAATGATACCTGTCACCCATGACTGTCCTTCTTTTTCAGCTGATTCAGGAGAAGATTCTACTTCTTCCTGATGGACGGTAATAACATCATTTGCTTCGTCAACAATCCAGCCGACTTCAATGTCACCAACTTGTACAATGATCATTCTTGTTTCATCTGTAATCTCGTTGTCAGTAGAACCAAGTCTGACTCTCAGGTCAATGACAGGCGTCACGACACCGCGTAAATTTATAACACCGCATATATAAGGGGCAACGCCAGGAACTCTTGTCGGCTGCTGCCATTTTTCAATGGACTTTACTTCTGATACTGAAATGGCGTATTCTTTTTTGTTTACGATAAACACAATCATCTTTTCGCCAGTTTTGATATCTGTACTCATTTCAGACCGCTCCTCTATTGTTTTTTACTTGATCAGTGCATTACAGTCAACGATGAGTGCAACTTGACCGTCACCTAGGATCGTTGCGCCGGATATCGCAAATACGTTTGGCAGATAATCTCCTAGTGATTTCAATACAACCTCTTGCTGACCAATAAATGAATCGACCACAAATGCTGTCAGCTTGTCTCCTTTACGAACAACAATGATGTGCAGTTCTTCCTCTAATTCATTCGCATTTGGTACGTGGAATTGTTTCTTCAAGTACACGACCGGTACGATAAATCCGCGGAAATCAATCACTTCACGATCATGCGTTTGCAGGATGTCACTTTTCTTAATGACCGCCGTTTCAATAATAGAAGAAATCGGAATCGCAAATGTTTCCTCTTCTAGTTTTACAAGAAGAACGGAAATAATCGATAATGTAAGCGGAAGCTGGATCGAAAATAGTGAACCCTGTCCTTCTGTTGAGTTAATGCTCACAGATCCGCCAAGTGATTCCAGCTTGTTTTTCACAACGTCAAGACCTACACCGCGGCCTGAGATGTCAGAAATCGTATCAGCTGTAGAGAATCCTGCTGCAAAGATCAATGAATCAATTTGATGATCTTCAAGCGTTTCTGCTTCTCTTTCTGTAATAACCCCGCGCTCTAACGCTTTTTCAAGCACCTTTTTACGGTTAATCCCGCCTCCATCATCTTCTACTTCAATGAAGACATGGTTTCCGCTATGATACGCTTTTAATAGAACCGTACCTTTTTCCGGCTTGCCTTTTTTCACACGTTCTTCTGGTGATTCAATCCCGTGATCTAGACTGTTTCTAAGTAAGTGCAACAGCGGATCTCCAATCTCGTCGATCACTGTTCGATCAAGCTCCGTCTCAGCACCCTCAATAATCAGTTCAATTTTCTTATTAAGCTCTTTCGTCAATTGACGAATCATACGCGGGAATCTGTTAAAGACAGTTTCCACAGGTACCATTCTCATGTTCAGGATGATTGATTGCAGGTCTCCAGAAATACGGGTCATTCTTTCGACTGTGTCTGTGAGTTCGTTATTTTCTAGTTCTTTAGCAATCTGTTCCAATCGGCCTCTATCAATCACAAGTTCTTCAAATAGATTCATAAGAGAATCAAGACGGTCGATGTTGACACGAATTGTTTTCGTTCCGCCGGCAGCTGCACCGTTACTGCCATTTGCTTTTGGCGCATCATTTGCTGGCGCTTTTACAGCAGGAACGGATGTTTCTTCTTTTTTCTGTTCAGGCTGCACCTCTTGCTTTTCAGCCGGAGCTGCTTCTTCAAATGCGGAGACTTCAGAGATCTCAACCTTCTCAACCTCTGAGATCGCCGTGACGATTTTCTGCACTTCGTCCATCGGCTGTTTAGAAAGATAAGAAATGCTGAATTCAGATTCAAAATCTTCTGATTCTAACAGTTCTGCATTTGGAACGGTTTTGACAACCTCGCCTGCTTCATTTAGTCTTTCAAAAATCATATAGACACGAACAGCTTTTAGTAAGCACGCTTCGCTTAATGTCACGTTAAGTTCATAGCATTTGAAGCCTTGCTCTCTCGCTTCATCAAGAACCGTACGTTCAAATTCGTTATAATCTAAGTCATTAGCAGCAGCTGATGCATCTGCTGTTTCAACGCTAGAAGCTGCTTCAGCATGGCTTCCTGTCACATCTAGCTTTTTACTAATCTCTGTGACATCACGTTTCCCGTCTCCTCCTTCTGCAATCGATTGAACCATTGCTTCAAGATGATCGAGTGCTTCGAACATCGTATCCATTGACTCAGGAGTGACAATCATTTGTTCATTACGGATAGCATCAAACATGTTTTCTAAATGATGCGTTAAATGAGCCATATCATCAAAGCCCATCGTTGCACTCATTCCTTTCAATGTATGAGCCGCTCTGAATATATCATTCACTAGCTGCAAGTCGGTTGGGTTCTTTTCTAAATCAAGAAGTTTTTCATTACAAGTTTGTAAGTGTTCTCTGCTTTCATCTAAAAAGATATCTAAGTATTGGTTTACATCCAACGTGTTCACGCCCTCTCTTTTTTCATGGAGCTAATAATTGCATGTGCGATGTCATCCACATGCCTTGTTTCATGTGCAAGGCCTGCTTTAATGACTGATTTAGGCATTCCGAAAACAACACATGATTCTTCTTTTTCTGCAATGACTTTCGTATGACCGCTTGCGACCATTTTTTTGACACCTTCAGTACCATCACTGCCCATACCTGTCATAATGACAGCGATTTTCTCGTAACCCTTTATGCTGCTGATGGATTCAAATAAATAGTTAACAGATGGTTTGTGCCGGCTTTCCGTGTCTTCAGTGGACAGCCTGATGACAAGTGACCCCCCTTGGTCATGAAGTGACATATTCATTCCACCAGGAGCTATGTAAGCCACTCCATTTTTCGCGATGTCTCCATCTTGCGCTTCTTTAATCGTAATTTGTGATAAATGATCTAACCTAGTAGCAAGTGATGCCGTGAATCCTGCTGGCATATGCTGCACAATCAATATAGGTGCCTCGATGTCCTTAGGCAGCTTCGTGACGACTCGTTGAAGTGCCCTTGGTCCTCCTGTAGATGTTCCGATAGTAATAATCTTTCGGAGTGAGCTGCCTTTTACTGGTTGCAGACGGGGTGCAGCCACTGGACTTGGCGGCTTTATCACCGGCTTAGGAGACACCTTCTCTTCAGTGCGTTTCCTTGACAGTCCTGCTGCAAGTACCCGCTCTACAATTTGCCCCCTCACTTTGTGCAAATCGAGAGAAATACTTCCCGAAGGCTTTGTCACAAAGTCAAAAGCACCGAGTTCTAAGCAATGGATGGTTAAATCTTTTCCTTGCTTTGTCTGGCTTGACACCATAATCACGGCAAGGTCGTGTTCAGCCAGAATTTGTTTTAATGCTTCTGTTCCATTTAAAACAGGCATTTCCACATCTAACGTGACAACATCTGGATTCAGTTCCTTGATCCGTTTTAAGGCATCTTCCCCATTTCGCGCCGTTCCGACGACTTCTATTTCTTGCTCGGCACTTAGAAAATCACTAATGAGCTTTCTCATAAAGGCCGAGTCATCTACTACTAGCACTCTAATCATGAGTCCACCTTCCTCCTTTTAAAAAAAGAGGACAACTTATCTATAAACGTATGCTGTTCTCTCCGTGCCTCTCTTATCTGCTGATGATATAGTGTTTCTGCCAGCATCTTAATGGTTTTACTCAGCCTTGAATGAGGCTGCTTCATATAAAATGGAATTTGTTCTGATACTGCTTTAGGAACCGCAGGATCATCAGGCACAGCGCCAGCAAATACAAGTTTTCTGTGAAGAAAAGATGTGACCACTCCTGCTAATTTCCGGTAGGTTTCAGACCCTTCTGACGGGGTTTTGCACCGATTGACAATGATTTGCACAGACCGTTCAAACTGATGAATGGCTAAGTGTTTAATCGCGCTGTAGGCATCCATGATGGATGTTGGCTCTGGCGTAGTCACAACGACCACTTCTCCTGCCGATAAGACAAAAGGCAGCTGATCTTTTGACAAGCCGGCACCCATATCGAAAAAGATACAATCGAAGTCCTGCATGATTCTTTCCATCTCTTCCAAAAAGAACGACCATTGATCTTTATCTAAAGAAAACAGCTGTTCAAGCCCGCTTCCGCCAGAAATGTAATATAGGTTGTCCGTTCCTTTTGTCATGGCTGCTTGGAAGGATTTTTTTCTAACGAGAACATCTAATATAGAACTAGTCGATGTTTTCCCTAGTAAAATATCAATATTCCCCATCCCAAAATCAAGATCAATCACTAACACTCTTCTCTCTGTACTTGCGATAGACAGTGCCATATTCAGGGTCAAATTCGATTTACCTACCCCGCCTTTACCGCTCATGACGGCAATGGTCTTTGCCTGTCCGCTGGCGTTAAGAGGAGAAGGTGTGATGATTTGACTCTGCTGAACTAGTTTTCTTAACCCTTCTGCTTGGTCAGGCTTCATGATTGTAAAACCATCCTTGTAAGTTCAAGAGGAGAACCTTCAAGAATATCCTCAGGCACATTTTGACCATTTGTTAAAAAACCAAGTTTGATTTGAGAGTCAGCAATGATTTGAAAAATGGTTCCCATCGTGTCCGTTTCATCTACTTTTGTAAAAATGAATTGATTGATTGGAACGTGCTCAAAGCGTTTGACCATGGCTTTCATGTCTTGATACTTCGATGTAGCACTCATCACGAGAAAACTTTGAATGCTCTCATCAAATGGAATAATGTCGGTCAGCTCTTTGATATACGCTTCTTCTTTAAAGTTACGTCCTGCTGTATCGATGAAAATATGATCATATTCTTTAAAGGTCTCTTGGGCTTTTACAAAATCCTCTCTCGAATAACAAACCTCAAGCGGTGCATTCAGCAGTTCAGCATAAGTTTTCAGCTGTTCGATCGCTGCAATACGGTACGTATCGGTTGTAATAAAAGCGATTTTCTTTTGCTGCTGAATAGCCGTTTTAGCAGCCAGCTTTGCAATCGTTGTCGTTTTACCAGCTCCAGTGGAACCGAACAAAACAATGTATTTTGAAGAAATCATCGGCTCATCAGTGGTTTTAGCTGGCAGCATATTTGTCAGCAGTTGTTCAAGTTCTTTTTTTATGTGATTTTCTTTAACAGCACCCTTTGTTAAAAGACCCTTCAGGCATTCGTCTCGAATGGCATCATCAAGCCCTTGATCCTTTAGCTTTTGATCGATTGCTATAAGAGGATCAGGCAGAATACCCGCATGCCGTTCATTCCTCACATATTCTAAAGGCTGGGTATGAGAAGGCGCTGGTTTCGCCGCCTTGGGAACAAATGAAGGCTCTTCGGGCAGCTTTTCCTTTTTTGGCAACACTGGAAGAGGCGGTGCAGGGTTTAACCCTTTACCAGCTCTTTCCTCGAAATCTTGATCCAGCACTGCAATCACTTCGACCATTTGCTGTTTCTTCAAACCGAACAGTTTGCGTTTGACAACGGTTTTAGAATTTAAAATAACGGCATCTTTCCCAAGCTGCTGCCTGATTTGAATCGTTGCCTCCTGCATAGAATTTGCTGTGATTTTTTTCATTTTCATTAGATATCCACCACTCCGATGCTCTGTACTTCCACATTCGCTTCTAGTTCGTTATAAGATAGTACCGGTAAATCTGGGAAATATCTTTCTAACAACTGCTTAACGTACATTCTTATAGGAGGTGAGCATAATAGAACCGGCGTTTCCTGACGAAGCGAAAGCTGTTCAATTTCTCTCGCCACTGATTGAATCACACTTTCAGAGGATTCTGGATCTAACGATAAGTAGTTACCATGCTCTGTCTGCTGAACGCTGTCTGCAATCACCTTTTCTACTCGGCCTGAGCATGTCACGACTTTGAGTGATTCATTTTCTCTTGCATACTGTGCGGTAATCTGTCTTGCCAGCGCCTGTCTCACATACTCTGTTAATAAATCTGTATCAGTCGTTAATTTTCCGTAGTCTGCAAGCGTCTCAAAAATGGTGACAAGGTTTCGGATAGAGACCTTTTCTTTCAGCAGCTTCGCCAGTACTTTTTGAATATCACCGACTGCCAGCGGATTTGGCGTTACCTCATCCACTAAGACAGGATAACTTTCTTTCAGATGATCGATTAATTGCTTCGTTTCTTGGCGTCCGAGCAGCTCGTGTGTGTTTTGTCTAATCTTTTCTGTGATGTGAGTAGACACAACAGACGCTGGATCCACAACCGTATAGCCTAGCATCTCAGCCTGATCTTTTTCTGCTTCTGATATCCATTTAGCCGGCAGGCCAAAGGATGGTTCGATTGTTTCAATTCCTTCAATCGGATCATCATCAGGCGTTGGGGACATCGCTAAGTAATGATCAAGCAGCAGCTCTCCTTTTGCTACTTCGTTCCCTTTAATTTTCAACCGGTATTCATTTGGGTTCAGTGCAATATTGTCCCGGATTCGGACGACTGGAATGACGAGACCAAGTTCAAGGGCAAGCTGCCTTCGGATCATCACAATCCGGTCTAACAGGTCACCGCCCTGGTTTGCATCAGCGAGCGGGATGAGGCCGTAGCCAAATTCAAATTCAATGGCATCCATTTGCAGGAGATGAATGACACTTTCTGGACTTTTCATCTCTTCTACCTCTGCCTGTTCCTCCAGTACCTCTTCAATTTCTTCTTGGTCTTGTTTGTTTTTCGACATCAAGTATGCGCCGAGGGCAAGTAAACCTGCGATCGGTCCTGTCAAAAGTACGCCGATTGGCGTAAACAGCCCAAGAAGGAAGATCGTGCCTGCTGTGACGTAAAGCATAGCAGGGAATGCAAACAGTTGTTCAGTGATATCTGAACCAAGGTTCCCATTAGAAGCAGCCCTTGTGACGACAATCCCTGTTGCTGTTGAAATGAGAAGTGCAGGAATTTGTGAAACAATCCCGTCTCCTACCGTTAATAGCGTAAAGTGGGAAGCTGATTCTTGAATCGACATTCCTTGCTGAAGCATCCCAATAATGATTCCAAAAATAATATTAATAATGACGATGATAATACCTGCGATGGCATCCCCTTTAACGAACTTACTTGCACCATCCATCGCTCCATAAAAGTCTGCTTCTCTCGCTACTTTTTCACGGCGGTTTCTTGCTTCACTTTCTGTCAGCATACCTGCATTTAAATCTGCGTCAATACTCATTTGTTTACCTGGCATCGCATCGAGAGTAAATCTTGCCGCAACCTCTGATACACGCTCTGCCCCTTTTGTGATAACAATAAACTGAATGATAATCAGGATAAGGAAAACAACGAGACCCACGAGGATATTTCCTCCAACAACAAATGAACCGAACGTTTCTACAACCTTTCCAGCATCTCCTGTTGAAAGAATAGAACGTGTTGTAGAGATGTTAAGCCCTAAACGAAACAGCGTTAAGAGCAAAAGCAATGATGGAAAAATTGAAAATTGCAGTGGTTCTTGCATGTTCATTGTGGTGAGAAGCACGATAAGCGCAAGAGAAATATTAATAATGATTAAAATACTTAATAGCATTGGCGGAAACGGTATGACCAGCATCGCCACAATTAAAATAACACTGAATAAAACAGATAAATCTCTTGCTGACATGCCTGTTCTCTCCTTTTAAAACCAAAAATTCATAAAATCTTTTGTTTCGTTTTATAGACGTAAGCTAAAATTTCTGCGATGGCCTTAAAGTATTCTTCCGGCACCGCTTGGTCGATGTCGACCTGATCATAGAGCGCGCGGGCGAGCGGCCGGTTTTCTACGGTCATGATATCGTGCTCTTTCGCAATCGTTCTAATTTTCAAAGCCAAAATATCCGTTCCCTTTGCCACAACAAAGGGCGCGTCCATTTTTTCTTCGTCATACTTTAAAGCAATGGCATAGTGGGTTGGGTTTGTAATGATGACGTCCGCTTTTGGGACTTCCTGCATCATCCGTCTCATGGCCATTTCCCGCTGACGCTGTTTAATCTTTGATTTGATGAGCGGGTCACCCTCTGATTTTTTATACTCATCTTTGATGTCTTGTTTGGACATCCGCAAGTTTTTTTCATAATCAAATTTCTGATACATATAATCAAGCCCTGCTAAGATCAGAAGAGCACCAGCAGCATACAGCCCCATAATTAAGGTCATATTTGCAACGAAATGAAGGGTTTCCTCTGCTGTTAATAAAGGAAGCCGCAGAATTTCGTCAAAGTGCATCCAAAGAGCAATAAATGTCGCAAAGCCTACAAAGCCAATTTTCAAAATGGATTTTAATAGCTCTACGAGGGCTCGAATACTGTATATCCGTTTAAACCCTTTGATTGGGTCAAGCTTTTCTAATTTCGGTTTGATCACTTCTGGTGAAAAGAGAAAGCCGACTTGTAAATAGTTACTGATAATGCCCGCCAGCATACCAACACCAAGGATTGGCATGAGGAGGAGCCCTGTTTCCTGAAGCAATTCCAAGAATAATTGATGAATATTAGATGTGCTAACCTTCATTAGCATGGTTGTTGAATAAAAACGTTCTATGAGCGCGATAATCCGCTCTTTCATAAAAGGCCCAATAAAAAAGAATGATAAAAAGATTAATAGAAATGAGATGGCTGTATTGACGTCGGTGCTTTTGGCAACCTGTCCTTTTTTACGCGAATCCCGCCTTTTTTTCGGCGTTGCTTTTTCTGTTTTTTCACCTGCGAAAAATTGCAAGTCTAGTCTAAGCCTTGTCATCATGACGAACCACCGACCAATGCTAAGAAATTCCTCATGGTGAGTACAATCGTTTCAAATGTATTTTGGACAACACCGAAGATGACGCCCATACAGATGATGATCATAATAAAACTCACACCCATTTTAATAGGAAGTCCAACCACAAATACGTTCATTTGCGGAACTGTACGTGCCACAATCCCTAGCGCCAAGTCGACTAAAAACAGACTTGCCACGACAGGTGCCGAGATTTGAAAGGCGATGATAAACATTTGGTTGAAGCTCTTTGCGATAAAGTAAGCAAAGGATTCACTGCCGAAATTCAATGCGTATTGATCAACTGCAATGTATTGAAAGCTGTAATAGATTCCATCAAGCAGCAAGTGATGTGCGTTTGTTGCCAGCATCAACAGTAATGTGACCGTATAAAAAAACTGTCCCATCAGCGGCGTCTGCGCCCCTGTTTGCGGATCAATAATATTGGCAATCGCAAAACCCATTTGAAAATCAATGAATGAGCCGGCAATTTGAACAGCGGACACCATGATGTATGCAATCAGCCCAAGCAGAAGCCCGACCATTGCTTCTTTCACCGCAAGCATCATATAAAGGCCGTCTATGTCGAGTGCTGGCGGTTCTTTTATGGTGCTAAAACTAATGACAGCTAAAAACAGGGAGAATCCAACTCTGTGTACAGCTGGGATCGTTCTATGCGCTAAAAGCGGTACTGTCACAAAAAAAGCGGTGATCCGAATAAAAACTAAAAGAAAAGCAGGGAATAATTCTATGATTGACATCGCTTGTTAACCTGCAAATCGATCTAAATTCGAGAACAGCTCTGTCGTAAAGGACACGATTGTTGAAAGCATCCATGGACCAAACACAACAAGCCCAATGAGTACAGCAACAATCTTAGGAATAAACGCAAGCGTCTGTTCTTGAATTTGGGTTGTCGCCTGAAACACACTGACAATCAGTCCCACAATAAGTGCGAGCGCTAGAAGCGGCCCACTCACAAGCAATACTACATACACTGATCTTTCAGCCATCGTAATGACAAATTCTGAACTCATGTTTTAAGCACCTACTCTAAAAGCTTTGCAGCAAAGATTTAACTATCAAATACCATCCATCGACTAAAACAAATAACAATATTTTGAAAGGGAGCGATATCATAACCGGCGGAAGCATCATCATCCCCATTGACATCAGAACACTTGCGACCACCATGTCAATAATTAAAAATGGAATAAAGATCATAAAACCAATTTGAAATGCCGTCTTTAATTCTGAAATGGCAAAAGCGGGAACCATCGCCGTTAATGGAATATCTTTAATCGATTCAGGTGTATCCATTTTTGCGTAGCTAAGAAATAAAGCCAAATCTTTCTGTCTTGTATGTTTACTCATAAACTCTTTAATAGGCACTTCGGCTTTTTCATACGCCTGATTTAACGTGATGTCATCATTTAAAAGCGGCGTCAGCGCCTCTTTATTAATCTGTGAGAACGTGGGAGCCATGATAAAAAATGTGAGAAACAAAGCAAGTCCAACAAGCACTTGGTTTGGCGGCATTGAGTTGGTTGCAAGTGATGTTCTGACGAATGAAAGAACAATCACAATCCGTGTAAAACACGTCATTAAAATGAGAATGCCCGGTGCAACCGAAAATACAGTTAAAAGTAATAGAAGACGGACAGATGTGCTGATATTTCCTGCACCGCTGGAATTAAATAAATCGATAAACTCATTCATTTTGTTTCGGGCCTTTCTTTCTGACTTCTGATTGGGTCTTTTTCAATTCGGCTAGCTGTGCCTTTAAATTGGCTGAAAAAGAAGAAGTGGTCGGCTGATCATGTTTCTTTACCTGCGATGTGAATTTTTGAACCATTTTTGGTAAATCGGTTTTGCTTTCCATCGCTTCTTCATATTGTTTCACGATTGCTTCACATTCTTGTTCATCATCAATCTCTTTTAGCAGCTGGATTGAGTCTGCTACGCCGACAACTAATACTCTTTTGCCCACTTTGATCAGCTGGACTGAACGGTTTTGTCCGACTGTCGTTCCGCCAATATTTTCAACATATCGAAATGGTTTGAGTAAGCGGTTTTGCTTACCAACAAATCTCACCAATCCATAAATAAGCAGGATGACAAAAAGTAAGGCACCAATCATTTTGACAAAATCCATAATGGAGACAGAAGAAGAGGGAACTTCTTCTGCCGGATTCGTTTGATTGTCAGTGGTTTTCTTCTCTGTATCCTTTTTGCTTTCTTTCTCACCTTTGAGCCAGTCATTCACTGTGCCATTCTCAGGATCTTTCGTTTCGGCAAACAGTGAGGCAGGTTGCATCGTCAAGAAAAGCATAAAACTGATCATTGCTATACATATCAAACGTTTTTTCAACAAATCTTACACCCTTTTTTAGCCTAACGTTTTATTAATTGCTTCAAGTACGCGGTCTGCCTGGAATGGCTTCACGATAAAGTCTTTTGCACCTGCTTGGATCGCGTCAATAACCATTGACTGCTGTCCCATAGCAGAACACATGATGATTTTTGCAGAAGCATCGATTTGTTTAATTTCTTTTAGTGCAGTGATTCCGTCCATTTCTGGCATTGTGATATCCATTGTGACAAGATCAGGAGATGTTTCTTTATATTTTTCAACTGCTTGTGCGCCGTTTTCTGCTTCTCCTACTACATCAAATCCGTTTTTTACAAGAATATCCTTGATCATCATTCTCATGAATGCTGCATCATCTACGATTAATACCTTAGTAGCCATTTACTTATTCTCTCCCTGTATGTTTGTTTATTTTAAATTAGAAAGTCTTTCTGACTGGCTTAAAATGTCAGTCACACGAACACCAAAGTTCTCATCAATGACAACGACTTCCCCTTTGGCGACGATTCGTTTGTTAACTAGGATGTCTACTGGCTCACCAGCAAGTTTGTCCAGTTCAATGATACTTCCTGCTGAAAGCTCAAGAACTTCTTTTACACTGCGCTGAGTTCTTCCAAGTTCCACCGTAATGGAAAGCGGAATGTCCATCAGCATGTCAAGGTTTCCAAGCTGGTTTGTTGTATGCTGAGGCTCACTGAACGATTCAAATTCAACTGGCGTCACATTTACAGGTGCTGCCGGCTTTGGCTTCGCCTGTCTTTTCGGCGGTGCTGCTTGCTGCGCTGGGGCAGACTGCGTTTGCGGAGCTGCCGGCTGAGGTTCAGGTGCACTCACTTCTTCTTGAACCGGCTCTTCTTCTTGCGCAGGATCTGTTAATTCTGCGATTAAATCCTTCGCAAATGTAATAGGATAAAGCTGCATAATATTTGAATCGATGAGTTCACCTATTTTTAATCTGAAGGATACTTTGACAAGCATTTCTTCAGCTGGAATGCGGTCTGTCCCTTCTCCTTCTTTCACATCAAGTAATTCGACGCGCGGCGGAGAAATATCAATCTTTTTATTAAAGACAGTCGACATGGATGTCGCAGCAGAACCCATCATTTGGTTCATTGCTTCTTGTACTGCACTTAAGTGAATTTCGCTTAAAGAAGGGTCAGCATTTGTCCCGTCTCCACCCATCATTAAGTCCGCAATAACTGCTGCATCTGTTTGCTGGACGACAAGCAGGTTACTTGCGCTGAAGCCTTCCGTATAATTCACTTCAATAGCAACATACGGATGAGGAAATTCCTCATTCAGCATACTTTTTTGAATCACTGTAACAGTTGGAGTTGTAATCTCCACTTTTTGATTTAATAGGGTTGAAAGTGCTGTTGCAGAGCTGCCGAATGAAATATTTCCGATTTCTCCAATAGCATCTTGCTCCATTGCAGAAAGGACTGTATCAGGCTCTATATCGTCATTGCTGCCTCCTTTAAGGAGCGCATCGATTTCGTCTTGTGATAATTTACTTCCGTTATTCTCCATCTTCTTCACCTCTTATGTCGTGATCTAGAATTTGAATCGCCTGTTTCCGATTCACGCGGCCGGCCTGTCCCAAGAATTTCGGTTTATTTCCGACCATAACAGTAAGAGGCGCATTTACTGGTTTGTCCAAGGCAATACAATCACCAATTTCCAAATTCAAAAACTCTTCCACCGTCATTTCCGATTGTCCCAGCTCTGCGACTACCGGTATTTTTGCCTTCATAATCCGTTTTTCAATGGCCTTTGTTTCTTGCTGTTTTGGTTCATTTCGTTCAGACTGCATCCAGTAGTGTACAGACAGCTTCGGAATAATAGGCTCTAATACAACGTGAGGAATACATAGGTTAATAACCCCGCTTACCTCGCCAATCTGTGTATTAAGAGAAATGACGACAACTGTTTCGTTTGGTGACACCATTTGAACAAACTGGGGATTTACCTCGAAATCTGCCATTTCAGGCTCGATGTCGGTTATGGACTGCCACGCTTCTCTGTAATTTTCCAAAGCTCCCTCAAACATGTTTGAGATAATCTTTGTTTCAATTTCTGTAAGTGATTCTGTCTTATTATGACTAATGCCAATCCCGCCCATCAGCCTGTCCATCATCGCATAGCCGATTGTTGGGTTTACTTCAAGCATGATTCTTCCTTCAAGCGGGCTGACATAAAATAAGTTTAATAATGTCATATTAGGAATCGAACGAATAAATTCTTCGTACGGTACTTGGTCAACCGAGCTGACAGTAATTTGAATATATGATCTTAGCTGCGCTGAAAAATGCGTGGTGAGCAGTCTAGCGAAGTTATCATGAATCCTTGTTAAACTTCGAATCTGGTCTTTTGAAAAGCGCAGTGCACGTTTAAAGTCATACACCTTCACTTTTTTCGTCGTTTCCTCTTTTTTCAGCTCTTCTGCATCCATTTCGCCTGTTGAGATGGCGGATAATAATGCGTCGATCTCATTCTGGGAAAGCACTTCTCCTGACATTTCTTCACCTCCATCGCGTTAATTAATCGCCTCTATTGCAGATTAAAGGAGGTTATATATACTTCTTTCACCTTGCCATCTTGCAAATAGTTATTCACTTTGTTTTTGACTTGTGTTTTAAAATGTTCTCTGCCTTTTTTGCCATCAAGTTCATCTGCATTCGTGTCTGATAAAATGTCGATTACAGCATCTTTTACCTGGAAACTTCTTTTCTCAAGCTCTGATTTTGCTTTTTCAGAGTCCGTTTCAATATTCAGGACAAGTTTGACAGCATTTCCTTCAGACTTTAAATTGGTGATAATCTCAGGAATTTCAACAGAAGCTTTTACGACTTCATCTGCTGTTGGCTCTTTTTCAGCTTTTGCTTCGTCTGATCCATTCAGCAGAAAAAAGATGCCTGCTCCAATTCCGACGATGGCAATAATCATGATTAGCATTACTACGACTAATTTCTTCTTCATTCAAACTCCTCTATTCCTTGATTCAATGAAATGACTTGGATTTTTCTGTAGAAAGAAATGATTTTCTCTTGAAGCTGCTCTTCATCTTCTTTCACAACGAATTTCTTTCCATTGGCCAAAGTAATGGTCGTGTCTGGAAAACTTTCGATTTGCTCGATATGGAGAGCGTTCAGCATAAATCCTTTGCCATTTAATCTTGTCACTTCAATCATATTAAGCAGAGAAGCGAGCATCCGCTCCCCCTACCTCCTATCGTTTCAGATTCACAAGCTCTTGCAGAATTTCATCAGATGTTGTAATCGTCTTTGCATTCGATTGGAATCCACGCTGCGCGATAATCATTTCGGTAAACTCGTCTGTTAAATCAACGTTTGACATTTCAAGTTTCCCTGTTTGAAGTTCACCTGTTCCTTGACTTCCAGGAGCGATGGCATTACTTGGCGCACCGGAACTGAGCGTTTGGCGGTATAGGTTATCCCCAACTTTGTCTAATCCTCCTGCATTACTGAATGACACAAGTGATACTTGCCCAACAGTACGAGAAACGTTGTTCTCAACAACAGAAACGGTCCCATCTGGCCCAACACTGACACTTGACACATTGTCGCTTGGAATGTTGATTCTTTGCCCATCCATGCCAAGTAGATAGTTTCCATCAGGTGTTGCCAAATCCCCATTTGAATCAGGTTTGAAGTTCCCTGTTCTTGTAAATAGGATTTCACCTTGCTTTTGAATACGGAAAAATCCATCTCCATTAATATAGAAATCAAATGGTTCGTCTGTATTTTGAGAAGAACCTGATTTCATGATTTTATCAATAGAAGATAAAGATGATCCTAAACCAATTTGTTTTGAGTTGATTGAACCAGAGTTGTTCGTTGGTCCACCTGAGCTTGAAATGGTTTGGCTGACCATATCTTTAAACGTGATACGGCTTTTTTTGTATCCGTGTGTATTGACGTTGGCTACGTTGTTGGCTACCACATCTAATTTTGATTGGAAGTTTTTCATTCCGCTAATTCCTGAGTAAAGTGAGCGTAACATTTATTTTCCTCCTCGAATTACTTCGTTTTTTCTCCAACTGCTGTAACATCCCAAGGGCTGATTTTCGTTCCATCTTCTAAAACAAGTAAGTATTCATTGTCTATGTTTTTAACAGACTTCACAGTGCCCGATATCTCTTTATCATCCAATTTGCCCGATACTTCTTTACCAATCCAGCCTACATACGTCGTAAACGGATCTTGGTGTGCAACAAATGTAGACATGAGCTGATTCAGCTTGGTGATCGAATCGTTCATATTGGTTTGCTGTTCTAAAGATGAAAATGTCGCAAGCTGCGTGACAAACTCACGGTCATCAAGCGGGTTTGTCGGATCTTGGTTTTGAAGCTGCGTGAGCAAAATTTTCAAGAATTGATCTTTGCCAAGCGTATCTGTTTTCTTTTCTGCTTTTGAAGAAGTGTCTGCTTGTGCGGCTGTTCTATTCGTAGCATCAACTGTTGCCATTAGATCTCCTCCTCTTCTTCATCTGACCCAACAAGAGCATCCAGTACATCTTGGAATTCTGTTTCCTGTTCATCAGTCTGCTGGAAATTCTGTCCTTTTGGCTGCTGCTGCTTGTTTTCTTCACTAAACTGTCCAAATAACGGCTGCTCATTTGATTGAAGCGGTATATGGAAACGGTCCACTTGAACCGACATATTTGGAAGCGCCTGCTTGAGCTGCGGCAGATGATGCTCTAACAGCTCTTTCGCTGCTTGCGTCGAGGCTGTAATTTTACTCGCATACATACCGTTTTGCTTCGTTAGCTGAATGGTAATGAATCCAAGATTTTCAGGATTTAATCGAACGGTAAAGCGTCCGCTTGAATTACCAAACGGCGTGAATTTCATTTGCTTCCACGTGTTTAGAATTTGCTGATCAACCGTTCCTGGCTTTTCATCAGTCGTTTGTGTCTGCTGAACAGGAGCCGCTGACTGCAGTTGGAAAAACTGCTTATGACCTGGCAGAAGCGAGTGGGTCATTATTTTTTCAGAAGCTGGTGCAGCAGCGCTTTGTCCTTTAACGACTTCTTTTTTGATGAGCCACTCAAGAGATGCATTCCCTTTTGCCGGAGAAGCGAGTGTAGATTCTTGTTTTGGAGAGATTAGTTCCTTCAACTCTCCTAGTGAAATTTTCCACTCTTTGTCAGACCCTTTCGCATTCGCCATCATATGGTCGATTAGCTGATTAAAGTGCTTTAGCTCACTTTGAGTCATCGAATTCAGCTTTGGCGCTGAACCCTGCGAGAAGAACTGCTCTTTTACTTGCTGAATGAGTTTTTCATCTACCCCGTTTTTAGAAAGAAAGTGGATAAAGTCTTGACCTTTCCCTTCAATATCCTGCACAAGTTTCGCATCAAAACTGAGCGGCTGTTGATTGAGCAACTGATAGATGAAAAAGTGGACTTGTATGAGCTGTTCACTATGCTCAGAACCTGGCTTTTCAGCTTGATCACCGTAAATGGAAGATTCCATTTTTTGAAATAGTTCTTCAAGTGACTTGAGATCAGATGATTCAAGCGTTTGACCTTGTAGTGTTTGAAGCGCACTGAGTAAGTCTGCGCTCATTCCTTCTTCAGGTGATTGCATCCATTTTTCAACAATTTGCATCGCATCATTGATAGAAAGAGAGGCAAGAGCGGCTGTTTCAGCATGAACAGAACCGCTTTGAGCGCCTGCTCCGCTAAGCAATTGTTTAAACAAACCGCGTGCAGATGCAGCGCCGTCTCCTTTTAGCCCTGAGAGACCTTGAGAAGATTGCTGTAAGGCTCCAATATCCAATAGCTTCACTTATTGTCCACCCCCATTTTCACTTTCTTCTTTTTTGGCAAGCTCTTTTGTAAACGTTGCTGCCTTCTGAGGTGTCAGTTTTGCTAATATGTCTGTCAGTTTATTTTTGCTCAGCTCTTCAAGGATTTTTAACGCCTCTTTATCACTTAATTCTGATAAAATTTTGGCGGATTTCCCTGGGTCCATGCTTTCATAAATGCTGGCGACCTTTCCTTTTGTCTGCTGATTAGAGGAAGCCGCTGTATCAGAGGACGCCCCTGCTGAGTTATTACCTGACGTGTTATTTGATGAGCTGTTATTCGATGAGCCGTTATTCGATGAGCCGTTATTCGATGAACTGTCATTGGCTGACGTATTCTTTGCATCATTTTCAGATGTTTTTTCAAGTGAGTTGATTTTTTGATTCAATCTTTTAATCTCTTCATCACTTGTTTTCAAATCTTTTTGTGCAATTTCGAGCTCATTTTTTTGCTCTTTAATGGTCTTTTTCAGTTCTTTCAACTCTGCATCGCTTTGATCATTAGGTGAAGATGACGTTTTTGAGGTGTCATCTGAACCAACCAAACTGCTGATCCCAGGAATGTTTTGGAGCGGTTTTTTTAGATCAAAACCTGCCATATAAAGGATCGTGCCAGTGACAATCACAAGCACAATCAATGGGATGATGACAATAAACAAGATCCATTGAAATTTTCCGCCGCCTGATTCCTTCGTTTTTTCCTTCTTAGGCATTCATCTCGACTCCTAATGTCCTTGAAACATGAATTGGCTGATAGAGATATCATCCATTTCTTTCATTTCAATTGCCTTATGTTCAAGGGAGAACTTTTCAAATTGCTTTTCTTTCATTTTTTCAAACTTTTTAAACTCAATGTTTTTTTCAGTTAAATCAGATTGTTTTTCATTCATTTGGTGACGTTTCATGATCACAAGCTGCTGATAATGCTGAATGGTGTTATCTAAGTTGGTCACAAATTGCTGGTAATGACGCATTTCTTGAACACTCATTCCACTTCTCAGCTTTTCTTCTTTGCTTTTTTCCATCAGCTCTTTTTTACTCATATTTTCATAGAGTTTTTCAGCGACTTGCTCAAATGCCGAAACGGATTGTTGGTACGCTGCGAGTGACTTGTCTTTTTCACTTTCTTTCAGTTCTAAGAGCTTTTGAAATTTGTATTGATATCTCACTGTTTTTGTCAATCCTCTCTATTCATCAAACTGAGCAATAAACTCACACTGTCTTCAATAGATACAGCCTCTTCTACATCCTGCTTCAAAAATGAAATCAGATGAGGATAAGCCTGCATGGCCTCATCAATATCTTTGGAGGAGCCTTTTTTATATGCTCCAATATTAATGAGGTCTTCAGCGTTTTGATAAGTGGACAAAAGCTGGCGGAACCGGTTAGCCGCTTCCTTGTGATCATGACTTGCGATATTACTCATGACACGGCTGATACTTTTCAAAATGTTAACAGCGGGAAATTGTCCTTTGTTGGCTAAAGCACGATCAAGTACAATGTGCCCGTCAAGGATCCCCCTCACTGTATCAGCGATCGGCTCGTTCATATCGTCTCCATCAACAAGCACTGTGTAAAACGCTGTGATGGAACCAAGCTGATTTGTCCCAGTTCGTTCGAGCAATTTTGGCAGTATAGCGAACACTGAAGGTGTATATCCTTTTGTTGTTGGCGGCTCGCCAGTTGCGAGTCCTATTTCCCTTTGCGCCATGGCGACCCTCGTAACAGAATCCATCATGAACATGACATTTTTGCCTCTGTCCCTGAAATACTCCGCAATAGCTGTTGCTGTATACGCAGCTTTCAGTCTCGTCAGTGCAGGCTGGTCAGAAGTAGCAACGACAACAATTGATCGCTTCAGTCCTTCAGCACCTAAATCCTTTTCAATAAACTCACGAACTTCACGGCCACGCTCTCCAACAAGGGCAATGACATTCAGGTCTGCTTCTGTCTGCTTTGCAATCATCCCCATTAAGGTACTTTTTCCAACACCACTTCCGGCAAAAATCCCGATCCTTTGACCAGTGCCAACTGTGAGCAGACTGTCGATGACTCTAACACCAACACCCATCTTTTCTCGAATAGGCGGCCTGTCCATCGGATTTGGAGGTGACTGATCTGTCGAAACAGGTGCAAGTCCTTTTGGAAGCATACTGCCATCAAGCGGATGACCGAAGGCATCAACGACTTCACCAATTAATCCAGTCCCTACTTTGACCTTCAGCGACTCACCCGTCGCTTCAACAAGACTTCCTGGTGAAATATTGGATGCTTCTACATAAGGCATGAGCAGAATGTTTTCATCTCTAAACCCTACGACCTCTGCTTTTATCGGATGGTGCTTGCTCCCTTTTTTATGAATGAGACATACATCACCGATCGAACTCTCCGGCCCCTTAGATTCAATCATGAGCCCAACCACTCGATTGACTTTACCAAATCGTTTATAAGGATCGGCAGTTTCAATCGTTTCTTTTAGTACATCCATTTTCATTTGTGATCACCTGAATCAATGACTTCTAATAATTTTTCTTTCAACTGATTCATTTGGGTATCAACACTCGCTTCCACTTTTCCAAAACTTGTTTCTACGTAACAAGTTCCTTTTGGCGCTTTTTCATCCGAGTAAATGGCAAGGTGTGTATCCTTTTGAAGGATTCTAATCAATTCGTCTTTATATTCCATCACATGCTCGTAATGTTCAGGGTCAACATAGATGGAAATATCATCATATTCTTTCACTTCTGAAATGACCTGCTTCACAAGAGCCAAAAATGGATCTTTCGTGTCCTCAGCTGCATTCCAAACGCGTTTGGCGAGTTCAAAAGCGAGTTCTACAATTTGCTCAGCAGAGCTTTCAATTTTTTCTTCGTAATCCTGCCTTGCAAGACTGACGATGTCATTTGCTTGATCAAGAATAGCTTGGTACTGCATATTCGCATCTGCTTCGCCCTTTTGGAAGCCTTCTTGATAACCTGCTTGTTTCGCTTCTTCAATGAGCTGCATTCTTTCCTCTTCAAAATCAGTCCGGCGCTGATTGATTTCAGCCATTGTTTTTTCCAGCTCACTGTTTGCTTGTTCTAATATGCGGCTCGCTTGATCTTCTGCATCACTGAGTACTAGCTGCGATGCTTCAGTTTCATTGACAAGCTCTTCTTCGTGATGTTCTCTTTTAAAGTTTACTTGCTGTAAAGGAATCGTTTGCCGTCCTTGTTCAGGAATAACAGATGTTTCATGTTTGATAATCCTAGACAATGATATCGTCTCCTCCGCCTCGAGCTATGACGATTTCTCCAGCTTCCTCAAGTCGTCTTACGATGCTGACAATACGGGTTTGTGCTTCCTCGACATCTCTAAGCCGGACAGGCCCCATAAACTCCATTTCTTCTTTGAATGTTTCGACCATCCGCTGTGACATGTTGCGGAAGACAATTTCTTTGACTTCTTCGCTTGCCACTTTGAGTGCGAGCAATAAGTCATCATTTTCAACATCTCTGATGACACGCTGAATCGCTCTGCTGTCAAGAGTGACAATATCTTCAAAGACAAACATACGTTTCTTAATTTCATCAGCAAGCTCTGGATCTTGAATTTCAAGTGTGTCTAAAATGGTTTTCTCAGTTGCACGGTCTACACCATTTAGCACTTCTACAACCGCTTCGACTCCGCCCGTTTGCGTATAGTCCTGCGTAAAGGTTGAAGAGAGCTTTTGTTCAAGAATACGCTCCACCTCATTGATGATCTCTGGAGATGTACGGTCCATTAAGGCAATACGTCTCGCAACCTCAGTTTGTACTTCCTCGCCTAACTCAGATAAAATTTGCCCAGCCTGCACTGGATCCAGGTAGGAAAGGATAAGTGCTATCGTTTGTGGATGCTCATGCTGGATAAAGTTTAAAATTTGTTCTGGGTCAGCCTTTCGAGCAAAATCAAATGGTTTCACTTGAAGAGAGGATGTTAGCCTGTTTAAGATGCTGTCCGCTTTATCCTCACCAAGCGCTTTTTCAAGCACTTGTCTTGCGTACATAAGACCGCCCTGCGATATGTAGTCCTGCGCGATGGCAATGCTGTGAAACTCTTCGATGACTTCATCTTTTTTAGCAGTATCTACACTTCGTACATTGGAAATTTCTAATGTTAATTTTTCTATTTCGTCTTCAGACAGATGTTTGTATACAGATGCTGACACATCTAGCCCTAAGGAAATCATTAGGATTGCTGCTTTTTGTCTGCCTGTTAGTCGATTTGGATCTTTTCTCGACATGTGTATTCCTCCTAATCCTCGGACAGCCAGCTGCGTAGCAATTTAGCAAAGTCTTCTGGTTTTTCTTTTGCCATTTTTTCAAGCTGATTTTTTCTCACCATTTCTTCTGTTTCTGGTTCAGTGTCGATATCAGGAACATCGATTGGTGTACGTTCATCAAACTCAAACTCTTCTTCCTCATCTCTTCTACGCTTGCGTACAAGAAGAATGATAAGAGCGATAATTGCAAGTAGAAGCACACCGCCTACAATATAAACCCAAATTGGAATATTGTTTGAAGGGTTATCTGCCGCAGTTTGCTGTTTACCGTCTAATTTTGATACAGATAAAACGATTTTGTTATCTAAGTCGGCTTGAGTGAGCGCTTGACCATTTGTGTATTCTTTATCAATCGATGTGCTAATGATCGTTGAAAGAATCTTTTTGATATCATCTTGTCTTTCAGCCGTTAAAGAGTTTACATCGTTTGCAGTTGGTGGTTCGACCAATGCTTGAATGCCAACATCTCTAATTTTATAAGGGCTTTCTTTGATATCTTTATGAATGCGGTTGACTTCATAATTGATGCGATCTTCGCTCTTTTCGTAATCTCCGCTTCCATTCGCTCCATCGGCACCTTGATAATTTGTGACATCATCGTCACCTGTTCCAGCGGTGCCTCCAGCTGCTGCGCCGTTACCTGAATAAGTTTCAGCAATCTTTTCAGCGCTGACAGCAATCCCCTGCATGTTTTCTTTATCAACAGGTTCTACTAGGTCTTCTTTTCTTTTTTCTTCAGTAAAATCAATGTCTGTTGTGACCGATACAGCCACTTTATCTTGACCCATCATTGTTCCAAGCAGCTGCTGAATTTTTCTTTGAAGATTCTTTTCGATTTCCTCTTTTTTCTGCTGCTGTGCATCCATTCCACTTGCATATGAATCGGAGCTGGTGTTTAAGTCGTAGTAGTTGGAATCTTGGTCCATAATGACAATGTTTTCTGTTTTTAAATTCGGCATACTTTTTGAAATAAGATGATAAAGGCCTTTTACTTGCTGCGGTGTGAGCGTGTAGCCCGGCTCAACCTGCAGCACTATGGATGCTGATGCATTACTTTGCTCTTCTCCAACAAAAACGGAATCTTTTGGCAGGTTAATCATCACTTTTGAATCTTTAATCCCATCAATTGTGTTGATCAGATTGGATAGTTCTGTCTGAGTTGCGTCTACTTTCAGAACATCAAATTCATTATCTGTTAAACCGAAGCCTGAATTATTTGCAAAGAAGGAATAATCAATGTTGCCTGTCTTAGGGAGCCCTTCGGATGCGAGTGTTACTTTTAAAGAATCTGCTTGCTTTTCTGGAACGAGAATCGTTGTCCCATTGTTTGCAAGTTCCGATTTAACGTTTTTGCCATCTAGTTCCTGTTTGATTTGTCCAGCTTCTGCCTCAGACAAGTCTCTAAAGAGCGGAACCATTTTTTCAGAAGAAGCAAAGATGCTAACAACCGTAATAATGATTGCTAGGGCAGCAACGCCGCCAATCATGAGTATTTTTTGTAATTTTGATCGATTTCGCCAAAACTCAACTGTTTTTGTTCTTAATTGCATTAAAGTACGATTCATCTTAACCCCCGGTCATTCCATTCAGTCTTTTTTTGTCCACCAGCACCTCCTACATCTGCATTCTCATAATCTCTTGGTACGCTTCGACTGCTTTATTTCGAAACTCTGTTGCAGCTGTGAGTGTGACACTCGCTTTTTGTGAAGCAATCATGACTTCATCGAGATTGACATCTTTTCCTTGTGCAAGCGCATTTGTATACTGGTCTGATTTCAGCTGTGATTGATTTAATGCCTCAATGGAATTCTTCAGCACATCAGAGAAATTCGTTTGACTTTTAGGTGCAGCCGCCTGAATGGGCGTTGCATTCGTCAATTCACTTGCTTGCTGAGCAGTTTGAAGCTAGAAAGGAGATATTGCATTAACCAATTGTTTTCACCTTACTTTCCTATTTCTAAAGCTTTCATCAGCATGCTTTTATTCGCATTTAGAGCAGTCACGTTTGCTTCATATGATCTTGAGCTGCTGATGAGGTCGACCATTTCTTTTAATGGATCGACATTTGGTGTTTGAACATATCCATTTTCATTGGCATCGGGATTTGTAGGATCATATTGAAGGTTGAATGGAGTTTCGTCTTCAGTAATCTTTGTTACTTTGACGCCGTTTCCTAATTTGCCGCTCGAATTCATACTTGAGTTCAATATAGATGAAAACGATTCACCTGACGGCTGTAATGTGACAAGCTTACGTCTATAAGGCTCCCAGTTGCCATCAACCTGTTTAGCTCTTGTCGTATCCATATTTGCAAGGTTTGAGGATACAACGTCCATTCTGAGCCTCTGTGCCGTTAATGCTGAGGCCGAAGCGTTCACTCCTGAAAAGATCGACATCACTTACCTCCTGTCAAAACTGTTTTAAGAGAATTGAATTTCCCGCTCATTCTTTCCACCAGCGCATTATACTGAATTTGGTTTTTAGCGAGTTCACTCATCTCTTGATCAATATCGACATTATTTCCGTTTTCTTGATAAGAAGTACGGTTGCTCGAAACAACTGAATAATTAGACCCTGTTTTTGAAAAATCAATGTGACCTTGGTATGTTTTTTTAGCATCTAATTTGATTGACGCATCATTTAGCATGTCATGGAATGCGACGTTTTTCGACTTGTAGTTCGGTGTATCTATATTCGCGATATTATTGCTTATGACTTTTTGCTTAACATTCGCTCTGCCCAAGGCATTCTCAAGGTTGCTTATCGTTCCAGAAAATATATCCAAAACCATATACCTCCAATCATATGTATTTCATTCCATTTAATCATGTCGAGATTTGTAAAACCATATGTTCATTGTAAGAAATAATAGGATTAAAGTCTATGATGTATATGTAAAAAAAACTCGTAATATATATCTATTTTACGAATAGGTATAAAGACCTAGATTCAAAGCACTACAGATTTGTAAGGGGTTTCTTGGAAAAAAGAGTGACATTTTTCGGACAAATCCTCATTTTTTCACATAAAAAAACCCTTTTCAGCATTTATTTCGGCCAAAAAGGGTTTTTGATTAATGAGATTTTAAATTTTCGAGTTCAATTAAAAATTTGTTGTTTAACACTTTGATGTACGTTCCCTTCATTCCAAGAGAACGAGATTCGATTACGCCTGCACTTTCTAACTTACGTAAGGCGTTTACGATCACTGAACGCGTAATCCCTACACGATCTGCAATTTTACTTGCGACAAGAAGACCTTCGTTTCCATCCAGCTCTTCAAAAATGTGCTCAATCGCTTCAAGCTCACTATATGAAAGAGAGCTAATCGCCATTTGGACAACCGCTTTGCTTCTTGCTTCTTCTTCGATTTCCTCTGCTTTCTCGCGAAGAATCTCCATTCCAACAACTGTTGCCCCGTATTCAGCAAGAATTAAATCATCATCTGTGAATGTATCTTGTAAGCGGGACAGGATTAACGTACCTAAACGATCTCCTCCGCCGATAATTGGGACAATTGTTGTTAAGCCTGATTGGAATAAGTCACGGTTCTCAATAGGGAAAGCTGTATATTCACTGTTAATATCAAGGTTTGAAGACGTTTCAGGGACATTGAATAGACTCTTTGTATATTCCTCAGGGAACTGACGATCTTCAAGCATTTTTTTCATACGTGCATTTTCGATCTGCTGATTAATGGAGTAGCCAAGAAGCTTTCCTCTTCTGCTTAATACGAAAATGTTTGAATCAATGACATCTCTCAGTGTTTCTGCCATTTCTTTAAAATTAACTGGTTTCCCCGCTGCATCTTGCAGCATTGAGTTAATAATCCTTGTTTTTTGTAGTAACGCCATAATAATGATCCTCCTAGATTACTTTATTCATTTGTTAAAGTATAAATTGACTTAAATCTTTGTTATTTGCAATCTTTCCTAGCTTCTCTTCGACATACTGAGGGGTAATGGTCACTGTCTCCATCGTAATATCAGGCGCCTCAAATGAAAGCTCTTCAAGCAGCTTCTCAAGTATGGTATGAAGCCTTCTTGCACCGATGTTATCTGTCTCCTGATTGACATGATAAGCCACTTCGGCAATCTTATGAATAGCATCGTCAGAAAATTCAAGAGATATACCTTCTGTTTCAAGTAAAGCTTTATATTGCTTTAATAATGCATTATCTGGTTCCGTTAAGATTTTCACAAAGTCTTCTATACTTAATTTATCTAATTCTACACGGATTGGGAAACGTCCCTGAAGCTCCGGAATCAAATCTGATGGCTTTGCCATATGAAATGCACCTGCTGCAACAAACAGCACATGATCAGTTTTAACGGCACCATATTTCGTCATCACAGTTGAACCTTCTACAATCGGTAAAATATCACGCTGAACCCCTTCTCGAGAAACATCTGCAGATGATGCACCACCGCTTTTGGCAATTTTGTCGATTTCATCGATAAAAATAATTCCTTGCTGCTCTGCTTTGTAGACCGCTTCCTGACTGACTTCATCCATATCAATCAGTTTTGAAGCTTCCTCAGCCGTTAACGCCTTTCTTGCTTCTCTGACAGTCAGCTTTCTGCGTTTTTTCTTTTTAGGCATGAGATTGCCGAGCGCATCCTGCATGTTCATACCCATTTGCTCCATACCCGAGCCTTGAAGCATATCAAACATGGAAGGCTGCTGTTCTTCTACTTCAATCGTGACGTAATGATCTTCAAGTTCTCCCATAGCCAGCTGATGAGCGATTCGCTTTCTTGTCGATTCGAGTTCCACTTCTTCATTTGAATGATCTCGATCACGGTCATCTTCATCAGAACCGCCAAACAGCATCTCAAAAGGATTTTTCACAGACTGGCTCTTTTTCTTACCAGGAACAAGTAAATGAACAAGACGTTTATTTGCTTGTTTTTCTGCTTCTTCTTGAACATCTTTCATCTTTTCTTCTTTGACAAGTCTAATCGCTGTTTCAACTAAATCTCTCACCATGGACTCTACGTCACGGCCGACATAACCCACTTCAGTAAACTTCGTCGCTTCCACTTTAATAAAAGGCGCACCAGAAATTCGAGCAATTCTGCGGGCAATTTCTGTTTTCCCCACACCTGTTGGGCCAATCATTAAAATGTTTTTAGGAACGACTTCATCCTTTAGCTTATCATGTAAAAGACTTCTTCTGTAACGGTTTCTTAAAGCCACCGCCACTGCTTTTTTCGCATCAAGCTGACCAATGATGTATTGATCAAGCTTTTCAACTATCTCTCTTGGGGTAAACGGCTTTTTCTCCATACGTCTCATGTCCTTTCTATTCAAGCTCTTCTAAAGTGATTTGATCGTTCGTGTAGACACAGATTTCTCCGGCCGTTTCAAGAGCGGCCTTTGCAATTTCTCTTGCTGTGAGATGATCACCTGCATGGGTTTTGAGAGCTCTCCCGGCGCTAAGCGCATAGTTGCCGCCTGAGCCAATGGCCAAAATCCCATCATCTGGTTCAATGACCTCTCCAGTTCCAGAGACGAGCAAAATACTTTCTTTATTCATGACGATGAGCATAGCCTCAAGCTGCCTTAGCATCTTGTCACTTCGCCATTCCTTCGCTAGTTCTACGGCTGCACGCTTTAAGTTACCACCATATTCTTCAAGCTTTGTTTCAAACTTTTCAAAGAGTGTAAAAGCATCTGCTACTGAACCTGCAAAACCTGCAAGCACCTTGCCTCCGAAAAGACGGCGCACTTTTTTTGCTGTGTGTTTCATCACGACAGCCTGCCCGAAAGTAACTTGACCGTCGCCAGCCATTGCACTTTTTCCTTTATGTTGAACGGCAAAGATGGTTGTTGCATGAAATGATGACATGAAAAAACCTCCTTTTAGGATCGTTTAAAAGCCCTTGGGTGATGAGACATGTACGTGTTTCTTAAAGAATCTTTTGATACATGCGTGTACACCTGTGTAGATGATAAATTTGAATGACCGAGAAGTTCTTGAACACTTCTCAAATCTGCTCCCTCGTTTAAGAGATGCGTGGCAAAGGTGTGCCTCAACATGTGAGGATGGATATGTAATGTACCTGACGCCTTTTTCATTAATTCAGTGAGAATGAATCGAACACCTCTGTCTGTAAGAGGCGTCCCGCGCTGATTCAAAAACACATGAGTATCAGCACGGTCTTTCCCCTTAGCTTTCAGCTTCTGCCTTCCATCCTCTAAATAAGTAATGAGCGCTTCATGAGCATATGACCCGAAAGGAACATACCGCTGTTTGCTGCCTTTCCCATGAACAAGCACTGTATCCATCGATAAATCAAGATCAGATTCTTTTAATGAACATAACTCACTGACCCTCATACCTGTTGCATAAAGAAGTTCTAAAATGGCTTGATTTCTTTGCCCAAGTGGTGTGCTGACATCAGAAACTGTAAAAAGCTCTTTTAGTTCCTCTTCATACAAAAATGAAGGAATCCGCTTATCCTGCTTTGGTAAGCTAACGAGTAAAAAAGGATTTTCTTTCACAAGCTGTTCTCTTAATAGAAATTTATAAAAGCTGCGAAGCGCAGAGACTTTCTTACTAATCGTTCTTCTTGTCAGGCCTTTTTCATAAGCTTCTGTTAAATAAATTCTCGTATCTTGATAGGATACCTCTTCAAAACCGTCTATTCCTTGAATGTTCATAAATCTGACAAACTCTTCAATGGCTTCTGTATATCCTGAGATCGTTAAAGCTGAATAGTTTTTTTCAATTTGCAGATATTCAATGAATAAGTGGACAAGACGCTGTTTATTCGTCATTTTTACACCTCTTTAAGGCTTTTAAATGGTATCACATATCTTGCTTTCCGTGCAATGTTTTACTACAGAGATTTCGAAATAGTTTGAATAGTTTCGATTGCACGCTTAGCGTACTCTGCATAACGTTCTTGTTTGTTTTTAATTCGAACTCCTAGATCTTTCAGCAAACCAAAATTCGCATTCATCGGCTGGAAGCTTTTCTTGTTTGTCGATGTGATGTAGTGAGCCATACTGCCAATCGCTGTTTCCTCCGGAAGTGTCACAAGCTCTTCTCCTTTGACAAAACGAGCGGCGTTAATACCAGCCACTAGTCCCGACGCTGCGGACTCGACATACCCTTCAACGCCTGTCATTTGTCCGGCAAAGAATAGATCATCTCTATTTTTAAACTGATAAGTCGGTCTTAAAAGGCTTGGCGAGTTAATAAATGTATTACGGTGCATCACGCCGTAACGGACAATCTCTGCTTCTTCAAGACCTGGAATCAAACGGAATACTTCCTTTTGATCGCCCCACTTCAGATGTGTCTGGAAGCCAACGATGTTATATAAAGTACCTGCTGCATCATCCTGTCTTAATTGAACAACAGCGTAAGGTCTTTTGCCTGTTTTCGGATCTTCAAGTCCTACTGGCTTCATCGGACCAAACAGCATCGTTTTCTTTCCTCTTTTCGCCATGACTTCAATTGGCATACAGCCTTCAAAGAAGATTTCTTTTTCAAATTCTTTTAATGGTACAGTTTCAGCAGAAATGAGCGCCTCATAAAAACGATCGAATTCTTCTTCTGTCATTGGACAGTTTAAATAAGCAGCTTCTCCTTTGTCATAGCGAGATTTCAAGTACACCTTATCCATATCAATGCTGTCTTTCTCTAGAATAGGTGCTGCTGCATCGTAGAAATAGAGATATTCTTCTCCTGTTAACGATTTTAATTCTTTGGAAAGTGCTTCAGATGTCAGCGGGCCAGTCGCGATAATTGTCGGACCTTCTGGAATGCTCTGCACCTCTTCTTGAAAGACAGTAACATTCGGATGATTTTTCACGCGGTCTGTCACGTTTGCTGCAAATTCATGACGGTCTACTGCAAGCGCGCCGCCAGCAGGAACTGAGCTTTCATCTGCTGCTGCGATAATAGCTGAATCTAAATGACGCATTTCTTCCTTTAATACACCTACTGCATTCGTCAAAGCATTCGCACGCAGTGAGTTGCTGCATACAAGCTCCGCAAATTTATCTGTGTGGTGAGCCGGCGTTTGTTTCACAGGTCTCATTTCATATAAATTGACTTTAATGCCTCGTTTAGCGATTTGCCATGCTGCTTCACTTCCAGCTAAACCGGCTCCGATCACATTTACAAATTGACTCATTGTACAACTCTCCTATTTCGTAAGGTCTGTTTGATGACATAAAAAAGCAGGTGAACAAGGCTGCTCACCGCTATTTTTGTTGTTCCTCTTTATAATCACAGTTCACACATTGAACTTGAACGCCTTTTTTCAGCTTTTTCTCTACAAGCATATTTTCGCATTTTGGACACTTTCTTTCAATTGGTTTGTCCCAAGAGACGAATTCACACTCTGGAAAACGATCACAGCCGTAAAAAATGCGGCGTTTCTTCGATTTTCGTTCAACAATGTTTCCTTCATGACATGACGGGCATTTGACACCGATATCTTTGACAATTGGTTTTGTGTTACGGCAGTCAGGAAAGTTAGAGCAAGCCATGAACTTACCGTATCGACCCATTTTGTACACCATCGGATGTCCGCACTCTTCACAATCAACTCCGGCGTATTCCGGCTCAATCTCAACTTCTTGCATCTCTGCTTCAGCTTTTTCTACCCGTTTTGCAAAGTCTTGATAGAAGCTGTCGATAATACGAACCCATTCGATCGTACCTTCTTCAACACTATCAAGTTCCTTTTCCATTTTCGCTGTAAATTCAACGTTAATGATTTCAGGGAAGAATTCAATGATTAAGTTGAGTACAATCTCTCCAAGCTCTGTCGGAGTAAATCGTTTATTATCAAGTGCGACATAGCCGCGCTTTTGAATCGTATCTAATGTTGGTGCATACGTAGATGGACGGCCTATACCGAGCTCTTCAAGTGTTTTGACCAATCTTGCCTCAGTGTAACGTGGAGGCGGCTGTGTGAAGTGCTGTTCAGGTTCGATATCTTTTGAAAGAACTGTATCCCCTTCTTTGAGATCAGGAAGCATTTTGTCCTTTTCCTCTAGCTGGTCGTCCTTTCCTTCCACATAAACCTTCATAAACCCAGGAAATTTCACTTTACTGCCATTCGCACGGAAAGTAAGACCGTTATGATCAAGATCCACACTCATTGTATCAAGAACAGCCGGCGCCATTTGGCTTGCCACGAATCGTTCCCAAATCAATTTATACAGACGAAGCTGATCGCGGCTTAGCACATGCTTGACATCTGCCGGTTTTCTTAACGTAGAAGTCGGGCGGATGGCTTCGTGAGCATCTTGTGCATTTTCATTCTTTTTGGCCGGTCGTTTTGTTGTGTTTAAGAAATTCTTGCCGTACGTCTGATCAATGAAAGCAGATACTTCTTCAATCGCCGTATTGGAAATACGTGTTGAGTCCGTTCTCATATATGTAATGAGACCGACTGTACCTTCTTTACCAAGATCAATTCCTTCATATAATTGCTGTGCAATCATCATTGTTTTTTTCGCACGGAAGTTTAATTTTCTTGCAGCTTCCTGCTGTAAAGTAGAAGTCGTAAACGGAACGGCTGGATTACGTTTCCGCTCTTTTTTCGTTACTTTCTCTACAGAGAATTTGCTTCCTTTTAATTTCGAAAGGATTTCTTTTACATCTTCTTTTGTTTTCAATGGATGTTTTTTGCCATTGAGGCCAAAGAAACTCGCTTCGAAGCTTTCTTTTCCTTTAAGGAATGTACCGTCAATAGTCCAGTATTCTTCTGGTTTAAATTCATTAATTTCATTCTCGCGATCAATAATCAGGCGGAGTGCAACTGATTGAACACGTCCGGCACTTAAGCCCTTTTTCACTTTCTTCCATAAAATCGGACTGATTTTATACCCAACGAGACGATCTAAAATCCGTCTTGCCTGCTGCGCATCAACTAAGTCCATATTGATCATACGTGGATGCTTAAAGGAATCCTTAATCGCATCTTTTGTAATCTCGTTAAAAACAACGCGGCAGTCAGAAGAGAGGTCAAGGTCAAGGCTGTGTGCTAAATGCCAAGCAATCGCTTCTCCCTCTCTATCGGGGTCAGCTGCGAGATAGACTTTTTTTGCTTTTTTCGCCGCTGTTTTTAATTCTTTTAAAACCGGGCCTTTCCCGCGAATCGTAATATATCTCGGTTCGAAGTCATGCTCAGTATCAACACCGAGCTGACTTTTCGGTAAATCCCTTACGTGCCCCATTGAAGCTTTCACTTTATACTTTTTTCCTAAATAACGCTCAATCGTTTTCGCCTTTGCTGGCGACTCAACGATGACTAAATAATCAGCCATACTCAAAATCCCCCTTAAGAGGTGTTCTCTCTTTATACATTTCACAATTCATATTTATGTTAATTGCACCTATCTAACAGGCAATCATTAAAAATTCTTTATGATGAACATCATTATAAACACGAAAAACAAAGTGTAAACTTAAATCCTCACTATTATTAAATATTCCGATGTCTTTTGTCAAACGATATTTTTATGTTGGTTCAGTATATTGAACGCTGCGGAAGGAGAATTCCTCTAAAATATCTTTTGTTGAATGAACAAGCTTTGCTCCCTGCTGAATGAGTCTTGCCGGACCTGTGGAATTAGGATCAAAGATGGATCCAGCAACCGCAAATACCTCTTTTCCTTGCTCAAGTGCTTGATAGGCTGTAATAAGAGAACCGCTCTTTTCTTTGCACTGTATCACGATGGTTCCTTTCGTCAGTGCACTAATTAAACGATTTCTCATTGGAAAATGCCACTTTTCTGGTTTGACATAAGGAGGGTGCTCTGACAAAAGCAAATGATGCTCGCCCATGTATTGAGCCATTTGCTCATGCTCTTTTGGGTATAAATGCTGAAAACCGCCTGCTATAATGCCGATCGTTTTTCCTTTTTTCCTGATGCACTCTTTATGTGCAAGTCCATCAATTCCTTTAGCTAAACCACTGACAATCATCCAATCTTCCTTTACAAGCTCACCAACAATTTTCTTCACACATGCTTCTCCATAAGACGATGGAACTCGCGTGCCGACTACACCTAAACTTTTTTCTTCATTTAAATATGATACGTTTCCTTTTAGGAATAACACAGGGGGAGGATCATAAATATTTTTTAGTGTGCTGGGATATAAGGGTGATGTGATGGGAATCATGTGAATGTTTTGCTTTAAATAGGCTTGAACGATGTGTTGAAAAATGGGGAATTCATTTTCTTCAGCTTGTTTTAAGCGGGTAAGGTCGATCGTTTGTAATGCTCGATCCTGTTTAAAATGATGTGTTTCTTCATTTATATATAGCTCAGGATCGACTTTCCACCATTTTGTTAATAATGAGGGTGAGATGAGGCCTTTTAAGCGGTGAAAAATCATTCTTTCGGACACGTTGTACATACCATTCCTCCAGTTTAAAATAGAAAGAAGAAGACTTGCCAAAGAACAAGTCTTCTTGTGTCATTAATGCGTTTTACAAGCTTCGAAGAGATTCTTCTCTTTTAATACTTTAATCAACGTTTCTCCCATGACAGATGGTGTTTCTGCCACTTCAATTCCACATTCACGCATTGTTTTTACCTTTTCATCAGCTGTTCCTTTACCACCAGAAATAATGGCACCAGCATGTCCCATACGTTTTCCTGGAGGCGCCGTTTTACCGCCAATAAAGCCAACGACTGGCTTAGTCATATTTGCTTTTACCCATTCAGCTGCTTCTTCTTCAGCCGTACCGCCGATTTCACCGATCATAATCACAGCATGCGTTTCAGGGTCTTCATTGAATGCTTTTAAAACATCAATAAAGTTTGTCCCATTTACCGGGTCCCCCCCGATTCCTACAGCTGTCGATTGTCCAACGCCAGCTTCTGAAAGCTGATGTACCGCTTCATATGTAAGCGTTCCGGAACGAGAAACAACACCCACATGACCTTTCTTATGAATGTAGCCAGGCATGATACCAATTTTACATTCTTCAGGTGTGATGACACCTGGGCAGTTTGGCCCAACTAGTCTTGTCTTTTTCCCTTCCATATACCGTTTCACTTTGACCATGTCAAGCACTGGAATATGTTCAGTGATACAAATGACGAGATCGACTTCTGCGTCAACAGCCTCTAAAATGGCATCTGCCGCAAATGGTGCTGGTACATAGATAACAGAAGCGTTCGCTCCAGTTGTCTGCACTGCTTCAGATACAGTATTAAATACAGGAACTCCTTCTACTTCAGTTCCACCTTTTCCAGGTGTGACACCGCCAACGATATTTGTTCCGTACTCAATCATTTGTTTTGTATGGAACAATGCGGTTGAACCGGTAATCCCCTGAACAATTACTCTCGTATTTTTATTAATAAATACACTCATTTAGGTTCCCTGCCTTTCTGCTCTACTTGACTAAAGATACAATCTTTTCTGCCCCGTCAGCCATAGACTCAGCAGAAGTGATATTTAAGCCTGAATCACTCAGGATTTTCTTCCCTAATTCAACGTTTGTTCCTTCAAGACGTACAACAAGTGGTAATGTTAAGCCGACCTGTTTCGTCGCTTCAACAACACCTTCTGCAATCACATCACATTTCATGATGCCGCCAAAAATGTTCACGAAAATCCCTTTGACATTTTGATCAGATAAGATGATTTTAAATGCTTCCGTTACTTTTTCAGCTGTTGCACCGCCGCCAACATCTAAGAAGTTTGCAGGGTCCCCGCCGTAATGCTTGATGATATCCATTGTAGACATCGCAAGTCCTGCTCCATTGACCATACAGCCAATATTTCCATCTAAAGAAATGTAGCTTAAGTCATATTTAGATGCTTCAATTTCTTTTGGATCCTCTTCATCAAGGTCACGGTATTCTAATATATCTTTTTGTCTATATAAGGCATTGCTATCAAAGTTTAATTTTGCATCAAGTGCCATGACTTTTCCATCGCCTGTTACAACAAGTGGATTAATCTCAGCAATTGAACAATCTTTTTCAATAAACGCATTGTAAAGGCTTGTCATAAACTTAACAGCTTGGCCAACTAATTTTGTTGGAATATTAATTTTAAATGCTACTTCTCTCGCCTGATAGCCTTGCAGGCCAATCGCTGGGTCGATGACCACTTTGACGATTTTTTCTGGCGTTTTTTCTGCTACTTCTTCAATTTCAGTACCGCCTTCTTCAGATGCCATCAATACAATTCTTGATGTCGCTCTGTCCAAAACTAGTCCAACATAGTATTCCTTTTGAATATCGCAGCCTTCTTCAATAAGTAAGCGTTTTATTTCGCGCCCTTCAGGCCCTGTTTGATGTGTGACAAGTGTCTTGCCGAGCAATTCCTCTGCAAACCCTTTCACTTCATCTTTCGTTTTTGCAATTTTTACCCCGCCTGCTTTACCACGGCCGCCTGCATGAATCTGTGCTTTTACGACATATACAGAGCTCCCTAGCTCTTCTGATGCTTTCACTGCTTCATCAGGTGTAAATGCTACTTTACCATTTGGAACTGAAACCCCATATTTTCTTAGGATTTCTTTTCCTTGGTACTCATGGATATTCATTTCCCATCCTCCCAACATATGTAGAAACAAAAATTATAAAATAGACTGCGCTTTCATTTTAAAGAATAAAAAAGAGAATGTCTAGGGTTCTATGTAAAATCGTAAAATCCTTCTAAACATTCAAACTTTTATTTTATTAAAAATATAAATTTTTCAGCCAAATCACTTTTTTTACCTTATTTTTTCATTTTTTGATCTAATCTGTAGATAAACGAAAAAATTTCTGCTACAGTATCGTATAACGCTTCGGGGATCTCCTCATCTAATGTTAAGTGGCGCATGAGTTCGACTAAATTACGGTCTTCCTGGATTGGGACTCCCGACTTTTTTGCTTCTTCAATAATATGATCTGCCACATAGCCGCTGCCTGTTGCAACGACTTTTGGCGCCTTTTGTTTTTCTTCATCGTAATGCAGAGCGACCGCTCTTCTAAGCGGTTTTGAATCCTTCATACTCGTAAGTCCAGCCCTTTCTCGCTGATTTTATGAAAGTGTTCATCTAGAAATTGAGACGGATCTACTGGCTCTTGTCTCTTTTTTGCTGTAATTCCCGTTAAACTGTATCCTAGAGCATTTAAATTCTCCCGAACAGCCGGAATCATCGGATTAATGGTTCCTTGCAGTTCATGGGCTGTCTCGACAGTAATGGACATGACCTTTTGCTGAATCGTACAGTCTATTAAGGTTTCTTCAAGGTTTTCCATGTTTAGATAAAACATCAGGCGGCACTGAGAAATATCAATAGAGCCATCTTTTTTCTTATGTCCCTTTAGTATAAAGGTTAAATCTTGAACACTATGTTTTGAGAAAAGAGGATAGGAAACCATCATTTGACTGACGGTTTGGTTCTCCTGCTGCACAAATAACTGCCCATTCAATCTATGAAATAATTGATCCACTTCTTTTTTAATGGGCTCTGGTAAATCCGCCTGCTTCACATCATTCAGCACAAGCTTTAATTGGTGCAGCTCCTGACTTTTGACATCCTGGCTGTCTTTTTCGAGCAGTTTCAGCATACCGATTTCATCACGTACACCAATTGCCTTTTTCATCGTCATAAGTAAATCGAGCACATCAGTTTTATTGCTTAATGTTGGTTCAGTCTGCTGCACCACCTGGGCCAAAGCTTTTGCCTCTCTTTTTGACAGGAAGGGAAACTCTTTTTGAAGCACAGCTCCTTTTGCGTCAGGCTGAGATCCTGCCTGCTGGAGTCCTTGAAGCAATGCTGTGAGCTGTTTTAAGTTGGGCTCTTGCTGCCCGTCTGCACCTTGTTTCATCAAGCTTGTCAGTATCCGCTCAATTTGCTGAAGCGGAATTTGCAGCGCTGTTGGACTTGTTGACTGCTGCTGCACGTTTGTCTGAAGAACTTGGGACGGCTGACGCTCTTGAACAATTGAGGCAAGACTATTTTCTTTTTGCTGAGACGGATTGAGCGGAGTCGTTATTGGTGAATTGCCGTCTTGCTTCGCCACGCCTTCTCTCGCTGCTAGAAGGACCGATAAGAGCTTTTCTGCATGGACGGCTGTCTCTGCATCTACAACTGACCGAACGGCTTGTATAAGGGTCTGTGTGGCATCTGTGTGCTTCGGAAGCTGTGTTAATTGATTTAATAGCGCTGTTATATCCTGGTGAAGGGCAGAGGATGATTTTACGGCTAAAATAGATTGAAGCACCCCTTGCTGGATCGGTAAATCTTTCTTTAAAGCAAAGAGGAGGGCCTGGAGCCCTTTCTTCACATCAGCTCCTTGAAGCTGTTCGATCCACTTCACTGCCGTTTTTAACTCTCCTTCGTTGATGACGGACTTTTCCTTTAAAAAAGCTGTAGCTGTCAGCATGTTTTCAAGCCCATTTTTCAGTGAGAGACCTTCTAATAGTTTGGCTGCTGCATCCTTTAATGTCTTAGGATCTTGATCAAATTGCTGAACGGGTCTTAGTTTATTGAGGCTGCCTCCACCCTCTTGTTCAAATTGGAACCAATAAAATGCGTCTGCTTTAAGCTGAGCCGCCAGCTGTGCTTTTATTTTCGTTGAACCTATTTGAACAAGGGCTGTATCATCTCCAAGCATTTTTAGTACTTTACCGAGAATCAGCCGATGAACATTATCCTTCCCTTCGGTGTTTAATGGAACCGATTCGGCCGTATTCAGCCGGCTATTCAGTGCTGTATGTATGTCCTCAACTCTTGTCATCACAGGCAGCCTCCTTAGATTAAAATTTATGATATAACAGATTTCACTGGCGCAAACGATAACCGGTGGATGGGGGTAGCACCATGTGTTTGAATCGCAGCCAGGTGCTCTTTCGTTCCGTACCCTTTATGTTTTTCAAATTGATACTCAGGATACTTACGCCCGTACTCTTCCATCATCTGATCCCTTGTCACCTTCGCAATACATGCACCTGCTGCAATGGATACACTTTTTGCATCTCCTTTGATGATCTTCTCTTGGTGAGTAGAAAGCGGGAGTGTCATGGCATCTATGAGTAGATAATCAGGTGTATGAGTTAACTGCTCTACAGCTCTTACCATCGCCAGTCTTGATGCTTCATAAATATTGATTTCATCAATCGTAGCCGCATCAACAATGCCGATTCCGATATCAAGTGCTTCTTTTTGAATTAAATCATAATAAGCCAATCTTTTTTTCTCAGATAATTGCTTTGAGTCGTTTAAACCGAGCAGGACTGTATTTTCCTTTAATATAACGGCTGCTGCCACAACTGGGCCGGCAAGCGGTCCTCTTCCTGCTTCATCTATTCCAGCAATACATGTGTATCCCTGCGCCTTTGCTTTGTTTTCAAATTGCAGCATGTCATCCCATGCCGCGCGAAGTGCTTGCTGCTTTTCTCTCTCTTTGTGCCACTTTTCTACGAGTTTGTGGACACTTTTTCTCGTATCATCTTTCACAAGCTCGCGAATGTAGGACTCGTCTCCTGCATGCTTTTCTATAAGTTCTTTTATTTGTTTCACCGTGTACATAGGCTTTTTCGCAGCCTCCTTCTTTATATCGGCAGTTTTTCGCAAAAAATAAAGACCCGCATGAGCTGCGTGTCTTTTAGCTTTCAGGCTTCTCAAAAGTGAGGGGACCAAATTTTTCTGTTCGAATATCCCGAATAATGATTTCGGTGGTTTTATCATAGTTTATGAATCCCCCGCTCATTAGACAGCCTCGCTTAGTGCCAATTGCATCAAACAGCTCAACCGTATCTTCAGGTATCTCCGCTAGGTCATAGCGTTTTTTTAATCGCTCTGGGTAGTTCTCTTCTAGAAAACGAAGTGCATACACAGCGACATCCTGTAAATTGATGATCGAATCTTTGATCGCTCCAGTCACCGCAAGTCTGAGTCCTACTTGCTCATCTTCAAACTTCGGCCAGAGGATTCCAGGGGTATCGAGCAGTTCTAGTTCTTTCCCTACCTTTACCCATTGCTGTGATGTCGTAATCCCAGGCCGGTCTCCTGTTTTGGCAATGTTCTTTTTTGCTAAACGATTGATTAAGGTCGATTTGCCGACGTTGGGAATTCCGATAATCAGTGCTCGAATGGCACGTGGTTTGACGCCTTTTGCTTTCATGCGGTCGAATTTTTCTTTTAAAATTTCTTTTGAAGTCGTGATGATCTGATTTAACCCTTGTCCATCGACAGAGTTAATGGCAAGTGACCGAACGCCTTGCTGCTCAAAATGCGCCTGCCACTCCTTTGTCATACGAGGATCTGCTTTATCTGCTTTGTTTAAGAGCATGATTTTGGGTTTGTTTTGAAGGATTTCTTCGATCATTGGGTTTCTAGAGGACATCGGAATTCTTGCATCGGTTAATTCAAATACGATGTCGATGAGCTTTAATTTTTCTGTGACTTCACGTCTTGCTTTTGCCATATGGCCTGGAAACCATTGAATCGTCATATGTGCACCTTCTTTCTTCTACCATTATCTTTATACATTGTACAAAAAAAGAGCCTGTTACAGGTAACAAGCTCTTTCCTTTGATATCATTATCGTCTGATTTCTTTGATACGAGCCGCTTTACCGCGAAGTTCACGTAGGTAGTAAAGTTTCGCACGACGTACCTTACCGTGACGTACAACTTCGATCTTAGCGATTTTTGGTGTGTGTACAGGGAATGTACGCTCAACGCCTACACCGTAAGAGATCTTACGAACTGTGAAAGTTTCGCTGATTCCACCACCACGACGCTTAATTACAACACCTTCAAAGATCTGGATACGCTCACGAGTACCCTCGACAACTTTAACGTGTACACGTAAAGTGTCACCAGGACGGAACGCAGGAAGATCAGTGCGTAATTGTTCTTTTGTGATTTCTTCAATCAAATGTTGCATCGTTTTCAACTCCTTCCAACAGATGCTCATGTCCTCTTTCTTCATTGCAGCGGAACATCGTTTTCAAACTTGGATCAGCAAGCCGTCCAAGTCACAAGTAGTATCATACCATACCTCTATGCCGTGTGCAATACAATCTAGTCATTATGAAGCTGCCAAAGCCATCTTTTTTCTTCATCCGTTAATGTTTTGCAAGAATCGATCAAATCTGGTCTTCTTGTATAGGTTCGCTTCAAGGATTCTTTGCGCCGCCACTCTTCAATTTTGGCATGATTTCCAGAGAGAAGCACATCCGGCACTTTTAGTCCTTTATAATCCGCAGGCCTTGTATAGTGCGGGTGCTCAAGCAGACCTGTACTGAATGAATCTTCGATGTGAGACGCTTCTTTTCCAAGCACATGAGGCAAAAGCCTGACCACACTGTCTGCAATCATCATCGCTGGCAGCTCTCCGCCTGTGAGGACGAAATCTCCGATTGAGATCTCATCTGTGACAAGATGCTCCCTGATGCGCTCATCGTAGCCTTCATAGTGGCCGCAAATGAACATAAGATGCTCTTCTTTTGCAAGTTCTTCTGCTTTCTTTTGTGTATATCTTTCCCCTTGAGGACAGACAAGAATGATTCGGGGTTTCGTGCTTGCTTTCTTCGTTAAATCTTCTACCGCATCAAATACGGGCTGTGCTTTCAGTACCATACCAGCACCGCCGCCATACGGATAGTCATCCACTGTTTTATGCTTATGATCCGAATACTCTCTAAAATTGACGACTTGAAATGAGACAGCTTCTTTCTCCTGTGCTTTTTTTAAGATCGATGAGTGAAGCACACCTTCGAACATTTCAGGAAAAAGGGTTAAGAAATCGATTTTCATTCGTCAATAAGTCCTTCCATCACTTCAATGTGTACGGTTTTGGATGAGATATCGATCTTTTTGACGACAGATGGTATATATGGAATGAGGGCATCTTTTTTGCCTTTTCTTCCAACCACCCACACATCATTTGCCCCTGGCGTAAGGATTTCTTTGATTTGGCCGATCAGCTTGTCCTCTTCATCGTATACTTCACAGCCAATGATTTGGTGGAAATAAAATTCTCCTTCGTCTAATGACCCAAGATGTTCTTTTTCTACCTTTAAGATTGATTCTTTCAAATGCTCTGCTTCATTTAATGAGTTGATTTCTTCAAATGTGAGCAAATCAAACTGTTTGTGCTGGCGATGTGATGCGACAGTCACTTTCAGCGGCTCGCTTTGACCTTGCTTAAAAATATAGAGGACGCTTCCCTTTTTGTAGCGCTCTTCTGGGAAATCCGTCTTTGACACGACGCGTACTTCTCCGCGCACTCCGTGTGTATTGACGATCTTTCCAACATTCAACCATTCTAGCTCCATGTTCTCAATCACCCCTGACGTATTTCCACAATGGTGCCGTCTTTCACGACGATGACATTATCTTGCATCTTGTCATCCCATTTATCACCTATTTTTACTTCAACCAATGCATCCACTTCTGTTTCTTTCATTTCACTTCCAAGCGGCAAAATATGCAGTTGCTCTACTTGAAAATCAATTTGTCGGATCTTCTCTTGCCTTTTATCGATCGCTTTTTGAAATTGAGGGATGGCTTCTTGCTGATGTGGTTCTTTTTCATGTTTTTTTAGTTGAAAATATAGTTGATTGCATTCACGTTCTAGTCTTTCTTTTTTCTCCAAAAAAGTCGTTAACAGTTTGTCCTTACTGCTTTCAGTTAATACTTGCATCACGGTGACATGTTGAATGATCTGCATCTTCCTTTTTGTCCCCCTATCCGAAGGCATTTGTCCTCTACAGTATAACGAAAAATAGATTTAAACGTGTAAAAAAAGGGGAGGTCCTAAGCCCTCTCCCTTTTTAGTCAGCAATCTCAAGTTGAACTTTCTTAGAAGACTCTGCACTTGCTGCAAAAATGACTGTTCGTATCGCTTTTGCTGTACGTCCCTGCTTTCCGATCACTTTTCCGGTATCTTCAGCATTGACAGACAGTGTGTAAATCACCTGCTCATCTTTTTCTAATGAAGATACGTGAATATCTTCAGGGAAATCAACAAGTGGCTCGACGATGGACACAATCAATTCTTCCAAGGACAGCTCATTCATTATTTGCTGTTTTTCGCATTATGAAATTTTTCAAGAATTCCTTGGCTTGAGAAAAGGTTGCGAACTGTATCAGATGGTTTCGCACCATTTTGAAGCCATTTAAGCGCTAATTCTTCGTTGATTTTCACCTCAGCTGGTGATACCACTGGGTTGTAAGTTCCAACTGTTTCGATGAAACGACCGTCACGTGGTGAACGAGAATCTGCTACAACAATACGATAGAAAGGAGATTTTTTTGCTCCCATACGTTTTAAACGAATTTTTACTGCCATTTTACTAGCACCTCCGAAAATATTTCAACAAGATAGTATATTAACAATGATAAAAGGGTTTGTAAAGTGTTTTTTCTTAACAACGGTTTTATCATGTATAACCAATTACATAAATGGTAATTTAAAGCCCTTTTTCTTTCCTTTGGACATGTTGGTCATTTGCTTCATCATCTTTTTCATTTCATCAAATTGCTTTAAAAGGCGATTGACTTCCTGTACAGATGTCCCGCTTCCTTTTGCAATCCGTTTTCTGCGGCTTGCATTGATGACCTCTGGCTGTTCTTTTTCCTGAGTCGTCATTGATTTAATGATCGCTTCGATGTGATTGAGCTGCTTTTCGTCTACTTGGACGTTTTTGAGCCCTTTCATTTTACCGGCTCCCGGCATCATTTGGATCAGTTCATCAAGTGGACCCATATTCCGAACTTGGCCAAGCTGCTCGAGGAAATCATCGAGCGTGAAGCTCATTGTCCGCATTTTTTGCTCAAGCTCTTTCGCTTTATCTTGGTCGACGTTTGCCTGTGCTTTTTCAATCAGCGTGAGCACATCTCCCATGCCAAGAATTCTTGATGCCATCCGCTCTGGATGGAATGGTTCAATCGCATCAAGCTTTTCTCCTAGTGCAGCGAATTTAATCGGCGTGTTGGTGACAGCTCGAATAGAAAGTGCTGCACCGCCTCTTGTATCACCATCTAGTTTTGTGAGAACGACACCCGTTAAACCAAGCTGTTCATTAAAGCTTTTTGCGACATTGACCGCATCTTGACCTGTCATAGAGTCAACAACTAGGAAAATTTCTTCTGGATTCGCTACTTCTTTTACTTTCTGAAGTTCATCCATTAATTCTTCATCGATATGAAGACGTCCTGCTGTATCTAAAATGACATAATCATGGTGTTCTTCTTTCGCTTTTTCAATTGCCTGTTTGGCAATTTCGACAGGGCTGACTTGATCACCTAATGAAAACACCGGCATATCAAGCTGTTTCCCGAGCGTTTGAAGCTGCTGGATCGCTGCTGGTCTGTAAATATCAGCAGCTACCATCATCGGCTTGCGATTATGTTTTTTGCGAAGTAAATTGGCAAGCTTCCCAGTTGTGGTTGTTTTACCTGCCCCTTGAAGACCAACCATCATAATGACTGTTGGAGATTTTTTCGCTACAGCGATCTTACTCTCTTCTCCGCCCATTAATTCAGTGAGTTCTTCTTTTACAACTTTAATGACCTGCTGTCCAGGGGTAAGGCTTTTCATGACCTCTTGTCCAACTGCCCGCTCACTTACTTTTTTCACAAAGTCTTTGACTACTTTAAAATTGACGTCAGCTTCAAGAAGGGCAAGGCGTACCTCGCGCATCATTTCTTTTACATCTTGCTCTGACACTTTTCCTTTGCCGCGGATTTTTGAAATCGTCTGCTGCAGTCGGTCGGCTAATCCTTCAAATGCCATACTGTGCCGCCTCCTAATCTAATTTCTCAAGCGATTCAATTAAAGCTTCTGCCTCTTCTCTTTGCGCAGAATCAGCTACAAGCTCTCTCATTTTTTTGAGAAGTTCTTTACGCTCTTTAAATTTCTTAAACAAGAGCAGCTTTTCTTCATATTGTTCAAGCATCGCTTCAGTCCGTTTAATATTATCATAAACAGCCTGCCTTGATACTTCATATTCATCCGCAATTTCACCGAGGGAAAAATCGTCTAGGTAGTAAAGCGACATGTAGCTCTTTTGCTTTGCGGTCAACAACGATTGATAGAAGTCAAACAAGTAGTTCATTCTCGTTGTTTTTTCAAGCGTCATGGGCTCTCTCCCCTTTGTTAAGTTCATTCCCTTTACATCAACTAAGTTTACACGGTTCTCTTCTGTGTGTCAAGTTTTTATCTTGTCACTTCATGAAGCGGCGTATAAATAAAAATGCCAGCAGTTTCGCCGGCATTTTTTTGTTAGTCTTGTTGATCAATTACGTCTGAGAATAATCCATACACATACGATTCTGCATCAAACTCTTGCAGATCGTCCACCTTTTCACCTAAACCGACAAGCTTCACGGGAATGTTCAGCTCATTTCGAATCGCAAGAACAATTCCGCCTTTTGCAGTTCCGTCAAGCTTTGTTAAAGCAATCCCTGTCACATTTGTCGCTTTAGAAAATTCCTTAGCTTGTGCCATTGCGTTTTGACCCGTTGTCGCATCAAGAGCGAGCAATACTTCATGAGGTGCATCTGGAACCTCGCGTTCAATGACTCTCTTGACCTTCTCCAGCTCTTTCATCAAGTTGACTTTGTTTTGAAGTCTTCCTGCTGTATCGCAGATGAGGACATCCGCATTTTTCGCTTTTGCTGATTGAACGGCATCATAGATCACCGCTGCTGGATCAGAGCCTGCCGTTTGTTTGACGACAGGAACACCTGAACGTTCTCCCCACACTTCAAGCTGCTCGATGGCACCGGCACGGAACGTATCACCTGCTGCTAAAATGACGGATTTCCCTTCATTTTTCAGCTTATTTGCAAGCTTGCCGATCGTCGTTGTTTTCCCAACACCGTTGACGCCTACAAATAAAATGATATTCAAACGCCCGTCTTCAATGTTCAGCGCAGAGATTTGTTCCTCTCCGCTATTGTAGATGTCAACCAGTTTTTCAGAAATGACCGCTTGTACTTCACTTGGATCTTGAATGTTTCTTAATTTCACTTCTTTTTTCAGCTCATCAATCAGTTCCATCACAGTTGTGAAACCGACATCAGCGCCGATCAGAACCTCTTCCAGCTCTTCAAAAAAGTCTTCGTCGACTTTGCGGTAGCGGGAAATCAGTTCATTTACTTTTCCTTGGAAGGAGTTTCTCGTTTTTTCGAGTCCATCTTTAAACTTTTCTGATACTGAATCGGTTTGCTGCGTAAATTTTTCTTTTAATTTCTTAAAAAAGCTCATTGGTTCAAAAACCTCCTTTAATTACTGGACAAGCTCTTTCGTTTCTTCTAGTTTGACAGATACAAGCTTAGAAACACCTGACTCCTGCATGGTCACGCCGTAGAGCACATCGGCTTCTTCCATTGTTCCCTTGCGGTGCGTAATGACAATGAACTGTGTTTCCTGGCTGTATTTCTTTAAATATTGCGCAAAACGGAAAACATTTGCTTCATCAAGCGCCGCTTCTACCTCATCTAACACGCAGAATGGAACAGGTCTCACTTTTAAGATAGAGAATAGTAAAGCGATCGCTGTTAAGGCTCTCTCTCCGCCTGAAAGAAGGCTTAAGTTTTGCAGTTTTTTCCCTGGCGGCTGCGCGACAATATCAACGCCAGAGTTAAGTAAATCATTTGGATCTGTCAGTTTAAGATCTGCTCTTCCGCCGCCAAATAATGCTTGGAAAACAGATTCAAAGTGCCCGCGGATTTGAGAGAATGTCTCAGAGAAACGCTTTGTCATCTCTTGATCCATTTCTTCGATGACTTGGAATAATGTATTTTTCGCTTCTGTCAGATCATTTCGCTGTTCTGTTAAGAAAAGATAGCGTTCATTCACACGTTCATACTCGTCAATGCTGCCTAAGTTTACTGTTCCAAGCTCTTCAATGGCTAGTTTGATCAGCTTCACTCGTTTTCTTGCTTCTTCTGGCGATAACGTCAACTGATACATCTCTTTTGCTCCTTCAAACGAAAGGGCATATTCTTCGTTCAAATAAGCGATCAGGGTGTCGAGCTCGACTTCCATACGGCCAAGCTTAATCTCTTCATCTTTTAAGCTTGTGGTGAGCTGCTTGAACAAACGCTTTTGTTCTTTAAGTTCACGTTCAGCAAATTCTAATGTTTCAGAAAGAGCGAGACGCTGCTTACGACGCTCTGAAATGAGTGCGGTTGTTTTGTTTTTGTTTTCCAGCTTCTCTTTTGCCGCTTCTTCCAGTTGTTCGGCTCCGCTTGAACTAGATGACATTTCACTTGTTAAGAGTGACAGATCTTCTTTTGTTTCCATCAGCGTCTGTTCAGCTTCTTCTAATTCAGACATTAAGCTCGAAAGCTTTTCTTGTTCATTCGCTAAGGACTGCTCTTTTTTGGCAAGCGAGATTTTCAGCTCTGTTAATTCTGCAGAAATGGTTTCTTTCGTTGAGCTTTGCGTCTGCTTACGTTTTGTTAATGTATTGATTTCTTGATCAAGAGCCGTCAATTTTTCACCTATAGAGGCTTCAAGAGCGACCTGCTTTTTGTCCTTATCCGCGAGCTCAGTAGAACGCTGCTGCAATTCTTCTTTTTCTTGATCATAGAGTTCAAGATGAGCATTGATATTTTTTTCTGCAACTTGCAGTTCGTATAGCTTCCCTTTGAGATCTTGCTGCTTTTCACGAAGGGTTTCGCCGCGCTGACGCAGTTCGTTTAATTGGCTTTCGTTTGCTCCGATCAATTGCTTCGTTTCTTTTGTTTCTTTTTCAAGGATCGTTGTTTTCTCTTCCATTTCAACGAGCTGCTTTGTTAACGTTTCGATCTCCCGGTTTCTTGAAAGAAGAGAGTTGTTCTTTTTCTTTACGCCGCCACCGGTCATGGAACCGCCGGGGTTTACGACATCTCCATCAAGGGTCACGATGCGGTAACGATGTCCAAGCATTTTTGCCAGTTCATTGGCGCCTTTTAAGTCTCTAACGATCAGCACAGTTCCAAGCAAATTCTGAATCACCTTTTGATACTTTTCGTCAAAGGAAACGAGGTGACTCGCTACGCCGATAAATGCAGCGTGCTGCTCTGCTGTTTGGACATCTCTGAGCTGAATGGTTCTTTCTTTGATCACGTTCATTGGCAGGAAGGTTGCACGTCCAAAGGAGTGCTGCTTTAAGTATCCAATCGCTTGTCTCGCAGCTGCTTCATTTTCTGTGACGATGTGCTGCGTGGCTGCACCTAGCGCAATTTCAATCGCTGTCTCATGCTGCTGATCCGTTTGAATCAGCTCTGCAATGGCACCGTGAATACCGCCTAACCGTTCTTTTGCCTTTAAGACCTCTTTCACTCCTTGGAAAAAGCCTGAGAAGTCTTCCTGCATGGATTCAAGCATCTCTTTTTTTGATTTTGCCTGCTGTACGTATTGATAGGCTTGGTAAAGAGCCGTTTCTTTTTTCTCGTATTGACGTTTTATTTGCTCAAGCTTTTGTTCTGCTTCTCTAAAGCGTTTTACTTGAGCCAGAATGTCTTCTTCTAGTGCTGAAAGCTGCTGCTCAGCTTCTGTTTTCTTTTCTTTAACAGACACTCGTTCTTCGATATGTTTTTGGTTATTTTGCGTCAGCCGCTCTAGCTGCATCGCTGCTTGGCGCTGCTGTTCTTCTAGTAATTTACGTTCATTACGGATGGAAGCCTGTTCATTGAGCAGATCAAAATAATCGCTTTTCAGCTGTTCAATTTGACCTTCCACATCTTCACTATGAAGCGACAGTTGATGCTGCTTTGTTTTTACTTCATCTTTTAGCTGGTGTACCTCTTTTTGCAGGCTGTCACGCGTGATTTTCTGCTGCTCAATCTTTTCGGTTAACAGCGCCTGCTTTTCAGTTAAGCGAACGAGCGTTTCTTCAAGCTGTCCTTGGTTTGCAGCGGCATTTTTTTTTCGCTCTTTTAGCACTTCTTTTTTTCCTTCAAGCTTTTCTAATTCCTCACTTGTGAAAAGAAGAACTTCTTGCAGGTCATTAATTGATTCGTCAAGCGCTTGAATGCGGTCTCTCGACTCTTCAATTTTGGCTTCTTTTGCTTGGATATCTGTAGACTGCTTCATTTCATCTTGTTTGAAGCGCTCGACTGCTTCACCAAGTGTTGTCCATTTTTCATGAAGTGCTTCGATGTCATGGACAGTTAAGGCAATTTCCACATTTTCAAGCTCTTCTTTTTTTTGCAAATAGTCCTTTGCAATGGATGCTTGCATTCTTAATGGTTCTACTTGATCTTCTAGTTCATGCAGAATATCTTCTACTCGGTTTAAGTTGTCCTGCGTTTCAAACAGTTTATTCTCGGCTTTTTTCTTTCTTGTTTTATATTTCAAAACGCCAGCCGCTTCTTCAAAGATGCTTCTTCTCTCTTCTGCCTTACTTGATAGAATTTCCTCTACCTTTCCTTGGCTGATGATGGAAAAAGCTTCCTTTCCAAGACCTGAATCCATGAAAAGATCAATAATATCCTTTAAGCGGACAGATTGATTGTTTATGAGAAATTCACTTTCTCCTGAACGATAAACCCTTCTTGTCACACTGACTTCGTGAAAATCGATCGGTAAAAAGTGATCTTCGTTATCTAATGTTAAAGTCACCTCTGCTAGATTGACTCTTTTTCTTGAGTCACTTCCTGCAAAAATGATATCTTCCATTTTTCCTCCGCGGAGGCTTTTCGCTGATTGTTCTCCAAGTACCCAGCGGATGGCATCGGTAATATTACTTTTGCCGCTCCCGTTTGGTCCAACCACAGCTGTGACCCCTTTAACAAAGTCCACGGTCACTCGCTGTGCAAATGATTTGAATCCTATCACGTCTAAACGTTTGAGGAACATGAGAGTGATCCTCCTTATGTATTTAAAGTACTATCATCTTACCATATGAAGTGAAAAAAGATGATGGAAAACAGAGTGAAATCCCCCTGAATAACGAGGGGGATTTTATTGGTTCATATGATGTTTCTGCAATTTAGCAAGTGCTTCCTGTGCAGCGTGCTGTTCTGCTTCTTTTTTAGAGCGTCCATTTCCAATTCCGAGCACTTCACCTCGAAGGGATACATTTGCTTCAAATTCCCGGTTATGTGCAGGCCCTTTTTCATGCAGGATACGGTATTCGAGCACACCTTTTCCATCGCGCTGCACAAATTCTTGCAGCTGGCTTTTAAAGTCCATGACGTGCGAGAATGCTCCATCGTTAATTTTCGGATAGACGTACGCTTCTAGGAAACGTTCAACCGGCTCAAGCCCCTGATCTAAATAAAGTGCACCGATAAACGCCTCGAATACGTCCGCTAAGAGTGCTGGGCGTTTTCTGCCGCCTGTCATTTCTTCGCCTTTTCCTAAAAGAACAAGGTCTCCGAAGGACAGCTCATGTGCTAGTGATACAAGTGACGGTTCACATACGATCGCCGCTCTTAGTTTCGTTAAATCTCCCTCGCTCATCGCTGGATATTTTGCAAATAAAAATTGAGAGATGGTCAATTCTAAAACAGCATCTCCTAAAAATTCAAGTCTTTCATTATCCTCGTATGGCTTTTTCCGGTGTTCATTCACATAAGAGGAATGGGTAAAGGCTTGATATAGAAGCTTTTCATTTTTAAATTGTACAGAAATGCGCTGCTGGAATTCTCTAAATTGCTCTAGTTTTTTGCTCTGTTTCTGTTTGTCTTTATATTGTTTTGGCATAGCAACCTCCAGGTAGGCGTAATCGCCTTTAAGGATACTGATTATATGGAGTCTCTCTTTCTACATGCAGGGAAACATTGCTCCCAGCATCTGAAAAAGGCTGACAATTGATCAGCTGAATGTGTTGAAACTAACATAAATTTTCAAAGTCCCGTCAAAAGTAGACGGGACTTTGTTACACTTATTGCTGGTTATTTATGTAGTTCACAGCGTCACCGACTGTTGCAATTTTTTCAGCATCTTCGTCAGAAATTTCCATATCGAACTCATCTTCAAGTTCCATAACTAGCTCAACTACATCAAGGGAATCAGCGCCTAAATCTTCTTTAAATGAAGCTTCCATTTTCACGTCAGCCTCATCAACGCCAAGGCGGTCTACAATAATTTTTGATACACGCTCTAATACGTCTGCCATTGCCTTTCACCTCCCCTCAAAGTATTATAGTTGAATTGTTTTTAAAAAACTAGAGAAAACCGAATGAAATTTTGATATTTCTTAGGACATGACCATTCCGCCATCTACTTGGATGGTTTGGCCTGTAATATAACCTGCTCCTTCTGAAGCTAAAAAGACAACGACGTTGCTAATATCTTCAGGTGCACCAAAGCGTGCGAGCGGAATTTGCTTGAGCATTTCCGTCTGTACATTTTCATCAAGCTTGTCTGTCATATCTGTTGAAATAAAGCCTGGTGCTACTGCATTAACAGTAATATGACGGGTTGCCAGCTCTTTTGCTGTTGTTTTCGTTAATCCGATGACACCAGCTTTTGCTGCAACATAGTTTGCTTGTCCAGGGTTACCACACACACCAACGACTGAAGCCAAATTGATAATTCTTCCGCTTCTTTGCTTCATCATTTGACGTGTCACGGCTTTTGTACAGTTAAAAACACCTTTTAAGTTTATGTTAATGACATCATCCCATTCATTCTCTTTCATTCTCATGAGCAGGTTGTCCTTTGTGATCCCTGCATTATTCACAAGAATGTCAATTGAACCAAAGGTATCAATCGCTTGTTTCATCATGGCTTGTACTTCTTCAGCATTTGAGACATCAGCTTTCACAGCAAATGCCTGCTGGCCGAGTGCTTTGATTTCATCTACGACTTCATTTGCTTTTGCTTCGTTTCCAGAATAGTTCACGACAACATTTGCACCACTTTTCGCTAAATCAATCGCGATGGATCGGCCAATCCCGCGTGATCCTCCTGTTACAACGGCTGTTTTATTTGTAAGCATCAAGAATCCTCCTTCAATGTTTGAATGGCTGCTTCAATTGTTTCTTGATCTGAAACGGAAATCGTCGTCAGGCGGCGATTCACTTTTTTCACAAGACCTGAAAGCACTTTGCCAGGACCAATTTCAATAAATGTTGTGACGCCTAAATCAATAAGGCGTTCCACACTTTCTTCAAAACGAACAGGAGAATACAGTTGTTCAATCAGTTTTGTCTCAATTTCATCTCGGGAAGTCACGATGTCTGCTGTTACATTTGAGATGACCGGTGTTTTCGCATCCGCAATATCCAGCTTTGACAAAACATCCGTAAATTTTTCAGCGGCTGGTTTCATTAATGCAGAATGGAAAGGTCCGCTCACTTCAAGGGCAATTGCACGTTTTGCGCCTTTTTCTTTCGCTTTCTCTGAAGCAAGTTCTACCCCTTTTGCTGTACCAGATATCACGATTTGACCAGGACAGTTTAAGTTAGCGAGCTCTACAAGGTGACCGCTCTCTGTCACTTCTTTTGTCACTTCTTCAAGTGCCGCTTTGTCTAAGCCAAGAATTGCTGCCATGGCGCCTTCTCCTGCTGGAACAGCTTCATTCATTAATTCTCCGCGCTTTCTGACTGCATAAACAGCATCTTTAAACGAAAGTGCGCCTGCTGCAACGAGGGCCGTGTATTCGCCAAGACTGTGTCCTGCTGTATAATCTGCTTTGATTCCGCTCTCTTCAAATTTCTTTAAGATGGCGATACTTGTCGTTAAAAGAGCTGGCTGCGCGTTAAAGGTGAGCGTCAGTTCTTCTGCATCCCCTTCAAAAATCAGAGAAGATAAGTCAAACCCGAGGGTCTTGTCTGCTTCTTCAAAAACAGCTTTAGATACTGCTTCTTGGTCAAATAAATCTTTTCCCATGCCAATTTTTTGAGAGCCTTGGCCAGGGAATAAAAATGCAATTTTAGTCATGCTGCTTTACCTCCATTAAGACTCATTCGTTGTTTCTTTTTGGACTTCTTGATGAATGATGGCTGAAACGTCTTTTTCTACGATATCACGTGCCTGACGAATTGCATGGAAAATGGCATTTTCGTCAGAGGAGCCGTGCGCTTTAATGACAGGTGCCTTTAAACCAAATAAAGCGGCACCGCCATATTCGGAGTAATCCATTTTAGATTTCATCTGCATTAATTTTGGCTTCATCATGCCTGCTGCTATTTTTGCTGTAAAACTGGATGTTAATGTTTCTTTCAGCATTTTAAAGACAGAAAGGGCTGTGCCTTCAATTGTTTTAAGCGCAATATTTCCAGTGAAACCATCTGTGACAACAACGTCAGCAACACCTTCTAATAAGTCACGAGACTCTACATTTCCTACGAAATTCAAATCTGATGCTTTTAATAATTCAAAGGTTTTTTTCGTTAAATCGTTGCCTTTTTTATCTTCTGTTCCTACATTTAACAGTCCAACACGCGGATTGCTCTTTGGGAAGACACGCTCTGCGTAGATTGATCCCATCATGGCATATTGCACGAGATGTTCTGGTTTAGCATCAACGTTGGCACCAACATCTAGTAACAAGAAGCCGCTGCCATCCAGTGTTGGCAAGGTTGGGGCAAGTGCCGGTCTGTCAATACCGTCAATTCTGCCTACGATAAACAGTCCAGCTGTCATGAGGGCGCCAGTATTTCCTGCTGAGATGCAGGCATCTGCTCGTCCCTCGGATACTTCCTGCGCCATTTTCACCATAGATGAATCCTTTTTACGTCTAACTGCACGCACTGGTTCATCCGTCGGTTCAATCACTTCTTTTGCATCTAAAATCGTGATGCGGTCGTTGTTTGTTATGTATGGTTTGATTTTGTTTTCATCGCCGACAAGTGTAATCTCGATATCTGAAAATGCTGTTAAGCTTTTTTGCACACCGTCAATAATGGCTTTAGGGGCATGATCTCCCCCCATTGCATCGACTGCAATTCTCATATTACGTGCCACCTTTTACTTTTGTTTTGAGCGATACATGACGAAGTCACCTGAAAAGACAACTTCCTCACCAACATAGCTGTTTACTTCAACTACGGTTCTTCCTTTTTCTTTATCATGTGAGGCTACTTTGGCTTTAGAGACGACTCTTTCGCCTTGTTTCACCTGCCTTGTAAACCTGATATTCGCTTTTGCTGTCAAAGCCAGTTCATCGTCGATGACGGCAACTGCCAGCGAATTTGCCTGGGCGAAGAGATGATGTCCCCTGGCAATTTGGTTTCGGCTGAATACATGCTCTTTTCTCACTTCTAAAATGGAAATGGCTTGGTCATCAAGCTCTACATCAATCATTTCTCCAATCACTTCATCCAGTGGAAGTGACTTTACTTCATCCTCTAATGTCTTTTCGGCCACATGCTTAATTCTTTCGCGTAATTCAGGGATCGACAGCTCTAAACGATCAAGACGAACCGTTTGTATGCTGACACCGAATTTACTTGCCAATTCTTCATCAGTAATGAATGGAGTCGAGCTGATCGTTTGCTGGAGAAGCTTTTGACGTTCTTTTTTATTTAGTTTCATATGCAGACACCATCCGTACATTTATGACTAGGTACTAATAGTAGTATATAATCTCATAGATGATAAATCAATCCTTGTTTCAAAAAGACAAGAAAATTCCTCCAGCATTTGATCAGCTTAATTTATCTCCTCCCAGCACACCGCTGTCTATCAGCGTTTGCCGGAGTTCTTTGTATTCGGGATCAGTCCAAAAGGCGTCCGATTGGACAAGGTCTGCTGCATCTTTTCTAGCCGTTTCCAGCGCTCTATAGTCGTGAACCATATCTGCTACCTTAAATTCTGGCATTCCGCTTTGTTTTTTACCGAAGAAGTCGCCAGGTCCTCTTAGTTCTAAGTCCTTTTCAGACAATTCAAAGCCATCGGTTGTTTCGGACATAATCCGCATCCGCTCTTTCCCCGTTTCTGACTTCGGATCAGCCATTAAAATACAAAATGATTGATGCTCTCCTCGTCCGACCCGGCCTCTTAGCTGATGAAGCTGAGACAGTCCGAAGCGGTCTGCATCATAAATGACCATGATGGTTGCATTCGGTACGTTGACCCCGACTTCAACGACTGTGGTTGAAACGAGAATTTGTACATCATTTGCGGTAAAGGCTCTCATGACCTGATCTTTTTCATCACTCGCCAGCTTCCCATGCATTAAGCCAATCGACCACTTGCCGCGGTATGCCTCAGTGAGCATGCTATGGACATCAAGCGCATTTTGGACATCAAGCTTGTCTGATTCTTCAATGAGCGGACAAATAATATATGCCTGTCTGCCTTTTCTCAGCTCTTTATCAACAAAAGCAAGAATTCTCTCAAGCATGTCATGCTTCACCCAATACGTTTCGATTTGTTTTCTGCCAGCTGGCAATTCATCAATGACGGAGACGTCCATTTCTCCAAAGACAGTGATCGCAAGTGTTCGCGGAATAGGTGTGGCCGTCATAAACAAGACATCCGGGTCCTGCCCCTTGCTTCTTAGTTTTTTCCGCTGCTCTACGCCAAACCGGTGCTGCTCATCTGTGATGACAAGACCGAGCTGTTGAAATTCGACTTCGTCTTGAATGAGTGCGTGCGTGCCGACTAATATGTCAATCTCGCCTTCTTTTAAACGTTCAAGCAATTCTCTGCGTCGCTTTCCTTTCACAGAGCTTGTCAAAAGGGCAATATTCAGCCCCCATTTTTCAAACAGCTGGTAAAGTGAATCGGCATGCTGTTCTGCCAAAATTTCTGTTGGGACCATTAATGCACCTTGAAAACCTGATAAATGAGCGGCATAAAGCGCAATGGCCGCAACAGCTGTTTTCCCTGAACCTACATCTCCTTGGAGCAGCCGGTTCATTCGATATGGAGACGCCATGTCCGACATGATTTCATCAAGCACTCTTGATTGTGCCTTCGTCAGCGGAAATGGCAGGCTGTCAACAAACTCAAAAACTGCCTCTTTGGAAAACGGATGCTGGATGCCTGATGTTCTCTCTCGTTCTTTCTTTCTAATCGCCTGCATCTTCAGCTGAAAGATGAGAAATTCCTCGTACACAAAACGGCGTCTTGCTTGCTTGAGCGAGTCTCTTGTTTCTGGGAGATGAATGGTTTTTAATGCTTCCTGATAGGACATGAGTTTATAGGCAGAAACAAGCTGCTTTGGCAATGGATCTTCAGCTTTGTCTGCATAAAGTGACAAGGCTTGCTTTACAAAGCGCCTCATCATTTTCACGGTCACATTTTCTTTTACTGAATAAACGGGCTCTATACTGCCATCTTGCTCGTGCGTCCCTTTTTTAAATTCCTGCACCATGATAGATTGACGGTTTTTATCCCATTTTCCTGTGACGGAAACTGTATCACCTAACACAAGGCTTCGTTTTAAATACGGGCGATTGAAACAAATCGCCGTAATGAGAAAACGCCCGACAAGCAGCCTGAATGTCAGCCTGCTTCGTTTTTTGCCATAATAGGTGAGAACGGGCTCACTATGTACTTTTCCTTCAACTGTGACACGTTCGTCATGCCTTACTTCTTCTAAGTTACGAAGCTCATAGTCGTCATATCGATAAGGAAAGTAGCCGAGTAAATCGGCTACTGTGTAGATTCCAAGTTCATTGAGTGTTTTTTCGGTTTCCTCTCCAATCCCCTTCAGGACAGAGACATTATCTTGCAGTTTCTGTATCACGAGATGAGGTCACACCTCCGAAAATCTTCTTTTCAAGCTCTCTTGCTGTCGGTGTCGCTGCGAGACCGCCTTGGGCTGTTTCGCGAAGAGCCGTTGGCATCGTTTGACCGATTTTGTACATCGCATCAATGACTTCATCACATGGAATGCGGCTTGTGATGCCGGCAAGAGCCATGTCTGCTGCAATCATGGCGTTAGATGCACCCATTGCATTTCGTTTCACGCACGGTACCTCGACAAGTCCCGCTACAGGATCACAAACAAGTCCAAGCATATTTTTCAGTGTAATCGCCATCGCTTCTGCAGATTGCTGCGGTGTCCCGCCTGCCATCTCGACAATAGCTGCTGCCGCCATCCCTGATGCAGAACCTACCTCTGCCTGACAGCCGCCTGCTGCACCGGAAATGCTGGCGTTATTCGCCACAACAAAACCAAATGCGCCAGAAGTAAATAGGAATCTGACCATTTGTTCCTTTGTTGGCTTTAATGTTTCTTTTACTGCAAATAACGTACCTGGTACAACACCTGCTGAGCCTGCTGTAGGCGTGGCACAAATGGTTCCCATTGCAGCATTGACTTCATTTGTTGCAACTGCTTTACTGACAGCATCTAATATCGTATGACCAGACAGTGTTTTGCCTGATGCGATATAGGCTTGAAGTTTGACTGCATCTCCGCCTGTTAAGCCTGATAATGATTTCACACCCTTCAGCCCATTTTCAACGGCCTGCTCCATCACTTCTAGGTTGCGGTACATCTGGGAGAAAATTTCCTCACGTGACTTCCCTGTCACTTCCATTTCTTGCACAATCATAATTTCTGAAATGGAGGTATTCCGTTCTTCTGTTAGCTGCACGAGTTCTTTGACGTTTTTAAACATCATTCATAACCTCCTTGTTGTTACTCTGCAATTTGTGTAACTTGAATAATGTTTGGCAGCGTTTCTAGCTCTGATAGGACAGCTGGGTCAATATTTTGATCTACTTCAATCGTCATCAGTGCCTCTTGCCCGACATCTTTACGCGCCACTTCCATATGACCGATGTTGATGGCGAATTTCGCTAAGACATTGGCAACTGCCGCAATCGTCCCGTAGCGATCGTTATGAACCACAAGAATAGCAGGATGATTCCCTGAGAGCCTGAGCTCAAAGCCATTTAATTCTGTGATTTCAATTTTACCTCCGCCGATGGAAATCCCGATTAGTTCAAGGCTTCCGTTCGCATCTGAAATCTCTACTTTTGCTGTATTCGGATGCGCCGGCACCGCCTCTTCTTCTTTAAATTCAATGTCAATCTCTTTGCTTTTTGCAATATCAATCGCTGTTTTGATTCGTTCATCAAATGTATCAAAGTCAAGAACACCGCCGATAATGGCGACATCTGTACCGTGTCCTTTATACGTATCTTTAAAAGAACCATAAAATGAAACGACAATTCGTTTCGGTTCTCTTCCAAATAAGCTGCGGGCTACTCTCCCTATACGAGCCGCACCCGCTGTGTGCGAACTTGATGGCCCAATCATGACAGGTCCAATAATATCAAACACACTTCTAAATTTCATAGGTCTTCCCCTCTCATCACCACTCGCGTATGGTTTGGTTCTTTCTTTAGACTAATGGATTCATTCGTTTCCCGCAACTCATTTCACCGTTGAATGGCTAGTAAAAAATTGCAAAAGAAGAAGAAGGGCTTTATTTGCCCTTCTTTCGTTATTCAACCGCTAAAATATATGAATAAAGCGGCTGTTTTCCATCGTGGACTTCAACTTCTACATCTTCAAATGTTTCTTCAATAAAGGCTTGCAGTGCATCCAGCTCATCAGATGATGCATCTTCTCCTTTAATGATGGTGACAATCTCATCATCTTCTGTCACCATTTTGGTTAGAAGTTCTTTTGCTGCATCTAATTGATTTTTCGCTGTTAACGTGATTTTCCCGTTGAACAGACCCATATAGTCACCTTTCGCAATGTCGATTCCATCAATTTGAGTATCTCTTACTGCAAAGGTAATTTGCCCGCTTTTCACATGGTCAATCGCTTCTAGCATCGCTCTTTCATTGTCTTCATTTGAAGCTGTTTCATTGAGAGAAAGAAGTGCCGACATTCCTTGAGGAACGGTCTTCGTCGGAATGACAACGACCTCACGGTTTGAGACAGTTGCCGCCTGTTTAGCTGCCATGACAATATTAGAATTATTAGGTAAGATAAAGACGGTTTCGGCATGTACGCTTTCTATTGCTGTGACAATGTCTTCTGTGCTCGGATTCATCGTCTGCCCGCCTTCAATGACGACGGAAGCTCCGATGCTTTTGAACAAGTCAGCAATTCCTTCTCCCATTGCGACACTGACCACACCAAAGCGCTGTTTTTCAGCAGCAGGTGCTTTTGGTGCAGTAGGCACATGTTCTCTTTCTTCGTTCACGATTGAGCTATGCTGCTCTCTCATGTTTTCAATTTTCATATTAATCAAGCTGCCGTAGCGCTGTGCATATGATAAAACATCTCCTGGCTGCTCGGCATGAATATGAACTTTCGCCAGTGTATCGTCAGACACCACAAGAAGTGAATCTCCGAATTCACTTAAGTCTTCTCTGAAGGCATTCTCATCAAAGGACTGTTTGTCTTCTTCAAATTTCACCATAAATTCAGTACAGTAGCCAAATTCGATATCTTCTGTGTTCATATGGCTTTGTGCACTTTTATGATGCTCTGCACTAACGAGTTCTTTTAGCGTAGGTAAAGAAGCCGATTTAGGAGGAAGCTCTTCACCTCTTAATGAAGCAAGGAAACCTTCATATACGCATAGAAGTCCTTTACCTCCACTATCGACAACACCCACTTCTTTTAAGACAGGAAGCAGATCTGGCGTTCGATCAAGTGATGCTCTTGCTTCCTCAATCGTTAACTCTAGAACGCGGTCAATTTGATCCTCTGCTGCTGAAACAGCAACCGCTTTCTTTGCTGCATCCTTTGCAACTGTTAAGATCGTTCCTTCAATCGGTTTCATCACGGCTTTATATGCTGTATCAACACCCGCCTGTAAGGCAAGAGCAAATTCTTTTGCATCAATTGTTTCTTTTTGTTCAATATGTTTACTGAAACCTCTAAAGAGCTGTGACAGGATCACGCCAGAGTTTCCTCTTGCGCCCATCAATAACCCTTTTGACAGGGCCACGCCGACCTTCCCAATATGATCGGTGTTTGTTTCTTCAACTGCTTTTGCCCCTGAAGTCATCGACAAATTCATATTTGTCCCCGTGTCTCCGTCTGGCACTGGAAAAACATTTAACGCATCCACAATTTGTGCGTTTTGAGAAAGATGGTGAGCACCTGCAAGAATCATTTTTGCAAATGAGCGGCCATCAAGATTTCTAATAGACAATATATTTCCTCCTTACTACGGGTTCGTAACTTTTACTCCTTGTACATAAATGTTGACCGAGTCAACAGAAAGTCCAATTGTATGATGAATCGTATATTTGACTTTCGTTTGAACATTATGTGCGACTTCTGATATTTTTGTACCGTAGCTGACGATGATGTACATATCAATATGAATGCGGTCTTCTTTCTGACGCACAAGAACACCCCGGCTGAAGTTCTCTTTGCGGAGAATATCCGTCAAGCCGTCCTTGATTTGGTTTTTGGACGCCATGCCAACAATACCATAGCAATCGATCGCAGCGCCTCCTGCCACCATTGCAATGACTTCATTTGATATATCAATTTGTCCGTATTTCGTTCTAAGTTCAATGGACACATTGGTTCCCCCTTTTTGAGAAATTGCCCTGAGTTATCACTATTTTACTATAAGACCCTTCTTTTTAAAAGAAATCATTCAATCCGACCCAATCCTACTTATACTATAGCCTTGATTTTTTATCAAGATGTCAAGGTATTTTTCTTGAAAGAGGAGTAAACAATCCTTGCAAACCCCTTGAAGCTGTGGTAAATTATTAAAGTATCTTGAGGCATCTCTAAGTACGTATATGAAGAATATGATGATGTTTTCGCAGTTAGGAGGGAAACAAATGGCACGTAAATGCGTTATTACAGGCAGAAAAACAAAAGCTGGGAACAACCGTTCTCACGCAATGAACTCTACAAAACGTACATGGGGCGCGAACCTTCAAAAAGTTCGTATTCTAGTGGACGGTAAGCCTAAAAGAGTATATGTATCAGCTCGAGCTTTGAAATCTGGTAAAGTTGAGCGTGTATAAGCAAGAAGAGTAAACGCCTGCTACAATAAACTGTAGCAGGCGTTTTTATGTGGAAATAAAGGAGATTACTCATTAATCTTTTTTAAATGAACCAAGCATCGCACGGACAATGCCGCCAAGAAATCTAGGCAGTTTGATTGTATAAAATTTCATTTTGTCCCCCTCCTAAAAGTACCGCTTGCAGCACAATTGAGCTTAATCAGCCATCCACATTGATAGGTTGGTCAATCTTTGCTTCTTACCATTATTAATATGCCTTCATGAAAAGAAAAAGTACCATTTGAGTGGATGAGTTCGTTACTAATACATAGTGTGGAACCAGGCTCAATATGACAATTTTTCAGAGGATATTTGAAACCTTTTAATGTCAGCTTTTCAACCGATGTACCAAAGGGCAGAAACGACACATATTTTTTATCAGGGTCTTCTTTTATTTCGTATGTACCAGGACCAAACATTTGAATGATATTTTGCTTATCTACAAGAGTGACGTTCTGCTTGTGCTGAATGCCTTGATATAGAAGGTGAATATTTCCTAGAAAGTGATCAGCCCTTCCTCCTGTAATGCCGTAAATGTGAATATGCGCAGGGTGCTGGCGCATGGCCCAGTTCAACGCAAGCTCTAAATCGGTTTCATCTTTTTCAGCCTGAAATACATTCAAGGCAGGCAATTTCTTTTTCAGCTCGCAAAGCTCTTCTTCTGTCACACTGTCAAAATCACCAAAAGCCTTGGCAGGCATGATGCCGTGCTCTAGTAAAAAGAGCGTCCCCCGGTCTACACCGACCCAGAGAATATCGTCCTGTGATGCTTCATGTTCAAGGGGCGGGATGTAATCAAAAGGACCGCCGGCTACGATATGTATGTGCATGATATACGCTCCTCTCCATGTAAAAAGAACCAAAGATCAGAGTGACTTTGGTTCCTTTTTTTACGCTTCTCGAATGGCCTGAATGGCTGCTGCACGGTTGTTTTTACCGTATATCGCTGAGCCGGCCACAAGTAAGTTAGCGCCCGCCTCTTTACAGCTCTTTGCAGTCTCTACATTGACACCGCCGTCTATTTCTATGAGTAAGTCTGATAAGCCCTTTTGTTCGCTAAGGGACTTCACTTCTTTTACCTTCGTGAGGACAGATGGAATAAACGCCTGTCCGCCAAAACCAGGATTCACCGTCATGAATAAGATAAGGTCTACATCCTCTAATACATGCTCAATCTGAGAAACAGGTGTGTGCGGGTTCAAGACGATGCCTGCTTTTACGCCTTGTTCTTTTATGTGCTGTATCGTTCTGTGCAAGTGCGGACAAGCTTCTACATGGACAGAAATAATGTCAGCACCTGCTTTTGCGAATGCAGGAATATACCGGTCTGGCTGCTCAATCATTAAGTGAACATCGAGCGGCAGCTTTGTATGCGGTCTGATCGCTTCCACAACATTCGGTCCAAATGTAATATTCGGTACAAAATGGCCGTCCATCACGTCGATATGAATGTAATCCGCTCCGCCTTGTTCCACATCACGGATATCTTTCTCCAAATTGGCGAAATCTGCTGATAAAATGGAAGGGGCAATATAAACCATGAGTTAGTACCTCGGCTTTCTGTCTTTGATTTCAGTTAAAAACTCTAAATAATGCTGATAGCGATACGCTCTGATTTGCTCTTGTTCGACCGCGCCTTTTACCGCACAGCCAGGCTCTTTCACGTGCAGACAGCCTCTAAACTTACAATCTGCACTCCGCTCTTTAATTTCTAAAAAGTAAAGGCCTAAATCTTCCGCTTCGATGCCGGTAAATTCGAGCGAGCTAAAGCCAGGTGTATCTGCAATGAGCCCTTCTGCTGTACGAATGAGTTCGACATGTCTTGTCGTATGCTTCCCCCTTCCAAGATGAGAGGAAATATCATTGGTTTTCAGCGCCAAATCAGGACTCATCGCATTTAAAAGAGAGGACTTACCTACACCAGACTGACCGGCAAATACAGTGATTTTATTGTGAAAATGCGAGGTCAGCTTTTCAATTCCGTCTCCCTCGATCGTGGATGTTACATGAACATCATATCCAATTTGCCGGTAGTCCTCTGCATAGCCTTGAATACTTTCAAGCTCTTCATCTGTTTTCAATAAGTCCATTTTTGTGATACAGATAATCGGCTTAATATCATTTGCTTCCACCAGCACTAGAAATCTGTCTAAAAGCGATGTGCTAAAGGTTGGTTCTGTCGCAGAGAAAACGAGCACCGCTTGATCGACGTTACTAATAGGCGGACGAACAAGTTCGTTTGTCCGCTCTTTTACTTCTAATAAGTAGCCTTCTTTATCGTTGTCCGCTTGATATACAACATAATCTCCAACAAGAGGTGTGATTTTGTTTTTCCGAAAAATACCTCTCGCTCTGCACTGAATCACTTTTCCACTTTCTAGAGACTCATCGAGCACATAATAAAATCCGCTTAATGCTTTAATAATTTTGCCCTCAGGCATAAAGTCCCTCCTTTATTCATCGTCAGGGTATTCGATCGTTTTAGAGCTTACGACCTTATCATCAACTGTCACTTGATAGTATCCTTTTTGACCTGGTTCAATCTTAAATTTAATGGTCCGTTCAGTTGGTGCAGTGATGTTAAAGGTTTCATATGAATCAGAAATGCTATGCTCAGCATCGTCAATGGAAATCTGAACGGTCATTTCTTGCCCTTCAGTGACTGGTTCATACGGGATGGCAATCTTCTCAGTCACCGTTTTAGCCGGTTTTTTCTTCGGTCCGAGTGAGAAGGTGATTTTAACCGTATCACCTGGTTTCACAGCAGTACCAGCTCCTGGTTCCTGCTTCATTACCTCACCTTTTGGCACATCATCAGAATACGCTTCTTTTTCATCAAGCTTTAATCCGTTATCCTCTAAATAATTCGATGCAGCCTGTTTACTATATGTCGTTAAATCCCGCAATGTAATATCGGCAGGACCTATGCTGACCGTCAACGTCACTTCTTCATCTGCTGCCACAAGCTCAGTACTCGCTGAAGGTTTCTGTTCCATGACAATCCCAGATTCGGTGTCATTATCATTTACTTCCTCCACAACAACTTGCTTAAACCCTTTTTTCTCTAATAATTCTTTTGCTTTATCAACCTTTTCACCTGTTACATCAGGTAATTCGGTCTTTTCTTTGCCAGTACTTTGGTAAAGCTGAATCTCGGTTCCTTCTTTTACCTTTGTGCCGATTTTCGGGTCTGTTTTGACGACAAGCCCTTTTTCAATTTTTTCATCAGCGATCTCAATTGGTTCAGAGGCGACGGTAAAGCCGGCTTTCTTCAAGGTGTCCTCTGCTTTTTCAATCGTCATGCCAGATACATCAGAGACCTCAACATCTTTTGGAAAGAGCAGTCCGGGAAACACAGTGATAGCTAAAATGGTCGCAGCAGTTAGAATAAACAGGATGGATGCCACAACCCAAGGCCATTTTTTTCGTTTCTTTTTCGGCTTTTGTTTCTCTTTTTTCTTCGGTTTTTGCACCGGATGGACAGCTGTTTTTTCATTGTCTTGATCGACTTGATGATCTTGAATGATTGGGATCGCTTTCGTTGCTTCATGATCCTCTTCAATGACAAAGCGTTTTTCTTTTAGTCTTGAAGGGTCGAAAGCAGTTTGCAGATCTTTTTGCATTTCAGATGCATCTTCATATCGATAAAATGGATCTTTGGCCATTGCCTTTAAAATGATGTTTTCCACGCTTTGTGGAACAGAAGGATTCCACCTTCTGACAGATGGCGGCTCTGATTGCAAATGCTTCAGCGCAACACTGACAGCTGATTCCCCTTCAAATGGCATGCGTCCAGAAATGAGTTCATAGAGCACAATTCCAAGTGAATAGATGTCTGACTTTTTCGTCGCAAGACCTCCGCGTGCTTGTTCTGGAGACAAATAGTGCACGGATCCTAGGACCGAATTTGTGTGGGTGATGGTCGCTGAGCTGAGTGCAATGGCAATCCCAAAATCAGTGACTTTAATATTTCCCATGTTGTCTATTAATATATTGTGAGGCTTAATGTCCCGGTGGACGAGCTGCTTTGCATGGGCTTCTTCCATCGCCGCAACGACTTGCTCCATAATGCGAACGGCTTCTTTCGGATGAAGCGGGCCATTGGCGTGTATGTATTCTTTCAGCGTCATCCCCTCGACATATTCCATGACAATATAATAAATGTCATCTTCTTCCCCTACATCGTAGATGCTGACAATATTTGAATGATCTAAGCTTGCGGCTGATTGCGCCTCGCGCCGGAAACGTCTAATAAAATCATCATCGCTTGCAAAGTCAAAGCGCAAAATTTTAATCGCAACTTCGCGATCTAAAATCATGTCCTCCGCCAAATAAACGTTTGCCATTCCGCCTCCGCCTATGACGCGAAGAATCTGATAACGGCCGCTGATCCGTTTTCCGATCAACACTTGCTGTCACCCTCCTCTGGCTGGGAGGAGATTTCTAACAATACTGCTGTAATGTTATCTTCACCGCCGTTGTCATTCGCTGTTTGGATTAATGCTGTTACTTTTTCATCTGGTGCGGTCGTTTGCGTTAAAATATGAATCAAATTCTCTTCTTCTACTTTATTGGATAAACCATCTGAGCAAAGCAGGATTTGATCTCCTGGGTCCACTTCAAAAGTATGTGCATCAATTTGAACGTGTTTATCTGTCCCTAATGCTTTTGTGAGCACGTTTTTTCTTGGATGATATTCTGCATCCTCTTTAGAAATTTCACCTGTTTTCACAAGCTCATTTACAAGTGAATGGTCATCCGTAAGCTGGGTCAGTGCTCCTTCTCTTAGCAAGTAGCAGCGGCTGTCTCCAATATGGGCAATTGTGACCGTTTGCAAATGAACGAGCGCACAAACAATGGTCGTCCCCATTCCTTGGCACTCCTCATTGTTTTTCGCATGTTCATATACTTGATCATTAATGTCACTAATTTTTGAGATTAACCAGCTTTCTTGCTCTGCTGGTTTTGCTGGGATTGAAGATGTTTCTTCCCAGTATTCTTTTAAAGAAGAGACGGCCATCCTGCTGGCGACATCACCAGCAAGATGACCTCCCATTCCATCTGCTACAACAGCTAGAAGGGTGTCTTCTTTTGCTTCAAAAATACCTGCATCATCTTCATTATGCTGACGGACTTTTCCTGTATCGGTTTGAAAGGCTGCCCTTATCAACATTCGTCACCTCGTCTCTTCCTGACGCTCCTTCGCTCTTAGCTGACCGCAAGCAGCATCAATATCATGGCCTTGCTCTCGTCTAATCGTTACGTTTACGCCGCGTTCTTTCAGCGTTTTTTCAAATAGGAAGATTTGTTCTCTCGGTGTTCTTACATAATCCCTTTCCGGTACATAGTTCACCGGAATGAGGTTCACGTGGCACTTGATTCCTTTTAATAAGTCTGCAAGCTCTTCTGCATGATGAACTTGATCATTTACTCCGCCAAACAGGCCGTATTCAAAGCTGACACGTCTACCCGTTTTTTGAATGTAGTATTCAATGGCTTCCATTAATTTTGGCAGCTTATATGCCTTATTGATCGGCATCAGACGGCTTCTGATCTCTGTGTTCGGTGCATGCAGAGAGACAGCAAAATTGATTTGCATTTGCTCATCAGCGAATTGATAGATCTTTGGAATGATTCCGCTTGTCGACACTGTAATGTGACGCGCGCCAATATTTAAGCCGTTGTCATGGTTGATGATTTTAAGGAAAGCAAGCATTTCGTCAAAGTTATCAAACGGTTCGCCAATTCCCATGATGACAACCGAGCTGACTCTCTCATCTGTTTCGTCAAGTGCCTGCTGCACTTTCAATACTTGAGCAACGATTTCTCCTGCTTCAAGATTTCGTTTTAACCCGCCAAGTGTAGATGCACAGAATGTACAGCCAATTCGGCAGCCAACCTGAGTTGTGACACAGACAGAGTTGCCGTATTCGTGGCGCATCAGCACTGTTTCAATCGTATAGCCATCATGTAATTCAAATAAAAACTTGATCGTTCCGTCTTGAGACGTTTGTTTGATCACGGTTTTTAATGTGGTGATCGCAAATTGATTTTTTAATTTTTCTCTTAAATCCTTTGAAAGGTTAGACATATCGTCAAAGGATGTCACACGTTTCTCATAAAGCCACTCGAAAATTTGGGCTGCGCGGAAAGGCTTTTCGCCTTGTTCTTTTAACCATTCTTTCATTTCGTGAAGCTCAAATGAGTAGATCGACGGCATTTCTGTCTTCAGTTCTTTTCTTACTTTTTGTTCTGTCATTTTTTATCCCTTCTTTCTCATGCTGCAAATAAAGAAACCATCTGTTCCGAAATAATGAGGAAGAATTTGTACACTTCCGTTTTGAACAAACGGAGCAACCTGCTCAGGCAGCCGTTCATTAAGAGATAGATCGGGTTCGAAGTCTTGGTGTTCTTGTAAAAACGCATGAATCACTTGTTGATTTTCTGTTGGGTCCATTGTACACGTACTGTATACAAGGGTTCCGCCCGGTTTTAAAAGCGGGGCCGTTTCCTTTAAAATGGCCTGCTGGATAGCTGCAAGCCTTGCTGAGTCTTCTTGTGACTTTGTATATTTCATATCTGGTTTTCGTCTAATGACGCCAAAACCGGAACACGGTGCATCAATGAGAATACGGTCAAACGAAGCTTCGCTGTAATAGTCTGCCGCTTTCCTTGCATCAAGTGCTTTTGCCTCAATGTGAGTAAGGTTCAGACGTTTTGCTGCTTGTTTGATGAGTTTCACTTTATGTTCATGTAAATCAAGAGAAACAATTTTGCCCTCATCGTTCATACGTTCTGCAATATGTGTTGATTTTCCGCCAGGAGCCGCACAGGCGTCAAGCACCGTTTCTCCTGGCTGAGGGTCGAGCGCTCTTGCGACAAGCATGGAGCTTTCATCTTGTATCGTCACATAGCCTTCTTGAAAAGAAGGGGTTGAGACGATGGACCCTTTCATGAGCTTAAGTGCATCTTCAGATAAGTCGCCAAGCTCCGTTTCAATACCTGCATCCATTAGTTTTTGCTGCAGTGCCGTGCGGTCAATTTTCATTCGATTGACACGAAGGGTTTGCTTTGGCGGGACTAAATGAATGCGGCACATGCTTTCTGCCGCTTCAAACCCGTACGCCTGAACCCACTCCTGCACAAGCCATAATGGGTGGCTTGTCTCAATGGACAGCCGCTTTACGGGATCTTTGATCGCATCAAATAACGGAACGCCTTCTCTTTGCACGGAACGAAGAACACCGTTCACAAGTGAAGAAATGCCTTTGTGTCCGCGCTTTTTCGTTAGCTCGACAGCTTCATGAATGGCTGCACGATCTGGTATTTTTTCAAGGTACACCATTTGATAAAGAGACATCCGCAAAAGCTGCATCACCCATGGAGCGACCTTTTGCGGTTTTTTCACAAAGGGCGTCAGCATATAATCTAATGCCAGCTTATTTTGCAGTGTACCATATACAAGCTCTGTTAACAGCGGTTTGTCCTGATCAGCTAAGTCTTTATCTTTCATGACTGACTGCAACAGCAAATTACTGTAAGCCTGGTTTTGTTCGAGTTTGATTAAAGCGTCCAGCGCTACTTCTCTCACATTACTTTTCTTCATTCATTAACCCTAATTTCTGTCCAATTTCGATATTTGCGCCTCTTAAGAAGTCTTCGCCGCTCATTTTTTTCTTACCAGCTGGCTGCACACCTGTTAATAAAAGGCCTTGCTCATTCCCAGTTCCAATGACCGGACCTTCTTTTTGAAGCTCAATCACTTTCCCGGGTTCTTCTTGCGCTTGAAGCGGAACCTTTTTCGCTTCCCATACTTTTAGATGAGCGCCGTTCCATTCAGTATAGGCAACTGGCCAAGGATTTAGCCCGCGAACTTGGTTGTAAAGCTCTTCGCCGGTTTTTGTCCAGTCTAATCTTTCTTGCTCCCGCTTAATATTTGGTGCATATGTGGCCGCTTCTTCATTTTGCGGAATCGGAGAAATAGACCCGCTCAGAACATTTGGCACCGTATCTTTTAGCAGCGCGGCACCTGCAACACTTAATTTGTCATGCAATGTTCCGACATTGTCTAATTCATCGATTTCTACTTCTACTTTACTGATCATGTCACCTGCATCAAGTCTTTCCACCATGTACATGATGGTAACGCCTGTTTTCTTTTTGCCTTGAAGGATCGCATAATGGATCGGCGCGCCGCCTCTTAGTTCTGGCAGCAGCGAGGCATGAACATTGATACAGCCAAACTTAGGTTCATCGAGTAATCGCTTTGGTAAAATTTGTCCAAATGCCGCTGTGACGATTAAATCCGGCTGTAAGGCAAGCACCTTATCAATTTCTTCATCAAGGCGCACCTTTTCAGGCTGCAACACAGGAATGCCGTGCTTTAAGGCTTCCACTTTTACAGGAGGCGGTGTGAGCACTCGTTTTCTTCCTTTTGGGCGGTCTGGCTGCGTGACAACCCCTACCACTTCGTATCCTTCTGTTATCAGTGTTTGCAGCACAGGTACTGAGAAATCAGGGGTTCCCATAAATACGATACGTGCCATTTTCTTCACCCTTCCATTTCCGCAAGTTCTTTTTCTGTATAAGTTTCAATGATTTTTGACGTAAATAAAATGCCGTCTAAATGATCAATTTCGTGCAATAAAGCTCTTGCTAAAAATCCGTCTGCTTCTATTGTAAATGGTTTGCCTTTCTTATCAAAGGCTTTTACCTTCACATAGTTCGGTCTCTCTACAGTGCCGTATAAAGATGGAAAGCTCAGGCAGCCTTCAATATCTGTCTGGCTTCCTTCTACTTCAAGCACCTCGGGGTTCACTAAGTCAATTCTGCCAGATTCTTCTCCGATATCTACAACAGCGATTCTTTTTGAAATACCGATTTGTGGTGCTGCTAGTCCAACTCCATCCAGCTCAAGCATTGTATCATACATATCATCCAGCAGTTTTTTAAGCTTTTTATCGAACGTACCGACGCGCTCTGTCTTTTGTTCAAGCACTTCTGCCGGATGTATGACTATTGGTTTTACTGCCACTTACAGCCCTCCGTTTTACATCATCATATATGGATTCATATCTATTGAAATCATCAATTGTTTTTGTTCCATTTCCTTTTGATAATGGTCTTGTATTTTCCGTAGTAAACTTGCCAGTTCATTTTCCCTTTTGTATTTTATCACGCATTGATACCGATATCTATCTTTGATCTTAGCGATTGGCGATGCGGCCGGACCAAGAATTCGAGTATTCGGTGCACAGTTCATTTTTAGGAACTGGACAATTTGATCAGTGACATGTGCTGCCTTCGTCACTTCTTCGTGTGACACTGTCACCATCGCCAAAAAGTAATAAGGCGGATAGGACTGGTGGCGGCGATGCAGCATCTCATGTTCATAAAAGGCTTCATAGTCATGCTGCTTCGTTAATTCAATACTATAGTGAGAAGGCGTATACGATTGAATAATAACCGAGCCCGCTTTTTCATGGCGCCCTGCTCTGCCGCTGACCTGTGTGAGAAGCTGAAATGTTTTTTCACTTGAACGAAAATCAGGGATGTGAAGGGATGTATCCGCACTGAGAACACCAACAAGTGTGACATCTGGGAAATCCAGCCCCTTTGCAATCATCTGCGTCCCGAGCAAAATGTCCGCTTCTTTATTGCCAAAAGACGTAAGAAGCTTTTCGTGAGCACCTTTACGAGACGTTGTATCCACATCCATTCGGATCACACGCGCCTCAGGCAATACCTTTGTCAGTTCTTCTTCTACTCGCTGCGTGCCAGTTCCAAAATAGCGAATATGCTCACTGTGGCATTCTGGACATTCAGAAGGTACTGGAGCTTCGTGACCACAATAATGGCACTTCAGCCGTTTTTGATATCTGTGATAGGTGAGAGAAATTTCGCAATGAGGACATTGCTCCACATATCCGCAATCACGGCACATCACAAAGGATGAATAGCCTCTTTTGTTCAGAAATAAAACGGCTTGTTCTTTTCTTTCAAGCACTTCCTTTAACCTGATCATTAATTCTTCTGAGAACATGGAGCGGTTGCCATTTCTTAGTTCTTCTCTCATATCAATTAACGAAACGTGCGGCATCTGCTGCTGGTTGACGCGGTGCTTGAGCGGCAGCAATGTATAGACGCCTTTTTTTGCACGTGCATAGGTTTCAAGTGAAGGTGTTGCACTGCCTAATACGACTGGACATTGATGCCGCACTGCTCGTTCAATGGCGACATCCTTGGCATGGTAACGAGGCATTTCTTCTTGTTTATAAGAGGATTCATGCTCTTCATCTATAATAATCATGCCTAAATTTTCAAATGGAGCGAAAACAGCAGATCTTGCGCCAACGACAAGCTTGACTTCCTTGCGATGAATCTTCCGCCATTCATCATATTTTTCTCCTGTCGATAAGCCGCTGTGAAGAACAGCCACATTTGAGCCAAATCGTTCTTTAAATCGCTGCACCATTTGAGGGGTTAACGAAATCTCAGGAACTAAAACGATCGCTTCTTTGCCTTTTTGAAGAACATGATCAATTGTCTGCAAGTAAATCTCCGTTTTGCCGCTTCCTGTCACTCCGTGCAGTAAAAAGGTTTCGTGCTGATTCTCACTGACTGCTTGATGAATATGTTTTGCCGCCTCTCTTTGCTCAGGCGTGAGATCAAGTGATGCAGATGGTGTAAACTCCCGGTCACGATAAGGATCCCGGTAGACCTCTTCATAGCTTTCTGTTAACAACCCTTCTTGAATAAAGGTTTTAAGCGTTTGAGAACTCGCGCCTGTTTGCTGCTGCAAGTCTTTCGCTAAAAAGGCTGCCTCTCCCGCTTGAAGCAAGTAGGAGATCAGTGCCTTTTGTTTTACCGCATTTTTCTTTAGCTGCTGCTGCTTTTCTTCAAGTTTTTCTTTCGATACAGCCAGCTGGAGCATGCGGACCTTTTTCTTTCCAGATTTTTGCGAGACATGGTATCTCACCTCTAGATGACCTTTTTGGACATGCTTTTGAATCTGTTTTAATTGTTCAGACGGGATGTCAGCATAAAGAATGCTCTCTCGCTGACCGAAAAGCTCTTTCAATGACTGCGGAAGTTCTTCCTCTGATAACACCTGTATTTCTTTTTCATACTTTGCCTTCATGGCTGCGGGCAGCATCGATTGAAGTGCCGTAATATGATAGGACAATGTTTTTTCCGTCAGCCAGTGAGAAAGCTCCAGTAGCTCATCTGTCAGAACAGGTGATAAATCAAATAAATCGACTATCTCTTTAATGCTTCCTGTCTTGATGTCTGTTTCCTCTTTGACTTTTGTCACAAACCCTTGAATCTTCCGCGGGCCAAAGGGAACGACCACCCTCATTCCCGCTTTGACGAGATCTTTGAATCGATCTGGTACACGGTAATCAAATGGCCGGTCAATGGCTTTCGTTGTGACATCTACGATGACTTCAGCAATCATTCGCGATCACGCTCTTTTGGAAGCAGCATTATTGCCTCCTTTAAAATTTCAAAAGCGAGGTCTTTTTTGCTCATCATTGGCAGCTCTTTTTTCGTTCCATCTGCTTTGATGATTGCTGCCACATTGGTATCTGTGCCAAAGCCTGCACCTTCTTTAGTGACGTTATTGGCCACAATCATATCTAGATGCTTGGATTCAATTTTCTTTTTCGCATAATATTCTACATCCTGCGTTTCAGCTGCAAATCCGACCAGCACTTGATGCTCTTTTCTTTTCCCCAGTTCTTTTAAAATATCTTTTGTCCGGGTGAATTCAATGTCCAGAGCGCCGGCATGTTTTTTCATTTTATGAGCATATGTCGTGACAGGGGTGTAATCGGCGACAGCTGCTGATTTAATGACAAGATCAGCTTCCCCGTATACATCTAGCGCAGCATGATACATCTCTTCAGCTGATTCAACGTGCACTACATGTACATGGTCAGGTTCAGTTAAAGAAACAGGTCCAGAAATCAGCGTAACATCTGCACCCATTTGCTGAGCAGCCTCTGCAATCGCATAGCCCATTTTTCCACTAGAACGGTTTGTAAAGAACCGGACAGGATCGATCACTTCACGTGTAGGACCTGCTGTCACCACAACTTTTTTACCTGAGAGCGGTAAGCTTTTTGGCTCTTCAAAAAAGGCCCGGATGTGTTCCACAATTTTTTCAGGCTCTTCTAATCGCCCTTTTCCAATGTACCCGCAGGCTAAATAACCTTCACTCGGCTCAATAAACCGGTAGCCGTCTTCATATAATGTGCGAATGTTCCGTTTCACAGCCGGGTGATCATACATATGCACATTCATCGCTGGTGCGACCCATACAGGCGCTGTAGAAGCAAGCAAAGTCGTTGTGAGCATATCATCTGCAAGTCCAGCGGCCATTTTACCAATCGTATGTGCTGTTGCAGGGGCAACAAGAATGAGATCGGCCCAGTCAGCTACGTCAATATGTGCAATGACTTTTGGATTGTTTTCTTTGAATGTATCTACATATACCTCATGCCGAGACAGTGCTTGGAAGGTAAGCGGAGACACAAACTCACGAGCAGATTCCGTCATAATCACTCTTACATTTGCGCCTGCTTGTACGAGTTTACTAGTAAGTGCTGCTGCTTTATATACGGCGATTCCTCCGCTGACACCGAGCAATATATTTTTTGACTGTAACATTTGTTTGTCCCCCTTAACGGCCTTTTTCACAAATTCGTCTACAATTCAAAAAAGTCAAAACCAATCATAGTTTTGACTTTTTTGAACGTATCGTATCTGCATTGCAGAAGCGATGTGTTATTCTTGATCCTCTTTTTCAAATGTCAAAAGACCAGCGTCAATTTCTTCTAGTGCTTTGCCTACGAATTTGTAAGACTTTGTGTTTTCAATCTGCTGATCTTGATGGATCTGCATTTCACGTGCACGGCGTGCCGACACTGTTACAAGTGTATATTTTGAATCAAGTTTGTTCATCAATGAGTCAATTGAAGGATCTAACATGGTTTATTCTACCCCCAGCATTTTTTTATATCTTGGTGCGACTCTGTCTCTGCGCAGGTGTTCTGCAAGGACGATCGCTTTGATTCTTTCACAAGCAAGCTCGACATCATCGTTTTCAACGACATAGTCGTAAGCATCCATCATTTCAATTTCTTCTTTCGCAGCAGCCATTCGGTTTCGAATGAGCTCCTCAGATTCTGTACCGCGAGTAATGATACGGTTTTGAAGTTCTGAAAGACTAGGCGGTGCAAGGAAAATAAAAAGACCTTCCGGGAATGCTTCTCTTACTTGAAGTGCACCTTGCACTTCAATTTCAAGGAAAACATCTTTTCCTTCGCTTAATGTCTGTTCTACATAGTCAACAGGCGTGCCGTAGTAATTCCCGACGTACTCTGCCCATTCTAACAGCTTTTTGTTTTCAATCATATGTTCAAATTCTTCCCTGGTTTTAAAGAAATAATCGACACCATTTCTTTCACCTTCACGCGGTTTGCGTGTCGTCACAGAAATAGAGTATTCAAATTTCGTATCTTCCTGGGAGAAAATGGCTTGTCTGACCGTTCCTTTTCCAACTCCCGAAGGTCCAGAGAGAACGATTAAAAGTCCTCTTTCTTTCATAATGGCGTATTACCCCTGCCCTTCATCTATGATTTCTTCTTTTACAGAAAGTCTTTGCGCGACAGTCTCAGGCTGAACGGCAGATAAGATGACATGGTCACTGTCCATAATGACAACAGCACGGGTTCTTCTTCCGTATGTAGCATCTATGAGCATGCCTCGATCTCTTGCGTCTTGTATCATTCGTTTAATCGGTGCTGATTCCGGACTGACGATCGAAATCATCCGATTCGCTGAAATGATGTTTCCAAATCCGATATTGATCAACTTTATGGTCATCTTCTTTCGTCCCCCTGTAATATAAACGTCTCTAGTCTCGCCGAAAGAGACGCACTGTAAACAGCATACACAATGACTATTCTATATTTTGCACTTGTTCTTTTATTTTTTCAATAGCACTTTTCATTTCAACCACCAGCTTTGTTAAATGGTGATGGTTCGCTTTTGATCCAATGGTGTTCACTTCACGGTTGAGCTCCTGTACAAGGAAGTCAAGTTTTCGGCCGGCAGCACCGCCTTGCAGCAAGATTTGCTGGAACTGCTGAAAATGACTTTTCAGTCTCGTAATCTCTTCTGTAATGTCACACCGGTCAGCAAAAATGGCAGCCTCTGTCGTTAGTCTGCTCTCGTCAAGCGCCTCTCCGATCCATTCTTGCAATCGCTGATTCAATCGTTCTTTGTACTGACTCACAACCTCTGGTGCAAAGACTTTGATTTCTTCTGTATAGGCCTCTAATTCAGAAAGCCTCAGTTCACAGTCTTTTTGAAGTGATGCGCCCTCTTGCTCTCTCATGAAGCAAAGCTCCTTGACAGCAGCCTCGCAAGCTTCCATCAGCAGCTGCTCTAACTGTTCATTTCGGCTGGCTGACTCTTCCACCTGAACGGCAAGCTCCAGCCCCAATAAGTCATGTGCATGCTGAATGCCTGAAATGTGATAGCGTTCTTCGAGGTCTTTTGCGGCTTTCATGTATTCATCAAGCAGCGGCCAGTCGATCTGTAAGGACCGGCTTGCTAGTTTACCGCCTTCAATCGTGACAAACAGCTCAATTCTACCGCGCTGCACGTGACGAAGAATGATTTTTTTTAATGTATCTTCGAAATATAAAAGCGGCCTCGGCAAACGGGCATGAACCTCTTTAAAACGGTGATTGACCGATTTTAGCTCAACTGACACTGTCAGTTCTCCATCCGTTTTACTCGCTTGGCCGAATCCCGTCATACTGCGTATCATGTCAAAACACCCGATTCTTTCATATTAATAAAATGAAAAAGGTAATAGCAGACACTATTACCTCAAAATTATACCATAATCAATTATTTTTTTCTTGTCAAAAGTGATCCTGCCAGTAAAAAAGTTGGCAGTGCAGACATCCCAATGATCAGCAGCCAATCAATTGGTGCAACCGCCACCGTTTTGAAAATCGGCTGAAGCGGCGGGTAATAAATGACCACAAACATGAGTAAAAGTGATGACAAAACCGCACCGATCAAATAAAGGTTCCCAAATGGATTACGTTCAAAAATGGACCGTTCACTGCGGCAGTCAAATACATGAATGAGCTGCGCCAAAACAAGCGTACTAAATGCGACAGTCTGTGCATATTGCAGGTTGTTTGGATCGCGGTGATACACAAATATAAATGCCAAAAGGGTCGCAAGCCCGATGAGGAATCCTCTTGAGATGACCTTCCAGCCAAGCCCTCTAGCAAAAATGCCCTCTTTCACATTCCGCGGCTTTCTCTTCATGACATCGCCTTCTGGCTTATCCATGCCAAGTGCCATAGCCGGCAGACCATCTGTGACAAGGTTTACCCATAAGATTTGTATAGGAACGAGCGGCAGCGGCAGCGCGAGGAGCATCGCAAACAGCATGACCAAAATTTCTCCGACATTTGATGCCAGCAAATAACGGACAAACTTACGAATGTTTTCATAAATATTCCGGCCTTCTTTAATGGCGGATTTTATGGTCGCAAAGTTGTCGTCAAGTAAAATAAGAGAAGACGCTTCTTTGGCTACGTCTGTTCCAGTGATGCCCATGGAGATGCCGATATCTGCTTGTTTAATGGCAGGCGCATCATTGACCCCGTCACCTGTCATCGCCACAACATGACCATTTTTTTGATAGGCTTTGACAATTCTTAGTTTATGCTCAGGGGAAACCCGGGCAAAGACGTATACATTTTCAGCCGTTTGCTCAAGCTCTTTGTCGCTCATCTGATCAAGTGCCTTCCCGTCAAGCACCAGTCCTTGCTTCGGTAAAAGGCTTAAGTCTTTGGCGATCGCTTTGGCCGTTTCTACGTGGTCGCCTGTAATCATGACCGTTTTAATCCCGGCATCCCGGCACTCTTTAATCGCTCGTCTGACTTCAGGGCGCGGTGGATCGATCATGCCCTCTAACCCGATCAATGTTAAATCGGTTTCAGCCTGCTGTACAGAGGTGATTTTGTCTGTCAGACCGACTTTTTTATAGGCAATGGCAATGGTTCTAAGCGCCTGTCTTGCTAAGCCTTGAATTGCAGCTTCTGTTTCTTGCCTGTGAGTGGCTGAAAAAGAAGCTGTGCGCCCGCCGTGCATGATATGACTTGAACGGTTCATTAGTACATCCGGCGCACCTTTTGCAATGACATACCGCTCTTTTTGATTCGTTTCAACGACGACTGACATCATCTTTCTTTCTGAATCAAAAGGAAACTCCTCAATGACATGAAATCCAGCTTCAATGAATTGCTCTGTAAAACCCGCTTTACGTGCTGCGGTGAGAAGCGCCCCCTCTGTCGGATCTCCATCAAGCCTCATCTCCCCGTCTTTTTCAACGATGGTCGATGTATTACAAAGCGCCCCGTATAATAACACCTTTTGCAGGCTTGGGTGCTTGTCAGCATGGACGATTTCTCCGTTCAAGGTAAAGTCACCGGATGGCTCGTAGCCTGTGCCAGAAATATTCCACGTTTTCCCCTCTGCCCACACATGGGTCACGGTCATTTTATTTTGCGTCATCGTTCCTGTTTTATCTGAGCAAATGATTGACGCGCAGCCGAGTGTTTCCACCGCGGGGAGCTTTCTGACAATCGATTTTTGTTTGATCATCCGCTGCACCCCTAGGGAAAGTGCAACAGTGACGATCGCCGGCAAGCCTTCTGGAATCGCCGCAACAGCAAGAGATACTCCCGCTAGGAACATATGATACAGTTCATGTCCTTGCACAACCCCGAGAACAACAACGAGCACCGTTAAAAATAAAGCAGCCACAATCAGAATTTTCCCAAGCTGCTCGAGACGTCTTTGCAGCGGCGTTTCCATATTACCTGCTGCATCCAGCATGCCGGCAATTTGTCCCATCGCCGTATTCATTCCTGTACCAATGACAACCCCTACGCCGCTGCCTCTAGTGACAAGCGTCCCCATAAAGGCCATGTTCGTCAAATCTCCGAGAGAGACATGGCCGCTTGAAAGCGGACTTGCGTGTTTGACCGCTGGGATGGACTCACCAGTGAGAGCGGACTCCTCGATTTCTAAGCTCTTTGTTTCTAGTAATCTAATATCTGCCCCAATCCGGTCTCCGCTTGAAAATTTCACAATATCCCCTGGCACGAGATGTTTAGACGGGATCTTGACCCATTCATTATTTCTTCTTGCATACACGTGCGGAGTTGATAATTCTTTTAACGCTTGAAGGGATTTCTCCGCCCGGCGTTCTTGATAAAAACCGAGTACACCATTAATCAAAACAATGGCTACAATCGCAACAGCATCAATGTATTCTCCTAAAAAGGCAGAAATGATTGTTGCTGCAAGCAAGATTAACACCATGAAATCTTTAAACTGTGCTAAAAAAATGATCAGAGCCGACGCCTTTTTTCCTTCCTGCAATTCATTTGGCCCGTGTTTTTCAAGCCGCTTTTGTACATCTTTTTCTGACAGTCCGTCACCTATCGATGTATTCATTGTTTTTAATAAATCGGTTTGGTTCAGTTCATGCCAATTCATTTGACCTCGTCCACTCCTCTTTTGTTCTCTCTCATATGCAGTGTTCTATAAGCCAGTTTATTCAGACTCGTCCTAAATCATGCTATAATAATAAGACTGCCTAAAGAACGAGAAAACGGAAGTTCTTTCAGTAGATTTGTGTGAAAGAAGAGGGTGTATCCAACATGTCATTTGACGGCATTTTTACATATGGTATGACAAATGAATTGCAAGAGACATTAACTGGCGGGAGGATTTCTAAAATCCATCAGCCATATAAGCACGAGCTGATATTTCATATTCGGGCAAACGGGAAAAATCATAAGCTCCTTTTATCGGCTCATCCGAGCTATGCGAGAGTGCAGCTCACTGAGCATCAATACGACAATCCAAGCGAGCCGCCAATGTTTTGTATGCTCCTCAGAAAGCATCTTGAGGGCGGCTTCATTGAACGTTTTGAACAGATTGGATTTGACCGGGTGATCGTGCTTCATGTAAGAAGCAGAAATGAAATTGGCGATGAGCAGACGCGTAAGCTTTACATTGAAATCATGGGACGTCATAGTAATTTCATTCTTGTAGAGGATGGAACGCAGCAGATCATTGATGGTTTGAAACACCTTTCTCCATCTGTGAACAGCTATCGAACGGTGCTTCCTGGTCACGAATACCTTCTGCCGCCTGCGCAGCAAAAATTGAATCCTTTTGACGTGACAAAGGATGATATTTTGAAGCATTTACGCTTTCAAGAAGGAAAGATCGCAAATCAAATTGTCGATACCTTCTCTGGGGTTTCCCCGCTGTTTGCAAAGGAAGTTGTACACCGGGCCGGTCTTGCCAATCAAGAAACGATTCCAAATACACTGCTCGACATGTTCCAGCTCATTCGCATGCATTCTTTTACACCGCAGCTCACAAGAAAAGACGGAAAAGAGTATTTCTATTTATTAGAGCTTCAGCATGTCCATGGCGAGATGAAGACATTCGACTCACTCAGCCAGCTGCTTGACCGCTTTTATTTCGGAAAAGCAGAAAGAGACAGAGTCAAACAGCAGGCGGCAGACCTTGAACGATTTGTCGTCAATGAAAAAAAGAAAAATGAAAACAAGCTGAAAAAGCTAAAAAGAACACTTGAAGAATCCCAAGATGCACACAAATATCAGCTCTATGGTGAGCTGTTAACAGCCAATTTATATGCGATTAAAAAAGGGGATAAAGAAGCGACTGTCATCAATTATTACGATGAAGACGGCGGAGAAATCACGATCCCGCTCAAAACAAATAAAACCCCTTCTGAAAATGCACAGGCATATTTCACAAAATATCAAAAGGCAAAAAATGCTGTAGAAGCTGTAAATGAACAAATTAAGCGGACACATGAAGAAATTGCTTATTTTGAAGAGCTGATTCAGCAGCTGTCCTCTGCTTCACCGAAGGATTTAGAGGAAATGAGAGAAGAGCTTGTTGAAGGAAAATATTTGCGCGCCAAACAAAAGCGCCACGCCAAAAAGAAAAAACCGGCGGCCATTCAGCTCGAAACGTATGAATCGTCCCAAGGCATACCAATTTTAGTCGGAAAAAACAACAAACAAAACGAGTATTTGACTACAAAGGCAGCTGCTCGTGATGATATTTGGCTGCATACAAAGGATATTCCTGGATCACATGTCGTCATCCGCCACCAAGCACCTGATGAACAAACGCTGCTTGAAGCGGCTCAAATTGCCGCCTACTTCTCGAAGGCAAAAGAGTCCGGCTCCGTTCCTGTCGATTATACGAAAATCCGGCATGTGAAAAAACCAAACGGAGCAAAGCCTGGCTTTGTTACGTATGATCAGCAGCAAACATTATTTGTCACGCCTGACGAAGATCTTGTGCTCAAGCTGAGAAAATAAATAAAAAAGCCGATAAAATCGAGGGTCAGTCCCCGATTTTATCGGCTTTTTCTTTGTCGTTTTTTTCTTTCGATGTAAAGTGCATCAAGTGCGTCAATATCCTCTTGTTCAAGCAAGGATTCAATTGCCGCAGCCAATTGTTTTGTCCGGGCGGGGCTTGCACCGCTTGTAGAAACTGAAATCGTCACTTTTCCTGCTTTGACAACCTTCGGCACCATCACATTGCCGAGCTCAGATTGGCTCACACAATTCACGAGCTGGTGAGGCTGTGCTGTTTGTGCAATCCATTCATTTACCGAAGAGTCGTTTGTAGCAGCAACAATGAAAAACGCATCCTTTAAATCTTCAGCGTCTACTTTCTTTTCCTTCCAATTGAGCGCATATGTATCAATGAGGCGTTCCATCTCTTCAGAAATATTAGGACTCACAACGGTTATCTGGCAAGACTCCGTACACAATGCCTTTGCTCTTCTTAACGCGACAGATCCGCCGCCGGCGATGACCACTTGTTTATTGGTTAAATCAAGATGGACTGGAAGCATGGATTTCTCCTCGGAAACGAAACGCATCGTCTTTGTTTAAAATGGTTTCTTGCACGCGTTCAATATAAGCCGATTTGACATGCGGATGAAAGCCAATATACCGGCATACCCGGACATCTTTCAGCCGCTTTCTCGCCTGAGCGGCTTCACTTTCAATTTCTTTCATTAAAATCCCCGTAAACAGCAAGTAAGGAACGAGATAGACAGGCCCATCGTCTTCTGCTGATAACTGCGCGAGAACATCTCGATAATTTGGCTCACATGCTGTAATAAAACACGGAAGAACCTCTGCATGCGGAAGCAGATTTCGGACATCGTCTGCAATGCCAAACACATCTCGCTTCACATCCGGATCAGAGCTCCCGCGGCTAATTAAAAGAATCCGCGCGCGCTCGCCTTGATATCCTGCTTCTTCAATTCTTGCGGCAACCGCTTTTGTTACTTCTTGATTCACGCCGATTGGCTTTCCATATGTGACCTTCACTTGCGGGAAACGCGCATGCACTTTCTCAATTTCGACCGGGATATCCGATTTGGCATGCATGGCAGTTAAAAGGAGGAGCGGGACGATTGCAATGTGTGTCGCTCCTTTTTTCACACAGGCCTCAAATCCTTCTTCTATAGAAGGGTCCGTCAGCTCTAAAAAACAAATTTCTTGTATATCTGCTTTCACTAACGGCATACAGCTTTTCATAAAAGAAATGGCCTTATCTTGTGCTTCTTTTACCCTGCTTCCATGCCCAACATAAAGGACAGCTTGTTTCATGCGGCTCCTCCCTCTCACTTGTTTTCATCAGACGAAAAGACACGATGTATGCACGTGTCTTTTCTCTATCATTCTCATTTCTCGATGAATGCAGGTTCAAACCAGTTCAGCTTTTGATGAAAATGAACGACATCTCCAACAACAATTAAACTTGGATGCTCGATCCCTTCTTTTTCAACGGTTTCAGACAGTGTCGCCACCGTGCAGCACGTTGTCTTTTGTCTCGTTGTGGTTCCCCAGTGTATAAATGCAGCGGGTGTTTCAGGGTCCCGTCCATTTTTCAAAAGCAGGCGCTGCACTCTTTCCACGTTTTTGACACCCATGTAAATCACAAGAGTATCAATCCCTGTAGCCAGCGCCTCCCACTTTTCTTCAAAATGTTCATCCTTTTGATAGTGACCCGTGACAAAAGCAACATTTGAGCTGAATTCACGATGTGTCACAGGGATGCCCGCATAAGCAGCCGCTGCAATCCCAGAAGTAATTCCTGGGACGACCTCATACGGAATTCCGTGCTCAGCTAGGCATTCGATTTCTTCACCGCCGCGGCCAAAGACAAAGGGGTCGCCGCCTTTCAGCCGAACGACAACGTTCCCTTCCTTTGCATGAGCCACAAGCGCTTCATTGATGGCTTCCTGTCTCATTGTATGATGATTTGGCAGCTTGCCGCAATAAATCAATTCCGCCTCCGGTTTGGCATGGGCGAGAATTTCTTGATTGACAAGACGATCATATAAGATGACATCTGCCCGCTGTATCGCCTTATGGGCCTTTAATGTTATTAAATCTGGGTCACCGGGTCCAGCACCCACAATGTATACTTTCCCCATCTTGCTTTTCTCCCCCTGCCATCAGGCGATTATTTCGTTGTTCCTTTTACATAATCAACAAGACGCTGTTTAGATTCCTCACGGGATAATTCCCCTGTATCTAATACGAGCTCAGGCGCAGCAGGCTCTTCATACGGTGAATCGATTCCAGTGAAAAACGGAATTTCACCGTTTCTCGCCTTTTTATATAACCCTTTTGGATCACGCTCTTCACACACGTTCAGATCACATTTGACAAATACTTCGTGAAATTCCCCATCTTCGACCAACTGTCTGACAGTGTGGCGGTCTTCTTGAAATGGAGAAATAAAAGCAGTGATGACAATCGTCCCTTGCTCCACAAATAGTTTTGCTACTTCTCCGATCCGGCGGATGTTTTCTTTTCTGTCATCATCTGAAAACCCTAGATCTTTATTGAGTCCGTGCCGCACGTTATCGCCGTCAAGAACTGTGACTTGGTAGCCTTGTTCAAACAGCTCTCTTGCAGCTGCATTCGCGATCGTTGATTTACCTGACCCGCTTAGACCTGTAAGCCAGATAATGCCGCTCGTATGATTGTTTTTCTGCTGATATTCTTTTTTTGTAATTGATGAATCATGCCACACGATATGTTCGTTGCTCATGTCATACCCTCCCATTAAGATACCGTCGTTTTTAATCCTTCGATTAATGTTTCAATGACTTCTTTTCGGCTGAACGTGCTTGGTGGTAATTCACCGTTTCTCAGCATTGTTCGAACCTTTGTACCTGAAAGAATGACATGCTCGCTTTTGTCGTGAGGACACGTTTTTGGAGTGGCCATCGCTTCACATGTATTACAGTAGAAGCTGTGTTCAAATTTTAATGGAGTAATGCCGATTTCTTCGCTTGTAAATTGATCAAATAGTTCCTGCGCCTCGTATGTGCCATAATAGTCTCCAACACCTGCATGATCTCTTCCAACAATAAAATGGGTGCAGCCATAATTTTTCCGCACTAGCGCATGAAAAATGGCTTCCTTTGGTCCAGCATAACGCATTGCAGCAGGAAAAACACCTAAAAAGACGCGGTCTTTTGGATAATAACCGTCCAATAATACTTGATAGCTTTTCATTCTTACATCTGCCGGGATGTCGTCAGATTTTGTTTCACCGACAAGCGGATTTAAAAATAAACCATCGACTGTTTCCAGTGCTGTTTTTTGAATATATTCATGAGCACGATGAACAGGGTTTCTCGTTTGGAAACCAACAATGGTTTTCCAGCCGTTATCTTTAAAATGACGTCTTGTTTCTTCTGGCTCATACGTAAATTGAGGGAATGGTTTTTCACTGCGTTTCGTCAGTGTAATTTTTCCGCCAATGTAAGTATCGCCGCGTTCAAATAATTTTTTCACGCCTGGATGATTGCGGTCATCTGTTTTATAGACATTCACCGCTTCTTTTTCTTTATCTGGTGTGTATTGATCCTCTACTTCAATGACCCCATATACAGTTCCATTGTAGGATAAGCGCACGATATCGCCTTGATGGATTTCCGCCGCCTTTTCTTTTGTCACTGGCAGTGTAATAGGAAGAGACCAAACGACACCACTTGCTAGCCGCATACTGCTTACAACTGCTTCATAATCAGCTTTTGTTAAAAACCCTTCAATTGGACTATATCCGCCAATTGCAATGAGTTCAAGGTCTGCAAAGGAAATCGCATCTAGTTCAATTTCCTTCGCAGCCGTGCTGAGATCATATTCTTCATTTAGTCGATTAATTAATACGCCACCATGTGGTGTTAAACTCATTTGTTCATCTTCCTCTCAATGTTCATATTTATTAGATGTTAATAGTCGGATTTATGGTTAAATCCCGCCGCCCTGTTCATGAATAGAGCTGCTTTCATTTTTGACTGCCTTCATCAGACTCAGCGCACCAAGTGAGGCAAGCAGTACACTCATCATGATAAAGATAGAGTAATAGTCTCCTTTTAAGAAAAGGCTCACAAGCAAATACGAGAGGCTGAGTGATAAAAAAGGTGAGACCACCCATACTTTCAGCATTTTTTTCACAACATGTTTGTGAAAAATGTTAGGCCCGCCTTTTGCCATTCCAAGCCCGATGATAGACGAGGAGGTGATTTGCGTAAGTGGAACGGGCAGCCCAAAAATAGAGCTGACGATGACAAGGCCGGCACCGGTACTCGAAAGTAAAATCCCTTCGCCTGTTTGATAGCGGGTAATTTTCTTTCCGTTTGTTTCCAGCACTCTTCTGCCTAGCAAGAGGGCCCCTGCTGCGACGAAGATTCCGCCGTAAAGTGTTCCCTGCCCAACTGACAAAACGCCTGAAGCGACGAGCGGGCCGACGGCATTTGCCACATTGTTCATACCGGCTGAAAATGCCTCTAAAAATCCGCTGAGGATTAATACGACAGATAAAATAGCTGTGCCTTTTTTAGACAGCTTCCGTTTAGGGAACATTCTGATGATTTTGACGACAGCAAAGGTAAAAAGAAAGGCAAAAAGCGGGATGATGATCCAAAATGCCACAATCACTAAAATGGATTTCACAAACAATACTTTATACGCGACTGCCACACCAACCACAGCCCCTACTGTGACCTCACTTGTTGATAAAGGAATCGCCATGAGATTCGCTATGAAAAGTGATAGTGCAGCAGAACCAATGATAATACAAACGATTTCAATTGTAATGACTGATTCTGGCATAATACCAGAGCTGATCGTTTTGACGACCTCGCCGCCGCCAATCACTGAACCTGCTAAAATCCCCACTGCACAAAAACTGAGTGCATAAATGGGCTTTTGAATGGCACCTGATCCATACGCAATGCCCATAGAAGCAGCTGCCCCGCTTGCGCCTATGTTTAAAGCAAAGAATAGACTAAATAAAATTGCGGCGATTTCCATACATTATGCTCCCTTACTCATGTAATCCGCACTCTGTCTTTGCTGTTCCTGACCATCTGCCAGAACGCAGATCATCTGCAGTAAATGCTGGCTGTGTACACGGTGCACAGCCGATACTTGGATATCCTTGGTCATGCAGCGGATTATAAGTAAGTTCCTCTCTAGATGCATATCTCCATATGTCCTTCCACGTCCAATGGATGAGCGGACATACTTTCACTGATTTGAATTTTTCATCCTTATTTAAGAAATTCGTCCCTGCTCGTTTTGGTGACTGCTCTCTTCTTAAACCGGAAAGCCATGCTGGATAACCAGAGAGAGCTTCTTGCAAAGGAATGACCTTACGCATATGGCAGCAGCTTTGAGGATTTGTTTTCCATAATTCATCACCGTGCTGCTCATTTTGCTGTTCAACCGTCAGCTCAGGCGTTTTCAATACAATGTCTAAACCCGGGTATCTTTCCTTTACCGCATCAATTGTGTCGTATGTTTCCTTAAAATGCAGACCTGTATCTAAAAAGACAATTCTCGCATCTTTTTTTACTTTTGCAATCAGATCAATTAGAACGATGCCCTCGATGCCAAAGCTGCACGCATACACGAGCTGGTCACCATAATGACCGTACGCCCATTTCAGTACAGACAGGGCTCCTTTATACAAATCATCCTCTTGAAATGTAATGGACGGCTCTTGCCAATTTTCATAAGTTAACATGATTTCTCCCCTTCCGGAGTACCGCTCATATTGCTAATTTCCGCACTACTTCAATCTAATTTTTTCGTTTTTTTCCACTTGAATCACTTGACCGTCCTGAACAATTAACGTAATTGAACCGAATTTCATATCCCCAATCAGTTCTTGCATATGCTTTACTAAGTCCTCATCCTGATTTTGTTTCACTTCCATCTCCTCTTCCTCCTCACCGTTAAAATAAAAAAACTTTCTTTCAGTCCGAAAGAAAGATGAGGAAGCTCACGATTTCCTTATCTTTCAAAATAGAATCATTTTGCAGGAAGTAGCACCTTGCGAATCGCAGGTTGCCGGGTTTCATCGGGCCAGTCCCTCCACCTCTCTGGATAAGAGTTTCAATTTGTCTTAAATATTAACACAATTCAAACAAAAGTCAACCCGACTTTATTGATAGGATTAGTTTTTATTAAAATTTGAGTCTATTTTACTATTTTTACCCAAATAAAAAAGCCGTGCGGGCAGGCACAGCTTTTGTTAACGATAGGCTAAAATGCTCTTCATTCTAGTCCTTTTTCTTCTTTTCAGACCGTTTCTTCCATCCAAGATTCAGAGGACGGATCTTGTCTCCAGCGTTTTAGTTTGTTCATCGCAGACGGCTCAATCGCTTTCAGTTCAAGTGCCACGTCTGTCAATGTGTCATAGTCTGTCAGGGTGACATACGGAATATTTTTTTCTTGAAAAGCGGCTGCTGCTTTTGGCAGTCCGTATGTGAAGATTGCGGCAACTCCTAGTACCTCGCAGCCCTCAGCTTGAAGAGCAGCGACCACTTCAAGCACACTGCCTCCTGTGGAAATAAGGTCTTCAACGACGACAACCTTTTGGCCTTTCGATACAGCCCCTTCAATTTGATTTCCTTTTCCGTGTGCTTTCGGCTTACTTCTGACATAACACATCGGGATGTTCAAGCGGTCTGCTGCTAATGCCGCATGCGGAATGCCTGCTGTTGCAGTACCCGCGACAACCTCTGCTCCCTTGAAATGAGTGAGAATTAAATCTTTTAGACCTTCCGCAATGTCGTGTCTGACTTCTGGATATGATAATGTGAGGCGGTTATCACAATAGATCGGTGATTTTATACCGCTCGCCCATGTAAACGGTTCGTCTGGTTTTAATGAGACCGCTTTGATTTGTAATAGATGTTTCGCGATTTTTGATTTCATCTGGCAGTCACTCCCACTCTTTCAAAATTTGATGATAGGCTTCTATTGGTTTATCAGCTTTTGTGATTGATCTTCCGACAACGATTTGTGAAACACCTTGCTCTTTTGCATAGGCAGGTGTCGCCACACGCTTTTGGTCATCGGTTTGATCATTCGGTAAGCGAATTCCTGGCGTTACAGTGAGAAAGGATGGTGAGATATGTTCATGAAGTGCTTTAGATTCATGAACAGAGCAAACAACCCCGTCCAGCCCACTTTCATATGCTAATTGTCCGTACCGGATAACAGTCTCTTGCAGCGGACGGTCAATGAGTAATTCTTTTCTCATCATATCTTCTGACGTACTAGTCAGCTGGGTCACTGCAATAATGCCTGGGCGGCTTTGTCCAGCAGGAGTCCCGCTTTCAAGTCCCTCTAATGCAGCCTGCATCATTCGTTTCCCGCCAGCAGCATGCACATTGACCAAATCAACGCCAAGTGCGGCAAGACGGTTCATCGCTTTTTGCACCGTTGTTGGAATGTCATGTAATTTTAAATCGAGAAAAATGCGGCAATTTTTTTCTTTCAGCTCATCAAGGATGGCAGGTCCTTCTTGGTAAAACAGCTCCATGCCGACCTTCACAAATAATGGTGTCCCTTCAAAGGGATCTAAAAAGGCAAGCGCCTCCTGCCCTGATGGAAAATCAAGCGCGATGATGGGCAAGTGCTTCATGTTTCCAGCTCCTTCCGATACATTCTTCTACAGATGAATAACCATATGCTGCCAACACATTTGGCAGCTCTTCAATGATTTCCGGGCAAATAAATGGATTCACAAAATTGGCTGTACCGACAGCTACTGCACTTGCACCTGCTAGTAAAAATTCAAGTACATCTTCAGCACTTTGCACTCCGCCCATCCCGATAATCGGAATAGAAACCTCTTGACTCACCTCATGCACCATGCGCACAGCGACAGGTTTGACAGCTGGTCCTGATAATCCGCCTGTTTTATTGGCAAGAATGGGTTTCCCCGTTTTTAAATCTAAACGCATCCCGATTAATGTGTTAATCATGGTGAGTCCATCCGCTCCAGCAGCTTCTATCGCTTGAGCAATCTCCACAATATTGGCTACGTTAGGTGACAGTTTGACATAGACAGGAACAGAAGAGACTTTCTTGACTGCTTTTGTTAATGACGCCGCCATATTTGGATCTGTACCAAAGGCGATCCCGCCTGTTTTAACATTTGGGCAAGAAATATTCAGTTCAAGGGCATGAACATTTTTGGCTTGGCTGATTTGCTTGGCTACTTCAACATAATCTTCAACCTGTGAGCCAGCAACATTCGCAATAATAGGTGTATTAAACTGCTCGAGCCAAGGCAATTCATTTTCAAGCACGCCTTTTAGACCTGGGTTTTGAAGTCCGATTGCATTGAGCATACCAGCTCCTGTCTCGGCTACCCTTGGTGTCGGATTGCCAAATCTCGGTTCAAGGGTTGTGGCTTTGATCATGATACCGCCCAGTAATGATAGGTCATATAAGGATGCAAATTCTCTCCCAAATCCAAAGCAGCCTGATGCAGGGATAATTGGATTCTTTAAAGATAATCCCGGTAACTCAACGTTTAGCATGACAATGCCACCTCCTCTGCTTTAAAAACAGGTCCATCAAGACAGACTTTGACGTAAGGTTTGTCGAGCTGATCGGTATGACAGACACATGCAAAGCAGGCACCAATCCCGCAGCCCATTCGTTCTTCCATCGAAATGTAGACGGGCTTATCAGGATACGTGTCTTTCAGCGCTTTTAGCATAGGTGTTGGACCGCAGGAGAGCAGCACATCAAAGCTCAGGTTTTGCTCTTTTATCACATCTGTTACAAAGCCTTTAGCACCATATGTGCCATCAACCGTTGCAATAAACGTATCGCCGAGTGCTTGAAATTTCTCCTCGTAAAATACATCCTTTTTCGATTGAAAGCCGAGGACATGCTTTACGATGACGCCTTTTTTCGTTAAACGCTTGGACAGTTCATATAGAGGCGGTACGCCAATTCCGCCGCCGACTAGTAATGCCGTCTCTCCGGGCTTGACGACTGAAGGATCATACCCGTTTCCAAGCGGCCCTAATACATCGACTGATTCTCCCTCCCGCTTTTGGGAGAGGAGCTTTGTGCCCTCTCCTTCTGCGCGGTAAATGATGGTTGCTTCTTTTTGCTCGGCATGAATGTTGGCAATACTGATCGGTCTTCTCAGCAGCGGTGTCATGGATTCACTGACCTTAAGATGAAGAAATTGTCCAGCCGTTTGAAAGGAGTCCACAAGGTCACCTTTTAATGTCATTTCGTAAATATGATCAGCGATCTCTCGGTTCGAGACGACCGTCAAGTATGCTTTTTTCATATCGTTACTGTCACCTCAGCATTCGTTTTCACTTCTGGCATTTCATCCGCTCTAAATGTCATGCTCTCAAGCACTCTTAAAATGGCTTCTGCTGTGTCTAGGGACGTTAAGCAGGCCACTCCGTTTTCAACAGATTCACGTCTAATTCTAAAGCCGTCTCTTGCCGGCTGTTTTCCTTTTGTTAATGTGTTGATCACGAATTGGGCTTCCCCGTTTCGAATGACATCGAGAAGATTTTTGCCTTCTTCTCCAATTTTGCCGACCACACTTGATGGAATGGAGGCTTGTTTTAAATAATTCGCCGTTCCTTCTGTTGCTAAAATATGATAGCCGATCGAATGGAATCTTCTTGCGATCTCAAGTCCTTCTTCTTTATCCTTATCAGCCACTGTCAGAAGAACTGTTCCGTCTTTAGGAATTTGAATACCAGATGCAATCAATCCTTTATATAAGGCTTTTTCGATCGTGACATCTTTCCCCATGACTTCACCTGTTGATTTCATTTCAGGCCCGAGTGTAATATCCACTCTTCTTAATTTTGCAAAAGAGAAGACTGGAACTTTGACGTACACTCCTTCTTGCTCTGTGTGAAGCCCTTCTTCGTAGCCATAATTTTTGAGCTTGTCTCCTAAGATGACTTTTGTCGCAAGGTTTGCCATCGGGATGCCTGTAATTTTACTTAAGAAAGGAACCGTCCGGCTTGATCTCGGGTTCACTTCAAGTACATACACTTCACCTTTTGATAGGACAAACTGAATGTTCAAAAGCCCAATAATGTTGAGTCCTTTTGCAAGCTTGATCGTGTATTCTGCGATCTTTGCTTTGATGTCCTCAGACAATGTTTGCGGCGGATAGACCGCAATCGAGTCACCAGAGTGAACTCCGGCTCTTTCAATGTGTTCCATAATGCCTGGGATTACGACAGTTTCTCCATCAGACACGGCATCTACTTCAATTTCTTTTCCTGTCAAATACTTGTCAATTAACACTGGATGCTGCGGGTTAACCTTCACCGCATTCTCCATGTAGTGAAGAAGCTCAGCTTCTTGATACACAATTTCCATCGCGCGGCCGCCTAATACATAGGAAGGACGGACAAGGACTGGGTAGCCGACTTGATTGGCAATCGCTACAGCTTCAGGCACAGACGTTGCTGTTTTCCCTTTAGGCTGCGGCACACCGAGTGTTTCTAACGTTTGTTCAAACTTGTCCCGGTTTTCTGCGCGGTCTAGGTCTTCTAGAGAAGTTCCAAGAATTTTCACCCCTCTATTTGATAATTCGTCTGCTAGGTTGATCGCCGTTTGTCCGCCGAACTGAACAACGACTCCTTCAGGCTGTTCAAGGTCGATGATGTGCATGACATCTTCTACAGTGAGTGGTTCAAAGTAAAGCTTATCTGAAATACTAAAGTCTGTTGAAACCGTTTCAGGGTTGTTGTTAATAATGATCGCTTCATAGCCTGCTTGTTTAATTGCCCACACAGAGTGAACGGTCGCATAATCAAATTCAACTCCTTGTCCAATTCGGATAGGACCTGAACCTAATACGATGACGCTTTTCTTGTCAGTCCGTTCTGATTCATTTTCATCTTCATACGTGCTGTAGAAATAAGGTGTCTCTGATTCAAATTCTGCCGCACATGTATCCACCATTTTGTATACAGGTACAATGCCTGCTTCTTGTCTTAGCTTGTAGACATCCGCTTCGTTCATATTCCACTCGCGGCTAATGTAGATATCTGAGAAGCCTTTTTCTTTTGCTTCTTTTAATACGTCTGTATTGCCTTTGTTTTCTTTTAATGTCTTCTCAAAGACGATGATGCCTTCCAGCTTATGAAGGAAGAAGTAATCAATTTTTGAGAATTCATGTATTTGTTCGACTGTATAGCCTCTTCTAAGTGCCTCAGCGATATAAAATAATCGTTCGTCTCCCGCTTTGATAATCCGCTTTTCAAGCACTTCATTTGTGATGTCTGCTTCATCTTTTAATTCAATGTGATGCACATCGGCTTCAAGTGAACGTACAGCTTTTAGAAGAGACTCTTCTAATGTGCGGCCGATCGCCATGACTTCACCAGTTGCCTTCATTTGCGTACCAAGACGTCTGTTCGCAGATTCAAATTTATCGAACGGCCAGCGCGGTATTTTAGAAACGATATAGTCAAGTGCCGGCTCGAAGGCTGCATAGGTTTTACCTGTGACTGGGTTCATCATTTCATCAAGCGTTAAGCCGACAGCAATTTTCGCTGCCAATTTGGCTATTGGATAGCCTGTCGCTTTCGACGCAAGCGCAGAGGAACGGCTCACACGCGGGTTTACCTCGATGATATAGTATTGAAAGCTGTTTGGATCAAGTGCCAGCTGAACATTACAGCCGCCTTCAATGCCAAGTGCACGGATCAGCTTAAGCGACACATTTCGAAGCAGCTGATATTCTCGGTCACTTAACGTTTGGCTTGGTGCTACAACAATACTGTCACCTGTATGGATTCCGACAGGGTCAAAGTTTTCCATGTTACAAACAACGATTGCATGGTCACCGCTGTCTCGCATGACTTCATATTCAATTTCTTTAAAGCCGGCAATGCTTTTTTCAAGTAAGCATTGTGTGACTGGGCTAAGCTTCAGACCGTTTTCAACGATTTCCTTCAGTTCTTGCTCGTTTGTACAAATACCGCCGCCCGTTCCGCCTAATGTATAGGCTGGTCTGACAATGACAGGGAAACCGATTTGATCCGTGAACGCCATCGCTTCTTCAAGGTTATGAATGATTTCACTTTCTGGTACTGGCTCATTTAGTTCATTCATTAAATTACGGAATAAATCTCTATCCTCTGCTTTTTGGATGGCTGACAGCTTTGTACCGAGTACTTCAACGCCGCATTCAGCTAATACGCCAAGCTCTGATAATTCAACTGCAAGGTTTAATCCAGTTTGCCCGCCAAGCGTTGGTAAGATTGCATCAGGGCGTTCTTTTCGAATGATTCGTGTTAAAAATTCTGGTGTCAGTGGTTCGATGTATACCTTATCAGCCATTTCTGTATCTGTCATGATGGTTGCAGGGTTAGAGTTGACAAGAACGACTTCATAGCCCTCTTCTTTTAGTGCTAAGCAAGCCTGTGTGCCTGCATAGTCAAACTCCGCTGCCTGACCGATGATGATAGGACCTGATCCGATTACTAAAATCTTTTTGATGTCTACGCGTTTTGGCATACTTCTTCCCCTTCTTTCTCAGTCGTATGAATCATTTCCATGAACTGGTCAAATAAGTAGTTTGCATCTTCTGGACCCGGTGATGCTTCTGGGTGGTACTGAACAGTGAATGCTGGTGCTTCTTTATGTTTTAATCCTTCAATCGTATTGTCGTTTAGGGCAATATGTGTGACTTCGAGCACGTCTTCGTTAATACTGCTAACCGTGTAGCCGTGGTTTTGAGACGTCAGTGTCACCTTGCCAGTTGCTAGTTCTTTCACCGGATGGTTTGATCCTCTGTGGCCAAATTTCATTTTTTCTGTGCTTGCACCGCACGCTAGAGCAAATAATTGATGCCCGAGGCATATACCAAAGAGCGGCACCTTTCCAATCAATTGCTGAATCATCTCAACGGCTTCCGGTACATCCACGGGATCTCCAGGTCCGTTTGAAAGCATGATGCCATCAGGCTTTAGCTGCAGCACTTCATCTGCAGTGATGTTGTATGGCACCACAATGACGTCGCAGTCACGTTTATTGAGCTCGCGCAAAATACCGTGCTTCATGCCGAAATCGACAAGGACAATTCTTTTTCCTCTGCCTGGGCTTGGGTACGCATTTTTCACAGATACTTGACTCACTTGATCTGTTGGCAGCTGCAATGTTTGAAGGCGGCGGACAACGTCTTCTACTTGTTCATCAGGTCCTGCAAATGCCCCTCTTAAAGTGCCTGCACTTCGAATCATTCGAGTCAGCTTCCGTGTATCGATTCCGCTCAGCCCCGGAATGTTTTTCATTTTTAAATATTCATCGAGTGAATATGAAGAGCGCCAGTTTGAAGGCTTTTCACAAAGCTCTTTCACAATCAGCCCTTTCACAAACGGTGTGATCGATTCAAAATCATCACGGTTAATGCCATAGTTGCCGATAAGCGGGTAAGTCAGTGTGACAATTTGTCCGCAGTATGATGGATCAGATAAAATTTCTTGATAGCCCGTCATCCCTGTATTAAAGACGACTTCTCCGACTGATGGTTCTAAGCTGCCAAAGCCTGTTCCTTCAAATACTGTTCCGTTTTCTAGCACTAAACGTCTCTTCATTTTACTAGTCTCCCCTCTTCATAAACGACTTTCCCAGATGCAAGTGTCATGACCGGCCATCCTGATACAGTCAATTTGTCAAACGGTGTATTTTGCCCTTTAGATAAGAAGCTTGTTTTATCGATTGCCATTTCTTTGTTTAAATCAATGAGTGTGATATCAGCTATGTGTCCTTCTTCAAGCTTTCCGTATGGAAGAGAAAATGCTTCTGCTGGTTTGATTGTCATATAATCAACGAGTTCTTTTAATGTCCATTCGCCTGTTTTGACAAATCGTGTATACAGAAGCGGGAACGCTGTTTCAAGTCCCACAATTCCAAACGGGGCACGCTGCATGGTTTCGTTCTTTTCTTCTTCTGTATGCGGCGCATGGTCTGTTGCGATGAAATCAATCGTTCCATCTAACAGTCCCTCGATCAATGCCTCGCGATCCTCTTTTCCTCTGAGCGGCGGGTTCATTTTATAATTTGTATCAAGACCTGGAATGTCCGTATCACACAACAGCAGGTGATGCGGTGACACCTCAGCCGTCACACGGATGCCTGCTTTTTTTGCATCGCGTACGACCCGCACAGATTCTTTCGTACTGATATGACATACATGATAATGACAGTTCGCTGCTTCTGCTAAAAGAACATCCCTTGCTATATGCACCGATTCACAAATGGACGGTATTCCGTTTAACCCATTTGCTTTTGAAAATTCTCCTTCATGAACGCACCCGCCGTAAATGAGCGAGTTATCTTCACAGTGCGCCACAATCGCTTGATCAAGACTTGCTGCCTGTTTCATCGCTTCGTACATCATGCCTGCTGTTTGGATGCCGACACCGTCATCTGTAAAAGCAAAGGCGCCTGCTTCTTTTAGTGCTGCAAAATCCGTCATCTCTTCCCCAATTTGCCTCGTTGTGATGGAGGCGTATGGCAGCACTCTCACAGATGAGGTCTCTTCGATTCGATTCATCAGCCATTCCATTTGCTCTTTTGTATCTGGAACCGGCCTTGTATTCGGCATCGCTGCAATCGTCGTATATCCGCCTCTTGCGGCTGCTTTAGAGCCTGTTTCAATCGTTTCCTTTTTCTCTCCGCCCGGCTCTCTTAAATGCACATGCAGATCGATCAAGCCTGGTGACACAAATAGCCCTGCTGCATCAATAACCTCTTCTCCGTCTTCTCTTTCTAGGTGACCAATCGCTTGAATCACTTTTCCTTTTACCCTAATATCCTGCTGCACTCTTTCACCTGTGCTTGTTAAGATAAAACCGTTTTTAATGAGATATGACATAGACAGAATCTCTCCCTTTTTGATGTAGTGTGCTATTTTGAAAAGCTCTTTTTAATACGGCCATTCGGATATAAACACCATTTTCCATTTGTTTGAAAATCCTTGACTGCTTGGACTCTACTAATGAATCATCTATTTCAACACCTCTGTTTACTGGTGCTGGATGCATAATAATCGCGCGTTCTTTCATTTTGTTTGCTCTGTCTACTGTTAATCCATAAGTTGATAAGTAATCTTCACTGCCCATTTTTTCAGCGTGCCGTTCATGCTGGATTCTAAGCAGCATCACCACATCAGATTGTGCGATGGCTTCATCTACTTGGACATAGGTTCCGTGAGGGTTTTGTTCATCCTGGAAGGAAGCAGGCCCTGAAAAGAGGACTGTCGCTCCCAGCCTCGTTAAAACCTCAGCATTTGATCTTGCCACCCTGCTATGTTTGATGTCTCCATGAATCGAAATCGTTAAGCCTTCAAAGCCGCTAAACTCTTCAAAGATGGTCATGAGGTCAAGCAGTGATTGGGTTGGATGCTGTCCGCAGCCATCTCCTGCATTGATGATGGGAATTCCAACCTTTCCAATCAGCTCATTATAATATTCATCGGTGCTGTCTCTGATCACACATGCCTTTACTCCGATCGATTCGAGTGTTTTTACCGTATCGTAAAGTGTTTCGCCCTTTTGAACGGAGGTGCTTGCTGCATCTAAGCTCAGGACATTCATCCCAAGTTTCTTCTCGGCTACTTCGAAGCTAAAACGTGTTCTTGTGCTTGGTTCAAAGAAGAGGTTTGCCACAAATTCTCCGGCTAATCCATGTTCTTGTTTCCCCTTTTTGAGTGCAGCTGCTTCTTCAATCAGCTGTAATATCTCTTCTTTTGATAAGCTGCTCATTGTCGATAAATCATTCATTTTTTCTTCCCCCTCTAGTTTTTCATCACTTTCAGGTTCAAAAAAACCCTAAGCCTCGGCAGCTTAGGGTTCTCCAAAAGAAACAGCGGCACTTTCGTGCATTCTGCTCCATTTAGAACCCTTGTCAGCCTCACTGGACTTCTTTTAAAAGGTTTTCTGTATTTGATTCATTTGAGTTGTCATCTTCTGCTTTTTGATGCGGCAGGATCAGATTTAACAGGACACCCGTAATCGCAGCAAGTGCCATTCCAGATAGGGTAAGATTGATTTGTTTCACCTCAATGAATGCCCCGCCAATCCCAATGACTAGGATGACTGATGCGATAATGAGATTACGCTTTTCTTCAAAATTCACTTTATGATCAATCAGAATCCTCAGGCCGCTTGAAGCAATGATTCCAAAGAGCAGGAACGAAACGCCTCCCATCACCGCGGACGGCACTGTACTGATTAATGCTGATATTTTTCCTACAAAACCGAAGCAGATCGCAAACACCGCTGCTCCGCCGATGACGAAGATACTGAACACTCTTGTGATGGCAAGTACGCCAATGTTCTCTCCATAAGTTGTTGTTGGCGGTCCGCCAATAAGTGAAGCGAAGATCGTTGCCGCACTGTCTCCTAAAATGGAGCGATGAAGACCTGGTTTTTTAATAAAATCTTGTCCTACGACCTTACTTAACACCACTTGGTGGCCGATATGCTCAGACATTGTGACAAAGGCTACCGGCACCATCACTGTGAGAATGCTTAAGGTCACATCAGGTGTATAGTCGACAAATGGCACGACGAAGTCTGGTACAGCAAACCATTTTGCGTCAATGACCGGCTGGAAGTTCACAATGCCTTGAGTTAAGGCAAAGAGATAGCCGCTGATGATGCCGATTAATACTGGGATTAAGCTAAGGAATCCTCTTAGGAAAATCATACTGATAATGGTCACAGCCAGTGTGAAGCCAGCAACCATTAAGTGCTTGAGGCTGTAAACTAGCTCGGTGGCATTCGGATCAACATACATCGCCATGTTGACTGCTGTTCCAGCGAGTCCGAGTCCGATGACCATAATGACTGGTCCTACGACAACCGGCGGCAGAAGCTTCATCAGCCAGCCTGTGCCGAGCCATTTAATGAACAGGGCGATGAGTGCATAAGCGACACCCGCCATGAAGGCGCCAACCATTGCGGCTCCAGGGCCGCCCGTTGCTTTAACATTCAGTATGGGGGCGATGAAGGCAAAGGACGATCCAAGATACGCCGGAATTTGTCCTCTTGTGATAATTAAGTAAACAATCGTTCCCACACCGCTTGAGATGAGCGCGACGGCTGGACTCATATCAATGATTTTTGGTACAAGAATGGTCGCACCAAACATCGCAAACAAATGCTGAAGGCTAAGTGACAGCCATGTGAATGGTTTTGGGATATCTCGAATGCCTAAATTGGCTTTTTGCTGACTCATGATTTTCCTCCTAGATGTGTCCTTTTTCATTAAAAAAGCCTCTTTGCGAGTATGCGCAAAGAGGCCTAGAAAAACCAGACACGTCATGTTATCCGTGTGCTCGGTGTCTCTGTTATTGCCCTCTTTGCAAACTCACTGGAATGCATTTAAAAAGGTTATTTTTCATATATAGCGACAAGGTCGTTCTGATCTACTTCATTGAGCTGAACCATGACTGTCTCTGCTTTTGAAGTCGGAATGTTTTTCCCGATATAATCCGCTCGAATCGGCAGCTCCCGGTGTCCCCGGTCAACGAGCACAGCCAGCTGAATGGAAGATGGTCTTCCTACATCCACAAGGGCATCCATAGCGGCTCTGACGGTTCTGCCTGTAAACAGGACATCGTCAACAACAATAAGTGTTTTGTCATTAATGTCAGCTGGTATGTCTGCACCCTTTACAAGCGGGTCTTGGTTGTCTGTCTTTTTTGTCAGGTCATCACGGTATAGCGTAATATCAAGTTCACCCACAGTGACTGGATTCCCTTCAATTTGCTCGATGCGCTCTGCAAGGCGCTTTGCAAGATGTATGCCTCTTGTCTTGATCCCGGCAAGGATGACATCCTTCATCCCTTTGTTGCGCTCAATCATTTCATGTGCAATTCGGGTAAGCGCTCGTCTAATCGCTTGTTCATCAAGAATGACTGCTTTTTGTTCCATCTTTTACACCTCTTTTTGACAAATAAAAAGCCCCTTCTGCAAAGGGCAGAGAGGGGCGTTCATTTGTGCATATGCGTGCACAAATTGATCCGTTATCCTTCTCAGCCTCTCTGGACTGTTTTAAAGAATCTCAATTTCTTTGTTTATTATTTCAGAAAAAGCACGGCCTGTCAATCGTTATTTCTTAATGAATCGATAAAAGCCTGCATATCAGCTGGTATTGGTGCTGTGAACTCGATATATTCTCCTGTTCTAGGATGATCAAATCCTAAAACACCTGCATGCAGCAGCTGTCCATTAAAATCGACTGTTTTTCTCGGCCCATATTTCGGATCTCCTGCAAGAGGGTAGCCGATATATTTCATATGAACACGAATTTGGTGTGTTCTTCCTGTTTCAAGACGGCATTCGACAACCGTGAAGTCTTTAAAGCGTTCAATCACATCAAAGTGAGTAACGGCTTGTTTTGCATTTTCTTTTGTGACCGTCATGCTTTGGCGGTCTTTTTTGTCTCTGCCAATTGGTGCATCAATTGTTCCTGTATCATGCTGGATAATACCGTGGACAACAGCCGTATACTTTCTTGTAACAGTTTTAGCCACCAGCTGATTGACGAGTGACTCATGTGCCATATCGTTTTTCGCGACCATTAACAGCCCAGACGTATCTTTATCAATTCGGTGGACAATTCCAGGACGCATCACACCGTTAATCCCTGATAAGTCTTTGCAATGTGCCATCAGTCCATTTACAAGTGTTCCTGACACATGACCCGGCGCTGGATGAACGACCATTCCTCGTGGTTTATTTACGACTAACACATCTGCATCCTCATAATAAATATCAAGATCCATTGGTTCTGCTTCTACATCTAGCGCTTCCGGATCTGGAATCTCCACTTTGATTTGATCCCCAGCCTGTACTTTGTAATTGGCCTTTACTTGTTTCCCGTTTACTTCGATCAGCCCATCTTTTACCCATTGCTGGACTTGGGTTCTTGACCATTCTGGTTCTGTCGTGCTTAAAAATTTATCTAGCCGTTCACTCGTTTGTTCTTCTGAAACGGCAATATTTACTTGATTCATGTAGTTGACTCCTTATTTTTCTTTCCATCTAACAGCATTTGAATGAAGAGCAGAATAACCCCTACACAGAGAGAAGAATCTGCAATATTAAAGATTGGGTAGTGATAATCCCCAAATACGAAATGAGCAAAATCAACCACTTCCTGACGGAAAATACGGTCAATAAAGTTGCCGATCGCTCCGCCAAGCATTAAGGCCAGCGCTACTCCCAGCAGCTTGTCCTTTTGTCCATGTTTTTGCAAGTAATAAACAATTCCCGCAATAACAACGAGTGTGATCACATAGAAAAACCACATTTGCCCTTGGAGAATTCCCCATGCGGCTCCTGAATTTCGGTGAGACGTGATATAAAAGAATCCATCAATGACTGGAACAGAATCACCGAGCATCATATTTTTGACAATGAGCCATTTTGTTAATTGGTCTAAACAAATGATAACGAATGCGATTATGTAATAGAACACACACGTTCCTCCATCTTCATACTTTGATCTTTAAGCATTTTATCAAGAAAACAGGAAGGAGTAAAGAAACTTTAGTTGACAGACAAAAACCTCCCTACATGTGGAAGGCTTCAAAATGAGAATCATTCGATTCGTAAGGATAAGGAGTGAATGCTTTTTTCTCGTATTGCTTATGATATAAAAAGTCGTCAGCCGTGCGGGCGGTAGGAAGAATGCTCATTTGTTCAAGCGGAATTACATCTCCTGTTGCCTCACATATGCCATAGGTTCCTTGTTCAATTTTTGCAATAGCGAGAGACACATCTTGCAGCTCTTCTTTGATGTGATAAAGAAGCGTGGTCGTTTTGACCTCATTCAATGTGACATGCTCAGCGGGTGAACGAAATGATGCGTATTCAAACAGTTTAGATTGCAGCTCTTCTTTCATTTGAAGGAGTTCCGTGTAAATCGTCTCTAGATCGCCATTCATGTCGCTATTTCAACTCCTGCCCTGTCGTGATAATCATATTGTTGCCCCGACTAGTCACTTTAAAGCCATAAGATTTTTCCTTTCGTTCTAAACGCTGTCATTTTCTCATAAAAGAAAACGCCCCGTATATGACGGGGCGCCAGCTTGTGATATCGCATTGTTAATTCTGGTAATATTTCTCCACGATTTCAGCATTTTTCAGCGACAATGTTGGGTATTTCGGATTTGCCCCAACGTCTTTTGAAATAATGCGGGAACGCTCGCACAGTTCTCCTTCTGCTTTTTGAACCACAATTCGTCCTGATGTATATTCAGGCGCTGATGTATCTGCATGCTGCTCATCTTCTACCGTTAATTCAGAGATGATAAAGAGCTGCTTCACATCTTCTTTAATGGATGCAAGAAGGTTTTTCACTTCATCTGTCGCATAAAGCGTCACACTTGCTTCAAGTGAACGTCCGATGACTTTCTCATTACGCGCAATCTCCAGCGCTTTTAGCACATCGTCACGTACCTCCATAAAGCGGTCAAACTTCGTTTCTGTCGCTTCAGCTTGAGGAACTAGCACACCTTCTGGCATATCTGTTAACTGAACACTTGGCTCTTCAACAAAGCTTAAGTGGCTCCATAATTCATCTGCGGTATGCGGAAGAATTGGTGCAGTCAGCTTCACTAAAGCCATTAATGTTTCGTAGAAGACCGTCTGCATGCTGCGGCGGTCTGGATGATCGGCATGCTCAATGTAGACGACGTCCTTTGCAAAATCGAGATAGAAAGAGCTGAGCTCAATCGTACAGAAATTGTGAATCGCATGATAGACGACCGCAAATTCGTAATCATCATAAGCTTTTTTCACTTTATCAATCAATTTGTTTAATTTGATCATGATGTATTGATCCACTTCGCGAAGCTCTTCTACTGGCACGGCATTAACTGCTGGGTCAAAGTCAAATAAGTTTCCATGCAGGAAGCGGAAGGTGTTACGGATTTTACGATAGACTTCTGCTACTTGTTTCAAAATATCATCAGACACTGGATGATCGGCTTGATAGTTGACAGAAGATACCCAAAGTCTAAGAATTTCTGCACCAAGCTGCTTCGCGACCTTCGTTGGATCAATCGTATTGCCTAATGATTTACTCATCTTACGTCCTTCTTTATCAAGCGTAAAACCGTGGCTTAGGACCCCTTTATATGGTGCTTTTCCAGTAACAGCAACTGCTGTTGATAAAGAGGAGTTAAACCAGCCGCGATATTGGTCAGAGCCTTCAAGATAAAGATCTGCCGGACGGACTAGGTCATCCCTTTCTTCTAAAACAGCTTGGTGAGAAGAACCGGAATCAAACCATACATCCATGATGTCCTGCTCTTTTGTGAATTCACCATTTGGGCTGCCTGGATGTGTAAAGCCTTCTGGCAATAGCTCTTTTGCTTCTTTTTCAAACCAAATATTCGAGCCGTGCTCTCTAAATAATTGAGATACATGCTGAATGGTTTCGTCCGTGATGATCGGCTCACCATTTTCCGCATAAAAGACTGGAATTGGAACGCCCCATACACGCTGTCTTGAAATGCACCAGTCACCTCTGTCACGCACCATATTGAACAGGCGTGTTTCTCCCCATGCTGGAACCCATTTTGTTTCTTTAATATTGTCTAATAACGCTTCTCTAAAATCTTTAATAGATGCAAACCACTGAGCTGTCGCACGATAAATCGTTGGTTTTTTCGTTCTCCAGTCATGCGGGTAGGAGTGTGTGATAAAGTCGAGCTTTTTCAGCGCACCTTTTGCTTCAAGCTGTTCTGTGATGGCTTTATTGGCATCCTCGTAGAATAGTCCTTCAAAACCAGGCGCCTCATCTGTCATCACACCTTTTTCATCCACTGGACAGAGCACATCAAGACCGTATTTCATACCGACAATAAAGTCATCTTCCCCGTGGCCTGGTGCTGTGTGAACACAGCCAGTTCCCGCATCAGTTGTCACGTGCTCGCCAAGCATCACAAGAGAATCTCTACCATAAATCGGATGCTCTGCAACGACGTTATCTAATTCTTTTCCTTTTAATGTTTTCACGACTTCATACTCTTCAAAGCCAAGCGTTTTTGCCACTTGTTCAACGAGCTCAGATGCGACAACATATCGCTCAGCACCTACTTGAAGAACACTGTACTCTAAGTTTGGATGAACACAAATGCCAAGGTTTGCAGGAAGCGTCCAAGGTGTTGTTGTCCAGATAATGAATTGTTCGCCGTTTTCAAGAACGCCTTTGCCATCTTTTACTTTAAACGAAACGTAAATCGATGGTGAACGTTTGTCTTTATATTCAATTTCCGCTTCAGCGAGGGCTGATTCACTTGAAGGAGACCAGTTAACAGGCTTTAATCCTTTATAGATATAGCCTCTCTTCGCCATTTCACCAAAGACAAGAATTTGCTGCGCTTCGTATTCAGGCTTTAATGTGACATACGGATTGTCCCAGTCTGCTCTGACGCCTAATCGCTTAAACTGGCTGCGCTGACCTTCAATTTGCTTCCAAGCATACTCCTCGCATAGTTTGCGGAATTCTGCTGTAGACATTTCTTTGCGTTTTACTTTTTTATTTTTAGTGAGAGCTGTTTCAATTGGCAACCCGTGTGTATCCCAGCCCGGTACGTACGGTGCATGGTACCCGTTCATTGATTTAAAACGGACGATAAAATCTTTTAGGATTTTATTGAGTGCATGCCCCATATGAATGTCACCATTCGCATATGGAGGTCCATCATGCAAAATAAACGTCGGGCGTCCTTTAGTCCGCTCTAAAACCATTTGATAGATGTCTTTCTCTGCCCATTCCTCTTGGATTTCAGGCTCTTTGTTCGGCAAGTTCCCTCTCATCGGGAATTCTGTTTTCGGCATTAATAAGGTGTCTTTGTAGTTCATACCCATTCCTCCACATGCAAATTCTGATTAAAAAACAATAAAAAAAGCCCTCTCATCCCATAAGGGACGAGAAGGCTTGTCTCGCGGTACCACCCTTTTAGACAAGCGATATGAAAGAGCCGCTTATCCACTCAAAAATCGTAACGTGATCAGACGCCTTTTCTTACTGGTTTTTTCAGAAAAGGAACTAAAGGGGTGATCTCATTGCAGCGTCTCGTAATGTCAGGCTTCCACCATCCCTGATTCGCTTTATTACGCATGTGACAGCTGCGAGTGTCCCTTTCAAACGTTTATCTCTTGTTAATTTATGATGGTATTATATGCAACATGAGCACGTCATGTCAAGATGATGCGCTTATTCTTTTTCGTCAAAGACAGCGTCTACTTCATATTCCAGTAAATGATCCCAATCGTCATTTTTCAGAAGATCAAGCTGCGCTTCGATGAGCATTTGGAAGCGAGTTCTAAAGACCTTCGACTGTTTCTTCAGCTCTTCGATTTCCATTGCAATCTTTCTTGATTTTGACAGCGCTTCGTTGATAATACGGTCTGCATTTTTCTCTGCTTCACGAATAATCAATTTTGCTTCTTTATCAGAATGACGCTTTACGTCTTCCGCTGCTTCCTGCGCCACAAGAATCGATTTGTTTAATGTCTCTTCAATTGTTGCAAAATGACCTAGTCTTTCGTCAAGCTCGTTTACTTTGTCTTCAAGCTCGTTCTTTTTACGAAGTACGATCTCGTAGTCTTTACGTACTTGGCTTAAAAACTCGTTTACTTCGTCTTCGTCATAGCCACGAAAGCTTTTTGTGAACGTTTTATTATGAATATCATTAGGTGTTAATGGCAACCTCGCCACCTCCAGATTCAAGTTCGTTATGTCAGAAGCTCAAATGTTACTTTGAATTTATCTTTTTTGGTTTTCCCATCAATCGTTTTGAGGCTAAAGCGGCCAAATCCCCGAACAGAGAGCTGATCGCCTTCACCGATTGTAAAGGAAGGGTCCTCAGTGACTTTCCAATTGACTTTGACAAGCCCATTTTTGACTAAAAGCTGTGCTTTTTGCCGAGACTGACGGCTGACAGCAGCGCATACAGCATCCAGCCGAAGTGAAGAAATGGTATCTTCTTTGATATCAGTCTTCGTGATCACTGGCTTTATTTCTGCCTGCGTGATTTCCTCTAATGAAACGGCTGCTCTGCCAACATGTGTCAGCTGCGCCCGCACAAAATCGGCGACATCACTTGTACAAATAAATTGCACATCTTCCTCTGAAAATAATAGATCTCCGAATTTTTGACGCTTCAAGCCTGTCCCAATCAATGAGCCGAGAAGCTTCGGGTGTTCTAAGGAAATAAACTTTTTCGCATAGTTCACCTGAAAATATGACAGCTCAACATCTTGAATAGAAGGTTCTAAATAATCAGGATAAATGAGAGCTCTTTTGCGCTCCGCTCCCTCATACCCGCCAAAAAACATGATCCCAAGTTCTTCGCCATGCTGGATGACGGATTCAGTAATAAATTGCTCACGCGGATCAAGAAAATCTGTTAATTTCATTCGATATTGGTCGAGTGCGATTTTTTTCCAGCCTAACACTTGGTCAACAAATGGCTGTTCGTCTTTTCTAAAATGCTGATAGATATCGCTCATTTTGTTCCCCTCTTATGTAAAAGAGCCTGGCAGTGCCAAGCCCGGCAGCCTGTTTACATGAAGCGCACAATCATATTGTAAAGACCAGTTAGTCCATATGATGATGCAAAACGAATCACAAGCAATGCCACAATCGGCGAGATGTCAATCATGCCGATTGGCGGAATAATTTTACGAAATGGTTCTAAATACGGTTCGCAAATATTTGTCAGAAAACGGCCAAACACAGTTTCTCTTGCAGATGGCACCCATGACATAAAGATGTAAATAATAATCGCGAATGAGTAAATCGTTAATACCGTTCCTAAAATATTAAAAATGAAATTTAGAATCACTATGATTTACCACCTCTGAGGTTCTTCCTCTGTCAATAGCTCTGATATTGTGCCAGATACATCTACATTATCAGGTGTGCAGAGGAATATATTCGAGCCAATACGCTGGATGTCTCCACCGATTGCATAAACGGTTCCGCTTAAGAAGTCAATGATTCGCTTTGCTTGATCATGCTGAATGCGCTGCAAATTCACGACGACTGCACGTCTGTTTTTAATATGGTCTGCAATCTCCTGCGCTTCTGCATAAACACGCGGCTCACTTAACACCACTTTAGAGGATTTTTGCACGCTTTGCAAGCTGACAACATTTTGTTTTCCTGTCTGCGGACGATCTTGAAATGCTGCTTTGTCCTTCGTTCCTTTTTCTTCTTGAACGGGTTCTCTTTCTTCATCAATATATTCGTACTCATACTCTTCATCGTCAAGAGTGAAAAAGCTTTTAAACTTATTTTTTATGCTCATGTCACGCACCTCCTGTTTCATTTCCAACAAGTGAAGAGCCAATCCGAACGAATGTCGCACCTTCTTCAATTGCGATTTCAAAATCATTTGACATGCCCATCGATAAATGCTGACAAGGTGCATTTACTTGGTTAAGATGTTTTACTTCTTCTCGAAGGTTTTTTAATGTTTTAAAACAGTTTCGAATCACAGTGTGATCATCTGTAAATGGAGCCATCGTCATCAGTCCAGCAATTTCAATCTGTTTGAAATCAGCGAGCTGCTTCACAAACGGAATGACGTCTTCACTTTTCAAGCCGTGTTTTGACTCCTCAAGTGACGTGTTCACCTGTACAAAACAGCGAACTGTGTGATCCGCTCTTTTTTCAATTTCATTCGCAAGAGACATCCTGTCGAGCGAATGTAAGTAGTCAATTGTCTGAATGACAGATTTCACTTTACGTGTTTGTAAACTGCCGATGAAGTGCCAGCTAATGTTTTCATCGGTTATGGCCGCCTGCTTTTCAAGTAACCCTTGGTCACGATTTTCACCAAAATGCATAATTCCTGCTTCTTTGGCTTCTTGTGCTCGTTCAATTGAGACATACTTTGTCACAGCAACGACCGATACATCTGCTGGATGTCTACCGGCTCTTTTACATGCTTCGTTTATTTGTTCATTTATTTGTCTGAGATTCTCTCGTACATTCAATTGCACTTATGCCTCCTTAAACCCGACAAAAGACATCATACGTCCTGTTTTGCCTTGATCACGCCGGTGTGAGAAGAATAGCTGATCATTGCAGCTTGTGCACATCGAACTGACATGTATGTTTTCTTCTTTTATTCCTGCATGAAGCAATACGTTTTTGTTTAATGTTTTCAAATCAATTTTATATTGTCCTTGTGAAATCTCGGAATACACATCCTCTGTTGAAAAAGGAAGCTGTTTCACTTGATCCATGACTGCGTCATCGACTATGTAGCAGCAGCTGCCAATGGATGGTCCAATGACGACTTGGATATGATCGGCCTTGGCACCTTCTTGGCGGACCCATTCATCAACCATCTTTGCACCAATTTGCTTGACGGTTCCTTTCCAGCCGGCATGAGCCGTTCCAATTAATCCGTTTTGCGGAGCTAGAAAATAAAGCGGAACACAATCAGCGAAACAAAGAGCGAGCATCATGTTCGTCTCAGAGGTATATAAACCGTCTGTACCAGGCAGTGCCTCATGATAATGAAGACTTCCTCTTCCTCTTTGCTCCTTGGTGACTTTCAGGATGCGATCCTCGTGTGTTTGGTCTGCAAACACCCAATCAGAGAGCGGCACAGCAGCAGCATCTGCTATGACTTGACGATTCATTTGAACACTAGAAGCATCATCTCCTACATGGAGTCCAGTGTTCAATGATTGATATGGAGGTAGGCTGAAGCCGCCATTTTTTGTCGTAAATCCGGCCAATACCTCTTTTCCAGAACATGTCATGTTCGTCCAATCATGAATGGTCATTGCATATGGTGATTTCTGCTGAAAGGGGTCATATTTGTGTGTCAAAGCTGCCTCCCACCTTTCATTCATCTCTCTTTATATCGCTCCTATTTTACCACAAGACATGCATAGACAGTTAGTGGGATTCATTAAATATTACACTCAAATGTGCCCTTTCTGCAGGTTTTTTTTCAAATTGATATGAAAACGTAATCTTTTTACCCGAAAAAGACATTGTTTGCTGAGAATGGAGAGCTTGTTTTAAGGAAAAATTGAATGATTCATTGAGGAGTTATATGAATTAAGAAGACAATCGGACAAGTATTACATCTTCGCCAATTTTTACTATATTTCGCCAAGGGACGATCATTTCCTCTTCTTTTCCGAAAAATCCCATCATTTTCCCTGTGCCGCCAATAATAATCGCTTGTATTTTGCCGCTTGTCACATTAATATCAATGTCCCCAATGGTGCCTAGTTTTTTTCCGCTGGATACATCGACGACATCCTTGATTTGGAATTCAGAAATACTGATCATCTGTCCTTCCCCGCCTTTCGTTTTCTACTATAATATGTATGATGGAAAAGCAGGGACGCAGACCAATAGTTTCTTTTATCTACAATTTACTTAAATGCGGACGGCCATTTCTCCACATGACATCTACCGGACATTCAAAAAAAGAAGAAAGCAAGCCGCTTGTCATCATTTCTTTTGTTTCTCCTTGATCAAAAACAGATCCATCTTTTAATAATAAGGTGTGCTGAAAAACAGGCAGAATCTCCTCTGCATGATGGGTCGTATAGAGCAAAGTAGGCGCATCAGGCTTTGCTGCAATAAATGAGATGGTTTCCAGCACTTGCTCTCTTGCTAAAAAATCAAGACCCGTCACAGGTTCATCTAAAATCAAAAGCTGCGGATCATTCATTAAAGCCCTCGCAATCAAGACTTTTTGCTTCTCTCCCTGTGAGAGGGTTTCATATGTTCTGTTGGCATATTTGAATGAACCAAATGCTTTTAATAGATCAATGGCTTTCTCTCTCATTTCATCTGTCGGGGTTTCATAAAGCCCGATAGAAGCAAATGCGCCGCTAAGTACAATTTCAAAAGCATTGTCGTCTCTATGCAATTTCTTTTCAAGTCCCGCTGAGATGAGACCAATTTTCCTCCTGAGCTTTTCACCAAGAGCTTCCTTGCCAAAGACATGTCCCAGCACTGTCATCTCGCCTGACGTGGGGAAATAATAGGAGCAGAGCATATTTAATAAAGCGGTTTTTCCCGCACCATTTAAACCGTAAAGCACCCAGTGTTCCTGCTTGTTCACCTGCCAGTCAATAGACTGCAGCAGCCATTTCCCATTTCTTTTTAATGAAACATTCTTCAATTCAAGTGACACCATAACTTCCTCCTGATTAAAAATTCTGAATATACAAATAATGAATGTTTACAGCATATCGTAAATGCTCTTTCTGGTAAACCTCATATAAAAAAGCTGCTCCTAATTAGGAACAGCTTTTTTTACATGGTTACGAAATTTCAATTCGTACGCCTTCTTTTATATCAGGAAACGTGTGGGGGGATGCAAAAACAGCGCCTGGTAATACATCATCAAACGGTTCTTGGAAGTAGATCGAAATATGGCCGAGCTCTTTAAAGTTATCATTTGCTTTATTGCCGAGGGCTGTGATCGTGTACGTTTGATCGCCCACTTGAATGGTTCCGCCCAGCTTCAGCGGCTCTTCTTCTAGATGCTCGAACTCATGAATGACAGACATATCTCTTAATTCCTGCGGCGCTGCGGGTCCAAATAAAACAATCAGCTTATCTTCTTTAAATTGAGGGACTAAGATCCCAATTTCTTTTACGACAGATTGTGTTACCATGTATCTCGATTCCTCCTTTAATACTTAATACATACCGAAGCTGGCAACGTATGCGATCACAACAGATAGAACCCCTGTAATAAGACGGCTATACAAAACAGCTGGTACCCCATATTGTACCGTTTCCGGCTTCGCTTCACCAAGTGACAGCCCCACTGGAATAAAATCACACCCTACTTGGCCGTTGATGGCAAATAGTGCAGGAAGTGCAAATTGAGGCGGAATGTTTCCTAGTGCAATTTGACTACCAATCAGAACACCGATGACTTGGGCAATGACTGCTCCAGGTCCTAAGACAGGTGATAGGAACGGCAGTGTACAGACCACAACGAGCAGTAAGAGCCCCCAAAGAGATCCTGCCAAAGGTGATAGAAAATGGGCAATCAGGTCACCGATTTTTGTATAATTGATAATTCCAATTAACATACTGACAAATGCCATGAAAGGAATAATGTTTTTCAAAAGCATATCAACAGAATCACGGCCGGCCTGGTAGAACGTACCGGTGACTTTCCCGATTCCGCGTGAGAACCTCATCAGGAAATTGCCTTTTTCCTGCCGCTCAATATTTTCCTCTTTCAGCTTTGCATACGTTTCTTTGAAATTCTCTTTGTCAATCGACTCACTGTTTTCCTGACCTTCTGCTTTCGCCTCACCATCAGATGCTTCTGCATAGGAAATATCTTTTTCTGTTACGCCTGATACGAAGATATCTTCTGTAATATGTTTAGCAAGCGGCCCAGAAGGAGAGGATGCCAAAACGTCTACAGTAGGAATGCGTTTCATTGGATAAAGTCCGATTCGCGCTGTTCCACCGCAGTCAATGACAACACACATCATTTCATCTTCTGGTATAGAGTTTTTAAAGCCGTCACATGCTTCTGTCCCTGTCATTTCTGCAATTTTACGTGCAACCGGGTGAATGCCTCCCCCTGTAATGGAAACAACCTTTCTTCTTTTACCAGTTGGTTCAAGCTCTAAGCCTTCTCCCCATCCGCCAGCACCTTTTGCAACAAATACTTTGTGGTTTGTCATGTCTAACCCTCCCCTATTGTGAATTCGCTTTCATTTTTCCTGCTAAATATTTTGTAATCCATTCAGTAATGATTCCGCGTAGTAAAATGACGACGATCCCGACTAAGAAGTAACGAACAGCAAGCTCTGACATTGAATATCCAGCTTCTTTAATCCCGTTCGCAATTCCTAAGTAGACAAATAGTTCTCCTGCGTTGGCATACGGGAACAGTGATGTCACCGGATGAACAAATGAAACAGCTGAATCATAGAATGCTGGTTTTTGTTTTTCAGGTAAGAAGCGGCCAAACGTATAAGCCATTGGGTTTGTCAAAATAAGAACAGATAAGATCGGCATTAACGTGTAGCGCAAAATGGTATATTTCGCTGCAAACTGAATGGCTCTATTCACTCGCTCTTCTCCAATAAATTTCATGACAGCATAAGTGAAAGTAAGTAACACAACAAGCGTTGGAACGATACCTGTAATTAGACCCATGAACTGCTTTCCGCCGGCTTCAAACATTCCGATAAAGTGCTCTCCAAACCATTGAATCCATTCCATGTTTCATCTCCCCTTTCCTTAGTTCACATTTGTTATATTTTTTTTCGAAATCGAGACAAGTGCCTGCTCAGCCGCCATGGAAAGTGCTTGCATGACAGCTGGCGCTTTTTTGCGCTTTTTCAACGTCTTCTTCATCATATGGTGCTCGTCCAGCACAGCCCCTACATGCTTGCCTTCATATGCAGGGACTTCTTTAAATTTAGATAAGATCGACACGCCGCCAAGCACATGGCATTTTTGAATGATATACGATTCATCCACAATGATGAGCGCAATGGCCCCAGGGCCAACTTTGCGCCGTTCCATTCCTGAAAATAAGTGATAGCCTTGTTTCCCTCTGTAGTCATCAATCAGTGAGTCCATGCTTTTGCGGTAATACTTGATTTGGATAAAAGATAACCCATATTGCACAATGAGAATGATACAAAGTACGATTGCTAATTTTTCCATAGCTTCACGTCCTTATGATTGAAATAAGTGATCTTGTAATGAACGCAGCTTCCAGACGGTTGTGTTTGAATCAAGCTCTACATCATCATGAGTAAGGAACTGTCCTAATTTGATGTCTTTTTTCGCTACAACTTTTCCGCTGATTAAGCCAATTGGAATGTGACCGTTCGTTTTCATGTCTTGATGTGTTTCAAGTACACCTCTTACGGAGTATCCGCCAATTCCGTCAAGTGATTCTCCTGCTTTAATATCTCTTTTCGCAACAGCGACTGTTTCTGAGACTGGTACACCAATCGGGTGGATCGATGAATCATGCTGTAAGACCGCTTTTGCGATCGTAACAGGTGTTTCAAGGCTCGCTAAGTGGAAAGGACGGTAAAGCGTGTAGTGAGGACCTTTTCCAACTTTTAAGTAACGAAGCTCTTCATCTACTGGCTCTAGATCACTCTTGACGATAACGAATACGCCTGGAGCAAGTCCGTTTACATATTCAACGACTCCGAAGTTATCGAGCACGCCGCCTTGTTGTTTTTGATTCAATTTATCTGCTACATTCTCTAAATTTGCTTCGACTCCGTGCATACCGACTTTATCTGGCAAAAGCCCTGTCGCGTTACTTAATAAGTTCATTTCTGCCATTGTTTTTGTTCCGTCTTGGAAGGCAGCGAGCATATGCGCACTCATATGTTTACTATCTGCTTCTGCTTTACACGTATCTGGATTTGCTTCTGGGAAGAATGGGTTGTTCTTGCCTTTCCCAGCAACGAGCACCTCAAGTCCCATTGTTTTTGCAAATTCATATAATTCTAGTGTTGCTGCCGGTTCGTCTCCAGCTGATCCAGAATAAACAAGTCCTGCATTTGTGAATAATTTATGCATCACCAAACCGATGGTAATATCAACTTCTACATTTAAAAGAACGAGATGTTTCTTTGAATTAAGCGCTTCCAAAGAAATGTTTGCTCCGACCTCTGGTACTCCTGTTGCATCTACGACAACTTCCACAAAATCTGATTGAATTACTTCTCTATAATCATTTGTGACGACCATTTGATGCGGCTTCGCATGCTGCTTGTAAAAATTCGCTGCCTTCTCTGCTGCACTAAGGTGAATATCACAAACACCTGCTACAATCATGCCTGGAATTTTAGAAATTTGTGAAATAAGTCCAAAGCCCATTTGGCCTGCCCCAATAATTCCTACTTTGATTGGATCTCCACTGCGTTCTCGAGCTAACAACTGTTGATAGATTGACATCTAAATCATCCTTTCAGGTTTTCTTGCTTCTCGTGTAGATTGCTAGAAAAATAATCTGAAACTTTTAACAAATGTTATAAAAATTAACAAAAATCTGCTTCTTGTAACATTTGTTATTTTATTTATCATTTGTTATGAACTTAGTTTATATGATGTGTCAACTTTGTGTCAAGATAAAATCGATAAAATTTTCAATCTTTTTGAGTCTAAAGGCTCAAAAAAACTACCTAATATGATTAGGTAGTTACTTTAATAAGGCATCTCCTGTTCGTTCATCCGTAATTAATACATGAATTAATCCACCTTCTAATGCTGCCCGGATCGCTTCAATTTTTTCTTCTCCTCCAGCGACACCAATGACTAGCGGGATTTCTTTCAGCTTTTGCGGGCTTATGCCCATTACCCTGTTGTTCCATGGGTGAGGATACACTTCCCCTTGGTGATCAATAAAGTTATAGCAAATGTCACCCGCTACATCCTTCGCTTGAAGAATATCCTCCTCTCCGCTTGTCATATAAGATTTCACCATCGTTGAATGCTGCGGAACCCCGCCAATCCCGACAACCGCAATATTTGATGATTCTCCTAGTTCAATCACTTTTTTGATTGACGGCTGCCGAATCAGTACATCCTTCGCTTCTTTCGTATCAAGCATGACAGGCACATGTAAAAACTCACATTTAGATTTGAGTGCCTCTGTGCATCTCGCAATAATATAATTGGCATGGATATCAACATCTTCGTTTCCCACACCCCCGACTAGAGGAACAAATGTCACGGATGGGTAGTGCTGAACTGACGTAAGCGCTTTCGCCATTTCATACAAAGTGGTTCCTGAGGAAAAACCGATGACTTGTCCATCCTTCATGACTTTTAATAAAAAGCCTGCCGCCGCAGCGCCAATTCGGCTTTTTGTTGTTTCTTGACTGAGCGTTTCCACACAGACGACTTCTCGCAGCCCATATTTCCGCTCTATTTTTCTTTCTAATGATCCATATTGTTGATTCACTTCATCATGAATAATGATTTCCACGATTCCTGCTTCACGTGCTTTTGCCAAATATTTCGATATGAGCGAACGGCTAACCCCAACCGCTTCTGCTATTTTAGATTGAGTGGCGCCTTCTTCATAATACATATGCGCAACCTTAATGAGCAGCCTTCTTTCATCATGGAATGTCATAATAACCCTTCTTTCCGCTTAAGTGTTCCCTAACAAATGATATCTAAAATAACATTTGTTAAAAACAGATTAAATGAAAAAAATAACAGAGTCAATACTAGAGACGTGCTCTTTCCAAGAATGAAAAAAGCCGCACATGAAGCGGCGGCTTTAAAAGATGTTTTTATTCATTTGTTTGATGGCTGCTTTTTCAAGTCTTGAGACTTGTGCTTGAGAAATCCCGATCTCTTCAGCGACTTCCATTTGCGTTTTTCCTTGGAAGAAGCGTTTGCGGAGAATCATTTTTTCTCGATCATTCAATCTGCGCATTCCCTCTTTTAAGGCCAATTCCTCTACCCATTGTGTGTCTTTGTTCCGATCATCACTAATTTGATCCATCACATAAATCGGATCTCCTCCGTCATTATAGATCGGTTCAAACAAAGAAACAGGATCTTGAATCGCATCTAGGGCAAAGACAATTTCCTCATGAGGCACTTCCAGCACTTTGGCAATGTCTTCTGCCGTTGGCTCCTTGCTTGTCTCACTAATCAGCCTCTCACGAACCTGAAGCGCTTTGTAGGCAATATCTCTTAGTGAACGAGACACCCGAATTGGGTTGTTATCACGCAAGTATCGACGGATTTCTCCTATGATCATAGGGACCGCATAAGTTGAAAATCTGACATTGTGGCTTAAATCAAAATTATCAATTGATTTCATTAATCCGATACAGCCTACTTGGAAGAGATCATCCACATACTCGCCTCTGTTGTTAAAACGCTGAATCACACTTAAAACCAACCGCAAATTGCCATTGACTAGCTTTTCTCTTGCTGTATCGTCACCCTCATCTTGCAGCTGTCTGAACAATTTTCTCATCTCTTCGTTTTTCAGAACAGGCAGTTTGGAGGTGTCGACTCCGCAGATTTCCACTTTATTTCTGGACACTTTTTTCCCTCCCTACAGGAGCTGTTGTACAAAGTTCAGTATCTCCTTGGGATGGAAAAATATGCACGAGTGATGACGAGAATCATGAGAAAAGAAGTTGATTCCTTTGACAGCAAAGGGACAGAGCTTTTTTAAAAATTTTTTTAGACCATTTTGTTAAATTCTTTTTGTAATCGTTTAATAATTCTTTTTTCAAGTCTTGAAATATACGACTGAGAAATGCCTAGCATATCAGCGACATCTTTTTGGGTTTTTTCCTCACCGCCAACCAAGCCGAATCTAAGCTCCATGATCTGTTTTTCACGGTCATTTAATTGCTCCAGCGCTTTTTTCAACAGTTTTTTATCTACATTTGCTTCAATATCACGTGTGATAATATCATCATCTGTTCCAAGTACGTCTGATAAAAGCAGTTCATTTCCGTCCCAATCAATGTTGAGCGGCTCATCAAACGACACTTCTGAACGAATTTTATTATTTCGGCGCAAATACATCAAAATCTCATTTTCAATACATCTCGAAGCATATGTCGCAAGCTTGATCTTTTTTTCTGGGTTAAATGTATTGACTGCCTTAATTAGACCAATAGTTCCAATACTAATTAAATCCTCAATATTAATCCCTGTGTTTTCAAATTTTCTTGCAATGTAGACCACCAACCGCAAATTTCTTTCAATCAGGATAGCCCTTGCTGTTTGATCACCTTTTGGTAATTTGACAAGCAGTTCCTGCTCTTCATCCTTTGATAATGGCGGCGGCAGCGCCTCACTACCACCAATATAATAAATCTCATCACTCTTAAGACCTAGCTTCATGAGGAGTTTATACCAGTAGTAAGTGAGTTTAAATTTTAATTTTTTCATCTTCTTCTCCCTTCTAAATGTCAAGTTGACCTCGTAAGATAAAAGACATCACCAAAACTTAAGACACCCCTTGGATGATTTTTCCGTCTAACATATCTGGATGAATGATGGATTGAAATTCCTGATCTGCTGATAAACCGCTCAGACTCATGCCTACAAAACACTTGGCTGGCTGGATCATATGCGTTTTTGAATAAATGATGACCGTATCTGGTTTTAAGCATAGAAGAAACCCGTGATCATGACCGACCGCTCGATATGGAACAAGTCTTAAACGGTCAAGAAGCGGAAATTGATCATCGAGCTTTTGCATCACTTCAACAGGATGAGACTGCTTCATAAGCTCTATAAATGGCTCTCCGCAAATGGACATGAGTTGATCTGCTTGAACGATCATCACAGGTGTTTTCGTCATAGGATCATACAGCTGATTGCCAGAATCGACGAGTCCCTTTAAGCGGATGGTCTCTCCTTGAATGTGTATCTCCGCAAGGACTTGTTCATCAAACTGTCTTTTTTTCGCACCGACCTCTCCTAATCGTTTCTTTGAAAACAGCCAAATCGCAGGAAAGCCGGTTAAAACGAAAAGCCAGCTAATGGGATCACCAAAGCCATCATTTTGTGAAATCAGCAGCCCGTCTTGAATAACAGTATTGGTTTGTAAAAACGAATGAACCCCGATCATGCCTCCTCCCATCAAAAATGTGACAAAGTAAAAAGCAAACAGGTTTTGAAAAAAGAATCGAAATCTTTGAAATCCAAAAGTTGCAAGCACGATCAAGACAGAAAAAAGCAGTTTGCCTAGAGGGTGTGACACAAACATTGCAAATGGTGTAAAGAGCAAGAGAACAATGCTCGATCCAATCAGAGCTCCTAACATATATCGCCGTTTTTTTACTTGTCGTTTGAGAATAAATGCAGTGAGTAAGAGAAGCAATAGATCAAAACAAAAGTTTAACAGCCAAATCACATCTAAATAAATGACCACCTTCTGCTCCTTTCATCTGAAACAAAGAATCAAAAGCAGTACTTGCACTTGTTTGTACCAGTATAAAACAGCCAAGAGATGGAAGTCTGTCAATTCTTGTTGGGGATGATAGAGAACTTTTGGTGGATTGTTATTGTTTTTGTCGAGGAATGAGAGCACAAAGAAAGAGAGTGTGCTTCCGGACAAGCTTACAAACAAGTATTCGAAACGAAAAAGACACGCTCCAAGGAAGCGTGCCTTTCTTAAGGATTATTTTTCATTGATATTTAATGTGCCTGGGGCTTTTTGCCGTGTGACATTTCCATAATCATCCCGCACAATCACTTCAATGACTGCACCTTTTGCTTTGGCGGTAGAAGTAGCTGTCCAGTAACCTTCATATGTTCCCTTGGCTACCTCGCGAAGCGGCAGCTCTGTTGTATTTTTCAGCTTTGATCTCGCGTTTGTCAGCGGCATGTGAATGACAAACGTTGCGTCTAGCTTTTCTCTGCTGTTAAATGAAATTTTAACAGACTCACCTGATGATAGATTGACATTCTCTGCTGGTGTCAGCTTAGAAATCTCAGGCGCTTCGTATTGAACATCGATATCGACTTTTTTAGTCGTTTTGTTTCCTGCTGCATCTTTTGCTGTTACTTTGATCGTATTTTTCCCGTTTTCAAGCAAGATTCTTGCAGAATATTTCCCAGCTTTTATTGCTGCTTTTTTTCCATTCACAGTGACTTGATCAAGATGATCATCCGTTACCTTTCCTTCTACAGTGAGTGATTCTTTGTTAGACTTTTCCCCTTTTTTTGGTGTATCTATCGTTAACACTGGGGCTGTTTGATCAATGATCACCTTGACTGATTTGGATTTTTTCGTTGCGCCTTTATCCGTAACAGTAGCAGCCGTGAATACATGCTCTCCGCTTGACACTGTAACCTTCTCTTTGAAAGCACCCGACTGATCTGCTTTCACTTTGGCAATCTCTTTATCGTTTTGATAGATCGCTACATCAAGACCTGGAGAGGCTTTCCCTTCAATCTCCAGTTCATCTTTGTTCGTGATCATTCCAGCCTTTGGAGATGTTATTTCTGGCACAGCTGCTTCATATTGGACAAGCGCACGAATCATATAATTTCCCTCTTCTTTTGGAGAAGGAGAAAAGGCACCGCTTGTCAGCTGCCAGCTTCTTTCAGCATTTGGTCCATTTTCATCTGTTGCAAGGCCTGGAGATTCCGTATTCTTTTTCGTTTGAATATAGACAAGATAGAAATCTCCATCCACCGTAATGGCTTGATCTTCTAAATCTACTTTTGTCCATTCACCATTACGCAGCGCATTTGCTTTAAAAGGTCCCGCAATTTTCTCACCTGGAGCGCCGTCCTTCCCAGAAGCATCATACACTTCAACCGCAAATTCATTCCCGCCAGGGGCTGGCCACTCTGTTGTCCAGAAACGGAAAAGCCCCCCTGTGACCTGTGCTTGTTTCTTCCCTTTTTCTAATGAAAATTTCACCGCCCAGCCATTACCAGGATCATAGAACGCCCGTGCATTTTCAGCTGTTCCGTCATCGTAGCCAATTTCGCCAGCAAAACCAATGAAAGGTTCCAGCTTGATTGCTTTTTCAAGCGGCTTTTCTGTCACATCGGCTGTAAACGAATATCCTTTAAACCCTTTCGCAAATACTTTGACTGTATACACACCGCTCAATGCCTCTAGAGAAAACTCGCCAGATTCATCTGTTTTCACCGGCTCAATTTTCGCATCCTCTACAAGATAAACCGTAGCATCCTTTACTTTTTCACCCGTTGTTTCATTGACAATTGTGCCAGATATCGTTCGTTTTTCTAGTGGCTGTAATGAGAAATTTGCCTCTGCTTGATCATTTGCAGAAATATTGACTTTTTGTGTGCGTGATTCAAAGCCATATGCTTCAGCTTTCACTGTAAATTCCCCTGCACCATGAGAAAGCTGATATCTCCCTGTCGCTTCATCTGTGTACGTGGACTTGCCGCTTTCAAGAACACTGATTTCTGCCTTCATCGGAAGAGCTTTGATAGATGGGGCATCTACACTTTTTTCCTTTTTCATCTGGACATGTTTTTCTTTTATTTTAGCAGGCTTTGCGCTTTTCGGATCGACAGGTTTCTTCTGCTCCTGTGCTGGCTTTTCTTTTTTGATGACGCCAAGCTGTTTCTTTGCCTTTTGAGGCAAGGCTTGATCTGTTATTTTCACATCATCTAAATAAAAACCGTCTTTTGTCACACTGCCATCCGTTCTTAGCTGAAAAATAACTCTCACGTTCTGACCTTTGTAAGCAGATAAATCTACTTCTCCTTTTGTCCATCCACTTGTTTTGCCTGTGTAGGCTGCCACTTGGACAGCATCTTCCCCCTCAGGCTGCACATGAATATGCACATAGTCATAATTTGCTTCAAGGTCATGCCAGTATTGATATTGTAAAAAGGCGGAGCCTGACTCAGGTACAGCAATCATCGGCATAGATAAATGAGCATCTGTTTGATTTTCATAAGGACTGTCTAGGTTTGTAGCGTAGACATGATCTCCAGTAAAGGCCTGTTTCGGACCTGTGGTCGGCTTCCCCCACTGCCAAGGATCTTTTGTTCCACCACTGAACCATCCACTTGGCCAAGCTTCAAAATCTTGCGAGTAGCCAGTCGTGATGGATGTTTTAATCGGAAGCGTATACGGTTCTGATGCAGCTTCATTTTCTCCAAAATCTTTCACAATCCATCGGTACGTGACATTTTCACCCTCAAGTTCTGGGAGCTGAACAACATATGTCCCTTTTAAATGATTTCCATCCGTTCGTTTTGCTTGCAGCGTCTCCCTTTTCCCTTGATCCACTTGATAGCTCAAGGAGACATTTGTCACAGCTACTTTATCTTCTGCTGTAATACTTAGAGGTGTTGGCGTAGAGGCAAAAATTTCATTCGGTCCTTTATGAGAAAAAACAGGTGGTTCTGTATCTTCTCCTTCTTTTGTTACCTGTCCTTCAATCTTGCCAATTCCATCTGTTAATGCTGTGATGGCTTCTTTTGCATCAACTAATCCTGCCCCATAGCCATTGTTAGGGGATTCCGGGAATTGCTGATCTGTCAGCGGTTTTGCAGTATCAATGAGAATTTCTTCGATCTCTTCAACAGACAGATCTGACTGTACTTGGCGCAGAAGAGCCACAACAGCTGAAACATGCGGACCTGCCATCGAGGTTCCATTCCAGCCATCCTCATATCCTTTCGCAGGAATAGAAGAACGAATATTTACCCCTGGGGCCGCAATATCTGGTTTCATGACCCCATATGGAGAGGGGCCTTGCAAAGAGAAAGAACCCAGTTTGTTGTTTTGATCTGTTGCACCCGTCGCAAAGGCTTCGGGATAGTTCGCAGGATTTGCAATAGATCCCTCACCGCCAGGGTTAAATAAATCCGTATTACCAGCTGAAAACTCTGGGAAGATGTCCGCTGCTCTCCAAGCATTGACCACATCTTTATACCAATCATCAAGACCAGGCCCGCCGCCCCAAGAATTATTCACTACGTCAGGTGCCTTTTCCGGATGAGGGTTTCCATTTTCATCTTTTGGAGCTAAAATCCATTCACCTGCGTCAAGCAGATCAGCATCTGATCCACCATCTTCTGAGAAAGCTTTCACCGCGATCCATTTTGCACCTGGTGCGACTCCAATTTGATTCTCTCCATTTGGCTCAGAGCCAACCATCGTTCCCGTTACATGTGTACCATGCTCTAAATCATCGTATGGCGCTTTAGAACCTGTCGTTGCATCGTACCAATTGAATTCATGAGAAGGTTCATTCGGACGTGCAGGGTCAAATCCGCGGTATTTTTCTTTTAATGCAGGATGATCCCATTCCACACCTGTATCAATACTTGCCACAACGGTACCAGTTCCGTCATAGCCTAAAGCCCACACTTCTGGGGCATGAACTTGAGAAATATTCCACTCGATTCCATCTGCTGCTTTGATTTGTTTGTTTTTCTTTGAAGTCTTCAAATCAACAGGACGATGGATTTGACGGATTTCATTTGGCAGCACTTGATCTACTTCTGGGAAGGAAGCTACCTTTTCCATGACTTCTTTCGTTCCCGTCACAGCGAGACCATTCACAATATAGTACGAATGAATATCTTTCACTTGCTTTTTCTTTTGGGCTTTTTGTAAATAAGCAAGCAGCGCTTCCTGCGTCTCTTCAGACGTCGCTCTTAGTTCTGATACGACAGCTGATCTTTTTGTGTACTGCGTTTTAGCAGCTGTTAATTTCTGTTTTTTGGCTTTTGACACAGCATCCTTCGCCACTTTTTTGACATTGGTTTGTTCCTTCATTTTGACTAAAAAGGTCACCTTGTCTTCTTGTTGAAACTGTTTCATTAATCTAGATGAGATCTTTGCTTTTGTTTTCTTGGAGGAAACAGCTTCCTCTTGATATGAGGTAGAAGTCGATTTTGCTTGAACCATCCCAAAGCTTGTCATCGTTAAAGTACCAATCACCAAAAGACTCATCAAACGATAGCCGGCGGTTTTGCGAAACTTCACTTTCAATCAAATCCCTCCTCCTCAAATGGTCAAACAGTGTATGGGTTTAACTCCTCCCTTTCCTTTGTTCATGACAAGATTCATGGTGTTCTATTTAATGTAGTCAAATAAAGTTCATCATTTTGTCGCTTTTTGTAATAGGATTTAAAAATGATTCTTTTTACTTAATCAATCTAAGTCGAAATACATATGTTAGATAAAGTAATCCAAACACATTTAAGACTTTTTGATTAGTAGTGATGCGGGTTTCTTTATATATTGAACATGAAAAAATCCCCTTCCGGTGGAAGGGGATGAGTGATACTCGATTAGCGTTTATTACGGTTGCGCAAGAACGTTGGGATATCCAGCGTATCATCGCTTGATTGTGTATTTTGTCTCGGCTGAGATGATGACTGCTGATGTTCCTCACGTTTTACTTCACGTTTTTGAGGAATGGATTGATTTTGCTTTAATCCTTGCCCTAATGGATTTCTTTGTGGTTTTGACACCTCTGGCTCTTGCTCAATAAATCCAGTTGCGATCACAGTTACCACAATTTCATCCTTCAAGTTATCATTAATGACAGAACCGAAAATCATGTTTACATCTTCATCAGATGCAGAAGCCACAATGTCCGCTGCTTCTTGTACCTCATAAAGACTTAGGTTCGTACCACCAGTAATATTCATGATGACACCTTGTGCACCGTCGATTGCCGTTTCTAGAAGTGGTGAAGAAATAGCTTTCTTCGCAGCTTCAGCGGCACGATTTTCACCAGTCGCAACACCGATACCCATAAGAGCAGAACCTTTATTGGACATGATCGTTTTCACGTCAGCAAAGTCAAGGTTGATTAAACCTGGTGTAGCAATAAGATCTGAGATCCCTTGAACACCTTGTCGTAGCACGTTATCTGCTGCACGGAATGCTTCAAGCATTGGCGTGTTTTTATCAACAATTTCAAGCAAGCGATCGTTTGGAATCACAATTAAAGTGTCAACTGCTTCTTTCATAGAAGCAATTCCTTCGACTGCTTGAAGCTGACGCTTTCTTCCTTCAAATGTGAAAGGACGAGTCACGACTCCAACTGTCAATGCACCAGAATCTTTTGCGATTTTTGCAATGACAGGTGCAGCACCCGTACCAGTTCCACCGCCCATACCAGCAGTAACAAAGACCATGTCTGCGCCTTTTAATACTTCTTCAATCTGTTCTTTGCTTTCCTCAGCAGCTTTTTTACCGACTTCAGGATTCGCACCTGCTCCAAGCCCTCTTGTCAGCTTAGCACCGATTTGCATTTTCGTTTCTGCTTTTGATAGATTTAACGCCTGTGCATCTGTGTTGACTGCAATGAAATCGACACCTTGTACGTCATTTTCGATCATTCGGTTGACAGCGTTATTTCCGCCTCCACCTACTCCGATTACTTTAATTGATGCTAGGCCGTCTATATTTGTTTCAAACTCCAACATGCTGAATCCTCCTAATCCGTCGAAAATCTAATTCTATTCCCAGAACATATTAAATAGTTTTTTCATTTTGCCCGGTTTTTTATTTGTCTCTTCTTGTGCTTTTTGTTTTACTTTCGGTCTTGGCTGCGCTTCTTTCACTTGTGGTGCAGAAGAAACCGGCTCCATGGATGCGCCTACTTCATGAAACGCCTCATCCGGCATTTGGAATCCAACTTGTCTGCCCTGAATCTTTGCATTGCGATAAGCAAAGTGGATCAGACCCACTCCTGTCATATACTGAGGTTCTCTCACCCCAATATAATTCGGACTTGCAATTCTAACATTGTTTTGCAAGACCGTTTGTGCAAGAGAAAGGATACCTGGTATAGCTGCCTGTCCACCTGTTAGAACGAATCCGCCAGGCAAATCATGGACACCCATATTTCTTAATTCCTCTGCCACAAAGAGCAAGATTTCTTCCAGCCGAGCCTCGATGATATTAGCCGCCTCAAGCTGTGTATACGTCTGTTTCTGATCGGTACCGATGACAGAAACTTCAAATGTTTCCTCAGACGATGCCTCATCATAAAACGCATGTCCAAATTGTTTTTTGATTCGTTCAGCTTCTTCAGTAGAAGTTCTAAGTCCTATAGACAAATCTTTTGTAATGTTCTCTCCGCCCAAAGGGATACTGTGAGTAGAATAGAGATGCCCGTTTTCAAATACGGAAATCGTTGTAGATCCGCCGCCAATATCGACGAGAGCTACCCCTAGATTTTTTTCATCTTTCGATAATGCTGCTGAGCCCGATGCGAGCGGCTGCAAGCAAATATCCATAATTTCAATTCCAGCTCTTTCTACACATCGGAGCCAGTTATGTAGAATCGTTTTAGAACCTGTAATTAACGATCCATCCACCTCTAGCCGAACACCAAGCATTTTTTTCGGATCAGTGATCTCATCTCTTCCGTCGACGATAAATTGTCTCGGGATAACGTCTACGACGAGATGTTCTTGAGGAATAGATACTACCTGTGCAGCATCTAAGACACGTCTCACATCTTCAGCATGTATTTCTTTGTTTTCACTAGATACTGCGACCACGCCGCTCGTATTCTGAATATGAATGTGGTTTCCGTTAATTCCGACAATCGCCTTTTGTAAAGGAAAACCTACCATTCTCTCAGCCTGTTCAAATGCTTGTCTAATAGAATGAACTGTCTCATCTATATCAACAATCGATCCTTTTTTTAACCCTTCTGAAGGGACATTTCCAACACCTATAATGTTAAGCGAATCATCCGCCATTTCTCCGACGATGACTTTTATATTGGATGTACCGATGTCAAGGCTGACGTAAATTTCATTGTTGTTCATTCTATGGCACCTCCTCACATATCAATACTTTCTATTCTATTATTTGCTGAACAACAATACAATGAATGTGTTTTTACAAGTGTGTAACAAAACTTAAAAAATCAACATTTTTTATTAGGATTACTGAAAATATTCGTTACATCATATGTATATCCTTTTTTATGACTCACTTTTTTTCTTTTTTTCTCTAGAAATTGTCCATTTTGTTAGTAGAATTCTGCGAATAACTGCTATATTTTGAAACAATCTAACGCCGAAAGCAAACATTCCGACTAAATACAAGTCTACACCAAGATGGACGCCCAGAAAAGCTAAACTTATTGCAAGTATAATATTAAAGAAAAAGCCTGATACAAACACTAGTTCATCGTATGCCCCTTGCAGATGTGCCCTGATTCCACCAATCAATGTATCAAGCGCAGCAAGTACAGCGAGGGAAAGATAATTAGAATACTCATTCGGTATCGTAAAATTTGTTAAGAAACCGATCGCAACTCCTATGATTAAGCCAAGTACAGGAAGCCACATTAAGATTTTCCCTCCTTTACATCGTCAAGAGGCTTCAACTCGTTTAACTGAATTGCACCGTCATATGCTTTTAATTGAATTTGCTGCTTCGGCTGGCTAATACTTAAGCCGAAATTTTCCTGAGCAAACAAATCACCAATATCTGATACATTTAAACGGCTGTATAATTTGTCGGCCTGGTCGCTGATCATCTTGATGGTCACTTCATCACCATCTAAGCTGTAGCCATCCATTTTCGTCGTGCCATTAATATCTCGAATCACACTTGTATTAATCACACGGTGGTCATTAATGGAAATATGTTTTGCCCCATACATATTGGCTTCGTTGATTAGCTTTTTCAGAAGATCAGGCGGGATATTTTTCACTTCTTCCCCGGTCAGATCCTTGGAGAAGAGCTGAGAGATGTCAACTTCAATTCCCTCCCCTGTCACTTCTGTAAAACCAGCCTTTTCTTTTAAATCTTTTAATGTTTTAGTTAGTTGAGCCTCTTTTGATTGATCTCCTTGACGACCATACTTTTTCAGCATTTCATCGTATTTATCAATTTCTTTCAGTAAATCCAATTCTTTACTTTTAGATGCAGATAAATCCTCTCTTAGCTCCCACACATCGCGAGTATCACGAACTTTGGGCTTTTGCAATGAATTAAATTGGATGGAGACCATGATGCCGAATATCACCATTAAGGCTGTCAAACTAAGTAAAGGCTTCTTTTTCCTCAACACCACTCACCTTTTCACTTTTAATCTTTGTGTTTTAAAAGAGGATTCATACGAATATCCTTTTTTTCAATCGTCATCGAAATGTGATCACTTGTCAGCTGATCGACCACTCCTCCTGCAATATTTAATGCAGGTATTAACACAGCCGGATCACCAATAGCAGAAATAACAAATGGCGCTGGATGCTGAACACCGTCAACTGTGACAACTGGGCCGTTACAATGTATGTATGATTGGTGTGTAATTCTCTGTCCATTAATAGATACGGCAGAGGCCCCTGATATAAACAGTTCGTTTATCACATGAAAAATGTGGCTCTCATGAACAATGTAATTATTGACATTTTGTCCACTCGGGATATAAGATGCATCTTCAAGGGATACTTTTACCCCTTTTCCTTTTACACCGATCTCTCCTGTAAACATCCTGTATTTCTCAACATCTTCCAATACATTAAAATACTGCTCTTTTTCATTTTTCAAATTGGACTCAGTGGCTTGAACCTGTGATTGAAGACTATATAATTCTTTTTCAAGTTTCTGATTCGCCTTTTCTTGCTTTGTCAGCTGACTTTTCAAGGAGTATTCTTTTTTCCATTGCTCTGTTCGAATGACATCTGCCTGATGCTGCTTAGTATATTGGTATGAAAAAGAAATCAGAAAACCAAGAACAAGCATGACAATTGAGAATATAACTGTTTTGCCTCTCAACGTTCATCTTCCTTTTTCTTAGATTTAAACGCTTCAAAATACGTCGCGACTTCCATATGGATTGTGCCTTTTTCAGATGGCGAAAGTTCTTTTACAATGGCAGGATAGGTTTTCATTTTATCAGCGAATGTTTTAATTGATGCAATCACGGTGTTCCCGTCATTCATATAAAATTTAACGAGCCACTGGTTTGAGCTTGTTGGCACATAATATATTTCTGAGATGAGTTCCTGAATAGAGGCTGGCAGCTGATTTAAAGATCTAACCGTTTGCTTCAGCTTCTCTTTATTGTCCCAATCAACAAAAATAGGTCCTGCATGACTTGGTGTGACTTCTTCTGGTAATGCTGTCCCATTTTCAAGAAGCTCATAGTATAAATTTCCCTTTTGAAGATACGCAATATTGGCATATTCTTTGACAGCAATACTAACCTTATTTGGAAAATGTTTTTTGATACTGACACTTTTAATCAGTTTGTTTTGTTTAATATGATCTGCTGTTAAATCTTTATTTAAATTCCAAAACTCTGTTTCGCCTTCTTTAATCTGGGAAAGTTTCACAAGCTGTTTTGTAGGGACATGCTCATTACCCGTAATAGTTAAAGAAGAAATTTTACTGATTGGTGTCTGCAAATAAATAATGATTAAAACCATGATAAAAAACAGTAGAATAAAAGAGATTAATCTCCGATTCGCTTTCTGCTTCCTTTGTTCTTTAATTTTAGGAATTCGTTCTTCTATATTGACGATCTTTTCATTTTCATGATCAGGCCGCATATATATTCTTCACCCCATTCAAAGCTGCTTGTCCACACCTTTGGGTCATCTTTTGATGAGAAAACAAACGGCATTCTTTCATGCCGTTTGTTTTCCTGTGATGCCATCATTCATAAAACTTGCTTTTAATTTGCTTCACCGATAATTTCTACTTCTGTATGCATATCTACATTGTAGTCATCTTTAATTTTCTTTTGGATGTACTGGATTAAGTCCAGCACGTCTTGAGCAGTAGCCCCGCCAGCGTTCACAATAAAGTTGCCATGCATATCAGAGATTCTTGCTCCGCCAATTTGGTACCCTTTTAAATTCGCTTTTTCTACAAGCTGTCCTGCATATTCAGGCAGCGGATTTCGAAAAATACTTCCGGCACATGGTCGATTATAAGGCTGTGTTTCCTTGCGATAGTCTTTATTTTGCTGCATTTTCTTTGTGATTTTCTCGCGATCATCCTGTTTGAGCTTAAACACGGCCTCGAGAACAATGCCTGGTCGTTCCTTTTGAAGGACAGACGTTCTATAGCTAAAGTTCATCTGTTCATTTGTTAGCCACTCGATGCTTCCATCTTCAAATAAGATTCTCGCTTTCACAAGAATCTTACTGATATCAGATCCGTGCGCACCTGCGTTCATATAAACAGCGCCGCCAATAGACCCTGGGATACCAGCTGCAAATTCCAGCCCTGAAAGACCCTGCTTACTAAGAGACGTTGCAAGCCTTACAACAGAGTAGCCGCCGCCAACTGTAATTTCTTCTTCATTTACAGTTAAGTGATCAAGTCCAGCGCCTAACTTCAGGACGACGCCACGTATTCCTTTATCAAGTACGAGTAAATTTGACCCTCTTCCAATAACCGTCCAGTCCGCGTGGTGTTTTTTTATCTGATCCATGATCGTTTTAACTGAATCGATATCTTTAGGAACGATCAATAGATCTGCCGGCCCGCCTATTTTCATTGTCGTATGATTTGCAAGCGGCTCATTTTCAAGCACTTTACCGACTTGCGCTTCTAATAATTCATTCTTCAAGTTCTCCATATTACCCTCCGCCTTACCTAATATCATTCCATCATGTAGTCGTAATTTCTTTTAATACATTATATAAACGTCCAGCCGCATCTGGTACTCCAAGTTCTTTTGTTAAACGGCTCATTTCGTTTAATTTTTCTTCATTACCAGCAATTTCATCAATGGCATGAAGGAGGCTTTCTCCAGAAAGCTCTGATTCTCTTAAAACGATTGCAGCGTCATGCTTTTCTAGTGATCTTGCATTGATTTCCTGGTGATTTGCCGTCACGTATGGGCTTGGAATAAAAATAGTTGGAATTCCAAGGGCTGTTACTTCAGCAATCGTTGTGGCACCGGCTCTTGCAACAATCACATCAATCGATTTCAAGTACTCCGGCATTTGATGCAAGAAAGGCTTTGTGATCATATTAGGTGCTGCACCTTTTTCCTTTAGTTCGTTCAGCACTTTTTCATAATGAACCTCACCCGTGATATATAAAAGCTGATAGTTCTTAGCCTTTAATCCATCTTGCATGTCAATAACTGCTCTATTAATTGGCGCAGCCCCCCGGCTTCCGCCAAAAATAAGAACCGTTTTTTTCGTTTCATCCAGTCCAAACTCCTTCAGAGATTTCCCCTCTTTTATAGAGACGACTTCAGAGGCTCTAGGGTTTCCCGTAAATACAACCTTTTCAGAAGGAAAATGTGCCTTTGCTTCTTCAAAGCAGATGGCTACCTTATCAACATATCTTGCTAGAAACTTATTAGTGATACCCGGCAGGCTGTTCTGTTCGTGAATAATGGTCGGGATTTTCAGCTTAGAAGCTGCATAAACGACAGGCCCGCACACATAACCACCTGTTCCAATGACCGCATCTGGCTTAAATTCCTTTAAGTAAGATTTGCTTTTTTGAACGCCTTTTAGAAATCTCATCACCGTTTTTACGTTATCAAAGGAAAGCTTTCTTTTAAAACCTGAAATTTCTATGGATTTGAAAGGGATATTTTCTCTTTCTACAATTTTCTTTTCAAGTCCATTTTCAGTACCAATATATAAAAATTCTACATCAGGATGCAGTCTTTTCACTTCTTTAATAAAAGCTAAGGCTGGATAAATATGTCCGCCTGTTCCGCCTCCACTGATTACTATACGCATTATACCATTTCCCCTCAATTTTTTTCTGCTCTGAACAAAGTATAAACCCTGTTTTAAACAACAGGGCTCCGTTAAAACCTGTAAAGAAGAGTCAAAAAACATGTTTCCAAAACAAAATCTGTCATTTCTACTCTTCAAATCATTTTTTTGTACTTTTGCAAAATAAATGTCATCATGGTTTCATGAACTAGCAGCACTAATATCTAGCGTACCTGCTTACATTCAAGAGTACGCCAATTGCCATCAGCATTAATGTCAGTGATGAGCCGCCATAACTTAGGAATGGGAGCGTGATACCTGTCACAGGGATAAGTCCAGTAACAACTGCGATATTAATCATCACTTGAATGGCAACCATTGAAATAATACCAACTGCTAGGAAACTTCCATATAAGTCTGGGGCTCCAAGTGCTATTCGTATGCCTCTCCATAATAGAACACTAAAGAGCAGCAAAATGAGTGATCCTCCTATAAAGCCGAGCTCTTCAGACAATATTGCAAAGATGAAGTCTGTTTGAGGCTCAGGTAAATAAAAGAATTTTTGTCTACTTTGACCGAGACCCATTCCGAACAGACCGCCTGGACCAACAGCGTATAAGGATTGAATAATTTGAAACCCACTGCCTAGTGGATCTTCCCAAGGATTTAAGTACGATGTAATTCGTTTTATGCGGTAGGGCGCTGATAAGACTAGTGCAGCAAATCCGCTGAGCCCTAAAAGACCGAGAAATATAAAGTGAGCAATTCTCGCACCTGAAACAAATATCATAATAATACAGGTTCCAACCATTACCGTCCCGGTTCCCAAATCTGGCTGCAGCATGATGATGGCAAATGCAGAAAATACAATGCCTAATGCTGGTGCGAAACCTTTACGAAAGGATGTGATATTTTTTTGTTTTTCAGATAAGAATTTTGCAAGAAACGCAATCATCGCAAGCTTCATAAATTCAGAGGGCTGAATACTAAACGCACCGACACCGATCCAGCTTCTTGATCCATTTCTCTCCATACCGATACCAGGAATAAGTACAAGCAGTAAAAGGAGAAAACAAACAGCAATCAATATCTTTGACCAAGTCCGCCACGTCCAATAATCGACTCGCATAATGAAAAACATCGCGATAACTCCGATTCCGGCAAACAAAAGCTGTCTTTTTGCAAAATAAAACGAATCATCAAATTTATACGATGCCCACACAGCACTAGCGCTGTACACCATAATTAAACCAATCGTCAATAAAAGTAACGTAATGACAACAAGCAAAAAGTCCGGAGAAGTTTTCTTATTCGTCAAGAGACCGACACCCCAAGCATAATTTCATTTGGGCTGTCAGTCATACGAGAGACAAGCCCTTATTTAAGCATATGCACGGCGTTTACAAACATGTCTCCACGTTCTTCAAATGTTTTATGTTGATCCCAGCTTGCACAAGCCGGGGATAATAAAATCACGTCTTCTTCTTCAGAAATGTTAAACGCCGCAGGTACTGCTTGTTCAACATTATCGACATGTTTTACGTGATGTATTCCCAGTTCTTCACCAAGCTTCACAAACTTAGGTGCCGTCTCACCAAATGTGATAATTCCTTTTACATTTTTCATAAAAGGTTTCAATTCATCAAATTCATTGCCGCGATCAAGCCCGCCAGCTAGTAAAATGGTCGGCTGATTAAAAGCTGACAATGCTTTACTTGTTGCCAGTATATTGGTGGCTTTACTATCGTTATAGAATTTTCTGCTTTGAATTGTATCTACAAACTGCAGACGATGCTTCACTCCACTAAATGTCGTGAGAACGTGTGCGATTGCTTCATTTGAACAGCCTGCATTTTTCACAACACAAATAGCTGCCAAAATATTTTCTTGGTTATGCTCACCAGGAAGAACAACATCCTTTAAATCGATGATATGTTCATTCATGTAGTAGATCGCACCATTTTTAATATACGCACCATGTTCTACTTGCTCTTTCACTGAGAAAAACACTTTTTTTGCTTTTGAAGCTTCAGCCAGTTTTACGACTGATGGATCATCGAGGTTAATAACAGCTATGTCATCTTCAAGTTGATGTGCGTATACTTTCTGCTTTGCTTTTTCATATTCATCACGAGTGTGGTGATAGTCTAAATGTGCATCAAAAATATTTAATATTAAGCTGATTTTAGGTCTGAAATCAACTGTTCCCATTAACTGAAAAGAAGAGAGTTCAGTTACGATCCACTCATCGCCAGCTGCCTTTGCAGCGACTTCGCTGGCAACTGTGCCAATATTACCTGCTACTAAAGTTTTTTGACTGTCTTGTTTCAACATTTCATAAATCAAAGTCGTGGTAGTGGTTTTTCCATTTGAACCAGTAATCCCAATAAAAGGAGCTGAGGTTAAATGATAAGCTAATTCTATTTCCGTCCAAACTGGAATTCGTCGGCGAAGCGCTTCTTGAACCATCACATTTTCATATGGAATTCCTGGATTTTTAATTAAAATCGTAATTTCTTTATCATCGAACATACAAAGAGGATGGCTGCCGCAAACGACATCAATCCCCTTTTCAGAAAGAAGCTGAGCAGGTTCATTTTCTTCAAACGGCTTTTGGTCATTTACTATGACATTTACTCCATGCTCATGAAGAATTGAAGCTGCCGCATATCCGCTTTTTGCAAGACCTAATACTAATACATGTTCGTTTTTTAACATTTGCATCTTATTCAATTATAACCACACCTCGATGTAAATTCCTAAAACAGCAAGTAATAAACCAGCTGTCCAGAAGGTGACAACTACTCTCCACTCAGACCAGCCAACTAACTCATAGTGGTGGTGAAGCGGACTCATCTTAAAGATTCTTTTTCCAGTTGTTTTAAAGGAGATCACTTGAAGAATAACAGATAACGTTTCGACAACAAATACTCCTCCAATAATGACAAGCAAAATTTCAAGCTTTGTTAAAATGGCAATCGCTACAATCGCTCCGCCTAAAGCAAGCGACCCTGTATCACCCATAAATACTTTTGCAGGATGCGCGTTAAACACAAGAAACCCAAGAACGGCTCCAGCAACAGCTACTGAAAAGATCGCTACATCGTACTGTGATTGATTCCAAGCCAGTATAGCAAAGGCTCCGAAGGCAATTGCAGCAGTTCCAGATAATAGACCATCCAGTCCATCCGTTAAGTTCACGGCATTAGAACCTCCGACAAGCATGAAAACGACAAGGATAAAATAAGCCCATCCTAAATCAAAGCTGACATCTGTTCCTGGAATGCGAATCGTCGTTGCAAACTGATAATAATGGAAGACTGCATAAAAAATCACTGCGATCACAATTTGACCGATTAATTTCTGTTTCGATGTTAAACCTAGGTTTCGTTTCATCGCTACTTTAATATAATCATCTAAAAATCCTAATAGACCGTAGCCAAGCGTGACAAATAACAATAAAAACATTTCTGGACTAATCTCAGAAAATTTGTTGATCATCACAATCGTTGTAATGGTAATAGAAAAGATAATCATAATTCCGCCCATTGTCGGAGTACCTGATTTCTTTTGGTGAGACTGTGGTCCTTCTTCTCTAATACTTTGACCAAATTTAAGCCTTCTTAAAAACGGAATAAAAATCGGGGATAAAAGAACACTGATTAAAAATCCCATTATGATTGTAAACAATATCACCTGTTCAAGCATCGTTCTTTACTCCTTCCGAATTTCCAAAGCCGTTTTCCATCAGAAAATTACATTCATTATTAAGGTATTCATTCACGTTCTTCGTATGTTGTTTTTGTACAAAATGCTTCATTTCATTACACTCTTTTCATCATTTTAAGATTTGTTTAGATCTAAAATAGCGTCCATAGCAACCTTTGCATCATCAAAATCGTAAACTTGATCGCCAACGATTTGATATGTCTCATGACCTTTACCCGCTATTAAGACTGTATCGCCTTTTTTCGCATTGGCAATTGCAAAAAAGATGGCTTGTTTGCGATTCACAAAACTATGATAATATGCGTCTGGCACCCCATTTTCCATATCCTTTAAAATAGCTGAAGGATCTTCGCTTCTTGGGTTGTCTGATGTAAATACAGGTTCATCTGCATACTTCACAGCGATTTGGGCCATTTGAGGACGCTTTGTTTTATCACGGTCACCGCCGCAGCCTATCACACAGAAAATTTTGCCCTCTGTTAATTCTCTACACGTTGTCAGGACATTTTCTAAGCTGTCAGGTGTATGGGCGTAATCGACAATAACAGGAAAATCTTGATCACAGTTCACAAGTTCAAATCGGCCTTTGACTCCCTCCAGCTCTTCAATAGCACTTACAATCGTTTCAAATGTTAAGCCAGATACGATCCCAACTGATACAGCTGCTAGGATGTTGTACACATTAAACTTACCGATGAGGGCAACTGTCACATTTTTTGTGCCAATTGGAGTAATCAAATCAAATTGAGTTCCCTTCGGTTTGATTTGAATATTCTTTGCCATCACATCTGCTTTTTGCTCTAAGCCATATGTCATGACTTCAGCAGCTGTAACTTTTTCATAATAACTCGAAGCGTCATCATCTGCATTTAAAATCGCATGCTTTGGCTTATCGTGATGAAAGGCACTGCCAAGCTGTGAAAATAGCAAGCTTTTCGCATGTTTATATTCTTCCATTGTGTTGTGGTAATCAAGATGGTCCTGCGAAAGGTTTGTGAAAACGGCAATATCATAATCACATCCATGTACCCTGCCAAGATGCAGTGCATGTGATGATACTTCCATAATGGCTGTGTCTACATCTTGGTCAAGCATCTGTTTAAAGGTTTTCTGAAGTGTGACACTTTCAGGTGTAGTGTTTTTCACATCGAGAATGTCATCATTCACCTTCATATACATTGTACCGATTAAGCCTGTTTTCTTTTCAGCTTTTCTCATCATTTGTTCAATCATGTGTGTTGTCGAAGTTTTTCCGTTTGTTCCTGTGATCCCGATGAGATTCAGCTTATGAGTTGGCTGCTCGTAAAACGCATCAGCTATTCTTGCAAGAGCTCTTTGAGAGTGTTTTACAATAATGACTGGTACATCTGATATGTTAAGAGGGTGTTCTGCTACAATCGCTGCAGCCCCGCTTTTCACCGCTTTTTCAGCATAATCGTGTCCATCTACTGTATAGCCTTTTATACAGACAAAAAGGCTCCCTTTTTTCACCTCTCTTGAATCCATTTCAATGGAAGTGATATCAGGATTTTCGTTTATTAATTCGTTATTTTCACTTTTAAAGTATGTAAGGAGTTCTTGTAATTTCATTTCATATCAAACCTCTCAAATTCGTTCACGTGCATGTCTTGTGAAAAAAACACACAGTCTATATTTTATCGTAAAAAAAAGGATACATCCAGCGTATTCCTTAAGTTTCTCTTGGAAAAAACACACTTTAGGCTCTTTTTTTCAAACAGACCTTCTCTTTCAACAAAAAGAGGCAGCCGAATGAGTGCGGCTACCCTCTGTTCATTCTTTATTATTCATCGTTTAAGTATAATCTGATGGTGGAGCCTTCCTTGACCTTTGTCCCGGCAGCAGGTGATTGCTTCACCACTTTACTGCCCGTTCCAGAAGCATCGATCTTAAGGTTAATCAGTAAGGATTCAAGGTCTGAAACAGATCCCCCTACAAGATTCGGTACTTCAATGGTTTTTGTGTCCAGCCACTGGTACTTCTTTTCAATTTGTCCTTTTCTTTTTTTCACACCCATCTCAGGCAGGCTGTCCCGCATAATATGACCCACAATTGGTGCAGCAACTGTCCCGCCAAATTGAATAGTGCCTTTCGGGTTATCTACAGCCACATATACAACGATACTTGGATCATCAGCAGGCGCAAACCCGATAAACGACACAATGTGGTTATTTTCCATGTACTTGCCGTCTTTTACTTTCTGTGCTGTCCCTGTTTTTCCGCCAACTCGATATCCTTCAACAAATGCATTTCGGCCAGTTCCTTGAGCGACTACACTTTCAAGCGCATATCTGATTTCTTTGGATGTTTCTGCTGAAATCACTTTCTTTTTGGCAATCGGTGATTGCTTTTTCACTACCTCTTTTGTGATTGGATCTATCCATTCTTTTGCAATGTACGGCGTGTAAAGTGTTCCGCCATTTACCGCAGCTGCTACGGCAGCTACTTGCTGTATCGGCGTAACAGATACACCTTGACCAAAGGCAGTTGTCGCCTGCTCTACAGGGCCAACCCGGTCCAGCGGGAACAAAATGCCTCGCCCTTCCCCTTGAAGATCGATTCCTGTTTTTTGGCCAAATCCGAAATTTTTAATATAGGAAAATAATTTATCCTTTCCTAGACGGTCGCCTAGTTCAACAAAACCGGGGTTACAGGAGTTTTGAACCACTTCTAAAAATGACTGTGATCCGTGGCCGCCTTTTTTCCAGCACCTAAGTCTTGCACCATCAACTGTCACAGAACCGCTGTCAAAAAAATGATCGCGTTTTAAATTGACTTTTTTCTCTTCTAGTGCTGCTGCAAGCGTAATAATTTTAAACGTCGAACCTGGCTCATATGTGCTCCACACCGGTAGATTTCGGTTAAACACTTTCGAGTCAACTGATTGATAATCCGCTGGATCAAAATCCGGTCTGCTCGACATCCCAAGCACTTCACCGTTCTTCGGGTTCATCGCAATTGCAATCATCCCATCTGGGTTATATTTTGCCTGCGCATTGTCTAATTCCCGTTCTATAATGGTTTGCACCTTCGCATCGACAGTTAACTTCATATCAAGACCATCTTTAGGCGGTGTATAATCATCTGCTTCATCTGGCATTTTCTGCCCTTTTGCATCGGAATAGAACTTTACAGAGCCTTTTTCACCTTTTAGGTCATCATCATAATAGGCTTCCAGTCCAAGTAACCCTTGATTATCAATTCCAGCGAAGCCCAGCACATGAGAAAGAAAACTGCCAAACGGATAGTGTCTGATGCTGTCTTCTGCAACATAAACACCATCTAAATCAAGCTCTCTGACTTCTTTTGCTTTTTCATGAGATACTTTTCTCCCTTCTGGAGAAATTCGTTCGATGGATGTTTTCTTTGTGACGTGCTTGTACGCTTTCTCTTCAGACATATTCAGTACTGCCGCCAGTTTCTTGCTTGTTTCTGCCGGATCTTTAATTTGCCGCGGGACGACCAATATAGATGGGGCACTTTTGTTCGTCGCAAGCTCTACCCCATTTCGGTCCAAAATATCTCCCCTTTCTGGTTCGAACGGGAGGTTCCGGCTCCATGAATCTTTTGCTAAGCTTGTGAGCTTCTCGCCCATAATAAACTGTACATATCCTAATCTAGTATCTATGATGAAAAAAATGATCACCCCAAACAGCAGCACGAAAAGCAATCGTTTTCTCACTGTTACACTTGATACTCGCACGCCTGGTTCACTCCTTACATACATATGGCTTGTTTCCATCATATGCAGGCCCGTCCTTATGTAGAACGTCTCGTCTATCCCGCTCGGCAAAAGAAAAAACCTAGCAAGTGGTTTGCTAGGTTTTGCAGTTAATTCGGACTTTTAAATGTCACAGTGACGACTTTATCTGAAATCTCCGATCCTCTTTTCACACTTTGTTTGACAGCATATCCTTGTCCCTTTGTTTCGATATGCACACCGGAAATGGATGCATATTGAAGGACTTCCCGTCTCGACCAGCCTGTCATATCAGGCATTTTTATCGTTTTTCCTGCTGTTTTCAAGAAAACTTTCTGGCTTTCAGAGAATTCAGAGCCTGCACTTGGCCACTGTCGTTTAATGGAGAGGCCGTCGCCGATGACAACAGGCGTTAAGTTTTTGTTTTTGGCTTCTGTTTCCGCCTGCTTCACTTCTAAATCTAAGAATGAAGGCATTGTTTCTTGCTTCACTTTTTGTTCGCCCGATTTTTTATCGTCTGTTTTTGTTGGTGCAATATTTAAATATAGCAGACTATTTTTCATGACTGGGTTAAAGATTTGTGCAACTGGGGCAGAGCCAGTTTCTGTATCAGACAGCTGCGGCTGCTGTACAGCGACATAAACGAGCAGCTTCGGATCATCTTTTGGCGCCATTCCCATAAATGAAAAGACGTAATCGTTTCTTCCTTTGAGATAACCGCCGGCACCGCCAATTTGTCCTGTTCCTGTTTTCCCAGCAACGTCAAATCCTTTGATTTGGTAAGGCTGGCCTGTTCCAATCTTCGAGGAAACCACCTCACCTAAAATGTCACGGACTTGCTTTGCTGTATCAGAGGAAATTGGTTTTCCAGCTACTGTTGGTTCGTGCTGTAAAATCGTTTTGTTTGTGTTCGGGTCTGTAATATGATCAATGACATATGGCTTCATCATCGTTCCGCCGTTTGCTATTGCTGTCGCTGCTTCGATTTGTTGAATCGGTGTAATGGCAGACGCTTGACCGTAAGCCGTCGATGCTTTGTCATATTCGTATCTGTAATTGATTTTACTAGACGCTTCGTTCGGTAAGTCAATACCTGTTTTGTCATAGAAATGGAACTTCTGCAAATATTGTTCGTAGCGCGTGAAGCCTAATTTTTCTTTTGCCAGCTTTGCAAAAGCTACGTTAGACGAACGGAGAACCCCTTCATGAAAGTCAATTTTCCCCCAGCCATTTCCATTGTTGTGGTCTCTTACAAGGCCGCCTCCTACTTTATAAGTACCAGATTGATATTTATCATTGCCTTGGTAGACCCCTTCTTGGATTGCCGCAGCAAGTGTGAAGATTTTCATCGTTGAACCTGGTTCAAACGCATATGAAATGACATCATTGTTATAATTCGTAATGTCTAATTCATTTAAATTAAAGCTTGGCCGCTGTCCCATCGCGAGCACCTTTCCTGTTTTTGGGTCAACGACTGTGGCAATGATTTTCTTCGGTTTATATTTTTTGGCAACCTGCGTCATACTTTCTTCAAGGAACGCTTGGATTTTTTGATCAATGGTCAGCGTGACATTTTTTCCATCCTTCGGAGCGACAATGTCTTCTTTACTATTTGGAAGAGCCCATCCGCTTCTGTCACTGTTATATGTCACATAGCCGTCTTTTTCTTTTAAAAATTTGTTCAGCGCCTTCTCAAGTCCCATCGCGCCTGACATGTCCTTCGTTGCCTCATCTAATCTTGCATAACCGATCAGATTCGACGCAAACATGCCGTTTGGATAATATCGCTTCGTGTCTTTTTCAAATGCGATCCCTGGAAGCTTTAGCTTTTCAATTTTTTCTTTTGTTGAAAAACTGATGTCTTTCCCAGCTTTACCAAACTCAACTTGGAACGCATCTTTTGTATTCAGACGCTTTAAAATTTCGCTTTCACTCATATCAATGACTTTTGACAGCTCTTTTGCTGTCTTTTCTTTGTCGACGACATGCATCGGGTGCTTTGGATCGACCGTCATTTTCTTGCTCATGATCGCAATGAGCTTATAGACAGACGTATCCTCGGCAATCACATTCCCATTTCGGTCTAAAATAGACCCTCTTTTCGCTTCAAGTGTTTTCTTCGATTGATATTGTTCATTTGCCTTTGCGGCTAACACTTGGCCATCGACCGTTCCTGTAATCTGAATATAAATAAAACGTGCAAGGATGATAAAGAAAAACAGGGCGAAGCAAATACTCGCAATTGCCGCGCCTCTGTTCATCATTTTATTCTTTTTAGGCATCGCCATCTTAATCGACCTTCTTAACATCTTTCGAAATGCTTAAGCCAGCTTTTTTCGCAGTATCAATGACTCTCTCTGGTTCACTCAGCAAGTCTTTTTCCTTTTGAAGCTCAGTGATCTTCTTCGATTCTAAAGATACTTGCTGCTCTAATTTCTGCACCTCGATATTGGCGTGATAGACAGCAAAGGCTTTAGAAATGATGAGAATGGAGCTGCACATAAGAGCCATGACAAACATGACAAGTAAGATTTTTTCACCAAGTGTGATAGAACCTCTTCTTTTAATAACAACCGATTGGCCTTGCTGCTCTGTTTGATATTGTTTTACTTCTCTTTGGTAAGCCAAATTACTCATAAGAAACCTCCTTTTTATCATCATCTATGGTGTCGTTTTACTTTTTTTCTGCAATTCGGAGCTTCGCTGAACGGGCACGGTTGTTATGTTCCAGCTCTTGTTCTGATGCAACGATTGGTTTTCTCGTGATCAGCTTCAGCTTTGGTTCAAGTCCTTCTGGAATCACTGGTAGTCCGTGCGGAAGTTCTGGAAGAGAAGACATTTCTTTAAAAGTACTTTTACAAATCCGGTCTTCAAGTGAATGGAATGTAATGACAGAAATTCTCCCCTTCGGATTGAGTAACTCTATTGCTTGTTCTAGTGCTTCTTCAAAAACTTTCAATTCATCATTTACGGCAATTCGGATCGCTTGAAACACTCTTTTTGCTGGATGTCCGCCAGTTCGTCTTGCAGGTGCGGGAATTCCTTCTTTGATAATGTCGACAAGCTCACCTGTTGTTTCAATTGGTGCTTTTTTTCTAGCTTCTTCAATTTTGCGTGCGATTTGCTTGCTGAATTTTTCTTCCCCATATTTGTAGAAAATCCGAACTAGATCTTCAAATGGCCATTCATTCACCACTTGTTTTGCCGACAATGCGGCTGTTTGATCCATTCGCATGTCAAGAGGTGCATCATGGTGATAACTAAAGCCCCTCTCTGGTGTGTCGAGCTGAGGAGATGAAACCCCAAGGTCAAAAATCACACCGTCTACGCTTGTAATGCCTTGTTCATTCAGACGTTCTTTTAAATATCGGAAGTTGCTCTTTATGAAAAGAATGTTCGCTTTTGAATCTGCGAGCTTCTCTCGTGCATGATCCAGTGCAGCATCGTCTTGGTCAAATCCAATCAATGTACCTTTTTCTGATAGTTGAGATAGTAAATATGAGCTATGACCTGCTCCGCCCAGCGTGCAGTCTACATATGTACCGTCTTCTTTGACGTTTAAACCGTCAACTGTTTCTTTTAATAATACTGTCTCATGTTGAAACATGATGTTATGGTCCCACCTTTTTCAAATAGAAATGAATGTGTAGAAAGCTTGCTGCACAAGGGATTATTATATATCAAACCCAATCATGTTTTCAGCAATTTCAGCAAAAGAATCTTCTTGCTCTTCTGTATATTGTTCCCAGATCGACTTACTCCACAACTCAATTCGATTTGAAACGCCGATGACCACACATTCTTTTTCGAGTTTTGCATATTGGAGTAGGTTTGATGCGATGTTAATGCGCCCCTGCTTGTCCAGATCACATTCAACTGCGCCGGAGAAGAAGAACCGGGTAAACGCACGTGCATCTTTTTTCGTTAGCGGCAGTGCTTTGAGTTTCTCTTCAATTAGTTTCCACTCACTCATAGGGTAGCCAAATAAACATTGATCAAGCCCTCTCGTCAGCACAAACTGTTCTCCGAGACCGTCTCTAAATTTAGCAGGGATGATCATGCGCCCTTTTGTATCAATCGTATGTTGGTATTCACCCATGAACATGATAATCAGAGCCCCACTTTCTCACCCTTACTCTCCACTATCCACCACTTCTCTCCACAAAACTTATTTTACACTGTTTCTACATAAAAAAAAACCCTGAACTAGTCAGGGTTCATTAAAACTTTATTTCAAAGTTTGACAATTTGCTGCTTGTTTCGAAATGAAAATGGCAGATTTTTGAACGTTTTGAAGAATTCTGGACCATATTTGTTTAAAAAGTACATGATATTCCAAATTCTTTCTTGCGGGGCATCTAATGGTTTTAAGCTGTTTTCAATCCGTTCAAAGTCTCGAAGGATATAACCTTCCTTCTCTTCCACACGCTGCGCCACCTTTTGATAAACAAATTGAAGCTGGTCTTCGATAAATTTGGCATTTTTATCTAGCAGCTGTTCGAAGTTTGGTTCAACCTCCAGTGCTTCTTGCCTCAATACGCCATGAACATTCGCTAATTCACGTTTCGCCTGATCAACGGCTTGAACAAAGCTGTCTGGAAGGCTTTGCTCAAAGTGAGCCTCTTTCTTTTCTTTTACTCCGTTTGTGAGCACTTCTTTTAGAGAAAGTTCTCTGACCGGCAGCTTCTTATCGATGTGCCTTTCAAGAATGGTCACGTGCAGTCTTGGAAGAACGGGTGCCATCTTTAATTCAAAATGCTCAAAAATTCCTTTCAGTTCTCCCCAATAGTTGACTTCACCGTGTCCTGCCATAAAAGCAAGTGTTGGGAGAAGGGTTTCCTGCATTAAGGGACGCGTCACCACATTGTTGCTGAACCGTTCTGGGTGCTCCTCAATTTCCTGCAAAAGCTCTTCTTTTGTCCACGTAAGCCCCACTTCTGATATAGAAAACTGGCCGTTTTCTTTTTCAATAAGGAAACGCTCTTCATCATATTCGTAAAACAGGTTCGCCTGATTGTCACCAGCTTCTATGATCGGCTGATATCCCGCTCGTTTCATGGCAGCCTGCGTTTCATTCAAACGAGCTGTGACCGCATCATTTGTCTCAACAATATGCTTGAATAACGTACGCTCAAGTGGTTTGACGCCTAAGTCTCCTGAATTAAATAGAAGCAGTCCATCTTCTTCAAAAAGGTCGCATACAATCCATTCAAAGAAATCCGTAAATGTTTGTGATTTGCGTAAACATCGAAGAAGCTGATCAAGCAAGTCATTTGTATACGCAGATTCTTCATATGTTGAAAACACATCGCGGAGCCATTTCTCTGTTTTTTCTTGATGCAGAGGTGTTCTTTTGGCAGCAGTTTTTTTGACGTTATGTAATGGCAGCTTTTGCTTGACTGGACCTTTTTCGCCAGATGTGTAGACAAAATTAATTTCATCTACGTCATGATCCTCACCTGCTACCCAAAAGACTGGAATCACAGGAACGCCAAGCACTGATTCTTTTTCTTTTGCGAACTGAATAATGGATATGATTTTATGTATGGTATAAAGCGGTCCTGAAAGTAGACCTGCCTGCTGTCCTCCAACCACCATGACACTCCGTTCATCACGGATCTTTTCAATGTTCTGACGCATCGCTGCCGATTCAAACTTTGCGTGGTATGCGCTCATATAATCCGCTAAAGCCTCGCGCGGGAAGCTCATTTCCATGAGATCGTCGTATCTTTTTTTCCATGTGTGCTCAGAATGTATATCATAATCAAAAAAAGCAGTCATCTCTTTTTTTTCTTCTATATAATCACGTATGAATAAATTCTGACTTCGGATGGAAAGTTCAGTCAATTGCATGTTTAGAACTTCCTTTCTTCAATAAATAGTTAGTTTCCCGAAAAAAGTATAGCATGTAAATGAGCTCACTCAAAAGATTTTGTTTGCTTTTTTTCCAATACTTCCAAGCTTCGATTGAAGAAAGTAAGATGTGGCGCCAGAATTTCTTGAGCTTGAGCCTTTTTTAAAAGATAGCCAACGATGGCTTTTCTTTCGGTTTCACGGCCTTTGACGATATCTTGAAGCATTGACGATTGATTGGCGGCCGTTTTCTTACAAATGGAAACGACGTGTGACCAGAGCCGCTCTTTTTCAGCCAGACCTAGAATGGACAATGCTTCCTCAAATGCACATTTCATCATGTATTCATATGCAGGAGTTGCGATCAATTCTCCATTTTTCACATGCAATAAAGCCGTGAGCGGGTTAATACAGACATTGACCAGCAGTTTTTCCTCCAGCACTTTTTTCCATTCATCCGTATAAATCATCTGAAATTGGGCCGGCGTTTCATTCAAAGCATTTCTCACATCAGCTGCATCCTCAGGATGAAAAGCCCCCCACTTGATGACACCAATCCCTGTATGGTTTACTGCATGATCTGATACCTTCATCGCCCCGTGCTCTACGACACCTATATATATTGAATGCGGCGTGTCCCAGTTTTCTAAATCTAATAAGTGGGCCATGCCATTTTGTAAAAATAAGATTCGTTGACGAGGTAATGTGGATAGTTCATCAAGCACCTCTTGCAGCTGGTGATATTTCACCGTCACAATCAGCAGATCAAATACTCCTGTAATCCCTGCCCTTGCCTCCGCAGACGCCAGGAATGTGTCTCCTTTTACCGTTCGCTTAATACCTGATGTTCGAATCTTCTCTGCTTGTTCTTTTCTTCTTGTCAAAACAGTGATGTCATGATGCTGTGATAAATAACTGGCACAAAGCAGACCAATCGCACCGCCGCCAATGATTCCAATGTTCAACTGCCGCACTTCCCTTTTTCTGTTTACTTCATCATATCAACCATTTTAACAGTTTCAAGCCGCGATGCAAAAAGCAGATGGCGCGCCGCGATTGAATTTTTTTAATTTAAAAACTATAATAATAAGTGTAAAAACTTTTTGAGGCGGATGGGATGAAAACGCCTTCAACGACATCACTGTCAACATTATGTGTGTAAGGGGGAAGATCATATGACACAAGTAAAACGACTTCTAATCAATTACAAAACTTTAGAGGAATTTAAACAATTTAAGGAATATGGCATACAAGAACTATCCATGCTTGAAGACCTTGAAAGTAATATGATTGAAAATGACAGCAACTCTCCATTTTACGGGATTTATTTTGGAGATAAGCTGGTTGCACGTATGAGCCTTTATCAAGTGGACGGCTCGACGACAACGTATTTTGACCACAATCATGATTATTTAGAGCTGTGGAAGCTGGAAGTGCTTCCTGGGTATCAGCGTAAAGGGTACGGCGAGGCACTTGTTGATTTCGCCAAATCTTTCGGACTGCCAATCCGGACCAATCCACGCGTCAAATCTGCTGGTTTTTGGGATAAAATGGGCTTTGAAGCGGTAAAATATGATATGGAACGCGACAAAGGTGAAAATCCACTCATCTGGGAACCTGCCCATATTCAAAAGAATACAGGTGAATCCGCTTAATCACTGATGGCAAAACGCCCCTCCTTTCTCTGTGAGGGGCGTTTTCTTATTTAGCATATTCTTTTAAGTTGATATTCTGTTTGACTCTTTCAACAATCCCAATGAGTGCCCGGTAATCTTCTTCCGTCATTTTTAATTGCCGCTTCAAATGTTCATTTTCTTCTGTGAGCGACTTCAGTTGATGCTGCGTGTCCGCCAGTTCTTCGCGTAAATAAGCTGAGCCAGACGGTTCTTTTTCAAGCTTCTCTAAAAACTGAATCACTTCTCGCAAGGTCAATTCAGCCTGATCTGAAGTTGCCTTTTCTTCTATCGTTAACGTATTCTGTGGTAAACCCGAGGAATGAATCCCAATCTTTTTACGCAGTTCTTTTCGCTGTTTTTTCGCCAGCTCAATGCCTGCCTGATATTGTTTTCTGACGTATGAATTCCACCTGAAGCCACATGCTGCCGCTGTTCTTGACAATGCTTTCCCGACTTCCTCAAATGCGGAAAGCTGCGTTCCTCCATCTCGAATATGCCTTAAGACGACTTCTGCTAAAAGTAAATCTTCATCTTGTGTCCATGCGTCCTGCCTTGTAATCGTCAATTGATCATCCCCCCTGAATCTGAATACCACATCATATGCGCTTACTAGAGTAGATAGACTATTTGCAGGAGAGAAACCTAAAAAATAGACAAATAAAAAAACGCAAGGGAAGATTCCCTTACGCTTTTTTATCAAGCATTAGTTGCTTTTTACGTCTTTGCCTTTGTATGTTCCGCAAGATTTGCAGACACGATGAGAAATTTTCATTTCACCGCATTCTGGGCAAGCTACCATACCAGGTACTTGTAGTTTGAAATGCGTACGACGCAATCTTTTTTTCATTTTAGAAGTTCTTCTAAAAGGTACAGCCATTATTCCCACCTCCTTAAAGAGTTAAGATTCATTATTTTCTTCTAAGAGCTTCTTCAAGCCTTCCAGACGCGGATCAATTCGGTTTTGATGTGCATCTTCCGAAATGACCGCCCAGTCATTCCCTTCCTGTGGTGCAGCACCTTTTACGTCTGTTTGGTCGCAAAAGATTTGCATCGGCACTTCAAGAAGAATTTCTTCCTTGACTATAGGCGTTAAGTCGATGATATCGTCTTCTACAACAGATACGTCTTCATCTTCTATATCGTCTGTCTTATGAAGTACAAATAGTTCTTTCGTTGAAATCGCAAATGGATAATTTACATCAACAAGCGTTCTTGAACAAGGCAGTGTCATTTCACCTGTGATGGTTAAATCAAATGCGACTTGCTTTGATTCGATCACTCCAGTCCCTTTCACCTCTACCGGTGAAATACGACGTATATCTGAATGAAGGCTAGTAAGTTCATTTAAGTCAACCGTCTCATGAAAATCGAAGCTGTTTTTAGCTTTTTGATGTAACTGATAAACTGTCCATTTCAATTGTATCACCTCTAAGAGCAACAAACATGATTATAGCTTTCATCATGCTATTTGTCAATATTTTTTCTTTACAGTCCTTTGTGATGTCAGAGCGTTGTTTGACATCAGTTCACGGAATGCCTACACTGAAAAAAATGGGCTTCATTTTTCCCTTATGCTACTGTAGCATAGACCATTTAACCATAGCAAGAAAGGCGGAACATCTATTGAAAGCAACAGGAGTTGTTGTCGAGTACAATCCATTTCATTATGGACATGCCTATCATGTTCGCCAGGCGAAAACACATACCTCCTCAGATGTAGCCATTGCCGTCATGAGCGGATCCTTTCTCCAGCGCGGAGAGCCCGCTATCGTCTCCAAATGGGCACGAACAAAAATGGCATTGCAAAACGGTGTAGACATCGTGTGTGAGCTTCCATACATATATGCAGTGCAAAAGGCAGAAACCTTCGCAAACGGCGCTGTGTCTATTCTAGATGCTTTAAAATGCCGCTCCCTTTTTTTCGGAAGTGAGGACGGAAACATCAAAGCATTTGAGCGAACAGCTCACGCTTGGCATGAGAAAAAAGAAGAAATCGACCTTTTCACAAAAGCAAAGGTAAAAGAAGGTCTTAGTTATCCGGCTGCCGCTGCCGCTGCGTTTCAAGAGGTCATTGATCCGAAACACTTACTGGATCTGTCTAGGCCTAATAACATTTTAGGCTTCCATTATGTCAAAGCCATCTTAGAGAGATCTCCTCACATAGAGCCCTCTACCTCTCAAAGAATTGCATCCGGTTATCATGATCAAGAGCTTCCTAAACATCAGAAAATCGCAAGCGCTACAAGCATCCGAAAAGCCTTAAAAGAGAATGGGTCATTTGAAACTGTCGCCTCTTATCTCCCGGAAGCCTCGCTTAAGCAATTACATGACTATTATTCTTCTTATGATCTTTTACATACGCAAGAAGACTATTTCAGCTTCTTAAAACATGTGTTTCACACAATGGATACAGCAGAACTAGAAGGCATCTATGAAATTGAAGAAGGCATCGAACACCGCATGCAAAAGGCGATCACACATGCGTCCTCCTACGAGGAATATCTATCACTTGTGAAAACAAAACGATATACGTGGACAAGGCTGCAGCGGATGAATACGCACCTTTTAATGAGGGTGAAGAAAACGGTCATGCATGAGCTGCTAAAGGAGAAACAAGCACCATACATTCGTTTACTTGGTATGTCAAAGAAAGGTCAGCAATACTTATCTCTTGTAAAAAAGGAATTGGACGTACCGCTTGTCAGCAAGCTGTCTTCCTTTTCACATCCTGCCCTTGATCTTGACATTCGCGCTTCCCGCGTCTTCAGCCTTCCCATCAGCGAACCAATGCAAACAAAGTTAACAGAAGCAGAATTTAAAACCTCACCGATCCGCTATGATGAAGAGACTGGTCTCTTCCAATCTCGATAAAAAAAGCAGCCTAAGGCTGCTCTCTGATTGTTGACAAAGGGCTAAAAGGATCTTTATTTTAGTCCTTTGTCCTCTTTTCAGCGTGATAGAAAACCTTTGAAGTCTAGGAAGGGCGAGCACCGGAACGGAGCGAATTTGACATTCGTGAGTACCGGCGCAGAGACCTGACACCGAATGCGAGGGTTTTTCTACACGCTGAGAGCAGCTTTTGATAAAGGCTGCTCTTTTTTCACTTAAGATGCTTTCTCTTTTAACTTGTTTAAATAGTTCAGTGCGTCCTGCATTGTGTCCACAGGAACGATTTTCATATTACTTTTGATATCTTTTGCTGTTTTCACTGCATTTTTGTAGTCTGAATTTGGATCACCTTTATCGTTTGGTGCAAAGAAGATATCTTTTCCTGCTTTATCTGCTGCAACAACCTTTTGATCTATTCCGCCAATTGGCCCGACCGTGCCATCAGCGTCAATCGTTCCAGTCCCTGCAATCGCATAACCATGTGTTTCGTCTTCTTTTGTCAGCTGGTTATAAATTTCAAGTGACATCATTAAACCTGCCGACGGGCCGCCGATATTTTCAATATCGACCTTAATGGAAGGCGAGACTTTCACATTTCGGTCTGTAAATAATGATACGCCAATTCCAACTCGGTTCGGCTCTTCTTTAAAAGGTTTTAACTTCACTTTCTGCGTGATATCCTTGCCGTTTCGTTCAAGGACAAAACGGACAGATGTACCAGCTTTTTGACGGCTGATATACGACACCATTTTATCAGCAGAATCATACGTCTTGCCATCAACGCTTTTAATCCGGTCGCCCACTTCAATTTTGCCATAAGCAGGCATGCCTTTCATGACGTAGCTGGCATATACCCCATTAAACGTATAATCTACTTTTTTGCCTGCTTTTGTATACGCTGCAATCATGGCATTTTCTTGAGAACTTTTCATCAGCTGAAGCTGTCTTTTCATATAATCTTCATCCGACTCTCCGTCCGCTTTAATATTTTCTTCTGGGACGATCTCGTCATATTTATTCATTTTAGCAAGTAAATACGTATACGGATTGGCTGGACCTACTTTTATCGTCATAAGAGAGAAGCTGCCCTTCTCGCCGTATCCACCGTCCACTTGAATGTGAGGGGCAATCTCTGTTGCATCACCCGGCTTTGTCACGTAATACGGCAGTTTAACAAAAGTTAAGCCAAATAAGACAAGAACAACGACAAAAAAGCTGAGCCAGCGAATATTCAATTTTTTCATTCGATTAACACTCCCATTTATCAATGACATCTTTCAGTTTACCTGCTAGTTGATCTGCGGCGAGCTCACCAGCTTCAATCATCTCCTGAACCTGGGTGAACGAACTAGAGCTAAATGTTTCAAGCCTCGGCCGGATCATGAGATCTGCATGAATGGTTTGATGACGGACCAATTCATTTTGAAGGATGTCCAAACTTTGCATAATTACATCCGATAATCTCGTCGCCTTTTCTGTTTTTTTCACCCTTGATACATCAGAGGCGATAATAAGGTCTGCGCCCATTTCTTTTAAAACAGACACAGGAATGCGGTCAACAACCGCTCCATCCACTAGCTGTCTGCCGCCCATTTCGTGAGGAACAAACACGCCTGGAATGCTGATGCTTGCTCTGACTGCTTGTGAGACAGACCCTTCTTTAAACACAACCTTCTCCCCTGTTTCGAGGTCACAGGCAACCACCGCAAGGGGCATTCTTAATTCTTCGAATGTTTTCCCATATGTAAACGTGTGAATCAGCTGCAAAATTCGATTTCCTTTTAAAAGACCGATTTTTGGCAGTGTATAGTCAGCATAATACTTTCTTCTGAAGACAAGTGCAAGTTTTTTCATTTTTTCTACGTCTTGTCCTGCTGCATAAAAGCTCCCAACAAGTGCGCCAATACTGCTTCCAGCAATCATATCTACCTGTATTCCTTGCTTCTCAAGACTAGACAATACCCCGATATGCGCCATTCCCCTCGCACCCCCGGAGCCTAGTGCAAGCCCGATGATCGGTCGCTTCATGAAAATCCACCCTCCTCTTTCTATGCATATATACGAATCTATAGGTCTAAACATGCCCCTACTGCTCGTATAGTAATAGAAGACAGGCTCGGCTAGTTTCTTTTTCTAATATCACGAGCTCGCCAATAGATCATAACGGCAAGGGGCGAAATCTCCATGAAAAAATGGAACACTCTGTTCATCGCTGCTTTTTTTATTTTTTTAACAGCCACTGTGATTACACATCCACAAGCCTCTTTGCAAGCGTCGAAAAATGGACTTGCAATGTGGTGGGAGGTTGTATTTCCATCATTGCTTCCTTTTTTTATTTTGTCCGAGCTATTAATTAGTTTCGGGATTGTCAGATTTGTCGGGGTATTATTAGAGCCATTTATGCGCCCCATCTTCCGGGTGCCGGGTGTAGGCGGATTTGTACTGGCTATGGGAATGGCTTCAGGGTTTCCTTCTGGTGCGAAATTAACGACAAGACTGAGGCAGGAAAGGCAGCTGACGCGGATCGAAGCAGAGCGTCTCGTTTCCTTTACAAATTCATCAAATCCATTGTTTATTTTCGGTGCGGTGGCTGTTGGTTTTTTTCATCACCCAGCTTTAGGCATTGTACTCGCCAGCGCTCATTATTTAGGGAATCTCGCTGTTGGTGTGACGATGCGCGCGTATAAAGCGCGGCATGATGCACACCTAAGAAGCCGCAAGAAGTTTTTATTCCCGCCGTTTAAAGAGGCATTCAATGCTCTTCATACAGCAAGACTCGCAGAGAAAAGACCGCTCGGCCAAATTTTAAGTGATGCAGTCATGTCATCAGTCCAAACACTCTTTATGATTGGCGGCTTTATTATCTTATTTTCTGTGTTTAGCAAAATGCTGTCAGTTGTCCATGTGACAGACCTTTTATCCATCGGGCTCGGATATATGCTGCAAACGATGCATCTTCCGTCAGAATTAGACCTTGCCATGATTGCCGGTTTATTTGAAATCACATTAGGAAGCCAGATGGCGGGGTCACAGGAAGTCACCCTTCTCGCTAAAACCATTGTCGTCAGCTTTATTTTAGGATTCAGCGGGTTTTCTGTTCAAGCCCAAGTCGCCGGCATTTTGGCGGCAACCGATATCCGCTTTAAACCGTTTTTCTTCGCCCGTTTGCTTCACGGAATTTATGCAGCTGTTTTTGCCTTTTTATTATTCAAGCCTCTTTATGTCTCTCGATCAGACATGGCTCTCCCAGCGGGTGCCTTTGATGCAGGCCAGCAGGTCGTCATGTTCAGCAGCGTGGTTTGGAATCAGCTTGTGACAGCTGGTCCTTTGATCACACTTTGCAGCTTGATTGTGTATATCGCACTGTACTATCGGAAATTAAAAAATGGATGAGTGCTGGGTGCACTCATCCATTAAATTTTTCCTTCAGCGCTGCTTCTACCTCTTTTGGTACAAGATCTTTGACTGCCCCATGATATTTCGCTACTTCTTTGACAATACTGGAGCTTAAGAAGGAATACTGATTGTTGGTCATCATAAAAAACGTTTCAATTTCATCGTCTAACACTTTGTTCATTGAGGTGCCTTGCATCTCATACTCAAAGTCCGTCACAGCCCTTAATCCGCGTAAAATGACTTTGGCTTCTTTTTGCTTTGCATAATCAACAAGCAGGCCGTGAAACGATTCAACTTTGATATTTGGCAGCTCCTTCGTCGCTTGGCGAATAAGCTCACACCGTTCTTCAACAGTAAATAACGGTTTTTTAGATGAGTTATTTAATACACATACATACACTTCATCAAAAATCTTTGCACCTCTTTTGATGATATCCAAATGCCCCAATGTAACTGGATCGAAGCTGCCCGGACAAACGGCTATGTTCCCCATGCTAATTTCCCCGCTTTCTATAAATCGTAATACCAGTCAATCCGTACAGTTCCTGTCTTGTGATGTGGAGCTGCCCTGCTTCTTCTGGCAGCTTCACATCTTTATCATGCTCACACACGATCACGCCGTCATCTGTTAACAAGGCGTGCTCGTCAATCATTTCAAGAAGTGCTTTTAGCTGTTGATCTTTATAGGGCGGATCAAGGAAAATGGCTTGAAAGGATTCCTCTCGTTTCACAACAGCTGCGAGTGCACGCTTTGCTTCATTTCGAAACACTTCACTTTGATCCATTAGCGACAATTGATTCAGGTTTCCTTTAATCGTCTGAATCGCCTTTATATCTCGATCAACAAATATGCAATGATCGAATCCTCTAGAAAGCGCTTCAATCCCTAAACCACCGCTTCCTGCAAATAAATCAAGAGCCCATCCGCCATCAAAATACGGGCCGATCATATTAAATATTGATTCTTTTACTTTATCTGTCGTCGGTCTTGTTGATTGACCTGGTACCGCTTTAAGTGTGCGGCCTTTTCTCGTTCCAGAGATGACTCTCATTTTTCCACCACTTTTTCTGCTTGCTTCTATTCGTCATTGTTTATGACAAAAAATTCAACATTATCTTATCACATCACTCCTCAAGGAACAATGCGCGGATATTCATTCATTTTCTATGTATAGATCAAGAAATCCGGGGTCATACTACTTATAACAGCATCTGATGTGGTGCTGTTGCCAACCGCGGAGAAGACTTACGTTTCCCCATAAGTTCTTCCTCCGGTTTCTCCTCTCCCTTTGCCTTCTCCTTAATGAATCATTAAGAATAGAAGGACCCCGCGGGTGATGCCGCGGGGATTTTTTTGTGTCTTTAAAAGCCCACCTTATAATCATACTCTTTTGCTTTGTCCAATTTGGATTCGTACTCTAATTTAATAAAAGGTTTATATGAAGGCTCAACACGTTTCACAAATGGTAACGAGCTGAGTTTAGCCATATGGCGCTCAAGATCATCCATATCACAATAGATCACGGCATATTTCATTTTCCTTGAAATATAGTGAACATTCCCGAATTTTCTTAGCGCTTTTGACTGCTTTAACGAATGCAGCCAGACAACCATCCCTTGACGTTTGGTTTCCATCTTTTCACCTGCCGCTTTTCAATTCTTTTCATTCATTATGTAAAAGACGAGACATTCAAGTCTCGTCAAGATACTTTACAGCCGCAGCTGCCACCTGATCCACAGCCGCCGCCGCATGATGATAGACCATCAAAATATGGGTTCCCTGTTGGAACTTTAATATATGCTGATACAGCTTGACCGATTTCAATACTAATCTCATCTAAGATGGATTGAATCGCTGTTTCTGCTTTTTTGAAATCAACCACTGTATCGTGAAGATCTAGCTTTCTTTTGACCTCACGCATTTCCTTTGAGATCGTTCTATAGTCCGGATGATACTTGCCGAACCGCTGCACATCCTCATACTGCTCTTTTACTTTTGTAAAATGGGCAATAATTTGTTGGGCTTCTTCGTCTTGCTGGAGACGCTTAAAGCAGTTGCGGTAATGTTCAGCCTCCTCCGACTGAAGAATCATAGCAGCCAATTGATTTGCTTCCTCTTGGAGCTCCACAGATTCGATTGTCGCATACATAAATGTTGCACCTCCAATTCATAGTTTACCACGAAACCTATGGATCAGAAAATGCTTTTACGTGACAAATACATCCCATGTTTCTCTTTTCTGTTTATATTCTGGATGACGGGAATTCAGCACAACGGTCATTTTATGCTTTCCTTTTGAAAGATGCTTGACCACAAATGCCGCGGTATACTCATTCCCTGCACGTTTCCCGTCTACATACACTGTAAAATATCCCGCCTTCTCGTTCTTTTTCAGACGCTCTGGCTGAAGATGAAAATCTTGAAGTGTACTTTCTATATAGACAGATGACCCTTGCACTTTGTATTTCAAAAAGCCTTGCTGCTTCATTTCGCTTTGGGCCTGCTGCATGACTGGTACTGCTGGGTCTTGCTTAATCACTTGCTCTTCTCCATGTTGACTTTGACACCCGGTAACAAGAAAAAGCAATGCGCCTATTGACAGCATCCATTTCATCATCTGATTCTCCTTTCATCTACTTTTATAGGATGCTCAGGAAATAGACATCTTAATCAACTCAAAAAAAGCCTCAGCCGGCTCCATTTTGATTGCGCATTGCTTGGAACATTTGAATCATCATTTCAGCCATTTGGACGCTATTGCTCAACTGACTCACACGATGAGGAATGGTTTTTTCGTAAAAGTTCATTTTATCTAATTCAAAGGACGTTAGATTTTCAGGATGCCGCGTCAGCTGTCTGTACCAGATAGGACGCTGCCTTATGAATTTGATTCGCTCCTCTTCGGCCATGACAAATTCCTGTACTTCTTTTCGCACCAGAAGCATCCCCTTTCACTTAATCTTTCCTGAAGGAGAATGGGTGCTGACTGCCTCCAGATGAACCTTTCTTTGAACCATTGGATGAAAATTGGCCGAGTAAGCTTTGTAAAGAGGAAATAGACTGGCTCATTTTGTTAATCTGTTCATTCATTTGATCAGCGTCCATTTTTTTCACAGCAGAAACCATTTTAGACATAAAATCTGCTTTTCCTGTTTCACTTGGCTTAGAGGCTTTTTCTTCTTTCGCATCTTCAGATTTCGATTGCCGGTAAGGTGACCACATCTCATCTTCCTCACCAAACATGACCCAATTCTCGTATACACTTTGCCAGCTTTTTTCTTGCGATTGCACTTCTTGAATTAACTTCGGATGGCGTCTGACGAATTGTTTAAATTCATCAATGGATGTTTGTTTTTGCTTGTTTGTCATATCCTCACCCCCCCATACAAATGCCTACTATACTATATACATCAGCATCTGTTTTGGTGAGCCTCTTTTTAACCATCAAAAAAGCAGCTGCGACCATGCAGCTGCTTTCGTTTAAGATGTTTTCTTGATGAAATTTTGGGTGTAATATTTTTCTTTTACCCCTACGCCAAGATGCGTGTAATCTTTATTTAATAATGCCTTCCTGTGACCTTCACTATTGAGCCAGCCCTCTACCGCTGCGGGTCCATCGACATAGTTATAAGCAATGTTTTCACCTGCGAGCTGAAAGCCCACCTCGCCTCTTTCTAACCGGTCTTTCAGCGTACCGTATTTTTTAGATTCATGGGAGAAATAATGATTCTCTTTCATGTCCTCACTATGCATGAAGGCCACTTCAGAGGTTTCATCATCCCACTTTAAGATCGGCAGGTTGTACTTATGGCGGATAATATTGGTCATATCAAAAATTTGTTTTTGACTGGAAGCTTCGATATCTTTCCACTTTTCGCCTGATATCGCCTCAGGTTCTATCAATTGACCTCGATAGACCACCTCATACGGCTTTTGTTTCACAAATGTATCTGCGTTGAAGGCCCTGATACTTGAAAGGGTGCTTTCAAACTTATCCATGTAAAGCTGAACATACACATCATCTCCCACTTTCACAGTGGGTCTTGTATTCATATCATCTTCTGAGAATTCAAAGCGGTATGAATTTTGTTCATCCTCTACATGAATGTAAGGTGCAATTTGTGTTTTCTTAAATACTTCACTTGTGGCTTGACCGATTTTAAACGGTTCTACATTCAGTCCGTCTCCTGTTGCAAACAAGGTCACCACTTTACTATCCTTTACCCCTACTTGAATATAGTGCTTCTTCGATTGGTTGTAAATCCACCAGTCATAATCATATGCGGAAGGATCAATGCGATCTGGTTCTCCCAGCTGTTTAAGCACTTCGTTTGAAGATTTCCCCATAAAGGACATGAGTCCCTTTTTTGGGATGTTGATCGGCTTATCGCTAGATGTTTCTTCATTAGACACCTTCGGTTCATTGCTGTTTTCTTTTTCTGGTGAAGATCCATATTGAATAAACAGAACGTATGTTCCAGATATAATCAGGAGGATGAGGAGTGTTTTGAGCACAGTTTTCAAATAAACACCTCCGTTAAATTGGCAAGGTACAAAAAGTACCTTCTACTGTCATTTAAACAAAACTTGCTCCATTTATCAACGACAATACAGCCTATTTAACACGAATTTAAAATATGCCCCTCTTAATGAAGAAATCCTTGTCCATGATCTTGATCCTGTTGAGAGATTTCTGTCAGTGCCTCTCCCGCGCGATCATTTGATAAATCTTCGACTGATAAATCTCCTAGAGCGACAATCCCTGTTAATGCGCCGTTTTTTACAACAGGAATTCGGCGGAGCTGATGCTCTGACATGAGCCGGACAATTTCTTCAAGTGTTGCATCTTCTTCAGCTGTTAGTACTTCCTTTGTCATCAGCGAGCCCACTTCCTGTGAGTTTGGCTTTTTTTCTGCAATGCCTCTAAGCACAAGGTCACGGTCTGTCACTATCCCAACGAGCTGATCTCCGTCAACCACTGGAATGGCACCGATATCAGCATCTCTCATTTTGACTGCTGCTTCATACGTATTGTCATCTTGCTGACATGTCACTACTTTTTTTGTCATAATATCTTTGATTTTTTTCGTTTTCACGTTGATTCCTCCATCCGTTATTTTCTTTATTACTGTAACCAGCTTATAAAAGAACATACCTTTCACAGTTGAAAGTTTAACGCTTTCATACTATGATTGTCAGTAAAGGGAAATTTTATAAGGAGGGGTTTTGGGTGAAGTTTGAAGGTACGGGGATTGAAGAGGTATCAGCTGACTTAAATAAATTAGATTTCATTATGGAAAGCGAAGGATTTGTACGAGCCGATCAATGGGATTATGAGCGTGTGACGTACGACAGAAAGTACAGCATGGTAGAGGGAACCTTTTATTTACGGATTTCCGGCTACGCTACTGAAGGAGATGTCGGTGCCAAAAAGGCACACATTCAGCTTCTAACACCATTACTTGGAAAACACTATTATCCACATGGCGTTGAATACGGCGAAGGCGAAGAATTCCCTAAGTCTCTCATCCAATCGAGCAAAAAAACACTTGCACAGCTGAAGGAAAAACTAGAAGCCATGACGGCTGAAGCATAAAACAAAGGGCTAAAATATTCTTTATTTTAGCCCTAGATGAAAGCACAGCCAGATGGCTGTGCTTTTTTTATTCATATTTCGGAATAAGCGCATCTGGTACGGCATCTTTCGCTCTTTCTTTTCTTGCCCAGTCAAAGAAGACAACAGCAAGAATAGAGCCGTACACAATCTCCTGAATAATTTTCATTAAAATGGCACCTAGCTGCTGATCCTCTAGCAGCGGCAAGGTGTGGAACATATCAGGGCCAGTGAGAGCAAGGCCAGCAAGCATATCACTTGGCACACATAAATGCAGTGCTTGTATCCAGGCGCCTGCATCTGAATAGGTTGCATAGATCGGTGCCTCACTAAACATGATGAGTGCGCAGGCCGGAGTCATCAATATCCCGTCTGCCATGATATATCCAAGCTTCAAAATGCCTGTGATCTGCGGCTGACTTTGGACTTTATGGACAAGCGGCCACCACATGAAAAAGGCAGCGATAAAAATAACCTCCGTCATCAATGCGTGGTAAAACGGATCTGTTTTCACAAAATCAAACACAAGCGGAATGTGATACAGCGAAAACAATCCGTTAAATCCAAGCAGTGCAATTAAAGGTTTGGAAAACAAACGGAAAACAGCTTGAATACCTGGTGTTTGAATGATCCGCTCCCATATGGCTGGAGGCAATCCTGTAATAAGGAGAGGCGGGATGACTAGGTATAGCACCGCCATTTGCGCCATATGTGCACTAAACATAATATGCCCCATTAAATCAATTGGGCTCCCTTTCACAGCATATAACAGAACAAGCCCCGTCAGAAATAACGTTTTCTCTTTCACCGTCGCACGGTGCTTTCCCTTTGTCACAAGAAGCAGATAAAGAGCAGCTGCTATCACAATACAAGTCAAATAATAAGGGCTCCATAATGCCCGAAATCCAAATATTTCTAAGTTCTCCATTGCTGCGCCTCCTTCAAGGGCAAAGCGGGTTTACCACCATATAATGGTCAAAAAGGCTAATACGGTAATAAACGCAACAAACACACCTGAGTATAGAAACAAGGCGGGTGTTTCATGCCCTTTTTGGTTCATGTGCATAAAATAATAAAGCTGAAAAGCTACCTGAATGCCTGCAAGCAGTAAAATAAATGGTACTGCGAACCAATTTCCAACGTCTTCTGAGGCGATCGTTAAAAACGCAACAAATGTTAATCCAATCATCAAGCCGAAGGAAATGAGCTGATGCTTCATTTCCTCGGCATTTTTCTTTTTACGATATACAAGATCGACTTTGGACTGATTTGTGTTTTTATTTCCCATTCTTATCCCACCATTCCCATTAAATATACAACGGTAAAGATGAAGACCCACACAACATCAATGAAGTGCCAATAGAGACTTGCCACATAATATTTCGGCGCATTGTATAAATCAAGTCCGCGTCTCATATTTCGAATCATAAGAGCGGTAATCCAGCAAAGTCCGAAGGCAACGTGAGCTCCGTGAGTTCCAACAAGTGTATAGAAGGAAGAACCAAGAGCTGAGCTGGTAATCGTAAACTCATACGCATGCACATAGTGATAAAACTCATAAATCTCAACCCCTAAAAATCCAGCACCTAAAAGGACCGTGATACCAAGCCAAAGCTGCATCTTTTTAAAGGCAAAGTTTTTCATATGATACATGGCATACACACTCGTTAAACTGCTCGTTAATAGAAGCATTGTGGCAATAAAGACAAGTGTGAGGTCAAACATATCAGTTGTTTTTGCTCCGCCTGCATTTGAGTTTTTCAGCGCCAAATAAGTGGCGAAAAGCGATGCAAACAGAACGGTTTCTCCTCCAAGAAACAGCCAGAACCCGACAAACTTATTCTTCCCTTCTAACGTGGCCTTCTCAGGAGAAGCCGGAAAGGTTTCCGCCGTCATTTTTTGTGGTTCCATTATGCTTTCACCCCTTTATCATCGTCGTCAGTCAAATCTTCTTTGTGAATATGGTATCCATGATCATCTTTCAGAGACCTAACCAGCATGGTCGCAAACGTAATGCCAAGACCAATGAAGATCACCGGAAGCCCCCAGCTGTGCTCTTGACGATACATGAAACCAAACGCTGACACAAATAGACCGAATGAGATAATGACAGGCAAGATGGAGTTATTCGGCATGTGAATATCATCGAGCGGTTCAGATGCTGTCATTCCTTTTTTACCATCCATTTTTTCAATCCATAATGGATCTAGTCCTCTGACAAGCGGAAGCTGTTTAAAGTTGTATTCTGGCGGAGGCGAAGACACTGCCCATTCAAGTGTTCTTCCATCTCCCCAAGGATCGCTCGATACACGCTCCCCTTTGGCTGTTGTCCAGATGATATTAATCAGCATGATCACAACAGCTACAAACATAAACAGTGCCCCAATCGTACTGATCAAGTTCCCAAGCTCGAGACCCTGACCTGGCAGGAATGTAAAGACCCGGCGCGGCATGCCCCATAGACCGAGAAAATGCTGGATAAAGAAAGTTAAATGGAAACCGATGAAAAACAGCACAAAGCCAATTTTTCCAAGCTTCTCATTCAGTATTTTCCCAAACATCTTCGGCCACCAGTAATGCACACCTGCTAGAATACCGAATACAACCCCGCCGATAATGACGTAATGGAAATGCGCCACAACAAAATACGTATCATGGAACTGATAATCCGCTGCAGCTGCCGCAAGCATGACCCCAGTTACCCCGCCAAGTAAGAACGACGGAATAAAGGCAACAGAATAAAGCATCGGCGTTGTAAACTTCACATTACCGCCCCATATCGTGAGCAGCCAGTTGAATACTTTAATTCCTGTTGGCACCGCAATTGCCATGGTCGCTACAGCAAAGATCGCATTGGCGATAGGTCCAAGCCCCGTAGTGAACATGTGATGCGCCCATACCATGAATCCAAGGAAACCAATCAATACAGTAGCGAACACCATGGACGAGTAACCAAACAATCTTTTTCTTGCAAACACCGGAATGATCTCAGAGAAGATTCCGAATGCCGGCAGGATCAAGATATATACTTCCGGGTGTCCGAAAATCCAGAACAAATGCTCCCAGATGATTGTATTTCCTCCAAGCTCTGGATTGAAAAAGCTCGTGTCAAACATTCTATCAAGCATCAGCATCGCAAGCCCTGCTGTCAGCGGCGGGAATGCGAATAAAATAAGTGCAGAGGCGACAAATGTCGTCCAAGTAAAGAGCGGCATTCTCATATACGTCATGCCAGGCGCTCTCATATTAATAATCGTTGCAAGAAAGTTAATCCCGGCAATCAGCGTACCAATACCCGCAATCTGCAAACCTAAAATATAGAAATCCATTCCATGCCCTTCTGAATTCAGCGTGAGCGAAGCGTATGCAGTCCAGCCAGCATCAGGTGCTCCGCCCATAAACCATCCAAGGTTTAAGAAAATTCCTCCGAAAAAGAATAACCAAAAACCAAGTGAATTCACAAACGGAAATGCTACGTCACGTGCACCAATTTGAATTGGTACAACCGCATTCATTAATGCAAATAAAAGCGGCATAGCTGCAAGGAAAATCATTGTCGTTCCATGCATCGTCATGATTTCATTGTAAACCCCTGCACTGACAAAATCACTTTCAGGGATGGCTAGCTGAATACGGATAAACATCGCTTCTATCCCGCCAACCAAAAAGAAAAATCCCCCTGCCACTAAATATAATATGGCAATTTTTTTGTGGTCAACCGTTGTCAAGTAATCCCATAAGACAGCGCCAAACCCCCGCTTTTTAGCTATTGTACTCACCATGAAATCCCCCTCTTATCTCCCATTTGCCCCTTTTCATATAGATGTCTTTCTTCACGATCCTTTAAGCAGACTATGTCTGACAGATGACGGCTTCTCGGTTGTAGAGACATATTCGGGAGCTCTTAACAAAAACTTCACATCGATCACATACCCTCTTGAATATCTGCTCTAGTTGTTACTCGATTTTAAGACCTTTTAAATACTCGTAAAGTGCATCTGCTTCTGAGTCATTTAATTTAGGGTACGTTCCTGTCATTTTATTACCTGGTTTAAAGCTTTCCGGATCTTTCAGCCATGCTTTCACATTTTCTTTGTTCATGTCTTTGATTCCAGCTACTTTCGTTCGCTCTCCGAAGGTCGCAAGGTTTGGTGCTGTCCTTGCTGCTTCCGGCCGCTTGTCACCAGGCTCTACTGCGTGACAGCTTAAGCAGTTTTTCTCTTTAAATAGCTTTTCACCCTCTAAAGCGAGATCCTTTGTGGATTCAGGCTTCTTGTAATCAGCCATTTTTTTCGTCCATCCTAAGAACTCATCTTGAGAAAGCGTTTTAACTTTAAAGTCCATTAAAGCATGTGACGGCCCGCAAAGCTCCGCACATTTCCCGTAGAAATATTCCCCTGCATCTTTCGTTCGTTTCGAGTCAAAGGTTAAATAAAATTTGTTCTCATTATCTGTGTTTGTATCAATTTTACCGCCAGCCGATGGAATCCAGAATGAGTGTTTGACATCGGATGCTTTCAGCTTAAAATACACCTTTTGATCTGTTGGTACGATCAATTCCTGACTTGTGACAATCCCATAATCAGGGTATTCAAATTCCCACCAATATAAGCTGGCCCTTACATTAACAACAAGTGTCTTTTCAGGATCTCGTTTTTTCTTATCCATAGCGCTTGTGTCCCCTAGTTCAAGCGTGTATGCAACAACAGGTACAACGAGAATAATGAGTAGAAGAATCGGAATCGCTGTCCATGTGATTTCCAAGTTGCGGTTCCCTTCCACCTGCTTTGGAATCGTATCTTCTCCCACTTTAGAACGTTTGAATTTAATGATGACGTAAAAGAAAATGATCGATACAACAATGACGACAAGAACCATAATAAGTGTACTCAGTACCGTTAGGAAAAACTGTTTATCTGCTACTTCCCCAACTGGCTTGAGTGTTGATAAGTATGGTTCACCACAGCCCGCCAAAACGAGCGTCAGTAAGAGAAACAGTGAATAAACACGCCATTTTCTTATCATAATTTGTCCCAACCCCTTTTGCTTGATCTCCTTTGCCTTTCGCTTTTTACCTCTTATTTATAAAATCACTTCTCACCCATCTATAACCCCCGCCTCTTATAAAAGCACTTACATTTCCTCTTTTCATAAAAAAATGATGTTTTTACTCAAAATACCATCTATGTATAAACAGAAAGCCGCCTAAATAGAACTGAATATCAGGCGGCTTTCATAGTTGTTAGAAAATGTTGTGTTATAAGATATAGCCATTGTTTTGATGTGATCAAAGTGTATTTCACTCTAGAATAGTGTAATAATAATCATCGCTACGAAAAAGATGGTTAAGTAGTTTAATGAATAAACGAACATGAGCGTCGACCACTTCATGACGTCTTTCATTTTAAAGCCCATAAGGCCAATAACAAGCCATCCAATATTAAGCAATGTACCAAGTGCGACAATCGGCCATCCTAATCCACCTAAGAAAAATGGAAGCGGTAGAAGACATGCTGTCCAAATGATGATCTGGCGTTTTGTGACTTCAAAGCCGTAAACAACTGGCAGCATTGGAATGCCCGCCTTACGGTAATCTTCCGTTTTCTTAATCGCAAGTGACAGGAAGTGCGGGATTTGCCAAATGAACATAATCATAAACAAAACCCAAGCCGTTGTGTCGATTGTACCTGTAACAGCTGTCCAGCCGATTAATGGCGGAACCGCGCCAGATACACTTCCGATAACTGTATTGATCGTGTAATGGCGTTTAGACCACATGGTGTAAAGAACCGCATAAGTAAAGACTCCAATAAATCCAATCACTGCTGATGTAATGGTTGTCATCAGAAGCATAATGAGTCCTAATACAACAAGCAGAATGCCAAATGCATACGCTTGCCCCGGCTGAATTTTACCTGTAACCGTCGGTCTTGTTTTTGTTCTTTCCATTAATATATCAATATCACGGTCAAACGCATTATTAATTGCGCATGAACCGGCAATAATAAGAGAAGAACCAATCATTGTTAACAGCACAATATCAAGATTTCCAAGAAAACTCATACCTGTAAAATAAAAAGCAAGCCACATTCCAGTAAATGTCGTAATGAAATTGGAATTGACGATGCCCATTTTAATCAGAGCAAGAAAATCTTTCCACGCTGTTGTTTCTTCTATTTGTCCATGAATAGCTGCTTCCGCGGCTGTTTTGGAATTTGCCAATGTGTATAACCTCCCTTGCCCAAACCTTCAAACGAACGAATGACACGTAAAATCATTACAACTCTATCATACAAGATAAACAGCTGTAAAAAAACATCCTATTAAATAATAAACGACAAACTTGAAGTTATTTGTGAACTTTTCGTGAATTTATTAGGATATATATGTGTTTCAGAAGGCGGTGCAAAATGAAATATTCTCTCCTCTATTTCTATCAGACTGTCAAAGAAAGATCAAGCACTCTAAATCTGTAAACTTTGTGAACTAACATATCATTTTTTTGTGAACTTTGGTCATTATGAATTGCAACAGAACACGCATTTGGCTTAAACTTGAGAGCATGTGAGGTTTTCATTTACATCAGAAGTTTTTTAGAGAAGGTGAAATAATTTGATGAAATTTGCTTTAAGGCTATTGAGCGTGATCACAACGTTTGTGATGCTGATCGTACTGATTGGCGGTGCGCTTGTGACGAAAACCGGTTCGGGTCTTGGCTGCGGTAGACAGTGGCCCCTTTGCCACGGTCGTTTCTTTCCTGAAATGAACCCCGCTTCCATCATCGAATGGAGTCACCGCATGTCAACAGGGGTTTCCACCATTCTTGTTCTGGCACTGGCGGTCTTATGCTGGAAAAAAATTAGTCCAGTATTCCGTGAAACCAAATTTTTGGTCATCATGTCCATTATATTTTTAATGCTTCAAGCGCTGTTAGGAGCTCTTGCCGTCGTATTTGGTTCTAACGCACTTGTGATGGCACTGCACTTCGGTATTTCACTCATTTCATTTGCTTCAGTATTACTGCTTGCACTTCTTGTCTTTGAAGCAACCAGATCTGAAACAAAGCTTGTGAAGCCGCTTCATATCGGCAAAAAAATGCAGTTCCATATTTATGGGTTGATCACGTATACGTATATCGTGGTATATACGGGCGCTTATGTGAGACATACAAAGTCAAGCCTTGCTTGTTCTGTCTTCCCGTTTTGTTCAAAAGACGGTGCGCTTCCAGCGTATTTTAATCAGTGGGTTCAAATGTCTCACCGAGCAGCAGCACTTCTTTTATTCGTCTGGATATTTGTCGCTATGTTCCATGCCCTGAAACATTATAAAGAACAGAAGCAGCTGTATTATGGGTGGATTATCTCAGCCATTCTGATTACACTTCAAGCCATTTCAGGTGTGATGTCTGTTTATTCTCAGCTTGCACTTGGTTACGCGCTGGCTCATTCATTCTTTATTTCTTGTTTGTTTGGGGTACTATGCTACTTCTGCTTACTTATTGCCCGGTTTAAATATGAAAGCAAAGAGCCATTTAGATAAAAATTGTATCCCCCTTTCATGTAGAGAGGGGGATTCTTTATTGTCGTTTTGCTTCTTCGAATAGCGAGATGGCTTTTTTGCGTCTTTCCTTGTGATCAACTGTCGGCAGCGGGTATGTATCACCCAGCACACAGCTCGATTTCCGTTGTTCATCTATCGGCATTTTACTTGGTTCATGAATCCATTTTTCCTCAACATGCTCTAGCTCTCGTACATATCTTCTAATATATTCCCCGCTTGGATCAAACCGCTTTGACTGGGTCGTTGGGTTAAAAATACGGAAGTACGGCACGGCATCTGTCCCAACAGAAGCTGCCCACTGAAATCCTCCGATATTCGAAGCCTCATCATAATCCACAAGCTTTTTTGCAAAATACGATTCTCCCTTTCTCCAATCAATCAAATAATCCTTTGTTAAAAATGAGGCGGTGACCATCCTTAAACGGTTATGCATCCAGCCTTCCTCATTTAACTGTCTCATCCCTGCATCAACGAGAGGAAAGCCTGTTTCACCTTTACACCATGCTTCAAACAGCGTCTCATCTTCATTCCATTTCATCCCTTGAAACGCTGAATTGATTTCTTTTTCTTTCATTTCTGGATAATGAGCATAAATCATATGGTAAAAATCTCGCCACGCCAGCTCTTTGATAAAGGTTTCTCTGCCCTCGTCTTCAAACAGTGCTTCCTCATGTACCGCATAAAAGATCGTTCGAATTGAGATAGTCCCTGTTTTCAAGAAACGTGACAGCTTGCTCGTTCCAAAAACAGATGGCATATCTCGTTTTTCATGGTAACGTGTTAGTCTTTTTTGGATAAAGTCATGCAGCGTGTTCATCGCTTTGCGTGAACCGATTTGATCAAATTTTCTTGAGCATCTCATGATTATACTGCGTAGTTTGTCATTCCCTTTGTGTGAAAGTGACTCATCACAAATCGTATGAGCGCTGCTGAGAAATGATTTGTCAACTTTTATCACAGGCTGCTTCTCTTGCTTTCGCCATGATTGATAGTATGGAGTAAACACTTGATAATGAGTGCCATCCCTTTTTAAGATATCTTGCGCCCCGTGAAGGTGTGTATCTTGCCATTTTGATACATGAATGCCCTTCTTTTCTAAAAAAGCGGTTACTTGATGGTCACGCTTTTGACCGATTCCCACTTGATCTTCATTAAAAAAGACAGCTTTGATGTCATACACATCGATAACTTGCTGAAAGGCACGCAAGACATCACCATAGAGAAGATGAACATACATTTGAGATTCTCTTGCTTTCTTGATAAAATGCGCCAAGCTTTGAAAAAAATGTTCGTTGTTTAAATCGAGGTCCATTTCAGTAAAAAATGGATCTAGATGATAAAGAGCAAATAATTTGTACTCGTGTTTTTTTGCATATGTGATCGCTTTTGATAAGGCGATATGATCATCTAATCGCATATCCCGGCGAAACCAAATCACAACAATGTTGTCCAACCTTCTTCACCTCACTCTATAGTGTAATCACTCTCACTGGCTGCTGCACATTTTAATGCGCTCAAAAAAGACACATCACGGTGGATGTGTCTCCGATTGTTGACAAAGGTCTAAAATGATCTTTTTTAGACCTTTGTCTTCTTTTCAGCGTGATAGAAAACCTTTGCAGTCTAGGAAGTACAGCTACTTTTGCAGAGCGAATTTGACATTCGTGAGCACCAGCGCACAGGACTAACAAAGAATGCGAGGGTTTGTCTACACGCTGAGACACATCACGGTGGATGTGTCTCACTTCTTATTCAGGCTTTAATACGATTAACAGATCACCGGTTTGAATCGGTTCTCCATTTGTCACATGTATTTCATCTACGACCGCAGAAAATGGTGCTTGTACAGTCGTTTCCATTTTCATGGCTTCATTGATCATCAAATGCTCACCTTGTGAAATTTTCTGCCCTTTTTCCACGAGTACTTTGATGACAGTGCCTGGCATCGATGCGGCGATGTGATTTGGATTCGAACGGTCCGCCTTCATTTTTTCTTGAACGGAGGATTTGATGCTTTCATCCTTAATCACCACTTCACGCGGCTGGCCATTTAACTCAAAGTAAAGAACTCTTGTGGCATCTGGATTCGGTTCACCAATTGATACAAGTTTGACTATAAGGGTTTTTCCTTTTTCGATTTCTACCTCAATCTCTTCTCCAAGCCTCATCCCGTAGAAGAATGTTGGTGTATCAAGAACAGAGATGTCACCATAACTTTCTGCTGTTTGGACAAATTCAGAAAAGACTTTCGGATATAAGGCATACGCAATTGCGTCTTGCTCTGTTAACGTCAGGTCATGAGATTCTTTGAACTGCTTCTTAATGTCTTCAAAGTCCACTGGCTTCAGCTTCTCACCAGGTCTGACAGTAAGAGGCTCTTCCCCTTTTAAAATCAGCTTTTGCAGTTTTTCAGGGAATCCGCCATGCGGCTGGCCTAAATAGCCTTTAAACAATTCCACAACAGAATCCGGGAAGTCTAGTGTTGCTCCTTTTTCATAAACATCTTCTTCTGTCAGATCATTTTGCACCATATAAAGTGCCATATCTCCAACTACTTTAGAGGAAGGTGTCACTTTCACAATATCACCAAACATGTCATTCACACGTCTGTACATTTCCTTTACTTCATTCCAGCGCTCGCCAAGACCGACACCTTTCGCCTGCTGCTGCAAGTTACTATATTGACCGCCAGGCATTTCATGCTCATAAATTTCTGTATGAGGTGAATTCATGCCGCTTTCGAACTCATGATAGTATTTTCTGACGGAATCCCAGTATTGAGAAAGGCGTTCGACAGATTGGACATTCATGTCTGGCTTTCTTTCATGCCCATCTAAAGCATAGTAAAGTGAACTTGCACTTGGCTGCGATGTGAGTCCTGCCATAGAGCTGACGGCAACATCCACAATATCAACACCTGCATCAATCGCTCTTGCATAGGTGAACAGTCCATTTCCACTCGTGTCATGTGTATGAAGATGGATAGGGATCGTAAGCTCATCTTTTAAAGCAGAGACTAGCTCGTAGGCCGCCTGCGGTTTTAATAACCCCGCCATATCTTTAATACCTAAAATATGTGCGCCGGCAGATTCAAGCTCTTTTGCAAGAGATACATAGTACTCAAGATCGTATTTTGGACGAGATGGATCAAGAATATCCCCCGTATAACAAATGGCCGCCTCTGCCACTTTGCCTGATTCCCGAACAGAATCAATGGCAAGCGTCATGCCTTTGACCCAGTTTAAGCTGTCAAAAATACGGAATACGTCAATGCCTGCCTCAGCTGATTCTTTCACAAATGCTTTGATCACATTATCCGGATAGTTTGTATATCCAACAGCGTTTGATGATCTTAATAGCATTTGGAACAGCGTGTTTGGCACTTCTTGACGAAGCTCTTTCAATCGTTCCCAAGGATCTTCTTTTAAGAAACGGTACGCAACATCAAATGTAGCGCCGCCCCACATTTCCATACTAAACAGCTCAGGCCATAAACCTGCTGTTGGCTGGGCAACTTTCTTTAAATCATGTGTTCTAAAGCGTGTCGCAAGCAGAGATTGATGCGCATCTCTAAAGGTTGTATCGGTTAAAAGGACGCTATTTTGTTCTTTTACCCAATTGGCAAGGCCCTCAGGTCCATGCGTATCTAACAATTGTTTTGTCCCAGATGGAATCTCTTGATGGAGAGGAAGCTTCGGTACGTTTGGCTTGTCAAAATGAGGCTTCTTTTTCTCCGCAATACCAGGGAACCCATTAATGGTAACGTTACCAATATAAGTAAGCATTTTCGTTCCGCGGTCTTTTTGCTTAGGGAAATTAAATAGTTCTGGTGTTGAGTCGATAAACGATGTGTCGTATTCCCCTTTAAGGAACTTTTCATGCTTAGCTACGTTTTCAAGAAATGGGATGTTTGTTTTAATTCCGCGAATCCTGAATTCTTGTAAATTTCGAACCATTTTAGCAGCCGCTTGATCAAACGTGAGTGCCCATGTGGACAGCTTGACCAATAGTGAATCGTAATAAGGTGTAATGACCGCACCTTGGAAGCTGTTCCCTGTGTCAAGACGTACACCAAATCCCCCACCTGATCGGTAGGCCATAATTTTTCCTGTATCTGGCATGAAGTCATTTAGAGGATCTTCTGTTGTGACCCTTGATTGAATGGCAAAGCCGTGTGTAAAGATATCTTCTTGCTTTGGAATACCAACTTCCTTGCTATGAAGGTTATACCCCTTTGCAACAAGAATTTGGGTTTGGACGATATCGACACCTGTAATCATTTCTGTGATCGTGTGTTCTACCTGCACCCTTGGATTAACTTCAATAAAGTAAAACTCTCCATTTGCAACAAGAAATTCTACAGTCCCAGCATTGATGTACGATACATTCTGGGCCAGCTGAACAGCTGCTTCGCAAATATCTTCACGCAATTGATCTGTTAGAGACACACTTGGTGCCACTTCAATGACCTTTTGATGCCGCCTTTGGACAGAGCAGTCACGCTCATATAAATGAATGATATTGCCGTGATTGTCACCAATCACCTGCACTTCAATATGTTTCGGATTCTCAATCAGCTTTTCAACGTATACTTCATCATTTCCAAAAGCAGCTTTTGCCTCTGACTTCGCACGGTCATAGGCTTCCTTCAGCTCTTCTTTTGTTCTGACAATCCGCATACCCCGGCCGCCGCCGCCTAGTGAAGCTTTAATAATAAACGGGTAACCGTATTCTTCACCGAATTTTTCGACTTCTTTAACCGAATCAACTGGTCCGTCACTTCCTGGAATGACTGGAATACCAGCTTTTTTCGCTTCATCTCTCGCCTTTACTTTATCTCCAAACATATCTAAATGGCGGGAAGTTGGGCCGATAAATTGAATGCCTTCCTCTTCGCATCGTCTTGCAAAATGAATATTTTCGGATAAAAATCCGTAGCCTGGATGAATCGCATCCACGTCATTTCGTTTTGCAATTTCGATGATCCCCTCGATATCGAGGTAGGCATCAATCGGTTTTTTCCCTTCTCCAACTAGATATGCTTCATCCGCTTTATAGCGATGATAAGAGCCCGAGTCTTCTTTGGAATAAATGGCCACTGTACGTAAATTGAGCTCCGTACAGGCCCTGAAGACTCTGATAGCGATTTCCCCTCTGTTTGCAACTAGAACCTTTTGAATTGTTCTCTGTGACATTCTCACTCCTCCATATCCCTTAAAATTTTATATGTACTCTATAATAAAGGAAGAAATGAAAACTGTACACTTTTGTTTTCTAAAGATTCAAAGTTTTCTGCAATCCATTTTTTTCAATCGATGGTTTGCTCATTGATTTTTTCTTTTTGTAACGCTCTTTATATTCAGTAAACATGCTGATATTCAGCAGCATTCCCATACAGATGCTAAGTAAAATGATGGACGATCCTCCGTAGCTGATAAACGGAAGTGTCACCCCGGTGATCGGAATAAGACCTGAAACACCGCCTAAATTGATACAAGTTTGGATCGCAATCATGGAGGAAATTCCTATTGCAAGCAAACTTCCAAACGGATCTTCACACTTTCTCGCAATATAAAAACCTTTCACGACGATGAAACCAAGAAGAGCGAGAACAAAAAACACGCCGAAAAAGCCAAGCTCTTCTGAGATAATTGCCATGATAAAGTCTGTGTGCGGCTCTGGAAGATACCCGTACTTTTGAACGCTTTCCCCTAGACCGAGTCCAAAAAAGCCGCCTGATCCAATCGCATAATACGAATTAATCAATTGATGCCCAGTAGCCCCTGCATCTTTAAAGGGATCTTGGAAACTTTCAAAACGTCCAAGACGATTTTGCGTGAAAATTTTATCCCAAAAAAGAATAATAAATGGGGTCACGACGACCATTACGGCACTAAATAGCGCGAGCAGCTTCGCAAGCGTTTTGCCGCTAAAGCCTGAGCATAAAATCATCGCAAGGGCTATCATGCCAATAATAAAGGCTGTCCCATAGTCCGGCTGCAAAATGATAAATCCGCACAGGATAGAGACAATCACGATCGGAGGCGTAACACCTCTTAAAATATGATCAATATAATGCTGCTTTTTGGCATACACCGCAGCAAGATAGATAATGACAACAATCTTCACGAATTCAGCTGGCTGAAGACTAAAAGGGCCTAATTTGATCCAGCTTCTTGCGTTCCCTGCAATATGACCGCCAAAGTACACATAGATGAGGGAAAAAACTGAAAGCAGCAGCATACCAATCTGGAATTTCTTATTTGAAAACAGCTGATATGGAACCAATGCCGTAAAGATCAAGATGGCTGCCCCAACAATCATAAATAAGAGCTGTTTCTTAAAAAAGTTATCTGGCGGAGCATCGTATCTGATAACAGATGTAATCATACTTGAGCTATACACCATAACCAAACCGAATGCGCTGATTAAGATAATGGCGAACAATAATGAGTAGTCATACGATTTTAGCATTCTCTTTAACATATAATCCTCTTCCTAACGTCTGTTTCTACTGCTTGATATCTTCTTAGCTGTTCTTATTCTACTACATTTTCTCTGTTTGATCCCGTTTTACCTCTTTTATATTGTTCGTCATTCATGAAAGAATCAAGTCCGTTTGCCGTTAATCCATCAAAAGAAATGAGAGGACAAAAAAACTCAAACTTGTGTTATGAAAGTTTGAGTTTTCAATCATTATTTTTTTGTGAACGCATCATGAAGTGCGGAAAGCTCTCTCTCAAGTTTATCGAGTAGTTTCTTGCCTTCATGTTGATCAACTAATCCAAGCCGGACAGCAAAATCAATTTCTCTCGATAATCCGAACATTTGAGTATCTAAAACCTCTTCATAAAGAGGACATTGCGGCATCGTTAAGTTGTCCATTTGCACTTGGATCAATTTTAAAATTTTCTCTGCATCCAATTTTAATAAAGCCAGTGCTTTTTGCCGATGATCGACTAAAATTTCTGACGCCAAAAGTATCCCTCCGTTCCCCAGGCGAGTACCTAATTCTTCTATTTATCATAAAGCGAAACGGCCAAAATTGCAAGCAGATTTGTACAGTTCGCATTGTAAAAATAAAAAGAAGACAATCATCATTAAAAGATACTCATCTCATATTTTTCACTCATGAGCTCAAGCAGCTTAATCCCAGCAATACTATTCCCTTTTTCATCCAGGGCAGGACCGAAAATTCCGATCCCAAAATCATATGGAGCCGCTCCCATAATTCCGCCTGAAACACCGCTTTTAGCGGGTATGCCGATATTAATGGCAAATTCCCCGCTTGCATTGTACATTCCGCACGTCACCATAAAAGTTTTACATATTCTAGCGACATCTTTTGAAAGAATTTGCTGCCCCGTCTCTGGATGTCTGCCATCTAATGAAAAAACACAAGCAATTTTCGCCAAATCTAAGCTGTTCATCATAATGGCACATTGTTTCGTATACACATCCATGACCTCTTCTACGTTCCCTCTAATAATATGATATTGCTTCATATAATAGCACATAGCCCGGTTAATCATCGATGTCTCAAATTCGGATGCGGCTGTTACCTTGCAGTATGTAATGCTTTTATCATTTGCGAGCTCTCTAATAAAGCGGAGCAAGCGATTCAGCTGATCTTGCGGAGTCGCCCCTCTTATTAAGCTTGTGACTGCAAGCGCTCCTGCATTAATCATTGGATTCAGCGGCTTATTCGGACTTGCTGTCTCCAGCTTAATCATTGAATTAAACGGGTCACCTGTAGGCTCTTGTCCAACAAATTGAAAGACTTTTTTTGGTCCTTCTTCTGAAAGCACGAGCGCAAGAGCTAATACTTTAGAAATACTTTGAAGGGTAAAGCGCTTATCTACATCTCCTGCCGAGTGGCAAGTATTACTTACATGATACACAGCCACAGATAAATCTGTCTTTTCCGCTTTGGCAAGAGCGGGAATATAGGATGCTACTTTGCCATCTTTGGCCACTTTTTTTGCTTCCTCCACAAAACGCTTAAGCTCTTCATTGTCACGACATGCCATGCCCAACATCCTCCTATCTTTCATGTACGATTAGTGTGTACAAGGAGAAGCTTGTTTATGAAAGTGACAAAGCAGGCGAAAACTTCTATAATTTATGGTGGAAAGGGGTTGTCTTGAACATGAGCATCATTCAAATTAAGGGGAACGTAAAGTACAAGATCACCATTGATCCAAGTGTCTGGATTTTTGATGACCGCAAATTTTTAATGGATTCATTTTTTGAAAAAAGCGCAGCAAATGAAGAAAATCAGCTGGATCAGGAGCTTGACCAAGAGCGGGTGATTAGAGAAGGGCAAACACTTCCACCTACTTTAAAAACAGAGAAGAAGTACGAAAAGGAAAGACTCGTCACAGGCAGCTTCGGAATGAAGCTAGGTGATATGCTGAAAAATGCAGAACCGCTTAAACATGCAGCTACATGCGAATTTGTCACAGAAACAGGGACAATTGCTGTGCCGCTTTCTCAGGCAATGGAAAGCATTGCACACTTCAGCCAAAATGGAAAGCCTATGACAGAAGAAGGACCAATCCACGTTTATTTCGCGGATCAGTCCAACCTCACTCAACCGATAAAAGGTGTCAAAGAGCTCATCATTACATAAGACAGAGGGTCTGGACTACAGCAAATCAGCTGCAAGCTGTGCAAGTCCAGACCTTTCTCCTTTGACAAGCTTGACATGTCCAGATATTTGCTGTCCTTTGAACCGCTCAATGACATACGTAAGTCCATTATTTAAGCTGTCTAAATAAGGATGATCGATCTGCTCCGGGTCCCCCATCAGCACAATTTTACTTCCTTCTCCGACTCGCGTTAATAATGTTTTCACCTCGTGTTTCGTTAAATTCTGCGCCTCGTCAATGATTATAAATTGATCAGGGATACTTCTTCCGCGGATATACGTTAAAGCTTCCACTTGAATAGAACCGATTCCCGCCAAAATCGCATCAAGTTCACCAGGTTTTTTTGTATTAAATAAAAATTCCAGGTTGTCATAAATCGGCTGCATCCATGGTCTGAGTTTCTCTTCCTTTTCACCTGGCAAGTAGCCTAAATCCTTGCCGACAGGAACAATGGAACGGGCTACGATCAGTTTTTTAAACATGCCGAGATCCTCTGTCTGCATTAATCCGGCAGCAAGTGCAAGGAGTGTTTTACCAGTACCCGCTTTTCCGATCAATGTCACAAGCGGAATATCACGTCGCAATAGCAGCTCTAGGGCCATCGTCTGCTGAACATTTTTCGGACGGATTCCCCAAACATGCTCTTGATCATAAATCAGCCGTTTCACATGCTCTGCCTTTTGATCAAGCATTCCTAAAGCAGAACCGCCTTCATTCCCCTTCATAATGACAAATTGATGAGGGTTTAATGGTGCACTTGTGACTTCTTTTATCGGCAATTGACTTTGCTTATAAAATGTATTCAATTGCTCGGTCGGAATATAGAGCTCATGATAGCCGTTATCAATGTCTTCGTTTTGCAGCACACGGTCACTTAAGAAGTCCTCTGCCTGAAGACCTATCGCATCTGCCTTTACCCTGACTAAGACATCCTTACTGACCAAAATGACAGGCCGGCCGTGAGGCTTTGTTTCTTCCTCTAAGCTCAAATTTTTCGCGACCGCTAAAATCCGATTATCGTTCGTTTTTTCAATAAAAATTTCTTGAAGTTCATGGAAAGAGCGATGATTCAGCTCGATGCGCAGCGTCCCTTTTGACTCTAGCGTGATTTTTTCATGCAGTTTCCCTTTCGATCTCAAACCGTCGATTAAACGTGAGACGCGCCGGGCGTTTTGCCCAACCTCGTCCATGTATCTCTTTTTCGAGTCTACTTCTTCTAACACAACGGCCGGAATGACGACTTCGTTGTCTTCAAATGAAAAGATTGAATTCGGATCCTGTAATAACACATTTGTGTCTAATACATAAATTTTACTCAGGTCCTTCGCCTCCTGATCGGGGTTTCATTCATCCTTGTCTTTCCCAAAACGATTGTTAAAATATATGTTTTCATGAATAAAGTTAGAAGGTTAATTCAACAATAAAATAAATCATGCAGTTTGTGAAGGAGGGAATTTAGATGCGACTATTTTTAACATTATTCATGATTCAAACGATCATTCTGTTAGGCGCTTGCCAGCAGCAGAAAAAGCCAGAAGCGCTGGACAAGCAAGATGGACGCCAGCACTTAGTACGGGTGTCAGACTCATCCAAGAAAAAGACAAATCAAGCCCGCCCATCTACAGATGTTGCGCAGCATCTTGTCAATGTGACAGAGCATGTAGCAGATGTCAATGATGCAACGGCAATTGTCATCGGCCGCTATGCTGTTGTTGGTATTGATGTAAAAGATGATTTAGATAGAAGCAAAGTAGAAACCATTAAATATTCAGTTGCAAAAGCGCTGAGAAATGACCCTGAAGGTGCAAATGCTGTTGTGGTTGCTGATCCAGATACAGTCAGCCGTTTAAAAGAAATGGGCAAAGAAATCCAAGCAGGCCGTCCGGTAAGCGGTATTATGGACGAACTGGCTGCCATTGTCGGCCGCGTGATGCCAGAGATGCCGAGAAATGAGATCGAGCGTAACGAAAAAGACCCGACAAATGATCCGAATAATCAGCTCAAAGAACAGGATCAAAAACAGTTAGAAAAAAATCAAAACGACCAATCAAACCATCATATGAATCAGAAGAAATAATGAGAACGGCTTATATCTCCTGTGATATAAGCCTTTTTCTACGCTGATTTTAAGTAGCTGGAAAACATGCTATAATAAATGCAATAAAGTGAGGTGAAAATGATGAGAGTGAAGTGCTCATTATGTGAAAAGCTTGAAACCATTGATGATGATACACTTGTTGCTAAACGGTTAAGAAACCGGCCAATTCATACATATATGTGCGATGACTGCCAAGAACGCATTAAAATAAAGACTGAAGCTCGCATCAAAACTGGCAGATTCTCTCTTTATCAGGATCCTGCGACGAAAGAGAAAAAGAAGAAAAAAGGAAAGAAAGAACAAAAGACATAAAAAAAGACCTGACACATGTTCAGGTCTTTTTTTACGTATTAACTGTTCCTTCTTTTTTCGCACGATGCAGCCGTATTTTATAAATAATCAAAATGGCAGCTGCCACAACCAGTCCTTCCGCTACTGGAAGGAAGATACCTAGAAATGTGAGAAACGTGCAGCCAAAAATCAAAAACAAATAAATCACGAGCGCTTTTAAAATCGGTAAACGTCTTGCAAAGCCGAGCTTAAAAACAATAATCGCTAAAACAAGGATGGTGCCATATAGGAGCCACATCCCTGTTTGCGGATTTTCATCGACACGAAACAGCATCGCGAAAAAGGATAGATTTTCACTTACTTCCTGATCATTCAAAAAGATTCCCTCCCCTTATCTTTCAGGGTTCTATCTTTTTAATTCTTCATGGAATTAAGATAATCCTGCTAGCTTTTTCTTCTTCGCTGCTTTCTCACGTTCGTTTTTGTCTAAAATTTTCTTTCTAAGACGAATTGATTCAGGTGTAACCTCACAGTATTCGTCTTCATTCAAGTACTCAAGAGATTCCTCAAGTGACATAATACGAGGTTTTTTCATGCTAACCGTTTGATCTTTCGTCGCTGAACGTACGTTTGTTTGTTGTTTCATACGGCTTACGTTTACAACAAGGTCGTTCTCACGATTATGCTCCCCAACAATCATCCCTTGGTATACTTCAGTACCCGGCTCAACGAAGATCACACCGCGCTCTTCAACACCTTGGATTCCGTAAGCAGTCGCTTTACCTGTTTCCATTGAAACAAGTACACCTTGACGGCGTCCGCCAACTTGACCAGACTGCATTGGCTGGTAGCTGTCAAACGTATGGTTCAAAATACCAAAACCACGAGTTAATGAAAGAAATTCAGTTGTATAACCAATTAAACCACGTGATGGCACTGTAAAGATCAGGCGAACTTGACCGTTACCATTATTGATCATGTCAATCATTTCACCTTTTCTTGCACCCATTGATTCCATAACAGAGCCAGTATGCTCTTCTGGTACATCAATTTGAACGCGCTCTACAGGCTCACATCGAACACCATCAACTTCTTTTACAATAACTTCTGGCTTCGATACTTGTAATTCAAAACCTTCACGTCTCATATTCTCAATGAGAATGGATAAGTGAAGCTCTCCACGTCCAGAAACAACCCAAGCATCAGGTGAATCAGTTGGATCCACACGAAGACTGACGTCTGTTTGAAGCTGCTGCTCTAAACGCTCTTCAATTTTACGTGATGTCACGTATTTTCCTTCACGGCCTGCAAATGGGCTGTTGTTTACAACAAACGTCATTTGAAGTGTCGGCTCATCAATACGAAGGATTGGAAGTGCTTCTTGGTGTTCTACCGGACAAACCGTTTCACCTACGTTGATGTCTTCCATTCCAGATACAGCGACAAGATCTCCCGCTTTCGCTTCGTTGATTTCCACTCGTTTTAACCCTTGGAAACCAAAGATCTTTGTTACTCGGAATTGTTTTACAGTGCCGTCGACTTTCATCAAGGCTACCTGCTGTCCTACTTGCATTGTTCCTCTGAATACACGGCCAATTCCAATTCTGCCAACATAATCATTGTAATCAAGTAGTGCCACTTGGAATTGAAGCGGCTCTTCATGGTTGTCAACTGGGCAAGGAATATGGTTCACAATGGCTTCAAACAAAGATTCCATGTTTTCATCTTGCTTGCTCGCATCGTTACTTGCTGTACCATTGATTGCTGATGCATAGACAACTGGGAATTCAAGCTGTTCTTCTGTTGCATCCAATTCAATGAACAAGTCGATCACTTCATCAACTACTTCAGCCGGACGAGCAAAGTCGCGGTCAATTTTATTGACGACAACGATTGGTGTTAAGTTTTGCTCAAGTGCTTTTTTCAGCACAAAGCGTGTTTGAGGCATACAGCCTTCATAAGCATCCACAACGAGGAGTACACCATCTACCATTTTCATGATACGCTCAACTTCACCACCGAAATCGGCGTGTCCTGGTGTATCTAAAATATTAATGCGTGTATCTTTATAATGGATCGCAGTATTTTTAGCTAAAATCGTAATACCGCGCTCTCGCTCTAAATCATTTGAATCCATGGCTCTCTCAGCGATATTTTCATTCGCACGGAAAGTACCAGCTTGATGGAGCAATTGGTCAACAAGCGTCGTTTTACCATGGTCAACGTGGGCAATAATTGCGATGTTGCGAAGGTCTTTTCGAAGTTTCACATTTTCATCTCCTAAAATAATTAGATAACTTTCATATTATATCACAATCCCCTTTAAATGCCGATCGTTTTTCTGTAAACTTATATTAACTCTAAAAAAAGGGATGGAGACAAATGAAACAAATCAAATGGCTTCTATTATTATGTGCATTACTTGCAGTTGTCAGTATGGCGTTTATTGGGGTATCTCTTGCAGAAAAAAACATACTGGGCATATGTTTTAGTATCGTGTTCGCCATGATTTTCATGGGTACAGGATTTACATTAAAAAGAAAATTAAACGTGCAATCATAAAATTAGTTAAAAGCCTTTTACATTCTATATGTAGAAGGCTTTTTATTTTGAGTAAAAACAAGACAAATCACCTATGAAAGCTCCATTTTGCAGACGGAACGTATCTTGAAGAATTGACAAAAGTAAGCAATCTGCACCCCTATATTTTTCGACAAGAACTTTTATAGTTCTCCAAAATCAAACAGAAAGTTACATTTTTCCTATTCTTCCACAAAGTTTCTCATGGTATGCTTTTCTTGCAACAAAATTTAACAGAAAAGGGAGAGAAAAGAAGCATGAAGAAGTTTTTGAGCAAATCGCTCAGCTCTGTTGTATTTTTCGCTTTAGCTATCATTCTTACTTTCACAACAGTAGCTCCTGGGCAAGCAAGCGCTGCAACTTTCAAAGGAATTCCTTTTGAACAGCAGCAAATCATTAAAGAATTATTGGAGAAAAACGAGCGTGTCATCAACATTCTCATCAATTCATTTGTTGAGGAAGACAACAGCTACACATTTGATGTGAAAAAAGCTGTTGAGCTCGGACTAACTGAAGAAGAAGCGGCGACTGCTGAGAAATTCTTAGATCGCGCAGCTGTTCTTACAATCGTTTTCAGTGAAAGCATCACTAAAAACGAAAAAGGGAAATTGGTTTTTGATGCAGCAAAAGCTGTTGAACTTGGTCTTACAAAAGAAGAAGCGGCTAAATTTGAAAAGCTTTTCAAATCAGTGATCAGAATTGCTGATCTTGCTGGTGATGCCCTTGTTCTAGACAAAAAAGGAAACGTTGTGATTGATTCAAAAATCGCAAAAGGTCTTGGATTCAGCTCTACTGAATTACTTGTTTTCAACCAAATGCTTAAGAAAATTCCTCAAGAGCAATTGAAAACGTTCTATGATGCAGTTCAAATTGCGAAAGAAAAATTAAGCTAATCTCAGAAAAACTCCCACCTGGTTCATCCAGATGGGGGTTTTTTATTTCAGCCAATAAAGAATGATCATCATGACGTACCCTATACCAAACGCGATACTTGCTCGATAAAGCAGCTTACCATAGTAGCGCTTTTCAAATTTTCTTTTTTCTTCCTTTTCATCTATATATGGCACGAGATCAGGAGTCTGTATAAGGGTTATTGGCTCTTTCATTTCGTGATAAAGGTGACGGCAGCTTTCGCAGGATTGTATGTGCTCTGCAACAATTTTATTTGTTTCTGCACTTGTGTCTCCCTCTATATAAAGTGGTAACAATTCTTCAATCAAATAACAGCTCATTTATTGAACTCCTCACAATGTAGCATTCGCTTCAGCTCTAATCTCGCTCGATGAAGGGTTGTTTTGACTTTAGATAAAGTCCAATTCAAAATTTCAGCTACTTCTTCATATGATAATTCTTGAATATCTCTTAAAATGAGGACATCCCGATATGAATCCTTCAGCTGATGAATATGATGCCACAGCCTTTCTATGTCGGCTTGTGTTTCGATGTAATCTTCTGGTGTTGTGAACGACTGCTGCTCTAAGAAATCCATTTCTTCTACGTTCGTAAAAGTCCATTTTATTTTTCGGTGATAGTCATTCACAAATGTGTGATACGCAATGGTATAAAGCCATGTTTTCATACTAGAATGTCCCTTAAAGGAGGACAACCCATGTAGTGCCTTCATAAATACGTCTTGCGCAAGGTCCTTGGCCGTTTCCATATTTCCCGTCCGGCGATATAAATATTTGGTGATTTCCTGAAAATATTCTTCATAGATTTTTTCAATTTGGTCGGCTGGTCTGGACATCAAAAATAAAACCACACAGTCATCCAAATCGATAAAACGATAAAAAAGAAGTATAACGAGTAAATAAACCCTTTCATGCGTTTTAACTCGTCATAGTCATTCTGACTTTCCATCGGCACTGAGGACTGCTTTTTAACCGCGGCCGTATGCTGAAATTGCTGTTCGTGTGCCTTCATCCAGCTGGCTGCCTCGGCTCCTAGATCCCCTTCTTGATACAGTTCATATAAGTCTTGAAAGATGGCTTGTTTTTCTTTATCTGTCAAAACGATGCACCTCTTTTGTTCGCCCATTCACTTCATAGATTTTATGCTCATTTGATCCGAAGGTTTGTATAATGACAAGCCATGAAATGTCGATATTCCCTTCTTTGTCGATCATCCTCACAGGTTTTATTTGTTTTTTATAGATCGTATATGGTTTATACCTTTTAAGTACTTGCTGATAGACTTCATTACGATCTTGATTAGATACTCCGTGCGGGATAGAAGAAGCTGCTTGCACTCTCAACTCAATTCCATCATCCCCTTTAAACAGATTGACGACATGAGAGGAGCGTTTAAATATATATTGTTTACTTTCACTAGTGCCTGTTACTTTTCTTACGTCTTTTGGCTTTTTCCCTATAATTTTTAACAAATCTTCATCGCTGACGTTCTCTTTTTTCTGTTGAAGAAGTGATTTTGACAACTTGAAGCTGATGATATCTTTTGTTGAGCCATTAAACAGAAACTCAGATTGATCTTTTGTTGTGACTCTCACTTCATGCTGCCAATCCAAATAAAAATCATTGATGCCTGTGATTTGATAAGCTGGCAGCTTTAGGTTTAAATGTTTATAAATACTGTTGATCCTGTTTTTTATCTCCATTTCTGTTAAACGGATGCCGTCTATATCCTTTAATTGAAAGATAGCGTTTTCGTATTGCGCTTGTCGAAGCGTCCCTTTTTTCCAGGTGGCAAACGCTAAACTGTCCTCTTCATTCTGAGACATTTTTGGCAGAAGAAGAACGTCCGTCTCTCCGTCCTCTTTTTTTACAGCTAATTGAATGCGCTGTAGATCGATTGACCGCCCGCTTCTTTCGAAAAATTCAATGGTTTTTTTCTTATATTCTTTATCGGTCAGTTCCTTCCCCTCTACACGACCTCGATAAGAATACCCGCTTAAATCGCCTGTAAACGCAGAAATATTCACTTCATACTGATCATCTGCAAACACGTAATGATAAGGGATAGGCTGATGACTAGCATTTAAATAAAGCGATTGATCCTCTGGTACAAATTTTGAAGCGAATGCTTTTGCACTTACTGCTGATAAAGGGCGATATTCTTCTGAAAAAGTATCTACCAGTTCCGTTTTGGTGAATTGGAACATGGTATGAGGAATATTGACAATCGGGTTGAGTAATAGCAGAAAAAAGACAGCTATACAACCAGCGCCCCACTGCCTTAATTTCACCTTGTCCCGTAGTAAAGCAGATAACAAATCAATCGTCATAAAGCTTCCTGCCGCTGCTACTAAAATGACAATCGATTTAAATGTAGATTGAAGCTCATACTTCGAAATAGAAGGATAAAATATATAAAGCAAGGCTGCGAAAATCAAGATATAAAACAAAAGCAATTCCTTCCACTTCCAATGCCAAAACAAGCGAAAGAAAAGGTGGAGCAGCAAAGCGGCAAAGCAAGCCATAGCCAAAATGGTGATCATATCTCTCCATACTAACCCCGTATCACTGCTAAGAAAGAACTTTTTGCTTTCAGCAAACACAATAAACACTGTTTGACATAAAGGCAGAAGTAATACAGATAAATCAAAAGCAAAGAACATACCTTTATTTTTTAAATAAGGAAGAGTAATGACATAGTACAGTGATGCAAGCAAGACGTACCCATAAATGAGAAATTGCATGAAATCTGTCAGCACTTCAAATGTTTCGAGCGTATACTGTCTAGACAGGACTTGGTGGATCATTTCAACTGTCATCCCGCCTAATAGCACTACTCTTAATATGATACCAGCATAGAATACATAACTACTCCTCTTTTCTTTCCATATGGGGAGTGTCACGAAAAGGACAAATAGTCCAAGTACACACCATTGAATGATGTGGATACTGTACTCATTTAAAATAAAATACCTTTCAAAATGGAGCGATAAATCACTAAACAAATCAAACATTGATACACAATCCTTTACATGAAATTAAGGCCTCATTCGTATAGACATCCGCCTTACCAAAAAGTTTCAGGAAAAACAAAAAATCACTTCATTCTCATGAAGTGATGTCGTTTATTTTTTATTTCCGCTTCCTTTTATGTAATCATGCAAGATTTTTTCACAAATGGATCGATTTCCAGCCACTATGCTGTTTTTGTCTAGGAACGTAAGACGTTCTCCGTGAATATTTGAGTAAACGGCCCCTACTTCATCAAGCAGCACGCAGCCCGCTGCATAATCCCACGGTGCAAGCCTTAAGGTGACATATGCGTCACTTCTGCCGCTTGCAATATAAGCAAGCTCAAGGGCAGCTGATCCAATCGTTCGTGTCCCTCTCACGTCACGCACTAGACGGGCAAATGGTTTGGCGTCAAAATAAGGACTTTCAATCGCCCATGTCGGATTAATACCCACAATGGCTTTTTCAATCTCCACATCTTTTAATGGAGGGAGCAGGATATCGTTCATATAGGCTCCTTCTCCTTTAATGGCATGGTAGAGCTCGTCATGAATGACGTCATAAATAAGACCGATTTTCCCCACACCATTTTCAAATATCCCGATTGAAATGGCAAAGTTGCGCTTTTGATGGACAAAGTTCATTGTGCCATCAATCGGATCAATGATCCACACAATTCCGTTGAGTGAGGTGACCTCTTCCCCTTGTCCCTCTTCTCCTAAAATGTGATGATCTGAAAATGTCGACTGTATTTTTTCAATAAAAAAACGTTCTGTTTCTTTATCGATATTCGTGACTAGATCATTTGGATTTGATTTTGTTTCAATTGATAGACCTTCCTGCATGGACGCTTTAATACGGCTCCCTGCTTCTTTTACCCAGAGCTTTGCAAGACGGTCAATTTCCACCCAGTTTGTCATCAGATTGTAAACCTCTTTTCTATGTAGGACCTATTTGTAATAGCATACTGATATTATGTACGTAAAAGCAAGAAAAAAGCAGCTTCATACAAAAACGAACCGATGAATTGGTTCGTTTTTACCTCACCCTGTTTTACCCTTGAAGCTGCTCCCATTCTTTTCTTAGGCGCTCAAGCTTTCGTTTGCTGCGTTCGATTTGGATGTCATCTTTTTGTTCGATGGCTTCATGAAGCGTAGAAAGCTCATAATCAACCTCTAATCTCCACACAGCGATGCGATTTTTCTTCTCCTGTCTATACCCCTGCTTCACGATTTGCTTCATTGGTCAACGCCCCTTCCAGAGAATGATTCATTCCTTGTCAGTTTTCATTGATAAAAATTCAATCGATAAGAGAAATGGTTCTTGCTTATATCGTATGAAGCGATCGCATAACCGCAACGACATTCTGAAAATTGTGTCTTTACCTATTAATGATGTACCACATAATGAAAGGTTTTAAACGCTGCACCACGTCCTTTACAATCTTTGATCTGACGGTGCATCTTTTTTTGAGCTTGATCCAAGCTATGATAAAATATGATCAGCGAAAAGATACAGGAGGCATAACATGAGTGAAATGCGTTTTAGAGATGAAGATTTTGAAACATTCACAGTTGATGGTTTAGATGAAAGAATGACTGTATTAAAAGAAAGAGTCCGTCCAAAGCTTGAGGCACTTGGCGAACATTTTGCACCACTTCTTTCTTCTATTACAGGAGACGAAATGTTTGTACACGTCGCAAAGCATGCTAGAAGATCTGTCAACCCGCCAAATGATACGTGGGTTGCTTTTGCAAACAGTAAGCGAGGATATAAAAAACTCCCTCATTTTCAAATTGGGCTTTGGAAAACACATGTCTTTGTCTGGTTTGCGCTCATTTATGAATCTCCAGTAAAAGGTGAGTACGGCCAGCTATTTGAAAAAGAGCTAGACACCATCCAGCAGAAAATACCGCAAGATTTTGTTTGGTCTAAAGATCATATGAAACCAGATGTCATGCGTCACAGCGAACTAGATTCCGAACAGCTGAAAACGCTGTTTGAACGTGTTCAAACAGTCAAGAAAGCCGAGCTTCTTTGCGGCATTCAGCTTCCTAGAGAAGAAGTCGTTCAAATGAATAATGAAGAATTTCTATCAAAAATTGAAAATGCCTTCCGCACGCTGACGTATCTGTACCGCTTCACACAGAAAGAATCTGTATAAAAAACGAGCCCTTATAGGCTCGATTCAAATTGTTGACAAAGGGCTAAAATGATTTTGATTTTAGCCCTTTGTCTTCTTTTCAGCGTGATAGAAAACCTTTGAAGTCTAGGAAGGACGAGTACCGGCACGCAGACCTGACACCGAATGCGAGGGTTTGTCCGCGCGCTGAAACGAGCCCTTATAGGCTCGTTTTTTACATGCGTATAATGGCTTTCTCTTCTGCCTCTCTTGCGGTTTTCACTGCACGATAAGGGGAATACCCGCTTCCCTTTTCAAACGCCGCACAATGCGTTTTTTCCTCAGCTTTTGATGGCACAACCTCTTTAAATCGTTTATAAGCATCTAATAACTCCTGCTTCGCAATTCCTTTTTCATAGGCTTTTTCAACAACCTGAAAAAACGAAATGACCGCCATCTTTTCCTCTGTTGTCCAGTCGACATCCATTGGATATTGATATTCCATTTACTTGTCCCTCACTTTAACACTCATTTCTGATTTGAACTTTTATTATAGCATCTGTTTGATCAGAAACCGATTGATTTTATGCTTTACATTCCGATCAGTTCATAATATAATTCTTTTGTTTTATGCAATGAAATCTGCTGTAATTGGCACAATAAGAGCAGGTATTTCGATGAAGGTGGGAAAGCAATTGTCACAACATGATACACCCTTATACACTGGACTAAAAAAACACGCAGCAGCCAATCCAGTCCAATTTCACATTCCAGGCCATAAAAAAGGAGCCGGAATGGATCCTGAATTTAGAGCATTCATTGGCGACAATGCTTTAAGCATTGACCTCATTAATATAGAACCTCTCGATGATTTACATTCACCTAAAGGGATGATAAAAGAAGCACAGGAGCTTGCTGCTGAAGCCTTCGGTGCTGATCATACGTTTTTCTCCATTCAAGGAACAAGCGGGGCCATCATGACAATGGTAATGACGGTATGCGGACCTGGAGATAAAATTATCGTTCCGCGTAATGTCCATAAATCAATTATGTCCGCGATTGTATTTTCTGGCGCAGTTCCTGTTTTTATTCACCCAGAAATAGACAAAGAACTTGGCATCTCTCACGGGATTACACCTGAATCAGCCAAAAAGGCGCTCACTGAGCATCCAGATGCGAAAGGTTTGCTTGTCATTAATCCAACGTATTTTGGTATTTCAGCAGACTTAAAATCAATCGTAGACATTGCCCATTCATTTGATGTGCCTGTCCTTGTCGATGAAGCACACGGTGTGCATATACATTTTCATGATGAGCTTCCCCTCTCTGCCATGCAGGCAGGTGCCGACATGGCAGCAACAAGTGTCCATAAACTTGGCGGCTCTCTTACGCAGAGCTCTATTTTAAATATGAAGGAAGGGCTTGTTTCAAAAGACCGCGTGCAATCGATTTTGAGTATGCTGACGACAACGTCCACTTCTTATTTGCTCTTAGCGTCACTTGATGTCGCTCGAAAACGATTAGCCACTGAAGGTAAGGCACTAGCTGATGAAGCCATTCGTTTGGCTGAATCAGCGAGAGACCGTTTGAATCAAATTGACGGCATTACCTGCATTGGCAAGGAAGTACTCGGTTCAGCTTCCACTTACGATTATGACCCAACGAAATTAATTATCTCTATTAAAGACCTTGGGTTAAACGGACATGATGTCGAAAAGTGGCTGAGAGAAAGTTACCGAATTGAAGTAGAGCTCTCTGACCTGTACAACATTTTATGTATCGTCACCCCTGGCGATTCAGATGAGACAATTGATACGCTCGTGACGGCGATGCAGGAAATTGCCGCAGCCTCTACTCGTGAGGGCGGCAAACAAGCGGTAACGGAAGTGCTGCTGCCTGAGATCCCATCGCTTGCTATGACGCCGCGTGACGCCTTTTACGCTAAAACGGAAGTCGTTCCGTTTAAGGAAGCAGTCGGCCGCATTATCGCAGAGTTTGTGATGGTGTATCCGCCAGGTATTCCGATTTTTATACCAGGTGAAATTATCACAGAAGAAAATATATCGTATATCTTTAAAAATATTGAAATTGGTCTCCCTGTCCAAGGACCTGAAGATTCAACGCTTGAAATGATCCGTGTGATTAAGGAACAAAAACCAATTTTATAAAAAAGAAACATGCAGCCCCAAATGGAGCTGCATGCTTTTTTATTTATTCAGAGGCTTCATCACAGCAATGACAGTGACCGCATGTTCCGTATAGCGTTGTCACTTTTTCATTTTCAAATTGATCAATGGTTTCATTGCAATCTTGACAAATAATTGTACCCACGTACATTCCCCTTTTCTTCATTCATAGTTTGAAAGCGTTTAATCTATTTCATATCTCTATAATATGATGTCACAATTAAGTTGTCAACGGTTAATTGTATGACACATTTAATCATTTTTTATAAATATGTGCTTTTTTCTTCTCATATTGAGGGAACGTTTCAATTGTATTTTGCTTCATATCAATTCGGTAACAATTGAGTAACAATCGAAAATTGTCAAAAGGGACATGATACACTAGAGTGACTAACAGGGAACAAGCTCCTAAAAATGTTGGGACAACCCCAAATGATTTTGAGGTGAATAGATTGAATTTTATGAGGACACTTCTCATTATATTCCCCATGCTCTTTGTACTTAGTTCATGCTCATTTGCGTATATCATACCGAATCAGACCGACCAAGTCCGTCATATTCAAAAACCGAGAATTCTCTTTTTTACTGATGCAGAAAACCTTGATAAAGAAAGCCCTTATTATGATGCAGTCCTCGATTTAAAAAATGAATACCCTAAGGAAATGTCAAAAATGATTGTGAAAGAAGATCGTAAAGGCTGGAAAAATGAAGTTGATGAACTGCCGGCTATTTTACTTGTCAATGATGAAAAAGTCATCGTGAAGGTTGAAGGAAATGTCCGCAGTAAACAGGAGATCTTATCGCCCTTATGCCATGCTTTGGACCGCGTCAATACAAACTAATGATATTTTGCTTGCACTCATATATAACCATATGAAAAAACCCCTCAACTCATGAGGGGTTTTTCATATGGTGTTCAGGGCGCCAAAAAAACCCTCTCCATCAAGGAGAGGGTTTCATAGGTTTATTATTTTACGATGTGGATTGGGCTTCCAATTGCTACTTCAGCCGTTTCCATTGTAATTTCACCTAATGTTGGGTGAGCGTGAATTGTCATTGCGATATCTTCAGCAGTCACTCCAGCTTCGATTGCAAGGCTAAGCTCTGAAATCATATCAGAAGCGCCAACACCTGCGATTTGTGCACCGATCACTAGACCATCCTCTTTACGAGTGATCATTTTCATGAAGCCATCAGTTGCATCAAGAGAAAGTGCACGTCCGTTCGCTGCGAATGGGAATTTCGCTGCAACGATTTCGATTCCTTCTGCTTTTGCTTCTGCTTCAGTGTATCCAACAGTTGCAAGTTCTGGCTCAGAGAATACAACAGCAGGAATACCAAGGTAATCAATTTCAGCTGGCTCTCCAGCGATTGCTTCAGCTGCAATTTTACCTTCGTAAGAAGCTTTGTGTGCAAGTGGTGGTCCATCAACGATGTCACCAATTGCATAGATGTTAGATACGCTTGTACGGCATTGTTTGTCTGTTTTGACAACTCCGCGGTCAGTCAATTCAACACCAACTTGCTCAAGACCAAGCTCATCCGTGTTTGGACGACGACCAACAGTCACAAGTACGTAATCAGCATCAACTGTTTTTTCTTCACCTTTTACTTCGAACGTAACAGTGACACCATCAGATTTTTCTTCAACGCCTTTTGCAAGTGCGTTTGTATGGATTTCAACGTTTCCTTTTTTCTTCAGGTTACGTTTAACCAATGAGCTCATTTGCTTTTCGAACCCTGGAAGGATTTCGTCTCCACCTTCAAGGATCACAACTTCTGTTCCAAAGTTTGCATAAGCAGTACCAAGCTCAGTACCGATGTATCCACCACCGATGACAACTAACTTTTTAGGTACTTCTTTAAGCGCTAAAGCACCAGTTGAGTTGATCACGCGGTCTGTGTATTTAAATGTAGGCAATTCGATTGGACGAGATCCAGTTGCAAGAATTGCATTTTTGAAAGTGTAAGTCTGTGCTGAATTTTCATCCATTACACGTACAGAGTTGCTGTCTACGAAATAAGCTTCACCTTTAACGATGTCTACTTTATTTCCTTTAAGAAGACCTTGAACTCCACCTGTTAATTTGTTTACAACAGAAGCTTTCCACTCTTGAACTTTTGTGAAATCAACTGTTACGTTTTCAGCTTTGATACCCATGTCTTCAGAATGCTTTGCATTCTCGAAACGATGTCCAGCATTGATCAATGCTTTTGAAGGGATACAGCCGACGTTTAGACATACGCCGCCAAGTGTTCCTTTTTCAACGATTGTTACTTTTTGTCCTAGCTGTGCAGCACGAATAGCAGCTACATATCCACCAGGACCTGCACCGATGACAAGAGTATCTGTTTCGATTGGGAAATCTCCTACTACCATGAATTTACGCCTCCATTAAAATTAATTGTGGATCATTCAATAAACGCTTGATGTGGTTAAGGGCATTTTGCGCAGTAGCTCCGTCAATCATACGGTGGTCAAAGCTTAGGGAAAGAGCTAAGACTGGAGCTGCAACGATTTCGCCATCACGAACAACCGCTTTTTCAGCGATACGGCCAATACCAAGGATCGCTACTTCTGGGTGGTTGATGACTGGAGTAAACCATTGTCCACCAGCAGAACCGATGTTTGTGATTGTGCAAGATGCACCTTTCATTTCAGCTGGAGCCAATTTACCATCACGTGCTTTTGTTGCAAGCTCATTGATTTCGTTAGAAACTTCGAAAATCGCTTTACGATCTGCATTTTTCACAACTGGAACTAGCAAGCCTTTTTCAGTGTCAGCTGCAATTCCGATGTTGTAGTAATGCTTTTGCACAACTTCATCTGTTTTATCATCGATAGAAGTGTTAAGCACTGGGTACTTTTTCAAAGCAGAAGTTAGAGCTTTTACAACGTAAGGCAAGTAAGTTAACTTGATTCCTTGATCAGCTGCAACTTGTTTGAATTGTTTACGATGTGCAACAAGGTTTGTTACATCAACTTCATCCATTAATGTTACGTGAGGAGCTGTATGCTTAGAGTTCACCATTGCTTTCGCGATTGCTTTGCGGATTCCGCTCATTTTCTCGCGAGTTTCTGGGAATTCTCCTTCAAGAACTGGAGCTGCTGCCGCTTTAGGAGCTGCTTCTTCTTTCGCACTTTCAGCTGCTTGAGGTGCTGCTTCTTGAGCTGCAGAACCACCATTAACGAAGCTGTCGATATCTTCTTTTAACACACGTCCGTTTTTACCAGAACCTGCAACTTTGTAAATTTCAATGCCTTTTTCACGAGCATATTTACGTACAGATGGCATAGCGATCACGCGTTTGTTTGGATCAGCATCTACTTGCTCTTGTGCGCCTGCACCAGTTGCTGCTGCCGCTTCTTCTTGTGCTACTTCTTTCTTCTCTGGCTCGTTACCAGCTTCAGCAGTACCTTGTACTTGAGCTTCAGTTTTTGCTTCGCCTTCTTCTTCGCTGCCTTTAAATTGAAGATTTTCGTAACCAGGTGCATCAAACGTAATGATTGTTTGTCCTACAGTTGCAACTGTTCCCTCTTCAACTTTTAATTCTAATACTTTTCCTTTAACAGGTGAAGGAATTTCTACAACTGCTTTATCATTTTGTACCTCTGCTAAAACGTCATCTTCATTGATTTCGTCGTTTGGTTTAACAAACCACTTAACGATCTCACCTTCGTGGATACCTTCTCCGATGTCCGGAAGTTTAAATTCAAATGCCACTGTTTTTCGCCTCCTAGATTTTGTTGAACCCTTGTTGTGTATATTTACACGGTCATGTAATTGATAAAGGGGAAGAGAAATAAATTCTTTTCCCCTCTGTCATTTAATTAAAATTCAAGAACTTTCTTCGCTGTTTCAAGTACATCTTTATGGTTTGGAAGCCATACGCTCTCAGCTTGAGAGAAAGCAAATACAGTATCAGGTGCAGCTACACGAAGTACTGGTGCTTCCAAGCTAAGGATCGCTCTGTCATTGATTTCAGCTACTACGTTTGCAGCAATACCAGCTTGTTTTTGTGCTTCTTGAACAACGATCGCACGGCCTGTTTTTTCAACAGAAGCGATGATTGTTTCAATATCAAGCGGGCTTACTGTACGAAGGTCGATAACCTCAGCAGAAACGCCTTCTTTTTCTAGCTCTTCAGCAGCTTTTAGTGATTCGTGAACCATTGCACCGTAAGTGATGATTGAAAGGTCAGAACCTTCACGTTTCACGTCAGCTTTACCGATTTCAATTGTGTACTCTTCTTCAGGAACTTCCTGACGGAAAGAACGATAAAGTTTCATATGCTCAAGGAACACTACAGGATCGTTGTCACGAATTGCAGAAATTAAAAGTCCTTTTGCATCGTAAGGTGTTGAAGGAATAACAACCTTGATACCAGGCTGTTGTGCGATAAGTCCTTCTAAGCTGTCAGCGTGAAGCTCAGGTGTGTGAACTCCCCCGCCGAATGGAGAACGGATTGTCACTGGGGAATGCCAGCGTCCGCCAGAACGGTAACGCATACGAGCCATTTGTCCAGAAACAGAATCTAATACTTCGTAAACGAATCCGAAGAATTGAATTTCCATTACCGGGCGGAATTCTTGTAGTCCAAGGCCAATAGCAAGACCGCCAATACCAGATTCAGCAAGTGGAGTATCGAAAACACGATCCTCACCAAACTCTTTTTGCAATCCTTCAGTCGCACGGAATACGCCGCCGTTTTTACCAACGTCTTCTCCGAAAACGAGAACGTTTTCGTCATTTTTCAGTTCTGTGCGTAACGCATCAGTGATCGCTTGAATCATTGTCATTTGCGCCATGGCTTACTTCGACTCCTTCTGTTTGTAAATTTCAAGCTGTTCAACTAAGTTGAATGGTTTTACATCGTACATGTTTTCAATCAAGTCAGTGACTTTTTGCTTAGGCTGTTCGTCAGCTTCTTTGATCGCTTGTTTGATTTGTTCTTTTGCATCTTCGATCACTTTATTCTCTTCTTCTTCAGACCATAGGCCTTTGTTTTCCAAGAATTTGCGGTAGCGTACCAATGGATCTTTTTGCTCCCACTCGTTTTCATCTTCTTTTGTACGATATCTTGTTGGATCGTCACCAGCCATTGTATGTGGGCCGTAACGGAATGTAAGAGTTTCGATTAATGTTGGACCTTCACCATTTACAGCGCGCTCACGAGCTTCAGCAGTTGCTGCATAAACAGCTAATGCATCCATACCGTCAACTTGTACGCCTACGATACCAGCTGCAGCTGCTTTTTGTGCAATTGTTTGTGCAGCAGACTGCTTTTCAACAGGTGTAGAGATCGCATATCTGTTGTTTTGGACAACAAAAATCGCTGGCGCTTTGTAAGCCCCTGCAAAGTTAATACCTTCGTAGAAATCACCTTGTGAAGCTCCACCGTCACCAGTGTAAGTGATTGCAACAGCTTTTTTACCGCGCTTTTTCAAACCAAGAGCTACACCAGCTGCTTGAATGATTTGAGCACCGATAATGATTTGCGGTGAAAGTGCATTCACATCTTCAGGCATTTGGTTACCAACAAAGTGTCCGCGAGAGAACAAGAATGCTTTTGTTAGCGGAAGACCATGCCAGATTAATTGTGGTACATCACGATATCCTGGAAGAATGAAATCTTCTTTCTCAAGTGCAAAGTGAGTTGCAAGCTGAGAAGCCTCTTGTCCAGCTGTTGGCGCATAGAAGCCAAGACGTCCTTGACGGTTCAATGAAATTGAACGTTGATCTAATACTCGTGTAAACACCATACGGCGCATTAATTCTTTTAATTGGTCATCTGAAAGATCCGGCATTGCCGCTTCGTTTACGACTTCGCCTTTTTCGTTTAAAATTTGAAACGTTTCAAACTGCTTTTTGATGGCATCAAATTGCTTTTTGCTATCAACAATTGCTTTTTTTGTTTTTGCAGCCATTCTAAAGTCACCTCTTCCTTTCTTTTAACAGTCCATTTGTCGTGAATCCATTTATACATACAGATATAGGATAACCCAAAATACTCATATGACTCCTGTATATAATAGCCACTAAGATCGTTGTCGAAACATTGGTTGATCACTCGTTTTTGAGTCCTTATAACTGTATTAACGATAGTTCACAAAAAACTAATACAACTTCTGTTAACAAGGAATAGTTTACAACAAGAAAAATAGTCCGTCAATTGATTTAACGGCTTTATTTAAATAAATGTATTCGCTTTACTTTTTATGGTGAACTGTATCAATCTGTTTAACAAACAACCTAATCTGTACTAGTATAGAGTGTACTACTGTACTACAATAGAAAATGTTTGTTTTTGTCGAAAAATAAAAAAAGAGCTGTTTTTCAGCTCTTTTTCGACTCTTGATCTGCTGCTTTATACAAAGCCTTTTTATGATCATTCAATTGATCTGTATATCGATTGAACTTCTTACTTTCTTTTCTGACTTTGCTATATGAACGATTCACGGTCTTCAGCTTTGACTTCAGCTCTTCATATCCTAGATCCTTTTTCTTTAAAGATTGATACAAATGCTGATCTTGTTTCAGCGCCTTTTGATACTCCTTGTATAGCTGATCGTATGATGCATATCGTTTCTCGATCGATTTGACTGTTTGATCTGCTTTCTCTTTTAACTCGGCATCTTGCAATCGTGCGGCAGATTCCTTTACCGTTTTTAATTCTTTTTTCGATTCATCCATGCTGTCTTTTTCTGTTTTTAAATGTTCTTCTCGTTTCGCTGCCGATGCTAACGCCTGATCAGAAAGGCTTGACACTGTTTTTGTATGGTCCTTTGTTGTTTGAATCATTTTTGTATACAGCTTCTGCTCTTTTTTCTCATAGCTTTGCAGTGTACCTTGCTCTTTTTCAAAGGATGCTTCTTTTTCACTCATTTTCGTCATGGCATCCTGCATGTCATTGAATGGATTTTGACCTCCGCATCCTGTCAGCAAAAGGGTACATATTCCCGCCAAAGCAGCACCTGCTTTCATGCTTCTTTTCATCTGTCTCATCACAAGGTCCCCCTTTACATCTCCACATACCACTATAATTTTTATAGGCGTTTGTGACAAGGAAAGAGGTCAGTCAGATGAGGCGGAGAAGATTTTTTTCAAGCAATAGGCTCATGACTATACAAATAGTGCATTCATACATAGTTTATATTACACGCTTCGCCTTCACTTATGAGAGGCCGAGTGTATTTCCAAAGGAGGTCAAAAGTATGTCTAATTATAGTCATGGAAGTATGTATGGTGGATACGGTGGATACGGTGGATACGGCGGTTACGGGTATGGATACGGCGGCGGCTGTTGTTACCCAAGTTATGGCGGTGGATACGGGTGCGGATACGGCGGCGGACGTACATTCGCTTTAATCGTTGTGCTTTTCATCCTATTAATCATCGTTGGCGCAGCATTCTTAGGCGGCGGTGGCTGCTGCTAAGGCGGTTTAAGCCTCTGACCGGTCTCAAAGGACCGGTCTTCTTTATTTCATTGCATATGTTGTGTATCATTTTATATACTTTACATACAAAGGAAATAGGAGTGAAGTTTTGTGATTACCATGGATGATATCGTAAGGGACGGACATCCCGTCTTAAGACAAACAGCTGAAGCGGTCGAGCTCCCGCCGACAGAAGAGGAAAAACAGCAATTAGCTGACATGATCGAATTCGTCAAAAACAGTCAAGATGGTGATATTGCTGAAAAATACGGACTAAGACCCGGCGTTGGATTGGCAGCTCCGCAAATCAATATTAGTAAACGCATGATCGCTGTTCACTGTGAGGATGAAGACGGAGAAGAATACAGCTATGCTCTGTTCAACCCGCGTATTGTCAGTCATTCAGTCAAAAGAGCTTATTTAGCGACTGGTGAAGGCTGCTTATCAGTTGATGAAGCCATCCCTGGATTTGTTCCTCGATATCAAAAAATCAGGGTCAAGGCCACTACGCTTGAAGGAGAGGACATTGATATCCGTCTAAAAGGGTTCCCCGCTATTGTTTTTCAGCATGAAATTGACCATTTAAATGGCATTATGTTTTATGATCATATTCAAAAGGATCAGCCGTTCGCTGAGCCAGAAAACTCTGTTGCGATCGGCAGATCATAACATAAAAAGAAGACCCGCGATCTAAGGGTCTTCTTTTTTATTCTTCAATGAGGCCAAGCTGGGTCACTGCATGGAATATGCCGTCCTCATCTACCGGCTTTGTCACAAAATCAGCCAATGCTTTCAATTCACTCACAGCATTTCCCATCGCCACGCCTGTTCCAGCAAACGAAATCATTTCTCTATCATTCAATCCGTCTCCAAAGGCAATGGTATCCTTTTGATCGTAAGGAAGTCTTTCGATGACTCGTTTGATTCCTTCAGCTTTTGATCCGCCTTTTGGCAGAACGTCCGTTGACAGCTCATGCCATCTGACAAGGTCAATTTCTTCGCGGAATGCCTTATACTCCACTTCCTCTTCTGCCTTACAAAATAACAGCATTTGAAAAATGTCGTTTTCTTTAAAGAAAGATACATCGTGCTCAGGATGCTCTGTTTTCAAAGTACCGATTCCTTCATGGATAAACGGATGATTCGGCACAGACGCCTTCATCGTTTCTTCTCCCATAAAAACGAGCGGATGATCATGACGATCCGCTGTCTCATAAATCCGCTCCATCAGCTCCTGCTTCAGCGGATTGCCGTAAATAACGTCTCCCTCATACATGACATACTGACCGTTATAAGCAATGAATGAGTCAAGCCCTAATTCTTCTAAAATGGGCCGGATCAGAAAAGGAGAACGCCCAGATGCAATAAAGAGATGATGACCTTTTTCTTTTAATAAATGAACCGCTCGCTTCGTTGACTCAGGTATATTTTTATCATGGTCATATAAAGTACCGTCGATATCAAAGAAGATGACTTTTTTATTCATATCTCGCCCTCCTGCTCTTCGTTATGTATACACACTCCCTTTCATCATACAGAAAGATTTCAGCTTTCGAAACCAATTCCTTTTGAAAGCGCCTATTTCCCACATATAACCATGTAACATTCAATAGAAACATCATATAATACAAGTATATAGAGAGACCGGAACACACTGGTTAAGCTTACTTCAACCCGAAAGGAGGCGCATGTGATGCTTCGTCGTCTGCGTAAGAAAATTCGAAGACAATGGAAGGACATGCTTCGCAAAAAATCAATTGCTTAAAAGGATCTTCCGCACATTTGCCGAAGGTCCTTTTTTCTCAGAGACTTTTCTTATGCGCGTTTTTTTAATATAATAGAATAAGCGAGTGTAACATACGGTATTTAAGGAGAGATTTGGATGATATATAAGGTATTTTTTCAGGCAAGTACTACTGAGGTACCTGTAAGAGAACACACAGATTCACTATACGTTGAAGCGGTTTCTGAAAGAGACGTACGCGATAAGTTGAAAAAACATAACTACAACATTGAATTCATTCAGCCTGTAGACGGTGCTTTTTTAGACTATGAACGAGAAAGTGAAAATTTTAAAGTATTGGAGCTATGAGAGGAATGAAATTTGTTAAAAACGATCAGGCGGCAGTTTTTGCGCTCGGCGGTTTAGGCGAGATCGGTAAAAACACGTATGGCGTTCAATTTCAAGATGAAATCATTTTAATTGATGCAGGCATTAAGTTTCCTGAAGACGAGCTTCTTGGAATTGACTACGTCATCCCTGACTATACGTACTTAGTTAAAAACGAAGATAAAATCAAAGGTCTTTTCATCACTCATGGACATGAAGACCACATCGGCGGTATCCCTTACCTTCTCAAGCAAGTGAATATTCCAGTTTACGGCGGCAAACTCGCAATCGGCCTACTTCGTAATAAATTGGAAGAGCACGGTCTCTTGAGACAAACAAAACTTCATATTTTTGAAGAAGAAGATACCATTAAATTTAGAAAAACAGCTGTGTCTTTCTTTAGAACGACACACAGTATTCCAGATTCTTATGGAATTGTCGTCAAGACACCTCCTGGTAACATCGTACATACAGGTGATTTCAAATTTGACTTTACTCCTGTTGGCGAGCCTGCCAATTTAACCAAAATGGCTGAGATCGGAAAAGAAGGCGTTCTTTGTCTTTTATCTGATAGTACAAACAGTGAAATCCCAGAATTTACGATGTCTGAAAGACGCGTAGGTGAAAGCATTGATGACATCTTTAGAAAAGTCGATGGACGTATCATCTTTGCCACGTTTGCTTCAAACATTCACAGACTTCAGCAAGTGATTGAGTCTGCTGTTGCCAACGGCAGAAAAGTCGCTGTATTTGGACGCAGTATGGAGTCTGCTATTGATATTGGACAAGATCTTGGCTATATTAAATGTCCAAAAAACACGTTTATTGAACATAATGAAATCAACCGCCTTCCAGCAAACAAAGTGACCATTCTTTGTACTGGAAGCCAGGGTGAACCGATGGCAGCTCTTTCTCGTATTGCGAACGGTACTCACCGCCAGATTTCCATTAACCCTGGAGACACTGTTGTCTTCTCATCTTCACCGATCCCAGGTAACAATATTAGTGTAAGCCGCACCATTAACCAGCTTTATCGTGCAGGTGCTGAGGTCATTCATGGCTCCCTTAATAATATTCATACATCTGGTCACGGCGGACAAGAAGAACAAAAACTCATGCTCCGTTTAATTAAACCAAAATTCTTTATGCCGATTCACGGTGAATACCGCATGCAAAAAACGCATATCAAACTTGCGAATGATTGCGGCATCCCTGAGGAAAACTGCTTTATCATGGATAACGGTGAAGTTCTTGCACTGAAAGGTGACGAAGCAAGTGTCGCTGGCAAAATCCCATCAGGCAACGTGTATATCGACGGAAGCGGTATTGGCGATATCGGAAACATCGTTTTAAGAGACCGCCGCATTCTTTCTGAAGAGGGCCTTGTTATTGTGGTCGTCAGCATGGACATGAAAGAATTCAAAATCTCTGCTGGTCCTGATTTGATCTCAAGAGGTTTTGTCTACATGAGAGAATCTGGAGACCTGATCAACGATGCACAGGATTTAATTTCGAAGCATCTTGAAAAAGTAATGGAACGTAAGACAACTCAGTGGTCTGAAATTAAGAACGAAATTACTGACACCCTTGCACCTTTCCTTTATGAAAAAACAAGACGCCGTCCAATGATCTTACCGATTATTATGGAAGTGTAATCACAAAAAGAGACACAAGCCGCTTGGCTGTGTCTCTTTTTTTCACCGTTCATTGAAAAAACCGCATATATACATATGCGGTTTCTCTCTTTTTATGATTGAATTGGGAGAGGCTGAAAGCTTCTGACATCAAACAAACCCTTTGTCGTCATTTTCACATCAGGAATGACTGGGAGTGCCAAGAAGGACAGCGTCAAAAACGGATTAAAGTCTAAAATAAAACCTGTTTCTTTTAACGCTTCATGGAGTGCATGAAGGCTTTCATTTACAAGATGTGCCGGCTGATCTGAAAGTAAACCAGAGATCGGTAATGGCAGTGTATGAAGAGTCTGGCCCTCTTTGACAACAGTCAAACCGCCGCCTGCTTCTTTTAACGCGTCAATGGCTTTCACGATATCAGCATCATTTGTGCCAACCGCAATTAAATTGTGAGAATCATGCGCAACCGTTGTTGCAATTGCGCCCTTTTCTAATCCAAAGCCGCTGACAATCCCTATCCCCATTTCAGATAAGCCTTGATGGCGTTCGACAAGCACCATTTTTAATACATCTCTTTCTGTATCACTAGTGAATTGTCCGTTCGTTTCTGAAGGAGAGATTTGTTCTAATTTTGTTTCTAGCTGATTTGGAATAATGCGGATGACATTCATTTTTTGATGAGCTGTGATAGGCAGAGCCAGATCTTGCTCTTGAACGTCTATAGCATGAACAGATTGTAATAAGGCTGGACTCGGTGCAATTTTTTCGACACCTGGCTTGTACTCTCCATGCTGCGCCACTAATTCTCCAGCAATAAATACGCTGGTAATGTCTACTTGATGAAGATCAGAGACGAGCATAAAATCAGCATCAAAGCCTGGCGCAATGGCTCCCTTTGTTTTGAGGCCAAAACACTCTGCTGCGTTTAAACTTCCCATTTGATACGCTAAAAATGGGTCTAACCCTTCTTTTATAGACATACGTACTTGTTCATCAATACTTCCTTCAGCCATTAAATCATCTAAATGTTTATCATCGGTACAAAAGAAAAAGCGTCTCGCATTCTTTTCATTCACAGCTGGTAAAACGCTTTTCACGTTTTTGGCAACAGAGCCTTCTCTCAGCATGACATACATGCCTCGTTTTACACGTTCAAGGGCTTCTTCGGCTGTTGTCACCTCGTGATCTGTTTGGACATTCGCTGTGCGGTAAACGTTTATTAATCGGTCTGTTAAGCCTGCTAGATGGCCATCAATCAATTTATTCTCGTTTTGAGCATCAAGCAGCTTTTGAAGCATATCTTCTTCTGCCTGCTCCACACCGACGTAATCCATCACCTCAGCAAGACCAAGAACCTCTTTCTCTTGATACAAAGGCTTTAAATCTTTCGCTTTTAAAACAGCACCTGATCGTTCAAAACTGACTGCCGGTACGCAGGATGGCAGCATGAAATAAATATTTAAGGCAGCTTTTCTCGCTTCTTCCAGCATAAAACGGATGCCTGTGATCCCTGACACATTGGCAATTTCATGCGGGTCTGTTACGACAGTTGTCACACCGCACGGGACGACAGCTTTGGAGAATTCAGCAGGGGTAACCATAGAGGACTCGATATGAACGTGGCCATCAATAAAACCGGGTACAAGCATTTGACCTGCTGCATCCAGCTCCTGTTCTCCCTCGTACTCTCCAATCCCTACTATTTGTCCATTTTCAACAGCGACATCAGCGTCTATCCATTCCTGGTTAAACACGTCCATAACTTTCGCATGTTTAATCACTAGGGCTGCTTTTTTTCTCTTTGCAGCTACCTCAATTTGATGTCTGAAAAGCTCCTTATCCAACGACACTGCCTCCTCCAAGTAAACAATATAATGTTTCTTATCGTAAACGAATCTGTTTGCCCAGTCAATGACATTTAGAGAAAATCACCCAGATAAAAAGACTGATTTTTATTTCTGAATAGTGATAATTGCATGAAAAATATGATGAATGACTTTAGCTGTTTATGCAGAACAAAACAGCCCTTTTAATGTCTTCTTCCCTCTTCACTGTCCACCTCATGTGTACACAATTATATTAAAAAACACCCCGCCTAGGAGTGTTTAATAATCGTTCTGCATTTCTCGTTTTTCAAAACGTCCGATATCGGCAACTGCCCCAATGACAATCAGAATATCTTCTTTTTGAATCATTTCATCTGCGAGCGGTGAAACAATCACTTCTTTTCCACGCTTAATCGCCACAATATTAATGCCATATCTCGCTCTAATATCGAGATCTAAAAGAGAATGCCCTGCAAGCCTGCTGTTGGCAACGATTTCAATGAGGCTGTACTCATCTGACAGCTCAAGATAATCTAATACGTTATTGGAGATGATTTTATGTGCAATTCGTCTGCCCATGTCCCGCTCTGGATGAACGATGCGATCAGCTCCAATTTTATTTAACACTTTTTCGTGGTAATCGTTTTGCGCTTTTACTGTGACCATTTTAACGCCAAGCTCTTTCAGCATAATCGTCGTTAAAATACTGGCCTGAATGTTTTCACCAATCGCAACGATGACATGATCAAAATTGCGAATGCCGAGATTTTTTAAAACAGATTCGTCCGTCGAATCACCAATGACCGCATGTGACGCAATTTTCGCGTATTCGTTCACTCGATCTTCATTCATATCCATGGCCATGACTTCAAGTCCTTCTTCGCTCAGCGCCTTGCAAATACTTCCGCCAAAGCGTCCAAGACCAATGACTGCATATTCCTTTTTCATGTTCAGACTCCTTTTATCTCACTTACCATGCATTTTACTACGGTTTGATTAATGAATCCATATGCGAGCGAATTTTTTTGCGGAATGCTTCACTTAAGTAAAGATCTGCTCCTTTTTCAATTTCACTGCGGTAATGACCTGGCGGAGCAATTTCTTCGCTCTTTTGAAGAACAAGAAAGGTTAAACAGTCTTCATATATCTGATCACCTATTTTGACATCGACAAAAGCTGGACGATATGTGCCCTCATAGACTCCTTCTCGTTTGTACAAATATCGAATGGCATCAAAAGGAACCTCATATAAAACGCCTTCTGTTTCTCCGCCGTCTTCTACCATATCGGCTCTTGATCCATCAGGCCTTACCAATGTAAATCTAGTTGTAAAGCCGTTCAGAGCACCGCCGCCGATGATTTGTTTAAAATAATGATCAACTTCCGCCAGTTTAAATCTTGCATCATCCATACAGGAGCCATAGGCAAAATAATAGAAGGATGCCGGCTTCTGCTGCCACATTCTATATTCCTTCCAGCAGCCGCTATCGATCTCCTTCAGCGATGATGCCTTCTGCTTTGGTAAAGTGTATGTAACAGCCGCCACCGGCCCTTTGTCTGTCATGACATCGACCACCTGCTTGTCATACCCTTCCTCAAGCAAATCTATCTTATTCAGCGTGCTTGCGGTTACCTCGTACAATTCTCCATATACTGTGCTTTTCTCTTTTAGAACGCACGCAGGGTATCCTTGACCTGTATCATAGATTCTGCCGCTGATCCAAGCTGATTTAGCTAATGGCCTGCTTTCTTTCATATACGTCTCGTGGTGCTCTTCATGCTGCAGAAGCGTCCCATATACAAATAAAGCTTTCTCCTTCATGAAATCACGTCCTCTCACCTTGCTGGTGTCTGCTTTTTTGCCACACAGGTAAATAGATATGAAAAGCTGTACCTTTTCCCAGCTCACTGACCACATCCATCCTACCGTGATGATCTTTTAAAATCGCTGCACAGATGGTGAGGCCAAGTCCTGTCCCTTCTGTTTTTGTGGAGAAGAAAGGATCATATATTTTCTGAATATCCTCTTCAGACATCCCTTTTCCTTCATCTTGAATAGTAATTTTCCATTCGTTCATCACTTTTTCTGTTGATATGTATATACTGCCGCCTTCAGGCATTGCCTCAATGGCATTTTTGATTAAATTAATGAACAGCTGCTTCATTTGGTTAGCGTCTGCTAATATAGCGCCGGCATCCTGCTTTTTAAATGGCTGTTTGAGATCAATATTCGAAAGGACTGCATTGGTTTTTAGCAATGTAATCACCTGTTCTAACAGTCCATGAAGCTGAACTTCTTGAAAATGGACGGACTGCGGCTTTGCCAGCACCAGCAGCTCACTTAAAACAAAATCAATCCGTTTAATTTCAGAAAAGATAATGTCAAAATAATCGGTTCTTTCAGGATATTGTGTTTTCATCAGCTGCAAAAAGCCGTTTACTGAGGTCAGCGGATTTCTGACTTCATGGGCGATTCCAGCGGCTATTTGTCCTGCAACGGCCAGCTTTTGCGCCTGCATTTGCACTTGTTGATTTGATTTTTCAAGCTCAAGCTTTGCCAGCTTTTGTTTTGTAATATCTGCAACTGTTCCAATACCTCCAGTAAACTGGTGCTCCTCATCAAAGTAGAGCTTATAATGAACGTCTCCCCATACTTTCTTTCCCTCTTTATGAAGAAGCTGCAGCTCGATCCGCCCTGAATCTTTATGCTCTTTGATGACAGATGACAAATGCTGAATAACTCTTTCTTCTTGATCAAAGTACTGATTGTACATCGTACCTAGACATTCATCTATGTCATAGCCGGTCATTTGTTTCCATGCTTGATTTAAGAAAATGATGTGCCCTTTTTCATCTGTTTCAAAGACAATTTCTTGCAAGTTATCTGTAATTCGATTCAGCCGCTCTGTCAGTTCGTGTGCTTCTTTTTCTCTCTTATTTAGATCTGACACAAGTAAATTCAAGCGGTCTACATATCCTGAGACAACCCAGATCCCTACTAACACAACGACTGTAAAGGCTAGATCGAGCGGCCAATTAATTTGATAGCCGCCTACATAATAAAAGAAATCCCAGCTTATGATTAAGATAAATGCAAGAACAGATAACACGATCCGAACTTGATATGTTTTGTTCAAATGATTCCACCTGCCGCCCTGAGATTCTTTGTCAATTGTACCATTTTCCACTTATTTTTTGAGGGAGATGGGGCATTTTTAAGGAACTTTTTTAAAGAAAAAATAGCCTGTTCTCAGCACAGAGGAAGAGAGCAGGCTATTTTGATTACTTCTGAAGAGCTTCTTGCAGTTCTTTTAACAGCAGTTCTGCGCCTTCAGCGCTTAATGTAATTTGACCATTTCCATATTCATGGTTCTCTGATGTAATCTCACCAGTCATGAGACAAACGCCCTCTGGCTGATATTTTTTCAAGACGATTTTATCTCCATCTATAAAAAATTCCATACTGTCTTTAATAGCGATATCAAGTGCTCTTCTCAATTCGATTGGCATCACAATACGCCCTAGTTCGTCTACTTTTCTTACGACTCCGATAGATTTCAATTTCGTTCCCTCTTTCTTTCATTAGCTCAAGATCAATCTGTTTTTCACCAATTGATATATCGTAGACGTAAGAGATTCTTAAAAGGTTTCTCCTCTATAAAAATTTTTTCATAAAAGAAAAAACAAAGGGAAAATTTATTGTGATTGTCAAAATGATACTTGAATTTTACAGATTCATTTCAAGGTGATCACAAACCCCCACAAATGACATCAACCCTCTGAACTTTTAAATGTAAAATTGTTTAAAACAGCAAAAATAGAGATTGGGTGAAAACATGTTTCAAAATGCCGAAATTGGAATTGATTTAGGAACAGCTAACATATTGGTTTATAGTAAAAATAAGGGAATTATTTTAAATGAACCGTCCGTCGTAGCAGTCGATACAGAAACAAAGACTGTACTTGCCGTCGGATCAGAAGCAAAAGAAATGATCGGGAAAACACCTGGGAAAATTGTTGCGATCCGTCCGATGAAAGACGGTGTCATCGCTGATTATGATATGACAACAGATTTACTTAAACAAATCATGAAAAAAGCAGGAAAAAATATCGGGTTTACCTTCAGAAAGCCAACTGTCGTTGTATGTACACCTTCTGGTTCAACAGCTGTTGAGCGCCGCGCCATCAGCGATGCTGTGAAAAACTGCGGAGCAAAGCATGTGCATTTAATTGAAGAACCTGTTGCAGCTGCAATCGGTGCTGATCTTCCGGTAGACGAGCCTGTTGCGAACGTCGTAGTCGATATTGGCGGCGGAACAACAGAAGTTGCGATCATTTCATTTGGCGGCGTTGTCTCTTGTCATTCGATCCGAATTGGCGGCGATCAGCTGGATGAAGATATCATTACGTTTGTCAGAAAGAAATATAACCTATTAATCGGCGAACGGACTGCCGAGCAGGTGAAAATGGAAATTGGATATGGTCTTATTGAACATGAGCCTGAATCATTAGAAGTGCGCGGTCGCGACCTTGTGACAGGTCTGCCAAAAACGATCACACTTGTCTCTCATGAAATTCAAGGCGCCATGCGAGAATCACTTCTTCATATTTTAGAAGCGATCCGTGCCACATTAGAGGACAGCCCTCCAGAGCTAAGCGGAGATATTGTAGACCGCGGCGTCATTTTAACTGGCGGAGGCGCTCTTTTAAATGGAATTCAAGAATGGCTTTCTCAAGAGATTGTTGTTCCAGTCCATATTGCAGCCAATCCCCTTGAATCTGTTGCAATTGGAACAGGTCGTTCATTAGAAGTGATCGACAAATTGCAAAAAACTTTAAAATAATCTTCTTGTTCTACTTCTTTTTTTGTCATTTCGATCATATCGTGAGAAATGGATAAACGTGAAGGAGGAAGAACATGTTGCTTGATTTAGGTAAACGGGTCGTTGTCACAGTCATTTTAACGGGTATTATTTTAGGAGGAATGAGCCTGTCGTTTTCACATATGCCGCCTTCTAATGCACAGCCTGTGAAACAACTGAACCGCTAAAAAAGCCGCACGAAAGCGGCTTTTTTATTTTGGCTTTAAACGGGCTCCCCATTTTCCTTTTCGGTCATAAATCTGATATGATGAACATGACTAAAGGAGGGGTTTTTATGAGTTCATTTGAAAAACAACTAGATCAATATGCGAAGACCATCGTTGAAGTCGGTGTGAATGTACAAAAGGGGCAGGAAGTCGTTGTATCCGCATTTACTGAATCTGCACATCTTGTTCGTCTTGTAGCGAAACACGCGTATGAGCGCGGGGCGAAAAACGTACATATCCGCTGGAGTGATGGTGTTCTCACCCGTTTAAAGTATGAACATGCACCGCAAGATGTATTTGAGCAATTCCCTGAATGGGAAGCACAGATGATGGAAACCATCGCAAAACGCGGAGGCGCTTTTATTACCATCCTGTCAGAAAGCCCTGACCTTTTGCGAGGCATTGATTCGAAAAAAATCGCTGCACAGCAAAAAGCTGCTGGTTCAGCACTACATACATATCGTCAATACGTTCAATCTGACAAAGTCGCTTGGACAGTCGTAGGTGCTGCATCAAAAGAATGGGCGAAAAAGATTTTCCCTGATCATACAGATGAAGAAGCTGTCACGTTATTGTGGGATCAAATCTTTAAAGTCGCACGCGCTGATCAAGCAGATCCAGTTGAGGCTTGGAAAAAGCACGATGCGTCATTAAACGAAAAGGTCAAAATACTCAATGAACGCCACTACCACAAGCTTCATTATGAAGCACCGGGCACAGACTTAACGATTGAGCTTCCAGAGCAGCATATTTGGGTAGGTGCTGGCAGCGTAAGTGAACGCGGCGTCTCGTTCATGGCCAACATGCCAACAGAAGAAGTCTTTACCGTACCGAAAAAAGACGGTGTAAACGGGACAGTCTCAAGCACAAAGCCGCTCAGCTATGCTGGAAACATCATTGATGAGTTCTCATTAACCTTTGAAAATGGCCGGATTGTGGATGTGAAAGCAAAAGAAGGCGAAGATATGTTAAAATCTCTCGTTGAAACAGATGAAGGCTCTCATTATTTAGGTGAGGTTGCCCTCGTACCAGATGATTCACCAATTTCTAACTCAAATATTCTTTATTACAATACACTTTACGATGAAAATGCATCAAACCACCTTGCCATCGGCAGCGGATATGCGTTTAATATCGAAGGCGGAAAAGAAATGAAACGAGAAGAATTGGATGCAGCGGGTGTGAACAGCAGTATTACACACGTTGATTTTATGATTGGTTCAAAGGAAATGAATATTGACGGGATCACAAAAGACGGGAAACGCGAACCGATCTTCCGAAATGGAAACTGGGCGATTTAATCAAAAAAAGACATCCTATGGATGTCTTTTTTTATTTATGCGTAAAGCTCTTCAAGTCTTTTTTGGATGTCTTGATCTGATAAGAACTCATCATATGTTGTTTGTTTATCGACGATGCCATTTGGCGTCACTTCGATAATCCGGTTTGCGACTGTTTCAACAAACTGATGGTCATGAGATGAGAAGAGCATAGCTCCTTTAAAGCTCATGAGGCCGTTATTCAGCGCTGTAATGGATTCTAGGTCTAAGTGGTTCGTTGGCTCATCCAGCAGCAGAATATTCGCTCCAGACAGCATCATTTTTGATAACATACAACGAACCTTTTCTCCTCCTGATAAGACACTTGCTTTTTTCTTCACTTCTTCCCCAGAGAAAAGCATACGTCCTAGGAAACCACGCAGGAAGCTTTCGCTTTGATCATTCGGAGAATATTGACGAAGCCAATCAACGAGATCAACATCGTTTCCTTCAAAGTATTCACTATTATCTTTCGGGAAAAAGGCTTGTGACGTTGTGACGCCCCATTTAAATGATCCGCTGTCTGGCTCCATTTCACCAGCAAGGATTTTAAATAAAGTGGACACAGCAAGCTCGTTACGGCTTAAAAACGCAATTTTATCTTCGCGGTTCATAATAAAGCTGACATTATCCAGTACTTTCACACCGTCAATTGTTTTTGATAGACCTTCTACTTGAAGGACATCATTTCCGATTTCGCGCTCTGGCGCAAAATGAACATACGGATATTTACGTGAAGACGGCTTAATGTCATCTAAAGAGATTTTATCAAGCAATTTCTTTCTTGATGTCGCTTGCTTCGATTTAGAAGCGTTCGCACTAAACCGGGCAACGAATTCTTGAAGCTGCTTAATTTGTTCTTCTTTTTTCTTATTTGCTTCTTGGCTTAGTTTCAGCGCTAACTGGCTGGACTCATACCAAAAATCATAGTTACCGACGTATACTTGGATTTTTCCAAAATCAAGGTCCGCAATATGTGTACATACTTTGTTTAAGAAATGACGATCATGCGAAACGACGATGACGGTATTTTCAAAGTTAATGAGGAACTCTTCGAGCCACTGGATTGCTTGTAAGTCCAAGTGGTTCGTCGGCTCATCGAGAAGAAGAACGTCAGGCTTGCCAAATAAAGCTTGAGCTAAAAGTACTTTTACCTTTTCAGAACCGCCAAGCTCAGACATTTTCTTCGATTGAAGGCTTTCTGGAATGCCAAGGCCCTTTAATAGGATCGCTGCTTCACTTTCAGCTTCCCAGCCGTTTAATTCAGCAAACTCACCTTCAAGCTCCGCTGCACGAATCCCGTCTTCATCTGAGAAATCAGGTTTCATATAGATCGCATCTTTCTCCTGCATCACGTCATATAGACGTTTGTGACCCATGATGACGACTTTCAGCACTTCAAACTCTTCGTATTCAAAGTGGTTCTGTTTTAAAATCGCTAAACGCTCACCAGGACTCATATGAACATCGCCCGTTTGAGGCTCAATTTCTCCAGAAAGAATCTTTAGGAACGTTGATTTACCAGCTCCATTGGCACCAATTAATCCGTAGCAGTTGCCAGGAGTGAATTTAATATTTACTTCTTCAAATAGTTTACGATCAGCAAAGCGCAAACTAACATTATTTACTGCAATCATTTATTAATCCTCCATCACTCATTCATCAATATGAAGTATAACATGAATAACGTTTGATAGAAACGTCTCTCGCTAAGAACGAAGGCTTTTTGTCTATTATGATATAATAAACGGGAATGATTGATTGAAGGAGTTCGGGCGATTTGAGATTACTCACACTGATGGAATACTGTTTATTGATTTTCTTTATGGGCATTTATTTATCTGCAACAGGCTTTAATGCGAGGGACTTTGGCCTTTATATTGGGCTTATCCTCATTTACACACTGGTTCACATCTTTTCCAAACGTTTTTTACAAAAGCGGGGAAAAGAAAACCTAAAGATCGGGTTGTTTCGATCCGTTTTAGCCATTACCGGATCTGTATTCGCTTCTGTTCTAGCGATTGTGATCATTGTTACAGTGCTCACGCCAAATTAAAAACGACCCTTCTGTAAGGGTCGCTCGTTCAAGTACCTTTCTCTTGCCCATGAGAAGGTGCTTTTATTTTGTCTGTCGAATGTCGCCAAATGGGAAGAAAACAAATTCTGATGTCCCGACAACCCGATCCTTTTCAATGAGGCCAAGTCCATTTCTGCTGTCCATGGAATTCAGTCTGTTGTCCCCCATCACAAAGTAATCGTTTTTCGGTACTTTCACTGGGCCAAAATCTCCAGTTAAATGCACTTCATACTCTTTCGCATGCGCCTTATTCTCTTTTAAATAAGGCTCATCTACTTTTTTACCATTAATGTAAAGCGTATCATCCTTCATTTCAATCGTATCACCTGGAAGGCCGATCAATCGTTTGACATAATGAATCTTCTGACCATCTTTTCCATTAATAATCACGATGTCACCGCGTTTTACACCACCGAGATAGTTAATGGTTTTGTTGACAAACAGCTTTTCCCCATCATGAAGTGTTGGTTCCATTGACTCTCCTTCCACCACATACGGTTCAAATATAAACGTACGGATGAGCAAGACGAGTGCAAGTGCGATTAAAATGGCTTTGATCCATTCAAACAGTGAACTTTTCTTCTCTGTTTTGGCTTGCTTCGCATCAGATTGAATTTCATTTTCGTTTTGTTTGTTTTCTTCGTTCAAAATACTGCTTCCTCCTAAGACTTTCTGCTAAAAGACTTGAAACGTGAATTGAATAACTTTACTTTATCATATGTCATTTAAAAATTCACAAGACAACCATCTAATTAGATATTTTTTCCTAATTCACTGATGATTAAACAAAAAGAAGCACCGTTTTTCACGATGCTTCTCTTCTGCATTACGCTTCTTGCCTGACTGGTTTTTTCAAAATACCCAGTAAAATCGCTGTCACAACAGCACCGATTAAGATGCTGATGATATAAAGAACTGGATGATTTGTTACCCAGAAAACAAATAGTCCGCCATGCGGTGCAGGAAGCGTCACTCTAAAGAATTCCGTTAATCCGCCAGCAACTGCTGCACCAATAACAGCTGAAGGAATGACACGAAGAGGATCTGCCGCCGCAAACGGGATCGCCCCTTCCGTGATGAAGGCAGCTCCCATGAAGTAACATGTAATCCCTGCTTCACGGTCACGTTTTGAGAACTTATTTCTAAAGATTGTTGTTGCAAGTGCAATACCTAGTGGTGGAACCATTCCGCCTGCCATAATCGCAGCATGCGGTGCATAGTTGCCAGCAGCAATCATGGCAAGACCAAATGTGTAAGCCGCTTTGTTAATTGGGCCACCCATATCAATTGCCATCATACCAGCTAAAATAATCCCCATTAAGACAAGGTTTCCCGTACCTAATGATTCAAGCCAATGTGTTAATCCGTCCATCACCATTTTCACTGGTGTGTTGACAATATAATGCATGATAATGCCTGTGAAGAAAATACCGAACAATGGATACAGCAGAACCGGTTTAATCCCGTCGAGTGTCTGCGGTACGAATGTGAATACTTTTTTGAGCAGCACAACAATGTAACCTGCTAGGAAACCAGCAATCAATCCGCCTAAGAACCCTGCACCTGCTGCTGACGCCATAAAACCACCGACCATACCTGGCGCAAAACCTGGACGATCTGCAATACTCATGGCAATAAATCCAGCCAATACCGCAACGATTAAGGCAAGCGCATTATCGCCGCCAATTCCTTTTAAGACAGCTGCAAATGAATTAAATGAAGGGTCCTTAGGATCTGCTGAGTTAATGCCCCAGAAGAATGAAATCGCAACAAGGATACCGCCTCCGACAACAAATGGAAGCATGTTACTTACACCACTCATTAAGTGCTTGTAAAATCCGCTTCTTCCTTTGCCAGATGATTCATTTTCCTCTTTAGAAGAACTACCGCCTGAACCTTTATAAATCGGCGCATCTTGATTGATTGCTTTTTCAATTAATTCCTGTGGACGGCGAATACCAGCTGTTACAGGGACTTCAATGACATGCTTGCCTTTAAAGCGTTCCATTTCTACTTGCTTGTCCGCTGCCACAATGATGGCTGGTGCTTCTTCAATTTCTTTTGCTGTAAGGGCATGTTTAATACCGCCAGAGCCATTTGTTTCAACTTTAATGTCAACGCCCATTTCTTTTGCTTTTTCTTTCAAAGCATCTGCTGCCATAAATGTATGGGCAATGCCTGTCGGGCAGGCTGTTACCGCTAAAATTTTAGCAGGCTTTCCTTCTGCAGCCGGCTCCTCTTGAACTTCCTCTTCTTCTTCATCATCTTGATCATGTGTATTGATGATCTCAATGATTTCATCTTCAGTCGCCGCTTCAAGGAGCTGCTTTCGAATTTCTTCACGCATAAGAAGTGTAGATAAACGAGAAAGTGCCTCTAAGTGCGTGTTGTTTGCGCCTTCAGTTGCGGCAATCATAAAGACAAGATGACTCGGCTGCGCGTCTAGTGATTCATAATCTACACCAGCAGTTGAGCGGCCAAATGCAATGGCAGGCTCTTTTACACTCGCTGTTTTAGCGTGCGGGATGGCAATTCCTTCGCCAATACCAGTAGAGCTCTGTTTTTCACGATTGATCACAGCTTCTTTGTAGCCCTCTTTATCATTTAACTTGCCTGCTGTATCTAAAACAGTGACCAGCTCTTCAATGACTGCTTCTTTCTGCTGGCTGTCTAATTGAAGCTTAATGGTATGCTTCGTGAGTAGTTCTGTAATTTTCATGATGACTCCTCCTTTAAATGCGTGTGACTTTTACTTGTGGTAATAGTGTGTCAACAAGCTCTTTTGTGCCAAGCTCCTCAGAAAAGGCTGTAGCGCTTCCTGAAGTAACACCAAGCTTAAATGAATCTTCAATTGAAAGGCCTTTTGAAACGCCGGCTAAAAACCCTGCAACGACTGAATCTCCTGCTCCAACTGAATTAACGAGCGTTCCCTTTGGAACATTGGATTGATAGATTCCTTCTTTACTGAATAAAAGGGCACCATCTCCAGCCATGGAGACGATGACATGTTCAGCACCTTGTTCTAACAGCTTTTTCCCATAAGGAATTGCTTCTTCTGCTGATGAAATACTCGTCTCAAACATTTCACCCAGTTCATGATGATTTGGCTTCATTAAGAACGGTTTCATGTCTGCTGCTTTTTTTAACGCTTCGCCAGAAATATCAAGAACAACTCTTACACCTTGCTCTCTGCAAACTTCAGCAATACGCTCATATGTGTTATGAGGTAATGAAGAAGGAATACTGCCAGCTAAAACCACGACATCTCCTTCAGTCAATGAAGAAAATTGAGATAGAAACGACTCAAATTGCGCTTCAGTAATTGATGGGCCGAGTCCGTTGATTTCTGTCTCTTCACCTGTTTTTAGTTTCACATTGATTCTTGTATCTTCTGACACCTCGTGAAAGGCTGTTTGTAATTGTTCGTTCTGTAAAAAATCTTGAATATATTTGCCTGTAAATCCACCAATGAATCCAAGTGCTTTTGATTCAACACCGTGACGTTTTAATAGCCTTGAGACATTGATACCTTTACCACCTGGATATTTTTGATCATAGGTTGAACGATTTAAACCGCCGACTGCAAAATCCTCCACGTGTACGATGTAATCAACTGATGGGTTTAAAGTAACTGTATAAATCATGTTTTCACTACCTTTATAACCGTTTTTTCATGGTAATTATCGAATGAATCCTCTTTTGCGTCGTTTGTGATAATGGTGGCTTCCTGTAAACTAGCAAAGGCTGAAAACGATATTTCGCCAAACTTCGAGGCATCTGATAAGATATAGGTTTTTTTCGCCTGTTTCATGGCTCTTTTTTTCATGAGTGCTTCCTCTGGATCAGGCGTTGTAAATCCCGCCTCGGGATGAATGCCGTTTGTCCCAACAAAGCTTTTGTCAAAACGATAATTTTCCATCGCTGTCAAAGCTGCGGCTCCCACCATGGCTCCTGTTCGATGTTTCACTGATCCGCCTATCAAGTAAAAGGTAATGCCTTTTCTCATAAGTGCTTCAATATGCATCACACCGTTTGTCACCACAACAATATCTTGATCTGGATCGATATATTCAATCATTTGCTGTGTGGTTGTACCTGCATCTAAATAAATACAGTCGCCCTGTTTTAAAAGAGATGCCGCTGCCTCTGCTACCACTGACTTTTCTTGAAGGTTTTTGGCAGATTTCTCAAATACATCTGGTTCAAGGCGAATACTCGAAATCTTGGCTGCTCCTCCATGAACCCTTTTAAGAAATCCTTTTTCTTCAAGGGCTGATAAATCTCTTCTAATTGTAGATTCAGACGCATCCGTCATCATCGTTAAGTCCTGTATTTTAATGACATCATTTTCTTCTAAGCTGTCAATAATGAGTTGATGTCTTTCCGGTGTTAACATGAGAACACCCCTTTTGAAAACGTATTCATTTTGCGCGCACCTTTATTGTAATCGCTTTTTTCAACATTATCAATACAAAACAATCAAATACATTCAATAACTATCAAAATCTTTCACCATGGTCATCTTACCTTTATATGTACCATTTGTAAACTGAAAAATATGTGACATTAAGATGAAAGTCATGATATTAGCATTTCTATCATTTTTTATTTCATTCAATGGAACTAAAAAAAGCTTCTATGCGATTTGCATAAAAGCTTTTGATGTGTAATGAAGGCAAATGTAAACCATTTGTATGCTTTTTTCTTCTCCGAATCATTCATACCTGAGCGATTCAATAGGGTCTAGTCTCGCTGCTTTATTCGCAGGAATTAACCCAAAAACAATTCCAATGAGCATACTAAACAGTACGCCTCCACAAACCACTTGCCAAGATACGAGAGACGGCCAGCCGGCAAATAGTGATACTAGCGAAGCACCGCCTAATCCAAGTGCAATTCCCATCAGCCCGCCGATGAGTGTTAAAACGACAGACTCAATTAAAAATTGAACGAGAATTTGCGCCCTTGTTGCGCCCATCGCCTTTCGAATACCGATTTCTCTTGTCCTCTCTGTCACAGAAACGAGCATAATATTCATCACACCGATGCCGCCGACAAGTAAAGAGATTCCGGCTATTGAGCCAATGATCGTTGTCATAACGGACGTTATTTGACCGATCCCCTCTGCGATTTCTTCCATATTGATCATTTCGTAAGCATCTTCTGTATGATGATTTTCATTTAATATGGCAGCCGCGCTCTTTCCTACTTCCTTCATTTGATCCGCATGTGCGACTTGAATAGACAACTTATCATATTCATTCATACCAAATGTGGAGGTGAGCATCCCAAATGGGACATATATTTCATTCATATCAAATGAAAACATCCCTTTCTGTTTTGCTAACACACCGATGACTTCAACTGGCTGTCCGTTCATCCAAATCAGTTCACCTAATGCCTTTTGTCCATTGAATAGTTCTTTTTGTAAGCCATCCGAGATGAGGGCAGCTCTTCTGCCGCTTCTAAAGTCAATATCTCTTAAATTCTGTCCTTCTGCGATTTGTAATGAATGTACATCCGTATACCCCTCATTTATGCCGTTAACTGTCGCATCAACTGTCGTATCTTGAAATCTCAGCTGCATTCCTTGTGCAGTCGAGGAGGCGACCTGCTTCACCCCATTGATTGTCCTAATGCTTTTTATGTCTTCCTCAGTAAATGAGGCTTCGAATAAGGCATTTGGATTTGCATTTAACTCTTCGTCAGAAGGCGTATATGTCATATCAATGGTATTGTTTGGACCTGAAATCGATCCTTTTAACATTTGCTCACCGCCTTGACCGATCGCCACGACTGCAATGACTGATCCAACACCAATAATAATCCCAAGCATCGTTAAAATAGAACGTAATTTATGAGCTAAAACCGAATTCAGCGCTATTTTGATATTTTCAAAGAGTTTCATTCATAGCGTCCCCTTGTATCCATCTATCTTCAACAAGCCGTCCATCTCTCACAACGACCGTACGGTTTGTATACGCAGCTATTTCTTCTTCATGGGTGACAAGCACAATCGTTGTCCCTTCCTCATTCAGCTGTGTAAACTGTTCCATAATTGACATGCTTGTTTTTGAGTCGAGCGCACCAGTCGGTTCATCTGCTAAAATAAGCTGAGGCTTATTGACAATCGCTCGTGCAATTGCCACCCTTTGCTTTTGTCCTCCTGACAACTCACTTGGCATATGTTTCATTCGATCTGCCAAACCAACCTTTTCAAGCGCCAATTCCGCACGTTCTTTTCTTTCCTTTTGACTGATCCCAGCATAAATCATTGGCAGTTCAACATTGCGCCTCGCATTTAACCTTGGCAGAAGGTGAAATTGCTGAAAAACAAATCCAATGGATTGATTTCGAATGACCGCAAGCTCTTGATCCTTTGCTGCTGACAGCTCTGTACCTTGAAAATGATATTGTCCTGTCGTCGGGCGGTCTAAACAGCCAATAATATTCATTAATGTTGACTTTCCAGAGCCGGACGGGCCCATAATGGACATATACTCGCCTTTCTCAATGACAAGATTCATGTCACTTAATACATCAAATGTTTCGTGTGCGACCTCATAGCTTTTTGTTACGTTGGAAAGCTGAATCATTCAGCATCCACTTCCATTCCGTCATACATATCATCTCCTATATGAGCAATGATTTGATCCTCTGCCTTGACACCTTTTGTCACTTCAAGATCATGACCTGACGTTTCCCCTATGACCACTTTTACTTTTTTCAGTACATTTTTTCGAACAACATAAACGTATTGTCCATCAGTCTCTTTTTTTACCGCTGTTTCAGGAATCGTTTGCGCTTGGCGCTTATCTGTTTCAATTTCCATGATCATTTTAAAACCAGGCTTCGCCTCAGGTTTCTTTCCCTTTATTTCAACTTCAACAGGATATTGAACCGTTTGATCGCTCGAAGTTGTTTCGGCTGCATTCTGGACAGGAACAGCGCCCACTTTTTTCACGACTCCTTGCCAGCTCTTCCCGCGAATAACATCAGACGTTACCTTCACTTTTTGTTTCTTTTTGATTTTGATGGCATCATACTCTGAGATCAAACCCCGCACAATCATTTTTTTCTCATGACCAATATGGATGATCGGCTGCCTTTCTTCCGGCCCCCCTGCTCCGGCCTCTTGCTCAATGGAAATGACTGTTCCATCAATTTTACTATGTACGGTTAAGTCTTCTATTTGCGCCTTTACTTTTTCTTGGCTGATCTCTGCTTGCTTTTGTTCTAATTCAGCCGCTTTCAGTTCTAATTGAAGCTGATCTCGCTCGCTTTTAGCATTAGCGTCAGATCCGCCTGCTTTTTTCTCATCTAATTCACTCAGCCTTTTTTGCAATTGTTCCAGTTTTAATGTACTTGACTCAGCCGCTAGTGCTTGCTGCTGCTCCTCAAGCTCCAGTTCCTTGTTTTCATATGTAAGAAGCGGCGTTCCAGCCTTTACCTTTTCCCCTTCTTTCACAGCAATTCCCTTCAATTTCCCCTTTTCCTCTTCTTCATAGATGAACTGCTCTTCAGAGAACGAAAGTGTCCCGGGTGTCATCACCGTAGATGTGATTTCTTTCGGCGTGAGTTTGACTGTTTTAATCGCTGCTGTAGAAGCAGGCTTTGCTTGGTTTTTCGCAATATTAAATCCAATAAATAGTCCAATCACAATAATTAAAATAGATCCGATGATGATTTTCTTTCTCATAAAAACCTTCTACCCCCAGCTTACTGATATGTTAATTGCTGTTCCTATATATTGAAAAATTAACGATAAGATATAAAAAACGCCTATAATCACCCAAGAAATTCTCGGTGATATACGCCCAACTCGGATGAATAAAAAGCCTGTTAAAACAAGATTCCAGATCACAAAAAGATCGATATTGGCTAACACCGCCTGCCATGGACCAGAAATTCGAATGAGCGCGTTTAACGAGGTAACCGTGATGTCTTTTGGAACATGAAAAAGGATTACTGCCAAATGAGAAATAATCGTTCCAATGATCGTAACGGGCGTAATGAACAGGACCGCTGAAAACAGCTGCCGAAATGATGCATCACCTTTCGCTAAAAATACGATGAACTTATATATAGCTGCATTGATGACAATGCCAAATACCAGGCCAATGAGCGTCACCACATAAACAACAGGTACCGGCAAACTTAAATCTGCCCACATTCCCTTATTTACGAGCTCAGACAAATAAGTCACAACGACTGTTAAAATAAGCACACAAGATAAAGGCCACCAAACAACTGGATGTTCCCATACTCTTTTCAGGTGCTCTGATGGTCTTGTGCTCACTCCAATGATCGTAGGTTTTTGCATGTTTTCTTTCATCAAATGTCATCCTCTCTATGTCAAGCAAGTATGCAAACGCACAATGACGCTCTTTTTCTTTCTATTTTATCAAAAGATTGCCAATAAGTGATCGATCATTTAATTTTCTTATTTTCGTTGAGAAAAAATTTTATCTATTATTCTATTTTCACGAATTAAATCCTTCAAATGACCTCATGATCCGACCATATTCATATCCAGAATCGTGCTTTTACTGACTTAAAAACATTTTATTAAGTAAACAATATGTCTTTCGGAATAAATATCCTTTTCTTTTGGATTCGCATGGTCTTACATAGACACAACAATTTTTTGTTAAAATAATCCTAGTAATTTCGGCAAATCCCGGCTTTATAGGACTATGAATGGTTTCTTTTACAGAACAAATAAGTCTTTAGTATCAATACTTTCATATTAAAAAATTAAAAATAAAGGGATTTTACTTGATCAAAAGTTATTTTTTCATATAATGTAAAATAGAGGTAGGTTAAATGATAGTGGAAATGGAGTCAAGTGAATGTTAAGAGAAAAATTGAAAATGCAATTGATTTTACTGTATGAAAAGGAACAAGAAGCATGGCAATACTTTCGAAAGGAAAGAGAATCGATTTATCATGAGCTCAAATTACTTGATATGAAAGAAAGCAGACCTTCTAACGACAAAATATACTACGCTGCAAGATGTGTAGATATTATTAAAGAGAAAAAGGGAAGCATTGTGAGCACAAAAGAATTAAAGGAACAGCTTCAAGCTCAAACAGATTTCAATGTGAGACGAATCAGCGAATTGTATGATCTCATTCAGCAGCTCGATCCTCACATTTCTAAAGCAAGAAGGGGATGTTTTATTTACGAAGATCACACCCAAGCACCTCTACAAACTTTTCACACATAAAAAATTGGTTACAGCCGGGTGGCCATAACCAAATCCTCTAATATCTATTATCCACCACTTACAGGAGGAATGAGTGCAACAGTGTCCCCGCTACGCACTTCAGCATTTCCCCTCGTATATATTTCGTTGACTGCAACCATTACATTTTTTGCAGCATCAACACCATATACCTCCTGTAATTCTATTTTAATCTCATCAACCGTTGTTTGATCTTTTTGAATGATGATTTGTTGTTTACCGGCCTTCTCAGCAAGGCCGGCGAACAATAACACATTAATCATGCTGATCACCTTCTTTTTCTGCAAGTTGAAGATGGCTAGGTTTACCTTCTGGATATGAAACCGTTTCAAGCTGATCACCTATCCAGGCCTCTCCATCTTCCCAATATTCTTTTTTCCAAATAGGAACGATTTCCTTGATTCGTTCAATAGCATATTCATTGGCTTCGTAGGCAGCCTTCCTATGAGGAGACGAAACGGCGATCACAACAGCAATATCGGTTATCTCAAGTGTTCCAATCCGGTGCACAATCGCAGCTTCAGTGTCAGGCCACCGATTCTTCATTTCTTGTCCAATCTGCCTTAGCATGTTTTCCGCCATTGGTATGTATGCTTCGTAGGTTAAACGCAATGTTTTCTTGCCGTTTGTCCATTCTCTGACCGTCCCGATAAACGTTGTAATAGCTCCTGCCTTTCGTCTTGTCACATGCTGAATCAATTCGTTTACCTCAATCGGCATTTTTGTTATTTTAAAAAGTTCGCTCAAAACGTGCCGCCTCCCTTCAATAAGTGAAAAGCAAATGTCATCCCGCGCTTATCAAAAGCTGAAAACACAGGAAACGGGTAATTTTCGGTTAATGGATCCTCTTGAGAAAAATAAATAGCTGCTTGTATATTAGAAAGAGTTGAAAGGTCAATAAGCTCCTCTTCATTCTTGACACAAACGATTTTGCGATAAGGCGCCTGTTTGTACCCCTCTATGAGAACAGCGTCTAACGGAAGATGCTGACACATGTTGAGCAGCTGCTCTAACGTGAAGTCCTGCATCGAAAAGTGAAATTCACCCTCTCCTTCAACACCTGCGGCATATGCACCTGCCTGAATATATCGATCAGTATCCTTTTCTTTGAAAAGACGATCTGGTGTCCCGCCATGTCCATGGTGTTTAAAGCAGCCTAGCTTCAGCCCTTCACATTCAGCCAGCTGACAGAGCTTTTCGATCAACGTGGTCTTGCCACTATTTTGATAACCGACCACCTGTAATATGCTTAATTTGTCATCCAGCATGAAGACCCACCGCCTTTGTGCTGAAACAGCAGAACATCAACTTGATCACCTGCTTGAAAACCTCTTGTTCCCCCAGGCAGCACGATGAAACAGTCAGCCTCTGCAATAGAGGTCACTGCACTTGATTTATCAAGACCTGTTGGAGTCACACTGATCTGACTGCCAGTGAATTGAAGGGCCGCCCTGACAAAACGAGTGAACGGATTGGCTTTTGGAAAATCATGTGTGAGTTTCGCCTCAGCAAAAGTGGGAAACGGATTTTCTTTCCTATACCATTTATAAATGATCGGTTTCACAAATAATTCAAAGCCCACAAAACAGGCAGCAGGGTTTCCGGACAGCCCAAACAGCAATTGGCCATTCGGCATTGCAGCCACAGTCGTCACACTTCCAGGTCTCATGGCTACTTTATTAAACAAGACCTTGGCTCCCAGCTTTTCATAAATGGCAGGCAGAAAGTCAAAATCGCCCACTGACACACCGCCTGTTGTGATCAGAATGTCTACCTTGCTCATGGCTGCTTTTACTGCATGATAACTTTTGTCAAAATCATCGGAGACTCCGCCTAAATCAAGCGGCTCAGCTCCGGCCTCAAGTACTTGCGCATAGACCATACTAAGATTACTATTTCTAATCTTGCCGTCCACCATGGCATCACTTACTTGAAGAAGCTCTGTGCCTGTTGAGATAATGCCAATCACCGGTTTTTTGACAACTGGCACTACCGCATATCCGAATGTCGCCAATAGAGCCGTGACGCCAGGAGTGACATCTGTTCCTTTTTTGACCATCACGTTTCCTTTGAGTACCTCTTCTCCTTGACGAGAAATATTGTCTCCCTTTTTCAGCGGTCTTTTCAGTGACATGAATGATTTGCCGCCTTTTTCAAAAGTCTTCGTCAGTTCAATCATGATGACGACATTTGCGCCATTTGGAATTTTTGCTCCTGTCATAATACGAATGGCCTGAAAGGGACCGATGGTTTTTGCTGAGACCATTCCTGCACCAATATGATCAATGACCTCGAATTCAACTGGATGCGCACTTGACGCTTCTTTTGTATCTTCTGCCCGAAGTGCAAAGCCATCATACGGAGAACGATCAAATGCCGGAACATCATGGTCTGCCAAAATATCTTCTGCAATAAACCGTCCAAGGCTGTCTTTTAAAGGGACCCATTCTATTTCTCCATGTTTTTCGTATTGGTGGACTTTCTTTATGGCCTCTTCTACTGGTATTGGCTGCCGTCTTTCCATCACACATCACTCCTATATCCCTAGCAGTCTTGCTAGTAATGAATTGGCTTCTTTTTCATCATTTGTTCCATGGATTAATGCACGTCCCCCTTTGAAACAGACCATTCGGTAGTTTTCGTAGCGTACATGGATTAAGAAGTCGTTTACTTCCACCTCACATAAAGATGAGAGCCGCTCTTTTATATGCTGAAATGATAGTTTTGCTAAATCCTTCGATACAATTTGAACGGTGTCACGTCCGCAAAGGACCGTCGATTTTTTACGCTGATCATGTAAATAAGGATAGGTTCTTGCCGTGCCGCAAGTTGGACAGGTCTTCTCTTTAGTGCGAGATAAATCCATTTTAAATGATGTAGACTGCCAAAGATCAAACGTGACAAATTTCCGCTCGATTTGCTCTTCATGACCAGTTAAATATTTGAGTGCCTCTGTTTGCTGATAAGCAGAAACCATTTGAACGGCAGGTGAAATAATCCCCGCTGTATCGCACGTCAAGCCGCCAACAGGCATTGCCGTGAACACACATGATAAACATGGCGTTTTATCCGGCAATATGGTCATATACATCCCCTGACTGCTTACACAAGCGCCATATATCCAAGGCGTCTTCGTTTCTAGTGATAAATCATTCATCACCATTCTTGTCTCAAAATTATCTGTTGCATCAATGACGATATCTGCTCTCTGGAATAACGGCCTTAACAGCTCCGCCCCTGCATCTTCAATCAGGGCGTGTATCGTCACTTCATGATTGATCTGCTCGAGACGTTTTTTTGCCGCTGCTGCTTTTGGCACATGTGCGTATGCATCATGTTCCGTGTACAGCTGCTGCCGCTGTAAATTTGAAAATTCCACATAATCACGATCGACAATCGTCAGCGTACCGATGCCAGACCGAACAAGCCCTTCCGCAGAGGCGGTACCAAGAGCACCGGCTCCAACGATCAGAACATGACTTTCAACCAGCGCATGCTGTCCTTTTTCCCCAACCGGAGGGAACAAGATTTGTCTTGAATATCGGTCATTCAATGCTGTTCTCTCCTCACCGTTTTTTATGTATCATATCATACCGTTTTCAGGTAAATCGCTTCTTTTATTGATATTACGAAATTCATTTGATGTCACGTTCAGTTCTTCCTCTGAAACGATACGCACTTGAAGCTTTTGAAGCAAGTCCTTGACGGCAAATTGATTCTCTTTTAAACACGCGCGAATAAAAGGCAGAGAGCGGCGGTGATAAAGCGCAAATAAAGGCTGTAATCTGCCCTGAACAAGCGGGATAATGGCATCTGCGTGCTCGCTGCAATAGGACGATAATACTTTCGCCGTTTCCTTCCGTATGAAAGGCATATCACATGCCATTACTAAATACCATTCTGCCTCTTGCTTTTGCATCGCCGTATATATGCCGGCAAGCGGTCCGCATCCGCGCACCTCTTCATCATCTAACCACACACTTTGTTCACCTCTTGCTTTGAAAAAAGGAAGAAGCGACGGATGGCTGATGATAACCGTCTGCCCTTCTAAAAGCTGCTCTTTCACATGCTCATATAATGGTTTCCCTTGATACATATGACTTGCCTTTGGCTCTCCAAAGCGTCTGGAAGCGCCTCCAGCTAAAATTACATTCACTACGTGCATCCTCTAAGTCCTCCTTTGATATGGTTGTTCTAATCGCACTCCTTTCGCATACTTTATTGGTAACATGAATAAGGAGGGTCTATCGATGAACAGGCGCCATGCTTCTCCCCTATTCCATGATTTATCTCAAGAGAATTTATACTTAAAAGCTGAAACTGCCAAATATCAACAAATGATCTCTGATTTACAGTCCTCATATACGTATTCTAAAAATAAGAAGTTAACTCAAGAATATCATGAGATGAAAAAGGATTTCACGCAATTAAAACAACAATTGGATGAAATGACCAATGATCAACACGATGCTGCCTCAAAAATACAGGAACTCTCCTACAGCAAATCAGAATTATTACATAAAATTGTCCTTCTCCATGAGATGCTGCAAAAGGAAACCTATCATAGAAGAAAAGAAACCGAAGAAAAACACAGGCTGCATTTGAAAGTTGTCAAATATAAGGAAATCTCTCAACAATTAAATGAGCGGATAGAGGATCAAGATAAACAGCTTGCAAAAGAGGAGAAAAAAGGAAATACTTTATCCGCAGTGATTGAGAAGCTGCAGCAAACATTGAGCGATAAAAATGCAGAGTTTCATGTATTACAGGAAGGCGTCAGACACCTTCAAGAGCGTTTTTATGAAACACAAGAGAAATTGCTGCAAATAGAAAAAGCAAAAGAAGCGATTTTTTACGAAACGCTCACAAGCTATCAAAAACAGTTAGCAGAAAGCGAAGAATGGATCGCCTCTCATTTTGCTGATATTGACCAGTCAGCAAAAACAAATGCACAGCCATTCTCACGAGACCGCATCCTGCAAACGACAGAAGAAATCGAACCGATCTTGAAGAAACTCAACGAACAAGTTCAAACACTTCAGGAACACGTTGATGCAGTGCAGCGTAATGGAGAGGTCATGACAGTCAAAATCGACAGCTTCAAAAAACAGCGTGATCACCTGCCCAAGGAACGCAAAATTGTCTATACAGTTGATCAAAAGAAGTAATTCTCGAAATAAAAAACTGCTGGCTTTTACGCTCAGCAGTTTTTTATTTATTCGTCTTCTGTTTGAATGTCGCCTTCTAAAATATACTGTCCGCGATAAGGCTTCTTCACTTCAGGGTACATTTTAATTAAGCTTTGCATAAACGTTGTCATATTTGGGATTTCAAGACCGCTCTCTTTTTCGATCTCTTTTTGAAGTTCTGAGCTTTTAATCGCTGCATTATGACGTTTTAACGTTTTAATCGCAGCTTCACGAAGCTTCGCTGCCTTAGAGCCAGGACGAGCTGTGCCTCTTCTGCGTCTTGTCGATCCTTCAGGAATACCTACAGGTGCACCGTTTAGCTGTCCTGTTCCTAAAGATGATGATTGTGGTTGTGCCGGCTGCTGGTAGCTTCTCATTTCTTGCGCAGCAAGCTCAGCTAATACAGGCAGTGAATCCGTCTTTCTCTCTGTACGTACTTCTTTTTTTGTATCTGACACTAGACCTGTTCCTTGACGGTCTAATTCTCTTAATTTTGCATAAATCGCATCTCGCTCAATTTGATATTCACGGATGACCTTTACTTCTGCCTCGTTTAATTGTTCCAATCGTAAACGTAACGCTTCCCTCTCATTAAACAATGGATTTCCCCCTCATCATATAAAAAATATTCTATAGTAAATATTAGATTAGAAAACTAATTTTATCAACTATTTTTTTATCATTTTACAGTTTGCTAACAGATAGGTATTTTCAACTAAAATTTTGCCAAAGAGGAAAAATCGGCACCCATTTCATTGCCACTATAGGCTTTTGACAAACCTTAAAATATTGTAAAAAAATTGAATAAACGCTTATACTACTTGATTTATATAGTTATTTACCTAACTGAAATTTCTTTTGTGCAAAAACGTTCTGAATAGTAAAAAGTTAAAATCTTTACATTTTCATTTCAAAACAAAAATGTAAATAGGTCGTTATACCTTTTTGTTTCAGGGATATTTTTTAATAAACTCCCTCATTTTCTCTTTTCTTAGGAATAACACCTACATAAAAACTCATCCGAAGCCATATGCTTCTTATTTTTGTCCATGAAAAAACCCCCATTTATGGGGGAAAAGCTTATTCTGCAGCCTTTTCAGACTCAGAAAGCACTCGATTGACACGTTTTTCAAGCATTTTCATTCCGCTTCCGCCGGCTTGGAAGTGGCGCAAAGCACCTGTTTTATCAAATACATAATATGCCGGTACATATTCGTTTTCAAAGGCTTCTGTTAAGTGATGATCACTGTCCACAAAGATTGGCTGCGTGATTTCATGCTCTTTCGCAACTTCTTTGATTTTTTCTAGATCTAGGTCATCCTCTGAACGAGGCATATGAACTGCCACAACGTTTAGTTGATCCTTGTATTCATCACGGAATTGATTGACTTGAGGCATTGCCTCTTTACAAAGATGACAGCTGACAGACCAGAAATGAATCAATGTTGGTTTGTCACCAATCAAATCTTCTTTTGTTACTTCTCCATTTAACCATTCTTTTGCACCAGTTAGTTCTGGCATTGGTTGACGTAATTTCATTATGAAGCGCCTCCATCCATTGTATGTGTCGAAACAAAAAGGTCTAACATCAGTTAGACCCTCTTGTTTCTTCAGCTATCAATTAAAGTGTTTTTTGACCAGGTTTCCAGTTCGCTGGGCAAAGTCCACCAGTTTGTAATGCTTGAAGAACACGTAATGTCTCATCTACATCACGACCGATGTTGTTGTGGAATACTGTTTGATATTGAAGTTCGCCTTCTGGGTTAATGATGAATAAACCGCGAAGAGCAATTCCTTCTTCTTCAATTAAAACGCCGTATTCTCTAGATACTGTGTGGTTAGTATCAGCAGCTAATGGGTATTTTAATTCACCTAGACCATTATCTTTACGGTCTGTATTGATCCAAGCAAGATGCGTGTGGATTGTATCAGTAGATACACCGATGATTTCTGCATCTAAATCTTCGAACTCGTCATAACGATCGCTCATTGCTGTAATTTCAGTTGGGCAAACAAATGTGAAATCCATTGGATAGAAGAAAAGAACTGTCCATTTGTCATTCTTCATGTTTTCCTCTAAACTTACTTTACCAAATTCCTTGTTAGCAAGTACTGCTTCCATTTCAAAACGTGGAGCTTGTTTTCCTACAAAACGCTCTGCCATATGTAAATCCCTCCAAAAAATAATATCTTTATACAGTCTTCTTAGCTGTATATAAAATGAGAATCAAAACTTAAAATTCTCATTTAGTTAATAACTTCACAATTACAATTATAATACTTATGCGATTTTTAGTCAATATTAATTAATAATAAATTTAATTAACGATTTGTCACAATTCCTGCTCTACTTATCAAAAGTTTAACATGACTTGCATAAGGGAACAAATGATTAGCTTCTCTTTTAGAGCATACATAGAAAGGTTTTGAAGATTATGAGAGCATTTCAACAAGTAGATTGGGTTTCCATTATCCTCAATAGCAGTATGATTTTGCTAAAACTAGTCGCCATTTTTGCCATTTACTTTATCATCAGAGCCATAGGAAACAAGATGATTAAGCGCGCCTATTCAACATTCGCTGAAAAGCATGAAGTCTCTTTATCAAGAGCTCAGACACTGCAAAGTTTGACGTTAAATATTTTCGCCTACTTATTGATTTTTATTCTAGTTGTGATGATCCTCGACTTATTTCATTATAACCCAACCGCTTTGCTGGCAGGTGCGGGCGTTGTGGGACTTGCGATCGGTTTTGGCGCTCAAGGGTTAGTGAGTGATATTGTGACCGGATTCTTTATATTATTGGAAAAACAATTTGATGTAGGAGAATATATAACGGTCGCGGGCTTTGATGGGATTGTCGAACAAATTGGCCTAAGAACCACGCAGCTTCGAAGCTTTGACGGCACCCTTCATTTCATTCCAAATCGCAGCATACTGAATGTGAGCAATCATTCAAGAGGGACGATGCAGGCACTCGTTGATATTGAGCTGTCACCGGATGAAAATGTGGATCAGATGATCACAGCCCTCCAAGCTGCCTGTGATGAAGTGCGGGAGGAAACTCCGCAAATTATCGAAGGTCCTCAAGTTGTCGGCGTAGAGGCGTTCGGTTCCTCTTCCCTTGTGCTGCGCATCATAGCGAAAACTGAAACAATGGAGCAATGGCGAGTGGAACGAATCTTGCGCAAAAAAATGAAAGAAGTACTCGATATAGAAAAAGAGCAAAAAGAACCGGGATCATAATCTACCGGTTCTTTTTCTTGTTTTATTGAACACGCTGTTCTACTTCTTGACAAATTTCATCAGCCGTCATACCTGATGCTGTAATAACAGATGCCTTTGTTGTTGTGTCTGAAATGCCAAGAACATTTGAATCTAGTCCTGTGACGACATAACAGTCACACTGATCCATTTGCTGTTCATTTTGAATACGTACGACATCATACCCTTTTTGCTTCAATAGTTCTTCTACATCGGATAAAGATTGTTCTACACCAATTCTTGTCATAATCAAGTACACCTCCTGTTCATAAGGTGTACAGGAGGCAGCTCGATTATTCATTCGCCAGCTTGCTTTTTAAAATAAGCCGTCATGACTTTCACAGCTGTTTCAATCGCGTTTTCATCAGGCTGGAGCTTTGCATGGTGCAGGCCGTATTCTGAATCGACCCCTAACCAAAACATGAAGCCGGGATACTTTTTCAGCATGTACCCAAAATCTTCTCCTGTCATGGCTTCTCTGCATTCAATCACATTTGCTAGCCCTTCTTCGGCTACATATGACATAAATTCCTCAGTCAAATCCTTTGAATTGTCCACTTCGTAATAAGATGAAGGGTATCGAACGGTTGCCTTGCATTCGTAGCCAAATTCAATGCCTTTTGCCAATGCTTCAATTCTCTTTCTCACCTTGTCCATAGACTCTGGGGATAGTGTGCGAATGGTACCGTCAAGCTTTGCATGCTGCGCAATAATATTTTGAGCCGTTCCGCCGGTAATTGTACCGACTGTAATGACCGCACTATCAAGGGGGTCGACATTACGCGAAATAACCGATTGCAGCTGACCTACAAGTGCACTTGCAGCAACAACCATATCATTGGCTAAATGAGGATATGCAGCGTGTCCGCCTTTTCCTTCAAGCTCAATCACAAGCTCACTCGTATTGGCAAATAACAAACCAGGCTTCGTAGCAATTGTTCCAACAGGATATTCAGGTGCGATATGCAGCGCTGTAATAAAATCTGGCGTCCATTTTTTCAATACATCACTTGCAAGCATCGGTTCAGCTCCGCCTGGACCTTCTTCTGCCGGCTGGAAGATAAATAATACGTCTTCTTTGATCGGTTCATGGACGAAATGATCAATGATACCAAGTGCAATGGTCATATGAAGGTCATGTCCACATGCATGCATCTTTCCTTCATGCACAGATTCAAATGGATACCCTGTTTCCTCAGGAATAGACAGACCGTCCATGTCTGCACGATAAGCAAATACGCGCGTTGGATTTGTTCCCTTCACTTTCACAAAAAGCCCAGTTCGCCACGTTTCAATCTCAACTCGATCTTTTGAATAGGTATTAAGGTGCTGAATGAGATACGCTTGTGTTTTAAATTCTTGGAAACCAAGCTCAGGGATTTGGTGTAAATCTCTTCGAATGGATATTAATTGCTCACGATTTAACAAGTGAACTCACTTCCTTTCTTCTATACGAATAAGACGTGGATATCTCATCCACGTCTTTGTCTTCAGCTGCGAATTATATGAATTAAAGCTGACGCAGTTCTTGTTTGATTTCAGTCTTACCTTTTGTTTTCTCATCAATGTCTTTGATTTTCTTAGCAGGTGTACCTGCTACAACTGTGTAAGGCTCTACATCGTTTACAACGATTGCACCAGCCGCTACTACTGCACCTTTACCAATTGTCACGCCTTCTAGAACAACAGCGTTCGCACCGATGACAACGTCATCTTCTACAACAACTGGTTTAGCAGAAGGCGGCTCAATGACACCTGCAAGAACAGATCCAGCACCGATATGACAGTTCTTACCTACTGTCGCACGGCCTCCAAGCACCACGTTCATGTCAATCATCGTACCTTCGCCGATCACAGAACCGATATTAATAGAAGCACCCATCATAATGACTGCATTATCACCGATTTCAACTTGGTCACGAATGATTGCCCCTGGCTCAATACGGGCTTTAATGTTTTTCAAATCTAACATCGGAATTGCAGAGTTGCGGCGGTCATTTTCCACGACAACATCTTCAATTTTATCTTTGTTAGATGCTAGCGCTTCTTGAATTTCGCTCCACTCACCGAAAACAACTCCAGTGTTTCCTGTGATGAATGTTTTTGCATGTTCACCAAACTCAATACCTTCTAAGTCACCTTTGATATAGACTTTGACAGGTGTTGATTTTGTACTATTTTGAATAAATGAAATAATTTCATTAGCGTCCATTTGTTTCATGTATGTATGTCCTCCTCTTAATTTATACTTCATTACTGTACCAAAGGAGTGTTTTAATGACAAGTGAAAGAGTCATCTCCGCAATGGAAAATAAAACAAGCGGGACCGATTATCCCGCTTCTTGCTGGTGAAGCTGAACAAATTGTCTGCCAAAAGATATTAATTCGTCTTCTTCCTCCCCTTCTGGATTCAGCTCAATCTTAACTGAGGGCAGGACAATGTCACCGCCAAGCTCCTTCACTTTTTCTTCAATTAGGTCAACAGCTCCGCAAAAATGTTCGTAAGATGTATCGCCAGAACCAAATACTGCAAATGCTTTTCCCGTTAAATCAAGCTCTTCCATTTCTTCATATAAATCAATAAAATCATCCGGAAGATCGCCATCTCCCCAAGTATACGCACCTAACATAATGTGCGAGTAATTATTGAGCAGCTCGGCATCAATATCCATCGCTTCATGCCGGTCTACGCTGGCTCCTGCTTCCGTTATACCTTTTTCAATTAAATCTGCCATCGCTTCTGTATTTCCAGACATCGTGGCATATACCAATAAAACTTTTTCTGTCACTTTTTCTTCCTCCTTATCAATGAATCAATGCAGGCTCCTCATATGGCCTGACAAACTTACTTTCATATAAACCCGCACAGAAAAAGTTTTCGTTTTGATTGGCTACACGAAAACCATGTCCTTTGATCGTATCAAACCATTTGAGCTCTTTTTGCTCAATATCAAGCTGATACACTTTAGAAAATCCGTGTTCGTCTTGTGAGGTGGTCACATACACAATGCCATTATCCTCTGACACATCCAAAAATGATTCTTCTCTAGCAAAGGCCTGTGATTGAATATCATGCAGAATATTTGTATGTAAATCTAAAATTTGAACAGATCCTTTTTTGCCTTTTTTTGAACCTAACGCACAAACAAGAAGATGTTCATGACAGAGCAGCATAGAAGCTGTCATGCGGTGCTCCTCTCTGTTTAGAAGAAAAATATGTTCTCTTTGCAAGTCATACACCCATATTCCTCCGTGAACCTCATGAATCTGTGTTCCAATATAAAGATGGTCACCTGCAGCACATAAAGAACGAATGACCGGCGGATGATTCACATGAGCAAATGGCTTCATAATTTCCCAGGAAATTCCGAAATCATTTGACACATAGATACTATGTTTTCCATGCGCACACACAAACCCATCTTTGCGTCCTGTAATAGACCAAACGACTGCATTTGTTGGGAATGAAGATAACGCCCATGTGTTGCCTTCATCTCCTGATCTAATTACTGTGCCATTTTCACCAACACCGAATAAATAAGGGCCAATATAGCTGATCGCATGGATTTTATGCTTGAGCTTAAACAGCTGCTGCCATCCGCTCTCCACACTATAGTGAAAAATACCTTCACGTTTTACAGCAACAAAGTATCCACCGCTTTTAGATGCTGCAACGGCTGTTGCTCCTTTATGAAACATGATTTTCAACTCGTTTCTCAGATAAAGCAGCCCACGTTAAAAAGCTCGCAGCAAATTCCTGACAGCACGCCACATCTTCATCTGTATCCGGTGCAAGCTCCATTTTTAATGTTTCAGGAAAAACAGATGCACCCGTTGATTTCAGCATGTCATGGAATGTATGGACAGCCTCGCAAAACTTCGGATAGCTGTAATCACCCGATCCAAAGACAGCTGCTTTGATGTGGCTAAGTTCAAGAGTAGAGACCTCTTCATAAAAATCCTCTGCTTCATAAGGCAAATCTCCATCACCCCATGTATAAGAACCAATGAATACGTAATCGTATGAGGAAAGGTCTTCTGCATTCGTATCATCAAATTCCATCATTTCTGTATCGATCCCTTTTCCTTCAAGTGTTTGCTTTAAGATCGCTGCCATATCTTCCGTATTTCCAGACATACTCGCAAATGCAATTAGTGCTTTCATCTATCGGTCACCTCATCTAAATGATAATCATTTTCAATTATTATATGTACACTTTAAATGATAATGATTTTCATTGTCAAATGATTTCATAAAAAAAAGTACCTCCCTATTCCAAGAAGGTACTTACACGGCATCATTCTCAAGCATTTCTTTAACCACACCGACAAAAGCTTGCACCTGTTTTAACTGAAAAGACGCTTCATAGCCTAGCAGCCATGTGTCACGGCCAATTTGCTCTCCGTTCACATCAACAAGCGGTGTTTTATAAACACTTTTTTCGTGGTCATATAAGGTAACAGAAGGCAAAATGGCGTAACCGATGCCGTGGTAGGCCATTTGTTTACATGTTTCAATTTGGTCTACTAAAATCGTCTGCTTTGGAGACACTTTAAACTTTTGGTGCCACCAGTGCTGGATTTCCTGATAATACGTGCTGTCGCTTTTAAATTGGATAAATGGCCGCTCTGTCTTGATTAATTCATCTACGTCCTTGATCACGGAATCGACTAAATATAAATGATCTGTCATCAAGTATTCCTTTGTCCCCTTCCAATCAGGGTTACCGCGAATGATTCCTATGTGCACGTGATCTTCATACAAGCTTTTGAGCATTTCACTGCTCCAGCCAGTAACGAGTGATACTTTGGCATTTGGATATTTTTCAACATACCGTTTTAACACCTTTGGCAGCCAGTGCTGTCCAATAATCGACGCCACCGCAAGCTTGAGTGTACCGTGAATATCACCCTCAAGTTCATCAATTCGCTCTCTCACTCGATCCTGTTCAACCGTCACCTCTTTTGCAAATTGAATAATCTGTTCACCTGCCGAGGTCACAGTCAGCCCCTTTTGTGAACGAAAAAAGATTTTGGTTCCCCATTCCTTTTCGATCGTCTGCAATCTTTGAGATAATGCAGGCTGAGAGACAAAGAGCCGCTCTGAAGCCTTTCTCATATTCAATTCTTCACTTAGCACAACAAGCATATGTAACTCCTGAAGCTGCATGGGCGTCCCCTTTCTCTCTATAAGTTTTTCTTATTTTATATGCTCATTATATAAATTTTAACTTATGAAGGCAAAAAAAATAAGCTGGGCTGCAGCTCATTTTTTTGCGGAATGAATGACCTCATTTAAGCGCTTTAATACAACTCGTCGAGTAAAAATGCCTTCAAAGACCTGCTCCTCATTTTCTACACAAACAAATCCATTATTCGTCACTGCGTGAACGCCTTTTAGTACAGGATCTGTTGTTTTAAGTCTCGGAATATCCTTCAGCATGACTTCTTCAACCTTCAACTGATCGAGCTTCTCGAATTCGATTCGTTCTAAACCGAAGATTTTATCCATAATCATGTTCGTTCCAATTAACCCGTGTAAATGATAAGAAGCGTCTAATACCGGTATAGCTGTATATCCTGTTTTTGTTAGAACCAATAGGGCATGCTCAAGGTTATTTCCAATTTGAACATGTGCGACTTTATCTGCATCAATCATATGCTCGGCTACTGTGGACTCAAGCAATTGAGTCGGTTCTATCTCTATCATGTTTCTTCGACCCCTTTTCTCTCAATCATCAATCATACATTCCCCATTACGATTAAGCATAAACTAAAACGAATTTTGTCGAAAGATTTTTTCTGCATAAAAAAGATACTCAGCCCCCGAGTATCTAATAGAATGTTAAACCAATATTAATTCTCAAACCTTACTCTGTCATACAATGTGATCAATTGCTTATACGTATTGTCGTCGACATTTTTTGTTCCACATTCTATATCATTGATCTCACTGCTTAGTAATTCGACAGCATATTCCTGATTCAGCAATACGTTTAATAATAGCTTTTTCTCTTCTTCATTAAAACGATTTTCGATGACGCTCATTCAACATCAGGCCCCCTGTTTCATATATGCTTTTATATTGATTAGCAGGCTTTTGAATGTCTGCTTCCTCTCTATACAGCTAGAATAAGGAACTAGAATCGAATCGTCAACCGCACGTTTCGACAAGGTTTGGAGAAAAATGACGGAATTTATTTTGTGTATCGATTGGCATAGCAAAATGCTGCATATGAGTCGGGTTTTATTTTTGCTTCAATTCCCATAGCTGTGATCATTCCGGTCATTTCCTGAATCAGCTCTTTCGTACTTCCTTTTTTGCCAATATCCAGATGGGCTTCAAAACGAAGGTCTGCCCCTTCCTCAGCAAACGGAAGAAGCAAATCCATCAGTTCTGTTAAAGGCCCCTCAAGGATGTCTGCACATACCTTTTGGCTAAACGCTGTCTCTAATGAAATTTTTTCTCTAAGACTTTGCACAGGCCTCTTGATCACTTGTTGTGTGAGACAGCCCCATGCTCCTTTGCCAATCCGGTGGAGATGAATTGCAGTCATAAATGTTGTGACATTTTGATTGACCTGAGAGTCCGTACCAATTGATAACACATAGGTGGATCTAGGGTCTTTTCGTATAAAGTCTTTCATTCTCATGACGACATCAGAAAACGCTAAATAGTCTTCAGAAAGATTGTAGAAAAAAGAATCACTCACAGAAAGGAACTCCTTTTTAATGGTCTCTTATCCGAAAAATGCGCTGATTGATCATCTTCCATTTGTACATATCATCTATGATGATCCATGTATGCTGCCGCAATAAACGAAGGAATCCTCAGAAAAAACATTTCATACGATTCAGCTTAGGATTGTAGAAGCTCAAAAATCTCAATCGAAATCATATCAATGTTGTCAAATGGGAAAGTATTTGGCTTATCCCCTTGTTGAAAAACAGTCAATTCAAACGTTTGATTCTTTTCGAAATACTTAACACTACAGATTTTCTCACCGTTCACTTCGAAATAACGCTGTGCCGGCTCGTTTGCAGCTTCTGCTGTCTCTTGAAGACTTTGCAGCCTTGTAATGATACCCATTAATTGTGACATTCTAAAAAAAGACTCCTTTCAAAAAACAACTCAAGATGAACCCGTATTGATTATACACAAGTCCTACAAAGCATCATACCATAAAGTGTTCTCAGATGATATTTTTCCTCTTGAATTCAAAAAAAGAAAAAGAATCTGTTTTTTTAGTTTGAGTCTTTTTTCTCATCTCATGCACCATGATTTTTATAACCCAGCAGATCTCATCAGCCGTTTCGCAATTTCATCAAAATCCTCTTTTGAAATGCCTGGAGCAAACTCTTCCGGTAATTCTCTATAATCTGGCACAGGTGCACCTTGCGGGGTGCCCTCAATGACTGTCAGCGGTTTTCCATCAATCGGATGGCTGCCTTTCCAAATTTTATTAATATCCTTGTAATCCGTATCACTAAATGTATAGAGCTTTGTATGAACATTCTGATCTTCAAATTTTCTCGCTGAGTCAAAGTATTTGTTGTCGAGGTTTGGGATTGGCAGCATCTTCCCCACATCTACTCCTGTAGCGACTTCAAGTGCCTTTGCATATGCCACAATATGCACGCCGCCCCTGACAAGTAAATAACCGATCATCTCTCTTGCTGTAGGATGGTCCGTCATTTCATATACGCGCATTTTGTGCGTACGTGCTCCGCATTCAAGAAAGAAATTATGGAGAAGATCAAGAATGAGGTTGCCACTTGAGAACACATTCTCTCCGGTCCAAGGTTTTGCCATTGAATCAAACGGATAGCCTGTTTGGGCTGTTTGAATAAAATGCTGTGTATTTCGCTTATCGACAGCTGCCTTCATCGGCGTCGTATCTGGGTCCCCGCCATGGGTGGTTCCTGTAATCATGAGATTGATGGCTGTGGTTACAAGCTCAACATGACCGAATTCTTCAGCCGTAATACTGGATACGAGGTCATAAAACGGTTTAAGTTTTCGTTTTCCTCTAAAGTTAAAGGATTGAAACATGTAATTATTTAATGTGGACATTTCACCGAATTTTCCGCCGAGTAATTCTTGCACAGCAGCGGCACCATTTGCATCTGGGTGATCTGGCCTTGGCAAATCAATGAGCAGCCGCGTGTCACGTTTGATCATGATGTTTCCCTCCTACCGTCTAACTATCATCACTTAAGATGTATGGAAGGTTTGGGCTGTCCTATGCATGAAGGGAAAGATTGAAGCACAAAAAAAACTTGGCGGGGGTAGCGCCAAGTTTTTTGGATCTTGATCTGATAGAGGGGTTGGGGAACAGAGAGTAGCTTCTCTCTATAACTAAATGATAATGATTATCAGTTTCATTGTCAACCATTTTTTATTTCTTTTTTCTATCAAAAAAAAGCAGCCTTCAAGGCTGCCTTTTGTTTACATTTCAGTGTGATAGAAAACTTTTGAAGTCTAGGAAGGACGAGTACCGGAGCGGAGCGAATTATACATTCGTGAGCACTAGCACATAGGACTGACAACGAATGAGAGGGTTTGTCTTCACGCCGCATCTTCAAATTAATCCATCTTGCTCATATAAATAAGCATACGGAAGGTCTATAAACAAATACATATCTCCCTCTAAAGGATAAGAAAACGTACGTATCCTCTCACCGGTTTCTAAATCACTGTAAATATCGCTGAAAAATCCTTTTCCGCTAATTCTCATTTGAAGAATATTTGCTAGGAAATAAGGACGCCAGCTCCAGTTTTTTTCGATATACTCCGGCTGAAACAGCCATTCTTCTTCTTTTTTGAACACATTTCCAGTGATTTGAAAGCCTTCTTCATTACACATATAAATCCGGAAGCTGCAATCTGTTAGTTCGAGTGCCAGCTTTTGAATGAGCTCATCATTTGTGCTGCACGATTTCTTTAAAGTCGTAACAGCTTGATGAATTCGTTTATAGAATGTTTCAGAATGTTCGTAGACCGCTTGCAGCTTCTTTTTCTCATGGGCAATAAATTGCTGGAATTCTTCTCTAAGCTGATCTTTTCGGTGGTTTCGGTCGATTAATTCTCCTGCAGGCTCATGAAGATAGAACCCTTGAAAATATCTCCCGCCATTTCTCCAAGCATACTGCAGCTGGAAATTTGCTTCAATATCCTCATAAATTAAGGCTGCTCCTATTTTTCTTGCAAGCAATGAAATGCTGTACAAGACATATTCATAGGAAGGAGATGGAGCCGATGCCTTTAATGCCTGTAAATCTATTTTTAATAAATCGGGTGAAAGCAAGGCAATCCGGTCCAGATTACTGCTTTCTTTTCCTATATTTGAGACGGCGATTTTAATCCCATATGTACGATAATACGTTAACGTATGGTATAGCTGTTCAATGTCGCCGCTAAACGTATGCTCTGCAAACTCAATAACAAACCGGTTAAGCTGAATGCCCCGTGCTTCATATTCCTTTAAAAGTTCTAAAAAGCTTTCTCCATGATCCAGCATGAGGATATTGGCATCATGATTAATAAAAATGAGCAAATCGTCATCTGCAGTTGTGAAGAGATCAAGTGCTTGAGTCAATACTTTGTGATCTACTTCCAATTTATATTCGTCAGGAATAGATGAATCCGTAAAGAAGGAGCCTAGGCTGACCGTTTCTGACTCAAGCTTCATTCTTCCTAGAATCTCATAGCCTATCACTTTTTGCTCTTCCGCACTGAATATTGCTTGATAGTGCGGGAAAACATCTTCAATATTCGTTAAAATATCCAATGGATCGACCATTTTCATCACCTGCTTCTCTCTTTGTGTGATTATACCACATCAAAAGCAGGTCTTACATCGTCAATCAAAATGGTGATTGGTTGAGCCATTGTCCCCCATCCATCGTGATACAATCTCCATTTATATAAGACGCATGCTCAGACAATAAAAAGCTCACAAGCGCTGCAATTTCCTCAGGTGTGCCCAGTCTGCCAAGAGGAACACTATCTAATGTTCTTTGCGCTGCCTCTTCAGATTCCCATAGTTTATCTGCACCGCCTGTTCTCTCAATTGGACCTGGTGCGATCGCATTGACGCGAATTCGATATTGCTTCCCCCATTCCACAGCAAGCGTTCGAGTGAGAGACAACACACCGGCCTTTGCTGCCGCCGAATGCGCCACGCCTACACCAGCACCCCATGCATAGGTGGCCACCATGTTAATCATACTTCCCCTTTTCTTTTGACGAATCCAGTAATTCCCCACTGCATGGCTGCAAAAAAATGTACCATTTAACACAATATCAATGACAGCCTTCCAGCCGTTAGGAGACAGTTTTTCTGCTGGCACTAAAAAGTTTCCTGCTGCGTTGTTAATGAGGGCATCGACATCACCAAATGTATCCACTGCAAACTTAACCATTTGGTCAGCATCCTCTGGGTTTCGTACATCCATTTGGAAATAAGCAACCGATCCGCCCTTCTGCTTCATTTCTTTTGCCGTTTTTTCCAGCGTCTCTTCCGTTCTACCAGTAATCACGACATTCCAGCCTTCAGCTGCCAAATGAGCAGCCATCGCCTTCCCCATACCGCTTGATCCCCCTGTGACAATCACTGTTTGTTTCGTCATTTGTTCTCCCCCTCTGTGTCATTTGAATGACTATTCATTCATTATTGTCTATCATATCATGATTGACCCTCGGTGCACCATATGGGAGATTATCCAAATATGATGCTATACTTAATTTTATTTATAAAGGAGTCTTATATGAAGCAGCTTTCCCGCAGACAATTTTTAAAAGGAGCAGCTGGTGCGAGTATTCTCGGTTTTTTGGCTACAAGTTGTGGATATGGATATGCCAGGTACATTGAGCCGCGCATGATCGATACCGTGTCACTGACCATTCAAGATGCTCAGCTTCCAGCTTCATTTGACCAGTTTAAAATAGCCCAATTTAGTGACGTTCATTTGAGTGATACATTCGCTGCGAAGAATCTAGAAGCCATCGTCCAGAAAATCAATGCTGCATCTCCAGATCTCATTGTGTTCACAGGTGATCTCGTTGATTTTCAAGCATCCTCTGAAGAGCATGAAAAAGCGAAGGCTTATTTGAATAAGCTTCATGCTCCGTTCGGTAAGCTTGCCATCTACGGAAATCATGACTACGGACCATTTGGCGTGGAGCTTTATGAGAAAACAATGGAGGCTTGTGGATTTACTTTATGTAAAAATGATGTGTTTCTATTAGAAAAAGATCATGCGCATATTCAGATTGCTTCACTGGATGATCTCATGATGAGCGTGCCTGATTACGATTTGATCAAACGGGAAGTATCAACTGATTTATTTACATTACTGCTCGTCCATGAGCCTGATGCCGCATTAGAGCTGAAAACCACACCTATTAACTTGCAGCTTTCCGGGCATACGCATGGCGGTCAAGTGCAGCTGCCTTTCTATGGACCGATTCTCACAGCACCTTACGGCCGTACATATGTAGAAGGTATATACGGCAGCGATCAGCACCGAATCTATGTCAACCGTGGACTTGGAACAACGCGGCTGCCGCTTCGGCTTTTAGCCAAACCCGAGTTAACCTTTTTTACCTTGACATCTCGCGTATAAATAGAAGCCAAACTGCCCTCTCCTGCATATGTATAATCAAAGATCTTTCTCATGACAAATGTTAGGAGAAACCTTACGGGGCCTGATTCCGTCCATATAGTATGTCAAGCGACGGCATCACGGCTTCTTTTATTTGAGTAAAAGGAGTGTGCTTTGGTGCTTCGATACACGGTGAAAAGCGGGGAAACCCTTGCTTCTATAGCACTTGATTTTCGAACAACAACAGATGCCTTAAAGGCTGCAAATCCGTCACTTCAAGCTCGCGAGCCCGAACAAAATGAGGTCATCATTATTCCTGGTTTGCCGGATCCTAATACGATCCCTTACCGCATCTTTGTTTCGATTTCAACGAAACGTCTTGTTTTGTTTTCTGGATCACAGCTTATTCGTTCGTATCCGATTGCAACAGGGAAAATTTTAAATATGACACCGACAGGTTCTTATTATATTGTCAACAGACAGCCAAACCCAGGAGGTCCCTTTGGCGCTTATTGGCTGAGCCTCTCAAAAATTCATTACGGCATTCACGGTACGAATAACCCGTCTTCAATTGGTAAAGCTGTTTCTAGAGGATGCATTCGCATGTATAATCAGAATGTCATCGAGCTTGCTTCACTCGTTCCAAACGGAACACCTGTGACCATTAGCCAGTAGATGAAATCAATTGTACGAATGGTTAAAATTTTATATGATATAAAGTGGGATCTTCAGGTTAAGGAGCGTATTTATGGATATTTTTAAAAACAGAAATTTTGTTCGTCTCTTTTTTGCGGCACTTGCTTCGCAAATGGGGACAACAGTAGGCAATATGGCGTTTGCCTTTTATTTGCTCGACCATTTTAGTCATCAGCCCGCATACGCCACATTGGCTGAGCTTATGTATTCTCTTCCTACTGTCTTTGTCTTTTTTATGGTCGGTGTGGTCGCAGACCGGTTTGATCGTAAAAAAGTCGCAGAGAATTGTGATTGGATACGAGCTGGGCTGACGATTGTATTATTCATCGTTATTTATTTTAATTCACTGCCACTTATTTTCTTGATCTTGTTTATTCGAAGTGCCATTACGAAATTCTTCTATCCAGCTGAAGCTTCTCTCGTTCAGGCCATTTTAAATAAAGATCAATATGCAAAAGCCGCTGGCTTAAATCAAATGCTGTTTAGTTTATTTATGGTATTTGGCGTTGGACTCGGTGCCATTATGTATAAAACGATTGGTCTTCACGGTGCCATTACAATTGATTTAGTCAGCTTTATTATTTCAGGCATCCTGATTCGTTCATGTAACATTCCAATTGAAGCGCGTCAGCCAAATGGACAAGCTGGCTGGAGAGGCATGACCATTAAAACGTCTCTGAAAGATTTTAAAGAAGGCATACTGTATATTTTAAAAAATAAATTATTGGCTTCTTTAATTTTTGGCTTTTTTGTTTTCGGTCTAGTCAATGGCGCATTTGCCGTTCTTCCGATGTTTACAATGAAATATGGACTTTCACCAGACCATTTTGAGCTGCATACATCCTTCTTTACAATTGCGATCGGTGCAGGATTGCTCGTTGGAAGCTTAATGGGCTCTGTCCTCGCTAAGAAGGTAAAGATGCAATATCTCATGTCGATTCCAATTCTGGTCGCAGGTATTTTGATTTTTGTCCTTGGTTCTACCCATACATTATGGTTGTTTTATGTCACATCATTTGTCATTGGTACATGCATTGGCCCAGTCAACATTGTCATTGGCGGCTGGCTGCCTAGAATCGTCCACCCTCGCCTGATGGGCCGCGTGTCAGGATGGGTTGATCCGCTTACTATGTTTGCTCAATCGATGACATTAGGTCTGATTGCTGTATTATTTCCAAAACTCATCACAAATGTTTCTTATATTTATTACGGAATGGGCTTTATTATTTTACTCGTCTTCCTTTTTTACTTCATTACACTGCCAAAGTTCAGCAGAGAAGCTGCCGACTTAGACGTGCAGCGTGAACTAAAGGGGCAGGGAGTTCAATAAGTAAATAGCAAAAAGGACTTTCTTTTCGGGAAAGTCCTTTTTGCATGGCTGAAACATTCTTCATGTCATTTCCTCTGCCCATAGAATCTGCTTGAAGCATGCATAAATAAATCACATATACCTCTCTTTACTAACCCCTCCATCCATTTAGCACCTCTCGTTTTGTTTTGTTGATCCATTTTTTCTTGTTTTTCACAATAAAATTCCTTTACATCATTAAACGTTTTATAGTAGGATAGTCAGGTTGGAGGTGAAGGAAATGCTAAAAAGTTACTATTTTATTCATACAAAGAATGAACAAGGACAGTTTGTTGTACATACAGAAGATTGTGCATTTTTAGGTGATGCTGCAAGCCGTACATTGATTGGCATGCATATGAATGGGGAAAGCGCCATGGGCGAAGCCAAACAAATGACGAATGAAACGGACTTTAATGGTTGTTTTTATTGCGCTTATTCTATTCATACAAAATAATTCATCTGCTTACATCATATAAAAAAATATCATTTGAGAAACTACCCATTTTAATAAATAGGTAGTTATCATGTACTAATAGTTCACTTTATTTATATTTCATTCAGTCAATTCTTCTTATAATCACTTCTATTGTTCAACCCCCATCCCTCTCATTTTTTCGGCTGATACAATGCCAAGAATAAAATCATATAGACAATACAAGCTGTCCCTATCCATTGGAAAAGTCCGAATGGCTCTTTTAACCAGAAAACAGTCGTAACGACTGCTGCAAGGGGCTCAACACTTCCAATTAAGCTCGACTCTTTTGGTGATAAGTATTGCAAACTTTCTATGTAAAACCAAAAAGCGATCATCGTTCCAAATATGACCACAAATAATAAATAGACATACGCTTCAAAAGGTAAATGAGTGAGATTAACCTTCCAAGGAGGATGGAACAAGCTAAGGGCGCCTCCTCCTATCAGCATTGCCCAGCCGACAATCACTAGAGAGTCGAATTGTTTTAACAGGCTGATTGGATATAACGTATAAAACGAGAGCGCCACAGCCGATAATATTCCCCACATCACTGCCGCAAATGGAACGGTTAATGTTGAAATAGAACCATTCGTCAATAAGAAAAACATACCTGCTAAAGCCAATACCACTGTGACTAGATCTCTTCTAGTGAAGGTTGATTGCCTGCGAATGACCAAATACACGATAATCATAACAGGGGCTGTATACTGAAGCAGCGTTGCCACAGCAGCATTTCCATGTTGAATGGATGCCATATAAGTATATTGAACAGCCAGCATCCCCATTAGTCCAAATAGAAGGATTTGCATCGCTGTCCTCTTCTTTTGCCACACACCCATCAGATGTGTTTTTTCTTTTGTCATCACATGAACAAATAAAAGCAATCCCCCTGAGATGAGCAGCCGGACCGTCACAAGCCAATTGACATCAATCCCATATTGCTGAAACAATTTTTGTGAAATCGTTCCTCCTACACCCCAGCAGATGGCGCCTATGAGTACAAGTAAAATGCCCTTTCTCCTATTCATTTTCATTCTCCTCAATTCTTAACAAATCATGATAATATAGTTGATAGTAGTTCACTTTGTTACATATTGATATATGAATTGAACATAAAAATAAAAGAATATTGAGGAGAATTATGCACAACCATCATTTTCTGATTGACTACAACCTGAAAGAATTAACGGAGCATTCCACGACAACATGGCCTATTGCTCTTTATCATACGAAAATTCGTCATCATAGAAGCGGCTATATTCCTCTTCACTGGCATGACGAGTTTCAATTTGTCTTTATTTTAGAGGGTGAGGCTGAATTTCATATCAATGAAGAGACATTATATGGAAAGCAAGGAGATGGAATTTTCATCAATAGTGGCTGCCTGCACCTGGCAAAAGATGCGAATGGGACGGCATGTACTTATGTTTGTTTAAATGTCTCTCCCTACTTCATCACAGCGAATGAATTATTCACCACTTTTGTCCATCCTTATATGCATGCGAGCCAGACACCTTATATTTTACTCAACCGAAAAGATCACTGGCCTAAACATATTTATCAATGTATTCAAACCATTCAACAATTAATTGGTGAAACTCCAGTCTATTATGAACTTGAACTCAATATTCAGCTCATCACCATTTGGAAAAGCTTATTACAAAATGGCTTCCAAATGAAACATGATGCGCGTAAACATGATAAAAATGAACGGATGAAACACATGCTGAATTGGATTCATCAGCATTATCATGAAAAGATCCTTCTCCAAGATATTGCTCGTGCAGGACAGCTTAGCCGCTCAGAATGCTGCAGATCCTTCAAAGACATTTTAAAGAAATCACCTATGCATTATGTAAATGAATATAGAATTCAGCAAAGCCTCATCCTGCTTCAAGAAACGGATCTCACTATCACAGAAATCGCTTACCAAGTAGGCTTCAACAGCACAAGCTATTTTATCAATTTGTTTAAAAGAATAAAAAATACGACACCTTTAGCATATAGAAAATTAAAACAGCTGGATCTTCTCCAGATAAAACAGGTAGAGGAAAACTGATGGCAGATAGCTTGTTTACTAAAATGCAGAAGGCGTTTTAGACCTATCATGAATGGCAATTGTAAATACAAGCGATGAGAATCCCATCGCTTTTTACAATAACTCTATTTGCAATTTACTAATAAAAACGTATAATTTATACTAAGCACAGGAAGACGAAAGACAAAGGAGAGAAAAAATGGACGATTATGCTCATACTAAAGACATAGAACCTACAGCAGAAAACATCGCAAAAGCCATTTATACTGTTAACCGCCATGCTAAAACCGCACCAAACCCCAAGTTTCTTTATCTTTTGAAAAAACGCGCGCTGCAAAAACTATTGCAAGAAGGTAAAGGAAGAAAAGTGGGCCTACATTTCTCTAACAATCCCAAGTATAGTCAACAACAGTCCGACGTGCTGATTGAAATTGGAGATTATTATTTTCACCTGCCACCAACGAAAGAAGACTTCGAATTTTTGCCACACTTAGGAAATTTAAATCAATCATATCGCAATCCGAAAGCGAATATGTCATTAAACCGAGCAAAGCAAATACTTCAAACGTATGTCGGTTTAAAAGAAAAACCTGCCGCCACAAAACAAAAATCACATTACACAAAACCCGTCTTCAAACGTCTCGGGGAAAGTTATTTTTAAACAGAAAAAAACCACTCATACCGAGTGGTTTTTTCGTTTAGATAATAAAATGATCGACTTTTTCAATTAGCTGATGAATTTCTGGTTTACTGATTTGATCATCCGCCCCGATCGTTTCCCCTTTATGACGCAAATCTTCAGTGATTAACGAAGAGAAAATAAGAATCGGAATGGAATTTGTTAAAGGATTGTCCTTCAGCAGTTTTGTTAGCCGGTGGCCATCCATTTTAGGCATTTCAATATCCGTAATAATCATATCAATTTCTTCTGTGACACTGATTCCTTTGCTGACAAGGTCCATGACATGATCATATGCCTGTTTGCCATCTTCAAAGGTCACAATGTTTTTATAGCCTGCTTCGGTTAATTCATTTGTTAATAAACGCATGAGAAGCGGAGAATCTTCAACGACATACAGTTTCTTCCCTGTTCTTCTCTCGTCTTTCTCACCGTCAAACATATGATACGTATCAACACCAGAAGCGGATTCAATATCATAAATGATTTTTTCGTAATCTGGAAGGAAAATCATTTTTTCATCAAGCTTAATGATGCCCGTTAAATGACGGTCCATCCCTTGATTGAGTGCAGTCGGCTTCTCAATCTCTTCCCAGCTGACGCGGTGAATTTGTGATACCGTTCCTGTATGGAACACAAATTTCCGTTGGTTGAATTCAGTCACAATATATTTCTCTTGTTCTGACTGATCTGACTCGACATTAAAAAAGGAAAATAGATTGATGACTGGTAAAATCTCGCCTCGTAAACTAATCATCCCTTCTACATCTTGGTGAGAGTGCGGTACAACCGTCACCTCAACCGGCTGAATGATTTCTCTTACTTTCATGACGTTAATGCCGAATTGATTTGCACCAATTTCAAACTTCACAATTTCCAATTCATTGGTACCAGAGTCAAGTAAAATTTCTTGTTTGTTTAAAGCCACGGAAATCCCTCTATTCTTCAATATAAGATTGTACTTTTTATATCGGCAGCATAGGTAAAAAGTTGACGTTTCTTTACGCTTTCTCTCGAACGAATTGATGAATCACAAGTCCTATCGCTGCAAGGATGAGCAAAGACCCTAGTGCAAGGCGGCTTGCGAGATTTCCGTGCTCTGCAAACAGCAGGGTAACTGAGCCATAAATGATCGGCCCGATAATGGAAGATACCTTCCCTGAGAATGCAAAGAGGCCAAAAAACTGTCCTCGCTTTTCCTTCGGTGTCAGTTCAATAATCAAGATTCGTGATGCCCCCCAGCTTGCGCCAAGTGAAATCCCGAATAAACTGCCCGCTATCCAGAAGACCCATTCGGTTGCCGCTGTCACAGCCAGAATGAGCGCCACAATTAAAATGACATACACGACTGTAATCGATCGCTTTGCCCCTATCGCTTTTGTGATATATCCAAACAGAAAGGAGCCAATGATACTTGAAATGGTCGACACAAGATAGAGCAAAATAAATTGCCCAGCGGTAAAGCCAATGATAATTTTGGCATAAACAGCCATCATCGCAATCGCTGTTTGTAAAGCATCATTCATAAAAAAGAAAGCAATCATAAAGATAAAAGCTGGCTTGTACTTTTTCATCTCTTTAAACGTGTGAATAATCTCTTTATACCCGCTGAAAAAAGACGCCTTTTTCTCTCGCTGAGGCAGCGGATGAGGATCTTTTACAAAAAAGAGAAAGGGTAGAAAAAAGAGAAGGAATAAAAGAGCTGTCGGAATAAATGCTTCATGAAACTGGTCATTGCCGACAAGTAAATAAACAGAGAGACCGACAAGTGTTCCTAAATAGCCAACGGCGATACCAAATCCTGAAATAAGCGGGATTTCTTCCTTTGTCCCAAGATCGGGCAAAATGGTGTCATAGAAAACAAGACTAGAATGATAAAAAAACTTTGCGATCACAAATAAGATGACCACGACTAATAAAGAAACAGGCAGCCCAAACCATTCACTTGAGAAATCAATCCCAGCAAAAATCCCCATCATCAACGTACAAGCAATACATATGAACGTAAACACTGTAATGTAGCGTTTCTTTTTCCCTGTACGATCAATCAGCACTCCGTATAAAGGTGTAAAAATGACGAGAAAAAAGCTGGCTAGTGCGTTTGCATAAGAAATAAAGGTGCTGGCGATCTGGTCCATTCTCGCACTGTCCCCGATCGTTTCCTGCAAGTAAAATGGGAAGAAAATGGTGATCATATTTGATGAAAAGATCGTATTAGCAAAATCATACAACGCCCAGGCCAGCACAGGTGCTGTCAAAAACAGCCCAAAGCCTGCCCCTTTTTTCTGTGCGGTCTTTTTTCCTGTTCTCAATCGATTGTCTCCCTTCCCTGCCTCATTTTTCACTATCATTCTATTTTATGTGCTGTTTCCCTCTTCCATACGAGCGATCTATGAAAAAAAAGCACCTCTTACGGGACTGACCCCATAAGATGAGACAAATAAAAAACACCTTCAAGTTTGAAAACGGATCGTTGTAATCCGAAATAAAACATGGAGGTGTTTTTTCTATGGGGACAAGAGTGAGTTATCCGGTTGAAGTCAAACAGAAGGCTGTAGAAATGAGATTGGCAGGCGTATCAATGAAAGAGATCTTGCGGGAATTGAATATCAAAAATAAAACGCAGGTTCAGACATGGGTGAGGTGGCATAAGGCTGGGGATACACACCGGTTCGAACAGCCTGTTGGAAAACAATATACCTATGGAAAGGGTCCCGAGTACTCTTCCGAATTAGAGAGACTGCAGGCAGAAAATCGCTATCTGAGTCAACAGAATGAAGTTTTAAAAAAGTACAACGAATTGGAAAGGAAGTTGATAAGGAAACGTCAATCAAACTAGTAGAAGAATTGTGCAAAACAATGACAGTACAGGACATTTGTGTCCATTTAGGCGTCTCACGCGCTTCGTACTATAGATGGAAAAAAGATCTGACTCAGAATCATTCTAAAAAACAACTAGAGGAACAAATCGGCACGTTGTGCCGAGAGCACAAGTATCGATATGGATATCGAAAAATCACAGCCTTACTAAAAGTGAGAATGCTTATTAACCATAAAACTGTTCAACGTATCATGCAGAAAAACCAGTGGCAGTGCCGGGTTAAAATGAAAAAGCGTAAGAAAAATGGGCAGCCCTATGCTGTGGCTGGTAATATACTGGATCGGAACTTTCAGTCTGATCGCCCTCTTGAAAAACTAGTAACGGACATCACGTATTTGCCTTATGGACAGAAACAATTGTACCTTTCCAGTATATTGGATTTATATAATGGAGAAGTGATTGCGTTTACGATTGGTGATAAGCAGGACACAGACTTTATTTTAAACACACTTGATCAGCTCCCAGCACTGCCTGAAAACTGTGTGTTACATAGCGACCAAGGTTCTGTGTATACATCTTACGAGTATCAGAAAGCTGTTCATATAAAAGGCATTACCATGAGCATGTCCCGTAAAGGGACGCCCGCTGATAATGCCTCCATCGAATCGTTTCATTCCTCGCTAAAGTCTGAAACATTCTATCTTAACAGTATTGATCGAACTACGACCACCATCGTAGAACGCACTGTCAAAGAATACATTTATTATTATAACAACATTCGTATTCAAACAAAACTATACAACCAATCACCGATCAACTATCGGCAATTGGCTGTATAAAGGTGTTTTGATCCCTGTCTCAAAAACGGGGGTCAGTCCCTACCATATAGCAGAGGTGCTTTTTCATTATTTCTTCACAACAATGGTACTTGCAATCAAATCGTGAAGTGCTTGTTTTTTTTCTGTGAAGAAAGCAATGATATAGCCAATATATAAGATCGGAGACAAAAAGCCTTTTGCAAAGAAGCGGCCAGTTGCACGTCCGAATGTGACCTTTTCTCCTGTGACTTTTGTTACCTTGATGCCGAGAGCCATCTTTCCAAGTGTTCCTTGCAATTTTGATGATTCCATGATGGCGTAATAAAGCCATGTCACCACGGTACCCATCAGGATTGCCCCTATATAGAAAAAGATCAGTCCCATAATAGCTTCCCATTCCTCATCCGTTATGACGGTTGAAGAATAGTAATAACTGTCGTCATCCATCATCATTGCTGCCTCTGGGCTTGAGATAAAAAAGACTGACGCCAAAATAAACATGATAAATGCAATTGGTACACCGATAATGATACCGTCCAAAAGGTGTGCAAGAAAACGATAGCCTACACCTGCTAGCTCAGGATGCTTCTTTTCTTGAATGTGTGGTTCTGTTATGTTGGTTTCCATCCTATTTCTCCTTTATTATGTATGTTTTCTATAAATTTCTTATAATCATTCGTTATTATATCCTATGAATATAGCAAGATCAATGGAGCTTTACACTTTTACATACATTTTAGATCAGTTTGATCTAAGCGATTTATGTGAATAAATACTGAAAATTTGTGAAAATCATGGCACTTCTAGTTCTTTTACCTCCTGATTTTTTAACATTTTGTGATATTTTCGTCTTGTTTCCATTCTTCTGTTGACAATGATTCTTCAAATGGTACAATAGTCAAGGATTTTTTTAAAGAAAGGTGTTCATGATGGGAACTGTCGTATTATTAAAGAACAACGAAATGACTGTAATTGAAGATATTTGCGAGGCTGATTTTTTAGATATGAAGCATGGTTTGTCAAATGATGACACAGCTTATATCTCTTGGTATGAAGACTACGATACTGCTTATGGATATTGATTTCATTTCATAGATGAAGCGTAAAAAAAGGCGATACAACCTGAGAATAGGTTGATCGCCTTTTTTACGTTTGTACGCTTCTTTCACTTTCAGGTTCCACATGAATAAAGATTTGTGCATGCGGAAATTCCAGCTGAATCTTCTCTTCAATTCGATCACATAATTGGTGAACATCTTCAATCGTTGTCTTTCCATCTACAATCAAATGAAAATCAATATATTCCTCGGCACCAGACCGCCTTGTTCGAAAGTCATGATATTCAATAAATTCTTGACTAAATTCTTGAATGATCGCTTCGATCGATTGTTCTTCCTCTGGTGTTAACCGAGCATCAACAAGCGGCGGAAAGGCTTCCTTCATGAGTTTAAACGCTTCACGCATAATAAAGAGGGCCAGAACCATTCCAATGATCGGATCTAGGAAATACCAGTCGGTTAATGCCACAAGCAATAAACTAAATGCCACCCCTAATGACGTAAACACATCCGTTAAAAGATGCAGTGCATTTGATTTCATGGCAACTGAATGTACTCGCTCAGCCTCTTTGTTCACAACCCTCGATACAACAAAATTGATGAGCGCGCCTAGCAGCATGACCACAATGCCAAGCACAGGCAGCTTGACTGGCTCTGGATGCATTAATTTGTGAACACATTCGTATATAATCCAAATGCCAGCAACGAAAATCAGCAGGGTCTCAATCGTTCCAGAAATATTTTCGACTTTTCCATGTCCATAAGGATGTTTAGAATCTGCTGGCTTTCTTGAAATACGAACAGAAATAAATGCAATAAACGACGCCATTAAATCGAGAAACGAATGAATGGCTTCTGATAAAACCGCAACAGATCCGGTTAAAAGACCCACAATGATTTTTAAGATGACCACAAATGTGTTGCTCAGCACGGATAGGAACGCGATTTTCGATGTCTTCGCTGATTGTTCCATCTATCGTCCTCCTTTAGGAGATCGTATGTCTATGAAAGCCATTCCCATGACCCTGATTCTCATGTTCTTTCAGTTTACGCAGTTTTGCCGTTTTCTAATCATCTTCATCACAGCCTGTATTTTCTCTTGAGGTTACGCTATAATAAATGTTGCTCTTTCTTCAATATATCACTCATGCGGTGATGGATAGGAGAATAGACTACATATAACGATATCCAGTGCCTTTCGCAGGTGACATTTATGCAGTGAATGGTAAAATAGGATAAAAACATAAATTTTTAAGGTGATGAGAAATGGAGCATTTGCTGAATCCAAGAGTAAAGGATATTGAAATTTCAGGCATTCGAACATTTTCAAATCTCGTATCGTCATATGAGGATGTCGTTTCATTGACGATAGGCCAGCCCGATTTTTATACGCCGCATCATGTCAAAACAGCTGCCAAAGCAGCCATTGACGAGAATTTCACCTCATACACTCACAATGCTGGTTTCCTAGAGCTAAGACAAGCGATCCAGCATTATATCAAGAAGAAAGTGAATCTTGATTATGATGCAGAGTCAGAAATCATTGTGACGACAGGTGCAAGTCAAGCAATTGATGCTGCGTTTCGAACCATTTTAACAGAAGGCGACGAGGTCATTTTACCTGGACCTGTATACCCCGGATATGAACCGATCATTCGAATGTGCGGTGCCATGCCCGTACATATTGACACAACGAATGCCGGCTTTAAATTGAATGCCAAGCTGATTGAGGATGCGCTAACGGAAAAGACAAAGTGTGTGGTTCTTCCTTACCCTTCAAACCCGACTGGGGTCACGCTTTCAGAAGAAGAATTGAAAGAAATTGCCCAGCTCCTTGAAGGAAAAGACATCTTTATTTTATCCGATGAAATCTACAGCGAGCTGACATTTGACCGGCCGCATCATTCAATTGCCTCTTTCTTAAAAGAACAGACCATTGTCATCAATGGACTGTCTAAATCTCATAGCATGACTGGATGGAGAATTGGATTTTTATTTGCTTCAGCTCCAATTGCTAAACATGTATTAAAAGTACATCAATATAACGTGTCTTGTGCCTCGGCTGTCTCACAAAAGGCGGCACTTGAAGCTGTGACAAATGGTGTGGATGATGCACTGATCATGAGAGAGCAATATAAGAAAAGACTCGATTATGTATATGATCGGCTCATTTCTATGGGGCTTCCGGTAATTAAACCTTCTGGCGCTTTTTATATTTTTCCATCCATTGAATCGTTTGGGATGAGTTCCTTTGATTTTTGCATGGAGCTGTTAGAAAGTACAAGACTTGCGGTCGTACCAGGCTCAGCCTTCTCTCCACTCGGCGAAGGGTACGTGCGCCTGTCTTATGCTTATTCACTTGAAACGCTGAAAGAAGGACTTGACCGGCTAGAACAATTTGTACTTGAAAAACGTTCCATTCATTCGCTAGATTGAAACAACGGCTCTCTTGCCGTTGTTTTTATTTTGCAGGAAACATGATGTGAAATACGGTGCCCTTTTCAGGCTGACTATCCACACGGATCGTCCCGTTATGATTTTCTAAAATATTAAATGTGACCATGAGGCCAAGTCCGGTTCCTTTTTCCTTTGTGGTTAAAAAGGGCTCTCCAATCCGCTTCATTACCGATTCAGGAATGCCAACCCCTTCATCACGAATGGTGACAAGTATTCCATCACCTTCTGCTTTGGCTGTGATGTCTACCTTTCCTCCGTCCGGCATGGATTCTACGGCATTTTTGATTAAATTGATAAACACTTGCTTGAGCTGATTTTGATCCCCGTTCATCAGGAGACCCTCCTCTATCTCACTTGTGTTCATTAAAATGCCATTTAAGTTCGCTTGTGTTTCTAACAAGGCTGTGACTTCGCTGATGATTTTTTTCAAATCCAGCGTCTGCATTGAGGACGTTTGCTGCGGTTTCGCCAGCATTAGCAGCTCACTCAAGATAATTTCTATTCGGCTCAGCTCAGAGAAAACAATCTCGAAGTATTGATCGCGATCTTTTGTTTTCGGTTTAATGAGCTGTAAAAAGCCTTTGATGGCGGTCAATGGGTTTCTGATTTCATGTGCAATGCCAGCCGCCAATTGGCCTGCAATCGATAATTTTTCAGAGCGGAGCATGAGCTCTTCTGTCTGCTTACGTTCGGAGATATCTCTTAAAATAATTTGAACCGCTGTTTCTCCAAAAAATGTAGTTGGGATACAGACCATTTCTGTATAAATCAGCTTATGTTTAAACGTATGACAGCTCATTGTGACAATCTCAGAATCTGATGCTCTTTCAATAATACGTGATAAACTCTTTTTGACCTTTTGCTGATCACAGGAATGAATTTGATGAAAGATATCCTTTCCTATTAATTTATCGTAATGCTCGGCTTCAAATAATTTAATGCCAGATTCATTCATAAACACCCATTTGTGATCATGGATGACCGCAATCGTATCAATGGAATTTTGAATGAGCAGCTGATACCTCTCCCGGCTTTTTTGAAGAACGGTTTGAAATTTTTTACGGGATGAGATGTCCACGAGCAGTAAAAGCTCTGCCCGCTGATTTTGATAAATCGTCGGTGATGACTTTACCTCAATATGAATACTGCTTCCATCTTGACGCTTCCATATCTGTTCAATCATTCCGACTGGAAGGCCTTGCTGCAGCCTTGTTATTCGGCTTCTGACAATGTCATGGTACTCTTCAGCAATAAAATCAAACGCGGACTTGCCGATCATGTCATCTCTTGCACTTACCCCCATTAATTGCAGCATCGCATCATTCGCATACACAATTTTCCCTAAAGTCGTAATACATAACGGATTTGGCAGCATGGCAATCAATTGTTCAGCTTCACCGACATTTTGGAAAGCCGGCAGACTGCCTAACGACTGTTCTGCTACGTTTGATGTTGTTTGAAATGCTGCTTTTTGGGGCTCAGTATCCAGCACCCTCATTTTCAGGATCATTTCTCTACTTACTTCGCTACCTAACCCATCACAAGCAACAAAATCAATGCTTGCTTCGATCCATACAGCTGTCAGATCACTTCTTAGCAGTCTAAAGTGGCAAACCTCTAGCATGTGCTGATTGTAAAAATAACTTTCGACGAGAAATTGATCTTCGGTATGAACAAAGTCTTTCAAAAAACACCCTAGTAAATCCTTTTGTTCATAGAGCAAAAGCTGCTTACAGTTGGAAGAAATGTAGAGAAAGCGGCCATTAGAAGAAAGAACGGCATGTAAATCGATGTTCGAATACAATTGATTCGAATCTTTCATTTGTTGTTCCATCGTCGTCCGACCCTCCTTTTCATTTTTTAGGGTTGTCCTTAGATTGATGTATAAAAAAGATTCGCTAGAAAACCCGTATTTTCCTTCTGTCATCGAGGGAAACGTCCATATTTTCAGCAAAAAGGGAGCACTTTCTGCTGCTGTGCTCCCTGCGGTTTATTGTTTTTCATATTTCTTTTGTAATTCAACGTACTTATCCACAATTTTACTCGGGATGTTTTTAATAACAGGATCCTTATCTGAGACATAAGGTGTCACGACACTAAACGCCACCTTTGGATTAGAAGAAGGATAATATCCTCCAAAGGTTAAGTTGTACGTTGAATTTCCCCACCAGCTGCGGTTGGCACCATAGTAGAACGTTTGCGCTGTACCTGTTTTTCCTGCGACATCATGCTGACCAAACCGGCCAGCGGCAGTTCCGCCTGTTGATGTGACCATTTTCAGTCCCGTTTTTACGCGGTCAATATCTGCTTTCGAGTTGTTAATCGTATTCAGCACTTTCGGCTCATATTTTTTTACGACTGGGCCTACTTCATCCTTCTTCGTTGGAAGATGAACACTTTTCACTACTCTTGGCTGAATACGGCTGCCTCCATTGGCGATCGTCGACATGTATTGTGCCACTTGAAGCGGTGTATACGTGTCGTACTGACCAATTGCTTCATCAAGCAAGAGTCCGCCGACCGTCTTAGGATGCGTCTGCATCCCGCTTGATTCCTGCGGCAGATCGATCCCCGTTTTCACGCCAAGACCGAATTGCGCATAGTAGTTTCTCATTTTTTGTAAGTGCTCAGGCCTTGCCGGTAACGGACCATCCTTTTGATAGGTGATGCCCGCCATTCTCATCGCTACTTGGAACATGTAGACGTTGGAACTTTTTTGGAGTGCTTGAATGTCGTTAACCCATCCAAGAACTTTGTAAGACTGTTTCGGCTTTCCATTACTTCCTGCAAAATAGAGCGGTGTATCCATATAGGCTTGGTTGTGTGACATCCCGTCCTGATAACCGCCAAGTACTGTGGCTCCTTTGACAACAGAGCCCATTTCGTACTGGGTCGTAAATGTTCCGATCGCATAATCTGTGACGTCTCTGCCGTCCATTTTCTTGCCTGACATCGCGAGAACATCCCCTGTGTGAGGGTCCATCATGACGACAAAGGCACGATCCATCATATAGTTTCTCGCGCTGGCGGATCTAAGCTCTGATTCAACGATTTTGTCGACTTCCTTTTGCAGCTCCATATCAAATGTCAGCGCAAGATCAAGTCCTCTTCGTCCTTCTGTCCGCTTGATTTCATCGAGCAGCTTCCCGCCAACCTGTGTATATTGAACGGTCGCTTTCTCTGGGTTTAGAAAATCCTCGTATTGATATTCTAAATAGCTCTTCCCTACCCGGTCATTTCGCGAGTAGCCTCTTGCCATATAGTAATCTTCACGCTCTTTAATGATTCCTTGCTCTGGTGTCGTCACACCGCCAAGTACATTATAAAGGGTCTTTTCATACGGATATTTTCTTGTCCAGTCGTTGATGACGTTCACACCAGGCAGTTCATCAAGATGCTCTGAGACAAGTGAAATTTCTTCATATGTCAGGCTTACGGATGAAGTTTGTTTTGATTCTTTCGTTTCATCGAGTAAAGCCACTTTTTCGTCCCCTTTTTTCTCTTCGTTTGGGTTCATTGCCTTCACGATTTGGGGCTCAAAGGCATAACCGCCTGTAAATCTACGGTAGATCGCTGCAACAGCTTTTTCCTCTGCATCCTTTTCGATCGCTTTGACTTCTTTCTTTGGGACACGCTCTACTTGAAGCGGATAGACATCCTTTGCATCGATATCTTTTTTCTCCGCTTTTGAAATGAGTTTATCCGCTTCTTTCGGATGGCTCGCCAGCCAAAAATCTCGAATGTCACGCTCTCTCAAAAAATCAGTATCCATTTTTATATAAGTCGCAAGTTTTCTTGCTACCTTAATCTTATCCTCCGCTTTCACACCGCTTTCTGATGTATAAACGATGGCAGGTACACTTTCGTTATCAACGACGACTCTTCCTCTCGCGTCATACATTTTTCCTCTTGGAGACGGGTATGATGCTGTTTTGACCTCTGTTCGGTTGGCTTGCTTTTTATAATCTTCACCATTGACGATTTGCAGCACACCCAGCTTGATCACAAGTCCAGCAAATAAACTAAATACAGCGAAGAAAAAGAGATTAATTCTCCAGGCGTTCCGGCGCTTGATTTTTTTTTGCTCGGCAGCACCTTGATGCTGTTTCTCTCCCACTTATGTAGCTCCTCTCATCCTTTTCAATCTTTTACAATTACCACTCATTATTGTAACACTTTTGTAATAGTTGTTACAGCGAAACGAGTGAAAAAAAGCTGTCAATCCCTAATCTGCAAAAAAATATACTAACACTTTAAAATATTGGTATGTTTATGTCGTTTTCTTTAAATGGAAGAATTCCCTATCCTTTGATATGAAGCGCCTCTTACGATGACTTTAACAAAAATGACAAACTTGCATTGTCAATGGAGGATGCTGGTACGTTTATAACAAAAAGTCCATGGTATGATTTTTTGTGAGAAAACAAAACAAAGATTTTAGGAGGAGTTACAATATGAAGAAGAAATCATTCTTTTTTTCAGCGCTGACAGCTGCTGCACTCATCACATTCACTGGAGGACATTCAGCTGATGCGAAGGAGCTTAACCTGAAACAAGTAATAAATGTACAGCATCAAGCTATTGATCTTCATACACTAGCAGCAAAATTACATATCTCTTCAGATGTAAACAAGCTAAGCAAGTCGAATCAAAAAGAGATCGAAGCTCTATTAAACAAACTGATCAAAAGCGGTCAACCTGTTACAGGAACAAAAGTAGTGAAAGAAGTAAACAAAGCAAAACAAGAACAAAAACAAGAATCAGTGAAAAAACCAACTGCTTCTAAACCAAGCACTCCAGCAAAAGAAAACACAAGCAGCAACACAAAAGCTGACCAAAAAGACACAACCGCATCAAAAGCAGACAGCAGCTTAAATGCATTTGAAAAAGAAGTGGTTGAGCTTACAAATAAAGAGCGTGCAAAACAAGGCTTAAAGGCCCTTTCTGTTGATTCTAAATTAAGCAAATCTGCTCGCGCAAAATCTCAAGATATGAAAGATAAAAACTATTTCTCTCATACAAGCCCAACTTATGGATCTCCATTTGATCAAATGAAGCAATTCGGTATCACTTATAAATCAGCAGGTGAAAACATTGCCCAAGGTCAAAAATCTCCTCAAGAAGTTGTGACAGCATGGATGAACAGTGAAGGCCACAGAGCGAACATTTTAAACAAAAGCTACACACATATCGGTGTTGGTTATGTGAAATCTGGCAACTACTGGACGCAGCAATTCATCGGAAAATAATATCAAGAAAACCTGTCCCTATTTGGGACAGGTTTTTAGTTTGTTTTGAGAGTGCTGCAAACTATTTAACCCATAATTTATAGATGCTCTGGGTCCCGCTGTTTTCTTCGCCCTGTTCGCTCAGCTTTTCATAAAGGGACTTCGCAAGTGAGAGCCCTGGCATTTCTTCCCCCATCAGCTCTGCTTCTTCAAGTGCAATGCCCATATCTTTGATAAAATGCTTCACATAAAACCCTGGCTCGAAATCGCCTTTCAGCATTCTTGGTGCAAGGTTTGACAAAGACCAGCTGCCGGCTGCACCTGTTGTGATGCTTTTGAGCACCTGCTCTGGATCAAGCCCTGATTTTTCGGCATAAGCCATTGCCTCTGCGACACCGACCATTCCCGCTGCAATGGCAATTTGGTTACACATTTTTGTATGCTGACCGCTTCCTGCCGGTCCTTGATATTGAATGTTTTCACCCATTTGCTCAAATAGCGGCAGACAAGCTTCATAGGCTGACCTTTCTCCGCCGATCATAATGGCCAGCGTGCCATTTTTGGCTCCTATGTCTCCGCCTGATACAGGTGCATCTAATGTAAATATACCTCTTTCCTTCGCTTTCAACTCAATTTCTTTTGCAAGCTGAGGCTTCGATGTCGTCATATCAATGAGATATGTACCTGGCGCGGCATGTGCCACAAGCCCATCTTCTCCTAAATAGATCTCTTCTACATCAGATGGATATCCCACCATTGTAATGACGGCATCTGCACTTTCTGCAATCTCCTTTACTGCCGGCTTCCATGATGCGCCTTTTTGAATCAATGCGTCTGCTTTTGCTTTCGTTCTTGTATAAACGATCACTTCATAGCCTGCATCCATTAAATGTCCTGCCATACTGCGACCCATTACACCGATTCCTATAAAACCAACTGTTTTGATTTGTGCCATCACTTGTTCCTCCTTAAAGAGACTTTGTCAATCCACCATCAATGATCAGTGTTTGACCTGTCATATATGTATTGGCTTCTGATAAAAGAAACACTGCATATGCTGCAAATTCCTCTGGCTGGCCGTAACGGCCAAGCGGGATCGCTTGTTCAGCCTGTGCTTTGATTTCTTCAACCGTTCGATTCTCTCTTTGTGCGCGGTGCTTTTCCAGCTGTTTCACACGGTCTGTTTCAATTTTTCCCGGTGCTAACGTATTGATCAAAATACCATCCTTTGCAAACTCCAGAGCGGCTGTTTTTGTCCAGCCGGCTATGGCCGGTCTAAATGTATTCGACAGCATCAAGCCCGGGATCGGTTCTTTCACTGACATTGACGCAATATTTAACACACGTGCGCCGCGTTTTTTCAAATAAGGCAATGCCTCTTTTAATAATCGAATATAGCTGAGTAAATGAAGCTGAAATGATTCGATCCAATCTTCATCTGTTAAGGTGTCGAGCGTTCCTGTTTTAGGCCCGCCTGTATTGTTCACAAGAATGTCGAGACACTTCTCATCACCAGCCGCCGCTTGAACAAGCGCCTTGATTTGCCCGGCGTCAGATACATCACATACTTGATAAGTCAGCTGTCCTTTGACAAGCGGAGACAGCTCCTTGACTGTTTCTTTCAGCTTCTGTTCATGTCTTCCCGAGAGCATCACATCTGCTCCCTCTTTTGCTAGAGCAAAGGCAATCGATTTTCCGATACCTTGACTGCTTGCAGCTACCAATGCTTTTTTTCCAGTTAGATTGACATCCATGTCAACACCTCCTCTCGTTTATTTTATCATACAAAAAGAACCTTGCTCACATCGCAAGGTTCCTTTCCGCTCATTACACCTTAAATCGGTCAACCGCCTGACGCAGTGCCTGGCTTGATTCGTTCAGCATTTCAGTTGAAGTTTTCGTTCTTTCTAACGCTTGAACTTGTTCATCTGTAGACGCATGCACTTCCTCAGCTGAGGCAGCAGATTCTTCTGAAATGGCAGCAATGCTTTGAATCGAGTCACTCATCTTCTGCTGTTCTTCTGTCATTTCATTGATCTGTGTATGAATGCTGTCGATTGAACCGACAAGTGCCTGCATTTCCATTGTGATGCTGCTGAGTGCCTCACCTGTTGCATTGATGGCGGCACCTTGTTCCTCATTCATTTTACTTGCTGTTGTCATCGCTTCAGCCGCCTTCTTCGATTCATCTTGAATGAGTTTGACGGTTTCACTAATGTGTTTTGTTGACTGCGCAGATTGTTCAGCAAGCTTTCTCACTTCTTCTGCAACTACAGCAAATCCTCGTCCGCTTTCTCCTGCTCTCGCTGCTTCAATGCTTGCATTCAGTGCAAGTAAATTCGTTTGATCCGAGATTTCAGAAATAGCAGTCACGACGTTTTCAATATTTTTCGTTTTATGCTCAAGGTCTAGCAGCATTTGCTCTACCTTTTTCGATTCTTCGTTCGCTTGTGTTGATTTTTGGACGAGCACACCAAGTGCGTCAAGTCCTTTATAGCTGGCATCTTCAGATGATTTTGAGTTGGTTTGCATTTGCGTGGCAAGCTCACCCATATGGCGTACTTTCTCATACAAATGCTCTGATTTTTCATTAATCGTTTCTGCATCTGATGCCTGCTTAGTCGCTCCTGTTGCCACCTCTTGAATGGCCGTTGCAATCTGTTCGCTAGACAGCAAAGTCTCATTTGAAATGTGGGTCACTTCATCCGCTGATTTCACAACTTGATCTGAAGCCCCTTTCACTTTTTCAATTAACTCCCTGATATCCTCGGTCATTTGATTAATGCTTTTCGTGAGGGAACCAATTTCATCTTGGGATTTCACTGCAAGCGTACTTGTTAAATCGCCTTCTGACACCTTACGCACATGCTCTATTAGACGCTTGATTGGCGTTGTAATGCTTCTTGCCAATAAGAAGCTGAGGATCATCGCAAGAATAATGGCAATGACGGAAATAATGATGCTTGTCTGATTCATTTGTTCTGTGATCCAAAGCAGTTTCTTTTTCTCAAAGCTGACACCAATCGTCCAATCAGCTTCTTTGATTTTAGATATGACCGTCAGTTCTTTTCTGTCATCAATACCTGAATTGTCGATCGCTTTTTTCACAGAAGCTACTTTTGATATGTTTTTTCCTTGCTCTGTTGGATGTGCTAAAATGGTTCCTTTGCCGTCAACTAAGAAAGCGGTACCCATATAAGGAATCTTTTGTTCCTTTATATAAGATTGAATGGAGGATAATTTCAAATCAAGTCCAGCGACCCCAACGACCTTTCCGTTTCTGACAATCGCCTTTGTGGCTGAGACGACCATTTCATTTGTTGCTTTATCGATATATGGATCAGTCCAAATGACTTCGTCAGGCTTTTCAGCTGATTGGATAAACCAATCTCGTTTAGATGGGTCATACCCTTCACCAAAATCGGACTCTGGGAAGGCGAACATTTTGCCGTCACTTGTTCCAATATAGGCAAGTGAAATAAGTTCATCCTGCTCCTGCAAGCCTTTTAGTTCATCGTTTTCGAAGACTAATGTTTGTTTTGTTTGTTTTTGCGCAAAATCTTCAGTAAGTGTACTAGTTGCCAGTTTATTAATTGTATCACTGTAATTATCAAGCTTTTGTGCAATGATGTCTCTCATGCTCTCTGCCGTTGCTGCTGTGGTGGTTTTTGCATCTCGTTCAATAAGTGGTGTTAATACTATGTTAGAACCCACTTGAACGGCCACGACGGTTAAAATTAAAATAACTGAGATGAAAACAGCTATTCTCACTTGAAGTTTCTTAAACATCTCATCACCCCTACATCTACTTTCACACCTTAATTTATATATCGGCAAAATGATACCGCATTCAATAGTTGTAAGAAAATTTAAATAGAAAAAACAAGCCATATAGGCTTGTTTTAAGTAAAATATTCAATTTTTGCAGAAGGAAAGTACTGATCTATATATGACTCTAAAGTCTCTCTCAGTTCTTGTTCCTCATCTTTTTGATAGATATATTTTCCTATACCGTATCTTCCCCACTTGTATCTTCTTTTTTCTTCGTCCAACTCTAATTTTGATTTTGGGTAATTTTTTTGAATCACACGCTTTGCTGGTTTTGTAAAGCGATGCTGAATCATCTCAAAGGTGATATCGTCTCTCACATCTTCAGGAAGAGCTGCATCAAGCTTTTCAAAAAGAATTTTATATCCTTCCTGCCAGCCTTCATGGATGTAGATTGGAGCAACAATAAAGCCTAGAGGATAGCCTGCCTTTGCGACCTTAACAGCCGCTTCAATCCGCTGATCTAGCGGTGATGTGCCAGGCTCGAAATATTTAATGACATAATCGGCATTGATACTAAAACGGAATCTTGTCCGGCCGTTATGCTTTGCATCTAACAGATGATCGACATGATGGAATTTCGTGACGAAGCGAAGTTTTCCTAGGTCCGTCTTCCCGAAGTATTCAATCGCTCGTTTGAGTGTATGTGTCAAATGGTCAATTCCTACGATGTCTGAAGTACATGATGCTTCAAATCTCGTGATATCCGGCGCCCGCTCGTTCATGTATTGCTCTGCCTGATCTAATATTTCTTCTACATTGACGTACGTTCGAATGTACGGCTTACTTCCCATTGTTGTTTGCAAATAGCAATAATGACAATGTCCCATACACCCTGTTGCAAATGGGATTGCATACTCTGCAGATGGTTTAGACGAGTCAAACTTCAATGTCTTCCTCACACCAATAACAAGCGTTGACTTCGCATTACGATACTTTTGCAAGTCATTTTTTCCCGGAATATTTCTGACCTGGTTGTGTGAAGTCGTTTCTCTTATTTCGATTCCCATACCCTCAAACTTTTCCTTCAGCTCTCGTCCTAACGGGTACTCTAACGCCCGGGGTTCAATGTAAACAAGCTGGGGAACGAAAGGTTTGATCATATTAAGCACATCCTTACCTTTAAGGTTTTCATACCGTTACTTTAACCGCACAGGATGGCTTTTATCCTTTCTAAAATCTCCCTTATTCAAACAAGTCTTGATAAAGAGCTTCTGCTTCTTCATATGTTGGAAACACAGCATCATCAGGTGCTAGTGGATGATACGTTTCAAGTAAAAAGAGGGCAAGCTCTTCTTCGTTGTATGGATGTGAAACAATTTCTGCTTCTTTAATTTGTGCTACGTTTGCAGCATGTGGATTTCGATAAATTACATATACTTGATCACCCGGTTTGTAGTCTGAGAAAGGCAATCTGGTCACCTCCATTTTTTAATTATAGGGTGCCCTTCTCACTGCCCAATATGACTCAATATGATAAAATTCGACAAAAAAACCAGACAGTTTCATCTGTCTGGTTTTCATTCACTTAGTTCTGTTGAAACGTCTTCTTGACGAAATCAACCACTTCTTCTGTTGTGCTAAGTGATAAAATATGCTCTTTAAATGATGCAGCTTCTTCTTTAGAAAGCTTGCTTAGCTGCGTTCTAGCTGGAAGAATGGATGTTGCACTCATTGAGAATTCATCTAATCCTAATCCAAGTAGTAGCGGTATTGCGATTTCATCTCCTGCCATCTCACCGCACATGCCGACCCATTTACCCTCTTTATGCGCTGCTTCGATCACAAGCGTAATAAGACGTAAAATCGCTGGGTTGTAAGGCTGGTAAAGGTAAGACACTCGTTCGTTCATTCGATCAGCAGCCATTGTGTATTGAATCAAATCATTCGTTCCAATACTGAAGAAATCTACTTCTTTTGCAAATTGGTCTGCGATGACAGCTGTTGATGGAATTTCTACCATCATTCCGATTTCAATCGAATCAGAAACGTCTGTACCAGCGGCAACCAATGCTTCTTTTTCTTCAAGTAAAATGGCTTTTGCTTCTCTAAATTCTGATAACGTCGCGATCATAGGGAACATGATTTTCAAGTTTCCATATGTACTTGCACGAAGTAAGGCGCGTAGTTGTGTTCTGAAAATCTCCTGCTCTTCCAGGCAAAGGCGAATGGCTCTATAGCCAAGGAACGGGTTCATTTCTTTTGGAAGCTGCAAGTAAGGAAGTTCTTTATCGCCACCAATATCTAGTGTGCGGACAACCACTGCTTTCCCTTCCATCTTCTCTAAAACTGTTTTATAGGCATCAAACTGCTCTTCTTCTGTAGGAAGCTGGTCTCTGCCCATGTATAAAAATTCAGTACGGTACAATCCGACTGCTTCGCCGCCATTTTCAAGTACACCTTTTACATCTTCAGGTGTTCCGATATTTGCAGCTAGCTCTACGTGAACGCCGTCTTTTGTAACCGTTGGCTGGTCAACAAGTTTCGCCCATTCCGCTTTTTGAGCTAAGTAGTCTTCATGCTTTTTTTGATACGCTTTCACTTCATCTTCAGAAGGCTGAATGATGACGTCTCCAGTAATACCATCCACAATGATCAGATCATCGTTTTTCACCGTTTTTGTTGCTTCTTTTGTCCCAACAACTGCTGGAATCTCCATAGATCTTGCCATGATCGCTGAGTGAGAAGTACGACCGCCGATATCTGTTGCAAAGCCTTTGACAAATTGTCTGTTCAGCTGAGCAGTATCAGAAGGTGTTAAATCTTCAGCAATGATGATGACTTCTTCAGAAATCATGCTTGGGTTTGGAATGTCAACGCCTAGCAAATGTCCAGTCACACGTTTCGTTACGTCGCGAATATCCGCCGCACGTTCCTTCATGTATTCATTGTCCATTGCTTCGAACATTGTGACAAACATCGTCGCTGTTTCTTTTAAAGCAAATTCAGCATTTACTTTATCAGATTTGATTTTATCCTTTACTGGGCTTAGCAGTTCAGGATCACTTAACACAAGAAGGTGGGCAGAAAAGATATCTGCTTTGTCTTGGCCAAGCTCTTTTAGCGCATGCTCTTTAATTGCTTCAAGTTCTTGTTTAGAAACATGAATTGCTTCTTCAAAACGCTTCACTTCTGTCTCTGGATCATTGATGTCTTTTTGGTGAACTGTTAAATCTGGTTCTTCCAGACGATACGCTTTTGCAATCGCAACGCCTGCTGAAGCACCGATTCCTTTCAGTTGTTGCATTACTCGCCTAGGCCTTCACTTTTCATTGTGTCTTTAAGCGCAGCAAGTGCATCATTTTCATCAGAACCAGAAGCAGAGATTGTGATTGTAGCACCTTTCGCAATTCCTAGAGACATTACACCCATAATAGATTTCAGGTTCACTGTTTTACCATTATATTCTAAGTTGATATCAGCATCATATTTACTAGCAGTTTGTACAAGAACTGTTGCAGGACGTGCGTGAATTCCAGAATCTGCAGTTACTTTGAATGTTTGTTGAGCCATTTTTATCAATCTCCTTTTTATACAATTAATACATCCACAATATTATATCATACTGCCGAGCTTGTCATCTAACAAGAACGGCAGTTATGAAAATTATTTTGAAATTTTCATGATGTTTTCTTGTCCAGCTTTGATTTCACCGGATGCTTGAAGGTCAATAAATTGTCCTTCACTTAAGTTGGTAAATACAATTGGAGTCATCAAAGATGGTACTTCAGACTTAATTTTATCAATATCAACCTCTAAAAGTTTTTGACCGATTTCTACTTGATCTCCCTCTTGTACAAATGCTTCAAACCCTTCTCCTTTGAGGCCGACCGTATCAATTCCGAAGTGGATCAAAATTTCAAGTCCACCATCAGATTGCAGGCCAATGGCGTGTTTCGTCGGGAACACATTTAAGATCTTCCCTCTTACCGGTGAAACAACCGTTCCATCTGTTGGCAAGATGGCGAAACCGTCACCCATCATTTTTCCTGAGAATACTTGATCTGGTACATCTGTAATTGGATGAAGCTCCCCTGTAATTGGTGAAGCAAAAATTTCTTCCCCTTGCTCATTTTGAAGCGGCTTTGCAATGACTTCTTCGACCTGCTGGCTGACTTCTTCTTTTGCGGAAGGGTCTTTCGCTGGACGAGGCGTGCAGCCTGCAATGATGTCCTGCATTTGTGTTTTTAAATTATCAGAGCGCGGTCCAAAGATTGCCTGGATGTTGTTCCCTACTTCGAGAACACCTGAAGCGCCAAGCTTTTTCAAGCGGTCCTTGTCCACTTTCTTCTGATCATTGACAGTAACACGTAAACGCGTGATACAAGCATCAAGGTGCTTAATGTTTTCTTGATCACCCATTGCTTCAAGGATTTCATAAGGCAAGTCATTACCTTTTTCAGACTTCGCCTCACTTGCTCCGTCTGCTGCTTCATCCTCGCGGCCTGGCGTTTTCAGATTAAATTTGCGAATGGCGAATCTAAATCCGAAGTAGTAAATGACAGCAAGGACAAGACCTACTGGAATGACGAGCCACCAAGCGGTTCTATTTGGCAGGATACCAAATAGGAAAAAGTCGATTAACCCTCCTGAGAAGGTCATCCCGATTTTCACGTTTAGAATATCCATTATCATAAAGGATAATCCAGCGAATACACAGTGAATCGCAAATAATACTGGTGCAACAAACAAGAATGAGAATTCAAGCGGTTCAGTGATCCCTGTTAGGAAAGAAGTAAGGGCCGCTGATCCCATTATTCCTGCTACTAGCTTTTTATTCTTTGGTTTTGCTTCATGGTAAATCGCAAGTGCTGCTGCTGGAAGACCGAACATCATGAACGGATATTTCCCTGTCATGAATGTACCAGCTGTCAGCTGTACACCATCTTTGATTTGCGCCATGAAAATACGCTGGTCACCACGGACAAGCTCTCCTGATAAGCTCTTGTAGCTAAAGAACTCATACCAGAATGGTGAGTAGAAAATGTGGTGCAGACCAAACGGAATTAATGATCGTTCAATGACACCGAATACAAAGGCAGCCAGCGGCTCATTCGCTGCGAGCAGTCCTGTTGAAAATGAGTTCAGTGCACCTTGGATTGGCGGCCAAATGACTAGCATCAATAGCCCTAAAATAAGTGCTGAAATAGAAGTAACGATTGGAACAAAACGCTTACCAGCAAAGAAGCCAAGATATTGCGGGAGCTCAATTTTGTAAAATTTATTATACATATAAGCTGCTAATACCCCGACGATAATCCCGCCAAAAACGCCGGTAGACAAGGTCGGTATACCGAGCATATTAATATATGCTGGATGGCTTTCCTTGAAGAACTGGGCTAGTTTGAGTGAATCGGATGGAATGGATCCGTTGGCCATTAATACGGCACTCATCGTTACGTTCATGACAAGATAACCGATGATAGCGGCAATTCCTGCCACTCCGTCTCCATTGGCAAGACCGATGGCAACCCCTACAGCAAATAATAGCGGAAGATTCGAGAAGACGATGTTCCCCGCATTCTCCATGACACTTGCAACAAGCTGAATTGTATCGTTGCTTAAAAATTGAGCTACATCAATCAGCTGCGGATTTTGCATCGCATTCCCAAGTGCTAGTAAAATACCGGCAGCAGGAAGGATCGCAACTGGAAGCATGAGTGCTCGTCCAATTTTTTGCAACACACCAAAAAGTGATTTAAACACTGGTTGAACCTCCTTTTGTTTTCGCTTACAACATACATTTGGGATGCTCCCTGACGTACATTTCATAATTAACCGTTTACATTTCACTTTCAAACGCAAAAAAAGGCATGGTGATATAAGGTTGCGCAAATAACAGGATCTTATCCTGTATTTACCTTAAGTCACTCATGCCTGATCGAATCAGTTACACGTTTCAAGGAAACTATGAAATTTTATTTGTCAATCTGTACAGATGAAGTGTCAGGTAGACGGCCTCAGCATCCTGTACAGGCTTTTTCAATGCATGCTGCAAAATTTTGATCATTTTCCAAGCAGTATTGTAGCATAAAGGATATTCATTTTTCAATAGATGAAGCAATTTTTCTGGCTCCTCTAATGATTCTCCCCGTTTAATACGCTCAATTGAAAACGTAATATGGCGTAATAAGCGTAAATAATGAATACTTTCTCTGTCTACTTTCATATGAAATGAATCTTCAATGACTTGGACCATTTGTGTAATGAGCTGCGAATGACGGTTCACTTCAGATAATGGCCGATTCGTCAAAGCTGAATGGATATGAAGCGCTATAAAGCCAATTTCTCCTTCTGGCAGCTTCGTTTCGACATCTGGCCGCTCGTTAATCAGTTCAACGACTTCCTTTGCAACCTCGTATTCTTTCGGGTAAAGCGATTGCGTCTCAAGCATAAAAGGGTTCGTGATATCATAGCCTTGCTGCACCCGCTTAAAACTAAACGCAATATGGTCAGTCAGTGCAACATGTATATGCTCATTCAATCGTTGTCCCATTTTTTCTCGTATATGATAAATGACGTCATTGGCAAGCTCGATCATGTTCTCATCAATATGATGAAGCAGTTGTTTATATTCTGTTTGTTCCTTCGTGTTTTTTAACACAAACATTTTTTCAAACACGTCTTGATCGAGAAGATCCCCCGATTTTTTACCGAAGCCGATCCCTTTCCCAATCAGAACCACTTCGCCCAAAGAAGGGTGTCTTGCGATGATGACATTATTATTTAACGCTTTATCAACGGTGAAGGATTCCATGAACATCCCCACCTCCTTCTTATTCAATCCCTCTTATCGTACAAAACAGATGAAACGTGCGTCAACGATTGTTTTTCAAAACGGTTGTTGTTCGCTCAATCAGGCGAAATGGCAGCATTCTTTTTTCTGATTTCTCTCCCTTTAATGCCCGGTCAAACAAGTCAAACGCTTCCTGTCCCATTTGTTTGAGGGGAATATGAATGCTGGAAATCCCCAAAGCCTCACTCAATTGGTTATTTTGAAAGCTGAGTATGGCTGGTGATTCTCCTACTTTTATGTCATGACGCTGCGCCTCTAATAAAAAGCCGGCAGAGACTTCGTCATTTGTAATAAATAAAGCTGTAGGACGATTTTTCATTTCCTGCCATTCTGCAAATAATTGCTTCCCATCAAGCAGGGATAACTTCCCTTCGATGATCCACTTCTCATCAATGGTCTGCCCGAGCGATTGCATCATGTCTTGATAAGCCTGAAGTCGCGACTCGCTATTCGCTCCTTCTGTTCTGGCGAGAACAATCGCAATTCGTTGATGGCCGCATGCCGCCAAATGATGCAGGCCTTCCTTAAATGCTTGATCATGCGCAATCGACACGGTTGAGCATTGATCGTGCGGTGCAGGATGACAAAATATAATCGGCCCTGATTCCTGCCACTTTAAAATGTGACCATCACTTAACGCATTTGAACAAAATATTAAACCATCCACACGGCGCTCTTTTAAACTCATTAACGCTTCTTTTTCTTTTAATGGGTCATATCCTGTTTGAAATAAAGCAAAATGCATGCCGCGCGCCTGTGCTTTTTCTGCAATACCTGTGACGAGTGCGCTGAAATAAGAGTGTTCAATATTTGGAAGGACGATGCCAAGCATATTCGAATAGCCCTTCGCTAAATGGACCGCCTGGATGTTTCTTGTATACTTGAGCTCTTTCATCGCTTGTAGAACACGTTCCCTTTTTTCTTCTTTAACATAAGGATGCTCATTCAACACACGTGATACGGTTGTCACAGATACGCCCGCTCTTTTCGCAATCTCCCTTATGTTTGCCATTTTTTCTCCTACTTTCTCTTGATATGGTAAGCGTTTCATACTTTAAGATGTATGTGAGCTGAACAAATCACTGGATGGAAAGGGGAATTCAAGATGGGTTTCATCATATGGATTATATTATGTATGACTGTTTTGTTTTCTGCTCGTTTTGCATTACATCCTTTAGGAAAAGAACATAAAATCAAACCGTTTCAATCAATTGATGATTTTTTTGTTGATAAGGATCGAGAAGAGTGATAAAAAATCACGATGACACTTCCAATACCCGGACGTTCATCGTGATTTTTTTCATTACTTGATGATCGTCAGCTCTTTCGGATAATTGGTTAAGGTGACTGGACCATCTGCCGTAATGAGAACATCATCTTCAATTCTTACGCCGCCGACTCCTGGGACATAAATTCCTGGTTCAATCGTATACACCATACCTTCTTGCAGAAGATCGTCATTTGCCTGACTCATAGAAGGAAACTCATGAACAGAAACCCCTAACCCATGTCCGAGGCGATGAGGGAAATATTCACCATATCCCGCTTCTGTGATCAGCCCGCGGGCTTTTAAATCAAGATCACCGATTCTCACGCCGGGCTTACTCATTTCAAGTGCTGCCATTTCTGCATTTAAGACGGTTTGATAGATGTCCTTTTGCTTTTCAGAAGCTTCCTGATAGATAAATGTTCTTGTGATATCTGAGCAATATCCATCGACAATGACGCCAAGGTCAAATAACACAAAATCGCCTTTTTTTAAGGCTGCCTGTCCCGGATTTCCATGAGGCTCGCCTGATTTTTCACCAAAGAGAACCATGGTTGAAAAGGACATGCCTTGAATGCCTTTTTTCTTTAGTTCATATTCTATGACAGCGAGCACTTCTGTTTCTGTGATTCCTTCTTTTAAGGCGTTAACCCCAATTTTTACACCTTCATCTGCCAATTGAGCCGCTTTTTTCAGTGTAGCAATTTCAGATTCATCTTTAATCAGTCTGAGCTGATCGAGCGCATCTTCAGCCCGGACGAACGTTTCTGCCCCGGTGACAGCTTGGAGCTGTTCTGCTCTTTGAAGCGGAATCGATTCTTTTTCAATCGCAAGACGCGCCGCTTGAATACCTCGTTTTTCTATCGCTGATTGAATGAAATCAAATGGATTCTCATGATCTTCATATCCAATGATATCGCCGGACCATCCTGCATTTTTTGCCTGCTCGACTTCCATTTTAGGCAAAATAAAAAATGGTTCTGCCTCTTGGAACACAAACAGCCCCATCACTCTTTCATGCGGCTCTGTGAAGTATCCAGATAGATAAAACACATTTTCCTTTGTATGTATAAATGCACCTTGAATGTCTTCTTTCTTAAGCCAAGAAGACAAGCTCTTCATTCGGTTCATCATGATCCTCCTCACACGTTTTACTACTGGTCTATTGTATCAGTTTTTGCTGTATTTCGCACAAAAGCGCACTGGCATGAATCCAGTGCGCCCTGATGATTGATTTAAGATGCACGAAGCAGACGCAGACCATTTAAAATGACCAAAATCGTACTTCCTTCATGCCCGATGACACCAAAAGGCAAATCAAGCACTTGTAAGAAATTCGCACAAATTAACAGACAGATCACCGTTAATGAGAAAATAATGTTTTGCTTAATGATTCGATTCATTTTTCTTGAAAGACGGATCATCTTTGTTAGGTTACTTAAATTGTTCTTCATTAAAATGAGATCCGCTGTTTCTAAGGCAACATCTGTGCCTCCGCCCATCGCAACCCCAACATCTGCTGTGGCGAGCGCTGGTGCATCATTGATTCCGTCTCCTACCATGATGATTGAATTACCTTGTTTCTTTAATTGATTGACCTCATGTACCTTTTCATCTGGAAGACATTCAGCCACTACGGTTTGGATACCGGCTTCCTGCGCAATCGCTTCAGCCGTTTTTTGCTGATCTCCTGTCAGCATGACGGTTTGGATGCCTAAATCATTTAGTTCTTGAATCATTTTTTTGGCTTCAGGTCTGATTTGATCCTTAAGGCCAAGACAGCCAACAACTTCTTCACCCTTTTGAACGTAGACCACTGTGTATCCTTGAGCTGAAAGGTCATCACCTGTCTCTTCAATCTCGCGGTCGATTGACGCCTTACCCGCAAAGTCTTTCTTCCCAATCCGCCACGTTTCTCCATTTAATTGTGCTTTTACACCAAATCCAGAGGCTTCTTCAATGGTGACATGGACTGATCTTTCTGTTTGGTGTTCTTTTGCCATATCAGAAATTGCTTTCGCTAATGGGTGGTTTGATTGACTCTCAATTTGATAGAGTGCCTGATAAAAAGCAGATTCATCCTGCCCTTTAGCCATGACGACTTGTTCTACGGCTGGCTTCCCGCTTGTAATTGTCCCCGTTTTATCAAAAGCAATCATGCTGCTTGTGCCTAGTTTTTCTAAAAAGACACTTCCTTTAACAAGCATTCCATTTCTCGCGCCATTTGAGATCAGTGACAGTGCTGCTGGCATGATGGATGCAACTAGAGCACAAGGTGAAGCAACGACCATAAACACCATTGCCCGGTAGAAAGTTTCACTCATACTCCAGCCGAGGACAAAATGAGGCAGAACCATTAATACCGCAACGGTAATCAGCACACCTTTTACATAGGCACCCTCAAATTTTTCGATAAATGCCTGGCTTGGCGAAACACTTTCTTGAGCGGATTCAACAAGTTTAATAATTTTATGGAATAGCGTTTCTTCATTATGTTTCGTGACTTCCACTGTTAAGGAACCATTTAAATTCACTGTTCCTGCAAATACGTCTTCCCCCTGCCCTTTTTCCTGTGGAATAGATTCGCCTGTAAGGGCAGATTCATCCACACTTGTTCTCCCGCTTAAAATGACACCATCTGCTGCAATGCGTTCCCCAGCTTTGACCATAATCTGGTCACCTGGTGTTAATGATGAAGCGGCGATTTGAATGGTCGTACCATCTTTTTCAATTAAAGTTGCTTCATCTGGTGCAATGCTCATTAATGCTGTTAAATCTTTCTTGCTTTTATTTGACGTATACGTTTCAAGCGCACCACTCAGTGAGAAAATAAAAATTAAGATAGCGCCTTCTGCCCAATAGCCGATTAGAGCTGATCCTATCGCTGCGAAAATCATTAAAAGTTCCACATTCAAGGTCTTCGACGAAATCGTTTCTTCAATTCCTTCCTTCGCCTTTGCAAAACCTCCAATAACAAATGCTAGGATGAAAAGAGGAATGCTCCACATACTCTGATCCTTTAGAATCCATCCAGTTAAAATAAGAATCCCCGATATACCTGCTGCAATTAATTCTCCGTGCTGTGCCCATTTATGTAAGGACCATTTCGATTCCTTTTGATTTGTCGTTTGGTAAAGTGCTGTATTCTCATTCATGATTGTTTTCTCCTCTCTAATTGATAATCGTTTTCATATTATCAATCGTTGCCCGTTTCTTTTTCATCTATATTTTCTGCTATTTCAAGCTTTTTATTGGTCTGTCACTCATTATAACAGGTTCTGATTAATTTTCAATTAATAATTATTATAATTTCTTTTTGATAATAATTATCATTACTGATATAGACCGTTCCGTCTTCTTCTGAGCACAGTGTATTCAGATGAAAAGCAAACGAACACAAAAAAGAACCAACAGAATTGGTTCTTTCACAGAAAGGATTTGTTCTACGAATTTGTCCACTCTTTGATTTGTTTTTTCGTCAGTGGACCTACATGATTTTTTACCACTTCTCCTTTTTCGTTAATCAAAAAGGTCGTTGGAATGGTGATGATTTGATATTTCTTCATCATTTCTCCATGTTCATCTAGTATGATCGGGAATGTAAACCTTCTGTCTTTCACAAATTGGGCAACAGCATGTTTACTTTGTTCAGCACCTAGTAAATTCACGGTCAATATGTCAACATCACTCTGATTTTCTTTCACAATCTGTTCAAATTCGGGCAGCTCCATTTTGCAGGACGGGCACCATGTTGTCCAAAAATGCAAAATGGTCTTTTTCCCTTTTTCGGGAACCATCTTTATGCCACCATTTAATGTCGGCGCCTCTATCCTTGGCGCCATCACAGGCTCTTTTGCTTCTGCTGCTGTGCTCGTTAGAAATAGAAGCAGGGTCATCATCAGAAGACTGGCGGGTAGATGTTTACGATTCATCATGATCTTCCTTCCCAGTTTTCTTCTAGCTTGCCCTCTCGATGGCGATGACATTCAAGCTTTTTTCAATGTAAGAAACATTGAAACGCCGAGCTCCTTACAAATCGTCGCATAATGCAGGGCAGTCAACAGCAGCATGCCTGTGTTCATCCCTAAAATGACCCCCATCATATTCAAGCTTTCAATTGAACCGAGGAAATACACCATAGAAAAAGAGACGACATGCACCCATATATTATGTAGGAACACATCTTTGATGAGCCCCATTCCGATTAAACATGCTTGAAACGGCATCACAAACAGGTGGCATAAAAAGTATGGCCATAGCAGCTGTAAATAGACAGCAGCTTGCGGTGAATCAAAAAAGAGCTGTGTGAGCGGGTAAGCAAAATAATACATGACCATCACTGCCGGCACCCCGTATCCAAACGTTATAAGAATCGCCTGTCTGACACGTTTTTTCACAAGATCATACTGACCTAAAGCATAGGCTTCAGAGACACTCGGAATCATCACAATCATGATGGAATGAGCGATAAACGCTGGGAAAAAACCGATCGACATTGCGACACCAGCCAGCATGCCGTAATGATCAACAGCAAGTGTTCCAGAAATGCCTGCTGCCACGAGCGCTCCTTTGATTAAAAATGGTTCAACCGCATTGGCGATCGCATGAAAGATGCGCATGCCCGTTGTCGGAATGGAAACGGCTAATAGGCGCTTTCGCACATCACTTCCTCTTAATTCAACAGACCTGACATTCACAGCATTTTTTGCCATGACGTATTGGGAGTATAAATAAATAAAGACAACAAGATCACTCGCAACAATGACACCAATGGCGATGAGTACTGCTGTTTCAATATCAAACGAATACCAATGAAAAAACAAAAACAAGCAGATAAGCTGGATCGTTTTCTTCAGCATATTGGCTAAAGCAATTCTGCCCATTTGCTGCTTTCCCATAAAATAGCCGCGGGCAATGGAGGTAAACGCAATAATCGGGATAAGTGACAGCACTAGGCCCTTCATAAGCGGATGATACGACTGAAACACTGGAATGAAAGGCAGTACAATAGCTGCTATAGCTGTTGTTGTACTTGTCACCACAAGTGTCATTTTAAAGGCATGACGGAGCATGCTTTTGTGGAGACGCTCATGTGATTCTGCAATGAATTTAGAAATGGAGACTGGCAGCTCTAAACTGGCGATCACAAGGACAAGCATGATGATTGGAAGGATACTCATATATAAACCCATTCCATGTTCTCCAAGCTCTCTCGCTAAAATCATATTGACTAAAAACTCTATACACTCCGCAATAAAAGCTGCGACAGATAGCAGAATGACCCCTTTTACAAATCGATTCATGTAGCCTCCCCTTGTCTAAAGCAAATTCTTTTCACATTCTATGAGACAAGTCCAAAAAATATTTTAATAATTGAAGACAAAAAAAGAGCAATCTCATTGATCGCTCTTTTTCTTTATACGGCAAACACGTGACGTCCGATGCGTTCTACAATTTTGCGGGAACGAATCCAATGATCTGTTGCCGTTTTTGGATTATAAAAATAGATAGCCTTTGTTGTTCTGTCATGCTCTTTTACTACCTGCTTCACCGCTTTAATGGAATCTTGATCTGCCTTATCATGAATGCTTCCATTTGATACTGGCTGGAAGGCATTTCGCTGATAAATCACACCTTTAACGCTGTCAGGAAAAGAACGATGCTCCACCCTGTTTAAAACAACGCTTGCCACCGCTTTTTTCCCTTCGTAAGATTCACCTTTCGCTTCAGCATGTACCAATCGAGAAAGCAAATCCATTTCTTCATTAGAATACTGTTTGCCGCTTGCCTTATTCGTCGTTTCAGATTTTACTTTTTTCTTTTGCTTCGGTTTTGAAGACTTTTCTTCTGTTGACGTACTTAGCAATTTCACTTTTGGCTGACGCTTTTCTTCAGAAAATGCCGGGATGACTTGATCGTGGTCTTGATCTATATATGAAAGCTGATGTTTAACAGGTGCTTGTGAAAGTTCGTGACTTAATGTGCCTTGCTGCTCTTGTATATTGTCCATCTTCATTGCTGCAACGAGCATAAGGATGACAAAAAGAGCTGTATGAATTTTAATCATTCGCCTTTTTCCTCCTTTAATCAAAAGTAGGCTGTAAGATACTTGTCCACTCTAACAAGAGCTCATTCTATTTTCACGCACAAAGATTTACATGCCTGTCCAAATTCCGTCATTAAATGGCATGTCCTAGTTGAGCGCACATAAAATGGAATTGTTAGCGCTTAAAAAGGTCCCTTTTTCACCTATCATCATCCTTATGCTCCTGATTATGGGTTATTACATTTTCTTTTCATATGTATCAGAGTGGTTTGAAGTGTGACAAAAGAACGAAAATAAAAAAGCTTTCTCTCATCAATGAGAAAAAGCTTTAGCTTCTTGCTTCTGTAAGATATTCAAAAATAACATCTCCACCATGTTTGGCGATCCCGCGAAAATGTTTAAAATCATCTTGATTCACCAAAACAGAACGAAACGTTAAAAAGTCATCTTTTTGGATGGTCACCTGTTTTTCCGTCCCATTCCGTAAAGATTCGAGGATGGTGAGGATTTGTTCTTCAGTCAAAAAAACCGCTCCTTTTCAGCCATGATCAATTATTAAATATACCATTCGTTAGAAGAGCATACAACGAAAACAAAACAAAAACGTCTTTATCCTTTACATTGGTATGAAAATATTGCAAAATACTTTTTAATAGGGAATGAAATCTGTTTTTAAAGGAGAGGGATCGGTTGAAGATTGCAAAAATTGGAAATGTGATCGAATTTAGAAATGGTTTAACAGGTGTAGTTGAAAAAGTGAATGAAAACTCTGTCATTGTGGATGTCACCATTATGGACAACTATAGAGATTTAGAACTGGATTCACTAACAGTCGTTAATCATAAAAACTATAAAATCATCAAAGACTCCGTACATTAATTTGCAATCCTCAATTCAGACGATCGGTACATACGTATATATAAAGCAAATTTGGCTCGTTTGACAACTTTGCTCTATTTGAACAATCACATATGAAAAAGACTGATACCACTTAAAGAGGGGTCAGTCTTTTTGCGTATGAAAAGTTTGCATTTCCGCCTTCGTCTTGTACATCTCGACTTCCTCGGGTGTGATCACTCCTTTATCAATCAAGAGGGCAATCACTCCAAGCAATGTGGAGGCACTCCATTTATACCGTTCTTTGTTTTGATGTTCGAGTATTTGAAGCTCTTCCCTTAGATCCATTAGCAGCTGCTCTGTCCGCTCTTCTTTGTTTGCCAACTCAAACGCCTCCGTTTATCATTCATTCCCTCTATTTTATCTTACATCAAATGAGATAAGCAAAAAAACATGATCCCCCTTTACAAACGTACGTTCTGTCATGTATAATATGTTTACGAGCTGGTAGCCCCCAGCCGTCCTAGCAAGTTCTATTCCCATTCGTATGAGAAGAGTGACATGACTCTTCTCTTTTTTTATGGTTGATTCGCAAAAAAGACATGCATCCGGCATGTCTTTTCCTTTTTTCTCATTTTACATGCAGCATTTGTGGTTACTCAGGACATAAGGAAAACGACTTTTTTGTATGACTCAAGTAAATCCCCATTAACTTTTTTTGGGGACGATTTGTAATCTCTTCGCAGTGACATTATACCTGTGCTAGCCCGCCATCTACGAACAATTCAACACCCGTCAAGTAACTGCTTTCGTCTGAAGCAAGGAAAGTTACAGCGTTTGCTACTTCTTCAGGTGTCCCAACTTTTCCAGCTGGAACAGTTTTTCTGGCATTTTCCATCGCTCCTTCAAGTGCATCACCAAAAAGCTCATCGTATGCAGGTGTAAGAATAACTCCTGGACTTACCACATTTACACGAATTTCAGTACCTTTTAGGTCAAGAATCCAGTTGCGAACTAGTGCTCTTAATGCTGCTTTAGATGCTCCATATACACTAAATGCTGGGTTGCCAATTGATCCAGCAGTAGAGCCCGTTACAATAATAGAACCTACTTTGTCCGGGAATAGTGATAGCGCTTTTTGAACAGTAAAAATGGTTCCTTTCACGTTAATGTCGAACGTTCTATCAACCTGCTCTTCAGTAATTTCACCTAATGGAAGGAAGTTGCCGATGCCTGCATTAGCAAAAAGGATGTCCAACTTACCTTTTTCCTGCTTTATCATGTCATATAGTTTGTCTAAGTCTTCAAGCTTAGAAATATCACCTTGAACACCGGTTACGTTCTTGCCAATTTGGTTAACAGCTTTATCAAGTTCGTTTTGTCTACGTCCCGTGATATACACATATGCACCTTCGTTTACAAATTTTTGTGCTGCAGCAAGACCAATCCCACTTGTTCCACCCGTTACAAGCGCTATTTTACCTTCAAATTTACCCATACTTAACACTCCTTTAGAATTCATATTATTTTATGTCTAGTACCTTTAAGTACTTGAAGAGCAACTTACAAGATATAGTATCCTCCAGCAAGCACATTATCGGAAGTACCCACTTTTTTGTGATATAGTAACTAAAAAGTAATAAATGTGGAATGGAGAGCTTTAGACATGAAAAAATTCAGCTGCGGGTTTGAAGTGACAAAGGAAGTGATTGGCGGAAAATGGAAAGGCCTTGTATTATACTTTTTAATGAATGGACCAAAGAGAACGAGTGAATTAAAGCGCATTATCCCAAATATCACGCAGAAAATGCTGATTCAAACACTTAGAGAGCTTGAGGCCAGTGGACTTGTGACCAGAAAGATGTATAATCAAGTACCGCCGAAGGTTGAATATTCTTCCACTGAACTTGGAGAATCTCTTAAACCTATCTTGCAGGAGCTCTGTCAATGGGGGAGCCATTATGCGGAGCAAGAGTATGCAGAAGGTGAATATGAAATTGTACAACCAGAACAACTAAAGTGAGGATTGAAGTAGCTGCTGAAGTAAATGATAAACAACATCAATACCATCACCTAACAGATGAAGAACAGTCAGAAATAAATGAGATAGTCAATTTTGAAAGTAAAGTTCTAATCAGAAGTGTCATGGACTATATTCAGGAGAACTTTGATGAAATTCAAAAAAGAGCTGTTTCAAATGTTAAAGAGAAGGTTCAGAAACTTAACTTTAAACAATAAATGAAGATATGATCATAATATTTAATGCCTATGATCTCTAAATAGGCATTTTTTCTTTCGGATAAAAAAGAAAAGACGTACAAATTGTACGCCTTCATCTGCTTCTGCACTATCAATTTTTCACTGCATAAAAGTCACAGTTCAGCTTGCACCTCAGGTCACACTTTATCATACAATTCCCATGAGTATTTTCAGGTGTGACTTTTCCCACTTTTACTGTGACACCAATTCGTTTCACACTCCGTCTCACACAGCGGAATAATTACCGATTATCAATCGTCTCCGGATACATATCATGGTTCATCATACGGTATTCTGCCATTTCCTCATATTTCGTGCCAGGTTTCCCGTAGTTCGTATACGGGTCAATGGAAATACCGCCTCTTGGCGTAAATTTGCCCCAAACTTCAATATACCTTGGATCCATCAATTCAATCAGGTCGTTCATAATAATGTTCATACAGTCCTCATGGAAGTCACCATGGTTACGGAAGCTGAACAAATATAATTTTAGCGATTTACTTTCGACCATGATTTCATTTGGGATATAGCTGATATAAACTGTCGCAAAATCAGGCTGACCTGTTTGCGGACATAGTGAGGTAAATTCTGGGCAGTTGAATTTCACAAAGTAATCTCTATTTGTATGTTTATTTGGAAACGTTTCAAGCACTTGTGGTGCATAATCAAACAAATAATTGGTTCCTTGGTTTCCCAGTAGCGTGACACCTTCTAATTCTTCTGGTTTTCTTGTCGTCATGTCATCTCTTCCTTTCTATACGCCTCGTTTATTTCCCCACAATAACGTGTGCAGCTGCGGCAGCACTCTTACGCGGTTTAAGTCTGGATCTTGCGCTACTTGATCGACAAGCGCTTCATATTTCTTTAATAAATGCGTCAATAAGTACGCATCATCAGCTGTCGTCGTGTCATCATTTCCTACCTGCAAATAAAAAGGAAGCTCAGGGTATTTTGCATGAACATCCTTCGCATACGCTAGGTCACGATCGTCAAAGATCACGACCTTCAGGCTAGCATGCTGTAATCTATTCCCGCTTTTCAGCTCATCTATAATACGTGTTAGTTTCGTAAAATCTGTTTTCATATTCGAGCTTGGCGGCTTAGGAGAAATGGTTAAATCATCAATTTTCAAAAACCATTCCTGATACATCGTCCCTTGTGTTTCAAGCGCTGTATCAATTCCCTCTTCATGCAGTAAATCAATGAGGGATTCCATTTGTTTTAAAAGCGCTGGGTTTCCCCCTGAAATGGTGACATGAGAAAAAGCCTGTCCGCCTATTCTTTTTAATTCTTTGACAATGTCTTCTGCCTCAAGCCACTGAATGTCATGCTTCGCTGAGCCATCCCATGTAAAGGAGGAATCACACCAGCTGCACGAGTAGTCACAGCCAGCCGTTCTGACAAACATGGTTTTTTGTCCAATGACCATTCCTTCTCCTTGAATGGTTGGACCAAAGATTTCTAATACGGGAATCGCTTTAGCCATTGATCTCAACTCGTTTCGGACGGTAAATGCAATAGCTTGTTGGTGTCTCTCTGACAAAGACCTGAACACATGCCGGCTTGTTCGCTAAAGTCGATAAATACGCTGCGACTTTGTCATGTACGGTCTTTGCCACCACCTCAGTGGTTGGCATCGCGTATCGATCGTTTGATGAGAATTCCTCATGATCATTGAGCAGCGTGTGATCGTACTGCCCATGAATGAGCTTTTTCAATGTACTGAAATTGACAAGGAAACCCGATTCATCTAGCTCGTCTCCCGCAATCGTGATATTGATGGTGTACGTATGACCATGAACACGGCTGCATGCGCCCGCATCTTCTCGCGGGATGAAATGGGCAGCAGAAACATGCATGTCTTTATTTAATTCAAATGAAAATGGATGATCGGTTTGTGGATAGATTTGAGAAAGCATTTATTTTGCCTCCTTCATTTCCATATAAGTGTCATAGCCATTTTTCCGCAGCTTACACGCAGGACATTCCCCGCAGCCATCAGAGATGATGCCATTATAGCAAGTGAGCGTTTCATTTTTCACAAAATCCAGCGCATTAAGCTCGTCTGCCAGCTTCCATGTTTCTGCTTTATTCAGCCACATCAGTGGTGTATGAATCACAAATGGTTTTTCCATTGCTAAATTCACTGTGACGTTGCAAGATTTCACAAACTCGTCACGGCAATCTGGATAGCCGCTAAAGTCTGTCTCACAAACACCTGTGATAATATGTCTTGCTCCAATTTGATACGCAAGAATAGAGGCGAAAGATAAGAACACTAAGTTTCTTCCTGGTACAAATGTGGAAGGAAGCTCTCCTTCTTTTTCCTCAATGTCAATGTCATCTCTTGTTAAAGCATTAGGTGCCAGTTGATTTAAAAGAGACATATCTAACAGATGATTCTTCACACCTAATTTGTCAGCGATTCTTTTGGCGACATCAATTTCTTCTTGATGACGCTGATTATAATGAAAGGTCACGGTTTCTACCTCTTCAAATTGTTGAAGTGCCCATAATAAACATGTCGTACTGTCCTGTCCCCCGCTAAAGACAACGACTGCTTTTTCATTTTTCATTTTCTGTTCTCCTCCTTTTGCAGATGAGTACAACCGTACAACACTGCATCTGAAAGGCTCCTGAAAACCCCTATTTTTCTCAAAAGAAAAGACACCTTTACATGTGTATGAGGTGTCCCAGCCATAAAAAATAAAAAATGCCACATCCAAGGATACGGCAAGTCCTTAGTTTTTTATAGAGGGTTTTGCTAGAACCTCTCCCGTCTTCACGGATTTTTGTTCAATTTTCACAGAGGATAGTGTACCACATATTTTTCATGCAGGCTATCCTTTCTTTACTTATCTAGCGGGGCAGGCACTTTTTTTAGACAAAGAAAGAGGATAAAAAAGATGCTGACATAGCCAAAAACCGGATAAACCGTTGAAATCAGTGTACCGTAACCAATTTTACTAATCACATAGCAGCATATGAGAATAAGGGATATCGTAAAGATGCTGTTCATTCGGATATATGCCCTCACTTGTCTCTCCAGCCCGTATAAATTGCCTATGACGGATGTAAAAACTTCACCGAAGATGACAAATAAATAAATGAGATGAATGGAGTTTGCGACTTGATACACTACCTGGGCCATTGGAATATCAAACGCCTCCAGCATATCTAATGAAGAAAGAGATAAGAAGCAAGCAAGCAAAATGAGTGTCAGCATGACGCCCCCAAGCACCGCTCCCTTTTTAATGACTGCTTCAGAGGTCATTTCATTTGCGACGGGTACTAACACTGCCTGTGACAGTGCTAAATTAAAGGCACCATATGACACGGCTGATAATATCCACTCGCCCTCACCCATTTGCAGCGCAAGAACATAACTTTCACTGCTGCTAAACACAAATGAATCAAGAAACACGATCATTGAAAAGAAAATCAGCATTGGAACGACAAGGACGTTGACTCCAAATAGCCCTTTTGAACCTTTAAAGAGTACAATGACGCTCAAAATGATCGTCAAAAAGATCCCATACTCCTTCGATATGCCAAGCTGTTCTTCAAAAATAGCCCCTGCGCCTGAAATCATGACTGAGGTGACACCAAGTAAAATAAAAAACATGACAATATTAATATATCGACTCGCAGCTGCGCCAAATAAAAAACGGTTCATATCTTGATAAGATTCTGCTTCGATTCGTTTCGAAATCAGCATCATTTTTGCCCCAAGGCCAGTAAAAATAACACCGCTAATCAGGATCCCTAATAGTCCAATCCAGCCAAAACGAACAAAAAATTCTACGATTTCTTTCCCTGTCGCAAACCCAGCTCCAACCACTGTTCCTACATAAACAAAGGCAAGCTGAAAAGCGGATTCATTTGAACGTTTCATGTGACCCCTCCGCACCCATCACTTTCGATTGTCTCTTTTTTATCCTATGAGACAAGTTCCTTGAAAAGAAGGACAAACCATGATTAAATGCAAAAAAGGATTTTTATTCCCCTTTGAGCAAAACAGTTGAAAGTCAAAATAGGTCAGAGTATACTATAGTCAAAGATGGTCAAACAATAGGCCATTTTCTTTAACATTCATTGGTCAAATAAAGTCAAACTTTATTTTAAGGAGGTCATGGCAAATGCGTTGTCAACATTGTCAAGTAAATGAAGCAACTATTCGCCTGAATATGCAAGTAAATTCGTCCCGGAGCCAAATGGTTTTATGTGAAGACTGCTATACCTCTTTGATGGAGCAGTCAAAAATGAAAATGGGACCTCAGCTTTTTGGAGGAAGTTCATTCTTCTCTCAGGCAGCAAGTCATGCCCCAAACATGGAGCAGCCAAAGCAAAAAGGCTTACTCGATGAGCTTGGCCGTAACTTAACAGATGGAGCAAATGCTGGTTTAATTGATCCAGTCATTGGCCGAGATGAAGAAGTCGCAAGAGTCATTGAGATTTTAAATAGAAGAAATAAAAATAACCCTGTTCTTATTGGTGAACCAGGTGTTGGGAAAACAGCGATCGCAGAAGGACTCGCGCTCAAAATTGCGAGCGGCGATGTGCCAAATAAATTAAAGAACAAACAAATCTATTTATTAGATGTCTCCTCACTTGTCGCAAACACAGGTGTACGCGGTCAATTTGAGGAAAGAATGAAGCAGTTAATCAAAGAACTGCAAAGCCGTAAAAATATCATCTTATTTGTAGATGAAATCCACCTTCTTGTGGGCGCAGGATCTGCAGAAGGATCAATGGATGCTGGAAACATTTTAAAACCAGCCCTTGCAAGAGGCGAGCTGCAGCTAGTAGGTGCGACGACATTAAAAGAATATCGCCAAATTGAAAAAGATGCTGCACTCGAACGGCGCTTCCAGCCCGTTATCGTAGATGAGCCAACACAAGATGAAGCAATCGACATCTTAAAAGGCATTCAAGATAAATACGAGGCCTATCATGGTGTCACCTATTCAGATGAAGCAATCAAAGCGTGCGTTCAATTATCTTCGCGGTATATTCAAGACCGTCATTTGCCGGATAAAGCCATTGATTTAATGGATGAAGCTGGTTCAAAAGCGAACCTCTCCATTGATGCAGCAAGTGCAGATGAGCTGACAAACCGACTAGCGCAAATTGCCGCAGAAAAACAAGCTGCGCTAAAAGAAGAACAATATGAAAAAGCAGCGAAGCTTCGCGATGAAGAAGAAGCCATTGAAGCAAGACTTCAAAACAAAACAACTGAAAAAGAGCATATCGTTACAGCAGAGGACATTCAGGCCATTGTGGAACAAAAAACAGGCATTCCTGTCGGGAAACTCCAAGCAGACGAACAAACCAAAATGAAAGAAATTGACGTCCGTCTAAAAGCACGAGTGATTGGACAGGAACATGCGGTTGATAAAGTGGCGAAAGCCGTGAAAAGAAGCAGAGCTGGTTTAAAATCGAAACATAGACCAACAGGCTCCTTCCTTTTCGTTGGACCAACAGGTGTCGGGAAAACCGAATTGTCTAAAACGTTAGCTGAAGAATTATTCGGTTCAAGAGATGCGATCATTCGTTTAGATATGAGTGAGTACATGGAAAAACACTCTGTGTCCAAACTCATCGGTTCTCCTCCTGGTTACGTTGGACATGATGAAGCTGGCCAGCTTACTGAAAAAGTGCGCAGAAAACCATACAGCATCATTTTGCTGGATGAAATCGAAAAAGCACACCCAGATGTACAGCACATGTTCCTGCAAATCATGGAAGACGGCCGCTTAACAGACAGCCAAGGCAGAACGGTCAGCTTTAAAGATACAGTCATCATCATGACAAGTAACGCAGGCAGCGCAGATAAAACGGTCAAGGTCGGCTTCCAGTCTGATCAAGAAGAAGCGATTGAGGAACAATCACTCATTGATTCACTAAGCAGCTACTTCAAACCAGAATTTTTGAACCGTTTTGACAGCATCATTCAGTTTGAATCATTAGACAGAGATGATTTAGTGAAGATTGTTGATCTTCTGCTCAATGAGCTGTCAGAGCAATTAAAAGAGCAGAATTTAACAGTCCATGTCACAAATGAAGCGAAAGAAAAAATCGCAGAGCTTGGATATCACCCTGCATTTGGTGCTCGTCCACTTCGAAGAACCATCCAAGAGCACGTTGAAGACCAAATGACGGAGATCCTGCTTGAAGAGGAGCAGCTTTCTGGATTTACTGTGGATGTTGAACATGACGAAATCGTCGTAAAAAAAGGATAACTACATCTTCAGGATGATATGCATCTCCATCATGTTGCGGCGTCTAAGTTCCATCTGAACGACGACGCTCCCCCGCCTCTTTTCCTTTACGATAAAAGAAAAAGAGGTGGATCACATGATGAATTGGAGCTACGATCTTGTTAAAATCATGTATGAAGAAAAATTAAAAGAGCTGCTTCATTTAGATGAACCAGCTCAAAACGATTAAATGGAGACTCCCTTTATATGAGAGGGAGTTTTCTTTTTATGCAGATAGAAAGCGCTTTCGTCAAAAATTCTTCACAGAAAGTGTCTTAATTTTATATTCTGACTAAAACCCTTCTGGAACACACCGATATTAACTATAGAAAAAGATAGTTAAAGGATTTGGTGAGATAATGGACAAAACATCGTTAATTGGTATTATTTTAGCATTTATTGCACTAGGTGTCGGTATGGTTTTGAAAGGTGTGAGTCTAACTGCTCTTCTCAACCCGGCGGCTATATTAATCATCATTGTTGGGACGGTTGCAGCTGTTGTCATCGCATTCCCTTCTAGTGAAATTAAGAAAACACCAAAATTGTTCGGCAAAATTTTCAAAGACAGCCAGCTTCCAACGATTCAAGAAATGATCCCTCTATTTTCAAACTGGGCACAAATTGCGCGTCGTGAAGGTCTTTTGGCATTAGAAGCAAGTCTTGAGGAAGTCGATGATGATTTTCTAAAGAACGGGTTAAGCATGGCAGTTGACGGTCAAAGTGCTGAATTTATTCGAGACGTCTTAACAGAAGAAGTTGACGCCATGTCTGAACGACATCAGTCAGGTGCATTAATCTTTACACAAGCTGGTACATACGCTCCGACGCTAGGGGTACTTGGCGCCGTTGTCGGACTTATTGCCGCACTTGCCAACATGGGAGATATTGAAGCACTTGGACATGCGATCAGTGCTGCCTTTGTCGCCACACTGCTTGGGATTTTTACCGGATATGTGTTATGGCATCCATTTGCCAACAAGCTGAAGCGTAAATCAAAGGAAGAAGTAAAGCTTCGTCTGATTATGATCGAAGGTATTCTTTCTGTTCTTGAAGGTCAATCTCCAAAAGTCATTGAACAAAAACTTCTTATGTACTTACCAGCAAAAGAACGTGCAAATCTTGTCATTGAAGAAGGAGAAAATCAAAATGGCTAGGAAACGTAAAAACCATGATCATGAAGACCATGTAGATGAATCTTGGCTTATCCCTTATGCCGATCTACTAACGCTTCTTCTCGCCCTCTTCATTGTGCTCTTTGCATCTAGTTCAATTGATGCGGCAAAATATGAACAGATGGCTAAGTCTTTTAATGTAGTTTTTACTGGCGGTACTGGTGTTATGGATCAATCCAGCATGCAAAGCACGGAAGAAACTGAAAACAGCAACCAAGTCAAGAAAGCAGCCGAGGAAGAGAAAGATGAAGAAGCCAAAGCAAAGGCTAGGGACCAAGCGGTTCTCACAAAGGTCAAAAAGCAAGTCGATTCATTCATTGCAAATAAAAAACTTGGTTCAAAGCTCGAAACAAAGCTTACGGATGAAGGTCTTCTCATTACGATTGAGGATAGTATCTTCTTTGACTCTGGACGGGCAGTTATTCGCCCTCAGGATGTCCCGTTAGCAAAAGAAATCTCAAAACTGCTCGTCATTAATCCTGCTCGTGACATTGTCATTAGCGGACATACAGATAATGTACCGATCAGAAATTCAGAATTTGAATCAAACTGGTATTTAAGCGCCATTCGCGCTGTGAACTTTTTAAATATTCTTCTTGAAAACAGCAATCTAAACCAAGAGAACTTTAGTACAAAAGGATACGGCGAATTCAAACCGATTGCCTCGAACGATACAGCAGAAGGCAGAAGTAAAAACCGGCGTGTAGAAGTACTCATTTTACCGATTGAGAAAAAAGCGAAATAAAAAAAGAAGCCAGCGGCTTCTTTACAGATTGTTGACAAAGGGCTAAAATGATCTCTATTTTAGCCCTTTGTCTTCTTTTCAGCGTGATAGAATACCTTTGCAGTCTAGGAACGAGCACCGGCACGCAGGACTGACAACTGAATGCGAGGGATTGCCTGCGCGCTGAAAAGGAAGCCAGCGGCTTCCTTTTTATTTATTCTTGATGATCATATAAATGCTTTGCACGCAGCCCTACATGTTTGAGCATATCGATGCAGGCATCTTTCTCTTCTTCACTGAGGACACTGATCATCTCATGAATTTCTTTCGCATGATCTGGGAAGATGTCATCAAGCAAAGCTCGTCCCTGCTTGGTAATATGCGCAAATGTCACCCTGCGGTCTTCTGCACAAGCCTTGCGGCTGAGGAGTTCTTTCTTCTCCAATTTATCAACCACATACGTGATGCTGCCGCTTGCAAGTAAAATCTTATCACCGATTTGCTGAAGCGGCTGATCACCTTTATGATACAGCAATTCTAGCACAGCAAATTCAGTTGGATTCAGCCCGTGCTTCACAATATGTTTGTTCATGTGATGATTAATTGAGCGATAGGCACGTGATAATACAATAAATAGTTTCAATGATTTTTCAACATTATGATTTTCCATTTTTTATCATCCTTTATGAAATGCAACCCACTAATGTGACATTAATAAACAATAAGTAAAATGTCAACATTTTGATCCATCTTTAGCACGAAAATGAGACCAGAACGAATCACCTAATTTTTTAAAAATCACACAAGTCATCGTAATAAAGATAGGTTCAATGCTATAATAAGTCTATTAGGTAATACGTTGGAGCGATGAATGATGAGTATACTGAAAGGGTTTTGGAAGAAGATCAGGCTTTACCTTATTTTGGTCATGCTTCCAACCCTAATCATTAGTTATTTTATCTACGAAAAAGAAACTGAAAAAATCGATTTAAAGAACAAACAAACCGCTACACTTATGTTAAATATTCACAAAAATCAAATGAATTATTTAATAAGTGAAACAGAAGCGAGATTAACTTCCCTCGCCATGGGATTTGACCAGCCGCTTGAGACGAAAAAAGTACAAAACATCCTAGAGAAAATCTATAAACAAGAACCTCGTTTTTCAGGTCTGTATCTCCTAGACAAAAAAGGAAATGTAACAGCAAGCACCACCCCGTTAAAGGAAAAAATTAACCTATCATTCAGAGATTACTTTAAACGCATTCAAGTGACCAAGCAGACCGTGATCACAGACAACTATGTGAGCCGAATTACAAAACAGCGGATTCTCTCCATTTGTGTGCCTGTTCTCGATGAAAACGAAGAGGTCACCAATGTACTGATTGCCGCCATTCAAATTGATTATTTAAGAAATATTATGAATGTATTGAACCCTGATCTTCATTTTAAGATGCTGAATCAAAATGGACATGTGGTCTTTACAAGCGGTCCACAGCCAGTACCCGAGGGCGGCAGCACCGTGTCTACATATTTAGATGAAAACAGCTGGAAGCTGGAGGTCTTTCCGCAGCGTGCTTCAACAAGTGAAGTGCTGTCTGTGATGCTCATCCCTTTATCCAGTGCGTTTATTTTATTAAATATTTTATTCACACTCGTCCAATATATCGTGTTAAGGCGGCAAACTCAGCAGGAGCGTCATCAAAATGAAGCGCAAAAGCTTGAATTGATCGGAACACTCGCAGCAAGTACAGCACACGAAATTCGCAACCCATTAACAGGGATTAGCGGATTTATCCAGCTATTGCAAAAGAAGTATCATTCAGAAGAAGATCAGCTCTATTTTTCTGTCATCGAGGAAGAAATTAAACGGATCAACCAAATCGTCAGTGAATTTCTTGTATTAGGAAAACCAACGGCAGAAAAATGGCAGAATAACTCTGTAAAAGAAATTGTAAGTGAGATCATGCCGATCGTTTTCTCTGAGGCAAATCTTTATAATGTCGAAGTGGATTTGCAAATCAATACGATTCAAGATGTCGGCGTGTATTGCACAAAGGATCATATTAAACAAGTTGTTTTAAATGTAGCAAAGAACTCTTTAGAAGCGATGCCAAACGGCGGTCATTTGAAGATTGTGATCGAAGCTGAAAAAGAACATGTCATCATTAAAGTAGAGGATACAGGTGAAGGCATACCAGAAGAGATGTTAAAGCACATCTTCCTCCCCTTTATTACATCGAAGGAAAAAGGCACAGGTCTTGGGCTTGTCGTGTGTAAACGAATCATTTCGATGTATGGCGGAACAATTGATATTCATAGCGAAGTGAATAAAGGAACGACTGTTATGATCATGCTTCCTTCTGCTCACTCAGCATAACTGAAGATGTCAGCCGGTTTTGCTTATGCAAGACCGGTTTTTCATGTCAATAAGAGGGGCGGTTCACAGATAAAAGACTCATTTGAGACACAAGATCATGAAAGGAGGGGGCAGATTGTTTCTCATGAAAAAGAAGATGCTGATACTCATTCATCAGGTTGTCCAGTTCTTGACTATATTTAATTGTCTTCTCACCAGTGTAACCTTCCACTTGAGCAGCTTCTACCATTTGTTTTCTCTTCTCATCAATGGACATCAGCAATTGTTCTTTCCTTACGTAAATATTCATGATCTCAGCTCCCGCAATGATTTCGACTGTCTATGCTCAAAATGATCCGACACCAAAATTATACTTTATTTGTAAATTAAATTAAATATGCTTATTTTATTTAATTTTTTACAGCCTAAAGACCTTTTACCCAATCAAATTTGGGGGTAAACTTCAAATTTGGACAGGACTGACACATTGATTAAACAGAATTTTATCCTATGCAGAAGATCAAAATCAACTATTTTCTTTCTCATTTTATGTCTAATCTCCTAAAAAAAAGCTGATCTTCCGCCTCATGCGGAATGATCAGCTCTATCATTAAACCGTTTCTTCCTCGTAAATCGGCACCCAGCCCTCAGTTGTGACAAATATGCGAACTGCGACCACTTTGCGATCCTCTTGAAGTGTAAAGTAATGACGAATGTTTGGCGGAACAGAAATTAAATCACCTGGATTCAATCTCACATCAAAAAAGACGCCATCCTTGCCTTGAATAGCAAAGATTCCGTGCCCGCTCACAATAAAGCGTACTTCGTCATCTGTATGGTGATGCTCACGTTTAAAGTTTTGGAGCAGCTCATCAAGATTTGGCGTGGCATCAGATAATGAAATGACATCCTGCGCTTTGTACCCTCTTTTTTCAGAAATACTTTGGATTTCCTTTTGGAAAACAGTCAAAATCTCTTCCTTTTCCTCATCGGTTAAATCATACTTTTCTGATAAACGGTTTGGCAGCTTTTCAATATCCCAATGCTCATAAATGACCCCTTGGTTTTCCAAATATGATGCTACCTCTTGCTCGCTTTCAAGTAATGTGTTCTCTTCATTATGAATCAAAATCGTCGCCATGTGTTTTTCCTCCTTTTTATCTTACAAGCTGCTGTTGATAAAGCGCTAATTTTAAGTGATAGCTAAATAAAAATTCATATGCTTCTAATACTCGTTTTGCTTCAAAGGCTGTTTTTCCCCAGACTGTAATACCATGATTGCGAATGAGTACAGCACCAGATGACGCCTCTAGTGTCAGATGTTTGGCAAATTGCTCTGCAAGCTGCGGAATATGAGCTGGATTTTCAATAATCGGAATCGACACTTCTGCATCCTCTTCCCAATAACCAAGCGCTTTGATGATTTCGTTGCCTTTAAAACGAATCTCTCCCTTATCCCCATACAGCTCTGACATCACATTATTATCGATTGTATGGACATGGAGGCAGCAGCCTGCTTTCGTCCGTTCATATACGTACGTGTGAAGCAGTGTTTCAGCTGATGGTCTAAGCGGCTCGTTCGGATCATGGGGCTGGCCTGCCGCATTTACTAGCACAAAATCTTCGTTTGTTTCTTTTCGTTTATCTTTGCCGCTTGCCGTCACCAAAAACGTGATTGGATCATCCGACACCTTGATCGATAAATTACCGCTTGTTCCGAAAAACCAATCTCTTTGAGCCAGTTCACGTTTAACGTCTGCTAGCTCCTGCCAGCGTTTGCTCTTTGCGTCTGCCATTCCTTCACTTCCTTTATTTGAACAAATTGCGCTTGTAGATCAATAAATGTGTCATATTCCTTGTGTACGAGCCCGAGCTCTTGACATTCATTGAGCAAGTAGTCGCGCGCAAACGTAAGATCCGCATGCTTCGCCGCCTCCACATCAGTCACTGAATCTCCGATCATGATGATGAAGTCATCCTCATGAGTCAGCTTTCGAATGATTGAGGGCTTGCAGCATCCGCAGCCATTTTGACATTGCGTATCGCAGGCATGCGGCCATTCAATCTGAATATGGTCTTCCACAAATGATGCATGGTTGCAATAAATATCGTCTCGATCGACAATGCCTTCGAGGATGGGGTAGACAAAAAAGTCCATCCCCCCGCTAAGTACATAGAAAGGAATATCTGCTTTTTTTACCTCATCGACAAATTGCTTAAATCCTTCTCGAATCTCTGTATCCTCTAAAATAAATGATTGAATGGCATCCTTCTGATCACTTGTCAGTAATTGAAACATCTGCCCGACGCCTTCTTGAATGGTGATTTCCTTTGACAGGACACCATCCTTCAGCTTCGTCCATTCACTTGGTGCAAACTGTTTCATGATGCGGATGATATTATCATTTTTTGTAATTGTTCCATCAAAATCACAGCATACAATTGGTTTTTTCATTATTCTGCTACCCTTCCCCAAAGATCAAGTGCCGCTTTTAAGTCTTGGCAGGAAGCCGCCTTATCTCGGATGGACTCTTCGTGAATCACTGCATCAATGATCGAACGAAATGCCTTCCCTCCGCCAATGGCTCCCCGCGGATGTCCGTGAATGCCTCCACCTGCATTTATCACATGATCAATTCCAAAATCTTTGATCAATACTGGAACCATTCCTGGATGAATGCCTGCTGACGGGACAGGGAATGTTTTTTGAACCGTATCCTCTTTCACGCAAGCTTCATAGATTCCAAAGGCATCTTTTTTCGGAAGTGCAACCGATCCATAAGGTGAGGGAAAGAGGCTCAAATCAGCGCCAGCATATCGATTTAATTTGCCTAAAAGAAGAGAATGCGAGAATCCATATTCAGGAGAGGATGTCAAAGCACCACTCACAGCGGGATGCGCCATAATCGGCAGTGGAATGTCTGGGTCCTCAGCTAGGCTTTGCATGACATCAAGGCCGTATGCAAAGACATTGAATAAGAGCGCATCTGCCCCAAGTTCAGCGGCCTTTCTCGCTCGATCCTTCAGGTCAAAGGTTCTGCCCGTTAAATTGACAGCATACAGTGTGCGGTGTCCTGTTTCTTCATAGGTTTCTTTTAAAATCGCTTTTCCTTCTTTGATTCGCTCTTCAAAAGGAGCTAATGGACTTTCGAATAAAATTTCATCGTCTTTGATGAAGTCAACCCCGCCCAATGCCTGTAAACGGAGCTGCTCTTTTAAATCCTGCATATCACGGCCGATGACGCCTTTAAAAATACTCATCAATAATGGACGGTCAAACACATTTACCTTTTTTCGTATGCCATCAATTCCAAATACAGGTCCTGGCAGGCTTTTTTTAAATTCTTCAGAAAATTGGATATCGACTAGCTTCACTTTTCCGTCTAGTGAAAGCTTTCCAAAAATCGTCGTAAAAACAGCTGGTAAATCAGCTGAAAAGTTTGCCTCAGGATAAGCAATGGTCACCTCTGATTGATAAAGGCCATTTTCGGCTGGAACAGCCTTTTCTAATACTTTTTCAACTCGGCCTTTATGCTTTTGAAGCTGCTCCTTTTTGAGCTGCGGCAAATCCGTCCATGATCCAACTGTTAAACCAAGCGCGATCTGCTCCGCTTTTCGATTTATTTGTTCATCCTCTCGATGTGTTAATACGTATGTTGCCAGTAATTCACTCACTAGGAATCCCCTTTCGATTGCGTCATGCATATGTTCAATAAAAAAACCTCTTCAAGTGCTTCATGAGCGCCTTAAAGAGGTTGTTTCGTGTCATTCATCCGAATCTTATCTCTCAGCGCTTGCTGCAAGAATTAGCACCGTGCTTCATGGAAGTCGGTTGCCGGGCTTCATTGGGCTAGTCCCTCTGCCTACTCTTGATAAGAATATTCAATTTTCTTAAATATTGCCTGAATTATCGCACCATTTTTTTATGTTGTCAATGGCTTTTTTTCAAACAGCTTCAAAGCAGCGATGCGCTGAGCGGCTTCTTGTAACCGCTCCTCACTTGTTAGAAGCCCTACTCTCACGTACCCTTCACCGTGAGCACCAAAGCCATTGCCTGGCGCAACAACAACATGTGCCTTCTCTAATAATAAGTCAGAAAAGGCTTCAGATGTATATCCTTCCGGCACCTTTAACCAAGCAAAAAATGAACCCTTTGGTGCACTGACTTCCCAGCCAATTTCTTTGCAGGCAGCCATCCACACATTCCGCCTTTTCTCATATCGATCATTTTGCACCTGCACGCACGTTTGATCGCTTAATAGCGCTTCCGCTGCTGCATCTTGAGTGGCTTTAAACAGCGAGACAAACAGATGATCCTGATAAAGCTCAATTGCTTCAATAACAGATGAATTTCCGGCTGCAAATCCTACTCTCCACCCTGCCATATTGTACGTTTTAGATAATGTGTAAATTTCTATTCCCGTCTCTTTCGCTCCCTCTACTTGCAGAAAGCTGAGCGGCTTTTCTCCATCAAATCCAATGCCGCCATATGCAAAATCATGGACTACACATAGCTCGTGATCTTTCGCAAACGTAACGGTTTCTTCAAAAAATGCACGGCTTGCCGTAGCCCCTGTCGGATTGTTGGGGTAATTTAAATACATTAATTTTGCCTTTTTCTTATCATCTTCAGGCAGCAAATCGTAGTCAGGTAAAAAATCATTTTTTTCAAGAAGTGGCATGGTTACCATATGCGCTCCAGCAAGCACAGCGCCTGACCAATAATCAGGATAACCAGGATCAGGGACAAGAAGCGTATCACCCGGATTCAGCAGACATTGCGGCAGCTCAACAAGCCCTGCTTTCCCGCCAAATAAAATCGCAATTTCCGTTTTTGGATCAAGTGCGACCCCATATTCTCTTTCATAAAAAGCGGCAGCAGCCTTTTTTAATTTCGCTGTTCCACGGAATGAGGAGTATTGATGATTTTCAGGTTTTGCTACCGCTTCCTGCATGGCTTTTACAATGTGCGGAGGAGTTGGCTGATCAGGATTACCCTGCCCCAAATTAATGATATCTGCCCCTTCCTGCACTTTTTTCTGCACCTTTTGGACAAGGGACGCAAAAAATTGTTTCGGTAATTGTTTCAACACATCTGATTGCTGGAATTCCATTTCTTCACCTTCTATTCAAGTTACGTGACAATACAATCACTGTAATGGATTGTTTTATGAATTGTAAAGCAATTTTGAAAAAAGATTGACATGTAAAGCGCAGCTCTGATAATATCTTGAATTAAGAAATGCAATCAGACACGAAACAATTACATATTGATTTCTCTTATCGAGAGTTGGGCGAGGGATTTGGCCTTTTGACCCCAACAGCAACCGACCGTTAATACCACTGTGAAGTGGGGCGCAGCAAGTAACGCGCCAAGACAATTGTCTTATAGGGCACGGTGCTAATTCCATCAGACGTATGTGCTGAGAGATAAGAGAGGCTTTGGGCATACACACCATCAAGCCTCTTTCTCTCAGGAGAAAGAGGCTTTTTTATATGATTTGGAGGGGAAGCAATTGGTTACACTTACGGCATCATATGAAGAACTAACAGAAAGCTCGGCAGTTGCACTCGCAATTAGACTTGGCTTGATCCAAGAAAGCAGTCATTTGACATGTACTGAAATCGGTGACGGGAATTTAAATTACGTCTTTCATATTTATGATCACAAACAAGAAAAAGGATTGATCATCAAGCAGGCGCTGCCTTATGCAAAGGTGGTAGGGGAGAGCTGGCCGCTTACATTAGACCGGGCAAGAATTGAAAGTGCCGCCCTGATCAAGCAGTCAGAATATGCGCCTCACCTTGTACCAGCAGTCTATTATTCAGATACAGCTCTTGCAGTGACAGCCATGGAGGATCTCTCCCACTTAGAAATCGTCAGAAAAGGGCTAATTGCCGGAAAACAATATCCGCATTTATCTGATCATGTTGGAGAATTTTTAGGAAAAACACTTTTTTACACATCTGACTTTGCTACAAATCCTAAAATCAAAAAACAATTTGTGAAGCAATTTACGAACCCTGACCTGTGTGATATTACAGAAAAACTCGTCTTCACAGACCCTTTCTTCGATAGTGAAACAAATGACTTCGAAGAAGAATTAAGAGAATCAGCAGAAGCGCTTTGGGCAGATCTTGAAGTGCAAGCTAGGGCAGCAGAATTAAAGCGTATCTTCCTGACATCAGCTGAAACATTGGTTCATGGAGATCTTCATACAGGCAGTATTTTTGCAAATGAAACTGAAACGAAAATCATTGATCCAGAATTCGCGTTTTACGGTCCCTTCGGATTCGATATCGGCCACTTTATCGCCAATCTGTTCCTGAATGCTTTATCTCGCGAGAATGAACACGAGCAGCAGCACCTTTTTAACCATGTCGTCAATGTATGGGCAACATTCAAAGAAGTGTTCACAAAAGCTTGGAAAGAGGACAGCATTGAAGCGTTTAGTGTATCGGACAGCTTTTTAGAAACAACCTTTGACCGGATTTTAAAAGAAGCAACAGGCTTTGCCGGCTGTGAGCTTGTCCGCCGAACAATTGGTCTTGCTCATGCCGCTGACCTTGATGCAATTCCATCACCAACTAGACGGATTCAGCAGAAAAAAGCAGCACTGACACTTGGAAAAACATTTATCAAACAATATCATGCAGTGGAAACAGCGTCTGACCTCGTCGCATTATTCCAGCCATCTGTAAAGGAGTGACGGGTTTTGTCAAAAGAATTTGAAGTCCCCCGTTCTGTCGAATGGGAAGAAAACCGTATTCACATTTTAAATCAGCAAAAATTACCAACCGAAACCGTATTTGAGCATTTATATACGAAAGAAGATGTGTATGATGCGATTGTGTCATTAAAAGTACGCGGAGCGCCTGCGATTGGCATTACAGCAGCTTTTGGGCTGGCGCTTAGTGCACAAGCAATTGAAACAGAAGAATTGGATGTTTTTAAAAAAGAAGTCATTCGAATCAAAGAATATTTAAACAGTGCTCGTCCAACCGCTGTGAACCTCGCCTGGGCATTAGACCGGCTGCTGCAGCGCATTCAGCGTGCAGCATCAGTGAATGCAGCCAAAACAGACCTTGTGCATGAAGCCATTCAAATTCAAATAGAAGATGAAGAAACATGCAGACAAATCGGTCAAAATGCACTTCAGCTCTTTAAATCAGGTGACCGTATCATGACCATTTGTAATGCAGGCTCCATCGCAACGAGCCGGTATGGAACAGCCCTTGCTCCCTTTTATTTAGCCAAAAAGAAAAATCTTGATCTTCACATTTATGCATGTGAAACACGCCCTGTTCTTCAAGGCGCTCGTCTGACAACATGGGAGCTCATGCAAGGCGGCGTGGATGTGACGCTCATTACAGATAACATGGCAGCCCATGCGATGAAGGAAAAGCAAATTTCTGCTGTCATTGTTGGAGCTGACCGTATCGCCCGTAATGGAGATACAGCGAATAAGATTGGAACGTTAGGTCTTGCCGTTCTAGCCAAGCATTTTAACATTCCGTTTTTTGTAGCAGCACCGCTTTCAACCTTTGATGTATCCACCCGCGACGGGTCAGATATTCCAATTGAAGAGCGCGACCCGCTGGAAGTAAAGGAATTAAACGGCGTCCCCATTGCACCGCCTGATGTTCAGGTATTCAATCCCGCCTTTGATGTCACTCCTCATCATCTTATTTCAGGCATCATTACAGAAAAGGGAATTATCACATCGAACTATGCAGAAGAGATTGATGCTCTTTTCGCCGAAAGCATCTCTCAATGATCGCAAAAAAGCGCCGTGTTCTTGTCATTTAAGAGCACCGCGCTTTTTTGTTTCTTGATTCGTTTTTGTTAAGATTTCTTTTTTTTGTTCTTCTGTCAAAACGTTCATTTTGACACATAGTGACGTCACGGCATACATTTTGCCTTTTTTGCCCCAAAACATGCCAGCGCCCTCCTTTTTCCCTCAACCAACTTTTTTAGCTTAATAAAAGGATATGTCGCTTGACAAATATTTGGAACAGGTCAATCGATTTATTTTTGAACAAATGGGATGCCTTCTAATTCAAGCAGGACCGCTTTCATGTCTGTTTTCGATCCTGCATAGCCCGTCAGAGTCCGGTCTTTTCCAATCACCCTGTGACACGGGATAAAAATAGGTAATGCATTTCGTCTGTTAGCTTGTCCGATGGCTCTTACAGCCTTTGGATTGCCAATCGCTTCTGCAATGTCTGCATAGCTTTTTGATTCACCATATGGTATGGCCGACAATGCTCCCCACACCTGCTCTTGGAACGGAGAACCAGTTTGCTTGAGCGGGAGATCGAATACTTGCCGCTCACCTTTGAAATATTCATCTAGCTGCTTTTTCGCTTCTTGTAAGACAGGCGTATCTGCTTGCTTTAGATTCGCTGCCTGCTTTTTTGCTAAAAACGGTTCATCATCAAACATCACCTCGATGATGACACCGTCCTTTTCTAGTATGTATAATTCCCCGATGGGTGCGTGATAGACGGTATAATACACGTTACTGCTCTCCTTCTTGTTTCTGCTGCCTAAGTGGCAGCGTGAGATGGAAGACGGTTCCTACGCCTTCCTCACTTTCTACCTCAATGGTTCCTTGATGCTCTTCAATAATTTTATAACTAACCATTAAGCCAAGTCCAGTTCCTCTTTCTTTCGTTGTATAAAAAGGCTCGCCTAGACGCTTTAGCTTATCCTCTGCCATTCCGCAGCCTTCATCACGCAGTGAAATGACAATATGCTCCTCGCCCTTCCGCTGAATGCTCACATAGACATTTCCTTTGCGCGGCATGACTTCAATTGCATTTTTTAAAATGTTAATAAAGACCTGCTTTAATTGGTTTTGTTCACAATAAATGAGCGGAATCTCATCCAGCACATTGAGATGCATTTGAACATTGCCAAGATTCGCCTGTGCGTGCAGAAGATCCATCGTGTCTTTCACAATTTGCACCACATTTTTTTCTTCATATACAATGGCTTGCGGTTTCGCTAAAATCAAAAATTCGGTGATGATGGATTCAATCCTTTTCAGCTCTGATGTGATGACATTAAAATAGAGCGAATATTCCCCTTCTATATTTCCTTTTAACAGCTGAATGAAGCCTTTTAATGCTGTCATCGGGTTTCTAATTTCATGAGCAATTCCAGCGGCAAGCTCTCCGACCACATGAAGGGTATCTGATTTTCTCACCCGCTCTTCTAATTCCTTCCGCTCTGTCACATCTCTAAAGATCGCCAAATTCATATTATGGATAATGTTGCGTTTAAAAGAGAATTCCAGGATACGCTGATCTGGATGGTTCAGTACAAACGGAACCTCATTATCCATTTCATCTAATGACATCGCCTCGGCGGGCTGAGCCAAATTTTCTATTTGATAAGGGGCAAGGATGTGGAAAAGATTCATTTCTGTTAAATGATCGTCCTTCAATTGAAGCAGCTCGCTGGCAGATGGATTGACTTCAATGATTCGGTATTGATTATCAAAAAGAACAATGCCGTCCATTGAGCCATTAAAGACTTTACGGAATTTGAGCTCACTTTCGCGCAGCTCCTGCTCCATTCTTTTTCGATCACTTACATTACGTAAAATGGTTAAGTGCTGTCCTTCTAATACCGCATGCTTTGAAGTAAACTCAAGCTCTTTATACTGTCCATTAGCCATTTTGAACAACAGCTCTTCCCTTATTTCATCATTCCGGATATAGCGTCTTCTTGTTGGTCTATATCTCTTATCAGATTTGACAAGAAAGTCGGTGAGTTTTTTGCCAATCAGCGAGTGCATCGGTAATTCAAAAATTCGGCAGGCTGATTCATTGGCTTTCACAATCTCTCCATCGTCCGCCCATATGATGATGGCATCCATTGCATTTTCAAAAATTTCTCTAAAGCGTTCTTCACTTTTTAACAGCTTCTCTTCCATCAGTCTTTTTTCTGTAATATCCCGCATGATGGACATATAAAAACCACTCATCACATTTGATGTAATGGTGAGTTCAAATAATTTTTGCTGGCCAGATTGAAGGGTAACAGGAAGCTCCCCTTTTGCTTTCCCTGTTTCTTTAAGTGACGTTAAAAGATGCTGCAAGGCGGGAAGATTTTCTTCTTCGACAAATTCATGTAAATAGCGATCAGTTAAATCAGTCTTTTGCAGCTCAAAGCTCTGACAAAAAGAATGATTCGCATCAATCATGCAGCCATCCTGATCAAAAATGACCATCCCGTCAATGGCTCGGTCAAACAAATCTTTGAACAGCTGCTCATTCATGGAGCGTTCTCGTTCTAATATTTTCTTTGAAGAAATATCTCGCATGACCACAATATATTGCTGACTCATGGTATCGTGCTCTGCGACAAATTCAATGTATTTTGTCTCACCATTTTCCAGCTGAATGGAGATCTCTCTTTTTAACGTACCTTTTCGAAAAAATAGATCGAGTGAGCATTCAATTTTATCTTTCGGGATGCCGTATAGGAAATCTAGAACGGATTTATTGAGGAGGTCTTCTTTCGGTGTCTGGACAAGCCTGCATGTTGCTTCGTTGGCTTGGATGATGTTGAGGTGCTGATCAAATATAAAAATGGCATCTAGCGTCTTATTTAATAGCATTTTTTGCTGCATTAACTCAGTTCGCAAATATTCGTTCTCTTTTTCTAATTTTCTGATATCTCCCGCAGGGGTTAACCTATTGCCATCGAGCGTTTCAGTCATTCTCTTACACTCCTTTTCCAGCCTCATTCCTCTACAATATTTCTACAATATTTTCATTGTTCCTTCATTCGACTCATAAAAAAAGATAACTTTTTACACGAAGACTGTCTCATTTATTTCATTTGGATGACAGGATTGTATAACGGTTCACTTTTCTTACGCTTCTTTTACAACCATTCTACAATTTCACTTCAAATAGCGAATTGAGCGAAAATGTATTTTAGAATGAGGCAAATAAGGGAACAGTGCACTTAGAACATTTATGTTTGAAATCGAGCAGGAAAGGTGATGTTATGGCATCTTCACGAGATAGTTATTTTGATAATGCGAAATTCCTTCTGATTTTTCTAGTTGTTTTTGGTCATTTGTTACGATCATTCATTCATGATAATGACTGGATGCTCTATTTATACAAGTTTATTTATACCTTTCACATGCCCGCCTTTATTTTAGTTTCTGGCTTTTTTGCAAAAGGGTTTAGAAAACCGGGCTTTATGAAAAAAGTCGCCGTTAAGCTGATCATCCCATATTTAATCTTTCAGGTGATCTATTCGGTTTACTATTATCTCTTGCAGGATCAAAGCATGGCCAATTTAAATCCAATTGATCCACAATGGTCCTTATGGTTTTTAATTAGTTTATTCTTTTGGAATTTGCTGCTCATTCCTTTTTCAAAACTGCCGTTTCACTGGGCGATGATCGTCAGTTTATCGATTGCTTTACTCGTCGGTTATGTGGACAGCATCAGCGATACACTCAGCTTATCACGTACGTTTGTCTTTTTGCCTATGTTTTTAGCTGGATTCTATTTAAAAAAGCAGCATTTTGAATTCATCCGTACAAGCAAAGGAAAGCTGGCAGCACTTTTTGTATTAATGGCTGTGTTCCTGTTTTGCTACTTCTATGAATTTGATTATTCCTTCTTATTTGGCTCAAAGTCGTATGCTTCTCTTGGGGATGAAGGAATGATTGCGGCGATGAAACGAATGGCATGGTATTTGCTTGCATTTGGCGCTACTTTCAGCTTCTTTGCATTAGTTCCAACACGCCGTTTCTTCTTTACAAAATGGGGAACAAGAACGTTATATGTTTATTTATTACACGGCTTTGTGATCAAGCTGCTAAGAACCACTTGGTTTGATGACTGGGCGCTAAATGCAGCAAGTGTACTCATTTTATTGCTGCTGACCATTCTGTTAACCTTTACCCTGTCTAGCACTTTTGTCAAAACCGTTGCACAGCCAGTGATCGAGCTCAAAATGACCAATCTCATGCGAACGATCACCGGCAGGCAAGGCAGTTATATCAAATAAAAAACGATCCTTCATGGATCGTTTTTTCTATTTCTTATTCTGCTGACATGCATCATCTTTCTTTGGCTTCACCAATGTATCAATCCATTTGCTGCTGTTAATATCTCCAAGCTCACTGCCAAATTCCTCTTCTAAAATATCTGGGTCCATTGGCTTTTTATGGTCCTTCATCTCTTTGCTCTTCATATGCTTCTTAGTCACGAGATGCTCCCCCTTGTTTCCCTTTATGAGAATTTCGGTTTGCCTGACGATCTCTTGATTGTTCGTCAAATTGAGTTTGTCCTTGATCATGTGCCATACTTTCTGTCGGCGTCATATTATTTGTTAATGCTTCATTTTTCGCTGCTTTTCTTTTCATCTGAATTCAGTCCTTTTTTGACAGGTTTAGTTCTTCTCTTAATTGGTCAAGGAGTTCTTTCATTTGCTTGACCGTCACTGGCTTTTCCTCAGGTTTTAACTCATAGCCAATTTGTCCATTGGCTTCTAGCGTGGCTTTTTTGAGACAGCTGATGTCAGTGATGCCTTGCTGCTTTAAACGCATTTTAAATTGATCCCTTGTGAGCCTTGTTTTCTTCAGCTTATGATCAAGCATTTCGCCATCTTGTAAAATCACGACCGATTTGCCTGAAAGCAATTTTTCAAAAAAATCCGATTGAATCGACAGCTTCTCCATAATGACAAGTGCCACAATAAAGATGGTAGCTGCATAAATGGTTTCAAGTAAATTATGCTCAATAAAGGGTTGGATAATAATCGATCCGATTGAAATCATGATGACTGTTTGTTGTACAGTTAATTGACTAATCGATTTAGGCCCTGCTATTCTCAGCAGCAAGGTACCAACTAGCAGCATGACAATTGCTTTCCATAACACATCCAGCACGTCTCGTTCACCTCTTACCTATAGATTGCGAACATCCCATGTGATTTAGCCAGTTAGATAATGGAAATAAAAAAACAGCATTCGAATTGAATGCTGTAAGATGTTGACAAAGGGCCAAAATGAAGATCATTTTGGCCCTTTGTTTTCATTTCAGCGTGATAAAAAACCTTTGAAGTCTAGGAAGGACGAGCACCGGAACGGAGCGAATTTGACATTCGTGAGTACCGGAGCGCAGAACTGCGGGCGAATGCGAGGGTTTGTTTACACGCTGACAGCATTCAAATTGAATGCTGTTTAGCCAATAATGACGCGCTCTTTCGGATAATGATAATTTGCTTCGCTTTCTCTTCGGCCTATTAAATATAAAAAGCTTGGAATACCGATCCGGCCAATAAACATGACCACCATGATGATACATTTACCAAACACAGTGAGATCTGAGGTGATCCCAAGCGACAGCCCCGTTGTTCCGAAAGCAGAGCAGACTTCAAATAAATTTTCAAGAAGTGTATTATGCTCTGTTAAGGATAACAGGAACGTAGCGCCAAAGACCAAAATAAAGGCCATCATGGTTACCATAAGGGATTTATTAATATCCGCTTGATGAAGCTCTCTCTTGAAGATTTTAATGGACTTATTACCTCTAGCAAAATGAAACAAGGCGAGTAAATTAAGAGCAAACGTAGTTGTCCGAATGCCGCCCCCCACAGAGCTTGGGGAAGCCCCGATAAACATGAGCATACATAAAAATAAAAGCGTCGGTTCCGTCAGCTGCGTAATATCTAACGTTGTCAGCCCCCCGCTTCTTGTTGCAGTCGATTGAAACAAAGAATAGAACAAGATTTCGTGCCAGCTTTTCCCTACAAAGCTAAACCCGGCTTCAAGTGCATATATTCCAATCGCTCCAACAACGACAAGGCCGCCGAACGTGAGCGTTGTGATTTTTGTAAACAATGAGAATGATGCGTGCTTTCGGTCCTGATTGAACAAATAATCCTTCACTTCCACGAGCACAGGAAAACCAATCGCTCCAAAGATGATCAGCAGCATCGTAATAAACTGGACGAAATAATCATCTTTGTAAGGAATAAGAGAACTCCCTGTAATATCGAAGCCCCCATTGGTTGTCGCACTAATACTTGAGAAGAAGCCATGTAAGAAAGCGCCTTGCACATCGTAATACTTGAGAAAATACATGCTTAAAATCAGCCCGCCGACAAACTCAATCAGCAAAATTAAATATAAGACCTGCTTCATTAGTTTCACAATTCCAGATAAATTGCTTTGGTTTTGATCTGCCATGATAAGCTTTCTTTCTTTAATTCCAATTCTTTTTCGCATAACTAGCCATACGAAGGTACCGAGCGTCATAATGCCGATGCCTCCGATTTGCAGAACAAATGCAAGGATCCACATCCCTGCCACACTAAATGTTTGTGAGGTGTCGACAACAGTCAGTCCTGTAACACTTACAGCACTCACCGCTGTAAACAAGGCATCAATGAATGTCCATTTGACTCCCTTTTGATGAGCCACTGGCAGGCTGAGAAGAATAAACGACACGGTCACAGCAAGAAAATAATAAAGGGCAATCAACTGAAAAGCTGACAGCCGGTCAATTAGCTTTTTTATAGGATTCATTGTCATTCCTTCTTTTATCTATCTTTTCGAATACCTTTATCATTTTAATGAAAAGAGACATGATTTTAAAGCTATTTTATGCTTTATTTTCTTTTTCATCAAAAAGAAAAGACATCCTGTTAAAGAATGTCTTTTTCCTCTTTCTTATTTTGCTTCTAGTCTTCTGATTCTTTCGTTTAAATCAGGGTGTGTTGAGAAAAGAGAAGCTTTTCGTTTACCACTGATTTTAAGTGTAGCGACTGCTGTTTGATCATCATCTTTGATTCTTGACGTGTACGCCTCAAGTGAACGAAGCGCATGAATCATTTTATCTTTACCTGCAAGGTCGGCTCCGCCGCGGTCTGCATGGAATTCACGGTGTCTAGAATATGCAAACACGACAAGGCTTCCTAGGATAGAGAAAATGATTTGGAAAACAATCACAGCGATAAAATGAACAATCGGCACAAGCTCTTCTCGTGAAACGAAACGGCTAGCGATCCATGCCGCAATTCTTGAAAGGAACACAACAAACGTGTTGACGATTCCTTGAAGCAGTGTCATGGTCACCATGTCACCATTTGCAACGTGAGCGACTTCGTGGGCGATTACACCTTCAACTGCTGCATCATCCATTTCCTGAAGCAATCCAGTTGATACCGCAACAAGTGATCTTCTCTTAGAAGGACCTGTTGCAAAAGCATTTACTTCAGATGATTGATAAATACCAACCTCAGGCATTTTAGAGAGGCCTGCTGCTCTTGAAAGTCTGTGCACGCGGTCAACTAGCTGCTGCTCATCATATGTTAAAGAATCCTTTTCTGGATTTAACACGCGCACACCCATCATCATTTTTGCCATCCAGCGAGACATTGCAAGTGACATAAACGAGCCAACAAAACCAACAACTGCACTGAATACAAGAAGATAAAGGATATTAAGTCTTCCGTCTGCTCCTATATAAGAACCAACACCAGTTGCTGCACTAATAACCGACAGTACAATACCAATCGTAGTGATAACAAGAATGTTCGTTAATATAAACAGAAATATTCTCTTACCCATACATAACCTCCGCTGTCATATTAAGTTCAAATGAACTTATTAATAAAATTATAAAAATAAACGTCTCAAATTGCAAGGAAAAAGGAATCACTTTCTTTGTTTATCATAACGGCTAAAGCCCCGTCACATCAATATTTACGACATTTGCCCCAGCAGAAAAGTGAACAAATTGTGACGCACAGGTCTGATTTTGAGTTTATTTTGCATTTTCATCAAAAAGAGACTATGATGTTGAATTAGATCAATAATCACGTTTTGACGTACAAATGAGGTGGAACATGGTTACTTTTAAATTAACGAGAATTGACATGACAAGACTTCTGTATTCTCTAAAAGGAGAGGGAGATCTGACTCCGCTTCAGCTTTTGAAACTATCTGTAAAAAATGGCAAGGATCATGACTATGATGAATTAAAGATCCCGTCTTTTTTTGAGAAGCTTGAACGGCGGAAGCAAAAATCAGAGCATGGTCTTTCTACAAATGAAATTGTTGAGCTTGGCAACTTGTGTGAGCTGACTTCTCTTAAATCGACGGCGATCCAAAATTGGATCAAACGTGATATTAAAGATATGATTGGCCATCCAGAGCTTGGCAAAAAGTACTCTATTGATCAGGTCGTTATTTTATTAATTGTCAGGGATTTAAAATCAGTTTTTGACTTCGATACCATACGTATGATCTTATCTGCCTTATTTAACACCATCACAGATCGAACAGATGATATTATTAGTCCAATCCGTTTTTATGAAGCATATGCGCACGTCCTTGATTTTATTTATCACCATACACAATTTCCATTAAAGGAAACAAATTTACGAGAAATAACCGAGGAGCAGACAGACAAGCTCCATGACGAGTTTACAGAATTGACGAAGAGCCAATGGAATTTGATTAAAGGGATTATCAGTTCTACCGTCTTCTCTGTATTTACTTCTCATTTGCAAAGTACAGCTCAAGAAATGATGTATAATACGCTGCAGCTGAATAAGGGTTAAATAAGAACCGAGGTGACCTTCATCATCTCGGTTTTTTGTACAGCAATTGCCAGCATAATTGTACGGCTTTTTTTTCAAAATAAGAAGGCGCAACAAACATGAGGTGAAAGGAGGAATACGAACATGGCAAATCGAAATCAACTTCTTGTTCCTGGAGTAGAACAAGCTTTAGATCAATTTAAATACGAGATCGCTCAAGAATTTGGCGTCACTCTCGGTTCAGATACAGTTTCACGTGCAAACGGTTCTGTTGGCGGTGAAATCACAAAAAGACTCGTTCAACAGGCTCAATCACAAATGGGTAATCAATCTAAATCATGACATGGTGAAATACGCCGGAGCTATTCTGGCGTTTTTTTATTGTTGATATGTGTGCTCATGCCGGTTCTCGCGATAAGGAAACGGTGCACCTTTCCCTTTTTGCTTCACATGTTCTCTTTTTTGTTCAGCGGATGGATTGTTCTGATCCCTGCCGTTTTTTTTTGCGTGTTTTTCTGCATCACCACGTGATGTACCGTTCCAGTGTCTTCTTTCATCAGGATCAGTTGAGTGATTTTTTTTTTGCTCTTTATCGAAAGAATGATCCTTTTCTTCCTTTATGTTGTTGTCTTTGCTTTCATTATCAGGTTTTTGAGGCTTTTGAACAGATCCTTGCTCTTCCCTCTCTGCCTCCTTCTGCTCTTTGTGCTCAGCTTCAGGAGCCTCTTGATCTGGCTGCATCTCTTCGCTATCGTCTGTCTTTACGTCTTCTTGATTGTCTTTATCTGCTTGTTCTTCTTCATGTTTCTTAGGATCTTCTTCCTTCACAGCATCGTTCTCTGCTGCGTCTTCATCCTTTTTGATGTCTTCATGTTCTTTATTTTGCATTTCTTGATTTCTAATATATGTTCCTGTTGAAATGCCTGCCTTTTGAGCTTTTTCTCTTGTTTCCAGGTCACTTTCCACAGTTTCCAGCTTATAATTGCGTTTTTGATATTCACCAGAAATGGTGTTAATTTTGCTTTTTACGTTTGTTTTATATGTATTGTCCTGCTTGTTTTCATAAACGGTTGAAATATAAATACTTTTAGAATTGTTCACATATCCTTTTTTGTCACAGTCATCTATAATTTCCTGCACGACTTTGGTCATGTCGTTTTTTTCTAAATCCTTCATACTCGCCAGTACTTGCTTTGCATCTTGATTCAGCGGTGTGACACCGATCACTTGATAATTGTGATCAAGCTTCAGCTCAAAGCTTGGATTAATGTCAATTGTCATATACGCATATGCTTTTTGACTTGAGAAAGATGGCATCATAGTAAAAATTACGACAATAATCGCTGCTATTGATAGGATTCCTGCATTTAACGGACGTAAACGAAGCAGGTCAAAAAAACCGGCTCTTTTTCTTTCGAGACGTGATTCATTCGGAAATGTCACTTCTTGGCCGATTTCATAGTTTTGCTCTTCATATTTTGTCCGCAGAAATTGTCCATCAGGGGTCAGCAGCGTGACATATTTTTTGTTTTTCTCTACTATAATGCCTCTTCTCATGAATTAAGCACCCCTTTAAGGTAATCTTTCAAATACACATAGTCACCTGTCATAATGATCGCCATCGCAATGATATATTTTCTATTTCTCTCAATCGTTTTGCGGCTGACTTCCACTAGCTTTTCCAGCTGTTTGACAGGCAATTGTTTTTTCTGAAATAAAATGGTTCTCAGCTCATCGTGTTCAACGAGTGTATGGGCTACTTTAATGGCATTTTGCCTGGCATCTGCATGCTTTGGTGAATGCTCAAGCAGCTCTTGAAACGTGAGACCGTAAACTTTCAATCGTTCTTTAAAATGTTCAATCTCTTCTCTTCTATGTTCTTGTTCAATTAAACGCCTATATTCATTTGCAGAGAGCTCTGCTTCAATCATGCTTTGAGAGTATTCGCCATTCTCACTTTCTTGCAGGTCCATTTGAACCGTTGGCGCATTTCTTGCTTCTTTTCGAATATAGTCAATCACTTTTCTTTTAATAATTAATTCTGCGAAAGCAAGCAGTGAGTTTCCTTTTTCGGCAGAGTATTTTTCTATCGCTTCATTAAAGGCTATTAAGCCTATGCTGAATTCATCATCTTTTTCATCTATATATCGTTTACAAACGGATGAAACCGTCTTAGCGACAAATGGTTTGTATTGCTCTATTAATGCATTTTGCAGTTCGATATCACCTTGTTGAATACTGATAGCCGACTGCTCTAATGTTTGCTTTTTCTTTCCTTTTTTAAACAAAAGGCTAAGCAATGGTTTCACCTCAGTTCTCCCTATATTACTCATTTATGATAGCTAATTTATGAGGGAAGCGCAAAGGAAGAAATGAGGAATTCATTTCCTGTTACTCAATTATGACATGTATGTCACCATCTACTTTACAATGTTTCGTCTAAAAGCAAAGAAATAAGGGGGTATCTCCCCCTTATTTGTAATATACGTGTTATGAAAATGAAATGATATTTCTTTCAAAAAACCTACTCTCCCAAGCGTGCCTCTTGTTTCTCCTCGTTTTCCTGCCCGCCTTTTCTTGATGGACTTGATAAAAACCAGCCAAATGCTGCAATTGCGAGAAGCACTGTCCAGAAAATGACTTTCCATAATGCTGAATGGATAAAATGAGACGATACGACCCCGATGGCTGGATGTGACAGTGTATAAAGCGTGAGCTTCACACCCACCCATCCGACAATGACAAATGCTGCTGTTTCTAGGCTCGGTCTTGTTTTGAGCAGTTTCACAAAGACCGTTGCTGCAAATCGCATAATAACAAGACCAATGATACCGCCTAATAGAATAACAATAAATTGACCGCCATCGAGTCCACCGATTTGCGGAAGACTTGTTTTTGGCAGTGTCACAGCTAAAGCGACTGCCGCTAAAATGGAATCTACAGCAAAAGCAATGTCGGCAAGCTCTACTTTCACGACTGTTGCCCAGAAGCCGCTTTGTTTCATGTTTGTATCTGTTTCCTTTTTCTTAAATACGTGCGATTTTAAAATATGGTGAATGGAAATATAAAGAAGATAAATGGCACCAATGGCTTGAACTTGCCACACATCCACTAAAAACGAAATAAGAAACAGAGAACCAAATCGCATAATAAATGCTCCTGCAAGTCCGTAAAACAGTGCCTTTTTTCTTTGTTTTTCAGGAAGGTGTTTGACCATCACGGCCATGACCAGCGCGTTATCAGCTGCTAAAATCCCTTCTAATCCAATCAGTACGAGCAGAACCCACCCGTACTCTAAAATAATGGCTGCATCCATCATCATTCCTCCTTGTTTTTATCTATTGTCCCACAACAGACAAAGGCTTATGAATGCAAAAAAGACCTTTGCCTGTAATGGCAAAGGTCTTGCTAGACATGTGATATGTAGAATCATGCCAACAAAGCCGATGAACATCAGTCCATGTAATGACGACTTTGTTTCCGGTAAAAACCGGACGCTACTCCCCTTTGGCGGGATTTAGAATATTTAGATTACTTATATCATAATCAATAGACACTGGATTGTCAACAGCTGACTTTCTGTTCAATCCATTGATTAGGCAGTTGGCGTTTCTGTTTTTCTTTTTCTTCGTTTTATCAATAGGTAGACAACAAACAATAACACAACACCGATCCCAATTGGTAAAAGATAAGGATCTATCATGGCGCCAACCTCTTTCCAATTCTCCCCAAGCATAAACCCAAGATACACATACACAAACGTAATTGGTGTAATTGCCAAAAACGTATACAAGCAAAAGACCCACACATTCATCTTGGCAATACCGCACGGGATGGAGATCAGCGTTCTGACTCCTGGTATGAACCGGCCGCTGAATGCGACGAATCCGCCATGCTTTTCAAAGAAAGCATCCGATTTATCAAGCGACTCAGGTTTTATAAAAAAGTACTTTCCATATTTATTTAAAAAGGGTCTGCCGCCGTAACGTCCTAACCAGTACAAGGTCAAAGGACCAGCCACGCCGCCAATGGAGCCGGCCGCCACAACACCGATAAAAGCCATGTCCCCTTCTGAGACCCAGTAACCCGCAAGAGGCAAAACCACTTCAGCAGGTACAAATTCAATGCATAATGCGAGGAAGATGCCAAAGTATGACAAGTTCTTAAAGGCATCAGCTAAAGAAATAATAAAATCTTCGATGTTTATCAATCCCTTTCAAACATAATCATTTGACTGATTCTATCTCTTTTAGAATCACACCATATATTAAACGAATAAAACCGAAGAAACGATTCGCTTTTCGTCGTTTTTTTACATTAAATTTGATTTTACTATAAAAGAAGGGTGAAAAAAACGTTGATTGTTGTATTTAAGTGAAGGAAAGGTGAACACAGAAGCCATTCGATCCGATATATTAAGTATATGTCTGTTTTAAGATACAGGAGGTTTTCTTACATGACCCATTTAACAGGAAGCTACAATGGATGGCTTGTCTTTCTGTCAATCGCTGTCGCCGCTGTCGCCTCCTACTCAGCTCTTCATATAGCCAGCAGGGTAGCACAGTCAAGCGGTGCAAAGAAAAAGGTATGGCTGCTCATTGGTGCAATGATCATGGGAATGGGGATATGGTCGATGCATTTTATTGGCATGATGGCATTTCAAATGCGTGTTGGTATCACATATGATACATCCTTACTGATTTTATCGATTTTGGCCTCATTTATCGGATCCTTGATCGCTTTTTCAATATGCATTCAAAAGCAGCTCTCTAGAAGACGGCTGCTCATTAGTTCAATCACCATGGGTTCAGCTATTTGCAGCATGCATTATCTTGGAATGGAATCAATGGCCAATGTCTCAATCAGCTATGATCCAGTCCTCTTTTTTCTTTCGTTTTTCATTGCTGCCATTACCTCCTACTTCTCATTGAAACTCTTCTTTCGTGTTGAGCACATGAAAAGTAAACGGAAGAATTATCTTTTAAAGAGCCTTGGTTCAATGTTGATGGGCGGTGCTATAGCAGGCATGCATTATACTGGTATGGCTGCCTCTACCATGTTTTATCATTCAAATGGACAGGCCGCTGCAGGCGGCTATCTTGAAATGTCGCCATTCAGTCTGTCGATTTTCATCGGATTGATGACACTTATTGTTCAAACGCTGATGATCTTTGGTGCCTATATTGATCACCGGATCATGACGCAGTCAGATCAGCTGAAAGAAAATGAACAGCGGTTTCAATCGCTCATCAAACATAATATAGACGGCATTATCGTGTTATCTGTCGATCGAAAGGTTCTTTCTGCAAATGACTCTGGTAAACAAATCTTAGAGTTGTGCAATTCTAAGATTGGTGATGATGTCAGCCAATATGTGATGCCGACTGAGTTGTGGGAAGAATTTATTTCTCAGTCAAAAAAGGCCATCACACGCGAAGCAGAACTGAAAGCAGCAGATCGTTTTTATTATTATCATGTCACTTACATACCTGTTCATGTGAACAATTCACTCGACAGCATTTATCTTGTTTTAAAAGATTTAACACAGCAGCGGATTGCAGAAAAAGAAATTCATGTGATGGCACATTATGATGCACTAACAGAGCTTCCTAACCGCCGCCACGGCATCAATCATTTAAATGATGTTCTCTCCGCTCAAGAAAAGTCAAAAACATCAACAGCGGTTCTGTTTCTGGACTTAAATCGTTTTAAAATTATTAATGATGCACTTGGTCATAACATAGGAGACTTACTGCTGAAAGCTGCCGCAAACAGACTAACGCAATGTTTACCGGACAATGGCTTTATCGCAAGACTTGGCGGTGATGAATTTTTAATGATCTTTCCCCACATGGATCATGATACACATAAAATCGAACAATTTTCTAAAAATATCATCCATCAATTTGAACGTCCTTTTTTCATCCAGAACCATCAGCTCATTACATCGATCAGCATTGGAATCGCTATCTCTCCGCAAAATGGAAAAAACGGGATGGAACTGATGAGAAAAGCCGATATGGCCATGTATTTATCCAAAAAACATAAGCAAAGCCGTTATGAATTCTTTACCGAATCCATGGAAAGATTGAGTGAGGACAGGTTAAACCGGGAGCTGGAGCTGAGGGATGCCATTCAAAGAGAACAATTTGTCCTTCACTACCAGCCGCAAGTCAGTGCCAAAACAAGAAAAATGACTGGGGTTGAAGCCCTTTTAAGAATGAAGGCACCAGATGGTTCCTTAAAGTCACCTGAAGCTTTTATTGAGCTGGCAGAGGAATCAGGACTGATCATCGATATTGGCAGATGGGTCATTGATACGGCTGGCAAGCAGGCAAAAAGGTGGTATAACGATGGGCTAAAGATCCCTGTGGCTGTCAATTTATCTGCGAAACAATTCAATTCTGAAGACTTAATTGATTTGATCAAGCTGACACTGAAAAAATACGATCTGAAACCGTCACTCTTGGAGCTTGAAGTCACAGAAAGTATGACAATGGACAATATCAAGCAATCAAAACAGGTGTTAACGTCGTTGAAACAGCTTGGCGTCCGCATTAGTATTGATGATTTCGGTACAGGCCACAGCTCATTAAGCTATTTAAAGGATTTACCGATTCATCGACTGAAAATTGATAAATCCTTTATAGAGGATATTTTAAGTGATTCAAAGTCTGAACAGATTACAGGGGCTATTATAGCGATGGGACATCAATTATCTCTCGAAGTGATAGCAGAAGGTGTTGAAACATTTGCACAGGCTCAGCTATTATCTGCCCAGGGCTGTGACGACCTGCAAGGGTTTTATTATGCCAAGCCGCTGCCAGCAAGCGATATTGAAAAATTCATCGCCTATCCGGCGCTGCTTGACACATAAAAAAGGTGCCATCATTGGCACCTTTTCGTTTTATCTAAATAATAAATGCTGACTGTGAATACCTGCTTTTTTCAATAGACTAATCAATTGCTCTTGCTCTTCACGCGTCAGACCAGAGAATGCACGCGCAATCCGAAGAGAGTGGATCGGATAAATCTTGTCAAGATAGCTTCGCCCTTTTTCCGTTAAATGGGCATAAACAGACCGTTTATCCTTGGGGTCCTGTTCTCTTTCAATGAAACCATTTCGTTCTAATTTGTCAATTACGTACGTCACATTCCCGCTGACAAGCAGGAGTCTTGAGCCGATTTGCTGAAGCTTTTGAGCACCTCTTGTGTACAGTAATTCAAGAACGGCAAATTCAGTTGGATTGAATCCATGCTCTTTGCTGTCTCTAATACTGTGTTCTGAAACGCTTTTAAATGCTCTTGCAAAAACCTTGTAAAGCGTCATTGAGCGTTCTACTTCTTCTTCATTAAACGATAGTCTCATCACATATCTACCTCTTATAATATTTTTTTAACTTCAAGGCTGTCTTGCGGTGCAGTTGGAGCCTTTCGTAAAAAATAGAAGTACGTTTTTGAAAACCCTTTCAACCACATAAGTGACTCCATTCGTGTTATGTATAAGGTTTCGATATAAACTTTTAAAATCCTTCTTATTTTTCACAATCATCTCGAAAAAAAGCTTTTTCAGCAAACCATCAAGATGCGACACACTTTAACAAAATCTGTAAAGAATCTATGGTTTCTTACACTTCATTCGCCAAATTTCTACAAAATTCAATATTGCTATAATATTAAACACAAAAAAAGAACCCTTTATGTGACATACGCACATTTCAAGGGATTTTTACAAATAGCGCTCTGTTTTGTTGAAAAAGAAATGATACTCTTTTTTTAAGTCACTAATTGTCATGTCCTTGGCCGCATCAGGGCTGTAAACTCCTAATGAACATAGCTGCTTCGTATAATAATGTCTTTCCTTTGCTAAAGCTTCTTTTAATATACGCCGCACCGATTATCCCTCCTATCAAGTGATTTGGATCGGGTGCTTATGAAGACTTCTTATACAAATCATTTTGCATGGCTCTTAGAAGCGCATGTGCATTCTGACCTGCAGCCTGCATGAATTGCTCAAGCAATTCATCCCTCTTCACATCTAATGCGATGATTTCTTTTGCCATACGAATGATCTGTGCTTGCTCCATCATATGCTCCTCCTCCTATGTCAACTCACCATGATTATATGCCGCCGTAAGATGTATTGCACACTCCCTGTTATCTTTCCTTCCATGGTTTTTTCATTTTTTTCGTTTTTGTGTTATATTTTCTAACAAACGATAGGTTTTTTTCCTTCTCGTTCTATATAATATGAAGAAAAGACTTGCAGGGGTGAGTATATGACGCAGGAAGATGTATCTTATAAAGATAAAAAAGTCATTTCAATCGGGATTGTCAGTGAGCTAACAGGGCTTTCCGTCAGGCAAATCCGATATTATGAGGAACGTAAACTCATTTACCCCCAGCGCTCAACAAGAGGCACACGGAAATATTCTTTTGCAGATGTTGAACGTTTGATGGACATCGCCAATAAACGGGAAGACGGTGTGCAGACAGCTGAAATTTTAAAAGACATGAAGAAAAAAGAACAAGCGCTAAAAAGCGGACAATTTAAGAAAAAAATGCTGGAAGGCCAGATTAACGCACACTTTCGGTATAAAAATCGTTAAACAAAAAAAGAATCGCTCTTTTGAACGATTCTTTTTATTTAGAGGAAGCTTCAGTACCTTCAACAACCCCTACAAAGTCAATCAGCACGCCGCCTCTTTCAGGATCTTCTTTCACCCGCAGGGCAAGTGCCTTTTTCTTCCCGGTTTTTGCATCTTCATAATTCGCGTGGAACACATGAATGCTGGCTTCTTCCAATTGAAAATCCTCATAAGAAAGCGTGTCTATGCCCCATTCTTTTTTCAGCTTCAGAATGTCGTCTGGGCTCGGGACTGCGCCTTCGACGTAGATGTCTTCCATTTTTCTTTTATTTCCTTCGGTGATGGCTTCAAGCATATGCTCTGCAGCCACTAGCCTTCGGTCTTTCCCCTCGTCCTCCCTTTGACATGCACTCAGCAAAAACATACATATCAAAACGAATAAGAATTTCTTCATGTTTCTCTCCCACCTTCTCCTTAAAATGTAAAGGATGGAAGCGCTATATGCAATCTTTATACAAAAAAAGACTGTAAAACGTCATGTTTTACAGTCTTAGATTGTGGACAAGGGGCTAAAATGATGTTTATTTTAGTCCTTTGTCTACCTTTCAGCGCGATCTGAAAACCTTTGAAGTCTAGGAAGGACGAGTACCGGAGCGGAGCGAATTGAACATTCGTGAGCACCGGCACGCAAGAACTGAAAACGAATGCAAGGGTTTGTCGGCGCGCTGAGACTGTAAAACGTCATGTTTTACAGTCTTTTTGCTACATGAGTGTATGAAGGAAAGCTGTCGCAATACCAAAATAGATGAGCAGTGATAAAATATCGTTCAATGTTGTAATCAGCGGCCCAGATGCAATCGCAGGGTCCACGTTTAATCTGTGTAAAATAATAGGCACGATCGTACCTGCCATCGTTCCAATAATCAGTGTGGCAAGCAGTGACGAACCAACAACAAATCCTAAAATCATATTTCCCTGCCACACCATTGCGACGACTGTAATAATGATGGAACAGACAATCCCAATGTAAATACTTGTTCGGAGTTCTCTAAAAATCAGGCGCATAATGGTTTTTTTCGTTAATTCTTCTTTTGAAAGTCCTCTAATGACGACCGCAAGCGACTGTGTGCCTGTATTCCCTGTCATTCCGGCAATCATCGGCATGAAGAAGGCTAAGGCGACGACTTGCTGAAGGGTATCTTCAAAGTAATTTAAAATACTGCCTGAAATCAGCCCAATGAATAAGAGCAAAATGAGCCACGGGAGACGCCGGTATGCTGCAACAAAAGCGGGCGTGTCGAACGTAATATCTTTACCAGAGGCAGCGAACTTCTCATAGTCTTCTCCTGCCTCTTGAATGACGACATCAATGATATCATCGACTGTGACGATTCCGACCAGGACATTGTTCTCTTCTACAACAGGAATGGCAAGAAAATCATACCGTTCAATCAGCTTTGCGATTTCCTCCTGATCCTGAAAAGCTCCAACGGCAATGACTCTTGTAAACATAAGATCCTGCACTTTTTCATCTGGTTCACCTAAAATGAGATCCCGGTACGACAGAACCCCTACAAGCTGCTTTTGATCATTAATGACATATAAATAGTTGATCGATTCTGCAATTTCAGCAAAGCTTTTCAGCTTTACAACTGCGTCCTGAACCGTATAGTGCTGAGGAATCCATACGTACCGGTTGGTCATGATCCGGCCTGCTGTCTCAGCAGGATAATTCATGAGAAGCTGGACGGCCTTTGATTCCTCTGCCTCCATGTTTGATAAAAGCTGATCTTTCAGCTCATCATCCATTTCATCAAACAAGTTGGCTAGGTCATCGTTATCCATTTTGTTTGTGACGAAGGTGGCTTTGTCTTTTCCTACTTTTTCAAGCACAATTTCTTGGTATTCGCGCTCAAGCTCACCCATCATTTCCGTCACATCATCGATTGTTAAAAAGCTGAGGAAACGGCCGCGGTGTTTTTCTGGAAGTTCTTTAAATAAATAGGCCATATCATATGGCTGAAGTTCTTCCATAATGTTTTTAAATTCTTTGCGTTTGCCATCTCTTAATAAAATAATGATTCTTAAAATGAGTTCATCGTACGTAATGTTCTGTATCATCGCTGTTACCTCCCCAAAGTCAGGAGATACCCGAATCCCTTAGAATGTGCGGGGTCAGGATCTCCTCTGTCTGATGCGTCAATCTGATCTTTTGACATACTCTCTATGTGTCTCGAATCGGGATGATCCATCCCCACACCTCCTTTTCTCATAAAAAAGCACCTTCAACCGAATGAAGGCGCTTTGTAAGCATGACAAAATAAACACTTGCTCCTTCAATCGTAGAGCTTTAGCACTGTATGGCATAGGATAAAATCCAGCTGCATTAAAAATCACCTTATGTCGATGATTTCTGTTGACCCATTGGCGTCTTTGGACATTTTTGGGCAGCAGCGTATCTCCATACAGGAGCCTCACCTAACGAAGTCTCATATTGTTAACACACTGAGATTACAGAAAAAGCGGAATGATGTCAATAAGCAAGATGCCAAGTATCCTTATGTATTCGCTTACTTTTCAAAAAAAGAGCGATAGACAGCTCAGCCATCGCCCTTTTCATGTCTTTTTATTCCTCTTCCGGCTGATTCATATCCTCTTGGGAGAGGAGATGAAAGGAATCATGCAAAAACAAAGCATATCCTTCTCCATCAGGATGCGGAACGTATTCCGCGTGATCCATTGTTTGCTCTTCTTCTTTTTTCTTCATATTCTCTCGCCTCCTTTCCCGTAGTTTGTCCCAATGAAAAAACCTTACACATGAAAGTGTAAGGTTTGCAGATTGTTGACAAAGGGCTAAAATGATCTTTATTTTAGCCCTTTGTCTTCTATTCAGCGTGATAGAAAACCTTTGCAGTCTAGGAAGGGCGAGCACCGGAGCGGAGCGAATTCGACATTCGTGAGCATCGGAGCGCAGACCTGACACCGAATGCGAGGGTTTGTCTACACGATGAAAACCTTACACATGAAAGTGTAAGGTTTGGTCATAGCTTAATCATCCCATTCTTGCTTCAGGATTTTGCCTGTTTTAGCGGAAATCTCAAAATCAACTTCCTCGCCGCTTGGTGTTGTGATTTCAATTTCGTAAATGTACACACCATTTTCTTTATCTAGATCAGAATCAGTGATTGTGCCTTTTACTTTTGCAAGAGCCATTTTTTCAGCCTGTTTTTCCGTGATCTTCACGTTCTGTTTCTTTTCTTTGACTGGATCATTCATCGCTTTTCCAGTTTTTGCATCGACATATACTTTATATTCAAAGCCGCCTTTTTTGATCTCGACCTCATACACCCATTTTCCTTTTTTACGCTCAAGATCCACATCATCCACATAGCCTTTCACCACTTTTAAGGCTGCTTTTTCAGCTTGTTTCTTTGAAACAAATGACGATTTCTTTTGCACGACTTGCTCGGCGTTTGCTGTTTGATTTGTATTTTGCGCTTGAAGTGTGAAACCACCTGCGACAAGAGTTCCCGTTAATGCTGTAGCTACTAGTACTTTTTTCATCATGTTCAATTCCTCCTCTGTTTGATTTCTTCTCTATCTTAAGAAAACAAGATGATAAAGGAAGGAAAGAAACATGAGAATATCATGAGAAAAGGATTAGTTTTCGTACGTAATGCCCTCAATATCCCCTGTATAGGCGTTCACAAGCACCTCCGCCTCTCTGCCGTCAGGCAAATCCAGCTCCACCTCAAATACGAGCATACCGCTGAATGTTTCAAGATCAGCATCATCCACTGTTCCGCCAACTTCTTTGACGGCAATTTGGATGGCTTCCTCGACAGTGATTTTCGTAAGCTTCTTTTCTTTAGAGGTTGGTTTTTTCTTTTCTGCTTCAAGCACCTTAAATGACTGTTTGTCGACCTCGACTTGATATAATTCTTTTTTTGATTGGATGGTAAAAATGAAACGATCTGACGTCTCTTTTTTTTGAATGACAGTTCCGCTCACCTTTTTAACAGCCGCCTCTTCTGCCTGGAGCTCAGCATTTTTTTCATTTGGCTTTTGATAGCTTTTTAACTGTCTAATTTCTTTCATTTGACCGCTTGCAGAAGATGCAATGATTTGATAGATGCCGTTTGCATTTTCCAGCGTCATTGTATAGTCCTGTTTATGATTGATTAAATCAATATGTGTAATGTTTCCATTGTAGTCTTTTGCGATCATTTTTTTCATTTCTGCTTCACTTAATATTTTTTGATCAATGGTTTGGATCATGAGCATTGCAAAGGCCGCAAGAATCACAAGACATCCTGCGAGCGCAAGCACCATTTTCGTTTTTCTAGACATGCAGCGCCTCCTTCCTATTTCCTATTTTATAAGGAGGAAATGAGAAATTGATGAGAAAAGACCCATTTATTTCTGAAAAAGAATGGTCATGGCTGTCCCTTCGCCGATACGGCTGTCTACCTTCAGCTCGGCCTCATGTTCTTCTGCAATTTGCTTCGCAATTGAAAGACCGAGTCCGGTTCCGCCCGTCTCACTGTTTCTCGCTTCATCCACACGGAAAAAGCGGTCAAAGATTTTCGGCAGATCCTCTTCTTTTATGCCAATTCCTTGATCAATCACTGAAATAAATGGCTTGTCTTCTGCCCATCCGCAGGTCACATCAACTGGCTCTCTGCTATATTTGACCGCATTATCAATTAAGATGGTCAAAAGCTGTTTGATTTTCTCTTCGTCTCCTTCTGCGATCAGCGGCTGATCTGTCTGCACATGAGATTGAATCGTTCGATTGGTAGCCACTTCAAGTGTATGACAAAGCTGCTTGCACAAATGACCAAGATCAACCGGCTTCATATCCAAGTATAACGGCTGGCCGTTTTTCGCCAATGTCAATAATTGATCTGTCAGTCTTTTCATTTTTTTCGCTTCATCATGAATCGCTTGGGAGGATTCTTCTACAACCTCTGGACGTGTTTGCCCCCAGCGTTTGAGTAAATTGCTGTAGCTCATAATGACGGTAATCGGTGTCTTCAATTCATGGGAGGCATCATGCAAAAATTGCTGTTCTTTTTCATAATGCTTCTCGAGAATCTCGGACATTTCATTAAAGGTTTGTCCCATTTGATATAGTTCATCCTTTGAATCGCCTGTTAATTCAATTCGTTTAAACGCCTTCTCTTTCATACTTGCCTTCATGGTATTCGTCATTCTGCTAATCGGCCGGACAATTTGCTTTGTTAAAACGTGGCCTGCAAAATAGGAAAGCACAATAAACAAAACGCCGGTAGCGATTAAAATCATTTTTAATAACGCTAAGTTCTCTTCCGTATTTTCGATTTCTTCATATACTTGAAGCGACATAATCTCACCATTTGTCCAAATGACCGGAATAGCAGCGAACGCAATCATATGCTTATTGTATTCTTTGATTTCTGCTGTCTGGCCAGATTCGTATGTAAAAGGCAGTGAGCTAAACGTTGATTCCTTTGTGACAGTCAGTTTTGACTCTCCCGTTTCTGTCACGACTCGGATCATACCATTTTGAGGCAGGTACGCCTTCAGCAGCTCCGAGGACGGAAGACCCTCTTCCTCTGATTTTTTTAAAGCAATGGCAATATTTTCAGCCACCTCAGACAAGCGGGACATATCTTTTTGCGTCAAGGTCATCGAAAAAATAAAATAAATGGCTGTATGAAACAAGAGCACCATTAAAAACAAAGACAACGACGTATAAAGCTGAATCTTATTTTTTAATCTCATTCTTTATCCTTTCATCACATAACCCACACCTCTCACTGTGTGAATCAGCTGTTTTTCGAATGGGTAATCGATTTTTTTCCTTAAATAACGGATATAGACATCTACCACATTTGTATCACCAAAATAATCAAAACCCCAAACCGCTGTTAAAAGCTGATCTCTTGTGAGCACTTGCTGCTGATGGTTCAGTAAGTGGACAAGCAGGTCATATTCTCTCGGTGTGAGTTCAAGCATTTGCCCAGCCCTTTGGATTTCTCTTGTTTTCTCGTTGACCGTTAAATCTGCTATGCTCAGCTCTGTCTCCTTTTCTTCTTGTGCATGTATATTCAGTCTTAGCTGCGCGCGAATTCGTGCTAATAATTCTTCTATATCAAAAGGTTTTGTTATATAATCATTCGCCCCAAGATCGAGCCCGCTTACCTTATCAGGGACACTCCCCCTTGCTGTAATCAAAATAATAGGTGTCGCTGTATTTGTCTTTCGAACCCTTCTCAGCACTTCAAGACCGCTTAACTCTGGAAGCATGACGTCAAGCAGCACCAAATCGAAGCTGTCTTCTTCAAGAGCCTGAAGGCCGTCCATTCCTGTCTCTTTGACTGTCACCTCATATCCTTCATATTCAAGTTCAAGTGACAGCACCCTAGCGATTTTCTTTTCATCTTCGACTACGAGTATCTTCCCTTTGTTCATCTCTATCTCTCCTATCTAAAAGGCAAGCTTGTCTTTCCATTATTATATGTTGCCTTTCTCATTTGGAACAGTCACAATCTTCACATCTATTTTTTTATGGAGGGAATTATTTTTGAGAAAAAACATTTAACTTGATCCTTCTTCTCAATTTGTTACTTCATCTCATTATTTTTTAGTCTGCCTCTTTTAGTTCTATTCACCCATTTTCATCTGTACAGGTGCAACCTCACTATGCAGCATTTCCTTCTTTTTCATATGATATCAAGAGTTTTCTTCAAAAGGTGAGCTCTTTCGTCAATATGTGAGGAGAACTGCACTTTTGATAATAGATTGATTATTTGAAAAATTATTACAATTGACCCTTTCCGATCAAAAGTTTCTTTTATACAATAACATTATGCAGCCTGAATCTACTTTGAAAACAAAATAAGGAGGGCTTTCTTATGAAAGGTGAAATTCGCTTAATTCCGTATGAAGTAAAAGCCAATGTGATGGAAGCGAAAGAGACGCCGGAAAGTATTCAGGAGATTAAAGCACCCGAACTTTGGTCAAGTGGCTTCAAAGGAAAAGGCATAACCATTGCTGTCCTTGATACAGGCTGTGACACAGAGCATCCCGACTTAAAAGATCAGATTATCGGTGGGAAGAACTTTACCGATGATGACGATGGAGATGCTGAAAATGTAAAAGACTATAATGGGCATGGTACCCATGTAGCAGGAACGATTGCCGCAACCGATCAAAATGGCGGAATTTTAGGGGTTGCCCCTGAAGCCAAGCTGCTCATCGTGAAAGTTCTTGGCGGTGAAAATGGCAGCGGAAAATATGAGTGGATCATTGATGGCATCAACTATGCCGCAGAGCAGAAGGTGGATATTATCTCTATGTCTCTCGGTGGTCCAAGCAATGAGCCTGCCCTGCAGGAAGCCATTCAAAATGCGGTAAAAAGCGGTGTGCTTGTTGTGTGCGCAGCAGGAAATGAAGGGGACGGGGACGAGCGTACGGAAGAGTTCTCCTACCCAGCAGCATACAATGAAGTCATTGCCGTCGGTTCTGTTTCCCTTGCTAGAGAATCCTCTGAATTTTCTAACGCCAATAAAGAAATCGACCTCGTCGCTCCAGGAGAAGACATTTTATCCACTCTCCCTAACCATAAATATGGCAGGCTCACAGGGACTTCAATGGCTGCCCCTCACGTAAGCGGTGCACTAGCCATTATTAAAAATGCCGAAGAAGAAGCGTTCCAGCGCAAGCTGACAGAGCCTGAGGTTTATGCTCAGCTTGTCAGAAGAACCCTTCCATTAAAACAGTCGAAAGCCCTTGTAGGGAATGGATTTTTATATTTAACTGCGCCTGATGTCCTTTTAGAAAAAACATTAGAAGCAGATCTTTTATCTCTATAGCTTAAATAGAGGTCCTGAGAAAAGATAGAATTTTCTCAGGATTTTTTTAATTAAAATTATTCAAAATTTACTTTGACGAAATGAAGTGAACGTTATATAATCGAACACAATAAATTCATAGTTTGAGAGTCGGTAATTCGATTACACGTCGAATTTTAATTGGGAAGACCGGTGAAAATCCGGCGCGGTCCCGCCACTGTGAGTGAGGAGAGCTTTTCTCAGGAATCCACTGTCATTAGGATGGGAAGGATGAAAAGCTTGCAGATTCACCAGCCAGGATACCAGCCGCTCTATCACATCAAACCCCCTACGGTTGATAGGAGATGTCGGAAAAGCGTCAGTGATACTCACGCCTTATTTCGCACACACATTTTGTCTTTTAAACCAGACATTTACCTCATCAATCATGATCATGAGCGTAAATGTCTTTTTATATTTAGAGGAGGAATTGGAATTGACAATTGTTAAAACAAGTAATCTAGGCTTTCCGCGCATTGGTTTAAACAGAGAATGGAAAAAAGCACTTGAGTCTTACTGGAAAGGTCAAACAGACCGCGAAACCCTCTTAAGCACACTGGATGAACAATTTTTAACTGCCATTAAAACACAAATCGATCAACAAATTGATGTTGTTCCTTCTGGAGACTTTACCTTCTATGATCACGTGCTGGATACCGCTGTTATGTTCAATTGGATTCCAGAGCGCTTCCGCAGCTTAAAAGACCCGCTAGATACATACTTCGCGATGGCAAGAGGAACAAAAGATGCCGTCTCAAGTGAAATGACAAAATGGTTTAATACAAACTATCACTACATCGTTCCAGAATACGAAAAAAGCACAGAATTTAAACTCACACACAACAAGCCGCTTGAAGCTTACGAAAAGGTGAAAAAGGCGTTTGGTGTTGAAACAAAACCGGTTGTACTTGGTCTATATACATTTGTCTCACTTTCTAAAGGTTATGAAGCAAATGAAGTGAAAGAAATCCAGCAGCGTCTAGTGCCGCTTTATACTCAGCTTTTAAAAGAACTTAAAGAAGCAGGCGTCAAATGGGTTCAAATTGATGAACCTGCACTTGTCACAGCTTCCAGTGAAGACGTAAAAGCCGTAAAAGAAATCTATCAAACGATCAAAGAAGCCGTACCTGGGTTGAACATTCTTCTTCAAACATACTTTGATTCAGTAGATGCGTATGAAGAGCTTGTCACCTATCCTGTTGAAGCAATCGGTCTTGATTTTGTCCATGATCAAGGGCGCAACCTTGATCAAGTGAAAAAGCACGGCTTCCCGAAAGATAAAATTTTAGCAGCAGGCGTCATTGATGGAAGAAATATTTGGAGATCAGATCTTGGCGAAAGATTATCCTTTATTTCTGAAGTCATTGCTGACGTTCAGCCGAAAGAAGTGTGGCTACAGCCATCAAGCAGCTTGCTGCATGTGCCAGTTGCCAAACACCCAAGCGAACAGCTTGAAGAAAAACTATTAAACGGACTGTCTTATGCCACTGAAAAGCTGGCTGAATTGACACTGCTAAAAGAAGGTTTAACAAAAGGAGCAGCTGCCATTGATGCTGATATTAACGAAGCAGCACAAGCACTTCTTACCTTAAAAGAGTTCGCAAAAGGAACAAATGCGGATCTAACAGCGGAACGCAACAATCTTTCATCGAAAGATTTTAAACGTCCAGCTGCCTTTGAAGAACGCCTTCGTATCCAAAACGAATCTCTTGAGCTCCCGCTTCTTCCAACAACAACAATTGGCAGTTTCCCGCAGTCTGCCGAAGTGCGCAGTGCTCGTCAAAAATGGCGCAAAAATGAGTGGACAGATGCAGAGTACGATGAGTTTATTAAGAAAGAAACAAAACGATGGATTGATATTCAAGAAGAAATTGGTCTGGATGTGCTCGTACATGGGGAATTTGAACGTACAGACATGGTTGAATACTTCGGTGAGAAGCTAGCCGGATTTGCCTTTACAAAATTTGCTTGGGTTCAATCCTATGGATCACGCTGCGTGAAGCCGCCAATCATTTATGGAGATGTAGAGTTTACAGAGCCAATGACAGTGAAAGAGACAGTTTACGCACAAAGTTTAACAAAGAAAAAAGTCAAGGGCATGCTGACAGGACCTGTTACCATCTTAAACTGGTCTTTCCCAAGAACGGATATCTCTCGCAAAGACATTGCTTTCCAAATCGCTTTCGCTTTGCGTAAAGAGGTAGAAGCTTTAGAAGCAGCTGGTATTCAAGTGATCCAAGTGGATGAGCCTGCGCTAAGAGAAGGACTTCCGCTCAAAGAAAGTGATTGGGCAGAATATTTAAACTGGGCAGCAGAGTCATTCCGTTTATCCACATCATCCGTTCAAAATGAAACACAAATTCATACACATATGTGCTACAGTAACTTCGAGGATATTGTCGATACAATCGAAGACTTGGATGCTGACGTGATTACAATTGAACATTCACGCAGTCATGGCGGATTCCTCGATTACTTAGAAAAACATCCGTATTTGAAAGGACTTGGACTAGGTGTTTATGACATCCATAGCCCGCGCGTTCCATCTGTTGAAGAAATGAGCGAAATTATTGATGATGCGCTGAACGTTTGTCCAACAGATCGCTTCTGGGTGAATCCGGATTGCGGTCTAAAAACTAGACAAGAGCCTGAAACCATTGCTGCTTTGAAAAACATGGTCACAGCTGCTGAAGTCGCTCGTAAAAAGCTGGCGCAGCACGCTTAATTGAATGTCTCTTCCCTGCTGAACTCGGCAGGGGTTTTTTATGCGCAAATTGGCCTGTTCGATCTCCTGCTATGATGATTTCTTTTCTAGCATGATTCGTTTATACTAGAGAAGTCAGTCGAACAAAGGGAGGAAGACAATGAATCACGAAGATTTTTTACAACGCGCAATTGATCTTGCAGTAGAAGGAGTCAATAGTGGTACTGGCGGCCCTTTTGGAGCAGTCATTGTCAAGGATGGTCAGATTATTGCAGAGGGCAGCAACAACGTGACAACGAGTAACGATCCAACCGCACATGCAGAAGTCACAGCCATTCGCAAAGCGTGCCAAACTCTACATACATACCAATTAGAAGATTGCATTCTATACACAAGCTGCGAGCCTTGTCCGATGTGCCTTGGCGCTATTTACTGGGCTAGACCAAAAGCTGTGTATTTTGCTGCTGGACATCAGGATGCAGCGGATTCTGGTTTTGATGACTCATTTATTTATGAAGAAATCAACAAAGAATACGAATCAAGAAATATACCATTTTACAAGCTGACACCTCAAAAAACCCTTGCACCATTTGAAGCATGGGAAGCATACGATAAAAAGAAAGAATATTAAAAAAAGACACCTGCTCGTAAGCAGGTGTTGCGGATTGTTGACAAAGGGCTAAAATGATCTTTATTTTAGCCCTTTGTCTTCTTTTCATCGTGATAGAAAACCTTTGCAGCCCTAGGAAGGACGAGCAGCGGAGCGAATTTGACATTCGTGAGCACCGGAGCGCAGACCTGACACCGAATGCGAGGGTTAGTCTACACGCTGGACACCTGCGGGTAAGCAGGTGTCTTCTACTATTACTCCGCCACTTCAAGCTCTACTTCAATGTTCCCTCTTGTTGCTTTTGAATATGGACAGAATTCATGGGCAGCATGGACAAGCTCTTTCACTTTGTCATGATCATGACCTTTCGCAGACACAATCAGCTTTACGCCAAGCTTAAAGCCGCCGTCGCTTTCATCTTTTAAAAGACTGACATGTCCTTCTACTTCCGATTCTATTTCTATCCCTTGCTTCTTCGCTACGTGCTCAAGTGCTCCTCCGAAACAAGCTGCATAGCCTGCTGCAAATAATTGCTCTGGGTTTGTACCAGTCTCTCCATCTTTCTTTGCGTTAGGCATGACAATGTTATGGTCGAGCACACCATCCTCTGAACGAACATGTCCAGCTCTTCCATGCTGCGCCTTTACTTTTGCTGTGAATAATGGTTTCATCTTCATCTCCTCCTTCATCTATTCATCCTTTTCACGTTCTATTCATTTCTCAAACATTTATCGCACATTGAAGAATTTTTCATTTTTCGTCTGTATTTATTTTAAAAAGGAAGAAAATCTTATACAATGATAAGTATGACAAAAAATAGTTGGTGACTGACATGACAAATGAATTTGAACATATGAAGCTGGAAAATCAGCTTTGTTTCTTGTTATATGCAAGTTCACGAGAGATGACGAAGCAGTATAAACCGTTGTTAGAAGAATTAAACATTACGTATCCGCAATATTTGGCACTGCTTTTATTGTGGGAGCATGGAACATTAAATGTGAAAACGATGGGAGAGCTTCTCTATTTAGACTCCGGTACACTCACGCCCATGCTGAAACGAATGGAGCAAAATGGACTCATTATCCGAGAACGTTCGAAAGAGGATGAGCGGTCTGTACAAATTCGTTTAACGGAATATGGAGAGCAGCTAAAAGAAAAGGCCACTGCGATTCCGTCTCACATGCTGACTGGGACAGGCAGATCGGAAGAAGAGCTAAAAACACTGCGTGCCTCTTTACATGAGCTTTTGCAAAATTTAACACAATCAAAAGGCTGAGGGAATATTCCCTCAGCCTTTTATAATGTCTATTATTGTGCGACAGCTACTAGTTCTACTTCGATGTTTCCTTGAGTTGCTTTTGAATATGGGCAAACGCCGTGTGCTTTATGAACAAGTTCTTCTAATGCTGACTGCTCAATTCCAGTTCCTTTTACCTCTAATTGAACGCCTAGTTTGAAGCCACCATCTGAACTGTCTTTTAATAAGCTGACATGTGCTGTAACTTCACTTTCAAAGCGAATACGCTCTTGTCTTGCTACCATTTGAAGGGCTGAATCAAAACATGCAGAGTAGCCTGCTGCGAATAATTGCTCTGGATTTGTTGCTTTTTCAAGTTTTTTTGCTCTTGGTGTTCCAGGCATTGCTACATCATGTTCAAGTACACCATCTGTTGAAACAACCTTACCTTCTCTTCCTCCGACAGCTGATACCGTTGCTGTAAATAAAACGTCTGACATGAATATAACCCTCTTTCTCTTCAATAATGTTTTCTACAATTGAATTGTACACAATTTAAATTACAGAGTCAATCAATAAATACTCTTTTTTAAGTTTTCCTGCCTGAACCCTTTTTATGAGTATGTCCGGAAATTGTTAGGCAGTAAAAAAAAGCCCTTTAAAAAGGGCTTTTAGATCGTGTCATGCTGCGGATTCGGTTGTTCTAGCGTATGGTTTCTGTTATCTGGGTCGGCATTTGCTGCTGCCAGCCACAATGCCATAATGGTGATGCTTGTACAGACGACTGCCCATTTTTTAAAATTCATATAAACAATCCCCTCTCTGAATATAGATTCGAGCATGTTCCGCTTCCCCATAGAACATGGAAGATTTTTCATAATCCCCCATTTCATTATAATACTTTGCGGTATCTAATGCCAGCTCCTCTATATCTGGATATGCATAGGCAGACTCTAAAAAATGGAAAATTCGTTTAATATGCTCAGCATCTTGTCTTAAATACAATGCTTCTAGAAATATGGTTTTCTGAATATGAATGTCATCTTGAAGAGCTTCTGCTCTCTTCATACATTCTTCTCTGTAGTGTAATGCTTCTTCGTGTTTTCCTTGTTTGTATAATATCTGAGCGGCTGTATAAAGAGGGTCTATAGATCGACGAAGATGATCGGATTGATTTTGATCAAATAACGAGATGGATTCTTTCATTAATTCGAGTGCGCGGCCCAAGTCTCCCATTCGGTAATAACTGTTGCCCATATTAAACAAAGAGGAGGCAATAAAACGCACATTCTGAAACTCTCTTGATCTCGCAAGTGCTCTTTCGAGATGTGGTAATGCTTTTTCATGCCTTCTCATATCATCGTAGTTACCGGCCACAATAAATTCACACTGAATCGTGCGAAGCGCATACAGTTCATGCTGAACATAAACATCCAGCGCTAGTTTAGCATGGTGCATCGAGATATGTGTTTGCTTCATGTGATAATATATTTCTGACATTTTAAAATGAAATTCCGCACGTTCAATATCATCTGATACAAAAGAAAGCTTGTGCTCTGCCTTTTGATAAGACGATATGGCAGCAATATACTCCCTCCGCCCGAATTCATACATGCCTCTAAAAAAATGATAGTAGTATTCAAGCATGCCTGTAACATGCGTTTGATGCTCATCTATTTCTTTCGAAAGCTCGGAAAAGTTGGCGCGAAGCTTTCCTTCCTTTAATGGCTTTAAATAATCGAGCATGACCTCATGCCTAAATTCCATTAAAGAAAAATAGAGAAGCAAATTCTGATCTTCTTCCATTGAATCAAGAGAGGTGCGAATTTCCTGCTTTAACTGTTCTGCTTGTTCGGAATCAAATCTGCGGATTAATTCATACCACTTGTTGATTTTCACTCCAATATCCGAAGAGGGAATGATTTTCGCCATACGTTGCCTTCTCCAATCTTCTCAAAATATAAAACATTACCATATTTTATCATACTTGACCGGAGAAATACAAAAATGAAAGGAAAAAGAGAGCCTGTTGTCACAAGACTCTCTTTTAAATTCGTTATTCTCTTATTTGTCCTTGACCACGAATGACAAATTTTTCAGACGTTAAGGCTGGCAGACCCATTGGCCCTCTTGCATGAAGTTTTTGTGTACTAATTCCTATTTCCGCTCCATAGCCAAACTCAAAGCCATCTGTGAAACGAGTAGAGGCATTATGATAAACAGCGGCAGCATCGACAGCTGTTAAGAAAAGGGCTGCATGCTCATCGTTTTCCGTAATGATCGCTTCAGAGTGCTTAGAGCTATATGTTTGAATATGCTGAATCGCTTGTTCTATGTTTTCTACAATTTTAATACTGACGATCGGTGCTAAAAACTCCGTTGCATAGTCCTCTGCTGTCGCTAATGTAGCACTAGGAGCAAGCGCGCAAACGGCTTCATCACCGCGTATTTCTACCCCATTTGATTGAAGGGCTTCAAATAACGAAGCACCGTATGTTTTTGCCCATGTTTCATGAATGACAATGCTCTCGATCGCATTACAAACAGAGGGTCTCTGGGTTTTGGCATTCAGCACAATCCGCTCAGCCATTTCGTTTTTTGCTGTTTCATCAATATAGATATGACAATTTCCTGCACCTGTCTCAAGCACCGGCACAGTTGACTCTCTCACGACAAGATCAATTAAATTCTTCCCGCCGCGCGGAATGAGGACATCCAGGTATTCATTTAAGGTGAACAGCGTTTTCGCCGTTTCACGGCCAGTATCTTCAATCAATTGCACACTGTCTACTGGAATATCCGTCGTATGAAGCGCTTCATGAATCACCTTTACAATTGCTTTATTACTATGAATAGCAGATGAGCTTCCGCGCAGAATCACAGCATTTCCAGTTTTCAAGCAAAGGGTCGCAGCATCGACTGTCACGTTTGGTCTTGCTTCATAAATCATTCCAACCGTTCCAAGCGGTACACGGACCTTTTCGATGAGCAGGCCGTTTTCTTTTTGAATGGTTTCTAACGTTTCACCAATTGGGTCTTTTAGCTGAATGAGTTGAAGGGTCGCGTCTGCAATGGCTTCAATTCTCTCTTCCGTGAGTGTGATCCGGTCAATGACAGATGGAGTGAACTGCTTTTCCTCAGCAGCCTGAACATCCTTTAGGTTCTCCTCTATTAAATAAGCTGAAGATGCTTTTAGTGCACTCGCGATGGCGTGCAGGGCAGCATTTTTTTGTTCCGTCGTTTTTAGAAGCAGCTGATCTTTGGCTGCACTTGCTTTTTTTGCTTTTTCAAGAACTTCATTCATCGTATTCCCTCCTCAGTTTTGTACATGCTGTACCCAGTGATCTCGGTGTATGACCTCAGGCTTCTCTTTTGAAAGCTCGTCACTTCGCATTCCTTTAATGCCGAGAAGCTCATCGGAGGCGTACAAGGTTTGTCCCTTACCAACTAATCCGTTTGGACCGACGACTTCTACGACTTCTCCTTTAGAAAAGTCACCAGCGACATCAATGACTCCTGCCGGAAGAAGGCTTCTGCCATTATGCAAAATCGCCGCTTCTGCTCCTGCATCAATCATGATCTTTCCAGAGACCGGTGAGTGGAATTGAATCCATTGACGGCGGTTGTTCACAGCTGATAAATCCTGTTCACCGATATACGTTCCGTCGCCTTGACCCGCAAGTATGCGAAGCAGCTTGTCTTCCCCAGTGCCAGTGCCAATGAAGACTTTCACGCCAAGTGAAAGTGCCGTTTGTGCAGCTGAGAGCTTCGATTTCATTCCGCCTGTTCCAACCTTTGAACCGGTGCTCTTTGCATATGAAAACAATTCTTCTGAAATGTGGGTCAGGACATCAAACCGCTTCGCCTCAGGATGCTCATTTGGATTTGCATCATAAATGCCATTGATGTCTGTTAATATAATCAATTGGTCTGCATGGATTAATCCACTGACAAGAGCTGACAGCATGTCATTATCCCCAAAGGTAAGCTCCTCGATGGAGACTGAATCATTTTCATTTATGATCGGCAAAATCTTTCTTTCCAGCAGCTCCATCATCGTTGCGTAAGCATTTCGATATCTTGTTCGATCTGAAAAGTCATTACGTGTTAAAAGCATTTGAGCAGGTGTCATGTGAAACTGTGAAAAAAGCTCTGTATATTTCTGCATTAACAAGCCCTGACCAACGGCGGCAGCTGCCTGTTTCCCCTTTAAGGTCACAGGTCTTGATGGATAGCCTAAGCTGCCAAATCCTGCTGCAACGGCTCCTGACGAAATTAAAATGATTTCATGACCTGCTTCTTTGAGCTTTGCTATGGCTCTTACATGATCCTGCATCTTTTGTTCATCAATGGCTCCTTTTTGCTCTGTTAATGAACTGCTGCCAATTTTTATGACGATCCTTTGCTTTTTCATCCTTGATTCCCTCCGCTATACCTTTAGGCACAAAAAAATCCCTATTTCTCCTTATGTAAAGGACGAAAAGGGATTTTCCGTGGTACCACCTTCATTGAATAAGCATGCAATCTGCTTATTCCACTCAACTCCTGTAACGCCAGGCACGCGCTTAGATTTTTCCTCTAAGGCTCAAAGGGCAGGTTCAGCAGCTGTCTGCGGCAAATGTTTCAGCACATCATTTGCTCTCTTTACGCATCAGTTCCTGCTTACTATTCCTTTTCAACGCTCGTTAATTTTTTTATATTATCACCAATTGCTAAAGAAAAGTCAAGCGGTCAATTAAAGACAATCGTTTTATTCTCATGAACAATAATGCGATCTTCAAGGTGCCATTTGACAGCACGTGCAAGCACACTGCGCTCAATTGTCCGGCCAATATTTTTTAGGGCTTCCGCATCATCCCGGTGATCGACCCGCTCAATATCCTGTTCAATGATCGGGCCTTCGTCTAAATCATTGGTGACATAATGAGAAGTCGCACCAATTAATTTGACCCCCCGCTCATATGCCCGCTTGTATGGGTTTGCACCAATAAACGCTGGCAGGAAGGAATGATGAATATTAATGATTTTGTTCGGATGCTCTTCAATGAATCCAGGCGTTAAAATTTGCATGTATCTAGCAAGCACAACCACATCAATGTCGTACTCTTCTAATAAGGCGAGCTGCTCTTTTTCAGCTTCTTTGCGAATGTCTTTGTTCGCCTTTACAAAATGGAATGGGATTCCAAGCGATTCTACTGTATCTTTTGCCGTTTCATGATTGCTGATCACAACTGCGATTTCAGCCATTAAATTTCCGCTTTGCCATTCCCACAGAAGCTCATGCAGACAATGAAGCTCTTTTGAGACAAAGATTGCCAGCTTTTTCAGCTCACTTGCACGCGACATGCTCCACGTCATTTGAAATGATGCTGCGATTGGCTCAAAGCTATTTTTCAATTGATCCATATTCGCCGAGATGTCTTTCCAATCAAATTCAATTCTTAAAAAGAACCGGCCGCTTTCATGATCGGTTGTGTATTGGCTGGATTCAATGATGTTCGCTCCGTGCTCAAATAAAAAGGAAGAAACAGCTGATACAATACCAGGCTGATCTGGGCAGCTGACAAGTAATCTGCCTTTTTGCTCGTGCTTTTGTCTGTGTAATTCAAGTTTCTCTGTAATCAATGTTCTCATGTATCATGACCTCATTTGCGTTTTCATTCTAATGAAATATTATACTGGACTGGAAAGAGAAAAAGCAATGAAGAGTCCATTTTTTATTGAATATTCATTCAATTCTGCACCTAGCGTGATATAATGTGAGTAGACCTTTTATCACAAAAGGAGTGATGGAGATGAAAAGCATGACTTTGTTTGGTAAAGTGAGCTTTTGGCTCGGCATCGTATGTCTGATCACAGGTATTTATCTTTTTATGGCCGGTGAGAGACTCATTCCTTTGCTCACATTTGGTGTCTGTTTTCTTCTAGTGAGTCAGCTTTACCGCAAAAATGAAAACGATTCCAATCATCATTCGATGTAACAAAAAAGGGCTAAAATGATTTTTATTTTAGCCCTTTTTCTTCTTTTTCAGCGTGATAGAAAACCATTGCAGGCCTGACAAAGAATGTGTGGGTTTGTCTACATGCTGAGGCTGGCAGACAGATGACAGCCTTTTCTTATTCAATGATTTTTAACCCGACCGCCGCAGATAAAATCAGTGCGATAAAGAATATACGTTTTGCGTCCTTCGACTCACCGTAAAACAGCATGCCGACAATGGCTCCTCCAGCAGCTCCAATGCCAGTCCAAATGGCGTATGCCGTTCCCATCGGAATTGTATTCATCGCAAGAGAGAGCATGAGAAAGGACAGCGAAAATCCAGCTGCAATGAATAAAATCCATTTGACATGCCGGTCTTTCTGGAATTGATTCATCATGGTGACACAAAGCATTTCTAAAATGCCTGCACCAATGAGTAAAAGCCAGCTCATGATTCAGTCTCTCCTTTCTTTTCACCTGTGGTTAGTTTAAGCCCTAATACACCACTTAAAAGCACCATGATTAAAAGTAATTTCACCAGCTGTACTGGCTCTCCCAGTACCATACCTACTATGACAGTACCTGCTGTCCCAAGTCCGGTGAAAACGGCATAAAGTGTGCCAACTGGCAGTACAGTCGTGGCTTTCAGGAGTAAATAAAAGCTGACGACAATACAAACGATGGTTGCGGCCCACTCCAATAAAGAGTCAGCATATTTCAACCCCATCACCCAGCCGACTTCAAAGATCGCCGCAATAAAGACATTTCCCCATTTCATCTAATCCTTCCTTTCTGAACGATTCCAACCAACAAAAAAAGCCCGGAAATCGATCGTTTGATCAAATCTCCCGGGCTTTTATCCCTCCGTGTACATACGGTCTATTTTGTAGACCTTATGTGTTTTCTCTCGGTCCAGACTGCGCCACCCGCACGGAACCCTAGAAAACCAATTCTTAATAAACAGATCTGACTTAAAGCAGATTCTGTGTGTCAAAATTGTATCACACCCCGAAATACCGGTCTACCGCTTTGCTTGCCACACGTAAATATACTTGTTCATTTTTCGAAAGAAATTTTATGGGACCTCCGTATACTAAGGGTTAGAAACAGGTCAACTGATAAAGAAGATCTGCGGGCTGTTTCACATGCTGCGAACTGAAAGGAAACGAGCGTATATGACAATTCATTTATTTTTTATGACATTGACGATTAAGCGTAAATACAAGGACATGGAGACCGTACTTTACGAACAAGAAGTTGAAGCATTTTATGAAGAAATGAAACAGAAGCAGCTAAAATATATGAACTAAAACAGGAAGTGAAAAATGAGAAAAGAAGGAGAATGATGCTTGATTGTTATACGAGGGAGAAGGATCTATTCCGGGTACGGCAACGATCACACCGCTGATATAATAAAATCAGATTGATGTGATGAACGTTCAACTTTAGGATGATGCATTTACAGATCATCCGTTGTACTCCAAATAATGCTGAAAAACATTTTATAGAAAATTAAGAGGTGGATTCATATGATGATGACCGATGAACAAAAACATGAATTTTATCAAGCACTTGTTGACAAGAATCCGCAATATGACGGCACATTCTTTGCCTGTATTAAGACAACTGGCATCTTCTGTCATGCCACATGTACGGCCAGAAAGCCAAAATTTGAAAACTGTGAGTTTTTCTTTACAGCGGAGGAAGCACTGCTGGCAGGGTATCGCCCTTGCAAGCGCTGCACACCATTAACATACCCGAACAGCATTCCTGAAGAAGTCAAAACACTCGTTTCAGCAGTAGAAAAAAATCCTGAGAAACGCTGGAAGGAAGAGGACTTCCGCCAATTAGGGATTCACTCTGCCACAGCTCGAAGAAAATTTAAAGACATTTACGGCATGACCTTTGTACAATATGCAAGATCTCGCCGAATGGGACTTGCCTTTAAAGAAATTTTGAACGGAAAAAAAGTAATCGATCAGCAGGTCACTTTCGGCTATGAATCTTCAAGCGCCTTCAATGATGCATTTACGAAAATCATGGGAAATCCCCCTAAAAAAGCGCAGATTCACATTCTCTATGCTAATTTTATTTCCACACCGATCGGGCGGATGATCAGCGTGACAGATGCCACACATGTGTATTTACTGGAATTTATGGACAGGCGGGGGCTCGAAAAAGAAATTGAAACATTAAGAAAGAAGCATCATGCCCGCATTTTAGTTGGAGAAACAAACGTTCATCAGCAATTAGCAAAGGAATTGGCCCTATATTTTGAGAAAAAGCTGACCAAATTTACTGTACCACTTTCCTTACATGGCACCCCTTTTCAAATGAAGGTATGGGACCAGCTCTCACGCATTCCAGCAGGAGAAACGAGATCCTATCGAGATCTAGCCACGAAACTTGGCGATCCGCATTTGGTTCGTGCCGTTGGTAATGCAAATGGTGCCAATCAATTGGCGATTATCATTCCCTGCCACCGCGTGATTCAAACAAGTGGTGAGCTTGGAGGCTACGGCGGGGGGATTGAACGGAAGAAATATTTGCTTCAGTTAGAACAGCGTGAATAAAAGGAAAAACGGCTCTGCTTATTCGGTAAGCGAGCCGTTTTCGCCATTACGTGTGATGCTGTATACATCTATGATTTGGTCCCATTTTGAAATGGTTTTTTCTTTTTTCATGCCCATTTTTAAAGCGACCTTCACTGACGCTTCATTCTCAGGACGAATTAAACTGACCATCCGTCTGACCTTCATTTCTTCAAATCCATAGGTAAGACAGCCTTTTGCGGCTTCAGCAGCATAGCCATTCCCCCACGCCGCTTTCTTTAGCATATAGCCGATCTCAAGCTCCGTTTGTCCTTCGATGTTTTGCAGAACAATTCCGCTTTGTCCAAGTCGTTCATTTGTTTCTTTATTTTCAATGATCCATAGCGAGGTGTGGTACATGCGGTCATTTTTTTGATTCCATGCAATCCACTCTTTTGTCTGCTGTTCATCCTTCAAAGAAGGATAATACTTCATCACTTCTTCATCTTGGAACAGCTCGTCATATAAAAATGACGCATCATGTTCATTCATCGTTCTCAGTTTAAGGCGCTCTGTTTCAAGCACTGTCCTTATTTGATGTGTCATTGATGATCCCCCCTTTTTTACTTGCTAAAAATATCTCCGAACAATCCATTTGAATCTGGGGCAAAGTAATGGAAGCCCGCACCGGTTAAACTTGCAGCCAGCGCTGTCCACATCATTAAACTGACAGTCATCCACACCGCGACTTGCTTTCTTTTCGTTCCAAAGCTCATGCACATCAAGGCTGCTAAATGACTGCCGATGATAAAAGGTCCTATGAGCGCTAACCCAGGCAGACCGTATCGTTCCCAAATTTTTCTCGCGCGCAGCTGCTTTTTCTCTCCTTTTTCATCACCTTTTTCCTCTTTTCTTTTTAACCACCATGCTTTAAACCGGTCCACGAACACAATGAGAAGCAAGACTGTCAAAAAGTTGCCGATGAATCCAATCACAGCCGTTGTCACAGGATGCAGCCCACTTAAGATTGCGAATGGAACGACACCAATCACTTCAAAAAAAGGCAAGGCAGCCAATACAAAAACGAGTATATATCCCCATACAATATCCAAAAACAGAACCCCTTTTCATTTTTGTCCTCTCCCCATTGTAATGAAAAAGACAATTCCATTTCTACATTTTTTTAGAAAAAGAAAAACACATCGTATGAGATGTGCTCAGTTTACATTCGTATTTTCATTTTTCTTATTTGCCCGGCGCAGGACAATGAGCATAAGCCCTATTAAAATCACAATAGATAGCAGACTTTGCAGCAAAATCACACTTGGTGACGTCCAGCCAATCCATTCGAAGATAAGCTGCGGTCCGAAAAAGATAATCGGAATCAATGAAACGACATTCGCCTTTAAGATTGCATTGAATACAACGATGCATAGCAGCATGAGCAGAATGACGCCCCACCTCTGGCCAGAAGTAAGGACAAGTAGTGGTGTGCCGACCTTTTGATCCAATAGTTTGATTGTCACCATCGCTGTCAGCTGAAAGATTCCTAACATCCAAAAGTAAAGAAATACCCGGCTGCTTGTTTGAAAGGCAGACGCTCTAAACATCACAATGATCATGATGACATTGGCCACTAAAACGAGCGGATATCCAATTAAAGCAAACCAAGAATAGGATAAGTTTTGGCTGATTGCATCTGATAAGATCATATAAAAAAGCGATCCAATTAAGAAAGCACTGACGAATGGCACCCAGTCTTTATGGTTTCCTGACAGCTCTTTTGCCAGTTCATCAGCATAGCTCCGCGGATCTCCTCCGAACACATCCTCACCTGTTTTGCCGTCTTTTTCAGCCTCAACCGCATGTGCTGTCAGTTCGTCCATCAGCTCATCGATTTCATCCTGATTTTTTCCCTTTGATATGAGATAAAGTTGCAGCTCTAGTAGAATGTGTCTTGTTTTTTTTGATACCATAATCTCACTTCCCTTTTTGTAATAAGCGATTTACATTTTTTGAAAGCTCATTCCAGCGGTCAATAAACCCTGTGAGCGCTTGTTCTCCCGCTTGTGTGAGCGTATAGTATTTCCTTTTCGGACCGCTCGCTGACGCTTTTGTTACGGTTGTCACCAGCTGTTCCTTTTGCATACGCAGCAAAATCGGATAGATACTGCCTTCACTAATTTGATCAAACCCATAATGCGCGAGCTTCTTCGTCATTTCATACCCATAAATTTCGCCCTCAGAAATAATCGACAGCAGACAGCCTTCTAAAATTCCTTTTAGCATTTGTGTGGATGTTGTCATGATTGTTCCTCCGATTCCAGTACCTTGCATCACAAGATAGCTTTATCTTATCATACACTATCTTGCCATGCAAGATACTGGCACAGAAAAAAATCACCGCTTAAAGGGTGATTTTTACGCCCAAGGCTTATCTGTCCCAAGTGCGTCAGCAAGCGCCTTACTATGCTTTCGGCGGCTTTTTCTTTCCTCTGCCCGCTGCTTCGCTGTTTGATGAAGCATGATTTCTTCCTCTGTTTCCGGCATCACCTGCGGGACTCGTTTAGGCTTTCCGTTTTCATCTAATGAGACAAATGTCAGAAATGAAGTCGCTGCGAGTCTGCGCTCTCCAGACATCAAGTTTTCTTTAATGACTTTGACGAACACTTCCATAGAAGACGTGCCCACCCATGTGACATAGGATTCCAAGCATACTGACTCCTTTTGTCCAATCGGCTCTAAAAAGTCAACAGAATCCATTGAAGCTGTGACCGTTTCACTGCGGCTGTGTCTTGCAGCCGAGATGGAGGCAATGTCATCTATATAACTCATTAATTTCCCGCCAAATAACGTTTGGTGGTTATTCGTATCGAGAGGGAATACCCTGCTGGTTTTAACAACTTTCGATTCCTTGCAGTATTTGAAATTTTCTTCACTCATCATCATAGCTCCTTCTTGCTGTTTTCGTGGATGCGGAACGACTTTTATTAAACACTATTCTTTTAGGTTTGTCTAAACTTTTTGCTTTAGTCTTATGTGAGAGATTTTCTTTCGGAAATGTTTCAACCATGGCTAGAAGAAGGAATAATAGAACTATGAATGAACAAGGAGGCCATTTGATGGATTCTATGAGAGCAGAGCAATTATACAAAATGCCGCAATGCATGAGTGAATACGACGATTTAAAAAAAGTTCTTTTATGCAGTCCTATTTATATGGAAATCAAACAAATTATTAACGAAACCCAGAAACATTTTGCGAAAGAAAATATTTCTCAAATGAAAGCAGTCGCTCAGCATAAGCAATTGATCCAAACGCTTAAAGATCATCAAGTTCGGCCCATCCTACTCCCTGCGAATGACCGCTTCCCTGAGCAAGTCTTCACGCGGGATATTGGGTTTACGATTGGACATACACTGTTTGTTTCAAAGATGGCCGCTCCGGTTCGGCAAGGGGAAGAACAATATCTAAAAGAATGGGCACAGGCAAAAGGGTGGTCAGCTGTTACCTTGACAGACGGAACGATTGAAGGCGGCGATGTGCTTGTGGATCAGAAGCGTGTGTTTGTTGGCACGAGCAAAAGAACTAGTTCAGCCGCTATCTACCAGCTAAAAAAGGAACTGCCGGATCATGACATCATTCCGATTCACCTTCCTCCTCACATTTTGCATCTTGATTGTGTGATGAATATTCTGTCTCATGACGAGATAATCATTTATCCTGACGCGTTCAAGCAAAAGGATCTCCAGCTGCTCAAAACGTATTATGATTTGATTGAAATCAGCGAACAAGAGCAATTCACACTTGGACCAAATGTTTTATCCATCGGGCAGAAAAAAGTGATCAGCTTGCCCAGCAACCAAGAAACAAATGCTTTATTAACCGCTCACGGGTACACCGTTATTAAAGTGGACTTTTCGGAAATTATTAAATCCGGCGGCTCTTTCAGATGCTGTACATTGCCTATTCGGCGTTCATCCACTAAAAATGCCAGCATGTAGAACAGTTTGTCTACTTGCTGGCTTTTTATCGGGCTTGTCCTATTTTCTATTGTATAAATGACAGGCGACTTCATGTCCTTCTTCCACCGCTTGTAATGTCGGCTTTTTTTCAGCACACACATCCATCGCGGCAGGACATCGTGTTCGAAATACACAGCCGCTTGGCGGGTTCACTGGACTTGGAATTTCTCCTTTTAAAATAAACCTTTTGCGCTTGTCCTCTACGTCAGGATCTGGAATGGGGATGGCAGACAGCAAGGCTTGTGTATATGGGTGAAGCGGTGTTTGATATAATGCATCACTCGTCGTCAATTCGACGAGATGACCTAAATACATGACACCGATCCGGTCACTAATATATTTCACCATGGACAAGTCATGTGCAATAAAAAGAAAAGTTAATCCTTCCTCTTTTTGCAGTTTTTTCAGCAGGTTCACGACCTGCGCTTGGACGGAGACGTCTAGTGCAGAAATCGGCTCATCTGCCACAATAAATTTTGGCGCTAAGGCAAGTGCTCTTGCAATGCCGATTCTCTGCCTCTGTCCCCCGCTAAATTCGTGCGGATAACGGGTGGCAAAATCATAGCTTAATCCTACCGCTTCAAGCAGTTCTTTCACGCGGGCAATCCTTTTCTTTTGACTGCCATAAAGCTGATGAATCTCCATTGGCTCCAGCATAATATCTTTTACTGACAGTCTTGGATTTAACGAGGAATACGGATCTTGAAAGACCATTTGCATTTGCCGGTTGAAATCAAATGATTCTTTTTTAGAAAGGTGGTGAAGACTTTTCCCTTCATATAAGGCTTCACCATCTGTAGGTTCATAAAGACGCATGAGCACTTTTCCAAGTGTGGATTTGCCGCAGCCAGACTCACCAACGAGACCAAAGGTTTCACCTTGTTTCAGCTGAAAAGAGACACCATCCAGCGCTTTTAAGGTTCTCCCTTTCGATAGATGAAAATGTTTTTTAAGGTTGTTTACTTGTAAGAGTGGTTCAACTGTCATGATCGCTCCTCCTCTCGCTTGGTAAATACCGCCTTGCACCTGCCCATTCCTTTTCATATGAAGTGCCAGAAAGGGAGAGAAGCTCTATTTGTCTGCCGGTTTTAGGCGAATGAAGCATCATCCCGTCCCCAGCGTAGATCCCTACATGACGGACCGCTCCCTTTCCGTTTTCATTTGCAAAAAACAGCAAGTCGCCTTGTTCTAAATGGCTTGATGTAACCGGCGTTCCTTGAACTGCTTGGTCACTTGCATCTCTCGGCAAAAGATATCCGCACGCTTTGTACATGCTGTAAGCAAAGCCTGAACAATCATAGCCAAAGCTGCTCATGCCTCCCCATAAATACGAAAGGCCTATAAATTGTTTTCCTGCGTCTACGACATCTTTGCCGGTCATAGAGAAAGCATGTGAGCCTGGGCGTACATCCGCTTTGTTGATTTCTCTTATTCCTACTGGGGTGACAACATGAAATTGATCATCTGTTTCTTCGGCTGCTGCCAGCTCTGTTAAAAAACTAATCTCCATATCTGGTTCCCCGTTTTGATATAACATGGCTTTTTTCTGACAAACGATAAGAGATGCAGCTGACGCACTTCCCTCTGTTACTTGTTTTAATTGCTCAGCAGGTATATAGCCTGGATAGCCTTGCGGATGTTTCCGGCTGGCCTGCTGTGGTATGACGACTTTCATCCAGCCAGCTGTCTCTTCTAATCCAATCACTCGTCCGCCGAGCAGTACTTGAGATTGAATCAAATTTTCTTCACATAAAGCCAGCTTTTCTTCATATGTTTGCTGGTCAATCCATTCTTTGATGTTGATGGAGTCCTGAAGCACCTTTCGATCGATTTCTCGGGGAGACTGCGGCGCTGTCCAAACGTTAGCGACTGGAACCTTTGATTCGTATATCATCATGAGACTCCTTTCACCCCTTGAATGCCTAACCCATGATGCAGCGGTAAAAATATATCTTTTCCTTTGTACACGATTCCTCCGTCTATCATGTCCTCTTTCAGCATAAGCGGGGCATCAAAATCGCAGCGGGTGATATTCGGCTGGCTTGCGGCGAAATGTGCCGCTGCTGTAATGCCAAGCTTTGACTCAATCATACTGCCAACCATGCACTGAACACCGTATGCTTCGGCAAGGGCATTGATTTTTAATGCTTCTTTTATGCCGCCTGATTTCATTAATTTTAAATTGATCAGATCACAGCTTCTCATTTCAAGCACCTTGATTGCATCATGAAAACTGAAAATGCTTTCGTCTGCCATGATCAATGTTTCAGTTGCTTCCGTCACACGGCGCAGGCCTTTGATATCTTCTTTCGGCACTGGCTGTTCTACTAATTCAATATTCAGCGCTTCCATTTTTCGAATAGCTGTGATCGCTTCCTTCCATGTCCAGCCCTGATTGGCGTCGAGCCTGATCTGAATATCCGGTCCGACTTTTTCTCGAATCCGTTTGATCCGCTGAATGTCCGTGTGTATATCATCTTTTCCTACTTTGATCTTTAACGTCTGAAAACCTTCAGCTGCGTATTGCTTCGCATCTTCTGCCATCTCAAGCGGCCGGTTTACACTGACCGTATAGTCGGTTTCGAGCTGATGACGATATCCGCCAAGGTATTGATAAAGCGGAAGTCCTGCCTGTTTTGCTAAGCCATCATAAATGGCCATATCGATTGCAGCTTTTGCGCTTGTGTTGCTTGCGAGCACGCGGTTCATAGCAGAAAAGATTTGTTCATACTCTGCCAAGGAAGCCCCGAGCAAAATGGGTCTGATCACTTCACAGATGGCATAGTCGATGCTTTCCAGCGTTTCTCCTGTAATCACCGATGTGGGAACTGCCTCTCCGTAGCTGACATCACCTTGATCATATGTGATGATAACGATCAGAGATGCTGCGTCATACACCGTTCTTAAAGCGGTTTTGAAAGGCTTTTTTAGCGGTACACTCGTTCTGCATGTACGAACATCGACAATTTTCATTTGATCGCCTCTTTCGCTGCAACGCCTGGAGAAATATGCAGTTTTTTCCCTGCGGCATCTAGTGCAGCCTGCACGCCCATCGGAAAGGCAAAGTTCGGTGATGAATGACCGATCCGAAAGCCGCCAAGTGCGGGTTTCTTTTGCGGCACAATATAGGTTTCCCACAGCTGTTCCAAGGTTAAGGACTGGTCTTTCTTTTTTGGTTCACATTGATGAAAATCTCCAATGATGAATCCAGCCGCATCATCCAATTTTCCAGCAGAGGTGAGGTGCTGCATCATACGATCGATTTTATAAGGCTCTTCGTCAATATCTTCAATGAACAACAGCTTTCCCTTCGTATCAATTTCAAAAGGTGTACCAAGTGTTGTCACGATGAGAGCAAGGTTCCCTCCTATGATGTCACCTGAAACGGTGCCGGGGTAGAAGGTATGAAGAGGTGACAAGTGATGCGTATACGTAAAGGCCTTCGGCGTGAACAGCTGCAAAAAGGTATCCTTCGTATACGGATGGACCTCTTCAAGCCCCACATCAGAGGAAAGCATTGGACCATGAAAGGTCACAAGACCGGTCTGCTGCTGGATGGCCGTATGTAAAAACGTAATGTCACTATAACCCCAAAAGATTTTTGGATTCCGGCGAATGAGGTCATAATCAATGACTTCCGCAAGTCTTCCAGTTCCGTACCCTCCGCAGGCACAAATAACTGCTTTGACTTCTGGATCTTGAAACATGCCATGAAGATCTTCCACTCTTTCATGATCACGCCCTGCTAAATACCCGTACCGGGAATCGAGATACTTCCCTTTTTTCACCTTTAGCCCAAGGCTCTCTAAAAAGGCAATCCCTTTTGCTAATTTCAATTCATCAGGCGGACTTGCTGGTGCGATAATCCCCACCGTATCCCCTGTTTGAAGCGCCGCTGGCAGCTGGTTCATGCCAATCCCCTCTTTCTCTTTATTTCTTACAATCTATGGGCATTTTCTCCATAACATGAACAAATAAAGGAACAGACGCTTTGTTCAAAGCGTCCCATATTGTTGACAAAGGGCTAAAATGATCTTTATTTTAGCCCTTTGACTTCTATTCAGCGTGACCTGAAAACCTTTGCAGCCCTAGGAAGGGCGAGCATCGGAGCGGAGCGAATTTGACATTCATGAGCACCGAAGCGCAGGACTGACAAAGAATGCGAGGGTTTGTCCGCGTGCTGAGACGCTTTTGTTCAAAACGTCCGTGTCCCTCATTCCCTTCAATTACTCTCCATCTACTTGTGCCCATTTCAAATCGATATACCCAACAGGGTGGCGGACAATTCCCTTCACGCCCTCTTTTTGCAAATGAACTTGGTTATAAAAATGAATTGGAATGATCGGTGCTTCTTCAATGAGAAGTGCCTCTGCCTCATGAAGGATGCTGTTTCTTTTTTGTTCATCTGCTTCCTTTCTCGCCTTTTTCATCAGCTGATCATAGGTGTCGTTTGACCATCCAGTCCGGTTCATCGCATTCCCTGTTTGAAAGCTCTCTAGGAAATTAATCGGATCTGCATAGTCTGCTAAAAATGAACTTTGCGAGAATTGGAATTTCAGTGCCTTTTGATCTTCTGCAAATACATTGGCTTCCATGTTTGCAAGCTTCACGTCCACACCCAGCGCTTCTTTTAATTGCTGCTGGATGGCTTCAGCTTTTTTCTTATTCTCAGGCTTTGTACTATATGTCAATGTGACGGGCGGCAGCTTTGAATAGTTCTCTTCTTTCAGCCCTTTTTCTAATAGTTTTGCAGCTTCACTCGTATCTTGTTTGACAAGATCACCGCCAGCTTCTCTGAAATCCTCACCCTTTGAATCTAAAATCCCCGGTGAAACGAAGGCGCGGGCTGGCTTCTCTTTATTTTTCGTGACATAATCCACGATATCTTGCGGATTGATCGCCATTTGAAAGGCTTTGCGAATGTTCTTATTTTGAAAAGGTTCCATGTTCACATTCAGACGATAAAAGAACAGTCCAGCCTGATCTTCAATTTGTACATCTTTATTTTTCAGCAAATTTTCACTTTGTTCTGCTGGGACGAAGGCAGTATCTAAATCTCCCGATTGATACATTTGATAATCAGTGTTTCGATCGCTGATCATCAGCCACTTTACCTGATCCAGCTTGACTGATTTTTTGTCCCAATACGTCTCACTTTTTTCCATAGTGAAGCTCTCATCATGCTTCCATTCTGTCAGCTGAAACGGTCCATTCCCAACAAAGGTTTTGGCATCCTTTGCCCAGTTTGGATCCTTCTCTGCTACCTTCTCATTGACAGGGAAAAAGGCAGGGTTTGCGGTCATATTTAAGAACGATTTCTGCGGGTATGCCAGTGTGACCTTTAGCGTTTTGTCATTTTCAGCACTGACTTTTACATCCTCTTTCTTTCCTTTTCCGCTGTTAAATGCCTCTCCGCCTTCAATCATGTAAGCTAAGAACGATGCAGAAGAGCCTGTTTTCGGATCAAGCAGACGCTTCCACGCATATTCAAAGTCACTCGCTTTCACTGGATCACCGTTCGACCACTTGATGCCGTCTCTTAAATGAAATGTGTACGTTTTTCCATCCTCTGAAATTTCCCATTTTTCCGCCATTGCAGGAGATGGTTCGTGCTTTTCATTCAGTCTTGTTAATCCCTCCATTAAGTTATTCAGACCTTGCCACGATACATTATTAAAACCAATCGGCGGGTCAAATGACGTCGGTTCGTTTTCGTTATTTAAGGTTAATACTTTCTTTTCATCCTTGTTGCTTGATGATCCTTTACCTGCTTGCTCATTGGCTGTACATCCAGCGAGCAACATGATGATAAACAAACAAATACTGATGATCCACCCTTTTTTCCTCATCAAAAACTCCCCCTTTGTGTTGAAGATAACATCGCTTGGTTCGCTCGCTCATCCTGGAGCCAGCAATGCACTGTATGAGTAGGTGACCGCTGCGTTTCGTGCGGCATGATATGATCGCACACTTTCATGGCAGCCGGGCAGCGATCGGTATACGGACAGCCCTTTGGCGGTGCAAATAAATCAGGCGGGCTTCCTTCAATCGGAATCAGTTCATCTTTCATATCAAGTCTTGGAACGGATTGCAGGAGTCCTTTTGTATAAGGATGCTGAGGACTGTAAAAAATATCATGCCTTGTTCCGGTTTCAACCATTTTCCCTCCGTACATGACTGCTACCCGGTCGGCAACTTGGGCTACGACTCCTAAGTCGTGTGTGATTAAGATAATGGTAACCCCTGTTTTCCTCTGAATCTCTTTAAACAGTTCTAAAATTTGTGCCTGTATGGTCACATCCAGCGCGGTCGTCGGTTCATCTGCGATCAGCACCTTTGGCTCACAAATCAGTGCCATGGCAATCATGAGCCGCTGCCTCATTCCCCCGCTGAATTGGTGCGGGTATTGCTTTAATCTCTCCTTCGGCTGCGGAATACCAACCAAATCAAGCATCTGTATGGCAGCTTCTTTCACTTCTTTTTTCGTCAGCTTTTGATGCTCCTTCGCCGCCTCCATCAGCTGATCCCCTATTGTCAAGGTAGGGTTCAGTGCCGTCATCGGATCTTGGAAGATCATCGAAATATCGACACCTCGTATGGCGCGCATTTCTTTTTCAGATAATGACAGCAAGTTGCGGTCTTGAAACCAGATTTCTCCCTGATCGACATGCGCGCTGTATGCAGGCAGAAGCCTCATAATGCTTTGTGATGTCACACTTTTCCCGCAGCCTGATTCTCCCACAATGGCTAAGGTTTCTTTTTCATATACATCGACATTCACTCCGCGTACTGCTTGAACTGAACCGCCGTATGTCCGAAAGCTGACGTGCAGATCGATGATTTGTAGAACTTTTTTCAAAGCGCCATCACCTCTTCATCTTTGGATCAAGCGCATCTTGCAAGCCATCACCTAAATTGTTAAAGCAAAACATCGTGAGTGAAATAAAAAATGCCGGAAAAAATAAACGCCACCAATGTCCATTGTCTGACAGCACAGTCGGCAAAGCATCATTGGCCATCACGCCCCAGCTTGCAAACGGTGCTTGAATACCTAAACCGAGAAAGCTTAGGAACGCTTCAGCAAATATCGCAGTCGGCACAGTCAGGGTCATTTGGACGATAATCGGCCCCATCGTATTCGGCAGCAGGTTGCGGCGAATGATCCGCAGGCTTTTGGCACCAAAGGTCTTTGAGGCAAGGACATATTCCTGGCTTTTCAGCTGAAGAACCTGACCTCTCACAATTCTTGCCATTCCAATCCATCCGGTGACAGTGAGCGCTACAATAATGGTGACAAGCCCTGGTCCCATGAGCACCATCAATAAAATGACGACAAGTAAATAAGGAAGTCCGTAGAGCACCTCGACAATCCGCATCATGACATGGTCATAGCGTCCGCCTTTATAACCGGCTATGCCCCCATAAATCACACCGATGGCAAAATCAATCAAGGCTGCCATGACACCCACAAATAACGAAATGCGTGCTCCGTACCAAGTGCGTGTGAACACATCTCGTCCAAGCTCATCTGTTCCAAACCAGTGAGCAGCCGAGGGCGGCAGATTTTGCATCGAAAGACGCTGCTCTGTCACACTATTTGGTGCAAGCAATGGACCTAAGACTGCCATGACAAAAAGAAAAATCAGAACCGATAGACTAAACATTGCAAGCTTATTTTGCTTCAGCCGCCTCCATGTATCAGCCCAGTAGGAAAGAGAGGGTCTTTTAATGGCATGGGCTTCTGTTTTCTTTTGCTCTCGTGGAGAAAACCATTCGTCCGGCACTTCAGGATGCCTGTTCGGTGGATCATGCTGAAGGTGTATACTCATGCCTTTCCTCCTTTCTGATGCAGCTGAATCCTTGGATCAAGGAGACGATACGCCACATCGACAATGAAGAGAAGTGTGATTAAAATAATGCTGTAAAAAACAGTGGTTCCCATGATGACAGGATAATCACGGTTGTTTATGCTCTCGACAAAGTATTTTCCCATTCCAGGAATGGCAAATATTTTTTCAATGACAAAACTTCCTGTTAAAATACTTGCGACAAGTGTTCCAAGAATGGTTACAACGGGTAAAAGTGCATTCCGAAGCGCATGTTTAAATACAATTTTAAAGGGAGAAAGTCCTTTTGCTTTGGCCGTACGGATATAGTCTTGCGACAGCACTTCAATCATGCTCGACCTCGTTAACCTGGCGATAATGGCCATTGGGCCAACAGCAAGGGCGATTGTAGGCAGCACCATATGCATTGGACTTGTCCACATCGCTGTAGGAAAGAGCTTCAAATTGACAGCAAGCTGCTGAATTAATAAGGTAGCAAAGATAAAGTTTGGAATGGATATACCGAATACAGCAATCGTCATGGCGATGTAATCAATCAAACCATTATGCCGGAGGGCAGCCATAACCCCTAGCAGGATGCCAGAGATGACAGCAATCAATATTGAGATAAGACCAAGTTCTAATGAGACTGGGAAGCCTCTCGCCAATAGATCATTGACACTTTCAGAAGGCTTTTTAATGGAAGGACCAAAATCAAAGGTAACAATGGATTTTAAATAAATGACATATTGAACATAGAGTGGTTCGTCTAAGTGATAGTAGCTTTCGAGGTTTCGCTGGACGGTTTCGTTTGTATTTCGTTCTTCATTGAAAGGCGATCCTGGGATGACCTTCATTAAAATAAACGTTAAAGTCGTAATCGTTAAGATCGTAGCGATCATCGCAATAAAACGCTTGAGCAAAAAGCTGGCCATCTGCTGTCTCCCCCTCGCTTAACAAAATGTTGTACGTGCGGCAAGCTCTGTCATGACAAGCATTGCTTGATAGGCTTCTAATATATTGTCTGCCTGGTACGTCACCGTCGTTGTTCCTTCTATGATGGCAGTACCGGGCATTAAATTCGCCCATTCAGCTTGTCCATAATTGGCAAACTCAATCTTAAGCAGCGGCTGATCAGGAGGCGTCAGCGGCTTCATTTGATCAATCTGTTTCATCGCGGCTTCCACTTGCTGCGAGATTTGTTGATTGACTTTGGCTGGAGGTAAGCATTTCACAGCAGATCTTGAGATGGTCTCTTTCACTGCCACTGTTTTCACACCAGGCATCAGCTTTTCTGCCTCAAGTGCTGCTTGATCATCCCCGCAAACAAGAATCACCGGCACACCATAGTAGCCTGCAACATACGCATTAAAGCCCATTTCACCAATTGGATGATCATTTATGTAAAAATGTCTGACCCCAAAAATCATACTGTGTGACATTACACCTTTCATTGATGCCCTTGCATGATAACCTAAGAAAACAGCTGCATCATAGGTTTGATCCAATCCTTGCACCATTGAATAAGGCTTTACGTCACCTGATATGAGAACTGCCTCTTCATGCAGTTCTTCGATCAAAAGATTATTCATTTTAGAATGACTGTCATTCACCAAAATGTCGGTGGCACCATGCTGAAGAAGCGCTTCTACACAAGCATTCACTTCACCTGTCATAATGCGTCTGCCCCGCTCATAGTTATGCTGGCGCGAATCAACAAATGTATGATCAGCTAGACCAGTAATCCCCTCCATATCGACAGATACATAGAGCTTCATTCCCATCCCCCTTTAATTAAACATAAAATTTGTGTATATTTTTCTAAATTTTCTAAAAAATTATATGAGAACTTGATTGATTTTTCAATACAATGTCTGAAAATAAGGAATTTAGACTTAGATAATACAGGTCAAAAAGCTTTATCAGAAAGGATTTTTTTAACAAATAAAACACCACTAACTATGTCTTTAGTGGTGTTTATCCGCTTCGTTGATCTGCGATTTCAGCTGTTCATATTTCTTCATGGTTTGTGTAAATAAATCATCAAACATTTGAGGTGCCTGCTGTTGAATGACCTCTGCACCTTCTCCTGTAATTCCCCCTTTTGTCGCCACTCTGTCGACAGTTTCAGCAAAGGTTAGGCCTCGTTCTACGAGGACCTGGCCAGTTCCTAAAAGGGCATACGTTAAAAATTCATTCGCTTCCTCTAAGGAAAGATCACTATTTCTCACAGCCGCTTTTGCCATTTCTTCAAAAAGAGCAGCGATAAAACCAGGAGATGAGCTTGTCAAATTGCTCGCCGCATCAAACCGGTCTTCCTCTACTTCCCTGACGATGCTAAAAGCTGAAAGCAGCCGGTGCAAACGCTCCTTGTCCTCACGTCCTGCGGCTGCACCATGCGCAACAAGAGATACGCCTGTCCCAACAGCTGACGTGAGCGTTGGGATGTATCTGGATACTGGCTGCGCTGTATGCGCCTGTAACTTTTCTAATGTCACAGCTGCTGCTACTGACACAATATGTACCGCTCTCCCTTTAGAAGGCAGCTGATCCAGAACATTTAGTACAGCAAGCGGCGGCACGCAGACAAACAATATATCACATGACGCAGAAAGTTCGTCTAATGAACAAATGTTGATTTCTTGGTGCTTTTCTTTGAGCTGATGAAGGCGCTCCGTTTCACTTCTTGTATGGATCATGATTTGATGAGCATTCAGCACCCCATTTTCCAGCCACTTTTGCACCATCATATCAGCCATACTTCCATATCCAATGATTCCAATTGTCTCCACAGTTTAATCTCCTCTATCTTGCTTAGATTCACTACTTATTTTAACAATTTCCCACAATGTTTTCATTTTTATCCCACACTTTTTTCATACGATAAAGTCAGTCCCCACCACATACGGTAAAACACCCAAACACATACATGAAAAAATCATTGAAAGAGAGTGATTGAAATGACACAGCACAAAGATGACAAACAAATAATTGAACAACCTCAAAAACAGAAAAAACCAAACGGCTGGTTTAAGCCATTTGTCAGCGGGGTTGTAGGCGGTACATTAGCGTTAGGTGTCTACGTTCTTACGCCATATGCTCAGCATTCATCAGACAGCACCGCAAATGATTCGGCAGCGAAAACTGAAGCAGTATCGACAAATCACACGAATTCGTCAAAAACAACAGCCGTCCAAACATCAAATTCATCAAGCAGCATCTCCAGCATGGTCGAAAATGTATCACCAGCTATTGTCGGCATTACAAACTACCAAGCGCAAACTCAAACAGACACGAGCTTTGGCGATTTCAGTACGCCTTTCGATGAATCACAGCAAAACAAAAGCAGTCAAGAGGAAGAAACCGGTACAGGCTCAGGAGTCATTTTCAAAAAATCAGGCAATAAAGCCTATGTCTTAACAAACAACCACGTCATTGAAGGCGCAAATAAACTAACCGTATCCTTACACGATGGCAAAACCATTGAAGGAAAACTCGTTGGAGCTGATCCACTCACTGACTTAGCCGTTGTGGAAATTAGCAGCAGTCATGTGACAAAGGTTGCGGCATTAGGCAATTCCTCCTCACTGCGTGCTGGGGAAACCGTCATTGCGATCGGAAACCCGCTTGGTGAAGATCTTTCAAGAACGGTGACACAAGGAATTGTCAGCGGCGTCGACCGAACAGTCTCTATGAACACATCAGCAGGCGAAAGCAGCATTAATGTCATTCAAACAGATGCAGCTATTAATCCTGGTAACAGCGGCGGTCCGCTTCTGACGACAGACGGAAAGGTTGTGGGGATCACGAGTATGAAAATCTCTGAAACAGGTGTTGAAGGCATTGGGTTCGCACTGCCAATCAATGATGTCAAACCAATCGCTGATCAGCTTCTCACAAAAGGAAAAATTGAACGTCCATATATCGGCATCAGCATGCTGGATCTCGAACAAGTTCCAGATGTGTATCAAAAAGAAACTCTCGGACTTAAAAGCAGTCAGCTCAATCAAGGCGTGTATGTCAAAGATATCGCCGCAGGTTCACCTGCCGCCAAAGCTGGCTTAAAGTCAGAGGATGTCATTACCGGCATCAATGGGAAACAAATCAAAACTGGCAGCGAATTACGTCATGAGCTATACACGAATGCAAAAGTAGGAGACACCGTGAGCATCACCCTCATTCGAAACGGAAAACAAGAAACAAAGCAGGTCACATTAACACAATCTGAATCTAAGCAGGTCAGTTCCTAATGAAAAAGCAGCTCAGTTGATGAGCTGCTTTTTTTTATGACGACTGAATTGGCGTTAATCTTTGTTCAATTTCTGCTCGTTTATGCTCTAGGAACGGCGGAAGGGCTAATTGATCGCCAAGTACATCCACCCCTTCATCGACTGTAAACCCAGGACCATCTGTTGAAATTTCAAATAAAATACCATTTGGCTCTCTAAAGTAAAGAGCTTTAAAGTAAAAGCGTTCTACAACACCAGAGTTCGTAAAGCCTGCTTTTGATATTTTTTCATACCATTTTTCAAGCTCTTCTGCATCCTTCACGCGAAATGCGACGTGATGCACACTGCCTCTGCCGGAACGTTCAGAAGGCCCTTCTGTTTTTTCAATCACATGAATTTCTGTTCCAGCACCGCCATTTCCTGATTCAAAAATGGTCACGATCTCACCATCATTTGATTGTTCACGTGCTCTTTCAGTGAATCCAAGGATGTCTGTTAAAACACGGATCGTCTTATCAGCTTCTGCAACAGTTAATTCAACTGGACCTAAACCCCTAATCGCAAACTCTGCCGGAATATCGTCATGCACTGGCGGTGAGCCTACCTCTTGCGTATTCGGTTCTACTGTTAAAAACAGCTGCTGCCCTTCTGGGTCTTTAAAACGCAAAGCAGGTCTTCCGCCTCTCAAGGAAGCTGTTTCTTGCTGCACGCCTTTATCTTCAAACCGCTTTTCCCAAAACGTGAGTGCCTCTTCAGAAGAAACGAGAAGACCTGTGCTTGTGATCGCATTTGTCCCTTCCAAACGGCGGGCAAGCATTGGAATTTCAAAGAATGTTAGCTCTGTTCCTGGTGAAGCGACCTCATCTCCATAAAACAAGTGGTACATAGACGGGTCATCCTGATTGACTGTTTTCTTTACAAGTTTCAAGCCAAGGATTTGGCGGTAGAAATCAACATTTTTCTGAGCATTAGCTGTTAACGCAGATACGTGGTGAATCCCATTGATTTTCATTATTTTCACTCCTATTTTAAAATATCTCGAATTCAAGATAATATCCTTATGAATAAAATAGTTCATTTTTCAAGAAAAGTCAACCATTTGGCTGCACGTTTACTGGATGTTCGGTTTCCGGTCATTAAATTAACATTAAATCAAAAATAAACTTCCATTGTTCGTTTTTAACACAACATTTACCCTAATATCTCCAATAAACGAACACTTTTAAATACAAATACGAAAATCAGAAAATTTTTTTAATTCTTGTTTTCCTAAAATCGTATTACAATGAACAAAATACATGTCACAGTAACGTACGAAAGTGATGCAGGAGGTCGTGTGTAATGAACAAAGAACAACCAGCGTTAAAACAAGACATCGGCTTATTTTTCGCCCTATCTCTTGTCATCGGGACCATTATCGGGTCAGGCGTCTTTATGAAGCCAGGCAACGTCCTTTCCTATTCAGGAAGCTCAGACATCGCATTATTCGCTTGGCTGTTAGGTGGGATCTTAACCCTTGCAGGCGGACTGACTGTCGCTGAAATTGGTACACAAATCCCGAGAACCGGCGGTTTGTACGCCTATCTTGAAGAAGTGTATGGTGAATTTTGGGGCTACTTATGCGGCTGGGTGCAGATTATTATTTACGGACCTGCCATCATTGGTGCACTTGGTCTTTATTTTGGTTCATTATTAGCCAATTTATTTTCTCTTTCGACTTTATGGTCTACAACGATCGGCATTATCACCGTTTTATTTTTATGTATTATTAACATCATGGGAACAAAATACGGCGGATTTGTTCAGGGGCTGACCACTATCGGAAAGCTTGTCCCAATTGCTGCGATTATTGTGTTTGGCATATGGAAAGGTAACGAAAACATCTTCATGGCCGTCAACGATAGTATCGCTCAAATGAACTTCGGTGCAGCGATTTTGGCTACGCTGTTTGCCTATGATGGCTGGATTTTACTTGCTGCGCTTGGTGGTGAAATGAAAAACCCTGAGAAACTGCTTCCTCGCGCGATGGCAGGCGGAATTTTAATCGTGACGGCTTGTTATCTCTTTATTAATGTCGCACTTTTGCACGTACTGCCAGCTGATCAAATTGTCCAGTTAGGTGAAAATGCGACAAGCACTGCTGCTACCATGCTCTTTGGACCAATTGGCGGGAAAATCATTAGTATTGGGATCATCATCAGTATCTTTGGCTGTTTGAACGGAAAGGTTCTTTCATTCCCACGTGTGATTTTTGCGATGGCAGAGCGAAAGCAGATTCCTTTCGCCAACGCGATTTCGCGGATTCACCCAACGTTTAAAACACCTTGGATCGCTGTATTTGTGCAAATTTTGATCGCCATTGTGTTTATGATCGTCAGTAATCCAGAGAAGCTGTCTGAGGTGTCGATTTTCATGATCTACATCTTTTATGTCATGGCCTTTTTCGCCGTCTTTAAGCTGAGAAAACAAAACAGCGGAATGAAGCGTGCGTACAGTGTACCACTTTACCCGCTGACACCGATCATTGCGATTATCGGTTCATTATTCGTTTTAATCAGCACCATGATCACCGATTGGAAAAGCTGCCTGATCTCCATGCTGATCGGGATGGCCGGACTGCCTATTTATTATTATATGAAAAAAGCACAAAAAGCAGAGCACTAATCAGTGCTCTGCTTTTTTCCTTCTTCTCAGCGTAATAGAAAACCTTTGCAGTCTAGGAAAGACGAGTACCGGAGCGGAGAGAATGTGACATTCGTGAGCACAGGAACAGAGGACTGACAAAAAATGCGAGGGTTTGCCTACACGCTGAAGCAGAGCGCTAAATGGTCTCTGCTTCATTTTTTATATTGTTTGATCACTTTGTATGATTCGTTTAAATATCTCATGAGCCGGTATGGCTTACTAAGCACGCGGATTGGGAGTCTTGAGATAAATCCATTCAGGTTCGACTTATATTCCTGCGTGATCCGCTTTGGCTTTGTTGCTATTTTCTCGTATACTTCCTTGTAAAATTCCTTCATGATGTCGACTTGCACACTGATCTTTTGATGACACTCTGTACACTCAACGCTTTTCATCTGATCATTCACATAAACGATGCTGTGGAGGGTCTCTTCTTGGCACCGAGTACAGTGTAGGTTTGCTTCCATTTCGGTTTGCTTCAAGATACACAGCTCCTTTCTCGTTTGATGTTGCTCTTGTTATACTATTCGAACGCTGCCAGTCTTTTATTGAACGGATGCTTCCTTTAAAATAGCTGCCGCCGTTAGTTCGTCTGTCACCAGTACTTGGATGAAGCCGCCATTTAAAGCCCCTAAAATGCTCTCAGCTTTATGGGTTCCTTCTACAACAGCGATGACCGTTTTGACGCTCTTTAATTGTTCCAGCGATAAGCCAATGACCTTTTGATTCAGTTCATCTTGAACAGGTTTTCCTTCTCCATCAAAGAAACGAAAGCCAATATCACCGACAGCCCCTGATTGCCTTAAACCAGATAAGTCCTCTTCTTTTAAATAACCGACTGTTTTTAAAGTTGACCCTTTATGCGGGTTGCCAATACCGATGAGGGCAATATCCACATTTCTGCCTTCTTCAAGCACAGCTTCTATGTCCTGCATCGCCATAAGCCGTTCTTTTAATTCTTCTGTTTCTAAAATCGCAGGGGCATATAAATAGGAACACGTGCCGTTCATTTTCTTTGCCAGCTCATATGCCAGCTGATTGGCATGAATGTCGACCGCCTGCCTGCCCATTCCGCCTTCTAAAGGAATGACCTTCACATCATTTCTTCGTTCAAAAGGATATTCTTTGACAAGCTCAGCAAGCGTCGTGCCCCATGAAATGCCGATTTTCTCCGCATTTTTCATGTTTTTAGACAAATAATAGGCGCCTGCTTGACCGACTGCCCGCTTCACCATCTCAGACATTGTCCCGACACTTGGAACAACGACCGCATCTGTTAATTGAAAGGTTGTTTCTAGCTGCTTTTCAAGTTCCACCGTATGAATGCTTTCGTCTTTAATGTACACTTCCACAATTCCCACATCTTTTGCTTTTTGTAAGAGCTTTGAAATGACTGGTCTTGAGACATTGAGCTTTTTTGCAATTTCCTGCTGCGTCCACCCGTCTGTATAATAAAGATGAGCAACTTTGACGAGCTGTCGTCTTTCTTCCCAATTCAGCATGTGACATCATCCTTTTAATATACTATGATTACCAGTATACCAAACATTCGTTTTCAATTGGAACAATTGTTATGAAAATGACAAAAAGAGCGATTAACTCTCCGCTCTTTTCCCCTCAGTATATTTGGGCTGATACGTTCTCCCTCCGTCTAACAGGATCATTTGTCCGTGCAAATAGCTCCCCTCGCGACGTGTGAGAAATAAAGTGAGCCCTGCGATATCCTCAGGCTTTCCTAATCTTCCGATGGGAATGAGTGATTGCAGCTGCCGTTTCTCCTCTACAGTAGGATAGAGCGTATCAAGCATTTGAGATTCAATGACGCGGGGGGCAATCACATTGATGCGTATTTGATGCGAGCCTAGTTCCTTTACGAGCGAACGCATCAATCCAAAAGCACCTGCTTTTGATGCATAATATTGAATACCGCCGCCTGAGCCGGTGATTGCAGATCCCGATCCAATAATGACAACACTGCCTTCCTGCCGCTCACACATATAGGGTGCCAACGCTTTGATGCAATAGTAAAGACCATATAAGTTCACAGCCAGTGTCTTTTTCCAAAGTGAAAAATCGACTTCTAAAAAAGGCAGTGATTTAGTCATTCCTGCTGAATACACAAGGTGAGCAATACCGCCCAGCTCCCTTTCAGCTGCTGATATCATTTGCTGAACACTTTCCCACGATGAAACGTCAGCTTGAAATATCAGCAGCTGAGGATACTGTGTCTTTAAGAGCGAAAGTCCCTTTTCGTCTATATCTGACACGGCGACTTGGTGCCCTTCTTTTAAAAATCGTTCAGCTATTTCTTTTCCGATCCCTTGGGCTCCGCCAACGATGAGAACTGGTTTTTGAACATTAGCCAGCACTCTCACCCCCATCAAGCATAATCGCCACGCCATCTGTAAATGCACCATAGGATGTACTGAGAAACACCGTCATATGGGCCACAGTCTCCTTGATTTGCTCTGTATCAGGAACCAAATGGAGAGGAGGCGGCAGCAGCGCAAGCACCCGGATGCCTTTGTCTTTAAATTCTCTCGCTAACCCTTTTGTCATGGCATTCAGCATAGAATTCGAAGTAGCATGCGAGATCCCGCCATCACCTGTAATACTGCCTGATGACGATATATTAATGATGCAGCCTTGTCTCTGATCAACCATATGCCATACAGCAGCCTGACTGGAAAGAAAGACGGTATTCACAGCCGATTCCACTTCATCCACCCACTCATCAGGGCCCACGTCATCAAACTTCGCGTCCGCTCCTTGCTCTGCTTGATTGACCAAAATATCCAGTTTACCGCATGTATCAATCACTTGCCTCAGCATTCGCGCGGCATCACGCGGTGTTTCCAGCGGGTTCTGAATGATACTCGCTTGACCGCCCATTTTTTGAATGTCTTCACGAATGGTTTTAGCCTTTGATTCATCATGAAACGTGTGTAAAAAAACATGTGCACCTGCCCGGGCTAAAGCCAGGCAGATGGCTTCTCCAAATCCATCTGTGCTACCTGTCACAAGTGCCGCTTTCTGATGAAGCTGGACGTGCACATGCATCTCCTCCCTATCCCTTGTTTGGCCATTATTTTCTCAGCTTACTCACGATATCAAGTGCTGCTTCATAAAAACCTTCTGAGATGGTCGGATGCGGATGAATCATTTTCGCCATCTCTTCTGCTGTTCCTTCTAAATACATAAAGGAGGAAGCTTCTGAAATCATCTCTGTGACGTGCGGGCCAACCATCGTCGCGCCAATCACTTCACCATAGGCTGTATCGTATACCAATTTAATAAAGCCTGTTTGATCACCTGCCGCTAGTGCTTTACCGCTTGCCGCTAAATCAAATCGTTCTGCCCGCACGTTAAGTCCTTTGGCTTTTGCCTCTTTCTCAGTCAGACCAACACTCGCTACCTCTGGTAATGTATAAATACATCTAGGCATGATATCAGCATTCATTTTTTCAGACACACCGCAAATATTACTGACCGCAACAGCGGCCTCCGCCATCGCTGCGTGAGCAAGCTGATAGCCGCCAGCGACATCCCCAACTGCATAGACACCTTCCACGCTTGTCTGCATCTTGTCGTTCACCTTGATAAAAGGACCATCCAGCTGAAGGTCAAGCTGGCTGACAGCAGAAACGCTAGGTCTTCTTCCTACACAAACAAGCAGTCTTTCAGCCGTAAAGATATGCGTCTCTCCTTTATCGTCTGATGCATGAACCGCTTTGACTCCTTCGCTTTCCGTCACCTCTGTCACAGTGGTTTTTTTCGCGATATGGATGCCTTTTTTCTTTAATTCTCTTTCTAGCAGCTTAGATGCTTCCTCATCCTCTTGTGGAATAATAGACGGAGCCGCTTCAATAATCGTGACTTTTGATTGAAGACTCTGGAAGATACAAGCCAGCTCAAGTCCAATGACACCGCCGCCAATGATGACGACAGAAGCCGGAATATCTGGGATGTCAAAGATCGTATCACTTGTGTCAAATTGAATGTCTTTAAGGCCCGGTATTGGCGGAATGGCAGGTGAAGATCCAGTGGCAATGATGAGCTCTTTCGTTTCAATCGATTCTGAACCATCTTGCTTTTCAATCTCAATCCGGTGCTTTGTAACAGCTGTACCTCTGCCTTTATATACATCAATCTTTCCTTGCTTTAATAAAAAGGCAATTCCACCTCTGAGCTTTTCAATGACGTCATCTTTGCGCTTTCTCATTTTATCGAAGGAAAGGACCAAATCACCTGTTTCAATTCCCCAGCTTTTCGCCTTCTCAATTGATTCAATGACTTCTGCATGTTTGAGCAGTGTCTTGGAAGGAATACAGCCCCGATTTAAACAAGTACCGCCTAGAAAATCCTCTTCAATCAATGCGACCTTCCGTCCACGCTCAGCTGCTTGAAGGGCGGCAGTATACCCGCCAGGCCCTCCGCCAATGACTGTCAGATCATACGTTTTCGTCATCCGATTCATCTCCTACATTAGCAATTCAAATGGTTGTTCAAGCACTTTTTTAAGGTCTGTTAAAAAGGCAGCCGCTGGTGCGCCATCTACCACTCGGTGATCAAACGATAAACTAACACCCATCATCGGCCGCACCTGAATTTCTCCATCTACTACAACAGGTTTTTCTTGAATGCGCCCAACCCCTAAGATCGCCACTTCCGGCTGATTAATAATCGGGGTAAAGGTATCAATGGCATACATCCCTAAGTTACTAATGGTAAAAGTGGACCCTTTCAGCTGGTCTGGCAGCAGTTTTTGGTCACGTGCGTTTCGGCCGATTTCTTTCGCCTCTTTTGTCAGCTGTTTTAATCCTTTTTGGTTTGCATGAGAAATGACTGGAACCATTAAGCCATCTTTTACAGCGACAGCGAGACCAATGTGCACATCATCATGGAAATGGAGCTCATTTTGTTCAAACGTCATATTGATATGCGGGTGGCGTGTGAGTACGTTGCTGACCGCATGAATGATAATTTCTGTGAACGACAGTCTGTAGCCTGTCTCTTTTTCAATCGCTGGCAATAGCTGTTTGCGTACTTCTTTCGCTTTTGTCATATCGATTTCACTTGTTAATGTCACGTGCGGTGCTGTAAAGGCACTTTGTGACATCCTATCAGCGATCACTTTTCTCATGCCAGCTAGTTTTTGTGTTTTCGCTTGAGAAGACTCTGCTGTTTGTGCAGCTGCTGCCGTTACATCACTCTTCATAATTTTTCCGTGTGCACCAGATCCAGCAACATTCGCTAAATTGATTCCTTCACGAGCAGCCACTTTTTCTGCAAGCGGTGACACGCGCTGATCTTTCTCACTAGAGTGGACGGCCGCCTCGACGTCACGCTTTTGAACTCTGCCTTTAGGTCCTGTGCCAGATACCTCATGAATCGCTACATGATGATCCTTTGCCGTTTTTCTCGCCGCAGGTGTGGCACGTACTTTTTCATTAGGTGTTTTTGGGGCTTCAGTAGAACTGGATGAAGCCGCTTCTGATGAAGACGATTCGCTGCTGTCTGGTGATTCTTCATCTGATTGTGCTGGCGGTTCGCTTGGCACCTGTTCATTTGCCTCTCCGATGTATCCAATGACAGCATTAACTGGAATTTGATCATCGGCTTCATAATATTTCTTTAGAAAAATACCATCGTCATAGGCTTCCACCTCAATATTGATCTTGTCTGTCATAATTTCAAAAAGAGGCTCACCGATTTCAACCGAATCTCCTTCTTCTTTAAACCATTGAAGCAAGGTGCCGACTTCCATCGTACTGCTCAGCTTCGGCATAAATATCTCTTTTGGCATGATCTTCTCCCCTTTACTTAAGAGCGCACAAGCTCTTTTGCTGCTTCAATAATATCTGGCACTTGTGGAATAACCGCTTTTTCCAGCGTCGGGTTGTATGGTATTGGGACCGCAAGACCGCCAAGTCGTTTAATTGGAGCATCTAAGTAGTCAAAGGCTTCACTTTCCGCTATCATACTTGCAATCTCTCCGCCATAGCCGCCTCGTTTTACCGCTTCATGAACCACGATACATTTACCTGTTTTCTTCACAGATTCGATAATCGTTTCTTCATCTAATGGGACAAGTGTTCTTGGGTCAATGATTTCAACATCGATTCCCTCTGCTTCTAGTTCCTTTGCCGCTTCTAACGCTTTGTGTACCATAATCGCTGTTGCTACAATCGTGACGTCTTTCCCGCTTCTTTTCACATCTGCTTTCCCTAGAGGAATTGAATATTGCTCTTCAGGCACTTCACCGATTGTTTTATATAGAAGCTTGTGCTCGTAGAAAATGACAGGGTTGTCATCATCCATCGCCGCTTTTAAAAGTCCTTTTGCGTCATAGGCTGTTGAAGGCTGAACCACTTTGAGTCCTGGAATATGGGCCATCCACGCTTCTAAGCTTTGTGAGTGCTGCGCCGCTGCACCCGTTCCTGATCCTGCTGGTGTTCTCACGACGAGCGGCACCTTTCCTTTTCCGCCAAACATGTATCGTGTTTTAGCCGCTTGGTTCACAAGCTGATCCATTGCGATTGTAATAAAGTCAGAGAATTGAAGTTCTAAAATCGGACGCATACCAGTTAAAGCCGCTCCGACTGCCCCACCTGCGATGGCAGCCTCTGAGATAGGTGTATTGCGAACGCGCTCTGGACCGAATTCTTCAATCATGCCGCGCGTGACCCCAAAAGCACCTCCATATACGCCGATATCTTCACCTAAAATGAAGACATCTTGGTTTTCTCTCATTTCCTGACTCATAGCCTCTCGAACGGCTTCTAAATATGAAATCTCTCTCACTGTTGTTTTTGTCACGTGATTTCCCTCCTAATTAGGCGTATACATCCTCTAATAGTGTGTCAATTGACGGTTCTTTACTGTTTTTGGCGAATTCTACAGACGCTTCAATTTCCTGCTTCGCTTCTTCCTGTAAGCTTGCTGCCTGCTCTTCTGTCAAAACATTCAGTTCAATCAAGAGAGACTTAAAGCGTTTGATTCCGTCTTTTTGTCTCCACTCTGTCTCTTCTTCACGTGTACGGTATTTTTTCGCATCACTCTTAGAGTGACCCTTCCAGCGGTATGTTTTCATTTCAATGAGTGATGGGCCTTCTCCCGCTCTCGCACGGCTGACTGCTTCATCTACTGTGTTCATAATTTCGACCATGTCATTTCCATCAACCGTTTTACCTGGCATTCCGTAGCTTTCTGCTCTTGTTGAAATGTCTTCAATGTTGATCATTTCTTTCACAGGGCCAGACATGCCGTACTGGTTGTTTTCACAAATAAACACAACCGGTAAATCCCAAATGGACGCAAGGTTTAAAGCTTCATGGAAGCTGCCTTCATTTGTGGCACCATCTCCGAAGAAACAAAGAACAACAAAGCCTTCCTGTTTCATTTTAGATGTGAGCGCTGCACCTGTTGCCAGCGGGATACCGCCGCCAACGATTCCATTTGCCCCAAGATTTCCTTTTTCTAAGTCCGCGATATGCATGGAGCCGCCTTTTCCTTTACAATAGCCGGTTTCACGTCCAAACAATTCAGCCATCATTTTATTAACCTCGGCCCCTTTTGCAATACAGTGACCGTGTCCCCTGTGTGTGCTGACAATCTTATCTTTATCTTCTAATACGGCAATCGATCCAACAGCTGACGCTTCCTGTCCAACACATAAATGAGTGGTGCCATGGATAAGTCCTTTTGCAAAAAATTGATCGACCTTTTCATCAAAATATCTCACTAACCACATTTGTTTATATAAATCTGCTAATTTCTCATGACTAATCTGTTCAGGCAAAGTGATTTGTTTTTGCATTTCTTCTCTCCCCTTTACATTTGTTCTTATGTGTTACATTTGTAATTATCATACGTTTAAGTGTCATCGAAGTCAAGCATTTCTCTCTCATTTTTAAGCGTTTTCATCTTTTGTCAGAAAAAAAGAGAAAGGCAAAGCCCTTTTCCAAAGAACTTCTCTTTCTCTTTTAATCTCATACACTCATTCATCTGGATACATCATGATTTTGACGCTCTCACCCTCAGAATGCCTCGCACATTCTATCGCCTGAAGCAGCTGGCTTAACGGATAACGATGCGTCACCATCTTTTCAGTGTTGACCACTTTTGCTTTCAGAAGCTCAAGGGCTTCACGATAGTGATATGGATGCGAGGAATAGGCTCCTACTACCTTCACTTCATCATTGAAAAATCGTTCAGCAGGAATGGGCACATCGCCCTTTGGAAAATGAGCAAACACCAAAATCGTCCCGCCTCGCGCTACAGCCTGAAACGCCTCTTTTAAAAGCGCGCTGCTCCCAACAGAAATAATGACGAGGTCTGCTCCCTTTCCATCTGTTTCCTTCATCACCCGGTTTTCAACCGGCTCAGCTGCTGGATGGAAAGCGATATCTGCACCTAAACTCCTCGCTTGCAGCAGCCTGTTCTCATTCACATCTGTTATCATCACTTTCCCAGCCAAATAATATTTGGCGAGCTGCAATTGAATACAGCCAATTTGCCCCGCTCCAAGGATCAATACGGAATCTCCTGGATGAACAGGAGCTCGTTCAAACCCATGCAGACAGCAGGCAACCGGTTCTACCATCGCCCCTTGCTCATACGATACGTCTTTTGGAAGCTTGCCCATCGTGTGCTTGACATGCAAAGCAGGTACACGGATATATTCTGAAAACCCGCCCGGCTCTACATTTGTGGCTGTAAACTGCGGACACATCGTATAAAACCCCTTTTGACAAAAGTCACAGGTGAAACAAGGCACATGATGCGCCACATAAACCCTGTCTCCCGTCTGGACATTTGTCACACCCTTGCCGGTCTCGACAATATCACCAGCGATTTCATGCCCTAACACCGTCCCAGGAGGTACTGTCTCATGCGTTGCTTTGTAAATATCCGTTCCGCATAAGCCGCAGGCTCGCAGCTTTAACAAAACTTCATCATCACCGATGACTGGCCGGCTCCGCTCCTCATACCGAATGTCCTCTGAAGAATAAAAGACAGCTGATTTCATGTAGCAGCATCCTCCTTTTCATCACCCTTCGCAAAATCCTGTAGTGTTTGAACAAGCTGCTTGTACTCACTCATCTCGCTGGATATCCAGTAGCGCCCTCCAAATATACGAGCTGGCCCCACCCTGACATAGACTTTCCCGATATGAGGATAAGGCTTTAAAAAAAGCTTTCCTTTAATATCAGAAACTGCATATGTGTGCCATCTGCCAAAAGCGCCTATCTTCAGTTGATCTTCACTAATGATGACGTTTGTCGGCTGGTTCAGTCCCGTGATACTAGAAAGTATGAGAATAGGCAGCGTATAAACGCCTAACACAGCTAACGGGTCAGGTCCTGCTGACCATAATGTATAAAGAGACCAGAGAAAAAACAGACAGATGAGCACAGCCGGGAGAAAAATAGACAACATTGCAGACGTTCGGCTATAAGCATGATGCTGCATGAGACTTCCTCCTTTCAGATCACTAGAAGGAGCCACAAAAGCTCCTCCATGCAATAACTCTCTACTTGATATGATCGATGATTTTCTCGATATCATCTTCAATACCAAATCCAGTTAAAAAGGATAATGTTTGAATCACAGGTGTCCCTTTTGTATCACTCACAGGTGTTGTTGTCACAATTAAATCTGCACCCTCCGCTTTTTGCGGGACTTCAGATGCCTTACACTGTTCTACGACGACATCATATCCTTTTTCCTTTAACGTTTCTTCTACCTTTTTAGCCACAACCGTTGATGTTGCAACTGCCGTTCCGCATGATACTAATATTTTCTTCGCCATTAGAATCCCTCCAGCTCATTTATTGTTCTTTTTGATCTAAGCCCATTTCTTTTGCATACTGCTTTTTAATATCATTTCGCACCCAGTACCATAGAAGCGCATAAGCCAAAGCACAGATAATCGCTGCAATAAAGTAAGGGTTGCTCGGATCAAGAAGTCTCACCATGATCCAAGGAATAACGTGAGAACCAAGGTCAATACCTGAAATCATGTTTGCCCCTTCTGGGAAATCAAAGCCGACTGCTTTCCCCATTGTTGTCGCAAGCGGTGCAAGGTTCGTTGCGATAAAGAAGACAATCATTAATGTAAAAATACTGTTAATAAGACCGCGAATAATATTTCCACGAGCGGCTGCTACTGCCCAGACAACTGTAAATGGCAGAACCGATAAGTCAGCAAACGGGAGCATGCCATTGTAAGGCAGGACAACTGCGAGCAAAATCGTAATCGGCACCATTAAAAGGGCTACCGCCATATTTGCTGGATGACCAATCACAATCGCTGTATCTAAACCAATATAGACATTTTTCCCTGGGAAACGCTTTTGAATATAAGAACGAGCGCCCTCAGAGATTGGAATGAGCCCTTCCATTAATAGCGCAACCATTCTTGGCATTAAGACAAGAACTGCTGCCATTTGAATACCGAGCGTCATCACACCTTTTGCATCATAGCCGCCGAGAAGACCAATAATGATACCAAGTATGAGACCCATCACAAGCGGTTCACCAAAAATGCCAAAGCGTTTCTTCAATGTTTCTGGATCAGCATGAATTTTGTTTAAACCAGGGATCTTATCAATGATGCGGTTTGACGCATACATGAGCGGGGCAAAGTTGACCGTTTCAGCATGAGCCATCGATACGCCTTTTAATCCGAAATGGTGTTCGATTGTCGGCGCCGTCCAATCGGCTAATTTTAGCGTGATCGCAGAGACGATCAAGCCAACAGCAAGAGCCAAGAACATATTATGATAAGCGTAGTAAGTAACAGAGGCTGCGAAAATCAAATGCCAGAAGTTCCAAATATCCACATTCAGCGTTTTCGTAAAGTTTACGGACAATAAGATGACATTTAATAAAAGCACAAGAGGAATCATGAGCGGGGCAACGGGTGTACCAAAGGATATGGCAGCTCCAATCGGCCATCCAACATCCAAAATATCGAGCTTTAGCCCAAGGGAATTAACCATGGCTTTTGCTGCTGGCCCAAGTCCGCTCACGAGCAAATTAATGACAAGATTGACACCGACAAATCCAATTCCGATCGTAATACCGGCCCTGAAGGATTTCTTAAAGCCCTGCCTTAAAATCATACCGAAAAGCGTCATAATAATCGGGAGCATAATAGTTGGTCCAAGGTCTAATATAAAATCGACGGCTTGCTTGATCATACATCCACCTCCTGAATTTTTCAGATAAAGCGCTTACATATTTTCGTGAATGGCTATTGGTTTAATTCTTGCTGAAGCACGTCAACTGCTTCTTCATAAGATGTCATGTGTGAAAGCTTTGTCATCACCTCTTCTTTTCTAAAAAGTGTCATCAGCTTCTCCAGCATCACAAGCTGTTTGCTAGGCTCAGAGATTGCTAGGACAAACACAATTTTGGCTTGCACTGTTTCATCAGGGCTTCCCATCTTATGAAAAATGACAGGTTCCTTTAAAGTAGCTACACTAATCGCTGGTTTGTTCACATGCTCAGGATCTGTATGCGGAATCGCTACCCCAAAGGCTGCCAGTGGAAGGCCTGTAGGATATGTTTTTTCTCTTTCAAGCACTGCTGGTAAAAAGCTCGATTTAATGTACCCTCCAGCTTCTAACCGCCCTGCTAAATATGTGGTCACCTCCTCTCTCGAAGATGCTTCGAACTGCAGCTTAATCAGTTGTTCATCTAACTCAAACAAGCTGTTCAAACAACCACCCCTTTCATTTGGTATAAATATGAACACATGTAACAAAAGAAAGAACATTTTTAGAATAGAACCTTTTATAAAGCGCTTACAATTATGAGTTCTGAAAAATGTTCAATGCTGTTACCTTTGTAAAGATATTATAATATTCAAAATTATAAGTCAATGTCCCTAGGGAAATTTAAATAAAAAAAAGACGCAGTCATCACCGCGTCTCTTCCTTCTAATCTTCTATACTGCTTGTTAAATGTGGCTTCCTATATCTAAAAATTCAGATACAAATAGATTGTCTGTCTGCACTGCCATTTCTTCCTTTGTGCCAATTTTTTCGATTCTTCCTTCATTCATCACCACAACACGATCAGCAATATCGAATGCTTCTTCTTGATCATGTGTCACAAAAATGGTGGTCATTTGAAAGTCACGATGAACTTTTTTCAGCCAATGCCTTAATTCTTTCCTCACCTTTGTATCAAGTGCACCAAAGGGTTCATCTAAGAGGAGTGCCTTCGGCTGAACGGCAAGTGCGCGCGCCAGTGCCACACGCTGCTTTTGCCCGCCTGACAGCTGATCTGGATACCGCTGCTCAAACTGCGTAAGCTGAACAACCTCTAAAAGCTCATGTACCCGCTCTTTGATGTCTTTTTTAGGCAGTCTTTCTCCTCTAGGTTTCATTTTCAGCCCATATGCCACATTATCAAAAACCGTCATATTTCGAAAAAGCGCATATTGCTGAAATACAAAACCGATCTGCCGTTTTCGTACTGGAATGTGTGTGTAATCCTGATCTCCAAATAAAATCTGTCCGTTATTGGCATAATCAAGACCTGCAATGATTCTTAATAAAGTCGTTTTCCCAGAGCCAGATGGTCCTAGTAAAGAGATCAATTCACCATTTCTTATTGATAAATCCACGTTTTGCAAAACCTTTGTCTGACCAAATTGTTTTGATATTTGTTTTGCTGTAATCCCCAAGGCCGATCCCTCCATTTATGTTGAGCGCTTGCCGAGCCGGTGTTCCCTCTGCTGAATGATTTGCTTAATGATTAAAGTAATGACTGCCACAAACGCCATGAGAGACGCCACAGCAAAAGCGGCTTGAAATTGGTACTCATTGTATAAAATTTCGATATGAAGCGGCATCGTATTGGTCATGCCTCGAATATGACCTGATACAACCGACACGGCACCAAATTCACCAATCGCTCTTGCCCCGGCTAAAATGACACCGTAAAAAAGAGCCCATTTGATATTCGGCAGTGTCACAAAGAAAAAAGTCTTCCATCCGTTTGCACCAAGTGTGAGCGATGCTTCCTCCTCATGAATGCCTTCATGCTGCATAAACGGGATTAATTCTCTGGCAATAAACGGAAATGTAACGAATATGGTGGCTAGGATCATGCCTGGTACAGAATAAATGACTTTCCATCCATTCGCCATAAGCCAAGGTCCTAAAAGCCCGTTTGAACCAAATAAAAGCACAAATACAAGTCCAGCAATCACAGGCGAAACGGCAAACGGGAGATCAATCACAGTCGTTAACAAACGTTTTCCGCGGAAATTAAATTTTGTGATAAGCCATGCAGCACTCACCCCAAAGATCATTTGAAGCGGCAAGGTGACGACGACAATGAAAACAGTCAATTTGATCGCCGCGAGTGTATCTGGATGTGAGATGGCCAGAAGGTATGAACTCCATCCTTTCTCAAATGCCTTTGAAAAAACGGCGATCAGCGGTATGAGTAAAAATAAAATCAAAAAAGCATACACGACCGTAATCAATAGGATTTTCACTGCTTTAGATTCGGTTACAGGACTTTTATACTGAACATGGTGCTGATGACTAAGCTCTCTCTCCAATGGTTTCACCTCACGTATACTTGTTTTTTCCGCTCAACATACCACTGAATGCCGTGAATCAATAACAGGATGAAAAACGAAAGAAGCAGCATCAAGCATGCAATCGCTGCTGCACCATGATAATCATACTGTTCAAGCTTGGACATGATCATCAGCGGTGTAATTTCTGTTTTAAACGGAATATTTCCAGCAATAAACACAACAGAGCCATATTCACCTAGCGCTCTTGCAAACGCAAGTGAAAATCCAGTCATCACCGCAGGAAACAGGGCCGGCAGCAGTACGTGAAAAAAGGTCTGTCTCCTTGTCGCACCAAGAATCGCCGCAGCCTCTTCGACTTCCTGCTGAAGCCCTTCTATCACAGGCTGAACGGTTCGGATAACGAATGGAATGCCAATAAAAATCAGTGCCAAAATAATCCCAATCGGTGTGTACGCCACCTTTATATGCAGAAATTGACCAATCCATCCATTAGGAGAATAGAGGGTGGTCAGGGCAATACCCGCAACAGCTGTTGGGAGAGCAAAAGGCAAATCAATAAGAGCATCTAAGATTTTCTTTCCATGGAATGTGTACCTGGCGAGAACCCAGGCAATCAGTACACCAAACCCTGCATTGATGAGAGCAGCTGCAAAGGAAGTCGTCACGGTCAGCTGAAGAGACTTCAATACTCTTGCATCGGTAAACACCTTCCAAATCCCCTCTGCTCCTAATGAAGCCGTCCAAATAAATACCATGGATAAAGGAATGACGACAATCGCACTCACATAAACGAGCGTCACCCCAAGGCTCAGCCCAAATCCAGGCAATATACGTTTTCTTTTATTGGCGGCTGCATGTGCTTTCTTCATCACATCGCCCCCTATTTTTGTCCGCTGTATATTTGATCAAATAATCCGCCATCATCAAAAAATCTTTTCTGCGCCTTTCTCCACCCGCCAAACGCTTGATCAATCGTCACCATATCAATCTTTTTAAACTGGTCTTTATATTTGTTTAAGACTTCTTGATTTCTAGGGCGATAATAGTTTTTCGCCGCAATTTCCTGCCCCTTTTTAGAATATAAATAATCTAAATAAGCCTTCGCCACTTGCTCTGTTCCTTTACGTTTCACATTTTGATCAACAACCGCAACAGGCGGCTCCGCTAGAATACTAATTGATGGGGTGACAATTTCAAATTTGTCTTTGCCTAGTTCGTGCTGCGTTAAATAGGCTTCATTCTCCCATGCAATTAACACATCCCCAAGTCCGCGTTCAACAAAGGTCGTTGTGGCTCCGCGTGCACCTGAATCAAGGACTTCGACATGTTCATATAGCTTTTTGACAAAATCCTTTGTTTTTTCTTCATTCCCATGAAATGTTTTATCGGCGTAGGCCCATGCAGCTAAGTAATTCCATCTCGCACCGCCGGACGTTTTCGGATTTGGCGTAATGATGGACACACCTGGCCGAATCAAGTCGTCCCAATCTTTAATATTTTTGGGATTCCCTTTCTTCACAAGAAACACAATGGTCGATGTATACGGTGTTGACTGATTTGGAAATTCTTTTTGCCAATCTTTTGAAAGCAGTCCGCGATCTGCAATCGCATCAATGTCATACCCTAAAGCCAATGTTGCCACATCTGCCTCGAGTCCATCAATAATCGATCTTCCCTGCTTTCCTGACCCACCATGAGACTGCTTAATCGTGACATCCTCACCTGTTTTGTCTTTCCAATACGTCTGAAAGGCTTGATTGTATTCCTGATACAATTCACGTGTAGGATCATACGAAACATTTAACAGCTCAACCTTTCCCTTTTGGCTCGAGGCTTCGTTTGCGTTTGAGCATGCAGTACTCGTCACAGCCAAGACGAATATAATGGTCACGACCCAGACCCATTTCCACTTTTTCATGTTATCCCGCTCCCCCGTTATCAAAAATAGTGACACCAACCTTGCCGTTTCATACGCAAAAAAGACCCTTAGCCACCTGAAATACATCACAGTCCTGTACTTCAAATTGCCAAGAGCCTTCGGTTGTCCGATCAGCTATGTATGATTGATGTTAGTCTATATATTATTCAAACTATTCACAGGTGTCAACTCTGTTTTTTCATTTAAACAAAAAAAGAAACGCCATCTTGAAGAGGCGCTTCTTTTCCCGGGAAATGGTTTTTAATCGGCAGAAAGCTTTAAATTGACACCAACAGCGGTTCCATTTCTCGAGGAGTCAGCTACTCCTGTAAATGTCCCTGCTTTCCGATCAATGAGTAAGGCTTGCACATTTCCTATATCAATAGGTGAACTGCCAAAACGATGACCCATATCATTTAGCTTCGTTCTTACATCAAGGGGAACACCTACTTCGTAACGGTAAGAAGTTGTACTGTTTGTATAAATCCGCGGCTCTTCCACCGCATCTTGCAGATCCATGTCGTATTCAAGCAAGTTTAATATGGTTTGTGAAACAGAAGCAATAATAGTCGATCCACCAGGTGAGCCCACAGTCATGACCGGCTCGTTATCTTTAAATATGATGGTCGGGGTCATACTGGATAATGGACGCTTATTCGGCTGGACTTCATTTGCTCCGCCTGGTCTTGCGTCAAAATCTGTTAGTTCATTGTTTAAGAAAAAGCCATATTCCGGAACAAGGATCCCTGTACCAAATAACTGTTCAATGGTTGTTGTGAATGACACGACATTTCCCCACTGATCGGCAACAGTAAAATGAGTGGTCTCGCCAATGGTTTTATCTTCTGGCTGCGGGATAATTGGGGATGGATTTTTTTCCTCCTCATACGCCCATGGATCTCCTTCTTTCGGGTTTTTGTTCATTTGATCTAATTGAATGAGAGAAGCTCTTTTTGAAATGTAATCATCGTCTAGTAGTCCTTTTAGTGGAACATCTACGAATTCGGGGTCGCCTGCATATGCAGCACGGTCAGCATAGGAGAGATGCATTGTTTCAGCTAGCAGCTGATATTTTTCGAATGATTTGGGGTCATATTGTGATAGATTGAAGTGATCTAGTATTTTGAGTATTTGCAGCATAAACACACCGCCTGAGCTTGGTGGAGGCATACTTGCAAGCTGGTATCCTTTATAGTCCCCCCAGATAGGCTTGTCAGTCTTGACCTCATAACGACCAAGGTCATCAGTTGTCATCGTTCCGCCAAAATCTTGGACTGTCTTTGCAAGTGCTTTTGCTACTTTTCCTTCATAAAATGCTTTGCTTCCTTTTTTCGCAATGAGCTTAAATGTTTTCGCAAGACCTGGCTGTACAAGCAGATCGCCTTCTTTGAGCGGCTGATCATCTGGAAGAAAGATTGGCGCTGCGGCCGTTTTTTTCAGCTTTTCTTGATGATCTTCAATGGCTTTTGCCAGAACAGAATCGATTTCAAATCCATCCTCTGCAAGCTGAATGGAAGGCTCAATCAATTCCTTCATCGAACGGGTTCCCCACTTATCTAATGCTGCTTCGAGACCTTTTACTGTCCCTGGAACACCAACCGCATTACCGTGTGTGGATCGCTCAGCAAATGGGATGACTTTTCCCTCATCCGTTAAAAACATGTCAGGTGTTGCGCCCTGTGGTGCTCGTTCTCTACTATTGATGATGGATGTTTCTTTTGTCTTTCCATCATAAACCATCATAAAACCACCGCCGCCAATTCCAGACATCATTGGCTCTGTCACATTCAGTGCGTACTGGATGGCAACAGCAGCATCCACTGCGTTTCCACCTTTCTTCAATACATCAGCACCTACTTCTGATGCCAGCGGGTGAGCAGTAGCCACCATGCCATCTTTACCAACAGCTACTTTACTCCCATGAGATTCGTTCGCATTGACTTGGCTGACAGGCAGAAAAAACGAGAAAACAAACAGACATATGGACAAAACAGTTAGAGAAATGCGTTTCATGAACAACACCCCTTCCATATTCTTACTTTGACCTTACCGACTTCTTGACCAGAATACAATAGATTATTCTAAAATTTCAAAAATTTTCATCCTATCATCCTACATTTCCCAAATCAAACATTGTTTTTCAAAACATATGACGCACTCACTCATTAGGAATAAAGACACACCATTTCCAACGATTCAGCTTCAAGGTATAATAAACACAACAAAGAGGGGGAAAAACATTGAACAACAAATGCAGATTATTTTGGGAAGACTATTGGAAAGAGAAATCAGAAAAAGCACCTGCTGACGCGTTTGTTTCGGCGTGGGCATTCGGCTCAGATCCTGATCATTTGCTTGATCTTGTAAAGCAAGGAAAAAAAACAGCCACTTGTTCTGGACACCTTTTTTATGAAAAGGAACAGGAGCCACTTCCACAACCCGGACAATATGCGGTCATTTTGGACAGCCAAGAAGAACCAAAAGCCATCATTGAAATTACACATGTTGATGTCATGCCAATGAATGAAGTCCCCGTATCATTTGCACAAGCAGAGGGTGAAGGCGACTTATCTTATGACTATTGGTACAGAGAACATAAAGAATTTTTCACAGAAGCACTCCAATCATACGGTTTAGAATTCAAAGAAGATATGCTTCTTGTTTGTGAACGGTTTAAGCTGATTCATTCAGCTTCTTAGCCTTTAAGCGGCGCCAAATATGGCCCGCTTTTTTCGTTGCTTTTCCCCTTTTAGAAAAAGGTGTGTTGAGATCACATCTTTAGGTCAGAATAAGATCAAATAGAAAAAGTGAAGAAATTTTCGACTACACCTGTTTTTTTTCGACAAAAGAATATATAATTATTTGATGTGTGCATTGTCTCATTTATACAATGGAGGGTTTTTACATGTTAAAAAGGAAAAAAGACAAGTTTTCCGTCTTGTTAACGGAAATTGCTAAAAATTTAGATGAAACTGCTGAGTATTTTGTTAGCTATAAAGTAACAAATCAAACCACTCTGAAAGAATTTTCTGACACATTGAAGGAATATGAGACAAAAGGTGATAATCATGTTCATACCATGATTAAAGAGCTGAACAAAGCCTTTATTACACCGATTGAACGTGAAGACATTCTTCAATTGACGAATAGCCTCGATGATGTTTTAGATGGAATTGAGCATTTTTCCGCAACATTAGAAATTTACTCAATTACAAGCTCTGACGAACATATCGACAAATTCAGCCACTACATCAGAGAGTGTGCAAAAGAAATTTTAATCACAATTGATCTACTAGCTGAAAATCGCTTGAAAGATATTCATCCGCACGCAATCAAGATCAAAGAGATTGAACATAATTGTGACAATCTTCATCGTAAATCATTAAAGAACTTGTTTGGAAAAGAAACAGATCCAATTAAAGTGATTCAATACAAAGAAATTTACGAAACACTTGAAGAAATCGCTGATTCCTGTCAAAGTGTTGCCAACAATCTAGAAACAATCATTATGAAGAATGCGTAACGGGGTTAGTTAAACATGGACACATTACTCATCCTTACCATACTTATTGTCATTTGTGCACTTGCTTTTGATTTCATTAACGGGTTCCACGATACAGCAAATGCCATTGCGACTTCAGTTTCAACGAAGGCATTAAAGCCTAGACATGCGATCATCATGGCAGCGTTCATGAACTTCTTAGGAGCAATGACATTTACAGGTGTGGCAAAATCCATTACAAAAGATATCGCAGATCCATTTACGCTTCAAAACGGCTCTGTTGTGATCTTGGCTGCTTTAATTGCCGCCATCACATGGAACTTGCTTACTTGGTATTACGGGATTCCGAGTAGTTCTTCACATGCATTAATCGGATCAATTGCAGGTGCGGTTATTGCTTCTGCCGGTTTTGGCGCTTTAAACTATTCGGGATTCATTAAAATCATTCAAGCACTTTTGCTTTCACCTATCCTAGCTTTCGTATTGGGATATATCGTGTATACCATTATCAAAATTATATTTAGAAACAACAATCTCGCAAAAACAAATAAACAATTCCGACGTGTTCAAATTTTAACGGCTGCACTGCAATCGTATACCCATGGGACAAACGATGCGCAAAAAGCGATGGGAATTATTACGATGGCTTTAATTGCAGGTAATTTGCATACAACAGACGACATTCCTTTCTGGGTACAATTCTCTTGTGCGCTCGCAATGGGACTCGGTACTTCTATCGGCGGCTGGAAGATTATCAAAACAGTCGGCGGTAAAATTATGAAAATTCGTCCAGTAAACGGAGTATCTGCCGACTTAACGGGTGCAGCTATTATCTTCGGTGCGACGTTTATTCACTTACCTGTTAGTACGACTCACGTTATCTCGTCTTCTATTCTAGGTGTAGGTTCTGCACACAGAGTCAAAGGGGTTAACTGGGGTACGGCAAAACGTATGCTTGTCACTTGGGTGATTACATTACCGATTTCAGGAACTCTAGGAGCTCTTATATACTTTGTGTTAAATGCGATTCTCTAATTTCAAAGACCTGTCTAACAGGTCTTTTTTTATTTGCCCGCACACTTAAAACCCTTTTCCTGCAGGACATTTTTTCATGAAGCAGGGTTTCCAATCATATCCATAGAAATAAACAAGTATTCATCTGTCTATGGGAGAGAAGAACATGCTATTATTTTTTCAATTGACTGTATGGTTATTGCTAGGTGCTCTTGCTGTGTATGTATTTGCGGTTTGGCGCTTTGAACAAAAAGTAAAAGAAAAGATGTTTGCCATTCGTAAAACGTGGTATTGGATTTATGTAGCGGGTGCTGTTGTGTACTGGACAAATGACCCTTCTTCGATCTTCACCGATTGGATGCACTACTTGATCATTGCCGTATTTTTCGCATTAACTGATGCTTTCATCTTTCTTAGCTCCTATATTAAAAAACTCGGAAATCATGAGCTGGAAACCGACACCCATCAACTCCTTGAACAAAATAACGATCTGCTTCATTCTTACCTCAATAAACTAAAAACGTACCAATACCTATTGAAAAATGAACCGATCCATGTATATTATGGAAGTGTAGAGGCATATATAGAGGGAATTGAGCGGCTTATTTATTCTTTTGCCGACAAGATGAATATTCAAGCGGTGCTTTGTCCATACGATATGCAGGAACAAAAAGACGACCTGCTTCGGACACTTGACCAGCGGGCTCTTATTCAGGCGAAGCTTGACAGGCAGGAAGTATATTACGATGATTTCGGTCATTTGGTGCTCATCCCATTTTCTGTAGCAGATGCTCATTTTGTCATTAAGCTCACCTCCGATGAGATTGTCACGGAGTTCGACTATTTATTAATGACATCACTTACAACAATTTATGACCTAATCTTGCCTGACGAAGAGGAAGGTGATGAAGATGGACCACGCACTTCAAGGGGATAACAACAATCCTAAGAAAAACCCTTTTAAGATTTTAAAGAAAAAACGCCATATCAGTATGGCCGATTATAAGGTAAGCCCCCATACTGAGCGAATTTTTAAAAAGAATGAACAGCTTCTGGATGAGTATAAAAATAAAAAGGCTTGATTACACTAAAGGACGCGGAACGAAATCCGCGTCCTGCTTCCATTTTCACATAGACTTGCATACAATACACTATACGCTGCAACGATTGAGGTGCCAAAATGAAAAAGAAAATCAAACAACTGAGATATGTTCAGTTTGCCGAATATCAGCCGTCCCCATATACTAAGCGTTTAATTGAAAAGAGTGAAACAGCCATCCAATCATACAAACAGAAACACTCACTGATTTAACAGTTTAAGCAGCTTCTCCTTCGTTTTAGGACCGTATATTCCATCACTTGTCAAACCGTTCACCAGCTGAAAGCGCGCTACGGCATTCGCCGTTTTTTCTCCGTAAACACCATCGATGCCTTTATCTGCAGCCGATTTATCAGGATAAAAATAAACAGCAGCAAGCGCTTTTTGGACGAGGCGTACGTGCTCTCCCTTCGTTAGAGGCGAAGTCACCTTTAAAATCCCATCTGGCAGCTCATACATCATTTTTCCATCATTTCGATAAATTTTGAGAACCTGTCCAATTTGAATCTTATTCGGGTCGCTAATGTTATTCCACTTCTGAAGATCTTGAACTGTGACGTCATGAGCTTTGGCAATACTCGTTAACGTATCCCCGCTTTTGACGACATACGTGATGACCGTCTCAGGATCTCCTGCCGTTTCAATTCCTTTTTTAAATTCATCCCATGTAGCGAGAAGCAGACGCGGACATGTTTTTCCAGACCAGTGCTGATGTGTGACCACATTCGCTAGTGGAATATTATGCTCTTTCAGCAGCTTTTGGATGAGCCATTGCGCATGTTTGACCGCTTGCTGGAAATTTCCATCTTCATTTTCACAAATTTCAATGCCGATCGACTTTCTGTTCCCATTTCCATGTCCGTCCCCTGCATGCCAGCCATTTTCATTTAACGGCAGATGCTGAAAGATTTCATGATCATCCACTGTAAAGTGCCAGCTTTCCGCTGTCGTTGGGCGTTTCACATATGCCGCATGACTTTTCGCATCCGCCCCTTTTGACGTGTTTGCTGTGTTATGAACCGTCACATACATCGGTGTCATGGCGTATCCTGGGCGGTTCCCGTTTCCAACTGGAATAAAATCTTGATAAATTTCCACCATGTTCTGCACTCCCTTTTGCTAAATTGAATTGATCTTTCTCATCAATTGGTGGCGTTCGTAAGACAACTTGGGTTTGTTTTAGTGATAAGACTATGGTAAAATTTGAATTCAAACCACTCTTTTTAGTAATGGAAAACGCAAAAATGAAGAAAAAAACAGGAATTAATTCCATTTTTCCTTGATTTTATGTTAAAATTGTTAAAAATAAGCCGATATTAAAAGTAAGTAATAGCTTCATTAGCTATTTAGTCCTATATGGACTTTTCTTTTACGCCAAAAATAGAACATACGTTTGCATGGAGGTTTTTAAATGACTGGTTTTTTAACCCATTTAGAAGAAGAGATTAAGCGGTTATATGCCAAATTACAAATAAGCGGTCCTGCTTATAGAGACATGCAAAGGATCGCTTCTGAATTTCATGTATGGGTCCACTATGAGGATACTGGCAGCATGATGATCAAACATCAAGGTCTTTACAGTATTATATTAAACAGATCTCTATCGTCAGAGGAACAATGGCAGGATTTTGCCCACGAGCTTTGTCATGTGCTGAAGCATGCAGGCAATCATTTCAAGATGCACAAACTCTTTCGAGAACTGCAAGAGTTTCAGGCTAAACAATTCATGTATCACTTTTGTGTGCCGACCTTTATGCTGATGCAAATGAAGCTTCCAAACCTTCGGCAGCAAGCCATTTTGCACATTGCGCAAACATTTCACGTCACCTGGGCTTTCGCTGAAAAGCGGCTCGCCTTGTTCGAACAGCGGAAAGCAGGTATTCGCTTCCAACAGGAGTTTACATCTTATCTAATGAAAGCCGAGAAGGTCGCGGAAAAAGAAGCTGTTTATCAAACGTAAGCCTCTTCTGCATAGGGCGACAGGGTTTATCCATAAAGATTTAATACTTGCTTGAGTACATTTGTGTACCGATAAAATTGCTCATTTTGCGTTTCACGGCGATAGCGCCGTCTGAAGTCTTGAAAGAATGCTCTTCTTTGCGCCTGACTGATTTCAAGTTGTACACTTTTTCCGGTCAGACATTGATTATTAATATTGTGAGGATGAGTTCCAGAATAACGATCAGATTCAGATAGCAGCACTGCAGGGAATCCATTAAGCGTTAAACGTTTCACTGTTTCTGCCGCTTTTTCTCTGTCTGTCCCGCCCACTAATGTTTGAAGCACCTCTGTTTCCCCGTAGCCATGGAGCGCAAACGTGTAATGATGGGCATGCACTAGAGAAAGGCAGACCGGCTCATTGAAACGTGTGCTTGTAATGTGAAGCACATGATTGCCTTTCACTTTAAGGCCTTCAAATAAATACATAGAATCATCACTTGCGATCTCATGAATGAGCTCACTCACGCCAGATTCAATTCCCCCAGCATGAGGGGACAAAACCAAAAGCTGGTCTCCTTTCCGCTCGTGAAGAATTTGATAGTCGATTCCCTCTCTTTCATGAGCGGAAAGCTCTTCATAACTTTGATATGTATCAATGATTTGCGTCATTCCATCTTCCCCATTTCTCTATATGAGCATAAGTCTACTGATCTTAAATTCTTTTGTAAAGGGATTTCACATGACCTATCGACTTAATACATCCTTAAATTTTCCTTATCTTTTCGGCTATCTGTTGAATTTTGAGAAAAAATGACCGATAATTGAAATGAATAGAACTTTTGGACTATATGAATCTTTTTGCATTCTCTCTCATAAATTAGAAATATTGTGATCTACATCTGGAGGAATTCATGTTAAAAAAGAAAACCACCATCACCTTTGTCATCTTAATCCTCAGCTTCGCTGGCATCATTTACTGGAAATGCTTTTCTCTTCAAGGCGTATCTCACGGAACCTTTATCCGCTCGATGACATCACCTGACGGAACATATATCATCAACACCTATCGACATAGCGGAGGGAAACTAAAGGAGAACGCAGTTAGAGCAGAAATTGAAAACAAACTCACCCACCGAAAGAAAACGATTTACTGGAAATACCCTGATAAAGACCCTCTCATCAAATGGAAAAATGGACAGCTTGTTCAAATTGGGCATGAATTTTTAAATGTGGTAAAGGGAGAAACATACGATTATCGCTTTGACCGGAACAAAAGAAAATAGCGTATCAAAAAAACGAATCCCTCTTGGATTCGTTTTTTACGTTGACATCACATGCTGCATGAATTCTTTCATTTCTTTACTTACGCTCGTCAGCCGTTCCACAATTTCACTAAACTCTGTCACAAGTAAAGCCTGCTCTGATGATGAACCTTTCATATGGTCCATACTCTCAAGTAATGTATGTATATTAGAGGAAATCCCTTGCAGTGAACTTTCAATATTTTCTGTTGCACGTGAAGTTTCACTTGAAAGCTTTTGAACCTCACTGGCTACAACACTAAATCCAGCCCCCTCTTTTCCTGCCCTGGCTGCTTCGATTGACGCATTCAATCCCAGCAAACTTGTTTGTTTCGAAATGCCCTTAATCATTTTTGTAATATCAGATGTTTTTTTCGAGCTTTCAAGTGTTTGCTGCGTTTGTAAGGTCATTTCCTCACTTGTCGCAGAAAGCTCTTCTGAATGTGCCGCCACCACATGCACCTTTTCTTGAATACTTTGAATGATGTCATTTAATGACTCCATATATGCTTCAAGCTCTAATTGATTTTTAAGTGGAAAACCTAAAGCGAGTGCGCCGATAACTTGTTGATTTTCATCAAAAATTGGCAGACCCATTGCATTTAACGGTATTCCGTAAACCGATTCAGGCACAAACATACTTGATGTCTCACCTCTGAGCGCTTTTTTCATATTTAAATCATCTGGCTTAATGAGTTCTCCTGCTCGAATTTGAAAATCAACATCTTTCGATGGCAAATACAGCAAGAATTTCTCTCGATCAATGACACCCATCGTCACTTCGTTTTTTAAAATCTGCATCATATAAGGTGCTGCTGTCACAATACTCTGTAGTATATCCAATTTCTCTACCCCCTTATATAGTTTATCGGTCGTTCTTCTTAAATTAACAGTTACTTTTTAAAATAATGATAATGATTAGAAGAAATTCTTCATATTTACGAGTAAAAAGAAGTACTTTTCCTTTCTATATTCAAACGTAAATTTGCTATAATTAATGAATCGACATATGATGAAATGGTCATGTAACCATTTTGTATATTCATTGGAGGCGCATGTTGTGACACAACCCATGAAATATGAGCGGGCAATCGTCATTGGCGGAGGTATCACCGGGATGCTCGCTGCAAAAGTTTTATCAACGTTTTATCATCAAGTATTGATGATTGAAAAGGATGAACTGCCGGACTCTCCTGAGAATCGTCTTGGCACTCCTCAAGCCTTTCATCCACATAGAATGCTGCCACTTGGCAAGCAAATCGTTGAACGTCTATTCCCTGGTTATACAAAAGAGTTACTGGCAATGGACGGATTTAATACCATGCATCAAACCTCTCGATTTATCACAAAAGATGGCGAGTTAACGCTCACTGATACAGAAGAAACCGCCGTCACAAGACGTGCAATGCTAGAGTGGGTGCTGATGCAAAGAATAGTAAAAGAGGAACGTGTGCAGTTTTTAGAAAAACATGAAGCCATCTCTCTTCATTTTAAAGAGGGAACAAATCAGGTCATGGGGCTCATCGTGAAGAACCGGCAAGTAAAACCTGGAAGCATTCATGAAATGAAAGCAGACTTAGTGATCGATACGTCTGGAAGAATGTCCAAATTGCCAAAATGGCTGAAAGACGCTGGATGGACCTTACCAAAGACTGATGAGTTACATGTGTTTCTAGGCTACAGCACAAGATATTATCACATACCATCAGGGGCCCCACCCCTGCAATCAATGGTCGTAGTTGGCCAGCCAGACAAGCAAATTCCAACAGGACTGTTTGAACGGGTAGATCATGATTTAGTGGCTGTTCTTCTTTCTGCAGCTGGCGGTTCACATTATCCAACAACGGATGCTGATCAATTTGATTCAGAAACCGCTGCACTGACCCACCCCGCGATAGCAGAAGCCATCACCCATTTAACGCCCTTTACAAAACCAAAAGGATTTAGAGTTCCTTCCTGCGTGAGACATCACTATGAACACATGCAGGATTGGCCAAGTGGATTATTGGTGATGGGCGATGCCTTGTGTACGTTAGATCCCATTCATGGACAGGGCATGACAAAGGCAGCCCTCGAAGCACAAACACTTGACCGTATGCTCAAACTAGCACAAAAAAATGAGCGGCTGTCTTTTGAAAAGGACACATTACAACAAATGCAGCAAGCGAGTGAACTTGGCTGGTGGCTTTGTGCGATTGCTGATATGGCGTGGGACGGTGTCGAGTTAAAAGGAGAAGCAACCATCCCCCACTTGACGTTCGTACAGGAATTTTTAAATCGCTACGTACAATTCGCCATTGTGACAAAACAGCCTGAATGTCTTGAGTCGTATCACCGGATGCATTCTTTTTTATTAGAACCAAGAGAAATCATCAACTTAGAACAGCTGCACAACATGATTCAAGCTGACACCTCTGGAGAAACCGCTGAATGGTGGAAGCAATGGGATCAAAAGAACGATGAAGGCAACCTAGCTTTTTTCCATGAAGCGGTTCCTGACTTTCGTCTAGAGCACTTTCTGTCATTTGAATGAAATAAAAAAAGCCCCTCTCAAAGGGGCTTTTTCATTAACGTAATAATTGAAGTACGTTTTGTGGCTGCTGGTTTGCTTGCGCTAACATTGCTTGAGATGCTTGAGAAAGAATGTTGTTCTTTGTGAACTCACTCATTTCTTTTGCCATGTCAACGTCACGAATACGAGACTCAGCTGCTGTTAAGTTTTCAGCAGAAGCACCAAGGTTGTTGATTGTGTGCTCTAGACGGTTTTGGACTGCACCAAGAGCTGAACGCTGTTTAGAAACAGCGCCGATTGCTGCGTCGATTTTTGCTACTTCGGTGTCAAAGTTAAAGCCTTCTTCATTAACTACAATATCTTTTACAGTTAAAGTTTCTGCATCCATTTTGCCAATCTGTACGTTGATATTTTGCTCAATGTTTGCGCCAATTTGAAATTGGAATCCTTCTTCAACGCTACCATCCAACAGATTCTTTCCGTTAAATGCTGTACGCTGAGAAATACCATCAATTTCATCAACCAAAGCAGTAAGTTCTTCTTGAATAGCTGTTAAATCTTCTGTTTGTTGAGTCCCAACGTTACCTGCTTGAACTGTTAATTCACGCATACGTTGAAGAATCGCATGTGTTTCAGTTAATGCACCTTCAGCTGTTTGAATAAGCGAAATGCCATCTTGTGCGTTTTTAGACGCCATTTCTAATCCGCGGATTTGTCCACGCATTTTTTCAGAGATCGCAAGACCTGCTGCGTCATCTCCTGCACGGTTGATACGAAGTCCAGAAGAAAGCTTCTCCATGTTCTTTTGCCCTGCACCATTGTTGGCAGACAAACGGTTCAGTGTGTTAAGTGCTGCGATATTGTGGTTAATTCTCATGTTAAATGACCTCCATGTGTTTGAACCAATTGGACGTCCTTATCCAAAAGTTCTAAATTAGAATTTTTTTGTAAGCCTTACAATCCATTTATCGAACATTTATGGAATATGTTTAACAAAAAAGGAATAAATAAGGATAAAGTCTCATTCACTATGGTCGTTTCGCTAGAGTATTCCAAATTTAAAGGTCATTTTTCATGATTTATAACAGGGGTTTAAGAATCATAAGACTGGAGAAAACGCGAAGAAAAAAACATAAAAAAAAGCCCCATAAAGGGGCCTGTCATTAACGTAGTAATTGAAGTACGTTTTGTGGCTGTTGGTTCGCTTGTGCAAGCATTGCTTGAGACGCTTGAGAAAGAATGTTGTTCTTCGTGAACTCACTCATTTCTTTCGCCATGTCAACGTCACGGATACGAGACTCAGCAGCTGTTAAGTTTTCAGAAGAAGCACCAAGGTTGTTGATTGTGTGCTCTAGACGGTTTTGAACTGCACCAAGTTTAGCACGCTGAGATGAAACTTGGTTGATAGCTGAATCAACAATTTTTAGTTGTGTGTCAAAACCAACATCTGTAGCATCTGCTGCATTAGTTGCAAAGGCTGTTACATCTAAATCTTTAATGGATTGGTTTGCAACGATACCACCAGTTCCATTATCGACACCTAAAGCATCTGCACCCATATCTTGGATGTTCACTTTGATTTGTTGAGTTGCATTAGCTCCGATTTGGAAAACTAAAGATGGGTCAGTATTTACTGGTGGGGTAGAAGCTTTAAAATCACCATTTAAAAGTTTTTTACCATTGAATTCTGTACGATCAGAAATACCATCAATCTCTTCAATTAAAGCATCCATTTCGTCTTTAATTGCAGTTAAATCCTCACCTTGCTGTGTACCAGTATTTCCAGCTTGTACGACTAGTTCACGTACACGTTGAAGGATTGAATGAGTTTCAGTTAAAGCACCTTCAGCTGTTTGGATAAGAGAGATACCGTCTTGTGCGTTTTTAGAAGCCATTTCTAATCCGCGGATTTGCCCACGCATTTTTTCAGAGATTGCAAGACCTGCTGCGTCATCTCCTGCACGGTTGATTTTAAGACCAGAAGAAAGTTTCTCCATGTTCTTTTGGCTCGCACCGTTGTTTGCAGATAAACGGTTTAATGTGTTAAGTGCTGCGATATTGTGGTTAATTCTCATTTCCTATTACCTCCATGTATATGGGACCTGACAGACGTCCTTGTCTGAAAAAAGTCCTTTATTCTAGGGCTTAACAACCCTAACAATTAAAATATCGGTTTATTTTAAAGGATGTTTAGCTTGATTCAAGATTAATTTATGAATTTATCTGTCTAAATTCACAATTACGCTTAATACCCCACTCCTAAATTTTATTAAAAAATTAAATATCATCCATATTTTTTAATTAATAAATACAAAAAAGCCCCATAAAGGGGCCCGTTATTAACGTAGTAATTGAAGTACGTTTTGTGGCTGTTGGTTCGCTTGTGCAAGCATTGCTTGAGAAGCTTGAGAAAGAATGTTGTTCTTCGTGAACTCACTCATTTCTTTCGCCATGTCAACGTCACGGATACGAGACTCAGCAGCTGTTAAGTTTTCACCAGAAGCACCAAGGTTGTTGATTGTGTGCTCTAGACGGTTTTGAACTGCTCCAAGCTTAGCACGTTGAGCAGATACTTGGTTGATTGCAGAATCAACAATATTTAATTGCTCATCAAAACCGCCTGCAGCAGCAGCAGCTACATCTGCAAATTTAGTCACATCAATGTCTTTAACACTTTGACCAGCAACAATTACTCCAGCATTTTTTGCACCAATTGCATCCGCACCCATATCTTCGATATTAACATCAATTTGTTGAGTTGCATTAGCACCAATTTGGAAAGTCAAACTTTTTGTAGTTGCAGGATCACCAGTATCTTTAAACGTACCATCTAACAATTTTTTACCGTTAAACTCTGTACGGTTTGAGATACCGTCTACTTCTTCTTGTAGAGCTTTAATCTCATCTTGGATAGATTGAAGGTCAGTACCTTTATCTTGTGTACCAGTGTTTCCAGCTTGTACAACTAGTTCACGAACACGTTGAAGGATTGAATGAGTTTCAGTCAATGCACCTTCAGCTGTTTGGATAAGAGAGATACCGTCTTGTGCGTTTTTAGACGCCATTTCTAATCCGCGGATTTGCCCACGCATTTTTTCAGAGATTGCTAGACCTGCAGCGTCATCTCCTGCACGGTTGATTTTAAGACCAGAAGAAAGTTTCTCCATGTTCTTTTGGCTCGCACCGTTGTTTGCAGACAAACGGTTTAATGTGTTAAGTGCTGCGATATTGTGGTTAATTCTCATTTCCTATTACCTCCATGTGTATGTGGGACCTGACAGACGTCCTTGTCTGAAAAAAGTCCTTTATTCTAGGGCTTATCAACCCTGACAATTCTATTATCGGATGTGGTTATAGGATGTTTAGCAGATTTTTTAAAAGATATCACATTTTTTCATGACGTTAATCCTAATTTTAACAAATTTATCAAAATAAAAGCTGCTGATCTCTTATCAGCAGCTTTATCATTTATGAATTTCAGTATTGCTTGATATCAAACATTAAGATATTTTGGTATACGACATAATCCTTCTTACTTGTGAAAGGACCTTTATTGTGTTCATCATTGATTTCATAGAAGTTCATACCAATACCAAAGCTTCTTTCTTTGTACCAGTTAAGAAAATCGTTGATTTCTTTCATTGAAAGCAGATAATCCTTTTGCAGCCCGTTTATCATCGTAATTGAAAGTATGCCTTTTGCTGCTTCTTCACCAGGTTTTGTTCCGTCTTGATCCTTTGGTTCTTCAGTTGAACCATCACCAGGTTTTGTTCCGTCCTGATCTTTCGGTTCTTCGGTTGTGCCATCATCTGGCTTTGTTCCGTCTTGATCTTTCGGTTCTTCGGTTGTGCCATCATCTGGCTTTGTTCCGTCCTGATCTTTTGGTTCTTCGCTTGTTCCATCACCTGGTTTTGTTTCATCCTGATCCTTTGACACTTTTTGCAGATCTTTTAATGGAATAGAAATAACAGATTTAAAATTGTTTTTGACAGAATGACTACCAATTGATTCAGCATAATCTCTTCCACCAATAACATATAATTGATCATCAGCAATAACTGCTACAGATCCAACTCTACCTTCAGGAATTTCATATAAAGAATCTTGAACTTGACTAGTTTGTGGATCAAATATCTGAACTTGTTTTAATAATTTACTCGATCTATCTCCAATTTGCTGACCGCCAATCATAAATAATTTATGATTGGCGGTCGCATATGCAGCTTCATATGCAAAAGAATTTAATTGAATATCCTTTAAGCGTTGCCACTTACCAAACGTCATATCATATTCTAAAATGTCTTTATCTTTCGCTCGGCTAACATTAGCCTCACCACCAGCAATATATAACTTTCCATTTATCTCTGAAATGCTTCTACCCTGACGAGGAGCTAATTGAGAATTATCTAAGCTTTCCCACTCTCCACTTACCGTATCATAGGAATAAAAATTTACTTGAGAGCTTGATAAAGATGCTACTATATAAATTTTTTCTCCAACTGTAACTGCTCTTAAGGAACCAGTTATATAAGATGTATATATAAATTTCTCAGGCATCTTAATTGGTTCTTCTGTCCATTGATCTAGTTCCGTATCATAAACATCGATGGTTTTGTGAACTGTTTTAGTTGTATCAGTAAGACCGCCAATAACATAGATTTTTTTACCTACTGTCGCGTAAGCAGCGCCCGTTCTTTCTCTAGGCATACTTGCTTTTTCTGTCCACAAATCAGTTTTAGGATCATACATATATGTTGCATCGTTGAATTTTGATTGCTGACTTGCTCCACCAAATACATATATTTTTCCATCAACTACTCCTACACTTGCTCCGATACGCTCTTCCGGTAAGTCCGCCCGCTTCGTCCACCCATTTGTCTCAGCTGCATGAGCTTTTAACGGATGAATTGTGACCATCATAAAAATAGTCAAAAGCACTAAAAATAAACCTTTTTTCATCGTTTCTTTCCTCCATATCTTAAATATCCCTCCTTTTATCGACATATTTGTAATAAAATTTAATTTTTATCATTGTACACCAGAACACATATCCTCAAATTGCACCTGTTATTTACCCTCACACATACATCACCGGTGTCGATATTTTAATAATCTTCCCGCCTCGACGGTAAAATCTTGGGACGCGGCGGCTTAAGGTGGCGATGACTTCGTAGTTGATTGTATTGAGCATTTCGGCGATTTCATCGACAGAAATTTCTCCGCCCTTTTGACGGCCGTAAATAACGACTTCCTCGCCTTGCTTTGCTTTCATTTCTCCCAAGCTGATCATGGTCATATCCATTGTGACGCGGCCAGCAATCGGCATTCGTTGTCCGCGGAAAAGCATAAATCCTCGATTTGATAAGGCTCGTGAGTACCCATCTGCATAACCAATTGGTATGGTCGCAATAACTTCATTAGGTTTTGCTACATAGGTTGCTCCATAACTGACGGTTCTTGGCTTTGTGACCATTTCTTTCACGAACGCAATTCTTGCTTTTAAACTGAGAGCGGGCTCCAGCTTAACAGCGTCTAAACTCTCAATGTATTGCGAGGGGTACAGTCCATATAATCCGATGCCGAGCCGAATCATATCTGCGCTAAATTCAGGAAATGCGATGGCAGCCGCTGTATTGTTCATATGTACTGTCGGCAGTGTAATGCCTTGTTTTTTTAAGAAACGAAGAAAATCAATAAAAATGCTGTGCTGCAGCAGTGTGAAATCAGGGTCAGGCTCATCCGCAGTCGAGAAATGCGTAAATATTCCATCCCACCTCAGGTTTTCACTCTCTTCAAGCGCCTCCACCACTGCTAACAGCTCTTCCTTTGTCCGTACACCTAATCGCCCCATTCCCGTATCGACATTGACATGAATCCCTAGGCGATGCTGACTTTCTTCTTCCGCTAAGATCTCATTTGCTTGAACAATCCAGTCTTCTCGAAGGCCGGAGAGGTCAATTCTCCAGGCTGCAGCCCTTTTCACACAGTCGAGAGGGGTAAATCCAAGGACCAGAATCGGTGCTTCAATTTTTGCTCTCCGCAATACAATGCCTTCTTCCAAGCTGGCAACCGCAAGCTCTGTCGCACCGCTTTCTAGTGCCTGCCGCGCTACCTCCACTGAACCGTGTCCATAAGCATTCGCCTTCACGACAGCCATGATCTTACTTTTCCTTGGAATATGCGCTTGAATGGCTTCGATATTTCTTTTAATCGCGTCAAGATTGACCTCGATCCAGACTTCCCTGCAAAGCTTTTGCATGTATGTTTCCTCCAGTCATTTCGATATCAATGTTCGTTTTCGTGTCTAGTCTATCTTTATTCATTTTTGAGGAAAACATTCAACCGCAATGACTGAACCAGCTTTGTCTTGATGGACATAAAAAAAGAAACCACCTCAAATGGTGATTTCTTCTTTATGAACAGTCATTTCATTAATCCGCAGATTTCATCATTGAATCAATTTCACGATAAATCTCTTCCAGATTTTGTCGTTCAGTCGAATATTCGGCGTCGCTCTTACGAACTGGCACATCAAATTGCAGGAAGGTGATCGTGATCGTTGATGATTCCTGATCATTCATAGTTAATCTTAATTCAAGTGTCGAGATCTCTTCATTATTATCACTCTCAGTAGATTGTTCAATCGGTACACCATCTTCTAACATGTCAACTTGTTTCAACTCTTTCAAGGAAAGCTCAGTGACTTCAAACCTGAATTTTCGAGATGAGCCGCCAGGTTGGTGTGTAATAAAGCGCATTACTTTTCGCTCATCATCAATCGCAAAGCCTTTATCAACATTTTGTGAAAAGATGTATGTTGATGCCTGAAAACCGTCTTCTTGAAAAAGCATCATCATTTTATCTAATAATATGTTTGGATCATTCTTTTCTTTTTGTCTTTGTAGTCTACCAGCTATGAATAAAATAACCATTCCCCCGATGATGCTAAGAGCCGTCCCCAACCCATTCCCTACATCTACGAAAACAGTAAAGCCTAAAATAGCAACAATATAAGCGATTACAATACCTATGATGAATACCACACCAAGCTCCTCCTGTCATGAATCTTCATTGTTATATTGGTTTAGCCATAGTATAGCATCTGGATTTTGATTGAAAAAAAATCTACTATAGACTAAACAGATACTACATTCATTTCACTTTTTAAATAGAAAGGATTTTTATGATGAACCTCTACACGACAGACGAAATCATTGATGCTCTTTTTAAAGCATGGTCTTCTCAATCTAGCTCAAAATGGAGTAAAGACAACCCGGCAAACGGACAATGTGGCGTCACTTCTTTAGTCGTACATGATCTTTTAGGCGGAAAAATAAACAAAACTGCATTACCCAATGGATGGCACTTTTACAACGTAGTGAATGGAACAAGAATCGACTTTACTTCTTCACAATTCTCTGATGAAATCGTTTATATGGATGTACCTTCTAATCGAGAAGAAGCATTTCAAGATACGAATGAGGATCAGTATCGTTATTTAAAGGAGCGAGTCCTAGAATTTTTACACATATCATATTCATGAAAACAGACCATAAGAGGTCTGTTTTCATTGAAGTTCAATAAAGTGTTTAAAAGATAGGTAGTAAGAACTCACACACTCCTTCTTCTTTTCTATATCGCTCTATAATAGGTACCTGCCGCATGTTCAATTGATTGTTTTGGATCATTTGAGGCAATTGGCTACAAAACAAATTCACTTTTTCAGTTGTATGTGTCACAGTAAACACAGCATATTTTCCTCCTTCAAAATGACTAGTCTGAACCATTTGATCTTTTGAAAAATCTCTATTTGTCATAAGCATGAGGTCGTATCTGCATCTTTCTAATGGAATTTTTCCAGGATCATCTTGAGGAACACCATATATACCATATTCCTTTAATTCATCATTTAAATGATGTTGTTTGATCCATTTCTTAAATCTCTTCATCATCTCAAAGTTCTCTTTGCTGCCATATGATCCGATATTTCTCATATACACCATTTTCATATTCATTAACATTTCAATTTTGTAATTCATGATTTCCCTCCAATTTTTATTGGAAGACTGGCCAATCATTCCTTACAACCAACGGTAACATCCTTTAAAATATAATGCAGTAGGATATTAAAAATAATGTAATGTATGATGGAAAATACATATGCAGGACTTGCGATCTAGCTCATACATGAAGTAATCTCATTTTCTCTTTCATAAGATATCAAATTTTTCAAATAAAAAAGAACGGACTTTAGCCGCTCACTTGTTATTGATTTTCCTTTGAAGATTTAGCGAGAAAGACGCCAATCAAATAGATGATTGTTCCAAAAAACAAACCATTTAACAAACTGATAAACAACATCTTACAAACCAGGCCAACATAATAAGACGCTGGCGTCCCTGGAAACACAGCCATATTGAACAGGCTAATCATAAAGGTTAAAGCAAAAGATATAATGAAAATCCTTCGAAATAATGTTGATTTTAACATTGTCATTTTACTTCCTCCTCAATATCTTTTCTATGGAAAAAATATTCTTTATTCATAGCATATGCTCCATAAAAAGCCCTTTAAGGGCTTTTTATTTAAGCAGTATAACCGATACTTGCAGTATGACCTCTCCTAGCTTCATCATGACTTGCTGTCACTTCAGATGTAAAATAACCAACAATACTGATGACACTGATCATCACGAATACGACTGATAACGTTTTAAATTTCATACTGACAGTCCCCCCGTTTCACTTGAGTTTGGAAATAAAGAATTTTCTCGTAAAAAAGCATCGCATTGTCTTTATCTCCCATCTCATTATAATATTTTGCAGCATCTTTGGCTAAATCTTCAAGATCAGGATACATTGACTTTATTTCTAGCAATTCCATTATCTTTTCCAATTGTTCAAAGTTGTTGTCAACGTATAGTGACCTTAAAAATTTGAATATCAATAACAGCACATGGTCTTTCAGCTTTTCAGATAGTTCTATTCCGTTATTTAAAGCATATATACCTAAATCCTGTTCTTTCTTTTTGAAATAGGCTTTTGACAACATAATGAGCGGGTCTAAGATTCTATTTAAATGTTCGTATCCCTGTTCTCTAAATGCTCGAATTGAGTCATTAAAATGAATAATTGCTTGTGCTATTTCTTTATTATGAAAATAACTCAACCCTAAATTATAGAGTGCTGATCCTTTTAATCGTTTTGTTGAATTGTCGGCGGCTTTTTCTAGTGCGTGTTGAAAATGGGGTATTGCTTTTTCGGGGCAGCCCATATCTATATAGTTTAATCCGATCACAAAAGAACATTGTATTTCTCTTACAGTGTATGTATCTTTTTCTCGATAACATTGTATCGCCTGTGCGATATGGTGCATAGACATGTGGGTTTGTTTCATGTGGTAATAGATTTCAGCCATCTTGTAATTGAACTCGGCCCGTTCAATATCGTCACTGACAAGAGACAGCTTTTTTTCTGCCCGTTTATAGAAGGTAATCGCATTTAGGTATTCATAGTTTTCAAATTCATACATGCCGTAGAAAAAATTGAAGTAATACTCGAGTAATCCTGTTAATTTCTCTTGGTCCCTTTTGATCTTCATTGCGAGCTCCTTGAAGTTGGCCCGCTCTTTCCCATTTTCTAAAGGATTCAAGTAATCAAGCATTAATTTATGTCTGAACTCCATGAGTGAGAAATACAATAATAAATCTTGATTTTCTTCCATATGATCAAGCATTGATTTGATTTCCTCTTTATATGCTTCGGCGTCCGGTACGTTAAATCTTTGAATATGATAATACCATTCATTGATTTTCAAACCGACGTGAGAAGAAAGCACTTTCTCCATCAGCCCCTACCCCTTCCTCTATTTTCCCTATAATGACATATATTATCATTTTATGAACCATTCGACACCGAAAAGAAACCGCAAAAAAGCCCTATAAAGGGCCCTGTGAATGATAAGATAAAAAGACTTCTATTCATAAATAAGCACCCAGTATTCCGCCCCAGGTTCTCCTTCTTCTACAACAGCCTTCCAGCCTCTTTTTTGATAAAAAGATAAAGCTTTGTGATTTTCGGAGACACATTTGAGGGTGACCGGTGTTCCCAAAACTTTTATCGCTTGTTTGAGCAGCAGATCGCCAGCCCCTTGACCAGCAGCTTCAGGATGTACAAACAAGAGATGAATAAAACGATCTGGTACATATAGAGAAATGAATCCAAGGATTTTATTGTTCTCCTCAGCTAAGAAAATTTGCTCTTCCTGCGTATCTTGATCAAAATCTTGCAGATTGAGTTCTTCTGGATTGAGCCAGTGAAAGCTCTGGCGCCGTGATTCTAAATAAATTTGCCTTAATTGTGGATAATCGATCGTTTTTGCTTCTCGAATGAGCAATAGAATTCCCCCGTTTTTATTGAAATGTGAAGCAGCATTATTTAACTCGACACTTCTCCTGCTTTTCTACCAAGTTTCATTGATAACTGAACGCCAATCATTAACGAGACGATGACAAGCATTGCCACAATGGAAGCATAAAAATGTCCGCTTAGATCGAAAACCAAGCCAATGAAAAACGGACCGAATCCACCCACGATGTACCCGCCCATCTGCGACATCGCGGACCATGTTCCGGCTTCCTCCGGAGTGCTCGTCTCCATAATCGGAAGCATAAGCGCTAAAGGAAATAATCCACCTGCACCCATACCTAGGAAAATGACGGCTGGCAAGATCGGCATTGGCAGAAGAAGAAAGATAAGACCAATGAGTTCAGACAAACTGCATAAGATGAGAAATAATTTCGGTTTTCCTAATCGAGTAACGACCGCTGGAACGAGTAGTGCCACCGGAATCTGAATGAGTGTAAATATGGTCAAGAGCATGGCAGCATATTGCGGACTGTTTCCGAAACTAAGAGCAATCGGTGAAATCCATGCCGTCAAAGAATAAAACATACTGGACATAAAGCCAAAGAACAAGGTGAATTGTATGGCCTTTTTGTTTCTCAACGGCAATTTTAACGGCAAGGTTACATGATCACTCTGCTCATTTTTGCGAACTAAACCTATCCATAGAATAAGGGCAATCACCCCTAGAATCGCCCAGCAGGACAACGCAAATGGAAGATGATGCTGGCTGCGCAGATAAATCGGAATGGTGAAGCCGGAAGCGAGCGCTGCACCTATCGTCATTGAAATTGAATACACACTGACGATACCAGGATTTCTCGGGAAATATTTTTTAATAAAGCTAGACAATAAAGGACCCGCGAAGCTAATCCCAACACCTCCTGCAAACGCAGTCATGAGCAGGATAGCAACCGATTGGCTTGTACCACGCAGTGCGGTGGCAATCGTGATAAGAAGAATCGAGAAAAACAGCGTTCTCTCTAAACCAAACCGCCGGCTGAGTATCGTCGCAACAGGAGCAAATATTCCCATACAAAGAACAGGCAAAGTGGTCAAAAGACTTGCTGTCAGTGCGTTTACGCCAAGCTCTGATTGGATCATGCTCATCATGGAAGCCACGGAAGTAATGATCGGGCGTAAGTTTAATGCCGCTAAAAATAAAGCGGCTAAATAATATATTTTTTTCATCAATACCCTTCTTTCTCTCTCATCTTGTTAAGGTTACTTTGAGTATAAATCTGCTGCATTCATTGATCAATACAATAATTCGTATTATGATGATAGGAGAAAACTATCATTTACGAAAGGAAGACATATGGATACCCGGCATATTACCTATTTTATGGCTGTATTCAATCATTTGCATTTTACAAAAGCTGCTGAGCAGCTAGGCATATCACAGCCTACACTTAGCCAGCAAATTCGACTGCTTGAAGCAGAAGTTGGGATGCCGCTCTTTGATCGAATCGGCAAAAAAGTCGTGGCCACCGAAGCTGGTTCGCTGCTTTATCAATATGGCATGAAAATGCTTCAAGCTGAGAGAGATGCAAAAAATGCGATGAAAGAACTATTATCAGAAAAACGAGGAACCGTTCGTCTCGCAGTACTCCCATCCGATCTTGATTTTCAGCTGGTTCCACTTTTTGTAGAATTTAAAACCCTTTATCCCGAAACCAATCTGAAGGCATATTCAAATATCTTCGTTCGTGAAGAAGTCCTTTCACATAAAGTAGACCTCGGCATCGGACTGCGAGGGCCTGCGGATAAGCGTCTCGTTCAAATTCCACTTGGTAGTGAACCCTACGAATTATTTGTTCATTCAGAAAGTGATTTGGCCCAAAAGAGTGAAGTGACTTTAGAAGAGCTGACTCAACATGCGTTGGTCATGTATCCGAAGGGATATCTAGGAAGGGATTTAGTAGATGACGTATGTAAAGAACAGGGTGTTGAACTGGACACTGCCATGGAGGTTGGGTCCGCATCTTCGCTATTGCAGCTGGTTGAAGCGGGAATCGGCGCAACCATTCAGCCAAGAGGATTACTAAAACAACATTCGACGTGGCCAAATATTGTTTCAATTCCTATTGCTGAGCCAGCACCTGTCCGGCACTTGGAATTAATTTATTATGCAGATCGATTTGTCAGCAAAGCACAACAGCAGCTATCTGAATGGCTGATAGACTTTTTCAAATCAAGAACAAACTAAAAAGTGAGGTAAACACATGAAGAATGCAAACAGCATATTTACAAGAACAAACCGGGTTGTTATTCGCCAATTTGACAGACAGGATATTGAAGCATTTTATCAATATCGAGCAAATCCTTCTATAGCAAAATTTCAATCCTGGGAAAACTACACATACGAAGATGCTGAATCATTTGTTCAACATCAAATGACACAAAAACCTAATCAACCGGGGACGTGGTTTCAATACGCTATTGCCTTATCTGAGTCCAATCAGCTGATAGGAGATTGCGCCATTCATACACTTGACAGCGAACCTAGAATCGTTGAAATAGGATTTACCCTCGCACCTGAATACCAAGGAATGGGCTATATTCATGAAGCTCTCAGTTCAATCTTCGAATATATTTTTATGACACTGAACAAACATAAAATCATTGCCTTTACAGATGTGCGCAACGAAAAATCCATTCGAGTGCTGGAACGTTTAGAAATGAGACGCGAAGGACATTTGCTGCAAAATTATATGTCTAAGGGACATTGGGTTGATGAATATCAATATGCCATGCTTCAATCTGAGTGGGCCGCTAAGCACCATTAAACAATTATTTTTTATTCAAAATTCCTAAATAAGCGCTCCATGGACCCACATCGGCTCGATATCGTTCCGCCATGACCCGAACAATCTGGGACATATGTGTGAAGTCATGGACAACCCACGCAGAAAGTAATTCGCTCACTTGCACGACCCCAAACTCCGGATGGACGCCCTTTTTCTCTAAATCAAGGCCTGATTGTGTCATGCGTTGAATGTATGCCACATTCTCCATCCGCACATGCTGAAACTCAGATAGTGCTTGCTCTATCTGTCTTTCAGATTGGTTCAAATGAGAGTATCGGTCAAACGCAGGAAATGGTGTATTCTCTCCATCAGCAAGAATCACATTTAATCGAGGAATCCAATTGAATTTTTCTGCTTCAATCAAATGCTCAATGACTTCAATCGGATTCCACGTCCCCTCCCCTTCACGGCTGTGAAGCCAATCCTTCGATAAACCCGACAAAAGACTTTCTAACGTGTGAGGAGTTCGACTCAACATATCTAAAGCTTCATTTAAATTGAAATTCATATGGTTGCTCCTTTATCCATTTTCTTTATTCTAATGGATTTTGGATAGATTGTAACTTATACTTCAAGACAAATAAAGGCGCTTTTGATCAACCTTCTATATACAAATAGAACTTTTCTATAACGATCACCATGCTTTCTTTTTTTATAATAGAAAAAAAAGAAATGTGGTGGTGTATATGTCTACAACGATCGGAATTATGGGCGGGATGGGCCCTTTAGCAACGATTGATCTGATGAAAAAAATCATTTCTCATACTCCAGCGATAAAAGATCAGGATCATCTCCATGTGATTGCTGATAATTATCCGCAAATTCCTGATAGAACCAACGCCATATTTGGGAAAGGCGAAGATCCTACAGAATATATGATTGCATCAGCTAAAAGATTAGAACGCGCAGGAGCGGACTTTATTCTGATTGCATGCAATACCGCTCACTTCTTTTTAGAAAATGTACAACAATCCACTCATATCCCTATTATGAATATGCCACTAGAAACCGCAAAGCACCTGAACAAACATCACTATACGTCTGTGGGCTTACTATGTACTGATGGCACATTAAAAACTAAGCTCTACCAAAAGGCTTGTGCTCATCACAAGATTGACGTCATGACCCCAAGTGAAGAGCTTCAGAAAAACGTCATGAATGGGATATATGCAGTGAAAGCTGGGAAATTGAGTAAAGGCGAAAGTGAATTGGCGTTAGCTGCAGAAATTTTAATCAATCAAGGGGCAGAAGCCATCATTGCCGGCTGCACAGAAATCCCTTTAGTTCTAAGGTCAACCAATGCTGTGAAAGTGATTGACCCTACTGTCATTTTGGCGAAAGAAGCTGTAAAATTAGTGTATGAGCTTGAAAAGCTCAACATTTAAAGAACGTCATATAAGGGGATAACATGAATATTGAGAATATAGAAGCGTTTATTTATGTATGCCAGCTAGGCAGTATCAATAAAGCTGCGGAAGCACTGTATTTAACCCAGCCTTCTGTTTCGGCACGTATTCAATCGTTAGAAAAGGAATTAGACCTGAAATTATTTGATAGACAGAGAAATAAACTATCTCTGACGGAAAAAGGTGAACAGTTTTACCCGCATGCCAAAAAGATTCTCCATTCTTATCAAGAAGCAAAGCATAGTCTCAAACAAACGATGATCCCTTATGAATTGACAATTGGATGCGCATCCTCTATTTCCAATAATCTATTGCCTAACATATTGCCCGCCCTAAAAGAAAAATACGAAAACCTGAAAGTAAAAATTGTAACAGGGCATTCAAAGGATATTGTCCAAAAAGTAATTAACAATCAAGTAGACTTTGGCATTGTCAGAACTGAAACACATCCTCAAATTGAATCGATTCCTATTTTCAGCGATCCGATTGGGTTGTTCGTCCCAACTCATCATCCGCTTGCCAGCCTTGACAATATCAATATGAAAGAACTAGAAGAACAGCCTTTTATTTTCTTTGACTACGGGTCATTTGATTGGTTGATGCTTCACCGATTATTTCAAAAAAACAACATCACACCGAACATTTCCATTGAGGTTGATCATATGGAAACCGCAAAAAATTTAGTGCTGCAAGGAATGGGACTATCATTTCTACCTCATCATTGTGTTAGAAATGAGCTAGAACAAGGAACATTAAAACAAATTTCAATAGACCCATCCATTGATTTCAACATCAATATCGAGTTCATTTATAAAAAAGGAAAATCCAAATCCGTTTTCATTGATCAACTCAAACAGTTTTTTCATGAATTAGATTAAAAAAAGCCCTTTTTAGGGCTTTTTTTGGATTCGTTATGATTGATTAGCTTTCGTTTGCCAACATGTATGCTGCAGTTTCATGCATATCTTTCAATCCTGATCTCTGTGCGTACTCGGCCACAGTGATCGCACTTGTCGTCAGAAGTTCTATTATATGTTCATCCATTCCTGGCCAAGTTCTCCCGCCTGCTTTTTCATACGCATGGATAAGTTTTGTTAACCCTTCTTTCCCAAAGAGAAGTTGATGCGACAAAAAGTCTGCAGATACATCACCAACCCCCACTTCAGACCAATCAATCACACCCGTCACACATTGATTTTCATCAATCAGAATGTGGCCGGGATGCAAATCTCCATGCTTCACTCCCACGAAAGGCGGCCATAAAGAATCTTTAGCTAGCCATTCTTGCCAGCGCTCCCATAAACCGCTGTTAATGGTGTATTGCGATTTGACACGTTCCATTCGCTGTTTCATTGATCCTCTTAATTCATGAGCACTGAGCATCTCCACACCGATCGTTTTAAAAGGCTGTTGATCTAAGGAATGTACATTCGCTAGAACTCTTCCTAATGATTCATAATAAGCTTGCGGTACTTTCGTTTGATCAAAACTCCACACATATGATTGCTTCTCCACATCAATACTAGCCGCCGGTACCCCCTCTAATTGTTTATAAGCAATCAGACTTTCTGTAAAGATAGACCACTGAGGGACCTGAAAGTGAACCTGCTTACCCATATGATCTAATGTCTTTTTTTCTTGTAAAGTATGTTTCTTTGATTCAGGTCTGCGAGGCACTCTTAATATCCATTGATCACCATGTAAATCTTCGACATGTGCGACACGAAAATCCACACCTGATTCATTTATTTTGATGGTATTCTCTAAAATTTCTAATCCGTGATGTTTGGCTAATTGCTTTAATTCTAGTCTATTCATATTCTTTTCCTCCAATTGCTCATTTATTCATGATCAACAGGCGTTAAGAAAATCATCAAAAAAACCACAAATAGGCTGCTATCTGTGGCTAGAGTAAACACGGCTAGACTCATCTCTCTCTTTATATCAATAAAAAATTACAAAAAAAGACAGAAATGATATCTGTCTGTCTTCAAGTAAAGTTACATACTTGACCGCTGAAAATGATTAAAAATGTGCAGACTCCCCCGTTTACTCTGTTTGATGAAAACAGAGCCTTTGAACATATGAAATTATTGATTGTTCAAAGTTTTCTGGCTTAATCTTCCTGCATGCATCATTTTTAACCATCCTCCTCTTCATAATTTAAAACTACTATACTTCATTTAAATATGACTTTCAATAAGATTACAAAAAAAGCCCTTTTCAGGGGCTTTTCTTCTTTCACTATCGTTTTTTCACTGGGTGAATGTCCTCTCCCAAAAAAGCGGTATCAGGCTCACCACTATTTTCTAGAAACTCCGCTATTTCTTTCAGCTCTTGATTGATAAGGTCATTTCTTTGCATATCCGGGTTTAACAGAAGGATGGAGTGAATCGTTGTCGCTGCTTCATACAAAACATGTTGATCTTTTATCTGTTTGATGCATTGTTTCATACGATCGAAAAACCATTCAATCTCTTTAATTTCTTCCATCGGATAATGTGCCATTTTAAAGAAATTTTGCTGACAAAGGTCTTGTCTCTCAAAAATTTGTTCAAGCTCCTCTTTACTGATATACAAATCCGAGCATTCCTCATCAATTTCTACTACCTCGACCATGGCGTCTTCAGCTGTATATAACTGCTCAATAAATTCATCGAAAGTATCTGCAAGCTTAAAATCGACTCCCATTTCTAAATCAAAATAGTGGATAGGCGGGTGTTCCTTCGTTTTTCGATAATCCATTGCGATCCATGTATCTTCCTCTCCGCTGATGATCACAAGTCCCTCCGGCAGCTCCAATTCATCACTTAACTGGGAACTATTCATGATGCCATCATCTTTGGCGATTCCTCTTAGATGGTCAAATTGAACATGATCATCTGCCCATGAATTCAGTTGTTCCGTTGGAAAAGCATTACGAACTGTAAAGCCACCATTCCATTCTAAGATGAGCTTTTTATATGTATCAGGTAAAGCGACACCAAGTCTTCCCTCTGCTTCACGAATTTTTTCCTCATCTATCTTTTCTAACGTGAAAGGGCTCTCTTCTTCTTTCTCCCAAAATGGTTTCAAAGTGGGGACCTCCTAGTTTCTAATGAGATCAGTATATCATTGACCAACTACTCATTTACCTTTTTAAAACCTCAAATTACAAACCCGTTCAATTCCTTCATCCAATAAAGAATTTATCAGTAGATATAAAAAAGATCTGGCTGGAGTGGCCAAGTACCAGGCACTTAAAGTGCTCAATGCCAGCATCCTCAGGTTATTCCTTCTGGACAAAATATTCACGTTCGATTTGTTTATCTATATCATACGATGATCCGCATAGAAAAAAGATCCCCTTTTTCTTGATTTGATGACCAATTGACACAAAAAACCTTGAAAGGCATTAGCCGATCAAGGATCATTTTGTTACTTCATTTTCACTGCTTCTTTCATTTCCTCTACTATTTTATTAAACCACTGTATAGGATTTAATGAGATCGCCGGAAAATAGATTTCTGCATTATTTTCGATAAAGCTTTCTTTTTCTTCTATTGTTAAAGTACCATTCAAAAAATCCTGACAATCCTTTATAGTAGACAGCAGACATTCTTTAGTAGCTTCATGAATAAACTCCTCTAACGCTTCTTCTGGTGAATCGATATCCTGATGAAATGTCCCACCTAAAAAATCTTCTAACTCCTCTAAATAACTGTAACTCTCATTCATTTTATCATCCTTCTTTCTATTTAACAGGGTATCCTGTTAAAATAAAACCGCCATTCTCATCTTTTTTCAGTATAATTTTTGCATTTGTAACATTCTCAACTACTTCTGAATTTCTCGAAACACTTCTTCCAATTACCTCTCCATCACCCTTATATTTTAATGGTAATGTAGGTCTACTGTTGGGGTCGGATAACCACTTTTGTATTTTATCAACACTCTTCGGATCACCCAAAACTGAATCAGCAACTCTTTCTGCAGTCATTCTATCGTTAAAAGTAGAAGAACCCGTGATTTTAGGATTACTTTTCAGCCTTTCTAATAGTTCTTCATCTGTTTTCCCAACATGTCTCTCTATTAAGTGCCCACCTCTGGATTCATGTGTAGCTAACCCATTACCTGGAGATAAAGGATTTTTCTCACCTTTCTTGATTCCCATCTTACCATGAAACCCTTTTGCACCAAACGGTAAAAGCATCCCCAGCGCCGCATTCATACTCGCTTCCTGCTGTTCTTTCGAGATCTTGTTTCCAAACATGTCTCGGCCTGTGATCGCTTCGCTGAAGCCGTTGGTGGCGGTGAGGCCATATAAACCTTTTTGGGTTGTCTTTAGGGCGTCAAAGGATTTTTGTGATGTCTTGTAAATATCGACCGCCCTGACTGCGGCTGATGTGGCTTGGGTCGTTTTATAGACAGCTTTTCCGCCTTTGAAAATGCGGCCTGCCCAGCCAACGATAGGGATGTAGCCGGCCGCTGCCATGCCTCCTGCCGCGACACGCTGGCCTGCGGTGAGTTCCTCGCCTGTGATTGGATCAACGCCCGTTGCGGCACGTTTTGCATCGTTCACGCCAGTCAGTTCATTCACGATGTTTCCACCATAATCGAGGGCTTTTTCATACCAAGGGCGGTTGGCGAGGGCTTCTTGTTCCTTTGCGATCTTGCGGGCTTCTTCTTGTTCTTTTTTGATTTTCAGATATTCAGCAGTTTGCTTCTCAATATCGCTCTTTGCCTTGTAGATGTCGCTATTTTGATACGCTTTCTTGTCAAAATTCATAGGCGAAATCGCTTTTCCGTCATTTGTCGCATTCATCATTTCAGCGTACAATGCCATTGTAGCTTGCTGTTCCGTCTCTGACAAAGCATATTCATCTTTTAAATTTTGATCAAGCTCTCTTAGTTCTTTGACCGTCTTTTTTCGTTCATCTTCCGCATCTTCTATTTTTTCATCAAAGGTTTGGCTATCAAATACCTCTAGGGAAATGAGGTCATCAATGTCTTGAAAAATCGTTTTGAGTGCCTTTTTTTGATCCTTCACAATGCTTTTGGCATTCTTGATGCCCATATGTACTGCGTTGTCTAAAAAGTGTTCTTCTACAAAGGTATCGCCGCCAAAGCTCGTATCATCCAGTGTCCCAGAAACACCTTCATGAAAGGCTTTTTGCTTATCAATGAAGCTGATAAACATGTCTACATTTCCAGCGAGCTCTTTATAGAAACTTTTAATGTTATCTGCACCTTTCCCAGTGAAATCATCACCGAGGTTGGCAACACCTTGTAATGCCTTTTTTAAATCTATCATTTGTTCGCGGAGTTCCTGATAGTGTTTTGCCCTTGTGTCCATGGCACTTGTTAGTGCTTTTGCATCAAGTATCTTGCCCAGCAGAATTCACTCCTTCCTATTCATTGACAAGGTCAATTTTACCAACACAGGGTTTGTCATGAAATAGGATTAAAGACACAAAAACAAGACCTAGAGTACTTTCTAGTGTTTATGGTTACTTGTTTTTTAATAAGTGATATCTATCTCTTCCTAAAAACACTCAAAACAATTTTAGTAGATAAAAGTTTGTCGACAATAAAAAGAAACAGAACATTCGTTGACAGAAAAACAAAAAAAACCTGCTACGCAAGAGTTTCAAAGATGATTCCAACCTCTACCCTATCAAGGTGAATGACCTCATCCGAAGCAAACGGACGTTTTCTGAAAAAGACTGATTTAATAAGGTTCTATAATGTGCAAGTGCATTTCTGATAAAAAACTGAAAGGGTTCGTCCCCAATCTGTCCCCATTTAAAAAAAACAGACCCTCAAGGTCTGTTTAGTTTTGCCTATTAGTTTTCAAATGTTGAATTTGGATCGATCATCGTCGTGTTTCGATCGGTTTTTTGAGGAAATACAGTGGTATTTCGATCAGTTGATTCTTGTGAGTAATTAAAAGAACCTAGGCAAGCAGCACCTACCAATAAAGTGGCGCTAATCAATATCTTCATTTTAATATTCATATAAACACTCCCCTTTTTGGATTTCGGTTTGAGCTTCTATGGCAGTTCTATAATAATCTGCTACCCTCTCCGAATCATTCCTTTTTTCATAAAGATTTGCAAGGCTTAAAGCAAACTCTTCAATATAAGGATACAACTTCTTTTCCTCTAACCCTTTAAACATTTTTCGTACATTTTCAATACCTTCATCTACATAAATTGTCTTTAATGAATTGAGCAATGTTTTATAAAACAGATTGTTTTCTGCTGTTGCACTTTTTATTCCTTTAGCGATATATTCAAGTGCTTCTTTTGTTTTATCACTTTTAAACAAAGTCCAACTTAAACTAAAAAATAATCTTGGTTTAATATCTTCATTGTTTTCAGTCATCTTATCCAACCCTTTTTTATAGAAGGAAGCAGCTTTAATATAATCCTGTTGCCTGTCATACGTATTTCCAAGATTCAAATAAGTTTTAGCGATTAATCTTTGATCATTTATTTCTTCAGCAAGATCTAGTGCTTTATGTAAGTGGGGGAGCGACTTCTCATATCGTTTAAAATCATCATAATTTCCTGCGATCACAAATAGACTTTGAATTTTTCTCACCTTATAAAGATCATAACGATCATAAATCTCTAGGGCTTTTATAATATGGTGCATAGAAACATGAGTTTGTTTCATGATGTAATATGCTTCAGCAACTTTAAAATGGAATTCTGCTTGTTCAATTTCATCTACAACAAGCGCCAGCTGCCTCTCAGCAATCTTATAATATTGAATGGCTTGTACATACTCTTTCTTACTGAATTCATGCATGCCTCTAAAAAAGGCATTATAGTATTGCAACATTCCAGACAGTTGATGGTTAGAATTCTCTATTTTATCGACTAGCGCGGAAATTGATTGATCGAATGAAGGTTTTATATAATCAAGCATAAGTTGATGTCGAAAACACATTAATTGATAATAGATAAGAAGATCCTGATCTTCTTCCATCCTATCTATTTCCCATTCAACTTCCGCTTTCAAAATTTCTGCATCTGGAACACTGAATTGCCGAATCATTTTATACCATTCATTTATTTTCACACCTACATGTGAAGAAAGAACTTTCTCCATCCCTTATTCCCCTTCCACTAATTTCCCTTATATTACATTTATTATCACATGTTTAAGTTTTCAAGGCACCGAAAAGAAACCGCAAAAAGAACAATTGAGTAACCGTGATTTTACATATTTCTTCTCACAACAGAAAAAGCAGACTCTGCAAAAGTCTGCTTTTTTCTAAAAATCAAATGACTACACCTTTTGAAAATTAAGTATACAATGAATCATTTAACCACTCTTCACAATGTTCTATAAGCCATCTCAAATATTCCACATATTGACCGACGTGATAGCCGTCACAAACAGCATGATGTACTTGAATGGCGACTGGCAAGATGATTTTTCCTTCTTTCACATTAAATTTGCCTAACGTAAATATCGGCAGTAAATAAGTTTCATCTGTAGATACATTAAGGTTAAAAGAAGTAAAATCAATCCACGGTAGACTTGAAATATTGAATATGTTTTCTGGCATATGAGGTTTCGGAAATAGGTTGCTGCTTTTGCTAAATGTTTCAATGTCGGCCACACAGCTTTTATAAAACTGAGCAAAGTTTTCGTCATAAGGCGTCCAAATACTTGAAAATGTCTTTGTTTCTTTATTTAGAATCGTATAACTAGGATGGAGAAGGTCCCAGTGACCAAGTTCATCGTTCACTAGATCCATCCGAAACTCCGGTATTTTTTGCACAGCCCTTGCTAACAAATAAATTTGCACAGGATATACTTTTAGCTTTTTTTCTTTTAATATTGAATGCAATGTCGTGATGTCTAGATCAACCACCAGACTATATGAGCATCGAGTTAACGTCATATAATGATGAAAGTGCTCTTTTCTCGGATAATTTTCATCTATTTGTTTAAACATTTTTTATCTCCTCCTGAATGTGTGATTTACTGTATTCAGGAGGAGACTTTATCTGTTTTCACCACCACAATCATCCTTTCAAGAGATATGTGTTTCTGTCCATTCAAAGTCTACCATGAGTTTTACCTACGATAAAGCCTGCAGCAACTCTTTGTAAGTCATCTTCCCTAACGTGAACTGTTCTAGTGCTATATATGTTTTCTCTGCTGAGGTATTCATTCTATTATGACATTCATTCACTAACTCATGTTCATTTGTTATTGGCTCATGTATATGTTCTTTTTTTCGAAATGCTTCATAATATCTTATACCAAATATTCTCTGGGACATCGCATTGATGTGAATTCCGTCTGGGTTAGGTATAAGACCTTTCGCAGTAACATAATAACAATTTTCATGATGATGTGCATATTTTTGAAGTTCCTCATTAATCAGTGAAAATTCCACACATCCTGCGCCAAATGCCGCCTTTCCCAAGAAATCACCCAAACCTCCTATTACAAGCTCAATGTTAGGTACGGATAATTCAGTTCTTAGTTCATGAAATAATCTTAGTATTTTTTCATAGTATTCTTTGTATTTCCCATCTTGGCTGTCACTTTCTCCTTGATGCCATAATATCCCTGCCAATTCGCTACTTTCCTTTGCAAATTTAGCTTCACTTATTGCATGACGAAATAATGCTTCATCCGGCGACCACTCATCAATGGAACTGCCACCCTCTGCACAAGGAATAAGGCCAATCTTCTCTACTTCATGATCCTTACACCAAGCCGCCGCAAAGGAAGCCCCCAGTCCTACGCCAGCTACCGGCCTATCAAAATGAATGGGTTCAGTCATCATTTGCCATCTACCATTTCGCAGCATCATGATCCTTTCATTATAAATCGGAGGAACTTCATGTTTGAAGCCGCGCCCCGCCATATTTGATTGTCCAATTAGTAAAAATGACTTCATATCTTTCTCCCCCTCGCTAATTATTTTATCAAATGTGTATTCACCTGAAGGTTGAAGAAATATTTTGTATTATTTTTTACATGTTTATTATTGTTAACAGCTTGTAGCAGTGCAGCATCTACTAAAAAACAGCCACCACAGACAACGTGATTGAAGCTTTCAAAAGTGCTGGGCTTGAAGCAGAAAAACCAACTGATCTTGAACAAAAAGAGTTTGGAAATATAAGAGAAGAAGGAAAAAGGATTCTCATTCCTTCTTTAGGTGAAAATGCTGGTGGAAGGATTTTTAAATTTGGAAATGAAACTGACCTTAACCAGGCCAAATCTTATTATGATGAGTTAGGAAATGCTGGATCTATGTTCTTCTCTCACACATATTCAAAAGGGAATTTCCTGTTACAAATGAACGGAGAAATGAAGGATTCTGAGTTTGAGAAATATAAGAAAGTGATGGATGAGGAAATAAAATAGTTTCATATTTTTTTACTTATTGCTTCTTTAATCTTTAACAGAGAAGGGTTCTTTACGATGGTCTCTAATTCTGTTGGATCGAACCGTCACCTCTACCCAGTTAAGGTGAATGACCTTATCCTGAGCAAACAGACCTTCCCTGAAAAAGACTGATTTAATAAGGTTCTATGATGAGCCTTTCCGATAAAAAATGTGCATTTTTGAAGAAAACTGAAAGGGTTCGTCCCCAATCCGCCCCCATAAAAAAACAGACCATGCAGGGTCTGTTTTAATTTTGCCTATACGTTTTGAGAAGTTGTGTTTCGATCAGCTGCAATACTGTGCATTCCTGAATATTGGCTTACGTTAAGCTTGTGAAAAAATCATATTCATGTACAATACAATTGATGTATTATACATTAATAGTAGGAGGGTGACCTTTGTGAAAAGAGAAGATGCCTTAAAACTAAGAACAGATATTAAGAAAATGATTATAATAACTGGGGTTTTTGAATCTCAAAATTTGCCCAATGGACCATTTGAAAAACCTCTACCAACTTCTCAAATGATGGCGTTAGAGGAACTAGAGGCGGAAAAATTAACTGTTTGGCAACTATCCAATAAACTTAGATTAGAGACTTCAACTGTAAGTAGATTAGTAGATAAGTTAGTAAAAAAGGGGCTTGTTTATCGTGAAGTAAATGAAAAAAATAGAAGAGAACTTTTTCTGCACCTCACAGAAAAAGGACACATTACTGTTAATCGCTTAAGAGAACAATCCCTTACATTTTATCAACGTATCCTCAATAATTTATCAGAATCAGAACAAAAAATAGTTGTGGATGGTTTTGAATTATTTATTGATTCTATTTCTAAGTCTTTTGATTAGAGTGAGGTAAATCATAACCTTTGGAGGATAAAATGAGCTTGGATTTTGAACGTCCTATTATTGAACTAAAAGAGAAATTTGATGAATTAAAGAAAATAATGAAAGAAAATAATGTAGATTTATCGTCAGAAATTCATTTATTAGAAAAACGTTTAAATAAAATGCAAGATGAAATTTATTCTAATCTTACACCTTTTCAACGAGTTCAAATTGCAAGGCTACGTAACCGGCCCACGACATTGGATTATATACCTTTATTGTTTACAAACTTTTTCGAACTTCATGGTGATCGATTATATGGTGATGATAAAGCAATGATAGGTGGTATTGCAAAATTTAAAGGAATGCCCGTTACGGTTATTGGTCATCAAAGAGGTAGAAGTACAAAGGAAAATATAGAAAGAAATTTTGGAATGTCACATCCAGAAGGATATAGAAAAGCGCTAAGACTTATGAAACAAGCTGATAAATTTAATCGCCCTATTATTACATTTATTGATACAATAGGCGCCTATCCAGGGAAAGGGTCTGAAGAACGTGGAATTTCTGAAGCGATAGCTCGAAATCTATTGGAAATGACTACACTTAAAGTGCCAATTGTTTGTATTGTAATTGGAGAGGCATCAAGTGGTGGAGCTCTTGGCATTAGTGTCGGTAACCATATCCATATGTTAGAGTATTCATGGTACTCAGTAATTTCGCCAGAAGGAGCAGCATCTATCCTATGGAAGGACGCTAAGTATGCTCCAGAAGCTGCTGAACATATGAAAATTTCAGCAAAAGATTTAAAACAGTTAGGAATTATTGATGAAATCATTCCTGAAATGAAAGGTGGAGCACAAAATGATATAAAATCACAGGCAAAAATGATTGAATCTGTAATCGAATCATCTCTAAAAAAATTGATACCATTATCTTCGGAAGAGCTAATACAACAGCGATATGAAAAGTATAGACAAATAGAGAATTATAAATGAAAAAATTTAAAGTCCGTATTACATTTCGGAGGATTCTCGCAAAAAGTCTATATATTTTGCAAATAACCTCTTAAACTGGACACACCTTTTGGAGCCTTTGTTTTTTTGGGATCAAACATAGTGAATAAGGATTTCAGAAAAACGTCTCCTGAAAAATAAACACCGAAATAAACCCCTGACCTTTATGGCCAAGGGTTTTACTTATTCATTAGTTCGATGTTTTTGCTAATTAAGGCACTCTCATGTTGCAATGAAAATGTTTCTGCGTTAGTATGTATTATCACTTTTGAAAGGATGTGAGGAGATGAATGACTTTGTGACTTTCCTTCTTCTTACCTTATTTGTCGTTGCTTCTCCTGGAGTTGATTTTGCGTTAATTACTAAAAGAACCATCGGAACAGGAAAATCTGATGGGATGAAGATGGCATTAGGTCTTACATCTGGCGCTCTCATTCATACACTTGCCGCAGCATTTGGACTTTCTTTAATTTTAATGAAGTCTGCCTTAGCGTTTGAAATCATTAAGTATTTAGGTGCTATTTATCTTATATATCTAGGCGTGTCTTCTTTCATCAACAAGAAAAAGAAAGACGATACATCTTTTCATGATGTTGTAGTACCAAAACAATCAGCTTTTAAACAAGGTTTAATTTCAAATACTTTAAACCCAAAGGTTGCTATATTCTTTTTAACGTTTTTACCTCAATTCGTTACACCACAGTTCAATACTAGCCTTCAATTTGTCATTATGGGCTCTATTTATGCCCTATTATCTATACTGTGGTTTACGACGATTGTATTTCTGCTTGGATACATCAGGAAATTCCTATTATCAACAAAAGTTCAAATGACCATTGACAGAATAACAGGACTAGTTTTAGTAGGTTTTGGTGTAAAACTTTTGTTTACAAATCCAAAACATTAAATTTTGACCACAAGTAGAGTTAAATCATTTAAAACATAAAAACCCCCTATCCTACACAGGACAGGGGGTTTTACTTATTTTCAATGCTTTTTGAAGAGCTGCTTTTGTCTTCGGACCATAGATACCATCAGCTCTAAGCATGCAAGAGCTGGAATCGTTTGACCGCATTTTCTATTTTTGCTCCAAAGTAGCCGTCTATCCCATTTTTTCGGCTACCTTTTGAGGTTAGAAAAATACTGTAAGGCATTACTCTAGCATAGTTTGTTCATTTTAATCATCATAGATGGTTTGGCTCGAATCCTTATTCTATCCCTTGTATTGATATTGAGAATTGGTCAAATGATAACATATTTAATCAGTGTGTGCGATAGCCTTGACTTCAATCAATTGCTCTGGGAAAGCCAGATATGTCACACCAATGAGACTGCCAGCTGGTCTGTGTTGACCTAAGTATTCCTTGAATAGATCTATGACCGTTTCTGAGTGTTCTTGTGGATTTGTAAGAAAAATTTCCACATATGCAATGTTGTTTTTCGTAGCTCCCAATTCCACCAATACCCGATCAAGGTTCTCAAATGTTTGCAGAGTCTGAGCTTCAATATTCTCCTTACCAACGAACATACCATTTTTATCGTATGAAAATTGACCTGAAATGTAGATTGTTCCTTTAACGCTATATCCTTGGGTAATACCGTGATCCCATAGATTGTGATTGTAGGTTTTAATATTAGTCATCGTTTTCTCTCCTTTATTTCAAAGTAAAGTAAGTATAAAATGAATATAGAGAGAAAAAAAGTACGCACTATTTAGATAGTTACTACCAGAAAGGATAGTGTCAATATGAGTATGGCCGATTATAGAAAAACGGGTAATATCCAAGAGACACCTTTTGGATATACTTTATCAGTTATAGGAGGCAAATGGAAAATGCTAATTCTGTATCTCCTTTCGGAAAATCAACCCGTTCGCTTTAATGATATGAAAAGGAGACTTGGAACGATTACCTTTAAAACATTGAGTGCACAACTTAAAGATTTAGAGGCAGATGGGATGATTATACGAAAGGAATATCCACAAGTCCCCCCTAAAGTGGAATATAGTCTTACAGATAAGGCAGAAACACTTTTACCAATTTTAGAACAGTTATGTGATTGGGGAGAGAAAAATCGCAGTAATTAAATTCTTTTTGTATAGATAATTCAAGTATTGACTATGAAGGTTTTGATAAAGCAATGGAGCGTATAGGGAACTTCTAATCTTAATGAAAAAGATAGTAATGATTAGGCCCCATCCGTCCCCATAAAAACAGACCTTGCAGGGTCTATTTTTATTTTGCCTATACGTTTTGAAGTTGTGTTTTGATCAATTGAAACAGCAATGAAAATAGCAGATAATATTCAAATAAAAAAAGCCCCCAAAAAGGGCTTTTTTATTAATAGACTTCATGCTTAACCAAAGTAGCCGTTTTCTGCGGTTTGAAAATCATTTGAGGAATTTATATGTACAGTGGTTGTGATCCCCATTAATAAGGTAAGGCTTAATATCATAACTTTCAGGTGCTTCATTCAGCTTCCTCCTCCATCCATGTCAATTTTTTGGCCTGTGATTCCAAACCTTCATCAAAGTATTTTGATGCCAGTTTGTAATTATCCTGCTTTTTATAAAATCTTGCTGCCATAATTGACAATTCTGCGGCATCTGTCCAAAGTTTTTGATTTTTCAGTACATCAAGAGCTGCGTCGAGCTGAATTTCATCATCTGTTACATATATTGAATGTATGATATTTAACTTAGCAATATACGCATTGTCAGCTAATTCATTCGCTAACATGAGTGACTCGTTGTGTGCATCCAGCCCTTGAGCTTTTTTATCTAACTGGAAGAGTACACGCGCTAACATGTAATTTGTTCTCATATACAGTGGTTTGTGTGGCTTTTTTAATTCAACCGAAAAGACATTTTGTAAACATTCTAAAGCTTGCTGAAGCTTTCCTTGACGCTCATAACATATCCCAAGATTGAAATACCCTAGCGCTTGTGGAAAATCAATTTTAGATTCTGCTGCTAAATTGATAGCATCCTTATAGGTGGATTCAGCTTGTACAAATTGGTTTAAATCCATCTTATTTGATGCGATTACCATTAGAGTAGTAGCAACCCGACTCTCTTGTAAATCTGCTGATTTAAAGCTTTCTAAAGCTTTTTTGGCGTGGTTAATGGAGAAATGATTTTGTGCGATTTCGTAGTATGCAATCGAAAGCTGATAATTAAATTCAGCACGTTCTAAATCGTCAGGAACGTTTCGAAGTCGGGTCTCTGCAATATGATAATAGTTGATAGCGTCTGAAAAGCGCTTTTTATAAAACTCATACATGCCATTGAAGAAGAAATAATAATACTGAATCATGTCATCCGTTTTCTGCTTCTCTTCAATGTCTATTTGCTTCAATATATCTTTTGATCCCTCAAACTCCTGCGCCAACATTTTGTATCTGGAATCAATCAAGTTAAAGTATAATAAGACATTTTGATCTTCTTCCATATTTTCAAAGGCTATTACGATCTCTTTTCTCTTATTTTCAGCCTTTAGAATGTCCTGTTTCTTTATATATCCGTACCAATCACCGATCATTTTAGCAACAAATGGGCTTGCTACTTTTTCTCCCAAACAAACCTCCCCCTATCCATTCCTTTATTTTCCCTATAATTACATATATTATCATCCGTTTGAATATTCCACACCGAAAAGAAACCGCAAAAAAGAGAGACGAATTCGCCTCTCTGGTATGCCTTTTATTATTTGATGATACTCCAAATAAATCTTCCACTAGTATGGCCTGTTTTTTGTGCCCAAGCTTACTAAAGGAAACTTGTTTTCATAGCAATATGTTCTCCGAGATTTACTATAAGTGGATCTTTATTTTTTTCTAAAAATTTAGCAATTTGATTTAGATTTCCATTAATTTTATCGTTGATTGGCATATTGGGATTCAATAAGAGAACGTTGTTAATCGCAGAAGCTACTTCATAAAGATCATCTTCATCTCTTGTATTTTCAATGTGATATTGCATCTTTTTAAAAAAACATTCAATTTCGTTCAAATCAACCATCGGGTAGTATTGAATTTTATAAAGATTCTCTTCATCAAGGACGTCCAATTCAAATATGGCTTCAAGTTCTTCTTTACTTAAATGAACTTCAGAAAGTTCATATTCACCCTCTGCTGCTTCCTCATCGGCAGTGTACTCAGCTGTATAAAGCCCCTCAATGAATTCATCAAAGGAATCTGCTAACTTAAAGTCTTCTTCCATCTCAACATCAAAATAATGAATTGCAGGATTCTCTTTCGTTTTTCGATAATCCATCGCTACCCAAGTATGGCCATCCCTGTTAATCAAAACAAGCCCTTCTGGCAGCTCCCACTCTTTTATTAAATAGGCACTATCCATAATCCCCTCATCTTCTGCAATTCCCAAAAGATGATTAAATTGAATATGAGCCTCAGCCCATGAATTAGAGTGAGTGGTTGGAAAAGCATTATGAACTGTATAACCACCATTCTGTTCTAATATGAGCTTTTTATATGTATCTGGTAAAGTGACTCCTAGTTTCTTTTCAGCCTTAGCTACTTCTTCTGCGGTGATCTTTTTTAACGTATAGTAACCTTCCTCGTCTATTTCCCAAAAAGATTTCAAAGTTTATTTCCTCCTAATTTCATTTAACTAAACTTCAACACGAACTTATATTGGGGTTTTTTGCATATCCCCCGAGATTGTTCATTAAGAAGCATCCCCGGAATTGAAATGGTTCAGGAGATGCTTAATTCCTAATATTACTTACTCGGATGAGATGTTGGTGACTTTTTCTAGAAGCCCCTTTGATTGAGCTAATTCTTGAATAATCTCATTCATATTAATGAACTCTTGGTTACTATTAAACTCGTAACGACCATAGAGATTGATGTGTTGCCATGAAACTGGAGAGATCCGTTTTAACATCTCTGAATCTTGTCCATTTTTTTCTCTGTAAGTCAGCATATTAGACAAGATACTAGCATTGTAATAAATAATGCAATTGGCAATCAGGCGGCTGCACTCTCCCCATATTTGTTGGTCTTGTTCCGTCTTGAAGCGTAACTTTCCAAAATTAGCATAGGATATTGCTTTGCATAATTGATGATAGCTCTCCCCTCGATTCAATGCTCGCTGAACATTTCGGCGTACTGTTAAAGAATCGATATAGAGAAGAAAATAGAGACTTTTGATGATATTATCGTACTCCCACAAGGCACGTTTAGTTTTATTTTTACGAGTATAAGAACTAAGTTTTCTAACGATGACGCTTTGTGTAGTGGTTTTGAGGGCAAGGGATAACATGATACGCTGAATATTTTCCCATTCTTCCATAATCAGCTTGGTGTTGATTTTTCGAACAGGCTTGATCAACACATCGCCATATTGGCTAGGATGTTTGAATCCGTACAAAGAGGAACTGACTTTCTCATGAATATCTTTGTAACGAGGTGCAAACTGATATCCAAAAAAGTGGAGAATAGCAAAGTTTACTTCATTGGTTCCGTGTGTATCGGTGGAATGCACATCAGGTTGAATATCCGTTGTGTTGTTGTATAAAATGTCAAACACATAATGGCTTTCATGCTCATTCGCTCCGATAATTCGAGCATTCACAGGAATATGGTTCGCCACCATCGTGTAAGAGACAATCCCTTTTTTCAGTCCGAAGTATTTGGGAGAATAACGAGAATTAATCGTACTGATTCTTGTTTCCACTTTTCGCCCATCACTACTGGAATGGATGGCTTCCTCTATATTGTAATGTTGAAAGATTGGTAATTTGGCTGTGGCATTGCTGATACGATCACTTGCCTCTTTTAAGGTTTCTAAGCGAATAAAATTATCGGATGTGCTAGCAAGTGTGGAGTAATCAATATCCGAAATTTCTCCCATTCTCCCCAGTCCCATATTGGTTCCCCAGGCAATCAGACAAGCTACAAGGATTCGATCTTCTCGGGTTTGTTTCGCATAACGCCCCAAGACGTGCTCAAATGCTTCAAAGAACTGACAATGTTCATTGATGTACTGTAACACACTTATAATCTCAACAGACTTCAGCGACCCAAAAAATGGATGATTCGTCGACTCACTATCACGAGTATAAGGGAGTGTCCAACGACTATGTGAACCACGTTTTTTTATTTGGATATGTTTATTTTCTCCAGATTCAATACGCTGGTTCACCTCTGTAATACGAGCTTCGAGTTCCTTCTCAAGTTTGGCTAAATGAGCCTGAATCGGCTGATTGAAAAGGCTCAGACCAACATCAGTGAGCAATTTCTCTTTCTGTTGCCACTCTAGATCGCCAATGAGATCATCCTCGAAACTGCGAAATCGGATACTATCCCGACAAAAAATATCCCCTGCTTCTAAACCATTTCGTAAAAGCTGATAGACGAAAAATTCATAGCGATCCGCCCGCAGCACTCTCTGCCCAGAAGAGTCTTGTGGATAGATGTATCGCTTCATTCCATCTGGGATAAATTGTTGAGGAAACGCATCGTAAGGGTACTGCCCTAATGGCTTATTCTTCTTAAAAGCTCGCTTCATAAAATGAACTGCTTCAATCAGTGGATCATGAGGAGAAGGAGCTGCAAAGTCAACCAACAAAAATATGGATCGTAGAGACCTCTTAAATTGCAGAGCCAACTGATCAATGTGTTCCCATCGGAAAGCAACTTCATCCAATTTGGTATTGGTAACAATTTGATCAGCGATGGTAGCCAACTTTGGACGTTCCAAAATGGCGAACGCTCGATTCTGAATCTCCTGAAAAGGAGTATCCGTAGGAATGTGATCATCAGTGAATATTTGAAGCACTTCTCCCGCTTTCTTCATGTCTTGACTGCTTTCTAGATGAGATTCGTACATTCGTTCTTTTCCTACTGATTTCGCCTCATCCGTGTAGCGTCTTACTCTATATGTGAAAGTATTGATCAGGTTGTCATACATCCTCTGATAGCGATGGTAGACAAAACATAATAAATACACGTAGCTGATCCATTCATTCAATTGTTTGAGTCTGAAAACAGAGTAATAATCCACTAATGAAGCATAGTATTTGATACTTTCATTAGAAATGCCTATCTCAGGTAACAATTTCTGAGTGACTTGATATAAGTCTTGTATTCGTTTGCCTCGATTTATCTCATGCTTAATTTCAGTGGCACTAAAATCTTTCGGTTCGTGTTTCAGTCGGGTGATTTCATATAGCCCTGAAGAATCTTCTAATAATCGCTTCAACGCTTCGATATCAGATGGATTCAGATGATTTTGCATCAATGCGATTAACCGATTTTGCTCATGAGTAATTACCTTTCCTATCATATCTTGCATAAAGCTATAACTAGGAACAACAATGCGGTGTTTAGATAAATAATTCATGATTTCTCGGAATATATAAATGGGCTTACTGCAAAAGGTTGCCGTTTTTTGAGCTTTTTCCTCCATCTTACGCCGTTCTTCCGCATCGCAAGTGCGGTAGTTGAACAGTTCAAGAATCAATTGTTGCTGTTTAAGCCTGGTAAATCTACCAATCGAATTCAAATCACTGATCTCACTAACATTGAAATACTCCTGTAAAATATACTGAAGATCCTCCTCTACTTCATAGAGGTCAAATGTAAAAAATAAGTGTTTGGCTTTAAAATAGCCAAGCTGTAGGATGAAGTAGACCCGAGACTTAACAGAACGCAATGTATCTAGTAACTCCTTCTCTGGTTGAGAGAGGAAAAAATATTGACAGCGATCTTCATAGGTGAAAATAGGTCTGTCATAAATAATCTTTATTTCTTCTTCCCTAAGAATTTTTAACCGGTTTTGGTTCGTTGTATTTTTTTCAATATCCATATTCGCCCTTTCCTATGATAGAGATTCATGATTGTTGGCATGTATGGCTCGTTTAATTCCCTAAACTTGAGAATAAAGGGAACCTGCCAGACACCCCGTTTTTCTTACTTTAGATCGTTCCCTATTTATTCTCCCTAAATATAAGGCTATAATCAAGAGGAAAATACACCGAAAAGGGGAAGCCAAATGGGGAAGCTTTACGGATATGCTCGCGTGTCAGCTGCGCATCAAGATTTAGAAGTACAGATTGAAGAATTGCAACGATACGGTATTGATGAATTATTTTGTGAAAAAATGTCAGGCAAGAATATAAATGAACGTAAAGAATTTAAGCGACTTCTTGAAGTAGTGCAACCTGGTGATACAGTAGTTGGTTACAAATTGGATCGAATGGGACGGTCCATCTCAGACGTGTTGAAAACCTACGAATCATTTACGGAGAGGGGGATTCATCTCGTATGCTTATCGGATGGAATTGACACACGCCGAAGCAACGATATCATGACCAAGGCAATGGTTACGCTTTTGGGATTGTTTGCGGAAATGGAACGGAATTTCATTCGTGAACGAACGATGGCAGGTAAGATCAGAGCGAGGGAAAACGGGGTCAAGTTTGGACGGAAAGGAAAAAGCAAGGATCTAGTAAATCATGCAATAGAGCTTTGGCAAACGGGGGAATATACCATTAAGCAGATCGAGAAAAGGACGACTGTAACAAAATCAACGTTATATCGTGAGATTGAAAAGCGCGGTTTAATTAGAAAGACTTGACTTAGCGAGGGATCTTTTATTTTTATATAAAACCGGTGTTAAGTGAATGCTAGAGTTGTATTTGGTATTCAAAAGATGTCGTTTTTGGCGGTATGTTTTTTGAATATAAAAAAGCTGAGAATATGCAAGAAATGAATAAAAACTTGCATATTCTCAGCCTTTGATTATTTTGTTTATTCAACAAATGCGCCCTTTAATGGAATAACTAAAACATGATCTCAATCTTAAAATCAATTAATTCTTCTTTCATTAAAGCCCCGTTACTAGAAAAAATATTAATATTATTTCTAGAAAACCTTACTTATCCAAATATATATGATAAATTAAGTTAAATAACTTTAAAGTCATCAAATTTAGAGAGGTGATTAATACATGGAGAATTTTTATATGTTTGTAATTATGAGTATTTTTTTGATTATTTTACCGGGTCCAGATACTGCCATCGCTACAAAGAATACCCTCACCCTTGGTAGAACAGGAGGGGTTAAAACGATGTTTGGTACTAGTTGTGCACTACTCATTCATACATTGGCTGCTGTTGCAGGTCTCTCAGCAATTATTGTGAAATCATCCTTATTATTTTCTGTTTTTAAATATGTCGGTGCGGTCTATTTAGTTTATCTAGGTATTAAGACATTATGGGCACTAAGGAACAAGAATACAGCAGCAACCACAGAAATGACTACCGAAAATAAGTACGAGAGCAAATCTTGTTTTAAACAAGGTTTTCTTACAAACATCCTAAATCCAAAAGTAGCTATCTTTTTCTTAACTTTCTTGCCACAGTTCGTAGATTCCGAAAGCAATACTTTCATTCCGTTTCTTATTATGGGAATTACTTACACCGTATTAACCGTTGTGTGGTTTTTGTTCTATATCTATTTACTTAACCAGATTAGTGCTTTTATGAAAAGGCCAAAGACCCAAATGGTTATTGAAGGAATAACAGGTACTGTACTGATAGGTTTTGGTATAAAACTAGCTCTAGAAAAGGCTCATAATTAGGTTGCTTATTAAGACTCTTAGATTCTAATCTAAGAGTTTTTTTACTTGTCAGAATCACTAAGTTTTCAACAGCCTTGTTCAACAAAATGGCCCTTTTCTGGAATAAGCAAGTTTAACAAAATTGTATAAATATTGATACCAATACAGTTTCTTTTTGGGGATTTATTTAAAAAGGATGAATATACTTCTATAGTTTGTGAAAAAATTCACACAAGGGTTGCTTGGGGAACACAGGGAAAAATAACATTAAGGGGTATGGCAACAGCCTGCGTTTAACTTTGTTAATTAAACCAATCAAATCCTTCATTTGAAATGAATCCTTTCAAAATCCTCTAGTTTAGGATTGCTTTGCACTAGAAAACTTATGTTAATAACTGAACATATTAATAAATTTAATGGTCTCGATTTTCTTTCCCAATGCTTTTTTAAAAAAATAATATGTTATGATTAATTCGCTTAAAGGATTAAACATTCGAACTAAGGAGTCATGCTTATGAAGAATACTGGAAATCTAGATATATTAGCTCAAGAATTTGAAGATTGTCAAGAAGTGTTGGCTGCAATTGGAGATAAAACAAGACAATCCATTATCATCACTTTAATAAGCGCTGGTTGTGAAGGAATGCGAGTAGGAGAAATTACAAAGAAAACACATCTCTCTCGTCCAGCTGTTTCTCATCATATAAAGATCCTAAAAGACGCGAAAGTAGTGAATCTTAATCGTCAAGGAACAATGAATTATTACTTTTTAGACCCAACAAAAAGTGCCATTAGTTTGCTGAAAAGTTTGACAGAACATATTGAAGAATACATGACAGACTATTGGGATATTCCAAAGTAATCTTGATAGTAATTTTTTATGATTCGTATTAAAAAAAGGAGATGGACAACAAATGAAAAGTTCTATTTTAGGAAATCCACTAAAAATATCTGACAAAGTAACAATTAAAAATCGTTTTTATAAGGCAGCAATGAGTGAAACTTTAGGTACTAAAAAGAATAATCCAACACAGTTATTAGTTACTTTGTATGAGGCATGGGCTAAAGGTGGTGCAGGTCTACTAGTGACTGGAAATGTTATGATTGATCGAAAAGCTTTAGGTGAACCAGGAAATGTAGTAGTTGAAGATGAACGGGATTTAGATATGTTAAAAAAATGGGCAAAAGCAGGAACACAAAATGGAACACAATTATGGATGCAACTCAATCATCCTGGCAAACAATCACCAAGAAGCGTATCGAAAACTCCTGTTGCGCCAAGTGCAATACCACTTTCTGGCCACGTATCAGGCATGTTTAACAAACCACGAGCTCTTACAACAGATGAAATTAAAGATATCATTAAACGTTTCGGCAACGCAGCAAGAATTGCAAAAAAAGCAGGTTTTACAGGTGTCCAAATACATGGTGCTCACGGATACTTAGTTAGTCAGTTTTTATCATCTCTCCATAATCAACGAGAGGATGAATGGGGAGGAAGTTTAAACAAACGTATGAGGTTTTTGTTAGAAACTTATTATGAAATTCGCCGTCAGGTGGGGGGAGAATTTCCTATTGGACTCAAGCTCAACTCTGCTGATTTTCAACGAGGAGGATTTACAGAAGAGGAATCCATGCAAGTATTAAAGAGAATGTCAGAAGTCGGCATAGACTTAATTGAAATATCTGGAGGTAATTATGAAAACCCTGTAATGATGGAAAGAAGTCTTAATGATAGTACCAAAATTAGAGAGGCTTATTTTTTAGAGTATGCTGAAAACGCGAGAAAAATAGTATCTGCTCCTTTAGTTGTAACAGGAGGATTTCGTTCAGAAGAAGGTATGACTGACGCAATAAAAAGTGGAGCAGTGGATATGGTTGGTATAGGGAAACCATTTGTTGTAGTTCCTGATCTTCCAAATCGTATTTTTGCAGGTACGTATCAAACATTAGAGATTAAGCCAATTAGAACAGGTGTTAAATGGTTAGATGCAAGAGTCGGCTCTATGTTAGATTTAGGTTGGTATGCTCAGCAACTTGTCCGCATAGGTAAAAGAAGAAATCCGAAGCCTAATTATAATGCTTGGTTTTCTTTACTTCAGAACATTACTAATCACGGTTTAGAAGTTTTTAAAAAGAGAAGAGCTTAGTTAAAGAGATAGTAATGTTTTTATCTAAATTTCATTACTGTTTGAAAATAAATACGTAAACAATCAGCTGCAATAGCAGGAGATCAGAATTGTCATTTAGCTGCTTTTTATTATATTGCTATTGAGGGAGTCGAATGAGAAAGTTGTTTCATTCGAAGAGCGAATCATCAAACATAGTCTCATTTTTAAGTTGCTGAACATTAAAAGTTAATGATGTTCCACTTCTAATATTTATTATTCTTTTTGAATCAATTCTCAAAGATTAATTATACAGATGCTAATATCCAAGGTTTTGACTAGATATGAGTATAAAATAAACCCGACTAATTGACATTAAAAATACAATATTATATACTCTGTTTAAATGTTTAAGTTCTTAAACATTTAAACGTTTTATCAATTACTTTGCCATGGAGGGACAATATGAGTTCTAAGTCGTTACAAACTTTCCAAAAGTGTATTCCAGTATTTGAAACCTTAAAGGACCCACATAGACAAAAAATTATTGTTAAGCTTTGTGAACAAGGTAAGATGACGGTAAATGAAATTGCGGAGCAATCAAGTCTTTCTAGACCCGCTGTTTCTCATCATCTTAAGCTTTTACGTCAGCAAGGCTTGATTCAAGTTCAGCAAAAAGGGACTCAGCGATTTTATTCTCCTTCATTACAAGATGCCATTAATTTATTAAAAGAACTAACGGGTCATCTAGAAGAAGATGTAGAAAATAGTTCCTCAAATAATATAGAAATTAATAAGGAGGATGTTGAACCATGACTAATGCAGAATTAAAACCAGAAAATATTACAGATATTCTTAAAGAGCATTATAATTTCTTTAATACCAACCAAACAAAAGATTTAAATTTTCGTTTGCAGCAATTACAAATATTAAAAGAAGGAATTATTAAATACGAGTCAAAAATCACTGAAGCTCTTCAAGAGGATTTAGGAAAGCATCCTTTTGAATCCTACACTTCAGAAATTGGATTTGTGTTAAACAGTATTACCCATACAATGAAGCGTTTAAAAAAATGGGCAAAGCCAAAAAAAGTAAAAACACCATTAACCTTGTTTCCGTCAAAAAGCATGATTAGGTATGAACCTTATGGGACAGTATTAATTATCGGTCCATTCAATTATCCATTTCAGCTTATGATAGAACCGCTTATTGGAGCAATTGCAGCGGGAAACTGTGTAGTTCTCAAACCCTCGGAAGTGGTTCCTAATGTCTCAGCTGTCATTACAGAAATGATTGAAACCACTTTTGACAAATCATATATACGTTCGGTCCAAGGCGGAATTGAAACGAACACATCCCTTATTAATGCACCTTTTGATTATATTTTCTTCACGGGAAGTGTTCCTGTAGGAAAAATTGTCATGGAGGCAGCCGCCAAAAACCTTGTACCCGTTACTCTTGAGCTAGGTGGAAAAAGCCCTGTTATTGTAGATAAAAGTGCCGATGTAAAAGTTGCTGCAATTCGAATCATCTGGGGAAAAACGTTAAACTCGGGACAAACTTGTGTTGCCCCTGATTATCTTGTGGTACATGAAGATGTTAAAAAAGCCCTGATTAACGAAATGAAGCAAAATCTTAAAGCCTTCTATGGTCAAAATATTGAAGATAGTAAGGATTTTGGTCGTATTGTTAATAATCGACATTTTACTCGTTTAAAAACCATTCTTGAAAAAGATAAAGATCAAATCATTTTCGGAGGAGCAACGAATCCGAATACACGTTTTATTGAACCAACATTGATCGAAGCTACGTGGACATCTGCATCAATGGAAGACGAAATATTTGGTCCACTGCTCCCCATTTTAACGTACAGTGATTTAGATGATGCGATCAAATCCATTAACAAACTCTCTAAACCGCTAGCACTTTATCTTTTTACATCTGACAACCAAGTGGAAGAAAAAGTGTTGACGGAAATTTCCTCTGGCGGGGTAAGTATCAATAATACCGTAACCCATTTGGCAAACCCTGAACTGCCTTTTGGCGGGGTTGGTAACTCTGGAATAGGAGCTTACCACGGTCATTATAGCTTTACTACTTTTTCACACGAAAAAAGCTTTCTTAAAACTAGCACTAAAATAAATGTGCCGCTGCTGTTCCCGCCTTACAATGACAAAAACTTAAAATTGGCTCGTCACTTTTTGAAATAAAATCTCCTTAAAAAGGAAAGTAGAAATGAGCCTATTAAGGGAGAAAAGAAATATATTATTGATGTTTAGAGGGTATTTAGAAAGAAACAGCATTAATTGGTTTGTGATTATCATTAAACGTTGAGGTGATGACTTTATGAAAGCGATGATTATTGAAAAATATGGGAAGGTTCCACTTAAGCTAACTGACATGCCAATACCTCCCATTGGAGAAAATGATGTCTTAGCAGAAATAGTTGCTGCAAGTATTAATCCTGTTGACTTAAAAATAAGAGATGGCAAAGTGCGGATGCTGATAAAATACAATATGCCACTTATTTTGGGGAATGACTTTTCAGGTATAGTTAAACAAGTAGGGAAAGGGGTAAAGAAGTTTAAGGTAGGAGATGAAATATACGGTCGGGCTAGTAAGAGCAGAATTGGTACTTTTGCTGAATATATTGCAATAGATGAAGATGCCATAGCTTTAAAACCTAAAAATCTATCTTTTGAAGAAGCTGCATCTATTCCTTTAGTTGGACTCACTTCCTACCAAGCGTTACATGATGTTTTACAGTTATCACCTGGAGAAAAAGTGTTAATTCAAGCTGGATCAGGCGGCGTAGGTACCTTTACCATTCAGCTTGCTAAAGCAATGGGAGTGTACGTTTCGACTACGACAAGCAAAGCTGGGTATGAACTTGTCAAGTCACTTGGAGCAGATCAGATTATTGATTATAAGAATGAACAATTTGATGAGATTCTGCACAATTATGATGGGGTATACGATACGATCGGTGGGGAAACGTTGGAAAAAGCATTTAAAATAGTGAAACCTGGAGGACAAGTTGTTTCTATCTCAGGTTTGCCAAACGCACGTTTTGGAAAAGAATATGGATCAGGTTTCCTTAAAACAAACCTATTCCGAATTGCTACTCACAATATAACGAAATTGGAAAAACAATATAATGTGAAATACACTTTTCTATTTATGAAACCAAGTGGTGAACAGTTAAAAATCATTACTGAATTAATTGAATCCGGAAAGATTAAGCCTGTAATTGATCGAATTTACCCATTTGAGGAAGCACAAAAGGCTTTGAATTATTCAGAAACAGGCAGGGCAAAAGGAAAAGTTATATTGAAAATAAAATAATTACTTGGCAAATGATTTACCGTCTAATAAAGTGCGGTGAAGCCTCAGGCATTGTCTGTTTGGCCAATCACCGAGAAAGGTCGACGAATATGAGATTAGACCTTCTGTGATCCAAATTCAACCTCTATAAACTGCTTTTTATGGCTGATGCTGCCAATGAAACAATTAAAAAATTTATTAAATCACGTTACAACTATTATTGAACAAAGTGAGGGAAAATAATGAAGAAAATCTTGGTAGTTTTAACTAATATAACGAGATATGTAAATACAACTGAGGCTACAGGATTATGGATTGGTGAAGCTACTGAATTTGTTGAGGAAGTTACCAAAAGTGGATTTGAAATAGATTATGTCAGTCCTAGGGGAGGATTTGTACCTATTGATCCACGTAGTATGAAATATGCTGACGAATCAACTTTTTCTATCTATGAAAGTGAAGATTTTCAAAATCGAGCATTAAGAAATTCTATGCAACCTTCAGATGTTAATCCTAATGATTATATTGCAATTTATTATACTGGTGGTCATGGTGTTATGTGGGATTTCCCTAATAATCCTGAATTACAACAAATTAGCTTAACCATTTATAATAACGGTGGTTATATTGTATCAGTTTGTCATGGTATAGCAGGTTTATTAAACATTAAAGATAAGAATGGTGATTATCTTATTAGAGATAAAAAGATTACAGGCTTTACTACAACTGAGGAAATTTTAAGTACTAAAAAATCTATCGTACCATTTTTAAACAAAGATATAGCAATAAAGAATGGAGCAATTTTCCAAAAGGCTAGAGCCTTTCGTTCTTTTGTCGTGCAAGATGGCAACCTAATAACTGGTCAAAATCCTTTTTCAACTAGAGAGGTTGCTAAAAAGTTGCTAACTAATTTATAAATCGACTTTTAGAAGATGGTATGAGTACGAGAACATAGACTCGATTCGCACTCTAATAGGGGTATGGCAACCATTCGATAATTATCGGGCCATTTCAAAAAAAATAACTGATGACACTAGATAATAACGAGAAAGTGAGTAGTGGATACAAACGAATGAAAAAGCGTTTATCTGCCCATTTAATCAATAAGATCGCCAATTCATAGTGTAAATTGGTTTGTATCTGCTAGAAATACGAACCAATTTACTTTTTGTTAATGGAAGTTTTTTGCATATGGCCCCATATTTCGCTTTTGGTTGCCATACCCCATTAACAGTAGCCCCGGGATAATCTTAATGAACAATTTCGGGGGATATGCAAAAAACCCCATATTCTGACAAACTATTTTTGGTGGTGATTGTCTGTCTGATCTCGAGAGAAAGATTTATCGAATTATTTATAATATGAGCCGCTTCCGTAAGAATCCAACAATTGATGATCTGAAAAGAAAAACAGGTAAAGACGAGAAGACTGTTAGGCAAGCAATCGAAAACCTCCTGCCAACTGGAAACAATCTGGCGGATAAAGTTCGCCCCCCAATTCGTCCCCAATTAAAATAAATAGAACAAATATTCGTTGTCAAAAAAAACAAAAAACCCTTGCTACGCAAGGGTTTCAACGATGATTCCGACTGGGCTCGAACCAGCGACCTCTACCCTGTCAAGGTAGCGCTCTCCCAGCTGAGCTACGGAATCGGGTTATGTATCAGTTCTGGGCTTTCTGTTACTGACAGTCTCTATTATATAACCATCATATTAAGCCGTCAATGGTTTTGTTCAAAAAAGGTCAAAAAGCCGGCGGCTGTGCCGGCTTTTTTATCTCCTTTATGATTGGTTCACAAGAACAGGCTTTAGTTGATCAAGTGCTTGTTTGAAGTCACGTTTGAGGTCTTCTCCGTTTTCGACACCTACACTTAAACGAAGCAGCCCATCTGTAATCCCTCTTTTTTCTCTTTCTTCTTTTGGCATAGCCGCATGGGACATTTTGGCTGGGTATGACAGAATCGATTCAACGGCGCCGAGGCTGACGGCGAATACAGGTAATGTAACGGCATCCACCAATTCTTTGACAGCCGCTTGGTTTTCTAGTTCAAATGAGAGAACGGCTCCTGCTCCGCTTGCTTGCTTTCGCTGAATATCTGCACCCGGATGGTCATCTAAGCCTGGGTAGTATACTTTTTTCACCGCAGGATGTTCTTTGAGGAATGTAGCGAGTTCATATGCCGTTTGGCTTGCTTTTTCTAATCTGACCTGAAGGGTTTTTAATCCTCTTAGCACGAGCCAGCAATCCTGCACGCCAAGGACTGCACCGAAGGAGTTTTGCAGTGAATAGAGTTCCTCTCCCAGCTTCTTATCTTTCACCACGGCTAAGCCTGACAGCACATCACTGTGGCCGCTTAAAAATTTCGTTGCGCTGTGCAGAACAACGTCAACACCAAGGTCCAGCGGACGCTGAAGCGCAGGTGTTAAAAACGTATTATCTAAGAAAGTCAGACAGCCATGCTCTTTCGCAAGCTGGACGACACCTTCAATATCTGTAATCCCTAGTGTTGGATTTGACGGTGTTTCCATGTAAATGACCTTTGTATTTGATTGAATGCCTCTTTTGACTTCATTCAAATCCGTCATGTCCACGAAGGTATGCTCAATTCCAAATCTTGAAAGAACTTGAGTGATCATTCGGAAAGTCCCGCCGTACACATCTCTTGTGACAAGGACATGATCTCCCTTTGATAATAGAAGAAAAGCGGTTGAAATAGCAGCCATGCCTGATGCAAAGGCAAGCCCTCTCGTTCCTCCTTCCAGCGCTGCAATCGTATCCTCTAATGCTTGACGTGTCGGAGTTCCCGATCTGGAGTAGTCATATTGGCCAAATTCATCGAAGCTGCTTTGATGAAATGTGGATGCATGCTGAATCGGTACACTGACTGCACCTGTTGAACGGTCTGTTTTAAACGCATTATGAACGAGTTGTGTTTCGAGTGTCCAATCGTGTGTGGTCATTTGGCGTGTACCTCCTCTTTTACTTGTGATAGTGCCTGTTTTAGGTCTGATTTCAGATCATCTACATGCTCGATGCCAACAGAGAAACGGAGCAGCTTGTTACATACACCGTTTGCAATGCGAATCTCTTCTGGAATATCCATATGCGTTTGTGTTGCAGGATACGTAATGAAGCTTTCGACTCCGCCAAGGCTTTCAGCAAAACAAATCGTTTTCAGCTGCTTCAAAAATGGATTGACCCAGTCCTCTTTGGCTACTCGGAATGACAGCATGCCTCCCTTTCCTGGATAAAGCACATCTTGAATTTCTGGCTGTTTCTTTAAAAACCCAGCCAGCTCCTTCGCATTTTCCTCGTGCTGGCGCATTCTAAGAGCAAGTGTTTTCATTCCTCTCATTAAAAGCCATGAGTCAAATGGTGATAGAACCGCTCCAATCGCGTTTTGATGCTGGAACATGTCTTCAGACAACTGCTCTCCTTTTGTGACGACAAGCCCGGCAAGAACGTCATTATGTCCGCCTAAATATTTGGTTGCGCTATGAATGACAATGTCCGCTCCAAGCGTAATCGGCTTTTGCAAGACTGGTGTGTAAAAGGTGTTATCGACAATCACCAAAGCGCCATGCTCTTTTGCAATCTTCGCTATTTTTTGAATATCTGCTTCCTGCATCAGTGGATTTGTCGGTGTTTCAATAAAGACCGCTTTTGTGTTTGGCGTGATTTTAGAGCGTAAACAGTCTTCATCTGAAAAATCATCATAAAGAAAACGCAGGCCGTACTTTTTCCATTCGTTTTCAAACAAACGGTATGTACCGCCATATAGGTCTGAAGAGACGATGAGTTCATCTCCGCTTTCAAATAGAGCCATGATCGTTTGGATCGCCGCCATTCCCGAACTGAAGGCAAAACCGGCCGTCCCTTCTTCGAGTGAAGCAATTGCATCCTCTACGAGCTGTCTTGTTGGGTTTTTCGTTCGAATGTAATCAAATCCTGTAGATTCCCCTATGCCTCTATGTCTGTATGCTGTCGAAAGATAAACGGGAGGACTGACAGTGCCAGTCACCTCTTCGCTACGGTTTCCAATCTGCGCTAATTTCGTTTCCACATGTTCTGTCATTTGACACCATCCTAAGTAAAAATCTGATTTCAAAACAGAAAACCCCTTCTTCATAAGAAGAAGGGGTTTAATCGCTTCCTCTTATCTTCCAAGCAAAAAAGCTGCTTGCTGGATTTAGCACCTTGGTACATCACATGAAGTGATGCATACCGGTTGCTGAGGTTTCAAAGGGCCAGTCCCTCCACCTCTCACGATAAGAATGTGTTGTCTGTCTGTTCTAATTCTTAATACTGTAACCTATTAAATCTCATTTTTCAAGGGGAAATGTCATGATTAATTAAAATTTTCTGTATTTTATAACAGAATCGATGTTATACGGTTTGATTGCATGTTAGCATATAGGAACAACGCTGTTTTTCGTGTTACAATGAATGGAAACGTTTCACTTTATGATGAATTTGGTTAGCTGGAGGAATGGATTATGGTGAAGAAAACAGGAATCATTCAAGAAGAAACCATACAGTCAAAAGAACTTGGGGCGGACATGACCATTTTGATCTATTTGCCAGTCAATTACTCCCCCCTTTATACATATCATGTCATCATTGCCCAGGATGGTCATGATTATTTCCGCCTAGGTAAAATAGGCAGACAGGCAGAAGAATTGATGCAAAACAAAGAAATGGAACGCTCGATTATCATTGGTGTTCCTTATGAAAATGTCACGGAAAGACGGAACACGTATCATCCAGACGGCACAAAGTTTGAAGCGTATAAACGCTTTTTAGCAAATGAACTGGTCCCTTATATTGATCAACACTATCCAACCTATCAAATTGGATCAGGACGGACGTTTATTGGTGATTCACTGGGTGCGACGATTTCCCTCATGACAGCCATTGATTATCCTTCTTTATTTGGCGGGCTGATTTTGCAGTCCCCTTACGTTGACGAGTCGGTTCTAGAAGCCGTCAAACAGTCGACAGCCCTTTCTCATTATGCCATTATCCATCAAATTGGGCTTGAGGAAACCGCTGTGAAAACAACAGATGGCCAGGTGCTTGATTTTGTTCAGCCGAACGAAGATTTAAAGGCCCTTCTTGAACAATCTGGTGCGGATTACTTATTTGAGACATTCGAAGGGGATCATAAATGGACGTTTTGGCAGCCGCTCATTGCGCCTTCGTTAAAAAGAATGCTCCCATATTCGTTAATCAACTGAATTTTGTTATAATAAACAATAATAAATACTTTCTTATTCAGGAGGGAACATGATGAAATACGGAGTTGTTATATTTCCATCAAAAAAATTGCAAGATATTGCGAACTCTTACCGGAAGCGTTATGATCCGAACTATGCACTCATACCGCCTCATTTAACATTAAGAACACCTTTTGAATTAACGGATCTAGAAGCGGCTGAGGTCGTCTCAACGTTAAGAGATTATGCAAAAAATGCTTCTCCTATTACGTTACGTATTAAAAAATTCAGTTCATTCGCTCCTGTAAACAACGTCATTTATATGAAAGTAGAACCGAACGAGGACATCATGGCGCTCAATGAAAGATTGTATGCAGATCCACTTGCTGGTACACCTGAATATGCCTTTGTTCCGCATGTGACAGTCGCTCAAAAACTATCCGATGATGAGCATTCAGACGTACTTGGCACATTAAAGCTGAGAAAAATTGACCATGAAGAAACAGTGGATCGCTTCCACCTTTTATATCAATTAGAGAACGGATCTTGGACCGTCTATGAAACATTTATTTTAGGAGAAGAGGGTTAAAGACATTTGAAAACAGTCATCGCAACAGAACAAACACAACGAGAAGATGCATATTACGTTCGAAAAGAAGTATTCGTAAAAGAACAAGAAGTTCCAGTAGAGATCGAAATAGATGAACTAGAAGACAAAGCCACCCATTTTGTCATTTACAATGATGACAAAAAGCCTCAGGCGGCCGCTAGACTGCGGATCATTGAGGGATCAAAGGCAAAGCTAGAAAGAATTTGTGTGTTAAAAGAGGCGCGCTCCTTCGGCCTTGGCCACAAACTATTAGAGGCGCTAGAAACAGAAGCGATTGCTAATGGAGCAAAAGAAGCGGTTATGCATGCTCAAGTCCAAGCGCTTCCTTTCTACGAAAAGAAAGGCTACAAAGCTGTTTCTGAACCGTTTGAAGAAGCGGGAATCACACATGTCAAAATGACAAAAACACTGTCTGTTTGACCAAAAGAAAAGCCAGAGCATTCAAGATGCCCTGGCTTTTTCTTTTTCATTATCGTTCGCCACAGGAAGAAAGCGCAATCATTTATATATACGTATTGATATGAATGCCCTTGCCTTCCTCCATAAACATATCTCGTACAAAGCGTTCCCGCTTTTTTTGCTGTACTTTCGTTTCCGCTTCTGTCACTAAGTCCTCTTTTTTCTCCAGCTCTCTGTATATCTTGTCATGAAAGGTGCGAGTAACCTTTGGTACTTTCGCGTAGTCTTCTTTATCCTGAGGAGCTGGACGATTGATATATTGAAAATACAGATCCGGCTGAATCGGGGCTATATATCCCATCAAGAACGCCTCCTTTGCTTCTCTTCTATTCTACTATTCCCTAATTATGACTGTTTGAAACACGCCTCATTTGATATGATTAGATGTGTTTCATTTTAAGATTGATTGACTATTGGAGGACTAGCTTTGAAATGCGCACGACGACATGATCGAACGATCTCATTACATACGTATTCGAGAGAACACTATCAATTCCTCCATGACGAGGGAAAAAAAGGACAATTATTCTGCCCATATTGCGGACAACCGGTCTTTTTTAGATTAAATATACATGATGAACCCGCTTTTATTCATAAGCATATATCTCAGCAAGAGATTTGTGAACAAGCTGAAGAACAAGCAGATCATCATCAAACGGCTGAACAAGAGGAAAAGGCTTCCTATAAAGAACTTGGCGGCTTCCGTTTTCCAACCGGCAAACAGATCATCTCGCAAACGAGCGAATCATATGACTGGCAGGAACCAAGGTCGATTCAATTTAGCGACGCCTTACATTTAGAAGAGAATGAAGAAGTTCATACGATCGACCTCTTCCCGCATATCACCTTTAGCACACCGCAGCTTCAAGCTGTCACACATTTAGATGGTCCGATGCTTGTGCTGGCTGGTGCCGGCAGCGGGAAAACAAGAGTCCTGACGGCTAGAGCGGCTTATCTCATGTCCCATCATCATATTCCTGCTCACCATATTTTACTCGTAACTTTCACCACAAAAGCGAGCAATGAGATGAAAGAAAGACTGCGCAAGCAATACCAGCTTCATCCTTCACAAGCCAGCCAAGTAGTGACAGGCACCTTCCACAGTCTTTTTTATAAAATGCTGCTTCACAATGACGCAAGCAAATGGAACGGCCAGCATCTGATCAAGTTTGACTGGCAAAAGGAGCAATACATTCGAAAAGCCATAATGAATGAAGGGCTTGATGAGAAAGACTACCCTACTGATCAAGTACTGCAATCGATCGGCTATTGGAAAAATGCCTTTTTACCAGGTGAACTTCCTGATTTGAAGGATGAAAAGGAAAAACACATGTGGACGATCTACCAATCATATGAACAGCAAAAACGAGACAATCAACAATTTGACTTTGATGATATGGCGATTGCCTGCTTACATATGCTGACAGAACAGCCCGAACTGCTAAAACGGTATCAAGAACGATTCCAGTATATTTTAGTGGATGAATTTCAGGATATTAATCCAGTACAATATCAATTGATTCAGCTGTTAGCCGGAGAATCAGAGCAGTTATTTTGTGTAGGTGATGATGATCAAGCCATTTACGCCTTTAGAGGGAGCAGTCCTGCTTTCATTCTTGAATTCAAACAGGACTATCCTTCGGCTCAGATCGTCCATTTACATGCGAATTACCGGTCTCACCATACGATTGTCGCAAGTGCAGATGCGATTATTAAGAAAAATCAGCATCGTTATGAGAAGACGTTAAAAGCCGTGCGCGAGGAGAAAATTCCTCCGACGCTTTTTTATCCATATGATGAAGAAGAGGAAGCGACGATGATTGTCGCAGATATTCAAGAGAAAATTAAAAACGGCGCAAAGCCGAATGACTTCTGCGTGCTTTTTCGAACGAATACAGGCGGCCGTGCGATTTATGAACGGCTGCATCAATCGGCGATTCCATATGAGACGGATGCTGGTGTCAAAGCCTTCTACAGCAGACGAATGGTTCGGGTTCTTCTTGCCTTTCTTTCCTTAAGTCAGGATGCAGACGATGTGGCCGCCATGAAACAGCTGCTGCCGGTTTTCTTTTTAAAGCAGCAAACCCTGAATACACTAAAAGCACTGACCATCACAGAAGATTGCTCAATGGTAGAAGCGCTCGGAAAACTGACAGATATACAGCCGTTTCAAAGGAAAAAGCTGCAATCAATTGTTCCTTTGTTCCGAACGTTACGAACGTTAAAGCCATCGGACGCGGTGACATTTATTGAACAAAAGATGGGACTCGGGGATTACTTAAAAAAACGGGTGAACGATACGAATGTCCTTGAAAAAGGGGCGGATGATGTACGTGATGTGAAAACAGCCGCCAAACGCTTTGAAACGATTGAAGCCTTTCTCGCACATGCCGAACATATGAAGTCTGCAGAAAAGGAAAAAACAGATGAACCCGGTGTTCAGCTCATGACGATTCACCGTGCAAAGGGACTTGAATTCCAGACAGTCTACATCACTTGTGTGGTCGACGGAGCACTGCCTCATGATTTCTCACTGGATGAACTCAGAAACGGTGATGAAGAAGCGCTGGAAGAAGAGCGCCGTTTATTATACGTTGCCATGACAAGAGCAGAACAATCTCTCTATCTGTCTGTTCCATCATTTAGACGAGGAAAAACGGCTCATCGTTCTCGCTTTTTGTATCCTCTTCTAAAGAAAAACCGTGAATTATTTACGCAAAAACAACAGGCCCCCCTTTAAACGGAGAGCCTGTTGTTTATTTTTTGTTGTTCATCATTTTAGAGATTGTATTGAAATCAAGCTTTTCTTTTCCACTTGTAATCGATTGAACAATTTTGTCTTCCATTTCTTTAGGTACACGTTTGTTCGCAAGCTGCGCTACTTTTTTAATAACACCTCGAACGGTATTCTCATCTTTAAAGTTGGCATTCTGCAAAGAACCTGCAAGTTTAAACACATCATTCATATTCACACCAGTTTTGTTTTCTACGCTTTTAAAGAATTTATTATCCATTCATTTGCCTCCTCTTTGTGGAGTAATCACCTTACTATATGAAAATAGGCGAGATATGTGCCTATCCTAAAGCCTTGTTTGACCAAAGAGAAAGGAAAGCAAAAGGCTTCCCCCTTGCTTCCCTCACCTTCTTACTTTTTAGTAGTTAAAGAAAGAAGCACCAACGATAATTAGAAGGATGAAAAGCACAACGACAAGAACAAATGTTGATCCATATCCGCCGCCGTAGCCACCGCCGTAGCCGCCGCAAGAACCGCCACCGTAACAACTCATATTTAAGCACCTCCTCTTCTCCCTTACAAAGTATGAAAAATGAAAGAAATGGTTTGGACGATCACATAAAAAAGTGCGGAATTTTATTTCTGCTGTTTAAAGACGTAATCTGCCTCTCTATGACGCATCATGAATGCCTCTGTTTCTTTCGCAAAAGCTTCCATCTTCACGCCAAATGCTTTTAAGTGCTCCTCAAGATCATTCGCTTTATCCGCTAGATCCATTTCAGCCTTTTCGTGCGCTTGTTCTTTCCCATCATGGGGTTTAGTGAACAAGGAACCGATTAATTGTTCGAATGCATCCATTCTGGTCACCCCTTCTCTCTTACATATGCACCACTCAAAAAAAGGCAACAAAAAAACCGGATAAATCCGGCTTTTGTTTTTCTCTTCTATTATTGAGGTTTCTTTTTGTTTCCACAGCCGCAGCCATTTTTTTTGATTTTCTTCGTATATACAGATTGTTGATTTGACTGCGCTGGATAACCTTGAAGCATATGTGACGGCGTTTCAGTTGGTTTCATCGCAACCCTTCCTTTCCTATTCCATGATAGTATATGCATTTATTGAAAGCGTGTCTGATCAGAATGCCTGTTTATTTCACAAGCTTCGAGACGACCGCTTCAATGATGCCTGCTGCTGCGGCAATCGCTAATAGTAAATTAAGCCACATGCTGATGACAGGAAAAAGTATGTATATCAGAAGCAAGGCAGCAGTGCACCATATGCCAGTACACCAATAACAGCTTAACAGTTCTCCAACCCAAGACCGCAGTCCTTCCCCTTTAATGATGATATATGTTTCGACCTCACCTTGTTCGTTTACCTCTTCCTGTTCTTCATGAAATAGACGGCGGAATGGCGCAGTAATGGTATCAAACACAATCAGTCTCGTCAGTCTAAAGGATGCGAGGGCAAACACGACAAATGACAAAGCACCGCTCAGAAGCCTCCACCTCCTTCTTTCTTCTTTTTCCGTCCTTTCTTTATATATGCAAGAAAAAAGACCGTCATGATGAATCGAGCGGAAATAAAATTGGGTTGTACTTTTTCACACTTTCCGATTCCACCTTGCGTCCTTGTTGCATTAAATAATGTATAGATAAGAAAGGAGTGAAAGTATTGTCTATTGAAGAAAGTGCTGAAACATTATATACACAACTGTTAAACGAATTAATCAGCAATTATGATGATTTCATTGAGATCAAAGATTCCGAAAATGTCACAATTCATAAAACAGATGTAACAGCCGCACTCTCCCTTCAAGCGACCGTAACGACAATCATTACTCTTTTAATCCAAATTCTTGTACCAGACGATGAATTGGCTGCTGACATCACAGACCAGCTTTTATCCACACAACAAGTGGAAGTCCAAAAGAAAACTGTGATTCAAATCATCAACTGCTATAACATTACGATTACATTATCAGATGCATCCATTATGAACTCCGTCCAAATTCTCACTCAAACATTGAATGTGCTCTTAGTTGAAGCCGGCATTCTTTGACCCTTTCTTTTTCTAATGACGTATGAAAGAGGTGAAATCATCGTGGCTGAAGAGAACGAAAAAAAGGAGTTTCAAATCAATACGGATATTGATCCATTAACAAGTCTTCTTGTCAGTGATGTGTTAAACAAAAACAATATCACTGATGATCAGAAAGCAAAAATTTCAGACGATCAAAGAAGAATGATTTTGAAATTAGTCGAGGACTTACAAAAGAAAGCAAATGATTTCGTAGAACAGCAGCAGGAGAAAAAAAGGCAGGCTGAGGCAGCAAAACAGCCGGAAGAAGTAGTGCCTGAACCAAAAGTACGTCCAAATCGAAATTCACTTCGAAATCGTATTCAGCAGCGTCGTAATGCACAGCGTAATAACGATTAAATAAAAATGGGTTGCCTGCTAGGGTAAATGCCCGAGACAAAACCACGCATTCCAGCATTTAATAAAGTAAACGGAAGGAGGAATAGAAATGGATTCTAAACCATATTCTTGGGTCGCTCTAGATCGTAACTGTTCACACCACGGACACCACAGATACCACGAACGCCACGACGATTGCAACTATGAAAGAAAAGCACTTTGTGACGACTATTATGATGATGAAGATGTCTTACAAGACTTGGATCAAGTAAGCTTCACAAAGCAGACATCTGAGGAAGTCATTATCGTCAGAGACTCTTGTGACATTAACGTATCTTCTGTTGATGCACAGGTTGCAGCATCTATCCAAGTAGCGATTCAAACAGCGATCATCACCATTACAAATATCTCAATCGCAGACGGTGATTTGGCAGACCGCGTCACGCAGGATCTCTTACAAGCAGCTACTCACAAACAAACAAACCGCCAAAAACTTGTCATCGAAAATTCAAGAAACGTTACAGTCTCTACAATCGATGCGGACATCTCTATCGCAATCCAAACACTTACACAAACACTTGTTGCGACAATCGTTGCAATCGGTATCCTCTAATGTCCAAAAGCAGAGCGAAAAGCTCTGCTTTTCCTTTTATAAAAATACAACAAATATAAATGGTCATTTACCCACACCAACTAGAGGGCGCATACATATGTTGTTAAGGACTAAAGTCAAATACCTTGTTAAAGGAGCTGAAATCCATGAGCTGCGGAAAACACCATGGCCGACATGATGAAAACTGTGTATGCGATGCGGTTGATAAGATTTTAGCAGAGCAGGAAGCTGTAGAAGATAAATGTCCTACGAGCTGCTACAGTAATTTATTAAGCCCAACAGTTTCTGGAAAAGATACAATTCCGTTTTTACTTTTTGATAAAAAGGGCGGGTTGTTCTCTACTTTCGGAAACATTGGAGGATTCGTTGACGATTGCCAATGCTTCGAATCTATTTTCTTCCGGGTTGAAAAATTACACGACTGCTGTGCTACGTTATCTGTATTAAGACCTGTTGATGTACACGGACATACGCTAAGCGTGTGTCACCCTTGTGACCCTGACTTCTTTGGTCTAGAAAAAACGGACTTTTGTATTGAGGTTGATTTAAACTGCTTCTGCGCAATCCAATGCTTAAACCCAGAGCTTGTCGACAGAGTCATGCCATCGAAAGATAAAAAGCATCATCACCACGGCTAAATCAACAGGCCGCTGATCTAACTTGTCATAAGTCAAAGCATCCCCTTCCTCACGAATGACAGCCAATCATGCGGAGCAGTCAGCATAAGAAGCGGCCGCTTCCGCATTGGTTAAAAGTAGATGCACGAGCCGGCAAAGATAGCTTGTAGATGATGACAGTGCTCAAACACTCAAACAAATTTCCTAGTATAGGAGGGTTGAATATGAGCCGCAACCATTCATGGAGCTGTGTAACAGAGGCTGTTGAAAACATTAGCGACTTGCAAAATGCTGTCAAAGAAGAGTGCCCGACAAGCTGTTACAGCAATCTCCTTTCTCCATCACATTCATTAGGTGACACTGTCCCGTTTGTTCTCTTTACATCCAAATCAAAACCATTCGTCGCATTCGGAAACGTCGGAGAAGTAGATCCAGGCCCTTGCTTCAGCACTGCATTTTTCAGAGTCGAACATATCTGTGATCACTGTGCAACACTCAGCTTGCTTATCGCATTTGACAAAGACCGTCATATTTTAGATTTTACAGATAAAGATTCCTTATGTGATGTGTTCCGATTAGAAAAATCGAAATATTGCATTGAAGTAGACCTTGACTGCTTCTGCGCAATCGAGTGCCTAAACCCACGACTCATCAATCGTAACTGCTAACAAAAAAAGTCCCTATAAGGGACTTTTTTTATTAGTTAAAAACCTAGCGGATGGATGGAAGTAATCTCAGCAATCGCTAATTCGACTGGATTTCCCCCGCCTGCTGTACGAATGACCACTGTATCATCTTTTCGATCCATGATGATTCCTCTATATGTTTTACCATCAGCTTCAATCAGACAAAGAGCTCTTGGCATATTATGAGGCAGTCTTGTGAGAAAATCGACTTTTTCATCAATACTCATCTGACTTAAAGGCTTTTTCACTCGTTTTCTTCTTGGTTCTTCTTTTGTTTCATGGAAGACACCTTCTGGCTGATTTCCCTCTTCTTCTTGAGGCTCTCGCTTTTGTATGAGCTCTGGTTCTTGTGTGATTTCTTGTTCCTGTGTACGTTCGGCTTCTTGTGTATCCTCTTGTTCCTGTGTAGCCTCTGCTTCTTGTGTAATCTCTTGTTCTTCTGTAAACTCAGCTTCGTGTGTCATATCTCGTTCTTGTTGAAGTTTAAGCGGCTCGGCTTCTTTCTTTTGCTCTATTTCTTGAGCGGCAGGTTCCTCCTGCGCGCTTTCTTTGATCACATCTTTTGCATTGGTCTCACTTTCTGGCTGTTTTTCTGATTTCTTTCGCTTTCTCACAATATTTTGCATGGCCGGCTTTGATTCTTGATAGCTCGGCTGAACAATATACATCAGCGGCTTTTGATTCTCATCACCTTTATTTGACATACTAATCCCTCCCGAATGATTCATTCCTTATATATATGAACGGAGGCCTCAAATCAGAAGAAAAATAAAAAAACAGCATACCCTTCATCGGTATGCTGCAAGTCATGTATTCGTTTAGCGGGCAATGATATGGAAGCCGGAATCAACATGCAGATTCTCACCTGTCATGCCGCGAGATAGATCACTGAATAAGAATAGAGCTGTATCGCCAACTTCTTCAGGAGTTGTTGTACGGCGGAGCGGTGCACGCTCTTCAATATCCTTCAGAATGGTATTAAAGCCGCTGATGCCCTTTGCAGATAACGTACGAATAGGACCAGCAGAAATACTATTCACGCGGATACCTTCTGCGCCTAAATCAGCTGCTAAATATTTCACACTTGCTTCAAGTGATGCTTTCGCTACACCCATTACGTTGTAGTTTGATACAACACGCTCTCCGCCTAGGTATGTAAGCGTCACAATGCTTCCACCCTCTATCATCAATGGACGTGCTGCTTTGGCTACAGCAGTTAATGAGTATGCACTAATGTTGTGCGCCAAAAGGAAACCTTCACGGTTCGTGTTCAAGTATTCGCCAACAAGCTCTTCCTTGTTTGCAAATGCAATGGCATGCGCAACGCCATGAATGACTTGTACTTTTTCTTTAATTGCAGCGAAACATTTTTCGATTTCTTCATCACTTGTCACATCACATGGAAGAATAATTGAATCATCACGCTCAAGTGTGCTTGCCAGCTCTTTTACCGATTCAGCAAGACGATCTCCAACATAAGTAAAAATCAAACGAGCTCCAGCTTCATGAAGTGAGCGGGCAATTCCCCAAGCGATGCTTCGTTTATTGGCAACACCCATAACCACGATATTACGGCCTTCTAAAGAAAAGTTCATATGTAATAAAGCCTCCTATTTTTTCAAGACATAGTATTAGTACCTGATCATAATATTATCACAGATCATAAGAGAATGACAATTTCCGCTGAAAGAAAGTTTCATTTTCGCGAAAAAACCGTCTTCGTTAAGTGAAGACGGTTCGATTCCTTTATCATTTGATTCTGTTTTGCTGATAAGCAAAATGGTTCGTAGGCCCGTGTCCAGATCCAATACGCAAAGGGAATTTAATGGCTTCATGAACAAAGGTTTCTGCTGTTTCAAAGGCTTCCTTCATCGAATATCCTTTCGCAATTTCAGCTGTTAATGCTGCTGCAAACGTGCAGCCTGTGCCATGTGTATGCGGTGTATCAATATGTTCATTTGTGACTTCAATAAAGCCTTTTCCATCATACAGCAGGTCTGTAATCATCCCATCAGATGGACCATGGCCGCCTTTAATCACAACATGTTTCGTACCTAGCTCATAAAGATGCTCCGCTGCCACATAGCGGTCCTTTTTCGTCTGAATTTGTATCCCTGTCAGTACTTCTGCCTCAGGAAGATTCGGCGTTACAGCATAGCTGACAGGCAGCAAGTGTGTTTTTATCGCAGAGACCGCATCTTCATTTAATAAAGAGGCCCCTCCTTTTGCGATCATGACTGGATCTACAATTAGCTTCATATCATATTGAACCGTTTTTTCAGCTACAATCTTGATCATGTCTGCACTCCACAGCATCCCTGTTTTGACGGCATCTGGCGGTAAGTCTTCTGCCACTGCATCTATTTGACGCTCTAACGCCTCAATTGAAAGCGGGTATATCCCATGAACACCTAGTGTGTTTTGCGCAGTAATCGCTGTGATCGCAGACATTCCGTACACACCGAGTTCCTGAAAAGTTTTCAAATCTGCCTGAATGCCTGCTCCGCCGCCAGAATCAGAACCCGCGATTGTGAATGCTTTTTTGATCGTCATTTCTTCACACCTCTCATTAGCCAATCCATTGATGATAAATGGTTCTTGCTTTGGCAATATCATTCGTACCATGAACAAGCGCTCTGCCATCTTTAAATAAGACAAGCTTAAACTCATCCTTTTGACACGAAAGCAAATATGGATTCTCAAGCACATCCATTCCTGCCCTCTTTAACCGAAGAGCTACTTCATGTATAGGCGGTGGTGTTTCTGCTGCACTGCGGATTTGTACCGTATTGCGGCCGCATAGCACATCCGCCTTCGCTCTCTTGTCATATGAAAGAAATGGATAAGTCTTCAGTCCACAGCTTGGACATTGCTTCTTCTTTAAAGACGCGGCCGATCGAATATCAGACCGTTCGTTTTTCCATAAATCGAAGGATTTTAATATTGGCGTCACTTGATGTCCTGTTAAATATTTAAGTGCATCTGCCACTTGATATGCTGCCACCTGCTGCACAACTGGACTAATGATACCTGCTGTATCACATGTCATGCCTTGGGCGGGCAAATGTTCAAGCAGACAGTGTAAACACGGCGTCTCATCAGGGATCACAGTGAATTGAATGCCATAACTGGCGACACAGGCCCCATAAAGGAACGGTATTTGATGTTTGACAGCGGCATCATTTGCAATCATTCTTACCTCAAAATTATCCGCTGCATCGACAATGATTGAAGCCTCACTGACAAGTTCGTCAATATTGTGAGCAGTCACATCGATCACGATTCCTTTGATGTGCACGTCACTGTTTACTTGCTTGAGTCTTTTTTCAGCCGCCACAGCTTTTGGCAGCCGATCCTTCACGTCTTGCTCCGTGTAAAGCTGCTGACGCTGAAGGTTGCTCCATTCAATATAATCTCGGTCAAAAATAGTGACAGAACCAACGCCGGCACGAACGAGCATTTCAGCACTTGCGGTTCCAAGTGCCCCCGCTCCAATAATGACCGCCTTTGAGTCATTTAGCCGCTTTTGTCCCTCTGTTCCAATTGGCTGAAAAAGCTCTTGGCGTGAATAACGAGTGCTCAAAATGTCGGCATTCCTTCCTGTGGACTGCTCGCTGTCCCATAGTTTTTCAGCGGAATACGTCCTGCCTCATAGCCTAGTCTTCCTGATTCAATCGCGAGTTTCATTGCTTTTGCCATTTTCACAGGATCCTTTGCACCAGAGACAGCGGTATTTAGTAATACAGCGTCTGCTCCAAGCTCCATCGCATAAGCTGCATCTTTTGGAGAACCTACGCCAGCATCAATAATGACCGGCACCTTCGCCTGCTCAATAATAAATGAGAGATTCAAAGGATTTAGTAAGCCTTGGCCTGAACCAATCGGTGAAGCACCAGGCATGATAGCATGGACACCGAGTTCTTCTAATTTTCTTGCCAACACCACATCATCAGATGTATATGGCAGCACGATAAATCCTTCTTCGAGCAGCATTTCAGATGCTTTTAATGTTTCAACTGGATCTGGCAGAAGAGACCTTGAACAGCCAATGACTTCTACCTTAATCATGTCACAAAGCCCAGAAGCCTTTGCTAAACGGGCAATACGCACTGCCTCTTCTGCTGTACTTGCTCCAGCTGTATTCGGAAGCAGCGTATATTTTGATAAATCAAGCTGCTCCAGAAAATTAGGCTGAGATGCTTCGAATATGTTCATTCTTCTGACAGCAAAGGTTAAAATTTCGGCTTCCGATACGTTCACCGCTTCTTTTTGAACCTCAAATGATGGGTACTTTCCTGTTCCGAGTAATAGTCTTGATGTGAATGTTTTTCCGCCAATGTGCAGCATTGGGTCATCCTCCTCCTACAAAATGAACGATTTCAATCGTGTCATTTGGTTGAATTTCTACTTGTTGAAACGCTTCTTTATCAATGATTTCATGGTTCTTTTCAACGATCACCACACGGTTTTCAAGCTGATAGGCTGATAGCAGATCATAGATCGTTCCATTCTCTTGATCGAAATCAACGATTCTGCCATTCAATTGAATCTTCATACGAATAGTGCCTCCTTTCGTCCAATACGAAACGCGTGAAGCCATTCCTCTTTGACCGGTTCGTCTAATATCAGGTCACGAATGATTTCTCCAGTAATCGGCGCTAGTAAAATGCCATTCCTGTAATGCCCTGCAGCAAAAAGAATACGCTTGTCTTCTGGATGTCTTCCGATATAAGGATGCCGGTCGTTTGTCGCCGGACGAAGGCCTGCCCAGCACTCTTCAATCGGCATCTCCTTAATAGAAGGCATAAGCTGAGACGCCTTTTGAATCACAGCTTCCATGCCGCCAAGCGTTGGAACAGCCTGCCACTCGTTTGGCTTCATTGTTGCGCCGATAACAAGCTTTCCGCTATCTCGCTGAACGATATAACAATGATCATGATAAATGGTGTGTGCGAGCGCCGGACCATTATTCCATACAGACACACATTCCCCTTTTACTGGATAAAGAGAATGCGATAATCCGAGTTCTTCAAAAAAACGGCCAGACCATACACCACTTGCGACTGTCAGATCATCACATGTGAATGTGCCCTTCGTTGTTCTGACAGTTAACGCTTCTTTGTCCCGCTTCACTTCGATCACAGGTGTACACTCTTTCACATCTGCCCCGTACCGGACGGCCGCCTGCCATAAAGCCCTGCATACAGCGTAAGGTTCCACATGCACATCCTCTTCAATCAAACCTGCTCCCAGCATGTGATCTGTAACTTGAGGCATGCATTTTTTTACGCTGCTTGCGTCAAGCCATTTAAATGTAGACAAATGCTGCATCCGGCAAAGGGCTTGCTTCTCTTCTTCTGTAAAGGCGACCTTCATGATACCGCCCGCTGAAGTTCGAATATCAATGCCTGATTCATGCAGAAGATCGACTTTTAATTTTTCGTACAATGCCTGGCTTGCTCTGCCTGCCTGAAAGAAAACATCCTCATGACCTTCTCCTTCAGCATGTGCACCGAGCATCCCGGCAGCCGCACTTGTCGTTTGCTTCCCTATCTCATTGGCTTCAAATAAGACCACTTGTTTTCCTGCTTTTGCAAGGTGATAGGCGATGGAGACCCCTATGATTCCACCACCAATGATTGCAACGTCATAATGCTTTTTCATAAGGATTCTCCTTTACCTTTTCAGAAAATGCTTGTGCCATCATACGCGGCTGATGATGAGCAAAAATCCCAGACATGACAGCAATTCCTTTCACATTTGCTTGTTTCAATTCTGGAACTCGTTCTGGGGTCACCCCGCCGATGGCCACCACTGGAATCGTTAGTGCAGAAGTCAGTTTCTTCACAAGATGTACACCTCTTGCCTGAAGTCCTGGTTTACAAGAGGTAGCATATATGTGCCCAAACATGACATACTCTGCTCCATTTTTCTCTGCTGCTTTCGCTTCTTCTATCGAATGGACAGATACTCCCGCATGAAGGTGAGGAAACTTTTTTCGCAGTTCTTTTGGCGAAAAGCTGTGGCCCGGGAGATGCACCCTGTGAATATTGGTAAGCAGTGCAACGTCTACGCGGTCATTGATTACGAGCTTTTCTTTCGGTACACCTTCTAAAAGGAGATTCTTCACGAGATCAACAAGCTCACTTGCTGTTTTAGACCGTTCCCGAATATGAATAAAATCCACTTCAGACGCTATGGCTTTTATTTGTTTGATCAGTTCACCCGCAGGAAGGGAATCATTTGTCACTGCGTGGAGTTCCATTTGCACCAACCCCATCTAAGCATGCTGTTTGCCACATTTCTTTTTGATACGCCATCTCCCAAAAGTGATATTCATAATAGCTTGAAATCACGAAATTTTCTTTCATATTGGCCCGTACATGGTCTGGTGCTTTTTCTGCTAGTTCATCAAAGCGATTCACTTGTTCAAAGACGAGTTCCTTAAACCAATCGCCTCCGTATGTCAAAATCCATTCTTGGTAAATTGGATGGTCAGGTGTTGTTTGTTTCAGCTTTTCACCTACCTCATAATAGAGCCAGTAACACGGTAATAACGCGGCTAAAATCTCTTCAAACCGTCCGCTTTTTACAGATCGGTACATATGAGAGGTATACGCATAAGCAGTGGGAGAAGGCTTAAAGTTCTCAATGGCTTCATCAGAAATTTGCAGAAGCTCTGTAAATTTCCTATGCAGCGACAGCTCTGCTTCATACGTGCCCTGGGCATGATACGCCATTCTGCCCGTCGTATGTAAGTCCTCACTTATCGCCGCTCCATATGCCTGCACCTTTGCAAAATGAGTTAAATAATAAGAATCCTGCATCACGTAATAGGTGAAACGATCGAGTGAAAGTGTGCCATCTCCAATCCCTTTGACAAAAGGATGTGTAAAGCTTCCATTCCACCATGTTGCTGCAGCCTCTTTACATTCTGTTGAAAACGTCATGTTCCTCTCCTCCTGTTTTTCCATATAAAAAAGCCACTTTCCGCGTGGAAAGTGGCTTGGAATTTGTAAAAAGCATAGTCAAAAACCGCACCACTTCCCTACGCAGGTATGAACCTGTTCAGGTAATGAGGGTCTAAAAGTGAACACTTTTATCTCAGCCCTTTTAAAGGACTCCCCTAGTGGATCAAATATATGATGTTGTACCTCTATCTTAATCAGGAATTGTTCATTGGTCAAGGGTTCATTGTCATTCTAATTGGGCTCTTAGTCCTGCCACATACTCCCGGGAGCCCGATACAAGCACACGGTCGCCGCTTCTAAGTGTCGTATCTCCATGCGGTACTAAGCTGTCTACCCCTCTGAAAATACGGACAAATACCAAATCACCGGTGAAAGGAAATTCTCTTAGCATGACATTATGATAACGATGATTGTTCATTTGAATTTGATACAAAGAAGAATCCTCATTTGTTAGCAATCGAATCGCATCAGGTGCTTCAATCAAAGCTCTTAGCACCGTTTTAGATGAAAGGAAAGTAGAAAACGTATCAATACCCGCTTCCTTCAATGTCAGCTCTGCCTCAGCTTTGTTGACACTTGCAATGACTTGTTTTGAACCTTCTTCTTTTGCAAATAAAGCAATTTCCTTATTTTTCGTCTCACTGCCTGTTGCGACGACAAGGACATCCTCTTGACCGACGCCTGCCTTTCTCAGCGTCTCATCGTCGTATTGTTCAATTGATTCGACTTCAAAGATAGAGTCTGCCAGCAGTGCTTCCTTATTTTCTTGAAACACATGCAAAATCCGAATGTCATATTCATCTTGATGTAAATCAAGTGTGACAGGTAAAGTCAGCTGATTTGCACCAATAAAGGTCACACGCTTCTTATGGCTTGCCGCTTGTTCTTTTTTAAACAGCGCTTTAAACCAAACAGGTGTTAAAATACTCGTTAGCACAGCAACTAAAATCAGCGCTCCTGACATTTTATGATCAATGACACCGAGCCGCTCACCAATCGTCGCAGCTGCAATGACGAGAGATAAAGTTGAAGTTAATAAAAAGCCGGAGCCAATGACCTTTTTCATGTCATACCATTTTTTCAAATAAAGAATCGGGATGAGCTTACTTATAAGTAGCGCAATAAACAGAAGCGGAATCATGATCATAATCGTCGGGTCCTTAAACAGTGCCCATATATTCAGATCCACTCCGACCATCACAAAAAAGATCGGGATTAAAAATCCGTAGCCAAATGAGTCCAGCTGCTGAACGAGTTCTTTATTTGGCGAAAGAAGGGACACAAGCACACCAGCTAAAAACGCCCCAAGAATATTTTCAGCGCCGAGTGATTCAGATAAGGCAACTAAGACTATAATGAGAGTAAAGATTGCCCTTGTCCCAATTTGCACGGTTCCTTTAGACATCGACTGAAAAATTGACTTAGTCTTAAAGACGCGGCCAAATAAATAAAGAAGAATGCCTGCAGCAAATAATAAGAGCAGGAGCCACATGTTCCCTGTTCCATCTCCATAAATGGAGGAAAACACAGCAAGCAAAATCATCGTGACCAAATCGGCAATGACAGCTACAAGCAGAATGATTTGACCGATATTCGTCTGCATCAACTTTTCCTCTTTTAAGGTTGGCACCACTACGCCTAATGAAATGGTAGAGATAATGAGCGTCATTAAAAAGGCATTTTGGATAAACCCTGCGAGTACAAACGCATAGGACAGGATAAAGGAAATACAAAATACCCCAAGAAAAATAATGGTGGCTGCTTTAAATGTATTTGGTTCTTTTAAACCATTTGGAAGTTCTCGTGCTTTCTTCTTTGACTCAAAAGAAGAAAAATCTATTTCAAGTCCACTTAAAAACATCAGAAAAATAAAACCGAGCATGGATAATGTATCTAACCACGCATCATGTTCGACAACCAGTTGAAGGCCGCTTTTCCCAATGATGAGCCCCATGATGATTTCAGCTACAACGACCGGAATGGTCAGCTTAAATCGGTGCAATAAAATAGGGGTGAAAAAGGCGACAATAATAACGACAACGAGTGATGAAACAGATGTATGCTCCATTGGCTAAAGCCTCCTAACATTCATGTTTAATTTTTTAAGTCTTACGTTAAAGCATTGATTCTAACAATTGCCCAAATGAAATGAAAGCCATTCGTTATATTTTCTAAAATTCAAACTTCTTTATATCCGATGAATGGATGAAAAAATCAGGAGGAAACCTTATGAAATTCGATATTATTGGTGATATCCATGGCTGCTACGAAGAGCTGCTTACCCTCATACACAAACTAGGATACGAACTCAAACATGGATTACCCGTCCATCCTGATAAGAGAACGCTGGCCCTTGTTGGTGATCTAACAGATCGTGGACCTCGGTCAGTAGACGTCATGCGATTTGTCATTCATGCCTATTCACACGGCGCAATCCGTTATGTACCTGGCAACCACTGCTTTAAGCTTTATCGCTACTTAAAAGGAAATCCCGTCAAATTGCTTCATGGCATCGAAACCACAGTGAACGAAATAAAAAAACTGCCAATCCATGAACAAAACAAATTGTCACATGAATTTAAGCAGTTATTCGAGAAGGCTCCGCTTTATGATGTACTCATTCCTGATGAGCTGATCATTGCACACGCAGCGATGAAGGAAAAGGATATTGGAAAAAAGCCGAATAAACAAATGCGGTCCTATTTATTATTTGGTGCCGTCACAGGAGAAACATGGCCAGATGGACGGCCTGTTCGCAAGGACTGGGCAAAGGAATATCACGGAAAACCGTGGATTGTGTATGGCCATACACCAGTGAAAGAACCTCGATTCGTTGGCAGAACGGTCAATATTGATACAGGCTGCGTATTTGGCAACAAGCTGTCTGCCCTCACATACCCTGAGCTTAAAACGGTCTCCGTTCCTTCATCCATGCCTTATGACGATTCTAGATTTCAGCATTTCACATCATAAAAAAACCCGGTCCTGCGCTCCAGGTGACCGGGTTTCTCTATTTAAAAAAGCAATGATTTCATATCATCAGGAAGCGGGGCTGAAAATGTCATTTGCTCACCTGTCATCGGATGAGGAAACACAAGGGTTTCACTATGCAGTGCCTGCCGGTCTATCCGCTCGGTCGTTCCGCCATACAGCGTATCTCCGATGAGCGGATGCCCAAGAAATTGCATATGAACACGAATTTGATGTGTTCTCCCGGTTTCAAGTGAGAGAGACACATCCGACATGTTCAACTCAGCGATTACCGCTCGCACGGAATAATGCGTTACTGCCTCCTGCCCAGCATCATCAACCATCCGCTCGATGATACTATCCCCTTTTCGGGCAATTTTTGCAGCGATCGTTCCATGTTTTTCTGTGATCATGCCATGTGTAAACGCTCTGTATGTTCGCTTAACCGCTCCACTTTTTTGCGCCTTTGATAAAAGGCTATGGGCAAAGCGATGCTTCGCCACAAGCATGACGCCAGATGTGTCACGATCAAGACGGTTCACCAAATGGACCGTATGCCGAACAGACTGCTTGGCATAATGATGCAGCAATCCATTCGCAATACTGTGCTCAGGGTGCTCCCGAGAAGGGATTGAAGGAATATACGGCCTTTTATTCAGCACAAGGACATGCTCGTCCTCAAATATAATATCAAGTGGAATCGGTGCAGGCTTTAGTCCTTCACTCACTTTTTCCTCGGGAAATAAAATGGTGAGCCTGTCCCCTTCATGTAGCTCGCACTTCACGGTAACATGCTCTCCATTAATGAGGAGGTCACCGCCAGCAAACTTAATATCTGTCAGCATTCTTTTCGAAATGCCAAGATCAATTAAATATTCCTTTAAAAGCAGCCCTTCTTCTTTGGCTGTTATGGTTTTGTTTAACGTAAAGTATTCCAGCGGGAACAACCTCTTTCTTATTCTCCTTTTCCGATAAAGGAATCTTGCACCCTTTTCCAAAACGGAAACGGTCTAAATCTGGCAAAACGGACATTCTCGTCTGCCACCCGGCATTGAATGGATTTGACGTCTTTATGAAGCAGTGTTAAATGATCAATGGTCACCTGAAAATCGACATCATTCCTCGGCTTAATCACACAAGTATGGTGGTCAGGCAAAATAAGCGGTGAACCGACCGTCCGAAACACTCGGTTGTTGATTGAAGCCATTTCTGCCAGCTGAATGGCTCTAATGGAAGGGTGAATAATGGCGCCACCCAGTGCCTTATTATAGGCCGTACTGCCAGATGGTGTAGACAGACAAAGACCGTCACCTCTAAATGTTTCAAACAGCTGGCCTCTGATTTCAACATCTGCCACAAGTGTCCCTTCCATGCTTTTAATTGTACATTCATTCATTGCTAAATATTTCTCTTCTCTGCCGCCGTCGTTGTATCTGACAATGACTTCTAAGATCGGATATTCCACAATATGATAAGGCGTTTTCGCAATGGCTAAGACGAGTTTTTCAATTTCACTCGGCACCCAGTCAGCATAAAAGCCAAGATGACCTGTATGAACACCGACAAAAGCTGTTTCATTTAGACGGTCGCTATAACGGTGAAACGCATAAAGAAGGGTGCCGTCTCCACCAACCGTAATGACAAGATCCGGTTCCTCTTCATTTAGTTCCATACCAAAATCCAATAAGTAAGTCTGAATTTTACTTTTGAGCGTGTCAGATACAGAATTCCCTTTTGAAGAAACTGCAAATTTCATGAATTCTTCTCCTTTTTCACCTTGCTGCTATGAGAGGGCAGCATCATATTTGATCAAACTGGCTCAGCTGTCGTTTTTCTTTTTCCGGGAAAATGCCACTTGTGCTTCTTGAATTTCCCCTCTAATTTCGGACATTTCTTCATCGAGACGAGATGCTGCCTCAGATGCTCTTTGAAGGCGCAGCTTGACCTTCTCCGGGATGTTCCCGCTATATTTATAATTCAGAGAATGCTCAATGGTCGCCCAAAAGTTCATCGCAAGCGTACGAATTTGGATTTCGACGAGGAGCTGTTTCTCTCCGCTTACGGTTTGCAGCGGATATAACACAACAAGGTGGTAAGAGCGGTATCCGCTTTCTTTATGTTCTGCAATATAGTCGCGTTTATCTACAACCACAAAATCTTTACGTGACTGGAGCATTTTTTTCACGACTTGTATATCTTCTACAAACTGGCACATAATGCGAAGCCCAGCAATATCCTGCATCGTTTCAATCTCATGCATCGGGATGTTTTTACGCTTTGCCTTTTCTAATATGCTGGCAACGGGTTTCACTCGGCCTGTGACAAATTCTACTGGTGAATGGTCATCCTCGAATTCATACAGCTTTCGAATGCCTTTTAGTTTCACTTTTAGTTCTTCGACTGCTTGTTTATACGGTGCGAGGAATTGATCCCATTGTTTTTTGTCCATGAAACTTCCCCCAATTCCATATACCTAATTATTTCAGAGGAATGTGCTTTTCACTTTCTCTTCCATATCTCCGTAATTGGCATTGTCTTTAATATTGTCGATTAAATAATGTAATTCCTGTTGAAGCTGAATGAGTTCTAGTGAATGTTCATCTGATGCCAAATAGACAGGGATGTCACGATTCATTGCTTCTTTTAATGGAGCCCATGTATGTTCCCCTAAAATAAGATACGAAAAGGACTCCTCGGTTTCAAGTATGTAAACGAACGCAAAGTGATCAGAATCAACAAGCATTTGTCCTGATGCTTTTGCTTTTTGGATTTGCTCTTCTGACTGGATTGTCAAAATCAGCCTGTCTTCTTTTAAAGTTGCTTCTGTGATTTCAATTCTGTTTTGCATCATGATCTCCTTTACAACAAAGTACAGCTTTATTTTATCATATCAAGTTCAATATTGATAAACCGAACTTTTTGAGAAAATCCTGTTTTTCTCTTTTAAATGATCCTTTCCCAAGATTCTTCATTCATTTTGGTCCATTCCTAAAGAAAATAGAGAGAAAAAAACAGTCTTTTACATGTTGAACACACTTCATGTACAATAATCATATTTCCTCTAATGAAAGGTTGATGTCAAATGGCACAGGAAATTGAAATCGAACTAAAGCAATTATTAATGAAAGAAGAATTTGAACAGCTGAAACAGCATTTTCAATTGAAGGATGCGGATTTCCATACGCAAACCAACTATTATTTTGATACACCTCAATTTGATATAAAATCTCAATTGGCTGCATTAAGAATGAGAGAAAAAGACGGTCAATGGGTGCTCACATTAAAGGAACCACACGAAATAGGCTTGCTCGAAACCCACCAAACGATTGCTCCCCCTTCTCAACTTGACGATTTTAAGCTGCCAGAAGGTGAAGTTGCAGACAGATTAGACCACCTGAACATTCAAAAGGATCAAATTGTGTACTTTGGTTCACTTGAAACGTCAAGAGCAGAAAAAATGATCCAAGAAGGCTTAATTGTTTTGGATCACAGCCGATATTTAACAGTAGAGGACTATGAACTTGAATTTGAAGTGAGCGACCTGGAAATCGGACAAGCCGCTTTCTCCGCATTGCTCCGCAAATTTCATATTCCAGTACGAAACACAAAAAACAAAGTCGTTCGTTTTTATGAAGAAAAAATGAAAACACAGAATAGATGAATTCCTTGAAGGAGGAACATGATGAACGTCAATCAACTTCAATCCTTTATGCAGCTTCAAGCGCTTAAAACGTTACAGACAGATCCAGCACAAACGCAAATGCCTGGGGGTCAAGAATCGAATGCCCAAGCTTCATTTCAGTCGCTGCTGCAAGATTTTTTAGGCGGATCAGAATTATCACGTCTCCCGCTTTCCATCTCAGCTTTTTTGGGCACGGATCCATCAACGGCTCCAAACACGCAATATGCGCGTACAAACCCATATTTATCTGCCACTTCCGGCAGTGATCAGCTTGAGGCCCAATCTTTATATGCAAATGACAATCAATTAAATACAGCGAATGGCATTGGAAATGTCTTAAACAACAGCTACACGCCGCCGCTTCAAAAGGCTGTCTCAAGCAGCTCATCATCAAAAGAGATTAATCAAATCGTGTCACAAATGGCTCAAAAGCATGGCGTTCCCGAAAAGCTGATTCACGCGGTCATCAAGCAGGAATCCGGCTACCGCACAAATGCTGTCAGCCATGCAGGTGCGCTTGGACTCATGCAGCTCATGCCATCTACTGCTAAATCACTTGGCGTCAACAATGCCTTTGATGCGTCCCAAAACATTGAAGGCGGAACGAAGTATTTAAAACAAATGCTCAATAAATATAACGGAAATATCTCACTCGCCTTAGCTGCCTATAATGCAGGCTCAGGAAATGTAGATAAATACGGGGGCATTCCTCCATTTAAAGAAACACAAAATTATGTCAAGAAAATCACAGCTCAATATTTCGCTTAAACCGAAGAGAATAACCTCTTCGGTTTTTTGTATGTCGCTTTTCCCCCTTTTTTGACTGAATGTGTTATGATATGGTCAATTGATCACAGAATCCGATTCTCTCTTTATTTCGAGCAGACCAAAGCGGTTTGTTTGTGGAATTGAGATGAGGTTGTTAAAATAAGTACAAGAATAGAAACAATAAAATAGAACAAACTGAATATCACTTTTGAAATAAATGAAATGCGCAATAGGGTGAGTCATCCTATTAACTACGAGTAAAAGGAGTAGTCAACATGGTACAATCGTTTAACGCACCTTACGAAGCGGTTGGAGAGGAACTTCTATCGCAACTTGTTGATACTTTTTATGAAAATGTAAAGTGTCATCCTTTGCTTCATCCTATTTTCCCGGATGACTTAAAAGAAACAGCAAGAAAACAAAAACAGTTTTTAACGCAATATTTAGGCGGACCACCGCTTTATACAGAAGAGCATGGCCACCCAATGCTGCGGGCGAGACATCTCCCTTTTCCGATTACTGAGGAGCGGGCTGACGCATGGCTTGAATGCATGGAGGATGCAATGGATCAAGTAGGATTAACCGGCGATATTCGTGACTTTTTATTTGAACGGCTTTCTCTGACGGCTCGTCATATGGTCAACCAAACACCTGAAAAGGATGGACGATCTTGAGCTGCAATACGCACGATCAATATTTCTCACACTGTCACGGACATCCTCAAAAGCCGATTGAAATCTATGTATTCATTGATCCTCTAAGCCCAGACTGCTGGTTATTAGAGCCATCCATTAAAAAGTTAAAAATGAAATATGGCCGTTTTTTCACTTTACGAACGGTAACAAGTTCTAGTATTAATGCTTTGAATCGGAAAAGAAAGAAACATTTACTGACTGAAGCATGGGGGAAATTTGCCACTAAAACGCAGACCAAAAAAGAACAAATGCTGTCTGAACAAATTGTGACATCACCCTACCTCGCCTCACTCGCACTAAAAGCAGCGGAGCTTCAAGGCAGAAAATGCGGAATGAAATTTTTGCGTCTTATTCAAGAATCACTTTTTTGCCATCAGCAAGATGTCACAAGTGAGCAGGTACTGATAGAAAATGCAAAAAGTGCTGGTCTGGACATCGAGGAATTCCAGCGCGACATTCATTCTCAAAGTGCTGTGAAAGCACTGCAATGTGATATGAAAATTGCAGCTGAAATGGACGTATCTGAGCTTCCGACCTTCGCCTTTTTTAATACCGTAAATGGAGATGAAGGATTAAAAATTTCAGGTGCCTACTCTTATGATATATACGAGGAAATTCTTTTTGAAATGATTGGTGAAAAACCAACACCATCAGAACGTCCTCCAATTGAATGGTTTATTGCTTACTTTCAATTTGCTTCCGCAAAAGAGATAGCCGTTGTCTATGACCTGACGCTTGAAGAAGTTGAACGAGAAATGAAGAAGCTGGCTTTCGCTCAAAAGGTAGAACGTGTACAAGTGCAGCAAGAAATGTTTTGGCGCTATAAAGAGAATGACCACCATACAGATCTTGATGTCTATCGCTGTGAAAATGAACATGGGTGCTGACCCATGTTTTTCTTTACTCCAAAAAGGAACATTCGTTCCATTTATAAACACGAAGAAACCGCGCCGGGATAAGCGCGGTTTCACTATGTCTTAACGACAACAAAGGGGATGGGAGAAATTTTTCACGGTCAAACAAAGGGGTAATGTTTGTATGTGATTAATTTCACATCTGTAGTATATCAAATTTTGTCGACTTATGACAACAGATATACTATATGTTCATATTTTTGTCACAAAACATAAGAGGGTTGTCACTTTCATATAGTAAAAGTAACAAAAAAATGGGGGGATCTGCATGCGCAGCACAACTATTGGACTTGTTGCCATTGGCTTATGTTTCTTTTTAAATATATTAGGCTTAATGAAGATGCTTCCTCTTTATTTGACGTCTCCACTCTTATTTGCTTCAATTCTTTTTACGCTTTATCGAATGAATCACCGTAAGACCTTTAGAGGTTTTAAAGGTTGATGATTGACATGGAACGGCCTCGACATCTGAAGAGGTCTTTTTTTATGAGAAAAAAACTCCTGTCAAAAGATGAGATAGCACTCACACGTCTGACAGAAGTCTTTTCATTACTCACCTGTTTTGGAGATGAGCTCTTCCATTTCTTTTAGTTTTTCTTCGAACAATTGACATGCTGCTTCGATTGGTTCTTTAGAAGCCATATCAACCCCTGCTTTTTTCAGCACATTGATTGGATAATCAGAGCTTCCTGCTTTAAGGAAATCGGTATAGCGCTCTACCGCTGGTTTTCCTTCTTGTAAGATTTGCTTGCTTAATGCCTGCGCCGCACTATAGCCTGTCGCGTATTGATACACATAATAGTTGTAATAAAAATGAGGGATTCTCGTCCACTCTAATCCAATTTCCTTATCAACCACCATGCCGTCACCAAAGTACTTCTTGTTCAGGTCGTAATAAAGGTTTGTCATAAATTCTGGCGTTAAAGCCTCTCCTTCTTGTGCTTTCACATGAATAAGATGCTCAAACTCAGCAAACATCGTTTGTCTGAATACCGTTCCTCTAAATCCTTCTAACAAGTGGTTTAACACATACAAACGCTGCTTTTTATCGTCTAAATGATTGAGCAGGTATTCGCCTAGTAACGCTTCATTTGTAGTGGAAGCCACTTCAGCTACAAAGATACTATAGTTTCCATACGGATATGGCTGGTGCTTTCTTGTATAGTAGCTGTGTACAGAATGCCCAAATTCATGAGCCAGAGTAAACAAATTATCAATATTATTTTGCCAGTTCATGAGGATATATGGATTTGTACCATAGCTCCCAGATGAATAAGCACCGCTTCGTTTCCCTTTATTCTCATAAACGTCTACCCAGCGATTGTCGAGTCCTTCTTTTAACACGGACACATATTCTTCTCCTAATGGCGCTAACCCTTTCAGCATATAATCCTTTGCTTCATCATAGGTGAGCTTCATGCCAGCATCTTTCACAAGTGGTGTATACAAGTCGTAATTGTGCACTTCATCAAGCTTTAATACCTTTTTACGCAATTCAATATAGCGGTGTAATAACGGTAAATATTGATGAACTGTATCAATTAGATTGTCATACACTTCTTCCGGGATGCTGTTTCGTGATAATGCTGCTTCTCTTGCGGATTTGTAATTTCGCACTTTTGCATAAAAATTATCCTTTTTAATCGAACCGCTCAGTGTAGAAGCAAGTGTATTCTTATACTGATCATACGTTTTATACACAGCTTTAAAGGCATTTCTTCTCACTTCACGATCATCACTATTTAAAAATGTGATGAAGTTGCCGTGGGTAATCTTCTTTTCCTCCCCATTCTCATCCTTTACAGAAGGGAACGAAATATCGGCGTTGTTAAACATACTAAAGGTAGTAGATGAAGATGAAAGTGGTTCAGATGCCTCAGCTAATAAAGCTTCTTGCTCTTCACTTAAAATATGTGGACGCTCTTTATTAATTTCTTCGAGAGCATGTGAATACAGTTTTAATTCTTCTTTTTCTAGTATGAATTGCTGCAATTTATCTTCTTGGATCGATAAAATCTCTGGAACAATATAAGCAGATGTACTAGACAGCTGTGTAAATAGATTCGATGCCTTATCATTTAACGCCTGAAATGATGAGTTCGTTGTATCTTCATCATATTTCATGTGCGCATATGTATAAAGCTTGCCAAGCTTTTCAGAAAGTTGATCCTGAAAGGTGAGGGCTTCATACAGAACATCAGCAGAATGGGCCAGCTTTCCTTTAAACTGGGCCAGCTTCGGAATTTCTTTTTTGACCGCTTCGAATTCCTTGTTCCATGCATCGACGCTTTCAAAAATATCTTCAAGACGCCATTTGTTTTCTTCTTTTACTTCGCTTCTGTCTGGTAAATGATTGTTTTTGTTTTGTGAAGTCATATGAATCCCCCTTGCATGAGTTGTGTTAAACCAACCTTTCGGAAAGTGAAAGAAATTGGTGTTGTATTTATCTTCTTTGTTTTGAACTATATTTGTCAAATCATATGCAGAAATAAATACCAAACAGACTAAAAAAATGAGGAAAAAGCGTTTCTTTTGATTCAATAGCAACACCACCTTTTTCTTATCATGATCAAAGTGGTCATGAAACATGCTAATGAAATAAGAAAGCATCTCGTTTTAACACTTCATCTAGTGTTCGTATAGGCATTTGATTCGACGATACTTCATAATTACCCTCTTTCGTCATATGTAAAAACCCTTGTCTTACAAGCGCATTTACATATGCAGTGACCACCTCTTTTATTTCTTCTCTTGAAACATCGCCATATCGGAGTTTCACTTCTTTCATTTGCACACAGCGATTGATTTCCATCATCAGCTGTTGAATCGTCACTCTTCCGCTTCCTTTTTTCCGCATCATCCAATCATAGAGACACCCTTGCCAAACATACACGGGACTTGTAAAGATATACGCTTCTTGCACCGGAATAAATAATTCAGTTGGCAAAAAAGGGAATGCTGTTTGATGATGCTCATAAAAAATATTTCTCAAACGTTTGCTTTCATTTGATAAACTGCGAGGAGGACGCTGCCTAAATTGCTGTATACATTTAATCCATTGTTGATTTACTTGACGCTTGCTGGAAGGCAGAGATAGAAGTGCCGGAATATCACGGTATGCTGAAAGTGGTCTGACAGTCATGGCCGCACATATTTTCGTTGGTTGAAACACGAGGAATTGATCAAGATGGATGAACCTTTTCTGGATCGGGCAGAAAAAAATCAAGCGCCTTTCCTCTGATTCCCTTAAAATTCCCCAATGAATGGAGGAGAAAGAAAAAAGCTGGGCAGATTTTCGGTTTAAACGATTTGCCCCTATCATCCATATGGGAAAGAGCCCTGCCTCGCGGAGACCTGCTGTTCTTCTGCGAAGCTCTTGCCGGGAAATATTTGCACATTGAAATTCAATTGCATAGTTTTCATTTCCTATAGAGACGGTCACATCAGGACGCTGATGAATATTTGACATAAACTTTTCCAGCGCCGGTTTATGTCCAAGCCCCTTCAGCCAATTCATAATGGCTTCCTTTCCCGCCTGATGATAAGCCGTTTCGCCTGAAGCTAACGGACATGCTGTCAGCTGTTTATGCGCAAAATGATAGACACGATGCTCCCCTAGCTTTAATTGCACCTCCTCCCTGCACTCAGGACAATAAAATTTGCACGTCGTTCTTACATGCTCCAGACGGCTTTTCGATAGATGATGTGTCATTCGGATAAGCTTACCGTTATCCATAATTGCTGCATTCATTCAGTTCGCCCCTCGCTCTTTGATGAGCGTATTATAGCTTGTTCGTCTTTAAGGAAGCGAATAGACAAAATGAATTTTTATCGTGTCAAAAGATGATTTTACTGATCATTTCCTTAGTAAAATCAAAAATCCCCCTTATAGAAAAGGGGGAAAATACAATCTTTATAAAAGTGGTGATAATAATCTTGATGTTGATTCAAACAGTCTGACCCCCAAGGGTCTCTTTGCAAACTCTTCTGGAACAATTTCATGTGACTGCTCTAAATCACCTAAGAAATCATTGACGAGCTTCTCGGTGCTTTTTGTTTTATAGAGGAAGGCATTCACTTCAAAGTTCAAATGAAAGCTTCTCATATCCATGTTTGCCGTTCCTATCGAAGCCAGCTCGCTATCCACAATAATAAATTTACTATGCATAAAGCCTTGATCATACTCGTATACCTTTGCTCCTGCGTCAAGAAGCTCTGGGAAGTATGAACGAGATGCATGGAAAACAATCCGTTTATCTGGATTCTTTGGAGCAATAATTCGTACATCTACTCCGCTCAATGCGGCAATTTTCAATGCAGACAAAATATCATCATCCGGCACAAAATACGGTGAAGCGATCCAGATGGACTTTTTGGCGGAGATGATCATGGAGAAAAAGAGATTTTTAATGACCTCCCACTGCTTGTCAGGCCCGCCAGCAATCATTTGTACGCCTTCTGTTGTACTCTCAAGGTGGCTGAAATCTTTGAAATAGTCCACACCAGAGCATCTTTCATTCGTCATATAGTACCAATCCTGCATGAAAATCTGCTGGAGGTCACGAACAGCTTCGCCCTTAATCATCAAATGAGTATCACGCCAGAATCCATATTGTCTGCTTCTGCCCATGTATTCGTCTCCAATGTTAAGCCCGCCGACAAATCCCACTTCCCCATCAATTACGACAATTTTTCTATGATTTCGGAAGTTGATTTTATTATTTAAAAGGGGGAGCCTTACTGGTAAAAACGGAACGATCTGAACGCCAGCCTTTTCTAGGTCAGCAATATATTGACGGGAGAGCTTTAAGCTTCCTACATCGTCATATAAAAAGCGGACAATCACGCCATTTTTCGCTTTTTCAATAAGAATGTCCTTTAATTCTTGGCCAAGGTCGTCGTGGCGGAGAATGTAATATTCTAAATGAATGTGATGAGTTGCTTTTTTAATCTCTTCAAAAATATGAGAGAATGTTTCTTCACCATTGGTTAAAACTTTAGAGGACGTGCGATATGTAATAGGAGTATGTCCGAGTCTGTGGGCCAGCTTAAATAAGAGCTGCTGATGATCACCCATATGCGTCATTTTTTCAATCGCTTCTCTATGGATACGTTCATCTTCCTGAATTAACTTCTCGTCCAATACCGCCTTCTTTTCAAACAGCCGGCGCTTTTTGATATTGCGTCCAAAGAAAATGTAGAACAAAAAGCCGAATAACGGAAAGCTGCCAAGCAGGACAAGCCATGTAATCGTTTGAGATGGATTCCGGTTCTCCAAGAAAATAACAAATCCGATGAAAATAATCGATAAAGTAAATAGAACACTCACAGAACTTAATACACTTACCGCTAAATCACCGACAATCAATTGGATGATTAAATAAGCACCTACCGTAATGATTAGAAAAAATAGAACTTTGACTACATTTCTCATTTCATTTTTCTCCTTGCCGATCTCTTTATTTACCTATTCATTCAGATAAAAAAGCCGATTCCTCTATAGAAATCGACTTTTTGTTAGTTACGAGAAGTGCTGTTGAATCGTTTCAAGGGCATTCCCTTCGATAATCAGCTGACCGTATTCTTTCAGTCTGTAGATGCTGACCACTGATTCATGAGCATATTCAAGCAAAATGCTGAGCTTATTCTCCACTTGCTCATCTGACAAATCCTCGTGGAAGTCAACATATAGATAATAACGGTTTTCAAACGAATATAAACTTGTGGTAAAATCCTGCATATTTAATTGAGAAAGTGCAATCAAATCTTCAAAGTCATCCATTTTCAATACGAATTGAAGTTGAAGTTTTTTGTCCTTCTCATTATGGTCTTCTTGATCTTGCTCTTCTTTATGAAAATCATCAAGCAGTGCGTCTAAGCTTTCTTCATCTGTTTGATCTTTTTTATCTTCTGGAATCGGCAATTCGAGCTTTTGTCCATCTTTAGAAAGTTGGGCTTTTGTCACGACAATTTCAAGACCTTTGTCAAGTGCCTGTACTTGAATCCAAAGCGGTCCCTCTACTGCAAATTCTTCTTCTTCGTGCACTTCGTCCATTACTTCCCAAAACAGCTCTTCACTGCGTTCACGATTGTACCAGATCTCTTCACGGTCAAATCCGCGATCTTCAATATCACCGTAGGAAATATAAAATTTGACTGTATGTTCATTTATTCTTTCGATTTCCATTTTGCCAACCTTCCCTTCTATATAAGATGTTGAAGGGACATACAAGCTCCCAATTAATAGTACTTTACTACACTTTACCCGTTCCGTCTACATGTTAACCGTTTAAAGAATTGAGGTATTGCTTCGTACTGTCTATTTTATGATAAAACATGAATAAAAGAAATAAAAACGCATTTTTTGCAGAGAAAACTTGCAGAAACATATATTTGAATTGTCCTCATATATTGGTTGTACGAGCTCTATTTGGGACATGAGGTGAAATAGATGGAAACAGAGTGGATCGTATCCTTACTGATGATTATTGGCATAGACCTGATTTTAGGCGGAGATAATGCGCTCATCATTGCGATGGCGAGTCGCAGTTTATCACATGACAAACGCAATAAAGCCATTTGGATCGGCACTCTTTTAGCCGTGTTGATGAGAATTACAATGACTGGTGCCGCCGTTTATTTATTGACTATCCCTTATTTGCAGTTTATTGGCGGTCTTTTTCTCCTTTATATAGGATACAATCTGTTAATTGAACAAAAGAAGGAATCGATTCGGATAAAGAGCAGCGGCTCCCTTTGGCGTGCGGTTCAAACCATTGTGATTGCCGACCTTTTTATGTCACTTGATAATGTCATCGCAGTTGCAGGTGCAGCAAAAGGCAACATGCTTCTGACCGCTTTTGGTCTCATGATTTCTGTACCGATTATTATTTGGGGAAGCAAGCTGATTCATGCAGCTTTAACTAAATTTCCGTTTCTTTTATACGGAGGAAGTGCTCTCTTGGCCTTTACAGGGGGTGAAATGATTGTACGTGATGTGAAATTGGCTGAATTTATGGCACAGCATGCCACGCTTGAATTGATGCTTCCGTTTTTAACCGTCATAGTGGTCATATTAGCGAGCCTCTTTTACGAACAAACGGCTGAAAATAAATAAAAAAAGCTGCCAAATGATCGGCAGCTTTTTATGTTTTTATTAGTTAGCAAGTCGCTGAGCTTCTCTTAGTTGGAATGTACGAACCGTTCTTGGTAAGAAACGTCTAATTTCATCTTCATTGTACCCAACTTGTAATCTTTTTTCATCCAAGATAATTGGACGACGCAAAAGACCTGGATGCTCATTGATTAGTTTATACAATTGTTGAAGCGGCATTGTCTCAACATTGACATTTAGTTTTTGGAATACTTTTGAACGTGTTGAGATAATTTCGTCTGTACCGTCTTCTGTCATTCGAAGAATTTCTTTGATTTCATCGATTGAAAGAGGCTCAGAAAAAATGTTTCTCTCTTGATATGGGATATTGTGCTCTTCTAACCACGCTCTTGCTTTTCTACATGATGTACAGCTTGGTGATGTGTATAATGTTACCATAAATCTTCACTCCTCAATTTGTAGAATGAATATTGATCTGTATTCTTAAATTAAAATTGTTCTAAATAAGTAATCTTTATAGTGATTATACTATAAAAAAGTAAGTGTGAACAGATTTTCTTGCAATTTTTGTGACAAAAACTAGACAATTTCATTCATTTTGTGGTGCTGCTGGATGTCAGAACATTCTCATTTAGTCGAGTTGATCGAAAATATTTTTTTGCTTTCTATTTTCAATGATCTTCAATACATCATCAACATCCTCATACGATTGTCCATACCATTCTTCATCTTTATACGTATGGATTCGTTCATAGGTCTTCCTCATGGCTTCCATGATCTCTTCCTCATGATTTGTAAGAGGCGACCAATAAAGAATTTCCATGCGGTTCACTTCATTTGTTGCAAGTGACTTGCGTTTATAACCGATTGATTCTGCATGCTTGAAGTGCTCTCTTTGGTAAAACTTTAGGCGTTTTGCAGTATCTGCATCATCTTCATCTACAGGCTCAACCTCAAGCAAGATCGGTTTCTTTTTTTCCTTCAGCTTATGAATAAGCTTTGACCCGAGGCCTTCACCTCTTGCATCTTTGGAAACAAATAAATAATCAATAAAGATGAAAGAATCAAATTCGGCGTACATCATCACATGATGAGGTCCTTCTTCCTTATGATAAATATCACTTCTTTCCTTTAATAAAGCTTCCATATGCTCTTTTGACTTCATTTCTTCTATCGGGAAGTATTCACTGAGCTTTTCATACCAATTCATGGATCTGCTCCTTATGCTTTAGTTAAGAACCACTTCCTTAGATATTCCCGATTTCCTGCTATTTAAACGCCTGTACTAGTAAGACGCAGCAAAGTCTTAAGTAGTTTCACTTTTTTTCAATTAACGCAAAAAAAGTTTTATAACGAACGATTCATGACGAGTTGAATACAGACAAACAGGATAATTGTCATCGCAATTTGAAGCATAATGAAATAAAGATATTTTACGCGCCATGCTTCTTGCTTCTGACCGCTTGTCTTTCGGTTAAGCATATATTCCATTGAAAAAGACACAATCCCAATGAGTACCATAAACGCGAGCATCCACTTTCCTCCGTTTGGTTTCCTGAAAAAAGACGTTGAAAAAAGCATGAATACAATGAGAACATGAAGCAATGAATAACGAAAGGTTTTCCATCTCAACATCCTATTTTTCCCTCCTTTTATTTGTTTAATTCTTTGGTCAGAATGTTGATGGCTTCCTTAACTTCTAAAATATTTTCTTTAGTGTTCATTTCATTTCTAGCGTGAAGTAATACTGGTCGGACTGATTCAACTGAACGCCCGAAGTTATACATCCATTCATATCTTGGTACCATCCAAGTATGAAAATGATGGGTTGTATCTTCGTTGTAAAAATAATAGACATGTTCTATCCCTAAAGCGGTTCTTTGTGCTTTTCTTATCTTTGCTAAAACGTCTATGTAGTCTAATCTTTCCGAATTAGTTAAATCATCTAAACATTTGATGTGTCTTTTTGAAGCTAAAATTATTAGCCCTCTGATTGGATAAGCGACATCTTGAAGGGCGTGAAAGTACTCTGTTTCAATAACCACACCACCTTCTGGTTCAACTAATCCATTCGTTAAAGCACAACTAAGACACTCGACTTCAACTGTTTCTCCATTTGATAATGTTATTTTTTTCAATTGTCCTCCCCCAAACGAAATAGTATACAATTTGAACTTTCATTACTTAAGCGTATCATATTTTTCCTTATTTTGAATTAAACTCCTCATTATCACTTCACCTATGATTGAGTTTATTTCTTTTTGATGAGTGACACTTTCCAATATATGAAACCAGACCCAAATAAAAGAAGCACTGACTTAGCAGTGCTTCTTCCTTCTTATGATTGTTTCGCCTGTAGCTCTTTGAATTCTTCCTCTGTGCAGCTCACAAAGTGACCTGGCTTCACTTCACGGAACTCGGTGTTTGTTCCTTTGTGAACAGATGGATCATACTTGATTCGTTTGCGGTTACGCTCATAATCAGGATCTGGAAGCGGAATCGCAGACAGCAATGATTTTGTATATGGATGAAGCGGGTTTTCGTATAATTCATTCGCTGGTGCCAGCTCAACCAATTTTCCAAAATACATCACACCGATACGATCGCTGATGTATTTTACCATGGACAAGTCATGGGCAATGAATAAGTACGTTAAACCTTTTTCCTCTTGAAGCTCTTTCAATAAATTGACGACCTGCGCTTGGATCGACACGTCTAATGCAGAGATTGGTTCATCGGCGATGATGAAATCCGGCTCTACTGCTAATGCACGGGCAATTCCGATACGCTGCCTTTGACCGCCTGAGAATTCATGCGGGTATCTGTTCGCGTGCTCTTTGTTCAAGCCAACAGTTTCAAGTAATTGGTACACACGCTCTTTACGCGCCTGTTTTGTTTTTGCAAGGCCATGAATGTCGATGCCCTCTGCAATGATATCAAGCACTGTCATTCTAGGGTTGAGTGAAGCATATGGATCTTGGAAGATCATCTGCATTTGACGGTTGAACTCAAGCATTTTTTGTCTTGATTTCTTCCCGTGTACATTTTCTCCCTTATAAAGAACTTCACCATCTGTCGCATCATAAAGTCTAATGATCGAACGGCCCGTAGTGGATTTACCACAACCAGACTCACCTACAAGACCAAGCGTTTCACCTTTGTAAATATCAAATGAAACCCCATCAACTGCTTTCACAGTTCCTCTTGCTGTATGGAAATGCTGCTTCAAATTTTTGATTTCTAACAGTTTTTCTGCCATGCTATTCACCCTCTTTTACTAATACAGGTTTTTCGTAGCTACCTTCTAGTTCACGCATTCTCGCCTTTACAGAAGCAGGCGGTTCAACTTTAGGTGCATTCGGATGAAGTAGCCATGATTTCACATAATGCGTATCTGATACTTTGAACATTGGCGGTTCTTGTTCAAAGTCAATTTTCATTGCATAATCGCTGCGGAGTGCAAATGCATCTCCTTTCGGCGGGTTTGTCAGATCTGGCGGTGTTCCTGGAATGGCAGTCAGCTTTCCTTCATCTCCGCCATCTGTGTCAAGACTCGGCATGGATGCTAAAAGTCCCCATGTATACGGATGCTTAGGATTGTAGAAAATTTCATCGACAGTCCCTGTCTCCACAATCTGTCCTGCATACATAACAGCTACACGATCAGCGACGTTGGCAACAACACCTAGATCATGCGTAATAAAGATAATCGAAGTGTCAACCTTTTGCTGAATTTCTTTCATTAATTCTAAAATTTGTGCTTGAATTGTTACATCAAGTGCAGTCGTCGGCTCATCGGCAATCAGCAGCTTTGGATCTGCTGCAAGCGCCATGGCGATGACAACCCTTTGTCTCATCCCGCCACTAAATTCGTGCGGATATTGTTTAATTCTTTTTTCAGGCATTGGAATTCCAACGAGCTCCAATAGTTCAATGGCTCTTTTTTCAGCCGCTTCTTTTGAAATTTGTTCATGCTTGAACAGCACTTCTGTAATTTGTTTCCCGACTTTCATCGTTGGATTCAAAGACGTCATCGGATCTTGGAAGATCATTGAGATATCTTTTCCTCGAATGGTTTGCATTTGTTTTTCAGTTTTCTTGACAATATCTTGGCCATCAAACAGGATCTGTCCGCGCTTGAAATAACCTGGCGGCATCGGAATTAATCTCATGATCGCTTGTGATGTCACACTTTTACCAGAGCCAGATTCACCTACAATAGCAAGTGTCTCGCCTTTATTTAAGTGGAAGTTCACACCACGAATGGCTTGAACCTCTCCACCATATGTTTTAAATGAGATTGCAAGGTCTTTCACCTCTAGAATACGTTCACGTTCCATCCTAATCACTCCTTATTTACGCAACTTCGGATCTAAAGCGTCTCTTAGTCCGTCTCCAACCACGTTAAAACCAAACATTGTAATACAGATAAATGCGGCTGGGAACCATAATCTCCAAGGGTAATACGTCATGGCTGGAATTCCGTCAGACGCCATTGTTCCCCAGCTCGCTAACGGAGCCGGTACACCAAGCCCTAGGTAGCTTAGGAATGCCTCTGTGAAGATAGCAGAAGGAATCGTTAATGTCATCGTCACAAGGATTGGTCCCATTGAGTTTGGAATTAAGTGTTTAAATAAAAGTCTAGATGTTTTCGCACCTAATGTTTGTGCTGCAAGAACGTATTCTTGACTCTTTAATTGTAAAACCTGTCCCCGAACAATACGTGCCATGTTAATCCAGCCTACGACTGTCATGGCGAGGATAATCGTTAATAATCCTTTTGGCAGAACAACCATCATTAAGATAACCATTAATAGTGTTGGAATTGCCCATAAAACGTCTGCGATACGCATCATCACTTCATCTGTACGGCCGCCTTTGAATGCAGCAATACTTCCCCAGATAATACCGATAATCACGTCAAGCACCGCTGCAGCAAGCCCGATAAAGATCGAAATTCTTGCCCCGACCCATGTACGGACAAACATGTCACGTCCTAAATCATCTGTACCAAACCAGTGTTCTTTTGAAGGCGGCTGGTCAGCATTCAGCAAATCAGTCGTAGAGTAATCGTATTTAGAAAACATCGGAACAAAGATGGCCAGCATCACGATAATAAAAATGATTGTAAGTCCAACCATTGCAAGTTTATTGGCACGGAAGCGAAGCATGGCATCCTTCCATAAAGATAGACTAGGTTTAGAAATTTTTTCAGATTCTGCTGCGTCAGCTGTCGCAGGCACAAATAAATCTTTTCTCATCTCTTCCATGTGTTAGACCCCTTTCTTCGCCTTCGTCAGTTTAATTCTAGGATCGATAATACCGTAGAGGACGTCAACGACTAGAATACTGATTAATAGAATAATACTGTAGAAGACTGTGACACCCATGATGACGGTGTAATCACGGTTTGTAATGCTTGTGACAAAGTGAGAGCCTAAGCCAGGAATACCAAAAATCTTCTCAACGACAAAACTACCTGTTAAAACTGAAGCAGCCATTGGTCCCATGTATGTGATAACAGGTAACAATGCGTTTCGGATGGCGTGTTTGATCGTCACAGCAGATTTTGTTAACCCTTTCGCTCTAGCCGTTCTAATGTAGTCACTATTTAGTACTTCAAGCATACTTGACCGTGCAAGTCTAGCGATAAATGCCATTGGCATGAAGGAAAGTGCAATAGAAGGTAGTACGGTGCTTGCCCAAGACTCCCATCCTGCAACTGGGAAGATCGCTATAATACTTGCCTCAGATGCAAATACATATTGTAGTAGCGCCGCTAAAATGAAACTTGGAACTGAAATTCCAAAGATCGTTAAAATGGCAATCGTATAGTCTTGCCACTTGTTATGATAGAGCGCTGCAAGGACCCCAAACAATACACCAAATGCTAATGCGAGGAGAATTGCCTCAATTCCGAGGGTAAAGGAAACGGGGAATCCAGAACTGATTAAGTCATTTACGGTTTGTCCTTTATATTTAAATGAGGGACCAAAATCTAATGTTGCAACTGAACCTAGGTAGTTTACATATTGAACAAATAAGGGCTTGTCCAATCCGTAGTGCTCGTTTAGGTTTGCTTCAATTTCAGCAGGAAGTTTCTTCTCTCCAGAGAATGGACCACCAGGTGCTGCCTGCATGAGAAAGAAAGTTGCAGTTACAATAACAAACAGTGTGATTAAAATATATATTAATCGCTTACCGATATATTTAAGCAACGGAATTGCACCTCCATGATTTTACAACAATTTCTCTAATCAGCAAGAAAGGTATATGGAGAGACATCCTCCATATACCTTAAGATCCTTGCCGTAGATCTCTTACACTATTACTCTTACTTTTCGAAATGTGCCCATTTGTATTGAACATCACCTAGTCCAGATACAACTACACCTTTAAGTTTTGGATCTTGTACCCAAAGCTGAGTGTAGAAGTAAATTGGTGCTACAGGCATATCGTTGATGATGATTTCTTCTGCTTTTTTCAGCATTTCTTCACGCTTCGTTTTATCTGTTTCTTTTGCAGAATCATTCAACAATTGTTTGTACTCTTTGCTTTCCCATCCAGTGTCGTTGTTTCCACCGTCTTTATCTTTGTAAAGCTCAAGGAAGTTCACTGGATCGTTGAAGTCACCTAACCAGCCCATACGTCCGATTTGGTAGTCTCCGCTGTGGATTTTGTCGATGTATACGTTCCACTCAGAGTTATCAAGTTCAACTTTCACACCTAAATCTTTTTTCCACATTTCTTGAATTGCTTGTGCAATCTTTTGGTGGCCTTCATCTGTGTTGTAAGAAAGTTTCAATGTTGGAAGATCAGAAACAGACTTATAACCTAATTCTTTCGCACCTTTTTCAAGAAGCTTTTTAGCTGTATCTACATCGTGATCTTTGAAGTAGCCAGTTTTGTTGTCTGTGAATCCTTCCATTGTTGGTGGAACGATTGCCATTGCTGGAACTTGTTCACCTTGCGTAATTTTGTCAACGATCGCTTGACGGTTGATTGAGTATGCAAGGGCCTTACGGATGTTTGCATTGTTTAAAGGTTTTACTTCTGTGTTGAATTTGTAGTTATAGATACCAGCGATCGTTTGGATTTTCAGACCGCCCTCTTTTTTCAATGTTTTTAAAGACTCAGTTGGAAGGCTTCCAGTCGGAGAACCAGCCCAGTCAAGCTCGCCTTTTTTGAACATGCTAAGTTCAGTGTTTGTATCTTTGATCATAGACATGTTGATTTTTTTCAATTTCACAGTATCTTTATCCCAGTATTCATTGTTCTTTTCAAGCGTGATAGAACCGCCATGTTTCCATTTAGAAAGAACGAATGGTCCGTTAGATACGTAGTTTTCACCAGCATTTGTGTACCAGTTTTTATTCTTTTCAGCCACTTTTTTGTTGACTGGCATATAAGTATAGAATGCAGTTAGTTCAGTAAAGAACGGTGTTGGGTTCTCTAGCTCAACTACAAGCGTTTTGTCGTCTTTAGCTTTAATGCCAACATCAGCAACTTTCGCTTTCCCTTTGTTTGCTGCTTCAGCACCTTTAATATAGTAAAGCTGGTAAGCATATTGAGATTCATTTTTAGGATCTAATGCCCATTTCCAAGCATATTCAAAATCTTCTGCTTTTACAGGGTCACCATTAGACCATTTTGCATCACGAAGTGTGAATGTATAAGTTTTACCATCAGCACTTGTTTTGATATCAGAAGCCATTGCATTTTCTGGCTTTCCTTCAGCGTTAATTCTTGTTAATCCCTCAAAAGTCTGACGGATGACACTACCTGAAGTTGAATCATTTGCCAATCCCGGATGTAGAGAAAAAGGCTCAGTGGAGATATTCACATTTAATGTTGTTTTAGCCTCTCCAGAACTGCTCGTGCTGTCGCCTGATTTGTTTCCGCTGAAACCACAAGCGCTTAATACAAGTGTGAAAATAAGCATTAAAGTAACAACAGACCAACGCTTTTTCAACTGTATTCCCCCTTATAATATGTTTTTAGTTCAAAGGTCTCGATAGAAGATGAGATTCAGATTTAAGAAATAGCGTAAAAAAGTCCCTAAATAGCTTACTTTCTATTTCTTTTGTTTTTTCTGAATTTTCACTATGTAAAGAGCCTAGCACAAACGTGTGAACAAATTCATTATAATGAATAGAATAATTTATTGCAATATCAATTTCATATATTTTTTAAAAACGTAAATGGGGATAAAGAGGGATTTTTATAAACTAAAGTCTCAATCACTTCAACAAATTAAAGCGTAAATTGATTAAAATAATTTAACAAATTCAGCAGGAATAATGTTTTATACATATAATTAATCATCCTTTTTTAAAAAATTCTGACAGATATTTGGTATTTTATCTAAAATTTTAAGTGTCAATAGGCATGATGAGAAGGTCACATAATGGCTTCGTGACTTTTTCATGGTCATCCTTTATAATAGATAGACATATTGTTGCGATGAAAAAGAAGAGTACATATATTCACCATTTACAGAGAGTCTGCGGCCGGTGTGAGCAGATAATGGCATGTATGGAATGGGCTTTGGAGCAGCTAACCGAACACTTCTAAAAAAGTGAGTAGGCTTAGACGGAGCAGTCTCCGTTATCAACGTCTTGAGTGATTTCTATGTGAAATAACAAGGGTGGTACCACGGTTCATTCGTCCCTTTTCTGTTGAAAAGTGATGGGTGGGCCTTTTTATATTGAAGAAAAGAGGTTTTAGTATGACAAAGAAGACAATTTTTTCAGGCATTCAGCCGAGCGGTTCTGTCACATTAGGGAACTATATTGGAGCAATGAAGCAATTTGTCGATTTGCAGCATGACTATAATGGCTATTTTTGTGTTGTCGATCAACATGCGATTACAGTGAGTCAGGACCGATTAGCTCTCCGTCAAAATATTAGAAGCTTAGCAGCTCTTTATTTAGCTGTTGGTCTTGATCCAGAGAAAGCGACATTGTTTATCCAATCAGAGGTACCTGCTCACGCCCAGGCAGGATGGATGCTTCAATGTGTTGCTTATATTGGGGAATTAGAAAGAATGACCCAATTTAAGGACAAATCCGCTGGTAAAGAAGCAGTTGTTTCAGGCCTATTAACGTATCCCCCATTAATGGCTGGCGATATCTTATTATATGGTACTGATTTAGTCCCTGTTGGAGAAGACCAAAAACAGCATCTTGAATTGACTAGAACGCTCGCTGAACGCTTTAACCGAAAGTACAATGACATCTTCACTGTGCCTGAAGTGAAAATTCCAAAAGAAGGCGCGCGGATTATGTCTTTAACAGATCCAACGAAAAAAATGAGCAAATCCGATCCGAACCAAAAATCTTTCATTACCTTATTAGATGAACCAAAGCAGCTTGAAAAGAAAATTAAAAGTGCTGTGACGGATTCAGAAGGCATCGTCAAGTATGACAAAGAGAACAAGCCTGGTATAGCCAACTTGCTGACGATTTATTCTGTATTAGGCAACATATCCATTGCAGAGCTGGAGCAAAAGTACGAAGGCAAAGGATATGGTGAGTTTAAAGGAGATCTTGCGAACGTTGTCGTTGATGCTTTAAAACCAATTCAAGATCGATACTATGAACTCATTGAATCAGACGAGCTTGACCGTATTCTAGACGAAGGTGCTGAAAAAGCAAACCGCGCAGCAAACAAAATGCTGAAAAAAATGGAGAATGCGATGGGTCTTGGCAGAAAACGCAAATAAAAAAAGCTTGCAGCACGACTCGCTGCAAGCTTTTTCTAATTTACTTTTGATTCGTTTTCCATTTCCCAAAGCTTTTCGAAAAAAGGCTGTCCTTTAATCATTTTTTCACAGAAGGCTAAATGATTCTCTGACCACCCATCAATCGTTTCATTGTAAAGCATGTTCCAAATCTCTTCGAAAGACATTCGTTTGATTTGGTTGTACATGCGCGGGTTCCATTCCGTATACCAATACGCAATCTCCGCCCTGTTTTTGAGCCCTTTTAATTGATCGAGCGCCATAAACATCAGTTGTTTCAGCTGTCTTTCTTTTCTCGTTAATCCGCTGATATGCTGCGGCGGCAGTGATAGAATGTGATACTCTTTCGTCGATTCAAGGCTGTCCTTAGAAAATTCATATTCCTCTGCCTTCACATCTTTCACCATTTCATACACCAATTGCTCCTGCCTTGGGATCAAGCGGCTTTTTCTCACAGGTATGGAATACCCAATCGTATCTACCGCAATAATTCGAATGCCGTCTGTGACCACAAAGCAATACTCTAATTTACGGCGTTCATGATTTTTTCGAATATAAGATTTCTCAAATACAGACTCTAGCAGTGTCTTTGGCAGCTCTGAAAGATCATTTTCTATGTAATCAAACAAAGGACTCTGCACCTTAAGTAAAGGCACTTGATCTAACAGTTCAACGCTGTCCTCCTTACGCCACTCATGAAAATGACACACATTGTAGCCATTTTCTTCCCCTTCAAACCAATTCACCCATACGTCATGAAGAAATAACATAACCAATCCCTCACTTTATAAAAACTGTTGTCCACAGTATGGGCAAGGGATAGAGAAATTATTCCAACTTTATCAAAACTTCAACGTGAGTATATGATGGCTTCATGTCTTTCTTTCGTTCAGGAACCGCAGAGCCCCTTTAAACTTTATTTCAGCTTTTTAGGATCAAGCGCATCTCTCAGCCCATCTCCTAAAAAATTAAAGCATAAAACAGTCAGCAAAATGAGTAAACCTGGGAAAAGCGGGTACCACCACGCTTGCACCATAATCGAGAAATTTTGTGCATCTTGCAGCATGTTGCCCCAGCTTGCTGTTGGCGGCTGAATACCAAAGCCAAGGTAGCTGAGCGTTGATTCAGCTAAAATGACGGAGCCTACTTTTAATGTAGCTGATACAATAATAGGACCGATACAGTTCGGTAAAATATGTGAAAAGATGATGACATGATTTTTCGTTCCAATGGTTCTTGCCGCGAGGACGAATTCTCTTGTTCGAAGTGATAAGAATTCACTGCGTATGAGCCTGGCGGTTGTTGTCCAGCCTGTCAAAGCAAAGATTAAAATCAATTTATCAATGCCCGGTTTGAAAATGGTGACGAGCGTGATCAATAGGAAAATGTCTGGAATCGACAACACGACATCCACAAACCTCATTAACAAGGAATCAACAAACCCTTTGAAATACCCCGCGACCGCGCCAACGACAGTTCCAATAGTGATTGCACCAACCACCGAGACGAAACCGACCAATAAAGAAACGCGCGCGCCATATAGCACCCTTGAGAAAATATCACGGCCAAACTTGTCTGTGCCCATAAAATGCTCAGCACTTGGCGGCTGGAGCCGCTTCAATAAATCTTGATGCTCTGGTGCATATGGAGCGATCACTGGAGCGAAAATGGCAGAAAAAATAATGATCAATAAGATCACGGAGCCGGCAACCGCCAATTTATTTTTGAAAAATTTCTCGCAAAACAAACGCAGCATCGTCTCAGGCTTTGGCGGAAGGCCCTCCTTTAATTTGATATCAACAGGAGGTGTTCCCATATTAGGCTGTGCCAATTGTGCTTCAGCTCCCTTCTAATATTCAATACGCGGATCAACGATCGCATATAAAATATCCGCTATTAAATTTCCAACCACCACAAGCACTGCGGAAATAACGGTCATTGCCATAATGACCGGATAATCTCTCGAAAAGGCAGAATCAATGAACAGCTTTCCAAGTCCAGGCCAGGTGAAGATTTGTTCCACCACGACTGCGCCGCCAATAAAAGATGGTATCATTAATCCGAAAATCGTTATGACAGGCATAAGACCGTTTCTTAAACCATGCTTAAAAATGACTTTGTTTTCTCTAAAGCCTTTCGCTCTTGCTGTGCGGATGTAATCCTGCCTCATCACATCAAGCATACTCGACCTTGTGTACCGGGTCAGCCCTGCCATATCAGCAGTTGCTAAAACAAAGGCAGGTAAAATGATATGATGGAGCCGGTCTAACACATTAAAATCGGCATTCAAGGTAGAAACTCCGCCAGTTGGAAACCAACCCAGGTTCACCGATAAAACCATAATGAGGATGAGACCAAACCAAAAGTTTGGAATAGCCAGTCCGATAAAAGATGTAACCGTAATGCCATAGTCAAGCTTTGTATATGGACGTTTTGCTGAAAGGACACCAAATGGAATGGCGATCAGCAGGGCAACTAATGTAGAAAAGATCATGAGGATGAGGGTATTTGGCAGCCGGGCAAAAATCAAATCAGCCACGGGTGTTCCCTTTTTGACAATGGATGTGCCAAAGTCACCTTGAAGCATATTGCCAAGCCATTTCATATATTGCACATATTCAGGATCGTTCAAGCCGTACTTGTCAATAAAGGCTTCCCGGTCTGCCGCACTAATGGTAGGGTCCATCATGAGTGACATCGGATCGCCTGGTGCTGCTTTCATAATGGCAAAGGACAAGATAGTAATCCCTAATAAAATGGGAATGGAGAGTAATGTCCTTCTAATGATATATGTAACCATATGCACAACTCCTTTTTCATCGGATCGCCAATCTGTAAAAAAAAGGCCAAAATGATGGTATTTTAGCCCTTTGTCTGCTTTTCAGCGTGATCTGAAAACCCTTGAATTCTCGTGCTGATGCGGAGCGAACGAAGTGATCTTTTTAGCACCCACGCAGAGAACTGACACCGAATGCAAGGGATTGTTCTCACGGTGAAAGGGGAGAATCCCCCCTTCTTCACTATCAGCCTACTGTTCAAGCCACCATTTTTCGATTTTGTAATATTCATCTTTCGGGTGGTAAGAGTAGCCTTGGAGATTAGATGGCATAGCACGATGTGAGTTAGCATAGTAAAGGAACGTATACGGCTGATCCTCTGCGATCAGTTTATAAATTTTTTCATATGCCTTTGAATAATCTTTTCGATCGCTTAAGTTTTTAGCATCAACTAACAGCTTATCGACCTCTTTATTTTTATACCAGATGTTATTTAAACCTTTTTCTGACTGGCTTGAGTGGAATATGCTGAATTGATCAGGGAATGTCGCAAGGCTCCAGCCGAGCAGAAGCGCATCATAATCCCACTTAGGCGGTGTCGTCTGCTCAATGAGTGCACTGAATTCCACAATTTGCGGCTTCGCTTCTACACCGATTTCTTTGAGCTGCTGCTGGACAACGACAGCGATATCTTCACGAACTTTATTTCCTTGGTTGGTCTTTATGACAAAGGAGAATTTCTTGCCATCTTTATCAAGATAGCCGTCTCCATCTGTATCCTCCCAGCCCTCTTCTTTCAGCATCTTTTTCGCTTTTTCTTGATCAAACTCAAACACTGGAACATTTTCATCCTTTGGATAGTTCCATGACAGCGGACTTTCTGGAATATTGGCTACTTTGCCGTCTCCATCTAGCACTTGGTCAACAATCGTTTGACGATCAATGGCATGTGTCAGTGCTTGGCGGACCTTTTTACTTTTAAAGAGTTCATTTTTCTGGTTCCAGCCAATGTATGAATAATTGAGTCCTAGATCAGATTCGATTTTAATGTTGCTCACTTTTTCAGCTGTTTGCAGCTCGGATCCTGGTACAGCAAAGAAATCAATATCTCCTGCTGACAGCTGGGCAATCGCTGCATTCTGATCAGGAATGGTTTTAATGGTGACAGTATCAAGGTAAGGACGTCCATCCCAATAATCGTCAAAGGCTTCTAGTTTGACGTAGTCTCCTTCTTTCCATTCTGCGAATTTAAATGGACCTGAACCGATTGGTTTTTTTCGGTTAAATTCGTTTTCACCTAGATCTTTTATAGGCACATCACCTAAAATATGCTTAGGTAAAATACCGTAGCTTCCTAGTGTGACATTATAAAAATAAGGATCTTTTTTATTGAGCTTGAATTCGATCGAGTAGTCCCCTGTCTTTTTAACAGACTCTAAAACTTCAAAGCCTGATCCGCGCTCCCCGTTGTAGTCCTTATTGATTGGTATGCTGTATGTAAACACAACATCATCAGCAGTCAGTTCTTCACCATCATGAAACTTCACACCTTTTTTAATGGTGACATCAAACTGCTTGCCATCATCCGATTCTTTAATATCCTCTGCCAGCGATAGCTGAGGGTTGAGCTTTCCGTCTGTTTGAAGTAAGAAGCTGTAGATTCTTTCCTCAATATCAGAGCTTGCCACATCTGTAGAATACAGCGAGTTAAATAATGTTGGCTCTGCAATTGAACCGATGACAAGATCGCCGCCTTGTACCGGTTTACCTGTGGATTTCTTTTCACTGTCTCCAGACGTTTTATTTCCACCAGAACAAGCAGCAAGGATTAATGTAAAAATCAGCAGTAAACTGACCAGAATGGACTTTCTATTTCTACCTTTCATAGACAATTCCCCCTATTCTTTTTTAAAAATAATGACTGAATCCTGTTTCATCCCCCCTCTCAAAGATGAGATCATACAAGCTTGATCAAGCGTTGTAGAGGTGGCAGGCAACAAAGTGGTTCGTTTTTAATTCTTGAAATGCTGGTACTTTTTCTTTACAGATTTCTTTCGCATGCGGGCATCTTGTGTGAAATACGCAGCCTTTTGGCGGATTTGCAGGACTCGGCAAATCGCCTTGCAGCATAATGCGTTCTCTTTTCGTCTGCCCTTTTTTACGGGTGACAGGAACGGAAGAAAGCAGAGCCTGTGTATACGGATGGAGCGGTTCATCGTACAGACTGTGCTTATCGGCAAGCTCCATCATTTTGCCGAGATACATGACGCCGACTCTATCGCTAATATGTCTGACCACACTTAAATCGTGAGAGATAAATAGATAGGTAAGGTCAAATTCCTCCTGAAGCTCCTCCATCAGATTAATAACCTGCGCCTGAATAGATACATCAAGTGCTGATACAGGCTCATCTGCGATGATCATGTCGGGATTCATGGCAAGCGCACGAGCGATGCCGATCCGCTGCCTCTGCCCGCCTGAAAATTCATGGGGATAGCGGTTCGCAAAGCTTGGATGAAGACCTACCTTTGATAAAAGCTGTTCTACTTTTTCATTTCTTTCTTTTAAGGAATATAAGTGATGTGTTTTGTAGGGTTCTTTGATGATGCTTCGAAGTGTTTTTCTAGGGTTGAGTGATGCAAAGGGATCTTGAAAAACCATTTGGATGTTTTTTCGTGTAGATTGTCTTAGCTTTGATTCTGACACGCGCGTGATGTCTTGCCCTTTAAAAAAGATTTGACCGTCGGTTGGTTCGTATAGGCGAATCATTGTCCGGCCTAGGGTGGATTTCCCGCATCCTGACTCCCCGACAATACCTAACGTTTCACCTTTATAAATCTTCAAGTCTATGCCGTCAACAGCTTTCACTGCACCGACTTTCTTCTGAAAGACGCCCGCTTTAATCGGAAAATGTTTTCGAATCTGTTTCAGTTCAAGGATCGTTTCTTTCTCTGGTAAGTCTGTTATTTGTGTTTGATTTTGAGCAAGTGTCATGTGTGGTCTGCCTCCTCATATAAGAAACATCTGACGCTTCTGCCATCTTCAAATGTTCTCAGCTTAGGCAGTTCTCCAAGGCAGCGTTCCTTCACTTGCGGACATCTAGGAGCAAAGCGGCATCCGGCTGGAAGCTGATCTGGCGCAGGAACATTTCCTTTGATGGCTGTTAACGGCTGTATGTCTCCGTCAATGACAGGAATCGATTCAAGCAGCCCTTCTGTGTAAGGATGAAGCGGCTGTTCAAACAACTCTTCGACAGTCCCATTTTCAACAACCTGTCCGCAGTACATGACAATCACTCGATCTGCCACTTCAGACACGACACCTAAATCATGTGTGATAAGAAGAATAGATGTACCAAAGGTAGAGCATAAATCTTTCATTAAAGTGAGTACCTGTGCTTGAATGGTCACATCCAGGGCAGTTGTCGGTTCATCTGCAATGAGAAGCTTCGGATCACAGCTTAGCGCTATGGCAATCATCACTCTTTGCCGCATGCCGCCTGATAAACGATGCGGATAATCTTTCATGATTTGCTCCGGGCGGGAAAAACCAACAAGCTTCAGCAGATCAACCGCTTTTTTGACCGCTTCTTTTTTTGAAAGTTTTTTGTGATAGATGAGGATTTCTGTTATTTGTTCTCCGATGGTTAAGACGGGATTAAGTGAGGTCATGGGTTCCTGAAAGATCATAGATACATCATTACCACGGATGCTGCATAATTCCTTTTCACTATATGTAACAAGGTCCTTTCCATCAAGTTTGATGGAACCGTCCATAATTTTCCCGCCCGTGCCATGAATCAGACCCATAATGGATAAGGACGTAATGCTTTTGCCAGACCCAGACTCACCGACTAATGCGACAGTTTCTCCTCTGTTGATGCTGAAATCAACGCCATCCACAGCAGGTATCGGTTCCTTTTTTCGAAAAAAATATGTTTTTAAGTTTTGCACTTCAAGCAGCGTGCTCATTCATTCGCCCCTTTCTCCTTAGATCAATAGAATCGAACTTGAATATTCTGTATTTTAAAAATAAAAAGAATTATTTGTATATTATTACATCGTTATGACGAAATCAAGAAGTATTTAGTAAATTTGTAATATGTCTCTTTTTATGTGAATTATTCACTTTGTGATTCTATTGCCTTTAAAAAGGTTTCTGCTGGCTCTGCAATCATAGATTCCTCGCTGATTCGGTGCTCATTGAAATATTTTTTCACGATATAAAACCCGGTAGCGTAACCAAGCATTTTAGGGTAGTTCCCTTTTCCATAAAGAAGATTCTGTATCAGCCTTTCGTCGTCCTGGACTCTTTGATCAAGATGACTGGATACCCATTTCTTGTACATACGCTGAAGCTGTTCTTCGCTATAGAAGGTGGTCCATTTCGCTGTATAGTTTTCTCCATATCTATGATACACAGCATATTCAGCGAGCCCCTCCATCATGATTGTATCGAGGAATGTAAAGTCTTTTTCTTCTTTTGAGAGAAAATGCAGCCTGCATACATGGTGATATTCATGAGTCAGCAATGTACCGATTCGCTCCTTCGGGGTATTTGGAGACAAAAAAAGAAAGACCTTGTCATCAAATGCCATGCCGGATTGATAATAAAATTGCTCTCTGATTTCTCTGCTGCTCTCATTGACAGGTAAAATAAACACAGGAATGTCTGGACCTTCCCACTGCTTTTGAAGCGTTTGATATTCTTTCATGACAAGCTTGAAGTACCCTTTTTCCTTGAGCTTGTCGATCATGTTTTTGCACGAGCTCCAAGACCGAACCATCCCGTGATGTTGCAGGTGAGCGAGGATAGACGACCATTCTTTTTCCTCGGCCCCTTTAAAATAAGGAACAAAGCGCGCTGCAAGCTCCTGAAATGATGATGATTGATGAATGAGATATTGTGTATTGATCAGACCCATACCGCTGAACACCTCCATTTTCATCATATGCAAAAAAGCGGCGATCTGTTTATCGACCGCCGCTTTCTCAGCAAGTATTATGCTTCGTATTTTTTGAAAATAATTGTCGCATTATGCCCGCCAAAACCAAGTGAGTTACTTAAAGCCACTTGTACTTCTTTTGAACGTGCTTCATTTGCTACATAATCAAGATCACATTCTTCATCCGGTGTTTCAAGATTAATGGTTGGAGGAAGGACGCTGTCTTTAATCGCAAGAACAGAGAAAATGGCTTCTACTCCGCCTGCTGCGCCAAGTAAGTGACCTGTCATTGATTTTGTCGAACTGATCGCAAGCTTGTTTGCATGCTCTCCGAACACTTCTTTAATCGCCATTGTTTCAAATTTATCATTGTAAGGTGTGCTTGTACCGTGGGCATTGATATAATCAATGTCTTCCACAGACAAACCTGCATCTCGAATCGCTTCTTTCATTGCACGGACGCCGCCTTCTCCATTTGGAGCTGGTGCTGTTATATGGTAGGCATCTCCAGTTGAACCATAACCAACGATTTCTGCATAAATGGTCGCACCACGTTTTAAGGCATGCTCAAGTTCTTCAAGAACAATAATCCCTGCACCCTCACCCATGACAAATCCGTCACGGTTTTTGTCGAATGGACGGCTTGCTGTCTTTGGATCAGGATTTGTCGAAAGGGCTTTGTTCGCACAGAAACCTGCAAACGACATTTTTGTTAATGGCGCTTCTGTTCCGCCTGTGATCATCGCATCTGCATCGCCGCGTTGAATAACTTTAAATGCATCACCAATTGAGTTTGTTCCTGTTGCACATGCTGTCACTGTACAAGAGTTAACCCCTTTTGCGCCAAGTGCAATAGAGATTTGGCCTGTCGCCATATCAGGAATCATCATTGGGACGAAGAATGGACTGACGCGTCTTGCCCCTTTATTTGAATACACTTCGAACTGCTCTTCAAATGTTTCAAGTCCGCCAATACCAGACCCAACCCATACACCAACACGCGGTGCGATTTCATCTGTGATTTCAAGACGTGAATCTTCCAGCGCTTTTTGAGCAGCAACGACTGCATATTGCGTGAAGCGTGCCATTTTTCGCGCTTCTTTTTTCTCCATGTAATCTTCAATGTTAAAATCTTTTAGTTCTGCCGCTACTTTTGCGGTATATTCACTTGAATCGACACGTGTAATCGGTCCAACCCCTGATACACCCGCTAAAGCATTTTTCCATGTTGACTCTACATCGTTGCCAAGTGGTGTCAAAGCACCTAATCCTGTAACAACTACTCGTTTTTTATCCATTAATTTGTGCACCCCACTCTTTTATCGGCCCCATCGCATAGCGATTGCGCCCCAAGTTAATCCGCCACCAAAACCAACCATTACAATCACATCGCCGTCATGAATTTTTCCGGCTTCGATTTCTTCACATAGTGAGATTGGAATGGATGCTGCTGATGTGTTTCCATATTTATGGACAGTCTTCGACATTTTTTCAACTGGAAGCTCTAAGCGTTCGCGTGCTGCTTCCATAATGCGAATATTTGCTTGATGCGGGATCAAGAAATCAACGTCTTCTTTTGATAGTCCAGCTTTTTCAATGACATTTACACTTGACTCGCCCATTTGTCTTACAGCAAATTTAAATACTTCTCGTCCATTCATGATTGTATGATCTTTTTCATCTAAGTACAAGTGCTTCCCGCCGCTTCCATCTGCTCCAAGTTCAAATGATAGAATTCCTTTACCTTCGCTGACTTCTCCCAGCACAGCAGCTCCAGCTCCATCTCCAAACAAAACAGCTGTATTGCGGTCATCCCAGTCGGTAATGCGAGAAAGCTTTTCAACACCGACGACAAGCACGTGTTTGTAAGTTCCTGATTCGATAAATTGTTTTCCAGTAACAAGCCCATACATAAAGCCAGCACACGCAGCGCTAATATCCATTGCACATGCTTTATGTGCACCGAGCTGCTCTTGAATCATGCAAGCAACTGTCGGAAATGCTTGATCTGGCGTGACTGTCGCCACAAGAATCATATCGATATCTTCTGCAGCCACATCTGCGTCAGCTAATGCTTTTTTTGCAGCAGCAAGCGCCATATGAGATGTATTGACATCATCAGATGCAATTCTTCTTTCTTCTATACCTGTTCTAGTACGAATCCACTCGTCAGAAGTTTCAACCATTTTTTCTAAATCATGATTTGTTAATACTTTTTCAGGTATATAGCGGCCAAGGCCAATAATTCCAGCATTCATTGAATAAGACTCCTTTTACTCATACGAGCATGTGATATTGTGATCTTATATTAGTATCTGGTACTAATTTTACCTTATTTTTTTCTTCTTGGCAATACAAACGTCTAACCTTTCCTCTCACTTTTTTCATAGATTAATGATATATACCAATAGTAGAAAGGAACATGTGATATGGCGCAAAAAGATATTTTCTCAGCAATGATGTTTGGACAGCCGCTTGAAAAGGAGAAAAGCAAGACAGAGGCAAAGGAGGAACGTGCGGAGACATCTTCAAGTGAGGACTCAATTGACTACATGCATGTCATGAATCAAATTGGGAACATTATGAATTCCATCGATGAGCTGAAGCCTGTGTTTAAAGATGTTGGTCCTATGATTAGTGCCTTCAAGAAAAAATTATCATAAAAAAAGCCACTATTCTGTGGCTTTTTCTGATTCTGCATCTGCTTTTCCAAGCTCGTATGCTTCTTGCATGACAGATGTAAATAATGTTAGAAGCGGCTGAAGTGCTTCAGGCTCAAGCTGAATCCCTGCTTTATCTAACTCTTCCTTCGCCTGTGGAAAATACTTCATGGCAATTTGTAAAAATTCCATCGATTTTTCGTGCTGCATGTCGTCGTCTCCTCACTTTTCATTTGGCAGTTTACCTGTTTTTTTGTATGACGCAATATCACTTTCAATGTCTTTCACAAAAGCGTCGTCAATGGTGGAACTAAATTTCCCCATCTCGACCACTCCTTCTTTAAAATCAAAGGAGTACTCATCTTGTTCATTTAGCTTGCCTTCATTAAACTTCTTTGCAATGATACTATACGCTTTATCAACATGCTGTACAGTGCTCGTTAAAACTGTATGGCTGCCGAGGTTGGATTGATCGGTGACGTACCCGATCGCTGATAAATTATCGGCTTTGATTTGTTCAATGACAGGGATATTATAACCATCACCTGCTGGATACACAACATCAACGCCCTGCTTTTTTAATTTTTGATAGAGCTCCACCGCTTTGTCAGCATCATCCCAGTTTTCGACAAACTCTGCTAATACTTGTACATGTTCATCTTGATATTTTGCTCCTTTGATAAAGCCGTCTACTTCACTTTGCCAATCATATGTAGCAAGAATACCAATCTTTTTTGTTTTTGACATATGTGCAGCTGTCATGCCTCCGAAAAAGCCCATCGCTTCACCTTTAAACGTCACGTTTGTGACATTGCCCGCCTGAGGCTTGTTTCCATTGACCGTAATAAATTGTATGTTTGGATAATCTTCACTGATCAAGTTAAAAATTTCACTGTATTCATTGCCATGGCCAATAATCAAATTGACTCCTTTTTTATGGAATTCTTCAATGGCATCAACGATTTTCTCCTTGTCGACCATTCCTTCCTTATAATAAACATCTACACCAAATGTTGATTGGATACTTAATAAGCCTTTATAACCTTTCGTTCCCCAAACTTGATCATTGATCGTATCGGGGACGAGTAAACCCACCTTCTCAATTTTTCCTTTTAAAGGCGCCTGCGAGCAGGCAGATAATAGAAGAAGGAACGAAAAGATCATGACAAGCCGCTGGTACTTCATGCCATGTTCAACTCCCTTTTACAACATGCAGTGATGAACCTGTATGTTAAATATAGGTTTATTTTATACTGAAAAAAGATAAGATGGAAGATCATTCTTGCTTTTTGTCGAAAAATGTTGAGTTTTGTCTTTTCCATTCTGCAATCATGTCTTCTGCTTGTTTGTCATCTGTTTGGCTTTCTACCTTCAATTCATACGTCATGTCCTGTCTTTGACCTGTGTCCGATGCCCATTGTAACAATTCCTTTGCCACATCTTCTACAAAAAGTGAATCTGCACGCTTTGTTTGATCTTCATTGAGTGTCCATGGTCCGAACATGCGAGGAAGAATAACTGCCGGCACATTCTGTTTCGCTGATTCGTTTTCAGGTTTTTCATAAAGAATCTGGTACATGCCATGCTCTGCTTTGATGTCTTTCTGCCTGTTATGCGGTTCCTCTGATTGAATAAAAATGAGGTCATACGTGTCCTTGCTATCCTGAAGGTCAATGACACGAACGAGATCATTTCTGCCCAGCCACATCATCCGCTCTTCTAACAGTGCCTTTTGTTCTTCTTTAAGATCATGAGGACGCGTGATATCCACTTGAATGCCCTCTTTCATCATATATTCACAAAGTGTCAGGCCAAAAAACTCATCTGCCCCTATGATCAGTCCTGTTTCCATGTTCATGTCCCCTTTTTTAATATCGAATAAAAAGAAGAGCCCTTTCTATGAAGGGCTGTTATCATCCTATTCATCACAATTCTCTTTCATGCGATTTATAAAACTTGTGAATGGATTGAAAGATTCTTCTCGGATGATCAAACATATGCAGCGTGAGATCGACCTGACAATGTTCTGGATTTTTCATATGCTGATCAATAAAAGGCTTTGCGTGAAGTTCATATGCATAAGGTGCGCCGTTTAGCCTTTGCCATATATGAATCGGTACATGAGCAGAATGAACAGGACAAGAAGGCAGTGGATACGTTCCAGCTTCCTTTTCAGAACAGCCATAGCTCTCTGCTAACTCTTTGAGCAGCTGCTTATAAAAGAATTTGTGTTCCTTTTCTCTTTCTCGTTGTGCATCCAGATTCAGACATGGATTCACCATCGCAATGGACCTTAGTACTTCAGGCATCTCCTCAGCAAGGCTCATGGCAACAAGTGCACCCATTCCCTCTGCGAGCACATGAATTTCCCGGTTTAATATTTCTTGTTTTAGTGTGTGATGCACGAGCTGCTTGGCGCTAAAAACAGCATCTTCGCATCCCCAGTGATTCCCATGAAGATGACTATTAAACAATGTATATCCTTCATCCTTTAAGGCAGTTAAAAGCTGGTTTCTTCCATAATGCTGAAGCCAGAATGATGTATTTTCCTGCACAAAGTGATTCCGGTCACCGAGGATTAGAATGCCAAAGCCATTTGGTTTTTGAGGAAGGTGAATGATGTTCCACTGGGAACCAAGCTGGAAAAAACGTTCGCTTACACCCATATGGCCAGCCTCCTTTCAGTGATTCTGCTTTCTATGATATGAACAACAACTCTTGTAGGAATAAGGAAATCCCCTAAAGACAGAAGAATTCTTTTTATTTTTATAGCAGAAGGTCTCAAAATGGTCACATAAAGGCGGAAAACAGTCTTTTCCCTTCACTTGCATCTATGGTATGATAATCAATAGATTATTACATAAAGGACGGTGGGATTATGCATTATATTATCACCCTCATTTGGACTTTTCTGCTGACACATATGGCTGGTTACATCGTTGCCTCTATGAATGGAGCTGCTTATGATTTTACGCTCACTTCCATTCTTGCAGTTGTGTTTACGGTTATTTTATTCATCTTTGCTGAAGTAAGTCCAATGAAAGAAACGGAAAGTTCAACAAAACATTCTTAATATGACTTGTGAAAAAGAGCTAAATTGATGTTTAGCTCTTTTTTCTTTTTGCAGAGTGATTGCGGCACGCTAAAACCCCCTGCCTTAAACATACAGGGGGTTTTTATTGTTTACACCTCGACGGTTTCGGACTTCTGTTTGTCCTCTGTCAAATGGCTTTTCGCAAGCCCTGTAAACAGGAAGATCGCGATACCTGATAAAATTTCAAGGATTCCTCCGCCAGCAATGACAGGTCCCGCTCCAAATCTTTCTGCCAGGACGCCTGATACGACAGCTGCAAGCGGGAGAAAGACATTTGATGAGGCATTGATCACAGCATATACTTGCGGCTGATCCTCTTGGTCAACAGATGTTTGAATAATGACCATTTCCGGCACATTGATCGCACTGACAGCAGCTCCGAAAATAAAGGAAGCAAGCAGAACAACCGGCAGCCATGTACTCATCCCTGTCATAAAGAATGCAGCCCCTTCAATCATGCCAGCGACAATAAAGAACAAACCAAATCTCTTAATTTTCACCTTTGCCAGAGCAAAGCCCATCATAAACGCGCCAACTGCGGCAACACCTCTTAAAATGGAATACACCATGGAGTCGCTTTGCAGCGCTTCTGCTACGTATACCGCTGACAGTGCCTGCCACGGAGCTGCTGCGACATTCATTAAGATACAATACAGCGTGAGCGCAAATAAAATGTGATGGTTTTTGACAACGAGAAACCCTCTTTTTAAGTTATACAAATATGTATTCTTCGCTTGTTTAATGCCCGCTGCTTTTTCTTCATCGGTTTTCTTTAGTTTGACCCCGATAATAAACAGACCAGAAATCACAAATAAAGCAGTGGTGATCAGCAGAGTATCTGCAGGTCCAATTAATTTAACCAAAAGACCAGCTACCATGACTGCTGCAAGTGCAACAATCTCAAAAGAAGATTGCAGGATTGCATTTGCTTTTTGAATGAGATGCTTTGGAACAATCTGCGGTAAGATCGCCACCGAAGCTGGATTATATGCTGCACCTGTTGCCGATTGAATAACCATTAATGAAATCAATAACCATAGAGGCAATAGATGCGAAAAGTGCAAAAGTGGAATAATGAGTACAATTGTTGCTCGAACAACATCTGAAGCGAACATCCATTTAGACAAATGGTGCTTTTTCATAAGAGGTCCTAAAATTGGGGCTAACAAAGATGAAGGGAGAACCGTTACTGCTAGAAGAAGTCCTGTACCGAGCGCTCCATCCCCTCTTAAAATCAATAGCCAAAGGACGGATGTAAAAGCAAAACTTTCCCCTGTGTTTTTAATGAGTCTTGATATGAATAATGAGGTGAAGCGTTTATTCCAAACACTTTCACTGAGATTCATCTTTTCCATCACACAAATCCTTTCAACAATATATTACATATTTTACCTTAAGTTCTCTCTTTTTCATACTATTTATTTGAAAATTTGAACTTAATTGTTTTTTATTATAAAGAAAAAAGAGGCATGACACATGCCTCTAAAGTCTTATTCCTGCTGACTCTTAGTCAATTGCTTACGGCTTTCTTTGGTAGGTCCAAACACGATTATGGTTCGAGTTATCAGGAAAGACATCGCCTGCTTTAAGCTTAATCTTTAAAGGATCTTTCACCATACTGCCAGTTTCACCGATCTCGATATACACACCATTATTCGGTGCTTTATTCCCTGATTTAAACTGATGCTGCTGACCCATTTTCATCCTCCTTTCTCGATTGATGTTATTATGTCCCGTCCCTTGCCTCTCCAATCCTTTATGCAAAAAGTCCCTGCTCATACGAGTCAGGGACACTTGGATTTATTTGGATGGTTGATACATAAGTTCTTTCATTAACGCTTTTTGCACATGCAGGCGGTTTTCTGCCTGTTGAAATACTTTTGAGTGCGGCCCGTCAATAATATCTGCCGTCACTTCTTCCCCGCGATGTGCCGGGAGACAATGAAGGAAAATATAATCCTTTGCTGCATGACTCATCAGTTCGTTATTGACTTGATATTCTTTAAATTCAGCAAGACGTTTCTCTGTTTCTGCTTCCTGCCCCATGCTTGTAAACACATCTGAATAAATAACATTTGCATCTTTTACAGCTGCAACAGGATCTGTGGTCACGGTCACTTCTGCCCCTGATTGTTTTGCAAACTCACGGGCAGTGTCTGTGACTTCTTGAAGTGGTTCATAGCCTTTTGGTGATGCAACCGCAATGTCACAGCCTAGCTGCGCACAGCCGACCATCAAGGAGTGCGCCACGTTATTTCCGTCACCGATATAAACCACTTTGATTCCTTTTAAAGTACCTTTTGTTTCTTTAATGGTTAATAAATCAGCAAGCGCCTGACATGGATGTGAGTAGTCGGTTAATCCATTAATGACTGGAATAGACGCGTATTGTGCAAGCTCTTCAACCTTCTCATGTTCAAAGGTTCGAATCATAATACCGTCGACATAACCAGACAGCACCTGCGCTGTATCACTGATGGTTTCTCCTCTGCCAATTTGCAAATCATTTGAGCTGAGGAAGAGCGCATGTCCTCCTAGCTGCGTCATCCCCGCTTCAAACGAGACACGGGTTCTAGTTGAAGATTTTTCAAAGATCATCGCTAACGTTTTTCCTTTGAATAAATCTTGATATGGGTTTTGTTTCATTTCTTCCGCTTTTTCAATTAAATATGCAATCTCATGGATTGAGAAATCTTTTAATGATAAAAAGTCTTTTCCGTATAATGCCGGTTGCACGTGGACTTGACTCATGCCGTCACTTCCTTTTTATATAATTCATGGAGCGATACTGGTGATACATCTCCATTTTTTCCTTGCAGGAATGCTTGAACTGTTTCATATTCGGTTAGGACTTGAACGCCGTGTGTGAGTGCTTTTACACGCTGCTCTTTTGCCTCTTCATCTTCTCCTAAATGAATATGAAGGGATTTATCTTCATTCTGCAGCCAAGATTCAAAGCTGCCAGTCCAGACGTCAAAGCCTGCATGCTTCGCTTCATCTATCAATTGCTCGCTGCCTTGTATAAAAAGGCTTCCTTTTTGCTTCCAGATCGGTGCAAATACTTTTTTCAATGCGCTTTCGGCGTTCTTGCCTACACACATTCCTTCTCCAGTCGCTTTCATTTCAGGTGTCAGCTTGAGGTCGATATCTTGAATGGCATGTGATGAGAACACTGGGAATTTGACCGCTGTCCCCCCTTTGTTTTTCGTTGCAGGGTTTAGTTCTTCAAGCGATGCACCAGCTAATAATTGAGTGGCCATTGGGATCATATCAATGCCCATTACCTTACTGACGACTGGTACAGTCCGGCTTGCCCGCGGATTCACTTCTAATACAAGCGCCTGATCCCCTTTGATGACAAATTGGATATTCATAATGCCCTTGAATGATAATTTCTTCGCTATTTGTTCAGACGCGGTATGCACCTGCTGTTTGATGTCTTCACTGATTGAGATACTTGGTAAAATGGCAAAGCTGTCACCTGAGTGCACGCCCGCTTTCTCAATATGTTCTACGATGGTTGGAATGAACGCCTTTTTTCCGTCAGAAATAAGATCGACTTCAATTTCTTTTCCCGTGACATACTCATCAATTAAGATTGGGTATGGCAAATGATCTGGCTGATCAAGCAGTGATGCCAAATGTGCTTCTGACTGAACAACGATCATTCCCATTCCGCCAATGACATACGATGGACGAATTAATACAGGGTAACCGATGCTTTTCGCATGTACGAGTGCTTCTTCTTTTGAATGAGCCGTATCTCCTTTTGCGTGAGGAAGATTCAGTTCATCAAGAAGCTGATAGAATAAATCGCGGTCTTCAAGTGCATCCAGCGTATCAAAGGACGTACCTAACAATGTGACACCGGCTTTTTCTAAGCCTTCTGCGACGTTAATCGCAGTCTGTCCGCCAAATTGGACAATGACAAAATCAATTTGTTCTGCTTCCACAACGTTTAGGATGTGCTCTAATGTAATCGGCTCAAAATATAAACGATCTGCAATCTCATAATCAGTACTGACTGTTTCTGGATTGTTGTTCATCATGATGGTTTCAAATCCAAGCTTTTGCAAGGTCAGAACGCCATGAACAGCGCTATAATCAAACTCGACCCCCTGCCCGATTCGAATCGGACCAGAGCCAATGATGAGTGCACGCTGCTTTGTTTTTTCTTGATGTTCACCATCGCTTTTGCCGAAGTAGGTGGAATAGAAGTAATTCGTTTTAGCATCAAATTCCGCCGCACATGTGTCGACAATTTTAAATGAAGCAGCAATGCCGTATTCTTGACGAAGCTGCCTGATTGACTCTTCCGTGTGACCCGTAAGCAGAGCAATCGTTTCATCAAGGAAACCCTTTTCCTTTACCTTTTTCAAGGTATCTTTTGATAGAGTCCCCTTATGATCTTTCAATTCTTGTTCGAGCGTAATCATATTCTGGAACACATGTAAGAAGAATCGATCGATTTTCGTCGTTTGATGAATTGTTTCAACCTTTTCTTGTCTTGAAAGAAGCTCCATAACAGCGAAAAACCGGCGATCGTCTGGTGTTTTGATAAGTTCAAATAAAAGTTCTGTCGATTGCTCTTTCAGTTCTGGCAGGTGGAAGCCCTTCGTTTTAATTTCAAGTGATGCAACTGCTTTTTGAATGGCTGACTCTAAATTCCGATCAATCGCCATGACTTCACCAGTCGCCTTCATTTTTGTGCCTAATTGACGGTCTGCCTGTTTAAATTTATCAAACGGCCAGCGCGGGAATTTCACGACAACATAATCTAGTGCCGGCTCAAAACTAGCATAGGTTGTACCTGTAAGCGGGTTTTTCAATTCGTCTAGCGTATAACCCACCGCAAGCTTAGCTGCCATTTTCGCAATCGGATAGCCTGTTGCTTTTGATGCAAGAGCAGAAGAACGGCTGACCCGAGGATTCACCTCAATGACAAAGTATTCTTTACTGAGTGGATCAAGGGCAAATTGAATGTTGCAGCCGCCGACTACATCCAGCGCTGAAATGATTTTCAGGCTCGCTGAACGGAGCATTTGATAATCCTGATCCGTTAATGTTTGGGAAGGTGCAACGACAATCGAGTCTCCTGTATGCACACCAACTGGATCGATATTTTCCATGTTGCATACCGTGATACACGTATTTTGACGGTCTCTCATGACCTCATATTCGACTTCTTTAAAGCCAGCTATGCTTTTTTCAACTAAACACTGGTGAATTGGACTCGCTAAAAGAGCTCCTTCAATGAGCGGCTTAAAAGCCTCTTCTGTTAGAGCGATTCCGCCGCCTTTACCGCCAAGTGTGTATGCTGGTCTTAGGATGACTGGGAAGCCGACTTCTTTTGCAAATTGAAGAGCATCTTCCGCATTATCCACAATTTCACTATCTGGCACAGGTTCGTTCAAATGCTTCATGAGAGCACGGAATTTCTCTCGATCTTCACCGTTTTCAATGGTTTCAACTGACGTTCCGAGCAGGGTCACTCCATGCTTTTTCAGCACACCGGCTTTTTCTAGCTCGACAGCAAGGTTTAAAGCTGTCTGTCCGCCAAGGTTGGCTAAAAGACCATCTGGTTTTTCCTTTTCAATAATTCTTGTCACTGAATCAACTGAAAGCGGTTCAAAATAGATTTCATCAGCAAATGACTCGTCTGTCATAATGGTTGCTGGGTTATTATTCACTAAGATGACTTTGTAGCCTTCTTCTTTTAAGGCCATACATCCTTGTGTTCCTGAGTAATCAAATTCTGCTGCCTGACCAATGATGATTGGACCAGACCCGATGACTAGAATGGTTTGTATGCTTTGATCTTTAGGCATGTGCGACTTCTCTCCTTGCTTGTTTCACTTTCTCAATAAAATCATCGAATACCCATTCACTTTCAGCAGGCCCTGGGTGTGCTTCTGGATGAAATTGAACTGACATAATCAGCTTTTCTTTATGAATGAATCCTTCTACAGATCCATCGTTGACATGAAGGAATTTCACGTCCACTTCTTTGTCATTCATGCTTTTTTCATTCACAACATAGCTATGGTTCTGACTTGTCATAAAGACACGTTTGGATTCTGTATCCTGAACAGGATGATTCGCTCCCCTGTGGCCAAATGGCAGCTTATACGTATCTCCGCCAAGTGCAAGAGCGATTAATTGGTGACCTAGGCAGATCCCAAGTGTCGGAAATGACATCATGATGTCATGAATTGTTTTTAAATACGGTGTCATGGTTTTCGGGTCTCCAGGTCCGTTTGACAAGAGGATCGCATCCGGCTTGATCTCAAATACCTTTTCCATTTGTTTATATGGAATGACGGTTACTTTACAGCCGCGCGCTGCAAGCGAATCTGCAATTGATTTTTTAAAGCCAAAATCAATGAGCGCCACATGTTCCTCACCGCTGCCTTGTGTGTAGATCTCACTATCTGTCACCTGTGCGACGACATTGTCTTGTTTCATTGCAGGCGGCGTTTCGTTTTCGTCTACACTGAGCACAGCGTTCATCGTTCCATTTGCCCGGATGTTTTGCACAACTGCGCGCGTATCTGTATGTGTCAGAAGCGGGATATTCCACTTTTGTAAATAATCTTTTAAGCTGACCGCTGCAAGATGATGTGAAAAATGCTCTGCTGCCTCGTAAACAACTACCGCTTTTACTTGAGGCTTCTTGCTCTCAAAGTCTTCATGGTTAATGCCGTAATTTCCGATCAGCGGATATGTGAAAACAATGATCTGACCTTTATAGGAAGGATCTGTGAGCACCTCTTGATAACCTGTCATACCTGTAAAAAAGACCACTTCACCTGTGATGCCAGCTTCTCCTGTCAGATCTCCTTCAAAAGAGGCTCCATCTTCTAAATTTAAATAACCTTTCATGCTTATGTCACCCCAAAAATTGAATAATTAATGATACAAATGTATTTTTATACGTTCGTTTGTAAAAAAATTTACACCGAAACTGTTTTATTGGCTAATACTTGAACAATTGCTTCGATCGCTTGATCCAGCTCTGTTTTCTTCACATTCAGCGGAGGTAATAAACGAATGACATTCGGACCAGCTGGAAGCACCAGCAGCCCTTGTTCTCTAAGAGCTGTGATATAGCCGGCGACTGGCTGATCACATTCAATACCTGCCATCAATCCTTTTCCCCGCACTTCTTTTACGATATTCAGCTGTTTGACATTTTGCAGCTTTTCTAACAGGTAATCACCCTTTTCTTTCACTTCTGAAAGAAACTCTTCTTTGAAAATGACATCGAGTGTCGCATTCACAGCGGCCATGGCGAGCATATTCCCACCAAATGTTGTACCATGTGAACCTGGAGAGAATGCATCTCCTAGAGCTTTTTTCCCTATGACTGCACCAACTGGAAAGCCGTTCCCTAACCCTTTTGCTGCTGAGATAATATCAGGGTCAAGACACGTCTCTTCGTACGCAAATGCTGTTCCTGTACGACCGATGCCCGTTTGAATTTCATCTACAATCAGCAGTGCTTCATGCTTTTTGCAAAATGCTTGAACGGCTTCAAGAAATGCTGGTGTCGCTGGATTCACTCCACCTTCACCTTGCACAACCTCCAGCATCACCGCTGCCACATCATCGACTGCACAGGCTGACATAGCGTCTGGATCATTAAACGGTACGTAGTGAAAGCCTTCTAGCATAGGGCCAAAGCCAGTTTTGATTTTATCTTGACCTGTGGCAGCCATACCAGCATACGTGCGCCCATGGAAAGAGTGCAAAAATGTGACGATATTTGTTTTCCCAGTCGCTTTACGTGCTAATTTAATGGCACCTTCATTTGCCTCTGCCCCGCTATTACAGAAAAACACGAGATCCCCTGAACTGTTTGCTGCCAGCTTTTCTGCTGCTTTTTCTTGCAGTCCATTTTCAAATAGATTCGATACATGCCAGACGTGGTCAAGCTGTTCCTTAATGGCTTGATTGACCTTTGGGTGATTGTGGCCTAAATTTGTAACAGCAATGCCTTGTATAAAGTCTAAATATTTTTTTCCATTTGTATCGATTGCCCAAGAACCTGCTGCCTCTTTGATTTCAACATTCCACCGTCCATAGTTTTGAAAAAGATGACTCACAGGACCGCCTCCTTTTGTTTCACGATTCTTGTTCCTTTAAAGGTTTCTCCTGTAAAGATACTGCCTTTGCCATTTACGATCATCACTTCATCTACATCACCTGATAAAGCACTCAAAGCGGATTGTACTTTTGGAATCATTCCCCCGGAAATAATGCCTTCATCAATGAGTGAAAGGGCTTCTTGTTCTGTGACGACATCTAATAGTTCACCATTTTTTAAAATGCCTTCAACATCTGTGACAAACATGAGCTTATCAGCTTTCATAGCTCCGGCGACAGCTGATGCAGCTAAATCAGCATTCACATTTAAGGTTTGGCATTCTTCCGTCATAGACAGCGGCGCAATCACAGGAATGAATTGTTTTTCCATGAGTGCTTCTGCCATTTCTGGATGAACTTCTTTGATTTCACCAACGTACCCGTAAACGTCTTGATCAAGGAAATCGGCGACAAGCATCTGCCCATCTTTACCGGATACGCCGACAGATGATATATCATGCTTTGCGAGCTCTGACACAAAGTATTTATTGACTGTTCCCGAGAGAACCATTTCGGCTACCTCTAACACAGGCTTCGTTGTTTTACGCTGACCGTCAACAAATTCTGTTTTCACTTCTAATTTTTGCAGCATGTCGGTGATTTCAGGTCCTCCGCCATGCACGATAGCCAGCTTAAATCCAGCAGCTTGAAGTGAGCGGACATTTTCATAAAATGTATCTGAAAGTTCTCGAATGACACTGCCTCCACACTTGAACACGATCGTTTTATTCATGTCTATCTCCTTCTTTATGTGCGATAGCTCGCGTTAATTTTCACATAATCATAGGTAAGATCACAGCCCCATGCTGCAGCTTCACCATTCCCCTCACTCATTTGAATGAAAATCGTAATCTCATCCTGCTCTAGATATGCTTTTGCTTCCTCTTCTGAGAATGGCTGCGGTTCATTGTGTTTGAATAAACATTGTCCGCCTAAATAGACTTCTACCTCTTCCGGTGTGACGGAAGCTGCGCTATGACCAATAGCTCCAACGATTCGGCCCCAGTTGGCATCTGTACCATATACAGCGGTTTTAACAAGACTTGAACCAACGATTTTTTTTGCAATGATGCCGGCTTCCAAGTTATTTTTAGCACCAGCGACTTTTGCTTCAATTAATTTGGTTGCGCCTTCTCCATCTCTCGCAATCTCTTTGGCTAAATCCTCGCAAGCTAGTTTTAATCCTTCTTTAAACAATGGCCACTCTGGATGCTCTTCATTGAGTGCATCGTTTTGTGCCATTCCATTTGCCATCACAAGCACCATATCGTTTGTCGAAGTTTCTCCATCGACGGTAATTTGATTAAAGGTCACATCCGTAATGTCACGAAGCGCTTGCTGTAAGGCTTCCTGTTCGACATTTGCATCTGTTGTGACAAAGCCAAGCATTGTCGCCATGTTCGGGTGAATCATGCCAGAGCCTTTCGCTGCGCCTGAAATGATGATCTCTTTTCCGTCTATCGTAAGGGTGTATGCTGTATTTTTAATGACAGTATCTGTCGTTAAGATCGCTTCTTCAAAATGGCCTTTTTCGGCTTTTGCTTCTTTTAACTCGGCGATGCCCTTTTTGATTTTATCCATCTCAAGACATTCCCCAATGACACCTGTAGAAGAAACAGCAATATAATCAGGTGCTACACCTAACATATCTGCACAGGCTGCCTGCATGTCGTATGCGTCTTTTAATCCCTGCTCACCAGTACATGCATTGGCGATGGCACTATTGACAATGACACCTTTTAATTGTCCTGTCTTTTTTAAGCTTTGTTGTGTGACTTTGAGAGGCGCAGCTTGAAAGTGACTTTGTGTGTAGACCGCTGCACTTGCTGCTGGCACTTCGCTGACGATGAGGCCAAGGTCTTTTTTTGAATAGCGCAAGCCAATGTGAATCCCCTTTGCTTCAAAGCCTTTTGGTGATGATACGTCACCATCTATTTTGACAATGCTTTTTTCATTCAATTCGATCATGTTTGTTGTCTCCCCTGTTCTCTTATGGATAAAGAGGTGTCATTGTGAGGCCCGCCTCTTCATGTAAGCCTTTGATGATGTTGAAGTTTTGAACCGCTTGACCGGCCGCACCTTTCATGAGATTGTCTATGACCGACACGATTGTCAGTCTCCCTGTTCGCTCATCTAAATGAAAGCCAATATCACAGAAGTTACTGCCGTATACTTCTTTCGTTTGTGGATAAACGCCGTGATCTCTCACTCTGACAAAATAGGAATCTTCATAAAAGTCTTTCATTCGCTTCATCAATTCTTCTTTTGTGACATCTGTTTTTAATTGTGTATACATCGTCGCCATAATCCCTCTTGTCATCGGGACAAGATGCGTAGAAAATGTGACGTTCGCCGTCTGCGGATTCCATTCTCTTAATATTTGCTCTATTTCCGGCGTATGCTGATGCTCATTCACCTTATAAATTTTAAAGTTATCGTTTAGTTCTGAAAAATGCGTGCCAAGTGAGGCAGATCGTCCTGCACCGGACACCCCTGTTTTTGCATCTATTATAATCATGGATTCATCGATGACATTCTGTTTGATGAGCGGTGCTAAACCGAGAAGAACTGCGGTAGGAAAGCAGCCCGGATTGGCAATCACTTCAGCCTGTTGAATTTTGTCACGATTCAGTTCGGATAAACCGTACACCGCTTGTTGAACAGATGCTGCATCCGCTGCCCTTCGTTTATACCAAGCTTCATAGGTTGCTCCATCTTGAATGCGCAAATCACCTGATAAATCAATGATCGGCACTCCTTGATTCATAAGCTTTGGCGTCAGTTCGCTTGATACGCCTGCTGGTGTCGCTAAAAACACAGCATCTGTCTCTCGCACAATGGCAGCCGGGTCAATGGCTTTTAATGTTTGGTCAGTAATCGTTGTTAGATGCGGATAAGATTGACTGTATGATTGCCCATCACCACTTGATGAATACAATATACATTCCTCCACATGCGGGTGATGCTTGAAGATACGAACCAATTCCGCACCACCGTATCCTGTAGCACCTATAATACCTATTTTCAACGTCAATACACCCTCTTGATCTTTGTGAAATTATTTAACATTATAACATGTATAAAAATTAATTCAATTGTATATTTAATATTTGTTTTCATTTTTTTTCAACAAAAAAACCGCATATCTTCATGAGACATGCGGATTTATTTTTCGTTTTTGATATAGAGGACCATGAGTGCACTGCATAAATATAATATGGAGCTTGCATAAAAAATGAAGTAAACGGTAAAGAAATCAGCAAACAGGCCGCCAAGCATAATGGCAATGGATGAAAATAGGGCTGTCCAAAAATGATAGTGACCGACTTCTTTCATTCGTTTGTTCTCTGTTGTGAGATCAGTAACAAGCAATTTCTCTCCGTGTTTTTGAAAGCCACCAAGTGCACCAAGTGCAAGCTGGATTATATACACTTGCCCCACTTCTGTTATATGCGGAAAAAGCAATAAAAGAAACGCCATACCAAACGAATGAATGATTAAAAAGAGCCGCCTGTCGGTGGTTTCCGGCAGTTTTCCTAAAAGTAAATGAATAAACGCACCGCTTAAACCAAACAGACCATAGGCGAGTCCAAACTGTGAATAGCTTGATCCAACATTTTTAATAAAAAGAATGTAAAAGGGGAATATCAAACTGCTGGCGAAAAACAGCAGACTTTGAGAGTAGACGAACCATTTCATTGCTTTTGCATTCATTGTGTATTGTACCTCTCATAAAAGTAGTTGGTAAACGTGCCATCTGGATCTGCTTGTTTTTTCTTTTGGAAAAATACATCGGTTTTAGGATAAGCCCGCTTCATTTGCGCCTTCGTTTGATAAGGCATGTACGGTAAGTAATAGCTTCCATCGTGCCGCAGCGTGATATCTGTCATTTTTCGAATGATCCGCTCTGCTTCCGCCTTCTCTTCTTTTTCGAACCCGTAATTCACTAAAAGCACAAGGGCAAACATATCTTGTTTCGCATATGAGAGATCCGCTTTTTCATTTTTTTGAACGTAGCGGATTGTGATATTCATTAGATTCAAATCTTCCTGTTGTAAAAAGGCTCTCATGTCATCGATGTACGCACGAAAACGGTCAACTGGGACGAAATATTCCTGCAGCACATCTGTGTCTGACTCATTTTTATATTCCAAAAAGGCAGAATCAGAACGCATCACATTGTTTCTTGTGATCAGCTGATCATTTTGACTTAGGAAATACTTCTTTTGCAAATTCCAGAGCAGATCTTTCCCCATATCAAATCTCCTGGAAAGGCCGAGCATAAATTTCAATGGCATAACGAGTTGATCTTCTTTCAGCTCTTGATATGATTCGTTTTTTTGATCTGAAGAGAGGGAATAATTCGTCACATACATTTCTTTCAAAAAGTTTGTTTTTGCTGTTGAGATTCTGGCAAGATGCATGCGTACTTCTTTATTGTGTTTGACATGCTTTTGAAAATAATCCGTATACTCATCGTAATCTAGAGAGGTTGTCTCCATTTTATATAATTCATCTTTTGTTAAAGAAAGATCAGCATCTAAAATGACACCGAACAATCCGTATCCCCCAATGACCGCAGAAAACAAATCATCACCTGGCTTTACTGTGACAATCTCACCATTTGCTTTTAACAGCCTAAAAGAACGTACCGTATCAATGAGTGACCCGTAGCGAATGTCACGTCCATGTGCATTTGCACTTAAAGATCCGCCAATTGTAAAGATATTCTGCGATTGCATCACCTTCACAGCTAGGCCATATGGATTCACATATTTTTGTATATCATCCCATGTAGCACCGCTTTGAACCCGAATCGTTTTCTTTTTTGGATCAAACGCTAAAATCTGGCGGAATTCCGTCATATCGAGCACGATGCCGTTTTCATAATATGTGTGGCCGCCCATACTATGCTGTTTTCCGGCAATAGAAATCGGCAGGTGTTTAGCTTTTGCTTCTTTCAATACTTCTTTTAACGTGTCTATCTCTTTCCCTTGAACAACTTTTTTGATTTTGACAGGCATGAGATGACTGACATCAGTAAAAGCCTCAAGATCCTTTTTTTTGTGTACTTGGCCTTCTCGTATAGTGATTGATATAAGAAATGCAGCAGCATATACGATCAAAAGAACGATCCATAGCCATTTTTGTTTCATGATAGGTACTCCGTTCTATAAAATTACATCCATTATATCAAGCTACTCTCTTCCTCCACCTTAATTTTTCATAAAAAAACCTGGCATGAGTTTAACTCATACCAGGCATTTTTCATTTTGTGCTTATTGAATACCGAGCGCGATTTTTGCGTATCTTGACATTTTGTCTCGTGTCCAAGGGGGATTCCATACGATGTGAACTTCTGTTTCTTTTACTTCTGGAAGATCACTTAATGCTTTTTTGACTTCATCTACGATAATTGGTGCAAGAGGACAACCCATTGATGTTAAGGTCATGGTGATATCCGCTTTTCCATTCTCATCAAGATCGACATCATAGACAAGTCCAAGGTTGACGATGTCGACATTCAGCTCAGGGTCAATCACCTGTTCTAGGGCGCCTAAAATATTTTCTTTCAATGCTTCATCCATGATATCCACTCCTTTTTCCATTAGTATAACGTACTTTTTCTTATGACTAAACGTTTGTGCTTTTCAGATGTGTCTCAAACCAGTCAATCGTTTCGAACATCGCTTGTCTTGAGACCTTATGTCCAGCTTGTCCATCAGTGATAAAACGAATCAGATGCGGATCCTGCTTATATTGTGTGGCTACTAACTCATCATATAGAGTTTTTGCGTGCCGGTAAGGGACGACAGGATCGTTTTCTGCATGCCAGAATAACAGCGGTCTTTTGTTTAATCGATCTGTTTGCAGCGTTAAATCATATGGGCGCAGAGCGTCTAATTGCAGATGAACCTCTTCGTCTGTAATGTCTTTCATCAACCCTTTGTGACGCATGTCCATGATTTGTGCTTTTAGAAATGTCGTATAGTTTGGACTTCCCATCAAGCTGACAGCGGCTTTGATCCAATCATGCTTGGCAAGTGCACCAAAGGTGGTGATGCCGCCCATGGATGTACCCGCAACGCCTATCAGATCGGCTTCAATCAATTGTTTTTCTTGAAAGTATGTTTTGAGTATATCGATTTCACGAATTTCGTTCAGGACAATTTCCCAGAACTTTGATGCCAGTTCCTCTAAGCTGAGGTTTTCTGATCTTACACCATGATAAGCACAGTCAGGCAAAATGACTCTCATGCCTTTTTCCGCCAAATGGAAGGCGAAGTGTAAATTATGCTCGCGTGCACTTGTAAATCCATGAATAAAAAATACAAGCGGCAGCGGTTTGTCTTTATTTTCAGCTTTTACGATATGTAAAAATGGAATATCGCGCGTAATTTGCTCATCAATGGTGATCACAGCCTCTGAATCCTCCTTTATCATTCCCGTCTTTGTTTATTTTAACATGTAGACAACAAAGATGTGATAAAGATACACTATAGATAGAGGCGCTAACATGAAATTGCCTCCTATCACTTACAGATCAAAGGAGATTTTATGGAGACTAAACCTTATCTAATCGCACTTGACCTGGATGGCACATTATTAAAAGATGATAAAACCATTTCTGCGCACACACTTGACGTCATTCAAAAAGTGAGAGACAGCGGTCATCACGTCTGTATATCAACAGGCCGGCCATTTCGATCCAGCTCTCCTTATTATCAGCAATTACAGCTTGATTCACCCATTGTGAATTTTAACGGAGCGTTTGTCCATCATCCTCTTGATGAAAAATGGGGCAGATTTCATACGTCACTTGATCTTCAAGTGGTCAAACAGCTTGTAGACATTAGTGAAGAGTATAAAGTGCACAATGTGTTAGCTGAAGTGTTAGACGATTTGTATTTCCATTATCATGATGAAAAACTCATTGATATCTTTAATATGAATGCAAACAAAGTCACTGTTGGAGACCTTAGGGACAACCTTGGAGAGAATGTGACGAGCGTGTTAATTCATGCAAAAGAAGAGGACGTTGGAGCCATTCGAAGCTATTTATCAGATGTCCATGCAGAAATGATTGATCACAGGCGCTGGGCTGCCCCGTGGCACGTGATTGAAATCATTAAAACAGGCATGAACAAAGCCGTTGGACTGCAAAAGATCAGTGATTATTACGGCGTTCCTAAGGAGCGGATTGTCGCATTCGGAGATGAAGACAATGATTTAGAAATGCTTGAATTTGCTGGATGCGGTGTAGCAATGGGCAACGGAATTGATGCCGTGAAACGTGTCTCAAATGAAGTCACTGATACAAATGAACAAGACGGGATTGCAAAGTTTCTAACGAATTACTTCTCGCTTTAATTTTTCCATTCATACATAGCAGATGGAAGCGGGCATACTACCGTTAGACAGGTTGTCCTGTCAGCTTGTGTAAAGGGGCGGATTCCGAATGGGTAAAAGAAGCAAATCGAAACGCTTTATACAACAAGGTAAAGATTCAGTCAGTCTTCATGACGCACGTTTTCCTTATCGTTCGACACTTGAAGAAGCGTCAGACAGAGGGAATATGAAGACTGATGCTTCTGGAGGTTCATTGTGAGAAACGAACTTTTTGATCAAGCCAAATCGTTTACTGAAGAAGCTCTTACTTCTTCATTTTCATCTGGGTTAGAGCGTCAACAGGCAGTCAAGCGTGCGAAAAATGCCGTATCCTCTGCATTTGCCAATTCGACAGATGCAGAAAGAAACCAGCTGCATACCTTCCAAGACTTGCTCGATGATCTCTAACATAAAAAAGCTGGCCACATTAAGTGGACAGCTTTTTTGATTCCCTTGCTTATTTGACTTGGAATGTTTTCTTCTCCGTGATTTGTTTCAGCCCTTCTGCTTTTCCTTTAAACGTTACGACTGCTTCGTATGTTCCGGGCTTTACACCGTTTGACCATGTATCTTGAAAATCATAGGCCTCGCCTTTTTTCAGCACAAAAGTTTGGATGGCCTGTGTGAACATACGGTCTTTCGAATAGCGGTATTGTTCATTCCCGTTTTCGTCATACAAACTAAGCTCGAATTTTTGGCTTGTGTTAAAGGTAAATTCAAAATCTCGATCTGATTCATTTTTCAGCGACATGTTAAATTGAACTGAAGAACCTTTCTGGACGGGGTCTACTGTGAGCTCAACCGTTTTTTCTCCCATTTGACCGGATACCTCCTTGTCTGGTTCATCCTTTTTTTGTTGTCCACAAGCGGCTAAAACCAATAGAATGAGAAGAAGCACCAACCCTTTTTTCATCTGCTACCCACCTTTTAATCTCGTCTGAAAAATCCAAGAATATTGGTTGTCTGAACAATATTTGTAAAGGCTTTTGGATCGACTTCTTTAATAATTTGTTCAAGTTCATATAGCTCATACCTTGTAATGACGATCACCATCATTTCCTTTTGCTCGTTGGTGAATGCGCCTTTTGCAGGTACAGTCGTAATGCCTCTGACCATTTTTCCATAAATGGCTTCTTTGATTTCATCTGCTTTCTTCGTGACAATCATCGCGGTCAGCTTCTCATGTCTTGTATGGATGGCATCAATGACCCTTGTGGTCACATATAATGTGACAAGGGTATATAATGCTTTCTCCCAACCTTGTAATAATCCTGCTGTAAAAATGATGATTCCATTTAAAATGAAGAAATACGTGCCAACCGGTTTATCCTTCCATTTCGCTAAAACCATAGCAACAATGTCGAGTCCGCCTGTTGATGCCCCGTATTTGAGCGTGATCCCAATCCCTACTGCGGATATGACACCGCCAAACACAGCATTTAATAAAATATCGTGGGAAACGCTCGTTTCTGGTAAAATACCAAGGAAAATGGTCGTCAGCGCAACACTGATGATGCTGTACAAAGTAAAGGAACGGCCAACTTTCATCCAGCCTAAAATACCGACTGGAATGTTTAAAATAAATAATAGAATCCCTGTTGATACATAAAATGGCGCATATTGATCGATTAAGCTGGATAACAGCTGGGCTACCCCTGTAAAACCGCTCGCATATACGTCAGCTGGGATTAAGAATAAATTCAGTCCAATCGCATTGAGTAATGCACCAATAACGACGACAATGAGTTTTTTTGCTTCTCCAATGAACATGTTGTCATTCCTCCACTTACCATTCTCTCTATGGTTTTCCCTAAAATTTAGAATTTGAACACGAAAAGATGATTTCTATGATATAGTTAGGCTAAAAAGATGTAAAATATGGCTTATTTTTTAGAAAGAAGGGATTTATATGACTGTTCATATCATAGCAGACAGTGCTGCTGATCTGCCTCTTTCTTATTATGATGAACATAACATAACGCTCATTCCGCTTCGCGTATTGCTTGGCGAGCAGGAATTTGAGGATTTGATCACCATTGAACCAAAACAAGTATTTGATGCGATGAGACAAGGAGCCAGTCCAAAAACGTCACAGGCTTCACCAAACCGGATCAAGGAAACCTTTGTTTCTGCCGCTCAAACCCATACATCTGCCATCTATGTCGCTTTTTCATCAGAGCTTTCAGGTACATACCAGACAGCTGTGATGATGGCAAACGAAGTGAAGGAAGAATACCCTGATTTTGATTTACGAATCATTGATTCTAAATGCGCTTCACTCGGCTATGGGCTTGCTGTCAAACACGCTCAATCACTTGCCATTGACGGAAATACAATACAAGAAATTGAAACGTCTGTAAAGCATTTTTGTGAATCTTTACAACATATTTTTACTGTAGACGATTTATCGTATTTAGCAAGAGGGGGAAGAATCAGTAAAGCGTCCGCATTTGTTGGCGGTTTGTTAAGCATTAAGCCCATTTTACATGTCGAAGATGGAAAACTCATCCCGCTTGAAAAAATCCGCGGACGTAAAAAGCTGCTGAAACGCATTATTGAACTAATGAAAGAACGCGGAACGGATTGGTCGAACCAAACCGTTGGTATTAGTCATGGTGATGATCCTGCACTGGCGGAAGACATGAAACAGCTGATCGAAGCCGAATTTCATCCAAAGGAAATTGATATTCAGATCATCGGCGCCGCTGTTGGGTCCCATTCAGGACCTAGCACGCTTGCGATCTTTTTTACAGGCAAATGATCATAAAAAGCACCCTTCCCTGACACAACACGGGAAGGGTGCTTTTCTTATGAAAGTTTAAATCGCTGCACGGTTTCATTTAACCTTGCCGTCATACTCATCAATTCTTCGACCTGTTTGTTCATTTGATGGAACGATTGCAGCTGTTCATTGGCTGAGGCAGAAATTTCTTCGCTGCCAGCTGCTGTTTCTTCTACCACTGCACTAATATTTTCAATCGAGTGCAGTACTTGTCCGCCAAGTTCTGTTGATTGCATAATTTGGTCATTTAAGACCGCCATTTCTTGTTTAATATGCTGCGCTTTTGTTTCTATATCTTCAAAGGAGTGTGAGGTTTTGTCCATCGCATCCTGCTGCTGAAGTGAAAGCTTGACCCCTTCTTGGACAGTTTGACTAATGGATTGAATGCCTCTTTCAATATGACTGACCATGTCAAAGATTTGTCTTGTTGCATTAGACGATTCATCAGCAAGCTTGCGAATTTCATCTGCTACAACGGCAAAGCCTTTTCCAGCTTCACCTGCTCTTGCCGCTTCAATGGCTGCGTTTAAGGAAAGCAGGTTTGTTTGGTCCGCAATGTCAGAAACCGTTTTGGCCATGGCCGAGATTCCGCTGGCGTATTGCGTGAATTCTCCTGCTGATTCTTCGATTTGTCTCGTCGCATGTGTATTTTTTTCAATCGCTTTTTTTGTTTCTGTTAACGTGTGCTTTCCGCTTTCTACGGCTTCGATGGCATCCTCTGTACTGCGGATGACCGTTTGTGAGCGTTCGGAATTTTTACGTCCATGCTGGTCCATTTTCTCAATCAAGCTGACGCCGTGCTGGAGATCTTCTGAAATCGCTTGTGATCCATTGGCCATTTCGTCTGTCGAAACAGATACTTGATTCGCAGACTCCATCATCTTTTTGTTTTCATCATTCAGGTGGATCGAGAATGTCTCTACTCGGCTTGAGACATTGCTGATTTCTTTAATCAGACTAATCAGCTGATCTGTCATTTGATTAAAGGATTCATTCAAACCGCCGATTTCATCCTTGCGCTGAATATCCATCCGCTCCACAGCAAGGTTGCCTTCTGCGATCTGCTTTGCTCTGTAGGATAGTGATTTAATGGGTGTCACGATGGATCGCGTTAATCCAATATTCAAAAAGACGGCAATGACAATCAGTGTGAGGGCTGAGACGAGTGCACTTGTGATAATCCATTGGACATTGTCTGCTGCAGCCTCTAGATTTTGTTTATACGCTTCTTCTGCCCTTTTATTCATCGTATGCACATCGTTTAAAACGCCATCAATTCTTGCTGCCACACGTCTTGCATCCGATGCGTTTTTTTCACCAATGGCATTGTTTGCTTCCTTGGTCCACGTGTCATATTTTGAATTTAACCTTGTTAATGCCTCTTTGTTCATATTTCCTGCATGTTTGTTTAACGTTTGCAGCTGTTTTTTTGCTGTAGAAATATCGTTTTGAACGATCTCTAGCTGTTCATCTGAGAGTGTCATCGAATAATTGGTCATGGCTTGCTCGACACTTTCAAAGCTTGCCTTCGTTTTTTGAACATTTAATAAGGTTTGGACATCTGTCTCATTTGATGATTGGATTTTTGTCATGCTGACAATGATAAAGGCGATAACGCCAACTGCTAAAAGAAGTGAGATAAGTGAGTTGAGTAAAATTTTGACGCGTAAGCTCATGATGCGTCCCCCTCTTCTTTTAGAAGCGTCTGCTTCAGACCATTTAATTTTTTGGTCAGTGTCTCAGCATTTTTCAGGATCCGGATTTTTGCCATATCGATTCCATCATTGCTTAAGTCATAGACAACATGCCCGCTTTTCATTTGATTGTTCTTAACGAGCTGTTCGCTGAATTGATAGACCACTTCATCGACTTTTTTCACCATAGACGAAATGACCGCTTTTTCAGCAGTATAGTACTGATCGCTGTCTACACCAATAGCATATTTCCCCTGTGACTGCGCTTCTTTTAATACACCGACACCTGTATAACCGGCTGCGGCATATAAAACGTCTGCTTTCTTTTTGATCATGTCTTTGGCTATTTTACTACCCTTGCCTGCATCACTAAACGTACCGGCATAGGTGGATAAGATCTTGATTTTCGGATTGACTGATTTGGCGCCTTTTTGAAATCCTTTTTCAAAACGATGAATGACATCTGCGTCAACACCCCCAACAAATCCAATGACATCGCTTTTCGTTGTCATTGCAGCAAGTGCTCCCGCTAAATAGCTGCCTTGCTCTTCTTTAAACGTCACAGAGGTCACATTTTTCAGCTCAGATACAGCATCGATCAAAAGGAACTGCTTCTTCGGATATTTCTTTGCGACTTTTTCCAGGTCTTCTTGCATACTGAAACCTACACCAATGACAAGATCATTTCCATCTTTTACGAGTTCTGTCAGCCCTTTTTCATATGTATCAGTTTCTGCAATTTCTCTATAATCAAATTCAATGCCAAGCTCATCACGTGCTTTTTCTAATCCTTTAAATGATGAATCGTTAAATGATTGATCACCAAGACCATCATCTGTGAGCATAACGCCAATATGCTTCGCAGTTGATTTTGGCGCCCCTTCCTGTTGATTACCGCATGCGGCGAGCACCATAAGCATGGCTGCCATCAGAAGTAATGATATTTTCACTTTCATCCAAAAACACACTCCTTTTATCATCCTTACTCCTTTTTTATCGGATTTGAGGGGCGTTGTTTCAATGATATAGTGAAGGTTTTTCATGACTTTTTTCATAGAAAAAATCCATTATTTAAAACAAAAATAAAAAAGTGAGCAAATGCTCACTTTTAGATTGTTGACAAAGGGCTAAAATGATCTTGATTTTAGCCCTTTGTCTTCTTTTCAGTGTAATAGAAAACCTTTGCAGTCTAGGAAGGACGAGCACAGGAGCGGAGCGAATTTGACATTCGTGAGCACCGGAGCGCAGACCTGCGGGCGAATGCGAGGGTTTGTCTACACGCTGAAAGTGAGCAAATGCTCACTTTTTCTCGTATGTCCAGCCTTCTTTTTGGTAAACTAGATCATTTTTCATGAGATGACCTAGTGCTCGTTTAAAGGCTGCCTTGCTCATTTGAAATCTTTCGCGGATATCTTCTGGATCACTTTTGTCTCCATAAGGCATGGCGCCGTTTCTTGTTCTCATATAGGTTAAAATTTCTTCTGCATCGACAGATAATGCATCCTGTTTTCTAGGAAGCAGAGAAACGTTTACGGTTCCATCCTCTTTCACTGCAATGACGCGTCCTGTAACGGTCGATCCTAATCTTGGCTCTTCCTTTCGTTCCGTGCGGTGAATAAACCCTCGCACGCCTGTATCTGTCAGCATAAAGGAACCTGTTGCAATTAAACGATAAATGGTTCCAGTGATTTCTTTGTTCATTAAGGTTTCTGGTGCCTCAGTGAACAATTCACTGATCACGTCTTCTGTGGCTGGTTTTGCGAACATTCTGCCGTAGCTTGTGACTTTCAGCATACAGTAGAGTTTGTCTCCTTTTTTCGGCCATGCTTCCTCAAAAGGCGGGAGATGTTCTGTTGCAACAAGTGCATCCTTTGACAGCCCAACATCGACAAATGCGCCCATGTCTTCTACCACGTCCACGACTTCTACCCAGCCGTATGTATGTGCGTTAATTGTAGGTATTTTCATCGTGGCAGCGAGTCTTTCTTCATGATCTACATATAAGTAGACCTCTACTTCATCTCGGTCACCAATATCTTCTGTCATTTCACTGCGGTGTAAGAGGACCGAATCTTCACCGTCTGTCAAAAAGTAGCCGTATTCCATTTCATTCTCTATTTGCAAGGTCAGTTGCTCACCTGGTCTCATGTTCTCTTCCTTCCTATCTGCCCATAAAAGAGCGTTCGTTCATCTTTTGATTCACTCTATTCTACTATACTTCTCCCCGCATGAACATCTCTAGTTCTGTTAGCTAAAGTGGACAAACTGGACACGATTTATACGGCTGGCGGCTGTACTCTTTGATAAAGTTTTCTTCTTCTGCTATTTGCATGATAAAATAGACGCAATATCTAAACTTGGAGGTCATGTGTGATGGCAAAAGAAAGCTCATTTGACATTGTATCGAAGGTTGAACTGCCTGAAGTGCAAAACGCTGTTCAAGCAGCACTGAAAGAAATTAAAAACCGTTATGATTTTAAAGGAAGTAAAAGTGATATTTCTCTCGAAAAAGAAGAGCTCGTTCTCATCTCTGATGATGACTTCAAACTTGAGCAGCTAAAAGATGTGCTTGTGACAAAGCTGATCAAACGAAATGTTCCAACTAAAAATATCGATTATGGAAAAACTGAGCATGCCCTAGGCGGTACAGTGCGCCAGCGTGCGAAGCTCATCAGCGGGATTGATCAAGACAACGCCAAAAAGATTAACGCGCTTATCAAGCAGTCTGGCATCAAAGTGAAATCACAATTTCAGGATGACCAAGTGCGTGTGACAGGGAAAAATAAAGATGATTTACAAGAGGTGATTTCTCTTATGCGCAAGGCTGATTTGCCGATTGATGTCCAATTTATAAATTTTCGATAAATTTCAAATTTTCCATTGATTATTTCTGCATTTTTCGTTACAGTTGATGGAAGTTCAATTCATTGACATGTTCATATTGCTTTCTTATCAAGAGAGGCAGAGGGACTGGCCCTGTGAAGCCTCAGCAACCGGTGTAGTAGAAATCTATTTTCTATGACCAAGGTGCTAAATCCAGCAAGCAACTGCTTGGAAGATAAGGAGAAGAATTACGATACAGCCAAAAAGTCTTCTTCTTATCAGAAGGCTTTTTTTGTTACATAGAAATAAGGAGGAATACAATGGGCCTATTACAAGACTTACAAAACCGCGTACTGATAGCTGACGGAGCGATGGGAACACTTTTATACTCTTACGGCATTGACCGCTGCTTTGAAGAATTAAATTTATCGAAAGAGGATGAAGTGAAACGCGTTCACGAGGCATATGTGCAGGCTGGCGCTGACATCATCCAAACGAACACATACGGCGCGAATTATATTAAACTATCCCGCTACGGCTTAGAGGAAGAAACGAAACGCATCAATACAAAAGCAGTACAAATTGCAAAAGCAGCCGCAGGCTCTGCTTATGTACTCGGAACAATTGGCGGCATTCGGACGTTTAACAAAAATGCCTACTCTATAGAAGAAATCAAACGAAGCTTTAGAGAGCAGCTGTACATCCTATTAAATGAAGAACCTGACGGATTGTTGCTTGAAACGTATTATGACATAGAAGAAGCAAAGGCTGTTCTCCAAATTGCCCGCAAAGAAACGACTCTTCCGATTGTCATGAACGTCTCTATGCATGAACAAGGCGTTTTGCAGGATGGTACCCCGCTGAAGGATGGTTTATCTGAGTTATCATCTCTTGGTGCAGATGTTGTCGGCATCAACTGCCGGCTGGGCCCTTATCACATGATTCAGGCACTAGAAGGCGTTCCACTTTTGGAAAATTCGCATTTATCTGTCTATCCTAACAGCAGTCTCCCCTCTCTTGAAGCAGGCAGACTCGTCTATGATACCGATAACGAGTATTTCCGAAAAAGTGCACTTGAATTTAGAAATCAGGGCGCACGTATTATCGGAGGCTGCTGCGGAACAACACCTCAGCATATTAGCGCAATGGCTGAAGCGGTCAAAGATTTAGCACCGATCACTGAAAAAGAAGTGAAGGTGTTAAAAGAAGAAATCATTTCCATCCAAGATCAGCGCACTGAGCCAGGTCTTGATGAGCTGGCTGTGAAAAAACGTTCGATTATCGTAGAGCTTGATCCGCCGAAGAAGCTGAACTTCGAAAAATTTCTCGTTGCTGCAAATGAATTAAAGGATGCTGGCATTGATGCATTGACGTTAGCCGATAATTCTCTTGCGACTCCGCGCATTAGCAATGTCGCTTGCGGCGCATTATTAAAGCAGCAACTCGATATGCGTTCTCTTGTTCATATCACATGCCGCGACCGTAATTTGATTGGCCTTCAATCTCATTTAATGGGGCTCGACACCCTTGGATTAACCGATATTTTAGCGATCACAGGCGATCCATCTAAAATTGGAGACTTCCCAGGCGCAACATCTGTCTATGATTTAACCTCCTTTGATTTGATTCGTCTCATCAAACAATTTAATGAAGGCCTTTCTTTCTCAGGAAAGCCCCTTGGCAAAAAGACCAATTTTTCAGTGGCTGGCGCGTTTAACCCAAATGTGCGCCATATTGATAAAGCAGTCAAACGTCTTGAGAAAAAAATCGAATACGGTGCTGATTATTTTATTTCTCAGCCTGTTTATTCTGAGGAACAGCTTGTGAAAATTCATGAGGAAAGCCGCCACTTGGATAAACCGATTTACATCGGCATTATGCCATTAACAAGCAGCCGAAACGCCGAGTTTATTCATCACGAAATTCCAGGCATCAAATTATCTGATTCTATTCGTGACATTATGGCCAAAGCTGGCGAGGATAAAGAAAAGCAGCGAGCAGAAGGCTTAGCGATTGCCCGCTCTTTATTAGATACAGCCTGCGAATTGTTTAATGGCATTTATTTAATTACTCCTTTCCTTCGATCAGATTTAACAGCAGAACTGACCACCTACATCCATCAGAAAGAAAAGGAGTCTAACGTCCATGTCAACTATCACTGAACAGCTCAAAAAACGCATCCTCGTGCTTGATGGGGCAATGGGCACAATGATTCAAAACGCCAGCCTGACAGCAGAGGACTTTGGCGGAGAAGAGTATGAGGGCTGTAACGAGTATTTGAATGTGACAGCCCCTCACATCATCTCTAAGATCCATAGGGAGTACCTCGAAGCAAATGCTGACCTCATTGAAACAAATACGTTCGGCGCGACAGAGCTCGTCCTTGATGAATATGGGCTTGGCCATCTTGCCTATGAACTCAATGTTCGAGCTGCGCAGCTGGCAAAGGCAGAAGCAGACCGTTTCTCCACACCGGAGCAGCCTCGTTTTGTTGTAGGCGCAATGGGCCCAACAACGAAAACATTATCTGTGACAGGAGGCACAACCTTCAGTGAGCTCGTCAGAAACTATGAAGAGCAGGCCCGCGCTCTGATTGACGGAAAGTGTGATGCCCTTCTTTTAGAAACAAGCCAAGATATGCTGAATGTAAAAGCTGGATTCAAAGGGATTCAAGAAGCCTTTCAGCAGACGGGCATTCAATTACCACTCATGGTATCAGGTACAATTGAACCGATGGGCACCACCCTTGCTGGCCAGGATATTGAAGCCTTTTATATCTCTCTTGAGCATATGAAACCCATCAGTGTGGGCCTGAACTGTGCGACTGGTCCAGAATTTATGACAGACCACATCCGCACGCTCTCCTCCATCGCAAAGTCAGCGGTGAGCTGCTATCCGAATGCTGGTCTCCCAGATGAAGAAGGCCAATATCATGAATCCCCTGCCTCTCTTGCGAAGAAAATCGCCGCCTTTGCTAAGGAAGGCTGGTTAAATATCGTCGGCGGCTGCTGCGGGACTACACCTGCGCATATTCAAGCATTGTCAGATGAAGTACGCACGCTTCAGCCGCGTCATATCAATCGCGAATCACCGCAGCATACCGTATCAGGAATTGAGCCCCTTATTTATGAGGATTCGATGCGTCCTCTTTTTGTAGGCGAACGGACAAATGTCATTGGTTCTCGCAAATTCAAACGGCTCATTGCGGAACAAAAGTTTGAAGAAGCAGCAGAAATTGCTCGTGCTCAAGTGAAAAATGGTGCTCACGTCGTTGATGTGTGTCTCGCCGACCCAGACCGTGATGAGGCAGCAGACATGGAAGGCTTTTTACAAGAAGCCATGAAAAAGGTGAAAGCCCCTTTTGTCATTGATTCAACGGACAAACACGTGATTGAAAAGGCACTCACCTATTCTCAAGGGAAAGCCATCATCAATTCCATCAACCTTGAGGATGGCGAGGAACGCTTTGAAGAGATTCTTCCTCTTGTGAAGCTATATGGCGGTGCACTTGTTGTTGGCACGATTGATGAAATAGGAATGGCCGTGACAGCAGAACGAAAGCTTGAAATTGCTGTACGTTCTCACGATTTGCTAACGAGGAAGTATGGAATTCCCGCAAGTGACATCATTTTTGATCCGCTTGTCTTTCCCGTAGGCACTGGAGACGAGCAATATATTGGCGCCGCTGAAGAAACAATCAAAGGCATTAAAATGATCAAGGAAACCCTGCCTGAGTGCCTCACTATTTTAGGCATCAGCAACGTATCTTTCGGACTTCCGCCTGTTGGCAGAGAAATCTTAAATGCCGTCTATTTGTATCACTGCGTGCAAGCAGGGCTTGACTATGCCATTGTCAATACAGAAAAGCTTGAACGCTTCGCTTCCATTCCAAAGGAAGAAATCAAACTAGCTGAAACCTTGCTTTATGAAACAAATGATCAAACACTAGCTGAATTCACCCAATTTTACCGCGGTAAAAAGAAAACGGAGAAAAAACCAAAGATCTCCTTATCACTTGATGAAAGGCTGGCGCTCTACGTCGTCGAGGGAACGAAAGAAGGTCTCATCGATGATCTAGCCCTTGCTTTGGAGCATTATGAATCGCCGCTTCATATCATCAATGGCCCGTTAATGCAGGGAATGGCTGAAGTTGGTCGTCTTTTTAATCAAAACGAACTGATCGTAGCCGAGGTACTCCAATCGGCAGAGGTCATGAAAGCATCTGTTTCGTTTCTTGAGCAATATATGGAAAAGCAGCATGCAAGCGGGAAAGGAAAGATTCTTCTTGCGACTGTAAAAGGAGATGTCCATGATATCGGGAAAAACCTTGTCGACATCATTTTGAGCAATAATGGCTTTCAAGTGGTCGACCTCGGCATCAAGGTGACACCTCAAACATTGATTGAAGCTGTGCAAAAGGAAAAACCAGATATGATTGGGTTATCAGGCTTACTTGTAAAGTCCGCACAGCAAATGGTACTAACCGCTCAGGATTTACAAAAAGCAAACATTTCTGTTCCTATTTTGGTCGGCGGTGCTGCCCTTTCTCGTAAATTTACAAAAATGAAAATTTCGCCTCATTATGATGGGCCTGTTCTTTACGCAAAAGATGCTATGGACGGACTGTCATTAGCCAATGAGTTAAAAGCAAATCCACTGCAATTTCAAACAAAGCCGCCAGAAGAGCCAGCGGCACCTATCAAGGAGAAAGAAGGAAAGCAGCCGAAAGCTGTCATTGAATTACTAGAAAAACGCGCATCTCTCCCGCAGGCACCGGTATTTACACCAGAAAATACCACACGCCATTATGTGAGGGACATCGATTTGCATCATATTATGCCTTATGTGAATGAACAAATGCTTATTGGTCATCATCTCGGCTTAAAGGGAAAGATCAAAACCTTATTAGCTGAAAAGCAGCCAAAAGCATTGGAATTAAAACAGCTTGTCACAGATCTTCTAAACGAAGGCAGAGAGAAAAACTGGTTTGCGCCAGCATTTGTGTATCAATTCTTCCCTGCCAGTTCAGACGGAAATGATTTGCATATTTATGATCCCGAAGAGTCTGACCGCATCATTGAAACGTTCCAATTTCCAAGGCAGGAGAAGCTCCCGTACCGCTCCATTTCTGATTATGTACGGAAAAGTAATGAAAACGAGAAAGATTATATTGCCTTATTCGCCGTCACAGCCGGCGCGCGTATACGCGAGGTCGCGCAGCAATTTAAGCAGGAAGGAGATTATTTAAAAATGCATGCTGTCCAAGCTCTGGCACTTGAGCTTGCAGAGGGATTAGCTGAAAGAGCCCACCAAGTGATTCGTGACAAATGGGGATTCCCTGACCCAGTCGATTTTACAATGGAAAAACGATTCCAAGCGAAATATCAAGGGCAGCGCTATTCCTTTGGTTATCCAGCGTGTCCAAATCTTGAGGATCAAGAAAAGCTGTTCAAGCTGCTTCAGCCTGAAAAAATCGGCATCCATCTCACAGAAGGATTCATGATGGAACCTGAAGCATCTGTTTCAGCGATCGTCGTTTCCCACCCTGAAGCTCGATATTTTAATGTTCATTAAGACTGGACCCTCCGTCATTGGGGGTTCTTCTTTTTTGATACACGCTGTGAGGAAAAGGATATCCCTTTTCCTTTTTCTTATGCCTTCATATGGTACGATACATATAGATGAAATCAGCTAAGAAGGAGTTGCGTGTATTGGAAAACGTTGTACAACGAACTTTAACACTTGATGACATACCCGATCTTATCGCATTGTCAAAAGAGGTCGACTGGCCTGATTACAATGCGGATGAGCTTACATCTCTTTTAACAAACGGATATTTTACAGGTTTTTCAACAACAGATGGACAAGTGATCTCATGTGCAGGACTTTTCCAATATGATAAAGCAGCATCAATTGGTGCCGTTATTGTATCTGAGACACATCGCGGCTTAGGCCTTGCACGGAAAATGATTGACACCCTGCTTCGCAGAAGCGATCAAAGTGTTCCTGTCGTTTTAACTGCTACTGTACAAGGACAGCCCGTTTACGAAAAAATCGGATTTCAAACGGCCGGCTATATTCATACATACAAAGCACAGACCACGAATCCTCCATCGGCTTTTCGTGTGTCAGGCGGGATTCACCTTTCTCCTGCTGATGAAACGGACCTGCCGTCTATTGAAGCACTTGACGAAAAAGGTGCAGGCACCAATCGATCAAGCTTTATAAGAAAGCGAATGGAACGAGCATCGTTCCGGCTGATCGCAAAGAATGAGCATCATGAAACAACTGGCTTTGCATTTGGCGTCGAAACCCCTGCTAATCTAATGATTGGACCGCTTACAGCAAACGATGAACAAACCGCTCTCTCGCTCATCCAATCACTCATCTCGTCTTATTCAGGGGCAATTCGTTTAGATATGCAGGAAGAAACTGCTGAACGCCTGCATGAAACACTTGTTGAAGCAGGATTTACGAAAACAAACGTAGCCCATTTTATGATGATTCGCGGGAAAGAAAAACTGAATGATCCCGCCCTTTTCTATTTTCTTGCCTCTCAAGCATTTTCTTAAAAAACAAACAAGCTGTAGACACTTAATGTCTACAGCTTTTCTATTACTTCTCCCCAACTGACGAAAGAACATGAGCGAGTGCATTTGTGACCTTCCCATGCTCTGATGCATGCGGGCGGTCATCACCATCTCCATAGCCATAATCAATCATTCGATTACGATTTAAGCAAAGCTTTGTCAGCTTCGGCTGGAATAGATCAAATAATTCAAAACGGTCTTTTAGCTGCGGAAATTGCTTTTGATACTGCTGAATTTCTTCCGCAAGCAAACGCCAAAGAGTCGTTTCATCTAACAGATTGTGATTGTCTAATACGTTGGATACATAACGCAGATTGCAAATAAATAATCCTGTAAAGATAAATTGTACTAGACCTTCTGGCGGCTCACTGCGCAGCACTTCTTTTAAATCTTCTTCTAATGAAGCTAATTCAGGCAGCGGCTGGTCACTTATATTCACATCATCAACGAAATCTTTGATCGCCAAACGATGCGGCTGATGATTTTTTAACACAAGAATTGTATTTTGCCCATGCGGTGAAAAGACTGTGCCGTATTGATACATAAAGTGCAGCAGCGGCGGCATCACGACATGGAAGAACTTCGCCATCCATTCTTTTGCTGAGAGACCTGATTTTTCAATCAGCTGCTTGATATACGGCTCACCTTCATGATCCTCGTAAGTAAGTGCCGCAAGTGTAACAGGGCTCTCCCCCTCTTCTAAGTACGTATAAATGCTTTCTCTAAAAATGACACCGAGCATCTCAAGATATTGATATGGCGCACCAGGCAGTTTGCTGTAGTATGGATGATCGACATTGATACTTGCATTCTCACCTGGTAAAATGACGCGGCACACATCAGATAAAAATGAGTCTTGATCGGCAATCCCTTTAATATGCGCTGTAATGCGCGGGGCAATGACCGTACGTTCTGATGGGAGTCCACGGTACACGAGCGTATTTAAAATACTCATTGGCAGTTTAATATGATGCTTGTCTTTATTTGAGATATTTGTAAAGGTTCTGATCGACTGCTGCGGGATATATTGATCCAGCCCCTCTCCCAAATACACAATCCGGCGCAAGGCCAAATCTTCAGGGAAATGCTGAATAATCATATGCGTCCACTGCCACTGATGGACAGGCATCATATAATAGTCAGCTGCATTCAGTCCTTCATCCTTTAACACACGCTGAAATTGACGAATCGTGACTTCATCTAATTCTTTGGCGATCACCTGCTCATAGTTTTCATGATCGACTGCATGGAATGTCGCAAGCTCTCTATGTACAGCAATCCAAGACAGCTGCACACATTCCTGCCGTTCTGGTGCATAGGCTAAGTAATCATCATAGCTGAATCCTATACGTCCTTTGTTATACACAATCCAAGGATGGCCTGTCATTTCTCCTTCAATCCATGCATAATCCGTATCTGTCAGTTCATCCGCACGAAGTGCTTTTTTCGACAGCAAATGGACATCGGCTAACAAAGTATGGTGAAGCTCTTTGATAAGATGGCCTGTTGTGTCAGAAGACATTGGAATGATCGGCTGAATGTCTAGTAAAAACACAATAGCACTGACATCCTTTAACCATTTTCCATCTTGACAGTACTCAATTGATTCAGCGATTGTATCAAAACTATCAAACAACCGAGGTTTTGCCAGATAACGATATTTCTTATGTTCGTGAATGATTAATTCATACTGCGCGATGCCATCCTTACAATCCAGCTCAACAGGATGAAGCATGTCCTCATACATATATTCAGACAGCATTTTAGCCACCATTCGCTGGTTTGCCTTTTTCCAAGCAGCAGGATTCACCGCTTTTTTCAATTCATCTTGTACACTCATCGCTTCATCCTCCTTATCCTTTCATTTCTTCAAATGTGTGTGCGTTCTTGTGTGTACCGAATGTCTGGAAGACGTGCTTTTGATAAAGTGGATACACAGTTTGACGAGCCAGTTCATTGATGATCACACTGTTTCGATAAGCCCCCAGTCCCAAATCTGGAGCGCCGACTCCATGTGTATGAAGCTCTGCATTTTGTACAAAAATATCATTTTCACCCATCGTATTTGTTTTCAAACGATATTCACGTTCAACTTGGAATCTCCCTTGATCATCCCATTGAATGTGATGAGAAATAGGGTTGATAAATGGCGGCAGAACGGATTGATAGCCAGTCGCCAATACGACAATATCCGTCTCATGTGTAAAGGATTCTTCCTTGACCCATTGCGTGCATGAAAGTGATAACCCGCCCGCTGTTTCCTCAATCAAGTTGACCTCTGTCATGGCTTGAAGCACTGTGTTCAGCTGGTTTCCGCAGGCAGAACGTTCATAAAGCAAATGATAAATATCACGAATCATCGCCGAACTGATACCTTTATACAGCAAGTCTTGCTGTTTTAATAACGCATCCTTTTTGGCTTGCGGAAGCTCATAAAAGAAATCAATATAGTCAGGGGAGAAATACTCAAGTCCAAGGTTTGAATATTCCATTGGGAAAAATCCTTTTGATCGTGTAAACCAGTGAATATCCTTTGCCTCATCATCTGATAAAATGTCATAAAACACTTCTGCCGCACTTTGACCAGAGCCGATAACTGTTACAGATTTCCCTTTGAAACAGCCTTCTTTTTTTCGTTTTAAATAGTCAGCTGAGTGAAAAACCTTCTCTCCTAAAGCTGGCTGGAGCGATGCGGGTATCGCCGGCTGCGTGCCAATTCCTAAGACGAGATGTTTGCTTTCAAACACCTCTACAGTTTGGTCCTTTACATGACGGACATGCACTTCATAGCGCTTTTCCCCTGCCTTTTCAATCAGTGAGACAGATTCGACGTTCATGCCAAATCGGCAGGAATCTAACTGGTCAGCGACCCAGCGGCAATAATGACTGTATTCCTTGCGCGGGATATGGAAGTCCTCTAGAAAGTAAAATGAATACAAACGGTTTTGTTCCTGCAAATAGTTGAGAAAGCTATATTTGCTTTTCACATCTGCCATGCTGACAAGGTCCGCTAAAAATGGGACTTGCAGTGTTGTCCCTTCAATGAGCATCCCTGGGTGCCAGTGAAAGGCTTCACTTCTTTCAAAAAACAAAGCGTTGATTTCATTTACCTCTTCAGATAATGCGGCAAGCCCCAGGTTAAACGGGCCAATGCCGATCCCTATTACATCCACTACATTATTTTGCTTGTTGAACCGCGTCATGGTTATACTTCCTTTCGAATCGTTCTCGATCACAAAACATCAAAAGACCTGTTTTGTCGGGTAAAGTAACTGGTTTTACACGTTCGAAGCCGCATTTTTCAAATACATGAATCATTTTTTCATTGCGAATATCCGGCTCAGCAACGATTTTTTCTGTTCGTTTGTTCTGCTCAAATTGAAATGCTGTCATTGCCTGAAGGAGCGGCGCAGCAAATCCTTTTCCCACATAATTCGGCTCCCCTATTAACAGGTGGATGCCTTGATCATGCGGAGAAGGCTCATAGTAGGATTCAATGATATCCCCTTTCACGTTATAAGCCTCAAAATAACTCATTGGCGTCCCATCAATCGTGCCTAAATAAAGGGTTTGATGCGGATCATGTATGGCCTGATAAAAATGCTTTTCAAAAGCAGGAAACGGAATATTCAAATGCCAAAATGGGTGAACGTACTCTTCTTGCATCCACTTATGGACAAGCTGAACGTCTCTTTCATATTCAGCGCGAATAAACCTAATACGTTGCCTCATCCAATCAGCGCCTCCTTATGTAAAAAGAGCGGATTCAAGACAGCCGTGTAACGAGATTGTGTTTCCAGAGATCCAGTCAGCTCATCCATATCTTCAAATCGTGTCAGCAAATTCGCTTTTGAAGGAAGTTCTTTTGAGCGGAGAAGGCTGTTAGTCAGATCAGATGCTCCGTACGTCTCCTCATGAGCGAGCAATGTATCTCTCACGAGTGCCAGCAAGTCTTCTTCCTTTGCTAATCCTTCCGTGCCAAAGCCATTAATGAGACCAAATAAATGATTAAAGAAGAAATAATAACGGAGTCTCTCAACGGCTACATCATCCGCACAAATGGTTTCACTTCTTACGCTCAAGTTTTGAACTAGATTCGCGAGCTTATCCTTTTTCGATTCACTATAATAGTAGCCTTGGTTGTCACGGTAATAGAAGGTCTCTGGATAACCATCCTTCATTTGCACAACAGCATTTTGCTGATGGGCCTCGAGTGCAAGACCATACGTTTCAAACAGCCAGAGCATCGGCTTTAACGAAATAGTCAAATATTGTTTAAACCAATCTTGGCTGACCGCTTCTGTTGACCGGCCTTCTGCGCCTGCAAGTTTATGAATAATTCCTGCTAATCTCGATTTTCCTCCATACGCATGATCCTGACACAGCCCAGCAATTAAGCTTGCGCCTTTTTCACGATGCAAGAATGGATTTTGACGAATGACCACTTCAAAGCCAGATTCCGTTTCATCTCCTCGAATAGAGAGATATGCAGGATCTTCAATGACCCGGAATCCAGAGAATTTTTCATATAAAGAAACGCCTAATTCTGTTTTTAGGATGCGGGACATCTCTACTCCTCGATCCAGTTCCTTTTGTTTATTGATGCGTAACGAGTTTGTAATTTTCACAGGAACAGAGAATTTGAGCATGTAAGCAGAATCCTTTTGATAGACCGTTCTAAAGGATGAGGTCGCTGTGTATTCAGACCCGAGCGATCCTAAATAAGTCAGTTTCCCCTCCTCTATATAACGCTTCACGAATGCCTTCTCCATGACCACTTTGACTTGCAGCGGATGAATCGGAATGAGCACATATTCTCCGTTTTCTGTTAACCTATTCAGCCTCTCTGTTTCTTCTGGCACCTGACGCGAAAGCTCTTCTAACATGAGGCTTGCCGCAGATTGTGAAATAGACGAATCCTGAAGCACAATCGAATGGTGCGCTTTAAAGTAATGAAGCTGGAAAGCTCCTTTCAGCTCAGGAGAATAGACGGCTTCCTCTTCTTCTGTCATCCCTTGTCTGCTTTTTGGTGTAGGATGTGTTAAATGTCCAAGGAGAAGTGACTGCTCAGCCTCGATGTACTCAAAATCAGCTTGAGATAAAGCAGCTTGATCACTTTCTCTCTCCTTTAAGAATCGTTCAATATTTCGGCAGCTTAAAATGATGCGAAGCATGAATTCATCCTCTGCATCTGTGCGGCCATATGCAATGAGAAGCTCCTTTGAACATAAAGCAACAAGTGTCGTGTAATCGACGACCGTTCCCTCTTTTTCGCTGCCACTTGGACGAAAGCGAATCGGAAAATCAAAGAGATGGCGGCCTACAGATGAAAAATATCGGATCGGAATCACAAGCTCAAGGTCTTGCTTTGCTAGTTTTGCCACGAATACAAGCGAACCATCTGCTTTCGTCTCTTTTTTTGCAGATCGATCGATTCCTGTTTCACGTAAAAAACAGTTTAAAAAGCTTTGCATAGTTGCATTTTCAGCCATTTGTTTATATTGACTCAACGTAGTACCCTCCCGGATTGAATATGAGCGATCCCGATATCAACGATGTCAGAAAGGATTTCCTCAATATGTGTGATTGTCGTTCTCGGATTTAACAAAGTGAATTTTAAGCATGTTTGACCATCCACCACTGTTTTCGCAATGACAGCAGTTCCTGATTTGAATAACGTTCGATGGATGATTCTATTGATGTCATCCGCCCCCTTAAATCGAAACACAACTGCATTGATTTCTGGTTCAGGATTGATCACTTCAAGGTGATCATTTCTCTCGATAAGCGCAGCCACATCCTTCGCAAAATCAATGGTATGGTCAATAATGTCACCAAACCCTTCCTCCCCAATCAGACGAAGAGAAAGAAGCAATTTCAGTGCGTCGAACCGGCGCGTCGTTTGGACAGATTTATGGACAAGATGTAGTATTCCATCCAGTTCATCTTCTTTTGGATTAAGATAATCTGCATGATAATTGATCAAGCCGAAATGTCTCTTATCCTTCAGCAAAAATGCCCCGCAAGAGATCGGCTGATAAAATTGTTTATGAAAGTCAATCGTGATGGAATCAGCAAGCTCAACACCGTCTAATTTATCTCGATAGTTTTCACTTAATACAAGCGCTCCACCATAGGCAGCATCTGCATGAATCCACAGACCATATGGCTTGACGATGTCATACACCTCTCGAACCGGGTCAATACTGCCAAAATCAGTTGTCCCGCAAGTCGCCACTACCGCAAAAGGCAGGAGATCCTGTTCCTTTAACTCAACAAGTTTCTTCTTCAAATCGTTGAGGTCCATGCGGTGATGCTCATCTGTCTCTACTAGAACAACTGCCTGCTCCCCTAAGCCTAGCTGGGATGCAGATTTTTTCACAGTGAAGTGAGCATTCTTAGAGCAAAGAATTCTCATGCGGTGAGCCTCACTCGGCAAGCCTTTCTGCTGAACATTCCATTGCCATGTGTTTTCACAAAATGCATCTCTTGCAAGAAGCAGTCCCATGTAGTTAGATTGGGTGCCACCGCTCGTAAATGTCCCATCTGCTAGATTTCCATAAGAAAACTTCGCACATAGCCACTTTAAAATTTCCTCCTCAACCAAAGATGCAATACCGCTTTGATCGAAGGAATCCATTGATTGGTTAAAGGAGCTTACCATCACCTCTGCGGCAAGAGCAGGTATGAGCGGCGGGCAATGCAAATGTGCCAAGCATTTAGGATGCGATACATCAACAAGATGCGGCAAAAGATGCTGCTTTATATCTTGAAAGACAGATTCCATTGATTCGCCAGACGGTTGAAACTGAAATAAGGATTCGACACTAGCCGCTAATTTCCCAGGCAATATTCCGCTGTATGGTCCCTGGTCTTTTTGCCACTGATCCAGTAAGCTGTCGATAGATGTATGAAGAGCCGCTCGGAAGGACTCTCTTCCAAGCTGGCTTTGATTGATAAATAATGAATCCACATTAGCTTTAGTTGATTGCATCGTAAACGGCCTCTTTGAAAATGGCGATGACTTGTTCAAGCTGTTCTTCTGTCATGATCAATGGCGGTAAGAATCGAATGACGCTACCGAAACGGCCTCCTGTCTCTACAATTAAGCCTTTGTCGAAGCAATTCTTTTGAATGAGACTTGCTAGCTCAGGATTTGCTGGATAACTTCCATCCACATCCTGCTTTTCATTTGGATTGACAATTTCAGCACCAATCATTAATCCTCTTCCTCGAACATCACCGATAGCAGGTACATTTTTTTGAATGTCTTTTAAATAAGCCTGCATGCGATTCCCTAATTGGTCTACATGATCTAGCAGATTGGTTTCTTTTATAAATTTAAGCGTAGCAGTTCCTGCAGCCATCGCCATTTGATTTCCTCTAAATGTGCCAATGTGTGCACCTGGATTCCATTGATCCAAATCTTGATCATAAATCACAACTGAAAGCGGCAGGCTTCCACCAATGGCTTTAGATAATACAATAACGTCTGGCACAATTCCTGCATGTTCAAAGGCAAACATCTTACCTGTTCGGCCAATGCCTGATTGAACCTCATCGATAATGAGCGGAATGCCTTTTTCTTTTGTGATTCTTCTCATTTCTTTTATCCATTCAATAGATGCTGGAATTGAGCCTCCCTCACCTTGCACAGCTTCAAAGATCATACCTGCTGGCGGAAGAATACCACTTTCAGGATCATTTAATACACGCTCAATATAAGAACTGGAAATACGGTGTGAATCTTTACCGCCAATGCCAAATGGGCAGCGATATTCATATGGATAAGGCATGAAATGCACATCTGGAATTAACCCTTGCACTCTTTCCTTTGGAGACAAATTTCCGCTTAATGACATCGTGCCATGTGTCGCACCGTGATAAGCACCGTGGAAAGAAAGAATGGAACGATTACCTGTCGCTGTCTTGACTAATTTAATCGCAGCTTCTATGGCATCACCGCCAGTTGGTCCACAAAATTGAATTTTTGCTCTCTTTGCAAACTCTTCTGGCAGGTGAGAAAAAATTTCATTCACAAACTCTTCTTTAATTTCTGAGGTTATGTCCAACGTATGCAATGGTCTTTTTTCATGAAGCATACGTTCAATAGCTTCTATAACAACCGGATGATTGTGACCAAGTGCAAGTGTTCCTGCGCCTGCCAGACAGTCATAAAACTCTCTGCCATCTGCATCTGTCACGATCATACCCTCGGCTTTTTGCATGGCTAATGGGAACCGTCTCGGGTAAGACCTTGCATTAGATTCTCTTTGACTTTGCTGCTCTAAAAATTGCTGATTTTTAGAAACGGTTTTGATGGACATAATAAAACACTCCTCCAATTGATAAAGATTATCATTTTCATTTATTAGCCTAGAGGATGTGAGATAGGAAAGTCAATTGTATTCAAAAAGATGATTCAAAAAGCATATGAATGCAATATTCTCTTTTTAATGAGTATTTTCGAGTAATTTTTACAAACCTTACTGCCATAAGGAGATGGAACGCATGAGACGATTTGATATTGAAAAAAATTACAAATCATTCTTCCTGGTTCTTTTGTTCTATTCAACTTAAAGCGCTCATTTTATGAAGAAATTTGGATGAAATGAAGGTAGAAAATTGAAGAAGTAACATCATTTTTTCTTGATATAAATGGTTTGGGTGGTATAATTTCTCTGAAACATAAAGGAATGGAGGGGAATTTGATGATTTTTACAAAGCACGATCTTCACCATTACTTAACGCAGGATAAGAAAGCATTAGCGATTACGCGCAGAAGACCAAAGTGGTTTGGGGACGATATATGGAAATATCAAAGGTATTTACGAAAATATGAATACTATTCTAATAGCGGCGCTCTACTGCGCAAATGGTTTTATCGCTATTTACATAAAAAGAAAGGCGTGCAGCTTGGCTTTGATATTCCGATTGGCGTCTTTGGCCCAGGCCTTAGAATCAATCATAGTGGTCTCTTAATTGTGAATAAGCACGCAAAAATTGGGGCATTTTGTGATATTCATCAAGGGGTGAATATTGGCCAAAACCATTCCGAAAAGGATGTCCCAACCATTGGAGATCACGTATGGATTGGCCCTGGTGCTAAGCTGTTTGGAGACATTTATATTGCAAATCATATTTCAATCGGAGCAAATGCCGTGGTGAATCGTTCCTTTCATGAACAGCAGATCGTCATTGCTGGTGTACCGGCTCAAAAGGTAAAAGAAAAAGGCCCTTCTTCATGAAGGCGCCTGATAAAAAAGAATAACACCGATCAAAACAGAGATGAGCAGCATGAGATAAAACAAGATGGTTAAAATCAAGATCGTCCAGCCCAGCCCCTTCCTCTCTGTCTTGATCAAATAAATACCGAGTACGATGGTGCTAAATAGCACGCCTAAAACAGCCCACAGCCATTTGTCTTTGTTATGTTTTGGCGCATCAAACCATAAATAGATGGCAACAGCAAGTGAAACGAATAGACCCGTTAATCTCATATTTAAATTCCCCCTTATGTAAAAAAAACACATTTTCTATTATTCGCTTGAAAAACCGATTTTTTTCAGTTTATTCAAACATACGATACTTTTGTCCTAAAATATTTTATCATTGTTCCGCGGAAGGCTTCTCCATTCTTCTCTCAACATTCCGTAGCGCATTGAATCATAATAAACCCCTTGATAATAACGGACCTTTCTCAGTCTCCCCTCAAGGATAAATCCGCAATTCTCTGCGCACCGCATCATCCGTTCATTACCTGACCAAGTTGTTAAACCAATTCGAGGGATATCAATATACGTAAATAACACATCAATCCAAAGATTTAATGCCTTTGTCCCAATACCCCCGCTCCAAAAGCGTGAATCATAAATGATAATGCCGCATTCAAGCCACCTCGTACGTTCATTCTCCCAATAATATGATACGGTGCCTTTGATATCACCATCTATTTCAATGCCATATAGCTTTTGGGGAATGGATTCTTCCTGTAAGTACCGTTTCTTAAATGCAGCAAGCGGGATTTCGTGTTCATAAAAATAAGGGGCATTCCATTTTCGATAGGACTGGTCTGATGCTTTAAATTTTAAATGCCACACCGTCTCTAAGTCCGTTTCGGTTAATGGACGTATGTTCACAAGCTCTTCCTTTTCTTTTTTCATCTGTTCACGTTCCTTTACTTTGTTGTTCTTTTTGCTAAATGACGGTATTCAATCGGCGTCATGCCTTCATTTTGCCGAAACAGCTTAGAAAAATAAGTAGGGTCGTCAATACCTACATGATCTGCAATGGCAGCGATTTTTTCATTCGTTGAGGCCAGCATGCTTTTGGCTTTTTCGATTTTGAGACGATGGCTGTACTGGTTTGGCGTCAATCCATACACCGTCTGCATACATCTTGTCATGTAATCAGGATGATAGTGCAGTTTCTCTGCAAGCTGCTCCATGTGTAATTTCTCCATAAAGTGATGCTCAAGATAATGAACCACTTCTGATGCGACAGTCTCCTTTGCACTTGGAATATGGAATGCTTCCTTTTGCAGGTGAATGAGCATTTCCTCAAATAATAGCTGTTTTTTCAGCGGAAGTTCAGATGCATCATGATTTAGTGCTCTCATCGCTGAAAGATGTTTTTTTAACACACTTCGCCCTTTCACTTTTCCTAAACGGGGCAGACTAAATTCATAGGTTGCCGGCTTTTCGAAGGTCGCTTGATTTTGTTTCATATCAATCCAGTGTTCTCTCGGCCGGTTCGTCAGCTCAAATCGGTCAATTGAGAAATGCAGCCACTCATAGTGCGTTTCCTCTTCACACGGCAGATGTCCACCATGAGACAGGCCCGGTGAGAGAATCATATATTCACCTTCTTTTACATGAAAAGCCTCCTCGCCCTCTGTCATCCATAGTTCACCTTTTGTGACATAGAGCAGATCAAATACAGTGAAGGTTCTTGAGATATGTCTTTCTCCTTGATGAAATACCCCTTTACCTGAAGCAATATAAATAGGAAACGGCGGTACAGTAAATGTAATAAATCGATCCATATTCATCCCCTTATGAAGTCGGATTTCTCCAATAAGTTTCGGTTTCATCTCTTCTTATTATAGTCGATGCACGGTACACTATAAATCGGATTTATACGAAAGGGGGCTATGTGATGAAATCTCAAACCCTGTCATATGAAAAGGTTCAAGCCAAAGATGAGAAAACACACCCTTCATTATTTGCATTAACTTGGCCTATTTTTATCGAAATCTCTTTATATATGCTCATGGGGAGCGCTGATACACTTATGCTCAGCCAATACTCCGATAACAGTGTGGCCGCAGTAGGTGTAAGCAACCAGCTCCTGAATTTATTAATTGTCATGTTCAGCTTCATTACAACAGGAACGACCATTGTGATTGCGCAGCTTTTAGGAGCTGACCGCAAGCAGGAAGCGACTCAAGTCGCCTATGTCTCACTAGGAACCAACTTCTTGATCAGCTTTGTCATTAGTCTCCTCATGTTTGTGTTAGCTGTTCCAATCCTGCACATGATGGGCTTATCAAGTGAACTCATGCCGGATGCGGCGGTCTTTTTACAAATTGTCGGCCTGCTTTCTTTTATTCAAGCACTCATTATGACGTATAGTGCTATTTTAAAAAGCTACGGATATACAAGAGACACGATGTATGTCACCATCGGAATGAATTTGCTAAACGTTGCCGGCAATTATTTGGTCATTTTTGGTCCGTTTGGCTTTCCTGTATTAGGTGTCATGGGTGTTGCCTTTTCAACCTCGCTGGCTCGTTTGATCGGATTGATGGCGATGATCCTCATTGTCCGCCGCCGAATTGGATTGCGCTTTTCACTGAAGAGTATGTTTCACATCCAGCGGACGCATTTAAAAAAGCTGCTGAAAATTGGCATTCCTTCTGCTGGAGAGCAGCTTTCTTATAACGGCTCTCAAATGATTATTACACTGTTTATTACATTTATGGGAACGCAGGCTTTAGCCGCAAAGGTCTACACTCAAAATTTGATGATGTTTATTATGTTGTTTGGTGCAGCGATTAGCCAAGGGACACAGATTTTAATCGGGCGCCATATTGGAGCGAAAGAATTTGATGCTGCCTACCGCAGATGTATGAAAAGCTTATACTGGGCCATTGGGATCTCTCTTCTTTCTTCCACTGCTTTATCTTTATCATCGACGCATTTGCTTACCTTTTTCACTAGCAATCGTGAAATCATTGAAATCGCCGCCACACTTCTCCTATTGACGATCATTTTAGAGCCGGGACGCTCTTTTAATATGGTCATTATTAATTCATTGCGGGCTGCTGGTGACGCGAAGTTTCCAGTGTATATGGCGATGATTTCAATGTGGGGAATTGGGCTTCCGATCGCTTATTTGTTAGGCATTCAGTTTGAAATGGGGCTCATCGGGGTTTGGATTTCTTTTATTGTGGATGAATGGGTAAGAGGTATCTTCATGTATAGGCGCTGGCGTTCCAGAGTATGGACGGAGTATCGTTTTTCTTCCACATAAAAAGGACTGCGGGTGCAGTCCTTTTTTACGTAATATCTTCTAAAATAAGTGCTTTTTCCTGTTTTGAAATAAATGCTCGCTCTGTAAAGACGCGGTATTCGTTTTCTCTTGTTTTATCTAAAATGGCTTTATAAAAGTAGGCTGCTGCTTTCACCGGTATTCGTGAATAGAGCGGGAATTCATGAAGATGGTCAAAAAACTCCTCGTAGTATGCCTCTGCCTCAAAGGCAATGTACTCCCAGACGTGCTGGAAGGCTTGATTCACAATCCCTTCCTGCAATTCTTGCTCTGTGTACCCGAATTGATCCATCACTTGCTTTGGCAAATAAATGCGGTCTCTTTCAGCCTGATCTTCGCCGATATCTCGAAGGATGTTGGTGAGCTGCATAGCAATCCCTAACGAAATGGCTGCTTCTTTTAGCTGCTCTTTTTTACGCGGTGCAATAATGGGAAGGAGCATAAGCCCAACTGTACTAGCAACATGATAGGAATAGATGAGCAGTTCATCCAACGTTTCGTATCGCTGCTGCTCTAAATCCATCTCCTGTCCTTGGAGCAGGTCACGGAACGGGGCTTCATCCATCCGAAACTCTTGAAATGTATGCTCTAGCGCCACCCATATTGGATCATTCCGGTCTACCTCACCTTGTAAAAATCGATCAAACGAAACCCGAAAGGATGCAAGGTCCTCTTTTGGCGAAGGGGATTCATCTACAATGTCATCTGCTCTACGGCAAAAGGAATATACGGCCCAGACGGCCTGTCTTTTCTTTTTAGGCAGCATGGAAAAGGCCCGGTAAAACGTTTTTGAATGGGTTTGAATGGTTTCCTCACACACTTTTAATGCTGTTTGTACATCAACCACTTAGCTTCACTTCCTTTCTATCATTCAAATCTTTTAGTAGTACAGAAGCCATAAGCTTCGCACTTTGCATCACGATCGGCACCCCGCCGCCCGGATGGATGGAAGCACCTGCCGCATAAAGATTATCTGTCTCACTGACCTTCACTTGCGGGCGGAAGACACCTGATTGAAACAAATTAGGCGCAAGTCCAAAGCTGCCGCCTTCAAACAATCCTTCTCGCAAGGAATCATTTGGTGTTCTGACCTTTTTCCAGACAATCGACTCTCGCAATCTCGGAAAGCCTCTTTTCTCAAGGACATCCACCATCTTCTCGACAAACTCTGTCTCCTCTTCCCAGTTGATATGATCTCCTGAAGGAACGGGAACGAGCATGTATAGAACACTGCAACCTTCTGGGGCAAGAGATGGATCAATGATCGATGGATTAAATGTATAAAACGACGGGTCTTGAGGAATCGTTTTCGTTTGAAAAACTTCTTTCATATGCTGATCAAAGTGTTCTCCCATAAAAAATTGATGAACAGGTGCTTCATGATACATCTTGTTTAACCCGAGATACACCATCACACAGCCAGAGGACGGCACGTATTTCCGGCGATCTTGTTCGTCTAAACCAAGCTGTTTTAACGCAGCTGGATAATCTCCATTGATCACAAATGCATCAGCGGTTTCATATTCATCATTTACTTTAGCTTTGACTGCCCGTTTCCCCTCAAACACCAATTGCGTGACTTCTTCATTTTTTCTTACATGCACACCCATTTTGATGAGCTGCCCTTCCAATATATCTACTAAACTCGCATAGCCTCCTTTTAAATAGTAGATTCCATGCGCGTGCTCACTATAGGACACAAGCGAATAAATAGCCGATGCTTCATACGGGTTTCCCCCAACATAGAGGGTTTGAAGTGCGTATGCATCTCGCAGGCGTTCGTCTGAGAAATATTTTTTCAGAGCACTTTGTACCGTTCGATACGCCTTTAATTTCATTAAAATCTTCATATTCGCTTTTGTAAAAAATGTACGTTTTTCGTGAAATGATTTTTCTAGAAAGGCTTGCTGCCCTTCTTGAAACCGGTCTGTCATTTCTTCCATAAACCTCAGGAACCCTTGATCTTCCTTTGGAAATACACGTCTGATTTCATCTAGCTGACGAAGTGCATCAGAGTATTTCGTATAGGAGGTTCCATCTTGATATTGAATTGTGTACAGCGGATCAAGCTGCAGCAGATCAAGAGATGAATCGTCAATTCCTACCTCATGTAAAATGCCTTTTAACATGTCAGGAAGTAGGACAATGGTCGGACCTTCATCTACTTTATATCCTTTCTCACGTACAAAAGCAAGTCTCCCGCCAAGCCGTTCATTTTTTTCGACAAGGGTGACATCATGTCCCGCTTTTTTTAAATAAAGCGCTGAGATCATTCCGCCAATACCGCCGCCTGCAATTAATATATGTTTTTTCATGAGGCGCTCCCCTTTTCTTGATGCGGCATTGTTTTGTGTGAATGTTTCTCTTTTTTAAGAATGGCATTTGTCGTGATACGTGCTGATTCTAAAATGGTTGGCAGTCCGCTTCCTGGATGTGTTCCTCCTCCAACGAGCCAGCAGTGCTTTAATTCATCAAATTCATTGTGCGGCCTTAGGACCATCATCTGCGTCAGCTGGTGGCCGAGGTTAAATGTAGCTCCTTCATATACGTAAAGGTCTTCCTCCCATTGCTTCGGTGTGATCATCCGCTCGACTTCTATATGCTGTCTCACATTCTGAAAGCCCGTTTTCCGCTCCAATGTATCCAGCACAAGCTCTCTAAATTCATCTTGATGCGCCTCCCAATCAATACCGCTTTGGTTATTGGCAACTGGAGCCAGCACATAAAGAGCTGATTTTCCTTTTGGAGCAAGTGAGTCATCGGTTACACTTGCATTTTGAATATAAATAGACGGGTCATCTGGCAGCTCATATGTCTTCGTAATGCCTTTGACAAATCTAGCATAATCATCGGAAAAAACGATGGTATGATGCGGCTCATCATATATGGTATCCAGTCCTAAATAAAGCATAAAGGTAGAGCAAGAGAATTTTTTCTTTTTTAATTTCTTCTCGCTGTATTTCTTTAAGAGTCCTGGCTCGACAAGCTTTGTCATCACATGTGCAAAGTCTCCATTGACGACAACCTCATCTGCTTGTATTTCTTCCCCAGATTCTAAACGAATGCCTTTTACTTTCCTTCCCTCCGTGAGCAGCTTTTCAACGCCAGCTGACAGATGAATCTCTGCTCCAGCTTCAAGCGCGGCCTTTGCCATCGCTTCTGACAGCTGATTGACACCGCCCTTCGGATGAAATACACCTGTGTCATGTTCCATAAACGAAAGGATCGAGAACGCACCAGGGCATTCCCACGGGGACATTCCTAAGTACTTTGATTGAAATGTAAAAGCATATTTCACTGATTCATTCGAAAAATAGTCTGACAGCACATCATACAAACTTTTATTTAGTGAAAGCTGTGGAAATGCTTTGATCACCTTCAGGCGAAGGTAATGATGAAAGCGGTCCATTTTACTTTGTAGAATTGGTGTCAAACGATCCATTTTGCGCTTTGTATCCTTCATAAATCTTAGATACCCTTCGCCCTCACCAGGTGCAAAGGCTTCTAATCGTTTGTACATTTCATCGCGATCCCGAATCATATCGAGCTGATTGTCTTGAAATATTAATCTATACATCTCTTTTAATTCAATCACATCAATATAGTCATAAAGATTTTTACCAGCAAAGGTGAACAGCTCCTCTGCAATATGAATCATGCTGAGAAAGGTAGGACCTGTATCAAACGTGAAATCACCAAGTTGAAACTTAGCGTTACGCCCGCCAACAAAGGGCTGTTTTTCGTATACATGAACATCATGTCCTTTGCTTTGAAGCATCATAGCTGCTGCAAGGCCCCCTGGTCCCGCTCCGATCACAATGATTTTCATTATCCTTTTTCCTCCAAATTAATTCACTTTAAGTTAATTATACAAATTAGAAAGATTAGATCAACTTTTGATGTGCTCAAAAAGTCTCATGTTATGTATCAAAAAAGCCGGCTTCCTTTCAACAAGTGCAAGAAAGCCGACCCTTTATTACGCTTCTATATCAATTCGATACGTTTCAAACCAATGATGAATCTGTGCAAGATGGGCAATCAACTGCGGGCCCTTCATAAGCTGGCCATACCATGGCACATGAAAAGAAGCTCCTTCCGTTTCAATCAGCTGCTTTAATTGATGTGGGTCTAAAAATTCGTGAAGTACAGAGTCTTTTTGCGCGAGGCAGTCTGTTAGCATCTCTTTCACAGCCTGAGTATAGGCTGGATGATGTGTTTTCGGATAAGGACTCTTCTTTCGATAAAGCACTTCATTCGGTAAAATTCCCTCTAATGCTTTTCGTAAAACCCCTTTTTCACGATTTCCATGCATTTTCATTTCCCAAGGAATATTCCACACATATTCGACAAGACGATGATCTGCAAATGGCACACGTACCTCAAGACTAGCCCCCATACTCATTCGATCTTTTCGATCAAGCAGTGTTGTCATAAACCAGATCATATTTAAGTAAAAAAGTTCTCTACGGGCTTTATCAACGCCAGTTTCTCCATCTAAAAGAGGCGTTTCTGCCACCGTTTCTTCATATTTGCTTTGCGCGTATTCCTTAAGTGACAGCTTTTTTTGCCACGAGTCTTGCAGGAGCTGAGTTCTCGCTTCAGTCGATCTCATCCACGGAAAACCATTCGTTTCATTTTCCATATGGAACCAAGGGTAGCCGCCAAAGATTTCATCAGCACATTCACCTGACAAGCCAACAACGAAGTCCTTTTTAATTTCTCGGCAAAACCAAAGCAAGGAAGAATCAATATCTGCCATACCCGGTAAGTCTCGAACCTCAACGGCTTCCTTCAGATAGGAAGCGAGCTCTTTTTGTCCAATGATACAGCTGTGATGATTCGTTTGAAACGCTTTTGTCATTTGATCAATCCATGGGCCGTCAGCATTCGGCTGGAATTGATTTGCCTCAAAGAATTGATCGTTTCCTTCGTAGTCAATGGAATACGTATGAAGCGGTGCTTCCCCTATTTTCTCAAAGTGCTTAGCGGCAATGGCAGTAATGGCACTAGAATCGACGCCACCAGATAAAAATGTACATACAGGCACATCAGAGACGAGCTGTCTTGTCACGGCATCTGTAAAGAGATGCTTAATGTGCTGTGCGGTGTCATCAAGTGAGTCGGTATGCTCCTTGCTTTTGACATTCCAATATCTCCACACGCGCAGTCCGTCTTTTGAAAAGGTCAAGGCATGTGCAGGTCTCAGCTCTTTTATCCCTTTAAACACTCCTTGACCTGGTGTTCTTGACGGTCCTAAGCCAAAGATCTCCGACAGCCCTTCATAATCGACTTTTGCTTTGATATCAGGGTGAGCAAGAAGTGCTTTGATCTCTGAACCAAATAAGAAGGAATGATGACGTTCTGTATAGAAAAATGGCTTGACGCCTAGCCGGTCTCTCCCTGCAAATAACAATTCACGCTCACTATCCCAGATCACAAATGCAAAAATGCCATTAAAATGGGAGACACACTCTTCCTTCCATTCTGTATAGGCATGAAGAAGAACTTCTGTATCAGAATGCCCAAGAAAGCGGTGCCCCCTTTTTAATAATTCTTTTCTTATATCCTCCGTGTTATAGAGCTCTCCATTGTATACAATCGTATAAGCATGGTTTTGATGTGTATATGTCATCGGCTGCTTTCCGCCTTCTACATCTACCACCGCTAACCTTTTATGCCCGAAAAGAACGTGCTCACTTTTCCACGTATTTGTATCATCTGGCCCTCTTTTAGATAATGTATCTGTCATTTGATTGATTACATGATCCTGTTGGATGAGCTGCTTTTTAAAGTCTGCCCAGCCTGTAATTCCACACATCATCATCAGCTCCCATCCGTTTTTCCTCAAGTGTTCTCATTCAGCCTTTCTTAGTTTATGCATCGTTTCCTTGATAGTTGATTTGTCCTTTTTTCCCGGCGTATAGGACAAGCTTGATTTGGTAAGAAAAGAAAGAAGAAAGGAGCTTTTGCAAATGGAAAATCGAATGAAGCAGCTTGAACGCTGCAGCCGAAGATGGTGTAACGGGTATTTGCTCATTGAAAACGGGCATTGTCTGATTGAAGATGAAGAAGGAGAGATCATGCTGCCAGAAAGTCTTCAAAGCACAATGATCTGTTTGAAGGAAAATGACCAATGGACAAAAGGGGAATTGCTCGGTTCTATGATTCTTCATGAAAACGGGCAGCTAATAGAAGTACAGGGAGGAGAAAACATTCAATATACGGCGTCCCTTGCCAAAGGATGGCTTGATCTTCTCATGTTCGTACCGGAAAACGTTTTTGATCACATCCTTGAACAGGTAGAGCAGCTTGGTTTTTCCGTCTATGATTGTGTCTTCTCCTCCTTTTATTCAATGCAGCGCGTCTCTTTCTTTCAGTTTTCGACAGATACGCAATCACTTGCACTTCAATGTCACTATGAGCCTGCAGCCAGCCACATTCGTTTTGAATGGACCACTTCAGACGGACAACGGATCGTTTCACAATTTGATGCCACATAAAAAGGACACTGCTTCGTATAAGCAATGCCCTTTTTATATTAAAAGATATGGAAACCGATCGGCAGACGTAAACCGAGAAGAATGGTCACAATCGCAAATACGATAAACCCAATCAACACACCAGTCACCGATTTTCCTTTTTTCTTGCGCACTAGGACCATTTCCATGAAACCGATCACGAGGATACCGAGAATCATTTTTCCAATATACTCGCCCCCGAAACCTGGAATTTTCATTCCTGTGCGAACATACAATTCTACGCCTGTTGCGATAATGATCAAGTAGAATAAGCGAACGATCATGTGCACAATTGTAGCGCCTTTGTCGTTTTTACCTGCAAGAGCAAAGGCTACGAAGAATAAAATAATCCCCAGCACCCATGCTGTGATATGTAAATGTGTTCCCATTTGTGATTTCCCCCTTTATCAGAACAAGTACCTTCTCATCGTACCACGAAATAAGTCGAACACAAAGCGACAATCCTGTGTCATCACGCGCTTTATTTGACGTGATTTGTCAGCGTTCCAATCGGCTCAATTGTGATGTCAATTCGATCTCCAGAAGCTAAAAACTTAGGCGGTTCAAAGCCCTTCCCTACCCCAGAAGGTGTACCTGTTGCAATGATGTCACCCGCTTCTAATGTCATCCCTTTTGAAAGAGTGGAGACAATGTCTTCAATTGTGAAGATCATTAATTCCGTACTGGCAGACTGACGAACCTCTCCGTTTACCTTTGTTTCCACATAGAGCGCACCATGATCCTCGATCATTGACTTATGAACGATATAAGGTCCTATCGGGCAGGTTGTATCTAAGCTTTTGCCAATGAAAAATTGTTTATGTTTTTTCTGCAAATCTCTTGCCGTCACATCATTTAAAATGGTGTAACCGAATATATAATCTTGGACCTCTTCAGGAGCAATGTTTTTCCCTGATTTGCCCATCACAATGGCAAGCTCTCCTTCATAATCCAGTTCACTGGTCACACCTTCATGAAGAAGAATGTCCGCTTCGTGTCCAATGACAGAAGTAGGTGCCTTTGTAAAAATCATCACGTCTTTAGGAATATCCGCCGCACTTCCCATCTCCATGACATGGTCTTGATAATTCTTTCCGACACACATGATGTTTTTAGACGGCTTTGGAATCGGCGCATGGAGTTTCACGTCCGAAAGCGGATATACATAAGAACCGCGGTCTTCTTCTTTTTTCTCAGCCCAATCAAGAAGCTGTCCTACATGTTCAACAAACTTGTCCCCCATTTTGATACACTCAGATAAAGAGTTTGGCAGTGTCTCAAGCTCAAATAATTTGGCTTCTGCCTTTTTGACGTCCATCACCCATTCATCATCAATGACTACCCCAATAAACATGCTGCTATGTATCTCACCTGTAAAAAACTTCATGTCTTCCCCTCACAATCTTCATTTCGCTAAGTTATGATGTCTCATTTTATTTCTCTACGAAATAAAAAAAACCCTTTTTTATCATACTCTCTTTTAAAAAGGGTTTCAAAAATGATGATTGAATGCTTAGCGGAAACGGCGGTACTCCCACATGTTCCCTTGATCCCATTTACGCTCAACATTTCCTCTATTTCTGGAACGATGCGACTTCTTTCCACATCTTCGGCAAGAGCGGCTGCGCTTATGGTGATGAGAACGTTTAGATCGATGGCTGCGGCGCGACTTTCGGCTCTTCTTATTGTGGGATCTGTGCTTGCTGCGATGTGACTTGCGGCAGCTCTTCTTATGATGAGATCTGCATTTGCTGCGGTGTGACTTGCGGCAGCTCTTCTTATGGTGCGATCTGCATTTGCTGCGGTGTGACTTGCGGCAGCTCTTCTTATGGTGCGATCTGCATTTGCTGCGGTGTGACTTTTTCGGTTCGCTCTTTTTGCTTCTGTAAGATTTTTTGCTTTTATATGACTTTTTACTCTTCATGCTTTTCTTCGAACGATAGCTTTTCTTAGAGCGATAACTTTTCTTTGAACGATAGCTTCTGTAGCTTTTTTTACTGCGGCGTGATTTACGGCGTCCACCACCGCCAAAGAACCAATGACCGCGACTTGAATGACGAGAACGAGCTGACTTATGCGAACGTCTCGATTCTGGTTCACGATCTAAGTGATGATCACGTCCCTCACTTCGAAGTGAAGCTACTGCATGTTCAATGTGTGAATGATCAAATGTACTCACGAACAATTCCCCTCCCAGTCTATCTTCGACAAAACAAACAGACAAAGCTGTTTATCTTCTCTGCTTTATGTTACGAGATTCGGTAGACAAGTGTTCGTGACGAATGCCTCTTTCCTTGAAAACTCCATGAATACCTACCAGCCGGTACAGGACATTCCTTCACTTTCATATCGTAAAGAAGAGCATATAGGAGGCTGATGAACATATGAACACAGAACCTTTAAAACAACTTGATATGTTGATTCATCCAAAGGACCTGATTGAATTAAAAAAAGACATTTGGAACGATGAACCTGTTGAAGCTATTCTAAAAACCGGCCAAACCAAATCACATATTTATGCTTCATACCGCGGATCGCACATTAGAAAGCTTAAGAAAAAGTCCTATCAAATTGAATACCGAAAGCCAAAACAAAGACAAGGCGAATCCATCTTTCATTTAAATGCAGAGTACAATGATCCGTCGTTTATCCGAAACAGGCTGTCCTTTTATTTCTTTGAGCAGATGGGGGTGCATAGCCCAGCCGCTTCTCATGTGTTTCTCACCATAAATGGAAGAAAAGAAGGGATTTATTTGAAAATAGAATCTGTCGATGAGTTCTTTCTTCAAAAACGGCAGCTTTCAGGAGGCGGCATTTATTATGCGGTTGATGATGACGCGAACTTCTCCCTTTTGAGTTCTTTTGATAAAAAACCAAAAAAGCACCTTCTTCTCGGATATGAGAAAAAAACGGGGACTTCTCAACATGATCAGCGGCTGAGCGAATTTATTTACTTTCTCAACACAGCGAAAGATGACACTTTTGCAGAAAAAATTGAACAATACCTAGATGTGACACAGTATTTCCGCTGGCTCATCGGTGTGGTATGCACACAAAACTTTGATGGTTTTGTTCATAACTACGCTCTTTATGTAAATGAACAAGGGAGGTTTCAAGTACTTCCTTGGGATTATGATGCAACATGGGGTCGTGACATTCATGGAGAAGAAATGCCGTTTGATTATATCCCAGTAAACGGGTTTAATACATTAACTGCTAGATTACTAGATATCCCTTCGTTTAAAAGAGCCTATTACACACTTTTCCAGCATGTACTCGATACACATTTTGTAGAAGACCGGCTCTGCCCAGTCATCGAGAAATGGCATGAATCGATTGAGAATCGAATTGGAGATGATCCATATACGAAAGATCGAAAAGATGTCTTGCAGTCTGAAAGAGACTTAATCCGGCAATATATCAACAAAAGACGACGTTATTTACAGACTGAGATCAAAAAAGAGATTTTTGGTACGTAAGAACACTTTCGAATTTTGTCACTTTATTACTCATATTGACGAAACAGCTTTTTTTATAGAAAAATAGGGTATACTAACCATATCCTTCTATTTGATAAAAAATGTGAGAGTTGGCGTCCGTTATGATCAATTATGAAATTGAACAAAAAAGATTACATTTAATTGAGACTGCAAAAAAATTCGGGATGAATGCCGAAGAAACGATCAGGTGCAGTCAAGAGCTTGACACACTCTTAAATAAAGGCATCAAATCCACCTCTAAAGATTGCTCAAAAAAAGGGTAAACCATACATCTAATTCCTCTCATCAAAAGCTTTCAAAAAGACAATCACACATTAAAAGACCCATCATAAGCTATGGTGAAACGCCCAAAACAAGTGCCCTAATTTTATAAAGGATGTGCACCGCTATGCCGGCTATTGTGGGAGCCTTTAAAGTAAATGCCGTCGGAACGAGCGGAGTCGTTCATGTTGGAGACTGCATCACTATTTCTCCAAATAGTCAGGTTAAAACGTTTGCTGGCGCAGGCAGTTTTAATACTGGTGATCAATTGCGAATTAGCAACTACAAAAGTGTGACAAATACGTACGACAGTGATGTCATTGATCAACCGCTTGTTGGTAACTTGTAAGGAGTGAGGATCCGTTGAACTTCTATATTAATCAAGCGATACAAATTAATTATTTACGTGTAGAGTCTGTAAGTAACTCCTCTGTTCTGCAAATTGGGAGTGCTGGATCCATCAAGGCCCTTTCCAACCTGTATAACACGGGAAGCTACGTAGAAGCAGCGCCTGCCGCAGCAGGTACACAAGGAATTGAAGAATCTCAAGGCGCAAGCACAGCACCTTTTGTACCGCTTCAGTCACCAACAACTTAAGTCATCTGCAATCCCCGGAGGTGTATGTAAATGTATGATTATCAGAGCAACGCTTCACAGGTATATGGCATCATTCAAAAACACTCGCAACAAATCATGATGCTTGAAAAAAGGCTTAACGAGCTTCAGCAGGAAATACAAATGATCAAAGATAAACCGACAACGAATATTGAACGGATTGATTATCAATTTGATCAACTGAAAATCGAACGGCTGGAAGGAACGCTGAATATCGGCCTCAATCCATCTGATCCAAACAGTGTTCAAAACTTTGAAGTGGGCCAAACAACAACCCCGGGAATTGGAATGATGCAGCAAGAAATGGCTGATCAATTTTTCAATCAAACACGGCAGCTTGTCGATGCATTTTTAAATGAAGAAGCTCCAGAACTTCTTGAAGAACTAGAACAGCGATATGAAGGGTCCCTCGATGAAAGCAACAAACACCATATCATTGAGGATATTCGAAAGCAAATTGACAGCAGGATCAAATACTATGCGGGACAGCTGCCACACCGGGAAGAAATGACACCGCTGCAGCGTTCAGAGCAAATTGCTGAATATGTGAAGCATGATGTAAAGCGGGCGATTGAGCACTTTTTAGCCCATATTCCAAGTGAAACGAAAGGAGAGGAAAACGGATGAATTTCACAGTTGTCAACCGCAACATCGAGACCGGAAGCATTAAAGTAGTCGGGGTTTCGTCCTCTTCCCTGTTTATCATCGGGGACACAGACCATGTACAATTATCCTCGATTTTCGATACACCGCCAGAATCGCTGATTATTGGCCCGTTTGTTCCTCTGGCACCTCGATAATGATCAAGCGCACATCTAAAGTGAAGTTCTCAAAGGTGAATTCTGTCGGGATTTCGAGTGTGGTTCAAATTGGTGATACACAAGAGCTGTGCCCGGCAGTCAAGGTTTTAGCTGTTCAACGAACCATTAGTTTGTTTTATGGCTATGAAGCAGAAAATTTAGATGCGAAAGAATTTGAAGTGTATTATGAGCCCATTCCATTGATGCTGCCAGAACGATCAGTGAGAACGGCATTTTACCATGAAAAGCCTGTGATTAAAGTGTCTTCAATCCATGTAGAAGGGGTATCATCGTCCTCTGTCTATCAAATCGGCTCTACTTGTAGAATGAATGGCGTTGCGCGAGTGAAGCATATTAGAGAGCTGTTTAGCAATGATGAAAGTCCGCAAAACTCACAAATGGACCTACCTGCGCATATGATGGTGATATGACTTCGAATAAAGGATGTCGATTATGCCAGCAATTGTCGGACCCATTTACATTAACTCTATTTCTGGAGGCGTCGTAAACGTCGGTGACTCATTCTACCTGTCGCCTAAAAGTTCGTCAAAATCTGCTTTAGGCTCTGGAGCGGGGAATACCGGAGATTTCTTGATATTAAATAATGGCATTAGCGCCACCAACTATGTGGATCCTGACTTAAATGATCAGAATATGGTAGGCAATGCATAAAGCAGCTCCTCTACACCCATTTCAAATAGAGGAGCGCTTTTTTATGCTTATTTTTTTCTGCGCTGTCTCGATTTTTTCGTTTTGACCAGCTTGCTTGCCGGCTGTTTCCGAATCCATTTGATGTACGAAGCAAGCTTTTCATCCTGCCTCAGCGCATCAATTGTATTCAAACGTGCGGCAAGCTCCTGGTTTGTAAAGAGGGCATGTACTTGTTTATGACAAGGGATGCATAGGAAGGCAGTCGGTAAAAAAGCCCCGCCCTCTTCTCTTGGCGTTAAGTGATGTTCTGTGAGCAGGACATCTTGTCTTCCGCACATCTCACATAATCCAATTGTTTGCTTTGCCACCGTGTCATCACCTCAATATTTACATTAATTCCATTGAGACTGTTGTCCCTTTCCCGCTTGGATCTGCTGGATGGACAATCAGTTTTTTCGGCAGCCGCATTTTCAATTCTTCCACATGGCTGATGACACCAACAGCTAAGTTTTGAGACTGTAATTTCTCTAATGCGGTAATCACTGTATCGAGCAAGTCTTGATCAAGGGTACCAAAGCCTTCATCAAGGAAAAAGAATTGCAGCGGGAACTCACCTCTCAGCTGAATCTGCGCTGAAAGAGCTAGTGCAAGCGCAAGCGACGTCAGGAAGGTTTCCCCGCCGGACAAGCTGGACACTGGACGTCTGACACCGCCATTCGCATCATCACGCATGACAAAGCCGCCTTCTGAATCAACTTCAATCGCATACCTTTGTCTTGTCAAAATACCAAGACGGGCAGATGCATCACGACTGACACTTTCCAGCTGTTCTTCTGCTAAGAACTCAACAAATGTATTTCCTTTAAACACGGTTTGCAGCTTATCGAGCCGATCAATTTCTTGCTGCAGCTCCGCCAAGCGTTCATGAATACTTGCAAATCGCTGGTGATTCTCTTCCATTACACGCAGATGTTCATATGCAGAGCCGCTCATCACTGTTGCTTCTTCCAATGCCTTCTCTGCCGCTTCTTTCCTCAGTTGAATATCAGACCACTGCTTTTCATCTAGTGACTCATCTTTCAGCAGCTCAGAAATTCGCTTTAAGTTTGCGGCACATTGCTTTCTTTTATCCTCAAATTCGTCAATTTCCTGTTTAACCGAGTGACGTACTGCCTGATTCATAAAAGCAGATTCAATCTCTTGAGGCTTATCAAAAGGAGAAGACTCCGATTCTTTAGCCCATGCTGCACTTGCTTCTTGTTTTCTCCGGTCAGCCTCTTGAAGCTGACGCTCACAGCTTGAAAAATGACTTTGTGCTTCACTAAAGAGCTCCTGCGCATGCTGTAATTGCTTGTACGATTGCTGTTCCATTTCATTGAGACGAGCAAGCGTGTGTTCAACCTCGATCAGCTCTTCAGAAATAGAGACAGCTTTCAATGGATATCTCCCTAAATCTGTTTCATATTGATAAATGAGCTGCTGCTGGCTTTCTAGCTGATGCGCTAGTTTATCAAGTTCCTTCTCTACATCATATATGGCTGTTTGCAGCTGTTCTTTTGCCTGCTGTTTTTCTTCCAAAAATGAAATACTTTTCTCAATACGCTCTTTATAGCCTTCCGCTTGCTGGTCCTTTTCGTCGATCTGCTTTTGCATCTCTTGTACTTGGTGCAATGTAAAGTGCGGGAAGGCCTGTTCAAATTGAGACGTTTGCTCTGAAAGCTCAGATTGAAGCTCCTTGATCAGCCCGTCTAATTCTTCGATACGCTGCTGATCAAATGTCATTTGATCTTTCGTCTTGCTTATCTCTGCTGCTTGATCGTATGTTTCATCCATTAAACGAGCTCGTTTACGTTCAACTTCTTGAATATCTTGTTTCAAGCCTTTCCATTCTTGCATGAGATACTGCAAGGACTCCGGCTTTTGCACTGCTTCTACTGCTGCTGCAACTTCCGCACCTGGAGCTTTCTGAGATAAAAAGGCAAACTGCTTTACTAATTGATTGGCGTGCGTTTCCAATAACTGCTTGGCGGCATACATGTCTCTTGTATATTCCTCTGCCTGCTTGAGCTCTGTGTCCATCCGTTGAATCACTTCATCGATTTGTGCCACTGTTTCTTCATGGTCATTGTTTTCCAATGCCTTGGGATCATGATGAATCGATCCACAAACAGGACATGGCTCACCATCTACGAGCTCTGCCGCTAATTCTTTTCTTAATTCTGCCGCCCTAACAGCATCACGCTGTTTTAATTTTGCGAGCTTCTGACTTTGTTCTCTTTTACTCCATTCTGTAAAAGCCCGTTCGAATTCACATACATAGAAATAGAGCTGTTCAATCGCTTGAAACGATTGGTCTATTTTTTCATGATGGTCTTTTTGCTGTTTTTGAAGCTTTTCATATGCTGCTGCGGTCTGTGTTGATCGCTTTTTGAGCTCCTCCATCTTTTGTTCTTCCTTGTGTATGCTTTGGTGTATTCTTTGAACATTTTCGCTTAAACGCAAAGCATCCTGTACACTTTTCCGTTCTTTTACAGAGACTTGTAATTGCTCCAGCTCACGCTTCAGCTGTGTTTGTTTTGCCAGTGCACGTTCTAACAAAGATTGGAGATTGTCTGCTTCTTCTTTTTTTTGTAATAATTGCTGCGCTGTATCGTTTTTTCGCTGTTCGATTGCCGTCTTTTCCTGAAGAGCCGCCTCTTTTTTCCGTTCAATTTCCTTTAGCTGAAGCAGCTGCTCTTTCTTTTGAAGAAGTTCTGGCTCAGTTTCTATTTTCTTTTGCCTTGCTTGCTCATAGTTCTGCGTCATTTGATCATAGATCGTTCGTTGATGCAGTAGCTGATTTTCTGCTTCCTGCTTCTCTTTTAATGCTTGAGAAAACTGATTTTCAGCCTTTGTTAATGCATCCGCATAAGGCTTTAATGCCTCTGCCTGCTCAGCAATATGAAGCTTGGCCTTTTTTTCTTCCATTGATGGTGCCAGTTGATTCAGATGGTTTAGTTCCGTCTCATAGGCTTCTCGTTCCTTTTGATACTGCCAAATTGTTTGCGCCTTTGTAAAAGCAGTGAACGCTTCATCCCGTGCTTGTTTTTTCTCATGAAAAATAGCCTTTGCCTGCTCAGCCGCTTCCTTTGCCTTTGCGAGCGCCTCTGGGCCAGCTTCTCCTAAGCCATTCAGCTCAGCAAGCAGTTCATTTTTTTGTCCATACTGATTCTGCGCTTTTGCGCGCAAACGTTTAACGAGCTGATCCCCATATTTTTCCAGGTTAAACAAACGCTGTAGCATTTGTCGTCTATCGGCTCCTTTTAGGGAAAGGAATTCTGCAAACTTCCCTTGAGGCAGGACAACCGCTCGCGTAAAATCATCAATGGTTAACCCGAGTAATTCTTCTATTTTACGATTGACCTCACTCGCTTTATCTGCAAGAACTGTCTGTGTATCCCCAATTTCAATCAGACGGCATAGTGTCGTTCTGACTTTCATTTCATCTGCCCGCTTGAAAGCACGTTCGACTTTATAAGAAATGTGGTGTTCCTTTTGTAAAGCGAACGTAAAGGAAACTGACAGCTTCTCTTCCGCTTGGTTCAAAATACCATGTGTATTATTTAACGCACGTTCCACTTTGCCATAAAGTGCCAGGGTCATGGCGTCTAATATGGACGACTTTCCGCTGCCTGTCGGTCCAAAAATGCCAAACACACCTGCATCACATAATGAGCTAAAGTCAATTGTTTGTTCTTCTCTGAAGCTATGAAGTCCTTTAATGGTTAGCGTAATCGGCTTCAAGTCGCTTCCTCCTCTTGCATTTCATTGGCGAGCTCCAAAAACAGCTTGACTGTTTTTTCATCAGGAAGACCGCCGCCTGTCTGGCGCTCATAAAATTTCACGAACCGCTCCTCGATTGAGAGCTTTTCGGCTTGCTTTTGTTCTTCCACTTGCTGAAGTTCTTTAAATTTCGGTCTAATATGGACAAACCCGCTATGCTGCTTTCGGAGCTGATGGATCTCTTCTATGGAGAGCTGATCTGTTAAATGAATTTCTAAATCAATCCATGCCTGAAGATCCCGTTTTTCATCCAGCCACTCGTGCACTTGACTCAGTCCCTCAGTTGCCTTCCATTTCACAAGTGGTTTGCCGCTTGATAACAACACTTCTTTCCAGCTTGCTTTTTCATTAGGTTTTGCCTCTACAATCGTGACTGATTTGGCATACCCTGATTCAGAAAAGCTGTAAGCAAGAGGTGACCCGGAATAGCGGGCAATCGTTTTGGCACGCTTGATGGTTTGCGGGCGGTGCAAATGACCAAGGGCCACATAGCAGGCTGCTTCTGGCAGGCTTTCTGCTGCAACAGTATATGCACCGCCTACTTCAATCGGTCTTTCTGAATCTGTTTGACTTCCTCCTGCCACATAAATATGGCTCGTTGCGATATTGACCGTATCGGCTTGAAATTGAGTGCTTAAATGTTGGAACGCTTGCTGTATTTTTAAATTGTAATGATCGCGAAGCAATTTCTCTTCAAATGTTTCAGCCAGCACCTCGTTTAATCTCGCTTCAGACGGATAAGCGAGTGCTGCAATGGATAAACGTTCACTTGAAGAAGGAACATCGACGCGGATGATGTCATTTGTCGGATAACCAATTAAATGAATCCCCTGATCATTAGTTAAAGGAGATGCGGCAGATAGTCGATCCGGATTATCATGGTTGCCTGAGATGACCACGACCTGACGTTTTCCTTTATCTGATAAGGCGGATAGACTTTCATAAAAAAGCTGTTCTGCTCTAGCAGGCGGATTCACTGTATCAAAGGCGTCTCCAGCCATGACAATGACATCAATGTGTTCGTCTTTTACGATTTGATACAGCTCATCTAAAAACTGTGCTTGCTCATCAAGCCGGCTCCGGCCTTCAAGGGTTTTTCCTAAATGCCAATCTGCCGTATGCAGAATCCTCATGTGATTCACCTCTCATTCCGATACATTTATAATGAAATTTCTAAATTACCATCAAAGAAATAAAGAATTTTCTCCTCTAATGTTCTGTTTGTTAAACGTTCTACTGCTTTTGCATATAACGCTATTTGAGTTTCATAGCGCTTTTTCAATATAGGTACAGCTGCTTCAAGACCGCCTGTATATCTGCCTTGCACTCTATCTGTTTTATAATCTAGTAAATATAGTTTTCCATCTGTTTCAAATAAACAGTCAATCATCCCTTGAATAAGGACAGGCTCCCCCTCTGCATCAATATGGCTGTATACCTCTTTAACAGGTAACACCATACTAAATGACACTTCTCGTTTCACCCAGTCCGCTTTCCGCAGCTTTTGACCAATAGAAGTAGAGAAGAAAGCTGCAATTCCTTCTTGATCAATTGACTGGACTTGTTCATTTGTTAGCAAGTCTCGCTGCTGTAAGGAATCGAGCAGCTGATGTATACGGATTTCATCGAAGGGCTCGTCAGAAGGAAGCGCAATATGCTGCATGACTGTATGCATTGCGGTGCCTTGCTCTGCGGCAGTGAGTGTTTTTTTCTTCATGAAAGCCGGCCGGTCATACATCGTGGCACGGGCTTTTCGAAGAGAAGAAGGAACACTATACTCATCCTGTATTTCTTTCATTCTTTTTATCTCGGAAACTGACTGCTTTGTGCCGACTTGTGAGGCCGCTAGGTATGGGTATCTCCATGAAAGTCTCTCTGCTACTTTCTCATCAGCATCACCATATTCTTCAACAGGCAGACCTTCCATCAAAGCTTGTACCACCTCGTCCTGCTGCTTCTTTTCAAGTGACATATCTTCTTTTAGAAGATCGGAAGCTTGAGTAAATGAGATCGTGAATGCTGATGGGTGTGAAAGAACAACATCACCTGTTTCTTCTAAAATAGATGACATTGCTTGGTGACGGATGAGAGCAGGACCAATAAAATCTAAGTATGTTTTCGATTGATAACGTTCAAAATCAGGGAGGAGCCAGTCCTCTCCGGTTGCAGCATTTTGCCATTTGCTTAATGCCTTCACCTGATTTTTGACAGAGCCGACAAGAAATAATTTTTCCTTAGCCCTTGTGAGCGCTACATATAGAACTCTCAGCTCTTCAGATAATAGCTCTTTCCTCATCTTTTTTTTCATCGCCACAAGCGGTAATGTTGCATAGCTAATTCTCAGCTCTGGATGAATATATTTGCTTCCAAAGCCTAATTCTTTATCAAGCAAGTAGGACTGGTTTAAGTCCATCATATTAAAGTTTCTGCCGAGTCCTGCGGTAAAGACGACTGGAAATTCTAATCCTTTACTGCTGTGGATCGTCATCATGCGAACAACGTCCTCTGTTTCACTGAACGTTTTTGCCGCACCAAGATCATCTCCACGCTCCTGCATTCTTTCGATAAAACGAAGAAAACGGAACAGCCCTCTAAAGGCAGCTTTTTCATACTGCTTCGCTCGATCATAAAGAGCACGGAGGTTCGCCTGTCTCTGCTTGCCTCCAGGCATCCCGCCAACGTAATCTAGATACTGCGTATCGCGGTATACTTCCCAAATCAATTCCGCTACTGAATGATTCATGGAGAAATCACGCCACTTACGCAGCAACCTGAAAAACCGTTCTAGTTTTTTGCATGTAGGGTGATCTGAATGAGTCACACTCATAAATGCCTTCACAGCATCATAATAAGTGCCTTTTTTATCACTCGTGCGAATCAGTGCCATTTCATTTTCGTCTAAATGAACAATTGGTGATCTTAATACAGCTGCAAGCGGGATATCCTGATATGGATTATCGATGACTTTTAACAGAGAAAGAATCACAGACACCTCTGTTGCTTCAAAATAACCGGAGGAAAGATTCGCATACACAGGGATTCCCTGCTTCTTCAATTCCTCCATCATTTGCGGGGCCCAAGGCATGGAGCGGAGTAAAATCACAATGTCCCGATACTGCAAGTTACGGGTCATTTGCTGTTTTGCATCGTACACTTGAAATGGCTGCTCCACCAGTTCTCTTATTTTTTTAGCAATGACTCTCGCTTCTAGTTGTACGGTCTCTAGTTCTTCTCGCTCTTCGTCAGTTTCTGCTTCCTGTTGATCTAAATGTACAAGAAGCATTTCTGTCGTTGTATCTTCGCTTTCTGGATAACTAGCTCCAAGCTTTAATTCAGCTTGTTCATCGTAATCAATTTCTCCAACTGTTTCCCCCATCAGCTGTTTGAACAAAAAGTTCGTACTGTCTAACACATCTGAACGGCTGCGGAAGTTTTTATTTAAATCAATTCTCTTCCCTGTTTCTTTGCCGTCTGGTGTAAATTGTTTATATTTGTTTAAAAAGAGCATAGGCTCAGCTAGTCTAAAACGATAAATGGACTGCTTTACATCACCAACCATAAACAGGTTGCCCTCTGCAGCATGTTCCCCTTTAGATACAAGCCTTAAAATCGTTTCCTGTACAAGGTTTGTATCCTGGTATTCATCAACGAGCACTTCTTCAAACTGCTGTTGATAGTACTTGGCCGCTTCTGTTTCAATCAAATTTCCTTCCGCGTCCTGCTCTGCTAAAATGCGTAAGCAATAATGCTCTAAATCCGAAAAATCCACGATTGATTTTTCTTGCTTCGCTCTTTCGAAACGCTGTCCAAATTGGATGACAAGCTCCACAAGTGTTTCGACCACCGGCTTCATTTCAGCTAAGCTTTTCAAATGCTGGGCGGGACTGCGCATAAAGTATTCATCTTTGAGCTTTTCTAATTGTTTTTTTGCTTGATTGCGTGCATCTGTGGCTTTTTCTAACAGCACAGGGTCATATTCGTCCCCTTTACATGTTTTGAGCCTTTTAAAATTGATGTTTGGCAAAAGCTCGTAAAGCTTCTCAAAATCATCTTGGTGTCTGATTAATTCATTGATCTGCTCTAAATCATCTATAAAATTTTCTGCTCTCGGCGCGGGGCCACCCGGTTCTTTTGATAGGGCGAGAGCTCGTTCGAGCAGTTCAAGACAGCTTCGAAAAACGAGAGAAAGGTCCTCTTTGATATATGGGTAAAACGGTAATTGTTCTACTTTTGTTTGAGCATCTACATCATAAAGAGAAAGGAATGCCCTCATCCATTGTTCAGGTGAAGGATGAGATCTGGAAAACTCATAAATTCTCTTCACAAGCCATTGCAAATCTAAATCATGACGGTCAGAAGTGTAACGATCAACCAGTTCAAAGAACGCTGGCTTTCCAGCCTTATATTCATCCTCAAACAGTTCATCTAACACTTCATCTCCTAATAATTCTCCTTCTGTTTGATCAGCCAAACGAAAGCCTGGATCAAGGTCAATCTCATAGTAAAAGGTGCGCAAAACCTGTAAACAAAAGGAGTGCATGGTGGAAATATTGGCACGATTCATGAGCGACAGCTGTCTTCTCATATGAAGGGACCCGGGGTTCTTAGCTAATTCCTTTTCAAGTGCTTCTGTGATCCGATGCTTCATCTCTGCCGCAGATGCATTTGTGAAAGTCACAACGAGCAGACGATCCACATCAACTGGATCTTCAGGACGGGTCATTTTTCGAATCAGCCGTTCAACCAAAACAGCTGTTTTACCTGACCCTGCCGCCGCCGCAACAAGGATATCTTGTCCTTCTGAAACGATGGCTTCCCACTGGTCATCCGTCCAAGTACTGTTATTCGGTTTAGGTATTTGCATACTGATCCCCTTCTTTTTTGATCCGGTCTATCACAACATCATCCTTTTCAGATGAAAGCACTCTAAATTCATTATCCTCTATCGATTCATCAAATTGGCAAATAGACTTAAATGAACAAAAGCGGCATGGTGTTTGATCCTTCAACTTATATGGATTAATGGCTACCTCGCCATTTGTAATTCTTTCGCCTGCCTCTTCAAACGTGCGCCGAACATGCTGTGTGAGTATATGGAAATGATCTTCACTTAAAACAGCAGAGTCAGAACGGAAAGACCCATCCTTTTTCAAGCCAGCTTGAATGACTTGTGATCTTCCTGATTCAAGCGTTTGATCCATTAGCTTTACCGCTTCTACATCTTCAAGCAAAAGACCTTTCATTTTAAATTTCTTGAATATTTCCTGCTCGATTTCATCCTCTGCAAGCGGAATCGGTGCTTGAATGAGCGGATCATGAATATGGAAATATAAAATGCCAGCTGGCGTTGCTTCTACACCGAGCCACTCCTTTGAATACGTAATCGTCAGGTCTAAGTATGTGAGCATTTGCAAGGCCAGCCCATAGTATACTTCTGCTAGATCAAGGCCTTTCTCACTCGATTTGTAGTCGACGATTCTCAACAGCAGCCCTTTTGAACCTTCTGCTTTATCCACCCGGTCAATTCTTCCGACAAGCTCCATCGTGCAGCCATTTTTCAATTGAAAAGTAAACGGCGGAAGTGGCCCTTGGCCGCCAAAGCCTAACTCAAGCCCAACGGGAGAAAATCCACTCACTCTTGCATGCTCACTTAATATAGAAGAGACTCGAATCAAGATTTTCTGGAGCTTTTCTTTAATATAAGCATGCCGGTTAGAGCTTAATAGGATTTCCTTTTGAAGACGCGGTGCAAGCTGTTCGATTGCATGTCTTGAATAGTTGACACAGTCATCCTTCGTTAGGTTTTTCCAATCCTTTTTTTGTTCAACAAGCGTATCTGAAATATGCTTTAAGGCCGAGTGAAACAGCTGGCCGATATCGGGTGCTTCCAATTTATAAAATTGCCGGTCCTTTAGTTTTAACCCGTGGGAAGCAAAGTGAGAAAATGCACACGCATTGAATTTCTCCATTCTTGAAACACTGCCTTGAATGTGATCACCATAAAGTTCTTTTGTGACGTTAGGTTTTAAGCGCTTCGCTCGATTTGTAAAAAACAAACTCGACAAGATGTTTTTTGATACATCCCGATGAGATGACGTCATCAAATAATTATAGACACTCCACCATACACCACTGATGGGGTATTGGTTGAGCCATTGCTGCAGCTGCGAGACAGTATACGATAACGAGACATGCTCATTCGCTACAAATTTTAATTGCTCCTTGTCATCCAGCTGTTCCGGGTCTAACACATACAAAGCATGCTCATGATTTGGCATAAGCTCCTGACAATACTTGATAAGAGGCGAAGGCAATAGAGAGCGCCCCTCTTCATCTGACACTGAATAAGACAGATACAAATGATGAGATGGACTCGACAGCGCCTGGTAAATTAAAAATTGTTCATCTAGCAGCCGTTCCTTTCCTGTCTCTGCGAGTTCTGCTCCTGCTCGTTTTAACCACTCCCGGTCATCCTCAGACAAAACACTTTCGTCAGAAGGACGTGCGGGAATAACGCCATCATTTACCCCAATGATAAACATACACTTCACTTGATACATTCTCGATAAATCCATACTTCCGATAAATACTTGGTCGAGTGAAGGCGGAATTAAAGCGAATTTTAAAGAGGCCAATCCTGTATCCATCATCTGTTGGAATAAAGGAAATGAGAGCTCCTCCTCACCGAGCATCTCAACAAATTCATCCATTAATTGAATAACAGCATCCCATACTTGTCCATGCTGCATGGCTTCAGCTAATCTACCTGCTTCTTCAGCTTCCAGCCTAGCCTTTTCAAGTTTATCCGGCACTTGTATTTCCTCTAAAAAGACATAAACTGCCTCTACCATGTCTTTTACCTTTTGCGCTTTTTTCAGCCTTTTTTGCAATTGGAAAAGCGGCGGTGCGATCCATTCCTTTACATCATTCAGCATCTGTTCCATTTCAATTTCTTGATCTGTTTGTCCAAAATCCTCATCTAAGGATTGGAATCGCCTGTAATGGAAACGGGAACCGTTTGTCCAGCGTTCTCCTTTTACACCATAAGCAATACAGTAGTTTTCAAGCTGGTCTGCCTGTTCTCTCGCTTTGTTTTTGGCAAGTTCGAGCGGAAATAAGAACTCTGTCTTCACGCAGCGAAACACGGCCTCATAACGCCAGTTTCCTTTTATGACATCCAAGCTTGAACGAATTAATTCAATGAGCGGATGATACTGCATCGATTCATTTCCATCAATAAAAAATGGAATATCGTAATCTCGAAAAACCTCTTTTAACGTATCTTTATAGTCGTCTACATGCCGCGCTACAATCGAAATATCTCGCAGTCTAAGTCCTTCTTCTCTCACTAAATGAAGAATTTCTCTCGCTACTCCCTCAATTTCAGCTCGTTTACTCGCACTTTTAGACACTGTGAGATGAGGGGTTATTTCCTGATATGGCTTCACCGGTCTCTGCTCATATTGCCGTTCTAAATAAGCAAGATCCGACGTATGAAGATGACGGTTATTTTTCTCCAAAATGTGCTCAGAAATGGACGCGCCGCACTCTTTAGCAAGCTGATAGAGCTGGAAATACGTTTTACCTGTCATACGAAATAAATCAAGTTCATTTGGCTGTTTATCATGATAGGAACGATCCACTGTGAAAGCAGCCGTTATTTTCTCAGCATGCAGCAAAAGCTGTTCAATGACGAGAAGCTGCTGCGGTGTAAATTGATAAAAACCATCTATATAAATGTGTGCTCCTTTTATTTCTTCAGATAAAGGAATTTGCTCCGTGAGAAGCGTCAAATAGTCTTCTGAGTGCACATATTCATCTTGTAAATGCTGCTCCATCTGCTGATAAAGAACATGCAGATCATGCAATTTCTCGGCTGCCCGTCTTTCTTCTGTATACTCTGAATGCATGCTCTGTAATGAAATTTTTTCAATATCCTCAGGCAGCATGCAGTATCTCTTGAACTCAGCCATCGTCTTTTCGATTTGCTCGACAAACCCCGGCTTATCACTCGCTTTTTTGAATACCTTAAACTTTTCTTTCTCCTCTTCAATCACTTTTCTTAAAAGCATTTGAATTCCTGTGCTTGTCACAAATTGCCGGTTCGCTCCACCAGTCTGCTGTAAAATAGACCAAGCAAGACGCGTGAAACTAAATACTTTGGCCCTGATCATCCCGCCAGCTTCAGACGTTTTTGCAAGCTCGTATTCCATTAAGAATGTCATTTGATCCGGGACTAAAAAAATGATTGGCGGACCCAACGGATCAAGCCGAAGCTGTTCTTTGATTTCCTCTAAGATTGCAGTCGTTTTTCCACTCCCCGATCTGCCTGCTAAAAACTGAATCTCCACGCTCCACAACACCTTTCTTATGTACTCATATTCTAGCGAAAATAAAAGTAAATAGCTATTTTCCCCTTCTCCTTCCTAAAAAGATATAGGCACCTTTCCTTACTCATCTCATATCATAAACCATCATGAACTCAAAGGAGGCTGGCAATATCATGTATTACGGTTATTACGACTACCCGCCATATGACATGCGCCAAAACACAAGAATCATTTCAGACCTTGAAAAAGCAATCAATGGTGAATATTCTGCGATCCAATGCTACGAAAAACTTGCTCAAAGAGCAAAAACTCCTGAGGCAAAAAAAATCATTCAAGAAATACGCCAGGATGAAGTCAGACACTATCAACTATTTTCAAAGCTGTATTATTCTTTAACAGGTAAAAATCACAAACCAAGCGTAACAGAACCTTGTCCAGATCAATTTAGAGAAGGGCTTCTTTTCGCATTTAAAGATGAACAAAGAACTGTCGATTTTTACTTAACGATATCAGATTATGTCCGGGATCAAGGAACAAAAGAGCTGATGAAACGTATCGCTCAAGATGAACAGCAGCATGCTGTATGGTTTTTATATCTTTTAACGCACCATGTGTCTTAGATAGTCCTATTTTAATAGGAGATCGTATGTTCCGTCAAAAAATGAAATCGGCTTTTTGTTCATTCAATCTATCAAATAAAATACTATTCTCAATAAATCCCTCATCTCTTTCACTTTTTCAAACGTGAAAACGACAATTTGATAAATAAAAAAACTCCTCTGCCACAAATAGCAGAAGGAGTTTTTTCATGATCGTTTAATGAAATTTTGCTTCATTGCTTTGCTGCTGATGTTTTAGCAACCCATCAATGGACAGCATCTTACTGCCGCTGAGTGTTAAATAAAGGGCCATGACAAGCAGCGATAGTTCAAATTCATAACCGCCAACAAATCCTTTAGAAAAACCAACCGTAATAATCGCCACAGCCATAATTGGTACAAATAATGCTGCGAAAATACGTGTTCCTAGACCTAAAATCAAGGCGATACCACCGACCAGCTCAATTGTCTTTACAATATAGGCCATAAATTCCGGTACACCGATTTGTCCAAAGAATGCCGCTGTCCCCCCCAGACCTCCTTGATATGCCTGAAGTCCGTGTAGAAAGAAGATAATACCTAAAATAACACGTACAAAAAGTGTTCCTATTTCTTGATTCGTTTTCATATAGTGATTTCCTCCTGTTTTTACACTACATAATGTAATGTTAATAAGTAAAAAAAATTAGTAATTTAGGTTAAGCATAATCATTAAGGCCACCATGAGAATGGTTGATGTGACAATGGGAATGATGGGTACATTGAAAGGAATATTGTATGTTGGATTTAAGATCTTCTGTATTCTTAAATTCAATGCCCGATCTCCAAAGGATACCGCAAACTTCGTTTGTTTTTGAAACTGCGTTCTCTTTTTAATCAGCTTCAAAAGGGCTTGCCCTACTCCAAGCTCAGTGCCTGTCTGCCGAATCGCATAGTCATCTGCGATCACTTCACGAAAAACGGAATAGCTTTGTCTCATATGCTTTAACACTGGAATGTACCAAATGACTTTTGTGAGCATTGAGAATGTGAAAGCCTTTAAAGGATCATAGCTGTATTTGTGGTGTAATTCATGATAAACAACAGCGTCAATCTCCTCTTCATCCAGCATGTCCATGAGAGACGTTGATAAGTAAACCTTTGGGTGAAGCATCCCCATGGCAAAAGCAAGCGGTTCATGACAATGAAACACAATGATGTCATTTGCATATTTCTCAGATAAAGATTCGGTCCAGTGGTAATCGACTGCAAGCATCAGATTTTGCTTGAATTGAATGTACGTTTTGATTTGCTTCGTCATATAGAAAATCGCAAATCCCAGTGTGTAGAGGACTAAAGCATCTAGAAAATATTTCAAAGGAGTGAATCCATAGAATTCGAGAACAGATTGGCATACATGAATAAGATTATATGCTTGATTCCAGCCAAAAAAGCTTGAAAGCACGTAATAACCCATCTGATAAAAAATCGTTAAACCAATCAATATACCGCCTAAAAACAGCAGGCTCGATTTCATTTTATTCATTTTGCTGCTCCTCTTTTTTGGATGCCAGCCTTGCTTCAAGCACTTTGAGTAATTCAGGGTCAGCACTTTCAATTGCATCCACCATATGATTCACTGCCAGTGGACCAAAATCGTCCATCAGCCCTTGGGTAATCCATTTTGTCTGCTCATTTAGAAATTCTTCTTTTGTTAAAATGGGATTATAAATAGATGAACGCCCTTTTGTTTTCTTCTCGACAATTCCCTTTTCGGTTAAGCGGTTCAGCACAGTCATCACCGTGTTGAAATTAATCGGCTTCTCATCTGACAGCTTCTGCTGCACTTCTTTAATCGGCATACCCTCACCTTGATAAAGGATCTCCATAATCCTTCCCTCTAAAGGACCGAAAAAGCGATTCAATCCCTTTTCATTATATTTAAAAGAAGGAATTTTCATGTCATCACCTCACACTAAGGATTGTAGTGTAATTGAAAATGATAGTCAACAGATAACCAAAATAGGGGAAAATCGTTGCATATTACCTTGCTTCTTAGTAAAAATTACGAACCTATTTATATCAATAGGCAATCTGATTCTCGATAAGATAATCTTATGAAATTGGTAAAAAAATTCGTATTTTATTTATAGAGACTTTTGTATTATAGTGAAGATAACAACATTTCACTTACTGAACAAATTTATAGGAAGAAGGTTTACATGTGATGAAACAAGGAAACAGCCTTCGAACCGATCTCATTTTGATCGCGATAAGCGGTTTAGGTGGATTTCTTTTGTCTTTAACAGGAATGTCTATTGGCTGGATGATCGGAACATTAATCACGGCTGCATTTATTGCCATGCGACGTCCCGCCCTGTTTCAGCGTAAAGGAAACAACACCTTGCGTATCCACAGCAGATGGCTACTCCTTGGTCAATTTATTCTCGGAATCGAACTCGGACAGAAAATGAACATGAAAGTTCTTCATATTTTCACTGAACATTGGCTCCCTGTGAGTTTCATGCTCGTTTTTTCTATTCTACTGGCGATGCTCTCTGGCTTTGCCTTATGGAAGCTGAGTAAAACAGATATGCTGACCAGTTTTGTCGGAACAGCACCAGGCGGTTTATCTGCTATGCCAGGGATTGCCCAAGAGGTTGGAGCAAATACAGCCGTTGTCAGTCTCGTACAAACAACACGTGTATTAATGGTGGTACTCACCATCCCATTTACGGTGTTCTATTTAAATACAAAAAATCCAGCGGATGCAGCTGCAACCGTGCAAGGGAGCGCCTTTTCATCCGGCGTTTTCACCCTGTCAAATATCTCGTGGAGTATCGCACTTATTTTAGGTGCCTGGCTTATGTCACGCCTCGCGGTTCGTCTTCATTTCCCTGCCCCTTGGCTGATTGGCAGTATGTTAGGAGTTGCAGCTCTTCAAGTAGGTGCAGGTGCGCTCATAGGTCATGATTTGATTCCTTACTGGCCAGCACAAGCGAATATCGCGTCACAGGTATTTCTAGGTGCAACCATCGGTTCAAAAATGAATAAACAGATGTTTGTCGGGCTAAAAAACACGTTAATTGTGGCCGTCGTCAGCTCAGCTGGACTGATTGCTGCAACGGTTCTCAGTTCAATTGCCATTGCAGAGGTCACAGGCATTTCTGTCATTACAGCCATTCTTGCCTTTTCGCCTGGCGGTATTGCAGAAATGGCAACAACAGCAGTCACACTCCATGAGGATTCAACCTTTGTAGTAGCTGTACAAGTCGTTAGAATCATTCTTGTCATTGCGATGCTGCCACCGTTTTTTCGATTCTTACATCATGTCTGGGCAAAAAGACATCCTGAATATAAAGCCGCAAAATAAAAAAAGAGACGCTTTGCATGTGCAGAGCGCCTCTTCTTTTATTCATCCTGATTTCTTTTGACACCAACTACTTGATCCTTTGAAATCGTTCCAAAATGCCGGCTGTCGAAGCTATGTATTCGGTTATCTCCGATCACGAAGTAATGGTTTTTTTTGATTTTATCTTGTCCTGTGATAGCTTTCAGCTGAAAATCTCCAGTCAGGACATTCCCCATTTTATGTTTTTTCTGCTCTTTTAAATAGGGTTCTTTCCATTTTTCCCCATCGACAAATAACTGATCATCTACATACTTGATCGATTCTCCTGGGAGCCCAATGACCCGTTTGATCAAAATTTGATTTTTGGGTCCGTGAAATAACACATAATCAAACCGGCTAATTTTCGTGAGTTTTGGCGAGAACTTGTTGATTAATAATTCTGTTCCATCTGTAAATGTAGGGTCCATACTAACCCCTTCTACTTTATACTTCACAAACATGAAATTCTTTACCTGGAACAATAAGACGATGCATGTAATAATCATCAACCACAGCAATGGCTTCTTTTTCATTAAGAGCCTCCTTTGTCCTCACGCTTGCTCATTCGAATATTCAACCTATTTTCTACTCTCTTTCCAACATACCATAATAAAACGATAACTAGAACCGCAAAAACACTTCTTAACGGATTCTTTACTAAAGCAGAAAGATCATAACCGATAAAACTAATGATAAAGAGCATGACACACTTACCAGCTAAAGCAGCTAATGAAAATTGCCACATGCTAATTCTTGATAAGCCTGCGACAACATTGACAGCCGCAGAAGGTGTAAAAGGAAAGCAGAGTAAAATAAATAACGGACCAAATCCCCGCTTCTCTACCCAAAGCATCAATTTCTTAATGGAAGGGTGTCTGCTGATAAAGTTCAGCATTCTCATCTGTCCAAATTTTCTGATCAGTAAAAAGACAAGAATAGACCCTGCACTTGCACCGATCCAGGTTAATAAAAAGCCTTCCCAAAGGCCGAATGCATTTGCATTGGCCACCGCAAACGCCACAAGTGGTAAAAACGGAAGAAATGCTTCAATCAGAGGAAGCAATATAGCGACAATTGGTCCAAAAGCCTTGTAGCTTTCAAAAAATGATGTGATATTTTCATGAGTAAATAGAGAAAGAAATGATGTCAACTTGTTTGACTCCTTCAAGGTTTGTCTACATTTCATTTTACATGGAAAACATAAAAATATACAAATGAATCCCACTCGCCCCCTTGAGATTGTTTGACTCATTCGATATAATAAACAAGAACATTTGTTCTATTCATAAAGAAAGCAGGCTTGGACATGACAAGACTATCAAGAATACAGCTTCAGATGATGGAACAGGCCATCTTTCTTCCAATGGTCATCTCCATCCTCAATCGTGACCTGACACACTTAAAACAACATCAAACATTTAAACTAAATGAACCATACATTCAGCTTGTGACCTCTGTGTTAAAGGAAGCACAGAAAGCACTTTACGAACTGAAGCAGCATTTACGTAAAGAAAATATGAAAGTACAGCAAATTGAACACGATGAAGGATTTACAACGTATCTATTTATCATAAATGGCTATGAAGAAAAGCATAAATACTTTAATCCGCGTATACGTCACCGGGTAGAGGAACTGCTGACTGCATATTTTCTGCATCAAGCAAATTAACTTCTTGCTGAAATGCGGCGCGGTACCCATGCAAAAAAAGCCTGCCGCGGCGGCAGGCTCCTTCTTATTTATGATAATTCAAGCTGTTTTCTCAGCTCTGTTCTAACTTCTTCTAATCCTGGTCCATCTAACTCAAAGTAATACACATTCCCAGGCTGATAATCATGGCCCTTTAGCTGAATCGTATCCACTGATTTCAATGAGCTCAGTAATGGAAAAAGACCGATGAACTGTTTCATGGAAAGGTTGGTTGAGACATTATCACCAAGCGTATCAATGATGTTGTCGTATGACGGGATCGAAGAAATCGATTTAGATTTTTCAAAGATGGCTTGAAGTGCTTCCATTTGGCGCTTTCCGCGCATGAGATCACTATCAGCCTTTCTCGTTCTCACGAAGGCCAAAGCTTCTTCGCCATTCAGTCTATGAGTGCCTGTTTGCACTTGAACTTTTCCCTTTGAATCCTTTTCCATCTGTTTTGCGATGCTTTCATCTTCAATCGTTACGTCAATTCCATTTAGCTCATCCACAATGTCTTGAAACGCCTTAAAGTTCCCTGAAATCACATAGTCTACAGGAATGTTCAACAAATTTTCGACCGTTTTGACTGACAAATCTGCACTCCCAAACGCATGGGCGTGAGCAATTTTATCATATCCTCTTCCCGGTATATCTACATAAGAATCACGAGGAATACTGAGAAGCTTAATGGTTTTGTCTGTTCGGTTCACCGCCGCCAGTAAGACCGCATCACTTCTTGCTTCATCTACCGTTTCACCTGGACGGCTGTCAATTCCAAGCAGCAGCACCGAAAAGCTGTCCTTTCCTGGATCAAAAGCTTTCACACGCTTTTGCGAGGTGTCTCCTCTTTCTAATGATACTTGCGCCTTATTCGACGCTTTTGAAATTTTATAGTATGCGTATCCAGTCACGGACACTGCCATCACCATGACAAATGCCATGATAAACAGCACGGCTTTTACCCAAGGTCTTAGTCTTCTTTTTGATCTTTTTTCCTTCATCCTTTCCGAACCCTCACTCTATCTTAGTCTATCAATGTAGGTTCCACTATAACATATTTTGATGAAAGTTTCCTGCACGCAACATATTTTTATGAATCCACAATAAAAAAGCCGCTCAAGATGAGCAGCTTTCGTTCATTATTTTTGGCTAATACCTTGTTTTACTTCACCAATCATGGCAGATAATGATTCAAGCCCGCCGCCGGATAGATACCACATGTCAGAGTTCAAATACACCACATGGTTGTTTTTGACCGCTTTGACTGATTTCACATAATCATTCTCAACAAGCTGTTTCGCAGACGTTTCTTCTCCGATCGCTGCGCCTCGATCAACGACAAATAGATAGTCTGGGTTCGTTTTGACCATGTATTCATACGAAATGCTTTGACCGTGTTTATCAGATGGCTCAAGCTTTTGATCTGCCGGTGTGATACCAAACACATCGTGGATGAGACCGTATCTTGACTTAGGTCCGAACGCTGTCATTTTGCTGTCGTTCGCCATGATCACCAGCCCATTTTTCTTTAACTCTTTTGCTTCTTTCTTTAAAGCATCCACTTTTTGATCAATGGCTGCAAGTTCTTCTTTAACTTTGTCTTCTTTATCAAAAACCTTGCCTAAAGTTTTGGCATTCTTTTTAAATGATTCCATATAATTGGCATTGTCTACATCCATATAAATCGTAGGGGCAATATTAGAAAATTCATCGAATGCATCTGCTTGACGGTGCTGGATAATGATTAAATCCGGCTTAATTTCTGCAATTTTTTCAAAGTTCGGCTCTTTTAATCCGCCGACATTTTCATATTTGTCTCCTTCATATTTTGATAAATATTTAGGCACCGCTTGTTTCGGTAAAGCTGTTACATTCACACCTATTTTGTCTAACGTATCAAGGCTTCCCATATCAAACACGACCACTTTTTTCGGGTTTTTCTTGATCTTTACACCATCTTTATTCAGCATGTCTTTTACCGTCACAGTTTCTTCTTTAATTCCTTCTGTTTGTCCTTGATTTCCGCAGCCAGCGAGTACCACGATCGCTGTTAATACAGTCATTATCCATATCCATTTTTTCATATGTGATCACCTCTTCATTTTTTTAAGAAAAATATAAGCAAATGCGCTCACCACGAATAACTTCAATCGGTATGCGCATGTCATAAATTTGTTCAAGTGCATCTGTTTGAATCACTTCGTCCACTCCACCTTCTTTAATGACCTGTCCATCTTTTAAGGCGACGATATGATCGGAATACACAGAGGCAAAGTTAATATCATGAAGAACCACAACAATTGTTTTCCCAAGATCTTTGACGAGCTGCTGAAAGAGCTTCATCATCTCGACAGAATGATTCATATCCAAATTGTTTAAAGGCTCATCTAAGAAAATATAATCTGTATCCTGCGCCAGCACCATTGCAATAAAAGCTCTTTGTCTTTGTCCACCGCTCAGTTCATCTACATATTGATGCTGGATATCGGCAAGCTTCATGTATTGGAGGGACACATCAATCATCTTCTCATCCTCTTTTGTCAGATGACCCTGCGAGTAAGGGAAACGGCCAAAGCTGACAAGCTCCCGAACGGTCAGCCGCACATTCATATGATTGGCCTGCTTTAAAATACTCATCTTCTTTGCAAGTTCCTGCGGAGGGTATGCACTATATGGCTTGTCTTCTAAATAAGCTGCACCTGAGTCTGGCTGAATCAGCCGGCTCATGATGGATAAAAGCGTGCTTTTTCCCGCACCATTCGGACCAATGAGAGACGTCAGCTGTCCCTTTTTCACACTGATCGTTGTGTCGTGAAGCACTGTTTTTCCGTTATACGCCTTACTGACGCCCTTCATCAAGACCATGAACGACTCTCCTTTAACAGTAAATAAATAAAATACAGTCCGCCGACTAAATCAATCAACACACTAAGCGGCGTTTGAAAAGTAAATACCTTTTCTACAAGAAATTCCCCGCCTACAAGGGCAATCACGCTGATAAAAAAAGAGCCTAATAGCAAGTATGTATGCCGGTATGTCCGAAAAAGCTCTCGTGCGACGTTTACGGCAAGTAAGCCGAGGAACGTAATTGGTCCGACAAGTGCCGTTGCGATAGACACAAGGACAGCTATCACGATCAGCATCTTTTTTGTGATGCTGTCATAGTCAATGCCTAGATTTACCGCATGCTCCTTACCAAGAGACATGACATCTAATTTGGAGCGGAATGTCCAAATGTAAACACACAGCGCCGCAAATAAAACAGAAGCAATCAGTAAGATGTCCGTGTTCATGTGATTAAAGCTTGCAAACGATTTATCCTGTACGACCTGATATTCATTCGGATCGATCAGCATTTCCATAAACGAAGAAAGACTTTTGAACAATGTCCCAAACACAATTCCAACAAGCAGAAGTAAGAAAATGTGTTTATTTTTGCGTTTGAACATGACTGTATACAGCAGTACAGAAAATAGAATCATCAGCCCAACGCAAAGGAAAAAATTAAGATTCTTATTGACGATCATTAAATGAGTCGACCCAAACACATAAATAATCGCTGTTTGCAAAAACAAGTACAGTGCGTCTAAACCCAATATGCTCGGCGTTAAGATTCGATTGTTGGTCAAAGTTTGAAAGACAACAGATGAAAAGGCAATCGCGCCTCCCGTTAATGTCATCGCAAGCACTTTCTTTAAACGGCTTGGGACTGTGTACGGCCAGTACCCCATTTGAAAGGTAATAAAAATTACGATCAACACGGCTGCAATGGCTGCAATTAGACATAATATACGTTTCTTATGCATAGCGTTTCCTCCTTAATAACATGTACAGGAAGATCGCACTCCCGATGATGCCTACCATGAGCCCAACTGATATTTCATATGGATAAATGATCACCCTTCCGAGCACATCACAAATCAGAACAAAAATAGCTCCTAGTAAAGCTGTATGAGGGAGGCTTTTTTTCAAGTGATCGCCGCGATAGATCGAAACAATATTCGGAATGATTAATCCAAGGAATGGCAGCATCCCGACAGTTAAAATGGTGACAGACGTAATCATTGAAACGATCACCAAACCAACTGCCATCACACGTTTATACGTTAAACCTAAGTTGACAGCAAAGCTCTCGCCCATGCCTGCCACTGTAAAGCGGTCAGCATATAAATACGCAATGATCAATAGTGGAACGCTCACATAGAGCAGTTCATAACGCCCTTGGACAATAAGAGAAAAATCCCCTTGAAGCCATGCGGATACGTTTTGGATCAAATCATATTTATAGGCTATAAACGTAGATATTGAACTGACAATCCCCCCAAACATTAAGCCGACTAATGGTACATAAATCGTATCGTTCACCTTGATATGCCGCAGGATTTTTAAGAAAAGAAGATTTCCAGCTAAAGTAAATAGAAACGCAATCCCCATTTTCATAAGCGGATTCGCATGTGTAAAAACAAGCATTGCTGCTAAAATACCAAGCTTCGCCCAATCCATCGTTCCTGCAGTGGTTGGTGAAACAAATTTATTCCTCGTCATGCTTTGCATAATAAAGCCGCATAAACTAAGGCTCATACCAGCAAGCACAATACTCACGAGACGCGGGAGGCGGCTTGAAACTAACGTGTGCACTTGTTCATCTGTTAAATGAAACAGTTCTAAAATGGACAGATCCTGTACACCGACAAACAGAGATATACATGCCAAACATACAAATAACAAACTTAATTGATACAACTTCATACAGGTTTCTCACTTTCTATCAAGCTCTATCCGCCATAAATGATTATCATTATCAATTAAGCGACAGTTCATATATTATCACATCTAGTGAAATATTCAATAGCAGTATAAAAAAGACGAAAACTCAAAAAAACAGCCTGCGGCAGCGGCTGCTTTTTCTCTTATTGAATATTCAATTGAAATCGTCCATTCAGTTCTTCTTCTGCTTCTTGAAATAACTGACGCAAGTTCTCAGCATAATCACCAAGAGCGTCTTTGCTCGTTTGAAAATTCACCCATGTCAGTTCAACTGGAAGAGTCACCTCTCCTGTCAAACAGTCCCAAAGGGCATCAAGGTTTTTCCCATAATAGTCAGGAAGGTGTAAAACTGTTTTTAGCTGGTCATGAAGCTCTTCTTGCGACCTGCACGCTGCGCCATCAAGCTGCACTTTTTTCATGTTCATCTTCCCCTCTCTTCTCTATATTTTAAACGAATTGGAAGAGAAAGAGAAAGATGGACATCTTACTTTTGTTTCTGCCTGACCCCTGAGATCAACAAAATGAGTAAGGCAGCAAAAGAAGCTGGCGTTGGCATTTATCCATTAAGTCCTTATTGTTTCGAAAGGGATTACTGCTAGAATTCGCCTGTACGGACGAAAGCATGATTCAAGAGGGCGTACGCCGTTTAAAGAAAATCCTTCACATCTAAAAAAGCCTGGAAGGTTTACTTCCAAGCTTTTTTAGGATGATTGCTGAATCTGACCTACTTCTTCCATAAATGCGGCTGTCTGCTGCAAGCCATCCTGAAAATGAAGGGTAGCGGAAATAAACAGCTTTTCTTGATCAGGATGCTTCAAGAGCTTTTCCACCTTACTGATCCCTTTTTCAAATGAAGCAAGGCCTGTCTTTAATTGTTGATCGGCCTTTTGATAAGCAGCTGGAACTTCTTGATGATCAAGCCCTTTTTGAATCACACGATCAAATGCTTTCGTCGCTTCTGTCAATTTTTTATTTGTTTGGATCTTTCCATGTCCATCTGAGATAAACTGATCGGTCATATTTTCATATGCTTTATTTAACTCATCCATATAAGACTGCACCCATTGTTCATAAGCAGCTTCTTTTGTGTCTTGCTTTGAAGGCGGCTGACCTGCTTGCTGACAGGCTGCTAGTAATGTCAAAGTTAGGATAAATAGCAGCACCAAATGTGATTGTTTTTTCATACAGAGCCTCCATTTCTTCATCCCATTCGTTCATATCGGTCAAATATAAGCATCCTTTACCACATAAGATTTCTTTTATTGTAACAGACAAGCTCGTGTCTCTTCTGTGATTTATGGATAAATGAATGAAAATATGTCTAAGGATTCACATTTCCCTGTCATTTCCCAAACAACCAATAGACGACGAGACATACGTATTTGGTTTCAATGAATTCTTCTTTATGATGTAGCGGCGCCTTTTTGCATTTCATTCATGCTGGATAAGAGGTCCAGCGGCTGCTCTGCCGCTGGCTTTTGACTAATATTTGTTTCGAAGCTCCCTTAATATAAAATCGTATACGAGATTGAGCTGCTGTTCTTTTGGATACAGCATAAATTCTTGTTTCTTCGGAAGACCTCCATCGAGACGATCTTGAAATTTCGTTCGGAGATATGCTGTCCGGTGCACCTGACTCTCAAATGATTTATATGAGACATCAAGTTTGACGGCTTGCTCGTTTGTAAAGGTGACCACCGTGTCTCCGAGGGATGATTCTTGGAAGGTATGAATGTATTTGTGGGAGATCCAGCCGCACTGAGGACGGTTGGATGAATAGGTTGGGAAAAAATACAGATGATTGGATGAGTCAATCACAATTGGGGGTTTGTGAGAAATTCCTGTTACTTCGTATGTTCCCGCCTTTCTGCCTGCATAGCTTGAGCCGAAGAATCTGCAGCTGCGTTCAATAATTTGCAGGGGCTTTAATTCAACGTAAAAGCTTGTCTCTCTTTCTATAACTTTTGAATATACTCTTTTTCCTTCTTCAACTGGAAGGACCGCCATTGTTGTTTGATTAATGACGTATGAATCTAAAGGTGTTTCACTAATTCCTGACACTTCATTTCCTCCTGTGTTAATATTTGGTTATTTGAGATACTATTAATCTATCACCAACATATAAGAAACGACAGGATTTTTTCAAAATTTATTAAAAATCATCTTTTTATCATATTTTTTAGTCCATTCGATCTATCGAAAAGCCATTTTTAAAGATATATCACATCCTGTCGATTGGACAAGAGGTGTCGATTCTGCTCAAAAATAAATTGTCTAAAAATTATAAATTTTTGTTGATTTTTTCTCCGCCAATCCATATACTATAAAAAAGGCATCGGGGGGATTCTTTATGAAAGAGAAAAAAACGTATGCTGAGCTCATGAAGTCCCGCAACACCCAAAAAACCGAAGAAAACGGCGTCACCATTTTAGACATCTATATTCAAATGGTTTTAGATGAGGCGCTTTATAAACAGCGCTTAACCTTCCTAAGAGAAGAGATTGATAAGGCACTGGATCAGCGTGATGAAAAGCGATTCAATGACTTGTCAGCTCAATATGCAGAACACTGCTTACATCAATCATGATGATTTTACTTGCGGCAGAGAGACAGTAACTCGTCTCTTTACCGCAAGTTTTTTGTTTATCCATTTAAAATGGTCCCGCCATTCACATGCAGCATTTGTCCATTCATATAAGATGAGTCTTCGCTCGCTAAAAATAAATAACTTGGCGCAAGCTCTACTGGCTCACCAGGACGTTCCATTGGGACATCTCCGCCAAATTCAGAGACTTCTTTTTCCGTAAAGGTTGAGGGAATCAGCGGTGTCCAAATAGGACCGGGAGCTACTCCATTCACTCTAATCCCTTGTTTAATGAGCGATAAAGATAATGATCTCGTAAAGGTGACGACCGCCCCTTTTGTGGATGAATAATCGATCAATGTTTCATGCCCTTTATAGGCGGTGACAGAGGCTGTATTAATGATACTGCTTCCTTTTTTTAAATGAGGAAGAACAGCCTTTGTTAAATAAAACATGGCAAAAATATTCGTTTGAAACGTCCGAAGAAGCTGATGCGAGGTAATTTGCTCAATGCTTTTTTGTGGATGCTGTTCCCCGGCGTTATTCACCAAAATATCAATGGAACCGAAGGCATCTTTTGTTTTTTTGACGACCTCATTAGAAAAAGCCTCATCCCCTAAATCACCTGCAATTAAGATGACACGGCCTCCCGCTTTCTCAATATAGTCCTTCGTCTCCTCGGCATCACGATGTTCACTTAAGTAAACAATGGCGACATTGGCACCTTCCTTCGCAAATAAAACAGAGACTGCTCTTCCAATCCCGCTGTCTCCACCTGTCACAATGGCTGTTTTTCCTGCTAACTTTTTATTCTGCACCTCACGATCAAAGACAGGTCTAGGGTTCATTTTATATTCAAGACCCGGACGTTCATTTTGGTGCTGAGGCGGTAATGTTTTCTTCGGCTGCTTTGTTGACACGTTAGTCCACTCCTTCCTTTTATCTTGTTTATTTTTATGTGCTGGCTGCTTTTTTATGTATGACGCCCCTGTTTCCTTTCAGATGTATGATTTTCAGCATTGTGGAAAAATTATACACAACAAATCATTGGAGGCGACAACATGGAACAAGAACATAAAGGAATGGAACAGGCAAAATCGTTATGGCTGGCGGATAGTCAGAAGCATTCTTTTCCTGCTGTCAGTGAAGATCTCACAGCAGATGTGATCATTGTCGGCGGCGGTATTACCGGTATCGCTGCGGCGTTTGAAATGACAGAGCGAGGACTAGATGTGATCATCATTGATGCCGAACAATTGCTGCAAGGCACGACCGGACACACAACGGCTAAAATCACCTCACAGCATGATGTGTACTATTATGAGCTGATTCAACAAATTGGGATGCCAAAAGCACGTTTGTATGTAGAAGCAAATGAGAAAGCAAAAGACCTCATTCAAGCTCGTATCAAAGAGCACGACATCGATTGTCAGCTAGAGATAAAAGATGCTTACCTTTATACAAAGGAAGAAAGCGGTGTAAAAAAGTTAAAGAAGGAATTAGATGCCTACAAACAGCTTGGTATTGACCGGGAATGGAAAACAAAGCTTCCTTTTGACGCTGACATTAAAGCAGCCCTTGCGATGACCAATCAGGCACAGTTTCATCCCCTTCATTATCTCAATGCGCTAATCGACAAGCTCCTAGAGCGAGGTGTACGTATCTTTGAACAAACAACCGCTGTTGATGTAAAAGAAGGGAACCGCCCTGCTGTCGTCACAAAAAGCGGATATCATCTGACAGGGCGCTATGTCATTTCATGCTCACACTTTCCTTTTTATGATGGAAAAGGACTTTATTTCACCCGTATTCATCCAGAGCAATCCTATGTCGTAGCAGCTAAAACAACCAAACCACTCACAGACGGAATGTACCTAGGAATTGACCAGCCTGCTCACTCTTTAAGAACGGCAGAATGGGACGGAGAAGAAGTAGTCCTCATCGGAGGAGAAGGCCATAAAACAGGACAAGGCGGAGATGAATCCGCTCACTATGAAGGACTAGAAACGTTTGGAGATGCCACCCTCGGAATAGAAGAAGTGCTGTATCGCTGGTCAACCCACGATATGGTCACAATGGATCAAATCCCTTACATTGGCCGCCTGACCAAACACCACCAGAATATCTTTGTAGCAACCGGCTTTAGAAAATGGGGCATGACTACAAGCCACGTCGCTGCCACTCTTATCGGTGATTTAATTGAAGGTAAATCGAATCCATACGAATCAATCTTTACGCCATCAAGACCTGTTACTGACTCTTTCGTCAAAGATTTCGTTAAAGAAAATGCCAATGTCGCTGCCAAGCTGATCAGTGGTAAATTCAAACGAACTGATCAAACAATCGATGATTTAAAACCAGGTGAGGGCGGCATTATCTCGTATGAACATAAAAAGTGCGGCGCCTATAAATCAGAGGATGGGAATGTCTTTCTAGTCGATACAACATGTACTCACCTAGGCTGTGAAGTGGCTTGGAATAATAGTGACCGCACTTGGGACTGTCCGTGTCACGGTTCACGTTTTTCCATTACTGGAGAAGTAGTAGAAGGCCCTGCTAAAAAACCACTAAAAAGGTCATATAAAGAACAGTAAAATTTCACTCGTCCCCCCCTTTAAAAAATCCAATATTATCCGATAAAAAACATAAAGTCTGATATTTTTGATGATTATGGGGGGACAAACACATTGTTATTTAAAAAAGAACCGAAAAGAAAAAACACTGCTTTTTTCACACAGCAGGATGATGGGATAAAACGAATCAACTTCTCGAACAATACGGACATCGCCAAACAAATCAAAATGATTGACCTGACGCAGCATGACCTATTGATATTAAAGCAGCTCAATCCAATTGTTCAGGATGATATTGCACATATTGTTGATAAGTTTTATAAAAATTTAGAAGTCGAGTCTTCCTTGATGCATATCATTCAAGACAATAGTTCTGTCGATCGTTTGAAAAAAACACTCCGCATTCATATTAGCGAAATGTTTGCAGGCGTGATTGACGAAGCCTATGTGGCAAAACGCATTAAAATTGCGCAAGTTCATTTACGGATTGGACTCCAGCCTAAATGGTACATGGCAGCATTCCAAGACCTTCTGCTATCCATTATGGATTTATTCGCTAACCATATCCAAGATTTCAAAGAATATCAGACAGCGGTCAAAGCGACGACGAAAATTTTAAATTTAGAGCAGCAGCTTGTTCTAGATACATTCCAAAATGAATATTCTAAAATTCGTGATGAAGCAGAAGAGCAGCAGCAGGAGCTTCATACAAAAATCACAGAGACTTCAAATTCGCTTGCTTCGCTCTTCTCAAACACAACAAGTGCGGTCGACAAGCTTGTCTCAAAATCGGATGAGATGGCGGACATGTCACAAGCTGGAACACAAATTTCAGCACAGGTCGAAGAAAAATCAATCGGCGGTAAAAAAGAATTAGAAATTCAGCAAACACAAATGAATCAGATTGATGGCAGCATGACGAAGATTGAAACAGAAATTAAGCGTCTTGAGGAAATCGCCAAACAAATTGAACAAATCTTTGGGATTGTCACAGGCATTGCAGAGCAGACGAACTTGTTATCTTTAAATGCTTCAATCGAATCTGCACGAGCAGGAGAACATGGAAAAGGCTTTGCTGTCGTTGCAAACGAGGTGCGCAAATTATCAGAGGACACAAAGAAAACGGTTTCAACTGTATCTGAACTTGTCAACAATACCAATTCACAAATCGCCATTGTCTCTCAGCACATTGCGGACGTGAATTTACTTGTGACAGACAGTAAAGAAAAAATGACACAAATCAATTCACTCTTCGATGATATCGTCAGCAGCATGAACTTAAGCAAAAACCAAAACGGAAAAATTGAAATTGACCTTCAGACTTTCCTTAACGAATTGAAGGAAGTCAAACAAACGGTGTCTCAAGTTGCAAGCTCCGTCGAATCCTTAACAAGCCTGACAAATCGCTAATACAGTCTTTTTTCTTCTGCTTTAGTATAATAGAAGAAAAGATAGAAAAGGCGGGATTTGATTGACAACAATTTGCCTAGTCAGACACGGGGAAACAGATTGGAATGCAGCGAAACGAATTCAAGGACGAACAGATATCCCTTTAAACGACACAGGTAAATGGCAGGCTGAACAAACTGGACTTTACTTAAAGGATGTCCATTGGGATGTTGTCATTTCCAGTCCACTAACAAGGGCAAAAGAAACGGCACACTTGATTTTAAATCATGTCCATGCTCCACTTGTCATCATGGATGATTTTATAGAACGAGATTATGGTGACGCTGAAGGCATGTCGTTTGAGGAGCGTCAGAAGCTGTTTCCAGATAAACAGTATCCAAATATGGAACCAATTGAGACGATTCAAAACCGAATGCTAGAAGGTATTGAGAAAGTCAGAGCCGCCTATCCAGATCAACATGTCCTGATCGTGGCTCACGGAGCTGCTATCCATGCTTTACTCACCACTTTGGCAGATGAACATATGGGGCTACAGAACACGAGACTTGTTAATGCTTGCTTAAATTATGTGGAATGGTCAGATGGTAAATGGAAGGTCCGTGATTACAACGTGGTCAGCCATTTAACTCAATCCGCCCCTTCTTAAAGAGCCTGTTATCTGAGCAGGTTCTTTTTTATGGCAAAAACAATGATAAAATAATATTTTTTTATATCGAAATTCGAAATAGATGCTAGACGATTCTACCTATTTTATGGCTTTTCGGGTATCGAATATTTAACCGGAAATGGATCATGAGAAAAAAAGCACACTCCCTTTTTAATAGAACATCGCTGAAATGATAGAATAAACATATTTTACCACCAGTTCCAAGTGACTTAATTCCCCAATTTTCGCTAGGACTTTCACAAAAATTCGGGTCTACTCTTATTTGCCTACTTCCCTTAAACTGAATATACAGAATAATCAAACGGTTCATTCTTATAGACTACGGATGATTATTCTGAAATAAGAAAAAAGGGATGTGGAATGTGCGTGAAAAAGAAAAATGTGATGACAAGTGTTTTATTGGCTGTCCCTCTTCTGTTTTCAGCAGGGTTTGGAGGATCCATGGCAAATGCCGAAACGGTCTCCAAAACAGATAGTGAAAAAAGCTATATTGTTGGTTTTAAAGCCTCTGCCACCACAAACAGCTCTAAGAAACAAGCTGTCGTTCAAAATGGTGGAAAACTAGAAAAACAATACCGCCTCATTAATGCTGCGCAAGTGAAAATGTCCGAACAAGCCGCCAAGAAACTTGAACATGACCCTAGCATTGCTTACGTAGAAGAAGACCATAAAGCAGAAGCATATGCACAAACCGTCCCTTATGGAATCCCTCAAATCAAAGCTCCAGCTGTACACGCTCAAGGTTATAAAGGTGCTAATGTCAAAGTAGCTGTCCTTGATACTGGAATCCACGCTGCACACCCTGACTTAAATGTTGCAGGCGGTGCGAGCTTCGTCCCTTCAGAGCCAAATGCCACCCAAGACTTTCAATCACATGGAACTCACGTAGCAGGAACCATTGCTGCCCTTGATAACACAATTGGTGTTCTTGGGGTCGCTCCAAGCGCTTCCCTATATGCTGTGAAAGTATTAGACCGTAATGGCGACGGACAATACAGCTGGATTATTAGCGGTATTGAATGGGCTGTAGCGAATAACATGGATGTCATCAATATGAGCTTAGGCGGACCAAACGGCTCCACAGCGCTTAAAAATGCTGTTGACACAGCGAATAACCGCGGAGTAGTTGTCGTTGCCGCAGCAGGAAATTCAGGTTCATTTGGCTCTACTAGCACCGTTGGCTATCCAGCAAAATACGATTCTACAATTGCTGTTGCCAATGTAAACAGTAACAATGTCAGAAACTCATCTTCTAGCGCAGGTCCTGAATTAGATGTTTCTGCACCTGGTACTTCTATTTTAAGTACAGTGCCAAGCAGTGGATACACTTCTTATACTGGAACATCTATGGCGTCTCCTCATGTAGCAGGAGCAGCAGCGCTTATCCTTTCTAAGTATCCGAATCTATCAACTTCTCAGGTTCGCCAGCGCTTAGAAAACACGGCAACACCGCTTGGTGACTCATTCTATTACGGAAAAGGGTTAATCAACGTTCAAGCGGCTTCTAACTAATCCAAATGTGATAATAAAAATCCGGCTGATCCAGCCGGATTTTATTTATTCCTGCTTTTTCGGCGTTTTCTCTTTTTCCGCTGCTTTTTCCATATCCATAATTCTTTCCATCATGGTCGGGTGTCCATAGCGGAAAATCTTCACTAGAAATGGTGGATTCACCTGGGAGAGCCCTGATTTTGCAAGCTTTTGAAAAGACGTTACGCCTGCATTCCCGTCTTTTGTCATGTTCACCGCATATTCGTCGGCTGCCCGTTCTTGATGCCTTGACACTGCATTTGTAAAAGGTGAAGCTGCAAATGACAGCATGGATACGATGATTAAAAGAAGCGGAAGAGCAGCGATGTCGTTAGACACCTTGAGTCGAAATGAGGCTGCTCCTTTTTGATAAAGATAAAAATAAAGACGGTCGATTACAAAAAATCCGGCCAGTGACAGCACTAAGTATCCTGCTAACCCAATATAGACATGTTTCATGACGTAATGTCCCATTTCATGCGCCATGATAAATAAAATTTCTCGGTCTTTCAGCTTTTGCAGTGTTGTGTCCCATAAGACAATACGCTTATTTTCACCTATTCCTGTGACATAAGCGTTCATCGTATTCGTTTTTTCAGACATATTGACCTCGTATACATGATCTGCCGGAATATGCGCTTTGTCTGCCAGCGTTAATATCTTCTTCTCTAGGGCTTGATCCTTTAGTGGATAAAAATTGTTATATAACGGATCAATGACGACCGGCTGTATAAAGAAGAGAAACAGCGTAACTGGGACTGTCAAACACCACGCATACAGCCACCAGCGCTTTCTTCTCTTTTGAATCAGCCAAAAGAACACAATAGCACAAAGGGCAAGGAGCGGATATTGAATCCAAAAATCCAGTGTTTGATCTTTCAACCAGCTTGCCGTACTTTGTGAAGATACTCCGTAGTGTAAAGACAGCTGATAGCCAATCCATTTAATTGGGAATGAAATGATCATTGTTAAAAGTGACAGCACAAACACATACACAAGTTTGCTTAAAAACTTGAAACGGGCTGCTGCCAAGCTCCAGTCTGCTATTTTCCGTGAAAACCCTGAAATGAGCAAAAGAAAAAAGACATACCAATCTAATGGGATGGTTATGAAATACAGCAGGTTCCGTATGTTCGAGAAATTCTCACTGATCACAAGCTCATGGCTTGTCATAAAAGTATGCGGATCTGCACTTGTCTCTTTTATACTTTCAGGTACCGATGAATCCCCCATTAGAAACAAATACGAATAAATAAAAAGACCGTACAATATGTATGCTACCGTTACAAGAGCTATCCATTTACGTACTCGCACAGGTCAGCCTCCCTTCCATCCCTCTCTCTATTCTAGTCGCGCATTTTTTCGTTTAGAACCTGTCTCATGTGGCTCCATCATAGCATGCCCCATCTGAAAAAGCTTTCGCGAAAAAAATGATTATGCGGCTCAAAAATCGGAGAAGCTACATGTAAAACAGTAAGTTGGAGGATCAAAATGAAGAAAATCCTTGCAGGAGTTGTGATTTTTGGACTTTTATTAATCACTTTCTTTTATGTGTTCAGCCGGACGAGCGAAATCTTTGATGAGAATCGAGCAGAAAAATTGCTGCTCTCACCTGCGAATGAATCAATCTCTTATGAAATAGATGATAAGGACACAGCAGAAGATTTAATTGAAGAATTAAATAAAGGCAAACAAACAAGCAATCATCTCAAGAAAAATTTAAAAAAGCCTGATTATATCGCCAAGGTGATGTTCGGACGAACAAACGGCACCACCTTCCAGCTTTGGACCAACCGATCACAGGTCGTTTTTTTAGTTGATGGAACGTTTTATGAACTGAATCAAAAACAGTCGAATTCTTTTCAGAGACAGTTAAAAGAAGCCATTCAAAAGAGCTAAAATAAAATGTCTTTGAGAGAAAACCTTGAATTGCGGGGATTTGTAAGGGAGCCTCCTCATCAGAGACTCCCTTTTTTTATTTACTTTCTTCTGCTTGATACTTTTCTCTTAGCGCTCTTCTTAAAATTTTACCAGTTGTGTTTTTAGGAATATCATCTATGAAATGGATCGTTTGGGGCTGCTTATATTTTGCTAAATAGCGTGAACAATGTGTGATGATGTCTTCTTGATTGATGTGAGCATGTTTCTTAGGGGAAATGTAACAGACGACTGCCTCTCCTGTGTTTGGGTCTGGCACACCGATGACAACGGCTTCTGCTACACCTTCATGTTGATATAGTACTTCTTCTACTTCTCTTGGATAAACATTATAACCGCCAACAAGAATCATATCCTTTTTCCGATCGACAATGTAAATATATCCGTCTTCATCTCTTCTCGCCAAATCGCCAGTATACAGCCAGCCGTCTCTTAGTGCAGCTTCCGTATCTTCTGGCATTTGATAATAGCCTTTCATGATGTTTGGCCCTTTTGCTATCAGCTCTCCGACTTCATTAGGACCGACTTCTTCTCCAAGTTCAGTCACAATTTTATTCTTCACATTCATAATGTCAGTTCCGACAGAACCTGGTTTTCTTTTTCCGTCAAGAGGATTGAATGCAGTCACTGGAGATGCCTCTGATAGCCCATAGCCCTCAAGGACCGTAACACCGAATTTTTTCTCAAAGCCATGGAGTAAGGCAACAGGCATTGAGGCACCACCTGATATACAGATCCTCACGGATGACATCGCTTCCTCATGCCCCTCCTGGCGGTACAAATAGTTATACATGGTGGGCACTCCAACAAATAACGTTGGCTTCTCTTTTTCCATCATGCGCAAAAGCTCTGACGGGCTGAAATGCGGCAAGACATAAATCGTCGCACCATGAATCAACGGTGCATTCATACAGACTGTTAAACAAAATACATGGAACATTGGCAAAGCGGCAATAACCTTGTCCTTTTTATCAATCGATAAATACTCAGCGACATCTCTGGCATTTGAATAAAGGTTGAAATGAGTCAGCATGGCACCTTTTGGTTTTCCAGTCGTGCCAGATGTAAATAAAATAACAGCAGTATCATCTGGCTGAATGGAAGGATGTACGTTTTCATTCGCAGCACCTGACACAAGCTTTCCAAAGAAAACAAGTCGATCAGATACTTCCTTGAAGCTTGATCTGCACGCCGCTTCATTTTCTGCACAAATAATGACTCTTTCAATCGACGGAAGCTGCTCATACACCTGCTCGTAAACTGGCAGAAGCTGTTCAGGCGCCACAATACCTTTCACATCGCCTGTGATGAGCATATATCCAATTTCACTAGGTGTATACGTTGGGTTAATAGGTACAACGACAAGCCCTGCCTTTAATGCGCCAAAAAAAGAAATGACAAAATGCGGTGAATTTCCTAAAATAAGCGCGATATGATCCCCAGCTTGAAACCCTTCGTTGACTAATCCATCTGCAAAACGCTCGATACTTGTCATCAGCTCTCGATAGGTCCACTTCTTTCCTTCAAAGATCAGTGCGATATTTTCTCCCTTCGTCATCGCCGTCTGCTGAAGATTTTTGATCAAATCCATTCTCCCACCCCTTACATGTCATCAATGAATGAATGACCATTCATTTTATGGCCGAACATTCCTCCTTTCTATTATAATAGACAATCGAAAAAATCCACAAGATCAAATGTAAATCGCTTTCATTTCCTTCAATCAAAAAAGCACTGCTATCTCTAGCCGTGCTTTCCCGCAATTAATAAATCAAATCAAGAAAATCCTCTTTTGATACGTTGCCGAAATAGTGGCGCATATCCATATCTTCTAAGACATCACTGATCGTTTTACGATCATATTGCTGTCCGATGAGCCGCTTCTCAATATCGGCAATATCCCCTACACCAAAGAAATCACCAAAGATTTTGCAATCCTGGATCATCCCTTTTTTCACTTCTAATCGCAAATCAATGGAGCCTGCAGGGAATCTCTTAGAATGCTGCAAATTAAATTTCGGTGAACGGCCGTAGTTCCATTCCCATTTTTGATAGCGATCTCTAGAAATTTCGTGAATCTTTTCCCAATCCTTTTCAGTCAGGCGATATTGAGGCACGTCCCCATTTGTATCAAAAATGTAGCTTAAAAGAATTTTTCTAAATTCTTCTGTTGTCATTTTTTGATCCATCAGTTCACTAATATTGGCAACCCTGCTTCTAATCGATTTGATGCCTTTTGATTCAATTTTTTCTTTTTTCACATTTAAAGCCGAAACGACATGTTCAATTTCTGAATCAAATAGAAGTGTGCCATGGCTGAAAATACGTCCTCTTGTTGCGAACTGGGCATTTCCAGAAATTTTACGTCCATCTGCCATGATGTCATTTCTGCCGCTCAATTCAGCTTTAACGCCCAGCTTTTCAAGCGCTTTGATGACTGGCTCTGTGAACTTTTTAAAGTTATGGAAGCTGTCTCCATCATCTTTTGTGATAAAGCTGAAGTTTAAGTTCCCTTTGTCATGGTAAACTGCACCACCGCCGGATAAGCGGCGCACGACTTTGATTCCGTTGTCTTCCACATACTTTGTGTTGATTTCTTCTATTGTATTTTGGTTCTTTCCGATAATGATCGACGGCTGATTAATGTAAAACAGCAAATACGTTTCTTCTGGATCTAAATATTTTAAGCAATATTCTTCAATTGCCAAATTAATCATTGGATCATAATGTTGTTCGTTATCGATAAACAGCATCTCTATCTTCCTTCCTTGTTCCATCTAAGCCCTGAATGGGCAAGCTGTATACTGCCAGTATATAACGCCTGTGCTTCATTGACTAGGTCTTTATGACGACCAAAATGGGGCAGATGGGTGATGATGAGTTCCCCAACATTTGCTTCCGTTGCAATCTTTCCTACTTCCGTACTGTTCATATGTCCAGCACCTGATCCATCTTGTCCGGCGTAAAAATTGCTTTCGGCAATGAGCAGATCTGCCCCCTTGCTAAATGGAATAAATGCCTCCTGATAGCTTGAGTCTGCTGTATACACGACCACAGCATCTTCTGCCTGAATTCTCATCGCATAGCATTCTGCTGGATGAACCGTTTTCAAAAAATCAATTTGAAAGGGTCCGAGTTGAATCCCTTCTTCCGGCTGATAAGGCTTTGCCTTTGTATGTACATCATCACAAAGCCGTCCAAATGCTTCTTGATCACCAGTATGTCCATAGATCGGAAGCGGGCCGCTGCTTTTTCCTAAATGATATCCCACTAGCTTCGCATATTGGAGTGGTCCGATATCTGCAATATGATCGTGGTGATAATGAGAAAGGAGAACAGCATCTAGTTCTTCTATATCAATGTATTGCTGAAGCTTTGAAAGAACACCGCTTCCGCAGTCTACAAGAAGACGAAAGCCATTTGATTCAAAAAGGTAGCCTGATGTCGCTTCACCAGCTGCCGGAAACCCTCCATAGCATCCAATTACGGTTAATTTCATCGTCATTTTTCCCTCCTTTTCTAAAAATCCCCTTCTTACAATATACCCATTTTTCATGAAAAAAGCATTCTTCCTGCCTATTGTTACAAAACAGATTGACAATTATTAATCTGTTATAATACAATAATAACAACAAAACGTATAGGAGGATGACAAATGCTAGGAAAAATCACAGAGTTTTTTAGAAATTTGCCCTCAAAAAAATGCACAAAATGTGGAAATGATTTAATGGAACAGCACGAGTGTTATGGTAATGAATGTGAGGAATGCTCACAAGTAAGTTATCTTAAATAAGGAAATAAATTGAATAAAAAAGCACTTTTTTCCTCCTTCGTCAGTTGGAGTCAAAAGTGCTTTTTATTTTTTCTGAAAAATAGGTAAAAAGGTAAAACCCCTGTCACAAAAGGGTTTTTTAGTATTTTCATATGATGAGTTTTAGTTCTGAAGACACTTTTTATTGACTAGAAGCAATGAAGGGGGGTTCTAAATGTCTATTTTTTCTAACAATTTTGTATTTTCTTAATATAATTTTATCGTGGACGAACCTCTTTAATTTTAGTTATACTTTAATTCATATATTAAAACTTAATATGATGGGAATATTCCTTTAATGAATATGTTAGGGAGGAAATCTATGAAAAAATTAAAATTTGGATTGGCTACTCAAATCCTAATCGGTCTTATTCTCGGTGTCGTTGTTGGGGCAATCTTTTTCGGTAACCCAGGTGTCGAGACATACTTAAAACCAATTGGAGACTTCTTCTTAAGACTCATCAAGATGATTGTCATACCAATTGTCGTATCCAGCTTAATTTTAGGTGTTGCAGGTGCGGGTGATGGTAAAAAAGTAGGGAAACTAGGTTTTAGAACCATTCTTTATTTTGAAATTATCACAACATTTGCGATTGTCCTTGGTCTTGTCCTTGCAAACTTTGTACAACCTGGTGCAGGCGTTGACTTTGGACATGCAGAAAAACAAGATATTAGCCAATATGTTGAAACGGAAAAAGAGCAAAGCAGCAAATCAGTTGCTGATACGTTCCTTCATATCGTTCCAACGAACTTCTTCCAATCATTGGCGGAAGGTGATTTGCTTGCGATTATTTTCTTCACTGTGCTATTTGCACTTGGCGTTTCAGCGATTGGGGAACGCGGTAAACCAGTGCTCGCCTTCTTCGAAGGTGTATCACATGCCATGTTCCATGTCGTCAATGTTGTGATGAAAGCTGCACCATTTGGTGTATTTGCACTCATTGGTGTGACCGTATCAAAATTTGGTCTTGAATCTCTTATTTCATTAGGTAAGCTTGTAGGTCTTGTTTATTTTGCGCTCGCTCTCTTCCTTATCGTTGTATTCGGAATTATCGGAAAGATGATTGGCGTCAATATTTTCAGATTTCTTGCTTACATGAAAGACGAAATGCTTCTTGCCTTTAGTACATCCAGCTCAGAAACAGTTTTACCAAGAGTCATGGATAAAATGGAGCGCATCGGATGTCCAAAAGGCATTGTTTCATTCGTTATCCCAATCGGTTATACATTTAATCTGGACGGCTCCGTCTTGTATCAAGCCATTGCTGCGCTTTTCCTTGCACAGGTATATGGCATTGACCTTACGATCGTCCAGCAGCTTACACTAGTTCTTGTGCTGATGGTTACATCTAAAGGAATGGCTGCCGTTCCTGGTACTTCATTTGTTGTATTACTCGCGACATTAGGAACGATCGGTGTACCTGCTGAAGGTCTTGCATTTATTGCAGGTGTGGACCGTATCATGGATATGGCGCGGACAGTTGTAAACTTAACAGGAAATGCACTTGCAGCTGTTGTCATGTCTAAATGGGAAGGGCAGTATGACCCTGAAAAAGGACATCGTGTGATGACTGGACAAGAGGCACCTGAGCCAACACAGCTTTCAAGCTAACCAAAAAGAACCCCATCTATCAGGGGTTCTTTTTTTATGCTGTGATTAATGGTGATTGAACATAGTAGTAAAGGAGATCCGCTGTATGGACAAGTGAATCTTCATGTGTTCTTTCAAAAGCATGCGAGGAATCTATACCAGGACCAATCAGTCCATGAATGATATCATGCCCTGCTCTAATGGCTGCTGATGCATCAGAGCCATAATAAGGGTAAATATCAAGGCGGTAATCAATGTTGTTCTCTTCTGCTAATGCAGCTAAATGCTTGCGTAATCCATAGTGATAAGGGCCGCTCGAATCCTTTACACAAATCGATACACTGTATTCATCTGTTGATTGACCGTCACCGATCGCACCCATATCAACAGCTAGATATTCCACTGTCTCTTCTGGAATATTCGAGTTGCCGCCGTAGCCAATCTCTTCATTATTGGAAATTAAAAAATGCGTCGTATGCGGCAATGTGATGCTTTCCTTTTGAATCCGGTGGATGAGCCGCAAAAGCAGCGCAACACTTGCCTTATCATCAAGATGTCTTGATTTAATAAACCCTGAAGACGTCACTTCCACTCTCGGATCAAATGAAATAAAGTCCCCTACTTGAATGCCAAGTGCTTTGACATCGTCTGCCTTTTTCACCTTTTCATCGAGACGAATCTCCATATTTTCTTGGTTTCGTTTCGCTTTTCCAGCATCCGCATAAACATGAACGGATGTTTGATGCATAAGAATGGTCCCTGTGTATGTATAGCCTGATGCTGTTTCAATTTCACAATATTCGCCTTCAATTGAGTTATATTGAAAGCCTCCAATAAGTGCAAGACGAAGCCGTCCATTTGATTTAATTTCCTTAACCATCGCACCGAGCGTATCGACATGCGCTGTCAGCATGCGGTGTTCTTTGTCATCTGTCCCTTTGATTGTGGCAATTAATCCGCCTTTTCGATTTCGTTTTGTCTCAATATTCAAATCTTGTAAAAAACGTTCAACAAAGCCGATCACTTTTTCCGTATTTCCTGATGGACTTGGGATTGATACGAGCTTTTGAATCAGCTGAACGGTTTCGTTTACTTCAGTTGTCATTCGGCATTTCCTCCTTTGTCTGAAAGCAATTCCTTCCATGTATGCCTTTTTCAGCATCTCTTCTTAAAATATATCGCTTCAGGTTCGAGATGTCTAATTTCAAATGAAAAATCCTTCCTCTATAAAGAGAAAGGATCATGAATTAAGCTTCGTCCTGTTTCATTTTTCTTACGTTCCAAGCAAAGTATGCTGTTGTTGCCGCCATCATGATGATCGCAACTGTTCCAAGGATCGCTGCTTGGTGCCATAAATAGCTGTCATCACCGCTTGCAATGATCGTTCTAAATCCGTTGATTGTATACGTCATTGGAAGCAGACTATGAATGACTTGGAAGAATTTCGGCACAAGCTCAAGCGGGAATGTACCAGCACTTGCTGCGAGCTGAAGAACCAAGATAATAACGGCAATGAAGCGTCCTGGGTTCCCCATAGTTGTCGCCAGCAGCTGAATGATCGCTAAGAATGTCAGACTGACGATAATCGCAAAGAGATAGAAGCGCCAGAGGCTTTCCACCTCAAGACCAAGCCCAAAGATGAGCATGGAGCTTGCAATGACTGCTTGCAGGATACCGACAAAGAGGAGTACGCTATATTTGCTGAAAAACCATTCAAACGCGTTTCTAGGGCGTCCAGCAGGGTCTTTCATTGGGAATACAACGGTGAGCATGAGAGCCCCTACAAAGAGTCCCATCGATAAAATATAAGGTGTGAGCCCTGTACCATAATTATCGATCTTTTTCGCTGTATCATTTTCTGTTTTCACGGGACTCGCAATCATATTGTAATTGTCTTGACCCGCATCAATTTCTCCTGTTTCATCAGCGGCACTTTTTAATTTATCGGACAGCTTACCTGTACCGCTCTTTAAATCTCCCAATCCTTTATCGAGTGATTTTGAGCCTTCAGCAAGCTTAGATGTGTTGCTTTGGATATTCGTTGAACCACTTTCCAGCTTATTTAACGCTGCACTCAGCTGGCTTGAACCATTCGCAAGCTTATCTGCACCGCTTTTCGCTGTATCCAGCTTTCCATTTGCTGTTTGCAGACCATCTTGTAATTGGCCTTGACCTGTTTGGAGCTTAAGTGCACCTTGATACAATTTATTCGTACCAGATGTCATTTGATCAATCGCATTTTGTATCGCGACTGTAGATGTGTACAGCTGTTCCGTTTTCTTTGGCAGCTGTTTGACTTGCTGCAGCTGAGCTTTTGCAGAAGCAACCGCAGATTGAACCTCACTTGCATCAGGCAGTTCCTGCAAGGCCGCTAAGCTTTGTTCAAGTCCAGACAGATCTGGCAGTTCGATTTTAGGCAGACTGTCAAGCTGATCCATTGCCGCCTTTTTCTCTTCATCTGTCATTGAGCTGTTTTGGATGATGCTTTTTACTTTAGCATCTCGATTCGATAGCGCTTCTTTTAATGAAGCAAGTTTTGTACGAAACGTTTTTGCGTCTTTTTTCACCTGATCGAGTTTAGGCGCCATCTTTTCAAGGTTCGCTAATTCTGGTGACGACAAGACTTTTTCTACTGCTTCAATTTTTTCTGAAAAAGATTGTGCTTTGTTGTTTAGCTGCTCAATACCCGCTGTGAATTGCGGCATTTTAGAAGCGAGCTGCTGATGACCTTCACGGCTTGTGTTTAACCCTTCAGTCAATGTATCAATTCCTGTACCAAGCTCTCCAAATTTCTGATCGATGGTTTGATAGCCTGTTAAGAGCTGGCCAAGTCCGCTGTCAAGAGATTGTATCCCTGTGTTCAGTTCACCCATTTTACCAGCAAACTGATGAACACCTTCGCTATAGGTTAATGTTCCTTCAGCCAATTTTGCTAAATTGTCCTTTAACTTGTTACTGCCATCTTTTGCACTTTTTGTTCCGTCATCAATTTTCTTCGCACCATCGCTTGCTTGATCTAAGCCTTTTGCAATCGTTTTGAAGTTATCAAAAATGACCTCTGCGTAATTTTTTGTGACTTCCTTTGAAACCGAATCTTTTAATTTGATAATGGCATTATTCGCAATTTGTGACGCCGCATAGTTGGCGCCTGGATTCGTATAATATTTCAGATTCGATTTTTTTGGATGTTTATCAAGGACTGTACTTGCATTTTTCGAGAAATCCTTTGGTATTTCCACGACGAGATAATAATCCTCATTATTTAATCCCTTCACTGCCTTTTCTTCACTATCGACAAAGTTCCATTTGAAATTATCGTTTTTCTTTAATTCCTTCACTAAATCATCGCCGACATGCAGTGTCTTCCCGTCATAATGACTGCCTTCATCCAAGTTGACAACCGCTACAGGCAACTGATCGACTGTACCATATGGATCCCAGTACGCTTTTAAAAATACACCGCTGTAAATCAGCGGAATAAATAAGACAGCTAAAATCGGGATCAGTAGTTTTTTGCTCGTCACAATGTCTTTCCATTGATTCCGAATTAAATTCATTGCTGTTTTCCTCCCATAGATGATGACTAAATTTAGAATTTGGTCATTTGAACTTAAAAAAAATTATGGTGCTGCTAAAAGTCCTTTGAGAACATAAAGTTCCAGCGACTCGGCCACCTCTTCTTTTGTTAAAGGCTCGTATCGCTTTTCCCAATCAAAAATAAGTGCAATATATAGTTTCACCATCACAAATGCAGTCAATTCAGGATCACATGGCTTAATGTCGCCTTTATCAATCGCTTCTTTTACTTTCGTTTTGATATAGCGAATGATCATTTGCTCCATCTTCTCAATCATTTCCTTGACCGCTGACGTGCCAAGCTCCGCACTTTCCTGAAAGATTTTGATTGTGAGCTGGTGGTTTTTTCGAAATTCCAATATTGCAAAGAGTGCTAAGTGAAGGTTTTCAGAGAAACTTTTTTCCTCATCCATTGCTTCATCCGCAATTTTCCTCATCTCCATTAAAAGGGATGTGAAAATTTCATCGAACAGCTCTTCTTTGTTTTTGAAAAAGGTATAAATGGTTCCTTTTCCGACGTTGGCAAGCTTTGCCACAAGGTCCATTGTGGTGGCTTTATACCCGAATTGAGTAAATGCCTTCGTAGCCCCGTCTAAAATCATTTGTCTCCTATCAACACTCATGATCTCACTCCCAAAATGACTATTTGAACGTTTTGGTCATTAAGTACAGAAAGTAATATACCACACCCTTTTCCCCGGATGCAACAACTTTGTTCACATTTATGATTCCCAACTCTTTTCGATTGATTCGAACATGAAAAACTCCCTTTCCATGACAGAAAAGGGAGTTGTTTTTTTATGAAAATAGGTAAGATAAAGCTTCTGAAATAGCAGCTTTTCCTTGATCAATACAATCAGGGATTCCGACACCTTCAAAAGCAGCACCTGTGATATAAACACCAGGATATGATTGCTTAAACGTTTCTCGCATGTTCGAAATAGCTTTTTGATGACCGACGTGATACTGCGGCATGCTCGTCTTCCAGCGAGTCACTGTCGTCAGTTCTGGATCTGCTTTAATATCCATGATTTTTTTCAAATCCTCCAGCACGATGCTGACAATTTGATGGTCTGATTGCTCGACAATTGATTCGTCGCCAGCTTTCCCTACATAGGCACGCAATAGCGTTTTTCCTTTAGGAGCTGTATGCGGCCATTTTTTGTTCGTCCACGTACAGGCTGTAATAGAGAAATCACTGTTTCTTGAGATGACAAAACCAGTACCGTCATATTCATTATGAACATCCTCTTCTTTAAAACCGAGTGCCACCGTTGCAACAGAAGTAGATGTCATATCATGCAAGTACTCAAGCCCTGCTTCTTTTGGAAACATGGAATAGATCGATTGATGCGGAGTTGTCACAATGGCTGAATCAGCAAAAAGCGTTTGACCGCTGTCTAACTGCACACCGTAGCCCCCATCTGTTTTTTCAATCTGCTGCACTTTTGTCCCTTTATAAATCGTTGTCAGCTTGAGCTTGCTTTCTACTGCTTCAACAAGCGCTTGCAGTCCTTGATTGATCGTTTGGAACTGCCCTTGTCTTTTCGCTGTCACTTGCTGCGCTTTCGCATGCTGCTGTGATTTTTTCATCCCAAGAATCAAACTGCGATGCTTTTGTTCTGTTTGATAAAACTGCGGGAAGGTGGACATTAAGCTGAGACGGTCAATGTCACCTGCATAAATGCCTGATAGAAGAGGTTCGATTAAATTCTCAACTACTTCATCACCGACACGTCTTCTAAAAAATTCACCGAGCGACTGATCTTCTGTTTGCTTGCTTTTTGGCAAGACGAAATCCATTGCGGCTCTCGCTTTTCCTGCAACTGAAAAAAGACCGGTTGTGATGAATGGGCTGATTTGAGTTGGAATACCCATGACAGCGCCTTTTGGCATCGGGTGAAGAGTTTCATTGACTAGTACATATGCCTGCCCTGTTTCATTATTGACGAGCTGATCTGCGAGACCCACATCCTTCGCCAGCTGCGGTCCACTGACCTTTCTTTCTAAAAATGAATCAGGTCCACGTTCAATGATGTAGCCGTCTTTATATAATGTTTGTATTTTTCCACCTAGCCTAGGGCTCGCTTCAATAAGAGATATTTGAATGGGAAGACCTTTTTCTTCGACTTCCTTTTCCAAATAGAAGGCGGCGGCTAAACCAGTGATGCCACCGCCAATGATGACAAGGTGTTTTTGATTGTCATGCATAGGATCGCCTTCTTTTATATAATTACTTGCTTTCGTCAAGCTTCTTTAATACGACAGTTGCGAGGGCATCAATAAATGCTGGTTTCGCATTTGGCATTTCTGGACGATAGTAGGCTGCACCGATTTCATCTGTCACGACTTTACATTCATAATCGTTGTCGTATAACACTTCAAGATGGTCAGCGACAAATCCAACAGGCACATATACGAACGTTTTATAGCCTTTTTGTTCGAATAGGTCCCGTGTTAAGTCTTGAACGTCTGGTCCAAGCCATGGATCAGGCGTGTTGCCTTCACTTTGCCAGCCAATTTCATAATGTTCAATTCCTGCACCTTCTGCAATCATTTTGGCAGATTGTGCGAGCTGATCAGGATATGGATCTCCTGCTGCAATAATCTTTTCAGGAAGGCTGTGTGCAGACACAATGAGTACGGCTGATTCTCTTTCCTCTTCACTCATCGATGCATACGTATCCTTCACTTGTTTCACCCAATAGTCCACAAACTTCGGCTCATCGTACCAGCTTTCCACAGACGTAATCTTCAGATTGCCAAGCTTGTCTGCCTCATCTTGTGCACGCTTGTTATACGATTTCACGCTAAAGGTTGAAAAATGCGGCGCAAGAACAATACTCACTGCTTCTGTGATGCCGTCCTTGTGCATCTCTGCAACTGCATCCTCAATGAACGGCTCAATATGCTTTAAGCCAATGTAGACATGAAATTCAATGTCGTCTTGGATGTCGTTCAAATGATCACACAAACCATTTGCCTGCTGTTCGGTAATTTTTGATAAAGGAGAAATACCGCCGATTGCCTTGTAGCGATCCTTCAAATCTTGCAGCATCTCTGGCTCCGGCTTTCTGCCTCTGCGGATATGTGTATAATAACGCTCAATATCTTCTTCTTTATATGGGGTGCCATATGCCATGACAAGAAGTCCCATTTTCTTTTTCTCCACAACCAACACTCCTTCAGATCATTTGAAATAGTTTAGATGGATGATTTTTTATGTTTCGCTGAATAATCGTGAATAAAATCTGTCAGCTTCTTTAACGTATCTGGTGAAACATCTGGAAATACCCCATGACCTAAGTTAAAGATAAAGTGATCTGATTTCATTCCTTGATCTAAAATAGCTTTTGCTCTCTCTTCAATGACTTCCCAAGGAGCAAGTAAAATGGTTGGATCAAGGTTCCCCTGTAACGTTTTTGTGAGCCCTTCTTTTCTTGCTTCGTCTACACTCATACGCCAATCCAGTCCAACCACATCAAGCGGCAGGTCATGCCAGTCTTTCGCTAAATGGCTTGCACCAACTCCATACATGATCATTGGGACGTTTTCAGACTTCAGCTCTGTGAAAATTCGCTGCATGACAGGCTTAATGAATGTCCGGTAATCTGCTGCATTTAAAGCACCAACCCATGAATCGAAAATTTGAAATGCACTGACCCCGGCTTTTACCTGCGCGCGTATGTACGTAATCGTCATATCAGCTAACTTGTTCATAAGCAGCATCCACGCCTCAGGATCACTGTACATCAGTGCCTTTGTTTTATGATAATTTTTAGATGGGCCGCCTTCAATCATATAGCTTGCCATCGTAAATGGTGCGCCAGCAAAACCGATAAGTGGAACATTCAGCTGCTCCTTCGTTAAAAGCTGAATGGTATCAAGCACATATGGCAGGTCTTCTTCAGGATGAAGTTCCCCAAGACGTTCGATATCTGCTTTAGATCGAATCGGTGCATCAATCACAGGTCCAATTCCATTTTTAATTTCTACGTCCACTCCAATAGCCGGAAGCGGGGTCATAATATCTTTATATAAAATAGCGGCATCTACACCATATTGTTCTACAGGAAGTCTTGTTACATAAGCACATAACTCTGGCTGATGCGTAATTTCAAATAGCCCGTATTTTTCTTTAAGGGCACGATATTCAGGCTGTGAGCGTCCTGCCTGTCTCATATACCACACTGGTACATGGTCTGTTTTTCCCCCTTTACACGCCTTTAAGAACGTGTCATTAAAAACCTTCGTTTTTCCCATTACCTTTCATTCCACCTTTCGCCTTATACTCTCTTTTTGTACAAGGCTCAAACCTGCTTTTACTATACCGTTTTTTCAAGGCACGGTATACTAAAGCGGCTCAATGTTCAAAAAATCGCCGAATATTAACGTCCAAAAGCCTCTGGCTTGACATATGGACTGCCTTCGCCTTCTTCTTGCGTTTGGGTATTATATGGAACAACCTTATACTCTGCATTTGAAAATACATTGGCATACGGCATTGTATAGCTGCCCACGCCTGTCACTGTGTCGATCAGCGTCTCGCTTCCATTTCTCTTTTCATAAATGCGGTATTCAACGCGTTTATCCTCTTGATTGTCCCAAGACAGCTCTAATGTAAACAATCCTTTGATTTTAAACGCATAGCGGGCTTCAAATCCTGATAGTCCCTCTAAATGGATAGGCGACTCGAGCTCTTTTATCCCCTCTGGTTTTTCAAACGTTTCATTGGTGATTTGAGCTGCTGTTAAAATATCTTTAAACAGCTGCACCGGGAATTGACTGCCGCCGGTTAAATAGTGACTGTTATCGGTTTTGTCATACCCCATCCAAATCGCACCCGTTGTACTAGGCGTATAGCCGGCAAACCAGGCATCCTTTGTTGCACCTTTCACACCTGAATATGTGGTCGTACCTGTCTTACCTGCTAAATCTCCAGCGTATGAACCGCTCTGGGCTGTTCCGCCTTTGACGACTTGCTGAAGCATTCTTGTCATATTCCAAGCATTCTGCACGCTAAACACTCGTTCTTGCTTACCACGATTCTTTTCTACAGTTTCTCCTTCATCATTGGTGATTTTCTGAATGAAGAAAGGCTTTTTATATACGCCTTCATTTGCAAATGTATGGAAGGCTCCAGCGATCTGTAATGGGGAAACTCCTTTTTCTAAACCGCCAAGCGCCATGGCTAGTCCTTTATCCGAGATATCTATCCCCATTTTCTCAAGATATGATTTCGACGTGTCAATGCCCAGCTTGCTTAACGTCCACACAGCAGCGGTATTTTTACTTTTCATGAGGGCATCCACCATTGTGACCCTTCCTTCATACTGCCCATCGTAATTTTTTGGTGAATAGCCGTCATAGCTTTTTTCTTTGTCTTCAAGCAGTGAATAAGGTCTGAATTTTTTCTCCTGCATTGCCGGGCCGTAGACTGCGATCGGCTTAAAAACAGATCCCGGCTGTCTAACAGCTGTCACCCTGTTGTAGCCTCTCGCCTGATATTCTCGTCCACCGATGGCTGCTTTCACTCCACCAGACTCGTTATCAATGAATACGGCGCTGCCTTCCGGAGAACCGCTTTTTCCCGGGAAATAACGGTTGTTCTTCATCGCATCATAAGCGTTTTTTTGCAGATTCATATCAATCGGAACTGTAATGGTATAGCCGCCTTGAAGCAATTGTTCATGCGAAATGGCATACTCTGATTCTGCTTCTTTAATAATGAGATCAACATAGCTGTCCACCCAAGGTGTTTCTGATTTCTTTTTTAAATGAATGCCTAGTGTTCTCCCTTTTGCTTCTATTGTTTCTGTTGAAGACAAATATCCTTGTTCATTCATTAAATTCAGGATGGTGTCCCGCCTCTGTTTATTTTTATCAGGGTGTAAAACAGGCGAGTAAGAAGATGGTGCCTTTGGCATCGCAGCGAGTGTGGCACCTTCGCTGACCGTTAAATCTTTCACATCCTTACTAAAATAATAATTGGCTGCTGCCTGAATACCATAAACACCATGGCCAAAGTATAGCTGATTCAAATACATCTCAAGCAGCTTATCCTTTGAATAATCTCTTTCTAAGTTAATGGCAATAATGACTTCTTTTGTTTTTCGAAGAAAGGTTTTGTCATTTGTGAGAAAAATATTTTTTGCGAGCTGCTGGGTAATTGTACTGCCGCCCTCTACCTTCCCTCCTGCTAATATATCTCGATAAACCGCCCTTGAAATAGACTGTGCATCAATTCCGTGATGCTCATAAAAACGCTTGTCCTCAACAGCCACAAAAGCTTTTGCTACTTTATCAGGCACCTCTTTTAATGACACAGGGTCCCGATTTTCTGAATACATGCTTGTGAGTTCTTTTCCATTCTGATCAATGATTTTGGAGGAAGCGTGAAAAACAAGCTTCTTTTCATCTATGACATAATGTCCTAAAAATAAAATCGTCAGATAGCCAATAAATGAGAGTACGATTGTACTTCCTGCAATGACTAATGGAATGATTATCTTCTTTTTCTTCAAATTAGGTCACCTCATTCCTTTATACGGATAGTATGGGATGTATTGCTTCATAATATGTTTTATGGATTGACTGCCAAAGAATTATATATCATTCTTTTGTTATACTATCAAGCAGGAGGCGGTTTAGATGAATTTCTATATTACATATGGAACAGCAGATTTTTTGCATAAAATCGCAAAGAAACACCATCTGGAAAATCTGCTTTATATGGTCGGAAAAGAACAAGCAGCTCTTTTTCATGAAACGGAGGGTGAGACTGTATTTAAAGCCCCTCATGCCTATGATGTGATTTATACGAAAGGCGCGCTTGTCCAATCTGGTTTCGTCACCTTGAATCATATCCCTGTTAAGCTTGAAAGCAGAGCACTGTTTGAATCCACCTTTCAGAAAAAGACGAACATCTCAGAACATCAGCGCGGCTTCCAGGCTATTCGCGTTTTAAGACCTAAAAAAGATGAAGAAGTTTATTTGATTTTGACACTTTGGGAATCAGAGGACTTATTTCAAGACTTTCAAGAATCAGAAGCATTCTTTCAGCCACACGAGGATACAGGCTCCATTTTCTCTCGTCCAGCTTACCTCACATCCTATCATGCCGTCACAGACAATTAAGGAAGTGCTGCTCTCAGCACTTCTTTTTTTCATCAAAAAAAGCCCAGTCGATGGGCTCTTCATTTTATGAGCTTGATTTCAGCTCGTACCGATGAATGATCGGCTGAAGCACATAGAAATTCAGCAATATCCAACCTAATAAGACCGGCCACTTCAACATAGGTGAAGCACCTTTCAATTGAATCAGCAGCACCAATAGTGGAATCAAGCAGATCATGAAAAAACTCATTTTTGAGAGAAATGTTTCTTTAATTTGATGCCGGCAGCTTGGACACATCATCATTTTCGTATGTGATAAATGAAATTTTTCGACGAAAGAAAATGTTTTTGAACAATTTGGACAGCTTCCCAACGCTACTCCTCCCTTTCCCTGCTTCATATCAACTTCGACTTTTATGTAAAATGACCTTTTGCTACTGACCACGAAATCCTCTTCTGTTGAAAGATTCTAACAATTACCATACAATCAGTAAAAGAGCATGAAGGAGGTTTTCGATTCAATGACAATATCCACTTTACAAAAAAGCATCAATGAACGTCTTGATGAACATTATGAGGAAATGGTTGAAATTAGACGCCATCTCCATATGAATCCTGAACTTTCTTTTCAGGAAGAAGAAACAGCCGCTTTCATCGCCAGCTACTATGATACATTACAAATACCTACGCGCACCAAGGTGGGCGGTCATGGCGTACTCGCTTTTATTGAAGGAGCTTCTCCGGGACCAACCATTGCCCTCAGAGCTGATTTTGATGCACTTCCCATCCACGATGAAAAAGATGTACCTTACAAATCAACAAAGCCTGGTGTGATGCATGCGTGCGGTCACGATGGGCATACTGCGACACTTCTTGTATTAGCAAAAGTCTTGCATACGCATCGTAATCAATTAAAAGGAAAGATCGTCCTCATTCATCAGCATGCGGAGGAATATGCTCCCGGCGGTGCAAAACCAATGATTGAAGACGGCTGTTTAGACGGTGTCGATGTGATATTCGGTACGCACCTTTGGTCTTCAGAGCCTTGTGGCACGATTCTTTATAAAAGCGGGAACTTTATGGCAGCGGCCGATCGTTTCTCCATTCAAGTCCAAGGGAAAGGCGGACACGGCGCTCAGCCTCATTTAACAAAAGATGCCGTACTCATCGGTTCACAAATCGTCGCAAACCTGCAGCAAGTCGTTGCACGTAAAGTCAATCCGATTGATTCTGCTGTTGTTTCTGTTGGAGGTTTTGTAGCAGAGAATGCCTTTAACGTTATTGCAGATTCAGCTGTTTTAACTGGTACTGCACGATCCTTTGAAGAAAGTGCACGGCATATTATCGAACGAGAAATTGAACAGGTGGTAAAAGGGGTATGCCAGATGCATGATGCTGCCTACACATATGAGTACGTCAGAGGATACCCTGCTGTCAAAAACCATCCAAAGCCGACGGAATATATTGCTGGCATCGCAAACCAGACAGAAGGTGTCACAGAAGTAAAAGAAGCGGAAACCCAAATGGGCGGAGAAGACTTTGCTTACTACCTTCAGCATGTCCCTGGTACCTTCTTCTACACAGGCGCCATGCCGGAAAACAGCCAGGACGTGTATCCACATCATCATCCAAAGTTTGATATCAACGAAAAAGCAATGCCTATTGCAGCAAAGGTACTCGCGAACGCCGTTCTTTCCTACAATGAATAAAAAAAGCCGCTGTCATCAGCGGCTTTTCTATATCATTTCTTTCAATATTCGCAAGTGAAACACATGGCGTGCGACCTCTCCGAGCTGTCCTGTCAGCTGATGATTCGCCACCCCGCCAACAGCGGCTCCGACGACCGGCATTAATTGAAACAGCTTTACAAGATCAATGTAATCTCGATACTCCTGCTGAAAGCTGTACCAATCCATTTCCTCGCGGCTCGTTTCCCAATCATCTATGATCTTCATCATTTTTTGACGATGGGCACTGCTGGAAAAGGCGAGCTGAAATATACAGAGCAAAAAGAGTCTTTCCTCCTTTTGAGATAAATCAAAGCCATAAATACACGCCAGCTCATAAAGGCATTTCATCTTTATGCTTAACAGCAGCGGAAAGTCTGCCATTCCGAGGAATAAACCGCCTGCACCTGTTCCAACCCCTTCGATAGCAGCCGCCTTTTGGTAATACTTCACTTTATCCTTTGCCAGTTCATTTCGTTCTACAATAGATAATTGTTCATCAATCACTGAAAATGAAGTAAAGTGTGATCCTGATACGGTGGATTCAACCATTGTTTTGACTGCACTTGTGATGACTTGATGAAACCTCGCAGGAATTCGGCGGTTCACATGCTGCTGAACTCCTTTTGAAAACCGTTCGATCTTTGAAGGTTTTCTTAAAAAACGTGTTTGAAAAAGAATGGCTTCTTCATACAACTCCCGTTCAGCTGCATTCATCCGGTCCCCTCCTTGATGTCATCATACGCTCGCTGTAATCTCCACTTATCTCATCTTTTTTAACCTGCTTTGTACGTAAGGCTTAAAGAGGACAAGCACAAATGCTAAAGAAATGAGAAAGGCCAGTCCGCTTCCCTGCCAGCCTCCCGCTGGAAGTACCGCACAGCTCAGCAAGATTGATTGGATGATCAGCACATTACGGACGAGAACAAAAAAGCTTCGATCCTTTTCTTTTTGAGAAACTGGATAAAGTGCCTGTAATGAAAGATGAGCAAAGTGCTTCGTTAACGGCACAAGCTGTACACCTGTGATAAATACTGTGAACAAGACTAGTAACGCACCCACCCAGCCTGCTGCACCTGTATACAAAATAATCAGGACAAACACGGCCGTTAATCTAAACACCAGACCAAAATAATCATTTGAGCGTACAAACGCCCTCACATACATATAAGAAAAAGTTTTACGCTGATCGTAAGGAACAAACATCATAAGCCAATCCATGTATGCTCTTCTTTTCACCTGTTTCTTTAAGTGAGGCACATCTGTAAATAAGTTTGCCAAACGATAAAAGCGCTGCTTCCGTTTTAATTCATCAGATATATGCATTTCCCATTGAAAGGGCTGTTTTTTCACTGCATTTGTTAAGTAGACGAGATATACACCATAGATAAGATAAAAAACGATTGCAATCGCATAGGCTTCCTGTAAGACGGTGTAGATCAACATCACATTTAATAGAAAACGAAGAGCTGCATCGAGCCTTCTCACGTGTTTTCCTTGAAAATATGTGATTCTCCATTGAATGGCTGTATTCAGGCCCTTTATTAAAATCATTTGCGCCAGTATCAGCACATATCCCGTGATGCCTCCTGAAGACACCGCCGAATAAAGCGGAAGTGCGACAATGGATACAGCAATGAGAGGAAACAGCTGAGAAATGAAGCTAAAGTTAAACGCTTGTTTTAGGTAAGGCTCCATCTTCCCTTCCAAAGGAAGCAAAAACACGAGATCGGCTTCTTTAATCAACGTACGTACGTATGAGCTTGTAAGTACCAATGAGAAAACAACTGCCATCACCCAGTAAGATGGGAAGTGAGCCGGAATATGTTTAAGCCAGCTGCTGTACCAGCTTGCTCCGCCTGCAAGGAAAAAAATGAGCACAATGACAAGATGATCGTTGAACATGTATTTTAAGTATTTTCTTGTTTCTTGTACGTGTTCCTCTAGTCTTGATTTCCAAATGGTTTGTGTTGTTTTACTCATAGCTTTCTTCCTTTGTTAATTCCAAATAAAGATCATCGAGTGTCGCATCTCTCATATTGAACTGTTCTCTCAGCTCTGCCAGCGTTCCTTTCGCTCTGATTTCCCCTTCGTGCAAAATAATAAAGGAATCACAATAGCGTTCAGCTGTCGCCAAAATATGCGTTGACATCAGGACACTAGCGCCATTTTTCTTCGCAGCATTCATCCGTTCAAGCAGTGCATTGATCGCAAGAGGATCAAGCCCTAAAAACGGTTCATCGATGATATACAGCTCTGGTTCCACAAGGAATGCACACATAATCATGACCTTCTGCTTCATTCCTTTTGAAAAATGAGCAGGGAACCATTTCAGCCGTTTCTCCATTCGAAATTCTTTCAGCAATGATGGCAGGCGTTCGTCTAATTGTTCCTTTGATAGACCGTAAGCCATCGCTGTCAGCTCTAAATGTTCTTTTAACGTTAATTCTTCATATAAAACAGGTGTTTCAGGAATAAATGTAAATTGTGAACGATACGCCTCTTGGTCGTCTTGAAGGGTTCGTCCATTCAATTCAATGACACCTTTATGCGGTTTCATGAGCCCGATAATATGGCGGATGGTTGTACTTTTCCCCGCCCCGTTTAAGCCAATGAGACCGACGATTTGATTTCTTTCTAATTCAAATGAAATATTTTTTAGAACGGGATTCTTCGTATATCCACCCGTTACATCTTTTACAGTGAGAAGGGACATGAATTCGTTCCTTTCTTTCTTTTTTCCTTTATAGTAACAAAAACGAATGATAATTTGAAATGTTTACCTATAGACGAGTCATGAATAAAAAATAGGCGCTTTGGTCATCATAATGTATGTAGAAGAAATGAACTTGATGACCAATAAGTAAATGAGGTGTTTGTTAAAGGCAAAGAACCGCATGACAAGTTGGTTTTTCATCTAAAAACCTTAGCTTCTGTTTTGCTTCACTGATTCTTGATTTTTGTGTCCTATACAATATGTATACGACAAACCAAAACGTCAAATGAGGTGTTTACGGCAGAAATAGCAGGCATATGAATTCTTTATTTCAGTAAATAAAGAATTCAAAAGGCATTCGAATGAAAGCATCAGCATTTCTTCTGCAGGAGCAGGATGAGCGACCAAAGGAGTTCGCTTGTCCTGTTTTCTTTTTTGCTTCTTTTTGTGATACGATAAAGGAAAAATAATGAGGAGTGACATGGCGTGAGCGACTGCATTTTTTGCAAGATCATTGATGGAGACATTCCATGTGCAAAAGTATATGAAGACGAGCATGTATTGGCTTTTCTTGATATCAGCCAAGTAACAAAAGGACATACCCTTGTAATCCCGAAAATACATAAAGAAAACATCTATGAGATGACACCAGAAGTGTCTAACCACTACTTCCAAGCGATTCCGAAAATTGCAAGGGCGATCAAACAGGAATTTGAACCAATCGGGTTAAACCTCCTGAACAACAACGGTGAAAAAGCCGGACAATCGGTATTCCATTACCATATGCACATCATTCCGCGCTACGGAAAAGGTGATGGCTTTGGTGCCGTATGGAAATCACATCAAGATCAATACACGTCAGAGGATTTAAAAGACATTTCTTCTGCCATCCACACGCGGCTTACCTCATCTTAACAGATGAGGTTTTTCTTATTTTCACCCCTTTTCACCGCTTCCGCCTTTTAATAGTAAGATATTTTGAACGATTCAATTTTTTTGTCCAAATGCTTCAAATTTGTGATAGGATGGTTTTATCTTTTGATCCATTAACGCGAGAAATAGGGAGAGATTGTGATGAAGCGAACGACGAATTTTAATGCTGGTCCGGCGGCATTGCCGCTAGAAGTGCTTCAAAAAGCACAGGAAGAACTTGTTGATTTTAAACAAACTGGGATGTCTGTGATGGAGCTTTCTCATCGCAGCGGTGAATATGAAGCAGTCCACAATAAAGCAAAAGCGCTTTTAGTGGAACTGATGGACATTCCAGAAGATTATGAAGTCCTCTTTTTACAAGGCGGAGCTAGTCTTCAATTTGCGATGATTCCAATGAACTTCTTACATGAAGGCGAAACAGCTCATTTCATTCAAACAGGCGCTTGGTCAGAAAAAGCATTGTCAGAAGCAAAAGGGTTTGGGCAGACATCTGTGCTTGCTTCAAGTGAAGATGACAACTACTCGTATATTCCAGAAGTAGATGCATCCGGTTTAACAGATGGCGCTTACTTACATATCACATCGAACAATACGATCTTCGGCACTCAGTGGAAAACGTTCCCAAACACGTCACTCCCGCTCATTGCGGATATGTCCAGTGATATTCTCAGCAAAAAAATAGACGTTTCTTCATTTGATCTCATCTATGCCGGGGCACAAAAAAACCTAGGGCCTTCAGGTATCACGATTGTGATTGCGCGCAAACGTTTATTAGAGAAAGAGAAAAGCAGCACGCCAAAAATATTAAAATATTCAACACACGCAAAAGCCAATTCTCTTTATCATACACCACCGACTTTTGCGATTTATATGCTGTCACTTGTCCTTGAGCATGTCAAACATGCTGGCGGTGTAGAAGCAGCGGAAAAACGCAATGAACAAAAAGCAGGCATTCTCTATGATACCATTGATCAAAGCGGCGGTTTTTATCAAGGACATGCGCGTGCTGACAGCCGTTCTCATATGAACGTCACCTTTACTCTTCGTGATGATGCACTTACTTCTTCCTTTGTGGAAAAAGCAAAGCAAGAGCAAATGGTTGGACTTGCCGGCCACCGTTCTGTCGGCGGATGCAGAGCATCTATTTACAATGCGGTCTCAATAGAAGACTGCCAAAAGCTTGCGGACTTTATGAAAAAGTTCCAGCAAGAAAATGAGTAAAAAGGCTTTTCTATAGGGAAATAAATTTGTTATAATAACGAGAAATATAAAGTCATGACTCTTGCAATGAATGATGAGCCATATTATTGGAGAGTCCTATAAGAGCTTAGCAGAGGAGAGCATAGAAATGAAAACAAAAGAATTAGTGATTATGTCATTGCTTGCAGCAATGGGAGCTGTTTTGCATACGATTTTCCCGCCCATCTTTTTCGGAATGAAACCTGATATGATGCTGGTCATGATGTTTTTAAGCATCATCCTTTTCCCAAAGGTTCAGCATGTTGTCGTGATTGCGCTAGTGACTGGCGTGATTTCTGCATTAACAACGGGATTCCCAGGCGGACAAATTCCGAATATGATTGATAAACCAGTGACAGCCTTTATCTTCCTAGCCCTTTTCTTATCTTGCTTAAAGATAAAGAACAAAGTGGTGCTGACCGCTGTGTTAACTGCGATTGGAACCATCGTATCCGGCGTGATTTTCCTATCTGCCGCTTTACTGATCACTGGACTGCCAGCTGCATTACCGGCACTTCTTGTGGGCGTGGTCCTGCCAGCAGCCGTGATTAATACCATTGCTATGGTATTTGTCTTCCCAATTGCTCAGTCCATTTTGAGACGTGCAAGAATGATAGAAGTTGCTTAACGAATAACCGAACCTCTTCATGATAGATGAAGAGGTTTCAGATTGTTGATAAAGGCTAAAATGATCTTGATTTTAGCCCTTTGTCTTCTTTTCAGCGTGATAGAAAACCTTTGAAGTCTAGGAAGGACGAGTACTGGCGCGGAGCGAATTTGATATTCGTGAGCACCAGCACGCAGGACTGACAAAGAATGCGAGGGTTTGTCTACACGCTGGAACCTCTTCATGATAGATGAAGAGGTTTTTTTCATGCTTTTATAAAAGAAAAAGGGTCAGCAGCAAAATGAGGAGTGAAATCCCTGCACCAGCCGCACACACAAGTGCTTTTTGCTTTAAGACATGTTTTGGCGGATAAGACCCTGCATACCCAAGCTGTCTTGCATAATGAATAGAACCAACTGTAAAAACGATGCCGATACACATAAAAACAAACAGAAAGACAGACAACCTTCTCCCCTCCCTTTTCTTCAAAAGTATGCTAAAATAAAGCAAGCTATGTATGGAAGTTCAATGAAGCTGATCGTCAGCTCAGAGAGAACATGCGAATGTGTAAAATTTGACTAGAGGTGATTTGAATGGCTAGTGGACGTTCTTTATTAACAGGATTATTTGTAGGCGGTCTCCTTGGAGGTGCGGCAGTGCTCCTGACGACTCCCTCTTCTGGCAGAGATGTGCGCGGAAAAGTGAAAGACGGCTATGACAAATTCGAAGATACGCTGACAAAATTAAAAAGAGATGGACAAGCTTTAAAAGAGCAAATTGTGGAAACAGCAAAAGAAAGCGCAGAGGTGATTAAAGAAGTCGGGTCTGAATTGCAAACATCGATTCAGCAATGGCGCGAAGAAATCAAACCTCATCAGCAGGACTTACAAAAGGAAATTCAAGAGATTGAGGAAAAGCTCAAACAACTGGAGAAAACCTTACAAAACTAATATACTCACAAAAAAATATTCGTTTACAAAAGTGTGCGGGGTGCGTATCCCGCACTTTTTTTGTTGAAAAAAGGTTATTTTGTCAATGTTTTTCATGACTTTTAAAAATTCTTGAATTTTCAGCTTTATTAATCTTTATTTTATTGGCATAATAGAATTACAAGAAAAAGAGAAGTAGGTGAAATGGATGAATCATTCGGAACAGCCTTTCGATGTAAAAGAAGCACTTTTATTCAGTCAAAGAATGGCCCAATTGAGCAAAGCTCTTTGGAAATCCATTGAAAAGGACTGGCAGCAGTGGATCAAACCGTATAACCTAAATATCAATGAACATCATATTTTGTGGATTGCGTATCAATTAAAAGGAGCTTCAATATCAGAAATTGCAAAGTTTGGCGTCATGCATGTATCAACGGCGTTTAACTTCTCCAAGAAACTGGAGGAACGAGGATTTTTAAAATTTTCTAAAAAGTTAAACGATAAGCGCAATACGTATATTGAGCTAACGCCAAAAGGCGAAGAGACATTCCATAAACTACTCGAAGATTATGACCCGGCACGAACTGGTATTGTCAAAGGCGCACAGCCGCTTCATGACATTTACGGAAAGTTCCCTGAGATTTTAGAAATGATGTGTATTATCCGAAACATTTATGGTGAGGATTTCATGGAGATTTTTGAGAAATCGTTTTCAAACATTGAGAAGGACTTTTTGAATGAGCGAGGAAAAGTCACAAAAAAGACTGAGGAACTTGAAAACTCAGCTGAGGCAGCAGAAAAAGCGGCTAAAACAAATCAAATTGTTTAATGATCTTTATAAATTCATTCATTAGCGGCTGAAACAGCCCCTGATCATGCAAAGCAAATATCGTCTCATGAACATCCAGCTTTTCAATTAACTGTCCCGCAAAGAGCGCAAGGAGATCGTCAAACATGACGTAGCCTTGTGCTTTTTGCTTATCCATTTCCTCTGAAAGCTCAGCACAAATACGCTCAATTTCCTCTGCCTCTTCTTTCGATACACGCTGCCTGATCAATAACGCATAATATGGATAACGGGTCATATCGGCTGCCGTCAATAAAAGTTCCATGTAATATTCAAGCTGGCTCATTCGTTCCTCAATACTCATGTACGTTCCCTCTTTCTCTTAGTCCTTCTATTTTAGCCGAAATTACTCATTGACGAAAGAGACGAACCTCCCCCTTCTGTTCTTTTTTCTTGAAAAATCCAAAGTTTCCTCTCTTTATTCCATATGAAGGCACCATTTTATTTTTTTTCATCAAAACCATTGATTTTTATCCTCAGGAAGAGTAAATTATCTTGAGATATTCAATTCGATTTTTAGATTGGAAGGATGAAAAATGAATTGTTGGAAGACCATTAATCTTGAAAAGGATTATGGTTATACGAGAATGATGATTTCAGCCATAAGTCTTGCTATCCTTTTTTTCATTATGGCATTTTTATGTTTTCAACTGACTCATCCTGAAACGCGGCTAAGCAGCCATAACGCACCACTTTTTGCCGTACTCTTACTTGTGACATTGCTTGTCCACCGTGTGGTTCACTTGATCCCAGTGATGAAAAATAAGAAAAAAATGACGCTATTGATGAAACGAAATTGCTGGCAGCGCGTGCCTAAGAAAGTGATGCTTTTTTCACTTCTCAGCCCGTTTTGTGTCATCTCTCCGGTTTACTTTTTGTTAGGCGTGGCGTTTCCTATGTACGCACACTATTTTATCATCATCGCAAGTATACATGCAGGCTATTGTTTGCCTGACTTTTTATTTGCATGGAAGCTGCTCAAAGCACCTAAATCCTGCATCATCGATCAAGCTCAAGACGAGTTTGATATTTTAGTTGACCAAACTTCCTCATCATGAGGTTTTTAAAGCCAACTTCTATCTTTTTCATAAAAAATTTGGTAATGTAGTATGGGAATAGCATAGAGAGGGGGGATCTCCGATAGTTTTATTTTACTTCATCGTCTTTGCCGCGTTTATTGTGTATTCAATAAACAGGCTTACTAATACATTATGCCTTGTCAGAGAGATTCCTGAAGAACGGCAAGATAAGGTGTTTCGCTTTATCAATGTATCGATACTGATCTTACTTATCTCATCATTTGTTGAAATTACCATTTCCATTTAAGATCAAAGCAAAAGCTGCCAGTTTGAGGGCAGCTTTTTGTGTATATTTTCATTAGCAAATCCAAGATGCACCGATGATGATCAATAAAATAAATAATACGACGACTAGTGCAAAACCGCCAGCAAAGACTTCTCCTCCCATGTGAAAACACCTCCTGCCAGTTCTTCCTCTGTTCTAAGCTCAGTGTATGCAGAAAAATAAAAAACGTTTAGGCACCTGTCATCGTTTGAAAAAAGAACCGCCCTCACGCACGGCAGGACGGCTCCCTTCTGTCACAGCGATTTAATTAGTAAAGATATGCTGCACCAACGATGATCAGCAAAATGAATAGCACGACCAATAAAGCAAACCCATTAGAATATCCTGCTCCCATATAATTCAGCCTCCTTTTTGTGATCACTATATGTGTATGTCGCGCGCAATTTTTTGACTAGACGAATGCCCTTCCATTTGCATTTCTTTTTACAGCGTGTCACAATATGTTATGATACAAGCAATGATAAATAAATTGGAAAGATTAGGAGTGTTTTTTGAATGAAAAAAATGGCTTTAGCAGCTGTAACAGCAGTAAGTGTTTTAACTCTTGGCGCATGCAGTAGCGGTGATAAAGATGTGATCGCCACAACAAAATCAGGAGATGTCACAAAAGGAGAACTTTATACTACTCTTAAGAAACAAGCAGGTGGAGATGCTTTAAACCTACTTGTTCAACAAAAGGTTCTTGCTGACAAATACAAAGTATCTGATAAAGAAATTGATAAGAAATTGGAAGAATATAAAAAGACACTTGGTGAAGATCGTTTAAAACAGCTTCAAGATGAATTCGGTAAAGATTACATCAAAGATCAAGTGAAATATGAGCTGCTGACTCAAAAGGCTGCCAAAGCTAACATCAAAATCACTGATAAAGAAGTAAAATCGTATTACGATGACCTTAAAGGAAAAATCCGCGCAAGTCACATTTTAGTAGCTGATAAGAAAACAGCTGACGAAGTGGAAAAGAAATTAGATAAAGGTGAAAAATGGGATGCCCTTGTCTCTGAATATTCAACTGATACTGCTTCAGCAGCACAAGGCGGCGATGTAGGCTGGTTCGCAAAAGAAGGCCAAATGGACGAGAACTTCAGCAAAGCTGCTTTCAAACTAAAAGTAAATGAAATCAGCAAGCCAGTAAAATCCCAATTCGGCTACCATATCATTAAAAAGACTGAAGAACGCGGTAAATATGATGACATGAAAGCGGACTTGAAAAAAGAACTGCTTGACCAAAAACAAGCAGACACAAATGAAATCCAAAACATCTTAAACAAATTAGTAAAAGATGCTGATGTGAAAGTAAAAGATAAAGAGCTTCAAAAAACGTTCAAAGAAAAATCTGAACAGCCTGCACAAAATCAGCAGCCTCAACAAGGCCAGTAATCACAAAAAACCCCTCTGCCGTCATCGTGCAGAGGGGTTTTTGTATGACGAGATTAAGCAATCGAATGATCTTCATGTGCCGCAGTATCCTGCGATCTTTTCACCTGCTGATCCTGACGTCTGCGCTCTCTTTCCTGTTCCATTCGCTCGATAAAAATTTCTCCTTCCTTTTCAATAAAGGATTGATCAATCTCTTGCTCCTCTTTGGCTGTTGTCATTAATTTATACGCACAGAAAATAATGCCGATGATACATGCATACACCCACCACGGAAAAAACAACATTTTTTCATCGCCTCCTTTTCTTAAGGACATTCCTCTCTTCCTTTGTGTTACATGCTTATGCGAAAAGAAGACAAGTTATGAAAAAAAACGCCCGCATAAACGGACGTTTTGACATGATTATTCGTGATGGAAGGTTGGTTTATAAAACGAACGATTCTCAAGTGCAAAAATACGTTCTGTATATTCTCCTGGTTTCACATGCTCAAGCGCACGATCCATCATGTTCATTTTCGCATCTAAATTATCAATATAGTGGAGAATTTCAGCTTCTTTTACCATTGGTGGTTTCGGGCTGCCCCATTCTCCTTTTCCATGATGACTCAGGACTAAGTGCTGTAAAATAAGAATTTCCTCTGAATCAATGCTAAGCTCTTCCGCAGCTTTCGCAATCTCTGTCACCATAATGGAAATGTGGCCAATTAAATTCCCTTCCACAGTATATGTCGTGGAGACTGGACCCGAAAGCTCTTTGACTTTCCCTAAATCATGAAGAATGATGCCTGAATATAAAAGATCTCGATCTAGTGATGGATATAGGTCAACAATGGATTTTGCTAAATGCAGCATAGACACGACGTGGTAGGCGAGTCCAGAGACAAATTCGTGATGATTTTTTGTCGCTGCTGGATAATCAGCAAATTCCTGTCCATATTTCTTCAGCAAATGCCTTGTAACACGCTGAATATTAGGGTTTTTCATATCAAAGATATATTGCATAATCGTATCCATCATATCGTGTTTTGGAATAGGAGCTGTTTCGAGAAAGTCATCAATTCGAATTTGCTCGTTTTCAGCAACAGGGCGTATATTCCTAAGCTTCAGCTGATTCCTCCCGCGATAATGATGAATGTCGCCTACTACCTTCACGATGGTTTGCGGTCCATAGGTGATTTCATCATTCTGCTTTGCATCCCATAGTTTCGCCTCAATATCTCCACTTTGATCTTGAAGAATGAGCGTTAAAAATGGTTTGCCATTACTTGCAATTCCTTTAGTAGATGATTTAATTAATAAATGCAGGTCAACTTGTTCGCCGACATCATAGGTCATGATCCCTTTAGCCATTCAATAAAAGCTCCTTCCATGTTTCTGCTCATATAAGTATAACATAAGTCATTATTTGTCAATCATTCAACTGCTAAACTCGTAATCTGTCCATCTTTTGCAGCCTGCGCCATATGCTGATGACAGGTAAAATAAAACAGCTGTGTTTCAAAACGCGTGAGTTCATTCATCAACTCCAGCACTCTTCCTAGACGAACATGATCAAAATGAACGAAGCTGTCATCCATCATAAACGGAAGCTGACATTCCTGCTGATGAGACAAGGCGAGTGCAAAACGAATGGCCAGATAGACTTGTTCACATGTTGCTTGCGAGAGCTCGTCTGGGCGGAATATTCGTCCGTCCATCCTTTTCACGATCAGCCGGTCATCCTCTGGTGAAAATAAAATGGCTTCATATCGATCATTCGTTAACGGCTGAATAAAGCGGGAAGCTGTTTGCAGCAGTTCTGGCAGCCTTTTTTCTTTATGTTCATTCAATTTTTCTCGAATGACGGAGCGGACAAGCTGAATCGCCGCCCATTTTTTCGCAAGGTGCTTTGCATGCTCCTGCTCAGCTGAAAGCTGATGAGTCAACTCAGACACCGTACCTGAAGCTTCTATTTGCCGGATTTCCACTGCTCGTTCTGCCAGACGTTTTTCCATATTCGCCGCATTCGATTGTATGTTATTCAGGTGCTGCTTTGCTTCCGCACACTCTTCTTCAAGAAGACGCAATCCTTTACGAACAATCGATTCTTCCTCATCAAAGCAGCCGCTTCTATGCAGCTCTTGATTCAGCTGCTGCAAATGGGAAAGCCGTTCCCGATATTCTTTCGACAGATGGGAAAGAATTTGGTAATCTTTTTTGGACTCTGCCTCTACTTGACGAAAAAGCACGTCCATTTGTTTTTCGTAATAGTCAATTTCCCCTTCCAGTGTCGTGATCTGCTGTTTCACATGTTGAATCGATACATCCAATGTCTGACGTTCTTTTTCTCTTTTCGCCTCATCTTTCAATATCTCTTGAAAGGCCGAGATGCTCTCTTGAATGGTGCCTTCCTTTCGCTGCAGAAGACTGCTTAACGCTTCCACCCTTTGCTCATAATTGGACTGCTGGCCGGCAAGCTCGTCTATTTCCCGGCTAAGCTCCTCATATCCCGCTGTATTCGTTTTTAACTGCTTCAGGATAAGGAAGGCTTCTACTAGGAAAGAAAGCTCTGAGGACAAGCCCAGCTGTTTTTTCTTTTCCTCTACTTGCTGCTGGACAGGTTCCAGCTCCTGCTCCCAGTCTTCGTATTGCCGGATGATCCTTTCGTACAAAAGCTCCTTCTGCCTCACAAGCGTTTCAGCTGAAGCTGCCTGTACTTGGAAGGAATCGAATGTTCCCCCGCCGCTTCCCTGTTTCACCTGTGTCGATTTCAAAAATGGGTAAATAGCAAAGAAGACAAAAACAGAAAACCCTGCAAATAAGAAAGTAACCCACCACTCTGTTAAAAAGAAAAGGACAAGCAGAAATGCAGCATCAAATATCACCATCACAGGGAATAACCACGCCCGGGAATGAACCTGTTTCTCTTTTGCTCTTGTTTCCCCAGCTTCCACTGAACTGTCCGATCTGGCCTGCTGTTCCTTTAATCCTTTTAAAGCGGTTTCCGCTTCTTCCAGCTCATGTCTTGCATGATCAAACCGGTCATCCAGCTGTGCCTTTCTGTCCATTAAACGAACGTAGTGGCTGACAGCCTCCTTTAATTCCCACTCAAATTCAAGGGAGTCGTCAATCTGATCAAGCTTGACTGAACGCTGCCACTTCAGCTTCGCTGCGGCTTCGTCCATTTTTTGTTTCAATGAATCACGTTCTGCTTTACATTCTGCTAAGCGGTTTTTGATACGTTCAGCATGAGATGATTCATCAATGACACGTGTCATCTCCAGTAATGTATCCTTGTCATGAAGCGGTTGAACTTGTGCCAGCGAGGTTTGCAAATGGTCTAATTTTTGCTTTAGTGCAGTCATTTGAGCCTTTTTCGGATGAAGGTGTGATTCTAATTTATCCAATTCATGCTCTGTTTCTGCTCTAAAGCGTTTGACTCGTTCTGGATAACGGGCTAATTCTTTTTTTAACTCCATCTTCTTCTCTATCATGGGATAAAGTCGAATGTGTTCATTTAATTGCTGAATCTGTTCTTCTGTCTGCTTCATTTCCTTTTGAAGCGCTGCGATACTCTCTATTAATTCAGAATGCTCCCGTTTTTTTTCTGTATAACGGCCTTCTGCCAATCTAGCTTGTTTCAGCTGGCCAGTCAGCTCTTTTAAACGATCAAGCTGCTGGTTTAATTCCGGCTTGCGTCCATTTGGTTTAAACAGCTGCTCCTGCTGCTTAAGCAGCCTGCTATCCATCTTGGAGGCAGCATCTGAGCCAAATAAACTTGAGAAAAGGAGAAATTCACCGATTTGATCTTCGTTTAAGGCTTGGACATTTTGCAGTCCAAACACATCAAATGAATAGATTGATTGGAATAATCTGCGATCTGTTCTCTTTAAAAGAGTTCGTAGAAATGCTTCATCTTTCACTTCACCATTCGGTAAAAACACCTGTGCTTGACCGCCTCGATCGGACGATCTCTCAATGTGAATGACACCTAACTCCTCATCTAAGCAAGTGAGGGAGCCGCCATAGAAAGATCCTTGTTTCGGCTTGTATATCTTGTTTTTTGAAAAACCAAATAACATCGACTCAATAAATGCCTTCAATGTCGTTTTCCCCGATTCATTCAGGCCGTAAACTAGCTGAAAACCGTCATCAGAAAAGTGAAAGGTTCGATTTGAAAATTTCCCAAAATTCGCTATATGGAGTGAACGTATTTTCATCATACCTCTCCTTTTCTCATAATTGCTTCAGCTGTTCCGTCAACAGCCTTTGTGCCTCTTCTTTTATATCCACTTCATCCTCTTTTGTGAGCGCTTTTCCTGACTTCCTGTAGGTTGGGTGACGCTTGATCGGTGAAAGCAGTTCTTCATATGACTCAAACTGTGCAATTTCTGCCGTTAGTTCCTTCAAAAAGGAATCTTCTGGATAAATGACATCCTCGTTTGTTCGGCAATCAATTGACATCACCCAAACAAACACATCTTCATCTTCCTCCTGCTCATGAAAAACAGTCATCAGCTCTTCGAGGACCTCAAGCTGCGTGTGCTCAAAGTAAGAAGGCGCATCACCTGTCAATTCAATTCTCACAAAATGAGGAATACCTTCCTCTTTCAGCTCATTGATTTTGCCTTCCACAAGTGTGACAAGATCCGTCATATGAGTTGTTTCTGTGATGTCTATTGCCAGTTTCTCAAAGATGATATCTGCACAGCTGATAAAATCCGCTGCCCGTGAATCTTCGGAGAGGTGAATCAAGTAACAGCCTTTTTCTCCCGTTTCTTTTATATGTCTGCCCTGCACGTTACCAGGGTAAATTATATATGGGTCTTCATGCAGAAGGGCTCTTTTATGTATATGTCCAAGCGCCCAATAATCAAAATCCCGCGCTATGAGCTGCTGCAGCTGAAATGGGGCATATGCATCATGTCCTTCTTGTCCGGCTAATGTGCCGTGAAGCATCGCAATGTGATAGGCAGCATCTGTTGTTTTGACATAATGAGATGTCATATTTTCATAGACAGCCCGCTCTTTGTAGCTAAACCCATAAATACTCGCGACAAGCTGATCCCCTCGATAATAGGAGTGCTCACTTGGTGTACTGCTCGAAAAGACATGTACATTCTCGGGCCACTCAATCGGTGTCCATTCACCGCCTAAATGATCATGATTCCCATAAATAATAAAGACTTCAATCCCGTGCGTTTGCAGTCTTACAAACTGATTTCTTAAAAACAGCTGTGCTTTTAAGCTGCGATTGGATTCATCAAATAAATCTCCGCTCAGCAGCACAAAGTCTACTGCCCGCACAATGGCGAGATCAAAGATGTTCTTAGCGCTTTGAAATGTACTTTCTTTGAGCCGCTTAAATATGGAACTAGGTATAGTCGACATTCCTGCAAATGGACTGTCTAAATGTAAATCTGCGGCATGAATAAAGGTGAGCTTAGTCAAACGTCTATCTCCTTGTCCGATACTGTCATTGTCCATATTTTATCATGCCATTTTTACGAATGCACGTTCTATCACTCTCATTCTAAAAAACACATTTTTAAGGGCTAAAAAAGAGGTTTTGTCTTATTCCATGTTTAATTACATTAAAAACAGAGGAAAGGAAGATGAGGAATGGAGAAGACATACTTTTTAACCGTATTTGACCGGTCGGGTGAGACTTTATTAAATGAAAAAATCACAGCGGATAGTGACGAGAAAGCAAAGGAATTAGGACGTCATCGCTTAATGGAACAGCAATACACAAAGCATTCTCATCGACTCGTTGATCAAGCAGGAAAACTGCTTTTATTTGAACGTTAAAAAAGCCGGCTTTCGCCGGCCTCATGTTCATTTATGCTTTTTGAAAGACAGGACGTCTTTTTTCTAAAAAGGCCTGTATACCTTCCTTGTGATCATGACTTTTTCTCAGTCTTGCCTGTGCTGCTCTCTCTTTTTGAAGAACTGCTAAGAGCTTTGATTCTGACTGGTGGAAATAGATCATCTTTGTTTCGATAAAGGCTTGAAGCGGCATGTTCATAAATGGCTTCACACACACTTTTTGGTACGTATCGACCTCATCCTGAAACACCCCATCTGCAAGGCGCAGCTTTAACGCTTCTTCAGCCGGCAGCTTTTGTCCGCTCCAAATCAATTGTTTAGCGGTTTGCTCACTCACTCTTTTTGTGAGGAAAAAATGCCCCCCGCCATCTGGAATTAATCCTACTCCATTAAAATTCATGGCGAGTTTTGCATCCTGATGCATAAACAAGTAGTCACAGCTTAGAGCAAAGCTAAAAGCGAGGCCTGCTGCTGACCCGTGAACAAGCGCAATCGTCACTTTTTTCAAGCTAGCTAGAGAAAGTGTAATTCCCTCGATCAAATCCATCACACGATGGAAATCTTCTTCACTTTCCTGCTTGAGCATCATCCCAATATCTCCGCCTGCTGAGAATCCTTTTCCCGCTCCCTTGATGACAACGACTTTTGCACTGCTTTCCTCCGCTGCATCACATGCTTCTTTGAATTCAGCAAACATGTCCACATGAAAAGAATTATAAGCTTCAGGCCTATTGAAAACGATTTCAAAAACATCCCCGTCTAACTGACAATTGATATATGTCATCATCCATCCCCCTCTTCTTTTAAAAGCTCATCACTTACTTCCATTTTCATCATGTAAAACCTTTTTCTCTAAATAAAAAATTTCAAGATCAATTGATACTAAAATAAGCATAATGATTGAAACAAGAAATATATTTTTATATAGTAAAAAAAGAAAGAAAATAAATTTGAAAGGAGGAGGATGATTGATCAGATGTTCCATCATGATATTGGTTAGCTTCATCGTCATGTTTTCTCCTTTTTCAAATGTCGTTTTTGCTTCACAGGCAGAAGCGAGTATACCTAGCCTGATTTCTCCATCCATTTATGATGAAGAAATCAATGCTGTGAAGACACCATCATTTTCAAAAAAACATGCCTCATCCATTCTGTTGAAGGACAGATTATCAATGATGGATGCCAAGACTTTTCTGCCAAAGCCTGCCCCATCAGCTGCATTGTCCATTGATCTATGTTTTTTGGAAATGAAGTGTGCGATCCCCGTTATGTATCAATCTAATTACCTCTACTGATTCATTTTATTTCATCCGCATTTACTATATGAAAAACACAGAATATCAAATTCGGAGGGATAAAATGAACATTAAAGAAAATGATCTTCCTGGGATCGGAAAGAAATTTGAAATTGAAACGAGAAATAGAGAAAAAATGACGATTGTGATTCATGATGATGGCAGACGGGAAATTTATCGTTTTGACGATGATGATCCAGATGAAGTGCTGTCTACCATTTCACTCGATGATGCTGAATCCCGGCAAATCGCTGCTATTATCGGCGGTATGGTGTATAAACCGCAAGCACTAGAAACCATTGAAATGGCCTTCAACGACTTAATCATTGAATGGTTTAAAGTGGAAAAAGGTGCAAAAGCGGTTGGACATACACTCGGTGATTTAGATGTGAGACAAAATTATGAAGTCACCGTGATTGCGATCATTAAACATACAAATGAAAAATTACTCAACCCTGGTGCCGATTCGATTATTCAAGCAAATGATACGATGGTCATTTCGGGCGAAAGAAAACACTTGAAACGATTGGTACGTGATTTTCTTTCTAGAGGGGGAGAGTGATGAATGGATCATTTAGTCTTTGAAGTTGGGACGGCGCTAATTCTTATCGCCATCGCCAGCTTAATCGCCAATAAAATTAAATTTTCTATCATCCCTTTTCTCATTGTCCTCGGAATGATTGTTGGGCCGCATGCTCCAACTATCGGGATCATTGATTTGAAATTTATCGAAAGCACGGAGATCATTTCGTTTTTTGGCAGAATGGGCGTCCTGTTCCTTCTTTTCTATCTTGGACTTGAGTTCTCTGTCGGAAAACTCATTAAATCGGGTAAATCTATTGCAGTCGGCGGATCTATTTATATTTTGATCAACTTCAGCTTAGGACTGCTCTACGGTTTTATCACAGGGTTTGGATTCCTTGAGATTCTCATTATGGCAGGTGTGATCACCATTTCATCCAGCGCCATTGTGGCCAAGGTCCTTGTCGATTTGAAACGGACGGCAAATCCTGAAACAGAGTTAATTCTAGGGATTATTATGTTTGAGGATATTTTCCTTGCCGTATATTTATCTGTCGTATCAGGTCTTGTCCTTGGAGATGCCACTACTGTTGGCGGTGCCTTATTATCGATTTTAATCGCTTTTGGTTATATGATGCTTTTCTTTATCATTGCGCGGAAGCTGCCAAAACTATTAAATAAGTTGTTTGATATCCGTTCGAACGAAGTGTTCATCATTGTGATTTTTGCCGCTTTGTTCTTTGTCGCTGGTTTTTCAGAAACAATTCATGTAGCAGAGGCTATTGGGGCTCTCTTACTTGGTCTTGTTTTCTCAGAAACAGAGCACTCAGACCGCATCGAGCATCTCGTGGTTCCGTTTAGAGATTTCTTTGGAGCGATGTTCTTTTTCAGCTTTGGTCTCAGTATCGATCCATTTACATTAGGTGATGCCTTCTGGCTTGCAATCGGCGCTGTGATTCTTACCTTAATTGGGAACTTCACTGCCGGAATGTTCGCTGGACGGAGAGCTGGATTTTCTCATAAAGCCTCTTCTAATATTGGATTAACCATCGTATCGAGAGGAGAGTTTTCAATCATTGTTGCCGAGCTTGGCATCGCCGGCGGACTTGCCGCTACTTTGAAGCCCTTTGCTGCATTGTATGTCTTAATCCTTGCGATCTTAGGACCGCTCGTAACGAAAGAATCTAAGAAAATCTATCAAATCCTAAACAAAATCTTCAAATGGAAACTTGAAAAACCAAAAGTAAAAAAAGAAACGACGATCTAATGAAAAAGGGCCCTATGCTTGGGCCCTTTTCTATGTTTTATTCAAATTGCTGAAATGCAGTTTCTTGCTTGACTGGCGCTTCCTCGACCCCGCGAATGGTTCGAATGACTTTCTGGTTGCGGTAAATCGATAGTTTCAAATTGGTTGCCGCTGTTCCATGAGAATGATCAAGATTCGTGAATGTAAAGAAATGATTTGAACGCTTGTCTTTGAACACAAGCCTGAAGTCGTCTGTCACTTTAAAATGCTCTTCACTTTCCCATTCAATCAAAGGTTCATATGCGCTAAACCATTCAGGAATATTCGGTGTGTATCCTGTAGCCAATACAGCGTGATCTACAGTTATGCTTTTTTCTTTCTTCAGCTGCCACTGCTTGAGATGCAGCTCCAAAGGCTGATGCTCTCCTCTTTGAATCGCTTCAAGCTCGGTCATTGGCTGAATGAGCACAGATGGCTCTTCACCTGAAACGGAGCGATGATACAACTCCTGATAAATGCGCGAAAGCGTTGATGCATCGATGCCATTTCTTAATCCTGTCAGCCTGGGCAATGTGTTCATACGTTCTTCATAAGGAAGCGAATGAAAATACTCGACATACTTTGGTGTAAAAAGCTCTTGGCCAAGTTCTGCCGTCTCCAGCTCTCTAAATTCACTAGAACGCGTAAACCATGAAAGCTGCTGTCCTTTCTTTTGATGCTGAAGCAGGTCTAAGAAAATTTCAGCTGCACTCTGCCCTGAGCCGATTACCGCCACCGACTCAGCTTCATGAAGTGCTTTCTGCTGATCTAAATAACGGCTGCTATGGGTCACATATGGGTAAGATGCTTCAGGCACATCGACTGGAATCATTGGTTTGCTTCCTGTGCCTAACACGACATGCTTTGCACGATATTCAGAAAGCGATCCATCGTTCAGCCGTCTGACTTTCACAAGGTAGCCTTCTTGGCAGTCCGTCACTTCTTCTACCTTCATCCCGAACTGACAGCTGTCTAATTCTCCTGCCACCCATGATAAATACTCATTGAATTCTCTCCGCGGGATATCAAACTGTTCAAATGTATAGAACCGGTGAAGTCTATTTGCTTCATGTAAATAATTTAAAAATGTATACCTGCTCCTTGGATTCGCCATTGTGACAAGGTCTGCTAAAAAGGAAACTTGCAAATCCGTTCCTTTGATCAGCATACCAGGATGCCAAGCAAACTCAGACTCTTGTTCAAAAAAACAGCATGAGACATCCTCATACTCCTCTAACAAAGCGGCCAACCCTAAATTTGCGGGCCCAATCCCAATTCCGATCACATCTATCATATGTACACCTGCTTTAACTTTTTATCACTTATATACCCTTTTACAAATGAAAAAAACACTGCGTCATCGCAGTGTTTAAACGTGAGAAACAAATAATGATTCAAGGAATTGAATTTTCTCTTCTGTATAGTGTTCATAGCGGTCATTATACGATTTTGGATCTTTTGGATTGGCATACTGCGTAATTTTTCCTGATCGTGGATCAATGAATTTACTTGCTGCACCGCATCCAATGCCAATGATTGTCTGTACTTCTTCCATGATAATAATATTATACAAACTTTCCTGTCCATCTAATGAATACCCGACATTTTCAAGATTCCCCAAAATATTTTTTTGTCTATATAAATAATATGGGTGATAACGATGTGCTTTCGTCCAAGTGACCGCTTCATCCATCATACGTGTGATTTCTTCTCGGTCGGCTACTTGATATTTCTCCTTATTGCGCGTCATTTCAGATGCTCTTTTAAAGGAGAGTGTATGCACGGTTAAAGATTCAGGCTTGAGCTCTTCAGTCTGCTGCAAGGAGTGCTGAAATTCTTTGAGCCCTTCTCCCGGCAATCCAATGATTAAGTCCATATTGATATTGTTCATGCCGTACTGTCTTGATAAGTGATACTTTTCAATCGTTTCTTCGACACTATGATGCCGGCCAATAGCCTTTAGTGTTTCATTCTCATACGATTGCGGGTTAATGCTAATCCGGTCAATGTTGTAGCGGTTTAGCACCTCTAGCTTATCAGGCGAAATCGTATCAGGACGCCCTGCTTCGACAGTCACTTCCCGTATATGCTTCACATCTGGGAACGAGCGGTACATTTCTTCATACAGCAAATCCATTTCTTCCGCTGTAATGCTCGTTGGCGTGCCTCCGCCAAAGTAAACGGTCGTCACTTTGATCCCGTGTTCTTTTAGCCATGCGCCCATTTTTTGCATTTCATAATGCAGACCAAACAAAAACGTTCCCACTCTGCCAGCTTGTCCTTTAATGGCGTAAGCAGGGAACGTGCAATAAGCACATTTTGTGGGGCAGAAAGGAATACCAATATAAATACTCACTTCCTGCTGAAGGTCATACAGATCTGGAATGGCTTGAAGCTGACGATCGACAATCTCCTGCATCAAATTGATTTTTTCATCATGAATCAAGTAATCACGCTTTAATGCCGCATGTGCATCTTCCTTTGACATGCCTTCTCTCAGCATCTTATGAAGCAATTTCGTAGGACGTATTCCTGTGAGAATGCCCCACTTTTGTGTCATTCCTGTGTGCTCCTGAAGCAAGTGTAAATAAACAGACAGCACTGTGTTTTTGATTTGTTTCCAGCGCTCCTTATCGTTCAAGCTCTCTGGGACATCCCGCGAAAAACGACTGGTGATGTCTGATCCATCGATATGACCAGATGCTTCCACCATGCCATTTTCTTCCTTCCAGTTAAATACCATGACCAAACCATCATCCAATTCACTTGGATCAAACATCACTTCACTATCTTCTTCAAATAAATTGGCTATATTGACAAGCGGGCGATGAAATCGTTCATCTGACAGCCCTTTAATTAAAATTCGCATCATATCACCTTTATCTTCAAACTTGTTTCATTTTACAAAATTCATGTAGGAAAAGCAATGAAGGGAACAGACGAAGGCCCTGTCATTTCTTGATTGACAGGGCCTTCACTGTATTATCTCTTAATATCGAATTGATGCAAAAATCCTTCTCTTTGCTGCATTCTAAAGTATTCCTTGATCATATAAGCCACACCCTGTTCATCATGCGAGCGCGTCACCCAATCGGCTTTACGCTTGACATCATTGGGGGCATTTCCCATAGCAACACCTAAACCAGCCAATTCAAGCATTGGAATGTCATCTGTTCCATGACCAATGACGACCGTATCTTCTAAAGTAAAGCCGAGTGCAGAGGTTAAAAGAGAAAGTCCCGCTTCCTTCGAAACCCCTTTGCATACAATATTCATTTTCTCATCACTGATCCTAATAAGGTCAACAGATGGGAATGCTTGTTGAATGGTCCTGTGAATCTCAGGCTGAAGCTCCGCAGTCGAATATACTTCAATCACTGGAGTACTGACTGGTTCATCCATCAGCATATCACTTAACGATTCAACAAATTGGACGGGATAGAAAATTGGATCAGACGGATGAATGAGCGTCTTTCCCATCAGCTGAGACTGCGTTTTTTTCCGGTTGCCGATCGAGAATTTTTCATGCAGCAAGCGGACATTACAATCGAAGCTTTCAAGGATTTGCACAAGATTAAATGTCTTTTCTTCCGTTAATTTTTTCACATGAAGCGGCTCATCGAGTTTATCGGCGATAAATGCACCACTATGCGTCACAAGGGTTGATGTTGGAATCTTCAACGCCTTGGCAATTTTTTGAGCGGAACGAAAATGCCGGTTGGTGACAATCGTCACGTAAACCCCTTTTTTCTTTACATATTCCACAGCTTCTTTTGTAGCAGAATGGATTTTACCATTGGAACGAAGTAACGTCCCATCTATATTGAGTGCAAGTAGTTTTTTTGACACTGAGGCATCCCCCTTCTTGATGACTGTACTTACGATGAGGATATGCCCTAGCTTGGTGCTTTAGAACATGCAGTTGAAAGAGCCCCAGGTTATGAATAGATGGATAAATAAAAAAAGCCTACCCCTAGGCTTTTTTTTATGTATGGTTTGGATGCGTTACAATGGAGTGATGAAGCTCCCCATGATCCCCTTATCATTTACACACCAAAGCATTGCTTATATCAGATCCCCTTATGATGCTTTGCGTTTCTCCCAGAAGCGCTTCTCTCTCGTTTGGCTCACCGCCATAAATCCCAAGTGAAACGCACCCAATTGTCCCTTGAGAGCGCCTTTTGAAAGCACTTTCAATATAAGTATTATCGCAGAATTTATGTGCTTCGACAACCTTTTTTTAAAAGATATTGAGGAGAAAAGATAAAACAAAAAAGGGCGAATGACATCGCCCTTTCCATTAGTTTTCTTCTGGATTCCCATAAAGCTCTTCAAGTGGCTTCATGATAATTTTATTTAATTCACCGATAAGAACACTCACACGTTGTTCTGCTTCCATCAACTGAGAGATTTTATCGTGCTGCTGAACAAGCGCAACTGTTTTTTGAGCTTGCTCCACTTCTTCTTGTGTGATCTCTTGACCAGTCATTTGTTTTTGTTGAAGGTTTACTTGAATGTCACGGAAGTTCTCAAACATTCTTTTAGAGGACTCATCCGCGTTTACCTCATCATAAAGATTTCTTAAAGTTGAATATTCTTCGCTATGACGCAATGCTTTTTCAAGGTCATATGCAACATCATAAAGATTTACAGACATGTTATGTCTCCTTTCTATCCGTTATCACCGATATGATCGGCGGACACCACTCCACTATAACAAACTATGGCTTTCGTTTCACATATATACAATGAATTCATTAAAATTTCTATAGCTTGTCTTAGAATAGCGCCACAAAAACAGCCTGGATAGCACCAATCATCCCGCCTAAAAGACCGCCTAGAAATGTTATCATCTTCAGCTCCTTATTAGAGATGCTGACTACAAGCTCTTCCATTTTTTCAAGCGGGAAAAGTTCAATTTGTTCACGAATGATATCTTCAAATTGCAGCTTTGCAAGCAGACTCTCTAAAGCATTTGAAGCCGCTTCGATCCCCTTATCAATCAACACTGGCGCAAAATGTGTTTTAAGGTCATCCGCTACAGCACTGACATATGTTCCAACTGGTTTGTCTAATATCAGCTTTGTAGAGAAATGAGAAAGCAATTGATTTTTCACACTAAAAATAAGTTCCTTCACATTCCATTTTTCATCAAGCTCATGAAGAGAAAATAGCTTCACCTTGTCCCATTCTTGAACAAGTAAATCTGATAAAAATCTTTTTGTTTCTGCATTTCTTAAGAACTTGATAATTTCTGGATGCACACGGTCAATTAAGCTTGAATTCCCTAGAAACATTTGGACCATACTGCCAAGCATTCCCCGTTCTTTTAAGAAATCATCAATCATATTGCCAAGCCTGGCTTTGCCTTCATCACTTTCAAAATAATGAATGCCTCTCTTTAAAATATAATCTGCTGCATCTGGAATTTTTGATGATATTTTGGTTTCCACTTCTACCGGGAGCAATTCAGATAAAGTTTGCTCGTTATATGTTTCAAGCAATGAAGCGAGCTTCTGGTCAGACCACTGATGGAGCCATCTATCTGCTTTGACATCAGCCTGTGAAACGCCGAATTTTTCTAGCAGGGAGAATACGGTGATCTGCATATTTGCGCCTTTGTCAATATATTGATGGACTGTACGCAGGATCTCCTGCTTTGCCTCCGATGATTCAAATCGCTTTTGAATACCTTCTGGCGTGAGCAAATGCTCCATAACCATGACACCAACCTGCTTGGCTACTTCGTCTCTTCTTTTAGGGATAAGCCCTGGTGTAAATGGAAGCTGTTTTCCGAATAAGTAATATGGCTTATAAGGCCGAAAAAGCATTTTAATTGCAAGATGGTTTGTCGCTGCTCCTATGACTGCGCCGATAACAATCATAAAGATAAACGTTGTGAATATATTCAAAGTCGTCATCTACCTTTCAAACAACACCCGAGGTTTATTGTTTTGATCTATACGTATTATAGTTGTTGTCAAGTTCCCAAGCAAATGAAGCATGCAGCGAGACATATGATCAAGCGATCTGTCGTAATGATAAAGGAGCGCAAGCTTTATGTAAAATCATAAAAAAATGTTTTTGTGATGGTAAAAAAAAGAAGTTGAAAAGAAGGTGTTTTTTAATGACAACATTAGGTATTGTGAGCCTTTCTCCGCAGTATGAAGAGGCATTCACACGGCAGCTCGCCAAAGCTGCCTCTTCTTATCGTTTAGTGGTTGTTCGTTTTACACCATTTGATTTAAAGCCGGCTTCAAATTTGATACAAGGCCAAACATATACGAATGGCCAAGGGTTTGCCGACGCACAATTTCCGATTCCCGACTTGATTTATGACCGATGTCTTTACCGGCATGACGCACTATCTAAAAAAGCAAAACCCATCATGGAATGGCTAAAAAAATATCCAAAAACAAATTTTTTGAATACCGGCATTTCAAATAAAATGGTGCTATTTGAGCAGCTCCGTCTCCGCTCTGCTTTACAGCCATATTTACCTGGCTGCTTTATATTAAAAGAACCCTCAGACCTGATCAATATGGTAAGGGAGTGCGGGGCTGGCGGTTATTGTAGAATGCAGCCTCTCTCCCATCAGCATGCAGCATCTACTTACTTCATTTCCTTTGATGGCAAATCAACATTTACCGTTCAGCTAAGTTCCAATCAAACCATTACATTTTCTCGTACGTCAGAGCTGGAGCGCTGGTGCAAAAAATATGCAGGCCGGTATTTTCTTCAATTTTTCAACACGAATGATCAAAAAGAACTTTTATTCAATGAAATCAAGATTTTTCTTATGAAAGATTCACAAAATCAATGGAAACGCATGGGAATTCACATAAAATCACCTGCAGAAAATAGTCTTTTGAGTCATACACAAAAATCAGCTCCTGTGATAGGCTTTGAACACTATCTAAATACATTGCAGCCACACATCAAGGAGCTCCTTTTAGATGATATTGCATCCATTCAGGCATCAATCCCAGCTTATATAGATAAAACTTACTCTCCTTGCTTTGAATTCGCAGTAGACTTACTTCATTCAAATGAAGGCAGACTTTTCATATCAAATATCAGATCAAAGCCAGGGCGGTCCGCTTTTTTAAAAGTTTATCCTGAGAAGGAACACGAATTGATTCGTATCATTCTTGAACATGCGCAATCGATAAAGTCTCAACCGAAGGAGGTTTCTTATGAACAGAAAGCGCTGCATCATCGCCCCACACCTCACAAGTGAAAAAACAATTCATCTTCCCGTCCATTATAAACAGAAAGATGCCATCTATTCTCTTGCTATAGGGTCTCGTTTAGTAGATGGCTTCAACATTTCCTATCATCAGCATCCAAATAAAATTTTATTATCTGAAGATCTATACAGAGGATTACTGATTCCTTACCAATCAAAAGCTGATGTGATCATCATTGACCATACACTTTTTATGGGGCCGTTGATGGGCATTTTCACTGCGGGTTTTGAGCAAAGTACACAGCCATTGGGAACGAGATCAGAATTTTTTATCAAACTGCTGCACTCTTTCAGGCAGCATCCTGGTTTTGCCTATCTTTTTGGGTCACATTCGATTGATTGGGAAAAAGGAATTGTAGAAGGACTGTTGTACCAGCAAGATTCATGGGTTAAAAAACAGCTTCCCCTGCCGTCAGTCATTTATGACCGGCTTCCAAATAGAAAAGCTGCTCAGTCGGCACTCATACAAGAAACGAAGCGAAAACTCACTCAAGACTATGATATCCCTTGGTTCAATCCTTACTTTTTTAATAAATGGGAGATTCATGAACAGCTATTAACAGATGAAAAAACATGGTCCTTACTCCCACATTCTGTACAATTAGATCCCGTGGACGCTCTAATTAAAATTGAAACACTTCTCCACCTGCATCAAATTATATACTTAAAACCGACAAACGGAAGTCATGGAGACGGTATTTATCAGTTAAAGAAGGAAAATCACGGAATCACTGTATACTCAAATTCGGGAAGGTCTATTCCATATGATTCAATAGATCAGTTTGTTCAAAAGCTGCGAAAAGATCATGCAATTCATGATTTTATTGCACAACAAGGCATTGAGCTTCTTCAAATAGACAATCAACCGATGGATTTCAGAGTTCATACGAATAAAAATAAAGAAGGTGATTGGATAGTCACAGCAGCAGCAGCAAAGGTTTCTGGAGATCATACCATCACGACTCACCAGTTACACGGGGGAAAGGTGAAAACACTTTATGCTGTCTTTCCAGAAGAAAAGAAACGTTTGCAGATTTTACAGCAGCTTTCTCATACTGCCATCATACTCAGCCAGGTGATAGATAAAAAAATGTCCGGGCATATCGGTGAAATCGGTTTTGACTTAGGCATTGATCAAACAGGTGCAATTTGGATGTTCGAAGCTAATTCTCGCCCTGGCCGAGAGATTTTCCAGCATGTCTCTTTGAAAAAATCAGAATGGATGATTGGGAAAAGTATCATGGATTACGCATCTTACCTTTCAAAAACGGCACTCACAACTTCAGATCACGCGAACGTCTACTGACGCTTTTTTGTCACATGTCAGTGCTCTTAAATCTATGCTTTTTCTATGCTCTTTTCATGAGATGAGATACAATAAAATCAAGTTCAAGGTTGTTTCCGTGTTGTCGTGTTTGTTTATTGTTACATCAATAAAAGCAAGGAGGCAATGATGATATGATTTCTCATTTTCAATGGAAACCCCTTTTTAAGAAAGCACAATTGCCAGGCTGGAAAATATCCTTTTTCCACAACGGTGCGCACTATGAAGGCATCTACCACAAAACAGGTGACATTGAATGGGGCTCTCAGCTTCCGCCCCATGAAGTAGAACCAACTTTAAAAGAAGAAATCCACGAATTAATGCTGTTCCATGTCTATGATTAAACTGATTAAGGAGCCCCGCCATGTTAGAAAAATTAAAACTGGTTTACGGAGACCATATCATCAGCACACCTACTCATGACAAACAAATTCTTTGGTATCAAACAGAAGAAGGTGAAATATTTGGAGTAAACAAATCGGAGCTTTCAGAAAGAGAAACACTTCTTCTCAACTCTTTTCTTACACCAATTGATCTATTTCAAAAAGCGCAGACCGAGGATGAACAAAAATGGTTCAGCTATCTTTTTGAAAACAAACCACTAACTGTCCAACATCCCGTCCGTGTTTATTATTTTCAAATGATCCATCAAGAAGAACAAAGACAGCAAATAAAAGAGGCTGTGAATAACAGCCTCGAACATACTCATTTCATATGGACAGGCCCTGAAACAGCTATGCTGATTCAACCAAACGCCACATCAGAAAACAGTCAATTAGATCAGTTAAATGATTTGTCTCTGGCTATTACAAGTGATTTTTTAACAGACTCAGTCTTTATGCAAGGACAGCTGCATTTGCCTAATGACCATTTACAGATGAGGTTATTAAATGAACAACAGCTCTTTTTATGCCATCTGCAGCGAGAAAAGCTTAGATCAGGGGCTTCCACATTTTATCAATGCCTGCCATCGTTCATTTGTTATGATGCATCTGCACTCTCTCACGCTATTTCAGATGCTTTTAAAGAAGCGGTCTTTGACCGGGATGTTTATCGCACTCTCATGACCTATATGCAATGTAATTTAAACGCATCCAAGGCAGCAAAAGCGTTATATGTTCACAGAAACAGTCTTCAATATCGAATTGATAAATTTATTGAGCGCACTGGGCTAGATATACGACATTTTCCAGAAGCATCCGCTGCTTATTTGATGATGACTCTACTCGATCTTTCATAAAGAATGAAGACTTGAGCACCCTGCCCAAAAATGAAAATAGGATGTTGTGCACGTTGTCCATTTACAGACTCTTCCTCATTTTATACACTTTATTTACTAGTAAAGCGCTTTCAAAAAAAAGAGGGACTGGGGAGGCTGACATCTAATGGCTGAAATGATGCTCAATCAAATTTATAAAGTATACGATAACAAAGTAACAGCAGTAGACAACTTTAATCTACATATAGAAGATAAAGAATTTATTGTGTTTGTTGGTCCATCAGGCTGCGGAAAATCAACAACCCTTCGCATGATTGCAGGTCTAGAAGAAATATCACAAGGAGACTTTCTGTTAGATGGAAAACGGATGAATGATGTAGCGCCGAAAGACCGGGATATCGCAATGGTTTTCCAAAACTATGCATTATATCCTCATATGAATGTGTACGATAATATGGCTTTTGGATTAAAGCTTCGGAAGTTTCCAAAAGCAGAAATTGATGAGCGGGTTCGAAATGCCGCTAAAATATTAGGGCTTGAGCAATATTTAGACAGAAAACCAAAAGCACTGTCTGGCGGTCAAAGACAGCGTGTTGCACTTGGCAGAGCGATTGTACGTGATGCAAAGGTTTTCCTTTTGGATGAGCCGCTTTCTAATTTAGATGCAAAACTCCGTGTTCAGATGCGTGCTGAAATTTCTAAGCTTCATCAGCGTCTGCAAACAACATTTATCTATGTGACACATGATCAGACTGAAGCCATGACAATGGCAACACGCCTTGTTGTCATGAAAGATGGTTTTATTCAGCAGGTAGGAGCGCCGAAAGATGTATATGAAAACCCAGAGAATGTGTTTGTAGGTGGATTTATCGGCTCACCTGCGATGAACTTTTTTACAGGAAAGCTCTCTGACGGTGCCATTGCGGTTGGAAAAACTCATATTCGTGTACCAGAAGGAAAAATGAAAGTATTACGCAGCCAAGGCTATATTGGAAAGGATGTCATTTTAGGCATCAGACCAGAAGATTTTCACGATGAACCAGTATTTATAGAGGCGTCTGAAGGCACAAAAATTCATGCTGACGTAGAAGTAGCTGAATTAATGGGGGCAGAAACGATGCTTTATTCTTCTATTGATGGTCAATCGTTTATTGCACGTGTTGATTCTCGTACCGATGTACAGGCCGGACAGTCCATCCCTCTTGCGATTAATATGAACAAAGCCCATTTCTTTGATTCGGATACGGAGCTGCGCATTCGCTCAGCAGAATAAAAAGATATATAAGCAGCACCATCACTCATCATTGGGTGATGGTTTTTTGTATGTTAACACAACATTTACCATGTTCTTTTTTCGTATGTTTTTTTCGGAAATAACCATAATACTTAGTACAAAGCAGTTACTGCATTGGGTTTCGCCAAGTGGCAAATGACTTAATCATTTCGCTGGTGCGATTCCAGCAAACCCAACCAAAAAAACAAATCATATACAAAAAGGAGAATCACATCATGGCTAATTCTAATAGTTCAAACCAATTACTAGTTCCTGGAGCAGAACAAGCGATCGATCAAATGAAATACGAAATCGCTTCTGAATTTGGTGTAAATCTTGGAGCAGAAACAACATCTCGTGCTAACGGTTCAGTTGGTGGAGAAATTACAAAACGTCTTGTGTCTTTCGCTCAACAAAACCTTGGCGGAACAAAAGCTTAATTTCATATCTGGATCATAGAAGGCACCTCTTATGGTGTCTTCTTTTTTTGTTTTTATCCCTCACCAAACTCCTTTCAGCTCATATCATGTAGTAGAAAGGAGCGGATCTTCATGGACATTTTTTCTGGTATGAACTTTGAACTTTTACAATTTGTAGGGATCTCTCTATTATGTGAATATGCTCATAGTATTCGGTCCTTTCACCTTTATAAAAAAAGCATCACATAAAAGTTGTACCAATTTGGGTTCTTTTCACTTATAGTATGTAGTGGAGGGATCGAACAGATGAAAATAGCTCTTTTCGGTGCTCATGGACGTGTAGGACAAGCATTTCTTCGTTTCGTTCAAGTAGATGATCGTTACATGGTTCGTTCATTGATTCGAACAAACCGAGAAGAAATGCTTGCGGGTATGTTTCAAGTCACCGGCAATTCAAGAAATCGGGAAGATGTGCTTGAGACAATCAAAGGAGCAGATATTGTTGTGAGCTGTCTATCAACAGATGGTGACGATACATTATCTGTTTCAATGGAGCATATCGTACAAGCCATGAAGCAAACAAATACATCTAGAATTATTACAATTGGTACAGCAGGTATTTTAAAAGCAAGAAAGCAGCCGGAGCTCTACCGTTTTGAAACAAATGAATCAAGACGGACTACTTCCCGAGCAGCTGAAGAGCATGCGAAAGCGTTTGAAATCCTTCAATCGACTGATCTAGATTGGACCATTATTTGTCCAACCTATTTACCAAATGGAGAAGTGACACGGTCATATCGCTATGAGAAAGATTTTCTCCCTATAGATGGAAAGAAAATTTCAGTTGAAGATACCGCACACTTTTTATATCAGCAGTTAAATTCGAAGGAGTTTGTACATCAACGCGTCGGCATCGCTTATTGATGATGATGCCTGTCCAAACAATATAATCAATAAAAGTCGAGAACAGAATCTCCGACTTTTTCATGCAAAGGAAAAGAGCCTCATTCAATTGGAAGAGGCTCTTTTTTCTACTATTCATCAGCTGTTGGCAACAGCACCTTTTTGCAGTTCATACATTTGTGCATACAGCCCTTCTTGCTGCATGAGTTGTTCATGACTGCCACGCTCGACGATTTCACCTTTTTCTAACACCAAGATCATATCGGCTTTCTTAATAGTGGATAATCGGTGAGCAATCACAAAAGTCGTCCGTCCTTCTTTGACTACATCAAGTGCCCGCTGAATGATCGCTTCTGTTTCTGTATCAATGTTGGCTGTGGCTTCATCTAAAATTAAAATCGCTGGATCGTACGCCAATGCGCGCGCAAATGAAATCAACTGACGTTCCCCTGAGGAAAGGGTGCTTCCCTTTTCAACGACTGGTTCATCAAAACCTTCTGGCAGGTGCTTCAATAACTCTGCTGCGCCTACTTGCTTTAATGAAGATTCAATGGTTTCTCTTTTGATGTCTTCATTTCCTAAGCTTACATTGGAAGCAATTGTTCCAGAAAATAAATACGGGTCTTGCAGCACAATGCCCATTTGTTTACGCAGCGTTTGGCGCGACTGATCATAAATGCTTTCGCCATCTATGAGAATGTCTCCTTGCTGAATGTCATAAAAACGCAGCAGCAAGTTCATGATCGAGCTTTTCCCAGAACCAGTATGCCCCACAAGTGCAACCGTTTGACCTTTCTTTGCTTCAAACGTAATGTTCTTTAAGACATTTTTCCCTTCATTATAAGCAAAGGTGACATCTTTGAACTGAACGTGTCCCTCCAGCTTCTTCTGAACAGGCTCTTCCACTTCTGTTCCTGGTTCATCTAATAACCTGAAAACCCTCTCCGATGAAACCCTTGCTAATTCTAACCTAGAGAATTGATTCACAATGCCTGTAATCGGCTGAAACAATCGATTTAAATAATCGACAAACGCATAGAGTACACCAATGGACACAATGCCTGTCGCACTTAACGAAGCACCGCCAAAATACCAAATGAGTGCCACATATGCTAAATTTCGCAGCAGGTTAACCAAATTATGTGAAAGTAGTGAATTTAAATGCAGCATCTTTCGCTGATATCGAAAGTGATTGTTGTTCAGCTCATCAAATTCCTCTTGCGTCGCTTTTTCATGACGAAACGCTTGAATGATTGTCATCCCTTGAATGGCTTCATTTAGCTTGGCATTAATTTCACTGATGATCGAACGAATGCGGTGATTGTACACTGATGCAAACTTTCTGTAAGTCATCGACCATAGGAAAATAATCGGTACTGCGACCAAACAAATGAGTGCCAGCTTTACATTTAACAAAAACATGGCAATGTAAATCCCAATCATGTAAATGGCACTCGTCACGAAATTAGCAAGGACTGTTACATATAAATCACGAATGGTTTCCGTGTCATTTGTGATTCTCGCGACAACCTTTCCAGCCGGTAAATTATCAAAATATCGGATCGGCAGTGTTTGGATGTGCTCAAATACGTCTACCCTCATTTTTTGAATAATTCGATTTGCAATCCTCTGGAGCAAATAATGCTGCCCATACTGAAAGAAAATCGCAACGATGAGCAGTCCTAGATAAAATAGAACAAGCTGCACCAAACCACTGATTTCTGGCTGATAAAAAGCGAAAATCTCCTCTTTTGATAAACGCTGTACCTCATAGGTCTCACGCTCGTTTCCATTATCAATGGTGAGCTGATCTCCCGCTATTTTTCTGTTTCCATCAAAACGAATCGGCTCATTCACAAAATAGTAACCGAACCCGACTTGCACTACATTGATTTGCTTTCCAGAATCCATTCCATTATTTAATCGATCGCTTCGTATATAGTTATTTCCCTGGTAATAAACGGTTTTGTCTGTCTTTTCATTGACCTCGACATACGGTTTTTCTACACCTAAAATATGATCATCAATCATTTTCTTCCCAATAAACGGTCCTGTCAGCTCAGCACCAACTGCAATCATTAGAAAGATTAAGGCAACAGACAATACTTTCTTATATAGGAGTGCGTAGGCAAGGAGTCTTCTTCCTGTTGTCATGCCTCATCCCCTCCTTCCAGCTGATTTGTCAGCTGCTGACGCAAAAATTGTTCCTTGTACCACCCATCCTGCTGGATGAGCTCGTTGTGGGTGCCCTTTTGGACAATGCGTCCTTCTTCCATGACAAGAATGAGATCCGCATGTTCAACAGCTGATAGGCGATGAGTTGTAATAAACGTCGTTTTGCCATGACGGTTTTGTCTTAGATTTTCTAAAATAGCGGTTTCTGTTTTTGCATCTACCGCAGATAATGAGTCATCCAGAATTAAAATGTCTGGATCAATTAATAAAGCACGTGCGATGGATATTCGCTGTTTTTGTCCGCCTGACAGCGCCACACCTTTTTCCCCAACCATGGTTTCCAGACCCTCTGGCAAAAGGCGTAAATCCTTTTCAAAGTAAGCATCTTTGATTGCTTGTGCTAACTCATCTTCTTTCGCATCCCGATGACCAAAGCGCAAATTCTGTTCCACGCTTTTTGAGAAAAGTATATGATCCTGCGGTACGTATCCAATCCATTGAAATAACTGATCTAATTCAATGTCTTGGATTGGAACACCTGATAGCAAGATTTGCCCATCACCTGCCGGGTACTGGCGCAAAAGCTGTTTGACAATGGTCGTTTTGCCGCTTCCCGTTTTGCCTGTAATCCCAATCGTCTGCCCTTTTCGTACAGTAAAGGACACATCAATGAGATTATCTTTAGATGAAGTTGGATACCTGAATGTCACATGATCGAACTCAATATCTCCAGGCTCTTGTAACGTTTTCGGCTGAGCAGCATCTGTTACGTCCGGCTTGTAGCTGAGTGTATGATTTAACCGGTCTAACGACGCATTTCCTCTTTGCATAATATTAATCAATTCGCCGATCGCAAACATTGGCCAGATCATCATGCCAAGATAGACGTTAAATGCAACAAGCTCCCCAATGGTTAAATCACTTTGGAACACGAGGTATGCTCCGTAGCCGATTCCGATTAAGTAGCTGATCCCCACAAGTAATTTCACTGTCGGCTCAAACAAAGAATCAATGATCGCCACTCGCATGTTTTTTTGAAATACATCATCTGTCATTTCTCGAAAGCGTTCGACATCTTGTTTCTCCTGCACAAAAGAGCGAATGACCCGGACACCTGCCACTGATTCAAGAACGCGATCGTTCATATCACCAAATGCATCTTGAGCGACTGTAAAGCGCTCATGGATTTTGCTTCCATAAAACGCAATCAAGAGCGCCATCAGCGGCATAGGGATAATCGCCATTAAGGTTAATTTCCAGCTAATCGTCAGCCCCATCGTAAAGAAGATCATCAGCATATAAGCAGTGGAATCAACCAAGGTCAGAACGCCAAAACCTGTCGTTAAGGCCACAGCATTCAAATCGTTTGTACCTAATGCCATTAAGTTGCCGGTTTTTTTCTTTTCATAAAAGGTAGGCGTCATCTTAAGCAAGTGGCGCATCAGTTTCCCGCGCATCACACGCTCCATGACATTTGCGCCGCCAAATAACTGATACATCCAAAAATATGTAAGTGTATAGACGACGACACCTAGTAAGCAAAAAATGGTCACATAAAACACAATACTGGATGTTGTAAATTGACCAGAACGAATGTCATCAACTGCCTGGCCTAGGTATCTTGGCGGCAGCATTTCAAGCACATTCACAATGAGCAGGAGCGTAATAGCAATGGTATAACGCCTCCACTCTTGTTTAAAGAACCAGCCTAATTTCGCAAATACTGAAAACATGTTTGTCTCTCCTTTTCAAGCTAACCGCTTTCTAAATTTTCCTGCAAGTCACCTTGTTTCGTTTTTTGAGCTTTTGTCATTTGTCTTGATTTTGGCATGTTCACATGCTTTCACTCCTCTTCATTTACTTGTTGTTTTTCATCCCTTTATTTCGAAATACGAAATGAATTCAACAAAAAAAGAGGCCACCAGCTGGCTGGTACGCCTCTTTTCGTCATGTAAAAAGGCGCATGTTGACAAATACGCAACATACGCCTTGATTCATCCGATCAATTGGAACAGACGAGTTCCTTTTCAATGACCAATGAAGGTGTAATTGTCACGTGAATCAACCCATTCATGCAGTTTGATTTCATTCTTCCAATGTTGCACATGACATTTCCTCCTTTTGGCTCTTGAATCTTTTTTTATCTTATAGTGGCTGTCACTATTTTGTCAATAAATATTTTTCAATAAATGAAATTTTCTAACAAAAATCATTCTCCTTCATGTGTATCTTTTTCTATTAACGGGTATACCATCAGTGTAAAGACTCCTTTTGAAAGGAATGAGGACATTGTTTCAAGCTGATCGGATGGTCGTAGCGTTTGATGGACATGAAGACAGTAAGAAAGCATTAAAAAAGGCAATCGCTTTAGCTAAAACCTTACATGCCAAGCTGACCGTTACCTATGCACATGATGGCAAAACAGACAGACAGGTGTTTGATGCACCGCGCCCAATGACTGGCGGAGCTTATATCGGCGGCGGTACGGCAGATCTTCAAACTCCCCCTGTATATGTACCTCACGATGAACAGCAAAGTCCCTTGATTTTTGAAGACCATACAGAAGAGGTCGTTGCGGAAGCACGAATGCTTTTAAATGAGGAGCAGTTTGAGGCTGCCATTGAAATTGTAGAAGGAGAACCAGCAGAAGCGATTATCGAATATGCGGAGGAAATATCAGCAGACCTCATCGTCATGGGAGCACGTGACCAAAGCAGATTGAAAAAAATGCTGTTTGGCAGTGTGAGTGAAAAGTTATCAGCAAAATCAGATATACCTGTGCTTATTGTGAAATAAATGCATCACAAAAGGCTGTAAACATTGGTTTACAGCCTTTTTTATTTATGAAGAGATGGATGCTTCACTTTCATGTTTAATTTTTTGCTGGAAGCCTTCCTGTACGCGCTTTGTCAGCTCTCCTGGAACGCCTTCCCCTACGGGCTCGCCATCTATTTCAACAATCGGAATAACTTCAGCTGTCGTCGAGCTGATGAAGATTTCCTGAGCGCGCAGCAGTTCTTCTTTGCTTATACGAGTTTCTTCAACCGTACATCCTTCTTCCTCACATACCTCCAGCAGCTTTCTACGAGTAATGCCGTTTAAAATGAGATTGTTTGCAGGATGAGTACGAATCACGCCATCAATCACGGCATATACATTCGAGGAGGTTCCCTCGGTCACAAAACCGTTTCTCACAAGGATTGCTTCAAACGCACCAGCTTCAGATGCTTTCTGCTTTTCCATGATGTTATATAAAAGATTTAAGCTTTTGATATCACACCTTAACCAGCGAAGATCCTCAGATAAAATGGCCTTTGCCCCAGCTTTCTGCTCTTGAACAGGCTTTTTCACCTGGAACGTATATGCCGTGATTTGAGGAGTAAGAGAATCACTATATTGATGTTTACGAGGGGCGACACCCCGCGTGACTTGAATATACACACCGCCATCTGTTAATTGATTGTGAGCGACGAGCTGTTGTAACTTTTCTTCCATATTTGATACTGTACCTTGCAGATGAATGCCAATTTCCTTTGCACTCTTGAACAGACGCTCTGTATGTTCCTTTAACGTAAACAAAGTACCATTGTATACACGGATGACCTCATAGACTCCGTCACCAAATTGATAGCCTCTGTCCTCAATATCAACATGTGCATCCTTTTTTTCAATGAAATCTCCATTGTACAATATTTTCATATGGAATCTCCCCTTCGCTTTGCAATAATGGTTGAATCTGATGCTATCTTAGCGGATAAATGGGTTCGTTTCAATGATTATTCAGAATTATTTCACATCGTATGAAATGGATAACCTTCTATTGTAACAAATATAGTTTGATAACCAAAAAGATTCCAATTTTTTAGCATCTTCTATATTCATAGGCTCTTTTTTCCTGTATACTTACTCCATATAAACACGACAAAAAACAGCGAAATAAGACAGAATCCACTACATGATTCGACACAAATTTTTGATTTATTGGAGCGATTGTAATGCAACGGGTTAAAAAAAAACAGACACCTTCAAACACAATGCTGCTCTCAAAGGCGATTGGTTTTGTCATCCTGACACTAATCCTCTTTTTTATTTGGGATATGTCCAAAACCAATATGCAGGCAGCAGATCAGCCGGCGAAATTGTCTGCGAGCAGTCAATTTAGGGACACAAGTACTAGTATGAAAGCAAAAGATGCTTCTCGGAAAACATTAGATGCACATTTTAAGATCCATTCAAATAAACATGTAACGGATCAAACGATCTTTTTAACCTTCGATGATGGTCCATCAGCGACTTCAAATCAGCTGTTAGATGTGCTAAAAGCGCATCAAGTGAAAGCCACATTCTTTATGCTCGGACCGCAGATTAAAGAACACCCGGCAGCTGTGAAAAGACTCCATCAAGAAGGTCATCAATTAGGGCTTCATGGTATTACCCATGATGTGAAACGCTTTTATCAAAAAAGTGATTCTCCTGTTAACGAGATGAAGGAAGATCAGCGCATTTTGGCTTCTGTCACAGGTGAGTATACCCATCTTGTAAGAACACCTTATGGCAGCACCCCAAATTTAACCGATCAGCAAAAAGCACGTTTAAAACAAAAAGGCTTTGTCTACTGGGACTGGACCATTGACAGTCTTGACTGGAAATATAAAAGCTCAAAATATGTACCAGAGGTATTAAATCAGCTGCAAGTGCTGGAGACAAAATATCCAAAAGAACCAAAAATCATCTTAATGCATGATCAGCCGGCGACGGCAAAATACTTAAGCAGCTTAATCACGCAGCTAAAGGCAAAGGGCTATACATTTGAAGTCCTTGATGAAACAATGAAGCCGCTGCAGCAATAAAGTAAAACCCGCACCTTTAGGATGCGGGTTTTTTAATGATTTATAAAGCTTTCACGAGATCGCCAATTCGCTCATGAAAGACAAGATCAAAAAGCGGATCGAATTCTGTTTCACTCAAATTCATCATCACCATGAAGATGGAAGGATCATGAGCTGCATCTTCTGGAATATACCTTGCTGGCGCTACCTCCAGGGAAGTCCCCATGACGAGGAGCATGTCCGTTTTCTGAAGTGATGTCTCCACTTGGTCTAAATGTTTGACCATATCGCCAAATAGGACAACATCTGTTTTTAGCACACGTCCACACGTACTGCCGTCTGAGGAAACCCTTTGACAGACCGGCACCTCTTCTTTCAATAAATAAGGCAGATCATATACCGCCTGGCACGATGGACAAGTAGCCGTTTGAATGGAGCCATGGAGTTCATATACATGCTGGCTTCCCGCCTTTTTATGAAGACCGTCAATATTTTGGGTAAAAATATCCACATGCTTCCCTTGTTGCTCAAGGCTGGCTAAAAAGGTATGCCCGCTATTTGGTTCGTATTCTCCACTCATTTTCATTTGAAACAAATCCTTAAATTTCGGCCAGAATTGATGAGGGTTTGATAAAAAGTAGGACCGGCTCATCGCCTCCATGCGGGAAGTATCTTCTGTCCACAGACCACCCGTTGATCTAAAATCAGGAATACCCGATTCTGTACTCATACCTGCACCTGAGAGTACTGTGATATGTGAAGCCTGTGATAATTTCTCTCTTAGTGCTTCCACTTTTGTTTGATCCACGCACCATTCCTCCTTTATTCACCCAGCTGCTTCTCACCTTTTTGTTTCATATAAATGGCCTGACCAGGGAAAGCAAATTCTACGCCTTCCTCGTGGAAAATATCTATGATGCGATAGTTAATATCCTGCTTAATATCAAGGTTTTCAGACCAAGCTGTCGTATTAGTGTAAAAGTTGAAAAACAAGTTCAAATAGCTGTCTGCCAGTACATCGAGATTTACCATAATCGTCTCTTTATGCACCCCATCATGCTCGTGAAGCATCTGTTTGAGACGCTTAATACACTGATCAATATTTTCCTTTGGTGTATTGTAGGAAACGCGAACAGAGAACGTAATCTGACGTTTATTCATTCTTGTCCAGTTTGTGATTGGCTCCTTAGAAAGCGTAGAATTCGGAACGGTCACGACGGCTTCAGCAGGTGTTCGAAACCTTGTGCTTCGAAATGTAATGTCCTCCACAGTCCCAAGTACACTTGGTGTCTCCACAAAGTCGCCCATCGTAAAAGGCTTCTCCGTAATGATGACGATCCCTCCAAAAAAGTTAGCCACTGTATCCTGAGCAGCGAGCGCAAATGCTAGACCACCTAGACCAAGCCCTGCCACAAGTCCATTTACGTCATAATTAAATTCTTGTGCAATGACGCTAATACTCAGTGCAATAATAATGAAACGAAGTACCTTTGATAAAAATGGTGCTAAAATATCATCCATATCTAATTCAAATTTCGAATTGACCTTTTGAAACAAGAAAGAAGATGCAGCGGTTAAATTACAAAGCCCCCACGTCAGCATTAATATAATAGAAGATCTATACAATTTAATGATGATATCCATATGATGCTCAAAGTATGGTGCCTGTCTTAACGCAAAATATAAACCAAGTGCCACGAAAAACAGCCTGGCTGGTTTTTCAAATGCCACAACAATTTGGTTAATGACCTCCGTTTTAGACCGATTCGTCAGCCTAAACAGAAGCTGAAATAAATACTTCGTAAATACTTTCCGAAGCAATAAAAAAAGCAATAAAATACAAAGGCTAATACCAATTTGGATCGCAATATCTACTGTAAAATATGTATCCATCCATTTTTGTGTAAACATGTCTGTCTCTCTCCTTTAAAACAATCCTCTCTAGTTTATAATATAACCTTCGTTCATGTCCTCTCTTAAATGTCTGACCTCTACATAAAAAGCCTCGGGACTGATCCCGAGGCATGAAGTTCAAATATGAAATTTTGGCTAGAGACATATCGACGGGCAGCAAACTACTTTTTCTTCTGAGCCTGATCAAGGAGAGTCGCTTTAAACATTTCAGCATCCGTTTCAGCCTTAATACGTTCTTCCACTCTAATTCTCCCTTTACCCAATCATCTCGCCTCCTTTTCATCATTATAAAACATCAGAATTTTCAGTCAACATGACGAAAGCACTAATATTTTGACGAACGCTGACGATTTGGACAAAATTGATCGAAGAAAAAATGATGTAGTTCAGATTTACTCAATAAGAGCTTGGGATATTCCTGCAACTTTTCACCTTTTATACACGATGCTTTCTCACCACACGCCATGTTCCATTACATACAGCTCTCCATCGTTCCATATAGTAAAGAAGGAAAAACAGCAAAAATTTGATATGATAAGACCAGAACTTATGTCAGGAGCTGGAGCATGTGTATATTATCGCGCATAGAGGGTCTTCAAGCGCTGCCCCAGAAAATACAATCGCCGCATTTGATTTAGCTGTTCAGCAAGGTGCGGATTATATTGAGTTAGACGTCCAGCTGACAATGGATCAGCACGTAGCCGTCATCCATGATGATACCGTTAATCGAACAACTAACGGAAGCGGCTTAGTGAAAAGTTATACACTTGATCGGCTGAAGAAACTGGATGCAGGAAGCTGGTTTGATTCACAGTACGCCAACGAACGAATTCCCACCTTACAGGAAATTCTTGAAAGGTACACTCATCGTGTCGGGATACTGATTGAGATCAAGCATCCAAAACGGCAGATTGGGATTGAAAAGGCAGTTGTCGACATCATCAACCGGTTTGCCTATTCCCGTCACATCATGGTTCAATCTTTTGATGCCAATGCACTTCAAAGAGTCAAAGCTTACGCCCCTTCTCTTCGAACAGCTTTTATTATAAAACCCTCTGCCTTTAAACTGACGAAAAGGAAATTAGCGGAGTACAGCTCCTTTGCGAATTGCCTTAATATGAAGAAAACGATGATCAACAGATGGTGGATTGACCGCATCCACTCATTTGGAATGGATGTCTTTATATGGACAGTGAAAGATCAAAAAACAGCCGACAGGATGAAAACATACCTCATTGATGGAGTGGTGACGGATCACCCGCCATTTTTTCTAAAGGAGAAATGATTAAATGAAAGCATATCTCGCCGTATTTATCGGTGGATTGGTTGGTACCCTTTGCAGATATGAACTTAGCCAATCCGTTGTCAGCCAGACATTCCCCTATGCAACACTGATTGAAAACATGACAGGCAGTCTGTTTCTTGGCTTTTCAACAGGATATTTTATGTTTCGGAAAGGAAAAAAATATCTTGCTGCTTTGATCGGAACAGGATTTTGCGGTGGTTTTACGACAATGTCCACTTTTTCTAAAGAAACGGTTCTCTTATTACAGGATGGACTGTTCACATCAAGTATCATGTACATTCTACTCTCAGTGATTGCTGGAGTGGGCGCTGCCTTATGTGGACTGATCACCGCTCAGCGCCTCTTTCAACAACATGAGCAGCCGAAAGGAAGCAGATAAATGATTGTATTTTATACAGCTGTTGCCGGCGGGATGGGCAGTGCCCTTCGTTTTTTCCTCAGTCAATCGATTCAGAAAACCAAGTTTCATACTCGTTTTCCGTATAGTATTATTCTCATCAACTTACTCGGCGCTGCCGGTTTAGGTTTACTGACAGGTGCAGTGTCTGACAATGATCCGCTGCTTATGATCATTGGTACTGGGTTTTTCGGTGGTTTTACAACATTCTCTACATTTAGTGTAGAAGCTGCGTCCATGCTGCATGAGCGGCAAATTGGACTTCTTGCTGTCTACTTGCTGGTCACAATCATCGGGTCTTTATGTCTCTTTGCTGCGTTTTATCAAATAGGACAGCATCTTATTTAAATATTGGTAATGGCGGCTAAGCTGATGAGCAGCTGATCCATGAGCTGGCGCTTCATCAAAAAGAGTGTTTTTTCACTATAGCCAATTTCCATTGCACACTTTGCCATCCGCCAATCTCGAAAATATTTGTAATCGATGAGCTGCTGCTCTATTTCGTCCAACTCTTTTAATGCCGTTTCAATACAAGCAACGATGAGTTCATACTGACTTTTTTGTTCTTCTAACTTTTTCCGAGTCATGTGGTCGAGATGATGCGGGCTTCTTTTTTCAAGCTGCCTTTCGATATTTAAGATCGCTGCTTGATAATTTTTGAAATTCTTTAAATGAAACTCAATTCGTTTCATTGAGGTTTTTTTCTCCGTGATACTTGCTGTTTCATACCAAAGCATGTCCATCCCCCTCTATCGAACGTTTGTTCTTATTATATACCGAACATACATTCGTTAAAAAGAGACTAAATACCTAAAAAAACCTTGAGCTTATTTTTCGCTCAAGGTCATTTCGTTTACTAAAAGCGGCTCCTTTATATCAAGCCCAGTGCGTGCGCTGCCTTTTTCTGACGATGTGACGCCTTTTTTCAAATCGATCTTTTTAACGTAGCGTCCATCCATTTCCAGCACTTTCATTCGAATATCATCAAGATAGACGGATTGTCCTTCTCTGATATCAATATTCTCTTTTAAGATGAGTCCGCCGATTGTATCAATTTCCTCATCATGATAAGAGATCTCGATCAAATCTTGAACTTCATCTAATCTCACTTTGCCATCTAAAACATAATGATGATCGGCTCTTTTTTGAATAACTGGCTGCTCATCTTCATCGAATTCATCTCGAATATCTCCGACAATCTCTTCTAAAATATCTTCCGTTGTGACAAGTCCAGACGTTCCGCCATATTCGTCAGTTAAGATCGCCATATGCATTCTATCACGCTGCATCTTAACGAGAAGCTCTTGAATAGGAATCGTGTCGATGACCTCAATCACTGGATATATATAATCTTGAATTTTCAGTTGATCTTTTTCTCCTTGATACACAAGATCTGCAAAGAGCTGCTTTTTGTTCAGCATGCCGATGACATGGTCTTTATCTCCTGAAAAAACAGGGAAACGTGTATACTTTTCCTGCGTCATGATGGCGAGGATATCATCTAACGGCATATCTTCTGGAATCGCACAAATTTCTCTCCGCGGTATCATGATCTCTCTGGCAATTCGATTATCGAAATCGAAAATCTTGTTCATATAATTATATTCTGATGGGTTGATTTCCCCATTTTTTAAGCTCTCAGATAATAAAATCTTCAATTCCTCTTCAGAATGGGAATGTTCTTTTTCAGACCCCATATCGATGCCCATCATTTTAGTTAGCAAACGGGCTGATCCGTTTAACACATAAATGAAAGGGAACATAAGGATATAAAATGCATGCAGCGGTCCTGACAGCCATAGCGTCATTTTTTCCGCCTTTTGAATGGCAAGCGTTTTTGGTGCTAGCTCACCTACAACTACATGCAAAAAGGTAATAATAGAGAACGCAAGTGTTGCTGAGATCAGGCTGATTGCTGAATCAGGAATGTTTGTCAAACCAAAACCTCGAACCAAAAGTTCTTTCACAGCCGGCTTACCAATCCACCCTAAACCAAGGGATGTCACTGTAATACCGAGCTGACAGGCTGACAAATATTCATCTAGCCTTGATGTCACCTTTTTCGCCATGATGGCCTTTTTGGACCCTTCGGCAACAAGCTGATTAATTCTTGAACTTCTCACCTTTACTATGGCAAATTCAGATGCAACAAAGAAAGCTGTTAAAGCAATCAAAACACCGACTATACTCAGATTAACAATATCGTCCATTTAACCTTGCTCTTTCTTAGAAGAACAAGGAGTCACCTCCTGATTGATGATGTTATGTTTTGCAAAACGGTTAACTGATTAAATAAGACTACATTGAGGGCCCCACTTAACCACCTCCGGTTCACGTAAAATTCCGCCTCTCTACATATATATGAAACGGTATTCATTTTATCTTACCATAAATAATCTGAAAATTCCTGTATCATCATGCTGTTTTTGACATGACTGACTAAATTGAGGGAAATCCTCCTCTGTTTCTTCTTATTGGCAGGAAATATGAACAATTAACTTGTGTTTCAGACTAGAATTATATTAAACTAATTTCATAAACTATAACGTGACGGTTAGGAGGAGATGTTCAGATGGGGCTGAGAAAAAGTATCGTATTGGTGAACTAGCACAGATTGCACAGGTGACGAAACGAACTGTAGATTATTATACAAATCTAGGTTTGCTTGCGCCTGTTAGATCTTGCTCAAATTATCGTTATTACGATGAATATGCTTTAAAACGATTACAATTAATCGTTCTTTGCAAACAGCAGAGATTGGCTCTTTCTGACATCAAATCCAGATTAGATGAACAATTCCCTTCTCAAAAGGAAGATCATGATGAACTTGTCCATTTAACCTCTGATATCGATCGGATGAATGAGCATATGGACCGCATTTTGGCACGTTGTAAGCAGCTTCAGCCAGAACAACGTGAAAAACTAAAAGAGCAGCTTACTCCTGAAAAAATGACGGCTGTCCAATCATTTTTACTGCTGTTAAGTTAAAATTTTTACTAAACAGGAGGTGTTACCTTCGTTCTCAAAGTCAGAACGAAGGCCTTAATTGGACATAGTTAATTTACTCATAGTCGCTTTACTTATAGCTTTAACCGCGTTTTTCGTTGCATCAGAGTTTGCGATCATTCGCTTAAGAAGCTCAAGAATTGATCAGTTAATCGCAGAAGGTAATAAAACAGCAGTTGCTGTCAAGCATGTAACGACTCATCTTGATGAGTACCTATCAGCCTGTCAGCTTGGTATTACCATTACCGCCCTTGGTATTGGTTGGTTAGGGGAAGAAACAATTGCGCATATGCTTGCGCCGCTCTTTGCAGAGCTGTCCATTCCTCAATCAGCTAGTTCTATTGTCACTTTTATTATTGCGTTTAGTATCATGACGTTTTTACACGTTGTCGTTGGAGAACTTGCACCGAAAACACTCGCCATTCAAAAGGCTGAGCAAGTATCCCTTCTTTTTGCTAGACCACTGATGATCTTTTACAAAGTGATGTTCCCGTTTATTTGGGTATTAAATGGATCTGCTCGTTTGTTAACGAAAGCGTTCGGTCTTCAGCAAGTATCTGAGCATGACATGGCGCACTCTGAGGAAGAATTGCGGATTATTTTATCAGAGAGCTATAAGAGCGGCGAGATTAACCAGTCTGAATTCAAATATGTAAATAAAATTTTCGAATTTGATGACCGTCTGGCGAAAGAAATTATGATTCCTCGTACCGAAGTTGTCAGCTTCCCATATGATATTACCATTGAGGAAATGCTGAAGGTAACAAAGGTAGAGAAATATACACGTTATCCAATTGAAGATGGCGACAAAGACAACATTATCGGTGTTCTTAACATTAAAGAGGTTCTCACTGCCTGCATTAGCGGTGAGTGCTCTACAAGCGATACGATCGAAAAGTTTGTAAATCCGATTATTCATGTGATTGAAACGGTTCCTGTTCATGATTTACTGCTCAAAATGCAGCGTGAACGTGTACACATGGCCATTTTATCAGATGAATATGGCGGTACAGCAGGTCTTGTCACTGTTGAAGACATCCTTGAAGAAATCGTTGGTGAAATTCGTGATGAGTTCGACATTGATGAAATCAACGAAGTGCGTAAACTTGGAGAAGACCATTACATCTTTGATGGCAAGGTTCTTGTTGATCAAGTCAACCTGCTATTAGGTATACAGCTTGATAATGAAGAGGTCGACACAATCGGCGGCTGGTTCCTTACTCAGAAATATGAAGTAGAGAAAAATGACGCCATTCGTGAACAAGGCTATGAATTTATTATTAATGAAGTCGATGGACACCATGTGGCATACATCGAAGTAAAAAAGTTAAATGAACAGTTATTAGAAGCAGCTGAAGAAGGCGCTTCTTAAGACAAAAACGACCCTTGCCTAAGCAAGCGGTCGTTTTTCTTATGCCTTTTCCATTAATTGAGCTTCTAGCTCTTTGATTCTTGTGTTTAATACTTCTGTCATGGCACCTAATCTTTCTTTTGGCGGCAGATGGTCAAATTCAGACAGCTCAATCGGTTCACCGATGATTAAGCGCATTTTCCCTTTTTTGAAAAGGCTTTTCGCATTTGAAGGTCCTTTGTATGCGGCTGGAACAATTGGCGCTTTACCGAGCTGCGCAATGGTAACCGCTCCTCTTTTTAAAGGAACATCCTCTGTAGTACGTGTGCCGCTTGGAAAAATCCCAACGATCTTTCCCTCTTTTAATAATTTAATGGGCGTTTTAATACTGCTTGGCCCAGGATTCTCTCGATCAACTGGAAAGGCATGAATCTTTTTTAAAAATCCACCGATCCATTTATTTGCAAACAATTCTTTTTTCGCCATGTAGTGGATCTCAAACGGAAGAATTCCTGCGCCTAATGCAAGAACATCCACAAAACCCTCATGTGTACAAGCAATGACAAAACCCCGATCAGTTGGCAGATTCTCTTTTTGATATACTTTGATTCCACCTCGGAGACCAAATAATAATTTGACGGTATAGCCTGAAAATTTATACATAGTGCACTTCCTTTGTTTGAAGAATGAAGGATTTGTCTCTATTATAACAAATTTTTTATTACCTGGTACTAAAAATTTGTACGCAGTCCAATCCTCCCTATTTTTTTCGTTTAAAATGAACGTTCTGACTGTATTCAAGCACAAGGTTTTAGGGGAGAATAGAATAGGAATTGTGTCCAATTTTGTCGTTTTTCGATGTTTTTTCCTGATTTGTTCTATTGAAAATACTTTATAAATGATGCAAATTTCGCTATGATAAGGAGAAATGATTTTGATTCGGCGAAAGAAATGAGTAATGTACGGTAATGAGAAGTTTCGTGCAACTTTATGCCTTTCTTATGCGTGTATAACATAGAGGGGAGAAAAATCAGTGACGATCGATGAAATTTATCAAATGTATATGAACGATGTTTACAGGTTTCTGCTCTCCATGACAAAAGACAAACATTTGGCAGAAGACTTATTGCAGGAAACCTTTATGCGTGCGTATATACATATTCATTCCTACGACCATAGCAAAGTGAAACCTTGGTTATTTCAGGTGGCACGAAATGCTTTTATTGATTATGTCAGGAAACATAAAAAAGAAGTGACCATATCGGATGACCTCATTGGCGGTCTTTTACAAACGTCTGTACAAAGCCCTGCTGAACAGGTTGAAATAAAGGAAGTTCTCACCATGTATTTGGAGCAGCTTCCAGATAACTACAAGGAAGCGTTGACATTGTATTATTTAAAAGAGCTAAATTACAAGGAAGCATCCAAGGTCATGAATATTACTGAAGCAAATTTTAAAAGTGTTTTATTTCGTGCAAGGCAGCGCCTAAAAGCACTTTACAACAGAGGTGTTAATGATGAATGAAGAGTTTAACAAGCGATGGGAACAATATAATAATGGTGAGATGAATGAGGAAGAAATGATAGCGTTTGAGGAAGAGCTTGAAGAAAACGAAAAACGCTTAAGCCAGGAACTGAACGACTCGGATTGGACAGATTTTTCCATCAGTCCTGAGAAGCAAAAAGCCATTCTACAATACGGAAAAAGAAAGTCATATTTACGTATTTCCGTACTTGCTGTCATATCGACACTCATTATTTTACCGCTTTGTACATTAGGAAGTTATTTATACTACGGCGTTGGCGGAGCCGAGAGCAAAGGCAATCACTTCATGGAAACAGCGGCTGTCACCGTCGCTTTGACCAAACCAAACGTGGCCATTGATATGAAGGATTTAAAAGGTCAGGTCAAGCTTTTTGGAATGAACACCGAATTGAAGCTGCAAAAGCAAATTGGCAATAAAACAGAAGCCATTGGCAGTGAACAAATCGAGATGTTTTTCGATAAATTAAAGCAGCCTACTATCTCTTATTATGGTGACAGCGCACGCGAAACGGAGGGTTTCTTTACCCATCCTTCGGCGCAGGCAGATGCCTCAAAAAAACAAACACTCACTACGTTAGACAAGCTTCCTGAAGGAACAGTAAGTGAAGTGTATGTATCCTATGACAGAGCTTACACACCAAAGGATATTTATTCCTTTGCTAAAAAATATGATATGAAAGTGCTGTGGAATGCGATTAAAACAGAGGATTCATTAAGTGGAAATCAGCGGCCAATCGGCTTTCCTGGGAAGGACTCTGAATTTTTAAAAGAGCTTCAGCACACATCAAAAACTGAGGTAGATCAATTCAAAGATGCCCTTGCTTATGTTAATCAGCACCCGACATGGGCAACAACGATCTCTGGCAGACCTGATCTTGATCTGTCTAATCGTATACGCTATATAGATCAAAATGGCGTCACCGTTTATGGCTCTGTGGTCACTGGACCTTCTAAAGAAATTGAGAAATTTGTAAAGACAAAACGCATTAAAACGGCAAAAGTGAGCGAGGTGGAATTATGGAATTGGTAAGAATTTTTAAAGAGCATAATGTTTTTGGCTGGATTTCTGTCGGCACAGCGATATTATCCCTGCTCATGCTAAACCTCGCCATTATCAGCAACGTGACATTTTATTCTTTTCAAATGCTTCCTTTTGCAATGGCCGCAGTTCCATTTGGCATTATTGAACTGTTCATTAAAAAAGGCCGTACGGGTCCAGGTTTCCTCGGTGTCGTACTGAATATCTTTGTCATTGTTTGTGTCTATGCCATCGTATCAATCGATGTCGATCTTCAGTTAGGTTTTTAATCAGCACTCAAAAGCAAAAGCCCGTGTTACTTGACTAATGCCAAGCAGCACGGGCTTTTTTCATTTACTTTTTATTCAATTCTGAATGCTTTCTTGAATATAAGAAATACACAACCAGCCCAATGGCAAGCCAGATTAAGAAACGAACAAAGGTGATTGCACCAAGCTTATAAATGAGCAATCCGCAAGATAGAATAGCTAAGATCGGAATAAGCGGAACTGCTGGGCATCTGAAAGCTCGTGGTAAGTCCGGCTGCGTTTTTCTCATCACAATGACCGCCACTGAAATCAAAATAAATGCTGAAAGTGTCCCGATATTCACTAGGCTTGCCAGCTCATCAAGTGGAATAAATCCACCCATTAATGCTGACAATGTACCGAAGAACAGTGTATTGATGTAAGGAGTTTTATGCTTTGGGTGAACTTTTGATAATACCTTTGGCACCAAGCCATCACGAGACATAGCAAACATCACGCGTGTCTGGCCGTACAGCATGACAAGCATTACGGTTGTCATCCCTAGAATCGCTCCGACATCCACAATACCAGCCACCCAGTTTTGTCCGGCTACTTGTAAAACGAGAGACACTGGATGTGATACTCCTTCAAAATTCATGAAAGGAACAATGCCTGTCATAATCGCACTGACAACGACATAAAGCAGTGTACAAATCAATAAGGAAGTAATAATCCCTCTAGGCAGGTTGCGTGATGGATTTTTTGTCTCCTCTGCTGCAGAAGCAACTGCATCAAACCCGATAAATGCAAAGAATACGAGGGCTGCTGCACTTAAGACCCCTGATGTCCCAAATGGTACGAATGGTGTCCAGTTTTCAGGTTTTACATATTTCACAGCGACTAAAATAAAGAGCAGAATCACAGCAATTTTCATAATAACCATGATGTTATTGACTCGTTTTGATTCTTTAATACCAAAGTACAGCAGGAAGGTGATGACCATTAAAATAATAAATGCTGGAAGATTAAAATATGTCACTTGCCCTTTTAAACCACCTGGTGCTGCTGTTAACTCAACTGGTATATGAATCCCTATCCCATTTAAAAAAGACACAAAATAGCCTGACCAGCCCGCTGAAACGGCACTAGCGGCCAGCATATATTCTAATATTAAATCCCATCCAATGATGAATGCTAGAAATTCCCCCATTGATGCGTACGTAAATGTATACACAGACCCTGATACAGGCACTGTGGAAGCAAATTCCGCATATGACAGTGCTGCAAACAAACAAGCAAGACCTGCGATGACAAATGATAGAACAAGTCCTGGCCCCGCAGTGACGGCTCCTGTACCTGTTAGAACAAATATCCCTGTCCCGATAATGGCTCCAATGCCCAGCATGGTTAAATCAAATGAACCCAATTCCTTTTTTAATGCTTTTTCCCCTTGTGTTGCCGCAATGAGCTCTGAAATGCTCTTTTTTCTAAACAATGAATTGCTCATACCATCACTCCCAAAACTTAGTATCAGTCTAAAGACGCCACACTCATATAATTCACAATATTTTCTGAATATTTAGATTAAATTTAGCACAATAAATTGGTGGCGTAAAATTATTATATATGAAAATTAAAAAATGAAAACACTTTTTTTAAAAATAGAGTGAAAATTCTTATATATCAACGAAAATATTGTCAATAAAACGGTTAGATTTTCTTCAATCCTTATTCAATTGATAGTTTGTCTCCCTCTATTTATGATACAACATGGAAGATTATATTTTTTTCATATACTTATTATTCAACAAAAATAAGACCCTTTTTTTAAAAGCGGGTCCACAATTATGTTATTTTAAAGCCTTTAGACTGATAGTGATCTATGAGAAAAAGACCAGTTCTGCGGCATAAATGATATATGAAAAAAGAGACTGCTTCATAGCAGTCTCTTAAAATGAATTAGTTTACAAATGTTTTCGCTCCAAGATAAATAGGCTTCCAATAGCTTGATGTCATATCACTGATCGTTACACCGTCAGAAGCAGCATGGATAAACTTATTGTTCCCAAGATAGACACCCATGTGAGATGGACCTGATTTATACGTTGTAAAGAAGACAAAATCTCCAGCCTTCGGTTTGGACACACTTTTCATCGATCCCCAGAAACCTTCAGTTGTTTGTCTTGAAATCTTTTTTTGTTTGTTAATGATATACCACATAAATCCGCTGCAATCAAAGCCCTTCGGTGTCGTTCCACCCCATCTATATGGAGTACCGTTTTGCGCTTTAGCATCTGCTATAAGCTTAGACGTGTTTAAGGAAGAAGTAGAGACTGTTTTTTCTTTCACAGGTTTCGTCTTTACTTTAGACGTCTTTTTCACCTTTAGCTTTTGCCCGATTTTAATGAGGTCTGTTTTAAGTTTATTTAACGATTTCAGCTCTTTCACAGTCATCCCGTATTTTTTGCCAATCTTAGATAATGTATCACCTTTGACAACTTTATGAGTGGCAGTTGCTGAAGCCGTTTTTACTTTTGTTGTTGTTTTTGATGTCTTCACTGCTTTTTTCGAAGAAGTGCCATTCACTTTTAAGGTTTGTCCAACATAAATCACGTTAGATTTCAGCTTATTGTCTGATTTAATTTTGCTCACGCTTGTTTTGTATCTTTTCGCTAGAACAGAAAGAGAGTCACCTTTTTGAACTTTTACTGATTGTGCTGAGGCAGCTCCGGCAAATAATGTCGTCCCAAGTAGAACTGCACTTGCAGCTGTGATCAATTGTTTTTTCATTTGTTCCTCCTGTATGTATCTATCTGATCCGAATTTTTATCTACTCCCTATTATAAGGATCAAATACCAGAAGAAATAGTCTTGACTTCCTACGACATTATGCTTATTAATTCGGCAAAATTTATTTTTTTTTAGGGTTCTTTTTATTTCATTTTTATTACACAATCATGACAAAATAATCGCATCTTGTCATGGATAAATGATACATTCATTTCTCTTTTTGGTTCATTCTATGTAAAGTGGACCTTTACAATTTTAAAGTGAACTTTACGGTGCTGTAAAAAGGAATCCACACTTCTGCTCTACCATTGTAAACGTAAGAGCGATACATAAACAATGAGGAGGCAAAATGAATGAGTGTGTTGAAAAGCTCGAAAACGAAAATCGCTGCAGTGGCAGCAGCATCTGTGCTATCGATTGGCATTTTTTCAGGGATTGAATTTGGACAAGCTGACAAAGCTGAGGCTAAAAAGAAGCCGAAAAATGACGTGCAAAATGTGATCGTGCTGATTGGAGATGGCATGGGAACACCCTATCTTTCAACTTACCGCTCATTTAAACACAACGGTGACCTTTCAAAGCAAACAGCGTTTGACCCTTACCTCACTGGCATGCACAAAACATACCCTGACGACTCTAAAAATAACATTACCGATTCAGCAGCAGCTGGTACAGCCATGGCTACTGGTAAAAAGACATACAACAATGCCATTGGTGTAAACAAAAACGGCAAAAAACTAAAAACCGTTTTAGAAGAAGCCAAACGAAAAGGAAAATCGACGGGTCTTGTCGTGACATCTGAATTAACAAATGCTACGCCTGCTGCGTATGCCGCTCACGATGTGTCTAGGAAAAACACTGCAGCCATCGCTGATGACTTCTTCGATGAGAAAATCGGAAAACAGCATACAGTCGATGTCATGCTTGGCGGAGGACTTGTCGATTTTGTCCGAAAGGATCGTGATCTGACGAAGGAATTCAGACAAGCCGGTTATGATTATGTCACCAATAAAGCCGCCTTACAAAAAAACAAAAATGAAAAAGTGTTAGGCATTTTTGCTGATGGAGGTCTCGATAAAGCCATTGATCGTGATCAAACGACCCCTTCCCTGCAAGATATGACATCCTCAGCTATCAAACAGCTGTCTAAAAACAAAAAAGGATTTTTCCTTATGGTCGAAGGCAGTCAAATTGACTGGGCTGGACATGATCATGATATTGTCAGTGCAATGAGCGAAATGAAGGATTTTGAAAAAGCATTTGAAGAAGCGATTCGTTTTGCGAAAAAGGATAAAAACACGTTAGTCATCACGACCGCAGATCATTCAACTGGCGGACTTTCCTTCGGAGCAGACGGTTCAGGCAGCTGGGATTACAAACCGGTCAAAGCAGCGAAAAAAACGCCTGACTTTATCGCAAACAAAATTGTCAGCGGCATGACTGTCGAGTCAGCGCTGAAACAATATATCAATCTTGATTTCACAAAAGAAGAAACAGCATCTATTCAAAAGGCCGCTGAAACAAAAGATACTGTTAAAATTGATGATGCGATTGAAGAAGTGATCAATACAAGATCACATACAGGCTGGACAACTTCTGGTCATACCGGTGATGAAGTTCCATTCTTTGCGTATGGCCCAACAAGCCAGCAGCTAAAAGGTCTGATGGAAAATACAGATCAAGCAAAACATATCTTTAAATTACTTCATCAATAAAACGAAGAACATTGTAAGAGCAGGTGTAGAAAATGCCTGCTCTTTTTATTGTTCAATCTTCCAGTTGAAATTTCTGAAAATAAAGATATTGACAAATTGTTTATTTGTCTTACAATTAAACAAAAGAGTTTTTGGTAGCGCTTACCTTTCTTTTTAACAAATTACAGGAGGTTTTTAGCAATGATTCAAGGTAGAAGAGCACCAGAAGGCATATTAGGTTTTCCTATCGCTCCTTTTCAAGCAAATGGTCAGCTTTCTGAGGAAGCACTATTTCAAAACATTCAATTCTTACTAGACGAAGGGCTCGATGCCATTTTTATTGCATGTGGGTCGGGAGAATTTCAGTCTATTAGTCAAAAAGAATACGAGCAAATGATTGATGTGGCACTTGCAGCTGCCGGTGGTCAAGTTCCTGTTTATTCAGGAGTTGGCGGAAATTTAAATACCGCACTGGAGTGGGCGAAAATTTCCGAGAAAAAAGGCGTTGACGGTTACTTATTACTCCCTCCTTATTTAATTCATGGTGAACAAGAAGGACTATATGAATACGCCAAAACCATTATAGAAAGTACAAACCTAAATGCCATCTTATATCAACGAGATAATGCTGTTCTTTCTGTGCAGCAAATCAAACGGCTCACTTCTTTTGAACAGCTTGTTGGTGTAAAAGATGGGGTCGGTGATATGGATTTAAACGTGAATCTTTCCTATACAATAGGCAGCAGGCTCAGCTATATAAATGGATTGCCTATGGCAGAGGTCACAATGCCGGCTTACTTACCGATTGGTTTTCATTCCTATTCCTCCGCAATTTCTAATTATATCCCGCACATCTCAAGAATGTTTTATCACGCACTAAAAACGGGTGATCAAGAAACGGTCAAGGACATTTACACAACTGTTATTCTACCGATTAACCGGATTCGCCAACAGAGAAAGGGCTATGCCGTCTCACTCATTAAAGCCGGCATGAACATCATGGGACATTCTGTCCGCAATTCAGCAAGACCGCCTGTTGTTCCTGTAGAAAAAGAACACTATCAAGAACTAGAGAACATTTTACAGCACGCAATGGAACGCTTCCCGAAAAAAGCGGCTGTGAATTAACGAAAGAAAGGAGCTCATATTATGTCCACTTCAGTGAAACAAAAAACGTACTTCAATTATATCAATGGTGAATGGGTAAAGGCTTCCACAGGAGAAGTGATCCCCATTCAAAATCCTGCCGACAAAGAGGAGGCTGCTGGATATGTGCAGCGCTCAAGTCTCGAAGATGTAAACGCAGCCATCACTGCAGCTCATGAAGCAAAGACGATGTGGCGAGATTTATCAGGTGCAGAACGAGGACAATATCTTTATAAAGCAGCTGATTTGCTGGAAGAACGTCTCGATGACATTGCCATTACTGCTGTAAAAGAAATGGGTAAAACTCTGCCTGAGGCAAAAGGAGAAGCGGCACGCGGTGTAGCCATTCTCCGCTACTATGCCGGCGAAGGAATGCGCAAAGAAGGCGATGTCATTCCTTCTACTGACCGAGAGGCACTCATGTTCACTAAAAGGGTTCCATTAGGTGTTGTAGGCATCATCTCTCCTTGGAATTTCCCTATTGCGATCCCTATTTGGAAAATGGCTCCTGCACTCATTTATGGGAACACGGTCGTCATTAAACCTGCGACAGAAACTGCCGTTACTTGCGCAAAAATCATGGCCTGCTTTGCAGATGCCCACCTTCCAAAAGGAGTAGTCAATATGGTCACAGGATCGGGAGCTGTCGTAGGTCAAGGAATGATTGAACATCCAAATATCCAAGGAATTACATTTACTGGATCAAATGCAACGGGTAAAGCCATCGGTCAAAAAGCCTTTGATCGCGGGATTAAGTATCAGCTTGAAATGGGAGGAAAAAACCCCGTTATCGTAGCCAATGATGCGGATCTTGATCTTGCGGTAGAAGCAGCCATTACAGGAGCCTTCCGGTCAACTGGACAAAAATGTACAGCAACGAGCCGAGTCATTGTCCAAGAAGACATCTATGATGCCTTTAAAGAAAAACTCGTTCAAAAAACGCAAGAGATCACTATTGGGGACAGTTTAAAAAAAGACGTATGGATGGGTCCGATCGCAAGCAAACAGCAGCTTGATCAATGCCTTTCCTATATTGAAACTGGAAAAAAAGAAGGTGCCACCCTCCTTTTTGGCGGGGAACCATTAACAGATGGTGATTATCAGAATGGTTATTTTATTGAGCCTGCTATTTTCGAACATGTCACCTCAGACATGACCATCGCTCAAGAAGAAATATTTGGTCCTGTCATTGCTTTAATCAAAGTGCAAGATATCAATGAAGCATTTCACATTGCCAATGATGTGGTTTTTGGCTTAAGCGCTTCTATTTTCACACAAAATATCGGTCGTATGCTGTCCTTTATTCAGAATATCCAAGCTGGGCTCATTAGAATTAATGCAGAAAGTGCTGGTGTAGAGTTACAGGCACCATTTGGTGGAATGAAACAATCAAGCTCTCATTCTCGTGAACAAGGAGAAGCGGCAAAGGAATTCTTTACAGCCATTCAAACCGTTTTCATTAAATCGTAAAATTGAAGCATTTGAGAGGGCATCTGCCCTCCTCAATTCTCTATTTTAGAAAAGGAGAAGAAATGATGATAAATAACCTCTTCCATGCTTCACAAACTGATAAAAAAACGTCTGTCCGCTGGTTTATCGTCTTCATGCTGTTTCTTGTCACTTCTGTCAATTATGCAGATCGTGCTACCCTTTCTATTGCTGGAGATTCTGTTCAACATGACCTTGGTCTTAGCTCTGTATCAATGGGTTATGTCTTTTCTGCTTTTGGCTGGGCATATGTCATTGGCCAATTGCCTGGCGGTTATTTATTGGATAAATTCGGTTCTAAAATGGTGATTGCCTGCAGTATTTTCTTTTGGTCTTTGTTTACATTGTTTCAAGGTGCCATAGGTTTTTTTACAGCGGGTACTGCGATTATTCTCCTTTTTACCCTGCGATTTTTAGTAGGGCTGGCGGAAGCTCCTTCCTTTCCAGGCAATAGCCGTGTAGTGGCTGCATGGTTTCCTAGTTCTGAACGTGGAACAGCTTCTGCTTTCTTTAATTCAGCTCAGTATTTTGCGCTTGTCATTTTCTCTCCAATTATGGGCTGGCTTACACATTCTTTAGGATGGCATTCTGTTTTTGTTGTTATGGGAATCCTCGGTATTTTGCTGTCTTTTCTTTGGATAAAAACCGTCTATAATCCAAAACAACACCCGAAAATTAACGCAGCAGAGCTCGATTACATATCAAAAGGCGGGGCTTTGACCTCAATGGACGATGAAAAGAGCCAGCAAAACAAAGAATCCAAATGGCCATACGTGAAACAATTACTTTCAAATCGGATGTTAATTGGGGTTTATATTGCTCAATATTGCATTACCACCCTCACTTATTTTTTCTTGACGTGGTTTCCTGTGTATCTTGTTCAAGCAAAAGGAATGTCCATTCTCGAAGCAGGTTTTGTTGCTTCCCTGCCAGCTCTCTGCGGTTTTTTAGGCGGAATCCTTGGCGGCTTGTTATCCGATTTTTTATTAAAAAGCGGGAAATCGCTTACTTTCGCACGAAAGACACCCATTATTATCGGCATGCTTCTTTCATGCAGTATGATCATCTGCAACTATACAGAATCTTCATGGATTGTTGTTGCGATTATGTCGCTTGCTTTCTTTGGAAAAGGATTCGGTGCACTTGGCTGGGCCGTTGTATCAGATACCTCCCCAAAGGAATGTGCCGGGTTAAGCGGCGGTTTATTTAATACCTTTGGCAACATTGCATCCATTACAACACCCATTATCATTGGATATATTGTCAATGCGACAGGCTCTTTCAGTGGTGCGCTCGTCTTTGTCGGCAGTAATGCCGTTATTGCAATCTTAAGTTATTTATTCCTTGTGGGTCCCATTAAACGTGTGAAGTTAAAAGAACCCCCTTCAACACCTCCGGCCCAAGTCCCATCCAGCTCTATTTGAAAGCGCTTTATATAAAGGAGGATTTATATGAATCAATACTTAAAAGAAGTCAAAAAGGAACGAGCAAACAATCTCCCTTACATTACTGACATGAAGGTGATTCCTGTTGCCGGCTATGACAGTATGCTTTTGAATCTAAGCGGAGCGCATGGACCTTTTTTCACAAGAAATGTTGTCATACTAACAGACAGCAGCGGCCGTCAAGGAGTCGGAGAAGTTCCCGGCGGTGAAAACATTCGACAAACACTTGAAAAAGCCGCCAGACTTGTCCTCCAAAAACCAATTGGGCAATATCATGCCATCCTGCAATCGGTGCAGCAAACATATCAAGACCTCGATAGAAGCGGGAGAGGCAATCAAACCTTTGACTTACGGACAACAATACATGCTGTTACAGCGTTAGAAACGGCTCTCTTGGATTTATTAGGTCAATTTTTAGAAGAACCGGTTGCCTCTTTATTAGGAACAGGTCAACAAAGACAGGTCGTTGACATGCTTGGGTATTTATTTTACATAGGGGATCAAATGAAAACCCCTCTCCCCTATTTGAAAGAAGATCATTCATCTTGCAGCTGGTTCCGGCTAAGGCGTCAAAAAGCACTAACACCGATCGACATTGTCCGTTTGGCTGAAGCGGCTTATGAACGCTATGGATTTCAGGATTTCAAGTTAAAAGGCGGTGTCTTTTCCGGGGAAGCAGAGATGGAAGCTGTAGAATCTCTTTCAAAACGTTTTCCAAATGCGCGCATCACACTTGATCCTAATGGAGCGTGGTCTCTTGATGAAGCCATTCAGCTTTGCAAAGGAAAACAACATGTGCTTGCATATGCAGAGGATCCATGTGGAGCAGAAGACGGATTCTCATCAAGAGAAATTATGGCCGAATTCAAACGAGCTACCGGCATTCAAGTGGCTACAAATATGATCGCAACTGATTTCCGTCAATTGTCACACGCCATCCAATTACATGCAGTTGATATTCCACTGGCGGACCCGCACTTTTGGACAATGGAAGGTTCAGTTAGAGTCGCTCAAACGTGTCATGATAACGGCTTGACTTGGGGATCGCACTCAAACAACCATTTTGATATTTCCCTGGCCATGTTTACACACGTTGCCGCTGCTGCACCAGGTCATATAACAGCGATTGATACCCACTGGATATGGCAAGATGGCCAGCATTTAACAAGGAACCCACTTTCAATCAAAGAAGGTCGTGTCAAAGTGCCACAAGAACCCGGGCTGGGTATTCAAATTGATCTAGAAAAGATAGAGGAAGCCAACCGTTTATATAAACAAATGAAGCTTGGTGCAAGAAATGATGCCATTCAGATGCAATATCTCATGAATGGCTGGACATTCGACCCGAAAAAACCGTGTTTGATTCGGTAGTTTGACTGTAAATGATTGTATTCCCCTTCATTTTGTCTTACAATTGAACAACTGAAGGGAGAGAATGACTCGTGAATGAAAGTATGGATGAACTTAAATTTGAAACAGTGAATCGAAAAACATTAGCAAAACAAGTCATAGAACGTATCGTTCATTTATTGTCTAGCGGACAATTAAAAGCTGGTGACAAACTGCCAACAGAAATGGAACTCATGGATATTTTATCGGTAAGCCGCCCTGTGTTGCGCGAAGCTTTAAGTTCTCTTGAAACATTAGGCGTTATCACTAGAAAAACACGAGGCGGTACATATTTTAATGATAAAATTAGCAATCAGCCATTTTCAGTTATGCTCGCACTGGCTCAAGATAATTTACCAGCCATTCTAGAAGCTCGTATGGTACTAGAACTAGGCCTTGTCACCGTTGCTGCTGAGAAAATTAGTGATGAAGAATTAAAAAAATTAGAAAGAACCATTGAAATGATTGAGGAAAGTACAGATAACAACTATGGTGAAGCCGATAAAGAATTCCACCGGATTATTGCCTTAAGTGCAAACAATCCAGTTGTTGAAGGCATGATTCAGGCGCTTTTAGTATCACACGCCAAGATTGACAGCCAAATTCCTTATCGAGAAAAAAACGTGACCGTTAATTATCATCAGAAAATTTATGAAGCGCTTCAGCTTAGAGACCCATATCAAGCACACTTCCATATGCATGAACATTTGAAGTTTGTACGTGATAAGATTTTAAAAGGATTAAATCAAACGCCATGATACGGAAGCGGATATGCTTCCTCTCCTCTTAAAAAGATAGCGCTTTCAAAGGAGTGATCTCTTGAATCAAAAAGCAAAGGAAGCACCTCTATATATTCAGGTAAGTTCAAAGGATAATGTAGCAATCATCGTAAATGATGGCGGACTACCAGCTGGCACCAGCTTTTCAAGTGGATTGACGTTAACTGAACGCATCCCTCAAGGGCATAAAGTTGCACTTAAGACAATTGAACAGCATGCACCAATTGTGCGATATGGTGAAATCATTGGATACGCTAGCGAAACCATCATACAGGGAAGCTGGGTGAAAGAAGAGCTCGTTCAAATGCCAGCTCCTCCTCCTTTAGACAAATTATCATGCCTAACATACAGCGGTCCTCCGCTTAAAAAGTTTGATGGTTATGAATTTCAGGGATACCGAAATCCAGATCATTCTGTTGGTACTAAAAATATTCTCGGGATTACAACAAGCGTGCAATGTGTCGTTGGGGTTCTTGACTATGCGGTCAAAAAAATCAAGGAAGATCTGCTGCCGAAATATCCAAATGTGGATGACGTAATCCCCCTCCACCACCAATACGGCTGCGGTGTGGCCATTCATGCACCAGATGCGGTCATTCCCATCAGAACCATCCAAAACTTAGCCACACATCCGAACTTTGGCGGAGAAGTGCTCGTCATTGGATTAGGCTGTGAAAAACTCATACCATCACGCATTGTGTCAGAAGAGCGGCAAGACGATATTTTAACATTACAGGAGGAATCAGGCTTCTCTTCAATGATTACCTCCATTCTGAAGGCTGCAGAGCACAAACTAAAGAAACTCAATAGGCGGACACGCGTCCCATGTCCTGTATCGGATTTAGTGGTAGGCTTACAATGCGGTGGAAGCGATGCATTCTCAGGTGTAACAGCAAACCCCGCCGTTGGATATGCAGCAGACCTCCTTGTCAAAGCAGGAGCAACGGTTCTTTTTTCAGAAGTGACAGAAGTGCGTGATGCCATTCACCTATTAACTCCAAGAACTTTGAATGAAGAAACGAGGCAGGCACTTATACGGGAAATGAAATGGTACGACGACTATTTAAGCAGAGGTCAAGCAGATAGAAGTGCAAATCCTTCCCCAGGAAATAAAAAAGGCGGTTTATCCAATGTCGTAGAAAAGGCGCTTGGATCTATCGCCAAATCTGGCACAAGTCCAATATCTAGTGTGATTGGGCCTGGTGAGAAAGCGGCCACCAAAGGGCTGATATTTGCTGCGACGCCGGCAAGCGATTTTGTTTGCGGAACACTGCAGCTCGCCTCTGGTATGAATGTACAAATTTTCACAACAGGCCGAGGAACTCCATACAGCCTAGCAGCAGCACCTGTAATAAAAGTTTCTACGAAAACCAGCTTACAGACACAATGGCCGGATCTTATTGATTTTGATGCCGGCCGTATTGCAACCGGAGAAGCAACAATCGAGGAAGTCGGTACAGACCTGTTTCATTATATACTAGATATCGCCAGCGGCCGGAAAGAAACATGGGCCGATCATTGGGGGATTCATAACGATTTGTGTCTATTTAATCCAGCCCCAGTCACATAAAAGAGATGTCCGTTTGAGGACATCTTTTTTTATGATCATTAAGCGAGATATTTCCTATGAACCCCTTTTCCATCATAAGAAAACATCACTTCTTTTCCTTCAAGAACTGACTCGATATGCACACTTCTTCCCCACAGCTGATATAAATACGGAAGGACTTTTTCTAAGTATTTCAGATCAAGTTCAATGCCTTCATACCAATGCTTGATATAAAGTTCGTTATTTTTTAAATAGTCGCCATCGATCACGGTCAAATACGGAAAGCCGCCATTCACTCTCATACTGACTAACTGATCACGAACCGCCTTCCATTCTTTATCAATGACTTTATAGTCTCTCCCCTGCTTTTGAAACAAGTACAAATCTTCTCTCATCACAAGGTCTTTCGTTAAGTAGTTTCGAATAAAGGAAATATCTGACTCAATTTCTCTGACTTCAAACATTTTACTGCGGCCAGATCCTTCTGTGACCCCTGCTTTTTTTAATTCTTCACACGGGTTGTTATAGCGCTCTTCGATATCTTCAAAAATCTTCAGCCCTAAATAGTAAGGATTGATGCCTGTTTTAGATGGCTGCACCACACCTGCATTTAATTTCGCAAACTCTATCGATTCACTTGAATCCAAATCAAGCTCCCGCATAATCCGCTGGTGCCAATACGATGCCCAGCCTTCATTCATAATCTTTGTTTCCAGCTGCGGCCAAAAATAGAGCATTTCTTCTCTCAGCATGGTAAGGACATCCCGCTGCCACGGCTCCAGCTCGCGGGAATGCGCCTCAATAAAGAGTAAAAGATCCTTTTCCGGCTTTGGCGGAAACTGCTTAACGGTTTTCTTTTTCTCACGCGTTTTCGGCTCATCCATTCCCCACAAATCATCATATGGCGTTTGACGTTTTGGTTTATCATCTTCACTTTCTTCATCGTCCATATTCCAGCTTAATTTTGATCGAACAAGAGACGGATCAATATGCTCTTGGATAGCCAATACGGCATCTAAAAAGGACTCGACTTCTTTTGTCCCGTGGATATGCTCATATTCTTTGATCCGCTCTGCCGCTGCTGACATGCTTTCAACCATATCTCGTTTTGTGTTTTGGAAACGGCAATTATTTTTGAAGAAATCACAGTGTGCCAATACATGAGCCACAATTAATTTATTTTGAACAAGCGTATTGTTATCAAGTAGAAAGGCGTAGCAAGGATTTGAATTGATGACAAGTTCATAAATTTTGCTTAACCCTAAATCATAATGAAGCTTCATTTTATGAAATTGCTTCCCAAAGCTCCAGTGGCTGAATCGTGTTGGCATTCCATATGCACCGAACGTATAAATAATTTCCGCGGGACAGATTTCATACCTCATCGGATAAAAATCTAGACCAAATCCTTCTGCAATTTCTGTAATTTCATCAATCGCTCTTTTTAAAAGACGTTTTTCAGATACGCTCAAGGAAACCATCCCTCCTCATCGGACTTATCCCTACTATATGAGCGTATGTAAAAAAACATGATGTTCCGCCAATCGTTTAGACGACTTCTATTTCTTTCGTGGATTGCCCGCCGAATGCTTCGAAATGAATATGGTGTGCTGGAATTCCCAGCTCTTTTAGATGATGAATGATCTCCTGTGTAAACACCGGGGAACCGCATAGATAAAATTGGCCTTTCCCTTCTCCGATCACCGATTGAAGAAATGGACGGTCAATGCGGGAAGCCGCTTTCTCAACGAGTTCACCCTTTCCAGACTGCGCAAATTGTTCGTTACATAGGATGATGCGTCCATAGGAAGCTGAAGCTAGAACGCGTTCAAACTCATTTTCAAAAGCGTTTACATCCTCTAATCGATCTGCATGAATCATCGTGAATGTCTGGCTGTTTTGTGCGGCAGTTTTCACTAAACCAATCATTGGTGTGACACCAGACCCAGCACTGATGAAATAAACAGGCTCTTTTATGTCATCTTGCAAACAGAACATTCCCTGCGGCATACTCACTTGAAGAACGTCCCCTTCTTCCATTTCATCATGCAAAAATGTAGACACATGCCCGTCACGCTTCACTGTAATACGGTAATAAGATGGATGATGCTCGTCTGATAAGCTGTATTGTCTGCTGCACATATAGGCTTCTCCTGGCATATCTGCCTGAACCGTAATGTATTGGCCTGCTTTATACATTGGCAGCTCTGATTCATCTTCTGGTACTAAATAAAATGAGATAAGCGAAGGAGATTCTTGCTTCTTTTTCTTAATCACAAACGGCTTCACATCTGCCCATCCGCCTGTCTGTTTCACATTTTCATCCATCATTTCTGCTTCTATGGTCATGAAAATATTCGCAATGATGTCATATGCAGCTTTCCAAGCTAATAAAGTGGCATCTTCTTCTCTTAAGCCAAACACTTCTTTCATCGCTTCAATCAGGTGATATCCGACAATTGGGTATTGTTCTTTTTTGACCATGACACTGACATGCTTATGGGCAATTTGTTTGACCGCAGGAAGTAATTCCTCTAACCGATCAATGTGCAGTGCAGCTTGATATAGTGTCGCAGCAAGTGCCTCTGGCTGACTTCCGTTCATCAGATTTGTTTTATTAAATTGATTGAGCAGCTTCGGGTGCTGGCGAATCATATTTTGATAAAAAACAGTGACAAGTTTGGTTCCCTCGGCTTTTAGTAGAGGAGCTGATTGCTTTATTGCATTCATTTGATCTTTAGATAACATCTTCATTCCTTCTTTCAAAAGAAGTATTTTAAATACATCTTTATCGTAATAGATGACAGTCTCTAAAAGCAATATTTATAATACATGTTTTAAATGTTGTCACATTTTACACTTTCTCGAACAGTTTTTGTCTAAAATGTGTTACGATGATACAAAACTCTATTAGGTTTAGAGGTCGTCAAAATGAAACTTACGAATTACACAGATTTCTCATTAAGGGTACTCATTTATTTAGCTTCGAGAGAAAATAATGAACTGTCAAATATTCAGCAGATCGCCGATGTTTATGGCATTTCTAAAAATCATCTGACGAAGGTGATTTATCATCTTGGAAAACGCGGGTATGTGGAAACGATTCGCGGAAGAAATGGCGGGATCAGGCTTGGAAAAAGCCCAGAAAGCATTAATATTGGAGAGGTTGTCCGTTATACAGAGGATGATTTAGTCATGGTTGAATGCTTTGATCCAAAGAAAAACAGCTGCATTATCTCCCCAATTTGTTCATTAAAGCATGTACTTCATGAAGCACTCACAGCTTATTTAAGCGTTCTAGACCGATACACACTAAACGATTTAACACAAAATAAAGATGCTCTTAGAGAGCTCCTGCTTTAAGGCGAAAGAATTTATTCTTTCGTCTTTTTCTTTACCTTCTTGTAATAATAATTTATTTAAAATTATTATAAATAAATATTGACTATCATGTTTTATTCAATATAATTAGGGTATATAGATTGCTAGAAAACACTTTTTTGTTTACAGGAGGAGAAAAGAATGACAAATTCAAATCATAAAAATTTGACAACGAACCAAGGCGTGCCTGTTGGCGATAACCAAAACTCAAGAACAGCTGGTCACCGCGGACCTACCTTTCTTGATGATTACCATTTGATTGAAAAACTTGCACACTTTGACCGTGAACGTATTCCAGAGCGCGTCGTTCATGCAAGAGGCGCCGGCGCTTACGGTGTGTTTGAAGTAGAAAACAGCATGGAGAAACATACAAAAGCAGCCTTCCTAAGTGAAGAAGGAAAACAAACAGACGTTTTTGTTCGCTTCTCTACCGTTATTCATCCGAAAGGTTCACCTGAAACATTGCGTGACCCGCGCGGATTTGCTGTCAAATTTTATACAGAAGAAGGCAACTATGATCTCGTTGGTAACAACTTGCCGATCTTCTTTATTCGTGATGCATTGAAATTCCCTGATATGGTTCACTCTCTCAAGCCAGATCCTGTAACCAATATTCAAGATCCTGACCGTTATTGGGATTTTATGACCTTAACGCCTGAATCCACTCATATGCTCACATGGCTTTTCTCTGACGAAGGAATCCCTGCAAGCTACGCTGAAATGCGCGGTTCTGGTGTGCATACATTTAGATGGGTGAACAAATACGGCGAAGCAAAATATGTGAAATATCACTGGAGACCTTCTGAAGGTATTCGCAACTTATCTATGGAAGAAGCAGCGGAAATTCAAGCAAACGATTTCCAGCATGCGACAAGAGATTTATATGACCGCATTGAAAAAGGCAACTTCCCAGCATGGGACTTATATGTTCAGCTTATGCCGCTTAGCGATTATGATGACCTTGATTATGATCCATGTGACCCAACAAAAACGTGGAGCGAGGAAGATTACCCGCTTCAAAAAGTAGGACGCATGACACTCAACCGCAATCCTGAGAACTTCTTTGCTGAAACAGAACAGTCTGCTTTCACGCCAAGTGCATTTGTTCCAGGAATTGAGGCATCTGAAGATAAACTACTTCAAGGCCGTCTGTTCTCATATCCTGATACGCAGCGCCACCGTCTTGGTGCGAACTACATGCGCATTCCGGTTAACTGCCCTTATGCACCTGTACACAATAACCAGCAGGATGGCTTTATGACAACGACTCGTCCAAGCGGTCATATTAACTATGAACCAAACCGTTATGCCGATCAGCCAAAAGAAAACCCTCACTACAAAGAAAGTGAGCCAGTTCTTCACGGTGACCGTATGGTGAGACAAAAAATTGAAAAACCGAACGATTTCAAACAAGCTGGAGAAAAATATCGAAGCTACTCTGAAGAAGAGAAACAAGCATTGATTAAAAACCTAACAGCTGATCTGAAAGATGTGAATGACCAAACAAAATTACTTGCAATCTGCAACTTCTATCGTGCCGATGAAGATTACGGCCAGCGATTAGCAGATTCACTTGGTGTGGATATTCGCGCTTATCTTCAAGGTAGCATGAAGTAATTCCATTTCGAAAAAAAATTGTTGGACAAAGGGCTAAAATGATCTTTATTTTAGCCCTTTGTCTTTTATGACTGAACGCCTCAAGCACCCTTTACAAAAAAAGGGGCTTTTTTATAATCGAAACACGTTAATACTAATCAAATGACCGGTCACCGGATGAAAATAAATTTCTGCATGTGCGGCAAAGCGAGTTGATCCTTCCTTTACAGTGACGCGAAACACATCTTTTGTCTGCTCTTCATTCACTTCTGTCCGGCCAATGTAATGATAATCATTTAAAGCGGCACCTTTATATTCATCTTTAAATGCTGTGTACGCAAGTCTTTCCCAATTTTCAAACGGCTGCACGGCTGCTTTTGATACAGGATGAATCATCAAACTGCCAAGCAAAACGATTCCTGCTGCAATAAGCATCCACCATTTCGGCTGCATGATATCATTGAACTCACTTTCATATATGTTTTGTTTAGGTTTAGCAAGCCTGTCCTTTTTCATACATGAAGCAATTATTCAGCCTATAATTCCCGGTACACGATTGATGCGGACACCAACTTTTCCCCTGAAAAAGTCGATATGATCCGAGCAAACTAATGAGGACTTCTCAAGGGAAAGGAGAAGGTTTAATGAATGTGGCGGATTATGATAAAGCACTTTATTATACGCATCGCTCGCAATGGGATAATTTACTTATTCTTATGGTACGTACGCAAGATGATTTGCTCTCGAAACGTATTGAGCATTTCTTACATGCGTATCAATTTAACCGGAACGATGCAGATGTTGAAAAATGTTTATATGGGCTCCTGCAGTACATTGACCATGCTTCAGAGGCTGCTGCTGCTGAAGTTTATTCACAACCGATGTACACATAAAGAAAAAGGGCTAAAATGAATTTTTTTAGCCCTTCCCTTTTCCATACAATTAGCAGTGCGCAGTGCTGGGAAACATAAAGTGGCTGATATGAAATAGACGGAAGCGTTAGAGATAATGTATGGATCACAAGCTTATTAAAGCTCTAATTTGTCATCACTTACTAATTCATATGCCTCCACTTGATCCCCTCAGATTTTACATTCACCTTTGATTGACCAGCTCATCACCTCCTTTAGAATAAAAAAAGACTTGATGAGCATACTCTCATCAAGTCTTTTATTTGTTTTTCTATTAGAAATTAGGCTGTTCATACTTCTCTTTTTACGCAAAAGGGCACGTCAAATAACCAACTCTTTATTCAATTCACTGAATTGAATGTGCGCTTAAAAGTTTTAGTCTGTCATAGCAGCTCTTTTGGCTGATTTTTTTGATAATCCACTGCATACAGAGCCGCTTGGGTTCGATCTGCCAGCTCTAATTTTGATAATACATGGGATACGTGCGTTTTGACAGTCTTTTCAGAAATAAACAGCGATGAGGCAATTTCTTTGTTGCTTTTGCCTTTTGCAATCTCAAATAAGACATCTCGCTCTCTATTGGTGAGCTCTTTCATCAATGCCCATTTCTGCTCTTTTGGCTCTGTCAGATGCTGCACGAGAAAGGTCGTGATATGACCATCTAACTGATAGGTGCCATTTTGTACTTCAATCATGGTTGATAGCAGTTTTTCTGGTGCCACATCCTTTAATTGATAGGCTTTCGCCCCTGCTTGAATGGCGGGAATGACATAATCTTTATCCGCATAGCTTGTCAGGATCACAATGCGGGAGTCAGGCATTTCCAGCGTCATTTGTTTCGTTGCCTCAATGCCATTTATGACAGGCATAGACAAATCCATTAAGACAATGTCAGGCTGAGTTTCTCTGACAACCTCTAATGCCTCTTGCCCATTGGACGCCTCACCAACGATGTCCACATCAGGCTGTGTCTGCAAGAAAAACACAAGCCCTTTTCTCACAATATGATGATCATCTGCAATGACAACTCTCATGACGATCCCTTCCTTTCTTGTGAAAATGGCACTTTTACATGAATCGTGGTTCCTTTACCTAATTCTGAATAGATACAAAATGTACCACCTGCTCTTTGGATGCGGTCAGACATCCCTTTCAGCCCAAGTGAAGGAAGGCTCATCTGCTCGTCATATTGAAAACCTTTTCCGTGGTCAATGATTTTCATCTCGAACGTGTCTTTTGATTGCTCAAGCTTGACCTCGACTTCTTCTACTTCCGCATGTTTTTGACAGTTATTCAGTGCTTCTTGACATACCCGAAACAAAGTTTCATTGTGTGAATGATCCATTTCTATACAGCCTAATAAAGATAAGTTGCAGCGTAATCCTAAAAGCTGTGCATACTCTTCAATTGCTGTCGTAAACCCCTTTTCAAGGCCTCTTGGTCTCAGCTGCCAAATGAGTGACCGCATTTCAATCAGAGCGTCTTGTGACAAATGCTGAATAAAATCAATCATTTCTCCTAAATTCTGATCGCTTGTCATTTGCCGTGCAGCCTTTGCCGTCAGACTCACAGAGAACAGCATTTGGTTGACAGAATCATGCAAGTCCTGTGCGAGCCGGTTTCTTTCTTCCAAAAGTGCGTGCTGCTGTTCATTTTGCACAAGCTTCATCCGCTGAATGGCAGTGCCAATTTGAAGTGCAATGCTTTCAAGCAAATTCAGCTCTTCTTGCGTAAACGTGACTTTTCCTTTTGCTGCCACATTTAATAAGCCGAACGTACGCTTACACGCTTGTAGCGGTACGGTCGCATGATGAGTAATTCCTTCTGTATCCCCAAGCTTTTCTTCAATTGCGGTTTCAATCCGTTTGCAATTAATAATATTGGTGGCTGATTGCAGTGAACCTTTTGTGTATCGGTTGATGCAATAACAATCATTTTGACACATGAGCTGCTTTTGATGCTTTGCAAGTGCTTCAGGTAAGGAAACCTCTGCCATCAGTTCATATGACCCGTCTTTTTCTATAAAATAAATCCATGCAGAATGAAAGCCTGTGACATCCATCAGCATATGGAGCACTTCATGAAGCGTTTCTTTCATTTCCATGCCTTCATTAAGCTTTTCAGCAATTTCTTTTAACGTTTTTAATGTTTCAACCTTCTCTTGGTATTCTCCCATACTGTTTACCCCCGGCATTTGCAGCCTTCACTTATCATTACGCTCATTATACCATGGGCCCCCTCGTCGCTCTTTCTCCAAAAGAATGATTTCTTCTCATCCTTTTGGCTGAGAAAAAGCCATCATGTATTCATACACGACGGCCTTGTCTTTCGTTATTTCGCTGTTTCTTCCACAATATCATAAACGACTTTCATCACTTCTTCTGACAAATGCTTTAACTTTTCTTCACTATCTGTTAAAGACGTGCCTTTGACTGCAATATAAAATTTCACTTTAGGCTCAGTGCCGGAAGGTCTTAAGCAGAACCACGAACCATCCTCAAGGAAGTATTTCAGCACATTTGATGCTGGCAGGTGAATGGTTTCCTCTTTCTTTTCAGCCACAAGTTGTCTTTGACTTGATTGATAATCCTCAATCACTGTGATGCGCTGCCCTGCGATGGCAGCTGGCGGGTTTGTTCTAAAGGTATGAAGGATCGCTGAAATCTGCTCTGCTCCTTCTTTTCCTTTTAAGGTTAACGACTTTAATCCTTCCCGGTAAAATCCAAACTGCTTGAAAATATCGACAAGCGCATCGTACAAGGACTTGCCCTGCTTTTTATAGAAAGCAGCGACTTCAACGGCTAAAAGTGCCGCTTGCACCGCATCTTTATCTCGGGCAAAGTCACCGATCAAATAGCCATAGCTCTCTTCATAACCGAATTGAAACGTGTATTCTCCGCTCTTTTCAAACTGCTTAATTTTTTCTCCAATAAATTTAAAGCCTGTGAGTGTGTCTATCGTGTCGGCACCAAAAGCTGATGCTACAGCGCGCCCAAGGTCACTTGTAACAATGGTTTTCATCACAACGGGACGAGGCGGCAGCTGACCCAGCTTTTGTTTTTCAGATAATAAATAATGGAGCAGCAGAGCGCCTGTTTGGTTGCCTGTTAAGACGGTAAATTCTCCTTCGTGATCTCTGACCGCAATGCCTAACCTGTCAGCATCTGGGTCTGTGGCAATGAGAATATCGGCATTTTGTTTTTCACCAAGCTTGATGGCGTACTCAAATGCGGCATGCTCCTCTGGATTCGGCGAGGTCACTGTTGAGAATAGTGGATCTGGTTTTTCCTGCTCAGGCACAACAGTGACATGCTGATATCCAAGAGCCTGCAGCCCGTTTCTGACAGGGTGATTGGCTGTCCCATGAAGCGGAGTAAACACGACTTTGACATCGACCTCATGTGCCAGCTCAGGGTGCACACTAATGGTTTTTAATTTTTCAATATAAGCATGGTCGATTTCTTCTCCGATTATTTTGATCAGCCCTTGCTGTTTCAACGTTTCTTCAGAGTCAACTGAAATCGACAGTTCATTTTCAATTGCATCTACTTCTTGAATGACTTGATCTGCTTCAAATGGAGGAAGCTGCCCGCCATCTTCACCATACACTTTATAGCCATTATATTCTGGTGGATTATGACTTGCTGTCACGACGATTCCAGAAAATGCATGCAGCTCACGAACCGCAAAGGAGAGCTCTGGTGTCGGACGCAATTCATCAAATACGTACGTTTGAATGCCTTGTGAAGCAAGTGTTTTGGCTGCTTCCATCGCAAATTCAGGCGATTTATGGCGTGAATCATATGCAATGGCGACGCCTCTATTTTTTGCATCCTCTCCATGTTTCGCAATATACGCAGCAAGACCTGCTGATGCTTTACGAACAGTGTACACATTCATTCGGTTCGTGCCTGCACCAATCTCACCGCGCATTCCTCCAGTGCCGAACTCAAGGTTTTTGTAGAAACAGTCTTCAAGTGCCTGGTGGTCATCTTGATGCGTCTCCAGCCATTCCTTTAGTTCAGTATCCAGGTGCTTCTCATTGATCCATCGCTCATAATTCGTCTTCCAACTCATGGTCGTCCTCCTATTTATTGCCATCATTATAAATAATATCTACTTATATTTTATATCGAATCATCCTTAATGTCATGCTATATCCAAAATTACGATGGACAATTAAAAAAGCCGATGCATGATCGGCTTTTCTTTTTATTCAGCATCAAGCGGTACGACTGCTTCATGGAATAGTTGATCTAATTCTGTTTGATGTTTCTGTTTTGCTGCTTCATCCCAGCCAAAACGCTCTGCCATGTAGTCAACAACAGGCTGTGCGTATTTTTTTGCCCAATTGATATTAAATAATAGGCTTCCTGTTCTTCTTAAGAAGAAATCGACAGGTGTTACAGCTAGTTCTTCTTCGATCGCATAGACAAGCTCTGCCAGCACATATGCTGGGAGGTTTCGTTTGTCTGCTTCCCCTTGAAGCTGCTCTACTCGTTTGTAGACACTGCTGACGTTTGAACCATATTTTTCAGCTAGTTTTTGTGCAATCGGTTCTGTTAAACCAACAGATGCGCCTTCTGCTGTTTTCGCTTGAACAAAGGCTGCCATGTTTTTAGATCCGCCTACATGGCCGCCTGAGATTGGCATATGCTTTGTTTTACATGGTCCGTAATCTTTGCCCGTTTCCTGTTTCAATCCATCACGTACTAGATCGACAATATGCTCAGCCATTTTACGGTAGCCTGTTAATTTACCGCCAGCAATGGTGATTAAGCCTGAAGATGATGTCCACACTTCATCCTTACGAGAAATTTCTGAAGGGTCTTTGCCCTCTTCATGAATGAGCGGACGAAGACCGGCCCAGTTGGATTCTACATCTTTTTCTGTAATATTGAGGTCAGGGAACATGTACTGAATCGCTTGGATGACATAGTCACGATCGGCTTTTGTCATACGCGGGTGCTCCAGCTGTTTTTTGTACACTGTATCTGTTGTTCCAACGTACGTTTTGCCTTCTCTTGGAATGGCAAAGACCATACGTTTATCAGGCGTGTCAAAGTAAATCGCTTGTTTTAATGGGAAGACCGATTGGTCAAATACTAAGTGAATTCCTTTTGTATGCTGTAAGTGTTTTCCTTCTTTTGAGTGGTCCTTGTCTCTCAGCTGATCTACCCATGGACCTGTCGCGTTGACGATCTTCTTCGCATACACATCGTATGTTTTCTGCGTCATGACATCTTCAATGACAACACCAACCACTTTGCCTTTATCATAAATAAATTCTTTTACTTTCGCATAGTTGACCGCTTCCGCTCCGAATTTTACAGCCTCTTTCATGACTTCAATTGTGAGGCGTGCATCATCTGTACGGTATTCAACATAGTAGCCGCCGCCTTTTAAGCCGTCCTTTTTGACAAGCGGTTCTTTTTCAAGTGTTTCTTTTGCACTTAGCATGCTTCTGCGTTCGCTATGCTTTACGCCAGCTAAAAAGTCATACACTCTAAGTCCAATAGAGGTTGAAAACTTACCAAATGTCCCGCCTTTATGCATCGGAAGAAGCATCCATTCTGGCGTTGTCACATGAGGACCATTTTCGTATACAATGGCACGCTCTTTACCGACCTCTGCGACCATTTTTACTTCAAATTGTTTTAAATAACGAAGTCCGCCGTGCACTAGTTTCGTTGAGCGGCTAGACGTACCTGCTGCGAAATCCTGCATTTCTGCAAGACCGACACGCATTCCGCGTGAAGCCGCGTCAAGTGCTGTACCAGCGCCTGTTATACCCCCACCAATGATAAACACATCATATGGTTTTTTTGTCATTTCCTGAAGCATTTGTTCTCTTTCTAAGCTAGAAAAAGTCATCTCTTGTTCCTCCCATGTTGTACGGTAAAGAAAAAGAGACCGCAAACACCCAAAGCGTATTTCTACACTTCGGTGCCTGCGGTCTCTCCAGTTCTCCAACCGTTCTATTAACTTACTTGAAGTATACCATACTTTTGGTTTATTTGAAAGCTTGAGCTGCTTTTACAGCCTTTTTCCACCCGCTGTATAACGAGTCACGGCTGTCCTCTTCCATTTTAGGGTCAAAGCGCTTGTCAAGGTTCCATTGTTTTGCAATGTCTGAACGGTCGTTCCAGAAGCCAACTGCTATTCCCGCAAGATAGGCCGCACCGAGTGCCGTCGTTTCATTAATTTCTGGACGCTCTACTGGTACATCCAGCAAATCACTTTGGAAGCCCATTAAGAAATCATTCTTTACAGCTCCGCCATCCACACGCAAAGTTTTTAATGAGATGTTTGAATCCTTTTCCATCGCATCTAAAACATCTTTCGTTTGATAAGCAAGTGATTCTAACGTTGCACGGACAAAGTGCTCTTTAGAAGTACCGCGTGTTAATCCGAATACAGCGCCTCTGACATCACTGTCCCAATATGGTGTGCCTAGACCAACAAATGCTGGAACGACATATACGCCATCTGTTGACTCAACGCGCTCCGCATAGGCTTCGCTGTCTTTTGAGTCTTTAAACATTCTCAGTCCATCGCGCAGCCACTGGATCGCTGAACCAGCTACGAAAATACTTCCTTCTAAAGCATATTCAACTTTACCGTCAATGCCCCATGCAATTGTCGTTAATAAACCATGATCCGACTTAATTGCTTTTTCCCCTGTATTCATCAACATGAAACATCCTGTGCCATACGTGTTCTTCGCCATTCCTTCTTCAAAGCAAGCCTGACCGAATAGTGCAGACTGCTGGTCTCCCGCCGCTCCTGCAATCGGGATATTTCTGCCGAAGAAGTGATAGTCTGTTGTTTCACCATAGATGTGTGAAGATGGTTTCACCTCTGGAAGCATAGAAGCAGGTACGCCAAGGATCTCAAGTAATTCTTCATCCCATTTCAGATCGTAAATATTGAACATTAACGTTCTTGACGCGTTGGAGTAATCTGTGACGTGTGATTGACCGCCTGTCATCTTCCAAATAAGCCATGTATCAATTGTGCCAAACAGCAAGTCGCCATTTTCTGCTTTCTCACGAGCACCTTCTACATTGTCTAAAATCCATTTTACTTTTGTCCCTGAGAAATAAGCATCAATGAGAAGACCTGTTTTATTTCTAAACGTTTCATTGTGTCCTTGCGCTTTTAACTCTTCACAAATGCCAGACGTTTGTCTAGACTGCCAAACAATTGCATTATAAACGGGTGCGCCTGTATGTTTATCCCAAACAACAGCTGTCTCACGCTGGTTCGTAATTCCGATACCGGCGATTTGATCTGCTTCAATGCCTGATTCAATTAAAGCAGTTGAAATGACGGATAGAACAGAGCTCCAAATTTCATTTGCATTATGTTCTACCCAGCCTGGGTTCGGAAAATATTGATTAAATTCCTTCTGAGCTGTATGTGCAATTTTGCCTTCTTGATCAAATAAGATCGCTCTTGAGCTTGTTGTCCCTTGATCTAAAGCGAGAATATATTTTTCTTTTGCCATGGTGTTTTCCTCCCCTTACATACTTTCATTTACAGCATTTGTTTGATTTTTCGTAGAGACATAGAGTCCTAACAATACCACAACTAAAATAACGCTTACAATCCAAAAGGCTGGTGTGATGTTCGCTTTAAAAGCTGCATTGTAGAAAACACCGCCAAATGCACCGCCTAAAATTGGACCAACGACTGGCACCCAAGCATACTTCCAATTCGATGGACCTTTACCTGGAATCGGCAGAATCGCATGTGCAATTCTCGGACCTAAATCACGTGCAGGGTTAATTGCATAACCAGTTGTTCCACCTAAAGAAAGACCAATTGCGACAATTAAGAATCCAACAATCAGCGGATTGATTCCGTCTGCGAATTTATTTGCACCAATCGATAAGATTCCTAGAACCAATACAAATGTACCGATGACTTCACTAAGTACGTTTGCAAAAGTATGCGGAATCGCAGGACCAGTTGAGAATACACCCAGCTTTGCACCTGGATCGTCTGTTGCTTTCCAGTGCGGTAAGTAATGTAAAAAGACAATAATAGCTCCTATTAATGCGCCAAGCATTTGGCCGGCAATATACATTGGTACATCAGCCCAAGGAAAACTTCCTTCTAGTGCAAGCCCAATTGTTAGTGCTGGATTCAAATGAGCTCCGCTTATTCCACCTGTTGCATAAGCTGCTATGGCTACTGCAAATCCCCATCCGAAAGCGATTACAATCCAGCCGGACTGATATGCGAGCGATTTCTTTAAATTGACTGCCGCACATACACCGCCTCCAAAAATAATGAGAAGCATTGTACCTACGACTTCACCCCAAAATGGTGTCATGAAAATTCCTCCTCTGGTTCAGTTGCCATCCCCTATGAATGTGTAAAAAAAGATAAAGAAAAAAGATCCACAACAAACATACTTTACATCAGGGTCATTTGTCACCTAGTAAAGCGCTGTTGTGGATCTCCGTTTCTCCATCACATGATATTAACTTAGTGCTATAGTATCAGAGGATGAAAACGTTGTCAATCAATTTTCACATTTTATCTTTTTCACTTTTGGAACGCTTTCCAAAGGGCTGTATTCGATGTTGTCACAGCTGTAGCTCCCGCTTCAAGCGCTCTTTCTACATCTTCTTTTGTACGGATAAACCCGCCTGCAAATATTGGAATCCCAGCTCGCTCGCGCACTTCTGTAATTAAATCCGGTACGACCCCTGGCAATACTTCAATAAAATCTGGGCGGTGTTTTCCTACGAACTCCATGCTTTTTTCCATCGCACTTGTATCAAGTAAAAACATTCGCTGAATGGCATATACCTTTTTTTGCTTGGCTTTTACTATAACAGAAGACCTAGTAGAAATAATTCCTGCCGGCTTCATTTCCTGACAAATAAATTCCGTTCCATACTCATCATGTTTGATCCCGTGAATAAGATCGACATGGACAAACATTTTTTTATGATGGGCATTTGCCTCATTCATAATGCCCTTTAGCCGGCCTAAATGCACATCAAGTAAGACCCCATATGTAAATGGACTTTTTAAAAATTCCTCAAATTGCTTCATATTGCGAACAGCAGGTAGAATGGGTTGATCATGAAAACTCATATGCCGTCTCCTTCTAAAGTGTATTGGTTCAGTCTTCTCCTAACAGTAATAGATTCTCTTCTATTTTTCAATACACCTAGTGTATCCAATGCCGATTGCACCTAGCAGTTCTTAATGTATGTGCTCTTCCCATAGAAAAAAGCAGAGAAATCTCTCTGCTATAACTGTGCCATGCTTTCTTTTAGCGTGTTGATAATAAATGAAGCGTCTTCGGCTGTTATATTTAGCGGCGGTGCAAGCTGGGCAACGTTATTATAGCCGGCAACCGTATCACCATTTTTCCCGATGATCAGTCCGCGTTTTTTACATTCTGCAATCAATTGACCGACCACCTGTGGATCAGCCGGTTTTTTAGACTGTTGATCCTGAACAAGTTCAATACCAAACAGCAGGCCTTTCCCTCTGACATCACCGACAAATGGATGCTCTTTTAACTCTTGCAAACGTTCAAGCATGTCTTGCCCAAGTGTGTCAGACCGTTCTACTAATTTCTCGGTTTCCATGATCTCTAGGTTGGCAAGGGCCACCGCACAAGAAGCAGGGTGACCGCCAAATGTATTTACATGGCGCAGCCTGTCATACGTATCTTCCCCTGCGTAGGCTTCATAGATTTCTCGTTTCACGCACGTTGCAGAAAGAGGTAAATAGCCGCTTGTGATCCCTTTTGCCATTGTGATGATGTCCGGCTTTACATCTTCATGCATAAAACCAAACCGCTTCCCTGTCCGGCCAAAGCCGCAGATGACTTCATCCACAATGAGAAGTGCTCCATGAGCCTCACAGATGTCTTTGACCTTCTTCAAATACCCTTTTGGCGGTATTAAGATACCGCCGCCTGTAATAATCGGTTCCATAATGACCCCAGCAATGGTCTCACTTAGTTCCCACGTCATGGCTTGATCGATTGCCGTTGCACTTGCCAAAGTCTCTTGATCCTCAGGATGACGATACATATCAGGCGGTGCGACATGGATAAAGCCTTGACCTAATGGCTCATATTTATATTTACGCTGCGCCTGCCCCGTTGCAGCAAGAGCTGCTGCGGTATTACCGTGATACGACCGATACCTGGAGATGAACTTTGTTCTTGTGCTCTCTCCTTTTTGCGCATGATATTGTTTGGCGATCTTAAAAGCGGCTTCATTGGCTTCAGAACCGCTGTTAGAAAAGAAGATGACATAGTCCCCGCCAAGCCATTCATTTAGCTTTTCAGCCAGCTGAATCGCTGGCACATGGCTTTGCGTCAGCGGATAGTAAGGCATTGTATTTAGCTGCTCATATGCCGCTTCTGCAAGCTCTTTTCTGCCATAACCGGCATTTACACACCAAAGACCTGACATCCCGTCTAAATAGCGATTCCCATGAATATCAGTCACCCATGCGCCTTCTGCCTTGTGAATGAGCATGCTTTCATTTTCCTTGTTTGTCCCTTTCATATGATGCCAGATCAACTGATCATCTTTCGCCTGAAGATTTTGAGCCTGCTCATGTATTTTCATCTTCCCGACCCCCATGTATCCGTTTTCATCATTAAAGAAGCTTAAACCGGTTCAGCAGCACATTGCCCCTCTATTCATTATATGGCTGAAAAGGGAGGCATATGAAACTGAAACTAGGCCGCCCGTAAGAGAGAACCAACCATTACTTTCATTATAAAAAAGGGGCCGGGCCCATTACATTAGACAGATCGTCAACTGATTGAAAAGAACCGTAAGACACTCTACTAGGATGCTTAGCAAATCTAACATACCTCGTTAACGGTCATTTCCTTGCAGGAATTCATATGCAAGAATCGCAAATTCAAGCGCCTGTCGTTTCGGTGCCTGCATCATATCCTCGCCAAGCAATGCTTGCAGTTTATCTAGTCTATGATAAAGCGTCTGCCTGACAATATAGAGCTGGCTTGCAGTTTCCTTTTTAGAACCGTTTGTCTGTAAAAAGATATTCAGCGTTTGATAAAGTCTGCCGCTATTTTGCTTATCATATAAAATGACAGGCTCCAAATACTCTTTCACCATACATTCAAGCAGTCCGCTTTCCTTCATGACAGGCATGAGACGGAGCATATGCAAATCTTGATAAAATGGGCTTTCCACACGCTGGGGCATCACTTTCTTTAAATGCAGCACTTCTTTGGCTGCTTGAAAGCTTTTTCTCATATGCTGAAACTGTTCACAATATGGACCGATGCCAAAATTGATCACAGTTCCGCGGGGCTGCTCGCGCTCATACAATTGTTTGATATCGCTCGCAGCCCTCTCTGCACGCTCTTTCCAATCCTCCTTCTTTCTCGTGTTCAATAAAATAAACAAGGTTTGTCCTTGATGCTCATAAGGAATCAAATGGAAACCCGCTCGCTGAAAGATAGAGCGGCACGATACGAGAAAATAAAGATTTCCTGCGATTTCTTCGATTTGATGATGCTTTTGAAAGAGCATCACCACACAGCCGGTTGGCTTTTTCAATCCTTCTGTTTCTTCAAGATGCTCTAAAATATCTCTTTCTGTATGCTCTTCTTGGAACCATTTTTGCAGCCATTCGTTCTCTTTTGTCTTCTTCAATTCTTCTGTATAAAGCTCTCTTAGCGTTTGCTGGGCAAGAGCATTTGCCCCTTTATCCATTACGAGCAGTTCGAATTCTGAGAGTGTGTTTGTTTGATGAATGAGCACAAGGTCTGCAAATGTCTGCTTGAGTGCAAGCACTTCTTTTTTGGTCACTTCGTATCCTTTTGGCAAGGAAGCAAACTGTAAATAATTCATGACCATCTCTTCGGTTTGTTTAGAGGAATCACATAAAATAATCGGCTCCCCCTGAACAGGAATGAGTAAAAGAATGCCCCTTACGTGCTGATACACTTGATCCAAAATATCCATCTGCGGATGGGGAGTCAGCAAAAGCTCATTCAGCTTTGATGACAGTGCTTCTAAATCAGCCATCATTTGATACTGGCGTTCAATCATCATCGTATGGAGATGCTGTGTGATGTTGACGAATTTCACTTCTTTTGTAAACAAAATCAGCGGAAAATCTCTTTCTTCTGCATACGCAATCAGTTCTTCCGGCACATCGAATCTGAGCGGAACAAATTCAATACATAAGCCTGCCGCACCAGAATCGATCAGCTGTTTTAAAAATGCTTGAAACACATCCAATTGATCATGAAAGCCTGCGGCTGTTGTTAGGATGAGCTCTCCCCCATTTAACAAATCTTCTACAGCAGGCACTTCTAGCACATGGACCCATTTGACCTGCCGAAACAATCCCTTTTCTCCTGCTAACACTTTTGCATGGGCAAAATACTTTGTTTTTAACACATCACTCACTTGAAAATGAACATCTGCATTCATTGATATGTCCCCCTTTGTTTGCCGCCTATCCCCTATCCCAGAGGGTGCATAGATAAAATCCATAATAAAACTGGTAATGTCACGATGCTTAAAACGGTACTGAGAAATGTCGTGCTTGAGACAAACTCAGGCTTCGTTCGAAATTGTACAGCCATCAGCGTGGTATTTGCTGCTGTCGGCATGGCTGCAACTAAGATCATAATTTGTTTCACTAGATCATCTACCGGTAAAATGAGTGTAAAGCCAAATGCGATGAGTGGTGAGATAAACAGCTTCAGCAATACAGCATAAGAAATATTGCGATAATCCACTTGCTTAAAAGAAATGACGGCGAGCTGCATGCCTAAAATAAGCATAATCGTCGGTATGGCGGCATCTCCCACAAGCTGGACACCCGTCATCACCTCTTTAGGTAGTGTAAGATCCATCAGCTGAAATAATAGACCGAGGAGTGCCCCATATGCAACCGGCATACGCAGCACTTTTTTCAGCACGACCTTCCCATCCCCTGCATCCTCTCCGCCCTTTGCTGCATAATACATACCGATCGTACTCATGACAAGCTGCTGTAGCACCATTAAGACGATGGCAATATCTAAACCTGCTGCTCCGAAGACAAGCAGGACAACAGGCGTGCCGTAATTCCCATTGTTCATAAATGCTGACGACAGAATCATGGCACAATACATTTCCTTCGAATAACCATAAATACGAGATAAAATAAAGACACATAAAACAAGTGAAAGACAAAGTCCGACGACAAAAATAGATAGGTACACATAGTCCATCGACACTTTGTTTTGATAAAAGGTTTCAAACGCAAGGAATGGTGACATTAAATATAAAGACATTGATGAGAGCGTATGTATGTCAAAACCAATGGCCTTCTGCCCAATATACCCGATAAGGAAAATACCGAACACTGGCAGTAAGACAAGTAAAAACTCCATGCTGCACCTACTTTTCTCTAGATGAATTCCTATTCTTCCTCATAATCATACCACTGTTAAACAATAAAAAAGAAGCACCCTTATGAAAGGCCGCTTCTCTCCTCATCCAAATAGAACACTTCCCACAAATGACCATCAAGATCCTGAAAGCTCCAACCGTACATGAACCCATGATCCTGCTTTTCCTTAAACGGTGACCCGCCTGCTGCCATCGCCTGCTCCACCAGCTCATCGACCTCTTTTCGTGAATCAACCCGCATAGAGACAATGACCTCTGATCCCTGCCTTGCATCCACCAATTGTTTTTCTGAGATGGTTTGAAAATGCTTATGGGTTAACAGCATAACCGTAATGGTGTCACCAATGACCAAACAAGCTGCCTGATCATTCGTCAGCTGCTCTTGAAAGTCAAAACCCAGCTGCTCAAAAAAAGCCTTTGATTCCTTAACATGCTTTACCGGTAAATTGATATACAAATGTTTAGCTTGGCGTCCCATGTTCCTCTCCTTTTTGAACACATGATCTCCTTTCAGTATATTCAGATTTTGCTCCGGCATCCCTTTGTCAATTGAAAAAATCTGATGCCATCAAAAAGAAGCGCCTCAACAATAGGCGCTTCCTTTCATTATTTCTTATATTCAATATGGTACACGTCTCTTCTTCGGTCTTTGAGCTGACGTACCGTTCCATCTTGCCGCTGTCTTCTTAAAATTTCTAAATCGACATCGCCAACGACAACCATTTCTATATTCGGATTACACTCTCCTACAATCCCATCTCTTGCAAATTCAAAGTCAGATGGGGCAAAAATCGCTGATTGTGCATATTGGACATCCATATTTTCGGTTTGCGGAAGGTTTCCGACAGTTCCTGAAATCACGGTATAAATCTGATTTTCAACCGCTCTAGCCTGTGCACAGTAACGCACTCTTAAATAGCCTTGACGGTCTTCTGTACAGAACGGCGTAAAAATAATTTTCGCTCCTTTATCAGCTGCAATCCGAGCAAGCTCAGGAAATTCAATATCGTAGCAAATTTGGATCGCAATTTTACCGCAGTCTGTATCAAATACCCGAACCTGATCACCTGCTGAAATCCCCCACCATTTTCTTTCATTCGGAGTGATATGGAGCTTATATTGCTTTTCAATCGTTCCATCTCGTCTAAATAAATAAGCGATATTGTAGATTTTCCCTTCCTCTTCAACGAAATGGGATCCCCCAATGATATTAATGTTGTACTTCACAGAAAGGTCTGTGAACAAATTAATGTAATCTTCGGTATATTCCGTGATCCGCTGAACTGCAAGACTTGGGGAGCGCTCCTCTAAGTAAGACATGAGCTGCGTTGTAAAAATTTCTGGGAATACGGCAAAGTCAGCTGACGCATCTGATGCGACATCAACATAATACTCCACCTGATTCATAAATTCCTCGAAGGAATGAATTTGTTTCATCGCATATTGAATGACGCAAATGCGAACTGGGAACGCCGATTTATAAAATCTTTTCGATTGCGGACGATAATCAACATTATTCCATTCCATTAACGTCGCATATGTGCTCGATGCCTTATCATCCGGCAAGTAATTCGGATTGATCCGCATGAGGCTGAATTCATTTAACAGCTGGAAAGATAAAACAGGATCATAAATTTGGTGAAGCATGACCTGCTCCACATATTGACGAGGCGTCATTTCCTCTTGGTATTTATGATAATTCGGGATGCGTCCGCCAATGATGATGCTTTTTAAATTTAATCTTCTCGCTAAGTCTTTTCTTGCTTCATATAAACGATGGCCAATTTTCATGCGGCGGTATTCAGGACTAACCATCACTTCAATTCCATACATATTCATCCCATCTGGATTATGGTTAGTGATGTACCCATCATCTGTGATGTCCTGCCAAGTATGACGGTCATCGTATTCATCAAAGTTAATTAATAAACTTGAACAAGAGCCAATGATTTCTCCCTCAAATTCAGCACAAAACTGACCTTCTGGGAAATGCTCAAGATGGCTTTCAAGGTGCTCTCGTTTCCAAGGGTCCATGCCCGGAAAGCATACCTCCTGCAAGGCGATGATTCGGTCAATATCTTCTTCCCGGATATTACGGATCACCATTCTTTTTTCAAACCGCGTTAAATCGAGTTTTTCTGCCATGATGTTTTTGCCCCCTTACTGATCCTCTTTTTCAAGCTGATGGAATAGCTGGAGCAATTCGATTTCAGCCATGGATTCTAATCTGACATCATATTCTTCAAACTGCAGCGTGCTCGTCACTTTGTTTGGGACGATGACGCATTTCATGCCTGCCCGTTTGGCAGCAATTGATCCATTCACTGAATCCTCAAATGCCACACAATCCTTTGGCTCTACCCCTAAGCAGCTTGCGGTTTGCAAATAAAGCTCTGGATGAGGTTTGACTTCTTCCACATCATCTGACGTACGGATACATTCAAAGTAATCGAAAAGACCAATTTGCTTCAGGTGATCAGACACCCATTTATAGTCTGAGCTGGAAGCAAGTCCAATCTTGATTCCAAGCTCCTTCGCTGCCTGTAAATAAGCTTCTACGCCAGGTCGTGCTGATTCATCCTTCATTCTCTTTTGAAAACGAGAACGCCGGTCCGCTGTGAGTGCCTCATGATCGAGCGTCTTTCCTAGCTGCTTTTCTAAGTATTCAAAAGGCTTAAAGCCCGCCTGCGTCCCGATGACGTTACCCCATACAGAAAGAGGCAGTTCCGACTCATGCTCTGCAAACATTTCTTGTAAAACTTCATATTCATGTGTTTCTGTATCTAAAATTAATCCGTCAAAATCAAATATAATCGCCTTTACCAACGAGGCCACTCCTTTTTTTTACGAAAGTCTTTAATATGATACTCAATGCTATCATATCGTGAATAAAATTGACTTTCAAAGATGAATGTCTGCTAAAATAATTATGTATAAAAGGAGCCTGTACCATTTTGTCAGGCTCCTACCCGTGTTCGGTTTATTCTGCAAGAGGTCCAAGCGCTCCGATTCGTGGAGAAATAGGCAATGTTGAAAAAGAGCGGGTTTGGTATTACAGATCTAAAGGTTTCTCCGTTCCCTTAAAAATAGTATGTGCGGCAGCCTTGTAAGTTAACAAGGAAGTTCACACCAACTTTTACGCATTTTGAAGGCGGCGGCTGGCAAAATCGTCTAAATCAAACGGAAAAGAAAAGCCGCATGCATTGACCTGCTCACGGTTTCGCTCGAATAGCTCACGATCACGCTTTGTCATATGGCGTTTAGGTTTGACAATAATGGTATGTAATAGCTGAAGTCCCGATAAAATACGAAAAGCATCGTCCATCGTTCCGTTATAAACCCCTTCAACAAAGGTCAGCGGGCGTTCTTGTTGACGCGCAGCTGGGTTTTCACCGACAGCATGGGATAGAAGATCTTCAACATCCTTTGATATTTCTTCAATTGCCTGCTCTTGCAGGTCTGTAGCAGCTTTCATTATTCTCACGTGGCATCTACCTCTCTGTCGTTAGTTCTCCATTCAGAATAGCACAGAAAAAAAGGCGTTCGCCAAGGTAAGTGTTTCCTATATATACCCAAAGAGAGGAACGGATATTATGAATATTAACGGGCACACGCTCTCACTAAAAGCAGGTAAGCAGCATCATGACACTTCCCTTAGTCAGTTTTTAAAAACAGCCGTATCGGCCTCAAAACCGATTATCCATTTTTGGATGGAGCATCAAAAAATACGTTTAAATCAAAAGCCTGCCCATCACGCAGCAAAAGTCAGTACAGGCGATCACATCCTGATCGATTTATTTGAAACGGAAGAAAGTGATGTGACGCCAGAATATGGTGAATTAGAGGTGCTCTTTGAGGACGAGCATTTATTGATTGTGCAAAAGCCCGCTGGACGGCCAACGCACCCGAATGAAAAGGGACAAACGGGCACACTGGCAAACCTTGTGGCCTTTCATTTTCAAGCAAATGGCGAGGAAAAACGGGTGAGACATATCCACAGGCTTGACCAAGATACAAGCGGCACTGTCATTTTTGCTAAACACAGGTTAGCTCATGCTGTGCTTGATCAAATGCTTTCTAAGAAAACGATCCGTAGAACATACATCGCCATCGCAGAAGGACTTTTCAAGAAAAAGAAAGGCACGATCAATGCAGCGATCGGCCGTGACAAGCATCATGCCGTCAGACGAAGAATCTCTCCTACTGGTCAAAGTGCTGTGACTCATTTTCAGGTTATGGACACCAATAAACGCCTGCAAATGACAGCCGTTAAGCTGCAATTAGAGACCGGAAGAACACATCAAATTCGAGTCCATCTTAGCAGTCTTGGGCATCCTTTAGCCGGAGATACACTTTATGGAGGAGCTCGTGATCATATCAACAGATGCGCCCTCCATGCCAAACAAGTAGACATGACACATCCTTTTACAGGTGAGCAACTGAGCATAGAAGCGCCGCTTCCACCAGATATGGCTCAGCTCATGGACGAGATCATTCATTAAAAAAAGAGCCTGCTGATTAAATGCAGGCTCTTTCTTCATTAGACAGATACTCTTTTTGCATAAATAATATATCGCTCTGGTGCATTGCCGACGAAATGAAATGGATAGCATGTCGTTAACACGAGCTCTTCCTTTTCATTCTGCAAAGTAATAATGGATGTATCATGCTGATCCACGATTTTCGTATGTGTGATTTCATAAAGAAACTCACCATACGGCACAGTGATTTTCAGCTGATCCCCAATATCCAGCTCACCTGTTCGGCGAAATACCGTGTCGCGATGGCCAGATAGGACGATTTGTCCCTTTTGATCAGGGTAATAACTGCCTTTGTAATGCCCGACACCTTTGGCAAGATCATCCGCATCTGTCCCTTCGACAATGGGAAGGTCTGCTTTTAATTTCGGAATCGTCAGGATGCCAGAGGCTTTCCCCACTTCAGGAGAAAACTGCTTCTTTGACATCCTTTGATCGTCCGCTACCGCTTTCTTCGCGGCTTCTAATGATTGTGCTGTTTGAAGGTGTGTAGAGGCGATTTGCCAAATTCCCCAGCCGAGCAAGACAATTCCTGCTGTCATCACAGTAAGTGCAAGCCACTTTTTCATGCTTAAACTCCTTTACCTGTTACATTTCTCTTAGATGAAACGCTCTTTAGCTTGCTGCTTTTTCTTCTTGTTTTGCTTTTTGAATGCGTCCCTCTTTTTGATACACAATGGAAGCTCCTTCAAAGCTCTTCACAAAAGCGACAGTGGCTTCTAAATCCTCTGGACCTGTTTCAGGATTTTTCCCCAGCCTTCCTATCGGTGCATACTTACTGCCAGTTGCAGTTGCCATAAAGTTATTCACCGTGAGTGTATACGTTTGATCGAGCGCAACGTCTGATCCATCTGGCAGCTTTAAGTCGACTACTTTATATGTTACCGGATCATAGGAATATGAAAAACCCGAAATGCTATAATCTGGTCCAAATTGAGGAGAAATTTGCGCTTCAATGATCTCAGCCAAGTCTTTCCCCTTAATCTCAAGTTTAACTAAGACGTTGCCAAAAGGCTGAATATTAAACAGATCTCCCCACGTAATCGGCCCTTTTTCAAGGTTTTGCCTGATCCCGCCGCCATTCATCATGGCAAAATCACTTTTCATAGAATATCTCATACCATCAGCAATCAAATTACCGAGCGGCGTGTCTCCATCATTTGAATAGCCGCCCTCCATTTTGACACCAGCTTCTCCAACGACCTCACTAATAATCGGCTCAACTTCTTTCCCGTAATGAGCCAAGATGCCGGCTGCTTCCTTGTCCTTTTCAATACCAGACTGATCTACATACTGGATATTTGCACTCTTTTTGACAATATCCTTCGTTTTGCGGTCAAGTGTTACATTGACTTCGCCAACGGCCTTCCCATATTCAAAGGCTTGAACAATTAATTTCCCATTGACCTCTCCGTTTACCACTTCGTGATTATGCCCCGCAAAGATGACATCAATTTCATCATCGCCTTCTTTGGCCAGCTTCGCACTTTCTCCAGTGATGGTATCTCCATTTTGAGAGGCTGTCATATGAGCTAAGACCGCAATGGCTTTGATCCCTTTTTGTTTTAATTCCTTCGCGGCTTCATTCACGGCCTTGACTTCATCTGTAAACTGAATGTCTTTAATCCCTTCTGGCATCACCATTCCTGCGGCTGACTTTGTCACAACACCGATAAATGCTACAGGAATTCCCTCGACATCTATGATTTCATAAGCAGGTAAAAGTGGTTTACCTGTATCCTTGTATTCACAGTTTGCACAAACGAGTGGAAAATTCTGTCCGTCATATCCCTTTGTGCCTTTAGGATGATCTCCGCCATTTATGATCCGTAATAGCTCGTCCACCCCTTCATCAAATTCATGGTTGCCGACCGTGCCAACATCAAAACCAATGTTCTCCATGAGTTCAACCGTTGGTTCATCCTGCAGAAGAGACGATATTGGAGAGCTGCCGCCAATCATATCTCCGGCGTGAACTGTGATCGTATTTTTGTTTGCTGCTTGTTTTTGTTTCATATAAGCCGCCACATAATCCATCCGTCCATACGTTCCTTTATTGCCATCACCTTTTAGATCCAGCTCGTATTGTTGATCAATTTTCCCGTGTAAATCATTCATGCTTAAAATGGTTAACGGGACTTCCTCAGCTTCCTCTGCCGGCTGATAGCCAGCCTGTTCTGCTTCTTCTTTTGAAGCAAAAAAGATGCGTTTATTTACAGCGATTTCTTTCCAGCTGTCAGGCGATACGTACGTTTTCGCTGATGAATCACCGACGTAGCGTGTCAGTCCTTTTTTCTGTTCTCGTGCTCTAAATTCAAACGGCTGTTCCAGCAGCGGATCCGCTTCATTCCAAATGCCCAGCCCTTTTTCTTTCGCCTCTTTGACCGCTTTTTGAAACATCTGATAGTCCTTTTCATCTCCAACCGGCCAGATGAAATACGTAGGAGCATATCCTTTTTTCACAAGCTCTAAATTCGTATTGACCCCTTTTTTGGTTTTCACTTGAGCTAAAAGACGTCCATAGTCGTCCTTCGCTTCAGGACCAATCTTTAATGTGACGTTATCTCCGCTTGAGAGCAGCGTATTTAAATAGTCCGCCGCCTTCTGTCCAAAACGCAGCTGGTTTTGATCTAATTCATTTTTTGGCTTATGGTACGTTTCCGGCGTGTCCATATTCACAAAGCGCACCTTTGTTGTACCAAGCACAGGCTTCTTTAAATGAATCGTATCACCATCCACTACCCGGTCAACCGTTGCCTCGTATTCTTTCTTGATTTTTGGCGGCTTTGGCTGGCGTTTCAGCAGACTGACATCACCCTTGTGTCTTGGAAGCACCTGCAGCGTATCATATCTGCTTAAAACTCCTGTAAAATCATACCATTTCCCTGTCTTTACTTCATCAATGGCACTTGTATCCACCATCACTCTAAGGATGGTGCTGTGATATTTTTTATCAATAATCACGACATTATATCCACCGCCAGCCGGCTGCTCTGGCTTTGATTCAACATAGCCTTTGACCTTCACAAGTTTTCCTTCATGTTTATGTGCCTGATCCGTTTCTAGTTGTTTCAGTGAGACTCGCTTCGGCTTTGGCAAGGTTTGATTGACAGCATCTACCTTCAGGGCATCTCGATCCGGCACAATTTCAATCAGTCCTTTATAAGACGTGATCTTCCCCGTTACTGTCACCTTCATGCCTGTTTTCAGTTCTGGGAAGTTGTTGGGCTGTGCTGAATAAATATTGATTCCAGCTGATTTGTCTTGAATGTACGTTGACAGTTTCCCATTGCCTATAGCCGATTGGTCTGCTGTCACAATTCCACTCACCGTCACCGTTTCTCCGATCAGCAGACGGGCTTTCTTGATTTTCATTGGCTTCTTTTGGTTCCAAACCGTTTCCTTCTTTTCAGACGCAATGGCTTGTTCTGCTGTAATCATGCCAGGCAGTAAGGATTGCAGACTAAAGATCACTAAAACCAGACAGCAGATCATTCGAATGGATCGAACACGTTTCATTAGACCCTCCCCTTCCGAGCTTTATCTCTCATAGTGTACTAAGTAAATATTGATGGTAGATGGATTTCTTGTAAATCTTATGTCTGTCAGCTCATTGGAAACGTAATAATCACTCGTGTCCCCTCAAAGCTTTTGCTTTCAAAACGAATGCTGCCGCCATGGCTTTCAATGATTTTAATCGTCATCATTAAACCAAGACCAGTCCCTTTTTCTTTCGTTGTATAAAAAGGTTCACCCAGTTTCCCTAGTTCTTCTTCTGGTATGCCCTTTCCTTGGTCTTCAAAAATCAGCATCATCTGATTATGTTCCAATACGGATGTGACTTGAATGACACCTGTCACACCATCCATCGCTTCAATACCGTTTTTAAGAATGTTTAAGAAAACTTGTTTCAGCTCATTTGGTATACCTTGAATGTTTGGCAGCGACGGAGACAAATTCTTCTGAATAGACACGCCTTTTAAAACCGCCTGTGATTCAACGACCATGATCACTTCTTCGAGCAGAAGATTGACATGTACCGGCTCAAATCTCACCGATTTGCTTCTAGAGAGCACAAGGAATTCATTAATAATGGCTTCAAGCCGATTAAATTCAGACATCATCACATCTGCATAATCCTTCTGATATTTCTTACTTTGAATCATCAGCTGTAAAAATCCCTTTAACGACGTCAGCGGGTTCCGTATCTCATGGGCGATGCCGGCTGCAAGCTGACCAACTGCGGACAGCATCTCGGACTTCATCAGCATCTTCTCTGACTGCTTTTGATTGGTAATGTCCTCAGAAATCCGCATCACGGTTGACTGCATTTTGTCAGGATCATCAATTCGGTGTAAAGAGACTCTCTCCCATCGTTCACGGCCTGATAAATCCTGAAAGTACAGCTCACCAGTCCAGCTGCCTTCTTTTAAACAAACGTCCCATTGCTTTTCTAAATCATCACATTGACACAGCGAATGATAGACAGAAAAAATATCTTTGCCGATCAGGTCATATTCATGCTGCTGTACAAACTGGCAAAAGCGCTGATTCACGCATTGAATGACCCCTTCCTCAGTTGCAACAACAATATGGATATGGCTGTTATCCAGTGCTGTTACCGCTAGATGAAGTGACTGTTTGATTTTTGTCATTTCCGTCATTTTAATCCACGTCATCACCGCTCCCTCATGATCTTGATCAAAGATAGGTGTGATGTGAACAGTAAATTGTTCTCCTTCATTCGTTTCAATTTCTCGTTCGATGACGCGCCTGTCCGAGATAACCGATTGTATGTCATGATAGAGTGTTTCCTGTGTAAGCTTTTTAGCCATCGCCTGAAAGGATTGCTGTTGCCTTATTTGTGCTGAAGTAAATAAAGAGGCGGCTGTAGGAGTGTAATAGCGAATATTCATGTCCCGGTCCACAAACAACGTCGCAAGCTGAGGCTTAACAGAAGGTCTATACAGTTCTTCCCTTGTTACCCTTAAGTTGTTTATGATATTAATAAAATGTTCATGTTTTTTCTCAAGCTCCGCTATTTGCGTGTTTTTCACTTTTAATTGAGCCCTTGCCTCCTGCTCTTTTTGTTTAATTTCATTGAGTTCAATTTCTAAATCGACAATACGCTGCTGATAAACTGAATTCTGATCTGGCATCCCTTTTTCCCTGCTGTTCTTTTGAATTTTCCCTCTCTCATTCATTCGAATGAGAATGACGTATACCCCTTTAAAACGGTGATCAAAACTCTTTACAATAAAATCCGCATACTGCTTTTTTCCTTTTTCCGAAATGAGGACATGCTGAAACACAACCTCTGTCTCGTCCGTCCATACCTTTTGAAAGGTTTGACTCAACATCTCTTTCAAATAATCAGGTGTGACATATTCACATGATTGATCTGACACTTCTGTACGGTCTAAAAAGGAATAGGCCCCATTTGACATCGCCAGAATTTTGTCACAATCATTGATCACCATGCATGCGTCATATTCTCCGCCCACTTCTTCCATATATTGTGCAGCTCGCTTTTTTAACTCGGCATCACGAGCGTCATATACCCAAGGGACACTAGATGCAGGAACATTTGAATAGGTGTAAATGTTCCACTTCTCATTGAATAATTGAAACAATCGAGGAATATTGGGAACAGTTTCATTTGGCCCTAAGATTAACACCCCTTGATCTTTTAAAGCATATTGGAATCGGGATAATACTCGTTTTTGTACTTCTGGCTCAAAGTACATCAGAACATTTCGGCAACTGATAAAATCGAGGTGGATAAAAGGTGAATCAATCAATAAATTGTGAGGAGCAAAAACAATATGTTTTCTAAGCGACTGCTTCACAATAAAAGCGTCACCTTTTTTTTCGAAATATCGCGCCCGCCATTTTTCCGGTATGCTTGCCATAGACTCTATCGAGTAAAGACCTTTACTAGCTATTTGAATGGCTTTTCGGTTGATATCTGTCGCAAAGACTTGAAGTTCAATGGACACATCTCTTCGCTTCATTTCTTCTAAAAATAAAATCGTAAAAGAATAAGCTTCTTCCCCTGTCGAACATCCCGCAATCCAAATTCGGCACCGGGATTTCCCGTTGTTCATCGAATGGTCAATGATTGACGGGATCACCTTCTGTTCACATACTCGAAAAGCCTCCATATCTCTAAAGAAAGCAGTCGTGCCGCTTAGGAGCTGGGCATGCAGGCGGTCAAGCTCATCTGGTTCTCTTTCTAATAAACGATCGTACTCTGTTAATAATGACATTGGTTCGTTTGCAGTGCGCATGCGTTTTTGAATAACAGAAAGCAGCCTTTTCTTTTCATAGGTTGAAAAGGCAATCCCTTTATACATTTCGAGACGTTCAATGATTCTTAGTAAAGCTGGATCCGTCTCATCCGCATGCGGGACATTGATGATATTGGCCATATAAGCTGCAAGGGTGGATGGATTTTTGAATGATTGATGATACATGCTGTCAAAACCACTCTCTACCTCACTGCACGATAACGCTGTACCGCCTTGCTCTACCAACCGAAGCAATCCACTCCCCACACAATGACCTTTTTGAAAAAAGATCGCAAACGCCTCTTCCTTTTGAACACTGGCAAGTGACTTAAAAAGCGAGTCGACAGAGCATCCCTTGTTTGTTGGCAGCTGCTCAGATACATGAAGCCGATGATCTTCTGTTAACGTCACAGCCGCATGCTGCGGACAAAAATAGATGGTCTTCTTCATGACTTTCTCACCATGTTTAATCGTTTTTGCCCGGTAGCCAATCGGTAAAACAAGTGCTTCCAAATCTGTTATACAATCGCCTGTCACGTGATTTTGCACAACAATAAAAGAGGCATTTAATTCATGTGGCAACGATTGAAAAAAAGCCTCAAGATGATGCTGTTCAAACGGCGAAACACCGATGCCGATCACTGGTGCCTGCACATGTTCGTCTTCTATCAAACGATTAATGATTTTGTCCTGCATCTGGTACCCCCATGTTCATTCGTCTGATACTTTTTTTCGACAAAAAGAAAGAAAACCCTCTAATTGTAAATAATGTTTTTTGCATGAAAACGAGAAAATATCCTCACATTAAAACAGATTGTATAAACAGAAGGAGGAATATCAATGCAAAACGATCAGCAGCCAATGTTTCAAGGAAGCGCTCAGCAGCCTGAGCTCAACCATGGCGGGCATGAGTTATTCGATTTACATGAAATTTTAGCCGGCACGATTAATATTTTGGATCAATATATGATCCTGCGGCAATTTATTCAAGATCCTGCATTATGCGACATCCTGGATCGACAATATCAGTTCGTTTTATCACAGTACAATGTCACTGTAGATTGTTTTTCTACAGGCCAAAAGCCTAGTGAAGAAACCGCTACTTATATGATGAAAGAACACACACAAGTGACATACGGAATCAAACCTTCTCAGCCGAAGAAGCCAAATCAGTCATTACAGGATGTAAAAGACTTAGGCATCACAGGACATATGCTCAGCCTAGTCAAATCACACGCTGGGCTACTTTCCATGTCCGCATTAGAAGTAACAAATCCTGTTGTCAGACGTGTGCTTGCTGCGCAGATTCCGAACTTTATTGAAATGGCATATGAAATTTTCTTGTATCAAAACAAGCATGGCTACTATCAAGTTCCTCAGCTTTCCAAACAAGATATGACAGCCATGACGTCAGCTTTTGCACCGCTTCAGGGGCAGGTTCAAATGCCTCCTAGCAAGGCAGATCAACAAAAGCCTCTTCATTAAAAAAACGGCTGACCTCCTTCTCTGGTCAGCCGTTTTTTCTTTGATACATCATTTTAAACTGTTCTTCAAAATCTGTGAGCCTCTCCCCCGTCGCCTGTTCAAAACCGCTAGCAAATTGGCCCGTTTTCGCAGTCTCCTCCATGATCTCATGTATGACGTCTCGTCCGTAAAGCTGCACCAGCTCATAGATCATATAATAGCTTTGTAAATAGACATCTGTCTCATACGTTACCCGGGAGTTCTGCCAGTCTTGATCAGAATGAAGAGATTGAAATGGAATTACATCGAAGCGTTCAGACGTAGCATTTAACACGTCATAGGCCGTCCACTCTGCTGTTCCTTCGTGGAACCAAAGCGGAAAAATGCCTGGAGATACTTCATATGAATGGACCTTTTCATAGAAAACAAAATGAGCATACTCATGAATAAAAAGCGTATTGAAAAAGTATAAAGGCAGTGTCTCTTTCTTTAATAATGCTTCCCGTTTATCTGGATATAACCCAATCATTTGATCATGATCGGAGTAAAATCCCGTAATATGCTTAATACCAGCCATTTGTTCGATCGTCTCTTTATCATCAAAATAAATAACGTCTAAAGGTCTGTCAGCTTCAAATTGAAACACTGACGCTGTCCTCTTCTCTGCCTGCTTCATGGCCTCTATTGTCAGATCAACAAAAGCATCCTCTTCCTCTGCATAGTAGATTCGAATATGTTCATAGACTTGCTTATTGAGTCCCTCCGTGATAACCGTTTTAGGAGAAGACTGCTCCAAATATTGTCCTGTCAGCTGAAACGCAACATAAATCAAGTACGCGGTGAAAGCATAAAAAATCAGACCTGCTGCAATCATCCCGCTTACAAGTTTTTTATGAATCAATGACGGCCCTGCTTTCATTTGCTCCCCACCTGAATTCATCCTGCACCCTCTTTCTCTCTCTATGAAGAAACAAAGATCAACAAGAGGTGATATATTTTTTACTTTATGCAGTCAGGTGCGCGAGGTGCGGTTCCAAACAAAAAAGCCGCATATGACATACGGCTTTTGTCGTAGCTATTTTGATTCAGGGAAGACACGTCTAACCGTTTCAGTAAATTCATCGAAAAATCCTGAAATCGGCTCTCCGCTTTTAATACGTTTTCCATAACCTTGCATACGATCGACAAAGTCTGGATTAGCAGATACATACACGTTGTCGATTTGTTGATCCGTTGATTTGACTTTGTCTGAAATTTTCTTTTTCAGATCGTCCGTCACATCACCGCTTTTATTGCCTTCAAGTACAACGGCAACAAATGCATTTTTTCCTGTGACAAGCACGTTTGCTGTCTTCACTTCAGACATATTGGCTACAAGCTCTGACGCCTTATCTGCCACTTTGACCTTCTGAGGTGTTTGAACATCTGGCTGATCCTGTCTCATGTTGTCATTTTTATATGTGACATTTTCATACTGCCTTTTCATTGTTCCTCTACGCTCATCGCCTTGGTTGTTCATTCCACACCCAGCGGTGATTAATGTTGGCACGAGCAGTAAAGATAGCATCCATTTCTTATTCATCAATTATTCCCTCCTTTTGCTCATAGGTTTTTCATCCAGCCGGCTTTTTATGCACATATCCTCTCTTTCCGCAAAATGAATTCATAATTCAGCTGTGATTGGTCATCCTAAACTTGATGAAAGATCATCACGATCAAATGGAGGGATTCGTTTGTTTAAAAAAAGAAAAGGTATGAGCACTGGCGCAATGATCGCAGTATCAACAGCTATCATTGCATTATTCTCCCCGGTTTTACGAAGAAGACTGAAAAGCATGACACAAATGAATATGTCTTCAATGATGAAAGGCGCAAACCATCAGCACCAAGATTCATCTCGTCATGAGTCCCGCTCACATAAGGAATCAAAAGGAACAGGTGAAGTTGGCCAAATGATCAAGCAGGCATTCACAGCTGTCCAGCCAAATCAAACGAACCAGCACCAATCACCATCAAGAACTCATCAGCCAAGAGAATCTTATGCGCAATCTCTTCACATTGATGAAAGTGTGATGAATGTGATGGATGATGAATCGATCCAGCAAGTCATCAATGACATCGAGCACAAATAATAAAACAGGAGCCTTCATAAAAAGAGGCTCCTGTTTATTCTCCTGAAAAATGTTCTTTGACCATAAGACAAAAGGAAGGTAGAAATGTGATTTCGATTGTTGTGATGAAGTCGTCACGATGCTCTAATATCAGCAACAGCTCCTTTTCTTCCTTCCGATCTTTTTTAATCTCTACATGCTGGACTGTTTTAAAATCATATATTCCTAAAACGGATTCGGTCTTTTTTCGAACGACCTTTAAGGTAAACTCCTGCATAGCAAGCGACATGTTCACAACAAATCGCTCCTCCTGATTCTCGAACCGAAACGTCAAATCTTGATATTCAACCGGCATTTCTTTTTCAAATCCGGCATCTGGCATTTTTTCAAAAAAAGAAAGCCAGTCCGTTTGATCTGGAAAGCGTTTTCCCCGCATTTTCTTCAATTCCTCATCATTAAAATTTTTATTAATTATCCTTTTTCCCCTTTTCTTTTGCAACAAATTTTAGTAATTTTAAAAAGGTGATTCTATTTTGCTAAGAGACCTCTTTATTAATTTAACAATTCTTGTCACTTTCCATTATTTATTTATGCTTGTGTTTAAAGAGAATTTTCTGAAGAAAGAAGATACCTTGCTCAGACAAATATGCAAAGGCATGCTTTCTGGGTTACTCGGTGTCCTTTTAATGTTCTTCTCTATTAAAACAGGACCAGCGATCATCGATTTAAGACATATTCCCCTTATTTTAACGGCCTTTTATGGAGGCATCGCCCAAACAATGATTGCAGCTTTTATTGTGATCATTGGCCGATTATTAATTGAAGCCAACATCGCTTCTTCCATCAATATTTTTTCCATGATGTTTATCGCAGCCTCTTCTTTTTTGATTGCAGAGCGTCATATGAATCATGTTGTGAAAATGCTGTTATCCATTACGATTGGTAATGTGGTTGCCACAAGCCTGTTCATCTTGATCGTGCATGAGACATCATTTCAGCTGCATTCTACTTATTGGATTTTCTCATATATTGCTGGATTGTTTAACTTTTATGTCATTGAACATCAAACAAAAGCATATCAGCTGTTAAATTTATATAAATTCCAAGCTCATTATGACTTTTTAACAGGTGTTTTAAATAAACGGAAGTTCGATGAGGTATTAAGTGAAGCTTTTACTAAGAAGTTGAAGCAGCCTATCCATCAAATGTCCCTTATTTACCTAGACATCGATTACTTCAAAACCATCAATGATCAATATGGGCATCATGAGGGAGATATTGTTTTAAAAGAAATCGGTACAAGGCTGATTAAAAACACAAGAAGCTCTGATTATATTGGTCGGATTGGCGGTGAAGAATTCGCTGTCCTTCTACCAAATTGTACAATTGAAAAAACATGGCAGATTGCAGAACGCTTACGAAAAAAAATAGCCGATCAACCGATTTATTTAAAAAATGGTATGTCCATTCACACTACGGTATCAATTGGATGTGCTTATTCTCATGGAACGAGTACAGACATCAAGCAATTACCAATTATAGCTGACCAGGAGCTCTATAAAGCGAAGGAGTCTGGCCGTAATCAAGTGAGCTTTTCAGAGAGAAAAAAAGACCATTTAACATAGGCATTTTCCTCAATTTGTTAGCACTAATTATTTTTAAAAAAGTTTTCGTATAACAGTTGTTTTTTCCCGCAAACACTGGTAAAGTAAAGGTAATTATTTTTGTTCGTATCATCTTTAAGAAGAAAGTTTTGAAAGAGTTTTCGTCTTTGAAGTTTGTGTAAGAGCAAGAATAGTGAATTTAAGCGTTAAGATCGCTTTAGGAGGAAATTTCATGTTAGAAGGTAAAGTAAAATGGTTCAACTCTGAAAAAGGTTTCGGATTCATCGAAGTAGAAGGTCAAGACGATGTATTCGTTCACTTCTCTGCTATCCAAGGCGAAGGCTTCAAAACTTTAGAAGAAGGTCAATCAGTTTCTTTCGAAATCGTTGAAGGTAACCGTGGACCACAAGCTGCTAACGTTAACAAAGCGTAATTTAAGAGCATCTGCTCTTTTAGCACTTTATAGAGTGAAGGAAAACCGCCCGGCTTCTGCCGGCGGTTTTTTTGTGCCATAAAAAAAAGAGAACCTGATGAGAGGTTCTCTTTTTTATTTGTCCTTCTGCTTTAGCTTCTGCAAAGCAGAACGATACATATCATCATTCATTTTTGTCTCTGGTTCTTCTTCTTTGACAGGTGGTTCTGGCTGTTTAAACTTTTGAAGCGCCTGTCTATAGAAATCGTCGCCAGACGCAGCATCATCCGTTCGAGAAGGCTCTGACGCTTTTTTTTCAACTTCAGGTTCTACAGGTCTCGCCACAGCTTCTGGCTCGCTATGCGGCACGTCAGGCTGATTGGAGACATCTTCTTTGATCTCTTCCTTATCGGCTGATGCGTGTCTGACATTGAACGCTACTAATCCAATAATGACTAGAACAGCAGCTACTAACGCTACAATAATCGTCGCCAAAAGAACCCTCTCCTTATCGCTTAAATGATGCAGTGACTGATGCTACACGTCTTCCTAGTGCTTTTCCAAGTTCAATGCCTTCAGTCGAAATCAATTCATCTGAATCGATCGGACATGTCACACCAGCTCCATAGTAAGAGCCGTATAAAGCATTCTCTGGAACATTTCCAGGAAGGCCGACAACAAGCATTCCTTGGTGGAACATTGGTGTAATCAAATTATGCATTGTCATTTCTAAACCGCCGTGTGTTGTAGCAGTTGTACAGAAAACAGCACCGACTTTATCGATTAGTTTTCCTTCTGCCCATAAGTAGCCGAGACGGTCAATCCATGTCTTTAACCCAGAACTAATGGTACCAAAGTGACCAGGGCAGCCCCAAATGATCGCATCCATTTGATCGAGTTTGCGAATGTCTGCATCTTTCACGTGATCAATGAATACTTCAGCTTGCTCTGTTTCACCTGCGCCTGCTGCAATCGCTTCTGCAAGTGCTTTTGTATGGTCACCTTCACTATCGTATACAACATAAATTTTCATGTACGGTCCCTCCACACTTATCTTGCATCTTGGTTAGCTTCCTTAGGTGCCGGAAGCAGTGATATTTCTTGTTTCTTATGCTGCTGTTCTTTTCGCTTTTTATCCTTACGAACATCTCGCAGGAACAAGCTGAGAATGACACCAGCGGCACAGAATAATGTCACCCACATGTAAGCATCGTTGATGCCCATCACGTTTGAATCAACCTGTGCTTTTGTAAAGAGCTGGGTAGATACATATTTTTGAGCAGCTTCTGCTGTCATGCCCATATGATGCATCACATTCGATACAGCCGCCTGGAATGAATTCATAAAGAACGGGTCCGCAGTATTTGTTTGATCCGCCATATTGGAATAATGGAATGTCGTCCGATTCGTATAAATCGTTGTGATCAAACTCGTACCAATGGAACCACTAATTTGTCTTAATGTATTAGACATCGCTGTACCATGGCTGTTTAAGTGCTGCGGTAATTGGTTCATCCCTGCTGTCATAACCGGCATCATCAAGAGTGACATACCAAATGCGCGTACTGCATACATGAGCACAATGTGACTATAGGAAGTATCAATGGTCAGCCTCGTAAACTCATACGTCGTGACAACGGTAATGAGCATCCCCACAATGGCAAGCGGACGAGGTCCAAATTTATCAAACAAGATCCCTGAAATCGGGGACATAATGAGCATCGCAAGTGCCCCTGGAAGCATTAATAGCCCAGATTGCAATGCCGTAAACCCAACGAGGTTTTGCAGATAAATCGGAAGTAAGAACATCCCCGTATATAAAGCAACCGTAATAATGATGTTAATGACACTTGATAATGAGAAAATGCTGTATTTAAATACGCGGAAATCAAGCATCGGATTATCAACTTTCAACTGTTGGAAAATAAAGAGAATGATCGCAATCGCACCAATAATAATCGTAGATAAGACGATCGGATCTGTCCAACCATCACTTCCTGCTTCACTCACTCCGTATAAAAGGGAAGCAAAACCGACGATTGAAAGAATCGCACCAAGACTGTCCAGCTTGATTTTTTTAGGCTCTACAATATTTTTAAACATAAAGAAAGCCGCGATAATGACAATCGCACCGATTGGCACAAGTCCATAAAACATAATACGCCAAGAATAATGTTCAATAATGTAACCAGATAATGTTGGTCCTACTGCAGGAGCAAACATCATCGCAAGACCAAAAATCCCCATTCCTTTCCCTCTGTTTTCCGGAGGGAAAATAAAAAGGATTGTTGTCATAACGAGCGGCTGTAAGATACCGCCGCCGACAGCCTGAATCAAACGGCCAATAAGCATCGTTGAAAAGTTTGGCGCAATGCCGCAAATAAATGTACCTAGTGTAAACGAGATCATAGCCACTAGGAATAAGCTGCGCTGTCCAAAACGTGTGATTAAAAACGCAGACAACGGAATCAGCACACCGTTGACAAGCATGTAGCCTGTTGTCAGCCACTGAATCGTCGTTGCACTCACATTAAATTCTGTCATTAAATGGGGCATAGCTACGTTCAAAAGCGTTTGGTTTAAAATCGCTACGAACAAACCGGCCATTAAAATGATCAGTAAAGACAAGGAGCCTGTTCCCTGTTTTGTCGCTGCAGGTTGATTTGCCATCTCAGACAACCTCCTTTCATATTTTGATATCAATCATCATTAAGATGAAATTTTGACAGAAGCATTCATACCTGGAAGCACTTTGTCTGATGGATTTTTAATTGAAATTTTCACTGCTACTTTTTGCGTTACTTTTGTATAGTTGCCACTTGAATTAGTTGCTGGCAACATATTGAATGTTGAGTTTGTCGCATAACCAATTTGTTCAACAGTTCCTTCAAATGTTGTATCAGGATCTCCATCTACAACGATGTCGACTTTGTCGCCTTTTTCAATGTTTTTAATATCTGTTTCCTTAATATTTGCTGTGATGTAAAGCTTGCTTAAATCAATTGTTTCACCAAGAACTGTACCAGGCTGCACTTGTTGATTGTTTTGTACTTCTTTTTTAACTAATGTGCCATCAGCCACTGCTTTAATGTTTGTTTTTGTTTGTCCTTCAACTTTTGCAACTGTGCTGTCTTTTTCCACTTCGTCACCTTCGTTGATATCCCAGCCTTTGATTTGTCCAGCTGCTGGTGCTGTAATTTGATACATGTCACCTGTCACTTTTGCCTCATCTGTTTTGACAAAGTTTGTGCTTTCATAGTAGTAATAAGCACCTCCGGCAATAATGGCAAGAATCACAATAAGGCCAATAATGTTCGTTAGCAATAAACGCCCTCTGTTCATGTTTTGTTTCTCCTTTCATGTATAAAAATATAGTGTCATCTGCTTTAGCAAACTTAGAATGCCCATCATCTGACAGAATATGAAACAAGCTCAACACTCTGTCCTTTTCCCTTCTTCTACTCCCGCTCTTATCATGGTGTGCAGCCCATTTATACTTATTGTTCACTTATGAGCAAAGAGCAGAAAAAGAAGAAAAGACGATCGGCATCTTTTTTGAAAAACTTATATTTAACAAGATTAAATATTAATAAATGAAAATTGAAATGTCAAAGAGAAAGTTTTACTTTTTTTTTGGCGATCCTTTCCTTCTCCACACAAAAAACCTTTCAGCCCTTATGCTGAAAGGTTTTTTCAAATGTGCTCGTTATGAATGAACTTCTTCCTGCTGAAAAAATTTTTTTAGTGCGAGAAAAACGTCTGATTTTTGCTTCAAAATATAATGCTTAAATTTCTCATCCTGAATGTGTTTATATGCTGACATTAACGTAGAATGCCGGTTATATTGATTGACTTCACCATAGCAGAATAAATTGGCTTTTTTCATGATCTCAGAAACAAGTTTCACACACCGGGCGTTGTCTGAGGTCAAATTGTCACCATCAGAAAAATGAAAAGGATAAATATTATATCGCGACGGCGGGTATCGTTCGTCTATGAGCTCTAGTGCCTTTCGATAGACAGACGAGCAAATGGTCCCCCCGCTCTCACCCCGTGAGAAGAAATGTTCTTCGTCTACCACCTTCGCCTCTGTATGGTGGGCAATAAATTCAATATCGACCGTCTCATACTTTGTCCGTAAGAAACGTGTCATCCAAAAGAAAAAACTTCTCGCCATATATTTTTCCCAAAGCCCCATACTTCCGCTCGTATCCATCATCGCCAAAACGACAGCTTTCGACTCTGGTTTGGTCACTTCATTCCACGTTTTATACTTGATATCCTCTGGGTAAATCGGATAAAAGGAAGGACTGCCTGTCATCGCATTTCGTTTAAATGCCGACAGCATCGTTCGTTTTTTGTGGATATTTCCTGTTAACCCGGTTTTGCGAATATCGTTAAACTCAATTTGTTCAACAATGATGTCGTCAAGCTCCTTTTGCTTGAGGTTTGGTAGCTCCAGTTCACGAAACAGTGCTTCCTCGAGATCCATTAATGAGACTTCTGCTTCGTAATAATCCTCACCAGCTTGATCTCCAGCACCCTGCCCCTTTCCTTGACCCTGCTTGCTGTCTGAGCCGTCACGCGCAACAACATCGCCAACCTCGCTGTCTCCATCGCCTTGACCCACATGTTTATTTTTGTCGTAGTTATACCGAATTTTATATTCATCTAATGAACGGATCGGAATTTTCACAACATCTTTTCCATTCGACATGATGATGCTTTCTTCTGTAACAAGATCCGGCAAATTATTTTTAATCGCCTCTTTGACTTTTTTCTGATGACGCTGCTGGTCGTCATAGCCTTTTCGATGGAGGGACCAGTCTTCCTGAGACACAATAAACTGACTTTTTTCTTGCCGGGACATCCATCCCCCTCCTCACCTATTTGCACAATTCTTCTAGCCATCGATTCCTTTATCCTATGCTGCTCGTCATCCAAGTTGACGATCATTTCTAAAAAAGACATTACCGGTCTGATGCGCCAATAATGCCTCCTTCATTTATTATCGATTCAGAAGACTGCCTACATATTTTAAAAGTTCATTTGCACTTGTTGAATTGTAGCCATGCTCATCAATTAATCTAGCCACTACTTCATTGACCTTCTTCAGCTGCTGTTCATCCGGTGTCTTCGTCGATGTCGTGATTTTCACCACATCTTTTAGATCAGCAAACAGCTTCTTCTGAATGGCCTCCCGCAATCTCTCATGTGAATTATAATCAAAGCGTTTTCCCTTTCTCGCATAAGCCGAGATACGAATCAGAATTTCTTCTCTAAATGCCTTTTTGGCGTTTTCAGAAATGCCGATCTGCTCCTCAATTGAACGCATGAGCTTTTCATCAGGATTCATTTCTTCACCCGTTAACGGATCACGCAGCTTGTTTTTATTGCAGTATGCCTCGACATTATCTAAGTAATTATCCATCAGCGTTTTCGCAGACTCCTCATAGGAATACACAAAGGCCTTTTGCACTTCCTTCTTCGCAATATCATCATACTCTTTTCGTGCGATTGAAATGAAATTCAAATAACGCTCCCGATCCTCGCTGGAGATAGACGGATGCTGATCGAGCCCTTCTTTTAAGGAGCGAAGGACATCCAGTGCATTGATCGATTCCATATTCTTTCGAATGATGGTAGATGAAATTCGGTTAATCACATACCGCGGATCAATTCCGCTCATCCCTTCGTCATGAAATTCCTTTTTCATCTCATCAATGTCGACTGACTGGAAGCCTTCGACACTTTCTCCGTCATACAGACGCATTTTTTTCACCAAATCAATATCAGAACGCTTCGGCTCTTTCAGTCTCGTCAAAATGGAGAACATTGCTGCTACCTTCAGCGTATGCGGGGCAATATGCACATCTGAGACATCACTTTCTGAAATCATTTTATGATAAATGCGTTCTTCTTCTGTGACCTTTAAGTTATAAGGAATTGGCATCACAATAATTCTTGAATGGAGTGCCTCGTTCTTTTTATTTGAAATAAACGACCGGTACTCGGTTTCATTCGTATGGGCGACGATCAATTCATCTGCACTAATTAAGGCGAATCTTCCTGCCTTAAAATTTCCTTCCTGCGTTAATGACAGAAGGTGCCAGAGAAATTTCTCATCACACTTTAACATCTCCTGAAACTCCATCATCCCTCGGTTTGCTTTATTGAGTTCTCCATCAAAGCGGTAGGCGCGGGGATCTGACTCTGATCCAAATTCAGCAATGGTTGAAAAATCGATGCTTCCTGTTAAATCGGCAATGTCCTGAGATTTCGGATCAGACGGACTAAAGGTACCAATGCCGGTCCGTTTATCTTCAGAGAAAAAGATCCGCTCGACCCTTACATCCTCAATTCTGCCGCCATATTCCTCTTCTAGTCTCATCATGTTCAGAGGCGACAAATTCCCCTGCACACGAATCCCATATTCTCTATAGAAATCCTCCCGCAAATTTTGCGGAATGAGATGAAGCGGATCTTCATGCATCGGGCAGCCTTTGATCGCATAAACTGCGCCATGATCTGTGAGTGAATATTCTTCAAGTCCTCTTTTCAATCTAGTGACAAGCGTCGATTTCCCCCCGCTTACTGGTCCCATCAGTAATAAAATACGCTTCCTGACATCCAGCCGCTTTGCAGCAGGGTGAAAATATTCCTCCACTAATCTTTCGAGTGATTCCTCTAACCCAAACAGCTCCTGATCAAAAAATTTGTAGGTTCTGACCCCATTCTCCTCTTCAATCCCGCTGTCTTTAATCATATGATAAACGCGAGAATGAGCAGATTGAGCGACAAGTGGATTTTCCTTAATAATGTCTAAATAATCGCTGAATGTGCCTTCCCATTTCAGACGCTGCTCTTCTTCTCTGTGCTGTTCGATTTTCTTTAAAATATCCATATGAACCTCCTCTTTCAAGATTGAAGCTAGAAATCAGATACTGTTTTACAATCTATGCGGAGGCGTCCTCTTACATGCTTTCGTTCTTCAAAATGACGAATTGGCAAACTGAATTGACAACCATCCGCAAGACCCTTCATAATAAAGGAAAAATAGGAGAAAAATGATTTTCTTCTCCTGCTTTTCAAGGTGAACTTCACATCATATGAAACAGGCAGCGAACGGAACAAAGGGATAAGGGGGAGCTTATATGAGAACGGTCATTATGATGGGCGTCATCATTACGTTTTTAGTATCCATTTTCACTGCTGGCTACGAAGGCAAGCCTGGTAAATGAAAAAAAGGATGTTCCATTTGCGGAACATCCTTTTTCATTTAGTTCGTTGTTTTCAGCACTTGCATATTCACTGTATTCCCTGACACCTGCACCTTCGTAAAATCTTGCGTATCGACCACAGGTGTAACGGCACGATTATCCAATGTGATGTCAGTAAAACGAGTAGAGAAATTCGCCCGAATGTCTTTTCGATAAATATCGTCAGTTACTGCTACCGTCGACAGTAGTTTCCACTTGGTCACAGAGCCAATGTTTGAGTTTTGAATTTCTGTAATAATGCGGCCGGTATAACCAACATTATTTGTGCCCCAGAACGTCGCTCTTGTATGCCCATTCAAATTTTTATAAATCGTCATTTGAACAGTACTTCCAGGTTTAAATCCCTTTGTATACGTGAAGTCATCTTTTCCTTCGATATATGTCTCTTGATTATTTGCTCCTACTTTCATCGTAGGTTTCCACACATTATAGGTTGAACTGTATTGAAGACCAATATCCGCTTCCTTTGAACCTGTGAATCCAGAATAAATATAAGCTGTACCATTTGACACACTCATTGTGGAAGGGAGTTGAATTTTTGTGACCAATATGGATCCGTTACTATTGATATAAGTACGCCCGCCAATCCCTTTTGATAACTGCGCTGCTTCTATCTCCTGCGTCTGAGAGAGTCCTGGAATACTGACTGGAAGCGTCCCCATTAAAATTGCTGAGCTAATGGCACTAGTGATCAGTAGCTTTTTCATCTCATTATTCCTCCTAATGGATTCATCATTTTTTGAAAACGTGATCACAATCTATCATACTACCTATTTTTTAACATGTCAAAAAAAGTATAATTAAGTCATATTTTTCATCTTTCTGTTTCTTAACTCACATAAAAAAGCCGAGATCAGTATCTCGGCTTTTAATCATGATCTTATATGAGATCTCGATATTGCTGCTGGCGAAGTGCCTCATATACAAGAATGGCTGCCGTATTCGACAGATTCAAAGAACGAACATGCTCTGTCATCGGTAAACGAAGACAACGGTCCATATTTTGTTCAATCAAATCTTTTGGCAATCCACTTGTCTCTCTTCCAAACACAAAGAAATAGTCTTCATCCAGCTGAGAGTAATCAAATGTTGTATGCGGCTTTTGGCCAAATTTTGTGATATAGAAAAATTGCCCCTTCGGATGTGCCTCAAATAATTCATCAAGTGAATCATGATAGACCACATTGGCATATTTCCAATAATCGAGTCCTGCACGCTTCAGCATTTTGTCATCTGTCGAAAAACCAAGCGGACGAATCAGATGAAGGGTTGTATCTGTTGCTGCACATGTACGCGCAATATTTCCAGTATTAGCTGGAATCTCTGGTTGATATAAAACGACATGAAGTCCCAAAAAAGTTCACCTCTAATTTTCATTTCCGCTCAACATTATACCACTAACTATCCTTCGCGGCATCGTCCAAAATGTGAAAAAACATATATCGAATAGCAGGTGTATAGGCAGTCGAATCCTCGTATGACCAATAACGCATGCGGGAGTCATACGTCTGTGCATTCACAAGAGGCATTCCGCCTTTGTCATGATCAACGACAATGGTTGTATGATTATACCTTCCATCACCTTCAAAATCGTAGCAAATGACATCACCAATTTGAAGCTCGTGGGCTTCTTTGAGTTTCTTTGCTCTCAAACCCGCTTTCGAATTCGCTAAATAATTTTTCATCGAATGAGCCACCGTCCAGCTATAGCTCCACGTATGCGGACGCACCCACCAGCCAGACCCGCGGTTTGGATACCCTCTCGTTGGCGCGTTCCCTGCTTTCAAACATTGTGAAATAAAATTTGTACAGTTATCTTCAAAGTTTTTATAGGCTGGATTCCGTTTATTCCAATATGTCTCCGCATACTTCACGGCTGCCCGCCGGTCATAATGAAAGGCTCTCCCGAATTGTTCTTCGGTCTGAAAGCGCTCATCCATAGGCTCTTCGCTTTGCCGCTCTTCTAACATCATCCGATCTTTAACAAGCATGTTGTTATAAAGAAACGCTTCTCTTTTTTCCACCTGTTCCTCTAAATAAAAAGAATCGTCTACATCCTTGCATACATATGTGAGATGAGCAAGGTACTGCACATGCTGAGCCCCATCATCTTGAATGGCTGAATCGAGAAGTTTTGTTTTTGCTTTCGCCTTCACAATCTCAACCTGTCTTCTAGCAAAAAGCTCTTTTTTCCGCTCTACTGCTTCCACATCAGACATAAGCTGCGGCTGTTTGATTGCACGGTCATTGATTAAATACGCCAGCCTGTCTTCTAAAGTTTTCTCTAATAATTGTTTCACACAGACACCACCAAACATTTTTTAAAATCTTTGTTTGGTTCATTCTATGTTCACAGGGATGTTATTTAGTATTTAAAGGTGTCTGTAAAAGCTCAATCCCTTTCACAATCTCCTCTTTCGCTTCTTCATCACTTTCCCGCTCAAGGGCCTTTTCCAGCTCTGGGAGCTGCTGATCATCGCCAATTTTGCCAATTGCCCAAGCAGCCGTTCCCCGAATGACCGGTCTTGGATCCTTGTGCATCAACTCAATTAACACTGGTAAGGCAGATGTATCTTTAAAATGAGCGAGTGCCAAAATTGCATTCCGCTGAATGGGCTTTTTCCCCCGCCATGACCCTGAAACATGACCGTATTTTTCCTTAAACTCACGATTGCTGATCGTCAGAAGCGGCTTTAACAGCGGCTTCGCAATTTCAGGGTCTGGCTCCATTTCAGGATGCAGATGAAAGTCTTTTCCTTTATTGATCGGGCAGACAGTTTGACATGTATCACACCCGTACAATCGATTCCCTATTTTCGAACGAAATTCGTCAGGTAAAAACCCTTTTGTCTGCGTTAAAAATGAAATGCACCGCTGAGAATTCAGCTGCCCTGGATTCACAAGCGCACCCGTTGGACACGAATCCACACATTTATTACAAGTTCCGCACTGGTCTTCAATTTTCTCATCCGGTTCAAACGGAACATTTGTGATCATTTCAGCCAAATACACATAAGATCCAAACTCTGGCGTGATAATCATACAGTTCTTTGCACTAAAACCAATGCCAGCACGTTCCGCTACAGCACGATCAGATAATTCTCCTGTATCCACCATTGATTTTGTCCGTATATCGACATGTTTGCTTCGCAGAAATTCTTCGAGCATATCAAGCTTTTTTTTCAGCACAACATGATAATCTGTTCCCCATGAAGCCCGGCAAAAAATCCCCCGTCTCGCATCCTTTGTACTTCGAGGAGCATCTTTCATTTTGGAAGGATACGCGAGCGCTATCGCAACAATTGATTTGGCCTTCGGAAGCAGCAAAGAAGGGTTTGTCCTTTTTTCAATATCAGGCTCTTCAAAACCTGACAAATACCCTAACGATTCATGTAAGATGAGGCGGTCCTTTAATGAATCAAATGTATCGGCACTTGCAAATCGAATTTTATCGACACCAATTTCTTTCGCATATTGAATCAATTCTTCTTTTAATTCTCCAACATGAATCACCTTGCAAACCTCCTTTCTTTGTTTCTTCTGTTGTTTTCAGTATAATACGAGTGTATCATGACCGATTGGAGTGAGTCACTGTGAAGATACATATGGAAATTTCTCATCCTCAAAACCCGTCTATCCATGTTGGGCAGATTGAATATTCACATATTGAAGTGGGTACATCACCTCAAATGTTAAAAGGCCGCTTACGCTTGTTTCAAGAATCTTTATTTTTTGAATACGAAGATAAAGTCTTAGAAGAAGTACCAGCCATCAAAGAATGGACGGATCTTTTAAAAGACGTTCCTTTCCTTCCACTTCTTTCTAACATCCAAAAGGAACAATTTATTGACTCGACCAATTCCGTACAGGATTTGTCGATATTTTTCTCACTAAAATATTTCTTACCTATCCTGACATTAGATGCCGATCGCATCAAAGGACCGCTTTCACTGGCAAAACATGAGGCCGGTGACATCGAATGGCAGGACAGCGCAGGATTGAATGGATTATTTTCTCAAACAAGTAAAGCACAAATTTCTCAAGACACAAAGAACATTCTTCAAATCATCCTTTTCCCGCCATCTATTTCCCGGGAAAAGAGTGAAGCTCTTATTCAATCCTTGACGAAGATGTTTGTACAAATACATGGCGGAGAAAGCAAATATGAACTCATTGAAAAAGCACTGTAGCCTGACAGTGCTTTTTCACATTATACTGACATAATAAAAAACGCAACACTTCGTTTATCTAAGAAACGAAATACTGCGTTATAAACAAAATTATGTATTGGAGCGGGTGATGAGAATCGAACTCACGACATCAGCTTGGAAGGCTGAGGTTTTACCACTAAACTACACCCGCATCAATCTTTTAAAAGCAACGTCATCGCGTTGACTTTTATTATGTTACAACTTTCTTAACAATTCGTCAAGAGAATATGAAAATTTTTCGTCAAAAAACTTCATATTCTCCGTATATATTACGATAGTTATTTATCTAGCTGGATATAAAATAAGTATGCATGTGACTTATTCTTCAGTGCTTGCTTTGGATTCTCCTCAATCTCTTCAAATATTGTTGAACCCCCGTCTTTCCCCATCGCCGCTGTATACGCAATCAGTGCCTTTCCTCCAGAAGCAACTTTGACAGTTTCAGATTGTGCAGAAAATACATAGTCACTTACTTTGAACGGGAAGCTTGATGTCGCTTTCGTCATCCCATCATTCTTTTTATTTGACCAAATACTAAATTGTGATTCATATGTATCTTTCTCATGATGTAATTGAAGAAGTACATTCACCGTTTGGTCGGTTCCATCCTGGTGTAAAGAAAAGGTAGCAGATGATGCTTCCTTATTCACTAATCGTCCATTTTTGTAATGACTCCCGATAAACGTAATACTCTTATTCTTCTTCGTTAATCCTTTCAGTGTCAGAGCCACCTTTTCATTAGCCGTTGCTGCTTCTAGTAAGTTTTTTTCTTTTTTTGAGAGTTTCATTTGTTCGATGGTTACTTGGTTTTTAGTGGCAGGCTCTGTTTTTATGGTCGAAACCGTCTTCTCGGTTGTCGTGGTTACTTCGGCCTTCTCGCCGCATCCAGCTAATAGAAAAACAGTGAAGATAAGAATGCTCCATTTTTTAAACATTGTGATCCCCTTTGATGTTTTTTATTTCCTATTATACTAAAAAAAGGTTAGGAGAATTCTCCTAACCTTTTGCTTTTTTCTGTTTCATGGCTGATAGGAATGCCACAATGAGAAAACTCACAGCAAAAATCACCATCATATAAATAAAAAAGTTTGGCTTGATCTGAAAAGTAAATGCGGACGAGCCTTCCATTTCAAAAGCGAGACTGTTAAATAATAAAGCATCATTCGTTTTTGATTGAAATAAATGATAGAACAGTACACCGATTGTCAGCATCGGAAAGCCTAAGAATCCGAGAAAACTACCGACTATCGCGCCTTGTTTCATCGCCTGTACGTTCATGATCGTTGTCCTCCCATTCCCCCAAGCAATAGCTGCTTCATAATGGACTTACCATCCCCCATAAACGGAAGAAGATAGAGTAATTGAATAAAATACGTGATTGAAAAAATGAAAAATCCTGTCGAAACCGGGTTTTCTTTTAGAAATAAAATGGTCACGATGATGCCTGCTGCGCCAATCACACCGGGAACAAGCGGGCCAAGCAGCGTAATCCATACCTGCTTTTTCTGAAATGGATCTAATACGGGCCTTACAAACTTCACTGACATCATGTCACTCGCAAAAAAGCCTTGAGGCCCATCCCGCCCTGCAAATTTTCGATGCGCATAGCCATGTGCCGCCTCATGTAAGGCGGTTCCGGTAATTAACCCGAAATAAATAATCGTAAAATAAATCGCAATGGCTGCAATCGACGGATCAGGAATGAATAAAAAAGCGATCCCTGCCATGACCATGAAAAGCATCCAGAAAAAGATGATTTTACGTGTCACCATGAGCAAAGCCGTCCCAAAAATGTGAAGGAACGAGTGACCAGTACAATCAAATCGTTCCTTCATTTTGACTTGATACTGCTTGAAAAATTGACAGCAGGCTGTCACAATCCGATATGGTGAATGATAATGAATAGACAGCAAGTGATGCTGATTCAATCCCATCATCAGCTGATAAAAGTCACGAGCAATCACCGACTCATCGACCTGAAACAAATCGGCGAGCTCTGCGGTAATACTCGCTTCAGTTCTTTTACCGTCCACTTTCGTTAACATATGATAGGCACTTTCATTGATCGGGAGTGTGCTTCCATACTGCGTATCCGTGAGATGCCTCTTTTGTAAGGTCACATACGGCGCTAGTGCCGGTACCCGCTCAATCTTTAGCTTATTGTTAAGAAGTTGAATCATGTGAATACCTCCATGAAAAACCTTTGTATATGGCAAAGATGAGCAGACCCTCAAATGCAGCCATAAGCAGCCACTGAAGCGCTTGACTAGACGCCCCTATGACATAGTTTCCAATAAAAACAATCGGAATCATGAGTAAAATAAGCGCTCCAAATGAAAAAATACCTGTATAGGGATTGTTTCGATCAAGAGGAAGTAAAATACCTACCATATAAAAGAGCGCAGTCGCATTGCATAACACAGCGGCACCAATCAGTGCGTGCCAAATCTGATCAGGAAGCGTCAGCGTTGTCAGCATGAATAAAACAATTTGCAGTACACCTACGAGCAGAAGGCCGATAAATTTATATAAAGCCACTTCCCAAGATCTCAGACCAAATGTTTTATACATGCCCAGCATTCGTTTATCATTGCCAAACGAATTGAAGGCTGTTAAACCAGCAAGAGCGCATAGAACAAAAAATGCTTCTTCTTCAAAGCGGAATCCAAACTGATAACGGACGAATAAGATCACAATGAGGAGAATAAGAAAGTTTAAAATGTTTTCTTCATTTCGCACCTGTGACTTCATTTCCTTCACAATAAGCGACCACTTCTTTGAAGAAGAGAACGGCAGCTTGTGTAAAAAGGTTAGCGCTTTTTTCTCTGCCATAATCGGCATCATCGCAAGAGAAAGAAATGCCCCGCCTGCCGATAAGAGGATGAACAGAATCAAAATGGCATAATTTACCCCTTCAGGAGGCATTCCTTGTGCCGCTAGGAAAAACGGAGCTGTCAAATACATCAAATGATAATCAAACTGAATATATGATTGCTGAATTTGACTAATATCAAAATGCGTCAATCCATACGCCACGACCAGTGCCAATAAAACAAATATCGCTGCAAATTTTTGCAACGGTAATTTTAATTTCAAAACGAGTAAATAAGTGATATTGTAAATAAACTGGAGCAGCATTAAGACAAAAAGCGACTGCAAAAGCACCATCAAAAAGAAAGTGAAGATAAAAAAAATACCAATTCCCTGGGCAATAAAATTAGGTAAAAGCAGAATGCCGATAAAAAATAAAACAAGCCCTGCCACCACTGTCACCATCGGAATGAAGTATCCAAAACTTTTCTGAAAGGTAGAGAGCGGGAACCAGCTGAGCTGCATAGAAAACCGGTCTTGTTCAGGTGTTCTGACCTTGATCAAAACGAATAACAAGCTTGTAAATATAGAAGCATTGATCGCCATTGACACGACGAGTAATCCAAGTGAACGTTCATCTCCATTTAAGAAAGCCTTCATAAAGACACCTGTAAAGCTGTATCCGATAATGGCTCCCATTGTGACGGCAAACAAAAAGAATAAGACCACAATGATCCGCTTCGTTTGAGTATCAAAGAGCTTATACATCTCCTGCTGCCACATTTTAAGCATCATTTTAGAAATGATTAATGATTTCATCAAAATGTGCACCCCTATCACTTAACATTGAAGCTTTCAGAAACACCTGTTCCAGTGTGCTTGATTGATACTTCTCCTTTAAGGCTGAGACCGTTCCTTCATCCATTTTATTTCCTTTAGAAATAATGGCGATTTTGTGGCACAGCTCTTCCGCTGAAAGCATATCATGCGTTGAAAGCAAGATCGCACCATGGTGCTCGGCATACCGCTTCATCAGTTTCTTTGTGTTTATAACCGCTTCAATATCAAGTCCTCTAAAGGGCTCATCCATGATCACCAATTGACTATCAAGCATAAATGCAGCAATCAGCTGTGTCTTTTTTTTCATCCCATGTGAATAGGTTTCGATCGGTCTTGATAAAGCCGAGTCCATATCAAACAGTTCAATTAGTTGATTTCTTCTGTGAATTGTTTTACATTCATACATAGAAGAAACAAAATCTAAATATTCAGCACCAGTCAATGCTTCAGGGAGCAGCAGGTCATCTGGAACATAGGCTACTTGTTTTTTAAAGGATGGTTCATCATTTGGGACGTCCTGCAAGTGAATCCTTCCTTCTGTATGCTTAATAATGCCGAGTATACAGTTAATCATCGTTGTTTTACCCGAACCATTCGGTCCAGCAACAGCAACGATTTGATGAGGGTCGATCTTTAAATGAAAATCATTGACAGCAGTCACGTTATTTTTATACGTCTTGGTTAAATTCTCGATCGTAAACATATAACCTCCAAGTGTCTGCATATTCTTTAAAACAGATCAGGCTAAACCGCCCGCCACAGACGGTTTAGCCCTGGTGTCTTATCTAAGAAGCAAAAAGATGAATCCTAAGTATAGCTACTTACATTCAATTTTGACTTTTAAGCCACTTTCCCACTGAACGGCTCCTGTAAAGCTACCCTTGCCGTTTGCGATACACCAAACTGCTGCTCCTAGAACGACTGTTGCTCCCAATCCAAGAAGGACAGCAACAAATACTAAGAACCAAGCTTGGTCCATAATAGCAGGTTCCATAGTGGAATAGTCAACTTGCGGCGCTGCATAAGTCATACTTTTCACCTCCCAGCTTATGATGATCGTATCATAGGCGTCACACGCCAAACATCTACAGAACATCCCATTTTTGACCGAACATACATTTGATTAAAATGTGACTTTTTATTCAATTATTCACTTTCATCTGTTTAAACCCTCTCTTATTTACTAGATTTTGACACCCCATAAGAACCACAAAACCCATTTAATGTCATTTGCGCCATCTTTTTTCTTCTTTTTTTCAAATAGTCCATATTTATCATCTATCATATTTATTCTTTCCTTTTTGTGAGATAGAAAGAATTCCCCCGATATATCAGATATAAAAGTCCTGATTATATGTCGCAATAATGCCAATTATGAAATATTTACTGATCATTCCGATAAAAGAGTGAGCACATTTTCCTTCTTCTCTTGACTCTAAAAATATGTATATACAAGAAAATCGATTGGGAAAAAAGCCCTTACCTTGTTCAGCACTACACAACAAATGACTCGCCTATTCTATGAAAAAAAGCAAAGCAGCCATGTCAGACTGCTTTGCTTTTTCAAATTTATGAGGAACTAGCAGCAGAGGCTGCATCTGGAAAATGATTGTTCCCAATGATTTCACCGGCTGGCACAGAGAGTCCTGTATCCCCGGATCTCTTAAATGGAAGGAGCGGGAAAACAAGCTCTGCTAAATAATAAGCTTCTTCTAGGTGCGGGTATCCAGAAAATATAAATGTATCAATGCCTAGAGACTGGTATTCTATGATACGATCTGCTACTGTTTGCGGATCTCCGACGAGTGCTGTTCCTGCACCGCCGCGTACTAAACCAATGCCTGCCCAAAGATTTGGGCTGATTTCAAGTTTGTCTTTCCTCCCTTGGTGCAATTCCACCATTCGTCTTTGACCTACTGAGTCCATCCCCTGTAACACTTTTTGCGCTTCATCAATGGTTTTTTGATCTAAATGACGAATCAGATGTTCCGCTGCCTGCCATGCCTCCTCTTCGGTATCTCTCACAATCACATGAAGACGAATGCCAAACTTCACCGTTCTTCCTTCCTTTTCAGCCTGCTTCTTCACTTGTGTAATTTTCTCTTTCACTTGTGCAGGCGGTTCGCCCCAAGTTAAATAGACATCTGTATGCTTGGCGGCTGCTTGAATTCCTGCTGCTGATGATCCGCCAAAAAAGACTGGTGGATGGGGTGTTTGAACTGGTGAGAATAACAGACGGCCATTTTCTGCTTGTAGATGTTTGCCATGAAATTGTACATTTTCTCCTTTCAATAACCGCTTCCAAATCGTCAAAAACTCTTCTGTTGCCTCATAGCGTTCATCATGAGAAATGAACAGCCCATCTCCTTCAAGCTCCTCTTTACTTCCCCCTGCTACCACATTAATCAGCAGTCTCCCGCCTGAAAGACGATCTAATGTAGACGTCATTCTAGCAGCAACAGACGGCTGCATCAGCCCTGGTCTAAGAGCCACGAGAAACTTTAAATGAGTGGTTTCCGCAGCTAAAGCAGCTGCCGTCAGCCATGGATCTTCACAGGATCTCCCAGTAGGCAGCAAGACCCCTGTATAACCAAGCTGATCAGCTGCTTGAGCAATCTGTTTAAAATATGGATAGTCTGCCTGTCTTGCCCCTTTTGCTGATCCTAAATAACGGCCGTCTCCATGCGTTGGAATAAACCATAAAATATTCATGACATCGCCCCCTGTTATTATTCACCTTGATAACTAGTGCGCCACTTGAGCAGACGCTTTTCTAACAGACGTACAAATGAATCTGTCAGCTTACCTACTACTGCAAAGATGATAATTCCTACAAACACTTTATCCGTTTGAGAGAATTGCCTTGCATCCATAATCATATAGCCGATGCCGCTGCTTGAACCCATCAACTCAGCTACCACTAAACCAAGCCAAGCAATTCCTAATGACAGTCTCACGCCCAGAAGAATATGAGGAAGAGCAGCCGGTAAAATCAGCTTTGTGATGCTTTGATACACATTAAACTCTAAGGCGCGAGCCACATCAAATAGCTTATTGTCTACACTGCGAATACCTAGAAACGTATTAATATAAATCGGAAAAAAAGCCCCAAGTGCAATCAATAAAATTTTCGCTGTTTCATCAAAACCAAACCAGAGGATGAATAAAGGAGTGACCGCTAAATGTGGAACGGTTCTCAGCATTTGCAAGGTCGGATCTACATACTGCTCTGTTTTTTTAGAAAACCCTGCGCATACGCCCAGCAAAAGACCTAAACCTCCCCCAAGTAAAAATCCACATATCGCTCGATAAAGGCTGATGTATAGATGGCCAAACAGTTCACCGGAACGAAATAAATCTCGAAAAGATTCTGCAATCAAGACAGGCGCTGGAAGTACAGTGGAAGAAACAATTTGAGAACCAGCTATGATCTGCCAAACCGCAATAAGTAGAACAGGTAATACCAGTCCCTTTAACTTATATAAAGAAGAAGCTTTTCTCCTTTTTTTCTTTGCCCGCTCGATTTTAGATGCTAAAGCCGGATTCGATACAGCTTTCATTCATCCATCTCCTCTTTCAGCATTTTTTCAATAAACGAATTATCTACAACCTGATTAACATCAATTTTCCGCTGGATCGCCTTTGTTTTGTATTGAAAATCAGCGGTATGCTGCTGGGCATTGATGATCTTCTTAGAAATGGGCTTATTGAGTGGCTCCGTATTGTTTAATACTTGTGTGACAACCTTCTTATCTAAATTTTTTAAACGCGCATATAGAGTAACAGCCTCTTCTGGATGTAATTTCTGCCACTTCACCGCATGGTCATATACCTTTAAGAATTTCACCACTAGTTCAGGATGCTGATCAGCAAACTGAGTTCGAACAAGTGTGAAACCTGGAGAATATAAATCGGTCGCTTCCCCATTCACCAGCAGCTTTGCTCCTTTCTTTATCGTTTCAAGTGATAAGAACGGCTCCCAGATCGACCAAGCATCAACGGACCCATTTTCAAATGCTGATATCGCTTCATCTGGCTGAAGCTGAATGATCTGAACATCCTTCGCAGATAAACCTGCCTGATCTAATACTTTGTATAAAAAGTCAAAGCCGCTGCTCCCTTTAGCGACAGCAATTTTTTTCCCTTTTAAGTCTTCTACTTTTTGAATCTCACTGTTCTTATTCACTAAAATACCGTTCGCTTTCAGCCCATCCTGAGATAAACCAATTTCCTTAAAATCAATACCAGCTGCCTGACCTGCTATAACAGGTGAGTTTCCAACTTGCGTGAAATCTAATTGATTTGCAGCAAGTCCTTCAAATTGGGGAGGTCCACTTTGAAACTCCATCCACTTTACCTTCACTCCTTCTTTTTCAAATGATTGTTCAAACCACCCCTTTTTCTTTGCTAAAAGCAGCGGGCTCAAACTTTGCTGAATCCCAATCCTAATTTCTTTCACCTTGTTTTCCGTGCCGTCTGCTGCTTGATCACACCCTGCTAAAACAAGCAGAAGACTCAAAAAGATAACGATCATTTGTTTCTTTTTCATGCGATTTCCCCTCCCTAAATCCCTAAGCCATCGGTTAGTAACAATTCATCTGTTTTCTCAAATTCTGAAAGCACCTTTTGTCTTAAGCTTTGAAAAGCGGTTGACGTTCTATCACGCGGAAAAGGCAGGTTCACAGGGAGAATCTTATGGATTCGGCCAGGTCTCGCTTGCATTAGCACAATTTCATTTCCTAAATAAATCGATTCATCAATATCATGAGTTACGAGCATCATCGTTGTTTTTTTCTCCTGCCAAATGTCCAGCAGCACATCCTGCAAGTGTTTTCGTGTGAATGCATCCAGTGCACCAAATGGTTCATCCAGCAATAAGATCTCCGGATCACGAAGGAGTGCTCTCGCAATGGCAACCCGTTGTGACATTCCTCCTGAAAGCTCATGTGGATAAGCATGTTCAAATCCTTTTAATCGAACAATTTCAATCAATTCATCCACTTTGCGGCGTACATCCTGTTGTTTTAAATTGAAATTGGCCGCTATGTTTTCTTCAACCGTCAGCCATGGAAACAGGCGGTGTTCCTGAAAGATAAAGCCCTGTTTCATTCCTGGTTCTGTGATCCGTCTGCCTCCTATCAAAATTTGCCCATCATACGCTGTGTCGAGGCCGCTTATGATCTTTAGCAATGTACTTTTCCCACATCCGCTCGGACCTATCACTGTCACAAATTCACCGGGAATAATGCTCAATCTTAAGTCTTCAAGTACCCGAATGGTCTGTTTGTCTTTCCAAAAGGATTTATCCACAATATCAATTGAAATCGTCATTGAAACCTCCACTCCTCTTACGATCAGATAAATACACAGAAAGGCCCTTATCCCAAAAAAGAGATAAGAGCCTTCGCGTTGTCCGATCAGCTAATCATATTGATTTGTTAGCACCATCGTAAATCATATTAATCCCATAAATCAACTCAAATTTATAAGATGGTTATTTTGTCCTTGTATGCTTTTCATCAATCCGATCGTAAATCGCTTCTATTCGTTCCTTGTTACTGTAAATCTCATATTTGTTCCGCTCAATCAAGATATTGAGTGTCAGATCCATATGTTTTCTGTATTTTTTTCGTTTTTTCTTTTTTTCCATCTTCTTCATCCTTTCTCATTCAAATAAAAAAAGGCTCTATCACTCATATTTGAGTGATAGAGCCTTCGGTTGACCGATCAGCCATTCTTGTTCGTGTTTTCAGTATGCTTATGTTAATACACACTATTCCTACCTGTCAACTATATTTATTGTTTTTTCAGATTTATCTAAAAAATGATTGACCGAGCAGGGAACAAGATTTATAGTCTTATTAAATATTTCTTATCAAAACAGTTGGTTTTATCTAACAAAAGGAGGATACACACATGTCAGAAGAACGTCCATTTCGTTTAGAAACAAAAGCCATTCACGCAGGTCAGGAGCTTGATTCAGCGACCTATTCAAGAGCCGTGCCTATTTACCAAACGAGCTCATTTGGTTTTAGAGACAGTGAGCATGCAGCGAATTTATTTGGTCTTCAGGAACCGGGAAATATTTATTCACGTATTATGAACCCTACAAATGACGTATTTGAAAAGCGTATCGCTGAGCTTGAAGGTGGAATTGGTGCACTTGCTGTTTCTTCTGGACAAGCAGCGACGACTTATTCTATTTTAAACATCGCAGGAGCCGGAGATGAAATCGTTTCCTCAAGCAGTCTTTATGGCGGCACCTACAATTTATTTGCCCATACACTCAAAAAACTCGGAATTACTGTAAAATTTGTCGATTCATCCAACCTTGAAGAACTCGAAGCAGCGATCACTGACAAAACAAAGGCAGTTTATGCAGAGAGCATTGGGAATCCAAAAGGCGACATTTTACATATTGAAGCCATCTCAGCCATTGCACACAAGCATCATATCCCGCTTATTGTTGACAATACACTCGCCAGCCCTTATTTATTAAGACCTATTGAATTCGGTGCAGACATTGTCGTCCACTCAGCGACGAAATTTATTGGCGGCCATGGTACATCAATTGGCGGCGTCATCGTTGATAGCGGCCGATTCCCTTGGGCTGACAGCGATAAGTTTAAAGGGCTGACTGAACCAGATCCAAGCTATCACGGGCTGACCTATACAGAAGCAATTGGAGAAGCGGCTTATATCACAAAAGCACGAGTACAGCTATTACGTGATTTAGGGGCAGCTCTGTCGCCATTCAACTCATTTTTACTTCTACAGGGCTTAGAAACATTACACCTTCGTCTTGAGCGGCATAGTGAAAATGCATTGAAAACAGCACAATTCTTACAGGATCACCCTCTTGTCGATTGGGTAAGCTATCCAGGTCTTGAAAGTCACGAATCATATGAACTTGCTCAAACCTATTTACCAAAAGGACAAGGCGCGATCCTCACATTCGGTATTAAAGGTGGACGCGAAGCAGGTAAAAAGCTCATTGATTCTGTCCAGCTTTTCTCCCATCTCGCAAACGTGGGTGATTCTAAATCCCTCATCATTCACCCTGCCAGCACAACGCATCAGCAATTAAGCGAGGCAGAACAAAAAGCGACAGGTGTCACACCAGAGCTCATTCGTTTATCTGTTGGAACAGAAGCGATTGAAGATATTCTTGCAGATCTTGAACAGGCGATGACAAAAAGTCAGTCTGAATGACAATGACATAGAAAAAAGCACACGGCTGTGTGCTTTTTTATTGTTTATTAATGATTGAGTAATCGAATGTCTTGGAAAGGATAAAATACAAATGAGGTAGTTCCTTGAATATCACGCTTTGTAAAAAGACCTAAGCCGTTGCGGCTGTCCATTGAATTTTGGCGGTTGTCCCCCATGACAAAGTACTTTCCTTTTGGAACAGTCAAAGGGCCAAAATCAGGTGTCAGCAAGGTGCCATCTGCAGCTGCTTTCTTTTTGTTTGACGCTAAGTAAGGCTCCGCCACTTTTTTTCCATTAACATATAGCTGATCATTTTTCATTTCAATTTTATCACCAGGTAAACCAATCAATCGTTTGACATAATGAGTGCTGCGGTCTTCCCCATCAAGAACAATGATCTGTCCCCGTTTATAATCACCGAAATAATCAACCGTTTTATTCACAAACACCCGCTCTGTGTTATGCAGTGTTGGGTCCATAGAAGTCCCCTTCACAATATACGGTGCGAATAAAAAGTTCCGAATGATAAAAACAGCAATAAATGCGATTAAGATGGCTTTGATCCAGCCCCATAATTCTGATTTCTTTTTTTGTGTTTTTGTATTTGTTGTCATAAGCTCCTCCTGAATTCCCCAAGGACGAAATGTGTGTCACCAGCTGCCAGCCGGCGTCACGCTTGTTTCTCCCTAAATATAAACATATTTTGCCAACAAATCAAGCGAAGAGAGAGAAAAAGGCAAGCACCTTTCTGTGCTTGCCCAAAACTCAGTTAGTTAGCAGAAGAATCCGCTTCTTTTTCTTTGTTTGCTTTACCATAGAAATAATCCGATGGATTCACTGGTTTGAAATCAGATAACTTATGGAATCGAAGTAGATCCCTATAGAGCACTTTATCTGAAAGACTTAACTGATTATCAACACGGGCTTTAATCGCCTCTGTCTTTTTATTTTGTTTCACCACTTTACCTGTTTTCGTATCATAAACGGTATTATCGACAAGTGTGTATTTCGGTGTCACATAGTTTCCATTACGGAAGGCAACAGTCTCATCATGCTTTTTAGAGAATAGGTCTGTTCCAAAATTCACGAATTCATTTGAATCAATACCTTGTAAGTGAAGAAGTGTTGGCATAACGTCGACTTCACCACCATACGTATGGTTCACGCCGCCCTTCTTACCGGGAATACGTATCATAAGCGGAACACGCTGGTTTTGTGCATTTTGATAAGGAGTGATTTCTTTCCCTTGAATTTCACTCATTGCACGGTTATGGTTCTCAGAAATACCGTTATGGTCACCATATAATAAAATGACTGAGTCTTTATACATACCTGATTTTTTCAAGTCTTTGAAGAATTGCTCTAATGACTCATCTAAATATCTTGCTGTTTGGAAATAGTTATCGACTGTTTTATCGCCAGTTGTTGCCTTAGCGATTGTCGCATCTTTTTCATCTAAATTAAATGGATAGTGATTTGTCAGTGTCATTAAATGTGCATAAAATGGCTTTTTCATTGATTCTAGCATTGGAATTGATTCTTTGAAGAACGGTTTATCCTTCAGACCCATATTCACAAGGTTTTCTTCATCCATGTTGTAATAGGAAGCATCAAAGAATTGATCAATTCCCATATGTTTATAAATCGTGTCACGGTTCCAGAAAGATTTATAGTCCCCGTGAAGCACTGCACTCGTATAGCCTGCTTTTTGATCTAGGATGGCAGGTAGTGATTGGAAGGTATTTTCACCCTTTGTCACAAATGCTGCTCCCTCTGGCAAGCCAAACATACTATTATCCATCATCAGCTCAGCATCTGATGTCTTCCCTTGACCAGTCTGATGGAAGAAGTTATCGAAATACGTAAAGTCGTCTTTCCCATGAGCCAGTTTGTTTAAGAATGGAGTCACTTCTTCTCCATTTAATTTGTAGTCAATTAAGAAAGACTGGAAGCTTTCTAAATGAATTTTAATAATGTTTTTGCCTTTTGCTTTACCAAAATACTCTGCATTTGGCTTCGCATAGTGAGAAGACGTATAGTTCACAACATCCGTTAAATCTTCACTGCTTGCATTTGCTACCTGTGTTGCGTTTTGTGCTGCTTGTACCCCGTCATAAATCGTATAGTTATAAACACCTAAGTATTTGACAACATACTTATGATCAAAGGTTCTCGTTAATAATTCTGGACGATCCTTTTCAGCCAAATGAAGGTTTACAAAGAACAGGCCAATACCTGCAGCTACAATCAGCAGTGCAAACGTCTTTTTCATTTGGAACTTCTTCACTTCTGGTCTCCAAATGACAATCGCAATCAAGATGATAATATCAAGGAAGTATAAAAGGTCATGCGGCTTAATGCTTGCTAACACACCGCCAGTCATGCCTCCCCCAAGATTTCCTGCCTGCTTCATTGTTGAGAAAGTCAAAAAGTCATCAAAGAAACGGTAATACGCTACATTTGCATATAAAAGTGCGGTCATAATAAAATCAATAACAATTAAAACAATGGCAGATTTACGCCCCTTCAAAAAGAGAGCAAGTCCAAAAAACACGATGGCTGAACTAAATGGATTCAATAAGAGAAGCCCCTCTTGAAAAGAACCTTTTACTCCTAAATTAAAGTCCATTTTGTAGGCTGTGTACGATTTTGCCCAGAATAAAAGGACAGCCAAAACAAAAAAGTTATATTTGTTTGCAAATATTTTTTTCATAAAACCTCTTCTTTCTTATCATCGTTCTGATATAAATGAAATCATAAAAAATTTACATTCATTTTGCAAATGTAAATCTTCTTCGCCAAGCATGCCGATGCTCTGTCTCCGCCGGATACATGCGCTCCTTTAATATAACGAATGAGAAGCATCATAAGTTTCAAAAAAATACGAGTAAATAAAAGGAAAAATATCCATTTACATTAAATTTACGCACACTTCATGTTTTAGTGGATGAAGAAGGTTTTGTAAATCACTCAGTATTACTTTACTTTTTTCATCTATTCGTGTCAAAGTAATTATAAAGAAAAGGAAGAATCACCTAGGCTTTTCGACTCATTTACCCAAATTTATACAAAATTCGATCCATGCTTCTTTTATTGTGACTCAACCTCCATTAATCCATGTACCTCCCTAAAAAAACAGTTTTACACAAAAAAAGCTTGATTTCCCCTACTGATGTGCGGTGTGATAAAGAGGTAGAACTTGAACACAACACTTATATGTTCATGACAAAAAAATCAGGCTGGAGGACATCACATGAAGATGAACAAACAAATCAACACTTTTGAAAAGAGATTTTCAGAAGATGTAGTCACTATCATTGCTGTTACAGGACCTTCTGGCGTAGGGGCAGGAAAAGCAGGACAGGCACCTCTTTGGACCGCTTCTATTCCACTGATTGCTTGGAAAGAAAACGGCCGTATCATAACCGAAAATGTAAGACTTTGCTGGTTAACAGATGACGAGGGATTAAGGGAAAAACAGGCACAATTACATAAAGAATCAATCGTTACACTTCAGGTTCAAAAAGGCGAAGGTGAATTCATGCTTGTATCTTTGATTGATACAGATACACAGGATCAAGCGCTTCAAGAAATTTTAGAAGAAGCCCAAATGCCTGTGTATTATCATGATGACATACTTGGAACCTTTGAGTTAGTAAAAGGACTAGACTTATTTGAAAAAACCATCCAATGGAGCAATGAAGAGTGCCTTCTCTACTTTAACCTCGAAGAAGATGAAAAAATAAATGACTCTCTTCGAACAGCAAACCACCTCATGCAAGAACAGGCCAAATGGGATTCTTCTATTAAATCATTTGCCGCGAATCAGCTGATAGATCTAGCAAAGGATTGGCAGGAACAAGACGAATCAGCTGAAGAGCAAGAAGAACTCACAATGAATCAATTTATAAGCCGCATTTCACTTGAAAGCCTGCATGTTTACCCTGAGGGAGAGTTTGAAGTCTACTATCATGACGGTGATTTATTTTGGGGGCATGTCATTATTGTCACAGGAAATATAAATGGCACATTTCATGATGCACATATTGCAGGCTAAAGGCTGGAGGAATAACCCATGGAAATCAAAGCTTTTCAAGAATTAAATCTAATCGGGAAAACGCCAGCCATCGCCAAAATTGGCGGCTTCCGTCCTGATCCAGCTGTACACAGCTGGTTTGCAGGTCATTTTTTCATCGATCCTAATCAAGGCTGGCCGATAGATCAAGATGGAGCCATGATTCCGATTTTACAAATTTATTTACCAGAAGTGCCAGGAGGAATGAACGGCTTCAATGAATGTAAGCTGATTCAAATTTTTCTTAATCAGAATACACTTCCGATTGATCTCACCAAAAACGGCGAAGGCTGGAAGCTCATTGAATATTCATCAATCGAAGGTTTAGAAGTAGCTGAAACTCCTGAAGAAGTGAGAGGGCTCAAAGCTTTTCAAATCCAATGGAACAAAAGTGAGCAAAGGGACTTCCCTTGCTGGGAAGAGGCATGGTCATATGTGGACCTAACAGAAGTAAACGAAAGTGAAGAAGCGACAGACCACTTCTTTAATCAATACACAAATTATTCGTTCACAAAAATCGGTGGATATGGGGCGTATATTCAATCCCCGCCCCATCAACAACAAGGCGAATTCATGCTCCAAATCGCCTCAGAAGAAAAACCTCGTTTCATGATTGGTGATAACGGCACGATGTATTTCTATTATGACCAAGAATCAAAAGAATGGTTTATGCACTGGGATTGTTTTTAATGTTTATTGAATGAAACCTCGCCTTCTCCTAAACGTAATGAGTAACAATGAAAGGAGGCAGCAAAATGGGATTCATTCTAGACATCTTTTCACTTGCTGTGTATATTCCTTTTCTACAAGTGGATGAAGAGGAGATCTCGAGGAACGCAGCACATCTCAAAAAATATAGCTGGTTTCAAACACTATTACATGAACAAACTTGCAGGGAGCTCATCATTTATGATCCCGATGTTCGACGTGTCATAGGCAGGTTTAAAACGGAGAAACTCCATAAGAAGCGATACAACTTAAGATGCGAACGTAAATTACTGCAAGCATTACAACGCGCATTCTAAACTGACAACAAGAGCCGCACTTTCCTGTGGCTCTTGTTTTATTAATAGAATCGTTCCTTTTGAAGAAAACATTTGACGCCTGGACAACTCTCCCCGTATATTATGTATAAATCCATCTTTTTCAAAGAAAAGGGGGCCTCACATGCGCTTGTTTAAGAACTGGAGAAAAAAGCAGCCTGCACAGCAAATCACTTCAGAAAAGCAAGAAGACAGCATCCCAGTCAACTTCTCCACACTTCCCTTTGGCACAGACACCGTCGATGATTTTTTGTTCAACCTAGACCTGACCTCCAAGCTCACAGATCCCTATAAAGAAACAGATACGAACAAGCTTACCTAGATCTTCGTAAATCCTCATCCAATACTGGATGATTTTTTTTTATACTCAATGAAAGGTGTATCCAATGAAAACATATTATATCGTCAGACACTGCCAAGCAGATGGACAATCTAAAGCTGCAGCTTTAACCCCACAAGGCATCACTCAATCTCATGAACTGACACAGTTTTTTTCCAGCATTCATCTCAATCAAATTATCTCAAGTCCTTATAAACGAGCGATCCAAACTACTGAGCCCCTTGCTCATGCAAAACAGCTCGAGATAAAAATCGATCAGCGCCTCTCTGAACGTGTATTAAGCAGCAAACCAATAGACGATTGGTATGAGAAACTAAAGCTCAGTTTTACAGACTTACATATGACCTGTGAAGGCGGAGAATCGAGCCAAGAAGCCATTAATCGTATTGTAGAAGCACTCCACGAACAAATAAAATTAGAAAAAGATCATACCCTATTCGTCACACATGGCAATATCATGAGCCTGCTTCTTAAACACGCTGATCCAACGATTGGATTCGAGGAGTGGAAGAAACTAAGCAATCCAGATGTCTATATTCTGAAATATTTTAGTCCAGATCATATAGAAACAAAGCGAATATGGCATTAAAAAACGGCAGAATGAACTCTGCCGTTTTCTCATCTATTGCTGATAATAAAATGCCTCTACCCACTCATACGGTTTCTTACGCTCCGCACACCATGTCATAAAGCCTCTTGTCTCCGTCTGCTGAAACGCCATCCAGTCCTTTAAAAGCTGGCCATAATAGACGGCTTGTTTTTGAACATTGGTACGAATTCTTTTATTTTGAATCAGCATCATAACATTTTCAATCCCTTGAATTCTCTCTTGATCCTTCTCATAGGTGCTTAAATAAAGATCTTCATGTATATGGTGAAACGAATACCACAAGGCCGATAAATAGATTTCACAAATTTGAACAATCACACGCTGTTCCTTGCTGCCCCCAAGCTCTAGTGCCTTCAATAAATGAGGCAGCCCTTCTCCCTGATGTACAAACAAACCTTGCCAGCGATACGGTCTTACATCCAATGGGTCAACTTTCTCCCACGTTTGAAAAACAGGCTGGATCACCTCATTTACCAGCGGATACACAAGCAGATGATGATCATCCTCAAACCGTTCAATCCACTGAAACAGCCAAGCAGCAAATTCACGCTGTTCTTCAAAATCGTTCTCCTTCATCTCTTCAATAAAGGACTGAAGAAAGTTTAGCGCATCTTTACGCAGACCCTGTTCTTTTCTCACACAGTACTGTCTAAAAAGAGGATAATCATTTACTCCCTCGTCTTGAATGATAGCCTGTAATATCGTCTTCGTTTGCATGATCACAACGCCGCCTCTTACATCCATTCTTTTCTATGTTCATGAATAAATTGAATGTCTTTTTGATAATGTTCAAGATATCCTTCTTGAATCATGTTTTGAAAAGCGATATCACCCTCACACGCTTGTCGTTTCATATACTGACATAACCCTTCTAAACGAAGCAGCACCATATCCAAATAATCTTCTGCTATTTCCTCGCCATAAGATTCAAAAAACAGTTTGACTCTATGCTTTATCTGGTCTGCATGGTCTAATGAAAGATAATTCACGACCTCCCCTGTTTCAGTGCGAAAAAATCTACTGAGAGGCACACATGTATAAAGGGTATATGCGATATCCCAAAGCCTTGGACCAGGAGCAGCTACATCAAAATCAATAATCCCTACTGGTTTTTTATCCTTGAAAATGATGTTGTACATCGCAAAATCATTATGGCAAACAACCTCTATGTTGTTAGGCGTATTGTCCATTCGTTCCCAATCATCTGAAATGGAGAAGTCCTGAACAGCATCATGATAAAGCCTTAACATGCTCGCTATTTCTTTTAAAACATCGTGAGTACACATGTATTCTTTTAAAGGATCATGACCTGCCACGCCATCAATAAAGGACAATACCTCTCTACCTTGTTCATCAACCCCTAAAAACTTTGGAGCATAGGAGAAATTCTTTTTTTCTAAATGCTTTAGCAGCTTTCGTATATTGATATTGTCTGACTTTACTTCTCGACGAACCGTATCTCCAGAACGAAATACGTTCGAGACATTGCCACCTGTCAATAACTCCTCATGATCATTTTGTTTTTTCATAAATTCTCCCCTCAAACTGGGTCACCATGTTGATGTCAGCTAAAGATGTGTATGTACCCACAAATATTCATTTAGTTACTCAAAGGTAGTACAACTGTTTTATGTGAATGTGCTGCTCCATTTTGTTTCCTTACATGGTTAAATGTATCTTATCAAATGTTGCAAATCATCTAAAGATTATTCTGCCAAAAGAAGTACATACTCATTATTTTCTAATAGGTTCCTATTTTTTATCTAAATAACTCATTTAAACCACAAAAAAACGTTTTACCACGAGGGTGAAACGTTAGGTTCATGGAAAAACCAATCATGAAAATTTTAAAAGATACCGGTGGCCGGGGTCGAACCAGCACTCCGTGATAAATTATTCTAAAAAGGCAAGGTATACCCTCTTAAAGTAAAGCACCTGTTAATGAAAAGAATTAAAGTTCTTCCTGATATATTTCTGATTTTATCGGCTTTAAACTCAAAGGTATTTTAAACTCATGAATACTTTCAATATGATTAAAAAAATGATCGATATCGTCATAATCCATTGACCATTCTTCTACCACCTTTAACTTTTTTAACTCGCTTGTTGGTTTAAATAAAAATTCACAGTGTAGTTGTTCCATGTGAGAATAATCATCTTCTTCATAAACTGTAAACTGACGTACAAAGTCAAAATGAAATAGTTCCTCTCCTGTAAAATCATAGACACCACACTGAAATAAAATTTCTTTATCTTCTTCGCCCTCAACTGTCTCCTTTGAAAAAGCCTTAAATGTTTCCCAAACCTTTTTTATATCATCGTTATCTTCACTAATGCTATCTTTAAGATAACTTTCAGCATTTTTAACCGTAATCATTACAACACCTCTTGTGTACAATTTATCCAATCCTTCTTCAATTATCCTGCCCCTTTAGTTTAATAATAAGACAACCATCAATAAAGTAAAAGTTAATCTCCTTAATATGTTCCTCTTAGCTAATTCACCCTTTCAGCAGTGAACGCGATTTGAAGTAATTTTGTCGTATGAAGAAGCAGCTAAAAAACAAATAAAAAACGCCCTCCTACAATTTGTAGAAAGACGTTTTAAACGTTGATATTCCTTAATTCTTCTGTAATTGACGACAATAAAGAATATCTAAAACTAGATACCGGTGGCCGGGGTCGAACCGGCACTCCGTGAGGAACACGATTTTGAGTCGTGCGCGTCTGCCAATTCCGCCACACCGGCATGATCATTAAAGAGCGCATCTTATATTAAAAAACATGGTGCCGAGGGCCGGACTTGAACCGGCACGGTAGTCACCTACCGCAGGATTTTAAGTCCTGTGTGTCTGCCAATTCCACCACCCCGGCAGTCTTTTCAAAAAAGGCGACACCCGGATTTGAACCGGGGATAAAGGTTTTGCAGACCTCTGCCTTACCACTTGGCTATGCCGCCATTATTGGAGCGGAAGACGGGATTCGAACCCGCGACCCCCACCTTGGCAAGGTGGTGTTCTACCACTGAACTACTTCCGCACATCAACTGGGCTAGCTGGATTCGAACCAACGCATGACGGAGTCAAAGTCCGTTGCCTTACCGCTTGGCTATAGCCCAATAATAAAATGGGGCGATTGATGGGAATCGAACCCACGAGTGCCAGAGCCACAATCTGGTGCGTTAACCACTTCGCCACAACCGCCATAGATGTTATGAATCATATTAAGAAAATTGGCAGGGGCAGTAGGAATCGAACCCACACCGGAGGTTTTGGAGACCTCTGTTCTACCTTTAAACTATGCCCCTATGAAAATAAAAAATGGTGGAGGGGGGCGGATTCGAACCGCCGAACCCGGAGGGAGCGGATTTACAGTCCGCCGCGTTTAGCCACTTCGCTACCCCTCCACTTTTGAAAAACAGTGCCGGCAAGAGGACTTGAACCCCCAACCTACTGATTACAAGTCAGTTGCTCTACCAGTTGAGCTACACCGGCAAATAGTGGTGGCTCGGGACGGAATCGAACCGCCGACACACGGATTTTCAGTCCGTTGCTCTACCAACTGAGCTACCGAGCCAAGTATTCTTTTGAAAAATGGCGGTCCGGACGGGACTCGAACCCGCGACCTCCTGCGTGACAGGCAGGCATTCTAACCAACTGAACTACCGGACCATTTTGGTTGCGGGGGCAGGATTTGAACCTGCGACCTTCGGGTTATGAGCCCGACGAGCTACCGAACTGCTCCACCCCGCGACGATATAAAAGATATGGTGGAGGATGACGGGCTCGAACCGCCGACCCTCTGCTTGTAAGGCAGATGCTCTCCCAGCTGAGCTAATCCTCCGAATAAAAAATGCTGGTGTATATTCTATAAAAATGGTGACCCGTACGGGATTCGAACCCGTGTTACCGCCGTGAAAGGGCGGTGTCTTAACCGCTTGACCAACGGGCCCTTTATTATGTAAATTGTGGCGGAGAGCAAGGGATTCGAACCCTTGAGACGGGGTTACCGCCTACACGATTTCCAATCGTGCTCCTTCGGCCACTCGGACAGCTCTCCAAATTGGCTCCGCAGGTAGGATTCGAACCTACGACCGATCGGTTAACAGCCGATAGCTCTACCACTGAGCTACTGCGGAATGAAGAAAGCCTGGCGATGTCCTACTCTCACAGGGGGAAACCCCCAACTACCATCGGCGCTGAAGAGCTTAACTTCCGTGTTCGGCATGGGAACGGGTGTGACCTCTTCGCCATCATCACCAGACAATTTAGTGACAAAAGATATTATACTATGTATTGAAAATAAATCAAGAGATATTTTAAAAATGTTCTCTCAAAACTAGATAACAATGTTCATGCTTCACATTAGAATATAGGTTAAGTCCTCGATCTATTAGTATCTGTCAGCTCCACGTGTCACCACGCTTCCACCTCAGACCTATCAACCTGATCATCTTTCAGGGATCTTACTTCCTTGCGGAATGGGAAATCTCATCTTGAGGGGGGCTTCATGCTTAGATGCTTTCAGCACTTATCCCGTCCGCACATAGCTACCCAGCGATGCCCTTGGCAGAACAACTGGTACACCAGCGGTGCGTCCATCCCGGTCCTCTCGTACTAAGGACAGCTCCTCTCAAATTTCCTGCGCCCGCGACGGATAGGGACCGAACTGTCTCACGACGTTCTGAACCCAGCTCGCGTACCGCTTTAATGGGCGAACAGCCCAACCCTTGGGACCGACTACAGCCCCAGGATGCGATGAGCCGACATCGAGGTGCCAAACCTCCCCGTCGATGTGGACTCTTGGGGGAGATAAGCCTGTTATCCCCGGGGTAGCTTTTATCCGTTGAGCGATGGCCCTTCCATGCGGAACCACCGGATCACTAAGCCCGACTTTCGTCCCTGCTCGACTTGTAGGTCTCGCAGTCAAGCTCCCTTGTGCCTTTACACTCTGCGAATGATTTCCAACCATTCTGAGGGAACCTTTGGGCGCCTCCGTTACATTTTAGGAGGCGACCGCCCCAGTCAAACTGCCCACCTGACACTGTCTCCCTGCCCGATAAGGGCAGCGGGTTAGAAGGTCAATACAGCCAGGGTAGTATCCCACCGATGCCTCCACCGAAGCTAGCGCTCCGGTTTCCAAGGCTCCTACCTATCCTGTACAAGCTGTACCAACATTCAATATCAGGCTGCAGTAAAGCTCCACGGGGTCTTTCCGTCCTGTCGCGGGTAACCTGCATCTTCACAGGTACTATAATTTCACCGAGTCTCTCGTTGAGACAGTGCCCAGATCGTTGCGCCTTTCGTGCGGGTCGGAACTTACCCGACAAGGAATTTCGCTACCTTAGGACCGTTATAGTTACGGCCGCCGTTTACTGGGGCTTCAATTCGCACCTTCGCTTACGCTAAGCGCTCCTCTTAACCTTCCAGCACCGGGCAGGCGTCAGCCCCTATACTTCGCCTTACGGCTTCGCAGAGACCTGTGTTTTTGCTAAACAGTCGCCTGGGCCTATTCACTGCGGCTTCTCGGGGCTTTAACACCCTAAGAAGCACCCCTTCTCCCGAAGTTACGGGGTCATTTTGCCGAGTTCCTTAACGAGAGTTCTCTCGATCACCTTAGGATTCTCTCCTCGCCTACCTGTGTCGGTTTGCGGTACGGGCACCTCTCACCTCGCTAGAGGCTTTTCTTGGCAGTGTGGAATCAGGAACTTCGCTACTAAATTTCGCTCGCCATCACAGCTCAGCCTTTACGGGAAACGGATTTGCCTATTTCCCAGCCTAACTGCTTGGACGCGGATATCCAATACCGCGCTTACCCTATCCTCCTGCGTCCCCCCATTGCTCAAATGGTGAGGAGGTGGTACAGGAATATCAACCTGTTGTCCATCGCCTACGCCTTTCGGCCTCGGCTTAGGTCCCGACTAACCCTGAGCGGACGAGCCTTCCTCAGGAAACCTTAGGCATTCGGTGGACGGGATTCTCACCCGTCTTTCGCTACTCATACCGGCATTCTCACTTCTAAGCGCTCCACCAGTCCTTCCGGTCTGGCTTCACAGCCCTTAGAACGCTCTCCTACCACTGTTCGTAAGAACAGTCCGCAGCTTCGGTGATACGTTTAGCCCCGGTACATTTTCGGCGCAGAGTCACTCGACCAGTGAGCTATTACGCACTCTTTAAATGGTGGCTGCTTCTAAGCCAACATCCTGGTTGTCTAAGCAACTCCACATCCTTTTCCACTTAACGTATACTTTGGGACCTTAGCTGGCGGTCTGGGCTGTTTCCCTTTCGACTACGGATCTTATCACTCGCAGTCTGACTCCCAAGGATAAGTCATCGGCATTCGGAGTTTGACTGAATTCGGTAACCCGGTAGGGGCCCCTAGTCCAATCAGTGCTCTACCTCCGAGACTCTTACCTTGAGGCTAGCCCTAAAGCTATTTCGGAGAGAACCAGCTATCTCCAGGTTCGATTGGCATTTCACCCCTACCCACACCTCATCCCCGCACTTTTCAACGTGCGTGGGTTCGGGCCTCCATTCAGTGTTACCTGAACTTCACCCTGGACATGGGTAGATCACCTGGTTTCGGGTCTACGACCACGTACTCATGCGCCCTATTCAGACTCGCTTTCGCTGCGGCTCCGCATCTTCTGCTTAACCTTGCACGGGATCGTAACTCGCCGGTTCATTCTACAAAAGGCACGCCATCACCCGTTAACGGGCTCTGACTACTTGTAGGCACACGGTTTCAGGATCTATTTCACTCCCCTTCCGGGGTGCTTTTCACCTTTCCCTCACGGTACTGGTTCACTATCGGTCACTAGGGAGTATTTAGCCTTGGGAGATGGTCCTCCCGGATTCCGACGGAATTTCACGTGTTCCGCCGTACTCAGGATCCACTCTGGAGAGAACGACATTTCAGTTACAGGGCTGTTACCTTCTTTGGCGGGCCTTTCCAGACCTCTTCGCTTATATCATTCCTTTGTAACTCCGTATAGAGTGTCCTACAACCCCAAGAGGCAAGCCTCTTGGTTTGGGCTGTTCCCGTTTCGCTCGCCGCTACTCAGGGAATCGCATTTGCTTTCTCTTCCTCCGGGTACTTAGATGTTTCAGTTCCCCGGGTATGCCTTCTCATACTCTATGTATTCAAGTATGGATACTACTCCATTACGAGCAGTGGGTTTCCCCATTCGGAAATCTCCGGATCAAAGCTTGCTTACAGCTCCCCGAAGCATATCGGTGTTCGTCCCGTCCTTCATCGGCTCCTAGTGCCAAGGCATCCACCGTGCGCCCTTTCTAACTTAACCATTTCTTACTTTAGAAAGAATCACTATGTGTGATGAACTTTGCATTGCATTCAATGTGAATGTATTACTTATTGTTATCTAGTTTTCAAAGAACAATCCTGTCTCGCTAGAGACATGTTTTGAAGGAATGATCCTTCAAAACTAAACAAGACGAAAACGTACGCTGCTCCATATATCCTTAGAAAGGAGGTGATCCAGCCGCACCTTCCGATACGGCTACCTTGTTACGACTTCACCCCAATCATCTGCCCCACCTTCGGCGGCTGGCTCCATAAAGGTTACCTCACCGACTTCGGGTGTTGCAAACTCTCGTGGTGTGACGGGCGGTGTGTACAAGGCCCGGGAACGTATTCACCGCGGCATGCTGATCCGCGATTACTAGCGATTCCAGCTTCACGCAGTCGAGTTGCAGACTGCGATCCGAACTGAGAACAGATTTATGGGATTGGCTAAACCTTGCGGTCTTGCAGCCCTTTGTTCTGTCCATTGTAGCACGTGTGTAGCCCAGGTCATAAGGGGCATGATGATTTGACGTCATCCCCACCTTCCTCCGGTTTGTCACCGGCAGTCACCTTAGAGTGCCCAACTGAATGCTGGCAACTAAGATCAAGGGTTGCGCTCGTTGCGGGACTTAACCCAACATCTCACGACACGAGCTGACGACAACCATGCACCACCTGTCACTCTGTCCCCGAAGGGAAAGCCCTATCTCTAGGGTTGTCAGAGGATGTCAAGACCTGGTAAGGTTCTTCGCGTTGCTTCGAATTAAACCACATGCTCCACCGCTTGTGCGGGCCCCCGTCAATTCCTTTGAGTTTCAGTCTTGCGACCGTACTCCCCAGGCGGAGTGCTTAATGCGTTAGCTGCAGCACTAAGGGGCGGAAACCCCCTAACACTTAGCACTCATCGTTTACGGCGTGGACTACCAGGGTATCTAATCCTGTTCGCTCCCCACGCTTTCGCTCCTCAGCGTCAGTTACAGACCAGAGAGTCGCCTTCGCCACTGGTGTTCCTCCACATCTCTACGCATTTCACCGCTACACGTGGAATTCCACTCTCCTCTTCTGCACTCAAGTTTCCCAGTTTCCAATGACCCTCCCCGGTTGAGCCGGGGGCTTTCACATCAGACTTAAGAAACCGCCTGCGAGCCCTTTACGCCCAATAATTCCGGACAACGCTTGCCACCTACGTATTACCGCGGCTGCTGGCACGTAGTTAGCCGTGGCTTTCTGGTTAGGTACCGTCAAGGTGCGAGCAGTTACTCTCGCACTTGTTCTTCCCTAACAACAGAGCTTTACGATCCGAAAACCTTCATCACTCACGCGGCGTTGCTCCGTCAGACTTTCGTCCATTGCGGAAGATTCCCTACTGCTGCCTCCCGTAGGAGTCTGGGCCGTGTCTCAGTCCCAGTGTGGCCGATCACCCTCTCAGGTCGGCTACGCATCGTCGCCTTGGTGAGCCATTACCCCACCAACTAGCTAATGCGCCGCGGGTCCATCTGTAAGTGACAGCCGAAACCGTCTTTCATCCTTGAACCATGCGGTTCAAGGAACTATCCGGTATTAGCTCCGGTTTCCCGGAGTTATCCCAGTCTTACAGGCAGGTTACCCACGTGTTACTCACCCGTCCGCCGCTAACATCCGGGAGCAAGCTCCCTTCTGTCCGCTCGACTTGCATGTATTAGGCACGCCGCCAGCGTTCGTCCTGAGCCAGGATCAAACTCTCCGAAAAAATACAAAACCGAAGTTTTGCTTTTCGCCAGTTTGACTGACTACCTATGAAGTTTCATAGGATTTTTTTATAAAAACTCGAATTAACAGGTACGTTTTGTCTTGTTTAGTTTTCAAAGATCATCTTCGTCGTCTCTCAGAGGCGACTTTCTTAATATAACATTTGAGCGCCGTGTGCGTCAAGCGTTTTTTAGAATTTCTTTTTGTCAGCTTTTCTTTCAAAGCAACTCAGTTGCTCATTAGCGACGTTTAATAATATACCATCATAATATTCATGCGTCAATATCTTTTTTCACAAAATATCCTCGATGATAGATTTTTTGTCCCTTTGTCTCAATCGGCTCCACTTGAACAATTCCTTTTTCCACAAAGAAATCAATCATGACGCTAAGGTCAGGAGTGAAATACTTTAGATCTGGGTGTGCAAGAAGCTCACCAAAAAGCCATATATCCTTCTGTTCCATGACATGACGCAAATGAGCGGCACCAATTTCCGCTTTTGAATGGATCAAAAAATCATTTGCTAAAAATAAAAGTTCCAAACGTTTATGCAGACTTTCATGGCTTTCAATCAGTTCTGAGTAAAGTTTGTATACTTCAGGTTCCATATGACGCACTTGGTTCCAAACGGTCACTTCTGGGTGGAAGCCTTTATCAATTACTTCAATACGTGCTAGGTGATGCAGGGCATGCACAATGGAATTATATGCATCGAGGAATTGATTTGACTCAAAAAATGCTTTTCCTTCTATATATCTGCGAATGAGCTTGCCATATTCTAAACCGATTTTGAGCTTGCGGTTTGAAAACGGGAATGTACTTAGTTCATCAATTAAGTTGAAGATATATTCATTTCGATCAAACAGGACTTTTCCATTCAAAATCCAATCGATGATTCGGCGGTTAGTGCCGAGGGTAATCCATTCCTTCAGTTGATCATCTGTGACAACATTTAAAGAAGCTGTTTGGTGATCGGATTCATAGTGCTTGATAAATAACGGCTCTTCCGCTTCTTTTACGATGACTAAAAGTGCTGCATCAAAGTTATCCGTCTCAGAAGATACTTTATGTCTTCTTTCTACTATAATCACAGCTAATGTGTCTGGATGGCTTGCTCTCTCTTGATAAATAGGACGGAGAAGATTTTCCATAGTGATTCCTCCAATACTCGGGTGTAAGGTTCTTCTCTAATGCTATGTATTTCTCCTCATAGAATCAAAATTCCTTCAATACATGAAAAAAGATCATTGAATCATTATAAGCAATTTATTCACAAAACTCTATAACTAATTCAAACGGAAAGGTAAAATGTGCTATATTGGAGATAAGGGGGACTAGGGATGGCGAAATACTCCAGTAAGATTAATAAAATCAGAACATTTGCACTTAGTTTGGTTTTTGTTGGCTTTCTGATCATGTATATCGGTGTGTTCTTCAAGGAATCGATTTGGCTGTCGACTTTCTTTATGCTGCTTGGCGTCTTATCGATTGGATTAAGTACAGCCGTTTACTTTTGGATTGGTATGCTTTCTACGAAGGCAGTACGTGTCGTTTGTCCAGGCTGTGAGAAGGAAACAAAAGTGCTTGGGCGGGTTGACATGTGCATGCATTGCAGGGAGCCGCTTACACTTGATCCAGCATTAGAAGGTAAAGAGTTTGATGAATCCTACAATCGAAAAAAGTCATAAAAATAAGCTGACCTTTTAAACGGTCAGCTTTTTCATTAATGATTTTCTTTTTTCGCACATTCTTGACAAGTTCCATAGATCTCCAAGCGATGATGACTGACTTTAAAGCCCGTCACATGGGATGCAAGCTGTTCAACTTCATCAAGGCCAGGATAGTGAAAGTCCACAATTTTTCCGCAGTTTTCACAGATCGCATGGTAGTGGTCAGATGTCGCAAAATCAAATCGGCTTGAGGAATCACCATACGTTAATTCCTTTACTAATCCAGATTCCCGGAAGACTCGTAAATTGTTGTAAACCGTTGCGACACTCATATTTGGAAATTTTCCTTCAAGTGCTTTATATATATCGTCCGCGGTTGGGTGTGTCATAGAATTTACGAGAAACTCCAAGATGGCATGGCGCTGCGGGGTAATTCGAACACCGGTTTCTTTTAGAGCATCTAAAGCGTCTTTTAGTTCGTGAGCAGCCATTTCATCATGCACCTCTCTTCAAAAATATTCTTATATTATAATCTTTATAAATAGTGTACCCCCAGAGCCGAAACTTTGTCAATTACAATCCTCTTTTTTACCTATTCTTCTTTACAAAAAAGACCGGCATGACTGCCGATCTCATCCTGTGAGGATATTAAGCGTGAGCTTTCAATTCCTCAAGCGCTTCCTCTACGTGGTCTTTTACCTTTACTTTTCGCCATTCTTTCACAAGCGTGCCTTCTTTATTAATCAGAAACGTTGAACGCTCGATTCCCATATATTCTTTGCCAAAATTCTTTTTCAGCTTCCATACCCCAAAGGCTTCAGACAATTTCTGTTCATCGTCTACAAGAAGAAGAAACGGCAAATCATGTTTTTCTTTAAACTTTTGGTGCTTGTCCTGACTGTCTGGGCTTACGCCGATAATGACAGCATCTAATTCTGCAAAGCTTTGATGGCGGTCGCGGAAATCACATGCTTCTGTTGTACAGCCTGGTGTCATATCTTTTGGATAGAAATAAAGAACAATATGTTTTCCTTTAAAATCAGAAAGCTTTACTTTCTCCCCATTGTCACCGGTTAATTCAATGTCAGGTACTTGCTGCCCTACTTCGATTGTCATGACACAATCCCTCCAACCTATTTTTTAATTAGCCTATCCAATTTTGAGAGGATATTCAACTAAGGACGCTTGCATCGGCATGTTAAAATAATGATAGACGACGTGATACGTTGAGATAGGAGGCTATTTATGAAATTCACAGAATCAGAAAAATTACATCAAGAGGCGCTGGAGCACATTGTTGGGGGTGTCAACAGCCCGTCTCGTTCATATAAGGCAGTAGGCGGCGGTTCACCCGTTGCGATGGAAAGAGGAGAAGGCGCTTATTTTTGGGATGTTGACGGAAACCGCTATATCGATTATCTGGCAGCATACGGTCCAATTATTACAGGACATGCCCACCCGCATATTACAAAAGCCATCACGAAAGCGGCTGAAACAGGTGTCCTTTACGGAACACCAACGAAGCATGAAGTCACTTTTGCTAAAATGCTGAAGGAAGCCATGCCTGCTTTAGACAAAGTTCGTTTTGTCAATTCAGGTACAGAAGCGGTGATGACAACAATTCGAGTGGCTCGCGCATATACAGGCAGAACAAAAATCATTAAGTTTGCCGGATGCTATCACGGCCACTCTGATCTTGTGCTAGTGGCTGCAGGCTCTGGTCCTTCCACTTTAGGAACACCCGATTCCGCGGGCGTACCAAAGAGTATCGCCAATGAAGTCATTACCGTTCCATTTAATGATATTGACAGCTATAAAGAAGCATTAGATCGCTGGGGAGATGAAATAGCAGCTGTCCTTGTCGAACCAATTGTCGGGAACTTTGGCATCGTAGAACCTAAGGACGGTTTCCTGCAGCAGGTCAATGACCTCACACATGAAAAAGGCGCACTGGTGATTTATGATGAAGTTATTACCGCTTTCCGCTTTATGTATGGCGGTGCACAGGATTTGCTTCAAGTAAAACCTGACCTCACTGCATTAGGAAAAATTATTGGCGGCGGACTTCCTATCGGCGCTTACGGCGGTAAAAAAGAAATTATGGAACAAGTTGCCCCGCTTGGACCAGCCTATCAAGCTGGCACAATGGCAGGAAACCCTGCATCCATTCTTTCAGGTATTGCCTGCTTGGAATTGTTAAAAGAAGACGGCGTTTACGAGCGTCTTGATCAGCTAGGCGCTATGTTAGAGGAAGGCATTTTAGCCCATGCCAAAAAGCATCAAGTAGATATTACAGTGAATCGCTTAAAAGGAGCGCTCACAATTTATTTCACAACAGAAACGATTGTGAACTACGAGCAGGCTGAAAATACGGATGGCGAAATGTTTGCCCGTTTCTTCAAATTAATGCTCGCGCAAGGCATTAACCTCGCTCCTTCTAAATATGAAGCTTGGTTCTTAACGATCGCACATACTGAAAAAGATATTTCTGAGACGCTGCAAGCAGTAGATCATGCATTTGCACAGCTGAAACAATCATAATGAAGTCCCAAACAGGCGTAAAAACATGCGCCTGTTTTTTTATTTACCAGCTCTTGTTTGTCAAAAGCGTGCGAATCTGTTACATTTCTTCTCAATACCTTCTTTTGATGTTTTCATGAACTTTCAAAAATCACTTGAATATTTCGGAAGACCGCTGTATATTACTTAGTTGTTTCATCAAAATATGAATGATAAATGACGAGTGATCATCTATTATCGAAAAGAAAGGAATGCAGGGACAAAACCAATGAAACTTGGAGCCCGTATTTTAAAAACTGGTATTGCCATTGTACTCGCGCTTTACCTGGCAACATGGCTTGGGTTGCCAACGCCCGTCTTCGCGGGAATTGCAGCTGTATTTGCTATCCAGCCATCTATTTATCGATCTTTTTTAACCATTGTTGATCAAGTGCAAGCCAATATTATTGGAGCAGCGCTTGCCATTACGTTCGGTCTGCTTTTTGGCACAGGACCAGTCATTATCGGTTTAACCGCCGTCATGGTCATCGCCATTAATTTAAAGCTGAAGATTGAACACACGATTCCGATTGCACTTGTAACCGTCATCGCGATTTTAGAAAGTGCAGGGGATCATTTCCTTTCCTTTGCCCTAATCCGAACAGCTACTGTGGTGTTAGGAGTTCTTTCTTCATTTTTAGTGAATTTAATCTTCCTGCCGCCAAAATATGAAACAAAACTTGTTCATCACATTATGGAAAATACGGAGGAGATTTTAAAATGGATCCGTCTGAGCTCCAGACAGTCTACTGATCATTCCACATTAAAGGATGACATCGATCAAATAAAAGAACGCATGATCAAATTAGATCATATTTACTTGCTATACAAAGAAGAACGAAGCTATTTAAAGAAAACCACGTATGTCAAATCAAGAAAGCTTGTTTTGTTCAGGCAGGCCATTATGACATCGAATCGCGCTCTGTATTTGCTGAAAAAGCTTCATAAATTAGAAAATGAAATTCATTTAATGCCAGAGCATTTCAGGGAAAGCTTAACGGATGAAATTGATTATTTACTGTATTGGCATGAGCGCACATTGATGAAATTCGTCGGAAAAATGAAGCCGCAGGATGATGAATTTCAAAATGAATGCTCTCTTCGCCTTGAGACGTTAACGAAATCATTTATTAAGCATCAGCAAAACCAAGAAAACGACTTACTCGATTACAACATGCTGAATGTCATGTCCAGCATCATCGAATACCGTGATGAATTAGAGCATTTAGATACATTGATTACAAGCTTCCAGACGTATCACCCAAAAGATAGTGAAATTGAGACAGAAGAAAAAGAAGCATAAACAGAAAAGACCGATTCCTAGAATCGGTCTTAAATTGTTGACAAAGAGCTAAAATGATCTTGATTTTAGCTCTTTGTCTTCTTTTCAGCGTAACCTGAAAACCTTTGCAGTCTAGGAAGAACGAGTACCGGAGCGGAGCGAATGAGTATTCGTGAGCACCGGCACGCAGTACTGACACCGAATGCGAGGGTTTGCCCGCGCGCTGAGACCGATTCTGAGAATCGGTCTTATTTTATTTTCTTCATTTTAGGATCTAGTGTGTCTCTTAATCCATCCCCCATCAGGTTAAAGCCTAAAACAGTCAGCATGATCGCTATTCCTGGGAAGAATAATGTCCAAGGGGCTTGAACGAGATAAGGTCTCGCATCGGCGAGCATTTTCCCCCATTCTGGACTTGGCGCCTGTGCCCCCAATCCTAAAAAGCCTAAAGCGGCTGCCTCAATAATTGCCGTTCCGATCGCTAGCGTCGCCTGTACGATGACCGGCACCATACTATTTGGCAGGATGTGGCGCAGAACGATGCGGCGGTGTGACATCCCCACCGCCTTTGCTGCCAGCACGTATTCTTCTTGTTTAATACTCAGCACTTTTGAACGAACGAGCCGTCCAAAGGTTGGGACATTAATAATCGCAATGGCAATAAGGGCATTTTGTAAGGAGGGGCCTAGGATGGAGACAATAGCAATCGCTAATAGAATGCTAGGAAAAGCAAGTAAAATATCAAACAATCTTGAGATCACAGCATCTAACACTCTTCCGCCATAGCCTGCTATCAATCCAAGCAGTGTGCCTAAAATGACAGACCCGAGGACCGAGAAAAAACCGACCCATAAGGAAATCCGTGCTCCATGCACAACTCTTGAAAATATATCTCTGCCGAAATCATCCGTACCAAACCAGTGTGCAGCTGAAGGGGCACTAAATCGCTCACCGAGTGATTGTTCATTGATTCCATAAGGAGCAATGAGCGGCGCAAAGATCGCTAGGATCAGAAATAAAAAAACAATCACACTGCCAATGACCGCCAGCTTATGCTGAAAGAACTGCTTCATTGATTCAAGAATCAATGATTGAGAGCGTTCATCTTTTGGCTGAGGTGGTTCAAGTTCTTTTTGTGCTTCCATATTGTCACTCTCCCTCCCTAATATTTAATCCTTGGATCAATGACCGCATACAAGATGTCCACAATGAAATTGATCAGGACAAATATAAGCGCAACGACGAGAATACCTGTTTGAATGACTGGGTAATCACGATAACTGATGGCGTCATATATATACCGCCCAATTCCCGGCCAAGCAAAAATGGTTTCTGTTAAAATCGCTCCACCAAGCAAGAGTCCTGTCTGAAGACCAATAATCGTCAAGATCGGAATGAGCGCATTTTTCAGGCCATGCTGATAAATGATAAAAAATGAACGTACTCCTTTTGCTTTTGCTGTTCGAATAAAGTCGGAATGAAGCACTTCCAGCATACTTGCCCTTGTAATTCTCGCAATAATCGCAGCAGGAATTGTGGCGAGTGCTGTACTTGGTAAGATCAAATGCTTGATGCTGTCAGCGAATTGATCAAACCGGCCTTGTAAAAGCGTGTCCAGTGTATGAATATACGTAATCGATTCGACTGGATTCCTTACGTCTTCTCGACCCGTTGTCGGCAAAATACCTAATTCGATCGAGAACAGCCACTGCCCCATTAAGCCTAACCAGAAAATTGGCATGGACACTCCGATGAGTGCAATAAACATCGCGGCATAATCAAAGAAAGAATGCTTAAACCAAGCACTAATGATCCCGGCATTCACTCCCACGACAATCGCCAGCACCATGGCAAAAAAGGTCAATTCTAACGTCGCAAATAAGTAAGGCTTCATTTCCTGGGCAATAGCCGCTCCTGTTCGAATGGAAGTCCCTAAATCCCCTTTTAAAAGGCCAAGCATATAATGACCGTATTGAACGTACCATGGCTGATCTAAACCGAGCTGGATCGTTAATTGTTCTACAGCCTCTTTCGTTGCCCGCTGTCCTAAGATGACCTGCGCTGGATTTCCAGGTATAAAACGAATAATTGAAAACACGACCAATGTCATTCCGATCAGTACTGGGATGAGCATTCCTGCCCGCTTCATACAATAAGCAAACAAACAGCTTTCACCGCCTTTATCTTTGTTTGATAAGGGAGATACATGATCTCCCTTATTTGCTTATTCGAAATACACGTCAGTTAAAGCTTCTGAACCAGTTGGATGCGGCTGATAGCCTTTTAAATCATTAGAAGCGGCAAGCATTGGAATCGAATGCACCAATGGAATCCAAGGCGCTTCGTCATGAATGATTTCCTGCGCTTTTTTATACAGCTCATTTCGTTTCTTTTGATCTGTGTCTGTTTGCGCTTCAATGAGAATGTCATGCATTTTATCGTTTTCGAAGAATGTATAGTTGTTACCGCCAATGCTGTCTTTGTCCAGCAGTGTGTAAATGAAATTATCAGGATCACCATTGTCCCCTGTCCAGCCTAATAAGAACACATCTGCTTCCCCTTTACTTGCTTTATCTAAATAGGTGGCCCAGTCATATGTCACAATTTCTGCTTTGACGCCGACCTTTTCAAAATTTGACTGAATGACTTCTGCTACCTTCATTCCATCTGGCATGTATGGACGCGGTACAGGCATTGCCCAAAGCTTGATGCGAAAGCCGTCAGGGAAGCCCGCTTCTTTTAATAGTTCTTTCGCTTTTTCTGGATCATACGGATATGGCTCAATGTCGTCATTGTAGCCTTCTAAAGCTGGCGGCAATGGATTTTTTGCTGGCTCAGCAAGTCCGCCATAAAATGACTCAATAATCGATTCTTTATCGACCGCATAATTGAGTGCCTGACGAACGAGCTTGTTATCAAGCGGCTTTCTTGTGACGGTCAGTCCGATATAGCCTACGTTCATCGATGGTCTTTCAATGAGCTGGAGTGCTTTGTCGGTTTTAATGCCATCTAAATCTGACGGATTCACGCCATCCATTAAGTCGATCTCTCCTGTTTTAAGGGCATTTAAACGAGCAGAGTTTTCTGGAATGGAGCGGAAGATGATTTGATTCAGCTTTGGCTTATCCTTCTGCCAATAATCCTCGTTTTTTTCTAACACGATACGGTCGTTTTGCTTCCACTCTTTAAACTTGAATGGTCCTGTCCCCACTGGATTTTCTCTAAATGAATCGCCGCTTTTTTCAACAGCCGCTGGACTTGCGATGCCAAATGGTGACATGGCAATGTTTTTGAGGAATGTCGCCTGCGGGCGCTTTAGCTGAAATTCAATTTCATGCTCGCCTTTGACGATGATGTCTTTAATGACATGCCCTTTATCTTTTTTATAGCCGCCAAACATCCCATAGTAAGGAAACTTTTCTGCGTCTCCATTCATCCAGCGCTCAAAATTGAATTTCACTGCTTCTGCGTTAAAGTCTGTACCATCGTGGAATTTCACACCTTTTCTTAAGTAGAACGTGTATGATTTTCCGTCCTTTGCAACATCCCATTCTGTTGCGAGGCCAGGATGGATGGTCGTGTCTTTCTCACCGTAATTCAAGAGCTTTTCAAATATATTCTCTGTGACCTTAAAGGTTTCGCCTTCTGTTGTGGTGATTGGATCTAGTGAAGTGGAATCTCCCCCTCTGCCAAATACGAGGGTATCTTTTGTTGCCTTTTCTTCTGATGTCGGTGAAGACGAGCATCCCCCTAAAAAGAGCGCCAGTGCCAGCACAAAAATGAAACTACTGAATAACCATGTCTTCTTCATTGTTTTCCTCCTTTTGATATAAATAACACGCGGCTGCGTGCCCCGGTGCCTCCTCATACAAAGCTGGAACTGCTTTCAGGCATTTCTCCCATCTTTTTGGACACCTTTTGTAGAAAGGACAGCCGCCGCGTTCCGTCATTGTGGTCTCTTCTGCTGCCACATCTTGCGCCTCTAGTACGTGATCCATATGTGGAATGGATTTCAGAAGCAGCGACGTATAGGGATGAAGCGGACTGTGAAACACATCTTCGGCAGGCCCCATCTCGACAATGCGCCCAGCATACATGACGGCGATCCGGTCGCTCATATATCTGACAACCCCAAGGTCGTGAGAAATAAACAGATACGTCAGAGAAAGCGTCTTTTGCAATTCAAGCATCAAATTCAAAATTTGCGCTTGAACGGATACATCCAAAGCCGAAACTGGTTCATCGGCAATAACAAGACTTGGGTGCGTAATAAGTGCTCTAGCAATACCGATACGCTGCCTTTGCCCGCCGCTGAATTGATGCGCATAACGTTCTCCGTAGGAAGGATCAAATCCAACAATGTGCAGCATCTCTTTTACCCGTTTCCGTCTTTCTGCTTTCGTCCCATGCTGATGGACAATCAGCGGTTCCTCTAAAATATCTTTGATTTTCATTCTTGGATTTAAAGAAGCATATGGATCTTGAAAGATCATTTGAATGTCTTTTCTTAAGGAACGCATGTCTCGTTCTTTTAGAAGGGTGATCTCCTGCCCTTTTAATTGAATAGAGCCTGACGTCGGTTCAGTCAATCTCATTAGGCTTTTGCCAAGTGTTGATTTCCCGCAGCCTGATTCACCAACAATGCCAAGCGTTTCTCCTTCCTTCACGTGAAAGGACACTTGATTTAAAGCCAAAGTCGATTGTTTATGTTTAGAAAAAAAAGCGGCTGTGTCATACCGTTTTGTCAGCTGATTCACTTGCAAAAGTGGGTGAGTCAGTGTCTTCTCCTCCTTCCATTAGAAAACATGCCACGCGGTGATTCTGTTCAATGGATTGTAAGGCTGGATCTTTTTCAAGACATTGCGCCATTTGATATGGGCAGCGTGGTGCAAATTGACAGCCGGACCGAATGGCCCCTGGCTTAGGCACATGACCTGCAATAGAGATGAGCTTTTCTTTTTTCTCTTTAAACGATGGAACTGAGGCGAAAAGACCTTTCGTGTAGGGATGCAGAGGTTTTTGAAAAATACGGTCAACGGTTCCTTCTTCTACAATTCGACCGGCATACATAATCATGACTCGCTGGCATATTTGCCGCACGACGCCTAGATCATGGGTAATAAATAAAATAGCAGTGTCCATCTCTTCGTTCAGCTTTTTGAGCAAACGAAGGATTTGCGCTTGGATGGTTACATCAAGTGCAGTTGTCGGTTCATCAGCGATCATGAGCTTTGGATGACAAAGCATTGCCATCGCAATCATGACTCGCTGGCGCATGCCGCCTGATAATTCGTGTGGATATTTTTTCAGCAGCGATTCTGCTTGCTTCAACCCAACTGTTTGAAGCAGATCAACCGCCTTCGCTCTTGCTTCTTTTTGACCGATTGATTGATGTGTGAAAAGTGCTTCCGTCATTTGTTTGTCGATGGTCATTAATGGGTTCAGAGAGGTCATAGGCTCTTGGAAAATCATCGAAATGTCATTTCCTCTTATCTCTCGCCACTCTTTCTCTGAAAGTGACAGCAGATTTTGCCCTTCGAAGTGAACCTCGCCCGTTGTATCGGTTTGCTGATTCAGTCCCATTAATGACATGCTTGTGATACTTTTCCCGCAGCCTGATTCACCCACAATCCCTAACGTTTCCCCTTTTTGAATCGAGAACGATATGTGATGGACGATGGGCACTTTTTGCTTTTTTTGCTGAAACGCAATGGACAGCTGTTTGACATCTAGCAGCACGTCTTGTTCTTTCACATATTCACCACCCCGTCATACTTTTTAAAATTGTATTGAGACAAGCTGGGAAATATGTCATGTTTTTGACAACATAAAAAAGCCTATCCGCTAGAATCGGATAGGCTTCTACTAATTTAAAGTTTGAATGGTAAATAAATGACGATAGTGGCTGTCTTGGTTCATTAATTCTTCGTGTGTTCCTTTTTCCACAATTTCGCCTTGTTCCATGACCACAATTTGGTCAGCATGTGTAATGGTTGATAATCGGTGTGCGACAATAAAGGTTGTGCGATCCTTCGCCAGCTTTTGCATCGCTTCTTGAATGTAATGCTCACTTTCTAAATCAAGTGCAGACGTCGCTTCGTCTAAAATCAACAGCGGTGGATTTTTAAGAAATACCCTTGCAATGGAAATCCGCTGTTTTTGCCCGCCTGACAGCTTCACGCCCCGTTCTCCTACTTTCGTGTCATATCCTTCAGGAAAAGACATAATAAAATCATGCGCATTTGCCGCTTTTGCAGCCGACACGATTTTTTCAAAAGGTGCTTCAGGGTCACCAACCGCAATATTTTCTTTAATCGTGTCACTGAATAGGAATGTATCCTGCAGCACCATTCCGACTTGATTTCGAAGACTTCTTGCTTTGTACTCTTTGATATCAATGCCGTCAATTTCAAGTGACCCGTTTGTGACATCATAAAACCTTGGAATTAAGCTGACGAGTGTCGACTTCCCTCCACCGCTCATTCCTACAAGCGCAACCGTTTGTCCTTTTTCTACTTTCAAGGAGATATTGTGCAGAATCTCTTCCTGCGTGTGTTCATAACGAAACGACACATTTTTAAACTCTACCTCTCCTTTTAAATGATTGGCTTCTTTTGCATTCGGCCGGTCTGTGACCTCATATGGCTCATCAATAAACTCAAAGATCCGATCCATTGATGCCACCGACTGGGTTAAAGTCGTGGATGAGTTAATGAGACGGCGAATTGGATTGTACATCCGGTCAATATAGCCGACAAAGGCGATCATGGTTCCGATCGACAGCGATCCGTTAATTACTGTATAACCCGCAAATGCAATGATTAACAGCGGTGCAATGTCAGTGATCGTATTGACGACGGCAAATGTTTTGGCGTTCCAATTCGTATGGTTGATTGCTTTGTTTAAGAAATTTTTGTTTTCATCATGAAAATTCTCTTGTTCATATTCTTCAATCGCAAAGCTGCGAATGACCGGCATTCCTTGTACCCGCTCATGCAGGTGCCCTTGCACTTCAGCCAGCGCCTGTGACCGCTCTTTTGTCAGCTTGCGAAGCCGTCCGTAAAAATACTTTACTGCAAACGCGTAGAGCGGAAAAATAATGACAGACACGATGGTGAGCTTCAGATCCAGTGTACACATAATGGCGATCACGATCAGTACGGTCATCATATCCAGCCAAATGTTCATGAGACCTGTGATGACAAATTCCTTTGTCTGCTCCACATCGTTGATCACTCTTGAAATAATTTCTCCTGTTCTCGTGTTGGCATAGTAACGAAGACTTAGCTTTTGAATATGCGAGAACAATTTTTCCCGAATATCAAATAATACCTTACTGCCTGTCCACTGAGCGTAGTATTGTCTATAGTATTCAACAGGCGGCCTCAACACTAAAAATAATACGAGCATGATTCCCATTATGATCAGTAGAGTTGATGTCTTTTCTTCAGCTGACCCCGAGCCTTGAATGACATCATCAATGACATACTTTAAAAGCAGAGGCAAGGTTAAGGGAATCGAAAACTTAATCATTCCGATGACCATTGTCAATGCAATCTGTTTTTTATACGGTGTTACAAAAGCCATGTAGCGTTTAATGACCCCCATGTAAATCTCCTTCCCAATCTATCAGTGCCTCTTATCCGTACGCAGTCAAAAACCTGTTAGCCTAAAAAGCCAAACAGGTTTTTTGATGCTCTTGCTTATTTTGTATAATGTAAAAAACGTTCATACCACATATCCACAAATTCAGGCGCAAACGGACCTTTCCGCTGGTGAATCCAATGCAGTAATGTATTCAGATGCTCTCTTAAGATACTATCGATTTCTTTTGGATAATTCATCTGCCTCTTATGATCTGCATATTCGTCCTCATCCAAAATATTGTACGTCATGTCTGGAAAGACTTTGACGTCTAAATCGTAATCAATATACTTAATTGCCTCATCATCTGTCGCAAAAGGAGAGCTGATGTTGCAGTAATAATATACCCCATCATCTCTAAGCATCCCAATTACATTAAACCATTGTTTTGCATGGAAATAGCAAATAGCCGGTTCTCTCGTCATCCAAGTACGGCCGTCGGATTCAGTCACCATTGTACGGTCGTTTGCACCAATGATACACAATTCCGTTGCTTTCAGAATGGTGGTTTCATTCCAAATCCTGTGGATCAAGCCATTATGTTTATAGCTTTGAATTTGGATGGTTTCTCCTTCCTTGGGATAGCCCATATTTTCTCCCCTACTTTCTATAACAAACAAACCTAACAGTCCAAAGACCTAATTTCCCAACTAAACATGTCTCTATTATATTATACCGTTACATCATTAAAAAATGAAATGAAAAAGCCATTCAACCCAATTGAACGGCACACTGACTTACATCACGCTAGAACTCTTTTCCATCTGTTTATATGAATTGATGACCTCTTCTGTCTGTTTTGTAAATAAGGTTTGCACTTTTTGCAGTTCCTGACGTTTCTGTTTGATCTGATCACAAAGCCTATGCCACTCTTCTTTTTTTTCATCCTGCAGCAATTGTTTTTCTGTTTCTAAGCATAGATCGAGTTCTCCCTGCACATCGAGCAGCTGATCCATGAGCTGCATTTGTTCTTTTACAAGCTGATCAAAATCAGACATCTAACTCCTCCCTTTTCATCGAATCCACTTTTTGTCTGTATACCATTTCTTGAAAGAAGGAGGAAATCCTTTGACTGTTTATGTAGAGGTTTTACAGGTTTTGTCGGATGGTGGTGAGAGGCAAAAAGAAAAGCACTTCATTCGTATATGAAGTGCTTTCCTTTGTTTCAGTGATTAGCTGTTTTGTTGTTTGTTTTGCTCAGCTTTTTGGTTGTATTTTTTTACGTGCTGTGCGTCAGTCTCGCTAGCAAATTCAGTGCCGTATTGACCACCTTGTGCAGCAGCTTGGTTTTGTTTCTTCACTTGTTGTGCGTTTGTTTTGTTTTGTTGTTGATCCATCATTATCACCTCCACGCACATTAATTTGTGCAGAAGGTGCAGATCCTATTCATGATTTTTTTAAACAAGCAAAGAACGTCCGCCATCCACAATAATCGTCTGGCCTCTAATCATGTCTGCTTTGCCTGACACAAGGAATTCCACGCTGTCGACCATGTCTTTAATTTCCACCATTCGGCCGGCAGGTGTATTTTTCTTCGCATCTTCTAAAAGCTCTTCACGGTTCGGGAAGTGCTTGAGTGCATCGGTATCGATCGCGCCGCCTGATACAGCGTTGACGACGATATTTTTTTGTGACAGCTCTACAGAAAGGTAACGTGTCAAAGCTTCTAGTGCTGCTTTTGATACGCCGACGACTGTGTAATTTTCAAGGTAGCGGATAGAGCCAAGAGAGCTAATGCTGACGATATGTCCGCCGCCGTTTTTCTCCATTAGTTTCGCCGCTTCTTGTCCGCAGAATAACAAAGCTTTCGCATTGATATTCATCGTCCAGTCCCAATGATTTTCTTCAAGGTCCATAATTGGACGCTGAACACCTGATGCCGCGTTGTTCACAAATACATCTAAACGGCCAAAAGTTTCATCAATTTGTTGAAACATGTCTTTGATTTTCTCAGGCTGGCCTACATTGGCTTTGACAACCAATGTTTTAACGCCCATCGCTTCAATTTCTTCCGCTGTTTCAAGTGCGGCTTTTTTGCTTCTCGCATAGTTAATGACAATGTCATATCCTTTTTCAGCGAGGCGAAGGGCTACTTCTTTCCCTACTCCTCTGCTGCTTCCTGTAATTAATGCACATTTACGTTGACTCATTATGGTTCATCTCCTGATTTGAATAGTTTTCGTTCATTCGCTTCACACTAATAGGAAAGTTCCTATTAGGAGGTTACATTCATGTATGTCGGACGCGATTTAAGCCAGCTTGGCATGATGTCCAAGGATCAATGGAAAGATACTGAGCTTGCTTACTTTCATCATGCTTTCCAACAAATTTTACCTTATTTGAATGAAGAAGGGCAATCTAAGTATCGAGAAATCATTTCTGAAATTGAAGACCGCGGGGGATTGCACAGAAATGAAGCTGATTATACCCACGGGACAACGGTTAAATACGACTAGGCTGCTCAAGTGCCAGCTTCCAAATTTTTTGGTGTGAGACTGGCAAAGCATATGCCTCAAATTCTTCTGTTGTGACTTTTTTCAGCTTCGTGTCATCAGATACAGAGGTAACTCGTCCAAAGAAAACAGAAATATTCCAGATGAGGTGGGTAAATACATGCTGAATGGTGCCTTCTAAATCACCAAGCTCCGCTTGTACACCCGCCTCCTCTTTTAAGAAATCAATGAGCTGCTCTTTTTCCGTTTTTCTTCCCTTCATGGTTTCCATGTTAGGGAATTCCCATAAATTCGCAAGGAGGCCTGTACTTGGCCGCTTATGAATATATAGGTTGCCTGCGTCATCAAATAACACCGCTGCTGCCATTGATTTTGCAGTCGGCTTTTTCTTTTTGCTTTTCACTGGGAGCTCATGCTGAACGCCTTCCTCGAGTGCCGAGCAATGCATGTTCACAGGGCATATGAGGCAGGCAGGGGATGTTGGGGTACAAATGAGCGCACCAAGCTCCATCAGCCCTTGATTAAATTCTGACGGCTTTTCCCGGGAAATGAGCTGATCGACCGCAAATTCGAAAATATTTCTCGTTTTTGGTTTTGCAATATCATCCCATATGGACAAAATACGAGAAATGACCCTCATCACGTTGCCGTCTACCGCAGGATACGGCTTGTTATAGGCGATACTCAGCACTGCGCCGCTCGTATACGGGCCTACACCTTTGAGCTTTGAAAATTGCTCTTTCGTATTAGGGACAACACCGCCGTAGGATTCATATACTTCTTTCACAGCTGCCTGTAAATTACGCACTCTTGAGTAGTAGCCAAGACCTTCCCATGCTTTCATGACCTTTTCTTCATCAGCTAAAGCGAGATCCTTCACCGTCGGAAACTGCTCCATAAACCGGTTGAAATACGGAATGACCGTATCTACTCTCGTTTGCTGAAGCATCACTTCTGATACCCAGACGCGGTATGGATCTTGATTTTCTCGCCATGGTAATGTTCGTTGTTCTTTTTCATACCAATCAATTAAATCATGCTGAAAGCCCGCAATATCTTTGCGGTCCAGCTTTTCTTGAATGTCTTTCATATCTATACTCCTTCTCATTGGACCGAGGGCTAACGTTCTGAATAGAACCTTATTTGTTGTATACTGTTTGTAGATACGTTAACATGTTACATTAAATCGGGATAAAGCAAAAGTGATTTTGCACATAGTCTTGATTGGAGACGTATACTTTGTATGATTGTTCCTAAGCATGACAACTAGGAGGTAATCAATTGGACACTGGTACTCATGTAGTAATGGGCATTTCTCTTGGGGGACTTGCACTTTTAGATCCAGCCGTCAGCGCAGATCCACACATGGCACACGCCGTGATGATCGCGACCATCGCCGGCTCCCAAGCACCAGACATTGATACTGTGCTAAAACTAAAAAATAATGCGGTTTATATAAGAAATCACCGAGGATTTACACATTCCATTCCGGCTGTACTGTTTTGGTCATTGCTGATTCCGGCTGTGATTTTCCCATTTGTGCCCGGGGCGAATTTACTTCACCTTTGGTTATGGACACTATTAGCCGTTGTCCTTCATGTGTTTGTCGATATTTTCAATGCATACGGCACGCAGGCCATTCGTCCATTTTCGAAGAAATGGGTAGCGCTTGGGATCATTAATACGTTTGATCCGTTTATCTTTTTTACACACCTTGTCGCCATAGTCGTTTGGGCGATTGGCGGACATCCCGGCTATACGTTTATTACGCTATATGCCGTGATTTTCTGTTACTATATCGTCAGGGTCATCATGCAGCTTCAGATTAAACGTCAGCTGCGTGCACGATTTGATGAAATTGAAGAGATTATTATTTCGCCTACAATGAAGTTCAGACAATGGCGCATTGCCGTGAAATGTAAATCCTCTTTCCATGTTGGGCGCAGCATGAATGGAGAAGTCGTCATTTTAGACACCTTTAACCGTGTGCCGGTCCCTGATACTGAAATTATGAAAATTGCTAAGCAAGATGAAAACATTTCAGCCTTTCTCTCCTTCTCCCCTGTCTACCGGTGGGAAGTGGATAAATACAAGGATCATTATGAAGTGCGGTTCATTGATTTGCGCTACCGCAGCAAAGGTCATTATCCTTTTGTCGCAATCTGCCATATCGACATGGACCACCAAATCAAAAATTCCTATACCGGCTGGATTTTCAGTGAAGAAAAACTGCAAAAAAAATTAAGACTCGGCTCTGTGTGAGCGAGTCTTTTTTTGTTGTGTAGGGCTTGGATTTAGGGGGAAAGTACATTATTTTGATTATTCCTTTGTGTAGATTTTGAAGTGGATAGATATTTGAATTTATGTAATTCGCAGAAACAGTGATCTATGCACTTATGTTGAGTGCGACACCAGGCTTTCCTGTCTTTTCCCACCATTCACCATTTCAATCCACGCACTTATGTAGAGTGCGACTAGTAACTTAAATAGATTAAATGATTCAGATGTTATTTCAATCCACGCACTCATGTAGAGTGCGACACGAAGAGACTGAGAGACTCCAAGAAATTTCAAATTTCAATCCACGCACTCATGTAAAGTGCGACTGCAATTCATTCTGTTTGTTTTAATGATCTTACTTCTTTCAATCCCTGCACTCATGTAGAGTGCATGGGCAGCCACAAAATTCAATGCTAAGTTTTACAAATTTCAATCCACGCACTCATATAAAGTGCCACACCGCCTTACATCCGACGTCCACAACATCATCGTATTTCAATCCACACACTCATGTAGAGTGCGACTGCGATTTCCGCCCCAATTATAACATTTTTTAGGGAATGATCGTCAAAACCCAAGTTTCTATATAGAATTTTGTTTTCCCTTCTAAATAATTTACACTTTTTCTCATTTTATTGAATGAAACGGTGCGAATGTTTCAGGGATTTTATGTTCTCCTCACATTCGCACCGACTTTTTCTTAGTATGAAATCTATTGAAACTTGTTAATCATACTTCTTTATATTTCAGCAACAATTGAATTCAATTAGATTCATGACTACTGAGGCAGGAGGCAGAGTTATGTTTTCGCAATTATTAATCCATCCACTCATGTAGAGTGCGACGTGACCTTGCTCGAACTTATCAGCTGACGCTTGATGTATTTCAATCCACGCACTCATATAGAGTGCGACTGCGATTTCCGCCCTAATTATAACATTTTTTAGGAAATGATCTTCAAAATCCTTAAGTTTCTATATAGAACTTTGTTTTCACCCCTAAAAAATATACATTTTTTCTCATTTTTGTCGAATGAAACGGTGCGAATGTTCCAGGGATTTTATGTTCACCTTACATTCGCACTTAGTCTTATGAAATGTCGTCGTCCATTTTAAGTCTTCCATAACCTGCATTTGTTTTAGCACCGATTCCTTCGTATTCTAAAGCGCCTAGTAAGATGGTTTTGGCGAGTTCGAGCCATTCCGCATCTTCTGGTAGATTCTTTTTTGTTTTCAATAGAAGTTGAAAGCGGCCGTTGACCACCGTTAAGAAATGAATCGGTGTTGGTGAGTCATCGTCTCGAGGGGCTGGAACACTTCCCCCTTTGTTCATCTTATCTAGCTTGACGCTGTTGTAGTCTGAATGATGTGGTGTCATCACATCTACTTTGAATGCTTCTCCTACCGTCTCTGGCATCATGAGCGCATCATGAAATTCGATGATACCGGCACGTTCGTTTGTTCCAAACAATGTGTTGTAATCACTACCATCTTGTTTTAGTTCTTCAAAGTTTTCACCTAATACAGAATGGGCATAATGAGAGGCTACGCCTTTTAAAGCTGTTCCTGGTAAATAAGGAATGCCGTATATCGGGTGTAATAACAATCCCGTTTCAAGTACACCCTCTCCTCCATGTCCAATGACTAACGGCGATATGGACTTGACTAGGCATGTGGGGTTCGTATCGGTATAATATTGCTCCACAAATCTTTCATACAATAAGCGATTTCCCCCCCACTGTTTTCGATGTAGACGAATTACATTTTCATAAAATGACTGCTTCTCCGCACTGTCCTTTATGATGTCCGACAATGTAGAACCACCAATCTCCCATTTGCTTTTGTTTAAGGTTAATGACAGATTCATTGGATGTCCTCCACATTTTCCGCCCCTTGTTCCACCTTTAAAATAGATTCCGCATATCTTTTTAACCAAACAGATGCACTTAAAGCTTGTCTTGATTTGATTAAGTAATTTCGATTAGAAGCTGACCAATCTCCTTGTATATCTAGTGTTTCTTTTATATCCTGAACGAATTGTTGATAAGCATTTCCTTTTTTTGATTTTGCTTCAAAAAATGTAATGGTGAGCCTTAATCCATTTGTTAAGATCATTGAGGCGAATCTGTGACAGAGTTGTCCATATTGATTTGAGAAATTCTCCTCATTCGTTTTGGCATTCATCACATGTTGATACGCTTTCTCAGCATAATGATGTTGAATGAGTTTCATGATCCCTCCCCTCCTGTCATACGCCAGGATACTCTTCCTTTACCTACGTTTGTGTTTCCACCTAATTGAAGATACATCTGTTTTTCTAGTTGATTTAAAAGTTGATGTCTAACGGATAAATCATTGCTTCCATCGACACGATCACACCACATGAGCCCATAAAATATGGCTTCTGCCGGTACATACTCTTCATACCAGAGAGCACCTTTACTAACTGTTTGGGTTTCATGATCAATTCTAATACGAGGTGTCACTTCAGAATTCATGGTGACAATGTATTGAAAAACGTCATCACTTACAATCACAAATCGTTCTATCCAAAGAGTTTGTGATTGTTTATCGTCGAATAAAAGTTTGGCCATCTTTTGAGCAAAATCGGTTAGTTGTTGAGATTTTTTCGCAGCCCCTTGAAATTCACCTAGATATAATTCGTCATTCTCTACTAATTTAGAATTCATGGTGACTAGCGTGCTTGATTCTTCTATGAGATCAGGGATATCCAGCGATACGCCTAATGCTTTTGCATCGCGGGCTAATCTTTTCAATATGAGTGGACTTGCCACATATGCAAATGTACCGTATCTACTCGCCACCGGGAATGAAAATAACCGGCCATCTGTCATTACGACTGCTCCTGCGCTTCCATCTTGATCTCCTTGTGTTCCAAATACTTTTTGTACGAATGTGTCTTGTCCTTTCGCGCGATAATGTTCACGCTGCACGCCTTTGATACTGCTTCCAGGTATAATCGGCCATTCTGTTACTTTTTCTCGTTGAATGGGCATATCAATCACGCCAACTCCTTCACCCGCTCCAATATGGAGGGGGGATAAACAATGTATCCAAAACCAACGGCTTGCTTCCATCGTCTCACTCCTCTTATTCATTCGGTTTCCATGTTCCCCAAAGTGCTAACCCGCAGCCATCTTCACGATCAAACGCTTCTTTACGCCGGTTACGATCGGATACTGATTGAAGCCACATTTTTTCGGCGAGTTCTGCTGGATCTCCTTCTTCTACTGTAAAGAAGTAAACACTACCTGCGGGGACTAAGCGGCGTATTGCTTTTTCACGCCCTTTGTCTTTATTTGCTAAGCTCCATCCAGAGATAGGCTGCCAATGTGGAACAGATGCCCAAACCAATTTCAGTCGTACATTTGTATCAAATAGTGGTTTTGACATGAGCTGTTCATCCAGCCATCCGGGCTGCCATCCTTTACTGAAATAAGCAGGTGTCGCCAATATCATGCGAACATACGGCTTGTTTTTGAGCGATTCTTTAATAGCATCCGGACATGTCCAATCTTGTTGATAAACATGTGGCCTTTCTTCTATATGAGCCAGCCGCCGTTCACCACCTATCGGGTGAATGCCTGAGAAAGGCTTTAATCCTTCTGACTCTTCAGTAGATAACTCTATTCCCGCCTCCAGTTTAAAGTCATCTGGGAATAAGAGCGATTCTGTTGAAAATAGGTGCTGATCTTTTGCCTTTTTACTGCCAGTTTCCACCTCAATTTGTGTTCGTTCCTGACGCTGTAATGCTGGAATAAATGCCGGTGGTGTTTCCTTTTTGAAAGAATGATTTTCCTTCTGCATGTGTTGGTATTCAGTCAAGGCTTCCTTCACATGACTCTCATCCACTGCGTCTGTCAGCCAGTTCACCATCCACTTTAGTGATACAAAAGCAGGCGGCGATTTCATTTTTTTACGAGCACCAGCTCCAATTGGCGGCCATAATGCCTCACTAAAACGGCCTGTTTTTCCTGTACCAAAAAAGCCCTGTCCTTCCGACATCATTGGCTTTGGTCTCAATTGATTCATCCCATACTCATCATCGAATAACTCAAGGTCATGAGGCATTGGCACATATAAATGATCATGCCAGCGATATAAAGGACCTCGCACAAGAGATTTCGCATAATAAGAAAGTGGTGTGGTGTGTTTCATTGATTGTCGTTTCTTCGCTAGTGCTGTACGAAGTGTTCCTGCGACCACACTTGGCGGAACATCGTTTAGTGAACGCGCCCGTATACCTGGTACACTTTGAAATGGGCGTGCATCACGAATAAGCAGCGGATCAAGCGGTTGAATGTGAAACCATTTTTCAGGCATGTCCACTTACCTCCTCTAGTTGAAGAGCAATGATCGTACATTCAGCGATTGTATGTAATTCTTCTAATGTATTCTTCTTCGGTATATACTTCGCAATCAATTGATCGATCCACTCTTTCGTTTCTTGCTCTGTTTTTGCTTCCGTTTTCTTTTTGAATGCAAGACGACTTATCTCTAGTGGAATGAGTTCATTTAAAATTTCTGGCTGTTTTTTAAATGGAGACTGTTCGTATGTTTGATACAACTCTCGTAAGCCATATGCAAAGCCAGATGTGAAATAAGACTGTTTTAACCACGTCGTCATCTCTTGGATAGAGGCAACTGGATCTATTTGAAATGAGACTGAGATATTCATTGTGTCTCCTCCGCCTCGCTTTTGGAAATGAATCGCTAATGAATTTCGCTCTTGTTTTGCATATTGTTCAGCCTGACGTGCCATGCTTCTTACTTCTTCAAGAGGCTCAAGCATATGAACGATGGCGATGCCAATTGAAATCGAAGGAGGTATTTCACTATGTTGATGAGCCTTCATCGTTGAAACAAATTCACTTTGTAATTTCCCAGCTGCTTCTAAGCATTGGTGCACCGGTACATAAGCCATGACATCATCTCCACCGCCATAGATCAATGTACCTTCACATTTAGAAATAATCTCACTTGCCTTTGAAGCAAAAGTTGAGAGCGTTTTAGAAAATGCAATATGACTTTCTACATGCTGTATATTTCGCAGTTGGTTGCCCATCTTATCTCCATCGGCCATGAGAAAGGCATAGTAAGGTGAAGGTGCTGGTGGTTTAACCGGCTGGCCATGATGCTTGCTGTATGCACCTTTGAAGTATTTTTGGAGCAGCTGTGTGATATCATTTTTCGCTTCTGTTCGTGCTATTCCGAAAAGTCCACATTGTTCAAGATAATCTTCTATTCTTCTTTCATAAAAAAGCGATGCCTCACTCCAATCAATAGGAGCTACTGTCAGATTCATATTCTCAAGATATGTTTCTACATCTTTCACATATTGTATGGCTGCTTGCTTCATCTGTTCATTTTGTTTCAACATGTTTTGATAGGGAGCAAACGCTTTATCGCATACAGATGAAAATGTTATACTCGGGTGCTTATGTAAGGACAATCGTTTGATCACTGAAATCGCATCTAATGATTCATGTTCACCAATTCCCCATTTCGCTAGTTGCGCCACTTGCTGTGGTGTTTTTTGCCTTTGGAAAACAGACTCTCGTCCACCGTCAAGTGATGATTTTGGTTCACCGAATAACGCCCCTGGCTCATTTTGTTTAAAATCTCTTAAAGTCTTCCTTGCAGCCATTAAACCTTCAACTTCTTGAAGAGCCAAATGATATGGACTTGCGGACGCATTAGCCGCTTCCTCTTGAGTTTGCATATCAGTCCACACAGCATAAAATTCCAATAAATCATCTACTTGTCGATTCCATGTGCCTTTTTGAATATAAGGATCAACTTTCCCTCTTACAAAGTCTGCGTATTCCTTCCACTTGTCATATACTGCTTTTTTTACTTGTCTTGCAACGGATGAAGGCTGTTCGTGTGAAATTCCTCCCAATATTTTGTTTGGTGCATTGTTTGTATTTGCAGAGGATTCGTTGAACACAGGGAAAATAAGCGTTCCACCCAGTTCTTGAAATTTCTTCGCACCTGCTTTACTTAATTCAGATAGAAGAAAAGAGCCAAACCATAAATCACGCGTCCGCCTTGCTTGCGCAATAAATTCTTGAACGGGCCCTATCGAAAATAGCATTAATGTTTGTTTTTGTGATTCTTCTGACAAAATGTTTGCACCTCCTTGCTATGTAAAAAAGCTTGAATCGCCGATGAGTGCGTACGGCCACTCTCGTCTTGTAATGGGTTTTTTGAGTAGGTGGCTGTTGGGTAGATACTTTGTTCATCTGTCACATCAGGCAAAAGCTTTCTGTCCCCTAAAAGCGATAAAGCTTCGATCTTTGGTTGATGCAACACCATCACCATGCCCACTGATTCCTCTTGATTAATAGCCAATGGTTTTAAGATGAGTGGTGAAGCCAAGCGATCCTTTCCTTTAGGTAGGAGCGTTACAGGATCTGGATCTTTCCCACTATCTTTAGGAGCAAATCGGAACTGAATAGGCAAACCAAATTGAGCTCTAGGAAATGCTTGATATTTAAATGGTTTCTCTTTTGGATAAGGGATGTGATGACCTGATTTAGCCTTATCTGTTAACAGACGAATAGTATCTGCTTCCGGCCAACAACTTCTTCCCCTTTTTTTGTTCGGGTTTGATCTTCTTCGAAATGTTTCATATGTCTGAATGACGGATTGCCAGCTTGAGATCATAGATGATGGAAATGCCTGTACTTTGAATTCACGACTAAGCGTCGGCCATTCTCGACTTGATGCTGGCAATTGAATGTCATATTCTAAAAGCTTTTGCTCAAACCATTTTTCCAATTGGCTTTTTGTCCTCTTGTTGTATGGTGAAAATTGTTTGCAATATAAACTGCCACACCCACGTCTCGTTCTTGACCCAAGTCCACCGAAGTTGATCCAAGCCCACAAGGCAGCTTCAACTTCTTTTTTGATTAACTCATATTGGGTTGTTTTTTTAGATAACCGGATATTTAAAGAAAATTGCGCCTTCATGAGGTATGGTGTTTTATCTTTCATATTTGAAAGAACATACTGTGGAAAAGGATGATTTTTCTTTTTAAAAAATACGTTTGAATTTCTTTTCACTTCGTTTTTTTCATAATGCGTTACCACTTGAATCTGGCTCGCTTGTTCTGTATGACCAAATATCTCTGCTTCTCGTTTAGATAATTCATTTGCATTTTTGCAAGCAGCTCCTCGAGTTGCACGCCACCAGAAACGAAGATGTCCACGAATCGCACTTTCTCGAATTGGTCTGTCTTGATCAATTGAGTTTGATTGGGGCCCTCCCCCAAACATTGGCGTAACCAAATGAATAGTGAGCGGCTCTTTAAAAAGTCTTTGGTCTTCATGAATTTTCGTGTCAATTGCATGCTTCACATCATGCCAATTGGTTTTGGGTTTACTAGATTCCCTTGTCATGTCGCTCTCCTTTCTTCACTTTGTTATCTGTTTCTGAAACAGCTTGGCATATGCATAGTGAGGGAAAAACATGGGATTGTTAATGAGCATTAGCAATTGATTTAATTGAAAATTTAGTGTCAACAGATCGCATCCATCAATACGTAAATCGCTGAGTTTGTTTTCATCTAAAAATTTTTCTTCTTCCTTAGATCGTTTTTCTTGTTTGAAACAATTTAATTCGTTTGACCACCATCTTAGATGTTCATGTTCATTAGGTACTTTTAATTGAAATTCATTGCTTTTTTTCATGAGCATAAAATCAAAAGACGCCGCTAATTCAGCTGCTTTATTTGAAATTGTTTGGTCCTCTTCTCTTTTAAAGTTACTTGCTAAAATGAGTAAAGGACGCGTCCTCTTTTGTGTGTTACTTTCACTTGTAAAGTAACCTGTAGCCATTCTAGCAATTCCTGTTGTTTTTGGTGTTAGCCGTTTTATTTTTTCAGACCATTCTTCTAAACCTTTTTCTTTCAAATTAGAACTTTTACATTCTATAGCAACCGCAACCGCCTCAATCGGTATAAACTTCAACGAATTGTGTTGGAACACATACGGCGTATACTGCTCATCAAATACGGCAATATCGACTTCGTTAGAATGATTTCCTTCTGAGTCAATAATGATGACACCTTGTGCTATTGAATATTTTTTAGGAATGATTTTCCGAAAAAACTCCATCCACATCACTTCTCTAGAATCCCCTGTCAGCCCTCCATGGTTAGAAGCAAAGTCCACTTCTTCTGATATCATGCTGTTTAATCTTTGATAATTCTCTAAGATCAGCTGCTCAACTTTACCGGTTCGCTCCGTTTCACCCAAACCAATTCCTCCTTCATCATTCATTACGAATGGATAAAATTTGAATCTAAATGACTACTTTTCATTTCGACTTATTTTGACATTTTTTAAGGTTTATTTAGGAAAAAGAAGAAAAAAACATGACTGCAAGAAGTCATGTTTTCACTATACAAATGAACAGTATATTCTGATGGATTTTGTATCTGAAAGAGGGTGTTGTAAGAAGATGGATTTGAGGTGGCCATACCCGTTTAAGAGACAATCATTGAAAACCATGCGCACCTCATATATGGGTGCGACAACAATTCATCATACATTCAGGAGGTCACTGCATATTTCAAGCCACACACTCATGTAGAGTACGACTGCGATTTCTGCCCTAATTATAACATTTTTTAGGGAATGATAGCCAAAACCCTTAATTTTCTATACGGAATTTTGTTTTCACCTCTAAATAATATACATTTTTTCTCACTTTTAACGAATAAAAAGGTGCGAATGCCCCAAGGATTTTATGTTCACCTCACATTCGCACCGAATCTTTCTTAATCCTATTTAATTAAAAACTATTACTCATGATTCAAGCTACCTACTGACAAGAATTTTATTCCTCCCACTCATATAGAGTGCGACCCTATGGGGGACTTTGTAATGGAATCACTAGCATCATTTCAATTCACGCACTCATATAGAGTGCGACTAACACAAATTTGGGCCAATATGATGTGGATTGGATTTCAATTCACGCACTCATGTAGAGTGCGACAAATCAAACAAGCGAGGGTATTACAGCTTCAGGTATTTCAATTCACGCACTCATGTAGAGTGCGACTGCGATTTTCGCTCTAAATGTAACATTTTTTAGGAAATAATAGTCAAAATCCACAAATTTCAATATAGGATTCTGTTTTCTCCTTCATGAATATACATTTTTTCTCATTTTTGTCGAATAAAAAGGTGCGAATGCACCGGGGATTTTATGTTCACCTCACATTCGCACCGAATATTTCTTAATCCTATTTAATTAACAACTATTGCTCTAAAGGTATTTTCATGATTTCATCAACAGGTTTGAATTCATTTAAAAATATGACTACTGAGCCAGAGTCATGTTTTTCACACCTAAATCAAGCGCAACTGTCAACATTTCTTTCAAGCTACCTCAATCCATACACTCATGTAAAGTGCGACGTTTTTGCATATCCGAGGTAGAGTGACGATACCGAATTTCAACCCACGCACTCATATAGAATGCGACTCAAATCCGTCTCCGAAAGTTATACAGATAGTAAATTTCAATCCACGCACTCATGTAGAGTGCGACCAGGCGTTTTTGATGCGGTTTACAAAGATATTAAATTTCAATCCACGCACTCATATAGAGTGCGACTGCGATTTCTGCCCTAATTGTAACATTTTTTAGGAAATGAAAGGCAAAATCCACAACTTTCAATAAAGAATTTTGTTTTCCCCTTTATAAAATATACATTTTTTCTCAATTTTGTCGAATAAAAAGGTGCGAATGCCCCAGGGGATTTTATGTTCACCTCACATTCGCACCATCAGCCTCTCTTACAACTTCGTCATATATTCCACAATAAACTCCCAAAATCCAGGTCCTTCTTGGTAAATCAGTCGGTCTATTTTTTCGATGAGTTTGATATAGAGTTCTTGTTCGAGGTCTTCTCTTTCTTGATATGCCGTGTTTTGTAGTTTCTTTTTGATCATGGGTGTGAAGGTTTCAATGAGTTCTTCCATTTCTCCATTGGTCATTTTGTCTTCGTGCACGGACATCTCCCCCTGTTTCTTCTTTTAGTTTGTTGAGTGCTTTTTTGTGAATGTTTGAGATGTTTTGTCTTGTTTCGCCTAACTGATCGGCTATTTCTTTCATCGTTTGGCCTTCGACATAGATTTGGGTTAAGACCATTTTTTGTTTGTCTGTGAGCTGCTGGTAGGCCTTGTACAATGTTTGATCTTGCAGATGCTCCCCTAAGTCTTGCTGGTTGAAGAGCACGGCTTCATACGTATCTGTTTGAACAGGGTCTTTCACTTCTTGTGTATCAGGATGATCGAGTATAAGCGGAAAACGCTGCTGTTTCTTTTTCACTCGTTTGTCAAAGTCGACGGAAAAGATGCGTATCATTGTGGAGATATACTTGATGATGCGGATTTTCTGATAGAACTGTTTGAACTCGGAATCTAGTTTTTTGGCATTTTCCTCGTTTGGCTCTTCCATGACCTGCCGGAGCAGCTGCTCGTTTTTCGGATTGCTTAAAAACTGCTGAATGAGCGGGTGATCAATGATTTCTTTCCATTTTGCTTTCAATAACAGCCGATAATCCATGTGCATCCTCCCCTTTGTTCCCTCTACTAGCATTAAGTGGACAAAAGTTAAAAAAAGTAAACTTCGTGAAAAGGGTCTAATGGTTCATTTTATCCCCCTCTGCTTTCCTTTTTCTTCTTTCATACCACTTATATAGAAGACGAGCATCCGCTGGGAGGTGAGACAAATGGAGACCTTTTTTTCAGAGGAATGGCTGAAGCAGCTCGGTCAGGCTGGCTTCCCTGCCATTTTGACGGTTTACTTGCTGACACGCTTTGAACGAAAGTTTGATGAATTAAGCAAGCTCATCCAACGATTAGTCGCTGCTCAAAAAAATGATGAATCAGATTGACATCTGCTTGATTCGTTTCACCTTATGAAAACGAGGGCGAAATGAAAGGCCTTTTGTCACCTCACACAATACGATGTTGAAAGGGGATTTTATCATGAGTGAAAAGCAAAATGGAATACCGCAGCCGATTCGAGGAGAAAAAGGAGCAACGATCAAAATTCCACGTAATCTCGAGCGGGACAGACAAAATCCAGATATGCTCACGCCGCCAGAAACCGATCATGGAACGGTCTCCAACCTGAAATATTCTTTTTCTGATACACACAATCGTTTAGAAAAAGGCGGCTACGCCCGAGAGGTAACAGTCCGCGAACTGCCGATCTCTAAAAGTCTTGCATCTGTTAATATGCGGCTAAAGCCTGGTGCGATTCGTGAGCTGCACTGGCATAAGGAAGCGGAATGGGCGTACATGATTTATGGGGAAGCCCGGATTACATCGGTTGATGCAGAGGGGCGCAATTTTACAGAGGATGTGACTGAGGGTGATTTGTGGTACTTCCCTTCTGGCCTGCCGCACTCTATCCAAGCACTTGAACCGGGAGCTGAATTCTTGCTTGTGTTTGATGATGGGTCATTCTCAGAAAATAGTACGTTCCAAGTAACCGATTGGCTTGCCCATACGCCAGAGGAAGTCGTGCTCAAGAACTTCGGTATGACAAAGGAGCAGTTTGACAAGCTGCCAGAGAAAGAAAAGTATATTTTCCAAAAAGGAATTCCTGGTTCCCTTGAATGTGACAAGGTGAAAACAGAGCAAGGAGAAGTCCCGAATTCCTTTAAATATGAACTGTTAAAACAGGAGCCGATTACGTCAAGCGGCGGACAAGTGTGGATTGCGGACTCTACCAATTTCAAAGCGTCTAAAACGATTGCATCCGCTCTTGTGAAAGTTGATCCAGGTGCCATTCGCGAGCTGCACTGGCATCCAAATACGGATGAATGGCAATATTTCATTTCTGGAAAGGCACGAATGACGGTATTTGCTTCTGATGGACATGCGAGAACCTTCAACTATCAGGCCGGAGACGTTGGATATGTCCCATTTGCGATGGGGCATTATGTAGAAAATACAGGCGACGAACCGCTTTATTTCTTAGAAATCTTTAAGAGCGATCATTATGCAGATATTTCACTGAATCAGTGGCTTGCGGTCACACCGAAACAGCTTGTTCTTGATCATTTAGATCAAGGTGAAGATTTCTTAAAACTGCTTGATACTGAAAAACATCCTGTGATCGCTGCACCTAAAAAAGAGGATTAACATATAACTTCCTGCAAAAAGGCTGTCCTTTTTGCAGGTATCTTCATGTAAAGGAGTGTTTGTTCAACTATGCAGCAATCTGTTCATGCTTTATGGCAAGGGCTGAAATGGCTCATGGCGGCGTCGGCTGTCTGTTACATATTTTTGTTGTTTTGTGTACTGTTCTTTCATTTAACGGGTGCTTTTTATCAATCGATTTTATCGATGCTTTTATTTATGGGCATCTATGTGGTACTTGGGATATCCTTTGAGCATGTGGAGCATGTGCTTATGAGGGTTGTTAGAAAGTGCCGTTCCAAAAAACGCTCCATCGTATTCTATGCCATTTCAATTCATCTCTTGTTTATTTGGGGTGCTGTCTATTTATCAGATGAATTGGTAGGCGGCATTTTACTGTCTACTTCTGAGGAAATTCTCTTTGCCCTAAGCCTTTGGTTGTTTCATTTTTTGTTTGATTATGCGACGTTTTCGTTTGAGAAAGAAGCTTAGTGATTTGCTTCATATGATGGATATCGTGTTCGATCAGACCTTGGAAGATAAAAAACACCACTTATGATGAAAAGTGGTGTTTCTTGTGTTTTCTTCGTGCATATAGGATCGCACCGATCAAACTGACGAGTGAAATCAATGCAAGAATTCTGATATATGGCGGATAGTAGGTTAGCACAATCTCGTTTTTACCTTTTTCTATTGGAAAACCGATAAAGGCGTAATTGGCTTGTTCAATATCAGTCTGCTGTCCGTTTACTGTGAGCTCCCAGCCTTTTTCATATGGTACTGGGAGAACCATATAATCATCGCCGCGTTTGTTATCATATGAAATCGTAAAGCGGTTGTTTTCGAGCTTTACTTGCTGGCTGCCATGATCCTGTTTTTCTTTTTCATATGCCTTCTCTAGGACGCGGTAAGGCTCTTGATATAGCTTTAATTGACTCAGCTCATACGTCCCTTTTGGTACTCGAATCGAGAGAATCTTTTCCGCAGGGACTCGAATCGTCACTTCATTGACGCCTGTTTTGTAGATGGATGTATTGCTTTTTCTTGAGGTGACGTAGTGATCAACAGATAACTGAAATCCTTCGTTTCGGTCTGTCCGCTTCACATAAAAGCTCACATACACATCCCCAGCGCGGGCCATATCATCTGGCAGCGTGATATTCAGGCCGCCTGTTTCTCCGTATACATCAAGCACGCCATGTTCGTATATGGCTTGTATCGTATGAATATTTGTATCCTTGACTCGATCTGGCGCGTGCTCAATTTCAGCGTTTCCTTTTTTGTCTAAAACCACACCTTGCAGCATCGCATGCTCCCTATCAAGTGCTGAGGCATCCTTTAAGGATTCTTCTGAATAAACGGTGCTTGTTGTTCTTGCAAATGGCAGCGGCCGTGTATTTTCATACACTTTATAATGCTCGCTTTCCAATATAGGCTTAAAATAAGCTGGCGGTGAGTAAGGCATCGCGCTCGTTCTCATATAATACTTTCCATAGGTCAGGCTGTATAAATTCGCCCTGTCCCCCATTGTTGCATAACGGCTGACACTTTCCCGTCCCATATCGATTTGCAGGTCATTCCAGTAGAAATTGAGTAAATGCTGATTCAATATACTTGAATACGCACTCATGCCTTGAAAGCCTTCAAATAACGGGGTGTTGTTGCGCACGCCGTTCATCCAGTCAATCCGGGCAAGCGGATCTTTTGAAGAGCGGCTTTGAATCTGCTGAATGAGCTTCATTTGCTCATGTCCAGCATAAGCCTCACTATTCAGATACGTATCTGATACGCTCTTAATATTGCTTCTTTCAGATAAGTAGCCCTGCTGATACACGCCTGCTGTCAGTAAGCTGACAACGATGAGCACAGCTGAAAAGAGACGAAGGTGCTGGCGTTTTTCCGCATGAATCAAAAGGAAAAACAAGCTGATCACAAGCAGTCCTATGCCTGTAAATACAACAACATCCATATTTCCCTTTGCTCGTTCTGATAAGATGACTGCGAGAAGAAACACGATCCAAGCGCCTAAGACCGCACGCTTTTTCCACTTCCACTCGATTTGCGAGAAATGCTTGATGGTGATAGCTGCGACCGCTCCAACTGTAAAGGCAAGAATGTACTCAAATCTGTATTGCGGTGCTGAAAAACCATTAAACACGCTCGCCATCTTTGGACTGTAGTGAAAAACAATGAGCAGAACGCTGATCGATGTAAACATGAAAAACCACCTGTTCCGGTAAAGCGGAACGAGGAACATACAAATGAGAAAGATCATAGGTAATAAATACACCCTGCTTGTAAACAGCAGATGATCATGCAGATCAAACCAAGGTATGGATTGATCATATGGCGGCCTTATATTATTAAGAAAGCCATAGACAGACGGGACAAAAAAGGCGGCACTGATTCCAAAGGATAACAGCGTAGAGACCGCCAGCGTCCAGAACACCTTCCACCCGTTCTCCTCACTTCGAAGCTTGATGATATATCTGAAGACAAGATAGATCGCTAAAAAGATAAAATGAATATAAGCAAAGTAAAAATTGTTGATAAGCATCAGGCTGCACGCCGCAATAAACCAAGCCGGCTTACCTGTTTTGAAAATCCGTTCAACCCCAAGTACAAGCAGCGGGAGCCACATCATACTGTCGGTGAAAAACTCCCAAAATGTTTGATGCCGAAAATACACAATAGACAATCCGTAAATTGCGGCTCCTGTTAATGCGCTCAGCCTATGCTGAACCATTGAAAGAAGCACACGGTAAGCGATGAAAAGAATAAGCGTCAGCTTGATCACACTCAGCCAAATGACGGCATTTGCCCAGAAATGAATGTCCGTTGACTGGATGAGATGAAGCGCATTCATCAGCCAGACGACAGCGACTGTGACCATAAAGACAGTCGACGTTGTGAAATAATAACCTAATTGCGTATATGTACCGCCGCCTAGACCGAATTGATAAGAATAAAAGAAGTTCCCTTTGACGTATTCATCGTAAAGCAGCTTTTTAAATGGGAGCATTTGTGAGATTCCGTCTCCATCTCCTGTCATATACCGGCCTTGCGTATATTCATATAAGAAAAAGGAGTGTCCTAATAAAGCGAGAATGAGGCACATTCCTATCATTATCCATCTACGTTTCATCATCTAAATCCTTTCCACAAAAGATCCACTTTTCTTTGAAACAAAACAACCCAGCAAGCGATTCGTGCTTGCCGGTTATTTGACTCCACGTTATTTAAATAACTGTGTTAACACTCGGTCTTGTTCCTTTGAGCTTGTCTCTTGTTCCATCACATTTGATTCCTGGATTAAATAATGCGGCCTCTTTTTCGTTTCATAATAGATACGGCCAATATATTCTCCAATCACACCTAGACTCAAAAGCTGGACACCTCCGAGGAACAGCACAGCCGATATTAAAGTGAAATAACCAGGTACCATCACGCCCGTTCTGACAATTTGAATAAAGGTGGCCACGATGTAAATCAATGAGAGAAATAAGATCAGTATGCCAGTATAAAAACAAATCCGCAGCGGGCGGTTGTTAAAGGAAATGACGCCATCTATGCCATAGTTAAATAATTTCTTCAGTGACCATTTTGTATCACCATGCTGTCTTTCTACATTTTCATAATAGATAACTTTTTCTTCAAACCCAATCCAGCAAAAAAGCCCTTTTGAAAAACGATTCCCCTCTTTCAGCTGAAGCAATGCATCGATGGCTTGGCGTGAAATTAAACGGAAATCCCCGACGCCATCACGCAAGTCCACTTCTACTACCTTGTTCATCACCTTATAGTACATGGATGACAGGTAAGAGCGCAGCTTGCTGTCACCTTTACGATTTCGTTTGGCAATGACTTGATGATAGCCTTCTTCATATCCCCTGACAAAGTCCTGAATTAAATACGTCGGGTGCTGCAGATCGGCGTCCATAATAATCGCAGCTGCTCCTTTTGCATGTTCAAGACCTGCCAAAATAGCGGCTTCCTTTCCAAAGTTACGCGAAAAGGAAATATATTTAACCTTTGCACTTTTTCGAGAGAGCTCTCTCATGTATTGAAGCGTGTTGTCTTTGCTTCCATCATTCACAAAGATGATTTCAAAGTCATAATGAAAATCGCGAAACTCTTCCTCGAGTGCCTCAAAGATTCGTCTGATGTTTTCACCTTCATTGTAAGAAGGAATTATAACAGAGAGCAGTTCCCGTTCCATATCGCACCTTCTCTTCACTTTTTTCACATAGTCTGATATGTTCATTATTCCTTTTTTGTCAGAAAACGAAACCCTTTTTTATTATCCATAAATTACATGTCTCTTTAATCGTTTCATTATATCAGAGTTTTATTTCCATTGATTTTCAGCAGGATGAATTTAATGTAATTTTAAGTTTAATCATTGTAAAAAGCCTGTAATTTTGATCACAGACTGGGTATTGTTTCATAAAATTGTTTGTTCATTTATATATTTTCCTATTTATTGAAAAAAATGAATGGAAGTGAAAGGGCAGCCTTTTTAGTGAAGCAGCCCTCGATTGTTTTGTTGCAGATGCTCGTTTGCCTTTGATTGTTTATTTTGAAATAAATGCAGCTGCGCTCCGTAGCTCTCGATCCACTCTTGGACAATTCGTTCTGTTGTTTCCTGTCCTTTATACTTACGGCCAGCCTTTGCATAGGTCGTTTCAAAATCACTCCAAAGCAGCTCTACCCATGTACGTGCTTCGTCATATGTCAGCATATTGTTTTTTTCCATAAGTTGTTCTGTTAGTCGCTCAAAGTATTGTTCCATGCCTGTTCCTCCTTCATCTAGCAGAAAGTGCCTTTTTAAAAAAACTTCTTTTTTCATATACTACCCTTACGTCTTCAAAAGACGCAAATGATTTGTATTGTTTGGAGGGAATCGATATGCGTAATAAAGCAAAAGGCTTTCCAAATCAGGTAAATCACAAGTTTGAAGGCGAACCAGGCGCTACAGATGCTTATGCGTCTAAACGGCCGAATGGTGAAACAAATACACGTCCACAGGAACGTATGAGGGCATCAGGGAAACGCTAATTTTTCCAAAGGGAGTGCTTGAGATATGAGTTCAAATGGGAAATCGTATATGGCAGACTTTGTTCAATTAAGGACAACCGCTTACCCTCAACCATGGGCAAATGCAAAGCATTCTGCCTCTCAGGTCAACGGAGAAACGCAGCAAACGCAGCACGACATCGTACTTCAGAACAACGTCCGTAAACAGCGTTCGAAGTAAAGAAAAGGACTGATCACTTGGATCAGTCCTTTTGCGTCAGCATTGAAATCGGCAGGGCATCTTCCTGATTTGGAGCCGATACTCTGTATCCCCACGCAAAAACGCCATTTAGATATTCTACATAAAACTCTTCGTCTGTGTCTTTGATTTGATAAGTTGTTTTCGTTTGAATCAAGGCTGGATCTAATAAATAGGCTTTCGCCATATCGATTTTCCGTTCTAAAACTGCATATTCATTCACAATGCCAAGCTGCTCAGCCTTTCGTGCTTTTTCAGAAAGGGCGGCAATCTCCTGCTTCAATTCATATTCTGTCATCTCACTATAGCGTTTTTCCATCTGTCAATCCCCTTTGTCTAAAACGTGATCAATTGTATCGAGATCAAAGCCTTTTCTGAATAAAAATTGCTTCACCTTCATCTTCTTTTCAAATGATCCGTCATATCCTACCTTGCGTTTTGCCTTCTCCAGCATATAAAGGAGGGCTTCTTCTTCCTTTTCCTCTTCTTGTCCATCATAGGCTTCTTGAAGGGCTTTATCAATGATCTCAAACGAAAATCCCTTTCGCTTCAGCTGCAGCTTGATGCGCTGCTCGATCTCTTTTGCAGAACGATTTTTTTCTTTTTTGACAAGTTTGAGAACCTGCTTTACCGCTTCCTCCAGCTGTAGGTCATCAGGGTATTGAGACAGCGCCTGTTCAATCGTGTCATCGTCTATCCCCTTGAGCTTCAATTCTTTTTTTAGGACGGACGGTCCTTTGCTGTTCGTTTTCCGGTGGGTGCTGACATAGGCTTCTGCAAATTCAAGATCATTTACATACTTATAATGCTTTAATTTGTGTATAATTTCACTAATAGCAGGTGCAGGGATTTCTTTTTTCGTTAAATAATCGGTGACTTCTTTCACTGATCTCATGCGGTAGGATAAATAATCAACGGCCTGCTGAAATCCTTTTTTCACTGAATCACCGAATTGAATCTCAATGATATCTGCTTCGTCCAGCTCTTTTCCTTTTTTCAAATCGTGCTGGACGAGCACATCTAAATCAACGCTAAAGGCGTACTTTTCATCAAGAAAAATGTTGACCCGCTCGGTATTGTTTTTCTGAGCAGAAATTTTTGTAATATAAGGCATCCTGTGATCACTCCTTTTCCAAAACAGTCAGGATGTTTCTTCTGATTCAAAATCGTGAAAGATATAGGTATGTATATGAGAGGAGAGATGTCAATTGAATATCGCCATTACCGGAGGAACCGGTTTTATCGGCCAGCATGTCACAAAAGTGCTCGCTGCTGAGGGACATCATCTATATATTTTAACAAGAAATCCAAAGGAATCCGAACAAAATCATTTACATTATGTGCAGTGGCTGACCGAAGGTGCTGCGCCTGAGCATGAATTGCCTGCCATCGATGTATGGATTAACCTTGCTGGAAAATCCATTTTTACACGCTGGACAGACAAGGCAAAAGAAGACATCCTCTCCAGCCGGCTCAAATCAACACAAGAGGTAAGACGCATTATAGAAGCGCAGGAATCAAAACCATCTGTACTGATTCAAGCAAGTGCTGTTGGGATTTATGGCACTTCTCAAACAGGAGATTTTACGGAGGAATCACCTCCTGCGGATTCTGATTTCTTAAGTCATACATCAAGGCTTTGGGAGGCTGAGGGACAAAAGATTGAAGCCCTCGGCATTCGTACGGTCTACACACGCTTTGGCGTCGTGTTGGGCGAAAAAGGCACACTGCCGCTGATGACACTTCCTTACAAGCTGTTTGCCGGCGGGACAATTGGCTCTGGCTCGCAATGGGTTTCATGGGTTCATGTTGAGGATGTGGCACATCTCATTGCTTATGCGATTCATCATGACGACCTGTCAGGTCCGCTCAATGCGACATCACCGAATCCTGTTCAAATGAAACAGCTTGGACAAACCATTGCTTCTGCCCTTCACCGCCCCCATTGGCTGAAGGTGCCATCTTTTGTGATCAAAACGGCGCTTGGTGAAATGTCATTACTTGTTTTAGAAGGCCAGCGTGCTCTGCCAAAAAAAGCACTGCTCTCTTCTTATGACTTTTTGCACCCTGAACTAAAAGAAGCGATTTTGCAATCTGGGGAATAAATGTTGTCAAAAACACCCATCCTATTAGAAATGAGATGAGGGGGCGATTTTGATGAAGAAAAAAGAACACCAGCCAACTTCGAAGCTGAAGAAAACCCAGGAAGTCCTGTATCAGCAGGAATTCAAAAAAGCGGAAAGAGCAGCAGAAAAAAGAAACAAATAAGGCGGATATTCCCCTCCAACAAGCACATAACTAAAGTGATCTTGTAAAGGAGGGAAAGGCTTTGAAAAAAGACCAACACAAAAAATCCAACCACGAGCTCGCGGCACAAGAGACGGATGGCGAATATGTTGAATTTTCCAAAGAACTTGCAGATCCGAATGACGTAAAAGCAATGGCACGTATGAAAGCAGCCGATCAGCGCGCCAAAAAACAATAAGTAAAAAAGCAGACCTTATTCAGCGGTCTGCTTTTCTTTTATTTGATTTCAGTAAGAAGACTTGATGCTTTCTGGCGTGATTTTTCCTCAGGCACCTCTTCTGGATAACCTATATGAAGGATCGCAGCAAACCGTTCGTTTTCCTTTAATCCCATGTCTTGTTGAAAGCCTTTGTCGTATAAAATACGTCCGCTCTTCCATACCATACCGATCCCTTGATCCCACGCAAGCAGCTGAAGATTTTGAATGAGCGCGCTGACAGCGGCAAAATCATCATTTCTCACTACAGGGTTCTCGTCTTCTTTTAGCACGACAAGTAAAAGCGCCGGAACCTTAGAAAAGTATTCTCTGTATTGATTGATTTTTTCTTCTTTTGCATCTGGGTTGTTGCGCTGAAAGAAAGCAATGAAGCGCTCTACAAAAGTCGCTTTGGCTTCATCCGTCACCGCATATAAAAAGCGCCACGGCTCCGTGATTTTATGATTAGGTGCATAGACTGCATCCTCTAATAGCGGCTGAAGCTGCTCAATCGTCACCGGTGTGTCTTTGAATTTTCGAATCGATCGTCTATATCTGACAGCGTCTCGAACCGTTAACGCTTCTGTTTGTTGTTTCATTTCTGGCATAAATGTCATCCTTTCAATCAACTTAATTGAAATTGATTCTCATTCACATTATAAACGTCATCGCGTGCAGTTGCAAATCAAGTATCTCTTCTCCCCGTCTGCTAAATAGTTGTTTGGCTTTTTCAAGTAATGTTACAATCATATTACGTTTTAAACAAATTTTGAGAAAAAAGCCAAGATGATGAAATGATTTTCAAGTATTCCCATTTTGTCTGATCTTGTTTTTTTGTCAAAAGGCTTTCAACCATGATTGGAAGGGAGGCTTCTGGATGGAATGAAAATCAATATTGGACAAATCATTAAACTCTACCGTTATAAACAAAATATGACCCAATCTGAATTGGCAGAAGGAATTTGTTCTGTCTCTCATTTAAGTAAAATTGAAAATGGCTCAAAGGAGGCTAATCAAGATACGATCAATCTGCTGCTTGAACGGCTTGGCATCAGCCAAGAAAAGCTGTCACAAAAGGCGCGTCATCTCCTGTCACTTTTGGATGAGTTTCAAATGAATATGTATTTCTATGCTCTCGATCAGGCTGAACAAAATGCAGAAATGATCATTCAGCACGAGGAGCAGTTCTTTTCGCTCGATTTAGGCATTCAGTATCATTTGTCCTTATTTCAATTTTATTTACTAACGGATAAACAGCCGCTTGCCTTAAAAACACACCGCGTGCTCAAAAAATTCGAAAAAACCTTTATTGAAACGGAAAAAGAAATTTTTGAATATCTTGACGGCATTCATCAAATTAAAATTGGTCAGCTTGAAGATGGACTGAAAAAGCTTGAAAGCTGCTTTTCCTACGCTTCAGTTGAACAAAGTGATTTGTATTATCACTATGCAAAAGCACTTGGAAACTTGGGACAGCTGGGTGATGCGCTTGAAGCGACACATCAAGCGATGGATTTATATAGACAAAAGAACAATTTCAAGCGGATTATTCACTGTACACTTATTCACGGCGTGATCTCACTTGAACTAAAAGCCTATCAAACTGCGAAGAAATATATAAAGGAAGTGATTTTGCACACGTCCCTTCACCCTGATGCCTTTATTAAAATGTCCGCTTATTTTTATTACGGGGTGCTCTTAAAACGTGAAGGTGATTTCTCTTCAGCTGTGCCTTATTTACTAGATTCACTCAATTACTTTAATCAAGAACAGATAGAAGATCGTTACTGTGAAACGCTATATGAGATTGCGACACTATATGCTGAATATGACCGCAAAAAAGCACTTCCCTACATACACGAGCTGTTAAAACAGCCTCGTATTCAGCCAAACTGTTTATATATGATCAAAATCTATAAATTGATGATTGAGGAAAACCCTCTTGATTTGAAAACCTATTTGGTCGAAGCAGCCCTTCCTTACTTTGAACACAATGAGCTGCACAGTGAATATTTGTTTGCTCTTAGAATCTTGCTTACCTATGCAGGTGCTGAGCTTGATGAGCAGACGTATCAGTCCTATACAAAGAAGCTTCTTGATCATTTAGCGGGATATCTTCCCTATTACAAAAAAGCATGACCTTCTGCCGATCGAAGGTCATGCTTTTTCTATTTATTAAATGGTCTCTTGTTGATCTGTGTCATGATGGTTCACCCGTTTGACAGAATGAATATACCGTCTTTTTGCAAAGAAATCGTACGCATGCTGTCCAAAGCCAAGCCAAATACTGAGCAAGATGAATGGGACCGTTCCCCATAAAGCAGGGATATGGCAGGCCATACGCAGCCAAGTATAAATCCCTGAATTTTTTTGATTTTTGGCTAGGGAAATAGACACAATTCGTTTTTCCGCCTTCTCTTCACTGATTTTATTCAGCCTGAGCAGCTGCGAGTGTCTAAAGGATTCAAAGTGAATCCGATTTTTCCAATCGAGTGATCTTAACACATCAATCGTTTTTGCACATGCAGGACTTTGTCCGTCATAAAACACAAGCAGCCTCAGTGATTTAATGGAACGCTGTTCTCTTTTTTTCGATTCAGCGAGCTTCTTTTTTTCTTGATCGAGATAAATGATTTTTTTCATAAATTGATCGCCTGTCCTTTTCCGTCATTTTTTTAGTTCGTTCAAAGGAGATTACAACTAGATTACTATAGTTGCTGGGCCTCTTGTATTGGGAAAAAGCCAACCGTTGTGCGTTATATGAGCCTTTGGATAAGGGCAAAATCATTGATTTCATGGCATATATGAGGTTTTTCAACTAAAAGTGGTTGGGAAAATCGTGGTGCTTTGCGGTTTTCTGCGGTATTTGATAGAATTCTGCGGTTTTCTACATCTTTATGCGGTGGTTTTGTAGGTAAAACGCAAAAACAAGATAAAAAAAGACTACTTCCCATTGCGGCGAAGTAGTCTTTTGGTTTATATTTTTGCCAAAACTTCTACTATTTCTTTCTCAATATCTTTCCATAAGTAACGGTCGGTCGTATAGTGATGTGCGGCTTCTTTCGCAAATACTTGAAAAGCTTCTTCAAAATCAGGTGCATCTTTGTCCGGTTTTTTCTCATCGACAAAGCGCTGTGCTTCTGCTGAGCGAGGTCCCCATTTGCCCACTTCATTCCCGTCCTGATCAATGATGACGATAATCGGAATCGATCTTGCGGTCCCGTTCGTTAAATACTGATCCATCAGGTCTAGATTCTCATCCCGAATGAAATAGCGCACATCAATGAGTGCTTCATTTGCAATACGCATGAAAATCGGGACATTGACCATCGCATCTCCACACCAATCCGCTGTGATGACAAGCGCTCGGAGCTTTTTCTTTTGCAGCTTTTGAAGCAGCTCTTTTTCTTTTTGATGAATTGCATACTGGTTGTACACCGTGAGCAGATTTTCCCGGTTTTTCTCCATGTTGTGTACATATGTACGTTCAGCTAATCCCTTTGTAAACCATTCATTTAATGTCATATGAACATCCCCCTTACCCTTCAACTTTACCACTTTTGCTATTCTTTTGTCTAAAAAAACCTTCACCTAGTGAAAGGTAAAGGTCTTTTGGTTTATGGACGCCGCTTTCGATTTGGGTCCATCCCGATCAGCTTGGTGACAAGCACCATTGTGACAGGCAGTGACGTATTCTTTTTATACGCTAAATATTTCCCGCGCCATTCGGGCTTATATTTCTGTTTAAATGACCGTAAACCGCTGAAGCTGTACATGTATCTGACATTGTTGAAAATAACACTCGCCAAACGCTCTGTGAGAAAGGACTGATGGAACGTCCCCACATTCGATAAAGGTGCCATTCCCATGTTAAACGATTTGTAGCCTCTTTCTTTCGCCCATTGAAACAGGTGGATAAACAGCGCATCCATCATCCCGTTCGGTGCATCATGCATATGACGCATTAAATCGATGGAAATCTCCCCTTCTTGATACATCGGCATCAATGATACAAAGGAAATGATCTGCCCTTGCTCATCCTTTAGAATCGCAATCGGTGCTTTTTGAAGATAGTCTTCTTGAAAATAACCGAGCGAAAATCCTTTTTCTTTTTTCTTTCCGAGCCAGCTGTCAGAGATCTGTTTTAAGGTGGAGATCAACTCATTTGAAAAGGGAGGTTCCAGCATTTCAAAGGTGTAGCCTTCTCGTTCAAATTTATTCGCCACAGCTCGTAAATTTGATTTTTTCTTACCTGACAGAGTAAACGTTTCTAAATCGACCATGGCTTCTTCCCCAAGCTTAAAGAAGTGAAATCCTAAGTCATGATAAAGAGCCATCCCTTCTCGTTCTACTTGATAAAAAGCGACGCGGTAGCCGGCTTTTTCTGTCTCCTGTAAAAACTCTTCAAGTACAAGCGGATAAGACGCCTCACGTCCAGATGGATCTCCGAGCACAATGACGCAGCGGCCAATTCGCCCAAACTGAAGCATTGCTTCTCCATCACTTGAGAAAAATAGTTTTTTGTCGCCTAAAAAGCCAAGATGACTGAGGGCATTTCCGCCCTTTTCTTCTAAAAACGTTTTTAATTTTTCATCATCTGCTTTTTCTCCAATCGGAAAGGCTTTCTTATTAAAAATCAATTTACTAATGAAGAAGAAAAGCGGTACACCGATGAGAGCGATCATGCTTGTCATCGTGATATGCCGTTCATTATGCACCAAGTAATCCTTACTCAAGAAATGCCCGATTTTTGTCCAAATAAAGTTGCCAATCACATTATAGTTAAAGAGCACGAATAAATAACCAGCGGCAGCCGTCACAAACTGATTTAAGGAGTAAGGTGCCTGCTGCTTCACAAATTGATTTCGAAGAGAGAAAAACACAGCCATGATGACTGGCAAAATAAAGATCAGACTGAGGTTAAACCCCTTTAACAAAGTAAACACAAAACCGCCTGCTAAGGAGATCATTGTCAGCACGTACGATCTTTTCGTTCTTTTATACACTTCAATGGACAAAATCATCAGAATGATTCCGAACATTAAAGAAAGACCATTAAATCCTGATAACAGAAAGCGCGGAATGCTGGTAATCACACCTAATCGATCGACTGGAAGCACAACAGATGCCATGATAAGCAAGCCGCTTCCAAAGGTTAAAATCGATAAAGATCCGTACAATAAACGGATTAATAAAGCACGGTGCAAAACAATTAAAACGTTCGTTGTTTCAATGGCAGGTGCCATTTTCGGATTGCCTTCAAGACGTCTAAGCGTCGTTCCCGTTAAATCGTAAGCAGCTAGACAAAGCCCTAAAATAAACGGGAAAATCGAGTACACGAAACGGTACAAGACGAGCGCTGTCAGCACCATCTCTTTATCAAAACCAATGTATTGCATGCTCAGTAAAAAGATAAGGTCAAACGAACCAAATCCGCCCGGAACCATACTGATTAAACCGCCGATTGACGCAATCGCAAATACACCTAAGACAATTCGGACATCGACATTCATCCCCATAGAGACGACAGCCATGTACATGACAAGTCCAGCTGCCAGCCATTCTAAAAACGATGCCCCGATATAAGCGTAAATTGGATGCTTCAGTCCATTTTCACCGCTCTCAATCGAGCTTTTTCGAATGGATGCCATGACGATATATATCGGTACAATACAGGCAAAGATAATGACAAATGCCCATAGCCACGGCTCCTGGCTGATAATACTTTCAACTGGAAGCACCCTGACCAAGATCAAATCACTGAAAATAGATAAGCCCAAAAGGACAGAGGAAGTCAAAAGGGCAATGCCTTTCAGCAATTTTTTCGTATCTGTTATGTACTCCTTATAGAGAAGCGTTCTAAGCCCTGCTCCTGATAGACCGCCAAATCCAAGAACACTGTTAAAGGAGTTTGCAATCCATGAAATGCGTATCGTTTTCCAGCCGCTGATCGGCATATTCAGGCTTTTTCGTAAAATAAAATCATATAAGGACATCGATAAAACCGCGACAAGTCCAAGAAAGACAAGAATAAACAAGTCCATTCGGTTCAAGCTGTCAATAATATAAAACGTCTTTTTAATGGAAAGTCCGCTCAGCTCCTGCTTCGCAACGAAGATTAAGACAAGGATAATGACGATCGGAAAAAGCATTTTTAAGATCGTCATACCCGTTTTTTTGTTCCACATGTTTTTCCCAACTTTCTAGGTTGCTTCATTATTTCAACTGAACATTATTATACAACAAATACCACTTGATTCATGCAGTTTAACATTTAAAAGCTTGACGAACCTTTCAATTAGAAGTAAAAATCAGTAATATAAAGAAAAAGAGCCGCTTAAAGGAAGTGAACAAGCGTGGAATATAATATTCATGACACCACCGTATTAAAAGAAGAGATTCTATCTCCAGAAGAAAAAAAGACATGGGTTCTTTATATGAAAGTGCTCACAGCTGCAGGTCTTGGAGATGTTTCTGAATGGATGAAGCTTGATATGAGTATGCCTCAAATGAAGGTGCTCATGCTGCTCAATAACCATGGCTCTCTCAAAGTATCCGAAATCGCTGAAAAAATGGGCGCTTCTTTGTCCAATATGACAGGCCTGCTTGACAGGTTAGAACAATCTAACTTTGTCGTGCGAAAGCACTCTGAGCGTGACCGGAGAATCATTGTCGTAGAGCTGACAGAGGGAGCGAAAAATATTTTCAGAAGTATTTATCAAAAAGGACACGAAAAAATCAAAAATTCCCTGCAGCGGCTCAATGACGAGGAAAAAGAAAAAGTCAATGAAGGCCTTGCTATCTTAGAAAAAGCACTGCGTCCTGAACGCGGCTAAATATGAAAAGGAAAAAAGACGGTCACTTGAGGTCCGTCTTTTTTATTTCTTCTACTTGTTTATCTGAGAGGACGAAATTTTTTTGAAGAACTTCCCTGTCATCCCATAAAAGATAGGCTAAGCCAATGATGAGAAAAAAGATGCTGATCCACGTACCGCCAGGAAGCAGCTGTTCAAGTTCCTCAATCGTTCTTTCTGAGCCTAAGCTGTTACTATAACGTATCTCAAAAAGAACATATTTCGCTATATAAAACAATCCCGCCATACAGATAAACATGGCGCCGACAATTCTTCTACCAGACATGCGTTTACTCCTTTAATTCCACTGATTTCTTTTGATTAATTCCGTGATATGGGCAAGGTGATGTTTTGAATGCCAAACGTACATTCCTGCTGCATTATATAAGGACACCGTTTGTTGATCGGCAGGGTGATAATAAGAAGCGTTGAAGTCATCCTCTGACATTCCCCGCAGTAAAGTGACCCACCTGCGATGCAGACTGCTGATCAAAGGCAGGGATAAACTAATGGGCGCCTTGCTGTCAGGAAGTGAGGCAAATCCCTCCTGATCATATGGACGTATGTCCGGTGTATCTTCTGTCAAAGCAAGTTTGAATCGTAAGTATGCATTCAGATGGCTGTCTGCTACGTGGTGAATGAGCTGACGAACAGTCCATCCTCCCGGCCGATAAGGTGTATCAAGCTGCGCATCTGTAAGCGGTGCGGTCACCGCTTCATACTCTTCGGGGATTGCAGCCAGCTGATCAATCCATGCTTCAAGCTGTGCTTTCGTTTTTGTTTCAACCGGTTCATATAAGCCAATCGGATATTGTAATGACGTCATACGTTCTCCCCTTTCTCAAATCCTTCAAGTACAAATTTGCCAATCATCTTTCCTTGCTCAAGTGTTTGATGTGCCTGCTTCAAGTTAGCAGCATTGATCGGACTGAGAACCTTTGTTAAAGTATGCGTTATTTTTCCCTGCTCAAATAACTCACCCGCCTCTGTCAAAAGCTCATGCTGTTTGATCATGTCCGCTGTTTCAAACATAGGGCGTGTGAACATGAATTCCCAAACAAATGCCGCACTTTTATTTTTGAGTAATTGAATGTCTAGGTTGTGCTGGTTTTCGACAATGGTACAGATCGTTCCTTGCGGTTTGATGGCTTCTGCCATGCCTTTGAAATGTCCATCTGTATCATTTAAGCATAAAATAAAATCCACTTCGCCGATTCCTTTTTCCTCTAGCTGCGCTAAAAGCGGCTGATGATGATCAATGATATGATCGGCACCTAATGACAGACACCACTCTTTTGTTTCTGGTCTTGATGCGGTAGCGATCACAGTTGCCTTCGCTAATTTAGCTAGTTGAATGGCGATAGAACCAACACCGCCTGCACCACCAATGATCAGCAAGGTTGAGCCTTCAGCATTCCGCTTCATATGCATCCGGTCAAATAAAGCCTCATAAGCCGTAATTGTTGTAAGAGGCATTGCGGCTGCTTCTGCAAAGGATAGATTGGCAGGCTTTTTCGCCACAATACGTTCATCCACAAGCTGGTATTCACTATTCGAGCCTTGACGCGTAATATCTCCCGCATAGTATACGTGATCACCTGGCTGAAACAATGTACACGATTCACCCACTTCAACAACCGTACCGCTTGCATCATAGCCTAGTATTTTCAGTTTTTCTTCCTTCTGATCCTTCGGTGATCTCACCTTTGTATCAACTGGATTCACGGACACAGCTTCTACCTTCACCAGTACATCTCTGCCAGACGCTTTAGGCTTTTCGACCTCCTGATTCATCAGGCTTTGCTCATGCTCAATCGGCAAATACTCCAATAGTCCAACTGCTTTCACTCGTTCGCACTCCCCTTCTCCATTCTTTCTTTCCACATTTTATCATAATTTTCTGATGTTTATGGCTGGATCAAACGAATGACGGCACATTTATGACCTTTTCAGGGCGTTTCGCTCCCTCGCCATGTATGAAGGACGTGCCTTTTGCAAAGAAGGGACATAAGTGAACCAGCTGCTCGTTTTAAAAAATAGCTGAACGTAATAAAACTGGACGTGCTGGAGAAAAACAACGGTCAATAGAAAAAGAGTGAATGAGAGTGTAGATAGATCCGCCCTTCCTTGTATCCATTCATTGATCAAAAGAATCACAAAACCGAGGATGATGAGCTGTTCAACTCTTTGCACGAGCTGGCTAAGAAGCTGCCCGCGTTTTAATAAATCACCAGATTGGTGCTTTCTAATTTTTCTCGATTTGTAGAACCAAATGATACTTTCTGCTAAGTTATGAGTTATAAATAGTGCAATAAGCGCTATCGATAAAGGAGATGGGTGATAAAAAATGGGGACTGCAAATGGGATCACAAGGAAATAAATGGCAATCAATGCGTGTCTGACTGATAAGAGAAAAAGGTCTTTTTCTATAGATGTTTTCATGTGTTTCACCTCCGTATGTACTACGTTTCAATTGCCAAAATGTTCCCCTTCGCTATCAAAAAAGGATGCCCCAAGAAGGCATCCTTTTCATGAATCAAACTTAAAAAGCAGCGCTTAGTACGACAGGGCCTTGCGGGAGCTTGTTATCCTTTTTCGGTTCAAGTGTAACAGCCACGGTATCCCATGATTCGCCTGCTTCTTTTTCAGATAACGCATAGGTGACGGTTCCTTCCCCCTTGTTATCTGTTTTAAAGGCACCGGCTGGCACCGGCTGATCTCCTTTAATGAGCCACACTTGATAAACAGCAGATGAATCAAGCTGACCCTTTAAGCCGTCTGCACTCACCACAAGTTCTTGTTTACCGTTATGCTCTATCACTGAAAAAGCACCTGTCGTTTTTGGTGATGCGGCCGATGCCAATGATTTTGTGGCAACAACCCTGACAGGTTCTTCCGCCTGTTCTTTTCCATTCGATAAGAAATACACATTTCCAGCTGCTGATATGAGAAGCAGTGCCGCAACGAGCGGTAAGAGCCACTGGTTTCGTTTCTTTTGCAGCGGTTTGATTTCGTTTGGCTCAGGTGCAGCCTTGAGCTCTTTTTTATGGCTGTTCTTTTCTTCGACTGTCTCTTCTTCAAACACCTGGGATAAAATACGGTCTTTCATCCCTGCCGGAGGTGTTTGGTCACCTGCTAGAAATGGAATGTCAGACATGAGCGATGTTAATTCTTCAAGCTCTTCTTTGCAAGCTGAGCAGTGCTTGATGTGCTCTTCAAATTGCGTTTTTTCTTCTCCTTGTAAATGCCCGTTGAAATAATCAATCACTTGATGTTTACACTGAGTCATGCCTCTTCCTCCTTTCCTCCGCGAGACAGTTTCGATCGCAAATGCTTCAATGACAATCGAACCCTTCCTTTTACCGTACCAATAGGGATGCCCAGCTTGTCCGCGATGCTCTTTTGTGTCATCCCTTTAAAATAGACATCTTCTATGATGGTTTGCTGTTCTTTTGACAATGTAGATACTGCTTCACGTATGATTTGTTTTTCCTCGTTCCATTCTACTTCTTTTGATATATCTTCTTGATGATCAGCTAAATATTCAATCTGCTCATCTTCCAAAGCCGTTTCATTCCGGTTCTTTCTTATGAGATCAATGGCCGTGTTGCGTGACATCATAAATAACCACGAGGAGAATTTCCCTTTATCCGTATGATATTCTCCTATGCCGCGCCAGAGCTTGATGAAGACCTCTTGAAGCACTTCCTCCGCGAGCTCACGGTTGCCAGTCATTTTATAAATAAACGAATATAACACACGTTCATAGCGATCGTACAGCACTTCAAGCGAGGGCTTGTGACGATCATATTTGATCTTTTGATACAGCTCAAAATCTTGCAATGTGTCCATGGTCATCTCCTTCCTTTTTCATGAGAAAGAGCATGCGTATTCATCATGAAATCCTTCACGTATTGCTTATCACTCGATTTACTGAAATAAGCCTACCTTGTACTTTACTCTTTTTTCAAGGAGAAAAAAAGAGCGCTGAAAAAGGGAAGTGTGCTCCTCATGAGAATGTACTTACTTTACGACATAACAGACCATTTGGATCACTCGTGGTACAAAAGTCAAGAATCCATGTGTGACCACTCTCTGATCAGCTGATTTTAGCAAACTCTCGTCTCCCTCTCAATTCAATTGAGGTAGAACGCATTCTTTCCTCATGTCATAATAGGGTGTAAATTGGAGAAATTGGAGTGTCCGTATATGATGGTGACGATTGTTCTTTTTTTATTAGCAGGTTTAGCAGAAATTGGCGGCGGCTATTTGGTATGGCTTTGGCTGCGTGAAGCAAAGCCTGTCAGCTTCGGGATCGCCGGCAGCCTCATCTTGGTAGCATATGGCATCATTCCGACCTTCCAGCAGTTCCCGACTTTCGGACGGGTTTATGCTGCCTATGGCGGTGTTTTTGTCATTCTTGCTGTATTCTGGGGCTGGTGGGTCGATCGAAAAACACCTGATCTATATGACTGGATGGGTGCTTTGATTTGTTTGGCTGGAGTCAGTGTGATGTTATTTGCGCCTCGCAGTTAATGGACCCATATAAAAAGTGCTGCCACATGCGATGCGGGCAGCACTTTTGCTATGTTATTTGAATGATTTAACGAGCTCCAGCCGTTTGTAATTCTTTGTTTTTCTCTTTAAAGCGTTCGTTATGAGAGGAAACGTACGCCACTTTTTCAGCTTCTGGTTCGATGTACAGCTTTGCGCTATTCAGTGCATTGACTCCATCAACAAACGTGCCGGCAATTAAGCGGACCTTGCTTTTATGTGTACACAAGTCGCCTACCGCATAGACGCCCGGTAAATTGGTTTCCATTTTTTCATTAACCTCGATCAGTCCCCATTCACCTTGCTTGAGGCCCCATTCTGATAGCACGCTTAAATCGCCTTTCATCCCGTGATTGACGATCACAGCATCTGTTTCGATTCGTTCTTTTTCACCTGTCTCTATGTTTTGAATGGTGACCGCAGCAATTTTGTCGCCTTGACCATGCAGCTCTGTTAGTTCATGCGGGGTTAAAATTCGTTTGCAAGTTGCCTTCATGTTGGCGACGTTTTTCTCATGTCCGCCAAACATGTCACGGCGATGCACGACGGTGACACTTTCAGCAATCGGTGCAAGAGCATTGGCCCAGTCAACCGCTGAGTCGCCGCCTCCAGAAATCACAACCCGCTTCCCTGCAAATGTCTTAAGCTCCTGGACAGTGTAATAAAGGTTTGTCACTTCATAGCGGTCTGCATCCTCGATTTCAAGTTTCCGCTGAACTGGAATGCCGTGACCCATCGCTAATATGAGGGTCTTTGTCAAATGACGATCACCATTTTCAGCCGTCAGCAGGATATGATTATGTTCATCTCGCTCGAATGACGTGATTTTTTGATTCAGTGCAATCTCTGGTTCAAATGTTTTCGCCTGTGTTTCTAGCTGCTGTATCAGCTGTTCTCCTCTTGTTGGCGGCAAACCGCCGACATCCCAAATGACCTTTTCAGGATACAGAAGGATTTTCCCGCCAAGGCTTTCGTTGTACTCAAGTACCTTCGTCTTTAAGTCCCGCATCCCACTATAAAAGGCGGTGTACATACCTGCTGGACCGCCGCCAATAATGGTGACGTCAAACAATTCAAGCTGATCTGTCATTTGAGTCCCTCCAGTTTTCCATCGAATGATCTATTTTTCAGTGATATTGATTCTCATTATCATATGTGTCTATTGTAGTCTACTCTAGTGAAGGGAATCAATAGCTTTCTGCAAAAAAAGAACAGGACGAGCACTCACTCGTCCTGTCATCCATCACACAATGGTTAAACCAAGGTCTTTTAATTCAAGAGAAACAAGTCTTGCAATCGCATCTGCGCCTTCTTTTGTAAAATGCGTGCGGTCCTCAATTCCTGTTGACAGCATAAAGTAAGAAGTCGTTTTCTCTATACCGGAAATTTGATAAAACTGAAGGCTTACCGTATTTAAATCAACAAGAAGGACTTCTTCTTCATCAGCTAGTTCTTTCATAGCGGCACAGTAATCAGGAAAATCATTGATAAATTCTCCGCCTTTTTCATGAAAACGGCCGACTGGCGTGAGTAAAAGTGGTGTTGCCCCTTTTGCTCTTGCTCCATGAATATATTGAGACAGGTAGCTTTTATACGTCGTGAAAGGATCTGTATGCCGCTCAGGCTTTTCCTTGGAAGCATCATTGTGCCCCATTTGTGTGAAAAGCCAGTCTCCTGGCTGAATGTCAGCCAATATGTCATCAAGGCGTCCTTCTTCAATGAATGTTTTTGAGCTTCTTCCACCAATGGCACGGTTCTCGACGTTCACCCCTTGCGCTGTATAGCGGTGTAAAAACTCTCCCCATCCTCCTTGAACAGGACGATCTGGATATGATGAAACGGTCGAATCACCAGCTAAATAGATGGTTGTCATGTTCATACGCCTCCCTTTTTCATTGAGCCACTTCACCCGAGCGATACGGGCATCCTAGTGGCTGCTGAAAAGATATGAAACAATCAGCATCGCTATTTCAATTATTCTCTTTTTAAAGATCAAAACCCTGCTTACCGGTAGATGTGAATGTGTTAAATATGCGGCGGAAGTTCTATTTTTGATTCCACTGCTTGATGTAACGCCTGAAGCATGTAGCCAATTCCTTTATATGGAGCCAGCGGATAATTTGCTTTTTGATGAGGCTGTAATAAAGGGTCGATCACTTTTCGATATTTCTTTCCACCTAGTACCACCAGTTCATCATATGCGAAAAGATTTTTTTGATGAAATTGCTGGCTCAGTTCTTCTCGTGTGATCTGCTTAGCATGCGGTGTACCAAAAGCAACATCATAATTTTCATGTATGATATCATCTGCCTTTAAGAACCCGTGCTTCGCTGATAAGATCATCCAGTCTGAAAAAAACGTTTGGGCATAGCTTTTCGTACGCTGATGCAGCGGACTTAAATAAACGAGGTTCGCCGGCTGGCTCCCTGCTTCTGGATCGACGTCCCAAATTTTCTTCGCGCCACATGGAATGATACAAACTCGCTTCACTCAGGTTTTCTCCTTCCTTTTTCGATAGATCTGATACACGATACAGCCTAGCGCTGTGCCAAGTGTATTTAAAAGAATATCATCAATATCGCTGCTTCTTGTAATGATACCAGATTGTGAGAACATCCATTGGAGCAATTCGATCATGGTTGACAGGAGAAAGCCACCAAGAACCGCCTTTTGCCAGCGCATGGTTCGAAAGGCTTGATATAGAAAAAAACCGAGTGGTACAAATAACAATATGTTGCCTGCTAAATTTAAAAAGACAAGATTTGGATAGCCGTGATGGTAGGCGTGAAGATTTTGATAAATGGACTGCAAAGGCAAGAGATTAACACTCACCTGATCTCTTGGGGCGGAAAAACGATTTGGAAAGACCGTCAAATATAATAAAACATTCGTATAAATAAACAGACTGGCAAGAACCAATTCTGTCCGCAAATAAATAAAACGATTGTGCTTTTTTGCCTGTCTGTATCTCATATGTAAATAGAGCGGGACGAGCAGGAGAAAATAAGCAATGGAAAACATAGCACTGGATGTCATACAGAAAGCTGCCCCTTTCTCACATGATGATGCTTGACCATATTTACAGCTTATTCAGGCTTGCCCGCATCTATTCATCACTTATTCTCACATTCAATGAAGAGAAAACCATATTGACAAATCGTCATTTTCCCGCTAAACTGAATGACATTCAGTCAGTTAAGGCCGGTGATGATATGTCGAAACGAGAAAAAATTATGCTTGCTGCGATTGATGCGTTTAAAGAAAAAGGAATCGAAAAGACGACCATTTCGGATATTGTGAAAGCAGCAGGAGTAGCGCAAGGAACGTTTTATTTATATTTTCCTTCAAAGCTTTCCGTCATGCCTGCTATCGCTGAACATTTGATCGCACAGATGGTGCCTGCGATCGAAAAGGAATTAACTCAGCATGCAGATGTCCTCGATCAAGCAGATGCGCTTGTTGAATTTATTTTCGCTTTTACAAGGCAATACCGTGATGTCCTTGCCCTGACCTACTCAGGCTTAGCCGCCACCGAGCATTTAAAGGAATGGGAAGATATTTATGAGCCAATTTACAAATGGGTCGCTGCTTTTTTAGAAAAAGCAAAGCAGGACAAAAGGGTCCGTGCGAATTTGAACTGTCAATATGCAGCCAAATTCATTATCGGTTTACTTGAATCTTCTGCTGAGCAAATGTATTTATTTACGGAAACAGACACAGAAGAGGTTCTGATTCAAAAGCGAGAGGTGAAGCAATTTCTTCTTTACGCACTTGGCTTAGAGACACCTTAACTTAGTACAGCACTTGCTGTACGCTCTTTTTTGGTTTCAAAATGACGAATCGTCATTTTTTAAGTTTTAGGAGGAAATACGATGAAAAAAAGCTGGATGTATGTTGCACTCACTTGTTTATTCGAATTACTTTGGGTGTTTGGTTTAAATAGAGCTGATGCTGTGTGGGAATGGGCGGTCATTATCTGCCTGATCCCAGTTGATTTTTATTTTTTAATGAAGGCCTGCGAGAAGCTGCCGACAGGGACTGTGTACGCCGTGTTTGCCGGAGTTGGAACAATTGGTACATCTTTGATGGATTATGCGCTGTTTGGCGGTTCGTTTTCATTAGAAAAGCTCTTATTTATGGGCATTTTAATTCTCGGAATTATCGGACTGAAAGTGTCTGATGGAGATGCACATGAGCAGAAAGGAGAAGCGGTATAAATGGGCTGGTTTTTTGTACTGTTGGCCTCTGCCTGCGAAATCGGCGGCACCATTGGCCTCAATATGTTTAGTAAGAAAAAGCAATTTACGACAGGCATTTTATTTGTCGGCGGGTTTGCCTTATCCTTTTTGTTTTTATACGCCTCGTTCTCTTCCGTTCAAGTCTCCGTTGCCTATACGGTTTGGATTGGACTTGGAACAGCGGGCTCTGTCTTGTTTAATATGATTCTATTTAAAGAGCCGAAAAACATGGTTCGTATACTAAGTTTGCTGCTGATTGTGATTGGTGTGGTTGGGCTCAAGCTGTTTGCGTAATTGAATCACAAGAAAGAAAAAATTTATGATGGTATTAGCCATTACAGTAGCAATAGAAAAAGCAATGGAATTGATGTTCCATTGCTTTTTAAGTTAATTTATATACTTTTCTTGGTACGCTTTAAATTGTTCTTCGTATTTTTGCAGCTTTGCCCCATCAACTTTTGAATTTAATTTCGGTTTTCGCTTTCCAATCACCATCACATCTTTATCTACAATAGGACTTGATAAAAAGATGTATGGCGCAAAACGATCACAATTCGTATTTGGGAGGGTTACGGATAACCTGGCATATTCTTCTGTCGGGAATTGGTTCGAAATTTCAAGTTCCTTGAGTCCCACTAATTCCGATATCGGCTCTAAAGATTCGTTCTTCACTTTTATATTTGATAAACACAGATATGTTAAATTCTTGAGGTATCTTAAAGGTTGAAGAGTATTTAAGTTTAATGAATTAAAAAGACCGCCTGACAATTCTAACCATTCTAAATCAGTTTTTTTCTGCAAAGGGGCTATGTCATTCAACTTTGAAAAATCTGTTATGGATAAAGATTTTAAAAAAGTGTTTTTTGATAAATCCCATAAACTTTGTGCCTTTGTATTCCATTCAAGTGCCAATACCTCAACATCTTTAAGAGAACTGATGATTGATAAATCTTCTACTCTCAGTTCACGCATATAGAGCATTTTGGGATTAACTAAGCTCAAGATCGTATTGAATTCCTTTTGGTTCACTTTGTAAATCCACAATTTCGTCAGATTAGAAAAAGATTTCAACCTTTCAATATTTTTTGTTTTTCCTGTGATTAACAACTCAGTGGAATTTTCATCTACATTGGCTAAATCATGAGCAACTTCTGGTCGTTTATCATGATGAAAAATATATTGGGGGTCTTCTTTTAGCATTCTTCTACCTCCACACCTATAATTAGGGAATATCTAAATAAATTTTATCAGTATTTTGGAGTCAACACATTATTATCCTTAGCACTTTCTGATATTTCTTCTGAAGAAACAGGGGAAGGGATAAAAACTAGATGATCTTCTTTGGTCGTCAATCGTGATTATGACCTCTGTTTTCAATCCATTTTATAAAATCTTTATCATCTAAAATATGGAGCAGTCATTGGAGACTATCTGCTAGGCAGCGGACTTCTACCAATTGATATGCTAATTTTAGTAGATAATAAAGTTAGTAAAATGCCTATATATAAATAAAAGAACTCTAATTCTTATCCGAATTAGAGTCCTCATGATATGACTGATTTTATTTTTCTACCTTAAAATCGAACCCGTTCATCAAAGCCTCTTTTTTTATTTCTCGTTTAATGGGTATCTTGCTGCTCAAGCAAGAAATCCATTGCGTAAATCGATTCGCCTTTCTCATCCAATAAAAAGTACACAATCAAAGGCTCTCCAAAAGCTGCTGTCTGCTGCGCGAACAAAACACAGGTGAATTTTTCAATACCAACTGGCAGCTTTCTTTTTAATAAAGGGTGAAGAATAGGCGAAGCCCGAATTGTATCTACATCAACATCCCAACGTTCGTTTTTTAAAGTTGGATAATGCTCTGATAACAATTGGTGTAACATGCTGGTCGTGAGCGCTGCTTTTCCATCGTATCCATCATTTATTATGTTGGTGTTATACATCCGATGGCTGCTCACCCTTTGAAGCGTTGATTCGTATTCCTTTTAAGACAAATCGTTTCTGACCATCAAGTGTACAAGTGATCAATGTCAGTTCATTTTTCCCGCGATCCTTTAGTACATCCACATCCGTCGGTTCAATCGTAGCTGAGCTGACAATTTTATATTCGTATGTTTCCGCTTGATGATGTAAGACGACCTTTTCTCCTTTCGGCACCTCTGGCAGCTGCCTGAAAAGCCGGTCGCCTCTATACCCTCTATGCCCTGCAATCGTGAAATTCCCTTCACCTGGCATTTGATGAGATTTAATTTGAGTCAGTGCAATACCTAAATTTTCTTTTGTTGTAACAGGAAGCACTTTTTCGTTTAAATCAATTGACGGGATCTCTAGCTCCATCACATCTCGCAGGTCTTCTTCTGACACAGTTAAATGTGGAATAGAAGAAAGGGCATCACTGTCATTTTCTGCAATCATCTTTAATGCCTCTTCCATTGCCGCTGTCTCTTGAGATGTTCGCCACTCATATAGAAAAGGAACGGAGATGAGCATTAGCCCCGCGACCACCAAAAAGCTGCCTAATAAGGTTCTTTTTTTCATCAATACACTCCTTCCTTTTACTGAATGGTTCTTCTTCTAAGAACAAGGAGAATAGTTCCAGACACTACTAGTAAAATCCCTGCATACATCATATAACGCAGCCATTCTTCTCCAGTCTTTGGCAGCTCACCGTTTGAGTCATGAGGCGGATGCTGATCCCCTTTATCTGAAGCTGGAGGATTCGTGTGATCCTCTTCATTCTTCACTGGTGCATTTTTCACAATCATTGTCTTGATCTTCACTTCGCCCATTTGAATTGTAAAAGCGAGCGGCTTCTTTAAAGCTACATAACCATCTGGTGCTTTCGTCTCTGTGAGTATATATTCTCCAGGTGTAAGCCCTTTGACAATCGCTTCTCCGTCTTTTCCTGTTGTCACAGATTTTATGGTTTTCCCGGCTTTTGTACGAATGTCAAAGGCTGCCCCTTTTAAGGTTCTATCTGTCTGCTGGTCTACCTTTATGATACGCAGACTTCCTAAGATCAAGTGATTCTTCGCTGTTAATTGAAGCGGCTTCTGCTGATTTTTCTCAATTGTGAATAGGATCGGCTGATGATCCAATTGATAGCCATGAGGTGCTTTCGTTTCAACGAATTGATATTGTCCCGGTTTTAAATCGTTGATGTGAAGCTTGCCTTTTTGGTCCGTTACAAGTGATTTCTTCAACGTTTTTCCTTCTTTACTCAGAAGAGCAAACTCTGCATTTTCCAGCGTATGTCCCTCATCATCCACTTTGGTCAGTTCCACTGCTCCCGGCGTCAGCTTGTTAATCATTTCTACTTTTGATGGTTTGTCTTGACCTAATCGAATCGTAAAGGTGACAGGTGTCTGATCCAATTCATAGCCGGCAATGCTTGCTGTTTCGACAAATCGATAGGTGCCTGGCTTCAGTTGATCGACTGTTAGTTGACCGTTTTTATCTGTCTTTAAGTCTTTCTTTATACGTTGATCGTGCTCATCAAGCAGATCGAAGGTCACTCCATTGAGCAACTGACCATCTTCTCCTTTTTTCTGAAGCTGCACAGCACTTGTCGTCCGAATATTTTCTTTTGTCACTTTCACCAGTTGATTTGGGTTGAATTCAATCTTAAAGTCTACTGGTTCTGTATCTAGTTTATGTCCAAAAGGAGCCTTCGTTTCAACCAATTGGTAAGCGCCTGGTTTCAAATCGTTGACAGTGATGATGCCTTTCTCATTGGTTGTTAAACCTGACATCAATTCTTTACCATCGTCATTGAAAAGAGTAAATTCTGCGCCTTTCAATCTCTCTTTTTCTTCCCCTATTTTGGTGAGTTCTACAGAACCTTTCTTGAGCTGATTGATGGCCTCCACTTGAATCAATTCTTTTTGACCTAATTCAACTTGAAAGGCAAGTGGTTTCGTACTCAATTCATAGCCTTCAAGACTCTTTCTTTCAACAAATTGATAGGTTCCAGGTTTTAAACCTGTGAAGGTGATCTTTCCATCCTGATTGGTTGTAATCCCTTCTCCTCCTGCCACTATCTTTCCTTTGGCATCAGATAGGTCAAAGACAACTCCTTCTAATGATTTCCCATCTTCTCCTTTTTTGTGTAACAGCACTCCGCCTGTAGTGCGGCTATTTTCTTTTGTCACACTGACCAGCTTCTCAGGGTTAAATGGAATAGCAAAAGTGACAGGTGTTTCGTCAAGCTCATGACCGAATGGAGCCTTCGTTTCAACAAACTGATAGGTTCCAGGTTTCAGATCGTTGACGATGATCTTCCCGTTCTGATCAGTGACGAGACCTGTTTTTATCTCTTTTCCATTTGCATCTACAAGCTTAAATTCGGCTCCTTCAAGCACATCATCCTTTTCACCGAGCTTTGTGAGCTGGACAGCTCCAGTTTTAAGATCATTGATCACTTTGATCTCTGCTGGTGTTTTTTGTGCGACTTCGATGGTAAACGGATAAGGTTTATTTTTCTTTTCGTAACCATCAATACTCTCTGTCTCTACGAGCTGATATTTGCCCGGTTTGAGGTTATCGACAAAAAGCTTCCCATCTTCATCTGTTGTCAAATCTTTACGCACAACTTCGTCATTTTGATCCCTGACTTCAAAGCGAACACCTTGAAGTTTCTCGCCATCTTCCCCTTCTTTCATCACTTCTAATGCACTTGTTTCATATAGGTTCTTTTGCGAAATAACGACTGGTTCCTTTGGATCAAGTGGTACTTCAAATTTGATTGGTGTTTCATCTAACACATAACCATCTGGTGCTTTTGTTTCAATGAGCTGATACGTACCCGGTCTTAGTTCGTTTATCGTGATCTTGCCATTTTCTCCTGTGACAAGCGAACCTTTTAACTCATGCCCGTCTTGATCTAATAGCTTGAACTGTGCACCTTCTAGTCTCTCTCCGCCTTCACCTATTTTGCTCAATTCTGCAGAGCCTTTGATGATGTCATTTACGGCGGTTACAGTTGTTGTTTCTGTTTGATTTTCTTTAATGGTGAACGGCCATTTTTGCTGATTTAATTGATAGCCTTTCGGTGCGTTTGTCTCCACAAAATAATAGGAACCTGGCTCAAGATGTTTGAAAAGAATTTCTCCTTTTTCGTCCGTTTTCAAATGGGTTTGGACGGTCTCTCCAGATTCATTTTTCAGTTCAAATTCTGCATTCTCTAATGCAGCACCTGTCTCTTTGTCTTTTTTCATTAATTTGACATGCTGGCGTATTTCTTGGTTCTGCACCGTCATGCTATTTCCTGTTTTCGCTTGATCTCCTGATTCGTAAGGCTGATCAATCGTTACATGGATCGGTTCCTTCGTCTTAATATAACCATCAGGTGCTTTCTCTTCTGTCACGATATAGTCACCATACAGAAGACGATCAAATCGAAGAGCTCCTTCTTCATCTGTTGCCTTTGTTCCAATGACGATACCACTCGCAGCATCTGTCAGAGAAAAGCTTGCTCCTTTTAGCGCTTTTCCAGTACTTGCATCTACCTTTTTAATGGTTAAAGCACCAATCGCTCCTGTGCCATCTCCCATGCCAGCTGTGCGTTTGACCACAATTGAGGCTTCGGATTCCTTTTTGATTTCTTTTACATTTTCACCTCTAAACGTTACTTCGTTTTGAAGTGTACTTCCCACTTTATCTAAAATGAGAGATTGGTATTCTAAAATATATGGTCTCGTGATTTCTTCTTTAAATTTAATTTGAAAAGAATCTGGATCGAATTCAAGGTCTAGCTCATAATCCTTCCCTTTTTCCAGCTCTTCTCCTTTTGCCACTTGCCCCTTTTCATCTATTGTCGTCGAATAGAGATGAAAGGAGTTTTCTATTATGGCTTGGTTACTGCTTGGATGATCTATAATCGTCGCATCTTGGACGGTTGATTGACCAAAGTTGATATTCAGTTTCCAATCAATGACTTTCCCTTGTTGATTTCCTGATTTGCTCGTGTATTTCCCTCCATTTGGAATGGACACTACAGCATTCACGTCTGATTCTTTTGTCTGTCCATCATAAAGGGTCGCCTTATTATCGTAGGTTTCCTGTACTAAATCCATTCCTTCAACACTTGTTTGATACGTGATTTTGTATGGGGAATCAATGGCTTTTTTGAAAATGACTTCGAAGCCTGTTTCTCCCTTTTCATTTTCAAGGAATTTGATGTCATAATGTTCTTTCGCTAATACTTCTTTTTCTTCTGCTCCATTTTCCCCGCCTTGTAAATCAAGCGAGTAAACGGTGATTGAATCTTTAAGCAAACGCTGATTTCCTTGAATGAAATCCTCGATTTTCGCCTCTTCTAAATGTTTCAAGTTATAGTTCACACCGATATTCCATGTGATCTCTTTTTTCTTTGCATCATAAGTTCCGTTCTTGAATCCATTTGACTGCGTGTATGTGTCAGGCGTGAAGACAGATTGATTTTCCTTCGTCAAATCCTTGCCATCTTCATTTACCCATTCAAGCTTTACATGATTACGCAGGTTCTTTTGATCCTTATCTGCTCTTTTTTCATAATCAAAAGCCGTTGTATATGTGACGGTATGTTCTGTGTTTATTTCTTTCATAAATTGAATATCAAATCCATTTGCATGTTCAACGATTAGATAGTCTGTGCCTTCTTCAAGCACTGAATTGCCTGTCGTTACTTTTAAACTATCTTTTTGCAGCGTCAATCCTTCGTTTGTAAACGTATCTTTTAATATTAGATTGTTCATCGTTTGTTGATCTTTGTTGAAGGTGATACGCCATGGAATGGTCTTGTTCTTGTAATTCGGTGTTCCATGACTTTTCGTTAGGATTTGCTGGTCAATTCTTTGCTTCCCTTGTTTGCTCTCTTTGCCAGCTGTTACCGTATTGATAATCTCTTCAGCTTCAAAAATCCGCTCGGCTGCTTTCGTTTGATAGGTGATGAGATAAGCTGATTGAATATCTTGATTGAATTGCAAGGTAAACCCGTTTTGTTCATCCTTTTTTTGAGGTTGAACTACATAATTTTCAAACGCTTTAGTCCCTGCTTCGTTGCCATTTTGATCAATTGTGACTTCTTTGACTTGAAATGAATCAGAAATCAGCGCCTGTGTGCCGTTAAAGTAGTCTTCTAACAAAGCGTCCTTTTGAGCCAGCTTTTTTTCGTTATAGTTATATCGAATTTCCCATGTAATTGTTTGTGTGACTGGATCGTAGTGAGCGGCTTTTTTATTTAAAGGACTGCCTCTTGTCACATTCACTGTTCCTTCTGCTGAACTGATCACTTTATCACCAGAAACAAGGGACGCTTTATTACGAAATGCAGATTGATCCTGATTCGTAATATCCGTTTCATACATTAAACGGTAAGCTAGATGAACGTCATCTTTAAATTCAATCGTGAAATCTTGACCATCTGCTGTTTGGCCGATTGTGTAGTGGTTTTCGTCAAGCAGCTGACCAATCGATGTTTCGCCATTTAGCTTTGTATCAATACGATAAAGCTTAATTGAATCTTTTTTCAACGCCTGACCTTCTTGAATCGGATCTAACAGTTTCGCTTGTTTCACATCTTCTAAATCCATATTAAAATCTACTGTCCATTGAATGGTTTCAGCATTGTAAGTTCGATTTGGTTCTCCCTTTTTAGAGACATTCGGGCCATTTGGAATGTATTTAATCGGGATGGATATTTTATCCTTTCCTTAAATCGGGGTAATGACCACTTCTTTTTCTTCAGTAATGACAGTTTTTTTATCTAATTGCGTCCACACTTGAAGTGTTCCATGAATATTTGAATATTGTTTAATAAAATCAGTGAACTCGATGGAGGCATTTCCGCTTTCATCTACAGAAAAATAACCAATGGTTGCCTGATTAAATTTCATCTCAAGACGATCGATTTTTTCATAAATCACTAATTCCTCTGGAACCTTGAAATGGAATTCATCCCCGCCATTATAGCTATGACCGTTCGGGATGGCCCACTCATAGTTAATGGAAATCAGTGAGTTGATATCAGGCTTTTCAACTGAATTTCCTTCCTGATCTTCAAATATTAATTTCGCATCAGTGAGGAGATTTTCTTGTATCAGCATTTGTTTTGAAACACTTTGCAGCCCTGCACGCTTGGACACGCTCACTTTGTTTTTTAGTAATTCATCTTCATCGTTTTGTTTCGTTTGAGCGGCTTCTTGATTGTTAGAAGCTTTATCTTTCTCAGATGAGATTGAGTCATCTTTTGGAAGACTTTCTTCACCCTTATTTTGCTTTGTTTTCTCTTCTTGCTGAGTTATACTGGTGACATCGATGTCAATTGATCCTTCTAAATTTGGATCGATCTCAACATCTTCTTTAAATGTCACCGTCACTTCATTTTCTTTTGAAACGGTATACTCGCCAACAGTTATGTCACCCACAGTAATGGGTTCCTTCTGCTCCTTCTCTACCTGGATGGCTGAAGGAAGAGTGAGAACATACGGATATTGTTTTTTTAGATCAATTCCTTTTATAGACCAATGTACAGTGGCCTTTCTTACTTGCTGATCTTCCATGCTTGATAACTTATTGCCTTCGCTATCAGCAAACTCAATATCCCCATAAATGTTTTCTTGAATTTCTTTTGCTTGTGCCCCTGCTAAAGGCAAGATTCCTAATATACTAGACTGTATGACTAGCACTGTAATGAGTGCCAGCGACAATATTCTTTTCAATACATCCACCCTTTTCTAAAATTAATTTTCAACAACGATAAAAAATCATTCGTATACTGTCAGATCAATCACTCCGCTTCTGATCAATATTTTCTAAAAATTGCACCTTAAGACCCTATGAATAAAATGAGTTGATCAATCATGAGCTTGAAAGGTCATCATGAGTAGTGGTTAGAGTAACTGGATTGGGGTCGATAGAAATGGGGAATAGTGAGAGGATCGTGAAAAGATTAAATGTGAATTTTATATTTATACTGGAATGAACAATAAACGATGTGTACATGCATATATAAGCATATATTCACATATGGTTCGTTCATATGAAGAAACAAGCATGTATCATATCGTATGTAAGGTGAGTCAGTTCAGCATTATATAAATCGCATTCCTTTCTACTCCCTTTCATATGGTAATCAAAAAGCTGCTGCGTTTTATTCTTACATTTACCGTTTCAATAGCAAAAAAATAAACAAAATGATCCATTTTTATAGGATTCATGGATCACTTATAACCTTTTAAAAGAAAAATATGGAGAATCAACGAATAACATTTGTTTTTGTCTAATTTTTTTCTCTTTTATCATTAAAAGTGAAGACAAAACACTTTAGCCTAAACATTACAATCATTTCATGCTATATTGAGAACAAAACGTTCTTTATGATGACTTCATCATATAGAGGCAAGCCAAGGGAAGGAGTTAGTTGTTTAATGGAGCTTATTGATAATAAATCAAAGAGATGGATAAACATTTTAAAACTGCTTGTATCAAAAGATAAGTGGTGGAGCCTACAAGAGATATCGAATGAACAAATCGGTTCGGTTCGTGCCATTCAAAGCGATTTAGAACAAATGAAGTCGTTCCAAACAGAGAATGGAGAGCCGTTAATCCACATAAAGCCAAGACAAGGCATATCCATTTGTTATACACAGACGATACGAGTCGACTACTATATCAAAGAAATTCTAAAAGATACGATTGAAATTCGATTGATTGACGGCGTTTTCTTTGAACAAAACAGGTCTTTCTATGAATGGATGGACACGCTGAATATCAGTAGATCCACATTGTATAACACCATTCATAAAATCAATTCGCTCCTTATCTCGTATGACATTGAGTTACGACCAGATAGTATGCAGTTCCATGGAAATGAGAAGGAGATTCGTCAATTTTTTGTGGAATTTTTGTTTGAAGTCTATGGAAGCAGGCTTTGGCCATTCGATGATATTCAAAAGCAAGATGCAGTTGATTTTTTACAAAAACTATTTCAGGTGCTCGAAGTCAATCTACCTGATGTGGCTATAGATAAATTTTGCCTATGGCTCGCCGTTTCCATACACCGAGTGAGGAAAAATTTTTCAATACGACGCAATTATAGGTACTCAATGGATAAGGAAAAACAAACAGCTACAGCTAAAGGTATCTATAATCAAATCAAAAACTTGGAAGAACACGTTTGCCAAATGACAAAGGACACTTTTGGTGTTACGTTGGATCGTCACGAATTTGTCTTTTTACTATTGATTGAACCAGCTATTGGCCATTATAAATCAATTGAAACTGTCGAAGAAAAATTGACGTTCTTTCAATCGCATACACCACACCTCTTCGAAGCCATTCATTCCTTTATCAATCAATTGGAGTTGATTTTTCATCAAGAGGTGGCTAATCGCAAGGTGATGACACTGATTCTTCTCCAATATTATGTGTATTCTAGGGAAATTACCGTAAGAGATGGATTCCTTTTCAAAAAGAAATAGAGGTATTTATCAGAGGTAAAAAAACAGCTTCCTTACTTCTATTCGAGGATTACTCATATCATTCAAGAGTTAAAAACAGACGATATACTTGCTTCTTTTGTGAAAAATGAACGAGAATTGATTCGTATCATTACTTCTAACTGGAGGGGGCTTGTTCATTTGGAAATGGATCGGAGAAACGTGTTGATCATTTTTGTCATTTCAACATTAGGTTATAATCATAGTTTGTTGATTGCAGATTTAATTAAATTAAGATTGCCTCCTCTCATTCATATTTTCACAAGTCCAGAAAATACATTAAATGAACTGACAATGGATCGACTTGGGATTGATATGATTGTGACCGATACTGAGCTTCCTAATCAATTAGGACGGTCTACACTGCTGATCAGCTCTTTTCCAACAAAGAAAGAATTGGACAACTTGCACTCAAGATTGGTTGATATGACAAACTAATATTCACAAGAAAAGCTGCTGAGGAGCTCTCAAGCAGCTTTTTTGCTTCTGTATTAATGAAGCGCTATTTGTTCATTCATCAAATCAATGGCGTAAAGCGATTGCTCATATTCATCTAATAAAAGGTAGACTTTGAGCGGTGCAGCGGTTTGATCTGTCTGCTGCGTGAATAGGACACAAGTGAATTTTTCGATTCCTTCTGGCAGCTTGCTTTTCAGAAAGGGATGAAGAATAGGAGAGATTCGAAGGGTATCAACATCTTTCAGCCAAAGCTCATCTTGTAACGCAGGATAATGGTCAACCAAAAACTGACGAAACACTTCCAATGTACTCAAGGTAGATATCCTCACTTTCTTCTATTTATGGCTTTAAGCTTACCTAAAAACAAACATGTTCAACTCATCCTATGATCTTAGTCCGCCTAGTTTCGCTTACTACTAGAGACACGAATTCCTCTAAAAGATTGTAGATCAACTTTACTGCAATGGGTTTTCAATATGTATGACGTTTACTATATGAAATACGAATTCCAACCGATGGACCTATGATCATATTCTTATCTGTTTCTTTCGTGATGAAACGACAACTTCCTTCTACAAAATTCCATTTTTCTTCAAAAAAGAGGGAGATGGGCAAAAAAGAACAGCTGCTCACTGTTCTTTTAGAAGTTATGAAAGGTCTGTCAAAGAGAACACTTCACCGCTCACTGCATCAACGCCTTCATGACAGTCGAGCTTTCCGCATAAAACATATTGTTTTTGCACATCGTCATAGACGTAGATGGGTGTAAGTTCGAGGCGCTCTCTCAATGTTTCAAAGGCTTCTTTCGGAGATATGGTGATTTCACTAACTGTTTGAGATGGATTGAGTATCCCGCATACTTGAAACATCTCTTTTTTATCTATGTAATTAATGACTTCAAAAGTGCTGGCATCAATGAAGACCTTGATCTTATCCATAAAACCACAGCCTTCTTGCTCATTCGTTTTTAATATCGCTTGGATGTAGCCATGATCACGGTGGAGTGTTTTTAGCACCCACTTCCCTGTATCCTTTGAATATTTTTGTGCCAAAAAGGTTCGAACCGCTTTGATACACGCAGCTTGCTCTTCTTTTGAGATTGGGAAGGTATCTGGTGAAGGCTCCAGTGACAAGGCTTGTTCAGCAGTAATGTCCTCGTTTATATCGATTTCCTTTTTTTCAAAGCCTTTGTTTAACGGTTCATTCCACTCCATCACCTGATTCATGTGTATACAATGTGTTTCTTCACGTCCAATTTCAAACGGTATCGTTCCTGTTCCATCGTTCTTGACATAAATTTCTTCTAACGCATATATAGGGCGGATTCGATTCTGCTCGAAGAATGGCCAATCAAACCGCTGCACTTGCTGCTGGGCTAAATCCTCGATCCTATCAATGGAAAGCACATATTCTTCAGTTTTTAGTCGTTTTTTTGCCATAAATGGCCCTCGATGTATATAGTGAATGAGCTGCCCATGTTCATCCCATTTCACTTCGATTCTGCCTGAAGGCGTCACTTTCACACCATCTATTGCTTCTTCGAAAAAAAGTTCCCCTTTCTCCTTTTGATGCATGTGAAAATGCTCACCATAGACCAATCCTGTTTCTTGTTCGATCCATTGAATGACATAAGCTGGATAAGGTCTCTTAAACGTGACACCATTCTTCGCGAAGGTTTTGTCCATGACAAAAATAACCGATTCAGCTTGGCCTGTATTTAAGTTCACGTCAATCACAGCTGTGCCGTCCGGGTTTAGATCATCGTCCTCGGGTTCAGCTTCATGAGAGGGAAACCATTCCATATTCAATGTATAAACCGTTTCATTGAACATATTGACGTAGCGATGAAAACTGTGTCTTTTTAAATAGTAAAGATCTAAACCAAATTTCGCCTTTGTCTGATCGATCAGTTGTTGAATGTTTGCATTCATTTGTTTCACCTCAACATTCTGTTTTATGGAAGAAAAAAGATGACGATAAATCCGAATATGACAATCACTGATAATAATCCTAAAGCCATTGCCATCATGTTTGATTCCTTTGTAAAGCCTTTTAATCCATGCGCTTCCGTCGATCGGTCGATTTTTCTAAAGCGAAAGAGCATGCTTATATTGATAATGGCTAGAGCCATAACAAATAAGAAAATGAGAAACTTAGGTTCTATATGAAAAAATGGATCTTGCATCGTTTGAAAACTAAATGACTGGAAGAACATTAGTCCGCTCAATATCAATTTCCAAATATTTTCCACTCTTTGTTCTTTCTCCCACTCTTTTCCCAATTTCTCTTTTTCATAAATGGCTACCTGCTCAAATATGGGAATGATAGACTTTGTTGATCCTTTTTTGATCAAGCCGTAAATGCCTTGAAGGAGCATGAAGATTCCTAAACAAAGAAAGAAATATGTAAATTGAATCTCAACTTTTTGAATCAAAACAAAAAAAATCAAGATCATCATGCCAAATAGCAAATTAGAGGTAACTACTTGTTTCGTCCTCATTTTTTTCAGTGCAGCTTGTTCCATGTAATACTCCTCTCCGTTTTAAATGTTTCTGTTGAACGCTCTATCTTTATTACGATTTTACCGAAAAAATGTTTCAATATTTTCCCTTTCCATTGCAGATTCCGTTTTTCTGCGGATCTTAAATTCTTTCATAAATAAAAAATAAGAATTAAACATTCATTTCCATCAGTTCAACGAATGTCTAATTCTTAGAAAACCTACATTTACTTAATTAATTCTATTGTTTTAAATAAAATATCTCGTCATTTCACTTGGGCTGTATTCAATTTGATACGCAGGAGATAATTCACGTTTCACTTCTTTCGTGATACGCTCTCCTTCTTGATTGAACTTCCTTTCCATGTCTACGCCATTTGGCAGCAAATCATCGGTTTCTTCGTCAAACCAGCGACCATACTGTACATTCCAATTCCAAATCTTTGAGAAAAGGGTATCGCTTACTGGTACATCATCTCTTTCTAAATGACATTGACAATGCCCGCAATGAAAGGGTTCACTACCGTAATCTCCTTCAATTTTCACAAAAGGATGATCTACAAACTCTCGACAGCATACCCATTTTTTGAAATTCTGACCGAACTCTGTCAGTTTAATCGAGTAATAACGCATGGAAGTTCGTTTTCCTTTCATGTCAAAAATCCCCTGATCAATTAATATCTTAAGTCGATACTCAATAAAATCATCCCCGATATACTGATCTAAATGACCAATGACTTCCCCTATCAGGCGTGGAGTTACGATGTACTCCTCTTCTGGCGCGGACTGATGAAGCCGCTTAGCCATTTTCACTAAATAAGCATCAAATTCATCTTCTGGTACGCTGATCGTTTGTCCTTTTTGCCATATCCGCAGCGTATGATTTTCTTTAGCAAATGAAAGCCATTCGTTTTGTAATCTTTCTCTTTCTTCTTTTGTCACTGTGTGAATATGCTCTTTACTCTCGTACAAAATTTTAAATTTTTCAGATGCAATTTCTCCGGAATGTCGAATATCCATTCTTCTTGTATTTGTATTGAACAGCTGATCAAATGCTATCGTTATATTGATTACAGACAATTCAACCCTTTTTTCTTTTAATAAATAGACGGCATATCGCAAGCCAATTTGCTCATGGGCATTACTGCCTGTCCAGATGAGAATACGACTGCCTGCTTTTATCTCCTTTATTTGTTGAAGCATTTTATGCTGATCGTTGACCAAGTCATCAAAATAGCCAAATTCATTTGACATCACATTACGCAGCCATTCTATACGGTTCGCTTGTCCTTTATGTTCGTGTAAATGTAGAAGTGGTCCAATCGAATAAATATCATCAAAAGCGATGATATCATCTATTTGATCTTGCTTCATTTCACGTACTGCTTGTTTTAAACTACCGGCAGCTGCCGCCCCAAATATGATATGTATCATCATCCGTCTCCCTTTATCTTACAGTTTATTTCATCTTCACCTATTCATGGTTCTTACGTCAATTCTATTGAGTCAATTTCATTCAAAAGTATGACAAGGAGATCAGGTATTTACAGAAGTAATAAAGCAGAACTGCAGAGATAAGAATTTTTATAAAAAAAGCCCACGAAATGGGCCAAGGAACTACCCGAAATAAGTAGTTCCCACAATACAATACTAAATTTGTATGTTCACTAGTGAATCGATCATGTTATCTACCTTGCTCCATCACCTTCAAACTCTTCTGCTGAGAGATTCTGTCAAACGCCACCATCAAGATGGTCATGAGTAAAGCGAGAAGAACCGTTCCAGCGCTGATCCAGCTTAGGTGCAATATAGATGTCCTGCTCAATACAAGCCCTCCTAACCCCGAGCCTAAAGCAAATCCGAATTGAATAAACGATGTATTGACACTTAATGCGATATCAGGAGATTTGGGTACAAGTGTGACGAGATACAGCTGCTGAGCTGGCGATGTGCTCCATGTAGCGATCATCCATATCATGATCACCGCCACCATAACCACGAGATTCCCTGTCACAAATGCTAGCAGCATCAGCATGATGATTTGCAGAATAATTCCGGAGAAAATCGTGAATGTTGGGCCTTTTTTATCTGCTGCAACCCCTCCAAGACTGGAGCCCAAAAAGCTGCATATTCCCGCTAGTAATAAAATGCCGCTGATTTCTGTTATGCTAAGGTTTGCTGATTCTTGCAGGAAGGGCGTTAAATAGGTAAATAAAGTGGAATATCCGCCTACATAAAAGAGTGTAACTGCCACTGCAAGCAAAATTCTCTTATCTTTTAATATCGATAATTGCATACCTAGCGTCACCGGTTCTTGTTCTTTCATAGAAGGGATGCGCCTATACACAACAATCAGCGGAATGAGCGTGATCAATCCAATAGCTGCGAATAATGCTTTCCATCCAATCATGCTGCTTAGAAATGTCCCGATTGGAACACCTAAAACTAAGGAGCTGCTTAATCCCATTAAAATGATGCCAATCGCTGTTCCTCTTTTTTCTCGTTCGACAAGGCGAGTAGCCACAGCCATTGCCACCACAATGGCCGTCCCCCCACTAATTCCTTGTAAAACCCTAGTCATCAGCACCCTTTCAAACGAATGGCTGACACTTGTGATGATATTACTTAAAGTAAAAATGATCAGCATCCATGATAATATTTTTCTGCGGTCGATATTGATGGTCAGTGCAATGACAATCGGCGCGCCGATTGCTGCTGAGAGCGCTAATGATGTGACCAATAAACCAGCAGCAGATGTCGTGACCTGTAAATCATCTGCGACCATTTGAATAATTCCTGTAATGATATATTCGATCGTTCCAATTAAAAAGGCTGCTAAAGCAAGTAAATACACAACGGCTTTATTTTTCATCGTGGCTTTTCTCCTTTGGGCAATGTTTACGATTTGACTTCATTTTTTATAGGAATTTGAATTTCAATGAGTCTGCCTTCCTCATTTTCTGCCAACGGGTAATAAATCTCTCTCCCCGGCTGATCTTCTTTCACGCGGTATCCGTTATGTTCGATCCATGTCGCCAGATCAACACAAGCAGATTGTGCAAATGGAGAATCTGAATGAAATAAGAGCGTCGCCATAGTTTCTTCAGCTGGTAACGTACGCATCGTGATACCCTGAGGCAGAGAGCTCCTTAGCGCTTTCGCTGAATATCCCACCTCAAATTCGAACTCACTTTCTTTAGCAATTGATTCCCTCCACAGCACGATTTGCGGCTCAGAGTTCAAGTCTTGCGGATGTTTATGTAACAAATGATGAAACGTTTGAAAGAATGTTGGGATTTCGTCAACAGTTCCGTTGGATTGAAAAGACATGATGCGTTTGCTTTCAACCGATTTGATGATGACTTCCTGCGCTTTTTCAACACACCCCTCTCGTTTGATGAGGTGCATCCGCTCCTTAATACGCGCTAATTTCTGTTGTTCTCTCTCGATCAATTGCTGAATCTCACTCTCTTTCAAGAGAAACATGCCCTGAATCTGCTCGACAGAAATATCTTCACGAAGAAGCTGCCCCATTTGCTTTAACGTAAAACCTAATTCCTTGTAAAGAAAAATTCGATTAACCTCAAGCAGCTGCTCAGCTGAATAATACCGGTATCCGGAATCTTGATCGATCTGCTTAGGCTTTAATAAATCTATTTGGTCATAATACCTTAAGGTTTTGACAGGGACTTTACTTAACATAGAAAAATCACCGATTTTGAACATCCTGCATCTCCTCCGATTTGTTGATCTGATCAAAGTATAAACCTTTCAGTAAAGGGGAAAGTCAATAGAAGAATTTTAAACATGTCGATTCAAACAAAAAAAGCACTATTTTCAAATAGTGCCTGAAACGAAATTTTTTCAATTCATTTTCCGAAAGTTATTTGATAAAATTGAGCGCACACCACCATCACATCATCGTTTAAATTTGTTCAATCATTCTCCAAACGTTCCAATCTTTCAAGCCACTTGACAATAGCTCCGTTTGTAAAGAAATCGAGTATGACACCATCGCAAAATCGTTCAGCTCTCAGAACCCCCATGATGAGAGCCAGTACACACTGCGCATTTACATTTGAGGTGTCCACATTCTCCATATCGTTCGTTCCATCCTCTATGCCATTTTCTTTGAGGATCTCACTGTAGCGGGTAAGCTCCATTTCTTGATGTTGTTCTGCAAAGGTATAGACATCCTCGATAAAACGACGGACCGTTTCGGAATAATTCACAAAGGGCGTCTGAATCGGGTGTTCTGCTGTTCCATCATTTTCTTTATCTATTACCCATTCACCAATATCATCGACTTGAAGCATAGGGATATAGTTTGTTAAGATTTTAAATTGACTCAATCTCATCCTCCACCTTTCCATGAATTAAAAATTCTTTGATCGACCTCTCTGAGTAAGTTAATAAAAAGTCCGTGATGATCGTACAAACTAGAAGCCAGTATTCAAATCACGACCCATTTTTATTCATTTCACTTTTTACACTCGTACCATCGATACAATTGCCTCCACATGCACGGTATTAATCATCTTGCTCGTCAACGTTTATGTGTCATATTAAATAATAAGCTGATACCAGCTGTGAATAAAGCGTCAAGGAATTTATAAGACGATTCTCAAATATAAAAACACCTCTGTCACATCGTTGCGAAGAGGTTATGTTCACTATTTAGTCTTTATACTTCTTAGAAAGGCACTTCTGTTCTGTGTTGCATTTGTCAGCATAGTCGCATTTTCATTAAGCTTTTGCACTAATGCTTCTTTACCTTTCCCTTCAAATGAAGAGAGCAAAGCAACATACACTTCAGCAACAACCTGTTGTGCTGAATAAAAATCTGATGCGTTTTTGGTGTCTTCTTTTAGGTTCTGACAATGAGTTTTTAAACTTGAACCCACTATATTTTTTAATTCCTCATTCTGTTGTAATCGTCTGTAAAACTCATCTGCATCCATATTCACTCCATATGGCAATTAAAATCCCCCTTACAACCGTAACCATCTTGCTAATTCATTATTCTTATCTTTTAAATCCTCCGCCATTTTCACAATAAACTCACTAATATCCTCTAAATCTCTAATCAAATAATGTAGAGAAGCCTCAGTTTCATAGTGTTCTTCTGAGTCATAAAATGCTGCCCCATCTTTCACATAAGGCGCGTGATACAATATAGCTTTTTCAACGTCACTTGGATCTAAATCCTTGAATTCTCCTAATCTCTTTCCGCAAATAGATTTCACTTCATCAACCATTTTGCTGTGATCATGAGGGAATTGTTCAATTACTTGTTTTTTTGTTTTTAAGTCTTCGATAGCTGCCTGTAATCGCTGAGCTAATTCTTTTGCATATTTGATATCCACTTTGATGGTTTGTCCATTTATACCTGAATAAGATGAGAACGATTCCGATATTCTGGTTATACACACCTTTGCTTCCATCCACACTTTTGATATGACCATTCTTATCAAAAGTAAAGTTCGACTCATTTAAACTATGAGTATCCGGATTTTTTGCAAATGCTTGGCCATAGAAGGAATTAATCAAATTTCCTAAAACCCCAGGAACACCAAGCGGTGACATAAACCGATCTATACGCTCTCTTCGTGATTGACTAGGATCTTTCGTATAAATGGTCGTTCCGTTGTGCCGGTCATATTCTAATAACCAACCTGAACCCACCATATCATCCGGATTAATGATGGCTTTATGATACAAATCAAATTCGCCGTTTCTGATTTTCTTCTGTGTTTCTTCATCATGCAGCTTAACAATGGAAGGATTGTTAAAAGCTACACTGTAAACATGATTGTTTACACCAGCGTATTCCGCATCTGCCCCTCCAAGTGAGTGACCCGTTGTCGAAATGACTGTGTTCGTGCCAGCATACTTTTTCACTTCATTGGCGACGAGCTGATCACCTTGATCAAATTGAGAGGTCTTAGTGACAATTTTGTATTTCCCACTTTTCATCAACATGGCTTGTTCCATACTACCGTTATACTTGGCAATCGCTTTAGCGTGTTCAGACGCCTCTTTTTTCATAATGTATTTGACTTTCTTTTTCGGGTCTTTCCCCATCACCACGTTGCCGCCATCTGCACTTATCACATCAGCTTTGATTTGTTCTTGATTTGTTCTTGATTTGTTCCTTGAAAACCTACGACAACATTCTCAGGCTCTTTTGGTTTAACTCATTTACCTTCTTTTTTCTTTGCTTGGACAAATACATACACATCTAGCCCTGTGTCTGGGTCTTTTTTGATTTTATCTATGAAATATTGATTTCCTGAGTTAATCTTCACGGGCATGTTTTTTGAGAAATGTTTTTTCAAATACTCATCTCGATAAGTTAGTTGACTAATACTATAATAATCTTGGTCAGATATATTAGGAATCTTGACCTTCTTGCTCATATACATTGACACACTCCTCATGTAAAATAAGCACTGAAAGGATGGTTTTATGAAAAAATACATTATTATCCTGTTTTCAGAAAAATCATCATTATAACACTTGGAGGAATATATATGAAACACCAATATGATGAAAAGCAAGATGAAATTAAGACTGCAGAACTAGAACTATTTGATAAAGCTAAAAAACGAATGACTAATTACATAAATGCTAACTATGAAGGAATAGGTAAAATTGACTTCTCCGAAAAATATGAAATAGACCCAATGGGTGGTATTAACGCAGAGGGGTATTTGAACGGTAACAGAGAAAAAGGGTTTTGGGGGATTTATGACAAGTCAAATGACACTATAACATCGTCTTATGTTGATGCTAAAGAAAAGCCAGAATGCGAAGATAAAGTATGCGAGTATTGAAAAGAGGATAAATCATCAAATAAACAAGGCCTCCATCCATTTAGACTGAAATAACAGAATGAGACACAAATAAAACACCCTTATTAGGCTGACATGCTATCAAATGTTTTTGGTGCGTGGTAGCCTAATTTTTCTTGGATACGCTCTTCATTATAATACTTGATGTAACGATCGATTCGTTGCCTGACACCTTTTTCTGATATAGAGATACATTTGTCTGGAACCACACCCGTCTCATTGAAAAATCCAATCAGCTTTACAACGAGCTACTGGAAACAAAAATTATTCCAGAGATTGAAAAGGAAAATGAAGGGCAGCTTTCAGTTAAGGAATTAACACAAGTGGCTGAAGTTTTAGAAGAAGTGGTACAAGACTATACGAAGGAAATTGAAAAAAATGACGATGTAAGCAAGCGTAAAAAGTTACGTAGCCAGCGGAAGTTTCCCAAACAAAGCCTCAAACAAATTCAGGAATGGATTTCACGTAAACGCAAATATGAAAAAGACTTTAAAATTTTTGGTGAACGCAATAGTTATTCAAAGACAGATCCAGACGCGACCTTTATGCGTATGAAAGATGATTATATGAAAAACGGTCAACTCAAAGCAGGTTACAATATTCAGATCGGAACCGAAAGGCTATATACGCTTGGTTACAGCATTTTTCCTAATCCCACAGACACGAAAACACTCATTCCGTTTTTGGATCAGATGGAAAAGGGGTTCTTTACCCAAGCATATCGTTGCAGATGCGGGTTATGGAAGTGAACAGAATTACGAAGATATTTTGTTGAAATGCGAACGTATTCCATGGATTACGTATAACCAATTCCGAATGGAGCGAAAAAAGAAGTATAAAAATGATCCTTTCCAAACTGCAAATTGGGAATATGATACCCAGGAAGATGCATACACATGTCCCAATGGTAAAAAGCTACGGCTTTCGCAACGATTCAAATCGAACAGATAAGAGTGGATTTAGGCGTCAATTCAAAGTGTATGAGTGTGAATGTGAGATGGGAACAACAAAAAGAATATGTAAGGAATAAACTTCCAGAAGAAGAAACAGGAACAATCTATGGACAGTGAAAAATTGACGTAGAGCCTGTATTCGGATTTCTGAAGGCGATTTTAGATTTCACACGATTTTCAGTTCGTGGGAAACCGAAGGTTGAAAATGAAAAGGGGTTTGCACTCATGGCAGTAAATTTAAGAAAGTATGTAGCAAGAGGGTAATCTCTCTTGTTAATTTTAAAAAAATAACGTAAAAAAAGTGAAATCAAAATTGCGATTTCACTTTTTTTCTCTAGAGGCTTAGGTTATGTCCCAGCCTCTTGTATACTGATAATAAATTGAGAATCTTAGCACCCTATCATTGTTTAGTCCTGTTGAAAAATCGAAACGAATTCTATTAATATTAAGATGAGGCACATCCCAAAAGAAAAGTTTGATAAATGAATATCCAGCAACACTATCAGAACGAAAAGATTGAATGCTGGTTAATATTTATTCAATCTTATTCTTTTTTTCAGGTCCCTTTCTTTTCATTAAAACTAACTAAATTGACTCTATCTTCCGTCCAACGATGCAGCACAACCCGATTGAAGTTTATATGAAATCCTTATCTCAGTCTATGATACATTCCTGCTCAAGACGAATCCTCCGCTCTATCATGGTTTCCAGTACCGGAAGCCAATCCGCATATTGTGGTTCACTCAACGCATGAAGTAGCTGATTAGCATAATCTTCACTGACCGGCGCTGCTTGTGATTCGTACTGGAGTAACGTATCCACTCCCATCCGATAAGGTCGAAGCTCGGAGAAAAAATTGGATTGAATCCACTTGAAAATTCGGATTCCCCCAAGGTCGATATCACCCCAGTGGAACAGTTCTGGTGGATTTGACGCTTCATTTACGACCTGACTCAGCTTTCGGAGAAAGCTTTGCAAGACACGATTTGGGTACCCTCCTGTGTAGATAACAAGAACCTCATCAGCACGAACCGAAGGCTGCTCTAGATAATGATGATAGCTCGTCAAATTCTCAATGGTAAGAATTTGACGAGCAGGCATAAAGAAATCCGTTATCATATCTATCGTCTCACCGGAAATCCCAAGACCGCCCGGAAATGCGCTAGTGTCAACCTGCTTGCCTTCGCGGGTTCGAAAGACAAGTGAGCCACATAAAAAGACACTCTGAGGATTACGAGTAAGACCAAGCCAATCCAACCATTCCTCTTCTGTCTCTCTCTGCTCACCGGAAGCTTGCTTTGCCAGAGAAATCAGCCGTTTAAGCGTCTGACGTTCCAGATGCTTCGTATCTCGAAATAACCACTGGCTAAAGATGCGAATTGGCACTGCACGATCACCAAGCAGTGGCAACTCGTTCAACGTGTGAACTAGATCAACCGTTCCTTGCACATCATCTGGATCGAGGCGAACAGCCTTGCCTTGCGCTAATGAATCGTCCATTTCCTGTCGCCACTTTTGAACCCAACCCCACGGATGAGAAGTCAACGGAATAAGAGAAGCCCGCAGTTGCTTCATTTTGGTGCGCAAAGGAGTACGACCGGAAATTCGGTAAGCCTCCTCTATAGCTTGCCATTGCAAATATACTTTCTCTATTTCGTCCGAACGATATTTAGCCATTGTAAGTTGAACTACATCTTCCTGCTCTAACTCAACTAGCCTTTCGTTCATCCAATGACGCTTTCGAAAGTCCATCTCATCGTTGTAATCACGAGCAAAAGGACTTTTCCCAATCGTGAGTTGGGGCCGCATTTTTCCAGGAATACCTGTAACAAATGATTGGCTTTGTTCATATTTGCTCAGAAGCAAGGTCAGCAAGTCCTTGCCAAATTTCTGCTTAAAGCTTATTTCGTTTGCTTCCATACACAAGTCTTACCTCCTGCTAACAATTCAAAACAAGGTGCCTTGCCTTCCGTGTCGTTCACTATCAAATGTAGGACTCTCTGTACTTTCGCCTAACTTTGATGATAATGAGTCCGTATCGGAGATTTGTTCTTCCGTTGGGTTAACTGACTTTTCAATTGTCTCAATATTATGAAATGCTGGGCTCGTCTCTGCTTCATCTGGTGCCCAACGGTCAATCATATCAACAAAGCATTGATAGTCATGCTTGCTGACAAACAGCGTAGTCGTCACTTCAGGTGCCATATGCTGCATTTTCTCGTCTGGAACAGCGGCTACCAATTGCAGTCCCATTTGCTTAATTAGCCGCAAACTCGATTGAATACGCTGTTCGTCCATTTTGTTGAACGCTTCATCAAAGACAACCAGACGAGAGCTTTTATTTGAATATAAATGATGAAAGGAAGCTAGGATCGCAATATAAAAAGGAGTCTGTGTCTCACCGCCGGATTTCTCTTTAAGTACCTGCGAGAATCGGTAACGCCCCCCACTGCTCGACGAAACAATGATGTCAAAGTCCAGGTATTGCCGGTAATCGGCATACTCTTCCATCTGCCCGGCCTCTCCACGCACCAGCATTTCGAACAATTCATGTAGCACTGCAGTTCGATCATTTTCTGGCAGGTCAAACAGAGATCCCTTCTCCATCAAAAGTGGGTCCATCACTGCCTCATAAAATTTCTTGTACCGTTCGCTCGGCGAAACCTCGAAATGATACTTATCGTCAGAAAAGGGGAAGTTCCGCAGGGCATAGTTTAATTGTTGGAATTCACGCCGCGCCATCTCAATTGCTTCCCGCAGCTTAAATACAAAGTGAGACTTAAACTCCTCCTCGGACTCAGCAAGCGCTTCTGTAACCTTTTGCTGATATTCTGGGATGTTAAGATGTTCAATTGTATCGAGCAAACGATCATAGGCATCATTCTCGGAATCGTTCGCATCACCACTGAAAGCATGATCAACATTGTACTTTTGCCTTAGTTTGGCTACATCATTGAATTGGTCATCACGCTTGGTCTGTATTCCCTTAGAGCTACGTTCCCAATTTTGCAACTTTTGAAATGTACTGACTGTTGTTGATCGTTCCGCTTCCTCATAACGCTGCTTGGCCCGCTGCTCACTCTCAACACCATGCTCACCTAGCCATTGCTCAAGGATTACTTCAGCATCTCGCACTTTATTCTGCTGAACAAGCAAGATTCCAGCAAGCTGCTTACATTCGGCTTCAACCGTTCCTTTATCCTCCAAGAGGCCTCCCCATTTTTCCGTCCATTGCTTCTCCACCTCACGCCAATGCTCATACTCAGCCTTAAGGCGTTCAGCTTCAGCAAGATTGAGTCCTTCCCATTCTAGCTGCACTTGTTCCTGACGATACCTGCAAGCTTCCAGTTCTCGCGGCAATGTGAGGTGAGACGATAAGCTATTATACACAGCATCCTTGTCCCGGAGTCGATCCATCCACTCACGGAAAGCAGTCGCCAATTCCCTTAGCCTTAAAACAGTTTCCCTAACCTCCTGAAGCTCCAACTTGCGAATTTCTAATTGGTGTGCGATTGCCTTTGCTCCAATATAAGGAATTTCATAGTGCTTTTTCGGAATCTGTCTGGCCACGAGATTACTGTATACCATGCAGCTACTCGTAACGGCTGTACGATGTCGTCGCAACTCCTGCTCATCCTTGGCTTTCATCACCCTGCCTAGCAAATGCTCCACACGGGCCCGAACTACAGGATGCTCAGCAATAAGCTCATAAGCCAGCGAGCCCTCCTCTGCTGTGCCTAGATATTTCCTTTCTTTTTCAGTATCAACAAGGCCTACACCTTCGAGCTTCCGCGTCCATTTCTCTCGCTCATAGATACCAAGGGCCTCGGCGAAGCATTCCGGTTCTACCAGTAGATCAAATCGTTGCGTATTCAGATAACCTTCAAGTGCATCTCGCCAGCCTTCGTCAACCAGCTCTGCTTCCTCACAAAAAATCCAAACCGCAGAACGTCCACTTAAATGCTCCTCCAACAACGCCTTCAACTGTCTGACCGGCTCAGAATAGCTCCGCCTCTTCTGTTCTAGATCACAGATAATATTCTCCAGTTCGGTTGCCTGTTCCTCCGCCGCATCCAGTGTTTCCAGTAAACGATCTTCTCCAAGTAAGAGCCGATCATACCAACCAGACCGGGCTTCACCAATTTCATCGAGTCTGGATTCCCATATTTCTTCATCTAATTCTTCTGCGTTACCTTTATCTACAATCGCCAGCAATCCCGCAAGATGCTCCGTATATTGACCAATCCGCTCCTGCTCTCCTATTTCCCATGACCAATATTCTCCATCCGTCCAAGTGGAGAAGTTCCCCAGCAATTGTCTCTCCCGATCAAGTTTGGCACAGTAAATGGATAATAAATTCTCCATATCTACACGTTTCGTCTCAAGCTCCCGAGTCTCCTTCTCCAGTTCCCGCTTGCGTTTTTCATCTGCATGATTCTGCCAACGCTGGTAAGCAAGCTGAGATTGTTCACGCGCCTCGTTCAACTTAACCTCTGCTAATCCAATACTTTCCAATAAGCGATTCGATTTTTCCTCTGCTTGATGTTTTAAACGCTCCTGTTGCTCCAAATTCTCTGTTTCATACAACACTTTTAATTTTCTAATAACATAGTCCTGCTCTTTTATTGTTTCTTTAAGCCGGGCATACTCCTGATAGCTATCTCGAATGCCCTGCAACTGCATTTTTCGCTTCTGCAGCAATTCAAGTTCCTGCCTATAGCGCTCATGAATCTCGAAATTCTGCTTCATCAAGTCCAGTTGCAACTCGCGTTTGTCCAGAATGTAGTCGTAAACAAACGTCCGAATATTCCGAATCGGCTTAAACGATAGTGCTTTGGTGAATATATGGAAAAATCGATCCTGCAGTTGACCCAATCTTGCCAACAATGCCTTCTGATAGTTAGACTTATTACGCTCAAATAGAACCCGTCCCCTTGAACTTTGCCTCACACCAAGGTGCTGATCAACTTCTCCAAGACCAGTCCCAACACCGGGTCCATACCGTCGTTTAAACCCTTCCCGATTCAGCAACTGCCCTTCCGGATTTATAAAGTCAAGCTGATCCAACTTGCATGCAGCCAATATAAAATACTCTTCCTCATACGAACGATCGCGGTACACGTCAATAGCTGCACCAATAACAAATGATTCCTTCTTGTCCTCGTCTCGGAACTCAGCAATAATGTAGGTCGTAAAATCCCCGTCCCGAACGTACGAACGCTCATCGCTGCCAATCTTGCCCATCAGGTAATTCTCAAAACTTCGCTTCGCCTCATCGTGAGCCGCAGCGTTGAAGCGGATAAGTCGCTGATCAACTACAAACAGCACCTGAAGGGCGTCGATAATCGTCGATTTACCGGCGGCATTTTGTCCTGTAATTAATGTCTGTCGGCCAAATTCCATAGTTACATCCTTGAAGTAGTGCCAGTTAATCAACCGGAGCCGTGTCATCCATTTCATCCAGCAATCCTCCTTCCTCTGCGGCATCATAGCGTTCCAGTCTTTCCGTAAGTTGAGCGATCTCATCAGCCTGAACAACATACATCCAAGTATGGTACAGTTTGAACCGGGCATCGTCCGCACGATGATCCTCATCCATCGCTTCGAGCAATTGAAACTGTGCACACAATCGAATAAGCTTGTCCAGTGCTGTTCGTCCCACCCATTCAATCCGGAACGTCTCAAACTTACTACGAATTTCATGCAACGTCACCATCGGATAATCAGCTAACGACAAGCCTTGTCGCTTCTCCTCATACAGAAGACGCAGCACAAGTAGCCAAAGAGTCTGTTCTCTGTCCATACGCCTGCGGAGCCTTCCATCCGGAAGGTGGAGAAAGACGCATTCATGACGTTCATCAACTGTTAGTTCCCAACCGAGAAATTGAAAGTAGGCTTCAAGTGCCTGACTATGACGCCGTATGATGGCATAAGCTTCACGATCCTTGTCTCTAACCAGCAGATTGACCTCGAATAACCGATTCAATACATGACGAACCTTGGCTTGCTCAGATTCACTCAATTCGTCAAACATCATCTTTTCGGCCCCCCTTTCTTCTTGACAATTGTATGGTTATCGAAGCGATATCCGCCAATCGTTAGAATATTACGGCCATCACTTCGCCGAACCAGGAAGTTCGAGCCCCCGTCTGATCCATACAAATAAATATAGCCCAGCATAATGAACTGCTCCGCATTCTCGGGTGCGAGTTCGGCCATCTCCATCTCTGACCGTCCACCCAAACGATTCGTTACATAATCATCGACCTTCTTTCGGGTAATCGCCTTGCGCATTCGTTCTAGGTTTTTGGTTCGCAATTCCTCCAGTAGATGATCAGGCATTTCCACAACTACATGCACATCAGGTTGATGAGGTGCCCGCTTGCGTCGCGGGGGCAGTAAGGATTGTTCAGAAAGAGCGCGGGTCTGGCGCAGCGCGAACAACGACTCTGTGCCATCCATTGATAAGTCTTTGCTCAGCCGTTCGATTAAACGTGCAAGCTGCTGATCTATGCCTTCATTCTGCTGACTCAAATAGCGAGCACGATCATAAGAGGAACGCAAGTATTGATTGTGCCGCACATCAATTTGATAAAACAATTCATCCAACCCGTTGAACGTTTCGTCAATGAAAAAGAGTGCCTGCTTCACAGCCTGCCCAGCCTCGTCGACCGAAGTATACAATCCGCTCTTCACCCCATCGAGTGCAGCCTCTTCTAATTGCTGTCGATCTAGCAGCCATTGCTGTACCGTATTTAGAATTTGCATTCGATAGCGAGCAACATGATCGGATGTCTTCAACCGATGATAACTCTTGTCAATAATTTGCGTTTTATAATGGTCAAAATGATGATCCAGCACATCTTGTATTGACGTCTTCTGAACAACCTGTTCCATCAAGTGCTTCATATTGTTGTAAAGCGCCACAAGCTCCTGTCGAAACTGTCCACTTACTTCAGCCGCACTCATAACGGCAGAACAAGGTTGCAGTCGAGCTCCTTCTCCGGTCAGCGATTGGTAGACCAAAAATGCGAAGCGCTGGTACTCAACCGTCCTCGCAGCGCACAACTCTTTTAACACACCAATCAGCCGACTGGCATAGTGCGGCAATACAATGAACCGCTCGAATTGAGCTCTCGTCTCTACATCTATCCACTTTCGCTCTTCCAGTCGCCGCAACATTGTATTCGCTTGAGCCCTCGTCATGTCTTCCATGTTAATCTGTCTCAAATCATCACTGCGCTCGCTCTCCTCGTCTTCTGTATCCAATACAGCAATATCCTCACCCAATTCGCGCCGGGTATCCAGCATTTCCTGCAGCAAATCCCGCATGACGTTATAACGAATGCCGAAGCGCTCTGTCTGTGCCTGATCGTACAGCAGCAACAGAGCCTCAGCATAGATTTGCTTATTAGAGCCCACAAGCAGCGTAAACAGTCGATCCGGAATAATGTCGAACAATTTCATACTCGTCACACATTCCCTTGTTAGTATAGAATTCCTTGCGCCGGTAGGCTTGTTAATATACTGCATTATGCCATCTCCAGTCATCGACGCATTTTTATAAATTTCGACATTAATGGCATCATATCCTTTAATCTATTATTGCTTCAGAATAGAGGTTACGTATAATCAAATTCTCAAAAACAACTACCCGGCACACTACTATGTAGTATGATAAAGGTGAAAATAATGATATTAAATTTGGAAGAAAAAACGCCCTGCTAAAGGGGACGGGACTGACCCCCGTTATTGAGACAGGGATCAAAACACCTTTATACAGCCAATTGCCGATAGTTGATCGGTGATTGGTTGTTTAGTTTTGTTTGAATAAGAATGTTGTTATCATAATAAATGTATTCTTTGACAGTGCGTTCTACGATGGTGGTCGTAGTTCGATCAATACTGTTAAGATAGAATGTTTCAGACTTTAGCGAGGAATGAAACGATTCGATGGAGGCATTATCAGCGGGCGTCCCTTTACGGGACATGCTCATGGTAATGCCTTTTATATGAACAGCTTTCTGATACTCGTAAGATGTATACACAGAACCTTGGTCGCTATGTAACACACAGTTTTCAGGCAGTGCTGGGAGCTGATCAAGTGTGTTTAAAATAAAGTCTGTGTCCTGCTTATCACCAATCGTAAACGCAATCACTTCTCCATTATATAAATCCAATATACTGGAAAGGTACAATTGTTTCTGTCCATAAGGCAAATACGTGATGTCCGTTACTAGTTTTTCAAGAGGGCGATCAGACTGAAAGTTCCGATCCAGTATATTACCAGCCACAGCATAGGGCTGCCCATTTTTCTTACGCTTTTTCATTTTAACCCGGCACTGCCACTGGTTTTTCTGCATGATACGTTGAACAGTTTTATGGTTAATAAGCATTCTCACTTTTAGTAAGGCTGTGATTTTTCGATATCCATATCGATACTTGTGCTCTCGGCACAACGTGCCGATTTGTTCCTCTAGTTGTTTTTTAGAATGATTCTGAGTCAGATCTTTTTTCCATCTATAGTACGAAGCGCGTGAGACGCCTAAATGGACACAAATGTCCTGTACTGTCATTGTTTTGCACAATTCTTCTACTAGTTTGATTGACGTTTCCTTATCAACTTCCTTTCCAATTCGTTGTACTTTTTTAAAACTTCATTCTGTTGACTCAGATAGCGATTTTCTGCCTGCAGTCTCTCTAATTCGGAAGAGTACTCGGGACCCTTTCCATAGGTATATTGTTTTCCAACAGGCTGTTCGAACCGGTGTGTATCCCCAGCCTTATGCCACCTCACCCATGTCTGAACCTGCGTTTTATTTTTGATATTCAATTCCCGCAAGATCTCTTTCATTGATACGCCTGCCAATCTCATTTCTACAGCCTTCTGTTTGACTTCAACCGGATAACTCACTCTTGTCCCCATAGAAAAAACACCTCCATGTTTTATTTCGGATCACAACGATCCGTTTTCAAACTTGAAGGTGTTTTTTATTTGTCTCATCTTATGGGGTCAGTCCCTACATCTAGGTTTTTCAATCTTTCAAGCCATTGTAAGATGGCTCCACTTTTAAAAGAACCCAATATGGCACCATCGCAAAACCGCTCAGCACTCACCACTCCCATGATGAGTGCAAGTATACACTGCGCATTTAAATGTGAGAGGTCCACATTCTCGATATCGTTCAATCCACCTTCAATGCCATTTTCTTTGAGGATTTCTCTGTAGCGGATAAGCTCCAGCTCTTGATGTTGTTCCGCAAAGATATAGACATCTTCGATAAAGCGTTGGACCGTTTCGGAATAATGCACAAAAGGCATCTGGATTGGGCGTTCAACTATTCCATCATTTTCTTGATCGATCACCCATTCTCCGATATGGTCCTCGCGGAGCATCGGTATGTATTTTGTTAGACTATCAAATTGGCTCATCGTTATCCTCCTCTATTTTTAGAATGCTTTCAAGCCCGACAATAATAAAAGGAAACATATGATCAACTGAATCGTACGTTTTATTATTTTTCATCTTTTGTTTCGTGGTGGCATCTATTCAAAATTAGGCTGGAGCCTTCAAATATATCAAAGGCTCCATTTCCAACTAAACTGCTTTAGCTAAAATAATAAATCTATGTTGTTTTGCGTCAAAATAACCCTTTTGCTCAATGATTTTATGAATGGTGTATAATTCATCCTTGAAATTACTTATTTCAAAACCTGGCACTTGCCAAGAAATTGCTTTCAGATAATACACCAATGCTCCGATATCATAAAATCTTTGAATAGGGAACTCTTCTGCACTTTTCAACACCTCAAAATGATTCTCCTGTATTTCGTTTAAAGCTTTCTTTAAGTTCCAATCAATAAAATCTTTATTTATTGGTACCCTTAGATTCTCATTAATCTCTATGCAATCGAGACCACCGACTTGTTGAGTTAGAAAAATACCTTCTTTCGAGATAATTCTTCTCACCTCTTTAGATGAAAATGACTCATGTTGATTGATGATAAGATCAAACTTTCCAGTCTCAAACGGAAGATTTCCATCATTAGAAATTTGAACTACCTTCACTCCTAAGGGTGTTAATCGTTCTTTTGCGATAGGTACATTAAGCAAGTACCCTTCTGTAGCATAAACTGACGTTGGAAAAGGTCTTAATTTCGATAAAAACTCTCCACCACCCGTTCCCATGTCCAGCATTGATTTTGCATTTTGAACAAGAGAAGTAGCTATACTACCATATGACCATGAAAGCAGCTCACTTTTCATTCTTCCAGTTTCAGATATGAATGAGAAATCCCACCCAACAAAAGGTTCATCTGCTTGTTTTATAAATGAAGAAAACTGTTTGTCATTCATCATAATCCCTCCAATTATCATTTTGAGTTTAATGATTAAATATTTGGCGGGCCTCTTACGAATGTATAAAGTTGTTATATTTCATGTTCTTTCAGTCTCATATTGAATCACTCCCATTAAAAATACTTAAAATTATATTTAAAGAGCACCTTGCCGAAGACTTGATTTTATATTCATCCAGCTGATAATTGCGTGAGACATGAGTTGTTTTGAGAATCGAGAGTACATGATGGGTGTCTCATTATAGAGGACTCAGTACAATAAGAATCCGAATAGGAAAAATAGATTGTTAGTTAAAGTAAAACCCCTCCTGTTGGAAGGGTTTTTATCATTTAGATACTGCCTTTTCTATTGCTGGTTTCGGTCCATCATAGCTGTCATTTCCTTTTTATTTAAGAGATAAAGACACCACACACTCCACATGGGACGAGTTGATAGAATTGATGTTTTTACGAATTTTAACAAAATGGTCGTCTGCGGTAACAAATCGACTATTTTGTACGTCTACGGAAACAAGTCAAGACACTCATTTAGTTCTGGTTCAGAGTTAATTCACCTTCAATTATTTCTGTACTAAACTTGGAGGAGATTTCATATTTTATATATGGTGGAATTTCCTTAAACATAAGAACAGAAGGAAATGCCATTGTAGTATTATGTTTTAAATAATCAACATGAAATAAAACCACATCATTATTTTTATTTTCGAATGTTCTGTAACAGAATAGGTATTCAAACTCAGATAAAAACTCATCTTTATAATCTTCATATTCTTGTTCAATACTTCTTTGATTAAGTAATAAATGACTTGGGATGTTTAATGGATAGTTGGGATGCCCAGAATACTCATCCATTGTTTCAGTTTCTGCAATAGAAAAAATATAATCAATAAATTTAATATCAATTAATTCTTTTATAATATTTATTCCTGGCATGGGTAGATCTGAATAATTAATTAAATATTTTTTTGGGATTATAAATTTTATGTCAATATCCTCATCAAATGTTGTTCCGTTATTAGATATTGCTAATTTCAAAAAATTAATCTTATCAATTTCTCCAAAATAAATTACATATTCATTATAAGTTCGGATATCCCAGTATAATTTTTTAATCTGTTTGAATCTTTCCTTTTCTGCTTCCGAACCTTCATATGTAGAACCACCAGTTCCAAAAGGAAACTGCAATGTTGATTTCTTTAAATTACCCAAATTCCAAAAGTCATCTTCAATAATAAGTTGGTTAGCTTTTATGAAATCTTTAATTACCTTTTTAATATCCTCACTTATTGTAACATCCGTATAAAAACTTCCTTTTTTTATACTTTGAAGAAGTTCAGTATGCTTCGAATCTATTCCAGAACTTTCAACCTTTTTTAAGCTTTCTTCAGTATGAATGTCATTATCTTTCACTTTATCCTTTAATGGTAAACTAGTCTTTTTCAGTTCTACAATGTCATTAAATATTTTCTCTTTCTGCTCAACCATAAATATACTTTCTAACAAACTTGTTTTATGTACAGTATAAAACGCTTCTGAATAGTCCTCAGTATTTCTTATATTTAATTCTGGTTTTTCCTTATTATTAACTGCTACACTTTCACCCGAAATAATTGGAATAAAATGCATAGCTAAATGATTTGACAATTCTCTTTGTAATTCATGCTTGTCTTTTATAACAGCGTAAAGACCTTTCTCTTTATATTTATTCCTAAAATCTAATACCTTTTGATATTGTTCCATATCAATTTCTGAAGGATTAATTGGTAAGTCTAAAAAATATATAAATACTTGCTTATCGGAATTTAACATTATCTCTCTATTTCTTCCTCTGTTCCAGACCCATATTTATCTGTAGGTGTTCCAAAACGAGTCCAAAAAATTGCTATTGCTGCATCACAGTCATTAACAAATTGTTTGTTTAATAATTCCTGTGGTTTATCGCCCGACTGCGGATAACTATCCTTTGACCAATGTTTTATTACAAGAGTGATATTATTTAACTCTCCAAACATTCTATTAAAATTATCAATACTTTGATTTATCACTTCCAAATAATCCGCAACATCACCTGGACAAGATATCAGTACATCATATGCTGTAATCCCTGGTCTTGGCATTATCTTTTCACCCTCTATATTAATTATTTATTTCAAATCTTAACATTAATATCTTATCAGCATTATTTAATAAATCATCAGGATGTTTTTCTGAATCACGAATCCAATTAGCCTTTTCCTTCGCCCACCTATACTCGTCTGAATCTTCTTCAATTTCAGCAGCAACATACTCCTGAACTAATTTAGAATAGAAATAATTCAATGAATTGTTTATGAGTTGCTGTGTTTTTGTGTATTCATTGTCTCGCTTTTCCTTCAAGATTAATCCTTCTTCTTCCTCTTTAAGCCTTTTCTTTTCTCTAATAAGATAAGCCGCTTCTTCTTCATCTATTTTTTCAGGCAAGGAAAATATATATACAAATACTTTTCTTAAAAGATCTTCTGTAGTCATTCTTTTTGTTTGATTAATATTTTTTTCACTTCTACCCCAACTATACCAAGATAACTTATATCCAACTTCTACATTTATTATTCCTTTAATTTCATATTCAAATGTATGATATGTAGAATATCTTTCATCTTCTGGTGATAGGTTAATTTTTCTACACGGTAACTTAAAGTTCAAAGTAACAGTATATTTATCTTTAAGTATAACTTCAGTTTCATCGTATTTAGGAATTATCCTGGCGCCCGTTTTCTCAAGGGCTTTAAATAGGCTATCTACAAAAGATAAAACTTCTGGAAATATTTCTCCAGATGCCGATTTAATTCTCAATTTATCCTCTCGATAGGATTGAGTTTTTTTACTATACTCAACTATTGCCTTGTGTGGTTTTGAAGATAGAGTTTTGTTTATTTTTAAATTATTATAAATATCTATTAAACTATCTTCATCTTGTTTAAAGTAAGAAAAATAACTTTTTTCTTGTTCTAATAATTTGCCGTGATTTGTTTTTAAGGGTGGTGGTTCTTGTTTTTCCTTTTGTTTTGTGGACTTAACAATCTTTTTTGGAGCTAATTTAACTTGTTGCTTTTTCGCTTTTTTAATTGTAATCACTACACTATCTTCCGCAGTCGGTAATTCTGGCTGCGATGGCTTTTCATTTCCCATGTATACTTTACTCCAATAAGATTGAGTAGGTAGTGGAATATCATGATTAACACATGCCTTTTTCAACTTTTCATAAGGTATATCAAGTTTCTTAGCTGCCTTTGTCATTCCAACTGACCAAATTTCATCATATAAATCTTTCCTAGAAATTGATAACATAAACACTATCCTTTCCAGCTTCTTTTGTTAACATTCGTGTAGAGTATGTTTTCATGGGATTGATATAGGACAATACTTCCATCTCCTTATATTACTTTCTACACAAACAAAACTGCATTATATTAATTAACGGACAATTTATTAAACTTTATTCTTATTATATCATTAATAGCGAAATATTCTGTCTTTAGTAGAAGCCAAGCAGAATATTTATTCAAAAAAATCCCAAGGTGTATATTCATATTCATACGCATAAGTCCCCAAGTCTTCCTCCATAGCTCTATATAAAAATTCAAAGTTAGAATGAGCGATAATACTCTCGTGAATAGGAGCGCCCCATGTATCCCATAAATCTGGTGAAATTACAATGGCATCTGTCCACCTGGGAAGATTATTATTTAAATAATTTTTCTTATCTTTATCTTTCAGACTATCAAATTGCTTTGCGAACTTTTCAAGTATTTCATGATTAGATTCCCAAGTCCAAAGAAGATATGATTCTTGATTACCTGGAAATATATTTAGATAAATATTCTTTAAAGGTCGGAAGGATTTTATATTGTTTATCATATTGCCTTTAATATCATGTTCAATTGTAAGCATAGTTGACACAGCAAACTTTATTTCATAAGGTATTGTCCATACATATGAAGATACTCTTTCATAATTTTCGTTCTGTAAATATCCATTGAACCTTTTCAATGTTGATTCATTTTCGAAATGTCCTAGTAAATGCATTGAATTATGAAGCATCAAATCATCCGAGAAATGAAACCCTTTATTCTTTAATGATTCCATGTTTAAAATAATATGATTAACTTGTTCTAGTTTTTTATGGAAACTCCAAGCAAGAGCTCTATATGTATATAAAAACAGCTGTTCAGCAGATTCATTAAATTCAAAATCCTCTATTGGTTGGAAAGTTTTTTTATCATGAAAAGAGCAAAAACCTTTAAATGTAGTTGCTTGTTTCCTACCTTTAGTGTCTACGTCTTGGAACATCATATGCGACTCGCCATCCATTGTTTTTAGCATCCCATTAACTGCTAATTTATTTAAAATCCTGTTGTTTTGAATTGCATGAGAACGAACAATTTTCCCTGAACAGTTTTCACTTTCTGGATGCAAACAATGAGAAATACGTGCTTTTCTTTTGTTTTTTTCAACAGTATCAAATAGTGATTGTAATTTCATATCAAATTCTTCTTTTTTATTAAGGCAACATTTTTTATATTTCAAACCACTTCCACACTTACAAGGTTCATTTCTTTCTTGTTTCACTTTAACAACCTCCGACTATATAAATGATTATATTTATTTTACTACAATCTAGTTATAAGATAACTAAAACACCTCCACAAATAAAAATTCATGAAGGTGGGAAGGGACTATTTCTAAAGATTTTATACTTCTGTTTCAATCTTAAGCCCCGACTTAAATTCAATTGTTAGTTCTCTTTCATAAATCGTTATCCTTTCAACCAACCGTTTTTCTTTTTATACCGCTTCAAATCGCTCTTTTGAAATAACCGCTGAATGATTGTTTTCTAAAACATAATGTTCTTGATGTTCTCCCACATTGAGCAACCTCTCAACACCGATACATCTTTTATCATCCATTCATCTTGTCAACTCCCCTATCCAAAATCTAATCTGTCAACTCAACCCCAAATTTCAACCAATTAAACCCCAATAACAAAAAGGGTTCCACCCGTTTATTCATTTAAAATAAACTTAGGCGAAACCCTATAAACCTTGCTATATCAATGTTTTTATTACTGATGTACTTATTTCCTAGACATTAATGCTACCACCTCGACATGCGCCGTATGCGGAAACATATCAACTGGCTGCATGTATTCGATTTTGTAGTCTTTTGACATGTATTGAAGGTCTTTTGCTAGTGTGGATGGGTTGCAAGAGACGTAGACAAAGCGTTTTGGTTTGACTTGTTTGACGGTGTCTAAGAAGGTGCGCTCGCAGCCTGTTCTTGGCGGGTCGACGACGATGACGTCAGGACGGAAGCCTTCTTTGACCCATTTTGGCAGCCAATGTTCAGCTGTTCCTGTTACATAGGTCGCGTTTTTCATGCCGTGTTTTTTGGCATTTTTCTTGGCATCATCAATCGATTCTTTGATAACATCCATTCCTCGTACTTCTTTGGCGCCATCTGAGAGCCACATCCCAATGGTCCCAACACCGCAATACGCATCGACAACCTTTTCTTTTCCAGTCAGTTTGGCCGCTTTTTTCGCTTCATCGTAAAGCTTTAGCGTCTGCTTTGGATTCAATTGGAAGAAAGCACGTGCACTCAATTCAAAGGAGACGTCTCCTAAAAATTCTTGGATGACCATATTGCCAGCTAGGTGAGATGTTTTATGGCCGAAGATAACCGACGTTTTTTCACCATTAATATTGTGCATGATAGACGTCACTTCAGGCAGTCGTTTTTGAATGGCTTCTGCGATTTCTTTTTTCTTTGGAAATTCAGGTTTTGATGTGACAAGAACGACTTGTACTTCACCTGTTTCAAAGCCGACACGCACGACAATCGAGCGTACGTCGCCTTTTCTTGTCCGTTCATTGTAGACCGATACGCCGAATTTCTCTAAAATTTTGCGGACAACGCCCGTTGTTTTGTTCGTTTTTGGATGCTGCACGATACATTCCTTGATCGGTACAAGCTTATGGGAATTTAGTCCATAAAGTCCTGCAATGATGTCTCCGCTGTGAGAACGTCCTACTTGGAACTGACTTTTGTTTCGGTAATGCCACGGATCTTCCATGCCGATCGTTGGCCGAATATCAAGCTTTTCAACCGCTAGCTTTGTATGGCGCTCCATTGATTGAATGACAATATCACGCTTTTCATTTAGCTGCTGCTCGTACGCCAAATGCTGAAGCTGACAGCCGCCGCACTGTTCGTATACTGGGCATGGCGGTTTGACTCGATGCTCGGAGCGCTTTCGCACTTTCCTCACTGTACCTTCTGCATATTTTGCTTGGACATTCGTTGCTTCAACGACCACTTCCTCACCTGGAAGCGCACCTGGAACAAAGACCACTTGCTTTTTAAAATAACCGACCCCTTCACCATTAATACCAAGGCGTTTAATGGTAAGCGGGAACTGCTGTCCCTTTTGCAAAAGGGCACCTTGCTGTTTTTCTTTCACTTTATTCTCTCCGTTCTATTTGAACCCTTGATAGGTTGTCTTCATTTTATTCCATCTCATTAGTATATCACGTCTTAGACAAAGAGAGAAAATTCCTTTCCGTTATTTATCTGTCTCAATGCTTCTCCATAAATATAAAGAAGCGTAGCTTAAATATGGGGTCCATTCCTTGCTTAGCGCTGACATCTCTTCTTTTGTCGGTTTTTCAGGCAGGTCAAAGTGCCGTTTGATTGCGTTTTGAATGCCGATATCTGCCATCGGAAAAAGATTTGGCCTTCCAAGCCCATTCATGAGCACATTTTGAACTGTCCAAGGTCCGATCCCTCTAATCGGAAGCAATCGCTCTTCCACCTCCAAATCAGATAAATCGTATAATTCCTCTAAACAAAGTGAGCCGCTCACAATTCGTTTCGATACATCGATGACATATTCTGCTTTTCGCTGACTAAATTGAAGCTTTCTCAAATCATCTGTTTCAAGAGAGGCAATGGTTTCTGGTAAAGGATCAAACCATACACCTTCTATTTGCTCTCCGTACGTATGGACAAATCGTTTCGTGAGCTCGTAAGCAAACGAAAGATTAAGCTGCTGATGAATGATACATTTCATTAAACAATGATATAAATGAAAATCCAGCATGAGCGGCGTTCCGATATGCTGCTCAAAAATGGACGCTAGATTGGTTTGAGAAAAATGGTCTTGAATCATGTGTAATTGATGCTCCATGCCAAATATCCGTTTCACCTCAGAAAGAAGGGGTTCCTCTGGGCCGTTTGCCCGCACCCGAAACATAGGCGCATCCTTTGTTCCAGTAGCTTGAACGATGACCACGTACGGTTTTTGCTCTAATCTGATCGGCACTTTGATTTCTCTTTGACTCAAATCGACTGCTTTTAATGGATCACTTGATAAGCGTCTAAGCACTTGATCGAAATGATACGGCGGCTCTACTGCAAGCTGTTTCTCCCACATACATGTCCTCTTCCTTTCTGCAAACATACGCAGATGTGATTGTTTCATTTTGCATGAATGATTCTCTAGATTGAATACTTTTAAACATAAAGAGTACAAGAATTTATCAGTTATATCTTCCTTATTTGTGGTCATTCTCCTTTTGGATAGATGAAAGTTTTTAGTCGAATTCAGCTAAAATTCGACAGCATCCTTCAACATTTTAGGCTCATTTTCCTTAAATTAGAAATAGAACCTCTGGGTGATATCTTCCATTCCAGAAATATTTGTATAATTATGACATATCAAGGAGGTGAACAAAGAAATTAGCGGATTAGGCAATCATTTGTTTTATCTTGCAGGAACATATTTACCTCATTGATGACCGGCTTCACTTAGTTTCACATTTTACAAAAAAGAAGACCCAAAATTTAAAAACAAAGGAGATCCGACCAATGAAAAAAACAATTCTTTCTGTTGCCCTTGCCACTGCTGTTTCTTCGACACTGCCAGTATTCGCTGACGCTGTTGAGCCAAAAACTTCAGCACCTGTTTCTACTACACTTCAGCAAACTGTCTTAAACAAAGCTGCTGAAGGTAAAGCATCTACAACTGCAGGAAACGTTAATATTAACTTTGATGTACTTGGTATTGCAAATGCATTAATCAATGCTGCAAATGCTAACACAAACCGTGAAGGCTTTGTCAAAGGATTAATGGAGTCTGCTTTCTATGCTGCTGGCGCAAAATACAATGTCATGGTATTTAACTTAAGCCAAGGTTATGAGACTCGTTTCAACGGCGTCAAAACGTTTGCTACTGTGAAATACGGAAGTATTACGTACGGAGTCTGGGTATTCGAAAATGGATCTTTCACAAACAAAGGTGACGGCGGCTACATCAACTGGGCATTTAGAGGCTGGTTCGACCGTAATGGTGGTTTCGTCAACTTCCGTCGTCCTTAATTCTCGGTTTTATCCATCAATCATACACGCACATTGAACCGATCTCAAAAATGAGATCGGCTTTTTTTTATGAAGAAAACGTATAAGTTCACCGGTGCTGCTTCATGATATAATGCAAGTCTGGAGGGGTGCACATGCTGAGAAAACTTGCAGTGACAAAAAACGGCGACTTGATTGAACATGCAACATTGCAGCAGCTTTCAAGCCCCGATATCGCCTGGTATTGGATTGATTTTCATGCGCCAACGGAAAAGGAAGCAGCGCTTTTAAAGGAATATTTTCATTTCCATCCGCTTGCGATTGAAGATTGTTTTCATTATTTACAGCGGCCCAAGCTTGATTTTTATGAAGGGTATTTGTTTTTCGTGCTGCATGCCCTTAATCAAAAAACGCTTCGTTCTGAGGAAGTCGATCTGTTTGTTGGTGAAAACTATATCGTGACCTTTCATTTGAAGGAAGCGCCGTACGTTGAACGTGTGATTCGAAAGCTCAAAGGGTCTGATAAAGCAAGAAACAGCGGACCTGAGCATATTGCCTACATGCTGATTGATCAGCTTGTTGATGATTATTTCCCTATTATTTATCAAATTGAAGACAGGCTGAATGAAATTGAGGATGAAGAAGGGCATAAAACGTATGGCACGTTGATGAACGAAGTATTTGGTATTCGCTCAGATTTACTCAAACTGCGAAGAACGATTATCCCGATGAGGGACCTTTTATATCGTATTGTGAACACAAATATGATGAAAAGCGATACAAATCGTCAAGCGTATTTTAATGATATTTATGATCATCTATTAAAACTAACCGAAATTGTTGAGTCAAACCGTGATATGACAGCCGATTTACGAGACAGCTATCAGACGCTGAATTCCAACCGGATGAATGCGATCATGATGACATTGACCATTGTGTCGACCATTTTTATTCCACTGACCTTTATTGTTGGGGTGTACGGAATGAACTTTGACAACATGCCTGAATTACACTGGAAATACGGCTATTTTGGCGTGCTGATTTTTATGGGTCTCCTCGTTTCGGGGATGCTTTTGTGGTTTAAACATAAAGGGTGGTTTAGGATTTTTAAATAATGTTTTGAGAGAAGTGCTTGGGAGGAAGATCATATGGAAAACTGGATTCCACTAAAAAGACAAAGAATTAAAATTTGCCTGGAAGACATTTGCTCGAGAGTTCAAATTTATACCAAGCATCTCTCGCTTTCCCGCTTTTCAAGCACCCTCTCCTTACATCACATATGATATCTCTGCTTATTTTGAGGACTCTTCTCTTCTACATACAGATGAAGATCTTGAAAAAAAGGCACTGCTCTCTTTTCAGGAGAATATCACCGGAACGGACGAATATATGCTGGCACTTGATTGGCAGCACGAATGATACTGGATCACACCATATGGCTTGTTTGAAAAAGATGAATTTGGAGAATGGAAAATTCCTGTTCTCCCTAATGGGGATTACTATTTCTTTTTATCAAAAGAAATGGATTGGGGACTGCTAGGACATCCTTGGGAGCAAAGCATCACCATTTTCGGCGAGGGCTTGATTGACTCTTTTTCACGTCATCATCCTCTTTTGTTTCAGCGTAAAATCAGAGAGGGATAATCAAAAAGCCTGCAGGTCTTCTGCAGGCTTCTTTCTATAGCTGAGGCAGATGCCATACTTTTTCAAGCATGAGATCGTCTAGACTTTTAAAGGAATATCCTTGTTTTTTCAGAGCGGTGATGGCATCATCCAGCGCTTCGGCATTGTCTCTTGAGACGGTATGAAGTAAGTAAATAGCACCTGGGTGCGCCTGCTTCATCATTTGATCGTAAGCATACTGTTTTCCTTTTTGATGATGGATATGCCAGTCCACAAACGCTACTGACCAGAAAACGGTTTGGTAGCCGAGCTGTTTTGTTTCTTTTAATACCCTTTCACTGAACACACCGCGCGGCGGACGAAGATAGAGGTTATCCTGTTTTCCTGTGATTTTGTACACATCTTCATTGACACGGTCCAGTTCTTCTTTGATTTCTTTTGTACTCTTTGTTGTTAAATCAGGATGGTGATAAGAATGGTTGCCAATGATATGACCTTCCTCTGCCATACGTTTGACAAGCCCCGGCTGGTCCTTTACAAAATGACCTGTCACAAAAAAGGTGCCTGGTACTTGATGTTTTTTCAGCACGTCTAAGATCTTGGGTGTGTACCCATTTTCATAGCCATTGTCGAAGGTAAAATAAATCTCTTTCTTTTTCGTGTTGCCTAAATAGAACGCATCATACTTTTTTAAGAGTGCCGTCAATTCTTTGCCCGCATCCGGCGGCCTGTGCTCTTTACTTTTCGCAAATCCCCAGTTAATGGGCTTATTAGAAACGGCTTCCGCTTCTGAGAGAGGCATGGAAACAAAAAGCGCACATAAACAGATCAGCATGAATTTTTTCATTTACGTCACTTCCCGGTTTTTCTTCTATTGTGCAGAATAAGACCGAGACTCATACACCGATTCACCTGCCAATTTAAAGAAAAAAGCCCGCACCGCGCGAGCTATTCTTCCTTCCAATCATTTTTAAACCGTTCATATTTCGCTTCCAGGTCGTCAATCATCTGGATCAGTCTGTCTATATCCTCAACGTCTGTTGATTCAGGATCTAATGAATCAATCACATTCATAAACATATCTAATCGGTTCTTTAAATAATCAACCTGCTGCTCTTTGCTGTCTGCTGCCTTACCCATCGATACACTCCCTTTAGCGTTTGTTTATAGCTTATCTTTTTTTCCCTTGCAAATCAATTGTGTCCCTCTTGCGTATAACCGTGATGAGGCTTAAAATTAACTGTTGGCGGGTCTACGTTTGCCCGAATGAAAAGGAGATAGATACCATGAACCAAAAAACAGCACTTCGTCCGATCACACCTGCATACGACCCTTGGGAAGCCTATCTCGATGTGCAGGATTACGGAGAAATGAAGCTGACTAATATTGAATTTACGACAACAACGCTGTGTAACATGAGATGTGAGCATTGTGCGGTCGGCTATACCTTACAGCCTAAAGACCCGAATGCGCTACCGATAGATTTACTGCTTCGCCGTTTAGATGAAGTTCCGCTTCTGCGCTCACTCAGTATTACAGGTGGAGAGCCCATGCTTTCTCTTAAATCTGTACGGGAATATGTCGTCCCTTTATTAAAGTATGCCCATGAACGCGGCGTCCGTACACAGATCAATTCAAATTTAACCCTTGATTTAGCCCGGTATGAAGAAATTATTCCATACTTAGATGTCCTTCACATTTCACATAACTGGGGCACTGTCGAAGAGTTTGCAACGGTCGGTTTTGCCATGATGGATCGAAAACCAACCTTTGAGCAGCGGGAGAAATTATTTAACCGCATGATTGAAAATAGTCAGGCACTTGTCAAAGCGGGCGTAACCGTATCCGCTGAAACTATGCTGAATAAGCGCACGCTTCCATATATCGAACACATCCACCGGCAAATCGTCGAGGAAATGAAATGCCAGCGCCACGAAGTTCACCCGATGTACCCAAGTGATTTCGCCAGCGCCCTTGAATCATTGACGCTTCCGCAAATGCGGGATGCGATTCATCAGCTGCTTGATATTCGTGATCAAAACACATGGATGCTGTTTGGCACCCTGCCATTTTATTCATGCAGTACAGATGAAGAAGACCAGCGTCTACTCAACCGATTGCGCCAGGAGAAAAATGTCACGGTACGAAATGACCCTGATGGACGCTCACGGTTGAATGTGAATATTTTTGATGGGAATATTATTGTGACAGACTTTGGCGATACACCACCGCTTGGAAACATTGCAACTGATACATTGCAATCAGCCTATACACGCTGGATGGACACAAAATTAGCAAAAGAACTGAATTGTCATTGCCCAAGCGTGCAGTGCCTCGGTCCGAATGTTTTAGTGAAAAACAGCTATTATCAAGATGTTGATTTTACTTCTCGTACAGCCAGGGGGTAACCGATAGATGGACGATACATTTCTGACAGTAGTCAAAAACAAATACATTGAAATTCTCCTTGTTGGACTCATTCTTTGGCTTGCTGTCTTTATGATTAACAAAGCCCTTCAAATTTTCTTTAAACGAACTGAGTTTATAGAGGACAAGAAGAAGAAAACGATCGAGAGCTTGGTCAAATCGGTCACGCAATACACCGCTTCGATTTGCTTTGTGCTCTATGTCATTTCTCTGTTCTTTCATGACTTTGGGAAAATCCTTGCGGGTGCTGGTGTTGCTGGGATCGTCATCGGTTTTGGCGCCCAGACGCTGATTCGTGATATTTTAGCAGGCGTTTTCCTCATCTATGAACGCCAGATTCATAAAGGGGATTATGTGACGGTGAATAACCTCTTTAATGGAACCATTGAAGAGATTGGTCTCCGCTCTCTGCAAATTAGAGAATGGAGCGGCAAGCTGTTAACCATTTCTAACGGAGATATCCGTCAAATCCAAAACTATAACATGCACTACATGCGCATTACGGAATCTGTGTTAATTAGCGCGAATCAAAACCCAGATATCGCCTTTCAAGCACTTGAAACAGCATGTGACAATTTAAATCAAATGCATCATGATTTTCTTAAAAAAGACGAATTTCAAAACGCCATTGAACCCTTTCAAGTTCATGGAATTATGGGTCTGAATAAGCTGAATCGCGGGATTGAAATCACAGTAAAGGGAATGGTCGAAGACGAAAAATACTTCGACGCCGCCCTCGCTGTGCGAAAAGAAATGATCAAACAACTTCATCAGCATGATGTCAAATTGCTTGAGGATCTCGCTTATCCTCAGCCTGCAAAATAACCTCATTTATGATGGGGTTATTTTTTTATTTGTTTTTTGTTAACCAGTTAATTATAATGTTATTTAGTTAATCAGTTAACAAAAGAGAGGATGTATGGAATGACAAAAACAGAAGCAATTTCTTTCATCAAGGAGATGTATCAAGAGGTGTTAACCAAGTTCGATGTAAAAAAGGTGGAGACTTATTTTTCACCTGACTATCAGCAAGTGACCGATGGGAAGGTTTCCACGCTTGATGAATTTAAAAAGCATCTATCCACATTAAAAGAAATGACAACACAGCTTGTGATCCCCACCTTTCATGATGTGTTATTTGATGAAGAAACGCAGCAGGCGTGTTTTCGTTACACGGTACATGTTGAACTCGCAAGCGGAGACGGGGGTTTAATAGATGTCACAGCTCTTTTCACCTTATTAGATGGCAGGATCATTCGATGTGACGAGCTGACTCGGGCTCACGAAAAACATGAAATGCTTGAAACGCTTGGGCACATTTGCTAACAATTTTCTTCACTTCAGCCCTCTGACTTCTATCCTCTTGACTGATTCATGTATAATAGATAGCAGAATGATTTCATGCAGCATGGGGACCCTCATACTGTGTATTTTCTAAGTGAAAGAGAGTGAATAAGATGGGTCGTAAGTGGAACAACATTAAAGAAAAGAAAGCATCAAAGGATGCCAGTACAAGTCGTATTTACGCAAAATTCGGGCGTGAAATCTATGTGGCTGCCAAACAAGGTGAGCCAAACCCAGAATCAAACCAAGCACTTCGTTTTGTCCTAGAACGTGCAAAAACATATAGTGTCCCAAAACATATTGTGGACCGTGCCATTGAAAAAGCCAAAGGCGGTGCGGAAGAGAACTTCGATGAGCTGCGCTACGAAGGATTTGGTCCAAACGGATCAATGGTGATCGTTGACGCCCTCACCAATAACGTAAACCGGACAGCTTCAGATGTTCGAGCAGCATTTGGGAAAAACGGTGGAAACATGGGCGTAAGCGGCTCTGTTGCCTACATGTTTGACGAAACAGCTGTCATCGGTGTCGAAGGGAAAAGCGAAGAAGAAACGCTTGAGCTATTAATGGAAGCAGACGTTGATGTACGTGACATCATGGAAGAAGATGAAACGGTGATTGTGTACGCTGAACCAGATCAATTCCATCAAGTACAAGAAGCATTCAAACAAGCCGGCGTAGAAGAATTCACTGTCGCTGAAATCACAATGCTTCCGCAAAACGAAGTGACATTAGACGATGAATCGAAAGCACAATTTGAAAAGCTGATCGATGTATTAGAAGAGCTTGAAGACGTGCAGCAGGTTTATCATAATGTGGATTTAGGGGAATAAGGAAATTGAGACAGACCTTTTAAAGGTCTGTTTTTTTAAAATAAATAACAGAAATTAAAGGAAATAATGTATAATTTTAATAAAAATAAACAACGAGGTGCTTAATGGAATATTTAACGAAAACGAAGTTATCCGAAGCTGTAGGCTGGTCAGAAAGTGGCGGAAGACGTTGGATTAATTTTTTCCAAGAATATATTCCAAGTGTCAAACGAGGTAATTCAATTTCTTTCACTCAACAATCAGTGGACGCTTTAAAAAGAATTAAGCAACTCAGTGAAATATTTTCAATGAAAGAAATGCAAGAATTATTTATTGATAAAGGCTTTCCTAAGAAGGATACAGATATTAAAGATTTAATTAATAGTTTTAGTTCTAGTACAAATGATATTCCATCAACTAAAAAAATTATCATAACATTTCTTAACGTAATAAAAGATCGTAAACCCTATACCTCTAGTTATATAACAGATGAATTGACTAAGTTGTTTAATTTAACTGAAGAACAAAGATCTCGATCCTACGAAAACAGTAAAGATTCAATTTTTATTACAAGAATACGTAGTGCTAGATACAGTCTTAAAAATTCAAACTATATAGAAGAAATTAGTCAAGCTACATACCAAATAACATCAATGGGTTTAGATTTGTTAGATGATAATCAAAAAGAAATGGAAGAAGAATTAGAAGACATTGAAGAAGTAATTGATCCATTTGAAATTATGTCAGAAAAGTCAGGTGAGTTAAGGAAAGAACTGGCACAATCACTCTTGCAACAGATTAAAAAAGCACATTGGAGAAAGCTCGAATATATAATAGTTGAACTACTTATGGCTATGGGTTATGGCGACGGGAAAATTACTGGTAAAACTAACGATGGTGGTATTGATGGTGTTATAAAAGAAGACAAACTTGGCTTAGATAATATTTATTTACAAGCAAAACGATGGGATAATTCTATAGGTAGAGAACTTGTTCAAAGCTTTTCAGGTGCCCTGGATGACATGGGCGCAAAAAAAGGTGTTTTTATAACTACTTCTCATTTTACTAAAAATGCAATTGATTATGCAGATAGACTACAAAGTAAAAAAATTATCCTAATTGATGGTGAACGATTAGCAAAATTAATGATTGATTACGATATAGGTGTTAATTTAAGGGAGAAATTTATTTTAAAAAAAATTGACTTTAGCTATTTCAATGAGGAGTAAAATAAATATTAACAATTTATAAACAAAACCTCTTTCATCATGAAAGAGGTTTTGTTTGTTTAATTCATCCCTTGAAACCCAAACGTCAAGTGATCCTGAACAGGTATCCAAGCGCCGATTCCTTGTGAGGTCACGTTTTTCACGACAAGTTTTCGTTTATTTCCTTTTAGTACAAGGTACACTTCTCCGTATGTGACCTTACCTTTTTCGTTAATCGCTGGTGCATAGGCATGAAGCGATGCTGCTTTTTTCGGAGAGACGTGGTATGACTGATCTCGTTTTGTTCCTGCACCAATCACGGTGTCAAAAGCGAGGGGCAGCTTTGTTTTTTGAATCGCTTTTTGCATCATCAATGTTTTCACATCTTCTGGGTTCGGCACTTTTGCTGTGAGGCCGCCACTTACTTTCACTTGCTGCTTTTGAACGTATTTTCCAATGGCTGTTTTGTTGCCGCCTCTGTTATCAATGTGGTTCGTATTCACTTTTTTGTATTCCCAGTTGGCGACCGTTTCGTTTGAATCGTAGCTCAGCGCCCATCTTCCGAGGAAAATGGTCGCACGGTATCCAACAGCTAATGGCGTCCCTGAAATGCTGGATTCATTCAGCATTTTAATCAAATGAGTATTCTCAATCGGTACACTTGTTGTTTTGAACAATTCAGCCGTCAGCTCGCTCGGCTGGAGCAGCGGCTGATCCTGTGACGCGTTGGGATACGTATTCTCCTTGGAGATACTGGCGACAGAGGATGGCACTTTAAATGGCTTTGCCGCCTCCGCTGGAAAGCTGTATAGAAAACTTAAGGATAAGAGAACAACAAACATGATGCGGAGCATCTTTTTCATATCATCACTCTTTCTCATTCATTTTTCCATAGTATTTTCCGCAAAGACGTCCCTTATCCACAAAAGATTATAAAAGGAAAAATCCAATCGCCATAATAAAATAGGCAGCGAGTAATGTGGCGCCTTCAAACCAGTTTGTATCCCCGTCATTAGATAAAATGACCGTGAGCAGCACAGAGGATGCCATCGCAATGAGCTCTGGCAAGGAGAAAATGAGCGGCATCTGCTTATCAAAAAATAGCGAGCTAATGACTAGGATTGGCGCGACCATCATGGCAACCTGAAGTGTGGAGCCAAAGGCAATTTCCACTGCTACATCCATTTTGTTTTTATACGCCATGATGACAGCTGAGGCATGTTCTGCGGCATTGCCGACGATGGCCACAATAATGACACCGATAAACAGCTCACTCCAGCCAAACTGTTCTCCTACCGTATCAAAAGTATGAACAAGACGCTCTGAAATGTACGCAACTGCAATCGTCGAAAGCAGCAAAATGACAGTGGCAAACTTTCCAGACCATTCAGGTGTTTCTTCTTCCGTCTCCGCTTCACCTTGCATACTGTCCTGCTTAGCAACATAGACTCCGCGGTGGCTGACCAGTTTGAAATAGAGCGCCGCGACATAAAGCAAAATCATCACAATGCTGATCCCAATGCTTAAAACAAACTGCTTATTCTCTGCCATCTCCATCGAAAACACTTCTGGAATGACAAACGCTACAATGATGGCAAACATGAGCAAGCCTGAATTGTGCCTTGCATCATGGACATTGAACACTTGGCGCTTATATTTTAATCCGCCAACAAAAAAAGACAGCCCCGCCACAAGCAGTAAATTTCCGATGACTGATCCAGTTAATGAAGAAAGTACGATGGCCGTCAGTCCTTGTTTTAAGGCAAAAAACGATATGATTAATTCCACTGCATTTCCGAATGTGGCGTTTAAAAGTCCGCCAATTCTAGGTCCCGCAATGATGGCAAGACTTTCTGTGGCTCTTCCCATAAAACTAGCAAGACCAATAATGGCGATACAATAAACGGTAAACATGATGACCTGCGGGAAATGAAGAAAACTGCCAATCACCGATAGCGGAACACCGATTGCGACAATCACAAGAAATAAACGATTCATACAGCCATTCTCCTTTACATATGTCTGACTGTTATTCTTTCGTGAGTGCCGTCATCGTATACATTTTAGATTCGCGCGTGTGAGAGGGTGATATCAATACTCTCTTTCACGGACTGCACCATAGAGCAGTGCTTCAATGCAAGGGTGATCATTTTATCGATTTGTTCATCAGATGTATTGATGTCTTCAAATAAGATATGTAAATGAATGCAGGAAATTTTGTTTACAGCTCCTGCCCTTGTCGTTTCAGATGTGATCGTCATCCCTTCATAGGATATTCGCTTTTTACGGCATACATGAATGAGCATTTCTCCAAAGCAGCCTGCAATGGCTGAGGTGAGCAATTGAGATGGGCGGTACCCCAGTTCTTCTGTTCCTGAAATAGGCAGCTGCCTGTCCTCAATAAGTGCGATCCAATGATCCTTTTCGTATGTCAGCTTCATTCCTTTTCCACCTTTCTATTGAAACCCCTCTGGTTCCATTGTACGATGAAATCATGAACTTGTAAGGAGCATCTTATGTCGAGAATTCACTTTATGATTTTAATTTTACTGGTATCCGTATCCGGTTTTTCACAGGGTGCATTACTTCCTGTCATTTCCATTATTTTTGAACATGCCGGCACTTCTCCTACGTTAAACGGCCTGCATGCCACAGGCTTATATCTCGGTGTGCTGCTTGCGTCTCCTTTTATGGAAGCACCGCTTCGCCGGTTTGGATTTAAGCCGTTAATCGTCATTGGAGGAGCTGCTGTCTTTTTAAGCTTGTTTAGCTTTGTGTTTTTTGAATCTTATGTCTTCTGGTTTTTCCTCCGGCTCATGATCGGGATTGGTGACCATATGCTGCATTTCTCTACACAGACGTGGGTGACCTATGCTTCATCATCAAGAAATCGCGGACGAAATATTTCATTGTATGGATTATCATTTGGACTCGGTTTTGCCGCCGGCCCTTTTTTAACGCCGCTCATTGAGATCAATCCAGCCTTGCCTTTTATTATTTCTGGTGCCGTTAGTTTATGTATTTGGCTGCTTGTGTTTGTTTTAAAAAATACATATCCAGATACAGGCGAAGTGCAAACGTCAGAGCAGACAAACAGTTTGAAGCGCTTTAAAAAGGCCTTTCAATTTGGCTGGGTCGCCTTTATGATGCCATTTTGCTACGGCTTTTTAGAAACGACGCTTAATAGTAACTTCCCTGTGTATGCACTCAGGAGCGGTGTGACAGTAGATGCAGTTGCGTTTATTTTACCTGCGTTTGCCATTGGGAGCATTGTCTTTCAGCTTCCTCTTGGGATGCTTAGTGACCGGTTTGGCAGGCGCCGCATCATTTTATGTGTGACACTCGCTGGATCATTCTTTTTCCTTTTGGCAGGAATTTTCATTCAATCCGTTTTGGCTGTGGCCATCTGTTTCTTTATCGCTGGAATGGCTGTAGGCTCTACCTTCTCGCTTGGCATCAGTTTTATGACCGACTTATTGCCAAAGCATCTTCTTCCCGCCGGGAATTTAATGTGCGGGATGGCGTTTAGTGCAGGCAGTATTCTCGGGCCGGTACTCGGAGGATTCTTTGTGCAAACGTTTGAAGGAATGAATTTACTTTACCTTGTCAGCATCGTGATATTATTTGTGTTTTGCTGCGTTCGATTTGGGAGAACGACGGCAGTGCTGGAGAGTCACTAAAATGGAGGGTCAAAATCGTTGTTTACATATCACATCACAAATGAATTGACTTTGGCATCTCTACAATTAGATGATGCGGACTCACTATTTAGCCTTATTCAAAAGAATAAGGCCCATTTAGGGGAGTGGCTGCCTTGGGTTCATCACTGCAATAGCATAGAAGCGGTCAAAACGTTTATTCAATCAACTCAAACCACTTACGATGAACAAAAAGGGTTGGAAGCTGGCATTCAGCTGAACGAGCAATTAATCGGTGTGTTCCGTCTGACTTTTGATCAACAATTAGGCAATATCGGTTATTGGATTGATGAAGACGCGCAAGGACAGGGCATTGTGACAACCATCGTCAAAGCTATGACAGAAACCTTTGCTCCTAAAGTCGATGGATTTGAAATTTTTTGCCCTATTGGTCATGTCAGAAGTGAACGTGTAGCGATAAACGCAGGGTTTCAGCATGATCCTCATTACCAGTCAAAACCTGATACAGCTTTTATTCTTAAGCGATATATACGATTGTCGAAATAAAAAACTCCCCTGCATCTATGCAGAGGAGTTTTTTTCATTTAATGATAACCATTTTGCCCGTTCGCACTGCCGCTTGTTTTGTGCTTTGGCTGATGGCCTTTGTTTTGTTTCGTGTTGCTTCCGCCTTTTTTCGATTGTTTGGACATATGTGATTCCCCCATCCATCAAGATTGAACATGTTCGTTCTTCTTTAGGATGCCCGGATTTCTTCACACCTTGCCTGGTACGATTTTACGCTTATGTAAAAGCGCATTAAGCTCGCCGCCAAGGATAATCATGATGCCGGTTAAATAGAACCAGATCATTAAAATAATGATTCCCCCAATACTTCCGTACATCGCGCTGTAATTAGCAAACTCGCCTACGTAAAATGAGAACAGCATGCTCACCAAAATCCATCCAATCGATGCAAAAATGGCGCCTGGCAGAACAAATTTCAATTTCAGTCTGATGTTTGGGGCGAAATAGTACAAGGCTGTAAACACAATCAATAAAATCAGCGGGCTAATGATCCACCTCATGGCCGTCCAAATGGTGAGAAAGGCATCTGACTGCCCAACTAATTTTGCGACAAATAAGCCAAGTTCTTTTCCAAAGACAGGCAGCATTAAGGCAAAAATAATCGTAAGAACCATCGCTATAGTTAAGATGATTGATGTTAAACGTACGAGAATGAAGGAACGATTTTCCTCAACTTCGTAAGCATGGTTAAATGCTCTGACGACGGCATTAATCCCGTTAGATGCAGACCAAAGGGCGGCAATAATCCCGAATGACAGCAATCCGCCGTTACGGCTGTTCAGTGTCTCTTCGGCAATGGATTCAATCATCGAAAGCGCTCCTTCTGGCGCATAACCAGAGATGACGCTTAGGACATCCTTCGACGTCAGCGGCAAATATCCAACGAGTGTCAGCACGAAGATGAGAAACGGAAATAATGAAAGCAAAAAGAAGTAAGCAAGCTCAGCAGATTTTGCCGGTCCTTCATGCAGCAAAAAGCGTTCAATTAACGCTTTAATAAAACCCATACGCCTCATCTCCAATGATCAATCTTTCTATTTCGATCGAAAGTGATCCTTTGTTTCTTCAATAATCTCTAATACTTTTGGGGTTGTTTCCTTTAACTGATTGACTTGTTCATTTAAAAATGACAAATCATCTGAGACTGTTCGCATCAGCTGCTTCGTTTCTTCCATTTTTTCTTTCATACAAGCAGAAATTCTGGCTGGCTCCTGACGGTATTCCGCCAGCTTTTCCTGACAGTCATCCCATTTGTCTTTGAGCGCGATTCTCGTTGGCCGATGAAATAATGTCAGCAGTGCGCCGCAAGCTGCTCCTATCACAGCTCCTCGAAGCATGATTTGATTTTTTTCTTCCATCTCGTCTGATCTCCTTTCAGTTAAAGGTGTTTCTCTTTTTTTACATACGTCAAAAAACGATCAATTCCTGTTTCAATTAAATCATGTACTTCCTCAAAGTTTCCAGTGTAATAAGGGTCTGGCACATCATCTCGATCGTCGTCTTCAACAAAGTCAAGAAGACGGCCAATAAAGTGATGTTTCCCATAGCCGGCTATACTGCGAAGTGCCCCTACATTTTCAGCATCCATCGCAATGATATAGTCGTATGCTGTGATGTCCTCATCTATGATTTGTCTTGCGGACATCCCTTCATAGCTGATCCCTTTTTCATCAAGCAGCTTTCGTGTTCCTTCATGCGGAGGACTGCCTTGATGCCAGCCGCCAATGCCTGCTGAATCAATGACAAAGTGCTCGCTTAGCCCCTCATCTTCTACTCATTTCTAAACATGGCCTCTGCCATCGGTGACCTGCAAATATTGCCAAGACATACGAATAATACATGAATCATCCTTCATTCTCCTCCTATCTTTTCCCTAAGAACTGCTTTCGAAAACCTTTTCTCTATCATATCAAGCCCTTTTTCTTTTGAAAACTTTGCAAGAAAAACTCCCATCGGCATTGACACATTATACAAAAAAAGGTGACACTTTAGGAGAAATAAACAAATAAAGGGGGATACATATGGGATGGGTAGAACAGATTGTCAGCAGTATCAATGATGTATTATGGGGACCGCCGCTTTTGTTTTTGATCGTGGGGACAGGGATTTACCTTACCTTTCGCGTGCTCTTCATTCAAATTAGGCTGCTCCCCTATTCGCTTAAGCTGGCATTTTCAAAGCAAGATAAGACATCAGAAGGTGATATTTCTCACTTCCAAGCATTAATGACAGCCCTTGCTGCAACGGTTGGAACGGGAAATATTGTAGGGGTCGCCTCTGCTGTCATTGCCGGAGGACCAGGCGCTGTGTTTTGGATGTGGTTTGCAGCCTTCTTTGGAATGGCGACTAAATATGCTGAAGCTGTTCTCGCAGTGAAATACCGTGTCAAAAATGAAAAAGGTGAAATGTCCGGCGGGCCGATGTACTATTTGGAGCATGGCTTGAAGCAAAAATGGCTAGGGGTGCTGTTTGCTATTTTTGGCGCCACGGCTGCATTTGGGATTGGGAATCTCGTGCAGTCAAATTCGATTTCTGGTGTCATGAATTCAACCTTTCAGATTCCAACATGGATCACCGGCATTATCATTACGGTCTTTACTGCCCTTGTGATTTTAGGCGGGATTAAAAGCATTGGCCGTGTGACGGCTATTTTTGTACCGGTCATGGCTTTATTCTACGTCATTTGCGGACTGATCATTCTTGTCATGAATGCGGATCTTGTCCCAAGTGCCGTCGGGCTCATTTTTACGGATGCATTTACAGGCCAAGCCGTTGCAGGCGGTGCGATCGGAACCGTAATCCGCTGGGGTGTGGCGAGAGGGGTATTTTCCAATGAAGCGGGTCTCGGTTCTGCACCAATCGCTGCTGCTGCTGCAAAAACAGATATGCCTGCTCGTCAAGCGCTTGTGTCAATGACGCAAGTCTTTATTGATACGATGATTGTTTGTTCTATTACAGGGATCACAATTGTCATGGCCGATATGTACGTCACAGAAAAAAGTGATGCACTCACCTCGTTATCCTTTGCTCATTTCCTTGGTCCAATCGGCTCAATCATTGTTGCAATCGGCTTACTTTTATTCGCCTATTCCACCATTATTGGCTGGTCTTATTATGGCGAAAAATGCTTTACATATTTGGCGAAAGATTCATATGTGATGTATTATCGTGTTGTGTTTGTTATTGCTGTCTTTTTCGGTGCCGTATTTAAGAATGATTTCGTCTGGGGCGTAGCGGATATGCTAAACGGACTGATGGCTGTTCCTAACTTAATCGGCCTCATCGGTTTGTCAGGAGTTGTCGTGTTTGAATCTAAACGAATCATTGATAAGATCAAGCAGGAGAAAAAGGAGAAAAACATCTCGGTGTCGTCTTAATAGCCCTTTTATTCTTTTGCTTTTCTGTTAAAATAGACATATTATTCAACACATATGCAGGAAAGGACGTGCCGCCCTTGTCAGAGCAAAAAGCGGCTGAAGTCAATCAGCTGATTGAAGACATTTCGCAAAAGTTAAATATGCTGAACATTGGAGTCATCAAAGCCGAGGACTTCAGTCCAGACAAGTACGAAGATATTGAATTTCTACACCAAATGGTGATGAAAAAATCTTCATTCAGCCCAAGTGAAATGCAAGCCATCGCAAGCGAGCTAAAAAACTTAAGAAAATAATCGTGCAAAGGAAACTGGATTGCGGTTTACGCCGCTTTCTTCCATTCATGCGCAGAAAAAGCCAGCACCCCGCAAGGTGCTGGCTTTGTTTATCCTGTCAAAACTGCTTATTTTGCGAGCAGTTTTAATGATTCACGGTTAAATGCTGGAATGTCATCAGGTGTACGGCTTGTCACAAGCTGTTCCTGACAAACGACAACTTCTTCATCTTTGAATTTTGCGCCTGCGTTTTCCATATCTACTTGAATGGATGTATAGCCAGTCGCGCCTCTGCCTTCCAGCGTCTTTGCTGTAATGAGCAATTGCGGTCCGTGACAGATCGCAAATACTGGTTTTTTCTCGTCCATAAATGCTCTTGTGAACTGGACATAGCGGTCATCTGCACGCAGAATGTCTGGTGAGAACCCGCCAGGAATCAGAAGTGCATCGAAGTCTTCAGGCTTCACGTTATCAATGGACGCATCCACTCTCACTTCTGCTTCTCCTTGCTTCCCTTTCACTGTTTTTCCTTTTTCGTTTTCAATCACTGTGATCTCATGGCCTGCATCTTTAAAGGCTTTTGCAGGCTCGGTGAATTCAACATCCTCAAAGTAATCTGTTAATACAACTGCAATTTTCTTACCCATGTAGAAACCCTCCTGCTTGATTATCGTTTACACTACACACTATACCCGGGGACATTGAAATCAAACATCCTATCCCGATCAGATAACCCCTTATGATGAAAATAAGCATTTAGACTTATTTATATTTCCTCAACAAGGTAATTCGTATGATTTATGTTATCTTTACAATAATCTGCAAAAAATAACTACAAAAGTTAACGAAACATTTCTACAATAGGTATTGTGGTCAAAAAAATTAGAAAGGCGGAGATCAGGTGAAGAAGCAAGCACATAGGTCTAAACGAAGGAAAAACCTGTCTATTCTGCTCACTTCCATTATGATGATTAGTCTCATTCTCCCAGCAGTACCTACTCATGCAGCAATAGAAAACGGCGATGCCGTAAAAGTCAGCATCTTAGCCACAACGGATGTACATGCCAACATGATGAATTACGATTATTACAGCGACAAAGAAACAAATGAATTTGGTTTGGCAAAAACAGCCGAGCTGATTGAAAAGCACCGTTCACAAAATCCTAATACACTCCTTGTTGATAACGGAGACCTGATTCAAGGAACCCCTCTTGGAGAATACGTTTACAAAAATGAGAAAGACCGCATCATCAATCAAACAAAGGTTCACCCCATTATTCATACACTCAACAAACTAAAGTACGATGCAGGAACACTTGGCAATCATGAATTTAACTACGGATTATCATTTCTTGATGGTACCATTGCCGGCGCTAACTTCCCGATTGTCAATGCGAACGTCAAAAAGTTAAATGGAGAACACCGTTTTACGCCTTATGTGATCCAAGATAAAACCTTTAAAGATGCAAACGGAGCTTCACAAACTGTAAAAGTCGGTTACATAGGATTCGTTCCACCGCAAATTATGACGTGGGATAAGAAACATTTAGATGGACAAGTTCAAGTGCAGGATATCGTCGAATCTGCCAATGAAACCATTCCTGAAATGCAGGAAAAAGGGGCAGATATCATCGTCGCTCTTGCCCATACAGGAATTGAAAAAACCGCTTCGCCTAAAGGGTCAGAAAATATGATCTTTGATCTTGCCACGAAAACAAAAGGCATCGATGCGATCGTGTCCGGCCACCAGCACGGCACATTCCCAAGCGCTGAATATAGCGGCGTCGACAAATTCGATGTCTCAAAAGGAACCATCAACGGCATTCCAGTCGTCATGTCAAAAAACTGGGGAAGCTACCTCGGAGTCATTGATTTAACATTAGAGCCTGACGGCAGCAAATGGAAGGTCACAGATGGAACAGGAAAGATTGAATCTGTTGCAGGAGTCACCTCTCAAAACAGCACTGTGAAAGATGCCATTCAAACAACGCATCAAAACACACTTGATTATGTGAGAAAACCTGTCGGTAAAACAGAAGCAGACATTAACAGCTTTTTTGCTCAAGTGATGGATGACCCTTCTATTCAAATTGTGACAGATGCACAAAAATGGTATGCACAAGAAAAAATGAAGGATACCGCGTACAAAAACTTACCGATTTTATCTGCAGGCGCCCCGTTTAAAGCCGGCGGTCGAAACGGTGTGAATTATTATACGAATATCGCAAAAGGTGATTTAGCGATTAAAAATATCGGCGATCTCTACCTTTACGATAACACCGTGCAGATTGTCAAACTGAGAGGCAGTGAAGTCAAAGACTGGCTCGAGATGTCTGCTGGACAGTTTAATCAAATCAAACCAAACGATTCAAATGAACAGCCTATTTTAAACGAAGAATACCGCTCGTATAACTTTGATGTGATCGATGGTGTCACCTATCAAGTCGATGTGACGCAGCCTGCTAAGTACAGCACAACAGGCACCCTTGTCAATGCAAATGCAAACCGCATCAAAAACCTGTCCTTCAACGGGAAACCAGTCTCTGACAATCAAGAATTTTTAGTCGTGACGAACAACTATCGAGCTTCTGGCGGTGGAGGCTTCCCGCATCTGACGCAAGATAAAGTGGTGCTTGCCTCAGCTGATGAGAACCGCCAAGTACTGATGGATTATATTATCGAACAAAAAACCATCAACCCAAGTGCGGATCAAAACTGGTCCATTGCACCAATCAAAGGAGCAACAGTCACATTCGAATCTTCTCTTTTAGCTAAGCCGTTTGCTGAAAAATCAAGCAGCGTAGACTTTGTTCGTAACGCCAGCACAGATGGTCTTGGCGTGTACAAGCTCGCCTTTAAAGAGGATGGCACAACAGAACCGCCTTCATCAGACAACTGGAATTTAACGGTGATGCATACAAACGATACACATGCCCACCTTGATGATGCGGCAAGACGTGCAACCAAGATTAAAGAAGTTCGAGCCGAAAGCAAAAACAACATTTTATTAGATGCTGGAGACGTCTTCTCTGGTGACCTATATTTCACAAAATGGCAAGGACTTGCCGACCTAAAACTAATGAACTTAATGAAATATGATGCCATGACATTTGGTAATCATGAATTTGACAAAGGTCCTTCTGTTCTTCGTCAATTCCTGACGGGTGATGCTTCAGATGTAGATGCGAAAAACCGTCATCAATTTGAAAAGCCTGCATTCCCAATTGTGTCATCAAACGTTGATGTCTCTAAGGAAAAACAATTGAGCGGCTTAGTGAAAAAGCCAGCGACATTTAAAGCTGGTGAGAAAAAAGAAGCTGGGATTTACCCATACATCCTGCTTGATGTAAACGGTGAAAAGGTGGCTGTATTCGGCTTAACCACTGAAGACACGGCCATTACATCCAGCAGCGGTCCGAACATTCAATTCAAGGATGCATACAAGAAAGCAAAAGGAACAGTCAACACGATTCAAACAGAAGAAAAAATCAACAAAATCATTGCTTTAACACACATTGGCTATAACCGTGATCTTGAGCTTGCTCAAAAAGTAGATGGTATTGATTTAATCATTGGCGGTCACACGCACACCCTTGTTGAAAAATTAAAGGTCGTCAATAAGAAAGAACCAACGATTGTCGCACAGGTAAAAGACTACGGACAATTTTTAGGAAAAGTAGACGTGGCCTTTAATCAAAAAGGAGTCGTACAGCCAAAGGAATCTTCTTTTGATCTCATCACCATCGATGACTCTGTCAAAGAAGATGCTGATGCAAAAGCGATCCTCGATCAGTACAAGGCAGATATTCAAGATTTAAAAACGGAAAAAGTCGGGTCTGCTGATGTCCTCTTAGATGGACAACGCGAGCATGTCCGTGCGAAGGAAACGAACCTTGGGAACTTTATTGCTGACGGCATGCTGAAGAAAGCGCAAGAATCTGCTGGTGCTGATCTTGCCATCACAAACGGCGGCGGAATTCGAGGCAGCATTGAAAAAGGAGATATCACTTTAGGTGATATTTTAACGGTCATGCCATTTGGAAACACACTATATGTCGCAGATCTAAAAGGCAGCCAAATTAAGAAAGCACTCGAACAAGGGCTTTCAGGCATTGAGGAAGGCGGCGGCGCATTCCCTCATGTAGCCGGCATTGAATATACGTTTACACTGAGTAAACCAGCTGGCAGCAGACTCATTGATGTCAAACTGAAAGACGAAAACGGCAAACTAACAGACATTGATGATAAGAAAACATACCGCGTGGCGACAAACGCATTTGTCGGCACAGGCGGAGATGGCTACAGTGTCTTTACAGAAGCCTCTCACGGCGAAGACTTAGGCTATGTTGACTATGAAATCTTCAAAGAGCAAATTGAACAGGCAGACGGCGGGCATATTTCTCCTGTCATCGATCACAGGGTGAAAGAAGTGTTCCTTCCGCGTGCGAAAGGAAAAAGCACCTATGACATTCAAGATGATGAGAAATTCCAAACGTATGTGCAGCATACAAACAAAGCATTGCTCTATTTAGACAAAGCGAGCGAAGCAAAAAACGTTCAATTGTCTCTATCAAAAGCGCAGGTAGCCGAGCTGAGGAAAAGAGAGCAAGATCCAAACGTCACCATCTATCATGACAAAGTGGGACTCGTATTACCGCTCTCTAATTTGTCCGAAAATAGCGCAGATATATGGATGAAAAAGACGAATAAAGTGAAAAATGCATTAACGGATACGTATGATTTCCAAATCAAACAAGATCAGAAAAAGGTTTCTACCTTTAAAGATCCTGTCACACTATCCTTTACATTAGATGAGCCTCAAAAGGCGAAGAAACCTGGTGTATATTATGTAGACCGCAAGAAAAACCGTTATGCCAAAACAAGTAACGGATCGTTCGAAAATGGGGTCGTATCAGGTCAAACTGAACACTTCAGCGAATATACCGTACTCAACCAAAGCGGGGCAGCTGGAACAACGCCAGATCAAACTGGCGGAGACGGCGGTACATCAGTGCCAGGCGGAGGTTCAGGTACAGATCCAAACCAAGATGGAACCGGACTCCCAGGCGGCACACTGCCTAATACAGCAACGATGATGTATACAGCTGTATTGATTGGTATACTTATGCTTGCCTTAGGCGGTATCCTATATTACTACCAGCGCAAGCGTACAAGAAAAAATGTATCATCCTAAAAAAGGACAGAGCGTATGCTCTGTCCTCATATTGTTGACAAAGGGCTAAAATGATCTTGATTTTAGCCCTTTGTCTTCTTTTCATCTCAATCTTGGGATAAATAAATCCAATTGCGTTTATCAAATTCTTTCACATTATCTGATCCTATATGACGCAGCATTCTATTGAAGAACGTGATATCATCTTCATCATCGATGGCATATAAATCCTCTTGAACATAATCTCTTATAATAAAATTCGTTAAGTTCGTATTATTCACAAAATCAGCAAAATAATTCTCTACAAGAGTTAAATCCTCTTCACTTAACTTTTCATCATTAATAATTGAAATATGAAACACATTCAAAATCGCTTGTATATCTTCTTCATCCATATAACATAATGGCGCTAGTTTTCGATCTTCTTCCGTAAACGGTTTTCGAGTATCTTCAATAATCACGTAACATAATATTCGATGATCTTTCATCACGCTAAAAATTTCTAAATCCCTTAATTTTAATGGTCGATTCAGTCTAATCATTTTTCCTCCTATAAATCATTTCTCCAAAAATTGAAACGGACAGAGCCTATGCTCTGTCCGTTTTTTCTCTTCTAGCAAAATCGACGAATCTGAAGCGGTCTAATCGGTGACGGCTTTCTGTGTATTGAAATAGACTCGTATCCTCTAAGAACACATAATTCTTTACCACGACGACATGGTCAAATCCCTTCAAATCAAGGTACTTCGCATCCTCTTCTGTACATGGCTCTACCACAAATTCCTTTTGAGCATAGCTGATCGATACACCGAGTTCTCCCTCAATATACTCGTAGATTGATCCTTCGCATATGTCTTTAGTCAAGACTTCGACATGCTTTTGCAAGAAGTAGTCCTTGTCTAAAATCACTTCTTCTCCGCTAATATTACGAGATCGAATGACTTTCCAGACGTCTGTCTGTTCATCAATTTTCAGCTGAGACTGAATATACTGATCCGCTTTAATTAAGCCAAATTCATGAACCGTTGTGACTGTCTTTCGGCCAAGCGTTTGAGAAAGCTCTTTAAAGCTGACAAGACCTGATACAGGGAACTGCATTTTCTCCCGATTCAGCAATACAGAGCCTTTTCCGCGGATTTTTTGAATATAGCCATTTTGTACAAGAATATTTAATGCCTTTCTCACCGTCTCCCGGGACGTGTCGTACATGATAGAAAGCTCATGTTCTGATGGGAGGATGCCTTTATCCTGCCATTCACCTTGCTCAATTCGTCTTGCGAGCTGATCATAAATCACTCGAAACTTATTCTCTTTCATTTTCCCTCCGCCCCATTTTCTAGCGTTTGGTTAAATGATAAACGATTGACTCATATGGGCGCAACGTAAATCCCTTGATATGTGCCGGCACATCCTCATAATTGGATAACAGGACTTGCCCCTCCATCTCATCTACAGCCTGCACAAGCTCATCAGGAAGCGTAAAGTCCGCCTCCCCTGGATAAAAGTGATTGATCACGAGGAGCTTCTCATCCTTGCTTTCTCTAACATAAGCAAAAATCTTTGGATCTTCTGCTAAAAGTAAGGAGAAGCTGCCATATGTGATCACATCAAGTTCTTTACGCAGTCTGCAAAGGGCTTGGTAATGATAGAAAATGGACGTCCGGTCTTTTAACGCAGCTTCGACCGAAATGTCGTTATGGGCTGGCTCAATCCAAGGTGTTCCTGTTGAGAAACCTGCATTCTTCTCTGAGGTCCACTGCATTGGTGTTCTCGCATTATCTCTTGACTTGACCTGTAAAATGGCGAGTGCTTCTTCCTTTGATTTTCCCTTTTCAAGCATGACTTCGTACATATTGAGTGATTCGATATCACGGTAAGACGAAATGTCCTCAAAGCGAGGATTCTTCATGCCAATTTCCTCACCTTGATAAATATAAGGAGTCCCCTGCATCAGATGAATCGTGGTCGCCAGCATCTTCGCTGATTGCTGATGATACGTGTCATCATCACCATACCTTGAGACGATACGCGGCTGATCATGATTGCACCAGAACAGCGCATTCCAGCCGCCGCCCTCATGCATTTTCGTCTGCCATTCAGACAGAATCGACTTTAATTCTTGAAAATCAAATGGTGCGATCGCCCATTTTTCACCGTTTGGATAATCCACCTTTAAATGATGGAAATTGAACGTCATATCCAGCTCCTGCCGATCAGGTCTTGTATACCGAATGCAGTCTGCGATATTCGTTGAAGACATTTCTCCAACTGTCATGCTATCGTATTTCGAAAAAACCTCCTGGTTCATTTCATGCAGAAATTCATGAATTCTCGGCCCATCCGTATAGTACATGCGGCCGTCGCCTTGCACAGATTGTCCGGCGTCATCTAAGAAACGCTGATCCTTTGAGATGTTGTTGATGACATCCAGCCTGAACCCATCAATTCCTTTTTCAAACCAAAAGTGCATGATGTCATATACTTGCCCGCGCACCTCATCCTTCTCCCAATTGAGATCCGCCTGAGTGACATCATATAAATGAAGATAATAATCTCCTGTTACTTCGTCAAACTCCCAGGCTGGGCCGCCAAATTTCGACTGCCAATCATTCGGCGGAGATCCGTCCGCTTTTGGCTCCTTCCAAATATAATAATCTCGGTAAGGGTTATCCTTTGACTCACGCGAGGCTTGAAACCACTCATGGAAAATGGATGTATGGTTAACGGCTAGATCCATAATGACTCGTATTCCTCTCTCATGCGCTTCCTTCAGCATGCGTTCAAAATCTGTCATTGTGCCGTACATGTCATGGATTTTTGTATAATTACTAATATCATAGCCGTTGTCATGCTGCGGGGACTCATACATTGGCGTGAGCCAAATACAATCCGCCCCAAGCTCTTTAATGTAATCAAGCTTTTTCGTCACGCCATTGATATCCCCTGTACCAGAGCCCGTTGTATCTAAAAAGCTCTTCGGATAAATTTGATAGACCACCGCTTTTTTCCACCATGGTTCATTTGATTGCTGATTCAATTTCCTTCACCACCACTAGTTAAGTTCTTCTGAAAAATCCTTCTTCTTTTTTAATTTTGCATATAAAAGAGTACCGATGAATGGAAGGATGAGGACAATCACCATTCCAATTGCAAATGCCCCCCAATATTTCGGGATAATGGAGAAGATTCCTGGAATGCCTCCAACACCAACTGAGCTTGCCAGCACCCCTTGAGAAGCGATAAACATACCGGCTAATCCTGAGCTGATCAGTGCAAAAATAAATGGGAAACGATAACGCAGGTTGACCCCAAACATCGCCGGTTCGGTAATTCCTAAATAAGCAGAAATACTTGATGTCAGCGAAAGTCCTTTTTGTTTTTCATCTTTTAAGACAAACATCATTGCCAGTGCAGCTGATCCTTGTGCGATATTGGACAGTGCAAGCATTGGCCATAGGAACGTGCCGTGCAGCTTTGAGTTAATCAATTGAATATCCACAGCGAGGAACGTATGGTGCATTCCTGTAATGACTAATGCTGCATACAGCCCGCCGTATAATAGACCGCCAAGTGCTGCGAATTGCTGGAATACCGCTACAAGTCCAGATGTTAAAACATTACCGATTGCAAAGGTAACAGGTCCAATGACAATGAATGATAAAAATCCAATGACTAATAACGTAATCGGTGCAACAACTAACAGCTGAATACTTTCAGGTGTCCGTTTTGTGATAAATAATTCGAGCTTTGCAAGTAAATAGGAGGCGACGAGTATCGGAAGAACCTGTCCTTGATAGCCTACCTTCTGCACTTCAAGTCCAAACAAGTTCCAAACAGGAATGTCACCGGTCTTCTCAGCCGCTCCATAGCCCCATGCGTTTAACAAGTCCGGGTGTACAAGCATCAGTCCAAGGACCATCCCTAAAAGCGGATTTCCCCCAAACCGCTTCACAGCTGACCAGCCAATTAATGCTGGCAGGAAGGTGAAGGCAGTGCCTGCAATTAAGTTGATCATATTCGCTAAATCAGCCCATGCCGGATACACATCCACAATCGATTTTTGATCGAAGAAAATATCAGGAGCTGTTAAAATATTATTAATCCCCATTAATAAACCGGCTGTGACGATGGCAGGAAGAATCGGTATAAAGATATCCGCAAGCGTTTTCACAGCACGCTGCAATGGATTTAGTTTCTGATCAGAGGCACGCTTCACGTCCTCTTTTGTGGCTTCCCCAATCCCCGTCCTTTTGACCATTTCGGCATATACTCGATTGACGGCCCCTTGGCCGATCACCACTTGGTATTGACCGTTCGCTGAGAAAGATCCCTTCACTTCATCAATTTGTTCAAGTGCTTTCTCATCCACCTTGTCTTCATCTTTCAGCACAAAGCGCAGCCTTGTTACACAATGTGTCGCTTGATCAATATTTTCTTTGCCGCCGATGGCTTTCACAATCTGATCTGCTGCTGCCTGATAATCAGCCATACTATCCCCTCCGAGATCGTTTTTTTATATAAGAAAAAAGAACCAAAAAACTTGTATATACATGTTAATTTATATTTTATATTTGTATATACATGTAGTCAACAACAAAATGCAGCGCTTACATAAAAAAGCTCCCTCAATGTGCTCAGGGAGAGGCAGCGTGTCATCATCTTTTTTTATGCTCCGTTAATTTCTCGTAGACCTTATTTTTGTAAAAGGAGGAGGCTGGGCGGGCAAAAGTTTGGCGTTTAGATGTAAGTTCATCCAGACGTTTTTGTTTTTCTTCACAGATGAGAGACAGTTTCTTTCTTTCCTCTCCATCTATGCTTGATTGAAGTAATTCTTTGACAGTCATGAGTTCTTTTTTCAGCGCTGTTTCTTCCCCTGCAAATCCGGCATTTTTCATGATACGGTAGCCCATTCTAAGTTCTTCTGGTACATGAGCAGCGTCATCTTTTGGCAAAGGCTTCCCAAAGCCAGATAATCCTTCAAAAGCCCCGTTATCCATCGCTTTTTTGATCCGTTCTTCTGATAATCTCTGCGCAAAATCCATAGCGTTTCTCCTTTCGCCGCAAGTATTTGATTAAGCATAGCAAAAAAGCTGGCTCTCTCACAAGAGCCAGCATCAACGTCTAGACAAGCCCTCGCATTCGGTGTCTATCCTGCGCTCAGGTGCTCGTCCCTTCTTCGCTGAAAAGAGAAAAAGGGCTAAAATATTTTAGCCCTTTCTCGTTATTTATTGTCGACTTTGAAGGTTGAGACCATTTGTGCTAAGTCCTCTGACATGTCAGAGAGCTGTTCAATCGCACTTGAAATTTGCTGCATACCAGCACTTTGCTGTTCTGTTGCTGCCGCCACTTCTTGAGAGCTGGCTGCATGTTCTTCCGATACAACAGAAATTTGCTCAATCGATGTAGAAATCGTTTGATATGCTTGCTCAACTTGCTTAATAGAAGCAAGCAAATTGTTCGTTCTCCTTGAAAACTGAGATACACCGTCGTAAATCAAAGCGAAATTTTGTGACGTGCCTTCCATTTGCTCACGTCCTTCTTCCACTGCTTTACTACTTTCCTCTACACTTTCAAGAACGCGCTGACTGTTTTCCTGTGTGCCGATGACAAGGTCTGAAACGGTTTTAGCCGCATCCGCTGATTGCTCAGCTAACTTGCGCACCTCATCTGCCACAACAGCAAACCCTTTTCCTTCTTCTCCAACACGTGCCGCTTCAATTGAAGCATTCAGTGCAAGCAGATTCGTTTGGGCTGAAATGTCCGTAATAATCGAGATGACACTTTCAATCTCCGTTGAATGAGATTGTAATTCTTCTGCTGCCTGCTTTGAGTTGGTCATCTTGTCATGTAGCATATTCAGATGATCAAGCACATGGTTCACTAATTTTTGACCAGATTCTGATTGCGCTTGTACGTCAGATGAAACAGATTTCATTTCGTCAACTTCTTTTGTGACGCCTTCGATTTGAGTATCGATCTCTGCAACGGATGTCGTACAATCCGTAATATTTGCGACAGAATCATTGATTCCTTCACTCATATTCGTCATAGCTTCTGATACTTGCTGCGCACTTTGACTTGATTCGGTCGTCACCGTACGAAGCTGTGAAGACATTTTCGACACTTCACTAGATGAGTTTGAGATTTTCGAAATGAGCTCTTTAATCCGTCCCTGCATCTTTTGGAAGGATGCGGCAAGCTGGCCGATCTCATCTTTACTTTCAACCTCTACCATACCAGTTAAATCACCGTCAGCAATTCGATTCGCTGATTCCATCAAGGAACGTGCTGGTTTTGCAATCTTTCTTCCCATGAAGTATGAGAAGAGTAATCCACCGATAAGCACAATGGCAGATGCCACTGTGATATAGATCATCAACTTCTGCGTTGTTTGAGGCACGACAGACGCATCTAAATCAATGCCTAAAATCCCTGTCAGCTCACCGCCTGAATCCTTAATTGGCAAAAAGACTGATTTATGTGTACCAAATGAATCTTTGTAAATATCACTTTTGACCATTTTATCTTCAGAGAGCGCTTGTTTCATCTCTTCTGAAAAAGCATAATCTTGATCAAAGTCATTTTCTTCACCGGTTAGTATAATAATTCTTTCTTTACCGCCTTTATTAGATAGCACGTATAAGTTCTCAAGCGTATGATCTTCTTGAAGCTCTGTGAATTTCTTTTTGACCTCCACATAAAGGGGATCATCTTTCCCGCTAATACCAAGGACGTTTCCATCCATATTATCGATCTCTTTCTTCGCTGTATCAATATCTGTTGTTAATCGATAATCAAATTGCTTTAATAACTGGGATGATAAATCCTGGCTCACTAGATAAAAGGTTAGAACGAATAATGCAACGGTTGCGAGTAATGTTACGGTAACGACTGACATGATTTTAGAGGATATCGTGTATCCTCCAAATTTCCTTTGTTTCGCCATTTTTTCCTACATCTCCACTCTCAGATTTGATTTAAGCATGTACATTTTCAAATTGTCCACAAACAGATGCAATCACATCTTTTAAATAAGATACGATATGAGGGATATGCTCTGGTAACGTATAAGGTGAGATGACAAAAAACTTACTAACACTTAGATAGAATTCTTGACCTTCTTTTGAGTTGACAAGTAAAAACTTCGTTGTATCGCCAAAGAACATCTCATCTCTTTTCTCTCCAAGTTTTTCAAACAGCATTTTGTTCAATTCATTGTTTCGCTCAATTTCCATTGAAGTCGCTTCACCAGAAATCTCTTCTTGAAAACGCGGTGAGCCGTCTAGGTAAATTCTAAATAATGTAGCCATTCCGACGTTGTCATCATTCACGACTTCTGCTTGCGGAATTTCTCGACTAAGTGCTTCTCTGAAGGCAAGGTTCACTTCTAAGAATTGACCGAGCAAGCGCTGATAGCCTTCAACCCCAAACGTTAAGAGCACACTCAGCATACTGATCGAGCTTCCCATTCTTGAGCACTCAAGCGTATAACCCGTATGGTATTCACCGTAGCCTCTATGGCCAACATATGGCGTCTCTTGTTCTTCCAGGTCCAAACGCTTTAAGTCAGCAGCGTTTTTCACTAAGAATAAACTGGATGTGTAAGGTGTTTGGCCGAGCTTTTGAAAATCAAAGCACATCGAGTCTGCAAGAGAAAGATGCTGGAATTTCGCTTTGATTTCTTTTAGCATACGAAGAACACCGACTGAGAATTGCAGCGGGTTTTCTGATACATCATACTCATTAAAGAAAGCAAAGAATCCACCCAGCGCCGAATCTGCATGAATATGCGGCACCTTCAGACCATACTTTTCAGCAATCGCTTCTGCTGTTTCACGTACCCCTTTGACATCATCAATTGCAATGGCATCTGTTGTTCCGGTTGTTGCCACAATATAAACGGGAATCCCGCCACCCTGTGCAACACGTTCCATTTGACAACGCAAATCTTCCATATCCATTGAATGATCTTTATTCGTCTTAATTCTGATTAAGTTGTTTGTGCCAAGTCCTGTTGCTTCCATTGACTTAAATAGGCTGTAATGTGCAGCATCAGAACAAAACGCATAAAGATTTTGCGGAACTCCTTTTCGCAGTGACTCCGGCGCAGCCTTTGCGATCGCTAAACGAAGTCCTGAAAAAATCGCTCCTTGACCTCCCCATGTTGTGTATCCCCCGCTCACATTTGGATCATATCCGATGAGCTTAGACATCATTGAGACCACTCTGACCTCAGCTTCCGCACCTGCTGGTCCATAAACATCCCATAGGTTGTTTCCGTTTACCAGCATCGCTGTCAGCATGCCTAAAATTCCTGGTGTACTTGCCATTGGCAAAATGTTCGTGAAGAAATACTTGGTGTGGTATGGATGGTTATGTAAAAGCTTCAGTAATTCTTCATTCACAAGTTCCGCTTGCTGGCCGTTCATCGGAATTTGACTTGTTTCAGTGAGCTTTTTGTAAAAGTCCTCCCCACGATTCTTTTCACCTTTAAGGTGTGCACGGTTGGGATCTTTCAGGTCATCGACCCCTGAAATGATCTGCTCCATCAATTTGATGAGTTCTTTACGCTCTCCTGCATTTCCGTCCTCACTCGGAAACCAGTTCTGAACGAGGTTCTCTGCTCGTACAGTCATATACTATCAATCCTTTCAATGGAAGATTTCCTGTCACTGTCTATATCGACCCCAATTCAGAAGTTTATAGTCTCAATATGTTCACTTAAGTATATTTAGATAATTTGTTCACTTATTAAAATAAATAAAACCCTTAAAAAACACATGAAAACCATTATTTTCGTAAAACACAAAAATATATTGATATATTGTATGAGAGGAATTTTTATCCATCACTTTGTTCCATTCCATGGCTCATTTTTTTTGCTTAACCTGCATAAACATTAAGAAACAATGGAAATACTCTCTAAATGACCATTGTAGAAATCAAATTAATTCTTTAGACTTGTGTCTTTTTACCTGTTTTATTGATATAGCAACTGGAAAATTACTGAATTTTCTGTCATTAATAGGTCGATTTTCATAAAAAGTTTTTCGATGGGCGAATATTTTCATTTTCTCTCCTTTTATTGCTCGGACAGGCTTCCAAAGGCTCTTCACTGGTTATGACTTTTCTATTTGTGCATTTCGTGGTATATTCTAATGGTTCGTTTTCTTTCGTTCCGCCTCTTCCGTTTAACGGAGAAAAGGAGTGTTTATATGAAAACATTTATTCAAAAAAGAGGTCTCGGCTTCTTTCTGATTGCAGCCGTCTTACTATGGCTCAAAACGTATTCAGCGTATTTAATCGAATTTAAACTTGGTATATCAAATGTGCTTCAGCATATTTTGCTTTTCGTGAATCCTATTAGCTCCAGCTTGTTCTTTCTTGGCTTTGCTTTATTGTTCAAGAAAAAATGGCAGTCTGCCGCTATCATTGTGATTCACTTTTTCATGTCTTTTTTACTATACGCAAACATCGTGTACTATCGATTCTTCAATGACTTTATCACGCTGCCTACAGTGATGCAGGCAGGAACGAATGGCGGACAATTAGGTGATAGTGCATTTTCACTCATGCGTTGGACTGATGTGTTTTACTTTATTGATACAATCATTTTGATCGTACTTGCAGTCCGCATGAAAAGGCAGCAGCAAACAAGTACAGCCACTGTACCTGTTCAAAAGTCAAAATCGTTTAGACTCGTCCTTGTGTCCTCTGTTGTGATCTTTGTTTTAAACTTAGTGGCTGCAGAGATCGATCGTCCAGAGCTTTTATCAAGATCGTTCGACCGCAATTATTTAGTTAAATATTTAGGCGCTTATAACTTTACTGTGTTTGATGCCATTCAAAATGTAAAATCAAACAGCCAGCGTGCTCTGGCAAATTCAAATGACGTGACAGATGTAGAGAACTATTTAAAAGCGAACAGCGCTGATCCTAACCCTGCTTATTACGGGAAAGCGAAAGGCATGAACGTCATTACAATTTCTCTTGAATCTCTGCAAAACTTTGTCATTGATTATAAGGTCAATGGAAAAGAAGTAACGCCATTCCTTAATTCATTGGCACACGACAACAAAACGTTTTACTTTGATAACTTCTTCCATCAAACAGGACAGGGAAAAACGTCTGATGCTGAATTTATGATGGATACTGGGTTATTCCCATTATCACAGGGCTCTGTTTTTATTAACAAAGCGCAAAACACATATCAAGCACTTCCTGGTATTTTGAAGAAGGATCAATATACGTCAGCAGAATTCCATGGCAACACGAAAACCTTCTGGAACCGTAATGAAATGTTTAAGTCCTTTGGATATGACAGATTTTACGATTCTGAGTACTACGATATGAACGAGCAGGATACGAAGAACTATGGACTGAAAGACAAACCGTTCTTCAAAGAGTCGATGCCAATCCTTAAAAACATGAAGCAGCCGTTTTATTCGAAATTCATTACCTTATCGAACCATTTCCCATTTGGAATGGATGAAGGTGATACTGATTTCGAGCCTGGTGATTTCGGTGACTCTGTCGTCGATAACTACTTCCAATCGGCTCATTATTTAGATGAAGCGATTGAACAGTTCTTCAACGATTTGAAAAAGTCAGGTCTCTATGACAACACAGTCGTCATTATGTACGGAGATCATTACGGTATTTCTGAAAATCATAATGAAGCGATGGAAAAAGTGACAGGACAAAAAATCGGAGATTATGAAAATGCGCAGCTCATGCGTGTGCCGCTCTTTATCCATGTTCCTGGCGTAAAAGGCGGACAGATTCATAAATACTCTGGTGAAGTCGATGTCGCACCAACCCTTCTGCACCTGCTTGGCGATGATACGAAGAACTATTTAATGTCTGGTTCTGATATCTTATCGAAGAACTTTAAAGAGCTTGTGCCATTTAGAAATGGTGACTTCGTGTCTAAGGACTACACGAAAGTAGGCAATAACTATTACAGCAACAAAACAGGCGAGAAAATCGAGCCAACTGACAAGGCATCCCAAGAAAATGAAACGGTGAAAAAGATGCTGGAGACATCTGATAAGATTGTCACCGAAGATTTACTCCGTTTCTACAAGCCTAAAGGCTTTACACCGATTGACCGCAATGATTATGACTATACAAAGAAAGTACAGGATGAAAAGGATTCCTCTTCCGCCAAAGATGAATCCAGCTCTTCTTCAAAATAACGTTCTCATACTAAGAACCAGCCGATCCTTGATCAGCTGGTTCTTTTTACGTTTGATCATGATTACTCCGGGTATAGGAGAAGAAGGAGGGATTTATCATGAAGAAAACAGCAGCTTTTGTCGTGACTGCCTCACTTGCTTCGTCTGCCCTTTTCGCTTTCAGCCCTGTTGTCTCAGCACACGCCATGGTCGCAGAGCAATCCGTTCCTCAAGGTCCAAAAGCCGCACTTAACAGCATTTATAAGCTGGCACATAAAGGACAAATGCCCTACTATGCTCAGGGACTGAAAATAGGCGTTCAAACAAAAAAAGACGTTCATCATCAGCTCGGCAATCCATATCCAGAAACAGGTCAAAGCAGCTTTGATTTGTATCATGCGGAAATGGGGAATCCCGGATTTGCTTTTCACTATGATGCAAAAGGCAAAATTGATGAAATCCGTTATTTCGGTACAAATGTAGAAAAAGAAACAAATATCGGCGGTATGACCCCTTCGTTACTAAAGAAACAGCTTGGACCAGCGGATTCAGTGAGTACCATTCCTCAGACAAAAGAGAAAAAATATGTGTATCGAACCGGTGATTATGAACTCGAATTTATCGTAGGCCATGATCCAGATATGAGTCAGCATGAGCTCACCGTCCTGCATATCAACCTCATTAAAGCCGATTCTTAAATAAAAAAGCATCCTGAGCTTGTGCTCAGGATGCTTTTCTTTATTATGATGCCACTTCTAACTGCGGCTTTCTTTTCATTGTTCTTTTGAGGACTGGACCTGCGACATAATCAAGTCCAAATTTGCCTGCATTCCCTTTCGCTGCCATGATAATGATGGCTATGAGCAGAAGCAGCGGGTTCACAGAGACAGTTCCAGCTAGTAAGAAAGAGACATTCATCACGCTTCCAAAAAAGGCTGCCGTTGTTGTAAACAATCCAACAATTAATCCTAGGCCTACTAAGATTTCTCCCCACATGACCATGGCACTGAATAGTCCGGCATTTGGCAAAGCGACATTTTCTAAAAACCATACATAGAACGGATACACTAGATGACCATCTTTGACGACAGGTTCAGATATTGCAAATTGCAAATAGCCTGATGCATCAAATCCACCTGTTAGTTTTCCAATACCAGATATCAGCCAAGTCCATCCGATATAAAGTCTTGCTGCCAAAAGGATAACCGCTGCCCATACATTCGTTTGTAAGAATTTTGTAAACATGATGATGCCTCCTTTTAAATTATGTGAAATATTTCACATTTTCTTTATGATCTTATTATACTATGCTATATCTAATTTGTGATCTTTTTCACATATATATTCACAAATTGTTCATGAATATCTAGTTGAGGTAAACTTTTCCCTTGCTAAAACCGTCTAAGTCATTTCAGACAGTAAAAAGGGGTTTAATTTTTTATGAAAACACTATTTCATTTTGCTTATTTACAAGCCATCTCATGTCTATTCCCCGTCATGATCTTTGCGGCGCTTGCCCTATCAAAGACGGTGTCTATTCCTTTTCTTCACCGGTATGATTTCATTCTACTGCTTTGCATCGCAGCTCAGATCCTGATGCTGACGCTGCGGCTGGAGACTTGGGCGGAGCTAAAGGTCATTTGTCTATTTCATCTCATAGGAATCTGTTTAGAAGTGTATAAAGTACATATGGGCTCTTGGTCCTACCCTGAAGAAGCTTATACAAAAATATTTGGGGTTCCACTTTATAGCGGCTTTATGTATGCGAGTGTGGCTAGTTATATTTATCAGGCACTTTCACGACTTCATGTAAAAGTGGCCGACTGGCCTCATCCATTTCTTTCAATTGGCATCAGTTTGTGCATTTATCTCAATTTCTTTACGCATCACTGGCTCTATGATGTCAGGTGGTGGCTGACATGTCTGCTTGTTGTTGTGTTTCGGAAAACGTCGGTTTCGTTTCAGGTTGGTCCATCTTCCTTTCGAATGCCGCTTGTTGTTTCATTTCTCTTGATTGGCTTTTTTATTTGGGTGGCCGAAAATGTCACGACCTTTTTAGGCGCATGGCAATATCCAAATCAGCAGCATGCTTGGTCTCTCGTCCATCTTGGTAAAATCAGTTCGTGGTTTTTACTTGTTGTCATCAGCATTGTACTGGTGATCGAACAGCGTAAACAAAAAAACGTTCAGCCCATTGGGACTGACCCCCGTTTTTGAGACAGGGATCAAAACACCTTTATACAGCCAATTGCCGATAGTTGATCGGTGATTGGTTGTATAGTTTTGTTTGAATACGAATGTTGTTATAATAATAAATGTATTCTTTGACAGTGCGTTCTACGATGGTGGTCGTAGTTCGATCAATACTGTTAAGATAGAATGTTTCAGACTTTAGCGAGGAATGAAACGATTCGATGGAGGCATTATCAGCGGGCGTCCCTTTACGGGACATGCTCATGGTAATGCCTTTTATATGAACAGCTTTCTGATACTCGTAAGATGTATACACAGAACCTTGGTCGCTATGTAACACACAGTTTTCAGGCAGTGCTGGGAGCTGATCAAGTGTGTTTAAAATAAAGTCTGTGTCCTGCTTATCACCAATCGTAAACGCAATCACTTCTCCATTATATAAATCCAATATACTGGAAAGGTACAATTGTTTCTGTCCATAAGGCAAATACGTGATGTCCGTTACTAGTTTTTCAAGAGGGCGATCAGACTGAAAGTTCCGATCCAGTATATTACCAGCCACAGCATAGGGCTGCCCATTTTTCTTACGCTTTTTCATTTTAACCCGGCACTGCCACTGGTTTTTCTGCATGATACGTTGAACAGTTTTATGGTTAATAAGCATTCTCACTTTTAGTAAGGCTGTGATTTTTCGATATCCATATCGATACTTGTGCTCTCGGCACAACGTGCCGATTTGTTCCTCTAGTTGTTTTTTAGAATGATTCTGAGTCAGATCTTTTTTCCATCTATAGTACGAAGCGCGTGAGACGCCTAAATGGACACAAATGTCCTGTACTGTCATTGTTTTGCACAATTCTTCTACTAGTTTGATTGACGTTTCCTTATCAACTTCCTTTCCAATTCGTTGTACTTTTTTAAAACTTCATTCTGTTGACTCAGATAGCGATTTTCTGCCTGCAGTCTCTCTAATTCGGAAGAGTACTCGGGACCCTTTCCATAGGTATATTGTTTTCCAACAGGCTGTTCGAACCGGTGTGTATCCCCAGCCTTATGCCACCTCACCCATGTCTGAACCTGCGTTTTATTTTTGATATTCAATTCCCGCAAGATCTCTTTCATTGATACGCCTGCCAATCTCATTTCTACAGCCTTCTGTTTGACTTCAACCGGATAACTCACTCTTGTCCCCATAGAAAAAACACCTCCATGTTTTATTTCGGATTACAACGATCCGTTTTCAAACTTGAAGGTGTTTTTTATTTGTCTCATCTTATGGGGTCAGTCCCCATTTGACCTGGCTGAACGTTTTTTTTAATCTCGATCGACTTCCTTACGGAGATCATCTGCGACAAATTCTACATTCGTTCCAATAATAATTTGTACGGATGTTTTTCCAGAAGTCAGCACCCCTTTGGCACCTGCTTTTTTCAATGTACCTTCATTTAATAAATTTGTATCCTCTACTGTTAAGCGAAGACGTGTGGCACAATGATCAATCGTGGTGATGTTGTCTTTGCCGCCAAGTCCCTCTACGAGCATACTCGCTCCTCCTGCCGTCACCACATCATCTGCTGCGATATCTTCTATGTCATCATCTTCCCTGCCTGGTGTTTTCAGCTTTAATAGTTTAATGAGGAAATAGAAAACGACAAAGTACACGACGCCATAAATGATTCCTACTACGAGAAGCAAGATCGGCTTTTGCGCAATGCCGAAGCTTAAGACGTAATCAATCGCACCTGCTGAAAAGGCAAAACCGCTATGAATCCCAAGGGTATTCACAATAAAAAGCGAAAGTCCCGTCAAAATAGCATGGACACCATATAAAAGTGGTGATAAAAACATAAAAGAAAATTCAATTGGTTCAGTGATCCCTGTTATAAATGATGTAAGTGCCATCCCAATCATCAGACCAGCTGTTGCTTTTCGTTTCTCAGGTTTTGCAGTTACCACCATGGCTAGACATGCCGCTGGCAGACCGAACATCATCACTGGGAAGAATCCAGTCATAAAAACACCTGCACTTGGATCTCCTTTAAAGAATCGCGCTAAATCCCCTGTTGCCCCGCTGAATTCACCGAATTGAAACCAAAATAAGTTATTCAAGACATGGTGAAGACCTAATGGAATGAGCAATCGGTTAAAGAAACCAAACAGCCCTGCACCTGTTGCACCAAGGCTTAAAATCCATTCTCCTAAATCATTGATTACACTTTGAATCGGCGGCCATACATATCCGAAAACGGCTGCTAATAGAATGGTGAAAAGTGCGGTCATTATAGGCACAAGCCGCCTTCCACTAAAGAAACCTAAGTATTCCGGCAGTTTCGTATCCTTAAATTTATTGTAAACATAACCTGCCAAAAGTCCGCATAAAATACCGCCCAATACTCCCATATTGTTGGTTGAGTTAATCGACGTTGTACCGGCTGACAAAATAAAATAAGAGATCGCTCCTGATAATGCCGCTGCCCCGTTCCCATCCTTTGAAATACCAATCGCTACACCCATTGCAAAAATTAAAGCCAAGTTCGCAAAAATTGCATTCCCTGCCGCATGAATAAACGGGATATTGAATACATCCTCCCGCCCAATGGCCAAAATAATTCCTGCCGCTGGAAGTACAGCGATTGGAAGCATAAATGATTTTCCTAGCTTTTGAAAAAACTGAAACACCATCTGATTTCCCCCCTTTGTCATCATCATGACCAAAATCATTCATGATGTTCATAAAAAATATATCATATGCACGTCTAGTTATCTATACCAATTTGTCCACATCCATTTGAATTCCGCTCTTTACTCTTTTTGCGTAAAATGTGATAAGCTATTGAATAGAATGAAGATATAGAAAGCGGGAATGAACAGTGATTGTCAAACATGATCATGAGTTAGAAGCCTTAAAAAAAGTCGGCCGAATTGTCGCTTTGGCAAGAGAAGAAATGAAAAGCCAAGCGAAACCAGGCATGTCTACAAAAGAATTAGATTTGATTGGGAAAAAAATATTAGAAGAGCACGGTGCCAATTCAGCACCTGAAAAGGAATATGACTTTCCTGGTACCACTTGTATCAGCGTAAACGATGAAGTTGCACACGGTATCCCTAGTGAAAAAACCATTTTACAAGAGGGCGACCTCGTGAACATTGATATCTCAGCAGAGCTTGACGGATATTATTCCGATACAGGTATTTCATTCGTTTTAGGAACAGGTGATGCTCGTCTTGAAGCATTATGTAAGTGTGCGGAGGATGCGTTCCTTGAAGGATTAAAGCATGCAAAAGCCGGTAAAAGACAAAACCAAATTGGCCGTGCGGTCTACAATACAGCGAAAGAACAAGGATTTACTGTCATTAAAAACCTGACAGGACACGGCATTGGGAAGAATCTGCATGAAGCACCCAACCATATTTTGAACTACTATGATCCATTCGATAATGCTTTGTTTAAAAATGGCACAGTCATTGCGTTTGAACCTTTTATTTCAACAAATGCTGAATCAATTTATCAAGCTGATGATGGCTGGACATTTAAAACACCAGATAAAAGTCTAGTGGCACAGATTGAACATACGATTGTGATTACTAAAGACGAACCGATTATTTTAACAAAGCTGTAAGCCAAGCGAGTCCCCTCCTTCACTGGAGGGGATTTTTTCATGCCCGTTTCACGAATCTGTCACGACTAAACAAAAAAGCCTGTGGTAAAATAGGCAAAGATATGCGAAAGGGGTCTTATTTGATATGTGGTTCATCATCATAGGTGTTATCTTTTTCATCGAAAGTATTATCTTAACGGTTGTAGGGATTAAGAAAAAACAATCCATGATGACCTATCTTGGTGTTGTCATCATGATTATGACGGTCGGCATGATCCTCGTTACCCTCAACCCGCCAAATTCATAAATCAATATTTCCAGCATATACATGGATCATAGGCAGATAGAATCAGTTTTCATTTCTTGGCACCTGCACGCTTTTCACGTCCTTTTTTGAGATGTTACAATGCAGGCAGTTTCAATTGAAAGGAGTTTTCTATCATGCATTATGGTAGCAAAGGCTGGTATGTCGAAGAATTAAAGAAGCTTGGTGTGACTAAGCATGAAGGAAGAAAGCTTCAAAGCTTAAAAACATATTTCCTTGCAAATCTTCTTGAGCAAAAGAAACGCAGCTCATAAACGCTGAAAAGCCGTACATCTTAAGATAATGTACGGCTTTTTTTAAATGTGCTGAATTCGTTTTTCTAAAGACTTCCTCACCACATCTGCTAAAGCATCTACTTCAAGAACGGCTTTCAGTCTCTCTGGACTTGTTTGACGATATTTGACTTCATTGACCTCATGGACCGTAATGTGATGGGACGCTTTTTCTACTAGTACTAGCGATGCATCAGGCGGCACCATGCCTTCTTTCAATACACGTAAATAAAAGCCTGTATACCCTGTTTTTTGCACTTCCTTTACAAGCTTCATGTTGCCATGCTTAAGAGACAATTTCACACAAGGCTGTCTTGGCTGGCTCACCTCAACAAATGCATCTCCAAGCTGAAACACATCGCCAATATGCACATTCGTTTCGACTAGCTGGCGTACTGTTACATTCTCGCCAAAGGCAGCTTCCTGTAATGGTACCCCTAAAAATTGTTCAAAGTGAGCATAATGATCATACGGAAAGACGCAGACGGCTTTATCATAACCCCCATGATGAACCAAATCCCCCTGACCATCTCCTTCAAAATTGACCTGACTTAAATACACAGGCTCATGAATGCGCCTTTTGTTGATGGCTGTTTTGATTTCTTTTCCATTCGCATATGTAATGATAGGTTGTCCCACTTGGATTCCTTCTATGTCGTATCTCTTTTGTCCCACGATGGCCATCTCCTTTGGTTGTCTACTGGCCTTTATTTTACATCGTTTGACAATCAAATCATAGTCGAGGCGTGAAGATCAGATGCAGGCTATGGTACGATGTGAAAAAAGGAGAGATGACCATGATTCATTATCACGCCATTGTAAAAGGACGTGTGCAAGGAGTCGGCTTTCGTTATTTTGTTCAGGGAGAAGCCGTCAATCGTGGAATGAAAGGCTGGGTACGCAACACAGATGAAGGTCATGTCGAGTTAAAGGTAGAGGGTGAGCAGCAGAAAGTGATTGATTTCTTAGAGACTGTCCGGAAAGGAAGTCCTTTTTCAAAAGTCACCGACATGCAAATGGAGCCGCTCACCGAGCTTGCTCATTATCAGGATTTTCGAATAAGATAATAAAAAAACCTAGCTTTCGCTAGGCTTTTTCTGTCCCGTGATAGGGCTTGTCCTGATAAAAATAGTTTGGTTTCACAATGGTATTGTCGTAATTCTTGTGGAATATGTGGGTAGCAGCTGGTGATACTGGGGGAATCAGCCATGTCCAGTCCCCAGTCAGCTTGCGGTCAGCCTTTTCTTCCTGCTTTTCAAACTGCTTGAATTGATGTGCTGCTGTGTGATGATCAACAATGGTCACCCCTGCTTCGCGATAAGAATGGAGAACCGCCTCGTTCAATTCGACAATGGCTTTATCCTTCCAAAGGGACGAATTCTTGGTTGTGTCCAGTCCTAAAAGAGAAGCGATTTTTTTCAGCATATTGTAGCGGTTTTCATCCGCTAGGTTGCGTGCGCCAATTTCTGTGCCCATATACCAGCCATTAAACGGTGCAGCATTGTAATGAATACCGCCAATCTCTAATTTCATATCAGCAATAATCGGAACCGCATACCATTTCAGTCCTAAATCACGGAATTCATCGTATTCAGGATGGGTGATCTCTACCTCTTGGACGATTTCTTTCGGAAGCTCATACAGAACAGGCGGCTGATCTTTTAGCTGAAACATGAGAGGCAGAATATCAAAATGTGTGCCCTCCCCTTTCCAGCCATGTTCTTCACATAATTTTGTTAATTCAAGAGATGCCTCGTCGCCGATGATGCCATATTCAGTTTTATAGCCTGCATAACGAACGAGCTGATGATTATAAATGACGACTTCCTTCTGCCTGTTCTTCTCTGGGGGAAAGATCGTAATGGACGGTTTGATTTTCCCGCCATTTGTCGCATACTCAATATGATGAAAGAGCGCCTCCTTCACCTCATCCTCTGTCTTTACATGCCGGCAGTCATGCACTTGCAGGGTCGACCAAAACAAACGGCCAATGCAGCGGTTACTGTTGCGCCATGCCATTTTCGCCCCGTGAGCTAATTCCTCTAGTGTATGCGTATAAATTCCTTCAGACTCAATTTCTTTTTTTATTTCATGCAGACGTGCTGCTTTCTCTTCATTTGACTTGTTTAATTCTTCATAGCATACAGAAATAAAAGCTTCTGCTTCATTCCACAACGCTTCTTGATTACTCAAACATACTCGCCTCACTTTAATACGAATATATCCATTGTAGCGGTTTCTATTGATAAATTCACTCGTTTCAAACCATTTTTTATCAAATCATCCGACCATTGTCCTTAGATCATAGATGAATCAATTCGTTTAAGGGTCTTTTGGAGCCAGCGTACATAGCCTTTTTCCCTTTCGATTGCCCTTGTCAGCACTAAGTAATGCCCAAATTGCGCTGAATGCAGTGATTCAGCAGAAGGGTCTTCCTCTGTCAAAGCGTGCAGCTTTTGTTCCAGCACATCTACTTTCTTGGTACGCTCTAAAAGTTGATAGGCAAACAGGTCAGCCGCTTCTTTTTTGTCCATGGAGGAGATGAAAAATGTTTTGAGCATGAATTCATCCTTTGTTGTTTCCGGAATCGGATCTTTTGTTCTTAACCACTGACGCAATTCTTCTTTTCCTGCCGCTGTGATTTGATAGACCTTCTTCTCCAGCTTTTTTCCTTGTATGTGAATATCAAATTCAATAAACCCTTCCTCTGTGAGACGCTTCAGCTCAGGGTAAATCTGACTGTGCTTCGCACTCCAAAACTGTCCAAGGGAATCCTTAAAATGTTTCGTGATATCATATCCCGTCAGCTCATGCTGATCCAGCAAGCCAAGAATGGCATATTTTAGTACTCTCATGATGGGCCTCCAACGCTTATTCTTTGACAATAGTATATCATAGACTTTAAAATAAACATGTAAATCACAACATGTTTGAAAAAACATCATTCTAATGAAAGAAGGAATAAACATGGATCAATTCGTTGGACTTCATATGATTTATACGTATGAAAATGGCTGGGAATATGAGATTTACATTAAAAACGATCACACCATTGATTACCGCATTCATAGCGGAATGGTTGGAGGACGCTGGGTCCGTGATCAAGAAGTAAATATTGTGAAGCTGACAAAAGGCGTATACAAAGTCTCTTGGACAGAACCAACTGGGACAGACGTCTCTCTGAACTTTATGCCTGAAGAAAAACGCATGCATGGCGTCATCTTCTTCCCTAAATGGGTGCATGAACGTCCAGACATCACCGTCTGCTATCAAAATGACTACATCGATCTCATGAAAGAATCTCGTGAAAAATACGAAACCTATCCGAAATATGTTGTCCCAGAATTTGCGGACATTACGTATATCCATCATGCAGGTGTGAATGACGAAACCATTATCGCAGAAGCACCATATGAAGGCATGACAGATGAAATAAGAGCTGGACGAAAATAAAAAAGCGGCACGCCAAGTGCCGCTTTAGATTGGTGAAAAAGGGCTAAAATGATCTTTATTTTAGCCCTTTTTTATTGAATACCTAACGTCTTTTGAGGAAGCACGAAACGATAGACTGGCAGTTCATCACCTGTTTTTGAAGCAATAAACCCTGATGACATATAGCTGTCCTTTGATTCTGGTTCAAGGGCAAGTGAGAGCAAATTGGTTTGCGGCTGTGCCGTGACATATACCTTTGTTCCTTTTGGCAGCTGACGTTTCTTGTCAACGAGTTTTGTTTCAAGCTGAATATCTGTTTTGCTCTTTTCCTCTCGCTTTGTCACCTGATAGGCTTGTACCGGCACTTTCATGCCAGCCGGCAATGTGACACTTTTTAATCCTAATGTTCTGAGTTTCTTTTCTACTCCTTCATGCCCCGGAAGAATGAGATAAGCTGTCGGCCGTTCTCTTGTTAAGACAGGAACAGCATCACTCGCACTGTGAAAGCGCACAGGAACTTGAGTCGTTTGTCCCTTCTCAATATCAACCATTTCCAGCGAGTCATTGACAGGTGCTTGGAAATCATCTTGAATGACCACTTGATCATCATCATTTGGCTGCAGTCCTTTTTTGACCAGCTTCAGCCGCTCCGTCACCATTTGCTGCTTCACCTGTTTCGCATGTTTCACCGTGGTCTCAATGATTTTTTCATGGGTGGCTACTTGCGCAGCGACGCGGCGGGCAAAATCCTCTCTTCCAATCCCAATCCCTCTGCTTTCTACAAGAAATGACAGGGCTGGCGAAAGTGCAAGGGCATTACGGCCAATTCGCGCATCCGTACCACCTTCATAGATGTCGATCTTTCCATCCTTTCCTCTTGTGTTTGTATAATACAAATCGTTAGAAAATCCTTTATTCGTCAGCGTTTCACGAACTCCGTTAACGTATAACTCATTTGATGTCAGCCGGATGCTTTCAGGAATGTTTAAATTCTTCCCTGAAAGAATAAGCAAATCATGATATTTGAGAGCGCCTGATGAACCGATATTTTCAAACTGCTTTTGACCCACATCGTATTCATGGGCATCAATAACTACCTCTGGCGCATACCGATTAAATTCTTGATGCAGGGCTGCCAGTTCTGGAGATTCTAATGTCATATGATCACGGTTTCCGTCTAATCCGTTTGCCAGTCTGCGGTCAAACGCATAAGAACCATCAGGATTGATTCTTGGAACAATGATGAGATTGACATGATTGAGTATACGCTCTCCTTCTTCACCTGCTAATCGTTTTGCAATGACGAGAGCAGATTCACCGGAGGCTGGTTCATTTCCGTGTATTTGTGCTTGGAGCCAGATGGTTGGCTTTTTTGAAAGTGGAGTAATGGAGCGATCCTTTGTAAAGTACAGGGCCGGAATGGACCTGCCTTCAATGGATGTTCCAATCTGTTTCTGAGTGGCATATGGGCTTTTGCGGACAATGTCTTTTAAGAAAGCTTGAAGCTCTTCTTGTGTCGTAAATGCTTCTCCTTTTTTCTGAAAGGCAGGGGTTTCAAACGTCTCGCCAGGCTTAGGGTATAGCTTTTTCACTGAAGCCGGCTGTTCATAACTCTTTCCATAATAAGGGGTTTCTGCATGAGCTGAAGCTGGGCTCACCATCGACAAACTGCCTGCCAAGAGGCATGCAGCAGCAAAAAGAATCGTGCCTTTTCGTTTGGACATGCTATCCTCTCCCTTCGTTGATTTGCATTATAAAGAAAAAAACAGAAAAAGTGTCAGTATTTTTCAAAAATAAATCTTTTGGAGGAACAGGCATATCTTTGTCTAGGGCAAATGAATGGAGCCTGCCCGGCAATATGACCTAAAAAAAGTGCCTGCCCGCAGCAGACACTTTTTTATTTACCAGATGGAAATGGCCCCAATGAGAACCGCCACGACAGTCATAGCGACGACTGCCAGCACCGCCCATTTCATCCCAAATTTCTGATGCTGATCCAGTGATACGCCAACAAGTCCAACAAGTAAATGAGTCGATGGAACAAGTGGACTTAACATATGAATCGGCTGACCAATAATAGAGGCTCTGGCAATCTCAATTTTATCGACACCGTATGCTGCCGCTGTTTCTGATAGGATCGGCAGTACGCCATAAAAGTATGCATCATTCGGCATAAAGAAAGTAAAGATCCCGCTTGTTAATGCGACAATGACTGGAATAAAGCCGCCCAGCTGCTCTGGAATTGCAGATACAATCGAAATCGCCATTTCATCGACCATTTTCGTTCCAGTTAGAATACCTGTAAAAACACCTGCCGCAAAAATCATCGAAGCAATGGCTAAAACGTTTGTTGAGTGAGCGGCAATTCGCTCACGCTGCTGGTCCAAGTTCGGATAGTTCACGATAATCGCCACACAGAAAGCAAGAACAAATAGAACAGTTAAGCTGACTTTACCTGATACAAGCAGCAGCACCAATAACAAAGTCAGCGCCAGGTTAAACCACCAAAGCTTCGGCCGTTTGATGTCATCTTGCAGTGCCGCTGCCATTTCATTTGCATGAATCGGCTGGTCAAGTTCAATCACACCAAGGCGTTTTCTCTCGGCTTTTCCAAGAAAATAAGCAACAATAATCATACTGAGAACCCCTGCACCAATGACTGGAATCATTGGTCCAAATAAAAGTGAAGGATCAACGCCAAGTGCACTCGCCGCTCTAGGTGTAGCTCCTCCCCATGGAATTGTATTCATAATTCCCATGCCGACCCCGGCAATACCCGCTAAAATAATTGGACGGATGCCAAGCAGCGTAAATAGTGGAAGCATCGCTGTTGTTGTAATCATATACGTTGTCGTTCCATCACCATCAAGTGCAACAAGCATCGTCAAGACAGCTGTTCCGACAACGATTTTTAATGGATCGCCTTTAACGATTTTTAAAATTTTCGCCACCATTGGGTCAAATAAACCCGCATCAATCATAATGCCAAAGTACAAAATCGCAAACATGATCATGACTGCTGTTGGTGCGACTTGCTGCACACCTTTGACAATCATGTCTGAAATTTCTGTAAAATGAAAACCTGCAATAAGAGCAAATGCAATTGGTGTTAACACCAATGCCGTTAAAACAGACATACGTTTCGTCATAATCAAAACCATAAATACAATCATCATAAGAAATCCTAAGATTGCTAACATATTGTTCACCCCTTATGTTGTATACGCTTTCATTAATGTGTTGGTATCCCATTTCCAACCCTTTTTGTCATCATATCTGAGGTGAGAATTGAAGTAAATATTATGAATTTTAATTCTTTTTCGGTCGATAAATGCTTTTTGTTCATTTTGTTCAAACATTGGGCTTTTTAATTCCATGAAAAAAACAAAGGGTTTATTTAAGCCCTTTGTCTTCTTTTCAGTGTGATAGAAAACCTTTGCAGTCTAGGAAGGATGAGTACTGGAGCGGAGCGAATATGAGATTCGTGAGCACCAGCACACAGAACTGACACCGAATGCAAGGGTTTGTCTACATCTGGAAGCATTCTCACTCGACCGCTTGTTCTCCTTGTATCAATTGCTCATATTGCCTTAATTGATCTTCCATAAAGACCTTTGCCTCTTTGCTGTTCATATAACGACTTGTCCAGCCCTTTTGCTTTAATCGCTTTTTCCAGGACTTCGTTTTCGTCATTTTTTGAAGAAGCTGATCCCATTCACGAACCTCATGCTGACTCATTTGTTTTGGGCCCATCACACCGCGCCAATGGGAAAAGATGAGCGGAATGCCCTGCTCTTTCCATGTCGGCACATCTTCAAATCCATCTAAGCGCTGGCTGGTTGTCGTCGCTACGAGCTTCAGCCTCTTTTTTTCATAATCATGACGAACCTCTGTAATGGTAGTCGTTGCTGCATCCACCTCATGGTCGATGAGCGCCTGAAATAAATCATCTGCACTGTCAAATTTCAAAAATTGAATGCGATATGGATCAATTCCTGCCATTTCTGCTGCCCGGGCGAATGAGATTTGATCATCATTTCCAAAATCAGGGGCAAATCCAATTTTTAAGGAATCTGGTTTTTTCTTAAGTGCGTGTAACAGCTCCTTCCCATCTGAAAAAGGAGAATCCACTGGGACTGCGACGACCTGCCACTCTTCTGCAAGGATTGCCAGCGGTGTCACATCATTCATCGTCACGTTACTGCTGCCAAGCAAATTACGGCTTAACAATAAGCTTGAATTTAAACTGATATAGTTGGCTTCTCGCTCCATCATGTATGTCCATCCTTTATCCACCGTTCCGCCTCTTTGATAAAGAATGTTCACAGGCCGGTTCACCAGCTTCTCTTGTTCAAGCACTGATTTCATCACCTGAGCCGTTTGGTCAAATCCCCCCTCTGGTACACCCGACACCACAATATATAAGGAGCTTTGCTGCAGGAAAGAATCACCGGCCTTTTTTTCATTAAAGGTAAGCGTCATACAAAGGCAGAGCACGATCACAAAAAGTATTCCTTTTTTCATCTTTTATGACTCCGCTTGTTTGGCAGGGTAATATTTACGTTCAGGTCTGCCAATGATTCCGTATGCAAGCTCTGCCCGGCATTTCCCTGTTGTCACGAGATACTCTACGTACCGTCTCGCCGTTGTACGTGATGCGCCCATCTTTTCCCCGAGTTCTTCTGCTGTAATTCCGCTAATCTCGGATGCCATCAATGTTTTCACTTTGTCCAAGGTCAGTGAATTGATGCCTGTAGGAAGATCTCTGTCATCCCTTTGTTTTGGCTCTTCCTGCATCTGCCCAAAAAACAGATCGATCATCGTTTGATTGACTTCATCTTTTGAATTGATGATGTCTTTCTTCTCTTTATATTCGGTTAAAACTTGTGCAAACTTTTGTGCGGTCACCGGTTTGATTAAATAATGAACCACTCCGTAATGAAGCGCATCTCTTAAAAGCGTCGTTTCCGTTGCAGCCGTGATAATGATCACATCTACTTCAGGATAGCGTTCTCTTAAAAGCGGGAGCAGGTTTGTACCGAGCTCATCAGGCATATAGACATCAAGCAAGATGAGATCCACTTGTTCCCTCTGGAGCGCCTCCCACATATCCTTTGCACTCTTTGCCTTTCCAGCGACCTTAAATCCTTCTATCTTTTGTATATAAGATTCATGAATGGCAGCGATTCGAAAATCATCCTCCGCAATGAGTACCTTAATCACCATCTATTCCCCCTTTGTGCCTTTCGGTATGTATACAGTGAAGATGGCACCGCCTTCTTTTTGGTTCGCAACTTCAATCCAGCCCCCAAGCTCGTCCAACACTTCTTTCACATTTGCAAGCCCATAGCCTCGTCCTTCTCCCTTTGACGAATGGCCTCTTGTGAAAATCTGTGAGAGCTCCTCTTCATTCACTCCATCACCTGAATCTGACACTTCTATGATAATATCAAACCCAATATCTGTGATGAACAGGTCTACCTCGCGCTTCTCCTTATTTAATACAGCTTCAAAAGCATTATCTACGAGATTGCCAATGATGGTGATAAAGTGAGATAGGCTTAAATGAGCTGGGAGCGGCTCTAGTGAGCTATTTTCATCAATGTGGAAATGGACTTTTTTCTCAGATGCTTTCCCTAACTTGCCAAGTAAGATGGCTTGTATTTTAGGAGAACGAATCTGCTTCATGAGTAAATCGTGCTGACGGTTTTGCAGATGATATTCTTCTTTAATTAAGTCGATGGCTTCATCGACTTGCTTCAGCTCAAGCAGGCCTAAGATGGCGTACAGCTTATTTGAGAATTCGTGCGTTTGTGCCCTCAGGTCTTCTGAATATTGACTGACCTCTGTTAATGTATCCAGCAGCTTCGTCAGCTCTGTTTTCTCCCTGAAGCTCACAATCCCTCCGAATACTCGATTCTCCTGCATTACTTTTTTCACATTTAAGACATAGGTTTTATCATTGACGACGGTTTCGATGTTAGGTTCAATCGTCTCTGACTTTAAATAGAGAAGAAGTTTGGCATTTGGCAAGACTTGATCAATATGAAGGGGCAGCTCTGATGAGACGCGCAGCATGTGCTCAGCTGATGTATTCATCATCGTAATCGCGCCTTTCTGGTCAAACGCAATGATCCCTTCTTTTATAGCGAGCAGCATCGCTTCTCTTTCTCGATACAACGAAGCTATTTCATGCGGCTCAAGCCCTAATGTATCTTTGCGAATACTCTTCGTTAAAAAAATCGCACCGAATATGCCCGGCAAGAGCACAAGAAGGGCAATATAGCTAAGCTTCAATAGCTGATGAGCTGTCGCTTGATCGATTTCTTTTTTTAAAAATTCGACGGTGACTGTGCCGATAATTTCTTCATGCCCTTCTGTTTCTTTCATAATGGGTGCACTGCCTCTGACAACGGTTTCACCATTAGAATCATCAGTTGATATGGAGGTCCCTCCAAATAAGAGAGTACTTCTTCCTTCCGATACACTGATGGTCTTTCCTACGTCCTCATGATTCGTATGAACAAGGACCTTTCCTTTTCGATTGGTAATGAAGATGGCATGTGCTCTTACTTGCTCCTTCATTTGCTCAAGCACTGCCTGTTCTTCATTTTGGGACGCTGATAGAGCCACCGATGCTTTAATGGGCGGCATATATGATATTGTTCTAGCGGTCTGCACCGCCAGCTGTTCAGCTTGTCCCTGCCTTTCTGATGTCTGCAGAAAACCAAAACAAATGGTTAATAACGCAATGACAACAAGCAAAAGCCCGATAATTAACCCCAAAATTTTCGTTTGTAAAGTGACTTTCCTTTTGCCCATCCTCACCGCTACAACCCCTAATTCAGTAGATTCACCCGAATAGACTCTATGAAAATGATATCATTTTTTCTGACTAAGTTAAGAGAAAATTCTTTCAAACAAAAAAGACGACTCAAAATCGAGTCGTCCCTGTATGCCTATTACGTGATCGATAAACCAGCACTCGCATAGCCTGCTACAGTATTCACTAAGGATAGACCTGTAGCTGATGCGGAGAATACAACAAGCAATCGTGTTTCCGGTGTGACTGGTACATTTAGACCAGTCGCAATACCGTTTGCAATCGCACCCAGCGTTAAAACACCGGTTAAAGCTGGTGCTAATGTGACACTCGCTACTTGAGTGAAACTGTTATTTGGTGTCGGTGAAGCGAATAGACTAGCCGTTACGGTAATACTCGTGCCGACTAAAGAAAGAGCTGCTGTTGTGCTGAAATAGCCTGCAAATGACGTGATCGTCCCAGCTCTCGGAACTGAGAACGCCATGTTGAGTAAAGTGCCTGCAGCGCCTGTTAAATCAATTACTCCGCCTAAAATACTGACACCTGTCGCTGAGTTACCAAATCCGATCAAGCTGGATGTTCCAACAAGACCGCCTGCAATTGTTGTCAGGACAGCAGGTGTACCTGATGCAAACGGAATGATCGCACTCGATCCTGTCACTCCTGTTGGACCGGTGGCTCCTGTGGCTCCTGTACCTGTGACTCCGGTGGCTCCGGTTGCACCGGTTACACCCGTTGCTCCAGTTAAACCTGTAATACCCGTTACACCGGTCACTCCTGTTGCTCCGGTTGCTCCGGTTGCGCCGGTTAGACCTGTGGCTCCTGTGACTCCGGTGGCTCCGGTAACTCCTGTTTCTCCCGTCGCTCCGGTTAATCCAGTTGCACCGGTTGCTCCGGTAACCCCTGTTTCTCCCGTAGCTCCGGTTAATCCAGTTGCACCGGTTGCTCCGGTAACCCCTGTTTCTCCCGTCGCTCCGGTTATTCCAGTTGCACCGGTTGCTCCGGTAACCCCTGTTTCTCCCGTCGCTCCGGTTATTCCAGTTGCACCGGTTGCTCCGGTAACCCCTGTTTCTCCCGTAGCTCCGGTTAATCCAGTTGCACCGGTCGCTCCAGTCACTCCTGTAACTCCCGTCGCTCCTGTACCGGTTGCACCTGTAACGCCAGTCGCGCCTGTGATCCCGGTTGCACCTGTTGCGCCCGTATCACCAGTTACCCCAGTTGCACCTGTGACACCGGTGGCTCCGGTTGGACCAATTTCCCCCGTTGCTCCTGTAACGCCAGTCGCGCCTGCGGCTGCTAATAACGTATAATCTGGTGACGTATCTGGTGTGCCTGTTGGCGGTGCTGTGTTCACGATATAGGTTCCACCTTCATACGTGACCACTTGACCTACTGGATACGTTGGGGCTGCCGCTGGATCAAACGCCGTGACGCCGGCTAAGCCGACTCCCGTTGCTCCTGTGATCCCGGTTGCACCTGTTGCGCCCGTATCACCAGTTACCCCAGTTGCACCTGTGACACCGGTGGCTCCGGTTGGACCAATTTCCCCCGTTGCTCCTGTAACGCCAGTAACTCCGGTTGGACCAATTTCCCCCGTTGCTCCCGTGACGCCAGTGACTCCGGTTGGGCCAATTTCTCCTGTTGCTCCCGTCGCTCCTGTACCGGTTGCACCTGTAACGCCAGTCGCGCCTGCGGCTGCTAATAACGTATAATCTGGTGACGTATCTGGTGTGCCTGTTGGCGGTGCCGTATTCACGATATAGGTTCCACCTTCATACGTGACCACTTGACCTACTGGATATGTCGGTGCTGCCGCTGGATCAAACGCTGTGACGCCGGCTAAGCCTACTCCCGTCGCTCCTGTGATCCCGGTTGCACCTGTTGCGCCCGTATCACCAGTTACCCCAGTTGCACCTGTGACACCGGTGGCTCCGGTTGGGCCAATTTCTCCCGTCGCTCCCGTGACGCCGGTGGCTCCGGTTGGACCAATTTCCCCCGTTGCTCCCGTGACGCCAGTAACTCCGGTTGGACCAATTTCCCCCGTTGCTCCTGTAACGCCTGTTGCTCCCGTCGCTCCTGTACCGGTTGCACCTGTAACGCCAGTCGCGCCTGCGGCTGCTAATAACGTATAATCTGGTGATGTATCTGGTGTTCCTGTTGGTGGTGCTGTGTTCACGACATAGGTTCCACCTTCATACGTGACCACTTGACCTACTGGATACGTTGGGGCTGCCGCTGGATCAAACGCTGTGACGCCGGCTAAGCCGATTCCCGTCGCTCCTGTGATCCCTGTTGCACCTGTTGCGCCCGTATCACCAGTTACCCCAGTTGCTCCCGTAACGCCAGTGACTCCGGTTGGGCCAATTTCTCCCGTCGCTCCCGTGACGCCGGTGGCTCCGGTTGGACCAATTTCTCCTGTTGCTCCCGTGACACCGGTGGCTCCAGTTGGGCCAATTTCTCCTGTTGCTCCCGTGACGCCGGTGGCTCCGGTTGGACCAATTTCCCCCGTTGCTCCCGTGACGCCAGTAACTCCGGTTGGACCAATTTCCCCCGTTGCTCCAGTTGCACCCGTACCGGTAGCGCCTGTAACGCCAGTCGCGCCTACAGCGGCTAAAAGCGTATAATCTGGTGATGTATCTGGTGTACCTGTTGGTGATGCTGTATTCACAAGATACGTTCCACCTTCATATGTCACCACTTGCCCCAATGGATATCCTGGTGCTGCTGCAGCATCATACGGTACAACCCCAGTTAAACCCACGCCGGTGGCTCCTGTGGCTCCAGTTGGACCTGGATCTCCTGTGACACCTGTTGGCCCTGTACCTGTTTCCCCCGCTGCAGCTAATAATGTATAATCTGCCGACGTATCCGGTGTACCTAATGGCGGTACTGAATTGACGACGTACGTACTGCCATCGTATGTCACCACTTGCCCTACTGGGTAGGTTGGTGCTACTGCTGGATCAAATGCCAAGATGCCTGTTAAACCTACGCCTGTTGGACCGATTGGACCTGCTGGGCCTGCCGGACCCGCTGGACCCACTGCACCCGCTGGACCTGCTGGGCCTCTTCTTCCTCTCCCGCCTGGCGGACCTTGAATCACACAAACACAAGGATCTTTTCCGCAGCAAGGATTTTTTACTGGTTTCCTAGGCTTTTCTGATATCCCTTTTTTACAACTATCACATTCCCAGCCATCATCCTTATACGCATCATACCAGCTTCCTTTTTGGTAGTGGTCTGTCGAATGAGTTGGATATGTCTTACCACATTGCCTACATCTTTTCATGGAATCACCCCCATCCATCGTATTCATCATGACTGGGAAAGGTGTATGTACACTTTTATTTTTTTAAAATAATCAAAAGACCTTGCACTTTATGCACAAGGTCCTTCTTTCATTAAAGTCTCATCGTCATTTTTAAATCTTTTCCTACCATACTATAATCCATATCTACCGGCCGGATGGCTTCTTTTAATGATTTCGTACCTTCTCCTTCAAAGAAAGTAGGTGCATCTTTCCCTCCAATTAATAATGGTGCCATATAAATAATGACTTCGTTCACAAGTGATGCTTCTAAAAAGGATGCGCTCACACTCCCTCCCGCCTCTACAAGCACCGAGATCACAGAGCGCCTTTTCAGCATACGTAACACCGCATGAAGATCTGTCCGATTTTCTCCGCTTGTGACAAATACTTGATGTCCTTTTTGCACCAGTTGATGGTATTTTTTTTGATCATACTTGTTTGAGGTACAAATGATGGTTTCTGCCATATGATCATTTAAACATTTCGCATGAAGCGGAATCCTTAAGGTGGAATCTAAAATGACACGAATGGGCTGTGTCACGATTGAATCTTTTACAATAAGACCTGCATCATCTTGAATAATGGTTTCAACGCCTGTTATCACAGCATCTGCTTCTTGACGTAATTGCTGCACTTCATTCCTCGCTTCTGTCCCTGTAATCCATTTGCTTTCTTGATGAGCTGTTGCAATTTTCCCATCTAACGAAATGGCTGTTTTTAATATGACATAAGGAAGGTCTGATTGTATCGAATGAAAAAAAGGAAGATTTAAGCTGTCCGCTTCCCGCTTACATACCCCTTCTTCTACTTCTATCCCTGCCTGTTTCAACATCGTGACCCCTTTACCTGCTACAAGTGGATTTGGGTCCCCAGTGGCAATGACCACACGTTTCACCCCGCTCTTTATAATGGCTTCTGAGCAAGGGCCTGTTTTTCCATGATGCGAACAAGGTTCGAGCGTCACATATAGATGAGCCCCCTTCGCCTTATCTCCTGCCATTTGCAGCGCATGAATTTCAGCATGCGGCTCGCCCGCCTTCATGTGAGCACCAATTCCAACGATCTCACCTTTTTTGACTACCACTGCCCCGACAAGCGGATTTGGCGAGGTTTGTCCTTTCATGGCCTTTGCGTTGGCAATCGCTAGCTTCATATAAAAAACATCGTCTTTCATGTAAGTCTCCTTTCCTCTCTTTCAAGGGAAAGAACTCCTTCAGGGAATGAAGGAGTTCTATTCTCATGTGCTATATTTTTTCCATCCGTTTCTTTTCAGATCGATCATAGTAAGGCAAGGAATAAAAAAGTTTATAAGATGCTCGTTGTTTACAAAAACAGCATTTGCGACATTCATATTTATTAATGAGGAGCACATGCGGACAATTGAGTACAGACAGACCTTTTTTCATATGTTCCTTGCAAACACTTATCATGAGAATCCCCCGCTTACATTCTTTTTCTTAATGAGAGATTACTTCTTTCGGAAATTGTTCAAATAAGCGTAATACTTCGGTATGCGTCCCATCTTCTCGAACGTGATAAATCCCGCCGTCATATGAGCTTGCATATACATCATTGCCTAATTGTCTGATGGCACTAATCCCATTTTGGGCAATTCTAATTGGGCCGGTGTTGACATCCAGCTCTGGATTCCACACAACGATATAGCCCCAATAATCACCGCTTACAATATAGCCTGAGTCTGTGACTGTGACCGATTTAATCGAATACTGGTGTTCGTTATGCTGGTCTAAAATTCTTCCTGTATGCAAATCAAACAATCTCACATTCTTGTCGCGGCTGACAATGGCGATACGGTCTCGTTTACTATCAATAAAGACATCATTTAACAGCTCTGTCGCACCAATGTATTCCGCTTTTAAGGACAAACTCTTTTTATCTAAAAGACAGATGGTTCCTTCAACTGCTGCTGTGATGATAAGATCTCCTTCTACCTTTAATGCTTTAACCGCACAATCGTGTGCTTTGGAACGGCCGATTTCCTTTAAGTGTTCTGTCGAAATGACATGGACATAACCGCCGTAAGTTCCAATATAAAATTGACGATCCTCTTCGTGGAAATACACGCTGTTGACCGGACCTGTGTTAAGATCAAACGAAACCATTTGCTTTAATGACTCATGAACAATATGCACCTGACTTGCATGGTCTCCCCACGCATAATAGCTTCCATCCCGTGCAACAGCTACTCCATTTGTTAAAACGCCCGTCGATTTGGCAATTTCAATCCCGTTTTTTCTGAATTTTCCATCATCAGATGCGGTAATAATATCACCTGCATCAGTCAGCGCAATATCATTGATAGATGGTGTCGCCATTTCGATCTCATCTGATATGACTTTGCCCTTTTCGATCGACCATTCACAATATGTTTTTCCAAAGCTGGCTCCTAGTATTGACTTCTCATCCTCTGTCCAGACAAGCGAGCGCTCCCACTGATATTTATGAGGCAGCAGTGTATCGACTAAATCACCTGTTTCATAATTCCACAGCTTAATTAAATGGTCGTAGCCTGCTGTCAGCAAGTAATTGCCGCTTGGAGAAAAATTCACGCGCTTGACGCCCTGTAAATGGGCTTTGATGATTTTCTTCTCCTGTAAAGTAGCTGCATCGTAAATAATAACGGTGCCATCATCTCTGCCAAGTGCGAAAACTTCTTTTTGATTGCTGCCGCTGATTGTATCGAGCTCATAATCAAACGGGCCGATTTCCCCTACAATTTCTCCGGTTTCATACAGCCATACAAGGACATATCCATCATCACCTGTTGTATAAGCTTTATCACCATGTATCCATACAGCTAATACATCTTTGCTATGGCCATGGAATTCTCTTAAAATAGCGCCCGTTTCGATATCCCAGACTAAGCATCTTCTATCTCTGGACACGGATACAAGTAAAGTATCCTGCTTCGCAAAAGCGACGGCTTCTACATCATCTGCATGACCAAACAACGTGCGGATTCGAGTATTTGTGCCTGTATCATACAATTGAATCGTATAGTCTGACGATGCACTTGCTAAATACTTTCCGTTTTCAGAAAGAGATAAAGAGTTAATGATATGCTCGTGACTGCCAATAAACGTTCCTTCTCCTGTTTCCCGGTTCCACTGATAAATACAGCGGTCATAGCCGCCAGTGTAAACAATTTGGTCGTGCTGAGTTGATAAAACAGATGTAATTGGTCCTCTATGCATAGTTTTACACTCCCACCTTTATATGTTGTTTTTGACGAGTCACTAAACGAAAACCAGTAAATCGAAAAACGGGATCTGGGTGCTTCCCGTGTCTTCTTGCGACTCTGCATAAATCTCCGCCTCTTGCGAAAGAGCCGCCTTTTAAAATATAGTAATCACTTCCGAGTGTTTCCGTTAAATCATCGACGACCTCGATCCCGCCTTCATATACGTGATATTTGGTGTTGACCCATTCCTCGACGTTGCCTCCCATATCATAAAGACCAAATAAGGATCGGCCCTTTTCGTAATGACGGACAGGCGTCGTTTTTTCAATATTTGATTCGTGCGTATTGCAGTAAGAAGGATCAAACTCATCTCCCCACGGGTATTGATTTCTCGTGTTTCCCCGGGCAGCATACTCCCATTCTTCTTCAGTAGGAATCGAAACATCAATCCCAAGTTTCCCGCTCAGCCACTGACAGAACGAGAAGGCATCCTCAATGTCCATGCCCCAAGCTGGATGATCTTTTCCCCCGCCAAGCTCTTCGTTCGTTAAACTCTCCGGGTATGTCTGGCCTGTTTCATCACAATAGCTTTGATACAGTTCATTGCTGACGACCGTATCTGAGATAAAAAATTCGTTGATATACGGCTGATAGGACGGAAATTCTTTGTACAGCCATTTTTGAAATTTTTTCTCACGGCCGTAGGTTGGATTGAGCAGCTTGTCCTTCCAGAATTCTGCTGCCTTTTTCATATCTTCTTCATTACTTCCAATCGTTGCATAGCCGCTTGGGATTTGAATCCAATTGATATCAGGTTTCACGCTTTTCTCCCGCCTTCTTTCAATAAACTCGTCTATTGATTAATTAATTTCTTCTCATCGACCATATGCCCTGAGGCTGCTTTTGCCTTTAAATAGGCTTCATTGTAGAGAGAGGCTTCGACCGTATGATCAAACCGCAAAACAGGAAGACCATAAGCTGCAATAGAATCGACTTTATCTGGATTGTTCGTTAGTAAATGCAATGGTTTCCCTTTGTTTAAATAGTGCAAAACAGCTGCTGCTTCCTCGTAATGCCGATCATCATCCCCGCAGCCGATCAGGCGGTTGGCTTCAAAAGTATCCAGCTGCATCTCCTGTAATTTATACGTCAACGCTTTTGCCATCAGCCCAATAGACCGACCTTCTTGATTGGCCATATACACAAGCATGCCTTTTCCGTAATCGGTGATTTTCTTCAGCGATAATGCAAGCTGTGGACCACAATCACATTTCAGTGACCCAAACACATCTCCTGTTTGGCAGACACTATGGATTCGCACAAGCGGCGGCCGTTCATTTTCAAAGTCGCCAAATAAGAGACAAGAGGAAAAGGTTTGCTGCGCGGTACTCATTTGGACAATCGATTCGATCGTTGGTTTTGTATCCCGTTCAACAGGCGCGAAGGCATACCACTTAAATGGCACTTCTTCATGTTGAATGGAAATTGGCAAATTCACAGGCCCCACGAGCAAATAGTGTTTATCTTGAAAGGTAAAATGATGAATCATTGATTGTAATTCATCTACAAACTTGTTCATTAGTCTCCCCCCTATTCATCACTGCACCCAAATCGACTCCCATAGCGCAGTGATGGAGTGATGAATATGTGTACGCACTCCCTCAGCTTGTGTGCTCCCGCAGAAGAAAATGGGTGTGCGATGTCTCTCATCGCTTTAGACCTTGTCCTTTTCCAGTACAAAGGAGCAGAAATTTTGGTTCATATGCTTTATTTTCTGTCAGAGCAGCAAACGCTCTTGATTGGCAGACGCTCTTTCTTCCCATGAACTCCTCTGCTAGCTTTGAATCACTCACCTTTGTACTAGATTTTGACGGCAATGACATGATGCTGGCTTATTCCAGCCTTCGCTTGTAACGGTGATATGGATACAAGCTCAAGACCTGATGTACAAATTTTTTCGCCAAGCTGAGAATCTGAAAATGAAAAATGGAAACGGCCATCTTCTCCGATTAATCCTGTTTTCCACTGTTCTCCCCAGACAACAAGTGAAAAGACACCGCCTTCATGAAGTAAAGAAGAGACCTGTTTTAAATAACGTTCATGATCATCAGGATGTTGATGATGAAAGCAGCCATGATCTAAAATTAAATCAAACTGCATCCCGCGTCCCTGATCCATGGACCATGACATAAAATCTTGATGAACAAAATGGACAGGAACTGTTTCTCTTTTCTGTAACCCTGCCCACTCCTCATGCTCATACAGGTCGATACCGACATATGCGGAAAGCCCGCTTAAATGTTCTAGTGCACGGCCGTTGCCGCACCCGATATCCAGCACAGAAGCAAGTGCATTCTTTTCCCTTGAACGCCATGCCTTTAATGACATCACTGCTGCGTCTGTTAAGGATGGATCAGTAGACCACATATCTGTTCTTTGCTCATAATGCTCTTGGAATGCCAAGCGCATCTTTTCTAAATACAATCCACTGTCTTCATGGTACAAAGCCTTTTTCATCATGAAACCTCCTTCAATTCACAATCTTCTTTTCGGGCAAAGGTGGTTTTCAAGCCAAAAACCTTATGATAAAATGAAAGATGGATTTTTTAGGAAAATCTGTTTTTCTGAAAAAGGAGAGAAGCACCCCACATGTTCACTCTTCTTTTTCAGCATTCATCCTCATATGCAGCCGTTCGAAGGCCGCACCGCCTCAGCTTGTTCTCTCTTTTTTTCATATGAGTTCACCTCCTTTACCGTTCGATCAACTCACATTTCTTATTGAAACCGCTTTCTCTTTTTTATAAGGACTTAACGTCTTTTGGACAATCTCTTACACTGTGCTTTTAGTAGAAAGATCAATCTACTGTTTAGAATGGCGATCATTTTTTCTTCAAGTAAACGACGATTTGTTCAGTTCTAGTAGACATTTTTGTATCTAAGAGGCGCTTACGCTTTGGTTCTTGCCACCCCCTTTCACTAGATTATGCTTCGAATAAACCTGCCAGAAATTTAACAACTAATTCCATAATGACTGGATTAAGCCAAATATATTGTTTTTAGTTTATTTTGTCAACAAATTATTTCCTAAACATTAAAATGAATTTTCTAATTGAAAATAAAGGTAGTTTTCGTGGTTTTTTGACCTTAAAACACTTATTTCTACACAAAAATACAACTTAAACCAATAGAACTAAGAAATTTATCTACTAAATTACACAAGTTTTTTATTTAATTTTAAATCAAAATAGAAAGATGCAATAATTATTTCCCGAATGGTTTTTTGTGATATTTCGACTATTTTTTCTGATTCTTCTTGATTTTCATTGGTATAACGGCATTTTCAATTAGAGAGTTTACTATTTATTCCATACTTCTGTATTTACTTATTATCGTAAAAAAGATATATGTCTCTCTTTCAGACATAGAAGCATGAAAAAAAGCCCCTTACAAAAGTAAGAGGCTTTTTCGGTTGGCGTTTACGCCCAGTTTTTCACTTTTTCATGATCTGTGACAAAGAGAAGGACTTTCCCTTCGTCTAAATGTTCTTCAAATGTCTCAGCTTCTTCTTTTGAGAAACCAATTTCATGAATTTTATTGCGGAGCTCATCGCCCTTTTTACTAAAGATGTTCCCAACCGCATGTTTGAGTCCAACTTCTCTTGAGCCAATCGTATTGGCATCTGCATTACTTGCAATACGCTCTGTTCGGTCATCGTCATGGGACAGAACATAAATGTCCTCTCTTGCAACACCGAGTGCCTTTAATTGCTCTACATCTTTTTGAAGTGTTTCATCATTTGAATACTCTCTTACAACAGGTTTCATTTTATATTCCTCCTTTAACGTCTTACGAATCTTTTACCCGTCACTTTTGACATTAAACCTTCCACGAGCACATCCAAATTGCTTGATCGACGTACCATGTCTATCGACTTATTTTTGACAAAAAGCCTGTAAAAATGACTAAATTTTCTGAATTATTATGTTCAATCCTGTTGATTTGTTGTACAATTCTTATACTGGAGGCTAGAAATGAGGGAGAGCTGATGTATTACTTTTCAGCGGAGCAGCAGTTTAATGCTTGGGTTGTCAGTGATTTGGTGAAACAGCTTTTTCAAAAGTGGAATCCTGAAGAAGCAAATACAAAGCCGCTTACATTGTTTGCCGAACAGCACTTTCACATCTCCATTGATTATCTCTTTTCCATCATTATTAACATTGGAGATATCGAGTCAATTGAACAAGATCCACAAGACATGTTGTCCTCATACTTGAATATCCTTTTTCCTTTTGTGACGCGCGATATGATGAAAGCCTCCATGCAAAATGCAAACGAATATTTGTTAAAAGAACGTGATGCGGATGTGTATCAGCTGTTTGGCTGTCTCCCGCCGCTCCTCTCTGTATCTTTTCAGAAAAAGTAGTCCCTTAGATGAGATGGCGGCTGCTTTTTTGTGTGTGTTTTGAAAAGACCGTATGTTTTGAACGAAAAGAAGCATCATGTTAATGTAAATCTAGGCTGTAAGTGAAAGGGAGGATTTGACATGAGTCAACAAAAGCAAATTCAATTAGCTAAACGTCCAAAAGGATTACCTACAAAAGATGTTTTTCATTTTGAAACAGTAGATATACCTGTGCCGCAAGATGGAGAGGTCTTGATTCAAACGAAATATGTTTCTGTAGATCCTTATATGAGAGGACGAATGCAGGATACAAAATCCTATACACCTCCGTTCAAGCTAAATGAAGTGATTCAGGGCGGTGTCGTCGGAGAAGTCGTTGAGTCGAAATCGCCTCAATTTGAAAAGGGTGATTTTGTCCTTGGATTCCTTGGATGGCAAGAATACTCCACTGCCAAAGCTGAATCTCTGACTAAAATTGATCCGTCCATTGCGCCATTGTCCTATTATTTAGGGATTTTGGGCATGCCAGGGCAAACCGCTTACTTCGGCCTGCTTGCGATTGGCCAGCCAAAAGAAGGCGAGACGGTTGTCATTTCTGGAGCAGCAGGTGCCGTTGGTTCTGTTGTGGGACAAATCGCTAAAATCAAAGGCGCACACGTCGTGGGAATTGCCGGATCTGACGATAAACTCGCTTATTTAAAAGAATTGGGCTTTGATGAAACGATTAATTATAAAACAACAAATGATTTAGATGATGCCATTGCAAAAGCCTGCCCTAACGGCGTTGATGTGTATTTTGACAATGTAGGCGGCGAGATTTCAGATGCGGTGATGAATCATTTAAACCGTTTTGCACGCATTCCAGTGTGCGGCGCCATTTCTTCTTATAATATTAGCGCAAGCGAGGACATCGGACCGCGTGTGCAAACAAAACTCATCAAAACAAGCGCATTGATGCAAGGCTTCATCGTTGCCAACTATTCAGACCGTTTTGAAGAGGCAGCGAAGGATCTCGCACAATGGGTAAAAGAAGACAAACTCACATATAAAGAAACAATCATAGAAGGCTTTGACAACATTCCTGACGCATTCCTTGGACTATTCAAAGGAGAAAATGTCGGAAAACAGCTTGTCAAAATTTCATAACAAAAAAGGACCCTCCATGTGGAAGGGTCCTTTTCTTATGCCTGCTTGGGCGCAAGGTGCAGCTGGCCTTGCTTATACACAATTTCTTCAAGCGAAAGATTCAGCTTTTTCGCCATTTTTTTCAGCATTGATTGCTCTTGAGGTGTGACAAGGCTGATGACTGCGCCTTCTTTTCCTGCTCGTCCGGTTCTGCCTGAACGGTGGATGTAGCCCTCTTCATTTGGCATATCTGCATGAATCACATATGGCAGATCATCAATATCGATTCCTCTTGCTGCAATATCTGTTGCAAGGAGGAGCGGGAATTCACGCTGTTCAAATGATTTCAAGATCACAGCACGTTCAGCTTTTTTTGCTTCACTATGAAGGACACCAAGGTCGACATGATGGTACGCTAATTTCTCTGCATAAATGCTTAAGTTCGTAATGTCACGTACAAAAACGAGCGCCTGCATGTCCTCAAGCCGTGATAGCTTTTGCAGCAGTTTCACTTTGTCACGCTGATCACATAACAGATAATAGTGACCCACTTTCTGCGCTTCTTCCTCGCTTCTAGCAATTTTCAATACTTCTGGTTCAGATGTCATTTCTTTGATCAGCTGAACGGTTTCTTCTTTCAATGTTGCAGAAAAACAAAGGATTTGTCTTTCTTTTAATGTGGACTTAATGATTCCTTGGATCGTTTTCATATGCTCTGGCACAAGAAGCTGATCTGCTTCGTCTAATACAATCGTTTTGACTTCATGCATTTTCAGTTTCTTGATTTTGATTAATTCTTGTACTCGGCCAGGTGTCGCCACAACGATGTTCGGATGTTTCTTTAGTTTTTCTTGCTGCTTCTTGATGTTCGCTCCACCAATCAAGGAAACCGCTTTGATGTCTGATCCTTGTTTGAACTCTTGCACGACATCAAAGATTTGCATCACAAGCTCTCTTGAAGGTGCCAAGATTAAGACTTGCGGATGCTTAATATTGACATCAATTTTATTTAAAAGCGGCAGAACATACGCAAGTGTCTTCCCCGTTCCAGTTGGCGATTCTGCGATCACATCACGCTTCTCCGTAATCCACTCTGCTGTTTTTTCTTGTATAGCTGTTGGTTTTTCGAAGCCAGCCGCTTGAAAGTTTTCCTGAATAAATGGCTTTGCTTCTTTCAAAAATGCCCAATTTTCCGTCATGTCGATCTCCTTTATCCTCATTCAATCTATCCTTTAGTATCTCAAAATCAGCTTTGAAACGCAATTTTTCTTTTGATGCTTTTATCGAGCCGGACAGTTCGATATAATCATGAGAGGCACTAGCCGTTTTGAATCTATTTGAGGTGTAAAAAATGATATTATCTGTTAAAGATTTAAGTCATGGCTTTGGCGACAGAGCCATTTTCCACGAAGTGTCCTTCCGTTTATTAAAAGGCGAGCATGTCGGCTTAATCGGCGCCAACGGTGAAGGAAAGTCAACGTTTATGAATATTATTACTGGCAAGCTGGAGCCAGATGCAGGAAAAGTCGAATGGGCGAAAAATGTCCGTGTCGGCTACCTTGATCAGCATACCGTGCTAGAAAAGGGCAGAACGATCCGTGAAGTCCTTCAGGATGCATTCCATTATTTATTCTCCATGGAAGCCGCGATGAATGACATTTATGGCAAAATGGGTGAAGCCGATCCTGATGAGCTGGAAAAGCTGTTAGAGGAAGTTGGCGTCATTCAGGACGCACTGACAAACAATGATTTCTATATCATTGATTCTAAGGTCGAGGAGATTGCAAGAGGTCTTGGCTTAACGGATCTTGGACTGGACCGTGATGTGACGGAGCTCAGCGGCGGTCAGCGTACGAAGGTCCTGCTAGCGAAATTGCTGTTAGAGAAGCCAGAAATTCTCCTTCTCGATGAGCCGACCAACTATTTGGATGAGCAGCATATTGAGTGGCTGAAGCGTTATTTACAGGAATATGAAAATGCGTTTATCCTCATTTCACATGATATTCCGTTTTTAAACAGTGTTATTAACTTGATTTATCATGTTGAAAATCAAGAGCTCACGCGCTATGTTGGTGATTACGACCAATTTAAACAAGTGTACGAAGTCAAAAAGCAGCAGCTCGAAGCAGCCTATAAAAGACAGCAGCAGGAAGTGGCTGAACTAAAGGATTTTGTCGCAAGAAACAAAGCACGTGTCAGCACAAGAAATATGGCGATGTCCCGTCAAAAGAAACTGGATAAGATGGATATGATTGAACTGGCAGCAGAAAAGCCAAAACCAGAATTCCACTTTAAACCGGCACGTACTTCTGGGAAACTGATTTTTGAAACGAAAGATTTGGTCATCGGTTATGATGAACCGCTCTCCCGCCCATTGAATTTGAAAATGGAACGCGGGCAAAAAATTGCGCTGTACGGTGCTAACGGTATCGGAAAAACGACGCTGCTCCGAAGTCTTCTTGGGGAAATCACACCTATTTCTGGTGAGGTGGAACGTGGAGAATTCTTGCATATTGGCTACTTTGAGCAAGAAGTAAAAGAGCAAAACAGCAATACTTGTATTGAAGAAGTATGGAGCACCTTCCCTTCTTACACGCAATATGAAGTCAGAGCCGCTCTTGCAAAATGCGGATTAACGACAAAACATATTGAAAGCCGTGTGTCTGTATTAAGCGGAGGAGAAAAAGCAAAGGTCCGTCTTTGCAAGCTGATCAACGAAGAAACCAACTTACTTGTTCTCGATGAGCCGACAAACCACTTAGATGTCGATGCAAAAGAAGAACTAAAACGCGCATTAAAAGAATATAAAGGCAGCGTCTTATTGATTTCTCACGAACCTGAATTTTATCAAGATGTGGCAACCGAAACTTGGAATTGCGAATCTTGGACGACAAAAGTATTATAACGACAAAAAAGCCTTATATCTTCAAAAGATATAAGGCTTAGATGATTGTGACAAAGGGCTAAAATGATCTTTATTTTAGCCCTTTGTCTTCTTTCAGCGTGATAGAAAACCTTTGCAGTCTAGGAAGGACGGCTACCTTTGCGGAGCGAATTTGACATTCGTGAGCATCGGCGCACAGGAACTGACACCGAATGCGAGGGTTTGTCTACACGCTGAACTTTTTTCTAATTAATGACCTGCTTGGATATTCACCAAATGCTTACGTCCAAGGAGCAGAATAATCATGCCTAGAAGAACAACACCAGCCCCGACATAGTAAGGTGTACTTGCTGTATACGATTCAGCGAGAACTCCGGCAATCCAAGGAGCAATCGCGCCCCCAATAAACCGTACAGCACTGTAAGAGGATGAAGCAATTGAACGTTCAACCGGTGCTGACCCCATCACAGCTGTTGTGAGCACTGTATTGATCATACCGAGAATTCCCCCAGCAATGACAATTCCGCAGATCACGACCACAACATGAGACGTCCATATCCCAATGCCGAATAAAATTACAGCAAACGAAGCAAACAGAACCACAAGTGAAGTCAATGTCCCAAGTTTGCGATGAATAACCGGTGCTGAGAAGACGGAGGTCACAGCTAAAAATAGCCCCCATCCAAAAAAGACATAACCGAGTCCATGCTCATCAAGATGGAGCACAAATGGCGAATACGCTAAAAGCACAAAGAAACCAAAATTGTATAAGAAAGCGGCAGATGCCATCGTTAAAAGTCCTTTATATTTTAATGCTCCGACAGCCTCAAATAGTTTCACTTTTTTCTTAGGCTTTTGCATAGGTGGTAGCATAAAGGTAATCGCTAAAAGTGCAATAAGCATTAATACGGCAACGCCAAAGAAAGGCCCGCGCCAAGAAATTGTTCCAAGCTCACCGCCAAGCAGCGGTCCAACCGATATCCCAAGACCTAATGCTGCCTCGTATAAAATAATGGCCTTTGCACTTCCTCCAACAGATACACCGACAATGACAGAGAGTGCAGTTGAAATAAATAAAGCATTCCCAATGCCCCATCCGCCTCTAAAGCCAATCAATTCATTAATCGTTGAAGAAGTACCTCCTAAAGCAGAAAAAACAATAATAAAAATGAGTCCTACTAATAATGTCCATTTCGCACCAATCCGGCTAGAAATAAAGCCGGTGAAAAACATCACAAAGCCGGTCACAAGTAAGTAGCTTGTAAATAAAAGAGACACCTGACTTGGAGATGCATGTAATTGCGATGCAATGGCTGGCAGAATCGGGTCCACGAGTCCTATTCCCATAAACGAAATCACACACGCAAAGGCAACAGCCCAAACGGCTTTTGGCTGCCTAAGCAGACTTGTACGCTGTTTCAACACTTCTTCTTCCTTCATTCCATCAGAACCTTTCCTTCAAATGTTGACAAAATAAAATAAACACGCAGAGGTGTTTATTTTTGTAATTGCTCAATTGCATGAGCCGCTCTTTCTTTCATCGCTTCAAGATCCTTTTTAAAGGATTGAATAGTTTCAAGCTTTTTTGAAATCAATTGATGCTGCACAGTCAGCTGCGCCTCAATATCTAACAGCTTCTCTAATCGTTCCTTTGGATCAAGCGACAGCAAGTAGCCTTCTTTATTCAGCTCTAGCTGCTTTCCGATTTCCATAAACGATTGAAGCTCCTGTAAAGAAAAGCCGAGTACCTCTTTTGCCTGCATCACTTTCTCTAGCTCTTCCATGTCGTCCTCTGAGTAAAGTCTGACTCCGCCCTCTGTCCGCTTTGGTGCTGATAATAAACCAATCTCTTCATAGAAACGAATCGTCCGTTTTGTTAGTCCGCTTCTTTTCGCCACTTGATCAATTTTCATCCATTCCATCACCAGTGCCTCCTGCTCATCAATTCATGTTTTATTATACACCTTTATAACCTTAACGTAAACGTCAAATTTTTAACCCTTGATTTCCTTTATGTTTTATCGCAGAATAAATAGTAATAATTACGATTTATAGGAGGTAATATATGCGTTCATTTCCATCTAAAGAAGAGCGGCACCAGCTATTCGGATCTGTACCGCCAAGTCTTGGCACAAAGCCTTGGCAAAAAGAGGACATGACGGACATTCAAAAAACAGAGCAGGACTTTTATTTTCATCTTGAACAAGTCGGGATCTGCCGCATGTCCTATCCGGTGCATATCGTATCTAAAACAGCACCACAGCACCAGACAACTACTGCTGAATTTTCACTGAGTACTTCCCTGCCAGCCCATCAAAAAGGCATTCATATGAGCCGTCTCACTGAACAGCTGCACTCGTTTTATGAGAGCAGCAAGCCGCTTGATGTGAATGCCCTAAAAGAATTGACGGCAGCGATCGCCCGGAAAATGAGTCAACCCTCTGCTTCCGTTCAAGTTTCCTTTCCATGGTACATGGAAAAACAGAGCCCAGTCACCGGTCAGTCAGGCTTGATACATGCGACTATCAAATATGACGTCCATTTTCATGAAAAGGACGGATGGACCTGTCACGTCGGCTGTAATGCACAGGTCACGACATTATGTCCTTGTTCCAAGGAAATCAGTGAATATGGTGCACATAATCAGCGCGGATCTGTTTCCATTCTAGTAGGATTGTTTGAACAAGCATCGCATCCTGACGACATCAAGGCCGCTCTTTTACATATCATTGAGTCCAATGCAAGCGCACCGCTTTATCCCGTGCTCAAAAGACCTGATGAAAAGAAAGTGACGGAAGAGGCTTATGAAAATCCGCGCTTTGTAGAAGATATCACAAGATTAATTGCCATCGAATTATATGAGCAGCCATGGATTAAATCCTTTCAAATCGAGTGCATAAATGAGGAATCCATCCACCAGCATGATGCGTATGCCAAATGCTCCTATGAAAAAAACCTGTAGATTGCTCTACAGGTTTTTTATTTCCACTTCTTTATTCATTTAATTCCTCAATCATAAGCGACAGTTCTGTCCAGCGGTCCATTGCTTGTTCTAGTTCTTCCGCAACGGCTTTTTGTTCGTCCATCAGCTCTTGAATTTTTCCAAAATCACTTCCTGCTTCTACAATGCTGGTTTCGAGCTGCTGATGTTTTTCCTCTAATGCCTGTATCCGGTCTTCAATCCCGTCCCATTCAAGCTGATCTTTATAAGAAAGTTTTTTTCTCTTTTTAGGTGCGGCTTCTACTTGTTTCTCAGCAGGCTTTGTCTCTGTCCGCTTCTGCTCTTTTTCCTGTTCCATATAATCGCTGTAAGCACCTTGGAAGTGTGAAATGCGCCCATTTCCTTCAAAGACAAGCAGACGGTGAACCACTCGGTCTAAGAAATAACGATCATGGGACACGGTGATGACGACTCCAGGGAACTGCTCTAAATAATCTTCTAAAATACTGAGGGTCTCTGTATCAAGGTCGTTCGTCGGCTCATCTAAAAAGAGAACATTCGGCTCTTCCATTAAGACCTTCAATAAATACAATCTGCGGCGTTCTCCCCCTGACAGCTTACGAATATACGTCCGCTGCATCGATCTTGGAAAAAGGAACCTCTCTAGCATCTGCTCTGCTGTGACAATAACGCCATCAGACGTCTTGACGATTTCAGCTGTTTCCTTGATATACTCAATGATGGTCAGCTCAGCATTCATTTCCTTGTGATCCTGCGTGTAATAGCCAATACGAACGGTTTGTCCAATGGTCAATTGTCCTGAGGTCGATTCAATCTTACCCGCTAGACAGTTCAGCAGAGTGGTTTTGCCGACTCCATTCGGTCCGATGAATCCGATACGATCACCCGGCACGACTAAATCTGTAAACCGCTCCACAAGGGTCTGGCCAGCAAATGAAATTGATAAGTCTTCTGCCTCTATCACTTGTTTCCCCAAGCGGTGCGAGCCGATGGCAAAATCAAGCTCTCCCTTCGCATCAGGTCCTTTTTGATCTTTCAGCTCTTCGACTCTGCCGATACGTGCTTTCTGCTTTGTCGTTCTTGCTTTTGCTCCTCGTCTCAGCCATGCAAGCTCTCGTCTAAGCAAGTTTTGACGCTTCGTTTCTTTCACCTGAGCCTCTGCTTCCCGCTCCGCTCTTTTTTCTAAAAAGACTTCATAATTTCCTTTATACGTATAAAGCTGCCCTTGATTTAACTCATAAATCCGATTGACCACCCGGTTTAAGAAATAACGATCGTGCGTCACGAGAATGACAGCACCGCTATATTGGCTTAAGTATCCTTCAAGCCATTCAATGGTGGCATTATCAAGGTGGTTGGTTGGCTCATCTAAAATCAGCAAACCTGCAGGCTGAATTAAATTTTTAGCAATGGCGACACGTTTTTTCTGTCCGCCTGACAATGCATGTACAGAGCGGCTCACATCTTTCACGCCAAGCTTTGTCAAAATCGTTTTAGCTGAAAGGTTCGCATCCCAAGCATCTTCCTGATCCATTCGATTTTGCATGCGCATCAGCGCCTCTTGTTTTGCCTCATTTTGCGGGTCATGCTCTAAATCGGCGAGTGCCTGTTCATACGCCTTCATCGTTTGAATCATTGGTGCCGTTCCAGAAAAAATGTAGTCAAGAATCGTTTCATTTCCGGTCATTTCAGGATCTTGCTCAAGAAATTCGATATCAAGTGTCCCTGCTTTCGTGATGTCACCTTCCTCAAACGATTCAAGTCCCGCGATGACCTTTAGAAGTGTTGACTTCCCTGTACCATTTGGTCCAATCAATCCGATGCGTTCCTTCGGTTCTATATGAAACGAAATATGATCAAACAGCGTTTTCTCGCCATAGGTTTTATATAATCCTTCAACATTCAATAAACTCATTTTATCAGCCCTTACATAGATTCTTCCTTTATTTTAAATCAGCCAGTAGCAGAAAACTAGTTTTAAAAAACCCGCTGCTGAAAAGAATGTTTCCTTTTGATGCTCGATACACTATGAAGAGGTGATCTAAAGATGATAACCATTAGCTTATGTATGATTGTGAAAAATGAAGAGGAAGTGCTGGCGGAATGCCTTTCTTCTGTTCAAGACATTGTCGATGAGATAATCATCGTTGATACGGGATCAACAGATCAAACAAAAGAGATCGCTCATTCCTTTTCAGCAAAGGTGCTGGATTTTGAATGGGTGCAGCATTTTGCAAAAGCACGTAACTTTGCTTTCTCACATGCAGCGAAAGAGTATATTTTATGGCTCGATGCTGACGATGTTCTGCTTGAAGAAGACCGCCAAAAACTGCTTCAACTCAAGCAGACACTTGATCCCTCAGTGGATGCCGTTTCGATGTTTTATCATGTGGGCTTCGATGAAAGCGGTCAAGTCAATTTCAAATATAGAAGAAATCGCCTTGTGAAGCGTTCCTTAAACTTTCAGTGGTACGGGGCCGTTCATGAGTTTCTTCAAGTGTATGGAAACATCTTTCCAGCAGATATCGCCGTCACACATCAAAAACGCAAGAAAACAACTGCTGGTGAGCCTGGGCGCAACTTGCGAATTTATGAAGACATGCTGGCAAAAGGAGAGGACATGACGCCCCGTGATCTCTTTTATTTTGCCAATGAATTAAGAGACAATGGGCAGCATGTCAGAGCGATTCGTTTTTATCATGAATTTTTAAACACAAAACAGTGCTGGATTGAGGATGAAATTCGCACATGCCAATATTTAGCGGACTGCTATTATGCGGCAGGCTTTGAGGAAGCGGCCTTATCCTCCTTATTACGATCCTTCTTATATGATCAGCCCCGGCCAGAATTTTGCTGCCGGATCGGGGATCATTTAAAAATACAAAATAAACATCAGGCAGCCATCTTTTGGTATGAGCAGGCGCTGAAGGCTCCTGAAAACGAAACAGCCTTCACACTTACACAATATAAAACGTGGTATCCTCACCTTCAGCTTTGCTACTGTTATTATCAGCTCGGTGACCTGGAGCAAGCCAAAATACATCACCATGCCTCCTCCGCCCATCATCCGACTCATCCAAGTGTGCTGTACAATGAAAAAATATTTGCTGATCAGACATAGATCGTCTGACACCACATCCGCCTTCGATCTCACGGCGGATGTCTCTTTTTATACACTTATTCGGTTGTGACGTTTAACACTTTAGTGATTTAAAGCGTTTTTCAACCAATTGACTAAATTGTCATTTGCGCATATACTAACATTCGTCTTACGAAAAGATTTATCCATTAGGAGGTCAACATGAGTTCTTTATTTAGAAAAAAATCTCTCGACCAGCTCATGCTTGAAAGTCAAACAAAGCGGCTCAGCCGTTCGTTGAATACGTTTGATTTAATCTTGCTTGGCATTGGCTGTGTGGTCGGGACTGGAATCTTTGTCATTACGGGGGTTGCTGCGGCAAATGATGCGGGACCTGCGATTATTATATCTTTTATTTTGGCTGCGATTGCATGCGCCCTTGCTGCTTTTTGCTACGCTGAATTCTCCTCATCCATTCCTGTGTCAGGAAGCGTTTATACGTATTCCTACGCAACACTTGGAGAATTTCTCGCCTTTTTAATGGGCTGGGATCTCATGCTTGAATATGTCATTGCGCTCTCTGCTGTAGCAAGTGGATGGTCGTCCTATTTTCAATCACTGCTCAGCGGATTTGGCCTGCACATACCGAAGGCTTTATCAGCTGCACCTGGAGCCGCTGACGGGGCCGTCTTTAACCTTCCAGGCGCACTCATTATTTTGCTCATCACCTTTATCGTCTCAAGAGGAGTCAAAGAAAGCACAAAGCTGAATAACATTATTGTGCTGATCAAAATTGCCATCGTCCTTCTCTTTATCATTTCAGGCTTTGCTTACGTTAAACCTGAAAACTGGACACCGTTTATGCCAATGGGCTTCCATGGCGTGATTGCTGGAGCGGCAACTGTCTTTTTTGCTTACCTTGGATTTGATGCAATCGCTAATGCATCCGAAGAAGTTAAAAACCCGCAAAAGGCGATGCCAATTGGAATCATCGGTGCGCTCGGTGTTTGTACGATTTTATATATCGGGGTTTCATTCGTCTTAACTGGCATGGTTCACTATACGAAACTGAATGTCAGTGATCCTGTCGCATTTGCTCTTCAAGTGGTTGGCCTGAATAGTGTCGCTGGCATTATATCCGCAGGTGCTATTATCGGGATTACGACAGTGTTAATAGCACTTGTCTACGCTCAGGTTCGTTTAACCTTTGCCATGAGCCGAGATGGACTCATGCCGAAAATCTTTTCAAACGTTCATCCAAAATCTAAGACACCGGTTGCCAACACTTGGCTGACAGGCGCTGTTGCGTCATGTATCGTTGGATTCGTCAACTTATCAACACTTGCTAATTTAGTCAGCATCGGTACACTTGCGGCCTTTACGGTGATCTCTATCGCTGTGATCGTACTCCGGAAAAAACATCCGAATATGAATACAGCTTTTAAAGTACCCTTTGTCCCTGTCCTTCCTATAATTAGTGCGGTCATTTGTATGATCTTGGCTTTCACACTGAAATGGGAAACATGGAGAGCCTTCCTCATCTGGATCGTCATCGGTGTTGTTGTCTATTTCACCTATGCAAGACGAAAAAGCCATCTTAATGAAACACATTAGAAAAGAGACACGGGGATTCCCGGTCTCTTTTTTTGCTTAAATCACGCTGTTTTTGACTGAATTTGAGTCCACCATATCTGGATCTAACACGCTTGAAATCGGAATGACAAGCGGTGAACAATCTCCATTGTCCTCACCAAAACCTTGATTCAATTTCATTGAGAGAAAATAATCAATCTGCTGATAAGGTCCTAGCGTCAGTGATGCACCCCGATCCATTGCATTGATTTTAAAAGCACCGACATTGACGACTGAGGGTGAGAATAACATCACACGTCACTTCCTTTGAATGGGTTTAGCTGCTGGCGAAAAAGAGGCAGGTGAGTCCACTTGATCTCGATCATCTACATGGCTTTTTGTACCGACAAAACCGCTGGCATCTCCAAAATTCTGTCCGTAACCCTGATTTTTTTTATCTGAGTTTTGCCACTCTGCTAACAAATTTTGTCCGACATTCACCGCCGACGCATTTTCAAAGGAATTAATTTTTAACATGAAAATATTAATATTGATATACGGAGTTGGTTGAACCACAGATAAACCTCCTTTTTATAGGTATATGCAAGCACCCATCAAGTATGTTAACGGGAGGTCTTCACATGGACTTCGAAAAAATGAAGCAGTGGATGGATATTGCCCAGCAAATGCATGGAGATGATTTTTGGAAAATGATCTTCGATGATGAGCAAAGATCCCCCTTTATGGCAAACGGTCCATCTCCATTTACATTCACACAGCAGGATCAGCGGGGTTCAGATGCGTCGTTTCCTCCAATCGACATGGTGGAAACCCATGCAGAAATTCAATACTTAATTTACTTGCCTGGCTACCGAAAGGAAGATGTTCAGGTGTTATCATATGGTGAATATTTGGTTGTGAAAGGACAGCGTTTTTCCTTTTTTAATGAACAGGACTTTCGCCAAAAGCAAGGGAAGTATGGTCCGTTTGAAAAGAAAATCCGCCTTCCAGAAATGATTCTTGGTCAAATGAATGCTGCCTTTAAAGACGGTGTTCTTTACATCCGCCTGCAAAAGGATGAAGGAAAAGCGACGGCTATCATCATAGATGACGAATATTGATACTCACTGCGTCTATTTGATCACGATCATCAATTGTTTCAATTGGCAGGATCGTGATCACGCCATCAGCATTCTGTTCCCCAAAGCCATTGTTTCGTTTGATCGTACTGCAATGATTGCGAACAAACGTCGAGCCAAATGTCATAGATGATCCTGTGCCAATCGAATTCGTTTTCATATGGGCAATGTGAATCTGAGTAGGCAGCATATGCTTCTCCCCTTTCTTGTCATCTCTATAAGTATATACGGGGCAGCTTTTCCATAGACTAGAGTAAGGCGGAAGAAAAGGTTGTGGTCTACTTGAAACATTTCATTCAATCACTCTTTAAAAAAATTGAATCCAATCCATCCCCATCTGTCATTGAGCTAGAAAAAAGACTCGCCGCTCTTGAGCAAAAAATGTCTGCACCAGCTGCTCCTGTCTCAGAGGATACACACATCCATATCGAATCCCTGCGAGTGGACAAAATTGACTACCATTTAGAATTTGGGGAGCTTTCTATTGACCAGCTTCAAGGCAGGCTCAATATTGGGGCAACCTATTACACGCCAAAGGACACATGCATCAAAAAATCCACACAAACACCGAAGCCAAAAGAAACAAAAACACCGGTTGTCTCGATTCGATCAAAGCCTTCATCTTCTTAAGGCGCTCAGCTTTTCAGCACTACCGGCAGCCAGAAATAGACTGCTAGAACAATCGCAACAATACTGATGATGTTTAACCAAAAGCCTGCCCTGACCATATCAGATATTTTCAGCACGTCCGCACTAAAGACAGCGGCGTTTGGCGGTGTGGAAATCGGCAGCATAAACGCACAAGAGGAAGCCAAAGCAGCCGCGGCCATTAAACCATACGGCTCTATGCCAATTGCGAGACCAAGCCCCACAGTGATTGGAATCACCATATTGGCAACAGCTGTATTAGACATAAATTCAGTCATAAAAAGAACAGCCGCTGTTAAAATGACAACGATCATGAAATAAGAAAGACCGTTTAACAGTTGAAGCTTTTCCCCCATCCAGCCCGTCAAATCGGTTTCTGCAAATCCAGTAGCAAGCGACAAACCGCCCCCGAATAAAAGCAGCAATCCCCAAGGAAGCTGTTTCATATCAGGCCATTCTAGGATTCTCTCACCAGTAGTTGATGGAATGAGAAAAAGCAGCATCGCACCAAAAATCGCAATGGATGTATCAGATACATAGAGATTTCCAAACAAAAGGGATTTAAAAATCCATAAACACGCTGTCATGAGAAAAACCGTAAGAACCCACTTCTCCTCTTGTTTAATCCTCCCCAAATCCTTCAAATCCTTTTGAATGAAATGTGCTGTCATATCACTCCGATGCTCCACTCGAAACTGAATCTTTGTTAAATACACATATAAAAGAAACAGCATGACGACCGTGACAGGAAAGCCAAATAAAAACCATTCAAAAAACATAACTTCACGATCCAATAACTTTTTGGACATTGCGGCAAACACTGCATTTGGTACTGTGCCAACGAGTGTGGCCAAACCGCCAATGGAAGCAGAATACGCAACGGACAGCAGTATGCTCTTACTAAACTTTTCAAGCGAGAGGCCTGTCAACATCTGATTCGCTTTCACCTCTTTAATGATCGCCAGTGCCACAGGAAGCATCATTAAAGCAGTCGCTGCATTTGAGATCCATAATGATAAAAAAGCCGTAGATACCATGATACCAAGGACGATACGATCACTTCTTGTACCAATGAAGCTGAGGATATGCAGCGCCATTCGTCGATGCAAATGCCACTTCTCAATCGCAATCGCAATCATAAAACCGCCCATATACATAAAGACAATCGGATCACCATAAGATTTTGCCGCTGCATCCATCGGCAGCCCTCCAAGTGTTGGCAGCAAAATAATCGGCAAAAGAGATGTTGCTGGAATTGGCAAAGCTTCTGTCACCCACCAAGCAGCTGTCCAAGCTGTAACGGCAAGTACCACCTTAGGCGCATAGGCCAGTTCAGTCTCTGGGATGAACAGCATGAGGATGACAAATAAACACGGTCCAAGCAATAATCCTATGATATTGACTTTTTGATATGCGATGAAACATCCCTCCATTTTGTCATCGCTTTCAAGCGATTTCGTCCTTATGTTCCTTCGATGATCTAAAGTGATTTCCTTTTTGCGATGAACAGGTAGAAAGGCATGTTTAACACAGGGAAATTCGGCACCCCAAATGGCAAAATCACGGTTCGTTTGTCTCATCCAACGAGCAAGGTTTCTATGAGAAACTATACAAATCACGACCAATCACTGTAAAATATAGAGGATCTAATCAAAAATTGAGGTGTTTTCATTGTATACGGGTCAAAAAAAATCATTTTGGAAACAGAAAAAAGTCATCATCCCTCTTCTTAGCATCATCGTAGTTGCTGCTGCTTTCTTTTTCTTAAAAGATACTCTTTTCTCAAAAGAAAAAGAGGCTTTAAAAGCCGCTCAAAGCTTTACGAAACATATGGAGAAGAAAGACTTTACGAAGCTGGCAGATGAGGTGACAAGTGCATCTTTGAAAGCCAATGACTTTTCAAAAAAACAACTAGCCGAAAAATACGACAATATTTTCAACGGCATTGGTGCTTATGATCTGAACATATCAAAACTCAACGTTGAAAAACAGGACAAAGGAGATGGGTATCAATTCTCCTATGATGTAACGATGAAAACGTCTCTTGGCAAGCTGCATAAGCTGTCTTACAAGGGCATTCTCTCTGAAGAGGGCGACAAGTGGAAAGTGGACTGGAAACCAAATCTCATCTTCCCGCAAATGGAGAAAGGAGATACCATCAAGGTCAAATCAGACCCTGCTGTCCGCGGAAACATTGTCGACCGAAAAGGACGTACGCTGGCAGAAACAACTGGTGGAAACGCACTTGGCATCATCCCGGGCAAGCTCGGAACAGGAGAAGAAAAAGAACGCAATATCAAAAAAATCAGCAAAGCTTTTGATATAGAGGAAGAACTCATCAACAATCAGCTGAAACAAGCATGGGTCACAGACGACACGTTTGTCCCGCTCAAATCGATGTTAAAACAAAAGCCAATTCCAAAGGACGTCAATGGCGTTACCTATCAATCAAAGGAAATGCGCTACTATCCATATAACAAAGCCGCCGCTCATCTCACCGGATATGTAGGAAAAGCAAATGCGGATGATATCAAAAGGAATCCAGCATTAAAGGCGGATCAAATCATCGGCAAAACCGGCCTTGAATTCACATTTGACAAAAACTTACGCGGACAAGATGGCGGAAGCATTCTCATCGTCCATGATGAAACAGGCATTGAAGAAACATTGCAAAAATCAGCTCGAAAAGATGGAAAAACAGTGAAGCTGACGATTGATGCTTCTTTACAGAAAAAAGCCTATGATCAGCTGAAAGGTGAAAAAGGGGCCGTCACGATCATGAATCCATCATCAGGTGATCTATTAGCACTTGTCAGCACCCCTTCCTACGATGTCAATCTCATGACAAACGGGATTACACCTAAGCAATATCAGGCATACAGTGAAAATCCAGACCTTCCATTCCAAGCTCGATATGCGAGCCGGTATGCACCAGGGTCCACATTCAAAACCATTACAGCCGCCATTGGGCTGGAAACAGGTGTCACAAAGCCTGACAAAGTGCGCACCATTCACGGACTGAAATGGCAAAAGGATCAATCTTGGGGAAATTATCGCATCACCCGGGTTCACGATAAAGAAAAAGTAAATATGGTCGATGCCCTTGTGTACTCAGACAATATTTATTTTGGACAGGAAGCACTCGAAATAGGCAAAGCCACCTACGAGAAAAAAGTGAAAACATTTGGATTCGGCGAAGACTTACACATGCCATTTACAATGAAGCCTGCACAAGTATCGAACGATGGCATTCAATCGGATATCTTACTGGCTGACTCGGCGTATGGGCAAGGCGAATTACTCATGTCACCGATTGAACAAGTACATGCCTATTCTCCATTTGCTACAGGAGGCAAGCTTGTCTATCCTCGAGTGATTCAAGATGAAAAAACAGCTTCACCAAAACAAATCATCAAAGAAGGCTCGGCAGACACAGTGAAAGATGCATTGACTAAGGTCGTGACCAGTCCAAACGGAACAGCCCACTCCTTACAAATCGAAGGAGCGGATATTGCCGCTAAAACGGGAACGGCAGAGTTAAAAAGCAAACAAGGTGCAACAGACGGCACCGAAAATGGATTTTTACTTGCGTTTAATCCTAAAAAAGAAGATTACGTCCTCGTCGGCATGATCGAAGGGGTAAAAAACCGCGGCGGCAGTGGGCTTGTCGTTCAAAAAATGAAGCCTGTGATTGCTTCTTTTTACAAATAACTCTTTAGAGACACAAGCTCAATCAAATGCTTGTGTCTCTTTTTTTCTAAATCATGACAATTTGCTATTGTTTTATAGTTCACCTTATGAATAAAATGAGAAGAATGCAAAAATCAGAAAACAGATAAATGAAGGGAGGAAGTCTCATTGGCCATTGCTGCTCGTACAAAGGATAAACCTCAACATTCTGTTACCGGCTCAACGGTTTATCCCATCTTATTGATTATTGGTATTTGTCATATGCTGAACGACACATTGCAAGCTGTTATTCCTGCGATGTTCCCTATTTTGGAACGCTCAATGGGGCTGACCTTTACACAATTAGGGCTGATTGCCTTTACATTAAATATGGTCTCCTCCGTGATGCAGCCTGCTATTGGGTGGTACACAGATAAACGGCCGATGCCTTATGCACTTCCGATTGCTTTATTTTCAAGTGCTGTCGGTATATTCGGACTCGCGTTTGCTCCGTCCTTTGCCACCATTCTGCTTTGCGTTGTCTTTATCGGACTCGGCTCTGCGATCTTCCATCCAGAGGGCTCCCGTGTTGCCAACATGGCAGCTGGTCCAAGACGAGGTCTTGCCCAGTCCATCTATCAAGTAGGCGGGAATACAGGTCAAGCCTTTGCTCCGCTTATCGCTGCATTAATGCTCGTCCCGCTCGGTCAGACAGGCGTGGCTTGGTTTACAATTGTTGGAATGATTGCGGTTGGTTTCCTTCTTTATATTTCAAGATGGTACGCAGGTAGACTTCAAACCATTCGGGCCCAAGCAAAAAAAACACCTGCAAAAGCGGCTAGATCTGATATTCATCGTAAATCAGCACTCATTGCACTTGGCATTATCGTCTTTCTCATCTTCGCCCGCTCTTGGTATGGAAATGCCATTTCGAATTTCTATGCATTTTATGCGATTGAACAATACGGTTTGACGATTAAAGAATCACAGACTTATATCTTCTTATTTCTCATTCTAGGTGCAATTGGGACATTTTTAGGCGGTCCGCTTGCAGACCGCTTTGGCAAGAAAAACGTGATTTTAGTTTCCTTATTGGCATCCTTCCCGCTTGCCCTGCTGCTGCCATTTGCCGGACCCGTTTTTGCTTATGTTTTACTCGGGCTGATTGGGCTCATTTTGACATCAAGCTTCTCTGTTACCGTGGTTTATGCCCAAGAACTATTTCCCGGGAAAATTGGCACAATGTCTGGTTTAACTGTTGGGCTTGCGTTTGGTATGGGTGCAATCGGATCGGTTGCCCTCGGCTCATTCATTGATGCCTTCGGCTTAACGCCTACCATGATCGGTGTTGCCTTTTTACCGATATTAGGCATCCTAGCCTTCCTACTTCCTAGCGACCAAACCATTTCTAAATGGAATGAATCATAAAAAGAAAACCGCTCAATCAATGAGCGGTTTTTCATCTCTCATAAAAATGCGTGTCAGGCACATGCTTCTTCGCAATAAATCCTTGCTTAAATTCTGGAAATACCTTTTGCACCTGCTTAATCTTTTGATGAACCAAGTCGGCATACGGAATATACAAATGATCCACAAGCTTCTGTTCTTTCATATAGTAATACCAATTAAGGTTAAAGGTATTCTCGTCAATGATCGTAAAGGCAGAAAAATGATAGAACAAGAGTGGACATTCGTCGAGATACATATCTCCTTTTACAACTGAAAGCTTGTAGTTTTCAATGTTCCAAATCGCCGCATTGGCTCCTTTAGATGCAACGATATGAACCCCTTCAAAATCATCAACCCATCTTTCCACATACCGCTGATCTCCGTACGTCTTTTTTTCTGTATCCATTTCTACTGTACAATGGGCAAGACAATTTTCTTTCCATTGCGTGACTGCCTGTATGGCAACATCTGTGTTACGACAGCCTACAAACCCTGTATTAAAGCGGCCAGACAACTCATAAAAATGATAGAACCGCTTGGAATTCATATGATCCGTCAAAAATAAATGAGCGCTTGGATTCTCTGCAAAAATCGCCTCCGGATCATGATAAAAATACAAATCCGTATCCAGATGGGCAAGATAATCCGCATCTGAGGACTCAAGAATTTTGAGCAGAAAAGCAGGCTTTAACGTCCAGCAATACTCATGAAACGTTCGATCTTCTTTTGCCTTTCGCAGCGTATCATCTTCAATGTCCTCAAGCTGTTCATATTGAACATGCGGGTGAGGGAACTCCTTTAATACATTAAAAGCCAAAGGGTCTGCACATAAAACGGACAGCTTAAAGGCATGAGCGTTTTGTTCAAGCGAATGAATCAGCGCCAAAAGCTTAAAAACATGGGTATTCGACACAATGGTTGTAAAGTGATAAGACGCCATTTACAACACATCCACTTGGAACAAATCAACGCGCAACAGCTCTTTCGTCAGCCCTTGAATGGCTTCTACAAGCACCATGCAGCCATACTCCTCACGTGCAAGCTGCGCCGCTTCTGCCAGCTTTTTCAAAGGAACATGCTTGGCTGTCAGCATATCTTTTTTATCCCGCTTGATGCCTACATTCCGCTCTGTGATCAAATGAAGCAGCTCTAAAAAATAGGATAACAGGTCATCAAATGCTGGATTCTCACGCAGCTGCCGAACTTCTTTCACAATATCATTTGTCACAGTGTGAGAAAACGGACCAGAGAAAGCCAAATGGACATCAATGGAATCAATATTGTTATACTTCTCACACATATACAAAATGTTGTATTTGATGTCATCAAATGACGTTAAATTACTTGGATGCTCTTGATGCACACTCATAATATCCTCTCGCAATTCAAAGGAGAGACCAAGCTGATTCAGTCGAATTCCTAAATCATAGTCCTCAAATCCGTACCGAACGATATTTTCATCAAACATCCCTAGTGCCATGACATGCTTACGTTTAACAGAGGAGTTATTTGTAATAAAAAAGCGCCATGGCAGCTCATAAGAACCTAAATCATAGTGGTACGTTTCCAAAATATCTTTCAGAATATCAATAAACTCAGACTGCAAATCGAAGCTTTTCTCTAGAAATGCACCATTTTCGACTTCTTCCAATGATAAAAGAGGCGTTTTGTCCTCCATTTTCCGTTTATACAGTCCTTGCTTTTTCAACCGCTTCATATGATCCTTATCAAAAGCTGTGTAAAAATAGCGATAAATCCGCTTCCAGCACACACCGCAAATGACAAGATTCTCCCTGTCAGCATGAGCCTCTGCATGTTTTTGAATAAATCTCGGTTCTGCCAGCATATCACTGTCATGAAAAATGAGCAGATCCCCCTCCGCCTCGCGAATGGCATGATTACGTCCCTTTGCAATCCCTTGATTGACAGGAATGCGCACTTTTTTAAACGGGAAGTTCACCTCAATATTCTCAAGCATTTCCATCGTGCCATCCGTTGAGCCATTATCAGCAACAATGACTTCAAATGGAATATCTGTTTCCTGAAGCGTTAAAGAAAAAAGGCTTCCCTCTAAACGCTCTTTGGCATTATAGCTTGGAATAATGACGCTTACCTTTGGCTTTTCATTCATGCGTCATCCTCCTCCCGTTTGGCATAGCCGTTAAACAGCGGATCGACCTGCTCCACAGATTCAATCACGTGGCGAAGCACTTGCCGATAGGCTTCTTGAAAAAACGGCAGGTCATTTCGTCCTTTTTCATGAATTTGCTGCATCTCATCCTTGCTCACAATCCGAAAGCCGCTGTAATGATAGCAAATGAGCGGGTGCCCATCCTCCAGAAGAATACGTCCATTCTCCTCCCGATAAGAATGCTGCCCATAGTTCCAATGACCAATATTCACGCCTTTTGTCTCAATATCTTCTACTTTGTCAAACAGTCTCGGCATATGATCTAGATATCCTTGATCGCCAAACTTGCCTTCTCCCGGTGCATTTTTACATTCTTTTAAGCATTCTTCTTTCCACCAGCTGAGGCATTTTCGTCCGGCTTCATCTCCTTTAAAATGCAGAAAGCCTGAGTTATAGCGTCCTAAAAGCTTCTGAAGCATCTTCACTTCCTCTGCATCAAAGCTTGGAATGACAATATCCCCTCTCGAAATTAAAACAGAAGCATTCGGCTGATGTTGAAAAATCACCTGAGGGCTCTCATAAAAGAACAAATCCGCATCAAGATAGGTCACACTCTCTGCCTGCTCCTGTTCAAATAACCACTCAATCCAAATCGGCTTTAAGGTCCAGCAATATTCCGATGCATCCCGTTCCTCTTTTTTCTCCAGCAGCTCTGGTGTTTCGAGCTCCCGTACATGAACAAGATCCACATGCGGAAAATTCATTTGATGAAGCAAATCAAATGCAGCATCATCCATACATAACGTCTTGATGACAGCATCATCTTCTACTTGCTTCAACGATAAGAAAAACGCAATGGCTTGATAAAGTCTTCCACTTGAAAGAACCGTACAATATATGCTGTTCATCTATTTACACCTCTATTTTTGAAAGAATTCGCGGTACCATTCAATCGTCTTCTCTAAGCCTTCATCAATGGAGTAATCAGGCTTCCAATCAAGCAGCTTTCTCGCTTTCTCTGCTGACAAATATTGATGCTTAATTTCATGTGTTCCTTGATTCAAAATACGAGGCTTCAGTTCACTTCCCATTGCCTTTAAAATCTTATCCACAAGCTCTAGCACTGTCAGTTGAATTTCGTTACTAAAGTTAAAGGCTTCTCCCACCAGCCCTTTTTCCTCCATCTTCTCAGCTAGCAGCAAATAAGCCTTCACTGCATCTTCAATGTAGAAATAATCACGAATAAATGTCCCGTCACTTCTAATTTCCGGCGCCTTTCCTTCTAACACAAGCTGAATGGTTTGCGGAATGATTCTGTTGAAATTCAAATCCCCGCCTCCATATAAATTACCGCAGCGTGTAATACAAACTGGAAGACCGTATGTGTTGTAGTACGTATGAGAAATGAGATCTGCACAGCTCTTTGAGACATCATACGGATGTTTCCCGTTTAACGGCATGTCTTCATCATATGGAAGCTGCTCTTGATCACCGTAGGCTTTGTCACTTGATGCCACGATCACTCGTTTGATGAGCGGCTGTCTTCTGCAAGCCTCCAGCACATTCCATGTCCCTAAGATATTCGCTTCAAATGTAGAAACAGGATGTCTATTCGCGACCCCAACAATGGCTTGGGCAGCCAAATGGAAGACGGTGTCAATTTCATATTCTCCTAACGCACGTTCAATCGTCTGCATATCCTCTAATGCGCCTTGCACCACATTCATTTTTTCAAATTGACTGCCTTGATATAAATTCGACCTAGGCACCTGATCACGCACAAGTCCAGTCACGTTTGCCCCTTGATCAATCAATTCCTTAACGAGATAGCTCCCTAACAGCCCTGTACATCCAGTTACAAATACGTTCTTTCCATTCCAAAATCCGCTCATGCTGTCACCAAACCTTCCATGGTTGTTTTCCATCTGTCCACATGTCGTTGATTTCCTTCAGGTTTTTATACGTATCAATTGCTGTCCAAAATCCGTGATGCTCATAAACGGCAAGCTCTCCATCATCCGCCAGGTTTTGAAGAGGCTCTGCTTCAAACACGCATTGATCATCGTCTGTCAAATAATCAAATACCTTTGAAGACAACACAAAAAATCCTCCATTGATCATCCCGATACTGTCTGTCTTCTCAGAGAAGGATTGTGCCATCCCGTTATACACCTTCAGTGTCCCGTACTGGGACTTCTTTTCAATGCCTGTGACAGTCGCAGCTGCTCCAAGATCCTGATGACGTTTCAGCAAATGAAACATATTGATATTGGCCAGTCCATCACCATACGTCATCATAAAGGTCTCATCACCAATGTAATCCTGTGCCTGCTTTAAACGTCCGCCTGTCATCGTATTTTCACCTGTATCTAAAAAGGTGATTTTCCAGTTTTCCGATTTACCTAAAAGCTTCATTTCTCCTGTCGCCATATCGAGCTGCATGCTGTGATGCTGCCAGTCGTAGTTCAGAAAGTACTCTTTGATCTTCTCTCCTTTATATCCAAGCAATAGGATAAATTCGTCTACACCGTAATACTGATAGATTTTCATAATATGCCATAGAATAGGCCGGTCTCCGATCATAGCAAGTGGTTTAGGAAGCGCTTGTGTGACCTCACTCATTCTCGTTCCCTTTCCTCCGCAGAGAATGACTGCTTTCATCTTCTCCCCTCATCTCTCTATGAAGATTTTTTGATTAAAAACCCTATCTTTATGCGGAAAGTCAGTACATGTACCCCCATACTTTGTCCGACATCAGGTTTTGAATCTACTCTATTCATATGTCGAAATGAGAGAGTGTGCCACCTAGCATTTAACTATTTTTACAAATAAAAAAAGAGCGAGATTCATATTCTCGCTCTTCCAAAGTTTAAATTGTATATTTTCAGGGTAGATGGTATGATAAACATGTGCATAATCAGCACAAACAGCCTCTTTCTACAAAGAGACTACTAGATTGAATGAATTCAAGTGGCAGCTTGCTTCATTCTCAATATGAATCACGGAGGTGAATTCCCATGGCACAAAACGTTCTTTGTGAAGTGAACTCTTGCCGTTTTTGGGCTGAAAACAGCTGTACCGCTTCTACCATTAAAATTGGTAAAAACACGATGACTGAAGTGACTCGTAATACTGAAACTGATTGCGAAACATTTGAAACAAAATAATCTATTTTTCTCTGAGATGAAGGAACTGGCAGGTTCCTTCTTTTCTTTTATCATTCTATCAAGAATGATAATTATTATCAAGTGTTTTTCAATAAACATTTCTCGGGAAATAATGACACGATATTTCTCCATTCGTTGACGATTTTCACTCCTTTTTCTATACTCAACATATCCGAAGAAGAAAAAGTGGTGACCAATCAATGGATTTTACGATACGTTTTCTATCATTCTTTGTCGTGGAAATCGAAGGCAAAGATGAACAAGCAAATAAACGGTTTAAACATTATCAAACACTAGATCAAGAAGAATTTGAACAAAGTGAGCTGAAGGACTTTTTAGACGGTGAGTTGAAAAAAATCGTCAAACGAAAAGTGGACAGGCACCCTAAATCTGAACAAGTACCGACCAAAATTGGCCGATTTATTGTAGAACCCGGTCATGAGCTCGATTCAAATCCCAACTACAACCTATTTCATCAAACGAGATTTGCAGATACAAAAGAATTGTTTAATGAATGCAGTGAACAGTTTGTTCGCACATATTTAGATACAAGTGCTGTCAGAGGCGGCGTTTTTTTAGTTGCTTCTGCTGTTCCAAAAAAGTATTTCGATGATTCCTTTGTCTTTATTATGAAATGCGATTTCGAACAGAAAGTGGCTTCTATCGCTGATACATCTACCTTGATTAGAAAAGTCGAAATGGCCATTACGACAAAAAACATGAAATCAATTCAATACCCGTTTATGCCAGAAGAGGGCATGACTGAGGAAGCTGAAGTGAAAATTCATCAATCTTCACACGCTCGTTATTTTGAGGACTTTTTGAAATTCGTCGAATACGGTGAATCCATGCCTGAAATCATGAAATCACAGGTCATGAATATGGTACAGGAACAGGTTTTTGAAACATTACAGGATGAAAGTGAAGAATTAAAGCAGTTTGAAGAGGATCTTGAAATATGGGAAGCGAGTGAAAAGCGAGAAATTAGAGAAACACTCGATACAGAACAGGTCACACAAGCGGCCTCCCATATTGTTGAACAAACCCCTGATATCACAATGAAAATGCGTCTAGGCGAAACGGAAATCAAAGGTCTTCTAGCAGACTTCGGCCAATCAATCCATATTGCAAAGCTCAACAATCGATATGTCGTGCTCGTTGAAGCAGATCAAATCGTCTTCGAAAAGGGAAGCACACCTGTTGAGTTTCATAAACCAAATGGGTTAAAAGAGGTGGTCAGCCAGCTGACGCAAAAAGCCTATGATTCAGATCTAGAATAAAAAAACACGACTGCCTCTTGCATTCAGCGCATGAGGCAGTTTTTTGTATAACGCTTGATTTATGACGCTGGATCAGAAGAAACATGCAGCTCCCTGCCTCTTGCCCACATGCTGACAAGCAATAAGCTTATGATGAGCATCAGCCAAAAGACGCTGCTTGATCCAAAAAACTGAATCATCGTATACCCGCACAAGGGTCCTAAAGCCGCTCCCATATCTTGAACAAAGGAATAGCTTGCGAGGAAGCGGTTTTTATCTGTTTGAGCAGACGCTTTTTGAAAAGCAAGCGTGTCCGTTAATGTCGTTAAGATTGTTGAGAGCAGCTGGATCAAAAGCAGCATCACAAGAAACCAGCCGCTTACCTTCAGCATGACCGCCAGAAAACTGAGACCTCCAAATGAAAGAAACATCCAGCAAAGCGTTCGTTCCTTCATCACAAGCCCATCAAACCATCTGCCCGTTTTCGGTGCGACAAATGGTTCCCACCCCCATCTGAGCGCTTGAATGATTCCACTTAAAGCCGAAGCTCCGATGACAAAGCCGAACAGAGCAAATTCTCCATGACCGATCCTTGCTTCAATGACATGGCTGAGTGTTGATGCGAATAACCCTTGGATCACAAGTGCGATCAGCATACCTGTCATTAATACTTTTACAACATCCCGTGCAAGCCACCTCTGTTTGATGACTTGATACACCTGCCCCTCTTCTCCCTTTTCAATCTCATCCAAAGTGACATAAAAAATGATTCCTAGTAATGTGAGTAAACCAAAAACAAGCGTCATGGACTGGAAGCCGATCAGGCTGGCGAATATTCCGCCAAATAACATGCCGAATAAACTGCCAAGCCGGTAAAGCCCATTATAAATGCCCGTATAATGCCCTTGAGAGCTTTCCTCCATCTCAGCAATTAATCTCATTCCACTCATACGCAATAACGTCCATGCCAGCCCCCAAGCGCAGCGGCAAATCAGCAGGAGCCAAAAACCGCTCACACCATAAAGCACTGTGGTCACGGACGCAATCAAAATAGCGATCAATACACCAGTCTTCATTGGGACAAACCGATAAAGCCACCAAACGACAGGTGTTAGCGGAATGCGGATGAATCGGTTAATGGACAGCAGCAGCCCGACCTCCCAAATAGATGATAAACCAACCTCTTTCCAATAGATCGGAAGAACAATATAAAGCATTGAATCCCCAATCAGTGCAAATGCTGTGATAAGTGATATTGACACCACTTGTTTTTGACGATGATCCATTTTCCCTTCCCCCTTCGCTATCTTTACAATAAGGGATGCCTTATAATAAATCTAATGAATGTTTTTGATTAAACCATCAAAATAATTGATAGGTGGTGTTAAAGTTGAATTTACATGCCCTTCGGATTTTTGCAAAGGTCGCAGAGACAAAAAGCGTTACACAAACAGCAGACGTGCTATCTTTGACACAGCCAGCTGTGACGGCTCAGCTTAGAAGCATTGAAAGTGAGATCGGTTTCCGTCTTTTTAAACGAAATGGCAGAGGCATTACACTTACGGAAATGGGGAAAATTCTATACCCTTATGCCCGGCAAGTGTTCGAGGCTGAAAAAGAAGTAGAATATCAGATCACACTTTTACAAAACGGAAAAAAGGGGCGGCTCCGCATCGCTTCTACCTATGTACCACTCAACTTTTTACTGCCAGATTGGCTTGCTGCTTTTAAAACATCTTCACCACAGACAGAAATTGAATTAAAAAGCGGAAACTCCGCTCAAGTTTTAGAGAGCCTGCTTCAATATGAATCAGATGTGGCCATCGCTGTGATCGAGGATCTGCACCATGAGGAGATTCTCACCTCTCATTTAACGAATTTAAGCTATGATTTTATTGTGCCGGCAGACCATCCGTTGAACGGAAAAACTGTCCCGCTAGAGCGCCTGAGTCAGGAGCCTTTTTTGATGCGTGAAGAAGGCAGTTCCACAAGAGATAAACTCTTTTCTCTTTTTACCTCGAAAGGGATCAAAAAACCAACCGTTGATTTACAATTCAGCGGTGTTCATGAAGCGATTCAAATGATCAAAGCTGGATATGGCATCACACTTGTTCCCCGTGATGCGGTTCATGGCAGTCTCAAGCGGCAAGAAATTGGGCGCGTGTACATTGAAGGCATTGAGATCGTCAGACCGGTTGTTGTGTGCAAACGGGCGAATGATCTTGAAGAAAATAGAACCGTGGATGCCTTCCTGCAAATGAAAGGTATCGGTCCATTTACTACGCCTGCTGCCAATTAAAAAAGTGCCTGCTTCTGAAACAGGCACTTTTTTTCTATTCGGCTGGCTGCACGATGTCAAACGGTACAGCTTTTGAGGCTTTCACTAATTGTTCTGGGGTGATGAGGATTTCATTTCCCCATTCGCCTGCCCCAACACCTAATATCTCCTCTTCTAATAACGAAGCCTCAATAATGGTGCGGAATCCTTCTGGCTGCCAGCAAAACGGCGGAATCGAGCCAATTCGATAGCCCGTCACTTCAAGAACCTTCTCCGGTGAAGCCATTTTAATATTACGGGAGCCGGCGGCTTTCTTTAGTTTCCCTGACTTAATATGCTGGTCAGCACCAACCATCACAAGCAGCTGCTCTCCTTCTCCTGTTTCAAAAATCAATGTTTTAATCATTTGTCTTTCACGAAAACCAAGAGCTGCCGCTACATTTGCTGCTCCCTTCTCTGTTTCGGCAGAAAATGTTTTGATCTCATATGGGATCTCGTGTTTGTCCAAAAAGTCATGAGCCGGTAATTTTTTCAATCGATTGAACCCCTTTCCTTACAATGTCCTTCATTTAGCTTATCACAATCTTCTCATCCTTAAGATGTATTTTTCAATGGAAAGCCTATGGACCCTTCATCACCATGCTATACTAAACTTGTTTTTGAAAAGGAGCCGGTTTGATATGGGAAACAAGTTTTGGTGTTATACAAGCAGTAAAAGCCTTCTCATGCTGAGTGATATTTTATTTGTGATGACGATCACGTTTGTCATTTATCAAGATACACAATCTGTTGCCTATGCGGCTGTATTTCCGCTGATTAGAACAATATGCCAGCTATTGGCTGGGCTCTTCTCTCCTGTTTTAACCGATTACTTTCAAGCTGGCCGCCTATTAAAATGGGTCCCGCTTTTACGTCTTGGGATGCTCATCGTGTTTACAGCCCAATTTCATTTGTTTCAGCAGCACATGGTCTGGTTGTTTAGTGCGCTTATTTTGATTTCCCTCACAGGCGGGTTCATCAGTCCTTTAATGCAGGCCATCATGCCGATGCTTGTGAAAGCAAATCAGCTTGTGAAAGCAAACAGTACAGCCTCCATTTTACATCAAATGATTCAAATCGCCGGCTATTCGTTCACTGGAATGCTCGTCCTATGGATCGGGCCATTTTATTTAATGTGGATCACTTGTGTCATGATTGTGTTGTCTTATCTATTATTCATCCCTGTCTTTCCTCTTCTCAAGCAAGAAGAGACGGTTCGAAAGGCAAATAAGATGAACAGCTTCAAAGATGGATGGACGATCATTTGGAGAAATAAAACGGTGCGCACCCTGACATTTATGGATGTTTGTGAAAATATTGCGGGTGCTGTGTGGATCGGAGCAATTACGCTTGCTTTTGTCACCCATGATTTAAAGCAAGGTGAGGAATGGTGGGGATTTATCAATGCCGCTTATTATACAGGTGCCATCATAGGCGGGCTCTTAGCTGCATGGATGAGTCAGTTTATCCAAAAACAGCTTCTCCTCTTTATGGCAGCTGGTTCATTCATTTATGCAGTGCTGACCATTGTCTATTCACTGAACAGCCTCCCGTGGCTTGCTTTGCTGCTTTGTATTTTGATGGGGCCTGCTTATCAAATCCGAGATGTTTCGCAGCAAACCATTCTTCAAACGGAAACGCCAGTACGTGATTTATCAAAGGTGTATTCGGCTCACTACGTCCTTTCTTCAGTATCGGTCGGTTTGTCTATTTTCTTTGTTGGATTGATTGCAGATGTATACGGGGCGAGGTCTGTGTATTTGCTAGGCGGTCTGTTTGTGCTCGTCTGTTCCGGCATTGCCATCCTTGCTTTTATGAAGCAGAAAAAAGAGAGCAGCTGATGTATGCAGCGGCTCTTTTACTTTTCTTTTAACATCGCAAACATGTCACGGGCCATGGCTTCTAAAATATACACAACTGGCGTCTGTGTGGTGATATTGGCTCTGTGGACCCGTTCATCTGTGACGTAGTAGGCAATATTTAAATCTGAAATGCGCGAAATCGTGCAGTGCTGGTTATTCGTAATACTAATGATCTTGCTGCCTTCTCTTTTTAACTTCGAAATATGATCAATTGTAATACTGTTCTCTCCTGATACAGACAGCACAATGGTGACACTATTGTCTAAATACTGCATATTCATCGGAAAAAACGGATCATTGATGTAAAATGAAAATTTCTCAAGACTTGAAAAGTACCTCGCCCCATACTGCGCCAAAATGCCAGAACTGCCAGTCCCAATAAACAGCACATTTTTTGCCTCAGCAATGAGCTTCGCTGCCTCCTTAATTTTCCCCTCAAAGTCTCCCTTTAATGTTCGTTCAATAAATTCATATAGAAAGTGCTGTGTGCTTTTTAAAGAAGGTGTCTGCTCTGATTCTAAATACATTTTGAGCTTCACTTTAAACTCTGAAAAGCCATCACAATTTACTTTTCGGCAAAAGCGAAGGACAGACGAGGTGGATATATGTGCAGCATTTGCAAGGTCTCGAATTCTCATGTACACGACCTTTTCACTGTTTTCCATGATATATCGGTATAAAGCGCTTTCTAGTTCATTAAAGCTGGAAATGACCTCACTTGAAAACATCTGACTTCCCCTTTCTCCAACAACATGTCACAATGTGTTTCTTTTATGTAACAAATCTCTAAATAGGGCACCCTTGCCTAAAGACGCTGAAGTCATTTACGCACGCGATGCTCTCACGATAAGCTATTGATGTACACAATAAAAAAGACTTTTCTCTATTATAACATTGCGCGTTACATTATTCGGAGGTGCAGAGCATGGCAAAAGGATTAAAGGTTGTCACAATTGGCGGAGGATCAAGCTATACACCAGAGCTTGTAGAAGGATTTATTAAACGATACGATGAATTTCCGATTAGCGAACTTTGGCTCGTTGATATTGAAGCGGGAAAAGAAAAGCTTGAGATCGTCGGAAATCTTGCAAAACGCATGGTCAAAAAAGCAGGGCTCCCAATCGAGGTTCATTTAACATTAGATCGCAGGAAAGCACTTGTAGATGCTGATTTTGTCACAACACAATTCCGTGTCGGACTTCTTGAAGCACGTATGAAGGATGAACGCATTCCTTTAAAATATGATGTCATTGGTCAAGAAACAAATGGTCCAGGAGGTCTATTCAAAGGACTTCGCACCATTCCTGTCATTCTTGATATTGTCAAAGATATTGAAGAGCTTTGCCCGAATGCATGGCTTGTGAATTTCACAAATCCAGCTGGTATGGTTACTGAAGCCGTTCTTCGTTATTCAAACCATCGCAAAGTCGTTGGTTTATGTAACGTGCCGATCGGCATTCGCATGGGAATCGCCAAAGGGCTTGGTGTCGACGCAAGCAGAGTCGAAGTCAGCTTTGCTGGATTAAACCATATGGTCTTTGGACTCAATGTATTCTTAGACGGCAAAAGCATCATGGATCAAGTCATTGAAGACATGGCTGATCCAAACTCCAGCATGTCAATGAACAACATTCAAGCGATTCCGTGGGATGCTGATTTCTTAAAAGGGCTTGGCGTCATTCCTTGTCCGTATCACCGCTACTACTACAAAACAAGTGATATGCTGGCTGAGGAAAAGAAAGCAGCAGCAAATGAAGGAACTCGTGCTGAGGTCGTTCGCGCATTAGAAAATGATTTGTTCGAGCTTTACAAAGACCCTGATCTCGACATCAAACCGCCACAGCTTGAAAAACGAGGCGGTGCCTACTACAGTGATGCGGCTTGTAACTTGATTGCATCCATTTATAACGACAAGCATGACATTCAGCCTGTAAACACCATTAATAACGGGGCTATTAGTGACATTCCAAATGATTCTGCGGTTGAACTCAACTGTGTGATCACAAAAGACGGTCCTAAACCAATCGCTGTTGGTGAAATGCCGGTCGCTGTCAAAGGACTTATTTCTCAAATTAAATCCTTTGAACGTGTAGCTGCTGAAGCAGCCGTGACAGGCGATTACAACACAGCTCTTGTCGCAATGACCATCAACCCGCTTGTCCCATCAGATGCCATTGCAAAAAGCATCCTAGATGAAATGCTAGAAGCTCACAAAGAATATTTGCCACAGTTCTTCAATAAAGTAGAAGCATAAAAAGAAGCCGCACTTGTCGAAAGTGCGGTTTTTTTATTTGGCTGCAAACAGCCGGTCCATCTGAGGACGATCATAGTCTAATAGCCAGTGCTGTAAGCCTTCATAGACTGGGCGTAGACGCTCAGCATCTGCCGCAATGAGATCACAGCCTCGATCATCATATAAGTGAAAAATCATTTTTTTTGAGAGATTCATTAGGTAAATTTCATACCCCAGTTTTCCCTTCAAGATTTGATTCGGTGCATAGAAGTCCTCCTGGCACATCGCATGGAGAAGCGGACGCAATCGAATGTCTTGCAGCTGACATTTGAGTGTAAATCTCTCTAATGTCAGTGAATCTTCTACTTCTGGACGTACATAAGTCAAAAGCTCGTGGCGCAATCTGTTCCTCACTTGCCGATGCACATATTTTTGATAGACAAGGAGCTTACGCTTCGTTAATTCATGTTCATGATCTGTATACACATCCGTCACAAGCAGCATCTCGTCTTCTGGATCAAAAACATATTTCACAATCTCTAAAGCACGATCTCCCGCTTTTTCTAATACAATCGATTCTTTTCCTAATGACCAATCTGCCACTTCAAACCGAAGTCCAATAGGCCACTCATAAAAAAGAGGCGGCGTGAGGATAAGATGAGGAAAATGATTTTTTAGAAACATATTTGTTTGATCACTCATTTGCTTTCCTTTCACTCGTTTTATTTTTCATTTTACCGTTGAAACATACAGGAAAACAATTGGAAATTAACTGTCATTTCTTATATGATAGAAAGAGATGGAGGTGTGACCAATTGAAAAAATGGTTTTTACAAGTGTTCCTTACAGCACTGATCACCATGTGGATACAGGCTGGACTTGATCAGGCGAACGTCATTCAGATCACCAATGTATGGGTCGATGTCAGCAGCTGGATCCTGATCTTCTTTGTCATCTACGCACTTTTTGAATGGACAGCTCACGTCTTAGCAAAACGGAAAACCGCTCTCCGCTGAACATCTCTTTTCATAGAGATGTTTTTTCTTGAAACTCTTCTTGCACAAGTTCATGAATGACACCCATTCCTGCCTGGCTTCCAGCAGCTGCTGCGAGAACTAACTGAGCAGGACCGCCTAGATTATCACCACATGCAAAGATACCACTGACGGTTGTACGTCCAAGAATATCTGTTTCAATACCAGCATTCTTCGTCATTTGACAGCCTAGTTTTTCAGCAAATGGAGCTGACTGCTTGAATTCACTTGCGACAAAACCGCCTTCCCTTTTTACTGTCTCCCCATTTGCAAGCTGGAGAGAGCGCAGCTGCCCATTGTCATGATCAATCGATACAATTGGCACATCAATGACTTGAATAGAATGTGCCGTCAGAAGTACCTTGTCCTCTTCAGCCAACACGTGCCCATTCGTAAACACGATCAAATCCTTTGTCCAATTGGAAAGAAGCTTAGCCATATGCAAGGCTCGCTGATTCTCTGCAATGAGGGCAAGTGCTTTGTCCTTTAATTCCCATCCATCACAGAAAGGACAGCTAAACAACGTTTTTCCGTACACATCATGAATTCCTTCGATCTCTGGCAGTATATCCTGAAGACCTGTTGCCAAAATGATTTTTTTCGCTTCGAATCTATCCCCCTCGTGTGTTAGTAACGTAAATCTTTCCTCTTTCTTTTGTATATCAACAATTCGACTTCGTTTGATTTTGATATTAGGGTATTTTTGAAGATCTGCCTCTCCCGCTCGTCTGATCTCAAACGGTGTCATTCCATCGTTTGTAATAAATCCATGTGATTCCTGCGTCACTCGATTTCTTGGCAGCTCATCATCAAATACAATGACTTGCTTTCTGCCTCTCCCTACAACAAGTGCTGCACTTAATCCGGCTGGCCCGCCTCCGATAATGGCACAATCTAATAACATATCAATCTCTCCTTTTCTATTCAAGATTTTAAAGACTCTTAATATCTATAATTAGTTCAAAAAAATCACATGTTGAAAAATGGATTTTTTTCTGTCTGTTCAATTTGGCTCGCAATATCAATTAACCGTTTTTGACTTAATGTCTCCTGCATTTTCGTTTCAACATCCTGCATAACTTGTTCAATCAAACAGCCATCATGAGGCATAAAGGAGTCATGCTCTAAGGAGCAGCGAAATAAATTCGTTTGTCCTTCTACAGCCTGAATGACATCTAAAAAAGAAATGTCTTCCTTTCGTTTGATAAGGGTATAACCTCCCTTTGCACCAGGTGTTGATTCAATCAATCCCGCCTTCACAAGCTTTGTTAAAATTTTGGATAAATAGGTTGGTGAAAGATCTTGTATCTTAGCAAGAGGCTCAACACCAATCGCTTTACCCTTTGGTGCAAGAGTTAAAAACACCATCGTATGCAGCGCATAGTTGGTTGCTTTAGAATATTTCATGAGGAAACTCCTTTCTATCTATTATAGACCTTTTATATCTGTAATTGATCATAGATGATTCAAGAGAAAAAAGCAAGAGTTGTGAATCTGCTCCACTTTTCATTCCACATTTCATATTTCCTTCCGATAATAGAAGTAAGCACGAAATAAAGTTTTGATTGAGAACGAGAAGGAGTGAATAAAAATGTCAGATCAACAGCACAATGCAGCACACGAAGAAGAAGAGGAATTTAACGTATACGACATGCTTCCGCCCGCAGGTACAATCATCGGAGAAGCAACAGAAGAAGAAATGGATGCCGCAGCAGCACTTGAAGTGAGACATGTCGCGTTCATGCGCCTTCAAGATATGTTCATTCAATTCGATGGCTCGTCTTACAAAGACTTATTAAAAGACTTTCAAGAATTCGAAATGGATTCCACAAAATTCTGGAGAGCCATTGCTAGACGTCTTCAAATTCCGTACGAATGGCCAATCCGAATCGACCACGCAAACGGCCCTATTTATATTGGTGAAACAGAGGATAGCCGTGAGGTTGAGGAGAGCGCAGAGTAAGGGAATGGCGGCCCCCTTTTGGTAAGGAGGCTTTTACAATACATCGGTTGAAAAAACAAATAAGCAATATGAGCGCTGTCACGCCCATATTGCTTATTCTTTTGTTATGTTAACTCTGGCCAAAATGCTTGATTTGCCACAATTAAGTCGTCTAAAATATCTTTTGCTACTTTAGCACTCGGCACCGTTTTCGATAATGTGATAGCCTGCCATAGTTTTTGATACGACCCTTCTTCAAATGCTTCTACTACTAATTTTTCTACGCCAACTTGCTGCTCCATAAGACTTTTTTGAAATCTAGGAATTTCTCCAACTACTAATTTTTCTGGACCATTGCTGCCAACAATACAAGGAATTTCGACCATGGCTGTTGGATCAAAGTTCCTAATGGCGCCATTGTTCTCTACGATCATCAGCATCCGTTCCTTTTTATTAAAAGCAATGGCTCGTGCCAAATCAACGATATAGGAAGCGTGCTCATCAATGGTCAGCTTTGTTTCCTTTGCAGTTCCTTTATCAATGATGGCCTGACATTCACTAAAAACAAAAGCTTCCCGCCCCTCCATCACTTCATTGGCACGCGTGAACTCGATATTTGAATGTGCCACTTCTTCATCTGGAAATAGATAGTATTTCAAATACGTATTCGGTACCGTTTTTGGATCAAGCGCTTGAATATCTTTGGCCTTTTTTAATGTGCTGTTCCAGCTCTTCTGCTGTTCTAGCTCAGATGTTCCATCTGTTGCATAACCATGCTGGCTTACATGCTTAATCACCTCAGGCATTAAGCTATTTCCTGCTTTATCTCGAATATCTGTCCACCAGCCAAAATGATTCAAACCATAGTAATCGACTTCTAGTTCTTTCCGCGAAGATAAGCCTAAATTTTTTGCAATTAATTCTTCAATACCAATTGGCATATCACATATGTTTAAAATTTTGGCATTCGGTCTTAGCTTACGTGTTGCCTCTGCTACTATCGCTGCAGGGTTAGAATAGTTTAACATCCAAGCTTCAGGTGAGTATTTTTCCATATAATCGACAAGTTCTAATACACCTGGAATGGACCGCATTCCGTAAGCTATTCCGCCTGGGCCGCATGTTTCCTGTCCGACGACTCCATGCTTCAATGGAATTTTCTCATCTAATTCTCGCATTGCATATTTCCCGACACGAATATGTGCCATCACAAAATCGACTTGAGTAAAGGCTTCTTCTGGGTCCGTGCTTGCCAGTAATCGCACTTCTGGTGCCCGTTCTTTTAACATAATCTCACATGCATCTGCAATCGTCTTTTGTCTAGCTTCATCATTATCATAGAGTTTAATTGTATGAATTGGGAACTCATCTAGATAGTCTAACAGCATCAAAATGATCCCCGGTGTAAATGTACTTCCGCCTCCAGCGATGGTAATATTAAATTTTTTCATGATATCCAGCTCCTTTTTTAATCTAATGAAAGTTTTGTCTCAAAGGACTCTCTTACTTGCGGTACACTTAAGCCAACAATGATTTGAATGCTTTGACCACTCTTCGCCATGCCGTGGGCCAGTTTATTTTTTGTAAAGTAGTCCCTATCTTTCACCAAGCTAGGGTCAATCACTGTAATACGCAGACGTGTGGCACAGTTTGTCACATCTTTAATGTTTTCTTTACCGCCAAGGCCTTCTAAGAAATACACGGCTTTCTCTTCATACTCAGATGCATAAACGGGCGCTTCTTTTTGGTTATGACCTTTTTTATGAGCATTCTCATAATCCTGTTTTGTATATAGCCTCGTCTCCTCCTCATGTTTTCGTCCTGGTAATGGAATATCGAATTTCACAATCATCCATCTAAATATGACAAAATACACGGCTGTAAAAAGAAGTCCAATCATCGCTTGGATCAGATAAGTCCCTCCATGATTTGAAGAGAGCGGAATCCAGTTCAATGCAGCTATTTCAATAAGCCCGGAACCCATCATTCCGACAACACCAAACATATTCATGATTGTCACCATGGTCGCACCAAGAAGTGCATGTATTACAAATAAATAAGGCGCGAGGAATAGGAATGTAAATTCAAGCGGTTCTGTAATTCCGGCAAATACCGCTGTTAATGTGGCGGGTAATACCAATGCCAAAACCTTTTTTCTGTTTTCTTTCGGTGTTGAAAAATACATGGCTAAAGCTATCCCTAAACAGCCAAACATCTTAATATTCCCATGCAATAAAAATCCGTATGGATAAAGATCCTTCAAATCGGAAGTGGAGGACGCAAATTCATTTAAGTGAGCAATCCAATATGGTTTTAACCCCCCATTTACAGCCGCTGGACCAAACTCAAAAGGTGTATAAATAAAATGGTGAAGTCCTGTTGGAATTAACACCCTTTCCAAGAAATGAAACAGCCAGACACCAATATAACCAGACTGTGCCATGAACCCTTGGAGAGATTGAATCCCCTGCTGAACATAGGGCCATACAAAAGCAACGATAAAAGCAATAGGAATCATCACAAAGAATCCGATGATGACAACAAATACAAGCCCCTGGAAAATCCCAAGCATTTCAGGCAGCTTTTGATCATAAAAACGATTATGGATCCAAATGACGATTCCAGATATCATCACCGCACCAATGATACTTGTATCCAGCGTAGGTATACCCGCAATTTCTTTTACACCCGCTACGTTCTCGACACCTTGCGATAAATCAACGCCAAAAGTAGACGGCCAAAGTGTCAAAATAGCATGAATATAATTGTTAAATACAAGATAAATCATCAAAGCTGCGAGCGTCGCACGTGCTTGCGCTTTTTTTGCAAGTGAGATGGGCAATCCAATCACAAAGGCTAATTCCATATGATTGAAAATCGTCCATCCCCCGCTTTCAATCAGTGACCAGACCTTGTACCACATCGTACCTTCTCCAGCCATTTCCCCCATAATCGCTGGATTCTTACATAAAGTCGCGAGGCCGACAACAATACCAAAAAACGCGAATAAAAGTACAGGAACTACCATAGCACTGCCAAACCGCTTGATTGCATTCATAAGCATAACCCCTTTGCTTGATCCATAACATCACTGTAAAGGCAGCGCTTACAAAAACCAATAGGTTTGACGTATTTAGAAATCAAGTTGTAACATTAGATTATATTTTCACAGGAAGAAAATATTTTCATGTTGGAGGGCACATCGCATGATACTGGACAAGCTGGTTAATAAACACTTCGAAGATTTAAATAAGAATGACCTGCACATTATTAAAACGATCCATGATCATCTTGAAGAAATGAAGACAATGAAAATTCAGGACCTTGCCCGTTATGCTCATACTTCCATCTCATCCATCCATCGGCTTGCTAAGAAAATAGGGTTCGACGGCTACAGTGACTTAAAGTCTTATGTGAAATTAAATGCTTTCACTGAAGAGACCACACAGGATTTAATGCAGCTGCTTGATCAAGATATCCGCCAGACAAGAAAATATATGGAGCAGCTGGACTTTCATCAATTAAATCAACTGATAGATCGCGCACCGTATATTTATATTTATGGTACAGGAACTGCACAGCTCGATTTGGCCAATGATGTACAGCGGCAGCTATGGTCACTGCATAAAAAATCTCAAGTATTACGAAGCAAGCGGGACTTAACAGATGGAATCATTGAATTTGGTGAGGATGACCTTTTATTTATCATTTCTTTATCTGGTGAATCGAAGAATTTAGATGAAATCATTCAATTGGTGAAAACGAGACATATCAAATTTATCAGCATGACCACATTAAGGAATAACCTTCTTGCACAAAATGCCATGTTTAACATCTATGTAAGCAGCACCCCGTTTCACTTATATAACAAAGTGGACAACTCCAGCTTTCTGCCATTTTACATTGTGGCAGATATTATCGTCAGAAAATTTAGTGAGTGGAAAGTGAACCAATTGAATAATAAGACTTAAACTTAACAAATACAGTTTTGGAGAGAGATTCAATGTTGCTTCGCAAAAAAAAGAGAGACTCTTTTGTCTCTCTCAAAAAATACTGTATAACAACGATTTTAATGAACTATATCTACTAGCGGCTGTCTTTTCCTATTCAGCAGTATAATGCCCAGCAATCAGTTCATCAAACGAATCCGCTAATTTGAAATCCGTCTCATCTTCTAGATCAAAGTAGTGAATCGGCGGATGCTCCTTTGTTTCTCTGTAATCCAATGCAATCCACGTATGACCATCCCCACAAATAAGCACAAGTCCCTCAGGCAATTCCCATTCTTCTATTAAATAATCACTATCCATAATGCCTTCGTCTTTGGCAATTCCTCTTAAATGATCAAATGATACATGATCCTCTGCCCATCCATTCGGCTGATCCGTTGGAAAAGCGTTATGCAGGGTATAACCGCCATTTTGTTCGAGGATCAGTTGCTTATATGTATCAGGCAGGATGACGCCTAGCTTCTTTTCCGCTTCTGCAATGTCTTTCTCATTGATTTTCTTAAATGTTTCTTCGCTTTCTCTGTCTTTATCCCAAAATGGTTTCAAATAAAATACCTCCAATTGTTATTTCTATCTCATTTTACCATTTAAGATAACTAGTTTAATAGTTCTATTTAATAAAAAAGAGAAGGGTTCCCCCTCCTCCTCTTGTTGGTCATGATTGTTCTTGATTTCTCGCTTCAAATTCATCCAGCATGGCACGCACTTCATCTGTTGATGATGTGTTCATTAATTGATTTCTTAAGAAACTCGCTCCTCTGAATCCTTTTACATAAATCTTAAAGAAACGATGCAACGCCTTGAATGGACGCAAGCCTAATGAAGAATATTGATCATGAAGGTCAAGATGTAATCTTAAAAGACCGAGCAGTTCATCACTTGTATGCTCCTTCGGCTCTTTTTCAAAAGCAAATGGGTTATGGAAAATCCCGCGCCCAATCATCACGCCGTCCACTCCATACTGCTTAGCGAGCTTTAAGCCTGTTTGACGATCAGGAATATCACCATTGATTGTCAAAAGCGTATCAGGTGCTACTTCATCACGAAGTTTTTTAATCTCAGGAATGAGCTCCCAATGCGCATCCACCTGGCTCATTTCCTTTCTTGTGCGAAGGTGGATCGATAAATTCACAATATCTTGCTCCAAAATGTGTCTAAGCCACCTGCGCCATTCATCGACCTCAGTAAAACCTAGTCTTGTTTTGACGCTGACAGGTAATCCCCCTGCTTTTGCCGCTTGAATCAGCTCTGCCGCAACGTCTGGACGAAGAATCAATCCGCTGCCCTTTCCGTTTTGCGTGACATTTGGGACAGGACAGCCCATATTAATATCAAGCCCCTGAAATCCTAACTCCGCCATTCCAATGCTCATCTGTCTAAAGTTCTCAGGCTTGTCTCCCCAAATATGAGCAACAATCGGCTGCTCATCCTCTGTAAACGTTAAACGCCCCTTCACACTTTGAATACCATCAGGGTGGCAATAGCTCTCACTGTTCGTAAACTCTGTAAAAAACACATCCGGTCTCGCCGCCTCACTCACAACATGACGAAACACAACATCTGTCACTTCTTCCATTGGTGCTAATATAAAAAATGGCCGCGGTAAATCACGCCAGAAATTTTTACTCATCTTTCATCCAATTCCTCTCATGACATAGCGCCTTAAAGGGCATGTCCTTCTGTAAATTCTTTCAGCAATTTTTATCATTATATACTTTACTAAGGATTTAATGCAAACGTTCGTTCTCGACGTTAGAACCCTTATAATAACAGGCTTTGCTCATATTCATCTATATTCAATCATTGCAAAATCTTGCAATTAAAAGTATTCTTTTGGGGGAAGATTGGGGGAAGATTGGGGGAAGTTTTGGGGAGGTTTTTATAAAATGGACAGACGCAAAAGGAGCGAAAAATGAACATAAACAAAATACGATCAGCACTATATAAAATATCAAAAATTTTAGGAGACGTAAACGCCGTTCAAAAAGGTACTATTGGGAAACGTGTTATGCGACGTGCTGCCGGTAAAGCATCCGGTAAGCTAATGAAAAAGATATTCAAATAAAATAGTTCACAGTGGTGATTTCATGAATGATCTTGAGAGAAAGCTATATAGGATCATCTATAATATGAGCCGTTTTAGACGAAACCCAACAATGAATGAACTTAAAAGAAAAACAGGCAGGGATGAGCCAGCGATTCGTAAGGCAGTTGAAAATTTTATTTCTCGAAAAGAGATTAGATGGGATAAAGAGAAAAAGGAATGGCGGTTCTGATAATATTGCTTTTTATGGGATATTAAGTAAAATGAATTTATTATATTACGGAAACAGGAGGGGAAAACATGATTAGTGTAAAACCATGTGGAGACAACACATTTTCGTATATCCTAGAATCACTCGATAAAGCAACAGGGAAAAGAAAAAGGATTGTTCGCAAAGGGTTCAAAACAAAAAACGAAGCAATGAAAGCAGCAGAAGCAAAATTAAAAGAAATGTAGATTCTTTGAAAATAATATTCAAATAAAAAAGAAGCCCTCCGAAAAGGGCTTTTAAGCGAAATAACCAATGCTTGTTGTATGTCCCCGCTGGGCTTCATTATGGATATCGTTTGATGAAACATAACTAAAAGCACCTAACACACTGACAATTATTAATACGGCTGCAACTGACTTAAATTTCATAAAGACACTCCCCTCTCTTAATTTGGTGTTGGAAATAAAGAATCTTCTCATAAAATTCGTTTGCGTGCTCTTTATCTCCTGCTTTATTATAATGCTTCGCCGCATCTTTCGATAAATCTTCAAGATTCGCATAAAAAGATTTTGATTCCAAATAAGCCATTGCTTCTTTTATACGATTAACATTGTTTTCTAAATACAATGCTCTCAATAGAGTGAATGTATTTATAAATATGTCGTCTTTCAATTTTCCAGCCAATTCTATTCCCTCGTTTAAAGCGTATAATCCTAAATCATTTTGATCAGTTTTAAAGTATGACTTTGTCAACATAACCATCGGATCAAGAATTTTATTTAAATGTTCGTATCCTTGTTCTTTAAAAGAATGGATTGATTCGTTAAAGTATTTTATAGCTATTAATAGTTCATCATTGTGGAAATAACTTAAAGCCAAATTATACAGCGCTGACCCTACTAATCTTTTGGTGTCGCTTTCCGTTGCTTTTTCTAGTGCGTGTTCAAAATGTGGTTTTGCTTTTTCGGGGCAACCCATATCAATATAGTTTAATCCAATGACAAAGGAACATTGTATCTGTCTAACAGTATAAGTTTCTTTTTCTCGATAACATTCTATCGCTTGGGCTATATGGTGCATGGACATGTGGTTTTGTTTCATGTGGTAATAGATTTCAGCCATCTTGAAATTGAACTCGGCACGTTCAATATCATCACTGACAAGAGACAGCTTTTTTTCTGCTCGTTTATAGAAGGTAATGGCGTTGAGGTATTCATAGTTTTCAAATTCGTACATGCCGTAGAAAAAATTAAAATAATAATCAAGTAAGCCTGTTAATTTCTCTTGATCCCTTTTGATCTTCATTGCTAATTCTCTAAAGTTGGCACGCTCTTTTCCATTCTCCAATGGATTCAAATAATCCAACATTAATTTATGTCGGAACTCCATAAGAGAGAAATATAATAATAAATCCTGGTTTTCCTCCATATTATCGAGCAAAGATTTTATTTCTTCTTTATATGCCTCGGCGTCCGGCACGTTAAATCTTTGAATATGGTAATACCATTCATTGATTTTCATCCCGACTTGAGAAGAAAGCACTTTCTCCATAAGACCCTACCCCTTCCTTACTATTCCTTATAATGACATATATTATCATTTTCGGAATAATTCCACACCGAAAAGAAACCGCAATTTTTCCATAAGATAAAATACAATTATATAGACACATAAATGTATAATGTTGTGAAAATACAGTATTAAAATACTATTTACCCTTAATTTGGTTGTTGTTACAATTTTTATATAAATCAAGAAAGGAGTGATTATCTTATATAAAAGTCCTAAAAGAATTTAAGACATATGCCACTGTTTTTTCTCAAGATGTATTTTATAATTGAGGCTTGAACAACAAGGTTTTTTTAGCACTATAAACAGCCTCTTCATTAAATTTTCGGAGGCGAAATTACTATGACTTTTAAAAAGAAGTTTGTTCCTGTACTATTAAGCGCAACTTTATTAACTTCCGGTCTGGGTGCGACTACTGCGTTTGCAGCGGAGCCAACTAAATCAATAGCACCAGTACATACAAAGGTATACAAAACATCTTTACAACAAGCCGCAACAAATAATAGCACTAGCCCTATTCAGTCAAATGCTTTAACAACTCAAACAGCCGCAAACGGGGAAGTTTCTACACAAGGGGCTGTTTCATGGTCATATAAAGCATTCCGAGGTGCTTTACGTTCTGGTGGATGGTTACTATCAAAAGCATTGAAACCCTTTAATCCAAAGGCTGCTGCTTGGATCAGAAAGAAATCTGCTAAAATAGCAAAGGTAATGGATAAAGGGGAAAAGTGGACAGAAAAACAGTTTGTAAAAGCTTTTGTTAAAATGGGTGCACCTAAAGATGTCGCTAAAACTTTGGCAAAATTCATCATTAATCTTCTTTAAATAAACAATAAGTGCTATTAGTTTTCTAATAGCGCTTTTTTATGGAGGGTATATATTGTCTTTTTCTTATGTGATTTCATTGACTTTTTTAATACTCCTTTTAGTTTCTATCATATTTTATACTTTTTTAAGGAAAAAAAATGTTGTAGATGAACCCCCAGGTGCTATTGCTGCCGTTCTTCTTATTTTACTAATATGTTTTTCCCTTGGTTTCGTTATTGCTATTCCGACTTTCATGCTTTACCTAGTATCATTGGGAGTAAATTTTCTTTTCGGCGAATACATAACTTATGATTCATTTTTCTCTTTGGTGACCTTTTCGTTGTTAGTTAGCATCATCGTGATTTTTTGGTCATTTATAATTTTATTTATAGGGAAAGGAATCATTTTTTTATTGAAGGTCCCAAAATGGATTACTTATATTCTAGAATTTTTTGCTTCGTGGGCTCTTATTTATTTTTCAATCAAATATGTACTTAATACGGAGATAATTGAAGTTTCTATATGGGGAAATGGCGTATTGATTTTATCATTTTTTGTTAGCTTTTTATACATCGGTCTTGACATTATATCCTCTGCGCTGGATCAAAAAAATGAAAATATAGAAGAAGACCCCCCCATCCAATAATGGACAGAGGGGTTCTTGTTTAACGCTATCTATAGTCGTATGTCTATAGATTTTATACTTTAATATGAAACGGGCAAAATTGCAAAAAAGGACTTTTGGTGATGAATTGCGCGGCGAAAATATTGATTCCACTTCCAAATATCATTTTTTAGTGCCGATTGAACATGCAAAAATAAAAAAATCCCAATATCGATGTTTTTCACAGAATCGGGATGTCACAATACATTACTGATTAATCACAAGACTTGCTACACATTCTACATGGTTGGTATGCGGAAACATATCCACAGGCTGCACTTCCTCTGTCACATATCCGCCATCTTCAAGAATTCTCAAATCACGAGCAAGCGTCCCTGGATTACAGGACACGTAAACAACTCGGTTTGGTTTCATCTTTAAAATGGTGTCAAGCAGTGCTTCGTCACAGCCTTTTCTTGGCGGATCGACGACGAGGGTATCTGCTTTGATGCCTTCTTTGTACCAATTCGGAATAACCGCTTCTGCTTCACCGACTGCGAATTCAACATTATTGATTCCGTTTAAGGCAGCATTTCTTTTTGCATCTTCAATTGCTTCTGGAACAATTTCAACCCCATATACTCTGCCTGCTTTTTGTGCGAGAAATAAGGAAATCGTACCGATTCCACAGTAAGCATCGATGACGGTTTCTTCGCCTTGCAGCTCTGCATATTCAAGCGCTTTGTCGTAAAGTACCTTTGTTTGAGCTGGGTTCACTTGATAAAATGAGCGGGCCGAAATGGCAAATTTGATGTCGCCAATCGTGTCATAAATGTATTCTTCGCCCCATAAAACGGTTGTTTCGTCTCCGAAAATGACATTTGTTTTCTTTGAATTCACGTTTTGTACAATTGACCGAACGTGTGGGAAGCGTGCTATAATCTGCTCAATCACCTGCTGCTTTTGCGGAAAGTCAGCTGTTCTAGTAACAAACACAACCATCATTTCACCTGTTGCAATACCGTAGCGAACCATCACATGACGCAGCCAGCCTTTGTGCCGCTCTTCGTTATATGCTTTGATGCCAAACGCATTGCATATGTCTTTTACTGCCTGTACCACTTCGTCGTTTTCTGACTGCTGAATCAAACATTTTTCCATATCAATGATTTCATGGGTACGCTGCTGATAAAAACCTGCAACAAGTCCGCCTTCTCGTTCGCCAACTGGAACTTGTGCTTTGTTTCGGTAATTCCAAGGGTCTTCCATGCCGAGTACAGGATGAACTTTTACACGGCTCATATCAAGCTTGCCGATCCGCTCTAAAACGTCCTTTACTTGTTTCTGTTTAAATAGCAGCTGGCCTTTATAGCTCATATGCTGAATTTGGCAGCCGCCGCACTGTTTGTAAATGGGACATGGCGCATCTTGCCTGTGCTGACTTTCCTTTGTCAGCTCCATAAGTCGTCCAAAAGCAAATCCTTTTTTGACTCGTGTGACTTTGATTTTCCCTTGTTCGTCAGGAAGGGCATTCGGTACAAAGACAGGGAATCCTTCAATTTTCGCTACACCTGCACCTTCATGCGTTAAGTCTTCGAAGGTTACATTGTAGTATTCATTCTTTTCAACAGGCGGTTTCATTTTCACCAATTTTATCACCTCATTTGCAAAGAAAAACTTGGCCGCCATAAGGAACCAAGTTCAGTCTTCACCCTATTTTTTCAGCTGTTGCTTTTGGCACAATAAATTCAATATGGCGATACAGGTTTTCAAATTCACCTGGCAGCATGCCGCCGTATTCACCATCTAAATTCAATTGCATTTTATCTTTTACATCTACCTTCACGCGATTCGCTTTTGCGTAGATGACATTGTTATCATGAATATGCTCGCCTCTAAGAGCAAGGCTGACCACTCGTATGGCTTCTGCTAAATTGACCTTCTTTAGAATAATCAGGTCAAACATCCCATCATCTAAAATGGAATCTGGCGCTAGTTTTTCAAACCCGCCTACTGAGTTTGTGAGTGAAACAAGAAACAGCATGATTTCTCCATGAAACAATTTGCCGTCATATTCAATTTCGACTTCTGTCGGGCGGATAGAAGGAAGCATCTCCATGCCTTTTAAATAATAAGCAAGCTGTCCAAGCATGGTCTTCAGCTTGCTAGGCACCTCATAGGTGAGCTCTGTTAACCGGCCGCCGCCAGCAATATTAATAAAATAATGGCCATTGACTTTACCGATATCAAGCGGCTTCGCTACACCCTCAATAATGGCATCTGTCGCTTTTAAAACACCTTCTCGTGGAATGCCAAGTGCTCTTGCGAAGTCATTTGTCGTTCCAACTGGAATAATTCCTAGTTTCGGTCTTTTTTCAAGCGGTGCTAGTCCGTTGACGACTTCATTGATCGTGCCGTCTCCACCTGCTGCTACAATTAAATCAAAATCTCTCTGTGCGGCTTTTTCTGCTGCTTGCGTGGCATCTCCTGCACATGTCGTCGCATGACAAGAAGTTTCATAGCCAGCTTGTTCAAATTTTTGCAAAACCTGCGGTAAATTCTTCTTGAAGAGTTCACGCCCAGATGTCGGATTGTATATAATTCGAGCACGTTTCATTCATCATCATCCTATATTCATTATGCAATCTATTTTCACCACTAACAACCTTTAATTATACTATGAGATTTGAAAATGGCAACAAAACAACCACCTAATTATGTGAAATCTCCTAGCCAATCTCCCTCAGCAAGAAAGCATTCTGATAAGATAAAAGAAAACGCTGTAAAGGATGATATGCGATGAAAAAGCCTGTCTATTTTAATCATGACGGCGGTGTTGATGACCTCGTCTCTTTATTTCTTCTCCTTCAAATGGAACATGTGAAAGTCATCGGTATGTCTGTGATACCTGCTGATTGTTATTTAGAGCCTGCTCTCAGTGCATCTCAAAAAATCATTGATCGATTCAGCCCTTATGAAATTGAAGTCGCTGCTTCAACTTCTAGAGGCGTCAATCCGTTTCCGAAGGATTGGCGTATGCATGCTTTTTATGTAGATGCTCTGCCAATTTTAAATGAAAAAGGCAATGTTGATACAAAAGTGTCCAAGCTGCCAGCACACCTTCACCTGATTGAAACGGTTAAGAAGGCAAAAGAACCTGTCACCCTGCTCTTTACTGGTCCGCTCACAGATCTTGCACGCGCTTTAGAAGAAGATCCTTCGATCTCTAATAAAATTGAGAAATTGGTGTGGATGGGCGGCACGTTCCTTGAAAAAGGCAATGTTGAAGAACCCGAGCATGATGGGACAGCAGAATGGAATGCCTTTTGGGACCCTTATGCTGTCAGCACTGTCTTTCAGGAACCGTTTCCTATTGAAATGGTCGCGCTTGAAAGTACAAATCAAGTCCCGCTTACACTTGATGTACGTCAGCGCTGGGCTTCTCTTCGTTCTCATATTGGAATAGATTTTATCGGACAGTGCTACGCCTTTTGTCCGCCGCTCATTCATCATGAAACGAACTCGACTTACTACTTATGGGACGTGCTGACAACGATCACTCTTGCTTCCTCTTCATTTACTCGCTCAAAAGAAGTGAACGCAATCGTTTATACCGAAACGCCTAGACAAGGTCGCACTGAAGAGCATCCAGATGGAAAATCAATTCAAGTGATTGACCATGTCGATCGTGATGCCTTTTTCCACGCATTTGAAGAGCTTATGAGAAAAGCTGTTTGTCAGATTTCAAAATAAAAAAGCCCCGCTCATTGGCGGGGCTTCCTCTTACTCTTCTTCTGCGTACTTTTTCTTACGTCTAAACTTGCTTAACATTTCATACACGATTGGAACGATAACCAATGTGAGAAGTGTAGAACTTGTTAAACCGCCAATTACGGTAACACCAAGTCCTTTTGATACGATCTGGCTTCCACCTTCAAATCCTAATGCGAGTGGCAGCAGTGCACCAATTGTCGCAAGTGCCGTCATTAAGATTGGACGTAATCTTGTTGTACCTGCTTCAAGTAACGCTTCTCTTGTTGAGAGACCTTCTTGTTCTTTATGAATCACTCGGTCAATCAAGACAATGGCATTAGTTACAACGATACCGATTAGCATGAGCAATCCAATCATGGCATTTAAGCTGATGGTTTCTTTTGCTATAAACAATCCAAGCAGCGCACCAATAATCGTAAATGGCAGTGAGAATAGAATCGCAAATGGTGCAAGACCTCCGCCAAATGTGATGACGAGAACGAGATACACAATGGCAATCGCTGCTAGCATTGCAAGGCCAAGCTGTGTAAAGGATTCCTCAATATCCTCACTTACGCCGCCTGTGTCAATCGTTACGCCAGATTTTAGGTCAAGCTTATCGACTTTCTTCTGAACATCCTGCGTTACACTTGAGACGTCGTCTGTTGTCATGTCACCAGACACTTCTGCGTAGATTTTTCCATCACGTTTTGTCACCGTATTTGCTGTCGTCCCATCTTTTACTTTGACGACATCACCAATTCGGACTTCTTGCCCTGTTGGTGTGGTGATCTTTTTGTTTTCTAAATCTTTTTTGCTCTTATATTCATCTTTTTCCGTTTGAAGCTTCACATCAAGTTCTTTGCCGTCCTCTGTGACTTTCGTCAGTGTTGTTTCACTATTTTGAGGTGCAATCGCTTGAGCGATTTGTGAAGCAGTTAGACCTAGTTTCGCCAGTTTTTCTTGATCTGCATTAAACGTATATTCGTCGTATTTCTCAGATAAGCTTGTGCTGACATTTTTCAGGTTTTTCTCATCTTTTAAGATGTTCTCAACATCTTTTACTGTGCCTTCAATATCACTTGCTTTGTCCCCGTACACATAGTATGTCACGGTATTATTTGCACCAGCAGATGAGAAGTTTTGTGATTTCCATTCCCCTTTAGACGCTTTGTCTTGAAGAGCTTTGACCACGCGGTCTTTTTCTTTATCAAAGTTTGGCGTGTCATCATCATATTGTACGAAGAATAACGCACCGTTAGAGTTACCGCCAACACTTGCGGTCATAGCATTTGAAGAGCCTAGTGAATACTGAACTGTATTGACATGATCCCGTTTCATCAAATATTCTTCAGCTTTTTTCGTTTCATCAATTGCTTGCTCTCTCGTTTGTCCAGGTTCTGGCGTGTATGTCACCATGGCCGTTTTCTCTGCTTCCTGTGGTAAGAAGCTGACACCGACAAGTGGTGCTAAGAATAAGCTTCCGACAAGCATAAGAATGGCAATTCCTGATGTGATCCATTTATGGTTGAGTGTCCAATTAAGTACACGTCTATAACCGCCAGCAAGCTTGCTTGGTTTATGTTCTTTTACTTTTTTCGCTGTGCCGTAGAGATTCTTTTTAAATAGACTGTGTGCCATCATTGGAACAATTGTAATGGCGACAAGCAGTGAAGCAAGTAACGCAAACACAATCGTTAGGGCAAATGGGATGAATAGTTCACCAATCATTCCACCTACTAATGCTAGCGGTAAGAATACTGCAATAGTCACAATGGTCGAAGACATAATCGGGATAAACATTTCTTTTGTGGCTTCTCTGACGAGTGCCTTGCCTTTTAATGGTTCATCCTTTAATGCCATTCGTCGATAGATGTTTTCTATGACCACTATCGAGTCATCGACAACACGCCCAATGGCGACGGTCATGGCACCAAGTGTCATGATATTTAATGTAATATCCAGCTGATTTAATAATAAAACAGCAATCAACAGAGATAACGGAATGGAAATGACCGAAATTAATGTTGATTTGATATCTCGAAGGAACAACATAATGATAATGATCGCAAAGATTGCTCCGATGATCGCCTTGTTCAGCATTGTGCTGACAGACTCTTTAATCGGCTCTGCTTGATCATATGTGGTGCTTACTTTGATGCCTTTGTTGTCTTTTTTGAATTTCTCAAGCTCTTTTGTGACTTCTTCTGCTACACTCACTGTGTTGGCATCAGAGCCTTTGACAATTTGCAGACCGATACTGTCTTTTCCATTCGTTCTAGAGATCGATTCTGCATCTTTTACGACTTTAATATCTGCTATCTCAGATAGCTTGATCGTCGGCAGCTCTACAGATTGACTGCTTGCTGCACCTGCTTGCTGCTGAGCTGCTGCTTGCTGCTGGCTTGCACTTCCAGCCTGCTGCTCCGCACCTTGCGCACCTGGGTTTTCTGAGCCGTTAGAAGGTGCTCCAGCTCCAGCGCTTCCCGCACCGCCGCCTGCACTTGGTGTGACTGGAATACGCATGTTTTTCAAATCTTTGACGCTTAAAATATTGCCGTCCACGACAACTGATTTTTGTTTGTTGCCAAATGTGTATAGACCTAATGGTACATTCACATCAGAGCCTTTGATCATGTTTTGGACGGTATCTTCATCTAGACCGTATTCTTTCAATTTCTTTTGTTTAAACGAAAATTCTACTTCTTTGATTTGCTGTCCTGAAGTTTCGACAGAAGAGACACCGTCTAATCCTTGAAGTGAAGGAACGAGATCATTTTCTACTTTTTGTGTAAGGTCTTGTAATGATTCTTTATCACCAGAGACACTAAGAGCTAGGATTGGAATCGCATTAATACTAAAGCGTGCGATTTTAGGTTTTTCTGCATTTTCAGGGAAATCGATATTGCTAATCGCATCTTCAATTTCCTTTTTTGCTTCATCCATGTCTTTGTTGTAATCGTACTCGATTTGAATGGATGATGCATTTTCAAATGAATTAGAAGTGACCACGCTGACCCCATTGAGGTTTTGAATCGATTTTTCAATTGGATCTGTCACCTTATCTGATACTTCGTCCGGCGTTGCGCCAGGGTACGTTGTAGAAACCGTAATGACTGGCGTGTTGATATTCGGGATTGATTCTTGTTTCATATTCAATCCGGCATATAGACCAGCAACTGTTACGATAATCGTCATGAGCCATACAGCGAACTTATTCTTTAATACAAAATTGATGATCGAATTCATTATATCCTCCATTTTCCTTTATGTATTGACTGACTGGTCATTCTATATCATAATAAACGGTGATATACAATGCCGTCAACCATTTCACTTGCGTTTGACGTAACATTCTAAAGCTGAAGGGGCCTTATTTCATGAACGAAAAAAAAGAAAAAATCATTAAAGCAAGCATCCAATTGTTTGCGAAAAAGGGTTTTTCTTCTACGACCATTCAGGAAATTGCAGATGAATGCGGAATATCAAAAGGCGCATTTTATTTACATTTCAAATCAAAGGAACAGCTTTTCAACCGAGCGTTTGAATATTATATCGACACTTCGATGCAAACTATCGAAATGATTCGAAAAGAGAATCAGCATCTCGCGCCGAGAGAGATCTTTCAGAAACAAATCGCTGAACAGTTTCAGCATTTTGCTGAGAACAAGGATTTTATCATTCTGATCCTCAGCGAGAACATTATTCCGGAAAACCAGCAGATTAAAAAGTATTCAAAAACTGTGAAAAAGCAAATGAACGATGAAATTCAAATTTCCATCTTGACCACTTATGGACAGGAAATCGAACCATATATAACTGACCTGTCAGTCATGATTCAAGGAATTATCCAATCATATGTGCAGGTTCTGCTTTTACAGGATCAAATGAAATTATCATTTGATGAGCTCTCATCCTTTATACTCGAACGGTTTGATGATCTGGTTCACGGCTTGCTTCGTTCTCAGACGAAGCCGATTTTGAAGCAAAGCATTTGGGATGATGAAGCGCCGAGTGCTGCTTCCCTTCAAGAGGAGCTTCGCTTGTTAAAGCTTGAGCATCTGCTTTCAGATGATACCGTTGTATCCATTGAAGTGATTGAAGAAGAGCTGGCAAAAGCTGAACCTCGAAAGCCAGTCATCCAAGGAATGCTGACGAATTTAGAAAAGTGTGAGGAGCCTGCTGTTCTAAGAGCAGTGGAGCAATTGAAGCTGTTTCTTCAGTAACATGTCGTGCTGTTTTTCGATTTAGCTCACCTTTCCCCCTTCGAATGTGCACTTTCGCTTATGCTTCATTATAAGAAAAGATTCTCTAAATTGATATACGGCGGTGGTCTGAATCTATGTTAAGACCCTGTCATTTCAAGCAAAAAAACCGCCTGTTTCATCAGGCGGTTTTTTGCGATTTAGCGTTTTTTGATTTCTTCAAGGAGAATCTTGTTCACCATCGGCGGGTTAGCTTGGCCCTTCGATGCTTTCATGATTTGTCCGACTAAGAAACCAATCGCGCGGTCTTTACCATTTTTAAAGTCTTCAATGGATTGCGGGTTGTTATCAAGTGCTTCTGTGACAAGTTTGAGCAGTGCACCTTCGTCAGAAATTTGGACAAGTCCTTTTTCTTTGACGATTGTTTCTGCATCTCCTCCATTTTCAATGAGCTCTTTGAATACCTTTTTCGCAATCTTAGAGGAAATTGTTCCTTTTTCAATAAGCTTGATCATGCCAGCAAGTCCTTGCGGCGTTAGCTTTGTATCGTCCAGCTCTTTTTGAGCAGAGTTTAAGTAAGCAGATACTTCACCCATGAGCCAGTTCGATGCTTGCTTCGCTTCTGCACCTTCTGAAATGGTCGCTTCAAAGAAATCAGACATTTCTTTCGTCAGCGTGAGTACCATTGCATCGTATGCAGGGAGTCCAAGCTCATCGATATAGCGTTTGCGGCGCTCGTCTGGAAGCTCTGGGATCGATGCTCTTACGCGTTCTTTCCACTCGTCATCAATGTACAGCTCCACCAAATCCGGTTCTGGGAAGTAGCGGTAATCATCAGATCCCTCTTTGACACGCATCAGGATCGTCTTTTTAGACGCTTCGTCATAACGGCGGGTTTCCTGTTCGATCAATCCGCCAGAAAGCAATACTTGCTCTTGACGCTTCTCTTCGAATTCAAGGCCTTTTTGTACGAAAGCGAATGAGTTCAAGTTTTTGAGCTCTGTCTTTGTACCAAACTCTTCACGGCCGATTGGGCGAAGAGAAATATTGGCATCACAGCGAAGTGAGCCTTCTTCCATCTTACAGTCAGAAACGCCTGTATATTGAATAATGGATTTTAATTTTTCTAAGTAAGCATACGCTTCTTCTGGCGTGCGAATGTCTGGCTCAGATACGATTTCAACAAGCGGTGTGCCTTGACGGTTGAAATCGACGAGTGAGTAACCGTCGCCTGTGTGCGTCAGTTTCCCAGCATCCTCTTCCAAATGGAGACGCGTAATACCGATTCGTTTTGTTTTGCCTTCTACCTCAATTTCAATCCAGCCGTTTTCACCGATCGGTTTATCAAACTGAGAAATTTGATACGCCTTTGGGTTATCAGGATAGAAGTAGTTTTTACGGTCAAATTTTGTATCTGTTGCGATTTCACAGTTCAGCGCCATGGCCGCTTTCATCGCAAAGTTCACCGCTTCTTTGTTCAGTACAGGCAGTACGCCAGGATATCCAAGGTCGATGACACTTGTTTGCGTGTTGGCAGCTGCACCAAAAGGTGTCGGCGAGCTTGAGAAAATTTTCGATTGTGTTTTTAGCTCTACGTGGACTTCAAGTCCAATTACCGTTTCAAAGTTCATTCTGATTCACCCCTTACAGTTCAGGTTTTGCTTTATGATGATCTGTTGCTTGCTCAAAAGCGTGAGCCACGCGGTACACTGTTCCTTCGTCAAAGTGCTTGCCGATGATTTGCAGTCCTAACGGAAGGCCATTTGCAAACCCACAAGGCACACTGATTCCTGGAACGCCTGCAAGGTTAACAGGGATCGTTAAAATATCGTTTGCATACATGGTTAGCGGGTCGCTTGTCTTTTCACCAATGTTAAATGCAGGAGTCGGCGTTGTTGGTCCTACAATGACATCATACTTTTCGAAAACATCTTCAAAGTCTTTTTTGATCAATGTACGGACTTTTTGCGCTTTTTTATAGTACGCATCGTAATATCCTGAGCTTAGCGCGAATGTACCAAGCATGATGCGGCGCTTCACTTCGTCTCCGAAGCCTTCAGAACGAGTATTTTTGTATAAATCAATCAGGTTGTCTGCATTATCTGTACGGTAGCCATAGCGGATGCCGTCAAAACGAGCAAGGTTCGCAGATGCTTCTGAAGAAGACAGTAAGTAGTAAGTCGCAAGCGCATATTTAGAATGCGGAAGAGACACTTCTTCCCACGAAGCACCAAGTCCTTCTAATACTTTTAACGCTTGAAGAACAGATTCTTTTGCTTCCTCGCCAACGCCTTCGCCAAGGTATTCTTTCGGCACAGCAATTTTCAAGCCTTTGATGTCGCCAGTTAATGAAGAAAGAAAATCTGGGACATCGACATTTGCACTTGTTGCGTCCATTTGATCGACACCTGCAATGGCTTGAAGAACATATGCGTTGTCTTCTACATTACGTGTAATCGGACCAATTTGGTCTAATGATGAAGCAAATGCGATTAATCCGTATCTGGATACACGGCCATATGTCGGCTTAAGACCCACAACCCCGCAGAAAGATGCTGGCTGACGAATTGAACCGCCTGTATCTGATCCAAGTGAGAATGGTACTTCACCTGCTGCAACAGAAGCTGCTGATCCACCGCTTGATCCGCCTGGAACGGTATTTAAATTCCATGGGTTTTTCGTCGCTTTGAAGCCTGAGTTCTCCGTAGAAGATCCCATAGCGAATTCGTCCATATTTAATTTACCGATTGTGACTGCTTCAGCGTCTCTTAGGCGGTTCACAACGGTTGCATCATAAATTGGATCAAAGTTTTGCAGGATTTTACTTGAAGCTGTTGTACGCAAATCCTTTGTAACAATGTTATCTTTCACACCGATCGGCATACCGAACAATAGGCCAAGCTCGTCCTTTTCACCAACTGCCTCGTCCAATTCCTTTGCATACGCACGTGCTTTCTCTTCGTCCAGTGCAAGGAATGCTTGTACTTTTCCGTCTACTTCATTGATTCGTTTATAAGACTCGTCCACTAAATCAGAAACAGACAGTTCCTTTTTATGTAAAAGCTCTTTTAATTCAGAAATTTTGTGATCAAACAGTGACATGTCTCGGGCCTCCTTTAGTCCAAAATTGATGGCACACGAATATAGCCGTCTTTATGATCAGGCGCGTTTTTGACGACTGCCTCAATGGAAAGACCTTTATTCGGAACATCTTCTCTCATGACGTTTTTCATTTTTAATACGTGTGTAGTAGGTTCAACGTTTTCCGTATCTACCTCGTTTAACTGCTCTGCAAATGAAATGATGCTATCAAGCTGTTCTGTAAACATCTCAGCTTCTTCTTCTGTAATCGCAAGCCTTGCTAAATGCGCAACGTGCTTGACTTCTTCTATTGAAATTCTTGACATGCAGGTTCACCTCCAAAAATGATGCGTACTCGTGGTCATGATCATAAGTTATATACACTTTATCATATCAAATTTTACTGTTCTAAAGCAACTTTACGCAGGTGCCGTGAAAGGTTCGTTCTCTTGAAAACGTCTTTTTATCAAATCGATAAAAGAAATATTCATCAGGCGACTTTTATTTTTCAGAAAATTTTTACTTTTGTTTATTTTTGTAATCGCTTACATATTGATTCTTATCATCGATCGGTACATTTTTTCTTCAAAATGAAGAGGTTTAGGCAGGTTGATCACTTGGGAATACTCTGTTAGGTTAAGTAACCATAGCAGTGAGCGGGACAGTCAAGCAAAAAAGCTGCCTTCGCACTTCTGTATATTTTGATTGAGGTGATGTCAAATTAATACGAAAAAGGTGAGAACACAAAATGAGTATTGAAGTTACAATTTCCTTATCTATTTATTTTATCGGGATGCTTGCCATTGGTTGGTATGCATTCAGGAAAACACATGATTTAAATGATTATATGCTTGGCGGACGCGGGCTTGGCCCATTCGTTACAGCCCTTTCAGCAGGTGCTGCAGACATGAGCGGATGGATGCTGATGGGTGTGCCAGGTGAAATGTATAAAACGGGTTTATCGACAGCCTGGCTTGCGATTGGTTTAATCGTTGGTGCTTACTTGAACTACCTCATTCTTGCACCTCGTTTACGTTCTTATACAGAGATTGCGGATGATGCGATTACGATTCCTGATTTCTTTGATAAACGCTTCAAAGGTTCATCTGCTTTATTAAAAGCTGTTTCAGCCGTCATCATTTTAATTTTCTTTACGCTGTATACATCGTCTGGGATGGTATCAGGCGGACGTTTATTTGAGTCAGCATTCGGTGCTCACTACATGTTTGGACTGATTTTGACGTCAAGTATTGTCATTTTGTATACATTGTTCGGCGGATTTTTGGCAGTGAGCTTAACGGACTTTGTCCAAGGAGCTATCATGTTTTTAGCATTAGTGCTCGTGCCGATCGTTGCCTTTACACAATTAGGCGGACCTGTTGCTACATTCCAAGATATTCAACAGATTGACCCTAAATTGCTTGATATTTTTAGAGGAACGAGCGTCATTGGCATTATTTCCTTCCTTGCCTGGGGACTAGGTTACTTTGGACAGCCGCATATTATCGTGCGCTTTATGGCCATTACGTCCGTTAAAGATTTAAAACCAGCACGCCGAATTGGAATGAGCTGGATGATTATTTCAGTGATTGGATCACTGTCTGTCGGTTTAGTGGGTGTTGCCTATGTTCATGAAACGGGTATGAATCTTGCTGATCCTGAAACCATCTTTATCGTTTTTTCTAAAGTATTGTTCCATCCATATATCACTGGATTTTTACTTTCTGCCATTTTAGCTGCGATTATGAGTTCAATTTCGTCTCAGCTGCTTGTCACAGCAAGTGCCATGACAGAAGATCTATACAGAACGTTCTTTAGAAAAACAGCATCAGACAAAGAGCTCGTCATGATTGGCCGGATGTCTGTACTCGTTGTCGCTGTGATTGCTCTCTGCCTTTCACTTAACCCAAGTGACACCATTCTTGACCTTGTCGGTTATGCGTGGGCAGGATTTGGTTCTTCATTCGGTCCAGTCATCTTGCTTTGCCTATACTGGAAACGAATGAATCATCACGGTGCCCTAGTTGGAATGATCGTTGGTGCAGTTGTGGTTCTGACATGGATTACAACAGGCCTCAACCATGCCACAGGTATTTATGAAATGATTCCAGGCTTTACCCTTAGTGGATTAGCTGCCATTATTGTGAGCTTATTGACAAGTAAGCCGTCAAAAGCATCAAAACAGCTATTTCACAAAATGGAAGATCATCTTGAAGAAGAAACAAAATAAAGAATTGAAGAGTCATCTGCCCTATGCGGATGACTCTCTTTTTAAATAAAATAAAAAGCTTTTCTTTCTTCAGAAACTGAATAAAATAAGAGTTGTGCAGCCATATGGGCTGTGAGAAGATCATATACATGTTGTGAAACGTACATGAAGTGAAAGGAGCGATACGCATGTTTTGGACAATTGAATGGGATACAGTCTTAAAATTAGCCGTGGCCACCTTAATCGGTCTGATTATCGGGCTTGAACGAGAGCTGAAGAAAAAGCCCCTCGGCTTAAAAACGTGTATTGTCATTGCTGTCAGCTCCTGCGTCTTAACCATCATCAGCATTGATGCAGCCTACAATTTCCCTCGAGTCTCTAAGCTTCAAATGGACCCACTCAGGTTACCGGCGCAAATTATATCTGGTGTTGGTTTTATTGGAGCAGGTGTGATTCTTCGAAAAAGCAATGATGTCATCTCAGGACTCACGACTTCTGCGATGATATGGGGAGCAGCAGGACTTGGGGTTGCAACAGGTGCAGGATTTTATAAAGAAGCCTTCCTCAGTCTTTTCTTTATTCTCATTAGTGTCGAATTTCTGCCATGGCTCTTCCAGCGGATCGGACCGATTCGTCTGCAGGAAAAAGAAATCCGCATCAGAATGTCTCTTTCTGACCGAAACCGCATGACCGATATTTTAAAAGAAATGAAAGCCCTCAATATCCGCATTCATTCTGTACGAATTGATGATTTAAAAGAAAAGGACTATCCGATCATGGAAGTACGTGTACGAGTGCATAAAGACCGCTATACAACCGATGTGTACTTTGATATTAAAGATCTAGAAGGCGTCGTTGGCGTGAAGTGTGATACGGTGTAGTCATAAAAAACCCCTTGCTGTTTGACACAGCAAGGGGTTTCTTTTATCGGGCCAGCTGTTGAAAGTCAAAAGGAGTAATTGGTGTTTTTTGCTCAATTTCCTTTCGAAAACATGACAGCATGGCTTTTTGGTCAGAAGTCATTGTTTGGAGATCAAATGCTTGATGTAAAAGCCCATAAATAAGCATATGACGCAGCATGAGAAAATCAGGGATTGTTGCCAGCCACGCGTCATCAAGCTCATTCTCCTGTCGATAGCCTTTTAAAAAATGACTCATAAATTCTGCCGTAAATTCAGCTTTATCATCATATGGAATCACTGGATACCAAAGAACATTGTATAGCAAAATACTAATATCATTGATAAACCAGTGATATCCAATATCATCAAAATCAAATGCGATAATCTCTCCTTGATGATAATGAAAGTTCCCGTGATGCAAATCGGCATGCACCAGCCCATACACATCCTTCGAAATTCGGAGCTGGTGAAGCTTTTGCATCAGTTCATCTTTTCTTCGCAAAACAACCGTTTGATCAGACGGAATATATTGATCAAGCTTTAATTGCTCCTCTTCATACCACTCTTGACGCTTATAAAGAGGGTCTTTTACTTGATATCGTTTTGTTATTTGATGCATTCGTCCTGTATAGGACCCTAACGCTTCAAACAGCTCCCCATTCCAATCTCCTTCATTCACTTTTCTCCCCGGTGCTTTTTCATACACACGGAGTAAAAATGCGCCTCCGGCTTGATCAGGAATGGTTTCAACGTCTTTTCCTCTTGCTGATGAAATCGGCTTTGCTACGGAAATACCATGATGAGACAGGAATCGAATCCAGTCCATTTCTCCTAAAATATATGTGGGTGAACGACGAATGGTATGGGTGATTTTTAATATATAATTCTCCCCATTCATTGCCTTATATTCATACACATAATTTTCTGCATCGGCTAGAAATGTGACTTGGTCAAGCTGAAATTTATACAAGTGAGCCGCTTTCTTTAAGACTTTCTGTTCATCGTATCGTGCTTTTACTTCTTTATGCATGCTGATTCTCCTTTATCGTCTTTTTAAATGTTCTTGACGGTAATCAGCATTATACGAGCATCAACATACCTGCCTTTCTTCTTGGTTTCTACTAATATTTTGACAAGAGTTTGGAAATCCCTCTTATTTAGTCATATATATGAACAGTCGGTTCTTTGTCTTCAGCATTTTTCGTGATAAGGGCTTCTTGTTGATCAGAAGATGTGATGTTGATTTCAATATTGGTACTCTTGTAATAATCCATGACTTCACCCGTTAAATATTGTGTGAAGGCTACGACTTCCGTTTTTCCATAGAACTGCATTGGAATTTCGATTTTCATTTTTTGCAGGTTGCCGTTTTTGTAAAAGCCTTTTCCTACAACACCAGTGTAATTCGGGAAGTAGTCTTCGACCTTTGTCTTGAAGCGGTCAAATCGCTCTGAATCATCTTTGTAGCTGCTTTTCGCATTATCTGAAGGGAAGAATACATTCTCCTCATTGAGCGTATCCCAATTTCCGATATCAGCAGAACCTGCTTTCACATCCGTTTTGGCGATAAAGTTGCCTGGAACGATAGATGATTTTGGTGCTTGCTTATAAAGGGCAATCATGACAGGCACTTTTTGCAGTCCGTCCATTTGACGAATGCGCTTGACCACTTGTTCAGCGATTTTTTCACCCTCTGCTAAAAGTTTCTTTGAATTTTTCGATGAATCGATGGTCACCTCTTGCTGCGGGTCACCGATCTTTTCACGGTAATAATAAACAGAGTTCAGTGCAAGACCAATGACAACTCCGCCAAGCTGTAAGCTGTTTTTGTCTTTTCTAATTAAGTAATTATGCTCTAGCATCGAAGCTAAGTAGATGGGACTATTTTCATTTTTAGACTTTGTTGAACCTGAATTTGGAAGAGCAGGATTTAAGCCTAGATTCTTAAAGTTTTTATCATCTTTTTCTGCCTTTTTCAGATCACTGCCTGTTTTTTTGCGTGCTAGCCAGCTGAGAACGGTGTCCTCATCTAAATGCTGTCCTTCTTGGAAAAGATAGTCGTTTGTATTAAATGACTCTGTTGCGAGGCGCATGAGTCCTGTTTCAAATTCATCAATGTCCAAGCGTGTGTTGAGACGCTCCGCTGTTAAACCTCTCGCAGCTCCTTGTTTAAACGGTAGCACCATTTTGTAATAGGAGTCAGAGATATTGTACATCGGGATGATGGCTGTTTCCTTTGTTTCCTTCGTTTCATCCGTTTTTTGTGTGACCTCTTCCTCTTCCTTTCCCCCAAAAGGTGCACACGCTGACAATACCAGTGTGAGCATTGTCAGCAGCAATAACAACTTTTTCAATAGAAAACACTCCTCTTATTTCTTTAGCTCCTCGAGCATTTTAGCTTCGTCCCAAATTTCAATATTGAGTTCTTCTGCCTTTGTCAGCTTACTCCCCGCTGCTTCTCCGGCAATGACTAGGTCTGTTTTTTTACTCACACTGCCTGCCAGCTTGCCGCCTAACGCTTCGATCGCTGCTTTTGCATCGTTTCGAGCCATTTCTTCTAACTTTCCTGTCAGCACAATGGTTTTTCCTGCAAAGTAGGAATCACTTTCTTCTGCTTTTATCGGCTTTGGTCCTGTATAGGTCATATTGACTCCAAGCTCTTTTAGTTCGTTCAGCAGATCGAGTATTTCTTCTTTCTCAAAGTACGTGACGACGGCATCTGCCATTTTTTCACCAATTTCGTCGACTTCAAGTAATTGTTCTTTCGTTGCTTGCTTTAATTGATCGATGTTTTCGAAATGCATCGCCAAGGTCTTTGCCGCTTTTGAACCAATAAATCGAATGCCGAGTCCAAATAGTAAACGCTCAAGAGAGTTTTCTTTCGACTGCTCAATCGAACGCAGTAAATTGTCGACAGATTTTTCGCCCATTCGTTCAAGCTGAATGAGCTCTTCTTTCGTTAAACGGTAAAGGTCGGACACACGAGAGACTAGCTGTTCCTTGAAGAGCTGTGTAATGACCCGCTCGCCAAGCCCATCAATATTCATTGCATTACGGGAAACGAAGTGAATGAGTCCCTCACGTATTTGGGCAGGACATTCTGGATTGATGCATCGCAAGGCCACTTCGCCTTCGATTCGCACCAGCTCACTATGACACTCTGGACATTCAGTTGGCATGTGAAACGGCTTTTCTTCGCCTGTACGCTGATCGACAAGGACACCTGCGACTTCAGGAATAATATCGCCGGCTTTTTTCACAATCACTTGATCAAACAAGCGAATATCCTTTTCTTTGATCAAATCTTCATTATGAAGAGATGCACGCTGCACTGTCGTCCCTGCTACTTTGACAGGCTCAAGAATCGCTGTTGGTGTAATTACGCCTGTACGCCCGACGCTTAGTTCAATATCAAGCAGCTTCGTTACGACCTCTTCAGCCGGAAACTTGTACGCAACCGCCCAGCGCGGGCTTTTTGCTGTAAAGCCGAGTTCTTCCTGCTGAGCCAGTGAATCGACTTTAATGACAATTCCATCGATTTCATATGAAAAATCGGCACGCTTTACTTTTAATGTTTCAATGAGGTCGATGACTTCTTCGATCGTTTGGCACATCCGTCTTTCTTTGTTTGTTTTAAAGCCAAGTTCGTCGAGAAGATCAAGTCCTGCGCTTTGCGTTTCAACACCAATTTCATCAAGCTCCGCTATACTGTAGACGAATATATCAAGGTTTCGTTTCGCTGCAATTTTCGTATCAAGCTGACGAAGTGAACCTGCAGCCGCATTACGCGGGTTTGCAAACGGCTCTTCTTCGTTTTGTATTCTTTTTTCATTTAATGCTTCAAAAGAAGGTTTTGGCATAAATGCCTCGCCTCTCACTTCAATCGACAGAGGGCGTTTGATTTTAAGCGGGATGGAACGAATCGTTTTGAGGTTTTCAGTAATATCCTCCCCCGTTGTTCCATCTCCGCGTGTCGCTCCTCGGACAAACACGCCATTTTCATAACGGAGAGAAACAGCGAGTCCATCAATTTTCAGCTCGACATTGTATGCGATATCGTCACCGACTGCTTGACGAACCCGGCGGTCAAAATCAAGAAGGTCCTGTTCATTAAACGCATTCCCAAGGCTGAGCATCGGTGTGCCGTGACGCACTTTTTGGAAGGCGTCTAAAACAGCGCCGCCTACTCTTTGTGAAGGAGAATCCGCTGCTTTTAAATCAGGGTGCTCTTCCTCCAGAGAAATCAGCTCACGCATCCGCGCATCATATTCAGCGTCAGGAACACTTGGACGATCAAGTGTATGATATTCGTAGTTGTATTGATTCAAAATCTGGTGCAGTTCCTCGATCCGGCGTTTCGCTGCTTCTTTATCCATCTGCTTCTTCCTTTCAATTCATCCGTTTTGTCCTATCAGTTTATTGCTTCTCGATTGGTGCAAATGCTGCGAGAAGACGCTTAATGCCTGTCGGGCTTGGGAACGCAATATCAAGCTCTGTGCTGTCTCCGCTGCCTTTCACACTCACAACCGTACCAACGCCCCATTTTTTATGGGCCGCTTTATCGCCCACAGCCCAGCCAATACTGCCGCCGCCTGTGTTTTGAATGGTTTGTGTTTGCGGACGTGAGACAGGTCCCCGTCTTTGCGGTCTTTCTCTTGTTTGGCCAAACGGTGTTTTTGTTTCTTTTTTCTCATTTAGGTTGTCCAATAAATCAGCTGGTATTTCTCGAATGAATCTAGATTCAAGGTTCATGTTCGTCCGGCCGAAAAGTGTTCTCATTTTTGCACTTGATAAATAAAGCTCTTCTTCAGCCCGTGTGATGCCAACATAAGCGAGGCGGCGCTCTTCTTCCATCTCTGCATCTTCCATCAATGAACGGCTGTGCGGGAAGACCCCTTCCTCCATTCCCATTAAGAAAACAACAGGGAATTCTAGACCTTTTGCGGCGTGAAGTGTCATTAAGATAACGGCATCCTGATCTTCTTCTTCATTCTCATCCAGCTTATCAATGTCTGCGACGAGGGCGAGATCTGTCAGGAAGGTCACAAGTGACTTGTCTTCATTTTGTTCTTCAAAGTTCTTAGTGACGGATAAAAACTCGTCAATATTTTCTAAGCGGCTTTGTGCTTCAATCGTTTTTTCGAGCTTCAGCGCTTCACGATAGCCTGTTTTCTCTAGAATTTCTTCTGTTAATTCAGTGACAGATAAATAGTCCTGCATGTTCGTCATTTGATCAATGAGCTGTTTGAACTCATCAAGCGCATTGGCTGCCCGTGCACTCAGTCCAATGAAATCCACCTGACCAAGTGCTTCAAACATAGACAGGTCATTCATCTCCGCATATGCTGCAATTTTATCAACAGATGTCGCCCCGATTCCGCGCTTTGGTACGTTGACAATTCGCGCAAAACTAATATCGTCATCTGGGTTTGCCACTAGGCGTAAGTATGCCAAAATGTCTTTGATCTCTTTTCTGTCATAGAACTTCGTGCCGCCGACAATATTGTACTGAATGTTGGCTTTCATTAACGTTTCCTCTATGACACGAGACTGAGCATTTGTCCGGTAAAGGATCGCAAAATCGGATAATTTGCGCTTTCCGCTCTGATGAAGCTGACGAATCTTTCCTGCGACAAATTGTCCTTCACCAAATTCATTATCTGCACGATAATAGGCAATCTTCGCTCCTTCATCATTTTCTGTCCAAAGATTTTTCGGCTTCCGGTTTGCATTGTTTTGAATGACCGTATTTGCGGCTTGCAAAATGCGTTTCGTCGATCTGTAATTTTGCTCAAGCAGAATCACTTCACTGGATGGATAATCTTTTTCAAAGGAGAGAATGTTTGTAATATCCGCTCCGCGCCAGCGATAAATAGACTGATCCGAGTCACCGACAACACATATATTTTGAAAGCGCTGCGCGAGCAGTTTCACAAGCATGTACTGTGCTCTGTTCGTATCCTGATACTCATCCACATGAATGTATTGGAATTTCCGCTGATAGTGCTCTAATACTTCAGGAATGCGCTCAAACAGACGAATTGTCATCATAATTAAATCATCAAAGTCGAGTGATTGGTTTTTGAGTAAACGCTTTTGATAATCTGTATAGACATCGCTGACCACTTGATCATAGAAATCACCCGCTGTTTTGGCGTATTCCTCTGCGTCAATGAGTTCGTTTTTTGCACTGCTGATGGAACCTAAAATGCTGCGCGGGTCAAACTTTTTAGGATCGATATTCCGTTCTTTTAAAATGTTTTTAATAACTGAAAGCTGGTCAGATGTGTCTAAAATAGAGAAGTTGCGATTCACACCAATACGGTCAATATCGCGTCTTAAAATACGGACACACATGCTGTGGAACGTAGAGATCCAGATGTCATCTGCGCCAGGCCCTAAAATAGCTTGGACACGTTCACGCATTTCACGTGCTGCTTTATTTGTAAATGTAATCGCTAAAATGTTCCACGGCGCCACATGCTTTTCTGCCATTAAGTAGGCAATTCGATGTGTGAGCACCCGTGTCTTCCCGCTTCCTGCTCCTGCCATCAACAATAGAGGACCGTCTGTTGCTTTGACTGCTTCTTTCTGCGCGTCATTCAGCCCTTCTAATAGATGATTCGATATTTCATTCATTCCATTCACCGCCAATTCGAACTTATGTTCTATTTTAACCCGTTTCGTCTTATTTGACTATGATGACTTTTTGACTGCTTCGACTGTCTTTAAAGCTTCTTTGAAATTGTCATAAATGACGTTTCCTACAACCACAACGTCTGCATGCTGCGAGAAGTCTTTTGCCTGCTTAGCGTTCTGGATGCCGCCGCCATAAAAAAGAACTGTTTCATCAAGCACTGCTTTTGTTTCTTTGACAAGCTCTATGTCTCCAAGCGTTCCGCTGTATTCCAGATAAAAAATGGGCAGCTTCATCAAATGCTCTGCCACTCTTGCATATGCCCTGACGTCATCAATATCCAGCGCTGTATTTGCCTCTGTAAGCTTGGCCGCTTTACAATCTTCATTTAAGATCACATAGCCTTCAGGCACAATCTCTTCCATTGACATCAAATCACCGAATTCCTTCATTGCGTCCTTATGCAGCCCAACAATCCAGTCAGGATGAGAGCTGTTTAAAACGGTCGGGATGAAATACAGATCAAAGCCAGGCACAATCATCTCATGTGTGGAGATTTCGAGCACACATGGCACTAGAAACCGGCGGACCTTTGACATCAATTGAAGCACGTTGTCCTCTGTCACATGATCACTTCCGCCAATCAATATGGCATCCGTCCCAGATTCGCAAATCGCTTCTAGCTGTTCATCGGAAATTTCTTTATTTGGATCGAGTTTAAAGACATGCTTCCACTCGGTAACATCATACATGAAAAACGTTCCTCCATTCGTTTCATTCCATTTAAATATTATAACAAAATCAAAGGCCGCAAAAAATGGGTAACCTCCTTTAGCTAAAAGTTTCATTCTTTTGAAAATGGGTGATTGTGACTTTAGAAAAAATTGCTGGAGAATAGTTAAAAAATTCACTCAAAGAGGAGCTGAAAGAGGTTGTTATTTTGGCACTTTGTCACATGCTATTATACAATAAAGGGATATTTTACTATAGATTTAAAAACCATCTATTAAGCAGAGGTGACCCCATTGAAAAGAACGATTACATATGAACAAAATATAGACATCGGATACATCTATATCACCCCGCAAGCGAAGCATATGAAAATCAAAAAAACCATTGAATTAGATGTCAATGAATGTGTCAATGTAGATATCGACCAAGAGGGCCGAGTGGCTGGCTTGGAGTTATTTTCAGAAGAATCCAAAGTGCTGCGGAACACACCGGTTTATGAGGATGAGCTTTCTTTACGTTTGACGGATCAGGAAATTCTCTCAACCTATCAACTGTCAGGCGTTGAATTCCAATTCTCAACACCTGATCACAATGGGCTGATCGGTTTTACTATTGTCGATCCTCTTCGCTATAACATCACAAGAAAAAAACCGTTTTGATCTTTCAAAACGGTTTTTTCAAACTATTGTCTCACTTCATTAAAGTAATGGACGGATGTCATGGCCCCTTCGTCGACCATCTTGTTGTCTTGGATATCTAATGGATCTGGGTGGCCGGCTTTTTCAGGAACCTTTTCATCTGAACGGAACATGCTTGCCCATTTTTTCAGATGCTGTTTATTTTTTACCGCTAATAACACAGCTCCTCCAACCCCTAATCCTGCAAGTACATACGCATTTGGACGCTTATTCATGTATGTTCCCTCCCCTTATGATCTTATTTGTAAGTTACCCCGCCTTTTCATTTCTAAACGTCACAATATGCTGATGTGGTTTCTCTTTCATTAAAAAGTGGAATAACAACAGCAATGAAAGAGAAAAGAGGGGATCTTCGTGACAACAACTTTAATTGTCATCGGCGCATTGCTAGTCATTTGTTTGATCATCCCAATCATTCTATTGATCTGGATTTGGATGAGGGATGAAAAACAAGAGGAACATTCAGTTCTGCGAAATTATCCGGTCATTGGAAAGCTGCGGTTTATCTTTGAAAAAATAGGACCTGAGCTTCGCCAATATCTGTTTCTGAATGACCGAGAGGAACTGCCCTTCTCAAGAAGAGAATACGAGCAGGCGGTCATGTCAGGGAAGTACAAAAGCCGGACGATGGGCTTTGGATCAAAACGTGATTTTGACAAGCCAGGCTATTATATTCGAAACGTCCTGTTTCCAAAGCAGCGAAATGAACTTCGCATCGATCAATCTGAAAAAATCAAAACAAAAGTGTATCAGATTGATCAAGACAATTTACTGCGAAGAAGTGAACATGTCAAAGAAGTCGAAGCAAATCCTTACTTTCTTCATCAAGAGGATGTACAAGTCATTGGCGAACATACATGTCAAAAGCCTTTCCATGTGAAAGGACTGATCGGTCAATCTGCCATGAGCTACGGCTCCTTAGGCGACAGGGCGATTACAGCTCTATCTTCAGGATTAAAAATGGCCGGCGGGACGTGGATGAACACAGGTGAAGGCGGGCTTTCTCCTTATCACCTCAAAGGCGGCGCAGATATCATTTGCCAGATTGGGCCTGGTTTATTTGGCGTTAGAACAGAGGATGGCGCATTTTCCTTTGAAGAATTCAAGAAAAAAAGCGAACACGAGGAAGTCAAAGCCTTTGAACTCAAGCTGGCACAAGGAGCAAAAACACGCGGCGGTCATATTGACGGCGAAAAAGTCACGGAAGAAATAGCGAATATCCGTAAATTACCGCCTCACCAATCCATTGACAGCCCAAACAGCTTTGAGATGTTCCACTCCATTCCTGACATGTTTGATTTCATTGAACAGCTGCGGAGTATAGGCGGAAAGCCAGTTGGAATCAAACTTGTTGTCGGACATAAAGAAAATATTGAAGAGCTCGCCAGCTATATGAAAAAAAGCGGGAAACACCCTGATTTCATTACAGTGGATGGCGGAGAAGGCGGTACAGGGGCGTCCTTTCATGAATTGGCGGATTCCGCAGGGCTGCCGATTTTCACGGCGCTCCCAATGGTTCATCAAATATTGAAAGAATACGGTGTCAGACATCAGGTGAAGCTCTTTGCTTCTGGCAAGCTTCTCTCGCCTGATAAAATTGCGATCGCCCTTTCAATGGGAGCTGACTTTGTGAATATTGCCAGAGGTCTCATGTTTTCAGTCGGATGCATTCGTGCCCAAGTCTGCCACACGAATAAATGCCCAGTCGGCGTCGCCACGACTGACCCAAAGCTGCAAAAGGGTTTATCGATTGAAGAAAAAAAATACCGAGTGTGCAATTATATCCTGTCTCTTAGAGAAGGTTTGTTTAATTTATCCGCAGCTGCGGGAATAGAATCGCCTATTCATTTTAATGAAAAACATATTATCTTTAGACAAGAGAATGGCGAGACAAGCGAAGTGCCGATGTTCTCAGGCACACAGCCATCTGTCTAGCTCGAAAAGGTGCGGAAACGCGCCTTTTTTGTTAATATATTTGATCAATCGCGTACTAAGTTTGCAAACAGTAGAGTTTAAGGAAATCATCTCAAGCGAAGACGGCATCTCCTATGAAGGAGAAAGATGGTTGATGGGCGAGCTAAAGTAAAAAAACAGGGACACTTTATCAGCCCCTGCCCGCCTTTTCATAAAAAAACTGCAAACAAGTCCATTTTTCGTAAAAAGGATTGTTTACAGTGAAAGCTGCTTTATTTTGTTTCGTTATTTTCCTGCTGTTCTGCTACGCGGTCAAGAGCCATCGTATAGGCATCGTTTCCGTAGTTCAAGCAGCGTTTGACACGTGAGATGGTTGCAGTACTTGCACCTGTTTCCGTCTCAATTTTATGATACGTGTTTCCCTCGCGAAGCATACGTGCTACTTCAAGACGCTGTGATAAAGATTGGATTTCATTGATGGTACACAAATCATCAAAGAATCGATAACATTCTTCCAGGTCTTTAAGGGATAAGATGGAGTTGAATAACTGATCTAAGCTTTTGCCCCTTAATTTATCAATTTGCATCTTAATACATCTTCTCCTTTACTATTGCCCCACCGCTTCGCACGATCTTCTTCTGAGAAAGCGGTATCTTTCCTGACTAATTTTTTTAAAACCTCAGCAATGAGCTTTGAACAGATCATGACAGGTTTGGTTCTACGCTGAAAATGCCGTCAGGTTCTTTCGTAAGCCGAAGCTTCTTTATCGTAAACAAATTCGACAAGTTCTGTCATTTTCCTTGTATGACAATCTGACAAACTTGTTTGCTTTCGGTATAAAGATGACTTCTGCTTGGTTAGGTCTTCTACCCTTATATACAGGCTTTGCGAAAAGCTCGGCGAGACCACAAATATGCGCCCCGCCTTGCTCAATCATTCAAAATATATTGGCCGGTCAGCGTAACCGACAGATTCATTTTACAATTAGAGTACTTCATTCGTCATGTCAAAGCCCTCTGCTTTGTCAACAGCTCCACATAAGATCATTTTCACTTACATGGCAGTGAAGAGAACCATGGCTCACTTCTGCCCTATAACAGCAGTCAGAAATGTGGCAAAGATGATACAGCTCCACTCTGTTATATTTTAACGCATTATAGACGGAAAGAGTACAGTTTTTTTCATGACATCAAATATTCCTCTTGGTGTCACTCGAATATACGGCAAATGTGTACTTTGGAAAAAGACAAGTGTATCAATTGGGCAATCAAATGGATAGCCGCGCTCAATGAGCAGCTCGCGCAATGTTTGTTCCTGCTGAAGAACAGTCTCAAACGGTTCAGCCGATGCACAGCCTGATAATTGCAGCGGAATTTCGTGCAAAATTTTCCCGTTCTCTGTGAGTACGATTCCCCCGCCAATTTCTTTCATCCGCTTATGTGCCAGCATCATATCTTCTTTATTTTTCCCGATCACTAAAATATCACCCGTGAGCGAAAATGAGCTGACAAAGCCTTGCACTTTATTTGCGAACCCTTTTAGCATCGTATTCACACGCCACTCGCCTTTTCGGTCAATCAGGCTAAAGAAGCTTTGATCATGGTCACATGACAGCTGGTTGATTGAGTTATCAATTTCCACCGTATAAGGCTCCATAATAACGGCATTTCTCATCTTGACACCTAGCGGCATAGAGAATTGCAAATCACTCATCGTGAGGTCGTAGCTTAAATCTAATGGAGCCAGCCCGCCATTTTCCCATTTTGTTTCTTGGAATTGATGCTGGTTCTCGCCATCTAATTTGAGAATAACCCCTTTAGATATGACCGTTTCAGGATTTGGGTTCATTGGATCATCTAAAATATTCAATGAAGCCAGCCGGCCTGGACCAACAACGCCTAGTAAATCATCAATTTGATAGTATTTTGCAATGTTAAATGTCGCCATATTATACGCATCAATGATCGGCACGCCTTCTTCAAGGGCAATTGAAATCAAGCGGTTAATCATGCCTTCCTCATAAAAGTGAGGGGCAGCACCATCTGTTGTATAGAAAAAGTGATCATAATGTCTAAAGTCACGCTCATGCAGTTCTCTTAAAATGTTCACTAAATCTGGACGGATGGAAGAATGCCGCAATGAAACATGATAGCCAAGGGACAAGCGTTTTAACACATCGTCCGCATTCATCGCTTCATGATCACTGTCCGCGCCAAACAGCTTCATTTTTGTTAGCGTTTTCTCAGAAGCTCCAGGGAAATGCCCTTCAATTCGTTTTCTCTGCTTCTTTGTTTCTTGCATGCAATATAGAATGAGATCATCACCGTCCATCAATCTTGGCCAGCTTGTTAATTCGCCGCCTTGGAGGACGTCAGGATGATCAATCCATTCCTTCCGGTAGTTGACTGGCAGCATCTCATCTTCATATCTGACTTCCGTTTGAAGATCGTATCTGGACCACCAGAAATACTGAAATGGCTGCTTTTTTAATTCACACAGAGTGGAAAGCGCTTTCTTTTCATTGCTTTGCAAAAGAAGAAATAAGTTATCGCTGACCATTGTTGTTGTGCCAAATTGAGACACATATTCTGCAAGTGATTGGGGATTATAAATATGGAACGGGTGCGCGTGAGGCTCTATATACCCAGGCACAATGTATTTCCCTTCACAATCAATCACACGTTTAGCTGATTTATTTTGAGGAAGCTCTGCTCCGACATAAACAATTCGATCATCATGTATCCAAATATTTGCCTTCACCCATTGCTTCAAAAACGGGTTAAGCACGAGTCCATTCGTTAAAAGGAGTGTTGGAACTATTTTTGAGTCGACTACATCGATTTGTGTGCGGATGTCATTGTTTCTCCAATTAAAAGTACGTTCGGACATTCACATACTCTCCTTCATTTGTATTAGCCCTATCGTAACATAACGAACCATGTTACGCATTAATGAAACGTTACAATTTCTTGAAATCACACTTAAAATAATTTAAAAAAGGAGATTCACCTTCAATGAAACCTAATCTCGGCTTAATGGAAGCGCTCATTAGAATTGCCTGTGGAATGACAATATGTACTGTGGCTGGATCCTTATATGCTAGAAAACCATGGAGTAAAATGCTGCTTTTGGGCATCATGTTTGGCGGTATGAAACTGGGATCTGGTATTCTTCGTTTTTGTCCAGTGACATATATGTGTGAGCAGCAGGACACACATAAAGAGAAGGCTGAGTAAGGCAGCCTTCTTTTTATGTGATCATTTTCATCTCATTCCGCTGCTTCACACCATTCTACTATAGTACCTGCAATAATTTCTGCTGCTTCAATCACATGCTCAATGTCGATGGATTCATTCGGAAAGTGGGCAAGCTCCGTTGTTCCCGGTCCAAACACGATGATCGGAATACCTGCCGCCTGTGACAGTAATCCGCCGTCCGTCCCCCAAGGGGCGGCTTCGATCTTCGCCGGCTGATTCATGACCGCTTCATATTGTTCCTTCAATAAACCTAAAAGCGGATGATCCGTATCGATTGAACCCGGAAGCCACCTTGCACCAAACCATTCAACCTCAACAGGATGCTCTTGGAACCATTCATCTTTTTCTCCGAGTCCTGCCATCCAATTTTCTAATTCCTTCTCTGCCTGTTCTACCGTTTCACCCGGCATCACCCCGAGCCTGCCTTCCATTGTGACAAGGTCTGCTACAGAGGATGGCCAATCACCGCCTTGAATTTTCCCGATATTGATCGGGATCGGGATTGGGATATGCTGAAACAACGGCTCAGTGATTCGCTGATTTCTTTCTTCTTCAAGTGCCGCTATATGTGAAAGGACAATCGTGCTCTTTTCAATAGCAGAAACGCCGTGATATCTTGTTCCGCCATGAGCAGCCCTTCCTTTAATATGCAGTCTGAACCATTTAGATCCTTGCTGAATCGGAAAGATTTTCATATGACTTGGCTCTGGAATGATGGCTGCATCTGCGGTATATCCTCTTAGTATGGCTGCAAGGGTGCCTGCGCCGCCGCTCTCTTCTTCGACAACACTATGAAACACGACATCTCCCTTCAGCGGAATCTGAAGTGCATGCAGTGCTTCAAGTGCAAAGAGTAAAGAAACGTTTCCACCTTTCATATCTGTTGCCCCGCGTCCATAAAGTCTCCCGTTTATGATATGCCCGCTGTAGGGCGGATATGTCCACTGTTTGTGATCTCCTGCTGGGACAACATCCACATGCCCATTTAATAAAATGGATTTGCCGCCGCCTTTACCTTTCAATCGTCCGGCGACATTGGGACTTCCTTTAAAGGAACGCCTCGGGGAATAAAAATACGGATGGTTCAGCAAGTCATCTCCGCCAATGTCCCATAGGTCAACATCAAAGCCAATGGCAGAAAGTTTATTTGCTACGATTTGCTGTACGTCTTGCTCATTTCCTTGTGTGCTGTCACATTGCACCATTTGCTGAAGAAGCGTCACGGCTTCTTCCTTATGCTCTTTCATCCAGCTTCTGATACGTGTAATTGGCTGCAAGTCGGTCATCCTTTCTACACAACAGATTTGACATCAGGCGCTAAAATGAGTGGCGCCTCTGTCGCCCTCATGACATCTTCCGGCTGAAACGGCGGCATGACTTCACGCAAAATGAGCAGCTGTGACTTGACCTCAATGACTGCCATATCCGTAATAATCAGATCCACACAAGACTTAGCTGTTAAAGGCAGCGTGCAGGCTGCTTTCACCTTAGATTTTCCGTGTTTATCAAGATGGCTCATCACGACCACCACCTTTTTCGCTTTTTGCGCGAGTTCAATCGCTCCACCCATACCCGGCACTCGTTTCCCTGGCACAATCCAATTGGCAAGATCACCATGACTGCTGACTTCAAGTGCACCTAAAATGGTCATATCCAGCATCCCTTTGCGAATGATGCCAAAAGCGGTTGTGCTGTCCATATATGAGCCGCCTTTTTTTAACGTAATGGGAAAACCGCCGGCATTGCACAAGTTCGGATCTTCTTCCCCTTGTACTGGTGAACCGCCTGCCCCCATAATGCCGTTTTCTGCATGCAGCCACACCTCGTAATGTGCTGGGATGTATTCAGCTGCAAGGGTCGGGATGCCGATCCCAAGATTGACGATCATCCCATCTTCAATTTCCTGTGCCGCGCGTTTGGCTATGCGGTGTCTTAAATCGATGTCTCCCATGCCCATGTCCAGTTCACTCCTTTTGATTGCACGATCTGGTTCACAAATACGCCTGGTGTCACGATTTCCTCTGGATGAAGCCCTCCCACAGGCACAATCTCCTCTACTTCCGCAATGGTCCAGTCTCCCGCCATCGCCACAATCGGATTTGTATTCCGCGCACTTTTATCAAAAATCAGGTTGCCTGCTTCATCTGCTTTGAGGGCATTCACAATCGCGATATCCGCAGTCAGCGCAGGCTCAAGAATATACTTCTTTCCGCCTAGCGGAACCAATTGTTTCTCATCAAGATTCAGACTATCCATGCCGACATCTGTCACAATGCCCGCTAACCCCATCCCGCCTGCTCGGATCTTTTCCGCTAGAATGCCCTGCGGGTAAAAAAGAACGTCTAGTGTACCCGCTTGCATTTTCTGCCCGGCAATTGGATTTGAACCAATATGAGAAGCAATGATTTTCTTCACTCTTCCTTCTGTGATCAGCCTGCCAACACCGATTTGCGGAAAGCCTGCATCGTTTCCGATCAATGTCAGGTCTTTGATATTGGCTTCTAGAATGGCATCGATCAATGATGGTGGTGAACCCACACCGCCAAACCCGCCAAACATGATGGTCATTCCGTCTCTAAAATGCGTGATGACTTCATCAAAGTTCGCTATTTTGTTCATCATCTTTCCTCCCTACATGGCAGATGGGAAAAACCCTCGATTGATGACTTCTTGCTCGACCTGCGTCATTGTCTGCCCGAATAAATGAATCAGTTCATCCATCTCCTGCTGCGTAATAGAAAGCGGCGGTGCGATCATGACCGCTGCACCTCCTACGCCATCCTCTCCAGCGCTTGCTGGGTAAACAAGCAAACCATTTTGTTTGGCCGTCTCCACAACTAAGTGCGTCATTTGAGCATGGGCTGGAAATGGTGTTTTCGATAATCGGTCTGCGACAAACTCGATGCCAATGAGCAGTCCCTTTCCTCTCACATCTCCTATAATGGAATGATTTGTTTGCATATTTTTTAAAGCATTCATTAAATATCGGCCAGACAGATCAGCTCGTTCTGAAAGCTGGTGTTTTTTCATATATCGAATGACAGCCAGTGAGACGGCTGCTGAAAGCGGATTTCCGCTATAAGTGTGGCCTGCCATTACAGAGCCCGAACCGCTGAGAATCGGTGCAATCACATGATCCGCTGAGACAGCTGCCGCAATCGGTGAATAGCCGGCGCTCATCCCTTTTCCGAGTACCATAATATCTGGTACGACGCCCCAATGTTCCATGGCAAACATTTTCCCAGTTCGTCCAAAGCCTGTCATGACTTCATCTGCAATCATTAAAATATCGTTTTCCTCACAAACTCGCTTCATCGCCTCAAAATATCCGTCTGGCGGAACAAGCGCCGCGCCCGCTGCTCCAACAATCGGCTCTGCAATAAAAGCCGCAATCCTCTCTTTTCCTATACGCTGGATGACGGTTTTAAATTCCTGTACATACCATTCGACCTGCTTGCTTTCTTCCTTTGGCAGCCACGAACGATAGCTGTATGGCGGAGACAGCACCGGGTGTTTTTCGAGCAGTGGTTCAAAGCGCTCTCTCCTTGCAATATGTCCTGACATCGACAGCGCACCGAGTGTGATGCCGTGATAACTCATCCATCTTGAAATGATGTGATTCTTCTCAGCCTTCCCCTGCTCCTGCCAATGCTGAATGGCAATTTTCATGGCGGTCTCTGTTGCCTCTGATCCGCTTCCGACAAAAAAAGACCAGTTCAGATTCCCTGGGCAGAGCGTACTCAATTCATAGGCAAGTTCTTCTGCTGGTTCATTTGTGAATTGTGACCTGTACGTAAAGCTCACCTTTTCCGCTTGCTCTGTCATGGCATCAATGATGTCTCGTATGCCATGTCCAATACTTGCCGTGACAGCACCCGATGAGCCGTCTAAATATTTTTTCCCGTCTCGATCATATAAATAAATCCCCTCTCCTTTCACAGCCACAGGATAATGCTGATTCAACATCGGTTTGATTAAGTAATCCCGGGTCTCCACTTTGTCATTCCTCCCTCTATCGTCAGCAGCTGCATCTTTCTTTTTTCATGAATCGCAAGAAAATTTTGTATACTTGTTATAAGATTAGCTTAATCAAGAGGGCAGTCATCCTCCATTCGCCACATGCCCGAATTTCACACGTATTTTTTATACATCGTGTATAAGAGTGTTCAAAAGGAGGTCATGAGTCTATGGCGATTCTCGTCAAAGATGCACTCTCGCTCGATATCATGAAGGAAACAAAGCTGCTTGCTGGGGAAAATGGACTGGACCGCCTCATTCAGTGGGTGACCATTGTGGAAATTATCGAAGATACTTCAAGGCTTTCAGAAGGGGAACTGCTCGTCACAACCGGCTTTGGACTTGCAGACAATAAGGAAAGGCGCGCCCGGCTTGAGGAGCTGATTCAATCTCATCGTCTATCGGCCATTGCGATTTATAAAGGCGTGTACTTAACGGAGATTCCGGCATCACTGATCGAAGCTGCCAAAAACAGCGGCATTCCACTCATCGAGATTCCTTCACATGTCAACTTCTCAGACATTACAAAAGCCGTCCTAGAGCAAATCGTCAGCAGCCAGCTCCATCAGCTTAAATATTCTTCAGCTATTCACCAAAGACTGACCCATTTAAATGTAAGCAATAAAAATGTCACGCAAATTACAGATGAGCTGGCACATCTCACTTCGGCAAACATCGTCGTGCTAGATGTTTTTTTACATCAAACCGCAGCTCATCTCATCAAAGATGAAGTGACGTACTCTCCTGCTTTTGGCTTTCTGACAGATCGTGAACCAATCGAAACGATGCCTCTTCTCAAGCAGGCTGAGGAGAAAGGAAGGCTCGTTTATGACACGTGCGGTGCGTTTGTCCTCGCTGCATGTCCGGTGATTGCGATGGGCGATATTTTCGGGTTTATTGTATCTTTAAAGAAAAAGGATGCGTGGCATCATCTTGACGCGATTGCCATCGAGCATGCTGGGGCGGTGTATGCGATTGAATGGCTGAAGCAAAAAGCCATTCAAGATACAGAAAACCAAATGCAAGGTCATTTGTTAGATGATATTTTGCAGCAGCAATACACAGAAGAAAGCTATGTGGTCGAACAAGCAACAAAGCTGCAATATGATATGAGCGATGAGCAGGTGGTCATCTACTTTCAATTTCAGCATCAGCACACACAGCTTGATCACCAAATGATGCAGCGCCTATCTCAATTACTCACGTCGATATTTGAACGCAGACATATTCCTTTTTTACTTAAGACAAGGCTCGATTCCATTTTTGTTCTTACACCAGCAGGAAAAAAAACGTTTCAAGAAGCGGAGTGGTATCGTGCAGCAGAAGAGTGCCGGAGCACTTGGTCTTATTTTTTTCCCGTCCATCCGATTGTGATTGGCATTGGGAGAGCCTATGACCAGATCGGTCTCTTTTCAAAAAGCGCGAAGGAAGCGCAGTATGCAGCAAGGCTTCTTCCGCTTTTAAAGACAGACGAATGCATCATTCATTATCAGAAGCTCGGCTTATACGGGATGCTTCTTGAAATGAATGAAGCGGGTATGAATTTGCATGACTTTTACGTGGAGCTGTTAAGTCCCTTGCTTTATACGAAAAAACAGGGGGCTGACCTGATCCATACACTCGAAGTGTATTTGGCCCACAATGAAAATATTCAAAAATCTGCTGGGGAATTGTTTATTCATAGGCATACATTAAGCTACCGGCTGAAACAAATTGAAACGAGAACTGGCTGCAGCCTCAAATCGATGGATGATCGGATGAAGCTGCAGCTCAGTATCATGGCGTACCGCCTATCTGGTCTGCTTGATCAGATGAGAACCATTTCATGATTCATTCGGCGTTTTCACCCATAGATTCATATCTTCAATTTTGTCAAAAATATAACAGTTGTTTTGGAAACGCCCGGTATACGTATAGCCGAGCTGATAAAACACTTGATTCATTCCATAGGACAGTGCACGTGCGAGAGAATAAAAGACATAGATGTGCATGGATTGAAGTTCTTTTTCGAGTGCTAGAATCAAATGATGCATGAATCCTAGTTTTCTGTATGTCGGAAGGGTCGCACAATCTGTTAATTCCGCATGACCATACGGCGCATTGATTTCAGCGGATGCTGCACTCACAATGTGCCCGTCATGTTCAACGGCATAAAAGACCGTCCCTTCCTCCATCACCTTTTGGATGTAATCTGACTCGTTCATTGGCGTAGGATACGTTTCAAAGACGGTATCATAGAGCTTTGCCAGCTTGTGAATATCCTGCGTATCTGCTTTCCTCATCACATACTCATCCTGCCATGTGCCTTGGTCTTTTTTGAGAGGCTTTTCTTGAATAGACGCAACAATTTCATCTTCCTTCAGCCAATACGGGCTGTTCATTCGATCCTCCGTCAGAAAGAGCGACATGCCGTACGCATCACTTCCAAGGAAATAATGAGAAAACACGCCTTCAAGCCGAAAGCCTTTTTCTAAAAAAAGAGGCATATGCTCACGCCTGACTTTCACAATGACCTTAGAAGCCTTGCAGTCCGCCGCTTCCTTTAGAACCAACTGAATCACATCCCGCACCCTGCCGCTGTAGTCATCCAAACGGATTCGCTCATTAAATGAATCAATACAGATCGAGGCAGAAAAACGCTCGTTCGCAAGTTCCTTCAATTGCACCATATACTCATCCTCTCTTATCAATCAGCTAATAAAAAAAATCCAAATGGAAAATGAAACAATGACGATACCAGAAAAAATCGGCATGATCATATACCTAATGGCTGAGCTTTTTTGGCTTTGTTTTGCTTTCTCGCTTCATACATGATGAGATTTGAGAACAGTATAAATAAAATAAGTAATACGATTGCAAATAGAATGATTCCTTGAATGATCATGCTGCCTCCTCATAAACTCGTCATCCCATACTACTTCTTCATATTCCGCCGGCATCCCTTCTCATGAACAAAAAACACCTTTCCATCTCGTCAGATAGAAAGGTGTTTTGATTAAACGTTTTTCCCCGCAGCCTTCAGTGCACGGGCACCGATGTCACGGCGATAAAATAGACCTGGCTGAATGATTTCTTCAACCGCTTCATACACTCTTGATCTTGCCGCTTCAAATGTGTCGTCAAATGCGGTCACATTCGCTACACGGCCGCCATTTGTGACGAATTGATCGTTTTCTTTTTTTGTTCCTGCGTGGAAGGTCACAACATCAGAGACAGTCGTTTGCAAAGTACCGATTGGTGTGCCTTTTGCATAGTCTTCTGGGTATCCTTCTGATGCAAGAACCACACTGACAGCCGCAGTGTCTTTCCACTGTAAGTCCACATCTTTTCCATCAAGAATATCGAGGAATACTTGGACTAGATCTGATTCAAGACGAGGGAGAACCACTTGCGTTTCAGGGTCGCCAAAGCGTGCATTGAATTCAATCACCTTTGAGCCTTCTGGTGTCAGCATTAAACCTGCATATAAAATGCCTGTAAATGGACGCCCTTCCTGCACCATCGCGCGAGCTGCCGGTTTGACGACATCTTCCACCGCTTTTTGAACCACTTCATCTGAAATTTGCGGAACTGGTGAATAAGCGCCCATTCCGCCGGTGTTCGGCCCTTTGTCATCTTCAAAGGCCCTTTTATGATCCTGCGCAATCACCATCGGGTACACCTTGTCTCCATTGACAAAGGCCATGAGTGAAAATTCTTCGCCTGTTAAAAATTCTTCGATGACGACTGATGCACTTGCATCGCCAAACTTTTCATCCTCTAAGAAATCATGCAGACAATCGACCGCCTCTTCAAGCGTCATGGCCACTGTCACGCCTTTTCCTGCGGCGAGACCGTCAGCTTTAATAACAATCGGCGCACCCTTTTCTTCCACATATGCCTTTGCTTCTTCAAACGATGTAAAAGCAGCATAGGCAGCCGTCGGGATATCGTAATTCTTCATTAAGTCTTTTGCAAATTCCTTTGAGCCTTCAATGACCGCAGCTTTTGCATTCGGTCCAAATACTTTTAAACCTGCTTCTTCAAATGCATCAACGACACCTGCGATTAAAGGAACCTCTGGACCGACAATGGTTAAGCCGACTTCGTTTTCTTTTGCAAAACGAATTAATGACTCATGATCGCCTTCGTCGATTGGTACAAGCTTCGCAGCATCTGTCATTCCATCATTGCCGGGTGCGACAAATACTTGGCTGACAAGTTCACTTTGATTCACTTTCCATGCGATGGTATGCTCTCTTCCGCCTCTGCCAATAATTAGTACGTTCACACTGTCATCCCCTTAATGTTTGAAATGTCTAACGCCAGTGAAGACCATGGCGATGCCGTATTCATCTGCTTTTTGAATCGATTCTTCATCACGAATAGATCCGCCTGGCTGAATAATCGCTGTGACGCCTGCCTTTGCAGCAGCTTCCACTGTATCGCCCATTGGGAAGAATGCATCAGAGCCTAGTGCGCTGCCTTTTGCCTTTTCACCTGCTTGCTCAATTGCAATATTAGCTGAGCCCACGCGGTTCATTTGACCAGCACCGATCCCTGCTGTCATTTGATCTTTCGCAAGGACAATGGCATTTGATTTCACATGCTTGACTACTTTCCAAGCAAGCTTTAAGTCTTTCCATTCGTCTTCTGTTGGTTCTCTTTTCGTTGGAATAGAGATAGTTGCTTCCTCTAAGCCATACGTGTCAATATCCTGAACAAGCAGTCCGCCATGGACACTTGTCAGCTGCTTTTCTTTTTTCCCGAGATCCGCTTCTACATCTAATGTTAATAGACGAAGGTTCTTTTTCGCCGTTAACACGTCAAGCGCTTCTTGGCTGAACGATGGGGCGATGACAATTTCTAAGAAAATCGTATGCAGCACGTCAGCTGTTTGTTTGTCTACTTCACGGTTAAGTGCCACAATGCCGCCAAAAATAGAAGTCTCATCTGCTTTGAATGCTCGGTCAAAAGCTTCTGCAATCGTTTCTCCTGTACCAACGCCGCACGGGTTCATATGCTTCACAGCGACAGCTGCTGGCTCCGTGAATTCACGTACAATTTGAAGAGCGGCATCTGCATCTTTGATGTTGTTGTAGGAAAGTTCTTTTCCGTGTAATTGCGTTGCAGTAGCTAAAGAACCTTTCGCTGGAAGAGCATTTTCATAGAAAGTCGCCGCTTGATGAGGGTTTTCTCCATAACGAAGAGATTGTTTTTTCTCAAATGTGACAGTGAACTGTTCTGGCTCTGTTTCGCCCACAAAGTTTGTTAAGTAATCGGCAATCAGAGCATCGTAAGCAGCCGTATGACGGAAGACTTTTGCAGCAAGCTCACGTTTTTTCTCTAATGACACGCCGCCGTCTTTGATTTGCTGAATGACTGTATCATAGTCACGAGGATCGACAATCACTGTGACGTCTTGATGGTTTTTTGATGCCGCACGAAGCATTCCCGGTCCGCCAATATCAATGTTTTCAATCGCTTCTTCATACGTCACATCGTCTTTTGAGATCGTCTCTTTGAATGGATAGAGATTCACGACAACAAGATCAATCGGCTGAATGCCATGCTTCTCAATCTGTGCCATATGCTCATCGTTTTCTCTCACTGCTAAAAGTCCACCATGAATGTTCGGGTGAAGTGTTTTGAGTCGTCCGTCCATGATTTCAGGGAATCCAGTGACTTCTGAAATCCCAATGACATCAATACCGTTTTCTTGAAGAAGCTTGTGTGTACCTCCAGTTGAAATCACTTCAACGCCAAGTTCTGTTAATTCTTTCACAAAAGGTACAAGATTCGTTTTATCGGAAACACTGATTAATGCGCGTTTGATCGTCATGCCTTCGTCACCTCATTAAGATAATTCTAAAAGTGATTTGATCACTTTTGGATATAGTGTGTGTTCTAGTTCATGCATTCTTTTTTCAATCGATTCAAGCTCTTCCCCTTGTTCGATATAAATCGACGCTTGGTCAATGATCGGACCTGTATCCATGCCTTCATCGACAAAATGGACGGTGATGCCCGCCACTTTGACGCCTGCTTGATAAGCTTGTCCAATGGCATCCAGCCCTGGGAAGGCTGGCAGCAAGGACGGATGGATATTGACAATTTTCCCTCTGAATGCTTCAAGTAATGTCGGACCAATCAGTCTCATATACCCAGCAAGGAAAATCCATTCCACTTCATGCAGCCTAAGCTGTTCAATGATCGTTTGTTCAAAAGCGGCTTTATTCGGAAAAGCCTTCGGGGTAAAGGCAAAGGAGGGAATGCCCTCTTTCTCAGCACGCTCCAGCACCTTTGCACCCGGTTTATCGCAAATCACAATGGCGGCCTTTGCCTGCCACTGTTCTTTTTTTAATGTATCTATAATGGCTTGAAAATTCGTCCCGCTTCCAGAGGCGAAGATCGCAAACTTCTTCATGAGAGGCTTCCACCGCCGAATGTGACGCCTTCTCCTTTTTGAACACGGCCAATGAGAAATGCTTTCTCTCCGTCTTCTTCAAGTCCTCTGATCACTTCGACAAGGTCATCTTCTTTTACCGCTAAGACAAAACCAATGCCCATATTAAACACGTTGAACATTTCTTCTGCCTTTAACTGTCCTTTTTCTTGAATAAAGGAGAAAATTGGCGGTACTGGCCATGAGCCGTTATCAATCTCAACGCCAAGCCCTTCAGGCAGCATACGTGGTAAATTTTCAATAAAGCCGCCGCCTGTCACATGTGCCATACCGTCAATCTTGCCGGCTTTCACTTGTTTGAGGACGGGCTTCACATAAATTTTGGTCGGTTCAAGCAGCTCTTCTCCAAGCGGTCTTGTAAAAGGTTCATACGTTTGATGAAGGTCCAGACCAGCGTCTTCCAGCAATACTTTACGAACGAGGGAGTACCCATTGCTATGAATTCCGCTTGAGCTGAGTCCAATAAGCAAGTGCCCCTCTTTAATGCTCTCTCCTGTCACGATTTCATCCTTTTCAACGACGCCTACTGAAAAACCAGCAATATCATATTCATCTTCTGTGTAAAGACCCGGCATTTCTGCTGTTTCTCCGCCGACAAGCGCTGAACCAGACTGCTCACAGCCGTCAGCCACACCTTTGACGATTGATTCAATTTTTATCGGATCTGCTTTACCAACTGCTAAGTAATCTAAGAAAAAGAGCGGCTCTGCCCCTTGTGCCAGCACATCGTTCACACACATTGCCACGGCATCAACACCGATCGTATCGTGTTGATCCATTAAAAAGGCAAGCTTTAATTTTGTTCCAACACCATCTGTTCCTGAGACAAGAACGGGCTTTTTGTATGGCAGCTCAGATAAATCAAACATACCGCCAAATCCGCCTAGAGCACCCATGACACCTGCTCTTTTTGTACGTTCTACGTGTGTTTTCATTCGTTTGACGGCTTCGTATCCTGCTTCGATGTCGACACCGGCGTTTTTATATGCTTCTGACATCCCATTCACTCCTTTTAGCTGCTTCTCTTCCATTTATTTTCAGCAGAATGAAAGAGCAGCATATCAAATCATCTTGACTGCTGCTCCTTTATTCGATTATTTCGTCAGTGCTGTTTCCTTCACATGCGGAAGAACAGTATCTTCATAAATTTCAGTCGGGTATTTCCCAGTAAAGCATGCTAAACATTGACCGCGCTGCGGATCATCATACTTCCTGCCAATCCCGTCCATTAAACCGTCTACAGATAAAAATGCAATGGAGTCTGCACCGATTTCCTGTCTAATTTCTTCCACTGAATGAGAAGAAGCAATCAGCTCTTCATGTGTGGACGTATCAATTCCATAAAAACATGGATGTGCGATTGGCGGTGAACTAATGCGCACATGGACTTCCGTCGCACCCGCTTCTCTTAGCATCGTCACAATGCGGCGGCTTGTAGTTCCGCGTACAATGGAATCATCCACCATCACGACACGTTTTCCTTCGACGACCCCGCGCACAGCTGACAGCTTCATGCGCACGCCCTGCTCACGCAATGCTTGAGACGGCTGAATAAACGTCCGGCCGACATAACGGTTTTTAATCAAACCGAGCTCATACGGAATACCTGTTGCTTCGGCATATCCAATTGCTGCAGAAATACTCGAATCTGGTACACCTGTCACGACATCTGCTTCGACATGCGCTTCCTCGGCAAGCTTTTTGCCAAGGTTCTTTCTCGCACTATGCACGTTGATGCCGTTGATATTGCTGTCAGGTCTTGAGAAATAAATGTATTCCATGCTGCACATGCTGCGGTTAATGTTCATGGAGAAGCGTTCAGATTTCAGGCCTTCATCATTAATGATCAGCATTTCGCCAGGCTCCACATCTCGTAAATACGTGGCACCGACAACATCAAATGCACATGTTTCAGAAGCAACCACATACGCGTCCCCAAGCATACCAAGTGAAAGCGGACGTAAGCCGTTCGGATCAAGTGCCACAATCATTTCTGTTTCCGTCATAATTAAGAAAGCATATGCGCCTTTAAGCATGGACAGGGCATTTTTGATCTGCTCTTTCAATTCAACATAGCCGCTGCGCTTAATTAAATGAGCGAGCACTTCAGTGTCAGAAGATGTTTGGAATATACTCCCCTGGTTCTCTAGCTGCTGCTTTAATTGCGTTGCATTCACTAAGTTCCCATTATGAGCAAGGGCAAGACTGCCGTTGTTTTGCGAGCGGAAGAAGAGGGGCTGCACATTTTCAAAGCCGCCTCCGCCTGCTGTCGCATACCGAACGTGTCCGATCGCTCCTTTGCCTTTCAGATCCTTTAGCTCACCGTTTTGAAAGACTTCCGTAATCAGTCCAAGGCCTTTATGTGCCGTCAGGTTTTCACCATCTGTTGCAATGATTCCCGCACCCTCTTGTCCTCGGTGCTGAAGGCTATGCAATCCGTAATATGTGATTTGCGGGGCTTCTTCGTGTCCCCAAACCCCAAAGACGCCACACTCTTCGTTTAAGCCTCTGATTTCAGCAAGCATGGGATCGCTCCTTTCCATGCGCGTTCAAGCTCGTTGACCGCTGCATGAATCCATTGTTGTCCTTCTTGATTTTTGACAGTGAATACCCCATCATTTGTGACCGTTCCAACTTCTTTCGCATCTTTGACAGCCGCAGCAAACGCTTCGCGGTGCTCTGGTTTCACTGTGACGACAAAACGTGACTGTGTTTCACTGAATAATGAAGCTTCGCTGTTTAGATCAATTTGGATATGAGCGCCAAGACCGTCTGTTCCAAATGTACTTTCAGCAAGTGCAACACCAAGACCGCCTTCAGACACATCGTGAGCTGATTGAACAAGTCCGTTTTGAATCGCAGCAAGAAGGGCTTCCTGACGAGTGAGCTCTACATCCAAATCAATTTCTGGTGCTTTTCCGTAAATACGGCCTTCTGTCATCTTTTGAAGCTCACTGCCTGCGAATTCTTCCTTCGTCTCACCAATGACGAAAATCACATCGCCAGCCTGCTGGAATGACTGCGTCGTAATATGAGCTGTATCTTCCACCAAACCAACCATCCCAATAACTGGTGTTGGGTAAATGGCTGTTCCATTTGATTCGTTATATAAAGAGACGTTACCACCGATAACTGGTGTGCTTAGCTTGCGGCACGCTTCACTAATACCGTCAGCAGATTTTTCAATTTGCCAGAAAATTTCTGGTTTTTCTGGGTTACCGAAGTTCAGGTTATCTGTTACTGCAAGCGGACGAGCGCCTGAGCACACAATGTTACGTGCTGCTTCTGCGACTGCGATTTTCCCGCCGACCTCTGGATCAAGGTAGAGATAACGTGCGTTACAATCGGTTGTCATCGCAAGGGCTTTTTTCGTTCCACGGATTCTTAAAACGCCCGCATCAGAGCCTGGTGCAACGACTGTATTTGTCCGAACCATGTAGTCATATTGGTCATAAACCCATTCTTTACTTGCAATTGTCGGCTGCTGGAGAAGCTGCTTTAACGTTTCGGCTGCATCTGTGATAGCAGGTGCTTCAACTTTTGTTTCTAAAAACTCACGATAGTATGCAGGCTCACTTGACGGCTTGTGATAAACCGGCGCTTCTTCTGCAAGGGCATCAACAGGAAGCTCACATACTACTTCACCTTGATGAAGTAAACGAAGCATTTTATCGTCTGTCACATGTCCGACTGATACCGCTTCAAGATCGTATTTTTCAAAAATATCAATGATTTCTTGTTCACGGCCTTTTTCAATGACCAGAAGCATTCTCTCTTGAGATTCAGACAGCATCATTTCGTATGCGGACATGCCTGTTTCACGCTGCGGGATAAGGTCTAGATTCATCTCGATACCAGAACCTGCTTTACTCGCCATTTCCGCACTTGAGCTTGTTAAGCCAGCCGCTCCCATATCCTGAATTCCAACGAGTGCATCGTTTTTGATGACTTCAAGGCACGCTTCAAGCAGCAGTTTTTCCATGAATGGATCACCGACTTGAACTGCTGAGCGTTTTTCTTCTGATTCATCAGAAAATTCCTCAGATGCAAATGTTGCACCGTGAATTCCGTCACGTCCCGTTTTGGCACCAACGTACATGACCGTGTTGCCGACACCTTTTGCCTGCCCTTTTTTGATGTCTTCATGGTTGATTAATCCAACACACATTGCATTTACGAGCGGGTTGCCTTCATAGCTTTGATCGAAATGAACCTCTCCGCCGACTGTTGGAATTCCGATACAGTTTCCATAGCCTGCGATCCCTGCCACTACTTCTTCAAACAAGTACTTCACGCGCGGTGAAGTCAGTTCACCAAAACGAAGAGAGTTTAATACAGCAATTGGACGCGCACCCATGGAGAATACATCACGGATAATTCCGCCGACACCTGTCGCCGCTCCTTGATACGGTTCAATCGCAGATGGATGGTTATGTGATTCGATTTTAAATACAACCGCTTGGTTGTCTCCAATATCAACGATTCCAGCGCCTTCCCCAGGACCTTGAAGGACGTGCTCTCCTTTTGTCGGGAATTTGCTTAAAACAGGCTTTGAGTTTTTATAACTGCAATGCTCTGACCACATGACAGAAAAAATGCCCGTTTCTGTGTAGTTTGGCAGCCTGCCAATAATGGATTCGATTAAAGCGAATTCTTCATCACTCAATCCCATTTGCTGATACAATTTCTCTTCTTTAATTTGCTTGTGACTTGGTTCAAGCAGTAGTGACATGAGTGTCCCTCCAATTTTTCACGATAGATTGAAACAATTTAAGTCCGTCTGCGCTGCCTAGTAATGAATCAACCGCGCGCTCAGGGTGCGGCATCATGCCGAGTACATTGCCCTCTTCATTCGTTACACCTGCAATACGATTTACACTGCCGTTAATATCGTCTCCATAAGTGAAAGCGATTTGGCCGCGTTCAATGAGCTTCGCTAAAGTGTCTTCGTCACAGTAGAAGTTGCCTTCACCGTGCGCTACAGGAATCGTAATGGATTCGCCTTTTTGATAACCGCTTGTAAATTGCGTTTCGTTGTTTTCTACAATGAGTTCAACTGGACGACAGATAAATTTCAAGTCTTTATTTCGTCTCATCGCACCCGGAAGAATGCCAAGCTCCTGAAGAATTTGGAACCCGTTACAAACACCAAGAACAGGTTTTCCTTCCTCAGCTGCTTTTTTCACCGCCGGCATGATGTTTGAGAAGCGGGCGATCGCACCACATCTTAAGTAATCCCCATAAGAGAAACCGCCTGGTACGAGTACACCGTCAAATCCGTCAAGACTCGTTTCGTCGTGCCATACATATTCAACTTGTTCACCTAGCTCATCTTGAATCGCATGGTACATATCGATATCACAGTTAGAGCCAGGCAAGACGATCACTGCAAACTTCACTGTGCGACAACCTCCTCCACCTCATAGCGGTAATCTTCAATCACCGTGTTGGCAAGTAATTTTTCGCACATTTCTTTGACGACTGTGTCTAAATCACGATCTGATTTTTCAATGACAAGCTCCATGTATTTCCCGATACGGACATCCTTTACTTCCTGATAAGACATGCTGTGCAAAGCGTGCTGCACGGCACTTCCTTGTGGATCAAGAACGCTCTCTTTTAAGCTGACAAAAATTTTCACTTTATACATGTTTATGGCCTCCAAGTCTTTTGAAAATTTCTTCGTATGCATTCGTTAAGCCGCCCAGGTTTCGTCTGAACACGTCTTTATCAAGCTTTTCGTTTGTATCTTTGTCCCAAAGCCTGCACGTATCAGGTGAAATCTCATCAGCTAGCAAAATACGATTCTCGTGATCTATTCCGAATTCAAGCTTGAAATCAATTAAATTCACATGGCAGTCTGAGAAGATTTGCTTTAACTCTTCATTCACTTGTCTTGTGATTTGTTTCATTTCCTCGACCTGCTCTGGTGTCGCTGCATCTAAAATGCGGATATGATCTTCTGTAATGAGCGGATCGCCGAGCGCATCATCTTTGTAGTAAAACTCAATCAAAGGTGTGTCCAGTTTCGTTCCCTCTGGAATGCCGAGGCGTTTTGACATACTGCCTGCCACTACATTTCGTACAACCACTTCAAGCGGAACAATCTGCACCTTTTGAATGAGCTGCTCTGTTTCAGAAAGGCGTTTCACAAAGTGATTGTTGATTCCTTTCTCATGCAGCATTTGAAAGATTAAGCTCGAAATTTCGTTGTTCAGTCTGCCTTTGCCTTCGATTTCGGCTTTCTTTTCGCCGTTAAATGCTGTAGCTGAGTCTTTATATTCGACATATAAAATATGCTCGTCATCGGTCTGATAGATTTTTTTCGCTTTGCCTTCGTAGAGAAGTTCTTGTTTCACAGTCATTCAGGTTGGCCTCCTAATTTGAATGTTGGCAATTTTCAGGATTGGGCGCCTGGCAAGCAGGCGGCCCATTTCTTACGCAAGACCTAGACGTTCGAAAATCATATCGACATTTTTCAAATGATAGTTGTAATCGAAGCAGTCAGCGATTTGTTCAGGTGTTAAGCGTGACGTGATTTTTTCTTCTGCTTCTACTAATGAACGGAACGGCACTTGTTTCTCCCACGCTTCCATCGCCTTTGGCTGAACCGTGTCATATGCCTCTTCACGTGCCATACCTGTATCGATTAATGCAAGAAGAACGCGCTGTGAGTAAATTAAGCCAAGTGTGCGGTCCATGTTGCGTTTCATATTTTCAGGGAAAACCGTTAAGTTTTTCACGATGTTTGAGAAACGGTTGAGCATATAGTTCAGTGCAATCGTTGCATCTGGTAAAATGATGCGCTCAGCAGATGAATGAGAAATATCACGCTCATGCCAAAGCGGTACATTTTCATAAGCTGTCAGCATATATCCACGGATCACGCGGGCAATTCCCGTCATATTCTCAGAACCGATTGGGTTACGCTTATGCGGCATCGCTGATGACCCTTTTTGTCCTTTGGCAAAGAACTCTTCTACTTCACGTGTTTCACTCTTTTGAAGACCACGAATTTCAACAGCAAATTTCTCAATGCTCGTTGCGACTAAAGCAAGAGTAGCCATGTAATCTGCATGGCGGTCACGCTGCAAGGTTTGGGTTGAAATTGGTGCAGCTTTGATGCCAAGTTTCTCACATACATATTGCTCAACAAACGGGTCGATGTTCGCATATGTGCCAACAGCTCCAGAGATTTTGCCATATTCAATGCCAGCTTTTGCTTGTTTAAAACGTTCTAAGTTACGCTTCATTTCCTCGTACCAAAGAGCAAGCTTCAGGCCAAATGTTGTCGGTTCAGCGTGTACACCGTGTGTACGGCCCATCATGACGGTATATTTGTGCTCTTTTGCTTTTTCTTTTAGGATGTCAACAAATCTCTCAATGTCCTTGAGCAGGATATCGTTCGCCTGTTTTAATAGATATGAAAGCGCCGTATCCACTACGTCTGTCGATGTTAATCCGTAATGAACCCACTTTCTTTCTTCTCCTAGAGATTCAGAGACAGCACGCGTAAAGGCAACCACGTCGTGGCGCGTGTCTTGTTCAATCTCTAAAATACGTCCAATATCAAAGCTTGCATTTTTGCGCATTGTCACAACGTCTTCTTTCGGAATGACGCCAAGCTCTGCCCAAGCTTCACAAGCGAGAATTTCTACTTCAAGCCATGCATTAAATTTGTTTTCCTCTGTCCAGATTGCTGACATTTCTGGTCGTGCGTAACGTTCGATCATTTCCCGTTTCCTCCATCTCTTTCAGTCCATATCTTTGTGATGTTTGTCATCCACTCATCATCGAGCTGTTTCATAAACGTCATATGCCCCATTTTGCGGCCGGCTTTTACTTCATGCTTTCCATATAGATAAAGCTTCGCTTCTTTGAGAAGCTCAGGATGCTCTTTTGGAATGTCCACTTCATCGCCTAATAAATTCACCATCATTCCCTCTGATAAAAGGGCTGTACCGCCAAGCGGCAAACCACATATAGCGCGGACGTGCTGTTCAAACTGACTTGTCTCACATAAATCGAGTGTATAATGACCAGAATTATGCGGGCGTGGTGCCAGTTCATTGACGAGCAGCTTTCCGTCATTTGTCAGGAACAGTTCTACAGCAAGAGTACCAACCAGCCCCAGCTTTTCAGCCAGTGTTGTTGCCAGATCTTTCGCCTTCTCCTGAATGCGGTTCTCTACCCTTGCAGGTACAATGCTTTGGAACAAAATATTATGCTTATGAATGTTCTCAGCGACTGGGAATACTGCAATCTCTCCATGAACAGAACGAGTGACGATCACTGATAGCTCCATTTGGAATGGAACCCAGCTTTCTAAAATACAAGTTCCATGTGTGAGCAGTGCAGCTGCTTCCTGAAGCTGTCCTTTTTCTTTAATGACGTACTGTCCTTTTCCGTCGTAGCCGCCTCTGCATGTTTTCAGCACGGCTGGCAAACCGAGCACGTCCAATGCTTCTTCCAGCTCTTTTTCATCATGAATAATGCGGTAAGGCGCTACTTCACAGCCTGCGTCTACAATTCCTTTTTTCTCGGTCTCACGATTTTGAGTTAAAAGGAGAAGGTCGCTTCCTTGTGGTAAATAGGCTTCTTCCTTCAGCTGATTGAGTGCATCATAATCAATATTTTCAAACTCATAAGTCACCACATCGCTGACGTCTGCCAGCTTTCGAATCGCTTCAAGGTCACTATATGCGGCTGTGATTTCTTTATCAGCAACCTGTCCGCAAGGAGATTGTGCAACTGGGTCTAGAACTGCTGCCCGGTACCCCATTTGCTTTGCGCTGACAGCCATGTATCTGCCAAGCTGTCCGCCGCCAATGATCCCGATGGTTGCGTTTGGAAAAATGGTCTGCTTAGCCAAGCTGATCACTGCTTTCTAGTACAGTCTGTTTTGTCTGCTCTCTTCTTTCTTCAAGGCGAGCTGCGACCTTTTCATCAAATGCTGAAATCATTTGTGCGGCAAGAAGGCCTGCATTTGTTGCACCGGCTTTGCCAATGGCTACTGTAGCAACTGGTACACCGCCTGGCATTTGAACGATGGATAATAAGGAATCCAGCCCGTTTAGTGCCTTTGATTGTACAGGCACACCAATGACCGGCAGTGTCGTTTTTGCTGCGACCATCCCCGGTAAATGTGCTGCGCCTCCAGCACCGGCAATGATGACCTTTAGTCCTTTACCTCTTGCTTCAGTCGCATATTCAAACATCAAGTCAGGTGTCCGGTGTGCGGATACTACCTGTTTTTCATACGGAATGTTTAATTCCTCTAAGATGTCGCACGCATTTTTCATTGTTTCCCAATCAGATGTACTTCCCATGATGACACCTACAAGCGGCTTCATTTTGTCCCCACCTTTAAGCTGTTATTCGATTTTGTATCGTTTGACACGCTTCCCAAACCTAAGCAGCTTGTCAAACGCCGAACAAAAAGGCCCGGTCTGTATTGCAATGTTAGGAAGCAACACAAACCGGGCCATGGTAAGCGCTGTTCGCTTTTGAAACGCCATGTCAGTTTTGTTCACTATCCTGCATAGTCCAGTCATTTACGGTAACTGGGTAGAAACTTATGGGCCATATTCCCAAGATTATATGAGGCTCGTGTTTTGATTTCATGTTTATCTTAACAACGGATGTTCATGATGTCAACGGATTTATCGAACAATCTATGAAGTCGTCGTTTTAATGTTCGGATTTAGACTATTTTTCCTTCAAATACGATTTTTTTCCCAATCGGAATGATCTGAATCGACCCATTTTCCTTCTTTTCTTGAAAAATCGGTTCCTCCATTCGACGGACAGGCGAGTAGCCTTCCGCTGCCATCTGGGACAACACTTGATCAATCGTCATGTTGTCTTCCACATAGAATTTTTTCTTCTTTGGTTTTGCGGTCATTCTTTAATTCTCCTTTTCTTCACAGCCTTCACCCAGAAGCCGCCGTGAATCGATTTGGGCTCATATGAAATGATAAACGCCTTTGAATCCAGCGTCTTAATCGTTTCATATAATTGCAGTTCATATTTTCTCGGTGTTAAAATTTGCAATGCTGTCCGGTCTCCTTCAAGACCGCCTGCTACCCAGCTGGTGACACCATATCCTTTTTCTCTCAATTGTCTTGGGAGATCGACATCCAATTCTTTTGTGATCACGTTAACAGTTGTGTAGCCAAGTGCCAGCTTCTCTTCAATTTTCATCCCGACAATGATCCCCATCCCATAACCTAGCGCATACGCAATGACATTTTGTATTTGATCTAAGTTATCTAAAACGATACTTAACCCAATGACATAAATGAGCATTTCGATCGTACCCGCAAAAGCAGCTGCGTACCGTCTGCCTTTCATCGTTAAAATCAAACGCATGGTGGAAAAAGAAACATAAACAATATTAATCACTAAAATGATTAAAACCATGGTGAACGCATTGGATAAAAGTTGTTGAAGCACGATTCGAACCCCCTGCACTAAAAAATCAAATAAAGCACCCCATATTCTACTAGAGAACATACCTTGATACAATCAAATTTACGCGATCAAAACACATATATCTTTCGACAACAAGGGTGGTCTTTGTTACCAAGAGTTTACCCGTTTTTTTCTTTTCTCAACATGAAAACCCCCTTTTTCAAAAAAGGAGGTTTTCAGTGTGTTTTATCCAAATCGAACAGGAACAAGTGATGGAATCAAATACTCCCCGACTATGCCCCAGAGCAGCGCAATGATGACAAGCTCAACCAATAAAAAGACCCAGCCCGCATACATCAAATCTCCACGTACGGCATCATGCTCCGATTGAAACGAGCGAAAGAGCACGACCGCAATCAACTGGAGGCCGACAAACATCATTACGGATATTATGACGGTCACATATGGAATATTCAGCATGGCAAATACAAGCCAAAGGATGGATAAAACCAACACCGGCACAAGCGCAGCACCAAACTTCATGATCACTTCTTTCAGTGATATGTTTCCTTTTAGCATGTACTTTCCGAGCAGCCAGACGGTAAGCATCATCAATGTCAGCACAATGAGTGTAAAGACCGCTACCTTCAAAAAGGCGTCGCCAAAAGAATAATGAATGCCAAAGCCTAATAAACGGGTCTTTGACGCCTTTAATTGAACATAGTTGCCTAAAGCAAAAAACACGCTGAATAACACAATCGAGATCCAGGCGTACTTCATACGCAATGTTTCTGCTTGATTGATGGCCTGACTCGGTGATTTTAACATCGCCAGTCCATATGAACCATAACGCTTAAACGCGCCTCCTACACCTTGCAGTATACGCTGGATAGCTGAACGCTCATCATCCGCTGTTTTTGAGGATCTTCCACGTTTTGCAGCGCTGCGGCTGAGGCGGGATTGCCTTGTTTCTTGATCTATTGATGACTCTTCGTTTTTCTTTTCAGATGTCCCCTGATCTTGATCTTTCTCTAACATCTCATATCAACTCCTATCCAATCCTTACAGTGCGAAAAGTGCATGAACTGTTCGGATGACTCCTCTTAAAGTAGCGGAGTCTCTCTATTCAGTCAAGATTCCTTGACGTTCATACGAATAGACGGATAAAAGGCAGCAGAGGTTTTAAAATGGAGAGAAAATAAGACAAAACAAAAAAGCTGACGGCCTCCATCAGCTTTTTATCAATGTTGAAATTCATGGTCAACGATATTGACTCCGCTTTCCTTGCTGGACCCGGAGATTCTCCTGATGAGCGGGGAACCGAGTCTTCTTGGTCGTATCAACCTGTGTAATATGTCCATTATGAATGGTGATGACCACTGATCCATAGTCGATCCCTTTTAAGGCAGATAAAATATAATTCAGCTTTTGTTCATCCATCGCTCATCCCCCTATTTTTGTTTTCGCTCTTTTAAATAGAGAACCTCATTTTCCAGCTCATGAATTGTATAATGCATGAGCGCTTCCTGCCCTTCTTCATGCCCCCATAAAAGGAGCTTTTGAATCAGCACCTGCTTTTTTCGTTCAATCACCTGTCGAAGCCAGCGTGACAAAAGACATCTCCTCCCCTTTTGAATGTCTGCAAGAAAAAAAAGGCACCCTGAAACCTTCTATTAAAAAAGGAAATCAAAGCGCCTTTGGTGATCCAATCAGCGAATTATGTCTTTTTATCATAAACACATAATTCCTATAAGTCAACTATGTTTTGATTTTTTTAACAAAAAAACAGCAGCTTCTATGAGCTGCTGTTTCAAATGTTCAATTAATGATTTAAGAAAGCAAAATATAGAATAAAGATGACAAACAATCCGTACATAATTGGATGTACTTCTTTCGCTTTCCCTTTAAAGATCATGGTGATCGGGTAGAAAATAAAGCCAACCGCAATACCTGTTGCAATACTGTAAGTCAGTGGCATCATAATCATCGTTAAGAAAGCTGGTACCGCAATTTCAAAACGATCCCATGCAATCTTCGCCAGCGGAGCGACCATCAGTGCACCGACAATGATTAAAGCAGGTGCTGTTACATTCGATGTAACGATGGATAAAAGTGGTGAGAAGAACATCGCAAGCAAGAAGAAAATCCCTGTGACGACAGCTGCAAAACCAGAACGCGCACCAGCAGCAACACCTGAGCTAGATTCAACATAAGATGTTGTTGTAGATGTACCAAGAATAGAACCTACAACAATAGAAGAAGAATCCGCCAGAAGTGCTCTTCCTGCACGAGGCAGCTCATTATTCTTCATTAAACCAGCCTGTGTTGCCACAGCCACAAGTGTACCAGCTGTATCAAAGAACCCAACGAATAAGAACGTTAAAATCACGACAAGCATTTGAATAGAGAAAATTTCTGGTAAGTGAATCAAGGCTTGACCAAAGGTTGGAGACAAGCTTGGAATACTTCCCACAATTTGAGATGGTACTGGCACAAGACCAAAAATCATCCCTGCAATAGCTGTCACAAGCATCCCAATGAAGACACCTGCATTCACTCGAAGTACCATTAAAATGACCGTCACAACGATACCAAACACCGTTAACAGAACCGGACCACTATGAATATTTCCAAGCGAAACGAGCGTATTATCATTATTGGCGATAATGCCAGAGCCTTGAAGACCGACAAACGTAATGAACAAACCAATACCCGCACCAACTGCCAGCTTCAGCTCAGCCGGAATGGCATTGATGATTTTTTCACGGAAACCTGTTAAAGAAAGAGCAACGAAAATCAATCCTGAAACAAACACACCTGAAAGTGCAGCTTCCCATTTGATGCCCATGCCAAGTACAACCGAAAAGGCGAAGAACGCATTCAGACCCATACCGGGTGCAATCGCAATCGGATACCTGGCGATCAATCCCATCAGAATACACCCTGCAGCAGAAGCTAACGCCGTCGCTGTAAAGACTGCCCCCTGATCAATTCGTAATTTATCTGGAAAATCCGGCACAGACACTAATGCAAGTGTGATCGGATTAACAAACAGAATGTAAGCCATCGACAAAAATGTGGTTAAACCACCGATGATTTCTCTGCGGTAATTCGTACCTAATTCATCAAACTGAAAAAACTGTTTCAAGCCAACTGACTCCCTTCATGTCCTTTTGCTTTAGCCTGCCCCATTCACTAGTCAAATAAAAAACGCCCCAACAATTTTGGGACGCTTGACTACATATGTGAATTCAGACTGTGACATAAAACAAGAACAATGCATGATTTATATCAAACGAGTGTGAATTGACGTAGTCAAGCCATTTACGGTAGCTTGGTAGAAACTTGCGGGCCATATCCCCGCGATTATACGACTTCTATCTATTTGATTTCTGTGTCTATTGTACCAACTTCATTTTTAAAACACAATACGAAAAGCGAACATTTTTCAAAGAAATGTCCGCTTCATTCGTCTTATTACACGAATTTGGAAATTCACATCTAGTTCTTTATACACCCTTCCCCAAATCCTTCTCTTTTGCAAAAACCGCTTCGGCTACATGGAAAAACTCTTTCACTGCCGGCGAAGCTTGAGAGAGCGAAGGACAGGCGAGCGCAACCTCACGATGATGAGAGACATTCAGCTGGCGAATATGCACAAGCTGCTGCGTTTTTAAAAACAACTCAGGGCCTATTGTGACGCCAAGTCCTTCCCCGACCATACGGGCAATGGTCGTACAATCATGAACTTCAAATAAAACAGCTGGCTTCATTTGCGCCTCTGAAAAAATGTCCTCTACATGTGATTGATACATGCCAGTCGGCATAATAAATGGTTCATCTGCCAAATCTGTTATATCTACAATGGGCTGCTGTTCATATCGATGATTTGGGTGATAGGCGACGACCATCTCATCTTTCATAAGCGGCCGTAAATCAAAGGCTTCATCCGCATGACCTTTTACAACAAATCCAACATCAATGATGCCAGAATCCAGCCACTCCAATATTTCTTCATACGTTCCCTCATAAAATTTAAATTCAATTTTTGGATGTTTTTTCTGATAGCTCACAAGCAGTTTAGGCAATAAACAAGCAGAGGCACTGGCAAATGTGCCGATACGAATCATACCTGTTTCAATATTTTTCGTTAACGCAATTTCTTGCTGGATTTTCTCCACTCTATTTAACACTTCTCTAATATGCGGGAGAAGCGTTTGACCAATGTCCGTCAGCATAATACCCTTTTTTCGGTCACGAATGAATAAAGACACACCCCACTCTGACTCTAAATTCGCCACTGCATGACTCACAGCTGACTGCGTCATATTTAATGCTTCAGCTGCTGCTGTAAAACTGCCAAGCTCCACAACTTTTGCGATAATATCAAAGCGAACAAAGCTCATGAGTATTTACTCATCTCCTTCATGAAAAACATCAATTTTACTTATGTTAGCACGGAATTTAAACTAAAGACAACGTATCAACATGAAGGAAGGGTTCAAAATGAAAAACACATCTCATCAGCTATTGATCATTCTTTTAGCTGTCGGTTCATTTGTCACAGGCACGTCAGAATTCGTCGTGTCAGGCATTCTAGATATCATTGCTGTTGATTTACACATCTCCATTCCTGCTGCCGGACAGCTCATCACCGTCTATTCTCTTTTTTATGCAGTGGGCGCTCTCTTTTTAGTCATGGCAACGTCGAAGCTGAACCGAAAAAAGGTTTTGTTATCAGCTATTTTTGTGTTTATTTTAGGCAATATGCTCGCCTTTTTCAGCCATCATTTTGTGCTGCTCCTGCTATCTCGTGTCATCATGGCCATGAGCGGCGGTTTATATATTGTCGTCGCCACGAATTATGCAGCGCAGATCGCCCCGCCAGAAAAAAAGGGAAGTGCAATGGCAACTGTCATCACTGGATTCACCGTTTCACTCGTACTTGGTGTGCCTATTGGGACATTTCTATCAGGTCATGTGGATTGGCACTATATTTTTCTCATCATTGCACTAGGTACTGCTTGTCTCTTCTTGCTTCTTTATCAATTGCTGCCACGCATAGAGGGACATTCACATCTGCCATTAAAGCAGCAATTACACATTCTTCAAGACCGCAGAGTGATCAGCGGCTTAGCCACGACGGTCTTTTGGATCTTAGGCTACACGATGGTCTTTGCTTATATCTCTCCTTTATTACGACAGACCGCCGGCTTTTCAATTGAAATGACAAGCATGGCCTTGCTCGTCTTAGGCATTTCTGCTTTTATTGGCTCACGCTTTGGCGGCTTCGCCGTCGATCAATGGGGACCAAACCGAACCATTTCGATCAGCATCATGATCCAGATGTTCGCTCTCTTTGCCTTATTCTTTACGCAATTCTCAACAATTAGCGTCTTGATCACACTCGCCATTTGGGGCATCGCCACATGGACAACAACACCAGCAAAGCAATTTTATCTGATCTCCCTTAAACCCCAAGCATCAGAAACCGTGCTAAGCTTTAATACAGCGATTATGAACATCGGCATGATGCTTGGATCGTCAATGGGCGGTGTGATTATACAGTATACAAATGTCACGAACTTAAGCTGGATTGGCGGATTAGCTAGTTTTGTGGCGTTGATGTTGATTCGGTATTCTTTTTATTTACACGAACGTGCCCAACGAAAGACACCGGAAAACCCATAGAAAACATTTCAATTTTTGGTATGATGGAAGAAACTGAGTTAAAAAGGAGTTTTTTACTTGTTTCTATTCGAAGAACCCACGTGTACTAGCTGTCAGAAAAAGATAGAAGGAAACGAAGAAGTGTACGTCAAGCTGGTCTATCCAAAGAGACGAGGAATGACAGAGGTAAAGGCTTGGCTCAGGAATGAAGGGGTTTTTTATTGTAAGACATGTTATGGAAAAGAAACATAAAAACAAGCATTTCAATTGAAATGCTTGTTTTTACTTTCTACTTTTTTATTTCCGCTTACTACGAAGTTCAATGAGTGCTAGTTTATTGTCATTGAAAAAGAACTCCAGAATGATACCGTTTGATTGATCTTGATATTGTATACCTTTGCTATACCCTTCGACAAACCAGAGCTTCTTGAATTGATCTCCATATGTTTGTAGCACAGATGAATAATCGTCTCCAATAGTGATTCCCTTAGATGTTTTGAGTTTTTTCTGTTTTGACTGATTGTAAATAGATGTAACTCGATGATGTTAATCAACTGATACTACAAAATCTTGATTTTCTTTTTCCATATAGACCCTCTGTTTAGGATGGGAGAATTGAGTATTCTCCACAAAAGTATGATCTCTCTCAAATTTTTCACCAATCTTAAAATGACCTAGCGATTCATTTGTTAAAGATACAGAGTGAAAATTAAAAAACATAGCCACCCAAACAAATAGTGCGGTTCCTCCTAAAACAGAACCTACAATCACTAACACTTTAGAATGGATGATTCCCTTTTTAAACAAATAGATCGCTAAAGATACGATGATCATCACGATGACGATCATAATTAGAAAAATACCCATTTCAATTATCCTCTTTTGCTTTTAATCGAATTCTGTTTGTGAATTATCCCCGCAATCACATTCTCACATATTATACCAAAGCATTACACAAAATCGACCAGTACAGGTATAATTTAAATAAAATTGCACGAGGAGAAAAATATGTATAGACATAAACTGATATTCCCGCAATCATTTCCAACCATACATACCGAAAGACTAATCTTAAAACAAGCAACAATCGAAGACGCTGAGGATATGCACATCTACTTATCCAATGAAACCGTGTGCCGCTACATGGGCATTGATGCTCATGAAACGATTGAAGACACAAAAGGAGAAATCAAGTGGTATCACGACATCTTCAAAGAACAAACAGGCATCCGCTGGGGCATTTCTCTAAAAGATGATCCTGCGATCATCGGCAGCTGCGGCTTTCTCAATCTAGAAAAACAGCACTGCCGCACGGAAATCGGCTATGAATTACACCACGATCATTGGAGAAAAGGCATCATGAGCGAAGCAATTGCTGCGGTGTTACGATATGGGTTTCAGGAAATGTATCTGAATCGGATTGAAGCGATTATTGATCCAGCAAATACGTCCTCTGTTCAATTATTGGAGAATGTTGATTTTGTTCGAGAGGGTTTATTAAGGGAGTATGATCTTGGTCAGAATGGGTTTGATGATGTGTTTATTTATTCGATTTTGAAGAGGGATTTCAAATAAACTGAATGATTTTTAAACAGAAGCGTTAAAGTGAATGAATTAAAATTGCACAATTACCCAGTAAGAAACCTCTAGTCAAGTTTATGACTAGAGTTTCTTTGCATGGTAACCCTTCTAATTTACTTACAATTCCAGCAATATTCAACACCCTTTCTATAATTATAGTATCAGTAATAGTAAAAATTTTTGAACAAAATGCAGATCCACACTTAAGTAATTACACTATTTCACTTACTTTTCTTTTCTAAGTACAAGATTCAAATAAAAATAGCCTATTCTTTAATCTGTTTTAGTTGGAATAATTCATATTCCAAAAAAAGAGCTTTTGTCCATTTGCAATTTCACTGATTAATTTAGATTTTTCATTTTCAAAATCTATTTTAGTGACATTATTTTTACGTTTACTTGTTTCGCTTTCAATTTTGGAGAACGTTGGACATGTGGAGTTGGAGTGAGGTTACAACAAGTAATGAATAAACTCATTGTGTTATCAGGTCATAGTTGGCAGTGGCAAAACATTTTTAATCAAAAAATCATAGATAATTATTAAGTAAACGAGTCAAGAAGAAGAACTGGCATATTTACAGTAGTACACGCATGGGAAATTTTAAATATATAAGGATATATTACCTTAAATAACATTTACATCAAAATAAATATAGGTTAATATATTCTTGTATTTCGTAAAAAGGGAAGGGAGGTATATTCTGTATTAATTCTAAATACTGCATGTGAGAAGGAAGCTTGAATGAAAAAGTCAAAAGCCTTATTACTATTTGTTTCGTGCCTAGTGATTCTTGCAATTGTATTATGTTGGGGACTATCTGGCGATGTTTCTGAGGATAATAGTAAATCATACAAGACAGAGAAGGAAAAAGACCTGCTATGGGGATATAAAGTTATAGGTCATGAAAAACCTAATAATCATAAGAATTATGTCAAAATTGCTATCCTTGATAGCGGTATTAATAAGTCACATAAAGAGTTTAAAGATTTAACTTTTTATGAGTACAATGCTATTAAACCAAAAAAATCTATCGAAGATGATTATGGTCATGGTACAGCAATTGCCGGAATAATCGCTGCAACTGGTGAAGAAATAAAAGGTATTTCACAGAATCCCATTATTTATGATGTCAAGGTACTAAATAAAAATGGCAAAGGAAAAGTTGAAGATGTTGTCAAAGGGATTAAATGGTGTATTGAGCAAAAGGTAGACATAATTAATATAAGTTTCGGATTTGGAAAAGACTACGATGAATTACGAAATGTTATAAAAATTGCTTTAGATAACAATATAACAATTACAGCTGCTTCTGGAAATACATTAGGTCTAACTGTTGAATACCCTGCAAAATATGAAGGCGTCTTATCGATATCCTCACTTAACGAAAAACTAAAAATTGATCCAATTTCAGCAAAAGGAAAAATTGACTTTTCTGCGCCTGGAGTAAATATTAAAACAACTGATATACACGGAGGATATACAAAGGTAAAAGGTACATCCTTTGCAACTGCGTTTGCAACAGGTGCTATAGGCTGTTTGTATTCTAAAAAATACAAATCTAAAGAGAATGTTCATCAAACACTCAAGAAAAATACAGTTGATCTTGGAAAGCTAGGTTATGACAGAGAGTATGGCAATGGGATGATTATTTGTAACAAGGGAGAGAATTAGATTGAAAAAGGTTTTAATAAAAATTCTTGTGTTAACATTGTTTTTGTGTGGAGTTGTTCCTGAATTTGCAAGTGCAAAATCAGGCGAAATTGATTCTGATGCTTTAAGAATAGAAGAGAATGCTAGTAAAGAATATGAAGTGAATGTTGAAAAAGAATTGGGGATAGAGCTAGAACAAGATATGTTAATGGAAGTTAAGGAAAGCCTAGATGAAGTTAATATATCTACTCAGCTTGAAGCTGAGAGTATGAATGTCCAAACTGACATGAAAATTAATCATGAGACAGGTGAAATCACAGTTGATGGTATTACAGAGTTAGAAAATGGGGAAAAAGAAACTAACAAATTCAACGTGTTAATTGAAGAGATTGAAGGAAATGATTTTACAGCAACCTTTGTGGATGATGAAACAGGAAAAGAGTATAAAGTTAGCACCATAGAAGCTCAGTCATCAATTGTTCCAGCAATAATAGTTGGAATTGTTTCTAGGTTTGGTATTCAATATGCTATTAAAAAATACGGAAAGAAGCTAATAATAAAAACTTTTAAAAAACAGGTAATTAAACAAGGTATAAAAAAAGTTTCTAAGTTTTCTGTTAGCAACAAACATCTTAGTAATGCAAAAGGTAGATACAGAAAATTTGATACCAAAAGCAAGAGCACAGTAAATAAATGGATAAAAGAAGCTTTACAATCTAAAAATGTTTCGTTTACTATAAACAATAATAAAAAACTATCCTTTGTCATCACTGCAAATCTGAAAAAGAAAATCGGAACAAAAGGTGAGACAAAAATAAAAATAGTTATAGGTTGGGATGGTAAAATATGGACAGCTTATCCAATCAAGTAGAATTTGATTATATGTTCACATCTGATGAGAAAGATATTCCAAAGAACATGAAGAAAGATCCATCAACAGCTCTAAGAGTAGAGGGAGAGTTTAAAATAGTTATAAATGGCGAAGTATATTTTGAAGAAAATATCGCCTTATTAGAATTTTATGCATCTTTGCACGACTGGATTAAAAAGATAAAGAAAAAAAACAAAGTTACAGAGTATAGATATTACACAATGGAGTATGAGGAAGACGACCCCATTATTTCAGTAATACCATTTGATAATAAGGCTCGACTCACCACTATTTGGGAAACTCAACAGTTATATAATGTATTCGATCTTAATTATATAATTGAACAAATGAAGGTATTACATGAAAACCTTGGACGTGACATTGAACAACATTATAAAATTTCACTAAAAAACTTTATTGGAAATATCCCATTAAGAAAATATTGAATAGAGAAAGGAACTCCTGGTTAGGGGTTCTTTTCAATGTTTTAGTAGGATGTTTTTAGAGGAGGTGTATTTTTGATTTTATATTTCTTAGCTGGTTTTATAGGAATCATAATAGTCACAATTATGCTAGGTATTGAAATCGAAGGATATACATTTTTGACAAGTTTTATTTTAAAGATGTTTGGGATGTCTATATTTGTAGGATCGATATGGCTAATAAATCAAAACAGAGAAGAATGCCCAAAAATAGCAATAAAAATGAAGAATGAAAGCTCATTGTAAAATTCGTCGTTACAAATATCTTTTATACCTATATCTCGAATTGCAAGCGGTCTTCCATCATTAATTACAAAAACCTTTATTTGATTTATTTTAGATAACTCATTAAAAGCATCATCTCTTGAACTGAAATTATGATAAAAATATCTCTTCCTTATTACTATTATCTATAAAAAAAGATTGTTCTATTAATCTTACATGGTAAATATCCCAAACTGTATTTAAAATGGGCTCAACAGTTTTTTTAGAGTACCCTCCAAATATTCTTATCAACACCACTTATATCGGACATTGAGCGTTCCATTAATGCAGTAGTAATATTATAATTGAATTGATTATTTTTAAAAAAATTTAGATAATCGAGAAATTCATTCTTCTGAATATTTTGTCTATAATCATTTAATAACCTGTTTAAATACGTCAAAATATTCAAATCAAAATGTACAACTTTACCAACTTTTATTTTCGGTAATCCCCTCCAATATAATTACTATCAAGAATCCACATTTTTGTATAGTCAGGAGAAATATTTTATAACCGTTAATTTCCCTATTTTTAAAACTTTCATTAATATTTGAATATTTTTATATGATCTGATTTATTAAAAAATTTTTCGAATATGATATTCTTTTCAATTGTATTATCTGCTTTAATTATGAGATCAATAATAATTTTAAGTTGTTCATTCATTGTATCCCCTTCACATCTGATTTTCCTTCAATATCCCTCAACCTACATTTATCTAATTAAATATTTTTTGCAGTTCTGCTGAAACTGTAATTAATCAAAGTGATAGCACCGATACCAATTGTTTAGTCGTATATTCTGGCGTCATCCATGGCACCTTTGTTGTGGATTTCTGGGAGAACCTCAAAATATTGTCAGATGTCTCACTCAAAGCCTAAGATGGAAATTTCTTCGAGTAGAATTAAATCTTATTCCCGGATGATTTCTAGATTTTCTTCAGAAACTCCACCCAGTACACGGATACCCAGTCCTGAACCTAGGACTATAAGGTCCATTCTATAATTGCAACACAGCACAAAAAGTCAAGTTTCCTAAAGAGCATTTCCGCTATACTAAACTCGTAAGGCAAGGAGGTGCTCGGTTGTCCTATCAAGAACATGAGAAAACGATTCAAGAAACATTGAATTATATTGAACAGCATCTGAAAGATGATTTACCGCTTCAAACTCTAGCGAAACACGCTGGTTATTCTAGGTTTCACTTTCACCGTATGTTCAAAAAAGTGATTAAGAAGTCAGTTGTTGACTATATACGGGAACGTCGAATGACCCAAGCGGCGAAGGATTTAATTCATACGGACCAGAGGGCGATTGATATCGCATTGCAGTATCGTTTTGGTTCACAGGAATCCTTCACTAGAGCCTTTAAGAAGATATATGACATGTCACCCGCACGTTATCGGAGATTACTAAGGAATGTCATTGATAAGGAGGAAACGAATATGGCTGCAAATAAGAACACACCTACTGGCTGGATTATGACGGGAGAAACACCATCTGATTATGAAACAGGTTTGGATGACAGAATTGTACACAGTGGTACTACCTCAGCTTACCTGAAATCAAAGGATGAAAAAGCACGAGGATTCGCGACCTTAATGCAGCAAATTAAGTCTGATCGTTACCGAGGAGATCGCCTTCAATTTTCTGCTTTTGTCAAAAGCGAAGATGTGAAAGGTTCAGCTGGTTTATGGATGAGGATTGACCATTCTTCAGGTGAAGTTCTTGCGTTTGACAACATGATGAACCGCCCCATTACAGGAACAAACGGCTGGAATCATTTTAGTGTAGTATTGGATGTTCCAGTCAAAAGTGAAGTCATTGCGTTTGGCATATTACTACATGGACAAGGTCACATTTGGATGGACGAACTTAGTTTTAAAATTGTAGATGAAAGTGTGCCAGTGACAGAACAAAATACTGTGGATCATTTAGAGGATGAACCAGTGAATTTAAATTTTGAAGGCTAGCAGACTGAATTTAAGAGGAGGTTCATTGCCATGAAAAAAATTGGTGCGATTTTATTGTTCGCTATGAATTCACTCACCTTTATTTGTGGCCTTGGATTTTTATTTGGTGAAGAGGATTAAAGATAAGCACCCATAGAACAAAAAAAATCAATTAAAAAAGATATCCCTATCACTATCTCTTTTTTGTAGACTTGGTATAATAGAAAAAATCAGAAAAATGAGAATGCGATGATAAGGAATAGTACTTGCCGAAATGTTTTCAGAAAGTTGCTGGTTGATGAGAAGCAACAACAAAATGGCAGGGAACTCACCTTAGAGTAGCCTTAGTGAAATGAAAAGTATCAATGTAGTTAAGGACGGCCCCCCCACCGTTATATGGGAAGGATATCAGATCAAACAATCTGTATCCGAATAAGGGCATGATAATGTATGGTTATCATGAAACAGGGGTGGTACCGCGTAAGCAGAAGTCTTTCGTCTCCAAGGTAAATATTGGAGATGATAGGCTTTTTTTATATTCTATTTTCTAGGAGGAATCGATGATGTTTAACCACAAAAAATACGAAAAGAAATACTTTTTGCCACCGAACCTTACGTATGATTGGGTGAAGAAAGAAACATTAGAAAGTGCTCCGATATGGTGCAGTGTGGACTTGCGGGATGGTAATCAAGCATTACCTATTCCTATGAACTTAGAAGAAAAATTGGAAATGTTTCAGTTATTAGTAGAGATAGGTTTTAAAGAAATTGAGATCGCATTTCCAGCTGCTTCTGATACGGAATTTAGGCTATTACGGACACTGATTGATCATCATATGATTCCAGACGATGTCACGATTATGGTGATCACACAAGCGAGAGAGCATATTATCCGCCGAACCTTCGAAGCCATTAAGGGAGTACCGAAAGCGATTGTTCATTTATATAATTCGACTTCAGAAGCGCAGCGCAGACAGGTATTTAAGAAAACAAAAGATGAAATTAAACAAATTGCCATTGATGGAGCTATTTTAGTAAAAGAACTTGCCGAAAAAACAAATAGTGATATTTATTTTCAATATAGTCCAGAAAGCTTTCCAGGAACAGAAGTTGATTATGCGTTAGATATTTGTAATAGTGTTTTAGATATTTGGAAACCGACACCAACTCATAAAGCAATCATCAATATTCCGACAACAGTTGAATATTCAATGCCTCATATCTTTGCAAGTCAGATTGAGTATATACACAAAAATCTGTCTTACCGAGACAGTGTGACATTATCTGTTCATCCTCATAATGACCGCGGCTCTGGGGTGAGTGATGCAGAATTTGGTGTTCTGGCTGGCGCAGAAAGAGTCGAAGGTACATTATTTGGTATCGGTGAACGTACAGGGAACGTAGACTTGATTACCTTGGCGATGAATATGTATTCACAAGGTTATGATCCAAAATTGAATTTCAATAACCTAGAAGCTATTCGTAAAAAATATGAAAAACTAACAAAAATCACTGTTCCTGAGAGGCAGCCCTATTCTGGGGAGATGGTTTTCACCGCATTCTCTGGTTCACATCAAGATGCGATATCTAAAGGTATGAAATATAGAAAAGAAAATAAAGTTGATAAATGGGACGTTCCGTATATCCCAGTAGATCCAGTTGACTTGGGGAGGAATTATCAAACGGATGTGATTCGAATCAACAGCCAGTCTGGAAAAGGCGGCATAGGCTATATACTAGAAACAAATTATGGCATTCAACTTCCTTATCAAATGAATGAAGCCATGGGATATGCAGCGAAGAAAGTATCTGATCAGACAAGTAGGGAATTGTCTGTCGAAGAAATATATCATGTTTTTAAAGAACAGTATGTTGATTTTCACCCTCATTTCCAGCTGCTTGATTATCAATTTCATAAAGGAGAAAAGCAGGAAGTTACCTTAACTTTGCTGAGAGATCATCAACGAATTGAAATACAAGGAACTGGCACTGGAAGTTTAGATGCAATCAGTAATGCGTTAAAAGCATATTTTCATCTCGAATATGTTTTAGAAGTCTATGAACAGAATTCTTTGGGCAAGGATTCTCAAGCAAAAGCCTGTGCACAAATTGGAATTTCATATCAAGGAAACATGCATTGGGGTGCTGGAATTGATAAAGATATTATAGAAGCAACAGTGAAGGCCCTGGTGGTTGCAGTAAATAAACTAGAGGTTTGGATGTAGATGGAAAAAGATAAACTTGAAAAACATGAAGTGATGCAATATTTAAGAGAATATAACGAGCAAGAAATCTTTTATCAACAATACCAACAGAAAAAGCATGACAATCAATCATTGCAATTATTTTTGAAGGATTATGATAAATACAATTTAATGCATAAGCAAATATATTTAGAAGAATTTTTGCAAAATGGGCAGAACGAATTTGAAAAGGAAGATACCATGTGGTTAGGTCAGGAGAAAGATATCGAAGTGAGAAAGTATAGCCGTTTTATGCCTCAATTGTCGGCTATCCATGATTTCTTTGAGATGATCTATGTTCTGGAAAATGAGATGTGTTTAGAAGTGGAAGACAAAAAAATGACTTTAAAATCAGGAGATATTGCCTTTATTCCACCTGACACCCTACACAAGCCAATTGTAATGGAGAATACAATCGCCATGCAAATCATGATCCGTAAGAGTACTTTTCAAAAAGTGTTTTTTAAAATGTTAAAAGGAAATAATGTCATTTCGGAATTCTTTTTGAATGCATTGTATATAAAAGAAAATAAAAATATTCTTATTTTCCATAGTCACTTGGATAAACATTTGCTAGACTGCTCTCTTCAACTATTTACAGAAAATTATAATCAGTTTCCTAGTTACCAGTTGATTATGAATAATTTGTTTGAGATATTATTATGTCTTTTATTAAGATTCAAACCAAGTCATATGAACGTAAATCAGGTCAAACAATATCGTGATATACGTATTATTGAAATGCTCCAATATATTCAGCAATGTTGTGAGCATATAACCATCCAGGAGATGGCAGAGGAATTTAACCTTTCACAATCTTATCTGTCAAAATATATAGCTCGTAAGCTTGGCAAATCATTTCGTGAGATTCGACAAGAAATAAGATTGGAAAAAGCCTGCGAAATTCTCACTGGCAGCAATTCACAAGTAGATCATATTGCGGCAGCCGTTGGTTATCAAAATGTAGAGCATTTCATTCGTTTATTTAAGAGAAAGTATCACCTAACACCACATCAATATCGTTTAAATAATAGATAATGACTCTATTGTATTAATACTTGGAGAGATTGTACTTTAAAAGTACAATTTTAAAAACGAGAAAAATTCAAATCAATACAAATAAAAAGGAGAAATCCTCATGTCCATCAAACAAGTAAAAGATTATTTTAAACAATATGATATGGATACTCGAATTCAAGAATTTTCAGTATCTAGTGCAACCGTAGACTTGGCTGCTTCTGCATTGGGCTGCGAACCTGAAAGAATCGCAAAAACACTATCCTTTCTAGTAAATGGACAAGCTATTTTAATTGTGACCTCTGGCGATGCAAAAGTTGATAACAAAAAATTCAAGGAATATTTTAAAACAAAAGCTAAAATGCTTTCTCCTCATGAGGTCGTTGACTTGGTCGGTCATGAAATTGGCGGAGTATGTCCTTTTGCTATAAAGAATGGCGTTTCTGTTTATTTAGATATTTCACTCAAACGTTTTGAGACAGTCTATCCAGCCTGCGGGAGCAGTAACAGTGCGATTGAACTCACAATAAAACAATTAGAAAAATACTCCGGTTATTCACAATGGATTGATGTGTGTAAGGGATGGAATGATTCATTAACACATGAAGACGGAAGGGAAAAGTGCAGCTAAAAATAAAAAAGAGCTAGAAACCCTTGATACGCAAAGGTTTTTAGCTCTTTTACAATTATTCCCACTCAATCGTAGCAGGCGGCTTACTCGTAATATCATACACCACACGGTTAATATGCTTCACTTCATTCACGATACGAGTTGAGATCTTTTCTAGCACGTCCCAAGGGATTCTTGCCCAGTCACTCGTCATACCATCAATAGATGTAACAGCACGGATACCGATTGTGTAGTCGTATGTTCTTGCGTCACCCATAACACCTACGCTGCGGATGTCTGGGAGAACGGTGAAGTATTGCCAGATGTCGCGCTCAAGGCCGAAGTTGGCAATTTCTTCGCGTAGAATCGCATCCGATTCACGGACGATTTCTAGTTTTTCTTCAGAAATTTCACCTAGTACACGGATACCTAGTCCTGGACCTGGGAATGGCTGTCTCCAGACAATGTCATCAGGAATGCCAAGCTCTGAACCTAGGGCACGGACTTCATCCTTGAATAGCGTATTGAGTGGCTCAATCAATTCGAACTGCATGTCTTCTGGAAGACCGCCTACGTTGTGGTGAGATTTGATTGTTTGTGCCGTTGCTGTTCCGCTCTCAATGATGTCTGTGTAAAGAGTTCCTTGTGCTAAGTAGTCGATTCCTTTTAGCTTGTCCGCTTCGTCATCGAATACATAGATGAATTCGTTACCGATGATTTTACGTTTTTGCTCAGGATCAGACACACCTTTTAGCTTGTTTAAGAAACGATCTTTTGCATCTACTTTAATCACGTTCATGTTGAAACCTTCGCTAAATGTTTTCATAACCCCTTCTGCTTCGCCTTTGCGAAGAAGACCATGGTCAACGAAAATACATGTCAGCTGATCGCCGATGGCTTTGTGGATCAATACTGCCACAACAGATGAATCCACCCCGCCGCTTAGTGCGCACAATACTTGCTTGTCGCCTACTGTTTCACGGATTTTCTGCATTTCGATTTCAATAAAGTTCTCCATTGACCATTTGCCATCACAATCACACACGCCGAAGACAAAGTTTTTCAATAGGTCATTTCCGTACTCAGAGTGACGAACCTCTGGGTGGAATTGAACGCCATAGAAATTCTTCTCAGCTAAGCTCATGGCTGAGTTTGGACAATGTGCACTTGTTGCATCGACTGTAAAGCCTTCTGGTACTTCAACAACGAGGTCACCATGGCTCATCCAAACGACTTGATCAGTTGGAAGGTCTTTGAATAAAGCAGGTGTTCCGTTAATATGGATATCTGCTTTTCCATATTCACGCTGGCTGGCCGCTTCTACTTTCCCGCCTAAATAGTGAGTCATGAGCTGCATGCCGTAGCAAATGCCTAGAACCGGAATGTCTAGATCAAAGATCTTTTCATCACAGCGGAAAGATCCTTCATCATAAACACTGTTTGGTCCACCAGAAAGGATGATTCCTTTAGGTGCCATTTCTTTAATTTCTTCAGCAGTTAAAGTGTGCGGATGAAGCTCACTGTACACACCAAATTCACGAATACGGCGTGTGATCAGCTGATTGTACTGACTGCCGAAATCGAGAACCAAAATCATTTCATTTACTAAATTTGTCATGGTGTCACCTCTATGTCCAATATAGTTTTTTATAAACGCACAGAAAAAATGAGAGGAGAAAACCTGCTCTCAGTGTGAATCACGCTTTTGAAGCGCCCAGACTCACATCCGAACGCTTCAATTTCATGTATTTTAGAAGGTTTTAATATTCACCTATTCTAACAACAGGAAGGTACGCGGTCAAGACTATCTCCTGTTTATTAAATTTTCCCATAACTTTGCCGATTGCTGCCAAAGCGCCGACGCATCCTCTCGCCGGTAGAGCGCACGTTCATAAAGCTGCGTCAGCTCTGACATATGATGGTCTCCATCCTTCTCATCAATCAACGAAGCGAATTCTCTTAGCGTCATACCTGGCTTTTTCTCGATTCCTCTGCGCCCCAGCTGCTTTAATAGAGCTGCATACGCATAGAAGAATGCTTCATCCTCTGGCAGACGTTTCACCTTTCTTACAATAAAGAATGGCAGCCATCTTGTTCTGAATCGATAAAGCATCCAGCTGATGAATCCTAGCAGGACAATAGCTCCTGCCGCATAACCTACAACCCAACCAACATGCACCATATTTGGCTTTGCCTGCGCTGTTTGTTCCTTTGGTTGTGCCGGCTGCTCTGTCTCCTGCTGCTGCGGCTTGTCTTGCTGCTGATCTTCACTTGCATCAGAACTAGACTGATCTTCTTCTTCCTTTTGATCATCCGTTTGATCGCTTGAAACGGCTTCATTCGTAAATGTCTCTGGGTTTGTAAATCCTTTTGTCGGTTCAAAGGTGACCCAACCTCTATTTGGAAAATAAACCTCTACCCATGAATGCGCATTGTTATTGGTCACTTCATACACATTGTTTCCATCCATTTGTGTTTCATATAACTGGCCAGACGTATACCCTTTCACCCATCTCGCCGGAATCCCGATCGATCGAAGCATCACAATCATAGAGGTTGAAAAATTATCACAATAGCCGATCATCGTATCAAATAAAAATTGATCCACATAATCTTCATTACGACCAGGCACAGCGACATTTTGCGTTTCATATGAAAACTTCGCAGATCCTAAATAATCCTCGATTGCTTTGGCTTTATCATACATATTGTCCTTCGTTTCCGTTAAGCTGTTTGCCAAAGTTTTCACACGCTCTGGGAGTGAGGATGGAAGCTGCAAGTATTCACGGCCAACCTGCTGATTCACCTGCTTCTTTGTCGGTACTTTGATTCTCTGTAAATCCTCCAGGATAAATGTAGGGGATAAAAAGCTGACTTGATAGTTCCCTAAATTTTTAGGTGGGTTTTGCATAGACGGGACAATTTTCTCCGTTTTGCCCATGATTTGCAGCGGAATATTTTCCATTGGCGTCAGTGTAATCGTACCAATCGGATAGACGGCATGATTAAATCGATAGTTCGATTCCATATCGACTCTCGTTTCATGTACCTCTGTTTTCACTCGCTCAGTAAACCACCGATTCGGCACAGTGTCGTCCTTTAACCGAGTAGACTTCGTATCATTTGAAGCATCCTCCCAGCCCTTTCCTGTGTAAATACTTTTTGTTTCTACACGAAAGTAAGACGGCTCCTTTCCGCTCCATTTAAAGACAGGTGTGCGGTCCTCACTAAATGGTCCGCCTAGCGCCGAATCATCTGCACTATATCCCACTTTATTCTGCCCGGCTGTCCCATCTTGATTCGTCACTGCCTTAAAAAACGGGACAGGATCAGGCCATTTCGGATCAGACTTTGGCAAAGAAGCGCCGAGTGATGCTGATAGAAGGACAAACGCCAGCATGGGCAAAAACCACTTTAGACGTGCTTTCTGTGACACCCGAACGCCCTCAGCCGAACGCAGTCGATCGAAATACAGCAATCCAAGCAAACAAAAGCCAAATACCATAATACGAACGATCGCAAAGGTCGCATCATATGGCGTAAACGTATCAAGAATCGTGACATATACAATCGTCATCAGTAAAAAGAAAAAGATACGCTGCTGATAGACCACCCAATAATGAAGCAAATAGACAAGCAGCCACAGCAAAATATAAAACAACAATGTGCGGAAAGACGGATACATGTCACTCCACATGCCCATGCTCATTAACATGATATTATCCTTGATATCAGCAAACAAAGCAGCCGGATAGCCTGGCGCTGATTGATAAAAGATCAAATATAAGGCGAGCAAAATCAGTCCAGCACAAATAGGAAACGTCACATACCACTTCAGACGAAAGAACGTAAACAAACACGTAAGCCCGATAAAAATGATGAAATAAGACGTATGGCTCGTCTCTGTAAAATCTTGAAGTGGACGAAGCCACTCCCATAGCAGCAGAAAAGCTACAGCATAATAGATGAACAATTCAAAACGGCTTTGCCGCAGATGCGTATGCAGCATAAATGTTTGTCACCTCACAGTTCTTTCGTGCAGCCGGTCTTCAAATAAAAGGGTGATGCGTATTCCAGAGGCCTTGAGCCGGTCTACAAGCTGTTTTTCTTTTGTCGTCAAATGGTCAACGGCTTTCTTCACTAAAAGCACGGTGATGTTCTTTCTGTTTCGATTTCCAAAAAGACTTGTCGCAAGCTCCTCCTGCAGCTGACCCGTGACGACATATTTTCCTGAGTGCTGGTACTCACTCGCTGCTAACGGTTTATATTCTAGTGCGCGGGAAGGCTGATGCTGCACCCTTGTTAAATAATAAAGCATGTCCTGTAAATGAAGTTCTCCTTGATCGACTCGAAAGGCATGCTGATCTCCTAGAGGGACAAGACCTGACGGCACGCCTTTTTTCACAGCCGTTTGAAGAACAGATGCTGTAATAGAGACGACTGTTTCAAAAACAGCTTGATCAGTAAAATCAGCAAACACGACAAGGTCCTTTGCTTGATTCTGTTCAAATTCCTTCGTCATCAGCTGGCCTCTTCTGGCCGTTGTCTTCCAGTCCACCCAAGCAAAACGGTCTCCTTGCTGATATTCCCGTACGCCTGTTGTTACATGGGCCGGTTCATTTAACCACGAGTGAACCGCTTTGCCTCCATTTTCACTCACTGACTCAGCAGGCTCCACCGGGATATCCAGCACTTTGGGGTAGACAAGCAGCTTCTTCTCTAACGGAATGATGATTTCTTTTTCAACAAACCCAAACATATCACCCGTTTTAATTCGAACGGCTGTCAAATGATGCTCTCCCCGTATGACATCATTCAATTGATAGGAAAATCGCCAAGTTTTCCGAAACCAAGGAAAGAGCATTTGCTTCATTTCAATCTGTTCCTGTAAGTGAAAGGTGTCTGGCGGAGCATCCTCTATCATGACGTAAACGTACGGAAATGGATGTGTCCGCTTGATCTCAAGGTCAACGGACAGCACATCTCCCGCCTTCAAGCGGGTTTGCTGTAATGTCCTCTTGGCCGTCGCGCGCAGCGGAACGAGTGCAAACAGCAAAGCATACAAAGCATATGGTAAAAATGCATAAAAAAGGAACCAGCTCACAAACCCTCCCTGAAACATGGCATAACAAAAGGCTGCCGCAGTGAGAATGATGAGCATCATCACCCTTAACCATAATGAAATTGCTACACGATGACGTGACTTCATTGAGTCATCGACTTTTGAACTGGCACGCCAATTTGCTCAAGCATTTGTCGCAGCAGTGTCTCCGCCTTCTTCCCTTCATATGTCGCTTCTGATGTCAAAATCATACGATGCGGTAATGTATAAGGCGCCAAATACTGTACATCATCAGGAATCACATAATCACGCTGATTCAAAAGCGCATACGCCTGTGCCGCTTTCATCAGGGCGATCGATCCCCTTGGACTTACACCTAGATAAATAGATGGATGTTTACGCGTCGCTTGAGCAATTTCAACAATATATTCTTTAATGGATGCATCCACATGAATGGTCTGAACAGCCTGCTGCAACGCATGGATATGATCCTTTGTCATGACAGCTTGGAGCGTATCAATCGGGGATTGCTTCTCCTGCAAGTTGAGCACCTCCAGCTCCTCGAGCATGGTCGGATATCCCATCTGCAGCTTGAATAAAAACCGGTCCATTTGCGCTTCTGGCAGCGGATACGTCCCTTCATATTCCACTGGGTTTTGTGTCGCCATGACGAAAAAAGGATCCGCAAGCGGCATCGTTTCTCCGTCCACTGTGACACTGCCTTCCTCCATCGCTTCAAGCAATGCTGATTGTGTTTTAGGAGAGGTCCGGTTGATCTCATCAGCCAAAATAATCTGCCCCATGATCGGCCCTTGCCTAAATTCAAATTCATTTGTCTTTTTATTGTAAATCGACACGCCTGTTACGTCTGAAGGCAAAAGGTCAGGAGTGAATTGGATTCTCTTAAACTCACAGCCAATGGATTTTGCCAAAGCACGAACCATCATCGTCTTCCCTACACCAGGCACATCCTCTAGCAGCACATGCCCCTTCGCCAAAATCGCAACAAGGCTTAATATCGCAATATCTTTTTTCCCAACCATGACTTTATTGATGTTATCTACGATTTTTTGTAAATCTGAATGCATCGGTTCATCAAATGCCATCCTGATCCTCCTATCACGTTTCTGTCAAATTTCATATAGTCTAACTTTACCATACAACGCGCATTTGCATATAACATCAGCACATATAAAAAAGAAGCCTTCTCACGATGGAAAAGACTTCTTCTCTTCTTTCGGCTCACTTGCTGGCTCCATATGAACATGAGAGTGTAAAATATCATGCTCCTGCTTCATTCTACGTTCAATTTCATCTGCAATATCATGGCTTTCTGCTATGTTCAAGTTAGGCTCGACCTCAACCACTACATCCACATGGACTGTACTTCCAAGATAACGCGCTTTTATATCCTTTAAATCGCCCACTCCTGGTGTTGCTTCAATGGTCTCTTTATATTTAGACATATCTTTTATATGAAAACCGTCTGTTAACGAATGAGAGGCATCTCTGAAAATCTCCCACGCAGTTTTACAAATAATTAAGCCAATGACAAACGCTGCAAGCGTATCAATCCATGCCAGCTGAAATTGAGAAGCCATAATTCCTACAAATGTGCCAATACTTACATACGCATCTGATTTATTATCAGCAGCTGCCGCATGAAGAGCCTGGCTATTGATCCGTTTGGACAGATTGCGATTATAGATATACACACCGTACATCACAACAGCACTTCCTGCTGCTGTCCAAGCCGCGATCATATCCGGCGTTTGATGCTCAGATGAGAAGAGCGACTTGCCTGCACTCAGCAAAACCTGAAGCCCAACAAGCATCATGATAAAGGAAGCCACAAGAGACGCAATATTTTCCGCTCTAAAATGACCATACGGATGATCTTCATCAGGCGGCTTTTGAGAAATACGCAGCCCGATCAACACAGCAAGGGATGCAATAATATCCGTCGTGTTATTCAATCCATCTGCTGAAAGAGCCTCTGAATGAAACACATACCCAATAATGAGTTTGACCGCAGATAAGATCACATAGGCAATGATGCTGACCCAAGCACCTGTTTCACCTTGTCTTAATTCGTTATAGCGCTCCATGCTGAACCGCGCCTCCTCACACATCACTTTTCTATTATTTATCTTACAAAGCAAAACCCGTGTGGGTCTACAGCAACATGATTCGCTTATGTCAGCAAAATAGGATAAATAGAAATGTGTTGACCTAAGTAAACTTATTTTTACAAGGTCAAATGACCTCAAGACCTACTCTTATCAACCTTTTTCCATTTCTCTTCGAAATGGACATATCGTCAAATCACTCTACTTGGATAAATTATCAGAATAATTTTATTTTGGGACACAACTTCCCTCCTTCCTTTTTTATGCTATTTTAAAAATAAACAGAGGGAAAAGAGGAAACATAATCTCTCAAATCCTTTCTACTTTTTAACATCATGTTAAGAGGTTTGAAATGTCAGTTTGATAACCTGTCCAATGCTGAATGACAATTCAGTATGATAAAATTTAAAATATTCTAAAAACAAATTCTCTATTCATGAGAAATGTTTGGAGGTAAAGAAATGTCCAACATGACAAACGGTCTTCAAAAAAACCTTAAAACAAGACATATTTCGATGATCTCCATTGCTGGGGTCATTGGGGCAGGGCTATTTGTTGGTAGCGGCGCTGTCATTCATTCTGCAGGGCCTGGATCCATTCTTTCCTATTCTTTTGCCGGACTTCTGGTGATCTTTATTATGAGAATGCTTGGAGAAATGGCATGTGCCTATCCGACAAGCGGTTCTTTCTCACAATATGCGAGCGATGCCATCGGTCCATGGGCCGGGTTTACAATCGGCTGGCTTTACTGGTTCTTCTGGGTGATCGTCATCGCCATCGAAGCCATTGCCGGTGCTGCCATTATTCAATATTGGTATGGAGATGCACCTGTTTGGCTCACAAGCCTTATCCTCACAATCCTCTTAACATTAACAAATATCTTTTCTGTTAAATCTTTTGGCGAATTTGAATATTGGTTTTCATTAATTAAAGTCGTCAGCATCATTCTCTTTCTACTCATTGGTTTTGCATTTATCTTTGGTTTTGGCGGTCATCATACTTCAGGTCTTGCCAATCTAACAGGGAACGGCGGTTTTCTTCCAAATGGATTCAGCTCTGTGTTACTCGGAATCGTCGTCGTCATCTTTTCCTTCATGGGAACGGAGATTGTGGCCATAGCGGCCGGTGAATCAGCAGACCCAGTCAAATCTGTGACGACAGCCACCCGCTCTGTTGTATGGCGTATTATCGTATTCTATGTCGGATCAATTGCTGTCGTTGTCACCTTGCTTCCTTGGAATTCCGCAAGTATTTTAACAAGCCCGTTCGTTGCGGTATTAGAATACATTGGTGTTCCATCAGCCGCTCAAGTCATGAACGTCATTGTCTTAACAGCTGTTCTATCTTGTTTAAACTCCGGCTTGTACACAACGTCCAGAATGCTTTATTCATTAGCAGAAAGAGGCGAAGCGCCAAAACGCTTTATGAAAATCAGCAAACGTGGTGTTCCTGTAGCGGCTACAGTCGCAGGTACCTTCTTTTCCTACATTGCCGTCATGATGAACTACTTTTATCCTGAAACCATCTTTTTGTTCTTAGTCAACGCATCTGGTGCCATTGCCCTTCTTGTTTACTTGGTCATTGCCGTTTCACAATTAAGAATGCGACGCAAAATCGAAAAAGAAAATCCAGAACAGCTCAAAATCAAAATGTGGCTGTTCCCATACCTCACGTACTTTACCATTTTGGTCATTTGCGCCATCTTGGCATCGATGCTGTTTATCGAATCCATGCGGCCACAGCTCATTTTGACGAGTATCATTACCTTTGGCGTACTGGCTGCTTATTTCATCTTTAAACCGAATAAAAAAGTGCCTGCAAATGCGGCGCTTGAAAATAAACACCCTTAATTCTCCCGCTGAAAAGCGGGTTTTTTTATTTTATTCACCTATTTGGATGTCCGCACTTATACTGTATCAAATTGAATTTAAGTGAGGATTAGTCAACATGAACCTAGAAAAATTTGTTGACGAGCTTCCAATTCCAGAAGTCGCGGAGCCCGTCAAAAAGAACCCAAGACAAACGTATTATGAAATTGCTATGGAGGAGGTATTCTTAAAAGTTCATAGAGACCTGCCCCCAACCAAGCTATGGACCTATAATGGCAGCTTGCCTGGACCAACCATTAAAGCTAATCGAAATGAAAAGGTCAAAGTGAAATGGATGAACAAATTGCCATTGAAACATTTTCTGCCTGTCGATCACACCATCCACTCCGGTCATCACGATGAACCAGAGGTGAAAACAGTCGTTCATCTGCATGGCGGCGTCACACCAGCAAGCAGTGACGGCTACCCAGAGGCCTGGTTTTCACGGGACTTTGAAGCAACCGGTCCTTTTTTTGAAAGGGAGACTTACGTCTACCCAAATCATCAGCAAGCCTGCACATTGTGGTATCACGATCATGCCATGGCATTGACACGACTAAATGTGTATGCCGGTTTAGCTGGGTTTTATTTGATTTCAGATGCATTTGAAAAGTCTTTAGAGCTGCCGAAAGATGACTACGACATTCCTTTAATGATTATGGACCGGACGTTTCAGGAAGATGGTTCACTGTTTTATCCTAGCAGACCAAACGACACACCAGAGGACAGTGACATACCAGACCCATCCATCGTGCCCTTTTTTTGTGGAGAAACAATTTTAGTCAATGGAAAAGTATGGCCGTATTTAGAAGTAGAGCCGCGAAAATACCGTTTTCGTATTTTAAATGCGTCCAATACTAGAACTTACGAGCTGCATCTAGATAACGACGCTACAATCTTGCAAATCGGTTCCGATGGGGGCTTTTTGCCAAGACCCGTTCGCCATCAATCCTTTAGCATCGCGCCTGCTGAACGTTTCGATGTCATCATCGACTTTTCAGCTTACGAAAACAAAACGATCACTCTCAAAAATACAGCCGGCTGCGGACAGGATGTGAACCCTGAAACAGATGCGAACATTATGCAATTCAAAGTCACACGTCCACTAAAAGGGAGAGTACCTAAGACATTACGTCCGATTTTCAAACCGCTGCCACCGCTTCGGCCAAGTCGAGCTGATAGAGAGCGTAAACTCACACTTACCGGCACACAGGATAAATACGGCCGCCCTATCCTATTGCTCGATAACCATTTTTGGAATGATCCTGTCACTGAAAATCCTCGTCTTGGCAGTCTAGAGGTATGGTCTATCGTCAATCCAACCAGGGGTACACACCCTATTCATTTGCATCTTGTTCAATTTAGGGTTTTAGACAGAAGACCATTTGATACAGAAGTCTATCAATCGACAGGAGAAATCGTGTATACAGGACCAAACGAAGCGCCTCCTTTACATGAACAAGGCTACAAGGACACCATTCAGGCGCATGCAGGTGAAGTCATTCGGATCGTTGCTCGTTTTGTTCCATACAGCGGCCGGTATGTGTGGCATTGTCATATTTTAGAACATGAAGATTATGACATGATGAGGCCGATGGATATCATTCAGTAAAAATGAAACCACTCTTCCGCCAAATGCGTATAACTTGTATGAAACTGCTGATTACAAAGGGGCTAACGGACATCCAGTCATTAGCCCTTTTATGATCCATTTCAACATGGAAAAATAAATCGCATGAATCATTCCTTTGAAGAGCGTTCCATACTTAAAAAGTTGACGCAGCAACCGATAATACTACTATATACCCATTACATCTATCAAAAGGCACATAAGCCATAATGAACGAACAAATGGAAAATTGCGATAAAAAACGGAGGAGTTCAATTTGAATGAAGAAAAAGAGACTTGCCAGGTCAAACAAGAAACAGCGGCAGGTAACAGAGAGAAGCTTTCAATTTATGAAAACGAGAGCATTCGGTCAAACATTGAACAACTAACCATTGAACTCAGTGAACAAAAAGAATTCAATCACTTCATATTAGATGAAAAACAAAAGGCCATCAGCACATTATCTTCCCTCATCACAAAAGGCAATTGTGATGAAGAGTTAAAGACTCATTTTGAACAAGCATTACATATCGGACTTTCTGTTATAGAGATTATGGAGATTATTAAACACTGTACAAAGGTTGCTGGCTTTCCTCACTCCATTAATGCCCTGTTTATCTTTCAAAACTTATTAGATGAAAACAAATAAAACAGAGAAAACGAGATGTCATCAGTCCTCTCGTTTTTTTATGTTCACTCATATTACTCTTTTTCTTTTCCTCTGTCACATAAGCAAAATATGAAAATAGCCCTCGTATCACTGCTTAAAAATTGATTTTTCATCTATAAATCCACCATTTCTCCAGCATTTCAAGTGACAAAATAAAAAAACGTCCAGTTATATAAATAACTGAACGTTTCCTTTATCGATTGACAGTGAAATTGTTAACAATTCCGCCATCCTTCTCCCAAGCGGCTTCCACCGTTTTCTTCTTCATATTGTATTCAAAAATCGTTCTTACCTTCGCCTTTCGTCCGGTGTCATCCTTTAATTCTTCTGCGTTTTTTGCAACACCTAAGAAATAAACAGACGACCCGTCCGTAGAAAATTGCGGCTGTGCAGCACTTAAAATATGGACATTCTGGCTGTTTTTAACGAGTGTCGTTGTTTTTCCTGTTTCTACATCAAGCAACTTAATCGAGGATATTTCTTTTTCTTTACGAACCTTTACTTCTGTATAAATCAATTTCTTATGATCTGGAGAAAATGAAATATCATTGATCGTTTGTGAGATACGTGCAATGCGTTTCCCCTTCTTACCTGTTTGAAGGGTGATTTTCATGGTTGTTGGTTCAGGATCTCTGCCCTTTTCATTCGCTTCATCGGTTTTTTGATAATCTTCTTTTAAAGAATAATGCTGGATCGCCAAATCATTTGAAGTCGGATCATATGCAAAAGAACTCACCGTATCATCCTTGCTTTTTTCCGGATACAGCTCTTTCATTTTGTGTGTGTTCAAATCAAAAGATGCGACATAAAATTGCTCTCCAGAATCCTTGTTATACCTTAGAAATAACTTCGTTCCGTCACCAGACAGCCTCATACTGTCGATAGAATCGTCACTCGTAAACAGTGTTTTTTCTTCGTCAGATTTCACATTTAATTCCCGAATACTCACCTTTTGCGTGTCTTCATCCGTATACGTGTAATATAAAACTTGTTTCGTAGAATCATAAGCAATCGAAGGATATGCTGTCAGTTTCTCCGTATGAAGCGCCCGATCATGCAAGTAATAAGTATTGTTTAACTTTTGATCTGTAAATGAAACGAGCAATTCGTCTTTTGCATCTTGATTTGTTTTGACTTTTCCTGTATGTTTCGCCTCTTGCTCAGGCTTCATCATGAAGAAAATAACTGCCGCAATCACTGCGACGCCAATGACTGTGATGATCCACCATGTTGATTTTTTCATTGCCTTTCAGACCCTCTCTACAAGAAAAGAAGCCAGAAAATGAACTTTTCCCGCTTCTTTGCATGCCTATGTATTAATAAGTGTAATGCCCTTTTACGACACCTTTACTTGTTTTATACCCAAGTGCTTTGAATGCTTTTGGACTTACGTCTAATACAGCATTTGGCATTCTGCCTACATCATATTTATATACTGTAATCACTTTATGTGGTTTCGCTTTTGTTGTCACTCTTAGTTTTGTACCTTTTTTCGGTACGTCAAAGCCCATTTTAGTTGCTGCATCCCAATGACCGAGTTTTTTTCCATCTGCGCCTTTTTTGCCGACACCATTGTACCAAGTAATATTGCCGCTTACTTTTTTTGCACTTGCTCCATGTGAGAAACTGAATGCTAAAAATAAACTAGCTACTGTTACGATTGTCGTGATAAGCTTTTTATTCATTAAGAAATCCTCCGTTTTTGGTTTCTGCACTCATTATACATGAAGATGAACCCAGTTATTTTACAGACACATTACAATTCAAATACAAGTTGACCACTTTATGACCGATAAAGTTCATAAATACTACCATAAACAGTCAGAACATGGTAAGCAGCCCCCCTCTTTCATTTTATATAATAAAAGTGAATCAAATTTAAGGGGGAATTTTCATGAAAAAGTGTTTCACCGTTTTGATTGTAAGTTTGGCCTTCGTTTTGATGTTTTCAAGTCTTCCTGCCTCAGCGGCTAGTCCTCGTCACGGCGCCATTGTGACACAAACGGATGAAGCCAAATGGTCAGGTATCTCTGCTGATATTGTCCTGCCGAAAACAGCCACCATTAAAAACGGTTATGCTGATTGGTATCTCGGTCTCGGCTCTGCCGTTGTAGAGAGCGGTATTTCAAAAACGGCTTCTGGCTACAAGGTTTTTCTAGGCAGCGGCTCACAAGGCGGCAGTAAATACTGGAACAGCGAATACGATACAAGTATTAAAGATGGCGCACGTGTCAACCTAAAGCTCATCAACAATGGTGATGGTACGGTGTCACTATATGTCAATGGGAAACTGCGCTATAAGCAGCCTGTTTACAACCCTAGCCGTCTGAAAAACCTTGATGTTGTCAAAATGGTACATGGCGTACAGGATAATGGAGCAAACAGCTATTCACAAGCAAGCTTTTCGAATGTACAGCTTCGTGCAAATACATCAGGAAGTGTCTATAAAAATTGGGACGGGTCAATCAAATCGTCACTTTTACGTAAAAATTTAGAATCCGGTGCCGCAGCTCCTAAATTCACCGTCATTTCTTCTATCCCATTAAGTACAAGCCTTTCAGCACAATAAGAAAAAAGCACCCTCCTTGGGTGCTTTTTATTGTTCACAGCTTATCAACACTTCTCTTTTAATCAAAACAAGGATTCGTGGTAACATAAACATACATCATTCGAAGAAAAAAGGAGAACGAACGTGAAAAAAAGTCTACTTGTTTTCATGAGTCTAGTTGCAAGTCTCTCCATTCTAGCAGCTTGCTCAAATACGACAAAAGAACAAAAACCAGAATCTAAGGCACTTCCTACGATTAATGAGCGCATTCAAAAAGAAACAAAAGAAGTAATGGAGCAGTCTAAGCTCATCAAAGACACTGACATCACCGTGGATCAAAAGAAAAAAGTCATTTCTTTAAACGTAACGGCTTCCTCTGATACCAATAGTGATTACGCTGAAGTCATCGGTTTAAACTTTGCAAAAACGCTGGCCATTGGAGCATCCACTGAAAAAGAAAACAATCTTCATAAACCGGAAAATGACAGCCTCGGCGCCCTCTATTCCTTCTATGACCTAAACATCACCGTGAAACAAGAAAACGGCAAAGTGCTGGCAAAGGGAACGAAAACAACAAATGAAACAAAAATCACTTGGGAAAGAGCCCAATAATTGGACAAGAAAATCCTTTATGGATTTTCTTGTTTTTTTTAACAAAACTATTAACTTTATGAAAAGAATGCCGATTAGTAAGATTGTGTTGGTTCTTAAGTACCAATAATTCTTATTTACATATCGGAGGAAAGTATCATGAAAAGAACAACTGAATTTGTTTTAGGTTTAATTGGAGGTATTTTTGGATTTTTCGGCGCAATGTTCGCTCTTGCTTTCGGAGGAATCGATGCAGCATTTAGCGATTCAGGCACGAGTGAAATTACAGGATTAGGCTGGGCAGCAATGCTTTTCTCTATTCTTGCCATTGTCTCATCTGTCATTGTAAAGAAAAAAGCAAAGCTTGGTGGAATTTTATTATTAGTATCTGCTGTAGGCGGCATTATTTCTATTTCTATGTTCTTCATCCTTCCAGCTGTATTAATCATCATTGCAGGCTGCATGGGCGTGTTTAGAAAAGAGCCTGTCGTCAATAACACAACTGCATAAAAATAGAGAATAAAGCTTGTAGAGATTGCTCTACAAGCCTTTTCTCTCTACTCTTTGTAATTCATATTGAATGGCATCAACTAACTCTATTATGTTTTCATCTGTCCAAAGATCCAACATAAATAATATATCATTCACCATGTGTGACAAATCTTCTTGGCTCATCAATTCTTCTTTGTAAGCAGGGACAACAAAGAAATAGAGTAGATCAGCCAATTCAAGAACGACACGTACATCTTTTTCATCCATGATGGCTTTATGCAAAGAATGAATCAGCCATTTGAGGTCTTCATGAATTTCAATAGGAACATACATCAATTGGTGTATTTCATCGGTATCCCTCTCACTTAGAATCCTCTCAGCAGATTCCTTTGAAAGAGCCCCAACTGTATTTGAAGATATATTCAGAAACAAGAATTCATGTTGATCCTCTCTATTAACCGTCTTTATAGACGAACCTTCCATCTCAATCACTCCCAATCCCTTATAATAATTCTATTATAAGGAAATTTAAGTTCGTTTTAAGTCACAAGAAGTGGATTTTATGTAATTTTAAGCTAACTGGTTTATAAAAAACTCTCCAAAACAATTATTTTCTATTTTTATCATTTTTTGTTGATTTACAAGTACTTTTATCCTATTATAATAGTCATGATCAATATATAAGCATAAGCACAAGACGCTTATATAAATTAAACAAAAGGGGATTTTCATTTTGAAGAAATTCTATGCTTTATTTTTAGCTTTAGGGCTAACATTTACACTGGCTGCTTGCGGCTCAACAGAAGATGTGTCTACAGGTGCATCTAAAGAAAAAGAGTCTACAAGCACAAAAACACAATCAAAAAACAAAAAAGACGATGGTTCAAAGAAAATAAATGCGAGCAAACACAAAACAACTGCTCAAGGAATGAAAGTAAACCTTGGCGAGATTAAAATTATGAAGGATAGAATCAATGTTGGGATGAATATCGAAAATACGACAGATAAAGTTCTAAACTTCTATCCAGATCAAGGTAAAGTTGTAGCTGGAAGCATGCAATTAGATGCCAATATGTTTATGACTGATGGTGATATTGGTGGCGAAGTTGAAGGTGGCGTTAAACAAGATGGTGTTATTCAATTCTTAGCTCCTGAGGGCAAAGAGATCAACATTAAAAATATCAAAGAATTAAAGCTGAAATTTGGAAATGTCACAACTGACGATTACATGAATAGTAAAGATGTAACCTTCACAGTTAAAGTAAAATAATTTGTTTCATTAAAGCCCTTGAATGATGAGGGCTTTTTTATTTATCATCACAAAAAAACACTTTCCTAGAAGGAAGTGTTTAAGTAACGTTCTCATTCATTTTTAGCGCTTCATAAGAATAACTGATCTTTCGAGAAGCCTCTTACACGGAACTCTCTTTTCATCGCCTCAGCCATTTCCACTTCACCCTCTGCCTCCAGCTTTTCAATGATGCGGTCATAATCCCTTTCGTGACGATTTTGGCTTAATTTGAAAGCTGCCTGAACTTCATCAATGATGATCTTAAAGCCTACAATGCCTTTCATTTGCTTCTCTAACAGTTCCTCAGACAATGTATCCCATAGCACCGGCTGTTCTCTGTGACTTTCGTATGTCTCCAGCATTGTGGTTAATTCCTTAACCAGTTCCGATTTTTCAAGCAGTTCCGTCTTTCCATAAACATGAACAGCCTGGTAATTCCATGTTGGTACTGCTTCTTTTTCATACCATGAAGAGGATATGTAGGCATGCGGCCCTTGAAAGATGACGAGCGTCTTCTCGCTCTCTTCAAACGTTTTCCACTGAGGATTCCCAATCGCCATATGCCCTGAGATCACATACGAATCGTCAACTTGATGAAAACTCACCGGAATATGTGTCGCAATGGGCTTTCCATTCGATGTCGTCACAACTGTTGCAAATGAATGAGATTGAATAAATGATTTGATTTTCTCCATATCTTTCACTCGAAAAAATGATGGGATATGCATGTACCCTTCCCCCTTTTTGATCAGCTCAATGTTTTGGTCATAATGAAATCCATTTGCTCTTCGTCCCCCATGAGAAAGGCGTGCACCCCTGTTTGAACAAACCCAAGCTTTTGATAGAAAGCGATGGCCGCTCTATTGTGCTCCCACACCCCAAGCCAAACATCCCGTTTATGATGATTTTTCGCAATTTCAATGGCTTGATCGATTAAATATTTGCCTAATCCTTGCTTTTGAAAGGATTGCTTGATATAAATTCTTTCAATCTCTAACGCGTCATCGCCCATCTCTTCTGATTGGGCATCATTCATATTGATCTTCAAATAACCAGCTACTTCCCCATTCACTTGAACAAAATAAAACTGTGAAGAAGGGTGCTGTAATTCCTTTAACAGCTGGTTTAGGTGAAAAGCTGTTTTCACGTAAGCTTCGATTTGTTCCACTTTGTTTTGATCCAGAAAGGTTTCTTTAAACGTATTGATCCCTATTTTCTGTAGCTCCTTTACATGTTGTACATTGCACCGAATGAAATTGACGGTCATAAAGTCGCCCTCCTTATTAATTAGTAGCTTCTCTTTATCCCTTTTTTCACATCTTCCCAGTCCTTTTCTATATTCTTTCGCACCCTTAGAAGATACTCATAAATCTGTTCCGCTTCTTCCTCAGAAAACCCACTGAGCGCCACTTGATTCGAATAATCATGTTCTCGTTTGATCATTGGGTAGACCGTTTCCCCTTTTTCAGTTGGAAACAGCTTTTTGATTTTTTTATTCACACGATCCTCTTTTTTCTCAATAAACCCATGCAGTTCTAGCTTTTTGATAGCCCGAGCCGCCGTAGTTCGATCCACCTTAATCATTTCCGCCAGCTTTTCCTGAATGATACCAGGCTCCTCACAAATACGCACAAGATACAAATACTGCCCCTTCGTTAAATCGTACTCTTTAAATTCAATATTACTTATGGAATCAAGCGCGCGAGCAATCACGCCGATCTCCCGCAAAATCTCTTTCATGTACCTCGACTCCTTTTATTGCATTTACAACAAACAACTAAAATTAGTATAACCAATTAATGTTGTATTTGCAATAAAAAACCCACCCTCCAATTGGAAGTGGGTTTTTTATTTATCACGCTTCTTTGATCCAAACACTCCAAACACGACGGCCAGTGCAACAATAATCGCTACCCATGTAGTGAAGCCCATATGATCACCGCTTTCCTTTTTAAAATACCGTATCGGGTAAAAACCCATGAAATCACTTGCTCTTATTTTAACGATTGAAAAGCAGTAAAGGTTTCAATTCAGCAGCCCTGATACTTTTTATTGCATGTGATCAAATTCATGAAGACATAACAAAAACCCCTATATTTCAAGGGGTTTTCGAGGGTGTTACATCATTCCGCCCATGCATTGCCTAGTTATATGTGTTTTTATGACCTTATATAAAATGAAGTGGAATATTACCTAAAGATGATTTAATACGATCGCTTTTACATCTCTATATTCATTTATACAGCTTTCGGCATCAAAAATGGCATCAAAAAAGCCGTCCTTCTGGGCGGCCAAAGTGTGAGTAATATTAAGAAGAAGTTAATCATTGAAATATACGAATTTTTTATATCCCGTTTCCGCGGGTAAACCGTATATTCTAATTATACACCACACTTAGACACCGAACAAACATTCTGATAAAATATTTACGAGGTGGAAATATGACTGATCTCGAAAGAAAAATTTATCGAATCATTTATAATATGAGCCGGTTTCGTAAGAACCCGACAATGGATGACCTTAAAAGGAAAACAGGTAAAGATGAGGCGGCGATCCGCAAGGCGGTTAGGAACCTTATATCTCGTAAAAGAGCTTAGATGGGATAAAGAGAAGAAGGAATGGAGGTTCAAATAAAAAAGACTTCACAATTATTAGGAAGTCTTTTTTTATTCTTGGATATTTTTTTTATTCATTTCATTTCTCCTGAGCATCTCTACTACATTCATTGTAGGTAAAATGATGGGTTGTTCGCTCCCCTTACTAGTTATGTCAGACACTAATGCTCTCAAATAAGGATATAAAATCGCAACACCATTTATTTTACAATACTCTATTTTCTGCTCATGAACCAGCTCTTCGTCTTCAGATCTAAAAATAAAATTCCCTGCAATTTTAACATTTAAATAAAAGGAATTTACTTGTAAGTCAGCATCACCAAGTTCAAGTCCCAAATATACTAAGGCCTCGTCTTCTTCCTCTGAAAATTCTAAATCAAATGAAAACCCAGGAGATAAAGACGCTTCGTCTTCTTCAAATACAGGGTTAAGTTTGTATTGTATTTCTAAAACATTGTAATCACTAAACTGAAATATAGCTTTCATTTTTAGGCAGCTCCAATGAACATATTTTCAGGAAATGAATTGGCAGACTTAGATATATTGAAACTACTGATAGCTTCTTTATCTTTATCAACATGAATATCATTTAACAAATTCTCTTCATGATAAGAATTATTTAGAGTTGACTCGGAAAAAAGATCATCTTCTAAAAGAGAAACTCTTTTTCCGTCTTTTAGAATAAAGACACCAGGTTGAGAACTGTTAACTTTCACATTTCCTCCAAGGCGCTCTATATTTCTTATAATTCTTTCTTTGTTAAATTGGTAATTCATATTAATCACTCTTTTCTAAGAGAATTCTATTTTTGGTTTTTTCTTTTTTGGTTTTTTCATTTTTTCGTTATAGTAAACGACTCCATGTAGGGAAGTTTTTTTCTCATCAATTATTCCAGTATCCCTTACACAAATTTGCTGTCCGTGTAAAAACAAACTAACATCTTCAAGTGAGTCATTAAACTTACTATTACCCTTAAAGGTTCTCTGTATAACCTTTATTTCTTCGGGTAACTCATCACATATAGCGCATCGTAAAACGTCTTTATCAGCAGTTATTTCAAGCTTCTCATCGATACAAAACTGGAGATAACTATCTTTAAACTTTTTAAAATCTTGGAGTCCTTTTCTAGAGTCTAAGTTCAAAAAATTTTCAGATTTAACTTCTAGTTTAGTCATTAGGACTGCGCCATTTTCTTTTGCTTTGTTCATTATGGGCATTGCCCATGATTTCGCTTGTTCATAATCGTCTCTAAAGAAATAAACACCTTGACCAAGCCAATGATTATCTCGGAAACGACCCTTTTTAAAATTTCCAGTTAGGATCTTTGTTGCAATCTTATATAGAGTGCCATGAAATCCAACAATTGTAGTTTCGTATTCAATGTTTTCTACTACCATCATTAACTCCAATACATCTTTTCATTCACTAATAAAACAAAAAGATTATTTAATCTTGAATCAACAACCTACCTGTAATGAATATCGGTCAGTCTTTGGTGTAAGTTAATATTAGCTTATTATGAACATATTGGCAATGAAATAGCTTGATTTTTAAAAATAGATACGATATAATACTACATCTTGTTTTCAAAATATTCAAAAACACTACATATTGTGTCATTTTGAAAAGCATACTATATATAGTGTTGGCAAATGGTTTAATGCCTCTTACCAACTAGTGATTTCGTAAGACAATCAATTTGTTACTCATAAGGGCGGTATTTCTTCCGCCCTTCTTTTAATTCTTTTTCAAGAGCTTGTACATGTTGTAACAAAAACAAAGCAACGGTTCCAACTTTTTTGACGGGTTTGAGTTTTCCAGAACTCACAAGAGCGCTTAAGCGTTGACGTGTTACTCCGAGTATCTCCCCGACTTCTGCTGTCGTTAAAACTTCTTCTTGAATAAACCTAATTTTTTCGCTTTCTTTCATATCGTTTTTCTCTCCACATCATAATTAATCCTTTTAACAAGGTGATCACAACGGCTGCCAGTAATACAGTATTCGCAATTTTTCCAGACATACTCTGATTTGTGGAATCAATTACAACAATACCAGCAATTAAAATCATCATCACGGCAAAATCTGCTGTGCTATAGTGTTTAAAGTAATTTTTCATATCATTGTGGACGTGGGCTTTTACGGTAAACTGTAATTACGGTATACTGTAACACTCTTTTGCAGTATACTATATAGAGAGTAAGGGGATTTCTCCCCTTTTCTCTAGTGTGTTTAGCGCTTCTTGCTTGTCCGGCGGGAGCGCTTTTTCTTTTTCTTGCTACGCTTTTCGTTTTCCTTCGTCCATATGTCATAAATATGTTTTATGATGGTCACGATACCTGCTGTAGCAAGAATCCAATTTCTAACCTCGTCCACTTCTGCACCTCCTTTCTATACTTTAATTATACAATATCTGTTTACCATAGTCAATAGGTATTGTATAGAATAGGAATTAAGTTTTGTTTTTTTCATATAGAGCCCCTTATGGAAAAAATCATGTTAATTTAGAGAGGGAGGTGAAAAATTTGAATAGAATAAAAACTCAAAGGCCCAAGGAGAAATCAAATTATACAAAAACAGTAATCACACTTTCACTTTTAGCTAATGTGGTTATATTGCTGTTATTTTTTTCGCCATTAGGTTATAAAGGAGAGGTTAATTTTAATATAACTATCTTTCCACGTATAAATGCTGTTCTAAATAGCTTTACGTTCATCTTTCTTATAGCAGCTTTAATTTTTATAAAAAAGCATAAAATAAAACTACACAGAGCTTTCATATTTGCAGCATTTTCTTCAACAATATTATTTCTTTTTTCATATTTAACTTACCACTTCTTATCTCAAGAGACCACTCATTATGGAGGAGAAGGGCTCGACAAATACTTTTACTACTTTATTTTAACTTCTCATAGTATTCTTGCGGGTATTGTTGTACCTTTAGCATTATTTTCATTAATATGGGGTTTAACAATGCAAACACAGAAACATCGAAAAATAGTACGTTGGACAATGCCTATTTGGCTGTATGTTAGTCTGACTGGTGTTTTAGTTTATTTATTAATTTCTCCATATTACTAGTGATTAAAAAAACGCTCCTATATAGGAGCGTCGTTTTTTAACCAAATAATTGTTCACACATATTTTTTGCCCCAGCCCAGCTTATTCCGCCAGTTACTGCTGCACATAATACACCACATGCAACTGCTCCCCAACCTCCAGTTACAGCTGTACAAGCAGCAATACAAGCTAATTTAGATCCTGTACCAAGAACTGCACCTACGATAGCACTACATAAACTTGATTGCTTAAAGTCAGCAGACTTTCCTGAGATAAAATTTTCATCTAATTTATTTCCGTCTTTATCAATTGTAACAGAGTATTTTGCTCCTGATTCTACGTTAATGACTTCAGCTTTCACAGTCTTATCATCTAGTTTTTCAACTTTTTGTTTTAAAGTTACAAATTTTTCGTTATTAATGTCAACAAAATACTGGTTATACTCAATCTTATCTTTGCTATCGCCCAGCTTTTCTGCAATAATTACAGCTTTGTCTTTATCATTTTCGACTACTGCAGCTCTTTCTTTATCCAAAGCTAAAGTGTTCACATTATTGTCTTTTAATATTTCAATAGTTTTATTTAGATCTTTTGTGGTAGGGGCTACCAAAGGATCTGTTTTCTCACAGGTTGGACAATTTTCCTCCGCTTGAACTATTGACGTACTTCCGAACATTAGTGTTATCATAGTAAGTGTTAACATTACAGCTAAAAGCTTTTTCATAGAACATCCTCCTAATCGTTATTTACATACTAAATTTTACCATAAATTCTACTATATTAAATGGGTTTATTTTACTAAATTGGAAGAGGTGTTTTGTCATGGCCAAAAAATTCTCTAAATTAATAACAGTTGTTTTCGTAATAACTTTAGTAAGTCAAATTGTCTTTTATTCTCTAAATAAAGACTTTGACTTTTTCTCTTGGAACTTTATCTCAACCTTTATAGTTTATTTTCTAGTTTTATTAGTTTTATCTTTTTTTACAATGAATTTTTACTACAAAAAAAAATAACTCCCTCTCTATGAGAGGGAGTTTTTTATTTCATTAAAGCTTCAATTTTTGCTTTCGTAGCTGGTCCATAAATGCCTTCAGCAACTAGCCCATGCATGAGCTGGAACCGATTGACCGCATTCGCCGTTTTTGGGCCATAATAGCCATCAATACCGTTGTTTTTCGCGCCCTTATCAGGATGAGCGGCTAGGGCTTCCTGTACGGCTTTTACTGCTGATCCCTTTGTAAGAGGCTTTGTCACTTTTAAAATGCCATTAGGCAGGTTGTATGACTTTTTAGCAGGCTTGGAAGCCGCTGTTTTGGATGGTGCTGGTGTTGCCTTCGTTGGTTTTGTAATTGTTTGCTTTACTGTACCAGCTAAAACCGCCTTATAATCAAAGACAGGACACGCTTTCCAAGAATAGCCCGGAAACTCATTATGACCTCTTGTTCTTTTGTAGTTCGGCATATCTTTCTTCAATGCCGTTACTAAAGCTCTGAAACTTGCTTCCTGTGCCGCTGTCGGCTTTTCACTTCTGAAATCACCCACAAGACAAATGCCGATCGCAAAGCGGTTTGAATTACCTACATGATAGGATTTGATTCCGAGATCATGATTCCATTCAATCGTACCGTCTTTGAGAATGACAAAATGATAAGCTACTCCCGGCCAACCATTAGTGCCTACATGATAGTTTGCAAAAGCTACGCTGTTTCCCGAAGTTGTTAAGCTATGATGTACCGCGATGTCCGTTTTTGCATTGACACCCACATTTGAATAACTCCCGTTTCTTTATGCTTCTGACTTTTCCGAAGAAGCCCGACAAGAAACAATCAATTTCATTAATTACATAAAACAGAAGGAAAAGATGAAAGGGCGCAAAACAAAAGACTAATCTAATATATTAATTATTCTTTTGTTTATATTTCTTTGTTTAGTTTTATTTAATTAATGCTGAAGGTTCTGCTGTAATTTTTACAGTAATGATTATTAGTGAGAGGTGTATAGATTGGCTTTTATTTTTAGAGATGAAAAAATTTATAATCCCACTTTGCAAAAAAAGAAAAATGCTTCTAAGAACTTTATTGACCTTTTTCATAAAGCAAATGCAGTGTTAAATCAAACAAATGAAACTATTATGGAGATCGTTTTAGGCGTTGGCAATTTCTCGAAAATGGGGACAGTTGGCGTCATGATTGCTACAAAAAAAAGATTAGTATTTATTGATAAAGACTACGCTGTTAAGACATGGAATTACAATGACATATGTGATGTTACGGTTGCTAAAAAGGCATGGACAGGATACAAGTTTTCTTTCAATACAGAGAACGATAATGTGGAAATTTCTTCTATACTAGAAGGTGATCCTGATACTTTTGTTTCGTATATAAAATCAATGAAAGAAAATCAAACAAATGTTGCGAACCAACCAAAAACAACAAATAATAAATCAGAAGGCAATTCATCAACTGCCGAAAACTCCGATGTTATTATAGCTGAAATTAGAAAATACGCAGCACTCAAAGAAGAAGGCATTTTAACCGATGAAGAGTTCACATTAAAGAAGAAACAACTTTTAGGAATTTGAATAGAAGCCCTTATTAGCGGGCTCTTTTTTAGAAACAAAAACAGAACATACATTCTTATTTTAGGGGTGATTAGATGAAAGGATTATCTCATTTAGAAGAAGAAGTGAAGAAGATTTATACAAAAATAAACATGCTTACACCAGAATCGATTGATATGGAAGTATAGCAGCTGCTCTAAAAATATGGCTTCATTTTGAAAGAAGGCCTAGTATCGTTTTCTGTGTGAATGGCTCGTACAGCATGGTCATTGATAAACGTTTAAACAAAAAACAACAATGGGAAGAGTTTGGTCACGAATTATGTCATGTGATGAAGCACTACGGAAATCAATTTGATATGCACAAGCTCTTTCGAGAATTGCAAGAATACCAGGCTAATAGTTTCATGTACCATTTCTGTGTTCCCTCCTTTATGCTTCAAAAGTTGAACCTGCCTTCTTTGCAATCTGAAGCAATAAAGCTAATTGGTGACACCTTTAATGTAACTTACTCTTTTGCTGCTGCCCGCTTAGAGATGTTTAGAAGAAAAAGCTTTGCTTTTGCTTTATACGAGAAATCCTTAAAACAAATTAATTGAGGAGGATTAAGAATGGGAAGACTTCAAAAATACGAAACTAAAAAAGGCGACCGCTGGATGTTTATAATTGAGGATGGAGTAAATCCGCAAACTGGAAAGCGGCAAAGAATTGTAAGAAGAGGATTCACTAAAAGAAAACACGCAGCTGATGCTATGATCGATTTGGAATACATTCTAGGCAAGGCAAAGTTGGACTTAAAAAATGATATTACATTCAAAGACATGGCCGCTGAGTGGTTAGATGTTTACAGTAATACAGACAGAAAAATTAGCACCATTAGAGTTAGAAAGCATGAAATTGGTCATTTAAATAAATTCTTCGGTTTTCGTAAGCTCAAAGATATTACTAAAAAAATGTATCAGGATGCTATAACCAGTTTGAAAGTGGAGAAGAAGCTATCAGAAAACACGATAACTGGTATACACGGTACCGCCAGAATGATTTTCAAACGAGCTTTAGAACAAGATTTGATCTTTGTTGATCCATCTGCATTTGCTTACTTGCCAAAAGATAAGAAGACAGTCGAAGAAATCGAAAATGAAAAAATAGAAGAAAAATACTTTGAGAAGAATGAATTAAAACACTTTTTAGATACAGCATATCAATTAAATTTCGAGTATTACGTTATGTTCTACCTTTTAGCTTGGACCGGTTTAAGAGCTGGTGAGCTTGCTGCTTTAAAGTGGTCAGATATTGATTTCAATGAATGTACCATCAGTGTTACAAAAACTTATTACAATTCAAGTAACAGCACCAAAAAATATACTCTCCTACCTCCTAAAACTAGAGGCTCCATCAGAAGAATTGATGTTGAGAGTGAAGTTTTACAAGCAATTAATAAATTTCGGATTCAACAAAATGAAATAAAAATGCAGATGAAACATGAATGGCATGATCAAAATTTTGTTTTCGCCAGAATTAAGGGACCTTATTGGGGATATCCTCACTTTATTAAGACTATTGAAAATAGGTTTAATGCAGTTCTAAAAAAGTCAGGGATACAGAAGAAACTAACTCCTCATTCTTTAAGGCACACCCATACTTCACTTCTTGCTGAGGCTGGTGTGGATCTTCAAAGGATAATGGATAGACTTGGACATACAGAAGATCAAACAACAACTAAAATATACCTTCACATAACAAAAGACCGAAAAAAAGAAGCTTCTCAAAAGTTCGGAGAACTAATGAAAAGCCTCTAATTTATCTATGTGGCATCAAAATGGCACCAAAATGAGTGCGACTTACGGATAAACCCTTATTAATCAAGGGTTTAAATCCATAATTACATCATTCCGCCCATTCCACCCATGCCGCCCATATCTGGCATTCCGCCGCCTGAGCCGCCTTCTTCTGGTTTGTCAGCAACGACTGCTTCAGTTGTTAGAAGCATTGCTGCTACAGAAGCTGCGTTTTGAAGTGCAGAGCGAGTTACTTTTGTTGGGTCAACGATTCCTTTTTCGATCATGTTTACCCATTCGTTTGTTGCTGCGTTGAAGCCTACGCCAATTTCTTCGTTTTTCAAGCGCTCAACGATAACGGATCCTTCAAGACCTGCGTTGTGAGCGATTTGACGAATTGGCTCTTCAAGAGAACGTAGAACGATGTTCACACCTGTTTGAACGTCACCATCAGCTTCGATTGAAGCGACTTTGTTGTATACATTCACAAGTGCTGTACCACCACCGGATACGATACCTTCTTCAACTGCTGCGCGAGTTGAGTTCAGTGCATCCTCGATGCGTAGTTTACGCTCTTTTAGTTCTGTTTCAGTTGCAGCACCAACTTTGATGACAGCGACGCCGCCAGCTAGTTTTGCAAGACGTTCTTGTAATTTTTCTTTATCGAATTCAGAAGTTGTTTCTTCTACTTGAGCACGGATTTGGTTCACACGTGCTGCAATTTGAGCAGAATCTCCTGAGCCCTCTACGATTGTTGTGTTTTCTTTTGTCACAACAACTTTAGACGCGCGGCCAAGCTGACCGATTTCAGTTGATTTCAGGTCAAGTCCTAGGTCTTCTGTGATTAATTCTCCGCCAGTTAGTACAGAGATGTCTTCAAGCATTGCTTTACGACGATCACCGAATCCTGGTGCTTTTACTGCTACTGCGTTGAATGTACCACGAAGTTTGTTCACAACAAGAGTTGCAAGTGCTTCGCCTTCTACATCTTCAGCAATGAGCAATAATGGTTTTCCTTGTTGTACAACTTGCTCAAGTACAGGAAGGATTTCTTGAATGTTTGTGATCTTTTTATCCGTAATTAAGATGTAAGGATTTTCAAGAACCGCTTCCATCTTATCAGAATCCGTCACCATGTATGGTGAAGCATATCCGCGGTCAAATTGCATACCTTCAACCACTTCAAGCTCAGTTGTGAATCCTTTAGATTCTTCAATTGTGATAACTCCGTCGTTACCTACACGTTCCATCGCTTCTGCGATTAGGCTGCCGACTTCTTCATCTGCTGCAGAAATAGCCGCAACTTGAGCAATTGATTCTTTGCCTTCGATTGGTTTAGAAATCTCGTGCAAGCCTTCAAGTGCTACTTTCACTGCTTCTTCGATCCCTTTACGCACGCCAACAGGGTTTGCACCAGCTGTTACGTTTTTCAGACCTTCACGGATCATCGCTTGAGCTAAAACAGTAGCAGTAGTAGTACCGTCACCAGCAACATCGTTTGTTTTGCTTGCAACTTCAGCCACAAGTTTTGCACCCATGTTTTCAAATGCATCTTCTAATTCGATTTCTTTTGCAATCGTTACACCATCATTTGTGATAAGTGGAGAACCGAATTTTTTCTCAAGAACCACGTTACGTCCTTTAGGGCCTAAAGTTACTTTTACAGCATCTGCAAGTGCATCTACACCGCGTAACATCGCGCGACGTGCTTCTTCACTGAACTTAATATCTTTTGCCATAATAACGAAACCTCCTCAGTCTTTTTAAAAATTTATCTCAATTTTTTTATGTGATTAGCCAATAACAGCTAAAATGTCGCTCTCACGAAGGATTAAATATTCTTTGCCTTCATATTTCACTTCAGTGCCTGCATATTTTGAGAAGATAATGCGGTCGCCTGTGCTTACTTCTAACGCAACGCGCTCACCACTTTCAAGTACACGCCCTGAACCTGCTGCAACAATTTTACCTTCTTGCGGTTTTTCTTTTGCAGAATCCGGTAAAACAATACCGCTAGCGGTTTTTTCCTCAGATTCAACGAGTTCAATGATTACGCGATCGCCTAATGGCTTTAACATAAGAAACAACCTCCTCAATTTTTATATGTAGTCTTTTTTAGCACTCATCACCAGAGAGTGCTAACACATTTATTATAATAAAGAATGTCTTCTGCAATTTCAAGTAAAAACCTTTAAAAATTTTTACGCTTTCACGATCTTTTTTGATCTCAGATTCTTTCCTTTTCATCGAAAAAGGAGACTTGTGTTACAATAAATCTAGTTCTTTTAGTAAAGGGGTTTTCGTTACTTGAAAAAACAATATTGGTACATCATCTTAACGTATATATTGGTGCAGGTTTCTGCGTTTCCTTATGTGCTCATTATGAAGTGGCTGGGATTCATTCAATCACCGATGACTCAAACAGAGCTTTCAAAATTATCAGGAACGTGGACAATCATCAGTTTTTGTATCGGATTGATCATTATTCTGTTCATCCTTCGAACCGTCCCAAAAGCTTCACTGCGAAATGAAGCGCCAGTTTCAATCGGTTCTGCTATCGCATGGATCATTGGCGGTTTCTTTCTTTCCCTCTTTGCACAATCAATTGCGGGGGCGATTGAACAATATGCATTCGGCATTGGCCGTGAGTCAGAAAATACGCAAACCATTTTATCCATTATGGATGCCGTTCCTTGGCTTGTGATCGTCATCGCCCTGATTGGTCCAATCTTAGAGGAAATCATTTTCCGTAAAATCATCTTTGGTGTGATTTATGAAAAAACGAATTTTTTCATTGGAGCACTTGCCAGTTCAGTGGTTTTTGCTGCTGTACACTATGATTTTCCCCATATCTTGCTCTATACCGCAATGGGCTTTACCTTTGCCTTTTTATATGCGAAAACAAAACGAATCATTGTTCCAATCGGCGCTCACATGCTGATGAATTCACTTGTCGTTCTTGTGCAGATTGAGCCAGTGAAAAAAATGATTGAAGAACAATCTCAAACCATGCAAATGATTATTGGAGGCTTTTTCTCATGAGAAACCCAGTCGTATGGGGCATCATTTATTTTGCCGTAGGTGTCGCTTTCACCTATATGGCCATTCAAAACCCAGGTGACATGTGGTCATTTTACAGCATTTTGCTGATGGTGTTTGCGGCCTATAATATCAATATTGCGCTTAAAATGTTTGCCTTCTCTGTCAAACTCAAAAAACAGCAGCAAAAATAAATGAAAAACCATTTTCCACTGTTGGAAAATGGTTTTTTTATGGAGGATGTATCTTCATGGAACATGAAAAACTTCGTATATTCAATGATCAGCATGAAACAATTGGATCTGCCGCTCGTTCAGTTAGTTGTCCACGCCCAAGGCCATTGGCATGAAACATTTCATTTCTGGCTTCTTAAAAAAGAGCATAACACCATGTATCTCTATTTTCAGTTAAGAAGTCCCGCAAAAAAGGATTTTCCATCTCTGTTTGATATCACAGCAGCGGGCCATCTTCTCGCAGATGAACAGCCTTCTGGTGGCTTAAGAGAGGTAGAAGAAGAACTTGGTCTTTCCATCCCTTTTGAGAACCTCACCTTTGCAGGTGTCATACAGGATGAAATCCATATGCCTTCGTTCATCGATCGTGAGTTCTGCCATGTGTACCTTTATATGAATCAAGTTGAGCACATGGAAGTTTATCTACAGAAAGAAGAAGTCGCTGGTCTCTACAGAGCAAAGCTGCTTGATGCGCAGCAGCTGTTGACAGGAACATGTGAAAGAATTCGAATCGAGGGCTTTCAAGTTGATGCAAACGAAGAACGACGTGAGGAAAGCATCGAAGTGGGTGTTCATGATTTTGTCCAGCATGAGCCCGCCTATTATGAGCACCTCTTTCATGCGATCGATCAATTTCTTTCACAATAGAAAAAGCATCGTGATCCTCATTGGATCATGATGCTTTTTTATAAGACATAATGACTTTCTTTCTCCTCTGTTTGCTGCATTTTGCGGTAGGTCACTCTTGAAATGATAATGCTCACTTCGTATAAAACGAGCATTGGCAAGGTGACCATGAGGTGAGAAACAAGCTCTGGCGGTGTAATGAGTGCGGCAATGACAAGGAGGACAAAATAGGCATACTTCCGTATTTTTGATAAAAACATCGGTGTGATGAGGCCAAGTCTTGTGAGAAACATCAACACGACGGGCATCTGAAACAAAAAGCCAAATGGAAGTGTTAACTGCATCAGAAATGTAAAATACTCATGAATCCCAATGACTTGCTCTACATTTAAATCATTCGACATTCGCATCATAAAGTCGACGACAAACGGAAACAAAATAAAATAAGAGAAAGCCACACCGCTCAAAAATAAAAGCAGTGCAATCGGAATGTAAGCAAGTGTCACCTTTCTTTCTTTCTCATATAAGCCTGGACTCACAAACGCCCACAGCTGATATAAAATAACGGGACACGTCAAAACCAAAGCAATGACAAATGCGAACTGCATAAACACGTACAGTGGATCTGTAAGCTTAAATGCGTTCAGCGTAAGTGTTGCCGCTTCATCGGTATTTTGTAAATACACAATGACCGGCTTAGCGAGAAAAAAACCAGCCACCATAAAGGCGACAAAAAACATCGCAATGATCACTAAACGTTTTCGCAGTTCCACAATATGCTCCATAAGCGGCATATCTTTGACATTCATGAAGCTCATCCTATTCTACTGATCTTCTTTTTTCTTTTTTTCTTCCTGATCATCAGCTAAGCCTTTTGTGGCATTTTTGAATTCACGTAATGTATCTCCTGCTGCTCTTCCTAATTCAGGAAGCTTTTTCGGCCCAAAAATAATGAGCGCTACAATCGCAATCAGAATCAAACTCCCAGGACCGATTGGACCCATTTGCTCCACCCCCTTTACCCCTTTTCGTCAGTCCTCCTGCGTAACAGAGTAATGCTTTAAGAAATACACAAGAGACTGAAGTTCAACCGCCAAATCTATATGATGAATTCGAATGTGTTCCGGCACATTCAATCGAGCCGGCGTAAAGTTAAGGATTCCTTTGATGCCAAGGGCAATCAAACGATCTGTAATGGATTGAGCTGCTACGGCAGGTACTGTCAAAATCGCAACAGGGATATCTCCTACCTCTTGAACATGCTCTTCAAGCTTATCCAAATCATAGACAGGCACGCCGCCTATCTCACTTCCTATTTTACTCTCATTGACGTCAAAAGCCATTGAAATTTTTGTATTATTATTTTTTATGAAATTATAGTGTAAAAAGGCAGTCCCTAAATTCCCGACACCGATGAGCATGACATTGGTCATTTCATCTTGGTCAAGGGTCTTTCTGAAGAAGGTCAAGAGATAATCGACATTATAGCCGTACCCTTTCTTCCCAAGTGCACCAAAGTACGAAAAATCTCGGCGAATGGTAGCAGAATCCACTTTGACTGCATCACTAAGCTCTGCTGATGACACCCTTTGTTTTCCTGATGCATGCAGATTTTTTAAAAAACGGTAGTATAGCGGCAAACGTTTGGCTGTCGCTTGTGGAATTTTTGACTGATCTATATTCATATAAGGTCCTCCAACTTAAATATCAGATGCTCTGTGAAAATCACCGTTTTTCCCGCCTTTCTTTTCAATTAGATAGGTAGGACCGATGATCATGCCTTTATCAATCGCTTTGCACATGTCGTAAACGGTCAGTGCACATACTGAAGCAGAAGTGAGCGCTTCCATCTCCACACCCGTACTTCCTTTTGTTTTTACCTGTACTTGTATGTTCAGGATGTGCGCATTTCCGTCTTCCTCCCAATCAAAGGAGATATCCACGCCTTTTAATGCAAGCGGATGACACATTGGAATGATGGTAGATGTTTGCTTTGCTGCCATGATGCCAGCAACCTGTGCAACAGACAGCACATCTCCTTTTCCAATTTCACGTTGCTCTATTTTATGAAACACTTCTTTTATCATACGAACACTTGAAACAGCAACGGCGGTTCTCACTGTAGACGATTTGTCACTAATGTCGACCATCTTTGCTCTTCCCTGTTCGTTAAAGTGGCTAAATTGACTCATCTTTCAACGCTCCCTCACTCAAATGATACACTATTTTTTCCTATCTGTCTTTCATTTGAATATGGCGATTGTATGTAACATTTGCCGGTTTACTGCTGATAAGCTACACTTAACATATTATAGCAGAGGTGAAGTTACATGATGATTCTACAAGTGAATCAGCTGTCCAAATCGTTTGGCGCTGATACCGTTTTAACGAATATAAAATTGGAAGTCAAAGCAAGGGATCGCATTGCCATTGTAGGTCGTAACGGCGCAGGCAAATCCACGCTTTTGAAAATCATTGCCGGTCAAATGTCTTACGAGCAAGGTGAGATCATCAAACCAAAAGACCTATCGATCGGCTATTTAGCACAGCATACCGATGTAACGTCTACACGTACGTTAAAGGACGAATTATTATCGGTTTTTGATCATTTAAAAGAGATGGAACAAGAAATGAGAACCATTGAGGAGAAAATGGCTTCTTCCACAGGTTCTGAGCTGGATGCCCTTATGAAAACCTATGACAGGCTGCAGCAGGAATTTAAAGATCAAGGCGGCTATCAATATGAAGCAGATGTCCGCTCCATCCTTCATGGACTCGGCTTTAGTCATTTTGAAGATGAGACAACCGTCCAATCCTTAAGCGGCGGTCAGAAAACCCGTCTAGCGCTTGGAAAGCTCTTATTAATGAAACCAGAACTCTTAATTCTGGATGAGCCGACCAACCATTTAGATATTGATACCTTATCATGGCTGGAGCAGTATTTGCAAAATTATACAGGTGCCATTCTCATCGTGTCCCATGACCGCTATTTCTTAGACAAAGTCGTAAACCACGTCTATGAAGTCTCAAGAACTTCGATGAAAAAGTTTGCAGGGAACTATAGTAAGTATCTTGAGCTGAAAGCAGAGCAGCTCGAGCGGGATATGAAACTATACGAAAAGCAGCAAGAAGAGATCTCAAAGCTTCAGGATTTCGTGGATCGCAACCTGGCAAGAGCTTCAACTACAAAGCGCGCTCAAAGCAGACGCAAGCAGCTCGAACGAATGGATCGTTTAGATAAGCCTTTAGGTGATGAAAAATCCGCAAACTTCCATTTTGATATTACGAGACAAAGCGGCAATGATGTGCTGAAGGTACATGATCTCGATATTCGTTATGATGAAAAAACACCGCTCCTATCCTCTCTTTCTTTTCAGATTAAACGCGAGGATAGTGTGGCACTCATTGGTCCTAACGGAATCGGGAAATCAACCCTTTTAAAAACGTTAACGAACACATTAACACCAGTAAAAGGCGACATCACTTTTGGATCTCATGTCACGATCGGCTACTATGACCAAGAGCAGGCCAAACTGACATCCTCGAAAAAAGTGCTCAATGAGCTTTGGGATGACTATCCTCATATGAATGAAAAAGAAATTCGGACATGTTTAGGAAACTTCCTTTTTTCCGGTGATGACGTTTTAAAGCCTGTCCATGCATTAAGCGGTGGAGAAAAAGCACGCCTTGCACTGGCAAAGCTGATGCTCCAAAAAGCCAATTTTCTTATTCTCGATGAGCCGACAAACCATCTGGACTTAGATAGTAAGGAAATTTTAGAGAATGCACTAATCGATTATCCAGGAACCATCTTATTTGTTTCGCATGATCGTTATTTTATCAATCGTCTTGCCACGAAAGTATTTGAGCTTTCGCCTACAGAAACAAGAGAATATCTCGGTGATTATGATTACTACCTTGAAAAGAAAAATGAACAACTAGAGCTGGAAGCACTTCAAGAAAATGAGCCGCTTAAAAAACAGGCTGCACAGCCAGCAGAAAAGGCAAAGCTTTCTTATGCGGAAGAAAAGGAACTGAAAAAGAAAGAAAGACAAAAGCAGCGCAGAATCGAAGAAATTGAAGAACGCATTGCTGTCGTCGAAGACAAGCTCGGTGAAAATGAAGAGCTGCTATGTGATCCTGATATTTTTCAAGATCACGAGAAGGTCCAAGCCATTCAAACAGAAAATGATACGCTCAATCAAGAGCTGGAATCACTTTTTGCGGAGTGGGAAGAGCTGTCAGAAGCTTAAAGAGTGCCCTAAGGGTACTCTTTTTTCTTTCAATGAAAATTTTTTATACACAACGATACCCACAATAACTTCTTGATTATTCTTAAATACTTTGGACTTATCCACTTTATCCACAGAGTTTTAATCACATATCCACAAAAAAGATCATATTTATACACACCCTCTTCATTTTAAAACAAAATTTTCTAACAATTGTGGATATATAACGTTTACATGTGAATAAATCGCTTTCATAGAAAAATAAAAAACCCCTGTAATCCACAGGAGTTTTCATTCATATGAGACTAGTGATAACCCTGGCTGGCCATTCATCGTCATATCGCCTCTGATTCCTTTTTCAAATGCAACGGTTCCAGCAGCAGCGATCATGGCTGCATTGTCTGTACAAAGAGATAATGGCGGAATAATGACCTTCACGTCTGGCAGCTTCGTAAATGCTGAGGTTAAAGCTTCTCTTAGTCCTTTATTGGCAGCGACTCCTCCAGCTAGAACAACTTGCTTCACACCATAGGCTTCTGCTGCGTTCAATGTTTTCCCAACAAGCACCTCAATGACGCTTGCTTGAAAACTTGCGGCCAAATTCTCTGGGGCAATCGTTTCTCCCTTTTGTGACGCATTGTGTAAGGTGTTGATCACAGCTGATTTTAAACCACTGAAGCTAAAGTGATAGGACCCTTCTTCAAGCCATGCACGAGGAAGCTTAATTGTCGGCTCCCCTTCATGCGCTAACCGATCAATGTGAGGTCCGCCTGGATACGGGAGACCCATCGTCCGAGCCACTTTATCGTACGCTTCTCCAGCTGCATCATCTAATGTTTCTCCGATGACCTCAAAAGATCCGTGCTCCTTCATTAAAACAAGCTCAGTATGTCCGCCAGAGACAACAAGAGCTAAACACGGAAACTCCAATTCATCAACAAGCTGGTTTGCATAAATATGCCCTGCAATATGATGAACACCTACAAGAGGAATTTGATGGGCAAAGCTCAGTGCCTTTGCTGCATTGACACCAATCAGCAGAGCACCGACGAGGCCAGGTCCTTCTGTGACAGCAATCGCATCTAAATCCTTAAAGCTCATACCCGCCTGTGCCATCACTTCTTCTAATACGATGGTGATCTGCTCCACGTGATGCCTTGAAGCAATTTCGGGTACAACACCGCCAAATCGTTTATGACTGTCTATTTGCGAGGCCACCACATTTGCCACGATTTCCTTTCCATTTTTGACAATGGACGCAGCTGTTTCATCGCAGCTTGTTTCTATACCTAATATGAATCGATCTGTTTGTTCACTCATTTATATTCACCCACATGACTAATGCATCTTCTCCATTATCCGTATAATAATTCTTTCGAATTGAAGCTGGTCTGAAACCGAGCTTTTCATAGAGGGATTGTGCTGGTGTATTCGAAACCCGCACCTCTAAAGAAAGATGATCTGTCTTTTTTTCTTTGCAAAATTCCATGACATGTCGAAGCAATGCTTCCCCGTAGCCTTTTCCTCTATGCTCAGGGAGAATCGCAATGTTCGTAATTTGTGCATCGTCCATGACAATCCAGACCCCGCAATACCCAACAGGCTTCTTATCTTCTTCAATGAGGAAATAATGGCTGTATTGGTTATGGAGAATCTCATACACAAACGATTCCTTTTTCCAGGGTGCTGTAAACGAATGCACTTCAATCGTATACACCTCTGGAATGTCTGCTACTGTCATTTGTCGAATCTCTGCTAGGTTAAGATTATTTTTGTCCTTCAAGCCATTTCACTTCCGCTTCTGCCAAACGAATATAGTTAGGAACAAGCTGATGGACATCTTCAGCAGGACGATCTGCGCCTAAAAATGCAAGCACTGCAGGTCTTGGGTTATGAAATGTCCCCTCTGCCAGTACAACCGTTTCTCCTAAAATGGAGCGAATGCTCTCTTCATGAAGATGCACATCTTGTCCAAGAAATAGAACAGGCTTTCCTGTCTGCTTCAGTTCATGAAGCCAATCCGTGAGCAAGATATTTTGATCTGGTTCTACCTCTTTGATCTTACCTTTTTCAAACGTATAGAGTCCGGTATAAACTTGGCCTCTTCTCGCATCAAATAGAGGTGAGATATATCCATCAAAATATTGGCCATTTGCCGCAAGTGTTTCTAAACTCGAAACAGCTGATATCGGGATAGACAGCGTCCACGCAAGTGTTTTTGCGATGGTAACACCGATTCTGACGCCAGTGTAAGAACCAGGTCCTTTTGCTACAACGATTTTGCTTAGTTCGCTTGGTGATACACCACATTCTTTCATCAATGCTTCAACAGTAGGCATCGCTCGGACGGAATGGTTCTTTTTTAAATACGTAATGCTCTCGCCAATCACAGTGAAATCTCTTACAAGAGCAATTCCTAGTGTATGGTTTGATGTATCAATGGCCAGTATGGTCAAATTCTTTCATCTCCTTACAAAGGGTCTCATAACGCTCCCCTTTTGCATCAAACGTGAGATGCCGTTCTTCTTCACGTTCTGTTCTCAGCATTTCTATTTTTAAATAGGAAGAAGGCAATTGAGGCTCAATAAGATGTGCCCATTCAACCAAGCATATACCTTCACCCTCAAAATATTCTTCGAGTCCGATCTCTTCATCTGCATCTTCCATGCGATACACGTCCATATGATAAAGTGGCAGTCTGCCATCAGTATATTCTTTAATAATTGTAAAGGTGGGGCTGTTGACGATACGGGTAATTCCTAAGCCTTCCGCAAAACCTTTTGAAAAAGTGGTTTTGCCTGCACCTAAATCTCCTTCTAATGTCAATACATCGCCTGGCATCACAAGTTTGGCCAAAGCAGCGGCAATTCGTTTCGTCTCATCCGCACCTTTTGTCGTCCATGTTAATTTCACCGGTGATGTCACCTCATTTCTTAAAATGATTATATCCTTTTTTCATTAACATTGTTTGTTGATCATTGTCTTTTAACATAACACTGGCTGCTTGATCATCTTTGACTTGTCCAATACGTGTGATCTGAATGCCTTCTTTTTGACATTGCGATTCAAAGCTTTCCCAATCAGATTCTGGTATCGTACCAGTTAAAACAAAGTCTTCTCCTCCAAATAACACCCATTCAAGCCAGTCTTTGCGCAGCACCTGTAAATCTGGATGAATTGGAAGCTTATCAGCTTCTATCTCGATCATCACACAGCTCGCTTCGGCTATCTCATTCAACTCACTCGCTAATCCATCACTCACATCATTCAAGGTGACCCGCGGGAAACTTGAACAAATGTGTCCAGCAGCAATATGAGGCTGAGGCATTTTATGACGCTTAAGAAAAAAATCAGCATCGACCGCCTTAGAAGGGGCTGCTTTGTTCATTAAGATTGATAACCCAGCAGCTGATGAACCGAGTTCACCTGTGACAAAGACAACGTCTCCAGTCTGAGCACTGTGACGATAACAAGCTTTTCCCTTTGAAACCTCACCAATCACCGTCACGGTAATGACAAAGTCACTGCGGGTGGCCACTGTATCTCCACCAATCAAATCCATATGATAAGAGTCAGCCAACGCTTTCATTCCCTCGTAAAGTTCCGTGACGATTGTCTCATCACCATGAGGCGGGATCGCAATTGAAACAAGATAATACTTTGGGGTCCCTCCCATTGCAGCGATATCACTGACATTGACTGCCACTGCCTTAAAGCCAACTTCAAATGGTGTGGAAAAGTCAAAACGAAAATGAACATGCTCCACCATTGTATCAACACAAACGACCTCTTCACAATGTGAATGAGGTTGATAAACACTTGCATCATCACCGATGCCCATGATCAAAGAGCGCTGATATGTATCTTTTGGTGTGATTCGGCGAATAAGATCAAATTCATCCATAAAAAGACAGCCCCTTCTTGCAATCAATTGGTTAAGTAGACATGAGGTCAAACACAGTTAGTATTAGTGTAGCGAATATAAGTCTCAGTTCCAACTAAAAATGATATAAAGAAAGCCTGGTGTGAAAAAACCAGGCTGAGTTGAGGTAATCTATCTATTCTTTCTTATAGTGTAGCCAAACATAAATCATTTCATTGCAACTTGGGCACTTGTAGAAAGAAAAAGACATAAAAAAAAACGAAACTATACGTTTTCGTTTACAAGTCATAAAAATGGCGGTCCGGACGGGACTCGAACCCGCGACCTCCTGCGTGACAGGCAGGCATTCTAACCAACTGAACTACCGGACCATTTTGGTTGCGGGGGCAGGATTTGAACCTGCGACCTTCGGGTTATGAGCCCGACGAGCTACCGAACTGCTCCACCCCGCGATGATATAAAGATAACAAGCTTGGCGGCGTCCTACTCTCACAGGGGGAAACCCCCAACTACCATCGGCGCTGAAGAGCTTAACTTCCGTGTTCGGTATGGGAACGGGTGTGACCTCTTCGCTATCGCCACCAAACCTGATGGAGAGAATGTTCTCTCAAAACTAGATAACAATGTTCATGCTTCACATTAGAATATAGGTTAAGTCCTCGATCTATTAGTATCTGTCAGCTCCACGTGTCACCACGCTTCCACCTCAGACCTATCAACCTGATCATCTTTCAGGGATCTTACTTCCTTGCGGAATGGGAAATCTCATCTTGAGGGGGGCTTCATGCTTAGATGCTTTCAGCACTTATCCCGTCCGCACATAGCTACCCAGCGATGCCCTTGGCAGAACAACTGGTACACCAGCGGTGCGTCCATCCCGGTCCTCTCGTACTAAGGACAGCTCCTCTCAAATTTCCTGCGCCCGCGACGGATAGGGACCGAACTGTCTCACGACGTTCTGAACCCAGCTCGCGTACCGCTTTAATGGGCGAACAGCCCAACCCTTGGGACCGACTACAGCCCCAGGATGCGATGAGCCGACATCGAGGTGCCAAACCTCCCCGTCGATGTGGACTCTTGGGGGAGATAAGCCTGTTATCCCCGGGGTAGCTTTTATCCGTTGAGCGATGGCCCTTCCATGCGGAACCACCGGATCACTAAGCCCGACTTTCGTCCCTGCTCGACTTGTAGGTCTCGCAGTCAAGCTCCCTTGTGCCTTTACACTCTGCGAATGATTTCCAACCATTCTGAGGGAACCTTTGGGCGCCTCCGTTACATTTTAGGAGGCGACCGCCCCAGTCAAACTGCCCACCTGACACTGTCTCCCTGCCCGATAAGGGCAGCGGGTTAGAAGGTCAATACAGCCAGGGTAGTATCCCACCGATGCCTCCACCGAAGCTAGCGCTCCGGTTTCCAAGGCTCCTACCTATCCTGTACAAGCTGTACCAACATTCAATATCAGGCTGCAGTAAAGCTCCACGGGGTCTTTCCGTCCTGTCGCGGGTAACCTGCATCTTCACAGGTACTATAATTTCACCGAGTCTCTCGTTGAGACAGTGCCCAGATCGTTGCGCCTTTCGTGCGGGTCGGAACTTACCCGACAAGGAATTTCGCTACCTTAGGACCGTTATAGTTACGGCCGCCGTTTACTGGGGCTTCAATTCGCACCTTCGCTTACGCTAAGCGCTCCTCTTAACCTTCCAGCACCGGGCAGGCGTCAGCCCCTATACTTCGCCTTACGGCTTCGCAGAGACCTGTGTTTTTGCTAAACAGTCGCCTGGGCCTATTCACTGCGGCTTCTCGGGGCTTTAACACCCTAAGAAGCACCCCTTCTCCCGAAGTTACGGGGTCATTTTGCCGAGTTCCTTAACGAGAGTTCTCTCGATCACCTTAGGATTCTCTCCTCGCCTACCTGTGTCGGTTTGCGGTACGGGCACCTCTCACCTCGCTAGAGGCTTTTCTTGGCAGTGTGGAATCAGGAACTTCGCTACTAAATTTCGCTCGCCATCACAGCTCAGCCTTTACGGGAAACGGATTTGCCTATTTCCCAGCCTAACTGCTTGGACGCGGATATCCAATACCGCGCTTACCCTATCCTCCTGCGTCCCCCCATTGCTCAAATGGTGAGGAGGTGGTACAGGAATATCAACCTGTTGTCCATCGCCTACGCCTTTCGGCCTCGGCTTAGGTCCCGACTAACCCTGAGCGGACGAGCCTTCCTCAGGAAACCTTAGGCATTCGGTGGACGGGATTCTCACCCGTCTTTCGCTACTCATACCGGCATTCTCACTTCTAAGCGCTCCACCAGTCCTTCCGGTCTGGCTTCACAGCCCTTAGAACGCTCTCCTACCACTGTTCGTAAGAACAGTCCGCAGCTTCGGTGATACGTTTAGCCCCGGTACATTTTCGGCGCAGAGTCACTCGACCAGTGAGCTATTACGCACTCTTTAAATGGTGGCTGCTTCTAAGCCAACATCCTGGTTGTCTAAGCAACTCCACATCCTTTTCCACTTAACGTATACTTTGGGACCTTAGCTGGCGGTCTGGGCTGTTTCCCTTTCGACTACGGATCTTATCACTCGCAGTCTGACTCCCAAGGATAAGTCATCGGCATTCGGAGTTTGACTGAATTCGGTAACCCGGTAGGGGCCCCTAGTCCAATCAGTGCTCTACCTCCGAGACTCTTACCTTGAGGCTAGCCCTAAAGCTATTTCGGAGAGAACCAGCTATCTCCAGGTTCGATTGGCATTTCACCCCTACCCACACCTCATCCCCGCACTTTTCAACGTGCGTGGGTTCGGGCCTCCATTCAGTGTTACCTGAACTTCACCCTGGACATGGGTAGATCACCTGGTTTCGGGTCTACGACCACGTACTCATGCGCCCTATTCAGACTCGCTTTCGCTGCGGCTCCGCATCTTCTGCTTAACCTTGCACGGGATCGTAACTCGCCGGTTCATTCTACAAAAGGCACGCCATCACCCGTTAACGGGCTCTGACTACTTGTAGGCACACGGTTTCAGGATCTATTTCACTCCCCTTCCGGGGTGCTTTTCACCTTTCCCTCACGGTACTGGTTCACTATCGGTCACTAGGGAGTATTTAGCCTTGGGAGATGGTCCTCCCGGATTCCGACGGAATTTCACGTGTTCCGCCGTACTCAGGATCCACTCTGGAGAGAACAACATTTCAGTTACAGGGCTGTTACCTTCTTTGGCGGGCCTTTCCAGACCTCTTCGCTTATATCGTTCCTTTGTAACTCCGTATAGAGTGTCCTACAACCCCAAGAGGCAAGCCTCTTGGTTTGGGCTGTTCCCGTTTCGCTCGCCGCTACTCAGGGAATCGCATTTGCTTTCTCTTCCTCCGGGTACTTAGATGTTTCAGTTCCCCGGGTATGCCTTCTCATACTCTATGTATTCAAGTATGGATACTACTCCATTACGAGCAGTGGGTTTCCCCATTCGGAAATCTCCGGATCAAAGCTTGCTTACAGCTCCCCGAAGCATATCGGTGTTCGTCCCGTCCTTCATCGGCTCCTAGTGCCAAGGCATCCACCGTGCGCCCTTTCTAACTTAACCATTTCTTACTTTAGAAAGAATCACTATGTGTGATGAACTTTGCATTGCATTCAATGTGAATGTATTACTTATTGTTATCTAGTTTTCAAAGAACAATCCTGTCTCGCTAGAGACATGTTTTGAAGGAATGATCCTTCAAAACTAAACAAGACGAAAACGTACGCTGCTCCATATATCCTTAGAAAGGAGGTGATCCAGCCGCACCTTCCGATACGGCTACCTTGTTACGACTTCACCCCAATCATCTGCCCCACCTTCGGCGGCTGGCTCCATAAAGGTTACCTCACCGACTTCGGGTGTTGCAAACTCTCGTGGTGTGACGGGCGGTGTGTACAAGGCCCGGGAACGTATTCACCGCGGCATGCTGATCCGCGATTACTAGCGATTCCAGCTTCACGCAGTCGAGTTGCAGACTGCGATCCGAACTGAGAACAGATTTATGGGATTGGCTAAACCTTGCGGTCTTGCAGCCCTTTGTTCTGTCCATTGTAGCACGTGTGTAGCCCAGGTCATAAGGGGCATGATGATTTGACGTCATCCCCACCTTCCTCCGGTTTGTCACCGGCAGTCACCTTAGAGTGCCCAACTGAATGCTGGCAACTAAGATCAAGGGTTGCGCTCGTTGCGGGACTTAACCCAACATCTCACGACACGAGCTGACGACAACCATGCACCACCTGTCACTCTGTCCCCGAAGGGAAAGCCCTATCTCTAGGGTTGTCAGAGGATGTCAAGACCTGGTAAGGTTCTTCGCGTTGCTTCGAATTAAACCACATGCTCCACCGCTTGTGCGGGCCCCCGTCAATTCCTTTGAGTTTCAGTCTTGCGACCGTACTCCCCAGGCGGAGTGCTTAATGCGTTAGCTGCAGCACTAAGGGGCGGAAACCCCCTAACACTTAGCACTCATCGTTTACGGCGTGGACTACCAGGGTATCTAATCCTGTTCGCTCCCCACGCTTTCGCTCCTCAGCGTCAGTTACAGACCAGAGAGTCGCCTTCGCCACTGGTGTTCCTCCACATCTCTACGCATTTCACCGCTACACGTGGAATTCCACTCTCCTCTTCTGCACTCAAGTTTCCCAGTTTCCAATGACCCTCCCCGGTTGAGCCGGGGGCTTTCACATCAGACTTAAGAAACCGCCTGCGAGCCCTTTACGCCCAATAATTCCGGACAACGCTTGCCACCTACGTATTACCGCGGCTGCTGGCACGTAGTTAGCCGTGGCTTTCTGGTTAGGTACCGTCAAGGTGCGAGCAGTTACTCTCGCACTTGTTCTTCCCTAACAACAGAGCTTTACGATCCGAAAACCTTCATCACTCACGCGGCGTTGCTCCGTCAGACTTTCGTCCATTGCGGAAGATTCCCTACTGCTGCCTCCCGTAGGAGTCTGGGCCGTGTCTCAGTCCCAGTGTGGCCGATCACCCTCTCAGGTCGGCTACGCATCGTCGCCTTGGTGAGCCATTACCCCACCAACTAGCTAATGCGCCGCGGGTCCATCTGTAAGTGACAGCCGAAACCGTCTTTCATCCTTGAACCATGCGGTTCAAGGAACTATCCGGTATTAGCTCCGGTTTCCCGGAGTTATCCCAGTCTTACAGGCAGGTTACCCACGTGTTACTCACCCGTCCGCCGCTAACATCCGGGAGCAAGCTCCCTTCTGTCCGCTCGACTTGCATGTATTAGGCACGCCGCCAGCGTTCGTCCTGAGCCAGGATCAAACTCTCCGAAAAAGTACAAAACCGAAGTTTTGCTTTTCGCCAGTTTGACTGACTACCTATGAAGTATCATAGGATTTTTTTATAAAAACTCGAATTAACAGGTACGTTTTGTCTTGTTTAGTTTTCAAAGATCATGTTCAAATTGGAGCGGGTGATGAGAATCGAACTCACGACATCAGCTTGGAAGGCTGAGGTTTTACCACTAAACTACACCCGCGTGGTTTGTATTGGCGCGCCCGAGAGGAGTCGAACCCCTAACCTTTTGATCCGTAGTCAAACGCTCTATCCAATTGAGCTACGGGCGCTTAATCAGGCGACTTAATTATCTTAACATATTGTTTTTATTAAGTCAACATCTTTTCGAAATTTGTTTGCCGCATTCGTGTGAACGTCTGTGTTTCAAATACGTCATCAGCGACGAATAAAAATATACCATGAATCACATAAAAGGGTCAATACATTTTTCTAAAAAAGTTTCATGTTTTTTAAAATTGATTTTTTCTTAGATCAATAGACATGTAATAGCCCTATTTTCTTTTCTTTCTTCATAATTCCAATGATTCTTAAATAAAATCTTTCTAAATACAAAGGAGGACAAAACATGGCCACATAGAATTTTTATTTATTGGAAAATTCTTAATACTTTTCCAGACATTTAAAGGAGGTAGGAGATGATGAAAAAGTTTATCGCTTTTCAAATCATGATCGCTTTGGTGATAGGAGCTCTTATCGGCCATTTCTTCCCTGACTTCGGAATGGCACTCAGGCCAATTGGAGATGGATTCATCAGGCTGATTAAAATGATCGTTGTTCCAATCGTTTTCTCTACCATTGTTATTGGTGCAGCCGGCAGCGGCGGCATGAAGAAAATGGGCAGCCTTGGATTAAAGACGATCATTTGGTTTGAGGTCATCACAACCATCGTTCTTGGGATCGGATTATTATTGGCAAACGGGCTAAAGCCTGGGGTTGGCCTCGATTTCTCTAAATTAGCTAAGAAAGATATTGGGGAATTAGATGGTTATACTGAGAAGGTCGTTGACTTTAAACAAATGGTATTAGATATCATTCCAACCAATATCGTCGATGTTATGGCTCAGAATGATTTACTTGCTGTCATTTTCTTCGCCATCTTATTTGGTGTAGCGGCAAGCGGCATCGGTAAAGCTTCTGCTCCTGTTCTCACCTTCTTTGAATCAGTGGCACAAATCATGTTTAAGCTCACACAGATGGTGATGGTGACAGCACCTATTGGGGTTCTTGCATTAATGGCTGCTTCTGTCGGCCAATATGGCATTGTTTTATTAATCCCAATGATGAAGCTTGTCGGGACTGTATTTTTAGGATTATTCATTATTCTCTTTGCTTTATTCCCTCTGGTCGCACTGATCTTCCGTTTTAACTACTTCGAAGTATTAAAAATGATTTGGGATTTGTTCCTTGTTGCCTTCTCTACTACGAGCACTGAAACTGTCCTTCCTCAATTGATGGAACGAATGGAGAAATACGGGTGTCCAAAAAGAATCGTTTCCTTCGTGATTCCATCTGGTCTTTCTCTCAATTGCGATGGATCAAGTTTATATTTATCGGTTGCCTGTGTATTCCTTGCACAAGCGTTTGGTGTAGACATGAGTCTGTCACAGCAGCTTTTGATGATGCTGGTTCTTGTGTTAACGAGTAAAGGGATTGCAGCTGTGCCATCCGGTTCACTCGTTGTTCTTTTGGCAACCGCTCATGCAGTAGGTCTTCCAGCAGAAGGCGTTGCCATCATTGCCGGTGTTGACCGAATTATGGATATGGCACGAACAGGCGTGAATGTTCCAGGGCATGCCGTAGCATGTATTGTCGTATCTAAATGGGAAAAAGTATTCCGTGAGTCAGCGTGGGAAGTTCCTAAAGCTGGTGAAGAAACAAAAGGGATGTAATGTTATATGAAGGAAAGGGTTCGCCCTTTCCTTTTTTATGCTAAAAATGTTTGCTTTAGTACAGCTTTTCCTTGAGGTTGCAGCTGTACTTCTGCATATGCCCCATTAATCAGCGTCATTTGCGGCGGGACATGCCCACAATCTATATCGTAAAAAATGGGGATTTGTAGTTCCTTTTGTAATTCTTCATATATATCCTGATACTGATACCCTTCAACAGGCACATCTACTGCACTTCGCCCAAACATCATACCTGAACAGTGATCAAACCACCCTGCTAGTTTTAATTGCACAAGCGATCTCTTCACGCTTGCAGCATTTAATTCGCAGTTTTCGAAATACCAGAGAATTGGTTCATCGTTTATGAATGTTTTCTGAAAAGTTTTGACGTCCCCATAAGGTGTCCCTGCTAAATGACGTATGACATCAATGCAGCCACCTAGCAGTCTGCCCTTTACCATCTTTTCTTGTTGATCAACCGTATGCCAAGCGGTAGGTTCTGTTAAATGAAAGACATGTTTACTCGGGTTGTCATGCTGCCATTCCTTTTGATACATAGATGAAGAAAACTGGGTTATCTCCGTCTCCCCTTTTGCGGAAAGTGTTCGCTCCCACATGGCAGTCGTTTGATCAAGCTCTTCTCCTCTTAGATCGACTAAGTTCGGTCCATGCGCTGTGGCAATGCCTGTTTTTAATGTGAGCGCCAGCAGGAGTGCACTCGTATCTGAGTAACCTAGAATCCACTTTTTTTGCATGGATGAGAAATCAAGGTGCTCTAACACTTCCATAAGCAGCTGTCCTCCCCATGGTGGGATGATGTGGTCAATCTCCTCACATGTCATCATGTACTGAAGTTCGTTTGCTCGTTCTATCGCAGGGGCAGATTTTGCCTTTTCCTGCTGCCAGACAGTCTCTCCACATATGACATCGTATCCTCTATGTTTCATTCGTTCACATGAAAGCTGAAACATGTCATGCAAAGATGGCTGTACACCTGAGGAAGGTGCTGTGACGCCAATTGTTTGTCCTTTTTGCAAATGCGGAAATTGTATCATTCTGCTTCCCCCCAACCTCTACTCTCTTCCCTGTCCATTTTAAAGAAAATGCCCCTTTTATAAGGGACATCTCTTCTTATTCCTTTTGACGCAGTACAGTATAGACTCCTGCAAAGATACATAGAATCCCAATGAATGAGCGTATCCCCATCTCTTCACCTAAAAGCAGCCAGCCGAGAGCTGCCCCTACGATCGGTTGAAAGAAAAAGAACAGACCGCCGCTCGAGGCATCCATCAATTGAAGCCCTCTATTCCACAAAAAGAATGCTAGAGCTGTTGAGATGATGCCTAGATAGAGAATGCCGCCCCAAATCTCTGGCCTTGCCATCTGCTCCACATCTAGATGAGGTAAGCGAAATAAAACAGCTGGTGTTAAGACAATGAATGCAATGATGATCGCATATGTGGTCGTCACAACTTGAGGGTATTTTCCTGGAACTCGTTTCAGCAAAACAGACATCAGTGCCCAAGTTAAAGCAGCGAAAACTAATGAAAGACCGCCAACAAATTCATCTGTCTGTACTGCAACTGGTCCAATCATGAGCCATACACCTGCTGTCGCAAGCAGGATGGATGCGCATTTTCGAACAGTCATGGCTTCTTTTAATAGAAAGAAAGCAAACAGCACCATAAAAGCAGGGGTCGCAGATGTAATCACAGCCCCCATTTGTGCCGACGTATACATGGTGCCAATTTCTTGGGTCACAATTGATAGGAAATTTCCGATCAATCCGATCATGACAACAAGCGGGATATCTTTTTTATCTAATCGAAAGGAATAGCCCAAGCGCCAAATGGTGCATACCAGCACGATTCCTGCTACAGCATATCTCATCCATACTAGCTCAAGCGGCGGAACCACCGCTACTGTTACTTTGACAACAACGTACATGCCGCCCCAAATACTTGCAGCGATTGCTAGGTAAAGGGCGCCTATATATTTTTCCTTCATCTTTTCCCCTCCGTTACTGGATATATTGATCGCCATATCCACAAACGGAGATCACTCTCCGTTATGGACGGAGGGTGTTTGGTACATCATGTTCAAATAAAGGCTTCCATAGCATTGTCGTCACCTCATTTATTTTTATTTTCAGACTACTTTATAACAAATTCTGGTTGACTTCAATCCTTTTTTGTCACCATTTTTCTTCATATAATAGAAGATAAACGGGTATTGACATGCTGAATTCGTTTTCATATAGTAAGTAAAACTATAGGTGGCCACGGAGAAAAGGAGTAGAGGACGTTGGATATTGAAGCGAGGAAACACATTCCCAGCACGGAACATGAACCGTTTCTCGAGGGAATAAAAGATTGTGTGCCAACCCTGCTCGGTTATATGAGTATTGGGTTTGCCTTCGGAATTGTTGGAATTAGCGCACAATTAAGTATATGGGACATTGCGCTTTTATCGATTTTTATTTACGCAGGTGCTTCACAGTTTATTATCTGTGCACTGCTTGTGACAGGGAGTCCCCTTTCCGCTATTATTTTCACCACATTTATTGTCAATCTGCGGCATTTATTGCTCAGCCTGACGCTTGCTCCTCATTTCACACGCTACTCTGTGAAACAAAATATAGGATTCGGTCTATTGCTGACTGATGAATCCTTCGGTGTAGCGATAAATAAACTAGCGCAGAAAGGAAAGCTGAATAACAGGTGGATGCACGGACTGAACTTAACGGCGTATTTATGCTGGATTGCGGCCTGCATACTTGGCGGCATTTTTGGACATTGGATTTCAAATCCTGAAGCGCTTGGTCTTGATTTTGCTTTATCAGCGATGTTTGCTGCACTGTTAGTCCTTTCGTTACAGACAGTACCCAAAAATAAGTTAACTCATCGCCTGTCACTTGTGTTGTATATGGTCATTGCTATGTTTGTTCTGCTTCATTTTGTTCCATCACATGTGGCTGTTCTCATAGCAACTGTACTTGTCGCAACTATTGGAGTGGTGACAGATAAATGATTAGCAGCTTTATGTTATGGCTCATTGTTGGTTGTATGATCGTCACCGTCATTCCGAGAGTCGTACCCTTTATATTTGTACGGAGTATTCAGCTGCCTGAAGTGGTGCTGAAATGGTTATCGTTTATTCCTATTTGTATCTTTACAGCTTTGATTGCAGAGCATCTCTTCATCCATACATCAACAGGCACAGGCGTCACCATTCACTGGATGTATCTTGCTGTCTTGACTCCTACTGTACTCATTGCTGTTTGGACAAAAAGCCTGTCACTTACTGTTCTTGTCGGCGTCATGCTGATGGGCACTGCTAGATGGTTTTTCTAAAAGAAAAAGCTTAACCACATGTGGTTAAGCTTTGTTTCATTTGACGATTCCGTATACAAATCCATCATAACCTTTTTCCCCAACAGTTTGAATCGCTGTTGCCTCTATTCTCGGCTCTTGTTTGAGTAAATCGAAAAATTCACGAGTTCCTTGTACTCGTTCATCCTCATCAGAGTCATGAAGGACTGCACCATTTCTGACGACATTGTCTGCAATAATGACTGTTCCCTTTTTCGAGAAATCTAACGCCCACTTCAGATATTTCGGATTGTTCGGTTTATCTGCATCAATGAAAATGAAATCGAATGGAAGCGCAGCCTTCTCTTTTAACTGAGATAACGTATCTAATGCCTTTCCTTCCAAAATGCTCACCCGTTCTGATAAGCCCGCTCTGCTGATGTTTTGCTGTGCGATCTGTACATGATGGCTGACAGCCTCTAATGTGATGAGTTCCCCATCCTCTTCAAGAGCACGAGCCAGCCAAATAGTACTGTATCCACCGAGTGTCCCGATTTCTAAAATGCGCTTTGCATTCTTCGTTTTTGCTAATAAATAAAGCATTTTCCCTTGGGCTGGTGACACATCAATTTCTGGCAGACCCGCTTGCTTATTATGAGTAAGGGTTTGCTCCAATACATCATCTTTAGGAATCAACTTGTCTGTAATATACTCGTCAACTTTTCCCCACACGTGCTCCATTTCATCCATCTCCCTTGATCATGTCTTCTCTCTCAAGTCTACATGATGATCGTGAGAACGTATAATCAATTCTTTTCACACATCTATTCATTTTTTTGATGAAAGACATGTGATGAGGAATACATGAAGCAACGCACTTGTTTCGGTTCTACTCGTTCAGCTTATTTTTGACATCCCCTTTTTTATCTTGAAGCTTTCCTTTTGCTTGATCCTTTTTCCCTTCTGCTTTCAAGTTTTGATGATCGGTTGCTTCACCAAGCTTTTCTTTGACTTGACCTTTGACTTGATTTGTTTTTCCTTTCGCTTTATCCATATGTCCTTTTTCTTTACTCATTTGTTCCACCTCCACGTTTGATACTATTCATTTAGCCTTTTTGAAAGATACAAAACATCTGAGTGTGCGATGTACACGTTTCAGGTATGATAGACATTAGAAGAAGGGTTGGTGTTCTATTTCATGATCGTCTCTGAAAAAATATTCACAGTTCGTGGGTTGACCTATCATATTCGGTCCGCTTCAGCGGCTGATGCCAAGCAGTTATCAGCTCTCAGACTGAAAATCGATGGTGAAACAGAATATTTAGACCGTGAACCGGGCGAAGCCTTTCTTGATGAAAAAGCATTTGAGGCTTTGATTCAAGAGGATAGCAAGCAAAGCAGGCATTTATTTTTGGTCGCTGCTATTGAAGGAAAAATTGTCGGTTTTTCAAGATGCGAGGGCCATTCACTCAAGCGCTCTGCTCACAAAGTGACATTTGGCGTCGCCATCCAGAAAGATGCTTGGGGCTATCATATCGGGAAAGAGCTTTTAGCCGCTTCAATTGACTGGGCAGATCAGCAGGGCATTCAGAAGATCTCTCTTCATGTGCTTGAAACGAACAAAAAAGCCATTCGGTTATATGAGAACCACGGCTTTTTGATTGAAGGCGTATTAAAAAACGATAAACGGCTGAGTGACGGATTATATTATGATACTGTTGTGATGGGCAGACAGCTGCCAAGCTCCTGACTACTTACATCACATAGCCCCATATCATCGAAATCGCACTGTATATCAGAAGCAGCCCCATCACATACTGGAACGGTTTTTCGTAGGCAGTCAAAAAACGCTTATACAAAGAGCCAAATAAGCTCCAGCTGAATGTACCGAGAAAGCCAATGAGTGCGAGAATCAGCGTCCATATGACATACTGCATATTAGATTGTCCATATGGCAAAACAAATGTTGAAATCACAGTCAATCCATACAAAATCGCTTTTGGGTTGATAAATTGCAGCATCATACCAGGGATAAAATGATTGTAGCGATCAAGTGTTTCGTCATCCCCGCCTTTACTTTTCATGATTTTGACCGCTAAATAAATCATGTATGCAGCTCCGATGAACGCCATGACCCAGCCTATTTTCGGCATCACTTGATAAAGAATAATATTAAAGAAACAGCTCAAACACAAAATAACAAGAAATCCGATACCCACACCTAAACAAAATCGAAATGTTTGCTTGACCCCATATTTATTCGTAAAGACCATGGCCATGATGTTGTTGGGCCCTGGGGTAAAGCTGCTAACAAAAGCATAGATCAACATGGATACAATCAAAATGACGCCTCCCTTATACGTTATTTAGACTTTAATTACTTTATTGCGCACATTACGTTTTATTGTAACGTTCGGTCTTTATAAAGTAAATAGAGAAAGGAGCTTTTTTCATGGAAGACGTACAATCGATTATTTCTAAAAATGTGAGGCTTCTGAGAGATCAAAAAAAATTAAGCCTCGAAAAGATGGCAGAATTAACTGGTGTCAGCAAGACGATGATTGGACAAATTGAAAGAGGAGAATCGACCCCTACCATCACGACTTTGTGGAAAATCGCCAACGGATTAAAGGTATCTTTTAGTGAGCTCATTCACTCACCACAGCCTGAAATCAAGGTAGTACGCAAGGAAGATGCACAGGTTTTAACTGAAGATGATGGAAAATATCGTGTATACACGACTTTCCCTTTTGACGACCGGGGGAAATTTGAAATGTACCGAGTGGAAATTGATCGAGGCGGGTCGCTTCGTGCGAGTGAACACATTGGGGGAACAGAGGAATTGATCACTGTTTTTGAGGGAGTCCTTGATTTATCCATTGGTGATGAACAATACACCTTAAAAGCCGGAGACTCTATTCGTTTTAAAGCGGACCGGACGCACACGTATAAACAAACCGGAGAACAAATGGTACGGATGCAAATGATTCTTTATTATCCTCATGAAAAAAGCTGACAGGCTTGTCCACCTGTCAGCTTTGCGTTTTATTTAATTAAATCCCGGATCGCGTACCACTGTTCCAGTAAATGTGACTCTATATTTTCCTAATCCTAATTCTTCAATAGAGGTTTGTTTTAAAATCCCTACCCAGCCATCCTCTGCATATACAATACTTTCTGGGATGTTTGATGTCGTATATGTTCTTGTTACTGAAACAGTTCGACTGGCCTGCGCCGTTACTTCACTTTTTGTTTGCTCCGTTGCTTCCACTGGAGCAGTTGTGACCCCAGCACCCGTTAAGACAATTGCTCCAACCAAAACAGAAGACATGACCTTTTTCACAAAAAAATCCCTCCCTTTTTTGTTGAACGTATAAACTATACCATAATTTAGAACTTTTGTAAGTTTATTTTTTCATTTTTTAGAAAATTATGATATAATTGTCTTATGCTGGATAGAGTGCGTTACATACTTCTATGCATTTATCCTCGCCTCAATCTAGTGAAACAATTGTGAACGGAGGTGATTTCATGAAAAAATGGCTCATCTGTTTTCAACTTGTTTTCCTCTTCTCCTTGGCGATCACACCATTTGCTTCTGCTGCTTCATGCCCTACAGTCAAACCATGTGTTATTGATCCTTAAGCATAAGAAAAGGCCGATCAAGCCTATTCTCTTGATCGGCCTTTTTATTTATTTTTGCTCTGCTTCCCAGCGGGCAACCTCTTCTCTTACTTTAGGAGCCACTTCTTTTCCAAATAGCTCAATGGCTTTCAGCACTTGATCATGCGGCATTGAACCAACCGGTACATGAAGCATAAAACGTGTGATGCCTACATTTTTTCTAAGGTGAATGACTTTCTCTGCCACTGTATCTGGATCTCCTACATACAGCGCCCCTTCTAAAGTTCTCGCTGCATCAAACGTAGAACGAGTATAAGGTCCCCAGCCGCGCTCTCTCGCTAATGTGTTCATCACATGCTGTGTAGATGGGAAGAATTGATCTGCTGCCAGGTCTGTTTCTTCCGCAACAAATCCATGAGAATGTGATGCTACAGTTAATTTCTCAGGGTCATGTCCAGCGTGCACTGCCGCTTGCTTGTACAGCTGAACGAGCGGTGCGAACTGTCTAGGACTTCCGCCAATGATGGCAAGTACAAGCGGTAACCCTAGTAATCCAGCACGTACGACAGATTCACGGTTTCCTCCACTGCCGATCCAGATTGGAAGCGGATCTTGAACAGGTCTTGGGTACACCCCAACATCCTGAATGGATGGGCGATGCTTTCCGCTCCATGTTACACGCTCTGACTGCTGTAATTTCAACAGTAAATCAAGCTTTTCTTCAAATAATTCTTCATAGTCATCAAGGTCATAGCCAAAGAGCGGGAATGATTCAATAAATGAACCACGGCCTGCCATAATTTCTGCACGTCCGTTTGATAGTCCATCCAGCGTTGCAAAATCCTGAAATACACGAACAGGATCTGCTGATGAAAGAACTGTCACAGCACTTGTCAGACGAATATTTTTTGTTTGTGTGGCTGCAGCCGCTAAGACGACAGCTGGATTCGATGCGGCGAAATCCTCACGGTGATGCTCACCTACGCCAAATACATCGAGACCGACTTGATCTGCTAAAATAATTTCTTCTACTACTTCTCGAATACGCTGTGCGTGACTGACTGTTTTTCCTGTTTGAAAATCGGGTGTTGTTTCAACAAATGTACTAATTCCTAGTTCCATGATGGGAACCCCCTGTCTTATAAATATGTCACAAATTCAGAAACTGGCTTTCTATAGCCTCTCGCTTGTCTGCTCTCTACTTTTTCTTTTCCGAGTGTAATCATTAACACAGGAACCAAATCTGATTGAATGTTTAATACCTTTTTCATTGCTTCGGGATCAAAACCGATCATCGGGCAAGTATCCCAGCCTTTATTTTTAGCGGCAAGCATAAACAGCATGGCAGATAAGGAAGCATTGCGGATCGCCTCTTCCTTCTGGAAATCGGCTCCTCTCTGCACATAAAAGCTCATGGTCTCTCTGACCATTTCTTCATATTGCTGCGCATTGATAATGCCTAGCATTTTTAGGCCTTCATATATGTTCCCTGCGTGCTCATAAGCTTTTGGATCTCCGAGTACGATGATCGCTGCTGAAGCAGAGTGCACTTTATATTGTCCAAATGCCGCTTCTCTTACTTGTTCTTTCAGCTCTTCTGTTTGGACGACAACATATTGTGTATGCTGCAAGTTAAAAGCGGATGGTGCCAGCTTGACCTCTTCAAATATGCTGTTAAGCTCTTCTCTCGAAATCGAGATATTTGGCAAAAAATTTGATGCGGATCGTCTTTCACGTACCAACGTATCAAAGCTGAGTGTCATCTTGTTTCCCCTTTTCGCGAAGTTGTTTTGCACCTAAACCGATTTTTTTCAGTAATTCAATGAGCTGCTCTTTTTCTTCTTTTTCAATAAAGGCTAGATTTTGCGAAATGACCTCTGTGTGTTTAGGGAAAATATCGTCAAACAATTGCTTCCCTTTTTCCGTCAGCCGTACATGAAATACCCGCTTATCTGAAGGCGCACATTGCCTTTTCACCAGTTCTTGTTTTTCTAGTTTGTTCACAACATATGTCATGCTTCCACTTGGGATTGAGAGGATATCGCTAATTTTTTGAACAGGCTGAGGCCCTTTACTGTAGAGCAATTCAAGGATCTGAAAGTTTTCAAATCCGATATCATAACGTTCAATGTCTTTTTGGATATTTGTAAAAAGGGCTTGATAGGCTTTCATCCACACGCGGAATAGCCTTAAATCTAATTCATGATCATGCTGCACCATGGCAACTACTCCTTTTTCAATAAATCCTAAAACTAGGATAAATTTATCCTAACACTAGGATATTTTCTTGTCAACGAGTTTATTTCATAAAAAAAAGACCACCTTGGTTCAGTGATCCTCTTCTTTTAAGATAAAATGCATTTCAGCAATTTGTTTATATTGATGTACTTCCTGTAATGAAAACTTGGATTCCAGATCCGCCGGCGAAAAGAGAGGAATTCCTCTTCCAATCATGACAGGTACGATTTGAAGAAAAAGCTCATCAACCAATCTTTCTTTTATGAAAGATTGAAGCAGTCCCCCGCCGCCGACAATCCAAATATTCCGGCCTGTTTCATTCTTTAATTTTTTCACAAATGATAAGACATCTTCGCGAATGATATGGGTTCCTTCCAGACTGTCTTGTAACGTACGTGACATGATATAACAAGTCTTTCCTTCATAAGGAAACTCATCTGGTGACAGCTGAAGAACTTGTTCATATGTATTGCGCCCCATGATCAGTGTATCGACTGACGCATAAAAGGTGTCGTAGCTCGTTTCTTCTTCGCCCTCTGTCCCTATCAGCCAATCGAGCCTGTGATCCTCTCTCGCTAAATATCCATCGATACTCATCGCCCCATAAAAAAGCAGCTTCCTTTTCTCACTCACTCCCACCACTCCCTTACTTCAAATAAGAACATATATTCTATTTTATCAAAAAGGAAAGACAAAGGCTACATAACTTTTTACGATTCCTGTTCCACCTTGAGGAGAAGCTCGTATAATTTATGCGCGAGCTTGCCGGCATCAATGGTCATTTCTTCATGAATCCATTCCTCGAGTACACCCACGACTCCAGACACGACAAAAGAGGCCTCTATTTGCTCATTCTCTGTAATCGGCCGCTGATCAAGCTGCCATTCTTTCATGATTTTTTCTTTGAAAAATGCTTTGAATTGGTTTGTCGTTGGACCATTTGGTTTTACAAATAACGTCAACATATATTGATTCTCTTTCAAGTACTCCGTCGTTTTGTTTAAAAAGGAAAACATATCAAGAGGGTCCTGACTCGGAAAGGTTTCATCATATAACCCCCCGAGCTGATCGAATAGTTCTTTCTCAAGCTGTTCATATAAATCAAACACATCTTGATAATGCAAATAAAAGGTTCCCCTGCCTAAATCCGCTTTCCTTGATAGCTCTGATACCGTAATCTGCTGCACTTCCTTTTCCTTTAACAGCTCAAGGAAGCTTTCCCGAATGGCTCTTTTTGTTTTGATTGTTCGTCTGTCCTTCATGACATCCCCTCCATTGTTGAACAATCAGGCGCCAAATGTCTATTTATGAACAGGATCTCATCCATTGCCGATGTTCGATTGGTTTACTTCTTATTATACTCAACACATGTTCAATAATCTATATGTGTTCAGTAAAGGAGGACCATTATATGTTTCATTTTAGACTTGCTAGAGAGGATGAACTGCCTCAAGTGGCAGAGTTGTTAGATGATTCGTTTCAGGACTATTCATTTTTTGACCTATTATGTGAAAAGGTCTCAAACCGGTCTGCTTTCGCTCGTCAGCTGCATTTGATCAATACAAAGGTGTATTTTCAGCATCAAATCTGTTTGGTCGGGGTTGAAAACGAGAACATTGTGTCTGCTGCCCTTTTAAAGCATCCGCGTCTTCCTGAACCAGGCTTCATGGATTATGTGTTATCAGGTGGGTTAAAGCTGCTCTTCATTGGCGGTATATCGGCGGTTCAGCATGTGTTCCGTGTGTTAAAGGAGGCGAAAAAAGCATGTTCTTCCTTAAAGCAGCCTTACTGGTATTTAGAAGCACTTGTCGTGGCAAAAGACCAGCAAGGAAAAAAACTTGGAAGCCGCATGTTAAAGCAATGTCTTTTTCCCTTTATCGCCCGGCAAGGCGGCGGACTGTTCACGCTGATGACACACAACGAAGCCAATCGTCATTTCTACCGAAAAAATGGGTGGGTGGAGTTTGATGAAAGGGTACTGCGCGGAAAGGAAATGTCCTTGGAAAGCTGGAGCTATAAAACCGTGATTAAATAAGGTATCCTCTTCAGGTGATGATATAATAGAGTCAGTTCAATCAATGATCATACTTGGAGGAGAGACTGATGATACGACGACTTGATCATATCGTGTTGACTGTACAACATATGGAGGACACCATTCGCTTTTATACAAACGTATTAGGGATGAAGGAAGAGACTTTTGGTGAAGGCCGTAAAGCGCTTCGTTTTGGTTTACAGAAAATCAACCTTCATGAAGCTGGTCATGAATTTGAGCCAAAAGCGGCTCATCCTCTTCCTGGATCTCATGATTTGTGCTTTATCACCGATTTAGACATGGACAGTTTGCTGCTGCACCTCCGGAAGCAAGTGGTCCCCATTGAAGAGGGGCCGGTCAGACGCACCGGTACATTAGGTCCAATTGAATCTGTTTATATCCGTGATCCTGATCTGAATTTAATTGAAATCTCTCGATATATAGAGGAGGGTGATCCGTCATGACTCGTATATTTTTGAGACCGATTGAAGAGCAAGATTATCCTGGTATTCAAAGAGGATGCCAGCATGCAGAGACACTTTATATGACTGGCACACGCAAAACGTTCACACTAGAAGAAATCCGCTCCGCCTATACCCGCTTTTTGCAAGATGACAGCAGACGAGATTTCGCTATTTGTCTGCTAGACACGAAAGAGATGATTGGGGATGCGGCGATTGTGGACATTGATCCAATCAATCATACGGCAAGCTTCCGCATTGCGCTTCACGGGCCGGAGCATTTTCAAAAGGGATATGGCACTGAAGCGGTTCGGATGGTTCAAGCATTTGCCTTTGACACATTAGAACTCAACCGTCTTGAGCTTGAAGTCTTTTCCCACAATCCAAGGGCCTTTCGAAGCTATGAGAAAGCCGGATTTCAATATGAAGGAAAAAGACGCCAAGCGCTCTATTTCAACGGTACATACTCAGATGTCATCATCATGGGCATCCTTCGTGAAGAATATAACCACATGATGAATACAGATGCTCCTGTTTAAGAAAAGTCGTCTTTTTTAAAAAATTGAATCCCAGTGACGATGATTAAACAAATAATGGAAGATAGAACGATAGAGACACTCACTAGACTAAGCGCCATGCCTTCCCATCTTCCAATAAAAAAACTGACAATCAATAAAACCAAACCAAATAAAATCAAGCATATAGGGACAATGAACCTCGCATGGCGCTGCCGGCGTCTTTTCCCTGCCCACCATGAGAGACACAAAACAACGATTGTAAAAAAGGCGGTTTGCAGCCAGAACATGTGATATCAACTCCTAACCCATAACAATGGAGGTACTTCAAATGAACATTAGACCCATTGAGCAAAAAGACAACCCGTATATCGCAGCGATTATCCGCCAGTCACTAGAATCAGCGAATCTAGCGATTGAAGGAACAGCCTACACTGATCCCCAACTTGACCAGCTTTTCGAATACTATCAATCATTGACTCATGCAGCCTATTGGATTGCTGAAGAGCAGGGTGAGATTGTGGGCGGTGTAGGGATTGCTCCATTTACAAAGGGAGTATGTGAATTACAAAAGCTTTATTTAAGTCCAAAAGCACAAGGAAAAGGTGCGGGCAAAAAACTGATGGATACGGCACTGGAATATGCCTCTGCATACTACGAAGCGTGTTATTTAGAAACCCGCCGGGAATTAACAGCAGCTATAGGCCTTTATCAGCGATATGGCTTTTCTCTTCTTTCAGAACCGCTTGAAGGCTCTGAGCATTCTGCAATGGATGCTTGGTATCTCAAAACCTTCTCATCTTGAACCATAAAACAATCGATAGGTTTTGAGCCTCTGAAAGCCTAACTTCTCTGCCAGTTTGATTGAAGCTAGGTGATGGACATCGCAATCCCAATGCGGTGTCCTCTTTTTTTCAAGACAGGTGCTGATCATATGCTGAGCTGACAGCAGCGCTAAACCTTTTCCGCGATAAGACTCATCTGTCCAAATATCTATCTCCGCACGATCCATACTTGAAAAAATAGAGACGCATTCACTTACCACGTTCTCTCCATTTAAAATGGCAATCCCGATTCCCTTTGATAGAAAACGAGCTGTTTCTCCCCAATAGGCTTCGTAATAGCTAGAAGGGAAAGCACTGCTTGCAGTCATCACCTGCTCATTTGTCCGCTCTACTCTATAGCCTGGATGAGGCTGAGTGGCATGAGAATATGCCTGTGAATAAACGTACGCATGTCTTTCCATTTCATTCAGATGTGACCCAAGACATTTTTTCATCATCGCATCTGTTAATGGATTTGCTGAAAATATGGTAAATCGGCCGTTTTGTCTTTTCTGCCTTTCGTACACATCCACGATAAAGGCTGAGCAGCGTAACAGCTCCACTTCATTCCTTCCTGCTACATAATAAATGCCGCATGAAGCTTCGAGAAAATAAACAAGCGGATGCGCTTCATTATCTACATAAAGATGCCCTTTTATGACACCATCCATGACCGCATCTACAAACACTGGATATGCCGGATCGATCTGCCGAATTCCTTTTTTCATTGATGGTGTCTTTTGCCGTTCTAAGAAATGCACGATTTCTCCTCCTTCCCTTCCATTATAAAGAAAAAGCTGCTGACATTCAGGTCTCTTTTCAGCAAAATGAATTCTTCTGCATCAATAGCGCAATTTAAAAAAGAGACCTTAGTTAAAAGGTCTCTTACTTCTGCATGACATTATTCTGCCGCTGCCTCTTCTGACACTTTTCCCTTCCAAATCAGGGTTAAGCCTAATCCAAGAAATAAGACAACACCTGCGAATAGAAATGGGAAGTGAATATTTTGGTCAAATAAGATGCCGCCAAGTGCCGGCCCGAAAATCGTACCTAGGCTTGTGTAAGTGGAGTTCATTCCTGCGACAAATCCTTGCTGGTTGCCAGCGATTTTAGATAAGAAGGTCGTTAATGCTGGACGTAATAAATCAAAGGCAAGGAAAATGACACATGTGACAATCAGAACAACCAAAAAGCCTGAAACAACAGTTGAAACGAAAGCAAGGACAGCCCCGATAATCAGACATAGCTGAATGACTCTTTTTTCTCCTAGGGCATTTACCAGTTTACCAAACACAAGTACTTGTATGATGACAGCCACAATCGAGCTGACGGTAATGATCACGGCAATATCTTTTGGACCAAATCCAAACTTATGATTTGTGAACAAGCTAAAGACTGTTTCATATGCAGATAGTCCAAATGCGAGGACAAACACAATGATAAAGGCGATGAGGTAGCTTGGATGAATTGATTTTTTCAAATCTTTAAAGAAAGTCGATTCTTTCACTTCATTCATTTGCTTCGCTCGCTCTTCTTTTGTTAAAGGCTCCTTCAGCATAAACATAGACGAAATAACGGCAATAAACGCAATCCCTGCCGCAAAGAAGAATGGCAGGCGTACGCCGTATTCTGCAATAAACCCGCCAATTCCCGGGCCAATGATAAAACCGGTACTAATGGCCGCAGAGACATAACCCATCGCCTTTGATCTTTCTTGAACGGTCGTAATATCTGCGACATACGCAGTGACAGCCGGCATAATAAATGCCGCACTAATACCGCCTAGAAGCCTTGCAACATACAGAACATACACGTGTGTACCAAGACCAAAAACGAGTTCTGATAATGCGAATAGAAACAGCCCAGACACAATCATAATCTTTCTTCCGTAGCGGTCTACCCATCTACCTGCAATAGGTGATGCGATGAGCTGAGCAACGGCAAACGCCGCCACAAGGTATCCCATTGTACTTCCTGTTAGATGCATGACATTCATGAATAGCGGCATGACAGGAATAATGAGACCGATGCCTAAAAACGCAATAAATATATTACTTAATAAAATAACGAGTACTGCTTTTTGCTCACGAATCGGTTTTTGCATGATGTTTGTTTCCCCTTTACTGACTCACTTGTTACTCATGATGGTTGATTCCGTGAATAAACAATGAGATCGCCTCTTTTTGTAACTCTTTCTTCTGCTCGATGGTGTCATTTTTATATAACACGTCTAATCCATAAAAAACTGAAAGTAATATTTTCACTTTTGACTCCACATGCTGGATTGACCAGCTGCCATCTTTGTTTCCTTCAAGTAAGATATCTCTCATCACATCATCAAAATCGACATCAATTTTGTTCAGCCGTTCCATGACTTCGTCTGATGTAAAGGCACTGGCACAAAATTCCTCACTCGCTCTCATTAATGGGTAGTTAATCCCCATTTGACTGAGCAGTTCTGCAAACCCGACAAGCTTGTCGATAGCTCGGTTCAGTGTTTTCTTCTCCTCTTGCCACGTTTCCATCATCAAACGATGATCCTCTTCCATAATATGAAGAAACAAAAACTCTTTTCCTTTGAAATGATGATAGAGATTGCCTTTACTCACCTCAGCAGCCTCTAAAATATCACGCACGGATGTTTCTGAATAACCTTTTTTCGCAAATAAATCACGAGAAGCGGTGACGATTTTTTGCTTCGTCTTCTCACTCTTTCCAGCCCCGCTTTGTGTACTTTTCATGTGTCACAATCCCTTTCTACCCTGCATTTCTTCATGCAGACTAAATAAAACCGACCAGTTGGTTTATTTTTAATTATAAATGGATTTTCCTTATAATACAATGAAAAAGTCATCGACTTCATAAGGAATGATTCATGTGAAAACAAACAGAACAGTCATTTGCGCTATCACCAAAAAGGACTTATATGTATTTTTCTTCTGCGACCTTTTCATGGCTGCTTTGGCGTACTACGTGTTCAAATTCAAACCAACCACATTTTATGAATGTGCAGGGGTCATGGGAAGTATACTATGTCCCTTTTTGATGAAAAAGTGGATATACCGGTGATCTCCTTTCAAATATATCCGTCATTCATTTAATTCTTCTTTATATTTAACTTCACTTAACTATAAAGATTGCCTATAATAGAAGAGAGGTGATGTCATTGGATGAGGGAATCATTCATTACGGTAAAAAGATCATTGAATACTCGAATGCTCTAGGCTCAATTTATGTAGAAGAGTATCAACGATTCTTAAAACATGAGTATGCAGATTTATCAGCCAAACAAGAGCTGACACTTGAGCTACTGCGCACGAAAACGAGAACAATCAATGAATTAGCTGATTACTTTTCAATTTCTGCCAGCGCAGCTAGCCAGCTTGTATCAAAGCTTGAGCAGCTCGGCTATGTCAAACGAGAAATTAATCCACATAACCGAAGAGAAATCATTGTTGATTTTGCTCAAAAGGGCCATGACTACCACAAGAATACGGAAGACATTCAATTGCACCTTATTCAAAAATATTATGCAAAGCTTCCAAAAGAAGATTTAAAAACATTACTATCTCTATACGAAAAAATCTATCAGATTGCAAAAGAAGCGCCTTAATACGGTGTTTCTCTCACTGATATTTAAGTTATCTAAACTATTAAGGGGATGAAAATATGCAAAGCATTCATTTACAAGATGGCCGGTACATTGGTTTGACTCAATACGGTGATCTTGAGGGGTTTCCAATTTTCTTTTTTCATGGAACACCTGGATCAAGAGTGATGTTTTTAGATGATGATCCAATCTCTCAAAAGCTCGGCATTCGTCTCATCTGTTTGGATCGACCTGGATTCGGTTTATCCACCCCTCTACCTGACCGCACAATTTTAGACTGGACAAAAGACGTGCTGGAAGTGGCAGATAATCTTGGCATTCAACATTTTTCAGTGATGGGTGTATCTGGAGGCGGCGCATTCGCAGCTGGTTGTGCCTATCAATTGCCGCATCGCGTCCTTTCAGCCGCTCTGATCTCAAGCACAACCCCTTTTCAAGGCGGAAAACCGCCAAAAAGCATGCTAAAAGAAAATAAATTAGCCTTTTTCCTTAGTAAGAAGTTTCCTTGGCTATTGAAAGCAAGCTATCGTTCCCAGAAAAAAATGATTGAGAACAAACCAGAGAAATTTAAGAAGCTGGCCAAAAACGGGAACAAGCATTTACATCCGTGGGATCGGCAATTCCTTCAAACCGATGAGCAGTTAGAGATGATGATGACACATTTATACGAAGCGACTCGTCAATCAGTGGATGAATGTATTCGTGAACCCATTTTACTCTCAAAACCATGGGCATTCGATATGAAAGATATTCAAATCCCTGTTGATGTCTGGCACGGAAAAGAAGATACAATGGCTCCATTTGTAGAAATAGAAAAAATAGCTCAGGCGATTCCAAACGTCAAAACCCATTTTATAGATCAAGCGGGGCACTTTCTTACTGATGTAGACGATATTTGGCGAGATATTTTACTCTCTTTAAAGGAACGTGCTGAACATCAGAAACATGCATAAAAAAAGACCCAATATGACTTGGGTCTTTTTCTTCATTAATACTGTTCATAATACCTTTGCACTTTAACTGGATCTTTTGTCTTCGTCAGTGCCAGCATGAGCAGAATACGTGCTTTTTGCGGGTTTAATGAATCAGAGGACACAAAGTGATGTTCATCATCCGTTTTTTCGTGGGTGACAATTCCATTCCCCGTACGGCTTGATCTCACAAGAACCACATCTTTTTTCACTGCATCTGTTGCCCCTTTGATGGCTTCTGTAGACATCGTTCCATTTCCTGCTGCAGCCACGACAATCCCTTTCGCACCTGCTTTGACTGCGGCATCATACATATATTTTTGATCATTTTGATAGCCGTATAAAATATCAACTTGCGGCAATTCTTTTATCTTTGATACATCAAATTCACTTTCAGTCGTATGTTTTCTTGTCGGTTCGTTATAAAAGGACACCACTTCACCAGTAACTTCTCCGATGTACCCTTGCTCAAGTGACTTGAAGGCATCGGTTGTGGTCGTGTTTGTTTTCGTAACAAATCGAGCCGATGCAATTCGGTCATTTAATGTGACCATGACCCCTTTGCCCTTTGCTTCTTTGGCTGATGCAATTTTCACCGCATGATACAAGTTAAGCGGGCCATCCGCACTGATTGCCGATGCTGGTCTCATTGAGCCAACGACCACCACAGGCTTATCACTTTTGACAACCAGATGTAAAAAGTAAGCTGTTTCTTCAAGTGTATCTGTTCCATGCGTGATGACAATGCCATCCACTTGATCATCTTTTAATAGTTCATTCACTCGTTTGGCTAATTTTAAAAGAAGAGCGTTATCAACATTTTCACTGCCGACATTCGCGACCTGCTCACCGGTAACATTTGCAATATCCTTCAGCTGTGGAACTGAAGCAATGACTTTATCAATGCCAAGTGAACCGGATTTATAGCCCGTCGTATCTGTATCACTGTCCGAACTGCCAGCAATTGTACCGCCTGTGGCTAATACCTTAATATTTGATAAGGACTTATTCCCTGTTTCAACCGCTTTGTTTTTCTCTTTTGTTTCACTGGATACGTTTTCTTTTTCGCTTTGAGTATTCTCTTGAGTGCCTGTGTTCGCACAGGCTGCTGTCACTAGTAATAAAACAGAAAGAAGGACAGCACCTAACCATTTTGTCATGTTCATTGGATCATCTCTTTTCCTCATTTGATGGATTTCATGGCTAAATCTCTTTCTATAGGCTTTACTTTATACCATACCTTCATTCATCGGCATGAGGCTAAAGATATAGAACCAAATAAAGGTAAAAAGGGCATTATATTAATGATTTATTCAATTCTTATTACCTAAATTTGCTGTAATTAAGTTGAGTATTGAAGGTGGCGTATTTTAAAAATAACTGATGCTTGTTAATGAATTTATGATAAAATATAGTAAATTTTACAAAAAAGGAGTATACATTTTGCATTCGCTTCAACCCTTTTACAAAATCCTAATCACTCTATTCATCAGCTCTATTTTACTCGGCTTGTTTGTCTGCTTATTTCCACCTATTCAAGCTGAGCCTACGTTTCTGATATTTTATATTCCTATCTTTTTTGTTTTTTATTTCGTCTTTGCGGTTCCTTTGCAGTTATTGTTTTCTTTGCAGCCAAAGGCTTTCCATCCTCTTTATTTAGCTGCGTATTTACTGATTGCAATGGTTGTCATGCTCTTTTTCATTGATGGAATTGGGAGTCAAGCGTCTTTACCCATCATCATCATGAGCAGTCTTATCTACTGGACTTGTGATTCTTTGTTTTATCAAAGAATGCATGAAAAAAACACCTAACGCGAAGGTGTTTTTTTCATTAGTTTCTTTAAAGCATTTTTCTCATCAAATAATCGGTATCCATTTTGAGCGATCTTCCTAGGACGTACAAAATCCTTTTCTGTAAAGTGACAAAGGGCAATTTTGTAATGCTTAATCGCCTTCACTTGTTACATTTCTCCTATGCTTGACCACACAGCCAATCATGCCATAAAAAAATCACTAAGGAAATCTACCTCAGTGATGGGAATCGTTATTTCATACTTGTACCAGCGTGTGAAAAGATCGGATCTTTTAATTCAAATTCGAATGTCTTTCCGTCCACAATACCGACTGTTTTTTCACTGTCATAAAGCTCAAGCAGACAAGCTGCCATTTCTTTTGATGTATGGTATTTCTTGAAATTGCCTTCATATTCAAATTCGTCAACATCCAATGAACGCTTTGCGAATTCTGATTCTGTCGCGGATGGCGCTAATACTTTTGCCTGTAATTTGGCTCCTTTTCCTTTCAACTCTAGGGCCAGCCCTTCTGTAAAGGCGCTCACGTAAAACTTCGTTGCTGAATAGGTGACGGCATTGCCGACGACTGTATAGCCGGCTCGTGAAGAAATGTTAATGAGCTGCGCTCCCTCTACTTGCTCATAATCACGAACAAATAAAGTGGATAGAATCGTTAATGCTTCGATATTCAGATGAAGCATGTCCCCAATTTTACTTAAATCTTGTTCTCCTATAGAGCCAAAGTGACCAAACCCTGCATTATTTATAAACGTATCCAGCTCATAATCTGATAATGATTCATAAAATGAATACACTTGCTCTTTGTTTGTTAAATCGACTGACTGTATGACTACTTTGATATCGGGATATTGATCATGAATCTTCATCTTCAATTCTTGGAGTTTATCAAGCCGGCGTGCAGCTAATATAAGATTTTCCCCTCGTGCTGCAAAGGCGAGAGCCGCCTCATATCCAATACCTGAGCTTGCTCCTGTAATGACTGTATAGCCCATTTTATATCCCCCTATTCGTGTCTTCTAACTGGTTAAATTATAACGACAGCGTTTCGCTCAAGTCAATTTTGAAGAGAGTCAAAGGGCATTATGTCTAACTGAGATACAGCTCCTCAGTCACTTCCTTTTGAATCATTTTGGAGGATGTCATGTTGAGATTTTTTTGTTCATTTTTGAAAAACCAATTGGTAGGAATGTTCGATTAACTCCTCTACAAATGAGGATGGAATGTCTGCATCAAGGTAAATGGAATTCCAATGAGTCTTATTCATATAGTAGCCAGGGATAATTCCTTGAGGAAAGATATCTGACCCTTTTTACATTCACTTTTTTTTCAGAAACAGTAATAAAAGCACAGGCCCATTGTCTCCTGTGCTTTTGAATCACTCTACTTTTCTTATTCAAACGCCTTCTTCAATTGATCACTCATCAGATGCCAAGCTTCTTCAGCTATGGCTAAATCTCCGGCGTGCGTGAAGCCGTGTGGAACGCCTTTAAATTGTTTGTACGTGACGTCTACCCCAGCTTCTTTTAACTTGGCAGCATATTGTTCGGCTTCTTCAGCCAGCGAATCCCTCTCTGCTGTGATGACGAGAGCTGGAGGCATTTGTGCTAAGGATGAACGATCTGCAAAAACCGGAGAAACGAGCGGATTGTGCGGATCTTGGCCTTGCAGATAGAAGGCATTAAAGAGCCTCGCCAATTCAACTGGGATCGCTTCTTTAAACGCTGGCTTTTGTGCTGGATCAGTGGCTAGATCAAGCGGCGGATAATCAAGCACTTGATAGGCAATTGGGAGTGTATTTCCTCTTTGAATATTCAATAGACAAGCAGCCGTTGCCAAATTTCCTCCTGCGCTATGTCCGCCAATGGCTAATGCATTCCGATCGATTTGAAGCTCCTCAGGATGTTCATACAGCCACTTCAGTACATCGTAGCATTCATGAAGAGCGGCTGGGAAAGGGTGCTCGGGTGCAAGCTGATACTCGACATTGACGACGATACATTGCGCCCGGTCTGCAATGACTGGACACCAGGGATTATCCATTTCAGCACTGCCCATGATAAATCCGCCGCCATGTAAATTCACAAAAACAGGAAGCAGCTGTTTTTGTGTGTTCACTGGCTTAAATACCCACACCTTTGTTTCGCCAGCACTTGTTGGAATGTCATATTCCATTTTGTTCACTTCAGGAGGATTTACCGGTTTTAGTTCCGATTGACTCGGTAATGAACCTTCAGATGGCTGGCGTAATGACGCAGCGATTTTGATTTGTTCTTCTAAGTTCATGATCTCAGACTCCTTTCATATTCATTTCTAACTCATTCGTTCCTTTTTCCTCTTCTCCTCCTACTGCAATTTTCATTGGTTCACTTTTTACCTATCTCCCCTTTTCCTCTCTCTTTGAAACAAGCATTGAGCAAATAAAAAAGCACTGCGGCGCTATGTCCTCAGTGCTTTTGATTTCTCTTATGATACTTGCTGTTCTACCTTCACTCGTTTAATGAAGAAAGCAATAATTAAACCAACGATGGTCATGATTACTGCAAAGATAAATGCGTGCTGGACGCCATTTGTAAAGGCGAGCAGCTGATTCACCGGATTTGCGGGATCAGACACATTTTCCATAAAGCTGCGGGCGCCTGAAGAAAGGATCGAGATACCGACCGCAGTACCAATGGCTCCTGACACCTGCTGCAATGTATTCATAATCGCTGTACCATGCGGATATAGCTCTGGCGGCAGCTGATTCAATCCATTTGTTTGAGCAGGCATCATGATCATCGCGATTCCGATCATTAAGGTAATATGAAGGGTGACAATGAATCCAATCGACGTATTCACACTTAGATTCGTAAAGCCAAACATCGTCGCTGCGACAATGACAAGACCTGGAATGACAAGCCATTTTGGACCAAACTTATCAAATAGACCACCCATGATTGGAGATAGGAGTCCGTTGATAATTCCACCTGGCAACAGCATTAAACCTGCTGTAAATGTAGAAAGCGCCAAGGATGTTTGCAGATACAATGGCAAAATCATCATAGCAGACAGCATCACCATCATACACACTAAAATCAGAAGTAACCCAATAACAAACATCGGATATTTAAACGGGCTTAAGTTCAGCATTGGTTCTTTCATGTTCAACTGTCTTAAAGAGAACACAAGGATTCCTATGACACCAACTACAATTGCAACGATGACATGCATACTGCTCCAGCCGCCGCCTTCACCGGCACTGCTAAAGCCATACACAATTCCGCCGAAACCAATGGTTGAAAGCACAATTGATAAGATGTCGATTTTCGGTCTTGTTGGTTTTGTAATATTTTGCATAAAGATATAACCAAATACGAGTGCAGCCATTAATAAAGGAAGTGAAATCCAGAAAATCCAATGCCACGTCAACGATTTCAGAATAAGACCGGAGACGGTTGGACCGACTGCTGGTGCAAACATGATCACAAGACCAATAATCCCCATCGATCTGCCTCGTTTATGAGGCGGGATGATGACCAAAATCGTATTAAACATCAATGGCAGAAGCAATGCTGTACCGACTGCCTGCACGACACGTGCTACCATTAAAATACTAAAGACCGGCGCAACCGCCGCAATAAATGTTCCGATGATCGAAAAGACAAGCGATGTAATGAAAAGCTGTCTTGTCGTAAACCATTGAAGAATGAGTCCTGAAATCGGTACGAGAATACCAAGTGTTAATAAATATCCTGTTGTCAGCCACTGAGCAGTCGTCGCTTCAATTCCAAAGTCTAACGTTAAACTTCTCAGCGCCATGTTTAATGCCGTTTCACTGAACAAGCCAATAAATCCAGCTGTGATAAAAGAAATAATAATGGGCAGCGTTCGAATGTCAGAAGCTGCTGCTTTCTGTTTGTTCATATTAAGTTGGCTCCTTTTCTTTTTCAATTTAGATGAACCTTAGGAAGTCAGGGTGGTCAGAAATGAGCCACTTTCATGTCTATTGAAAGACGGATAAAATCTGTTTTTCTGCAGCAAATTGAGCGATTCTTTCGATTGAATAGCCAGATTCATGTATATAAAACATGAGCTCAGGCGTCATTGGAGAGGACATACATAACGTTGTCAGTTCTATGTCCTGTATATTCGCTTCTCCCTTTTCTCTCGCTTCCTCAAGCAAATCACGAATGATTTGTCTAAGTGATTGACTGTAATGACTATCATACACTTTACTTGTCTGCTCTAAATTCCCAGAGATTGTAAGTATCCGAATCCAGTCTAGATGGTGACCGACGATGAGATGAATTTCTTCGAGAACATAGCGCAAACGTTCACGGACCGGCTGATCACTTATTTTGCTCAAGTAAAGATGCAAAGCTGGGATCAGCTGTTCAAATCTCTCCCCAAGGATAGAAAGGCACAAATCACTTTTATTGGCGTAGCGGCGGTAAAGAGTACCCTGCCCAACACCAGCTGTTTTCGCAATTTTATGCATGCTGACATTTTCTACACCAAATTCTTGAAACAAGGAGAATGCGATCTCTTCAATTTCCTCCCCAATATCCTTTTCCACCATGCTCACCTTCTTTACCTTCATCCACATGTCACTTATCTCTATGTGTTAAATCAAAACACTTTAGGTTTTTCTTAGGACAATTGTCCCGATATTATCTTACGGACAACTGTCCGCAATGTCAATCATTATTTTTTACTTATGATTCTTCTTTCAATTCTATTAAATAATACACGCTGTTTATCATTATTTAGACCGATTTTCCCTTTTGAAAGAATCATGTATGATCAATAAAGAAAGCGCTTCCATAAAAGGAGAGGAGAATGCGAATATGTACCGTATGAAACGAATGTTGATGCTGCTTGTCACTGGATTAGTCTTGAGTTTGTCCACATTTACTGCGGGTGCCTCGGCACAAACGGGTGGATCGTTTTATGAACCTTTTAACAACTATAATACGGGGTTATGGCAAAAAGCCGATGGATACTCGAATGGAAACATGTTTAACTGTACGTGGCGTGCAAATAACGTGTCGATGACCTCATCAGGTGAAATGCGTTTATCGCTCACAAGTCCCGCCTATAACAAGTTTGACTGCGGAGAAAACCGCTCCGTTCAAACGTACGGCTATGGGCTATATGAAGTCAACATGAAGCCAGCCAAAAATGTGGGGATCGTCTCTTCTTTCTTCACTTATACGGGACCGACTGATGGCACGCCTTGGGATGAGATTGACATTGAATTTCTAGGAAAAGATACGACAAAGGTACAGTTTAACTACTATACCAATGGTGTAGGAAATCATGAAAAGATCGTCAACCTTGGTTTCGATGCAGCGAACTCTTATCACACGTATGCATTTGACTGGCAGCCAAACTCTATCAAATGGTATGTCGATGGACAATTAAAACATACCGCCACCACTCAAATTCCTCAAACACCAGGGAAAATTATGATGAACCTGTGGAATGGTGCAGGTGTCGATGAATGGCTCGGCTCCTACAACGGTGTTACCCCGCTCCACGCACATTATAACTGGGTGCGTTACACAAAAAGATAACTCTATCAAAAAAACCTGTGATTTTTCACAGGTTTTTCTTCGTTTAATTAGAATGAGTTTTCAGCTGATGAGCGAGTTTTTTCTCATGATTGTGGATAATATCTTCATAACTTTCTATTTTGAAATCCAATCGTTTAATGGTCTCTTCGATTTCCTTTTGTTTTTGGACGAGTCTTTCTCGTTCATTGACCAAAATGTTTTTTCGCGAAGATAACGTATGATCATCATCCTCAAAAAATAAGGCTGTATATTCTCTAAGCGCATCAATCGAGAGCCCTGCATTTCTCATACACTTGATAAATTCGATCCATTGAAGATCATCCTCCGTATAATCACGAATCCCATGATCGTCACGTTTGATTTCCCTAATCAAACCAATATTTTCGTAATATCTAAGTGTCGCAGTAGATAAATCGAGCTGTTTTGCTGCTTGTGCTATTTTCATTGTGCCCTCCTTCTTTCTCTTACCTTCCGATCTCCCTTTCCTCATCATCTCCATTTTGAAAAAGAAAGCAAGATGCTTTTGGCTCAATTCTTGATTCAGGAATGTTATAAAAGCCTGAATTCGCTATGACAGAAGGTTTTCTGTTGACTTATAGTTCACTTTAAGACGTACAGTATAGAAGAAAGAATCGAATCTTATTTTTGAAAGGATGATCAAGAATGTGTCAGACGCACCAATCAAATGTTTTAAGTGTTTCACACGCAAAAGCGAATTTTGAACGGACGACCATTGAACGAAGAGCGCTTCGTCCACATGATATTTTAATTGATATTCAATTTAGCGGGATCTGTCATTCAGATATCCACAGCGCTTTTGATGAATGGGGCGGCGGCATTTTCCCGATGGTTCCAGGTCATGAGATCACTGGGGTCGTTACAGCTGTAGGGGATGATGTGACGAAGTTTCAGATCGGAGACCGTGTAGGCGTTGGCTGCTTTGTGGATTCCTGCGGCACCTGTGAATATTGTCAAAATGGAGACGAGCAGTATTGCACAAAAGGGGTCGTCCAAACGTATAACAGCCGTGACTATGACGGGGAGCCGACTTATGGCGGCTACAGTCAAAAAATTGTCGTGACTGAACGATTTGTCGTCAGCATTCCTGATCAACTGCCCCTTGATGCCGCAAGCCCTCTTCTCTGTGCTGGCATTACAACTTATTCACCATTAAAGCACTGGAAGGCAGGCCCTGGCAAAAAGGTTGCTATCGTCGGAATGGGCGGGCTCGGCCATGTTGCTATTCAATTCGCGAGTGCTCTAGGCGCTGATGTGACGGTATTGAGCCGCTCTTTGAATAAAAAAGAAGAGGCGCTGTCATTTGGCGCAAAAGACTACTTTGCTACAAGTGATCCTGATACGTTTCAGACACTAGCCGGTCAGTACGACCTTATTCTCAATACGGTCTCTGCCAACATTAATGTGGATGCCTATTTGTCCTTACTCCGTGTAGATGGAACCTTGGTGAACGTCGGTGCACCGCCTAAGCCGGATCAATTCCACGTCTTTTCATTAATTTCCGGCCGCCGCAGCATTGCTGGTTCACTCGTTGGCGGCATCCAAGAAACACAAGAAATGCTCGATTTCGCAGCTGCTCATAACATTGCACCACAAATTGAAGTGATCAATGCGAATCAAGTTGATGAAGCGTATGAACGGGTGTTGAAAAGTGATGTGCGTTACCGGTTTGTGATTGATATTTCGACGTTATGATCGGATTCCATTTTGAAAGACTAGCTCAATGGCTAGTCTTTTTTTTTAACATGATTTTCTCATAAACAGCTTTTTACGTTTGAATGACTGGATACGGATATAAAGGCTGGCTCCCGAGCTGTAATTGTGGATATCCTGTTTTTCTTATAGCGAGGAGGATATGTTCAAATGAAAAAAATCACATCCAAAATTCCCACAAAATAACCTCCCTTTTTTAGAACAAAATTTATTGACAACAAATAAATAAACATGTTATTATTAAAAATTTGATTATTTTACCCATAAGTGTGGTACCCTTAAAGTAGATACATTATATGGAGGTGGATGATATGTTTCAAATTGGTGATAACATTGTTTATCCAATGCACGGAGCAGGTATAATTGAAGCCATAGAAGAAAAAGAATTCTCTGATGAAAAACAACAGTATTATGTGATTAAAATGTCAATCAGTCATATGAAAGTAATGATTCCAACACGGAAAATGTCAGGTTCACGTATTAGACCTGTTACAGATATACTGGCTTTAAAGAATGTAATGCACATTTTCCAGCATGGCAAATCAGATCAATTACTGACATGGAAAGAACGGCATACAATTAACACAAACAAAATAAAAACGGGTAACATCCAAGAAGGTGCTGAAGTTGTGCGTGATCTGATGCGTATGAAGAAAGAGAAAGCACTCAATGCAAGTGAAAAGAAAATGCTGGATGATGCCCATGAATTTTTGCTAAGTGAATTAGAAGTCATCAAAGGAATTACAGAAAAACAAATCAAAAGTTTCTGTTAAGAACCTCTTCCACACTCACCATTTTTGAATACAAGTTCTCTACGAGCATGTCCATCCTTCAATTTATTAAAGAAAAAAAGAATTTATTTAGGCAAATTCCGCATATTGTAAATCCAATATGCTATACTGTTGATAAACCTTTGAAGCATGAATTTTTTTACGATTACCTTGTAACACCTCCCTACTTGTACGCTGAGTAGGGTTTTTTATTGAAAAAATGCGTGAAAGCATAAAAAAACAGGCTCTCTACAGAGAACCTGTTTTAAAAGGATGAAGATTAAGCAGTTTTTTGAACGTTAGCAGCTTGAGCTCCACGAGAACCTTGCTCTACGTCAAATGTTACTTTTTGACCTTCGTCTAAAGATTTGAATCCGTCACCTTGGATAGCTGAGAAATGTACGAATACATCGTCGCCTTCTTCACGTTCGATAAATCCAAAACCTTTTTCTGCGTTAAACCATTTTACTGTACCTTGTTCCATGTTTGTTGCCTCCTCGTGCGTATACCACACAATGTATTATACTATCCTTGCCCAAAGTATCCTCAAGACGAAAAGTCTTTCTTCATGCTATCCTTTACGCCGAACAAAAATAATTATTCTTATTGTAACATGAATCGGAAATAATTGCAATTTAGGATTCAAAAGAACAAAATCAACGATCCCACATAATTTTGTTCTTCTCTGACTTTAAGATAATTTTTTCTACAAAATGGACGTTCAATCTCGAAAGGAATAAACAAGTTCATAACGTCATTCCATTTTTCAGACATCTGTCAGTATTATTTAAAAGTGGTAATAACGAAAACATTACTGTACTCTTAGAAAATTGATGTCATTTCTATTTCAGCTAATATTCAACATTTTTATTCCTATCTATTATTAAAGTTACTATAAGACTAGCTACGCTGACTAAAGTTCCTGCGATAGAAACAACAATTGTCAAAAAGCCATCTGGAATAAAAAATCCTATTGGAATTAGTACCAGAAAAGAGAGAACAATAAAACATTGGTATACACCAGATATAGTTCTCACAATCAAGTTACTGAAAAAAGACATCACCAACGGAGGAATGAATAAAAAAACCACTATTCCAATTGATATTATTAAGATGCGAGGCTGATCAAATGAAATGACATTATCTCCAGGAGAATTTTGGGCAGCCACTAACATAACAACTATAGACATCATTAGAGTAAGTAAAACTAGAGAAAACCTTTTTATCATGCTATAACTCCTTTTTCATATTGAATAGTTTTATAGGAACAGGCTAATTTAGTCAACCAATTTTTATGTTGACACAAATCGCTGTATTTTCTGGATAATCATGAATTGGTCATGAGCTTATAAATTTTTTGAAGTTGACCTTATGCAACTTAATTCCATTTTATCAAATTATCTCATCGAAACCTTTATTTAACAATATAAAAAATGAAAGGAAGCTAGAAGCTGAATAAAAGAATTTATTCATGATGTTCTTATGGACAACAACCGCATCATGACTGGTAACTATACTTTAGAGGATACAAAAAAAACCAAAGGTCTACAAACTTTGGTTTCTTAGATGCGGCCGAGAGGACTTGAACCTCCACGGGTTATTCACCCACTAGGCCCTCAACCTAGCGCGTCTGCCATTCCGCCACGACCGCGTGTATGATGTGCTCATATATTCATAAGTGCACTGTTTGAAAAAACAATGCGGGTGAAGGGACTTGAACCCCCACGTCATAAAGACACTAGATCCTAAGTCTAGCGCGTCTGCCAATTCCGCCACACCCGCGTGACAATGGTGAGCCATGAAGGACTCGAACCTTCGACCCTCTGATTAAAAGTCAGATGCTCTACCAACTGAGCTAATGGCTCATCTGCTATACAGAAAAACATATATAAAAAATGGCTGGGCTAGCTGGATTCGAACCAACGCATGACGGAGTCAAAGTCCGTTGCCTTACCGCTTGGCTATAGCCCAACGAATCAAAAAACAAAACATGACCCGTACGGGATTCGAACCCGTGTTACCGCCGTGAAAGGGCGGTGTCTTAACCGCTTGACCAACGGGCCATACAATAATGGCGGAGAAGGAGGGATTTGAACCCTCGCGCCGCTCGCGCGACCTACACCCTTAGCAGGGGCGCCTCTTCAGCCACTTGAGTACTTCTCCATTATGGCTCCGCAGGTAGGACTCGAACCTACGACCGATCGGTTAACAGCCGATAGCTCTACCACTGAGCTACTGCGGAATAATAAGACATGTTTCATTATATCTATGCCAGAAAAATGTGTCAAGAATTTTTAAGTGTTTCATTCCTGTCTCATTAGCGACGGCTTTTATAATTTAACATATACTAATATAACAGTCAAGCCTTTCTTCCTTCCTTTTTGTTTTCTGTTTAGACACGACAGAAAGACCCCGACCTCTAACTAAAGACCAAGGCCTCCTTGCTGCTGCGCTCCCTATAGGTTCATGACAGCTTATACTTTCGCATCCACTTATAAAAGGTGCTTCTTGGCACCTCTGCCAGCCTCGCTGCTTCTGTCACATGACCTTTCGTTTTGTGCAGTGCGTCTATCACTGTTTGCTTTTGAATGCGTTCCCTTAGCGTGAGTTCTTTTGGATTCTCGGTATACTCTGGTAGATGCAGCTTCTGCTTTTTCTGATCCATCGTCTCTAATACCTCCGTATATTGCGATTCACCAATCCATCCTCCTTTAGGAAACAGTACCCTTATATGTTCAAACAGATTAAAAAGCTCTCGTATGTTTCCAGGCCAATGGTACGCTTCCAGCTTACGAAAAAATGATTCAGGAAATGTCGCATTCCATTGGTGTTTCTTTTGGTAATAGCGATATAAATCAACAATGTCTTCTTTTCTTTCTCTAAGCGGCGGGATGTTGATTGGGTAGACATGAAGTCGGTAATACAAATCTTCTCGTATTTCACCTTCCTTCAGCAGTTCGTTCATATTTCGGTGTGTCGCTGTAATGATTCTAATATCCAAAGGGATTTCGTGTGTCCCGCCGAGCGGTACGACTTTCCTTTCTTCAATGACCCTAAGAAGCGCCACTTGCATCGCATAAGGAATTTCGCCAATTTCGTCTAAAAAGAGCGTTCCTTTCTGCGCCTGTTCAAATTTCCCCTTTGCTCCATGACGTTTTGCCCCTGTAAAAGCACCTTCAGCATAACCAAATAGTTCGCTTTCTAACAGGCTTTCAGGTATGGCTCCACAATTAACGGCAATAAACGGTCCTTCATGTCTTTCACTAGCTAAGTGAATCGCTCGAGCGGCCAGTTCTTTCCCTGTACCTGTTTCTCCCCAAATATATACATTTGCATCTGTTTGTGCCGCTCGTTTTATTTCGCTGAGCGTCTGCTGAAATGCCGTACTTGTTCCAGATTCCCCGGGAAATTGAGCAAAAGAAACGGTTATATTACTCTTCGCTGCTTCTTCAAGAGAAAAAGACATCCCAAGCAGCTTTCCGTCTTGTTCTGACTGAATGATCTGCTTGCCCCGTGTAACAAATGTATCAGCCATGAGCAGCTCAACATCCATTCCGTACCAGTCTGAAAACCGGTCTCTAATCGGCTTGCTTGCCAAAACAATCTGCTTTTTCTCATTACAGACAACAGACGGCTCGTCCGCTTCTACCTGCTGGAGACAAAGACTGATCAGCTCCATCTCTTTCCTTTTTTGCTGGACCTGAATTTCTCTCTCGATGGCATATGCAACTGCTGAAGCCATTCCAAGCATAAAAGGATGCCTTTGATCCGCCATACAGGAGATATCAATGACTCCTATGATCGTGCCGTCTGCATCACGAATAGGGGCCGCTGAACAACTCCAATGGTGGGAAGCGACTGAAAAATGCTCAGTTCCGTTGATCGCTACGGCTTCCCCAATGACCAGTGCCGTTCCAATAGCATTCGTTCCCACATCGGCTTCGGTCCAGCGCGCGCCCTCCATAAAATTTATTTTTTTCGCTTCTACCAGCGTCCTTTGACTTCCTGTCAGACTTAGCACATAACCATCTGCATCGATAAGTAATGCCATCATGTCAGATTCTTTTAATTGCTGACTGATTTTATTTAAGTAAGGAAGAGCGGCATTTAGGAATAGTGAGTACTTCTTTTTTTGAACACTGAATAATTCCTTTTCTAACAACGACTGTCCTTTATCTAAATACGGATTCACATTTGCCTGTTTACATCTGTGCCATGACTCCATCACTCTCTTATCCAGACGAGACCTATCAAGCAAACCTTCATGAACAAAACGTTTCCAAGTATTTAAATAACAAGGCGTCGGATTCATTCCATCCTCTCCTCTGGGGGCTTTTTATCCATTATAGATAATTATAAAAGCGCTTTCAATTATTGGCTAACCCAGGAAGTCATTCGGATAGAAAGTTTCTCTATCAGCAGTGCACCGCTCGCCCATTTGTTTGCAGCAAGGCTTCGTGTATTGCCTCAGAGAGTGTCGGATGTGCCGCAATAAACTGCTCTAATGTATCAGCTGTCAACTCTGTATGCATCATCACCGCCGCTTGTCCAATCAGTTCTGTTGCATTCGGCCCGATAATGGATACACCCAAAATTTCTTGATATTGCGGTTCGACAATGACCTTTACTTGACCAGCTGGCTGATTTAAAATTAATGCTTTTCCATTTGCAGAGAATGCGAATTTCCCTATTCGAATCTCCCCATATTGCTTTCTAGCACTCTCTTCATTTAAACCGACACTAGCGATTTCTGGAGACGTGTAGATGCACCTTGGAATCACTTGTTCATTGACCTTTACATCTTCACCTGATGCATGTGATGCCGCAATCGTTCCTTCATGAAAAGCAGCATGAGCAAGCTGAACGCCGCCTGTCACATCACCGCACGCATAGATATGCGGGAGATTGGTTTGCATATGCTCATTCACGCAGATGCCGTTCCTGTCAAATTCAATGCCGATCTGCTCAAGATTCAGCTCTCCCAGCCTCGGCTTTCTGCCAATGGCGACTAAACAATGATCAGACTGGATGTCACAGCGCTCCCCATGATCCTTCTCAATGACCACTTTTTTTGAAATTGCATCAAGCTGTTTGACTGCTGCTGATGTCAAAATCTCCACACCTGCTTTTTGAAGCTGATCGTGAAGACATTTAGCCGTATCGTGATCTTCTTCAGGTAAAATGTGTGCTGCCTGTTCCACCATGACAACCTTTGATCCCATTCGGCTAAAGATGCTTGCAAACTCACAGCCGATCACCCCTCCACCAATGATACAAAGCGAATCTGGTATTGAAGGGAGCGTCATCGCATCCTTACTATCAATGATCCACTCTCTGTCAAATGGGGCGAAAGGTAAAGCAGCAGGTTCTGATCCTGAAGCAATAATGATTTGTTTTGCCTGAATGATTTCAGATTTCCCTTCACTTTCTATCAATAGCTCATGTGCTGAAAGAAATGATGCCTTCCCATTTAACACGCTGATTTTGTTTTTATTCATCAAATAACGAACGCCATCAGTCAGCTGCTTGACGACTGACCGTTTCCGCCTTTGAACGGCATCCCAATGAATAACAGGCTCCTTTTCTGAAAGCTCAATTCCAAAATGTCCAGCTGATTTCACATGCTCGTACATATCGGCGCTTTGCAAAAGTGCTTTCGTTGGAATACAGCCTTCATTCAGGCAGGTCCCTCCTAACTGGCCTTGGTCGATTAATACAACCTCTCTGTTAAAACGGGCGGCTGTTATTGCCGCCACATATCCTGCTGGCCCGCCTCCTATAATGACTAGCGTCATGGTCATTTCACCTTCTTCCTATAAAAGAATGGATACTGGATTTTCTAAATACGCTTTAACAGTTGATAAAAATTGTGATGCCGGCGCCCCGTCCAGCACGCGATGGTCAAATGTCAGACTGAGTGGCAGGATCGTCCCTTTACATAATTCATTCCCATGATATACAGGCATGTGATCCGCTTTACCAACGCCAAGAATACCTGCTTCCGGCGGATTCAAAATCGGTGTAAAATGTTCCACACCATAGGCGCCTAGGTTAGTGATTGTAAAGGTAGAGCCTTCAATTTCATCGTGGAGAAGTTTGCCTTCACGTGCTTTTTTGCCATACGATTTGATGCTCTTCGCCAGCTCAATAAGTGAAAGTTTTTCCGCGTGCTGAATAACAGGCACTGCCAGACCGTGATCTAAAGCAGCAGCGATTCCAAGATGAACATACTCAAAAGTTTCGACTCTATCATTCTGATATTGACTGTTCATTGCAGAATGCTCTAGCAGGGAAAGAACCACTGCTTTGGCTACAAAATCGGTCATGGTTAATTTCATATCGTGTCGTCCTGCGGCTGTTTCGTTCAACTCAGACTGTAATGCTGTCAGCTTTGTCACATCCGCTTTCATCGTTATTGTTAATTGTGCACTTGTTTGCAGGCTTTCCATCATTCGCGAGGCAATGGTTTTCCGCATCATGCTGACTGGCTGAGGCTTTGTTGGTTCATTGTGTTGTTTTTCTTTTTCATCAGGAAGTGCCCGAAGCACATCCGCTTTCGTGATTCTCCCATCTGGACCTGTTCCCACTAGTGTATGAATATCCAGATTAGCGCTTTGAGCAATCTTACGTGCCACAGGGGAGATTTTCTTTCTCTCTTTCTTTTGTTTTGGCGGCAGGTCTTTTTCTTTCTTTTCCTCGACCTGTTCATTTCCTTCACCGATATAGCAGATGACCGTGCCAGGCGGTACACCTTCTCCCTCAGGCACTTTTATATCCAATATGGTTCCTTCTGCAGGTGATTCGATCTCCATTTCAATTTTTTCAGAGTTGATGCTTGCAATGCTTTCCCCTTTATTTACGGTTTCTCCGACCTCTTTATTCCAGACAGATACCGTTCCTTCTTTCATTGACATGCCCAATTTCGGCATCACAACCTCGACAGCCATCTCCCTCTCTCCTTTCTTTAGTTCAAGATCTTGTCATGACTCTTTCCAACCATCTCTAATACGGTGTTCACAACCTTTTCAGGTGTCGGCAAATAGATATCTTCAAGCGGTGGTGAAAACGGAACCGGTGTATGAGGAGCCGTCACTTTTTTGATTGGAGCGTCAAGTAAATCGAATCCTTTATCCGCAACCAGAGAAGAAATATCTGCGGCAATTCCGCACCTTGGATTTGCTTCATCTACAATGACAAGCCGATTTGTTTTTTCTACTGAAGTTAGAATGGCTTCTTCATCGAGCGGCGACAAGCTTCTTGGATCAATGACCTCTGCTTCAATTCCACGTGTAGCTAATTGCTCTGCCGCTTCGAGTGCTGTATGAACTTGTTTGCCTACCGCAAAAATGGTCACATCTGAGCCTTCTCTTTTCACCTCTGCTTTACCAAGCGGCAGCGTGTAGTATCGCTCTGGAACATCTCCTGTGATATTGTAAAGCGTTTTATCTTCAAAAAAGATGACAGGGTCCTGATCCTCGATGGCTGCCAGCAGCAATCCTTTGGCATCGTATGGTGAAGAAGGCACCACTACTTTCAATCCAGGGATGCTTGTAAATAGCGCATACAAGCTTTGCGAATGCTGAGCAGCTGCTCTAAAACCCGCCCCATGTGTCGTTCTGATCGTGATCGGTACCTCTGCTTTTCCGCCAAACATGTATCGGAATTTTGCTCCTTGATTCAGCACTTGGTCCAGACAGGTGCCGATAAAATCATTAAACATGAGTTCTGCAATTGGTCTTAGCCCTGTGGAAGCTGCTGCCATGGCCGCACCTACATAGCCAGCTTCACTAATCGGTGTGTCAAGAACTCGCTCACGTCCAAACTCCTGAACGATTCCTTTCGTTACACCAAGCACACCGCCCCATGCTTCATCATCCTGTAAGTGATCGACATGAGCACCTCCAGCAACATCTTCCCCCATTAAAATGACATCCTCGTCTCTTCTCATGGCAAGTTTAATCGCTTCATTTAATGCACTAGACATGCTGATTTCTCTTGTCATTTTCCTCTCCCCCTTTGATTTATTGATACGAAACATACACGTCGGTCAATAATTCGGTCTGATCTGGATATTCACTTTCTTCACTGAATGTAACGGCTTCATCTATCGCTTCTGCTACAGCCGCTTCAATCTTTGATAGCTCCCCATTCGTCAGCAGCTGCTGCTTGATCAATTCATTTTTAAAAAGAGCGATCGCATCTCTCTCTTCTTGGTGTTCTGTTTTTTCTTGATTGGTTTTATAACGCTGGGCATCTCCTTCGAAATGGCCATAATTTCGATATGTCATGCATTCAATTAATGTCGGACCTTCTCCATTTTTTGCTCGTTCAATTGCTTGTTCTGCTGCTTGATAAACGGCCATCACATCTTTTCCATCTACTTGAATCCCAGGAATGTCATAACCGGCCGCTCGATCCACGATTGATTTGCAGCTTGAAGCATAAGAAAATGGTGTCGCTTCCCCGTACCCATTGTTTTCTGCAATGAAAATGACGGGCAGTTTCCAGATGGCCGCGAGATTGATTCCTTCGTGGAAAGTTCCTTGATTGTTTGCACCATCCCCAAAAAAGCAAACGCTTACATTTTCTGTCTTTTTATATTTAGCGGTGAGGGCTGCCCCGCACGCAAGAGGAAAGCCGCCTCCAACAATTCCGTTGGCACCGAGCATTCCTTTATCAAAATCTGCAATGTGCATGGATCCGCCTTTGCCTTTACAGAGACCTGTGGCTTTCCCATAGATTTCTGCCATCATTCCTTTTAGATCACAGCCTTTCGCTATACAGTGGCCGTGGCCCCGGTGTGTACTTGTAATACTGTCTTTTTCATTCAGATGAGCACAGACTCCTACGGCAACAGCTTCTTCGCCAGCATAAAGATGGACAAACCCCGGCAAAATTCCTTTTGTAAAAAGCGTGTGCACCCGGTCTTCAAATTGGCGGATTTCCTGCATCTTTTGATACATCCATACGGCTTTTTCTTTAGTCAATGCCATTTCCATTTAGTAAAACCTCCTATCTTTTTTGCTTGCACTTCTATACAAGCAAAAATCGTGCCAACATGACGACGCATAAACACTTAGGCTTTGACTGAATCACACCGATGAAAAAAGAGACAAAATGAGACATGCGTCTCTTTTTGTCTCAATATGTCCACACATCAATTGGAACAAAAAAAGCATCCCCTTAGTAGAGGAAATGCTTTTCACAATGAATCGGTTGTACGCAGCCACTTTAATTTCCCTTTGCAGACGCCGCATACATAACGAGAGGTATCAAACCGTCTTTTCCTTATAAAAGACCGGCCGCATCCTGTGCAAATATATTCATGGCGTTTCCCCGCACGGCGCTTATTTTGTACGTTCTTTAGCGGTGTACAAAAACGCGGGGCTCCTACTTGTTTTAATAACGCTTTAAAATCACGGTCGCGATGCTGATAGCCCTTTCCTTCAAGATGCAGATGATAATGACACAGCTCATGCTTGATGATCCCGATTAATTCTTCTCGTCCATGCTCCTCTAGGTATCGGCGGTTCAGTTCGATGTTGTGTGTACCAAGTAAATATCGCCCGCCTGTCGTTTTTAGACGGTCATTAAAAACAGCCTGATGGCGGAATGCCTTGCCAAAGAACTGCTGGGAAATGTGCTCTGTTAACTGCTGTAACTCTCTCTCGTTCAATCAAGATCGTTCCTTTCTATAAAAACCTCGAACGGGACAATTTCCCCTATGCATACATTGAAGGTACATCCACTGTTTCGATCAAAGGAGGAATGGGCGATGCCCAACTGGCTGAAAAATCAGATGCAGAAGGCATTTTATGAGAAAAATCATTATCAAATCAAATTGCTGAATCAATGCTGGTACTTCTATAGAAAAAAACATTCAGTCACATCAAGGCACACCCCATCCTAAGGTGCGCCTCGTTTTTTTGTTACTCTGGTTTCAGCATGGAGAGGGCAACGCGGCCTTTTGCCTGGTCAACGGAGTCCACCCATACGGTCACAATGTCACCAACTGATACAACGTCAAGCGGATGCTTCACAAAACGATTGCTTAGCTTGGAAATATGCACAAGCCCATCCTGCTTTACACCAATATCAACGAATGCACCGAAGTCTACAACGTTTCTCACCGTTCCTTGCAGCTCCATTCCTTGCTTCAAGTCCTCCAATTTCAACACATCTGTTTTGAGCAGCGGTTTTGGCACTTCATCCCGCGGATCACGCTCAGGTCTTGTCAGCTGATCAATGATATCTTGAAGTGTAATTGTCCCAATGTCCAGCTGCTGGGCTGCTTCGTCCAGTTTCACTTCAGCAATTTTCTCCTTTAACTGCTCTGTGCCAAGATCGTCTGGCGTCATGTTGATCATGCGTAAAAACTGTTTTGTTTCTTTATAGCTCTCAGGGTGAATACCTGTACGATCAAGCGGGTCTTGTCCATCTGTAATGCGAAGGAAACCAATACACTGCTCATATGTCTTAGCACCGAGCCTTGGGATATCTTTCAATTCTTTTCTGCTTGTGAATCTCCCAATCTCTTCGCGGCGCTTGATGATATTCCCTGCGACGGCTTTTGAAAGGCCTGATACATATTGCAGCAGCGCCTGTGAGGCGGTATTGACGTTTACACCAACTTGATTGACGACTGTTTCTACCACAAAGGTTAACGAGCTGTTTAATTGCTTCTGGCTGACATCATGCTGGTATTGGCCCACACCGACAGACTTCGGATCAATTTTCACGAGCTCTGCTAAAGGATCTTGTAATCTTCTAGCGATTGAGATGGCGCTTCGCTCTTCGACTTGCAGATCTGGAAACTCTTCTCGTGCCAGCGCTGATGCGGAGTAAACACTTGCTCCAGCTTCATTCACAATCAAATAAGAAACCGGCTGATCCAGCTCTTGAATCAAGTCTGCAATGAATTGTTCTGTCTCTCTTGAGGCTGTTCCGTTTCCAATCGCAATGACTTCGATGTTTGATGATTGAATGATCTCTTTGACTTTTTGTTTCGCTTCCGCTTTTTTCTGCACGGGCGGATGCGGGTAAATGACGCCAATATGATGGACTTTGCCTGTATCATCCACGACAGCTAATTTACAGCCTGTCCGAAATGCGGGGTCGACTCCAAGTACACGCTTCCCTTTCATCGGCGGCTGAAGCAGCAGTTTTCTTAAGTTTTCAGCAAAAATATGAATCGCTTGTTCCTCTGCTTTTTCTGTCAGCTCTTTTCGTATTTCTCGTTCGATGGAAGGCTGAATGAGACGTTTATATGCATCATCGATTGCCGCTTCAATAAACGGTCTCGCCGTCGTCTGTTTGCCTTTTAGAACTTGTTTGTCGAGATAGAAGCGAATATTTTCAGCAGGTGGTTCGATGGCTGCCTTTAAAATGCCCTCTTTCTCCCCGCGGTTGACCGCTAGTATACGGTGCGGGACAATCTTTTTGATTGGCTCTTGATAATCGTAATACATTTCATAGACGTTTTTCTCATCGCTTTCGACGTCTTTTCCTGATGTGACCAGACTACCCTTTTGGTACGTTTCACTGCGAATCCATTTTCGCATATCAGGATCATCTGCAAGCTGTTCAGCAATGATGTGCTGCGCACCCTCAAGTGCCTCTTCTACATTTGCCACTTCTTTTTCTTCGTTAATAAAAGCAGCTGCTTTCTTCTCGATCTGATCGCTTGGCAGCGTGAGTAAATATTCTGCCAGCGGCTCCAGCCCTTTTGCTTTGGCTACATTCGCCTTTGTTTTGCGCTTTTGTTTGAATGGCCGGTATAAATCTTCGACCTCTTGCAGTTTATGCGCTTGTTCAATTTTCTGTTTTAATTCATCAGTCAGTTTGTCTTGTTCAGCAATTAAACGAATGACTTCTTCTTTTCGGTTCATGACATTTTGGATATATGTATAGCGCTCTGAAATGGTTTGAATTTGCACCTCATCCAGTGAGCCTGTCTGCTCTTTCCGATAACGGGCAATAAACGGGACGGTGTTGCCATCCTCTAAAAGCTTGATCACACTTTCAATTTGTTTTGTTGAAAGCTTTAATTCTGTCGCAATTTGTTTCAATAAAAAGTCAGATGTCTTCATACTTTGCATCCTCTCACTGTGTCTTCTCTTTTAGTGTATCAAAAAAACCGGCAAAACAGAAAAAAGGTCAGCTATTTTACGTGAGCTGACCAAGTACATAGGTGAGATCGTCCTTTTTGTCTTGTGTGTATGTTTCAAGCTGTTTGGCGATGTCTTCAACTGAATGTCCATGCTTTAAACACATGCGCATGTTTGGCACATTCAGTCCGTCTGAATACATAATGAATATCGATCCTTTTTCGTAGGAATAGGTGTATGTTTTATATTTTCTAGGTTTCCCTGATAAGTATCCTGATGTCGGAAGTGGATAAATATAGTCGCCAGAAGGTGCATTCAAGATAAACCGAATATTACCAACCGAACAATAGGTAAATTGCTGCTGGGAAAAATTCACCTTTAATATGGCCACAGTGGCCCCGCGTTTATTTTTCATAGCCTGATTGCATCTGTCGATGAGGGCCGCCACATCCTCATGTCCATATTCTTCGACAATTTCGCTGACTAAAGAAGATGATTCATTGGCGTACTGGCCGCTGCCCAATCCGTCTGCTACAGCACAAATTAGTTCTTCATCATCTGCTTTAATAAAAAAACTGTCCCCGCAGCATGCTTTTCCTTCTTTATTCGATTGATAAATAATGGCGTTTACATGCTCATGCTGTTCAATCTGCTTCATTACCCTAGCTCCATAGACGCATCTTCTGATAATGCATCTCGCAGTTTTTTCACTGCCTTTCGCTGCAGTCTCGATACATGCATTTGGGATATACCAAGCAAATCGCCTGTCTCTTTCTGACTCTTATTTTGCAAGTAAGTCAGATTGATAATCTCTTTTTCTCTATCCGACAGCACATGAAGCACACTCTCAAGCATCATTTTTTGATTCACACGTTCGTAGCCCTCTTCCTGTGAGCCGACAACGTCTAAAATCGTCACAGTACTTCCTTCAGAATCAGCCTCTACGCCTTGGTCAACAGACAGTGCTTGATAGCTTTTGCCCATCTCCATGGTTTCAAGTACTTCTTCTTCTGTTACATCTAGGTACTCTGCAATTTCTTGGACTTTAGGTGATTTCTGTGTCTCTGTTGTCAAATGATCAACTGCCATTTTGATTCTTGGTCCAAGCTCTTTAATCCGCCTTGGTACATGGACACTCCATGTCTTATCTCGTAAAAAGCGTTTGATTTCCCCGATGATGGTTGGAATAGCAAAGGCTTCAAATGATTTACCGACGAGCGGGTCGTATCGTTTAATAGCGCCAAGTAAACCTATCATTCCAACTTGTCTAAGGTCCTCATGAAAGCTTTTTCCTTTAGAATATTTTTTCGCCAGCATATCAACCAAGTTTGTATAGCATTCGACCAGCGTGAGCTGCGCCTGCTCGTCTTGATTGGTTTGATAGCTTTGGATGAGGCGGTCTACTTCATCTTTAGTTAGTTTCATAGTTTTGGATGGTTGTGTCATGGTCAACTCGCTCCCTGTTTAAAAACTTTGTCATCGCCACGGTAACTCCGGAGTTTGCTTGCACCTCGACTTCATCCATCAATGTTTGCATTAAGTATAAACCAAGACCTCCTTCTGCCAATTGATCCACCGTATGAGCAGATGTGTACGGTCCGAGGTCTTCCTGTTTTTGCTTAAAGTCAAAGCTACCGCCTTTGTCAGCGACAATGATTTCTAGACGATCCTCGTAAACAAGAAAGCGAACAGCCACCTCTCCATCTTCGCCGTCTTCACCTTTGTAGGCATGCTGAACTGCATTTGTACAGGCCTCACTGACGGCAATTTTTAAGTCCTCAATCTCTTCATAGGCATAGCCCATCCGGCTCGCTACGCCTGACAGAGTCAAGCGAATGATGCCTACATATTCTGGTTTTGCCGGTATTTTCATCTCGATTAGATCTACTGATTCGTTCATTGTACCCCACCCTCTGACTTTGCAGAAATGTCAATGATGTCCTTTAATCCAGTGATTTCAAACAACCTTACAAGCCGTTCTGACAAGTTCTCAAGCTTTAATGTGCCACCTGCTTTTTGAGCAGCTTTAAACAGCCCAACGAATACACCTAAACCTGTACTATCCATATACGTAACATCCTTTAGACAGATTTCAAGATGCTCTCCCGCCTCAGCTTTAGGCATGAGCGTTTCTCTTAGCTCAGGAGCGGAGTACACATCAATTTCTCCGCTGACACTGATTTTCGTTTTTTGATCTATTTGATGCTCTTTTACAGACATATTCATTATGCATTCACCTCGAAATTCTTGTTTCCTAAAGTTTTATATACCCGCATGTTCACTTTCTAAACCTTTCTTTTGAGAACAAGTAAAGTAAAGTCATCGTGCAGCTGAAAATCCTGCAGTTTGAGTAAGCTGGCGTAGATGGCATCCACCATTTCTTGAGCTGAGTAGGATAGGTGCTCAGATATGAGTGTTTTGATGTCCTCCCGCTCTAAGAAACCATCCTCTGACTTGGATTCTGTGACCCCATCAGAGAATAAGATCACCATGTCTCCTGCGTCCAAATGCTTCTCGTACTGTCTGTAGTCAAAGTCTGGTGCGATCCCAAGGACAAGCCCTTTTGCATCTAAATCGTAAAATGTGTTCTCTTTTTTGCAATAGAAAAAGCCCGGCTCATGACCAGCCGATGCGTATTTAAACTCATGCGTTTCTTTATTATAGCTGCCATAGAACATCGTGATAAACATACTTGGGTCTACGTTTTGCTCGACTACACGATTCAGGGTTTTCAGCACCTTTGTTGGGCCGCTCCCTGACTCTGGCAAGGAATCCATCGCATATTTAATCATCGACATACAGAGCGCAGCCGGGATTCCCTTTCCAATGACATCTGCGATCGCGATATTGATTGTATCGTGATCCGTTACAAAGTGGTAATAATCTCCACTCATCTGTTTTGCCGGTACACTAATTGCACCAATATCAAAGGTATCTCCTTCTGGAATTTTCGTTTCCAGAAGGGTTTGCTGAACATTTGCAGCAATTTCGATTTCAGATTTTATTTCTTGCTGGATGCCTCTGAGTGTTAAATGTTCTTGGTAGGCAAGTCCGTACCCAATCATGACTTCAATTAAGAAGTCTAGTGAATGAAAAACATCTTCCGGCAAATCAGGGTAAAGCTCCTGAATCACTTTTCGGTGAACACTCACTATTTCTTCAGGAGGTATTTGATGCTCAATGGTTTTACGGCTAAATTTTTGAGCTTGATAAAGCGATGTTTCAGTTAAATCACTGATATAACGACTGAGCAGCTGATGGTACCGCTGCTCCATTACCTCCTTAAAATCCATGGTTTCCCTCCTAGCGAAGCCACTTAACAGCTTGTATCTCCGTTCCTTGTTCTGGTGCAGAATCTAATTTAAATTCATCCATCAGTCGTCTGACGCCCGGAAGACCTGCTCCGAGTCCGCCTGATGTTGAAAATCCGTCTTCCATTACTTTACGTATATCCATGATACCCGGCCCCTCATCGGCTGCGATGACTTTGAGTCCACGCTTTCCGCGCTCCATCACTTCTTCTATACAAATCTGACCTTTACCAGCGTATAAATAGATGTTTCGAGCTAATTCTGAAATGGCCGTCGTAATTCTTGCTTGGTCAACTGTTCCAAATCCAAGTTCTTTTGCAACATTGCGCCCCAATTGTCTTGCTGCGACTATGTCCCATTCCGTCAATATTCTTACACAGGATTGGTCTTTCATATCTATTCCCCCAATTCCCGCTTCAGTGTCTCAAGCCCTTGTTCAAGATCTAGTGCTGTCTGAATTTCTTCAAGCGATATTCCAAGTTCAATCAGCGTCACAGCGACTGCCGGCTGTATTCCTGTTAATACAACTTTCGCCCCCATGAGCTTGGACATCGTGATCACATCACCTAATACCTTTGCAATAAAGGAATCAATCATATCAACGGATGTGAGGTCAATGACAACACCGTTTGCTCCTGTTTCATGAATTTTATTCAGCAAGTCTTCTTGAAAGTGGAGAGCTGTTTGATCATCAAGCTCCCACTGTATCGAAATCAGAAGACAGTTATATAGTTTTAAGATTGGAATCTTCGGGTGATTTCTCACTGGGTTATCCCTCCAATGAAACAATTTTTCGATTTGTCATTTCCAAAGCAGTTTGAATTCCTTTTTGAAGGGTATTCTTTGTTGTAACTTGAGATAAATCAATTCCAAGGTTCACAATGGTTTGGGCTATTTCTGGACGAATACCGACAAGCAAGCACTTCGCACCTACTAATCTCACAGCCTCTGATGCTTGAATGATATGATGCGCTACCATTGTGTCAACGACAGGTACACCCGTAATATCAATTAAGACGACTTGTGAGCGATGTTTGACGACACCGTTGAGCAGATTCTCCATAATTTTTTTGGCACGTTCTGTGTCAATTGTTCCAACAAGCGGCATGACGGTAATGTGCTCAAATACTGGGATCAGCGGGGCAGAAAGTTCCTGCAGCGCGATTTTTTGAAGGTTGACTGTTTTCTCCCATGAGATGGAATACTGGTTTAAGATCTCGTTATGAATAGGTGTGATGAATCGATCAATTTGCCAGATGAGGTCATGACTTTCTTCTGTTGTATCTTTGTCATCGTTCATTTTTTGATATAAATGTGAACGGATTTCTGTTAGACCATTTGCCAGTAACTTAAGTGATATACCCATTTGAACAATTTTTAAAGCAAAAGTTTGCACTTTTTCTTCAAAATCTTCAGCATACCCTTCTGAAAGAGATGTAATGATTAATTGAACATATTCCGAACAGATGGTTTCATACATATTGTCGTTCAGCATCATGTCCGTTTCTTTTTCTCCGAGTCGTCTAAAAATGTCCGTCCACTCTTTTTGTAATTCCTCTCGATGCTCTCTTGCAAAAGCTAACACGATATGATTCGACATGTTTTACCCCCTACGTACATAAACAGCACTTCTTTTTAGTCTTTCTTCATTATAACGTTAATAAAAATTGAACACAAAAAAAAGTTGCTCCCAAGAGAGCAACCAAATCTCACCATATTAAAAATCAATAAGAGCCAAACTAACTTGTAAGGCTTCATCAACCTTCTCCATCATCTCATCATCAAGATGTGTGATTTTATCTGTCAATCTTTGTTTATCGATTGTACGAATCTGCTCCAAGAGAATGACAGAATCTCGTTCAAAGCCGTAGCGCTTTGCATCAATTTCGACGTGAGTCGGTAATTTCGCTTTTTGTATTTGGGCTGTTATGGCTGCAACGATAGCAGTCGGGCTGAAGCGATTTCCAATGTCATTTTGAATCACCAATACTGGGCGAACCCCGCCCTGCTCGGAGCCAACAACAGGAGATAAATCAGCAAAGTAAACATCACCGCGTTTAACAATCAAATGTTTAACCCCCGCTGACTAATCGCTCAACTGTATTCTCAGCCTCAAATTCTGCGTATTGTGCCTCTGAAGAGATATTCAGATTAATTTTCGCCATCTCCATGTAGCCGCGTCTCATCGATTCACGATTTTGTCGAATATTGCGTTCACGAATATACGTTTTTGTCGCTCGGTAGATCAATTCATTTCTTGTTACCTTATCCTGCTCTGCTACTCGTTCGATTTCAGACATCAAAGCCTCCGGTAGTCGAATCTTCATTTCGTTTGTTGCGCTGGATTCAGACAAAAAACATACACCTCCACAAAACTTACGGATACCGTTTCGATCCATTCCAAGACTAATCATACCATTATTCAATGCGCAAGCAAAGCTGTTTTTTCATGATTTCTTATTAGAACATGAAGCGGCTGTTCACCCGTAAATCAAAGATGATAATGGAGTTCCTCTTTCACATTATACGCTTTTTTCCGAAAATCATACGGTATTTCCAAAATCTCTAAAAAAGGGAGAATGTTTACCCCTTCTTTGTAGAATAAAAAGGAACGATGTCAGTTTGACGATCGTTCCTGTGAAAGCTGTTTAGAAAAAGCTTGCCCCGCCTTGAAGAAGCGGATTCCGCACATGCACCCTTTTGCCGTCCTCTATATAAACTCTTGGGACGCGGTGGCCAATGGAGCAAGTGACTTCATAGTTAATGGTTTCAAGCCTTTTGGCAATTTCATCGACTGATACCATTTCTTCACCTTGTCCACCAATCAAAACGACTGGCTCCCCTGCCGGAAGGTTCTCTTTCAGTTCAACCATGAATTGATCCATACATATCCTTCCGGCAATCTTCCGGCGCTTACCGCCAACAAGTACTTCCGTTCCTGCCAGCTTCCGGATCCACCCGTCTGCATAGCCGACTGGTACCGTACCGATCCATGTATCTTGATTAGCTGTATACGTCGCCCCATAGCTGACACTCTCACCCTTTTGAATGAGCTTCACATGGGCGAGTTTTGTATGAAGAGACATGGCTTCTTCCAGCTTGAAAGGAAGTTCATCTTTGATTTCCTCTGATGGTGACAGCCCGTACATACTGATGCCGAAGCGAACCATATTAAACAACACTTCTTTAAACCTCAAACCTGCTGCACTATTGGCACAATGAACGAGCAGCTTTTCCGTATGAAGCGGCTGAAGCAGGGTTTGAAAGGTGTCGACTTGCCGCTCAAAATAGTTCTCATCCTTTTCATCTGCTGTCGCAAAGTGAGTAAATACACCTTCCAGCTGTAAATAAGAATGCTCGCTGACAAGCTTCTTTACTTCATTCACTTCCTCTAACGTTTTCACACCTAAACGGTTCATTCCGCTGTCTATTTTTAAATGAAAACGAATGGGTTGTCCCATCTGCCCTTTCATCATATCGACGACTTCCCTCAGCCAGCTGGTGGAGTAAGCGGTCATGACCACATTGTATCGAACGGCGGTTTTGACATACTCCGGCGGCACAGCGCCGAGTACAAGAATCGGTGCTTTAATGCCTTGATTTCTTAAAGAAATGGCCTCATCTAAAAAGGCTACAGCTAACAAGTCTGCACCTGCTTTGAGGGCAGCTCTTGCCACTTCTATATCTCCATGTCCATATGCATTGGCTTTCACAACAGCCATCAATTGAACATTTTGACCGATATGATCTTTCATATGTGAAACATTGTGCTTGATTGCTGTTAAATTAATTTCTGCCCATGTGTCTCTATAAAAGGCATTTGTGTCCATCAGTCACACTTCCCTATTGAATGATTCAATCCCCTCATATGATACTAAAAATCAAGAATAATGTGAAACAAATCAAAGAAAATCAGCCCTTGCACAGGGCTGATATGTTGTTTTTTAAGGCTCTCGCCTATTTAGCTGACTGGCCTTCTACACTCTTTGCAACCATCAACAGCTCTTCCTTCGATAGATCACTTGAGGAAATTAAATAGTCAACTCCGTCAGATGTCCATGAGAGGGATTGATCTGTCAGAACCCCTACTGTCATGCCAAGATCGACCGGCTCGCCGTTCATCGTGACAGGCGTAGATGCTTCAGCTACTCTCGCTTTTTCCTGGATGAGTGTGAAGGATTTCTTGCCGCCGTAAGTAATCACATAACGCTTCCCAGCATCTGTCGTCATTTCTTTTTCTTCCATCTTCTTCACGCCTTCTGGCATATCAACTGGTGTTTTCACCGCAAAGCTGTCAGATGGGTCTGCACTTGTGGCAACATCCATTTGAGAGAGTGTCATGTTTTTCTTCTCATCAAATGCATCTTTGTCAAAGGATTTATTGAATTCAAAGTGAGAGAATTCCACTTTCACCATTGGCTTTTTGTCGCTATCCAGCACTTTCACACTGGCAGGCGCCATTGTTTTCTTATGAAAGGTAATCTCTTGGGTAGGCAGCATTTGGTTGTGCTGATAATTGGTCTTCGTTTCGAACACATACTTTGACTCTTTCGCTTTGAACTGAGCTGCACTGTCATTTTTAATGTCCTTCACAAGTGATTCGAATAAATAGACCTGACTGCTATTATTCGGCCAATCACTATGGAAACGGAAGCTCTTGTTCAATGAAGGTGTCAGCACAAACACACCATTGCCATTTCTTAAAATGACTTGACTCTGATCCTTTTTCGGATTTTCTAAATAGACACGGTAAAGCTCCGGCTTTTTGTACCAAATTTCTACCTGGTACTCCTGCGGGTCATTTCCTGTCTCAATGGTCATTTTTGCTTTGGCTTTGTATGATGTCATTTCCTCTGCCTTTTTGTTTAAATCTCCAACGATATCCTTCTGAGATTTTTGACCGCATGCGGAGAGAATCAGTACAAAAAGGATTCCCGTTACAAGCAAAACAAAGCTTTTTCTCACCCTTTTCAACCCCTTCGTTAATTGTGTTAAAAGGAAGAAACCGCTTGTTTGACTTTAACAGTACGCCTCAAGAGTTAACTGCGTACCGCGAACCATCAAAGCCTGTTAGCAACTCGCCCTTCCTTATCGCACTACCCAATATATGAAGGGGGGACAAACAATATGCAGACTAGCTTGACAACCTTTCAATTAAAACTTGTGCAGCAGCATATTCCTTTGTATGGGTTATCGACACATGGACCTGATCTCCCTCTGCTTTCTCGCTTTTGATGAAGGGTTTCCCCTTATCGTCTTTTTGAATGTCTATGTCATGAAAGCTTAAATGCTCACCGATTCCCGTTCCGTATGCTTTAGCGAAGGCTTCCTTTGCCGCAAAGCGTCCTGCCAAAAATTCCAGCTGTCTTTTTTCACTGAGTGTAAGAAAGACGTCCTGTTCACTTAAAGTCAAAATTCGTTCCGGTAAACGGGGCTGTCTGCTGAGCACCCGCGAAAGACGGTCGATCTCTACAATATCAATGCCTATTCCTTTGATCATGAGGTACCTCCTATGATACTCGTACTAATTTGAGTGTTCGCTTCATAAACGTGTTACTATAAACTTACCATTATCTAGTCAAAAGGGGTTTGTTATGTTTATTCGAACGGAGAGCTTTCAACAATTTATTAGATCGTATCCAATCGTAACAGCGATCCTTGCTTTACAAATCGGCCTGTGGCTTATTTTTGCGGTTCCTATCCCTATTATACAGCTTGGACAGGATCATCTCGTCGGTTTCAATTATGGTGTAGCAGCTGGGGAATGGTGGCGTCTCGTCACACCTATTTTTCTGCACGGGAGTCTCACGCATATTTTATTCAATTCCATGTCCCTTTTCTTGTTCGCCCCAGCGCTTGAACATTTGCTTGGGAAGGTTCGATTTCTAATCATTTATCTCGGTGCAGGATTCATTGGCAATCTCGGAACCTATTGGGTGGAGCCTTTAGAGTATGTACATGTTGGCGCTTCCGGTGCGATCTTCGGTTTGTTTGGGGTTTATCTATACCTTGTCCTGTTTAAACCGCACATGATGGACCGCGGGAATTCACAAGTGATTTTAACGATTCTTGCTGTTTCTGTCATCATGACGTTCGTCAATTCGAACATCAATATCATGGCTCACTTATTTGGATTGATCGGCGGTATGATTCTAGCACCGATTACGCTGCTTTTCCATTCGAAAAAAAGACGCTATTAATCTCATAAAAAATGTCGATCACTCCTCAAGCAGGAGCTGATCGACATTTTTCGTTTAAGACGATTGATTTTTTTCATACGAATACCAATCAAATACACGTGCCGCATCTTCTTCCTCAAGGTGATGCACACCAAAGGAATCAAGCAGCGCAGAGGATTTCACAAAGGTGTGAATACTGGCGACCCGACCTTTCTTTTGGAAAAAAGATTGCGTCATCGTATAGTTTTGCATTCGTTTTCTCAAGACAATGCCAGTGGTCTTGCCAATGCCTCTTGATGTCATTTGAATCAATGAATCTTTGATTGTATATCCTGATTGTTTATAAGCTAAATAGCCAAAGAATAGAGCAAGCGGTAACGGAATGAGTCCCAAATATCCCCATGGCGGAAAGCGTACCGACAGGATGATACCTACAAGTAACGGCACAAAGCCATATGAGATCAGGTAGCGCTTGAGCGAACGTTTTGGCACTTTTTTCAGCTCTGTTTCTGGTGCTACATGATAATGATCGGTGAATTGTGAAAGCAATTCATTTATTTTTTTCTTCCGAATGAGCGGAAATAAGACGGAAGAGGTTTCTTTCTCTGTAATCGAACCTCCTGCACTAACAAGCATCACCGTCGCAAAACCAAAAGGCTCACGGATCATATTCTCTTTGATTTTCACTGCTTGAATTCTCGCAAGTGGAATGGTCATTTGATGTCTCTCGATGAGCCCTCTTGTAATGATGATGTCATTCCCTTTTCGTTTTGCAGCAAAATTCGCATACTGAAGTGCTGTTACCCCAACACTCAAGATCCATGCGATCAATACGGCAAGAAATATCAAAATCGCATAGATTTCAATGCTCGCATGGCTTAAAAAAGAGAACTGCTTGAAGAACCCGTCCAAAGGGAGAATTTCATCTATTTGCGTGTAGATGGCGAGACACCCTGAGATAATGACACCGATACCGCTTGAAGTGGTCGCAGCCAAAAGCAATTCTGGCACACCCATACGATAGGAGACATTGATTTCTTCCTGCACAGGTTTTTGCGCAGTCAAATGGCCATTAAGATCACCTGCTTCATCCGTCATTTCTTCTTCCTGCAAGCTTTTCTTCCGGTTGAAAATCGACTTTTTTAATTGTTCCGCTTCTGCTTTTGTAATCGCGGTCAGGCTCACTTCTGGACCATCCGTTCCGCCTGCCGTTTCGATTTGGACCCGTACTAAACCGAAAATTCGCTGGAAAATACCTTCACTTGTATTGACCGTTTGAATACGTTCTAACGAGATATATTTTTTCTTTTTCGTGATTACACCCGATTCCACGCGAAATTCATCGTCTTCCATCCGGTAGGTAAATCGTCTCCATTCTAAAATGGTAAAAACAGCTTTCCATAAAAGCAGCACACCGAGAATGATAAATGCATAAAAACGAATGCTCGAATTCGAGTTCACAAAAATCAGCACGAAAAAAGGGATAATGAAGTTTTTGATCATGGATACAGCATCTGATATAAAATCAATGAACATCGAGATGGGATGTACACGTTTTGGTTCAGACATCATCTTCTGTCACCCTTGCTAAACGAGATATGTAATCACGAAGCTCATCTGCCTCTTCTAATTCTAGCGCCGGTATATCATGAACTGTGGCAGCAGTCGAAATTTGAACAGAGGCCAAACGGTAGCGCCTTAAAAGCGGTCCTTGAGATGTATCAACATGCTGAACACGAACCATTGGCACAATTACACGTGTGACGCGAATGAGTCCATGCTGTATTTCAATTTCATTTTCGAATACTTCGTAGCGCCAGATGTGGTGGCGGATTTTTGGTATGAGCCAAATGCCAAAAATGACCTGTAAGACCCATAAACCAGAAAGGATCGCTCCAATCCAATATGGCCATTGAAAATAGTAGCTGGCAACAAATACCCCAATGATGATGAGTAAGAAAATCAATGAGATAATTCCATTTTGAAGACGCCATACCTTTAAACCATTTAAACTAATTTGACGTTGCGGCTGTTTTCTCACATTCTTCCCCCATTCTCTTACTTTTCTATCAATATATTACGTAACAAAGCCTAAAAAGTTTCAATTTCAGCCTGTTAAAAAAAGCGAACCCTGCAAAGGATTCGCTCTTGTATGTTAGTTGTTATAAGATTTCTTTTGACGACGATCGTTAGAAGAACGATTGCGGTCATTTGAAGAACGCTTTTTATCACCATAAGATGAACGGGTGTTCTTGCCTTTTCCACGGTAGCCTCCGCCACCGCCGCCGTCTCTGCGTTTAGAAGAACTGCGGTTGTTACGATGACGTTTAGAAATCATCGGTGCTTCATCTGTTAAACGAACAGGCGTTGCATCCGGCTCTTTTGTCATCATTTTGATCGCAGCTGCAACCACTGTCACAGAATCATGATCTTCCAACAATTCAGCAGCAGCTGTCATATAGAAGTTCAAGTTGTTTTCACTGATGATCGTGCGTAGACGGTCAACTGTTACTTGCTGTTGTCCTTCAATCGCCTCATCTAGTGTAGGTTCTTTCATACGATCCATTTTACGTTTAGTCGTTTGCTCAATCGCACGAAGCATATCTTTTTCACGTGGTGTGATGAATGTCATCGCCATACCTGTACGTCCAGCACGTCCTGTACGTCCAATACGGTGCACGTAGCTTTCTGGATCTTGCGGTACGTCAAAGTTATACACGTGTGTGACGCCTGAGATATCAAGTCCACGTGCTGCAACGTCTGTTGCGACAAGCACATCGATTGAACCCTCTTTGAATTTACGAAGCGCAACCATACGTTTTGCTTGAGTCAGGTCACCATGAATTCCTTCAGCTGTATAACCTCTAAGGTTAAGTGCTTCAGTCAATTCGTCCACACGGCGTTTCGTACGGCCGAAGACAATTGAAAGCTCCGGTGATTGAATGTCAAGAAGACGAGTCAATGTATCAAACTTTTTACGTTCGTGAATATCCAAATAGAACTGTTGGATGTTAGATACAGTCATTTCTTTCGCTTTTACTTTTACGTGTTCTGGGTTTGTCATGAAACGCTCTGCAATGCGCTTAATTGGTGCAGGCATTGTCGCAGAGAATAAAAGTGTTTGGTGTTCACTTGGTACATTTGAAAGGATCGCTTCAATGTCTTCGATGAAACCCATGTTTAGCATTTCGTCTGCTTCATCTAGCACAACTGTTTCAACGTTTTGAAGACGCATTGTACGACGGTTAATGTGATCGAGTAAACGTCCTGGAGTCCCTACGATGATATGAGGATTTTTCTTGAGCGAACGGATTTGACGGCCGATATCTTGTCCACCGTAAATAGGAAGTACGCGTGCACGCTTGTCTTGGCCGATTTTATATAGCTCTTCAGATACTTGAATCGCTAATTCTCTTGTTGGCGCAATGATAATCGCTTGGATATTTGGAGACGCTGGGTCGATTTTTTCTACAAGAGGAATACCAAATGCTGCAGTTTTTCCTGTTCCTGTTTGTGCTTGTCCGATGACATCTTTATTTTGAAGACCGAGAGGAATCGTTTCTGCTTGAATCGGTGTTGCTTCTTCGAATCCCATGCGGTTAATAGCCTTCATGAGACTTTCGCTTAATTGAAAATCTTGAAACGTTATAGTCAATTTATTCAAACTCCTTCTAATTGCTGTTTCAGTAATCTCGTGAATGATCATTAAAAACTGCCCTTTTCTGAAAGGACAGGTCCATTATATACAAAGCCCGAATTACCCTACCTTATATCTTACCATTACACTATTTGTTTTTCAACAAGACAGAAATGGATATATCTACTGCTCTACAATGACAGATTCACCTTCACTTTGATCTCCGTCCATCCATTTCCACTTTTCAAACAGTTGAATTTTTCCGTTATCCAGCTGCTTAGGAGTGGACTCGCAAGCCCCGCTTCTCATGCTGCCGTCCTTGCTTACATGGTGGTATCTAAAATGAAGTGTTCCATCCTCATTCACAGTTCCTACAAGTACGCCAGATACAATACTGCCGCCTTGATATGTGCCCGTTAATATATTTCCGTCCTGACGATATTGAAATATGGTTCCTGCTGATACTTCTCCGTTACTCGAATTAGACTGCGGGATAAAGGTTTTTCCGTCATATTGAAACAACCGAATCAACCACCTTTTCTTTCCTATTGTACCATAGGCCTGTCACACATTCGACAAAAATGATGCAAATTTTAACAAGTGGGATTCAATTTATATTAGTTTAGCCACAATTTAGCTTTTCTATATATTAAATTGCTTTTTTTAGAAAATGTTCTACTTTCTCAAACAATTGCTGGGCACATGGCTCATGACAAACATGATGTTTACAATCGGGCAAATAAAACATTTCTTTCTGGCGAGACGGGACCTTATGATAAATAAATTCTGCACTTGAAGCAGGCACAATCCCGTCGCTTTCCCCTTGAACAATTAACACAGGCAGATGAAGCTTCTCAAGCGAATTCTTCGTTTGCTTTACCAGCTTCATAAATTCTATCGCAGCTGACAGCGGCGTGCTTGTGAGCTTATGGCGATATCGATCATATAAAGGGTTTGTATCAATGATCCCTGACAGGGACTCCTTTACCATCTGCCTTGTGTCTTGCATCATTTGTTTTGGGTTCACATATTTGGCCGCAGCACTTAAAAGAACGAGACGGGCAACTGGGTACTTCGCTGCTAAGTAAGAAGCAATCATTCCGCCCATAGAAAAGCCGACCAAATACACGGTGTCACAAGTTCGATAAAGGGATAGAAGTTCGAGTTCAGCTGTCGCTATCCATTCTTGATAAAGAATGCCTTTTAACTGAAGCTCATCCCCATGCCCCGGAAGCGTGACAGACTGCACATTCCAATCTGCCGCCTGTTTTAAATACTGCGCCAGCGGTTCTACTTCATAAGGGGCACCCGTAAAACCGTGGATACATAAACAGCCAATCATTCTGTCACCTTCTCACTTTTATAGTGCAGTAATGACTTCTTCCAATCTCATTCCGCGTGAGGCTTTGACAAGCACAACATCGTCAGGCCCTGCCACTTCAGCTAGTTTTTTCTTTAGGTCCTCTTTGTTCATAAAGGAGAACACGTGCTCAGCCCCGAATGATTTTTTCGCTCCTTCAGCAATGAATGCACCTAGACGGCCATACGTCATGACATGATCAATAAATTCTGGCTTGATGTAACGGCCTAATTCATAATGATACGTTTCTTCTTCGCTGCCCATTTCGAGCATGTCTCCAAGTACAAGAATACGATTGGCGAAGCCGTCCATATCCCCCACAAGATCAATGGCTGCTTTCATAGAAGTAGGACTTGCATTATACGCATCATTAATGACAGTGATTCCTTTATCTGTTTTAAACAGCTCAAGACGCATCCCCGTCAACTTCGTTTGCATCAGTCCCTGGGCTATTTGTCTTTCATTCAGCCCAAAATGTTGGCCAATAGCAATAGCAGCAAGCGCATTCTTCACATTATGTTTCCCTAATACAGGAATGAGAAAACCTTGGGCATACCCTTCGACCTGAAATTCTGTTCCTTCTGCAAGCTGGTTGATGTGCGTTACCTTGATATCACAGTCCTCTGCTTCTCCAAAGGTTTTTACACGCTGAGAGAGTGAACTTGCTCTTTCGCGAAGCAAAGGCTCATCACCTAAGTAATAAAAGATGCCGTCTTCTTTTAATCCTTTTACGATCTCACATTTTGCATCAGCAATGGCTTCTCTTGATCCTAAATCTTGCATATGTGATTCCCCGATATTTGTGATGACTGCCGCATCAGGCTCAGCCAGATCTGATAAAAATTCGATTTCGCCTTTTGCACTCATGCCCATCTCCAAAACCGCAATATCGGTTCCTTCAGGCATTGCAAGAATGGTGAGCGGAAGACCGATATGATTATTAAAGTTACCGTCTGTTTTATGAACTTGATACGCTGTTTGCAAGACGGAATGAATCATATCTTTCGTTGTGGTTTTCCCATTACTTCCTGTAATACCGACAACACGAGGATTTTCTTCTTTTAAGTATGATTTTGCCAGCTGTTGAAGCGCAGTTAGTGTATCCTCTACAAGAATTACTGGAACGCCTTCTGGCGGATTGGCTTCTTTTTGATTCCAAAGAACAGCTGATGCTCCAAGCTCCACTGCTTTCGAAGCAAATGTGTGACCGTTAAAATGTTCTCCGATAAGCGGGATAAACAGGGCGCCGTTTGATACTTTTCGTGTATCTGTTGTCACTCCGTGAATCTGTTCTTCGCCAAAAGCTTGATTAGATAGGGTTCCACCAGCCATTTGGGCGATTTGTTTCACTGTACGTTTGATCATGATTTTTCGCCTCTCTTTCTCATTTCACGTTTGAAGGAAAAGAGACACTACCTAAGGATAGTGTCTGCTTGCTGCTCACATTAAAAAGTTGTTTTAATGGTTTGTTTTTCTTGATGGCGTTCAATTGCAAGTGACACCAGCTTTTCAATTAACTCTGGATACTCTACACCAGTGTGCTTCCAAAGTAATGGGAACATACTAAATGGTGTGAATCCAGGCATTGTATTCACTTCATTGATCAACACTTCACCTTTTTCTGTAAGGAAGAAGTCTGCACGTACGAGACCAGATCCATCGAGGGCTTTAAATGCCTTAATTGCCATGTCATGAATCGTCTTATATTCATCCTCTGACACACTCGCCGGAATGATCAAATCTGTATCGCCATCTTCATATTTTGCTTTGTAATCATAAAAATCTGTTTTAGGTGCAATCTCACCAACGACAGAGCATTTCGGCTCATCATTGCCTAATACACCAATCTCGATTTCTCTTCCAACGACGCCTTCTTCTACGACCACACGACGATCATATTGGAAAGCGAGGTCAAATGCAGTCTGCAGTTCTTCTTTGCTGCGGCATTTGCTAATTCCAACACTTGATCCCATGTTGGCAGGTTTCACAAAGCATGGATAGCCCAGTACCTTTTCAACCTGTTCTAAGCTGTCTGGTGTCGCTTTCTCGTAGTCTTTTTTATTGAAAGAAAGGTGCTTTGCTTGTGCAAGTCCTGCTTGTGCAAAAACATCTTTCATCATGACTTTATCCATACCCGCGGCAGACGCGAGAACGCCGTTGCCGACATACGGGATATTTAACAGTTCAAGTAATCCTTGCATTGTGCCATCTTCTCCATTTGGTCCGTGCAGCAACGGGAAGACAACATCAATTTTCTCATCAGCCGATGCAGGCTGTGGAAACATGCTTTCATTTAAAGAAGTTGGTAAAAACGTCTTTGCGTTCTGTTCAAATTGAAGCATTTTGACGTTTGATACTGGTTCAGTGAGTTTTTCTCCTCTTAACCATTCACCCTCTTCTGTAATATAAATTGGATGTATATCGAACTTCTCAGTGTTAAGTGCTTTTGTAACTGCAAGGGCTGTTTGCAGTGATACATTATGTTCGGCTGACTTTCCGCCGTAAATCAATCCTAAACTTATTTTCAATGGATACTCCCCCCACTAAAATTCATCTTTACTATCTTATCACTTTCAAGCAAAAATGCTCTAATTAATTTTTGTTGTTACGTAATTGAAATGATTTGTAAAGGTTGTAAGCGCCTCCCGAGCATTTGTATGTCATTCGCCTTTATTTTATATTAAAATGACATTGAAAAGGAGTTGTGACAAATTGAAAAAAATCACAAGTACTGAACAATTCAATGAAATGATTCAATCAGACAAAGAAGTCATCGTTAAATTCTTTGCAACATGGTGTCCTGACTGTACAAGAATGGACATGTTCATTCCAGACATCCTAGAAGCTTATGCTCACCATGAATGGTTTGAAATAAATAAAGATGATTTCCCTGAATTAGCTGAAACGTATCAGGTAATGGGCATTCCAAGCCTGTTAATTTTCAAAAATGGTGAAAAAACAGGTCATTTACACAGTGCAAATGCAAAATCGCCTGAAGAAGTGACAGAATTTCTTCAAGAGCACGTTTCTTAATTGATGAAACGAAGGACATCAGCAAACTCTTGCTGATGTCTTTTTTCTTTTTAAATCTCTTCATAAGACGAGCTGCACAGCCAAAACGTTTCAAATTGATGTTTCACTTACGACAAGTCACGACAACATTATTTCCTGGGAAAGAATGCAGCGTCGAACCAGCTTGGAATATGTCGGTTACGTGAATTTTCTGAATTGAATCTTTACTTCTGACATTTGTCTTTGTATAATGGAATTGCTAATTGAAAATGATTATCAATTTCATCTATGTGAAATCCTATAGACGTCCATTCTTATTAAGGAGCGATGAGTCACATGTCTAAGAAGAAAATTAAAACCTACCAGCAATTGATTGAAGAGAACAAAAAGGCCATCATGCGCGATCCTCAAATGATGGAAAGTATTTACGAAACCATCGACAAAAAACACCAGAAGCAGCTTGCAGCTGCTGGGCGTGAATCATAACTATGAGAGGAGCAGTCATCACTGACTGCTCTTTTGTCTGCTTCAACAAAATAAAAAAGCCGATAAAATCTGTTATTCGATTTTATCGGCTTTTGTTTTAATGTGATTTCGCTACACGGTCCTGCTTCATACCTAAATAAATGAGCATATATGTGAGATAACCCATTGTCATCGTTAAACCACCGAAGAAAAATTGAGAAAAGACAGGTTCCTCAAATGTCGTGACGGCAGCAAGAACGATCCAGCTCGCATATAAATAGACCATGAACCATTTCATATTTCTTTTAAGTGTATACAGAAAGAAAAGACCCGCTAACGAAAAAATCCCCAGCGCTAGTCTGAAATAAACAAGATGATCAAATTGGAAGGCAAAAGACACAAACGAAAACGACAGCAGCAGCAAAATTGGTAAAGCCGTAATGAAATTTTTCACGATAGTGCCACCTCCATGACTCCCTCTTATTATAAGACAAAATCAGCCGGTTATCGTGAAATACAGACTCGTTTTCACAAAGATGTCACGAATTTTTCTTGTTATTTGACACAATTTTTACACATTTACATCACGTTTCCAAAAAAGAATCCAAGCCGATCCAATAAAGAAAACAAAATGCGCCCCTACTATAAATAGAGAAAACAAAATGCTCATCCCATGAAAAGGCGGCGGTCCTTGAAAGCTGTACTGAGTAAAGTCCGTATTCGCGAAAAGGAGTATTTTCCCCCACTGATTTTCTAAGAGAGACATGATCGGCACAAGTGATTTCGCCGCATATAAAACAAAAAACGAGGTCACAAGGGCAACAAGACTGTTTCTAAACAAACTGGAACACATAAAAGCAAAGCTTGCCATCATGATCACTTCCACCCACTGAGATCCAATGACGGCAAACGTATGCTGAAATAATTGCCCTGTTCTTTCATCAAAATCAGTACCGAAGAAAATAAGACCAAATAGAAAAGCCAAAACATAATAAAAAACAAACAAATAAATGACTGTCAGCACAAGTGTGATGTATTTTGACAGAAAAATGTGCAGTCTTGTTTTTGGCCGGATCAATAGAAACTTGATCGTCCTTTTCTGAAACTCTGTTGAGATCAAGGTCGCGCCAATAACAACAGCAAGCACCTGCAAAATAAACACGACGTTCGTGGAATAAGCAAAATAGTTCGCGACTGTGTCTTGTCCGCCAAAGCTTGATATGACTCGTTTTAAGGTTAGAGCCATGGCCAGTTGAAATACAACGATCAATAAAAGAGCAATGAGTGTGATCTTTTTCTTCATGATTTTCTTATGCTCATTCTTGATGAGGTTAAGCATCTGTCGTCCCGCCTTCCGTCCATTTTATAAATGCCTCTTCAATTGACTGCTTTTGAGGCATCAATTCAAGTACATCAAACCCCGCCAGCACAAGCTGTTTGTTCAGCTCTGGCACACGTTCTTTGTTCAGTTGAAGCAGTACACGCGCTCCATTTCGTTCATATGTATAGTCGTGTGCGTCAAGCCATGAGACCGCCTTTTCTACTGGCTGAACATTCATCAGCACCTGCTCTTTCCCCTCCATATCCCGGAGATGAGTACTAGCTTTGATCTGTCCCTTTTGAATGATAATCATGCGGTCACATAGCTCCTCTACCTCATGCAATAAATGCGTCGCAAATAACACCGAGGTTCCTTCTTCCTTTACAAGCATTTGTAAGTGCTCCCGGAATTCCTTCATTCCTGCAGGGTCCAGTCCATTTGTCGGTTCGTCTAAAATGAGCAGGTTTGGCCGATGCAAAATAGCTTGTGCAATCCCAAGCCTTTGTTTCATCCCTAGTGAATACGTCTTGACCTTCTGATGAATGGCATCCTCCAGACGAACTCTTTCCACCACTTCCTGAATGCGTTCCTCCGTCACGCCATCGTGCATCGCTGCATACATTTCAAGGTTTTCAAAGCCTGTTAAATACGAATAAAATTCTGGGTTTTCTATGATCGCACCAACAGATGACATCGCTTTAAGAAAATCGTCATCTTGTGAATATCCATTGATCATGATGTTGCCATTGTTTTTTTTCATCAAGCCAACGATCAATCGAATCAAAGTTGTTTTGCCAGACCCATTGGGACCAAGTAATCCGACAATTTCTCCTTGCCCAATGTCTATAGAAATATCCTGCAAGATCATTTTCCGGCCAATTAGTTTATCGACTTTCTCTACTTTTAAAACAGCAGACTGCAAAGTGGTTCCTCCTTCTGATGTAAAGCCTGTGGCGGCAGTTATGACCGCTCATCCTGTAAAAAGTATATCACGCGAGACAAATCATTCCATGAAAAAAAGGACTGATCCAGTCAGCCCTTCTTGCTTATTACAGTGATAAGTTAGGTGTCGGCGCTTCTTTTTCGTGCTTCTTTTCGGTTTCAGAAACAATCACCGCACATGCTGCGTCACCTGTAATATTAACTACGGTTCTTGCCATATCTAATAAGCGGTCTATGCCAAGGATCAGCGCTATTCCCTCAACAGGAAGATTCACGGAATTTAACACCATGGCCAGCATGATGAGCCCTACCCCTGGGACACCTGCTGTACCGATACTTGCTAAAACAGCTGTTAAGACAACCGTCAGCATTTGAACAAGCGTCAGTTCAACCCCATACACTTGAGCGATAAAAATGGTCGCAACACCTTGCATAATGGCTGTGCCATCCATATTAATGGTTGCACCCAGCGGCTGTACAAAGCTTGAAATCGGCTCTGGCACCTTTAAACGCTTTTGCGCTGTTTCCATTGATACCGGCAGCACTGCGTTACTGCTTGATGTACTAAATGCAACAACCATCGCTGGTGAAAATCCCTTAAAGAATGCCATTGGATTTCGTTTAGCTAAGATAGCAATGGTTGATCCATATGTCAGGAAGAAATGCAGGATCAGCGCAATTAACACGACCGAGAAGTAAAGTCCCATCGCTTTCATGGCATCCAGGCCCTGACTGCCGATTGCCGTTGCAATCAAACCGAATGTCCCGTACGGTGCAAATTTCATCACAACACCGACAAGATACATCATTAATTCATTTCCTTGTTCAAACAGTTTCAGCAAGCCTTCCGTTTTTTTACCAAGCATGGCTATGCCAAGACCTAAAAATACACAGAAGACGATAATTTGAAGCATGTCTCCTTCAACTAACGATTGGACTGGATTGGTTGGAATGATGTTGAGTAGTGTGTCTGCCATTGATGGGGCTTCCTCTGCGGAATAATCAGCCGCTTTTGTATCAAAATTGCCGAAGGCTCCCGGCTTGATCAATAAGGCTAATGAGATGCCAATGATGATGGCAAAAGTTGTAGTGAGCAGGAAATAAGTAATGGTTTTTGCGCCGATTCTGCCTAGCTTCTTCGGATCACCAAGGCCTGCTACACCGAGCGTGATCGAAAAGAATACAATGGGCACAACCAGCATTTTAATCAGGTTTAAGAAGATTTGACCTAGAGGTGTAAATAAATAAGGGTCTAACACTTTGAATACATCTGGAGCAAAAAGGTTGAGCAGCAATCCTGTGATTGCACCTACAAACAAGGCAATAATAATTTTCGTCGCCAGCTTCAATAAAATCTCCCCTTCCTCGTCAAAAAGCCCACGAGAGAGTCTTCTCGTGGGCCTGCGTGTCCATACATGTACCACTGTCTACTCTCTTCACGCTGATGAGGTTAGCTGACGGGTTAGGACGAAGAGATGTCCTTTTTTCTCAGATAAGAAAAATTCACCCCAAAAATTTGGGTCCCCCATTCCTTTAGAAGGATTAAGCGTGTGGTAATATGATATTTTCATACCATTTATACCTTATTTTTAGAAAATTGTAAACAGGTTCATATGAACTTTTTAATTACTTTCTTCCCTATTTGTCACTTCAAGAATATCTAAAATAAACACAAAGATTGGGATACCGATAATAAGTCCCCAAATGCCAATATAGTGTTCAGAGAAGATCAGCACAATAAACGTGAAGAAAATAGGGAGCTCTGTTTTAGCTGACATGAGCTTCGGATTCAAGAAGTATGCTTCAATGGCATGGATAATGACAATCACCAGCACAATATACAGGACATACATTCCGCCTCCGAGTGTATACGCAATGATGCTGAGTGGAATAAGAGAGATCACTACACCCGCTACTGGGATTAAGCCTAGCAAAAAGACCATGACCGCTAATCCAAATAACTGCGGGAAACCCATAATGCCTAACGCGATGGTCGTTAGCACACAATTAACGGTTGCAATAATAAACTGAGCTTCAAGTACTTTTCCAAACGTTCGGGAAAATTTACGTCCAAAGAAGGCAATTTCATGATAGAACACGGAGATTTTACTCGTTTTGAACTTGTTCATGAATTGAATGAGGCGTTCTTTTTCGAACAGGAAGAACATGCTTAATATTAAGGACATAATGACCTGGATACTGAATGTGCTGAAATCGGTTATGTATGTATAGAGGAAATTAAACCCTTTCTCAAAGAAAGCTGATATTTTGAAATCTCCGAATACGTTCGTGATGACGTCAAAGAAGGGTAAATCTTGTGGATGATCTGCAATTTTCTTTCCTAAATGAAATAGCTGCTCTACCTGTTTGGCGATGATTGGCACAAAAACGAATCCGCCAAATGTCAATCCGCCAGCCAGAAGAATATACAAAATGGTAATGACCGATTTCTGTCCTATTTTCAGGAAGCGATTTAAAAAGCCTCTAATGACCTCTTCCAACCGATTCATCAAAAAGGTGAAAATGAAGGTCAAAAGAATTAAATTCATCATTCCTCTTAATAGATATAATGCTGTGGCTAATACTACAAATACTGAAAACCGCTTAACACCGGGTTTTTCGAACAATTTTAAAAATGCCGTCATTACGTTACACACCTGCCAGGACTAAAGTCTATTTTTCATCGTATCTGATATACATTATATCGGATCCTTCTGTAAATTATATAATAAAAGGTCAAAGAGGTCTTACGATTTGTATTAATTTTATTGTTTTTTCTTTTTTACACAAAAAAACCGAACCCATGTAGAACATAAGGTTTCGGTTTTTGGTTGTTTTTATACTAAACAGCCTGCTTCATATTCCGCATTTCCTGAAGTGCTGTTTTGCTCTTCGCTTCGTCAAATTCACCTTCACTCTTCGCGACAACAATTGTTGCAATTCCATTTCCAATGAGGTTTGTAATCGCTCTTCCTTCACTCATGAAGCGGTCAACCCCAAGCAGCAGTGCTAGACCCTCTAACGGAATGACCTGTAGTGCCGCAAGAGTAGATGCAAGCACGATAAATCCGCTTCCTGTCACCCCAGCTGCTCCCTTTGATGTAAGCATCAGAACAAGGATAATAGTGATCTGCTGACCGATCGACAAGTCTACACCAAACACTTGTGCCAAGAAGACGACGGCCATTGATAAATAGATTGAAGTTCCGTCTAGGTTAAAGGAATAACCTGTTGGAATGACAAGACCAACAACAGACTTAGAGCACCCGTAGCGTTCCATTTTATCCATCATTCTTGGCAGCACGGATTCTGAAGAACTTGTGCCAAGAACAATCAAAATTTCATCCTTGATAAACCTTAAATAACCTAGCAGGCTGAAGCCATACATTTTACAAATGATGTTCAGCACAACGAAGATGAACAGGAACATCGTCATATAAACGGAGAGCATCAGACTTGCCAGCGGTCTAATTGATGCTAAACCAAAGTGTCCGATCGTATAAGCCATTGCCCCAAACGCACCGAGCGGCGCAGCACGCATGATATATCCAATGATTTTAAAGAAAACAAGTGACAGCTTATCAAGCCATTCGATGATGCCTTTCCCCTTCTCGCCAAGAGCAGCGAGCGCAACACCGAATAAAATAGAGAAGAATAAGACCTGTAAAATATCACCCTTTGCGAAAGCATCAACCATGTTAGATGGCACGATGTGTGTAACAAATTCCATCCAGTCGATACCCTGTCCGCCATTTTGGGTATATTGTGAGACATCCCCTTTTTCAAGCTTGCTATAGTCAAGACCTGCACCTGGCTTCATGATATTCACAACAAAAAGACCGATGACCAGAGCAAGTGTCGTGACGACTTCAAAATAAATAAATGCTTTTCCCCCAACTTTTCCAACCTTTTTCATATCCCCCATCTTGGCAATACCAAGAACAATGGTTAAGAAAATAATTGGTGCAATGACCATTTTAACGGCATTGATAAAGGTGTCACCAAGCGGCTTCATTTCTTTTCCGACGTTTGGCCAAACCATCCCGACAATGATCCCGATGATGACAGCTGCAATCACCTGAAATGTCAGGTTCTTCAAAAGCCTTTTCATAAAAAATCAACTCCCTCACCCTTTGATGTAAACGCTTAACTGTTATCTGTAGATAAATGATAGCGATTTCATCAAAGGCTGTGAAGCTTATGGACATATCGTACATTTTGGTCTTTTTGGTCTCTTAGTCAGAATGTACGATATATTTATTCACAGGACGTCCAATCCCCCCATATTGCATATCTAATTTCAGCTCGCCTTCTTTGACGAGGAAGTCTAAATACCGGCGTGCCGTGACACGGGCTATGCCAAGTGCATTAGCAACTTCCTCTGCAGACTGGGCGCCTTCCTGCAAGCCCATATAAGCTTTAATTTCGTTCATCGTATGCACATTCAGCCCTTTAGGAAGCCAAGTATCTTCCTGCTTAACAGCAGGCTTTCGTATGATATCATCGAGCATCTCCTGAGAAAATTCTGCTGCGGTTTGGATTTTTGATTTAAACGCCTTATAGCTTTCAAGTGATTCTTTCATTCGTTCAAATTTGAATGGTTTAATAATATAATCCCGCGCACCATTTTGAAGCATGATGCCGATGGTCTCTTTGTCCTTCGCTGCTGAAATGACAATCACATCCACTTTCATCTTCTGTTTTCTGATGTCTTGTAGCGTTTTGACGCCATCCTTTTTTGGCATATATACATCAAGTACCACGAGGTCTGGACGAATCTCTTTGATCAGCTGGATGCCCTGCTCCCCATTTCCAGCGACAGCTGCTACTTGAAAGCCAGGAACACTCATAATGAACTCTTTATTCACTTCTTGCACCATCGGATCATCTTCAATTAACAGCACCTTAATCTGAGTCATCTGTCTCTCTCCTCTATGGTCATTGGGAATTCGATTGAGAAGGTGGTACCAATGCCGATGCTTGATGTGACCTCTACACTTCCCATCCCTTTGTCGATAATCGTTTTTACAATATACAGGCCATAGCCTGTTCCGCCCTCTTTGCCATGTGTGAAGCCTTTATCGAAAATAGAAGGAATCATTTCTTCTTCGATCCCGGAGCCATTGTCTTCAATTAAAATCGCGAGGACATCCTCCGTTTGATCGATACTAATGGAAATGACTTTTGTGTCTCTTTCTACAGTATCATACGAAGCAAAGGCGTTCTCAATGAGATTTCCGAGCAGCTTCGTCATATCATGCTGATCAAGCCGTTCAGGGAAATCACGCAGACAGCTATGTTCATCTACTTCGACCATGATGCCAAGCTCCTTGCCCCTTCTGATTTTGCTCATCAATAACCCTGAGACAGCATCATGCTCTATGACGCGGTGAAGAAAGTCCGTCACATGTTCCTGCTCCTCTGTCGTTTGAAAGGCCAGATCGAGCGCCTGATCGGCTTTACCCAGCTGAATCAGACCGGCAATCGTATGAAGCTTATTCATATGCTCATGGTTTTGCACCCGCAAACCGTCCACAAAGTTCTTAACCCCTGTGAGCTCCTCCGCCAATTTTGCCGCTTCCGTCCGGTCCTGAAAAATGGCAACTGCTCCGATGATCTTCTTTTTCATCACAATCGGAATCCGGCTGCTCATGATCCGCTTTCCGCTCATATGAATTTCTTCATTGTAGACGGGTTCTGCGCGATCGATAATTTCAGGAAGTCTTGTATCAGACAGCACATCCCAAATATTCCGGCCCACGACATCACCCGTCACGCCAAAAATCTGCTTCGCCTTCTCATTAAAAATGGTAATCATGTGCTGATTATCAATGGCGATAACCCCTTCATTAATAGAGTGAAAGGTTGCAGTGCGTTCCTCTAGCATTCTCACAATCTCATGCGGCTCCAGCTTAAACATTTGCTGTTTAATATGACGGGCGAGCAAAAATGAACCCACAAGCCCAAAGCTGAGCGTCAAGAGGAGAATCATGAGGATATCGCGCTTCATTTCGCCTAATATATCTGCCATACTTGGCAGAGTTCTTCCTACAAGCACAACCCCTGTTTGATTAAATTGATCATCCTTGACTGGATAAAAAGCTCTGATGGCTGTTCCAAGCTCTCCCTCTGCTTCTGAGAAATAAATATGCTCTGCAAAAGCCGGCTCTTCATCAGTTCCTTCTGAGCGCTGGCCAATCCTCGTTTTCACTGGATGCGTTAATCTCACATGATCCATATCCATCACGACAATGTAGTCAGCGTCTTGAATAATCCGAATCTCTTCGATCGCATGCTGTAATCGATCACGTTCCTTTGTCTGATCAGCTAACGCCTGCTTCACCTCATTCATTTCAGCCACAGTTCTCGCCGTGTTCATGAGTCTTTTTCGAAGCTCCCGTTCCTCTGTTTGCTGAATTCCCCCAACAAGGACAATTCCTCCGATTAAAAGGGCGAAAATGACAACGAAATATGTGAGGATGGTAAGCTTCCATCTAATAGATAATTGTTGTAATTTCAATCGATTTCTCATCATTTTTTCACCTGTATCTTTACGAATTCTTCCTCTGTCAAGTATGCTTGACATAAGGGGGATCTGACGCATGAAGAATTTACTCGCTTATACACTTTTGCTCATGATCGGTTTTGTAACCGCTTTATACTTTGGTTTTTATCATATGATGCCAAAATCAGCGACAACCTTTGATGATGAACAGACAGGACTGAAGGACCAGCTTGTGTTCAAATTCAGCCATGTCGTGGCAGACAATACACCTAAAGGACTTGCCGCAAAGAAATTTGCTGAGCTCGTGCACGAAAAATCCGATGGAAAGATCAGCATTCAAATTTTCTCCAACGGAAGCCTTTATTCTGATATTGAAGAAATTAATGCACTCAAAGAGAATCAAGTTCAATTTATCGCTCCGTCTACCTCGAAGCTCGGCATGCTGTCTCCTGAGTGGCTGGCACTTGATCTTCCCTTTGCTTTTTCAAATTACAGCGCGGTTCAAGAAGGCCTGCACGGTGCAATTGGACAAAGGTTGTTTGGCACGCTGCAAAAAGATGGATTAAAGGGAATGGCTTATTGGACAAATGGCTTTAAGCAAATTACCTCTAATAAAGGGCCCATCAAACAGCCGGCTGATTTAAAAAACCAGTCTCTCCGCATTATGCAAAGCGACATGATTGAAAAACAATTCAAACTCCTTGGCGCAAAGCCCTATCAGGAATCATTTAATTCAACGTTTCAGCTATTAGAAACCAAAAAAGTAGACGGTGAAGAAAATACCATTTCAAATATTTATTCAAAAAAATTCTATCATATACAAGACTATATGACGATCAGCAATCACGGGTATTTAGGCTATGTGGTCTTAACAGATCAATCCTTCTTTGACCGCCAGACACCCGAAACGAAACGAATTTTACTTGAAGCCATGGAAGAAACAACGGCTTGGAATGAAAAGCATGCAGAACAGATGAACAAAGATCAGCTGGAGGACATTAAACGTGAATCGCCGATTGCCATTCATGAATTGACGCCAGCAGAAAGACAAAAATGGATGAAAGCCCTTGATCCTTTGTATGATGAAGCCGAAAAAACGATCGGCTCCACCCTCATCAAACAGATCCGCGAACTGCGTGCACGTTATGAACACTCACCTATTCATGCTTTTCAGGAAGAGGATGAGAGCAAATAAAAAATCCCTTTGATAAGGGATTTTTTTATGCGCCGGACTCACTCTGTTCTTGCTGCGTGAGCTCTTCTAATCTTGTTAAAATTCTTCGTTTTCGGTATTGCATCATGCCTGTTTCGGCAATTCCTTTTAATTGTGAGCGGTTCGAAACGGCACCAAACAAAATCCCAGCAATGGGCACAAGCTGAAACAGTTTCTTCCAGCCAAACGAATCCCGGTAATTATAGACGACCTCACGCCACCCTTGAATTTGCGAAATCATGTTTTCATGCTTCCCTTCGGATGCATGATAGCTTTTCAGCTCTTTTAGAATCGATTTCTTTCCAACGACATCCGCAGAGTTCAGCTGCAAGCATTTAATGATGAAGACCCGCTCCTCTTTGTTTTTAGGATCATAGCCATAGGTGACGGCAATATCCTGCAATGTTTTCAGAGAGAGGCCCAGGACCGCAGGAATATCAGCAGCTAGCGTAAACATTCCGCCGACACCAGTTGTCGCACCTTGTACCGTCGCGAGATTCGTTCTGTTTTTCCCCATATGTTCACTAATGGCATCCATCAATTCGATTGGGGCCTTTCCAATATCCTCTATACGCTGGATGGATTCGCCCTCACACTTCTTTTGAAATTGATGAATGATGCCTTTTTCCGACGTCAAATAGGCACCGCCAGACTGAATGTAATGACCCATTTCATCTAGCAGCACACCGATTTTTTTCTGAATAAAAGCAGGCGTCAGCTTGTCCAGCATTTGAAATGGAAGACGGCTGAGTTTCTCCCAAAACCATACCTTTTGCTGGTCTTTCTCCCATTTTTCAATCTCCTTTAATTGTGCTTTTAGCCACTCTCTTTCCTCCATGCATATGCCTCCTTAGATGTCGCTGAAGTATTTGTCTGTTATTATACACAATCCTTGTCCATCATACGTATAGAACATTGAAGCGGTTCCGAAAGGTTTTAATCTTTTTCAAAACGGTTATTGCTTAATAAACAAACAAAAGAGGAGTGGTCAACATGTTAGGATTTCTAATTTCATTAGTTGTGGCGATTGTCATCGGTCTCATTGGGAGTGCACTCGCTGGGGGCAGTGTACCAGGAGGATGGATCGGTTCAATGATTGCCGGGTTTGTAGGCGCTTGGATTGGTCATGGATTACTGGGAACGTGGGGTCCTAGTCTGGCAGGCTTTGCGATCATTCCAGCAATCTTAGGAGCAGCGATCTTTGTCATTATTTTAAGCCTGATCTTCCGCAGTGTGGGATCAAGGGTATCTTAAAAAACAAATAACAGAGGAAGCAGTAGGGACACCGTCTAAGAGGCGGTGTTTTTTATGTTGCTCGTTGACAAGCTATCTATTTTTTTCACTTACATATGATAAACAAACCTATTAGTTCAGATAGTTGACTTTTCATGAATATGGGCATATGATGATTAAAAATTGCATCAAGGAAACTTTTTGTGCCCAAGCAAAACTTTGTAGAATCTAGGTGATGACATATGACAAACAAATACATCGAGGCACAGGCACACATGTCAGCGGCAGCTGAGCGTGCACTTGAAGGTAAGGTCAAAGGATTTAGAAGGCTTCTTCCTTTTCTAGGCCCTGCTTTTATCGCTGCCATTGCATATATTGACCCAGGAAATTTTGCCACCAACATTGCGGCTGGCTCTAAATATGGATATCTCCTTTTATGGGTCATTCTCATATCAAATCTCATGGCTTTGCTCATTCAATCATTGTCCGCAAAGCTTGGAATAGCGACAGGTAAAAACTTACCTGAAATCGCACGTGAAGAGTTTCCAAAACCCGTCTCCATCGGTTTATGGATTCAGGGCGAACTCGTCATTATTGCCACAGATTTAGCCGAGTTTATCGGGGCTGCACTTGGTTTATACTTGCTTTTTCGGATCCCGCTGCTTGAAGCATCCATTATTGCAGCTATCGGATCATTTGCGATTTTAGAATTGCAAAGACGGGGATATCGCGCATTAGAAGCCGGCATCACTGGCATGCTGTTCGTTGTCGTGATCGCTTTCGCTGTGCAAACCTTTGTCGCCAAGCCTGATATGGCAAGTGTCGCAGGCGGGCTTTTCATTCCAAAATTTGATGGCGCAGATAGTGTACTGCTTGCAGCCGGAATTTTAGGTGCCACTGTGATGCCGCACGCGATCTATTTACATTCAGCATTAACCCAAAGGAGAGTCGTCGGCAGAACGGAAAAGGAGAAAAAACAGATTTTCCGCTTTGAGTTTTTAGATATCCTTATTGCGATGCTAGTCGCTGGAGCCATCAATGCCAGTATGTTGATTGTGGCAGCCGCTTTATTTTATAAAAATGGTCTCTTTGTTGAAGATCTGGATGTTGCGTTCCAGCATTTTAGCACACTCGCAGGTCCTGTATCAGCTATCTTATTTGGTGTAGGACTGCTTGTAGCCGGACTATCAAGCTCTTCTGTCGGTACATTGTCAGGCGATATCATTATGCAGGGTTTTATTCAATACCGGATTCCGCTGTATGTCCGCCGGCTGATTACTATGATTCCCCCTATTGTGATCATTGCATCTGGGGTGAATCCGACATCTGCACTTGTGATGAGCCAGGTGGTCTTATCCTTTGGTATTGCCTTTGCTTTAATTCCGCTCATCTTATTTACAAGTAAAAAACGAATTATGGGCGAATTAACGAATGCCCGCTGGGTAACAGGAATATCTTGGGTGATAGCAGCTCTTGTTGTCGCACTCAATCTCTTTTTAATTGTGGATACGTTTATGTAAAAGACAGTAGTGATGCTGTCTTTTTCTTTTCATATGGTTATGGTAAAATTCCCCTGAGAGGATGTGGGCACATGTTTTTTTATCAGGATCAAGAGATAGCTATGCGGCTGCTTGAGCCAAGAGACGCAAGAAGTCTATATTTGCTCATCCAGCGGTCAAGAGAGCATTTACGTGAATGGATGCTTTGGGTGGATTCAACGAAAACAGAAGAAGACAGCATGGCGTTCATTCAAGGCGCAATGCAGCAAGCCTTGCAGAACAACGGTTTTCAAGCGGGCATCTGGTCACATGGAGAGCTTGTCGGGATCATCGGCACCCACCAAATTCATTGGATCGACAGGACTGTTTCAATTGGCTATTGGCTCGGAGAAGGCTATCAAGGAAAAGGCATCATGACAAGAGCGTGCAAAGCAGTCATTCATTATTTATTTGAAGATTGTGGACTGCACCGCATTGAAATCAGGGCTGCTGTCGATAACCTGAAGAGCAGACGCATCGCAGAGCGTTTATCCTTTTCGCTTGAAGGCATTTTGAGACAATGTGAATGGCTGGGCGACCGCTTTACGGATCATTGTGTATACGCCCTTTTGCAGCCTGAATATATGAAAGAAAAAACGCATTCTATGAATCAGCCCACGTAATTGTGTCGATTGCATGAATTATTTTACAAAGTGAAGCTTTGTAGTATCGGTTGCGATCAGCATCTGATAAAATAGAAGGAAAAATCGAGGTATGAAGTATGTCTCTTATTATTTTATTTTACTTATGGATTGTCCCTTTATTATTTGGCATTTTCTTCTCATTCTTAACAAAGAAAGCCACATACAAACGCCGCTTTGTCCCATCATATAGCATGGCAGGACTCAGCATCGTTTTTCTCATTCTGGCACTTGTCTTTTCAGCCAGCCATTTTCTATTCATTTGCGGTATGTTCCTATTTGCCACAACCCTTGTCGGCACAGGCATTCCTTTATTTTTAGCCTTTGCAAAAACACAATCATAAACAAAAACCACCTTTTCGCAATGGAAAGGTGGTTTCTTTTTTATTGATTTGGCATTCTGTAAGTCACAGTGGCATCTTGATTGGCTTCAATCGTTTTCACAATGTCTTGAAGGACCTCTGCTGCACGATCGTTTGAGTCATACTTACCGAGCGTCTTGACCCAAGTATCGCTTCCTGCGATCATCCCTTCAATCTTTTTGCCGGCTACAGTGACTTCGTGGACATGAACGAAACTTTGCTGGTTTTGTGTGAAAATCCATAGCATGGTTTTAGCTCCTTTTTTGTGGTGATTGGATTAGTTTAACATGTAATTTCCAATTATGAGTGGGTGATTGAGTTTGCAAGTGCTTTTTCAGTTTAAAAAACCTTGATATTTCGTAAAAAAATCAAGGTTAACATAGTATCGTAATCTTTTAGTTTTTATGTCATCATTTAGACGTTAAAATTACATAGGTTCTTTTACTGGCAAAGCTCCATTCATTATTCTTTTATTAATTGTTCACTTTCACTCATCAGACATAGCATCGTCGTAATCCTGTAATTCTTCCATTATTTCTTTTAATCGCTCAATACTATTGATCAATTCATCGTAAGAAATTTCTTGATAATTAAATATTCCTTCACCATATTCATCACTATCAAAGATTTTCACATCCGCTCCCAAATTCAGTAAAGCATCAACTAATTCCTTTAAATTTTCCATACTATCAATATCATTTGCATCCGTTTCGGAAAAAAAGTCCTTGTTTTCAATCCCACTTTTTATATCTGTAATTCCTAAACCGGTGTACTTTCTTAAAGGTAATACATATTTATTAATTGGACCTTTTGAGCTTATCTTAATAGCTATCTTACTCATATTTTTCCTCCCTATTAAAATTCCTCTAAATAATCTGGATTAACAGGTCTACCAGGTGCATTTTTGCTATAACTTCCTCCATGCCAACCCTTTAAATGTTCTCTTCCAGTCACAGGATAAATTAATTCTCCTCTATTACTGATATGTGGATAATTCATAGCATTGTAAGTATGGTGTCCGATAATGGATTTCCCATTATATTGTGGTTTTTTGCTTTTTAAAATCTCTTGTTTTTGTTCATTAGTCCAATTCCTTGTTGTAGATTCTCCATCTAAGATTCTTTTCTTTTCTTGTTTCCAGAATTCAGTAACCCCTGCAGCCCTTCTTTTGGAGAATCTTTTATCCCATTGATATCGTTTATACTCTTCCTTTGTAACAGTACGATTTTCAATATTTTCCTTTATTTTCTTCTGCTGATTCCGACTTAACGATTTGTAAGGTGTAACTTTTGTAGTTAAATCTAATTCTACTTTCTGTACCCTCTGAGCAATAATTTCTTCACCTACTGCTACTTTTTTATTTCTCAAAGTTTTTTCTGTACTCTTAATCCCTATCTTCCCATGAAACCCTTTCGCCCCAAACGGCAAAAGCATTCCAAGCGCCGCGTTCATACTCGCTTCCTGCTTTTCTATTGAGATCTTGTTTCCAAACATGTCTCGGCCTGTGATCGCTTCGCTGAAGCCGTTTGTGGCGGTGAGGCCATATAAGCCTTTTTGAGATGTTTTTAAGGCGTCAAAAGACTTTTGTGATGTCTTGTAGATGTCGACTGCCCTGACTGCGGCTGATGTGGCTTGAGTCGTTTTATAGACAGCTTTTCCACCTTTGAAAATGCGGCCTGCCCAGCCGACGATTGGGATGTAGCCGGCTGCAGCCATGCCGCCTGCCGCGACTCGCTGTCCTGCGGTGAGTTCCTCGCCTGTGATTGGATCAACGCCTGTTGCGGCACGTTTTGCATCGTTCACGCCGGTCAGTTCATTCACGATGTTTCCACCATAATCGAGGGCTTTTTCATACCAAGGGCGGTTGGCGAGGGCTTCTTGTTCCTTCGCAATCTTTCGGGCTTCTTCTTGTTCTTTTTTGATTTTCAGATATTCAGAAGTTTGCTTCTCAATATCGCTTTTTGCCTTGTAGATGTCGCTATTTTGATACGCTTTCTTATCAAAATTCATAGGTGAAATCGCTTTTCCGTCATTTGTCGCATTCATCATTTCAGCATACAATGCCATTGTAGCTTGCTGCTCCGTCTCTGACAAAGCATATTCATCTTTTAAATTTTGATCAAGCTCTCTCAGTTCTTTGACCGTCTTTTTTCGATCATCTTCCGCATCTTCTATTTTTTCATCAAAGGTTTGGCTATCAAATACCTCTAGGGAAATGAGGTCATCAATGTCTTGAAAAATCGTTTTGAGTGCCTTTTTTTGATCCTTTACAATGCTTTTGGCGTTTTTGATGCCCATATGTACTGCGTTGTCTAAAAAGTGTTCCTCTATAAAGGTATCGCCGCCAAAGCTCGTATCATCCAGTGTCCCAGAAACACCTTCATGAAAGGCTTTTTGTTTATCAATGAAGCTGATAAACATGTCTACATTTCCAGCGAGCTCTTTATAGAAACTTTTAATATTATCGGCACCTTTCCCAGTGAAATCATCACCGAGGTTGGCAACACCTTGTAATGCCTTTTTTAAATCTACCATTTGTTCGCGGAGTTCTTGATAGTGTTTTGCCCTTGTGTCCATGGCACTGGTTAGTGCTTTTGCATCAAGTATCTTGCCCAGAAGAAGTCACTCCCTCCATTATTGATCATAAAGTCTATTTTACCTTTCTCAGCGAATTGGAAAAATAGGCTTTAAGTTACAAAAATAATTTCCATATATTTTTAGAGGAAATAAAACAAGTGATAATTGAAATGTTTTTTTCCTTTCATTAAAAAAAGTCAGTCCTCTTTTGAGAGGACCGACTACATTTTGTTTAGAAAAAGCGTTTTAAACTTTTCTTGAGTGGAGGGATATCCAGCTCGCCTTTTTCGAAGAATTTTTTCAGTAAGTATTTACTAAAACCAGCTGCTTGTGTGTACGTAATTTTCCCAGGTAACGGCGGTTCATTGGTGACAGCAACATCAATAATGACGGGTTTATCTGATTGAAGGGCTGCACTAAAAGATGGAGCTAGTTCTTCATGTGATGACACGGAGATTCCTTTGCCGCCGCATGCTTCTGCGAACTTAGCAAAATCAATATCTTCCAGCTCTATACCATAATTGATGTTTCCTTTTACCTGTTGTTCATATTCGATCATTCCAAGGTTGTTGTTGTTTAAGATCACAACAACGATCGGCAGTTTATATTTTACCGCTGTCACAAAGTCTTGCATGACCATTGTGAAGCCACCATCGCCGCAGACAGCAACCGCTTGACGATTCGGTTCATTTAACTTAGCAGAGATCGCTCCAGGCAAACCACAGCCCATTGTGGCAAGCCAGCTGGAGATGATGAAATCCTGCTGTTTCATTTCAAAATGGCGTGCCATCCATACGGTCACATTCCCTACATCAACAGAAAGAATGGCGTCGTCTTCAACTGCTTCTTCTAGTCTAGCAATGACTTGCTGCGGTTTAAGCGGTGATGTGGCAACGGATTTTTCCTTATCCATTTCTTCTCGCCATTTCATCATATGCTCGGTACAAGCTTCAAGGAAACCACGCTGCTCTTTATATTCAATGTAGGAGGTCAGTTCCTGCAAACCACTCTTGCTGTCACTCACGATTCCTACGTCTACTGGATATCTTTTACCGATTTGATCTGGTTTAATATCCAGTTGAATGGCAGGTGTGTCCTCTGGTAAGTAGTCTCTATATGGAAAAGAAGTTCCAAGCATAATTAAGAGATCACACTCTTCCATTGCTTCATAAGCTGGCTTCGTTCCAATTTGACCTAGGTTTCCTAAAAAGTATGGATGCCTGTCTGGCACCACCCCTTTTGCAGGAAGTGTGATGACGATAGGTGCAGCAGCCTTTTCTGCAAATGAAAGAAGCTCTTCTTTTGCATTTCGTAATCCTTTACCTGCTAAGATGACCGGCTTCTTCGCATTGTTAATTAGCTGTGCTGCCTTTAGCAGTTGATCTTTCTTTGGCCGTACCTCTCCCTCAACATAAAGAGGAGATGTATAAACTGGCTTACGCTTAATTTTTTGAGAAAATAAGTCATCTGATACGGTGAGAACAGCCACCCCTTTATGGGTATAAGCTGCTTTAATGGCTTGATTCAATAAATCAGGCAAAGCTTCTGCTGTTTGTACCTGCTGATTAAAGACAGCGACGTCGTCAAACATCCGCTCTAATTTGATTTCTTGGAATGTGTCTCTTCCTACTTCATTCGACGCAACCTGCCCTGCAATTGCTAAAACGGGTGCGCCATCTGCTTTTGCATCGTATAGTCCATTTAATAAGTGGACAGCACCCGGTCCAGCGATGGATAAGCAGACACCGAGCTTACCTGTTAGTTTGGCATCAGCCGCCGCTGAGAGTGCCGCCACTTCTTCATGTCTCGTTTGTATAAATTGTATTTGGCTTGATTCATGCCTAAGCTCTTCAATCAATTCGTTTATGCTGTCGCCGGGCATTCCATAAATATGTTTTACGCCCCACTCTTCCAGTAGCGCTGTTACTTCTTTTCCTGCGGTTCTTTGCGGCATGTGAGAAAACTCCTTTTTTCTTACTCCATACCACCGCACCCTTTTGATCAAACGTTTCAACTTGCTGCTACTTTTTAAAATGATATGGAAGGGTGGCGACCACAATATCCCGTTTCCATAATAGACGGAACCTTAATAAAAAGGCAGATTGGTTATGCAAGATCGTATGCCATCTTTTTTTCGGGATAAATTGAGGCACGAGCACCATCACTTTATATTGATGCGCATTTGCTTTTACCTCAACCGTTTCAAGAAATTTATCAAGCGGATGAATAAGACTTCGATAAGACGAATGCAATATCACAAGCCGCACACCGCTGTTCAGTTTTTCCCAATCCGCTTCAATTTTCTTATCTTTTTCTTTATCAAAGGATACATGAACTGCTATGACTTGCTCTGATAAAGATTTTGCATATTGAACCGATTGCTCGACGACACGTGTTACACCGGCTATTGGCACGATGACCACATTTCCTTTAATCTCAACAGGCTCTGTTTCATTCATTAAACGCAGTTGTTCTCCAACAGACAGATAATGTTTTTTAATGGAATGAAAGATCAATAGCACAATAGGCATGAAAACAAATACTGGCCATACAAGATGGAACTTGGTCAAAATGAGAATCATGAGAACCGTGAACGAAATTAGCGCTCCGACAATATTGATAGGCATTTTCGTTTTCCAGCCCTGCGGTTTTTCACGAATCCACTTCACACACATACCGGTCTGTGACAACGTAAATGGAATAAATACACCTACAGCATATAGCGGAATGAGGTGTTCCGTTTTCCCATCAAACAACCAAATCAGCAGCATAGAAGCTACACCTAAAAAGATAATGCCATTAGAATAACCGAGTCGATCCCCTCTTACAGTAAACATGCGCGGCATATATTTATCCTTTGCTAAGTTGACCGCCAATAAAGGAAAGGCGGAAAAACCTGTGTTTGCCGCTAATATCAAGATTAAAGCTGTGACAGCTTGAATGACATAATAGAAAAATGTACGTCCAAATGTATCTGATGCAATTTGTGATACAACCGTTTCTTCTGGCTTTGGTGAGATGCCAAAACCAAACGCAAGCAATGTCACACCCACAAATAAAACAGCTAGTAATCCACCCATCATCAATAATGTTCTCGCTGCATTTTGTGCAGCTGGTTTTTTAAAGGATGGAATGGTATTTGAAATGGCTTCTACCCCAGTCAGTGCAGAACAGCCAGACGAAAATGCTTTTAATAAAAGAAACAATGTAATGCCAGGTACATGCGTGCCTATCGCTGTATGCTCAGGTGCTGGAGGAACGCCTCCTGTTAATAATTTAAAACCGCCGACTCCAATTAATATAAGAAGTGATATGACAAACAAGTATACGGGATAAGCCAAAATAGATGCCGATTCTGTCAATCCACGAAGGTTAAGCACCATGATCAAGATGACCAATACAATTGAAATCAGCACATGATATGGATATAGTGCCGGAAAAGCCGATGTGACGGCATCGGTACCCGCTGATATGCTCACTGCTACAGTCAAAATATAATCTACAAGCAATGATCCGCCTGCGACCAGTCCTGGTTTTTCACCTAAGTTTCTGCTAGAGACGACATAGGCTCCGCCGCCTTCTGGATAAGCATAAATAATCTGGCGGTAAGATAGAATTAACGCCATTAAAAGAATTAATACACAACCTGCAATCGGGAGTGAGTACCAAAATGCTGCTGCACTAACGACTGAAAGAACTATCAAGATTTGTTCTGTACCGTATGCAACGGATGACAATGCGTCTGATGACAATAATGCCAACGCTTTGATTTTTGATAGTTTTTGTTCTCCTGCTGCCTGTGATTTTAATGGTTTCCCAATTAAAATACGCTTCATCAAACTGTACATGTGATGCCCGCTCCTTTAGTGTCAAACGATTTAAGTTACAAAAGATGGATCGCCAAAAAGACACAGAGGCAATAGAATGCCCCTGCGTCTATTGTTTAGATCACAGGTTGGTCTTTGCTCTCTTTAACGCTTACGAGGTTAGCTGACGGATTCGGGCGCATGAGACTTTGCCCTACCTAAAAAGGATTCACCCCACGTGGTGTCCTGCACCACCAATGGTTCCCCCGCTCATCGAAATGATTCAGCGATTGGTCTTTTATAAAAGAGATCATACTCCCGTTTAACACCAAAGTAAAGACATTTTTTCAAGGTCTTTTGATCGTTTATCAATCAGTCTTTTTGCGGTTTTTTCGCACGAAATAAATAATCATCACGACCACAAAAATAATCAGTGCAGCGATACATGCAAAGTAAATCCAAGAATCATTGATGCCTTGCTTTTCACCTTTTGGGAGATCATTTGTTGTGCTGCTGACCGTTTGATGATTAGAGAACATGTCTTTGTTTTTGCTCTCGATTGCAACTGTTGCCGTTTCCGTATTTGTTTGCAGGAAATGAATCACTTCATGTGAAAGATCAGCGTCAGCTGCATTCATTCCGGAAAAGACGGTCATTGTCTGTTCTTTATTCCATACAGATGGCTGCGTCCATACAATACGAGCAGTCGTTTCGTTGATCATGCCAAAGGAGGATACATCATACTGATCCTTTTTCACTGGAACGATGAGATCGTCTGCCTTTTCTTTTAAAAAAGAGAACGTTTGAATGCCCCCGATGAAAATGAGAGAGTGATCTTTCAATTGATCATTTGTCACATTTGAAGCTTTGATCAAATGATATTGGGCAGCTTCCGGCTGACTAAACGATTCTGTCAGCATCGCCATTTGATTGATCGTTTCTTGCTTGATTTGATCTGGCATGATGATCAATGTTTTTCCTTGCTGCGTTTTTGATGTGAAAGGAAGCGGCCATGCGGCTAAATCCGGTGTATCACTAGTCGTACCTTCTGGTATTTGAAGAGAGCTGTTCTTATCAATGTAAATCCAGCCTTCTTCATCCGTATATCTGCAGGCTTCCATGTTTTTAAAGCCTGTAGTAACAAATTGCAAATCAATATATTCGTTCTTTTGGAGTACTTGTGAATCTACTGGAATTGACACATGATAGAACCCATTCTCATCTTTGTTTCCTAGTTTTGTTAATGGTACGTCGTGCGGTTCGTTATTGATCATGACTGTTAAGCGTTCCGCTTTGTTCGCTGTATCAGATTTTTTAAATGATAGATTTAGTTTAGCTCCTGATTTTTGATGAGCGATCAATGCCTTTGGATAATAGTAATGATCAGATGCCGTCTTTTGGGTTCCGACTGTGACATCATCACCACCAAAATCTTTTAAACGAATTTGATGAGATGGTTTTGATGTTTTAACAGTAACCTTTTGAAGGAGTAAATCTGTCCCAGTGAGCTGACCTGTCAGTTCTGGTTGAGTCAGGACATTGATTTTTTCAGCAATTGTTTTTGGCTGCTTAGCAGTGACAAATAAAATGGGCTGTTCTTTTTTCTTTCCTGTCAAGGTTCTCACCGCTAACGTGAGCTGATCGCTTGCTGTTTTCATCTTTGCAGCTTGCTCGATCGATTTCACTCGTCCATCCCAGTTTCCTTTTGCTCCCACAGCAATGGTTGGATGAGCGATTTGCTTGAGGTCCTTTTCTTGGACGAGTTTGAGGTCTGCTTGGCGGTCTTTGTTTTTCAACGTCCGGTATACTTTCATAGCCGCTTCTAATTCAGCTGCTTCCGGTGAATTTGGAATCACAATATCTGTTTGTTCTTTCTGATCACCTGTTTGAATGAAAAATGAAGGGAAGCTGTCTAACGTCACGTCTTTCGTTTGAGTTCCTTTGAAATCCAGCTCACTTTCAGGATATACTTTCAGCCAATTGGCAGGTGTCTCTTGGTTGATACACACACCTTCTTTTAACACGCCATAAAATGTGAGCTGAATTTGATGAGAACCTTTTTTCAATTGCGCTTTGTTCAATTTGATTTGAATTGATTTCTTTTGATTTTTCCCTGATACGGGAATGGTCTTTTCAATCTCTCCATCAATCATGACTGTGAACGAAGATGGCGAAATAAGTAATGGTGAAGCCTCTATATTTAATGTAAGGGTGCTAGACTCAACTTTTCCTCTCTCTATTTGATAGGAAAATTCAGTGCGGTCTTCTTGTCCATACAAGGTTACTACATCTTCTGATAATGCTTGCGTTTCCGTTTGACTTCCTTTAGATGTGCGAATCCAGTCATCTTTCACTTGTACTCGATTTGATTGCGCCATTGCTTGACCCGCCATGAAAAAAGGCTGAATGGCAAGGGATATCATCAATATAAAAATCATCCATTTTACCGATTTCAATTTGTCACCCGCTTTTCTTTTGTTGTTGATCGTAACGCTCAGTTTTGTACCATTTCACTTCTTGTTTGAATAAACGGCTCTTTGCCTCTACACATAAGGAGTACACGACTAGCGCAATCCATACTTGAGAATAAGTGAAGTACATGAGCGCCACAATGAGTATATTTTGTTTGGTGAGCTCTGTTTTCTCAATACTTAGTGTAATCATCACTTCTGTTAGAAAGAGGAAGAAGGCCAATCCCCACAGGATCAGTGCAACAGCCCCTACAGATAAGTGAAGGTCAACAAATAGGTTCACGATAAAGATGCCATTTGAGAGCAGGACACCGAAGAAAAATAAGAAATACGTAAAGAAGAAATAAAACAAATCAAAAATCATTCGTTTTCGTTTCAGCTTCATAAACTGTTTCAAAAATTTGAGGACAACATATTGATTGCCTCGAGCCCAGCGCGTTCTTTGCCGCCACCAGACCTTCCATGTCTCAGGCTCTTGTTCCCATGTAATAGCAGCTGGGAAAAATCGAATGACATAGCCAAGGTTATAGACACGGATCGTTAATTCGGTGTCTTCAGCCAACGCATGAACATCCCAGCCGCCAAGCTCTTCTAAAATGTGCCGGCGGATGGCGAAGTTGGTGCCCGGTATTGTCGCAATGCCAAGCCACTTCCATCTTCCGCCTTGCGCCATCCATTGAAAGCAGATGGTCTCAATATTAATAAATTTGGTCAGCAGATTTTTGGCTGCATTGATGACCCTGAATTTCCCGACAACAGCGCCTGCCTTTGGGTCATTCAATAAACCAAGAACCAAATGATAGACGGCCTTTTGTTCAGGCATGTTATCTGCATCGTATACGCAGATGACTTCTCCTGTTGAAGCCTTTAAGCCTTCATTCAGTGCAGTTGATTTTCCCTTTCCTGCAAATGGCGGTTTCGTTTCAATCATATGGACATGATCATATTGCTCACTGAATGACTGCACGATGTCCCCTGTGCCATCGGAGGAATTGTCATTAATCACAATGATTTCAAGGAGATGTTGAGGATAGGATAGCTGGACCATTGCTTTTAGCGTTTGCCGAATGACAACTTCTTCATTATGAGCAGGAATCAGAATGCTGACGGTCGGCAGTTCTTTCCCTTGTTTCGTCCATTCAGGCAGCACTTTTTCGTAGGTCAGGTAGTGCTGAAAGCCGCCCTGCATGAGAAACATGTGGTATAGGAGCATGATCCAAATCAGTATTAATGAAAGATAAAATAAGACATCAGCCACCTAATTTTCTCTCCTTAAAAATACGTTTTTTCATTGTCAGTCTTAAATACAATGTGTAAAAAGCAAATGCCGCAATAAACAGCATCACCACGACGGTGAGAATTCGCAGCATATTTTCCATGCCGCTTCGTTTAACTGTTGTGGTTTCCGCTCTATTGGATTGTTCTACATGAATATGTCCATCCCCTGATGTTTTGATCTGTACATGTGGTGTTTGGACTGTCTGTTTTGTTTTCTTTAAATCCAGCCATTCACTAGAAGGAATTGCATCCATCTGCGTCATCAGATTCTGCAATCCAGTTATTCCGGATTCCACATCATAGGACAGCCCGATTGCGGCTGATTGAAGATGCTGGATGGATTGAATCTTTTGTTCTGTTAAAATATTTGAACCTTCTTCGTCAGACGCTGCCTCTACTGATTGCTGAGGATATAAAGTCATGCCATGAAGCATGTCGGGTTTCGTCACGAGCGGCGGAGCACCGGCTGTTTTCCAAGTATGATCCGACAGCTGTACCTGTCCAAACAGACTGGACACATGCCTTGATATCACTTCGTAGCCTTGTTGAGATATGGCATCATGCGGCACCTCGAATGCCAGTGGATAGAGACCTTGCTGCGCAAGAAACTCAATGCCTTTTGTCAGTTTTTCTTCTGTATAGATGGTTTCTTGCTGCTGATTCGATTTCGTATAAGCATGGAAGTCTTTTTCATTCGAAAAATGGCTTTCACTTTGCTTCTTCTCAGCTTTTTTAGGGTCATTTGACGTAATGGACTGATCATTCTTTGCATCCCAGAACTCAAAGTCCTGACCAGAATCCTCCGTGCGATACGTACGGCTAAATCCATGGAGAATGATGCTGGCTCCATCGCTTTGCAATTGTTTTAACACTTTTACAAGCTTCGGGCGGTCACTCAGTGTCACTTCATCGCCTGTTGTTCGATCCACCCAAACAGGGGTTACCGCTATTAGAAACGGAATATGCTGAGTGGATACGTATTGTCCAAGCTCAAGCAGCTTCTTTTCGTCAGTGACAGGACTGATGTTCCCAAGCCTTAAGTATTTTGTGGTCAGCTGATTAGAAGAAGGAAGGCGTTTTTCTAGCACTTCTGCAAGAAGCTCGCTGTGCTGCACGACATTTAGGATTCCAATATAGGCGGCACCTTCCTTTGTTTGAATCACAAATGGAAGATCAGCTTTATGTTTTTTCAATAGAAATTCCCTTTGCAAGTCTGCCCCTTGAACCGTTAACGCACTGATCCTTTTCTCTAGCTGACGGTATGCTTTATCATCTGTATATTTGATTTGACTCGTGTGATCTTGTTTGTGAAAAGTAAGCGCGGAAAATGGGCGCAGCTGTTCCGCATTGTATCCAATGGCTATGATCTTCTGTGCTTCGTTCATTACACGAATGGTCTGTTTTGGTAAGGTTCTCTTTATTTCCCCTAGATAGATGACTTGCTGAAATTCGCTGATCTTCTTTTCAGCCAAATGTTCATCAGATACAATCGTCGTCTGTTTGGAAAAATGTCCGGCGAGTAGATCCAGCATATGCACTGCTGGAGTCGTTTCTCCTGATTCTGTTGAATAAACGATCAGGGTATCTGGCTTGGCAAGAGCGTCGGCTGAAGCCATGTATTGAAACGAAAGAATCAAAAAGAGAGCAATCATCAAACAGAATTTCATCAAAGAATTAAAGTTCATTCATCATCATCTCTTTTTCTAGTTCTTCTAAAAATTGTTCTGGCGTGCGATACTCCGAACTGCTTGTTAAATGACAGACATGAAATGTCAAGGTGACTTCACGGCCGTTTAACAGCACATGCTTTTTCAATTTATCCTTTAGCTTCTCAAGGACGACAGAGACATTTTCTTCTGGTGTGTGAGTAAGCAGCAGGCCTATTCGTTCTTCAGATAATCGAAATTTCTTATCGGTTTCTCTGACACTTTCGCGAATCTTGTTACTTAATTGCTGAAATAGGTGCTGCATTTCTTTTTCTCCATATAACGATTTGAATTCTGCTGCATAATGAATGTGAAGAAGGATAAAAACGAATGGCTGTTTGTAGCGTTCTGCCCGTTTCATTTCCTCAGACAATTCCAGCCTCATCCGTTCTGCATTGTCAAATCCAGTGGTCGAGTCAATTGCCACAAATTGTTTCATCGCCTGCTTTTGTTGTTCAATGGTTTGCCGCATCGTCTTGATCCGCTCATGCAAGCTTCCTGCTGAAATCGCGAAAAAGAGGAGGGCTGCGCCCCAAATCACCACATCTTGCAATGTTTGATTGGTAAAGAAGGGGGTTGTGTGGCCAAGCTCTGTAAAGAACATAGCACTTCCTATAAAGAACAACATCAGCAAGGTAAAAATTAATGCTGGTAAGATGCCAAATAAAATCCCGCATCCTAACACGACAAAAGTCAGTGTGATCATCAAAAAGCTCTCTGCATCATGTACGCCAAGGTAGCCCATAAACAAAATAAGACCTGCAAACGTGAGGAGCAGAGAATAATATAAACGATACGTATTACTGAATAACCGATTCATTAAAAAGCTCCCTTTCTGCAATGAGAGGCAATAAATTGTCAAATGAGTGTGTGTCTTTTTCGTTCATGTACCCTCCATAATAATCCTTGAGAGGATCTTGAATTTGTAATTCTTTCATGCGGTCATACACCTCTTTTGCGAATTCCGATTCGTTTTGTTTAAGAGCATACAAGATGACCAGCGCATATACAGAAGGCGATTCATACGTCACTGCTGGCTGCAATGTGCTCAGTTTATATCTACCGTACAATTTTCCTTCTTTTGTAAAAGTCGTTTTAAGCCATTTCATGATCGCGGACGTATTCACCTTTGCACGATCGGCATGTAGAGCCGTATAGAGTTGATCAATCATATTGATTTCTCGATCAAATGAATAGGCTTTTTTCTTTATGTCATAGGATTTAGGAAAGAATCCTTTTTTTCTCGGTGCTTGTTTTAGAATGGCCAATTGGTTACTCGTCATTTGTTTCGTGAATATTTTGAGGGATTCCAATTCTTTGATTGCTTTTGGGTCTAAATATGAGAGTGTGATTGTGTGTGAAGTTCGATTTGTTGATGCATCATAATAATCGGACAAGATGCCTCTATACATATTTTTGTCTTTTAACGCTTGTGCGATTTCTTTTGCTGTTGTTTGATATGCTGCATTCTTCCATAAACGATCTGCCTTTTGAAGTGCCGCCACTACCCGTAAATCATCAACCAAGGCATTGGCTTTACTTTTTTGATCAGATTCGATTTGCCAGCTGAGAAGATGATGGTCTAGTAAAAATTCATCTTGCAGGACACCCAATTGTTGGTCAAACGAATTTTGGTCTTTTTTTCGAACAAGATAATCCATCCAAAGCCCCAGCGATTCGGATAAGTAGATGTGCTGCTCTGCAAATGAAGTGCGGATCAAGCCTTGATCTGTCATGAGGTGATGAGTAATAAAATATTCTCCAGGCAATACTGGCTGTGGTGATACTGGATAAGCTGATTCCGTCTGCTGCTTCCAGGTACATCCACCTAGTAGAATGACAATGAGTAAAACAATACCTATGCGATGTATGGGTGTATCCATTCGTGTCCCCTTTCAACTCCCGTTCTCTTAGCATTCCAACGATTTATTATAGATTGTTTCTGTTTAAATTTAAATAAATATTTTATACCAAATTACGAGTCTTTTCGCATAGACATTCCCATTTTCAGAAAAACAATATGTCGATATGCTTGATTACATTGGAAAACCCATGCGTTTCCGCATGGGTTTTTATAATACTATTGATCTAATTTTAATTTCTTTAATTGCTCAGCCAGTGCGTTATTGATTGGTTCTTCCACTTTCTTTTGTTTCTTCATATATTTAGACACATCATGCTTACTGGCTCTCTTTTGATTGGATTGTGATTTGCGTTTTTCGAAAACAGACAGTTTTTCTCTATGGCCGCACACACAAGCGAAGATTTTGCCATCGCCTTCTCCGCGCAGCTCGAGCTTTTTATGGCAGTTCGGGCAGCGTGCGTTTGTTTTCTTCGCCACATTTTTACGGTGGCCGCATTCTCGGTCTTGGCACACGAGCATTGTGCCATGTTTTCCATTTACTTTTAGCATAAGTTTTCCGCAGTCGGGACAATGGGTGCCAGTGACATTGTCATGCTTAAAGGTTTGGTTCGTCTGTTTGATTTCAGATACGGCTTGTTTTGCATAGGACTTCATTTCACTCATGAATTTAGAAGCCTTCAGCTGTCCTTTTGCGATTTTAGAAAGCTTTTGTTCCCACTCTGCTGTTAATGCTGGAGACTTTAAGTCTTCAGGCACTAAGGAGAGTAACTGCTTCCCTTTTGATGTGATGAAAATATCTTTGCCCTTTTTCTCGATTAAGAAGCTGTTGAACAGTTTTTCAATGATATCGGCTCTTGTGGCTACTGTCCCTAGTCCGCCTGTTTCACCAAGGGTTTTCACTAAGTCCTTTTCCTGATTTTGCATAAATGCCGCTGGGTTCTCCATAGCAGATAGCAAGGTTGCTTCATTAAAACGAGCAGGAGGTTTCGTTTCTCCTTTTGTTTCTTTCAGCTGGCGCACTTCAAGTGATTGCCCTTCGGAAAGTACCGGCAGATGCTGATCTGCTTCGGCTGATTCCTCGTCTTCATAGGATTCATCATACACGGCTTTCCAGCCGGCTGATTGCACGGTTTTTCCTTTTGCTGTGAATGTTTCACTGCCTATTTTGGCGATCACCGTTGTTTCCTCGTATTCAAAAGGATTCATGAGTACAGCAAGGAATCGTTTGGCAATAAGATCATACAATTTACGCTCTTTATCACTTAATGCACCAGGATACAGCTCTTCCTCGGTTGGAATGATCGCATGGTGATCTGACACTTTTGCATCGTTGACGAAGCCTTTGTGCGCTTTCACACCTGATTGTAAAATGCGGTTCACATGCTGAGCGTACGGTCTGACATTCATTCCTTTTAATCGATCTTTTAATGTAGGAACGATATCCGCTGAAATAAATCGTGAATCTGTACGCGGATATGTCACAAGCTTATGCTGCTCATACAACCGCTGAAGCGTAGACAAGGTTTCTTTCGCTGAGAAGCCGTAGCGTTTATGCGCATCACGCTGCAATTCAGTGAGGTCGTACAGCCCTGGAGCAAAAGCTTTTTTCGCTGTTTTTTTCAATGCATCGATCACTGCTGGTTTTCCTTTGCAGCCTGCCAAACGCTCTTTTATGGCATTCTCTTGGAATGTGCGGTTTTGCTTTGTTTTGGCATCCTGCCACGTCAAGGTAAGTCCATCTACTTGTGCAGTCATTCCATAAAACGGCTTTGGCTGGAATTGCTGAATGTCTTCTTCTCGTTTGGCGATCATGGCAATCGTTGGTGTTTGTACCCGTCCGCAGGAAAGCTGTGCATTGAATTTGGTCGTCAGCGCTCTTGTTGCGTTGATCCCTACAATCCAGTCTGCCTCTGCACGTGCAACCGCTGAGCGATACAGATTATCATATTCTCTGCCGTCTTTTAGTCGTTTGAAGCCTTCTTGAATGGCTTTATCCGTAACAGATGAGATCCATAGTCGTTTTAGGGGCTTTTTCACATGCGCTTTTTCAAGAATCCATCTTGCGACAAGCTCCCCTTCACGTCCAGCATCTGTTGCGATGACAATGTCTTTTACATCTTTTCTTGCAAGCTGTGCTTTTACTGCTTGAAATTGTTTACCTGTCTTTTTCATGACGACAAGCTTTAGCGGCTCTGGAATGATCGGCAAATCCTCTAAACGCCAGGATTGAAATTCTTTTCCGTAGCCTTCTGGATCAGCCAGTGTAACCAAATGGCCAAGGGCCCACGTTACAATGTATTGATCTCCTTCTAAAAAACCATTTCCTTTTTTATGACACTTCAGTACACGTGCTAAGTCACGGCCTACTGAAGGTTTCTCTGCTAATACAACTGTTTTTGACACTAGATTTCACATCTCTTTCTTCTATCCATCCTTTTATTATAGCAGACGTGGAGATGTGGTTCTAATGACTAAAAAATTCAATGATCTTCTAGAAAATAAATTCTGATCATGTTATATTTAATTAAATTATTTTACAAATCAGGAGTAATTTATGAAAATATTTAATGATTACATACACAATGTATCTTTTTTTGATCTCTGCTGGACATCTCTTCTCTATTTTATTACTACTCTAATATTATTTTCTGAAAATGAATATTTATTACTTATCTCTATACTATTAATCCCTTTTACATGGATATTAAAAATAGTTAGTATAGTTAATTCATTCAAGAATTTCAAAAATATAGACATTAGTGAACCAGGGTTTAAATCAGATCGTGTAGCTAGAGGGAAAACCTATATATATATTTCTGTATTAACTTTGATTTTAGGATTTATAACATTTAAATATCTTGGTTATAATTATTTTAGCAATTTTCATACGATTTCTTTCTTCTGCTTTATTATCTGTTTGTTTTTTAGTGGGCTTGCAATAATTAAAAATAGTTATATTTTCAGATTTTGTTGTATTATTAGTGTAACTTTTTTAGGATTATTCACATTACTTTTAGTTTTTGTATCTTTGTTATCTTTACTTATCACTTTTTTACCCTTAGAAGCTAGTAATAGTAACCAAAACTTTTATACAGAAATTTATAATGTATTTTCGCTAAAAACTTTAATTATTCTATCATTTGTAGTAGAAAACTACTCATACGAGTCTATAATACTATCCATCTACTCAACTGTATTTTTATGCATAACTGTACTTATCCATCCAGCATATCAACTTGAGCAATTAAGTACAGCTTTTAAAATAAGCAATATCACTTTAACCTTAAGCTCTTTAGCAATCTTTTTCTTTGTAAGTATAAGTTTTTCACCAATTTCTTTATTAAACGAACTTAAAAATTTGGAATACTACAAGGATACTGATATCGCAGTGATTCAGAATAATTTCTCTAACTTTAAAACATATTTAAGTGATTTTTCCAAAGCGAATATTATAAGTGTTGGTACAATTCTTTTTGCACCATATGTAGTGGGAATCTTAATTACATCTTTTTTACTTGATCTAAGGTTAAAGCAAACAAAAAAAGTTTCTGCAAATATCTTAGAAAAATCCATGGTATTAGATCTTTCTTATAAAAATGAGCACTTTATGACGAAAAAATACTTTTACTACAATGGCGACAAAAACCAATGGAAAATGCATAATGATTTAAACACTTTAAAAAGGAACAATCTGAATAGATCCAGCATAAAAAAGACATTTTTTAAAAATAACATGAACATATTTTGAATTTTTCGTAGATTTCAGCATGTCCAGACGATCTTTCGTTTATATTAGAAGATGAGAAACTAGCTTTTATACAGGAGGATTTGTATATGCATACAAGTATTAGCCGTCTTCGACAGGCGGGTTTTATTGAGGGTATGTCTCTTTTAACCCTTCTTTTAATTGCCATGCCTCTAAAATATTTTGCGGATATTCCGATGGCAGTCACTATTGTAGGCTCTCTTCATGGCGCATTGTTTGTCATCTATATGCTCATTTTGGCATATGTGACTTTTAAAGTTCGCTGGCATTTGAAATGGTCCATCGCTGGTTTTTTTGCGGCTTTCATTCCTTTCGGTAACTTCGCCTACGATAAGGTGCTCCGCCAATATGATACAAAAGCTTAATCAAAAAGGGCTAAAACGACATTCGTTTTAGCCCTTAGTCTTCACGCTGAAGCGTCCTGATAAAGGAACGCTTTTTTATATTGATGCATATTTCACAATGGCTGCTCGACGCGTCATGTCGTGATATGCCACCCATAATTCATCACCAGGCAAGACGCTGGTGATTGGATCAATTGGCTGTTTCACTTCATACATCATGCCATTTCTCTCAACCTGAATGATCGCTAACGGCAGATTGCCGATGACGCCCGCAAATTCAACATTGGTCACTTTTGCACTTCCTTGTTTCTCTTGCATGAGACCCATTTCTCTATCCAGCTCTTCTTTCTTTGTCTGGATCGTGATTTGAGTGCCCGCTGCGACCTGCATATGATCAGGGATAAACTGGCTGACCGTTTTTGTGATGGACTCATCTCCGTTTGAAACCGTCACATCGAGCTGAATAGGCTTTTGTTCATGGATGGCAATTGGATATTGCTTCACACGCTGGATCGTTCCTGTTAACGTCACATCTTTCCCCGATCGATTCCGCACTTCATGGCCATAGGCTGCCATTTTGAGCTGGCCGTTGATGTCAACGAGATCGGCTTTTTCTCCTGTTCTAAATTCAAAACCAGCGGCTTGAATCATCGGAATGATATACGTTTTCTGATCTAATTCAAATGTGAGTGATAAGACGGTGCCTCGTCCTACAGTTCCATATGATTCTATTTTTCTTAAAACAGCGCCTTTGATGAATTTTGGCCCGCTTAGCTGCGAGAAGTCACCTTCTTTTAAGAGCATTGCTTTTTTCTTCTTCGGATCATAGAGGATGGCGATACGCTGACCCGGCTGCGGTATCTGGGTATAGGATACAACCGTTTTAACCGCCTTCTCGATGTTTTCCCCATCATATTGAAATTGAAGCTGCATTTTGACGACTGGCTGTTCGTTAATGTAGGTGCCCGTTTCTTTAACAGACACAATATTGGCTTCTAATGTGACACTGTCCTTTATCTTGTTTCTCCTCACCAGTCTCAAAATCGGCGGCAGGAAGATCGCTAGCACAAATAATAATAGCGGGATCAAGATCCATATCGCCCAGTTAAGAATGAGCGGTCCGCCCTTCATAACATATTGCGTAAAGGTATCAACAGACGTTTGGTGGGCCGGACTGGCGTTTTCAATTGAGATGACCTTTTGCAAAGGAAATTCCTTTAGTTCTTTGCTTTTCGTCTCAAATGCACCCGTTAATTGATTGTCAAATGAATAATAGAGCCAGTCGCTCTTCACATTTTTATTGAAAGAGAGCCCTTCTCTTTGTAAAGATTCATATGAAAACGACTGCAAAAGCTTGCTGGCAGACGTCGCCTTATTCGTGCGATGGTTATAAATATAACCTGTCAGTTTGCCTTTTGCTTCGTCCTTTGCTGTAGAGCCTGCAAGAAGAACTTCTTCTTCATTAAGCTGGTAAATAAAGGTTTGATAAATCGGCTTTGGTGTTGGAACGACTTCCCCAAGCCTTCCCTCTGCATTCACTTTCCTTGCCCTTTTTGGATAGTTAGATTCGACAGCGACTGCAAAGTTTTGTGATGTCCCGATTGTTTTCTCCAGCTGCTGCTCCACTTTATCTTCAATGAGACTGAACGGTTCAGCGTTTTTGGAGACATAAACCCCAAGCTGTTGCTTCTCGTTTGAGATTCCGCTGACATACGCCTTCTGGTCATTTTTCAAAGCCAATTCAAACATAGGAATTGGCGTCTGCCCTCTAAAGGAATTCATGACGACATCGATAGAAACGGGTCTTGCTGGCAGCTTTAGATCGTTCAGATTGTGCACATGAAACTGACCATCCTTCAGCTCACCGATGACTGCAGCGGCACCGTCCATTTCTCCTGTAAATACGAGCCGTCCATTCCATTGGTATGTATTCGTTTTTAAAAATGAGGGAATCTGCAGGTTATTTTGAACGAGCTCTTTCTTTTCTCCGCTTGGTGTTAGTTTCTCGATCAACAGCTGCCCGTCTTTATTTTTTAAAGCCAGTAAGAGATTGTTTCCTTGAATGGATGGCAGCATTTCATGAAACGTATCACTTTCTGTGGTCCATTCACTAATTCTTTTTCCTGATTGAGGATCATACATTGCAAAATGGAGCTGCTGGTCTTTTGATACAGCACTCACCACTCGTTTCCCTTCATCAAATGTAAATATTCGTCTGACGTCATATTGCGTCGCTTTCCCTGCTGACAAATCATCTTGGTAATGGTTCCACACCAAGAAACTAAGAATGATTGCTGGAATAAAGAAGACAATATATCTGAGGAAGATGACTGGTACTCTTTTCACTTGATCGCTTCCTTTCTTGAGGTTCCTTTCACTTATACGTCAGTACAGCGAAAATGTTTCATGCTAGAAGAATACCATCAAAGCCTCTAAAATCCATATTTTACAAACTTTGTTGTTTACGATAAAATCCAATCAGATTCAAAAAAGGAGTTATCTCATTGGATAAGCTATCATCAATCATTCTAGCAGCTTGGCTGCGTGTCCCTCGCTGGTTCAAGCAATGGGTACTCGTATCCATTTCCATTTTCTTTTTTTATATGTGTTTTGTAAAGGGGCTGACTAGCTGGCACACCTTGCCGCCTGTCACTTTGCTCTCATGTGTGATTGGTTCCTTCATCATTTGGCTGATGTGGCTTAAGGGACAAAAAAATAAGTGAAAAGAGGACAATATGATGAAAAAAACGATTCTATATTTTGCGATCTCTTTTGTTCTGCAATTCGTTTGGTTTGGTCTTGTGCACCCAAATAGAGGGGTGACACTGCTGGACATGTTCATGTTTTCTATTTTGTTTGCGGTTATGTTCTTTTTTATTGAGAGAATTTGGCGGTATCAGAAGAAAGGACAAAGTAAATGATCATGAAGCTCGCCTTATTCACTCTGATGATCTGTACATTTATCGGCCTGCTGTTAGTATCGAACCCTTTTGGAGCGGACGCTATGCGAATGGTAGCGACCTTTGTTTTTCCTTTTCTTGTGCTCATTGGTTTCGGGGTTCTATTGTTTGACCCAATGAAAAAGGCTGCCAAATAGATGGCAGCCTTTTCCTTACTCTTTTCATGCAAATAAATAATCAATGTTTAATCTCCGTTACGGAGTGTATGAATTAAGATTCGATCATATCAGTGTGTCATATGTGTTCCGAGTGAACCTACGTTTGAAAGTAAACGCCATGGAAGTTCTGGATAACAAGACAACGAAAGCCCTACCTCTCATTCGTCCTTACGGCTCCGAAGCCGTGCCAGTGTGAATTGTAAATCAAAACGTCTTTTTTCCATTCTTCCGCTCTTATAGGGGGGCGGTGGCAGAAGGAAAAGAATAAGTTTGTTCGCTTTGACAGCGTCTCGTTCTTATCAAGTAGAAGCTCTATTGCTTCTCATTATGTCATAGAAAAAAGAAAGTTTACTTTCTTTATTTATTTGCTTATTTCAACACTTAATATCAAACTATAACACATTCCCCCTGCTTGCGCAAGTGTTAAAGTGATAATTCTGCTGGTGTACGGCTTCCTTCATTCATATAACGAATGGAGGCTGGGTCAATCTTCAGGATCACTAGATTTGGGTCATCTTTTCCTTTAAACCATTTCTCCATCTCATCAGACCAAAGACGGTCAATCAGTTCCGGATCGTCGGTTAATGCTGCGGTGCCTGCAATCTCTGCATAAGTATCACCGAATCCTTCGCCTGAATATCCAATAAGAATATGAACATTCGGGTTTTTTTCAATTTCTTCTGCTTTATGTGTTTCTTTACTCGTTGGTGTATATAACGTCAGCCCTTCATGGAAAAAAGTCATATAGCGGGTATGCGGCTTATCCTGTTCAACAGTCGCTAGTGTCCCGACCTTTTGTTCATCTAATAGGTTTAATACCTTTTGTTTTAATTCTTCTTGAGACATATCGTTTCACTCCTTCAAAATTTCATCCGTATACGTAGGTTTCCACGACAGCCCATTCATTAAACAAAGAAATGTGTTTTTCATAAAAAGCGACCTTCTGGCTGATGCTATAGAAAACAGGTTCAATGAAGGGAGAAATTGAACATGCATCATGAAACGATGTTCCATTTGAGTTCACTTGTCATTGTGGCAGTTGTTGTAGGCATTATCGTATGGTCTGTCATATCTGTGCAGAAAAATCGCAAGAAATACTAAAAACACCGCCCAATCAAAGCTGGGCGGTGCTGCGGTAGATCATGTATTCATAAAGGAACCGCCATTGACATGAAGTGTTTGTCCTGTCATATAAGACGATTCGTCAGAAGCCAGCAGGACAAAGCAGCCGACATGCTCTACAGGCTGTCCTGGTCTTCCCATTGGGGTTTCTGCGCCGAAGCTTTCCACACTGTCTTCATCAAATGTAGATGGAATGAGCGGCGTCCAAATTGGACCTGGCGCTACACCGTTCACCCGAATCCCATCTTTCACAAGCGATTGTGCCATAGAACGCGTAAAGCCGTTAATGGCTCCTTTTGTTGCCGTATAATCAATCAGCACTGGGTTACCTCTATATGGGTTAATGGATGTTGTGTTAATAATGGAGCTTCCCGGTTTTAAATAATCCAATGCCTTTTTCGTAAAATAGAAATAGGAATAGAAGTTGGTTCTAAAGGTTTGGTGAAGCTGTTCACTCGAAATATCTTGAATACGTTCTTGCGGATGCTGTTCAGCCGCATTATTTACTAAAATGTCTAATTGACCAAAGGCTTCAACTGTTTTTTCTACTGCTTTCTCACAAAAGGCTTCGTCACCGACATCTCCTGCAATCGTTAAGCATTTGACGCCTTCTTGTTCTACACGTTTTTGCGTATCCTCTGCATCCTCATGTTCATTTAAATACACAATGGCAACATGTGCACCTTCCTTTGCATAGGCAACAGATACTGCCCGTCCAATTCCACTATCTCCACCTGTAATCAGTGCCACTTTTCCTTTTAGCTTGCCAGAACCTTGATATGATTCATCCTCAAAGATCGGCACTGGATTCATTTCTCTTTCACTGCCTGGCTGCTGATCCTGCGTTTGGCGCGGAATGCCATTTGTTAAATAATCACGTAAATCCATGTGTAAGCTCCTCCTTGATTTGTTGATGTATCCTTTCATTACCACCTCATTTTTTCACTCAAACATCATGAAGCTGTATTGATGTGTTCCCGAAAATCAGCATGTTTGAACAAGGGAAAAATCGGTTACATGATCATCAAAAAGGAGCGTTCTCACATGCTGTCTATTTCGAAAACCTTTAGCAGACCAAAAGGCTGGCTCGGAAGCATTGCTGGACTCATTATGGCAAATGAAAATAAAGCATTGAATCAGTGGGCCATCCGCCACTTAGATTTGACAGATGGTGAAAACATTTTGGAAATTGGCTATGGACCAGGCTACAGTATCAAACATATGCTCAAGCATTATCAAGACCTTCACATTGATGGGCTGGATGCTTCTTCCACCATGCAGGAGCAAGCACAGTCCCGCGTCAGCAAACGGGCAAAAGACAAACAGGTTCGTCTGTATGTCGGCAAAATCGAGAAAACACGTCTTCCCGGAGAGCAGTATGACAAAGTACTGTCTGTTAACAATTTTACGATTTGGGATGATCCAAAAACGGGCTTACTCAATCTTTATCACACCTTAAAACCAGGCGGGACACTCGTTATTGTGATGCAGCCAAGAGAAAAAGGAGCTGACGCCAATCGGACAAAAGAGATGGGTGAAAACATATTAAATGACTTGCAGTTTGCAGGGTTTGATGAATTTTCTATTGAGTATGAAGAGATTCGACCTACCCTTGCCGTCTGTGTCACAGCAAAAAAGCCGAGAAGCGAATAAGCTCTCGGCCTTTTTCTTACCACTTTGCCTCTTTGACAAATTGATAGAAAAGCTGATGTAATTTCTGTTCAATGTTTTCCTTTGTTCCTTGTCCATAAAGCGCCATGCTTTCTTCACTTTCAATGATGGATGAACTGATCAGACTAAACATTTCTGACCCTTCCTTGCCAAGCTCTTGCGGCGCCAGCATCATGAGCATTCGTGACATCTGCTGCTGCCCGCCATCCATGCTTTTAACCTCGTATGCCTGATCAAGATCATAAATATGAAAGATTGGTTCTTTGATGGATGTATGTTTTAAATGATAAAGAGCAAACTCAGTCCCAGGTATGCCTAAGCCGCCTTGCTGTTCACGTTCCAAAAGGCCGCCCGCTACATCATCCGCATGTATGATAAACCCTTCCTCTTCAAGCTGACAAAGCAGCTGCCTGATGGTTTCATCATGCTGCGGCATCGTCTTTCTTTTTTCGATGGTAAAATGGGACAGAATGCTGCGAATCACAAACATATAATTCGCCACCTGCTCTGCAACCGCCATCATATCAACGGTTTCTTGCACCAATTCTTTAGGAGATTCTTTTGTTCTTTTTTTCTCGATGATATAAGGAATCTTCCGTTTAATATGAGCCTTCACACGCATGGCATCATCCTCGTTTAAAAGGGGGCTGACCATAATGTAATCGATATGCTCATAGGGAATCGGAACGGTCGAGACAATCATGTCATAGCTCGATGCATCGATTTCCTTTAGCTCCATCAAGGAGGATAGATCGAATTTGGCGATCTCCGGCAATTCTTTTTTCAACCGGGAGGCGAGCATTTTCGAGGAACCAATCCCGCTTGAACAAACAACCAGCGCATGAATTTTTGTTTCTTCTTTTTTGATTTCAAGCACTGAGCCAAAGTGAAGCACAAGAAAGGCGATTTCATCCTCTGGAAATTCAATCTCTGGAAAGAAACGCTCGACTCCTTCTTCAATCGCCATAAACAGCAAAAAGTAATCTTTTTTAATTTGTTGTGTGAGCGGATTATAGATTCTCATCTTTTCCTTTAGACGGTTCATGGCAGGCTCAAGATGAGACACGAGCCCCTCATACAATGAATCATTTTCATTGAGATGATAGCCGGTTTTATTTGAAATAAAATCAATGAGCTTTTTCGTTCTCAGCGCTATATCCAGCTCAATTTCATCAATACGGTATTCTGCCCCAAAGCTGCGATTTGCACTGCGAAGATGGATGGTCATATATCCGACCTCCGCTTCAGGAATCTCCACATTAAACATGCGTTCAAGCGCCCTTGCCATTCGAAGTGATGATTCAAATTCCTTCGTCCGCTTTAATTCCAGCAGCTCTTCCTCTTCCATTCGAATGGTTTCCCCAAGCTGAATACGTTCGATAGCATAGGTTAAGTGAACAACAAGTGCAATATAGGCACTATCAGATAATGAGAGTGACAGTCGATCTTTCAAATGAAAGAGCAGCCTTTCTACCTTTAGCAGCTGTCCTCTGCTGACAACGCCAAACACCTTTTCCGTCGCTTTCGTTCGATGTTTGATATTCATTTCAATCGTTTCTAAAAATAATTGAATGTCGAGCCGGTCAACAATGAGATTGCCGACAATTTTTCGTTTTGCTTCCTCCGGCCCTTTTAATTCAATGCCGTACCCGCGCTTGCGGATAAGCTGCAAACCGTATGGAGCAATCCACTCCGTTAGTTCATCTAAATCATAGCTGATCGTCGCATTTGTTACCTGCAAGTCAGCTGCGAGTGTGTATAATTTCACCGGTTCCTTCGCTTCAAGCAGCGCACATAGAATTAAGAGCTTTCGTTCATCTGAGCTATATTCGATTTGATCCTCATTTGACATATGAGCAAGAAGCCGCTGTTTATCCTCCTGTTCGCCGACTGCCTTCAAGCCTTTCCCCGGCTGTTTATCTAATGAAAGATGATAATCTTTCAAAATTGGTTTAATGGATTTTAGTTCTCTATGGATCGTTCTAGTACTTACCTGAACAGAATCGGCTATCTCACGAATGGTGACATAACGATTTTGCTGAATGATGTATTTAATGACTTTCTGTTCTCGTGCCGTTATGTACATGAAATGCCTCCTTCTGCATAAATAGGTCTATTGTCACACCTTAATATAAAACGCTTTCAACGAGCGCTGCAATCTTAAGTTGATCTGAATTTGGCACAGCGGCTATGACAAAATTAAAAACAAGGGTTTCATCAGACACTTCTCCAAAATGAAGGCCCATAATCCTTTTGATGAAATTGAACCTTTTGTTTTTGAAAAGGCAGTGAACCCCCAGCTTTTAAAGAATAAGTCGGATTGTATACGGGAGAGCCAAAGCAATAATCGATTGTGCCTTCTTCTGGACGGAACATCACGGTTCGCATCGTTCCAAACAGCTCCTCATAATTGTGCACAGTCAAACCATCAGGATATTCTGACTGGAACAGTTTCAAAAGAGAATCACTTGATCGTTGCTCTTTTAAAGCTTCCATTAACATATCGTATCTGACAACAGAATGATGTTTGGTCATCCCTTTTGCTGTTTGATCAGCTACCGGATGGTTCGTTGCAGCAATATAACCTCTCTCCGGTCTTCTCACCCTTTTTTGACCATCAATGATTTCAATCACAGCCGCCTTTCCTTTTCGATCGGCAAGCATGATATGAACATTTGAGGCAACGGGCATTTCCTCGATAGAGCGAATGGCTTCCTCAACCGTTGGACAGGATTCCAGAACAGAGCGAATCACATGATACACCTGCAAACCGGCGACGGCTGGAGGCTTTAAACCGGGTTCATTGCCAACCGGCGGACCGCAAGCAGAGAAAGTCACAGCAAGACCATGCTCATTCATTCCATCAGATCTGCCAAACAACAGCAGCGACGAGCCTGTATGATATACTGAGCCTTTCACATGTGTCGTCACAAGACGCATATCATCAAAAATCGGGGAGAAATCATAGTTACGCAGCATGACCGTTTGTTGACCGGCCGCCATATTCCCCTGCCTCACACAGTGGGAACAGCCTGGCTGAAGATGAGATGAATAGAAAAAGGTCAAATAACGCTCATCTAATTGCATTTCATCACAAAACCCAGCAATCTCTTCATCTAATTGAGGAAGAAAGGGACGGATCAGCTGCTTCGTTTCTTTCACAGCCTGTTGTGTTACCGGTTCTGTTCGAATATATTGTGTCTTTAGCAGCGGGTTCTCCTTAAGCCAGACAGCCTGCTGTTTTCCTACTTCATAAGCCGTTCCTGTCATCTTTTGAAAAAACGCACTGATTTCCTCCATGCCTGCACACCTCTTTCGCCTTCGTTTCTTTTATCATATCGAAACCGTCATATATTGAAAAGGATGAAAAAAACTGCAATCCCACCGGATTACAGCTGTTTACAGTATGCCTTAAACAATGCTTCTGCCATTGCTTCATACCCCTTAGGATTCGGGTGAAATTGATCAATCGATAAGTAGGCTCTTTCATGTCCTTCAAACGCCCGGTACACATCCACAACTTCTACATGCGGATTCGCAGCAAGCAAACGAAGCTGTTGATTATATTGCTGAAGCCACCGCCCGGCTATTGGTATTTGCGGAAATGGATTATATAAATTCATGAAATACACGTAGTAGGGCTGATGCTGCCCTCTTTTGATCTGAGCGATTTCTTGAATCATCTTGCTAAAATTCGCCTGGCAATGCGTGACCGCTTGCAGCAGTTTCTTTTCATCTTCACCTTCTTCATACTGCTGAACAGCTTGAACAAGGTCATTCCCACAGCCTGTGATGGTGATGATGTCTGCTGCTGCAATCGCACGTCTCACCTCTGATCGTTTGAAGAGCTGTAAAATCTGCTCGGTCGTTAACCCTGATTTTGCAAATACGGACAGCTCAACTGGTGCATGCGTCTTTTTTTCAAGCATCCACCAAAACCGCTGAACAAATCCTCCGCCAAATAAACGTGCCCCCACCCCAACTGTTAAGGAATCTCCAATCGCAACATAGGATCGTCCCACTCTTATCCCTCACTCTCTCCTGCCTTCTCTTATATATACGAAACCGGAGAACAGATGCTTGTAGCAGATGACTTAGGGGCATCCATCTTTTTTTGAGATGCAGCGCCTTTACAAACTCTTTACTTGCGATATCGATCAATTTTTTGTTCAATAAGAGTAGGCTTTTTGCGCTGAAAACTGCGTGTTTACGCGTTCCAGAAAAATTTACAAACTTTTTATCTTGATTTCGAGACTTTTTACCTTGACTTCAAACTACATAGTGATTACAATGAAAATATCAGTTTTCATGTAACTGTGCTTGTTACATCTTTTTCATAGCATTCCAATATGATTAAAGATGCCACATATTCAGTGTACCTTTGGGATACGCTAAAAAAATAACCGAAACAGAAAGGATTGAATGAACATGGCAAAAGTTTTATACATCACTGCACATCCGCATGATGAAACAGTTTCTTACAGTATGGCTACTGCTAAGGCATTTATCGAATCTTATAAGGAAGCAAATCCAAGTGACGAGGTTGTACATATCGATTTGTACAAAGAAAACATCCCTCACATTGATGCAGATGTATTCGCTGGCTGGGGCAAACTTCAATCTGGCGCTGGTTTCGATACACTTTCAGCTGAAGAGCAAGCGAAAGTTGCTCGTCTAAACGAATTAAGTGATCAATTCGTTTCTGCTGACAAATATGTATTTGTTTCACCACTTTGGAACTTCTCATTCCCACCAGTTCTTAAAGCATACATCGACTCTGTTGCTGTAGCTGGTAAAACATTCAAATACACTGAGCAAGGTCCTGTTGGATTATTAACAGACAAAAAAGCTCTTCACATCCAAGCACGTGGCGGATACTACTCTGAAGGTCCTGCTGCTGAACTTGAAGCAGGTCACCGTTACCTTGGTACAATCGCTAACTTCTTCGGAATTCCTTCTTTCGAAGGTCTTATCGTTGAAGGCCACAATGCTGAGCCTGCGAAAGCAGAGCAAATTAAAGCAGATGCAATCGAACGTGCGAAAGCTTTAGGAAAAACTTTCTAATAACTGCACACAAAAAGCCAATGATCTTTACGGTCATTGGCTTTTTATTTGTTCAGAAAAACCTAATTCTCTCGAAATATCACTGGCGGCTTTTTTCACCTGTTTAATTAAGTAAGGTAAGCGTTCTTTTTGATATCCTGCTTCAAATCCTGCAATGCTAATACCTGCTGCCACTTCCCCTAGATGATTGAAAATAGGAGCTCCAATCGCAGCTGTATAGTTTTCAAGCTCAGAATAGCTTAGCGTATATCCCCGCGCATTTGATTCTTCCAGCATGTTTCTTAGAACCTCTTTATCTGTGATGGTCCCAATTCCGATCTTCCCCAGCTCAATTGAGTCAATATAGGCAATTCTCTCGCTCTCTGGCAAAAAGGAGAGAATACTTCTCGCACAGGCACCCGCATATAGGGGAGACCGTCTGCCAACGGCGGTGTAGAGACGAACAGGCTGCGTACCTTCAATCTTTTCCACGTAAATGGCTTCGTCGCCCTCACGAACAATGAGCTGTACAGCCTCTCCTACTTCATCCCGTAAGCTTTCCATAAATGGTCTTGCAATCCTTCGAATATCAAGGCGGTCCGCCACAAGCTGACCGTATTCAAGGAACATTAAGCCTAATCGATAAACACCTGTTTCTTGCTTTTCTAACAGTCCCATATCGGCTAAAGAGCTCGCCATGCGATGGACAGAGGTTTTCGGCATACCGGAAAGCTCGATCATTTCATTTAATGTTAATTGATCGTGAGCGATAAACAGCCGCAAAATCTCCATTGATTTCACAACCGTTTTATTTGTGTTTTGCATCTTCTTCACCTTTTCTAAACGAGAATGCTTCCAGCTTGATTCTTGCGGCCAGCTCCCTCAGTTCTGCTTCTTGCTTAAATAACGCCTGCTCTGCATCCCGATGATCTATTTGTTCAAAATACAGCTTTGCCCCAGGCATCGCCTGTGCAATAAGCGGCAAATCAACAGTCGCTACTTCTCCTATACGCGGGTATCCGCCTGTCGTCTGCCGATCTGCCAGCAGAATAATCGGCTGGCCATCGGGTGGAATTTGAATAGATCCAAAGGCGACAGCTTCTGAGATCAATTCCAGCTTTTCTTTTAAATGAACCGGCTCCCCCTTCAGCCGGCAGCCCATACGATCTGATTGGGGTGTGACCTGATAAGGCTGCTCAAAAAAAGCGGTTTGAGATGTTTCTTGAAAAAAAGAAAGATGCCTGCCTGCCAGCACGCGAATCACTGGCGATTTCCGCAGCGGCAAAAAATGATCATGACTCACTGTCCAATCGGGTTCGCCGTACCCCGTCTGATTCACTTTATTTATTAGCCTATCAAACAAATGATCCGCTACGATAGACGGCTCTCCAACAGGCAGAATGTCGCCTTTTTCAAGCGGTCGTCCTTTCAGTCCACCGATTCCTGCTCTGACATAAGTGCTTTTGCTCTGCATGACTGGCGCCACATCAAATCCACCTGCCACAGCAAGATAAACGCGGCAGCCTCTCTTACAAAGCCCAAAGGTGATCGTGCTTCCTGATCGAACAAAGAGCGGCTTCCATAATGGTGCCCGCTCTCCATCAATATCAATCTCAACATCAGCACCAGTGACGGCAATGAGCTGATCCTTCTCACATGTGAGCACAGGCCCCGGCCCCATCAACGTCACTTCCAGCACGGCTTCGTTTTCTTGGTTGCCAGTGAGAATGTTGGCGATTCTAAGTGAGAGCGGGTCCATGCCGCCGCTCGTTAAGACGCCATACTTTTGATAGCCTTGCCGCCCTTTATCTTGAATGGTTGTGTAGATTCCTGGCTTGATGACATGAATACTCAACGTTCTGCCTCCTTCATGCTGAAAAATTCCTTTTCAGACATTTGGACAAATCTGACCTCGTCCCCTGCTTTCAATAAACTCGGAACTTCCTCGTCTGGGCGAAAAAGCGGCAGTGGGGTTTGTCCAATGAGCTGCCAGCCCCCGGGTGTAGAAATTGGATAAACGCCTGTCTGCTTTCCTGCAATACCAACAGAGCCTTTTGGAATGGACATTCTTGGTGTTTCTCTGCGTGGTGCTGCGATCTTTTCAGACAGCCCGCCTAAAAACGGAAACCCTGGGGCAAATCCAATCATATAGACAAGGTACGTGCCCGCAGTGTGAATACGCACGACTTCCTCTGGCGTTAAACCATTGATACGGGCAACCTCTTCTAAATCAGGGCCCAGCGCTCCCCCGTAACAGACTGGAATGTCAACGATGCGTCGCTTTACCTGAACTCCCTCCTGCCATTTGTCTTCAAGAAGTTGTTCAATATAGCCTTTGACCCATTCATATGGAGACAGGTCATGTGTTTGAAGCTGGGCCGATTGATGAACGGTATAAGGCTCGTAGAAAACAGTCACATTAGTAAAGGCTTGAACCGCTTCTACATATCCTTCAAATGGGTGCTGTTCAATACATGCAAACAGCTGCTCAACACGTGCATGAATCTCCTCACGTATGTCAGCTCCAGCTTGGATGACGATCGCTGCATCTCCCAGCGGGTGGTAGGTGATGGAGTCTTTTATCGTTGAAAAAGCCACTTGAGAACACCTCTCTTTCTACAGTACACCTAGCTTTTGATCTCTTCGATCTGTGATGAACATATGACCGGGTGCATGAGTGATCGCAATATCGGGTTTTGTATGCATGACAATGGCTTGCGGCGTCACACCACATGCCCAAAACACCGGGACTTCTCCTTCTTTGATCACAGATGGTTCTCCAAAGTCAGGCTGACCTATATCGGAAATGCCAATCACCGCTGGGTCCCCTATATGGATCGGTCCGCCATGGACTGATGGAAATCGAGATGTCACTTGAACACTTCTTGTGACTTGATGCGCCGGAATGGGTCTCATGCTGACCACCATCGGGCCATGAAAGACTCCTGCTTTTTCACAAGCTATATTTGTTTGATACATGGGTACGTTATGACCGTCTTCGATATGGCGGACAGGAATGTCATTTAGCATAAGCGCGTGCTCAAACGTAAAACTGCATCCAATGAGAAAGGCAACCATATCATCCTCCCAATAAGCAGTGATATCTGTCACCTCTTCTTCAAGAATCCCTTTTCGGTAAATACGGTACTTAGGAAAGTCCGTACGAATATCCGCTTGAGGCGCAGACCGTCTTGGCACTGGATCACCTGGGTCCAGTACATCAAGCAAGGGACATGCAGCCGGATTCCGCTGACAAAATAATAGAAAATCAAAGGCAAGTTCCTTTTTGACAATCATTAAATTGGCTTGAGCAAACCCCTCTGCAAAGCCAGCCGTTGGTCCTGTGATCTTTTTTTCGCGAATCAATTCTCTCATCTGTGATGGCTCATATGTTTGATAAGTATTCATCTGAATCAACTCCATAGTTTCGGGATTTCATTAATGATGGTATAGCCGCCCATCATCGCCATAATGACCACAACAAATGCACCAGTCACTGTCAAAAAGAATGGATGCCGATAATCTCCGACAATGTCTTTCTTATACGCCGCAACGAGTAATGTGCCAAGGGCGAGCGGCAAAATCAATGCATTGATTGCTCCAACTAATATCAAGATGTTCACTGGTCTTCCGATCGTAATAAAACAAATGGTCGAGAGGGCAATAAAGCCAATGATGATACCACGCTGGTTTTGCTCAATTTTTGGTGAGAAGGTTTTAAAAAAGGAAACAGATGTGTATGCTGCTCCAATGACGGATGTAATCGCCGCAGCCCACATAATAATCCCGAACATTTTATATCCGATATTTCCTGAAGCTAATTGAAAAACAGAGGCAGGCGGGTTGGATGGATCTATCTGCAAGCCTTTTGAGACAACTCCTAATGTGGCAAGAAAAAGTGCTACACGCATGACAGATGTAATTAGCACACCGAAAATAGAGCTTTTCGTCACTTGCGGCAGTGCTTCCTTCCCCTTAATACCTGCATCCAGCAAGCGATGCCCGCCAGCAAAGACGATATAGCCGCCTACCGTTCCGCCCACAAGTGTCACAATGGATAAAATATCAATCGTCTCTGGGACAAATGTTCTCACGGCCGCTTCTCCAACTGGCGGCGCTGTTGAAATCGCCACATACAGCATCAGGCCAATCATGACAAAACCAGCTGCCTGTGTGAAACGGTCCATCGCTTTCCCAGCCTCTTTGATCACAAAGATGAGAATGGCAATCACAGCACTGATCCCTGCGCCGATTCGCGGATCGACTCCGAAGATTACCTGGAAACCGAGACCAGCGCCAGCGATATTTCCGATGTTAAAGGCAAGTCCTCCAATGACAATCAAAAAGGCCAGCACATAGCCGAGACCCGGGAGCACCATATTCGCTATATCCTGACCTCGTTTTTCTGAAACGGCAATGATGCGCCATACATTTGTTTGTGCAAAAATATCTAATAAAATTGAGATCAAAATGACAAACCCAAAGCTAGCCGCAAGCTGCTGTGTGAAGACGGTTGTTTGTGTTAAAAATCCCGGGCCGATCGCGGACGTCGCCATTAAAAAGGCAGCGCCCATCAGCATAGAGCGATTCCCCTTTGGTGCCTTCATTTGTTTGACTTTCTCTGTTTTCATGCTGTTTCCCCCTTTGATGACGATTTTTATTGAAAGGCCTTGAGATGAATCCCGGCTTCTTTTAGCTTCGCTGTAATGGTCTTCGCAAATTGAAGCGCATGGCTGCCGTCTCCGTGAATGCAGACCGTATCTGCTTTGAGCTCGATATCTTCTCCTTGAACTGTACGAACCCTGCCTTCTCTCACCATACGAACAACCTGCTGGACGGCCCGTTCATCCTCTTCAATGAGTGCATGTGGTTCGCGGCGCGATGTCAGCGTCCCGTCTGTTTGATACGTCCGATCAGAAAACACTTCATGTGCCACTTGCAAACCTATTCGTTCACCTGCTAACGCAAGTTCACTGCCTGACAGACCAAATAACACAAGGTTTGGGTCCACATCATACACAGCCTTCGCAATCGATTCAGATAATTCCGTATTTTCAGCCGCCATGTTGTAGAGGGCGCCGTGTGGTTTGACATGCTGCATCGTACCACCCTCGGCCTTGAGAAAGGCTGATAGAGCGCCAATTTGATAGATGACAAGATCATAGGCTTCCTCTGCGGAGATAGCCATTGGACGTCTGCCAAAGCCGGCCAAATCTTGCAAACCAGGATGTGCACCAATTTTGACCCCTTTATCCAGTGCCATTCTGACCGTCTTTCTCATAACGGTTGGATCTCCTGCATGAAAACCGCAAGCAATGTTGGCTGAGGTGACATATTCTAAGATTTGTTCGTCTGCACCGATTGTGTATTGACCAAAGCTTTCTCCCAAATCACAGTTGATATCCACTTGATACATAGAATCCCTCCTTGTTGTTCCGAAATACGGAATATAAAGTCCGAATATTCGAATTTATATTGATTATACCAACTTTGGATAGACTGCACATGAAATTGTCAGAAAATATAACAATCGAACTAGGAGAAAACAAAAAAAGCGAGAGGCAAAATCCTCTCACTTTTTCTGTCATGAAATGCACCTTATTTAGACAGCACCCAATGTTGGATGGCTTTTGCCACACCGTGTTCTGTGTTAGGAGCCGTAATCCAATCAGCGGCCTCTTTCACCACTTCCTGGGCATTTCCCATCGCAATGCCTAACCCGGCTTCTTGAATCATGGCCATATCATTGAGGCTGTCGCCAAGTGACATGACGTTGTCCATCGTACAGCCAATGCGTTCAGCTACTTTTGCAAGAGCTGCCGCTTTGTTAATGCCGGCTGCATTGACTTCAATATTCGTTGGACTTGAGTTTGTGATCTCTAGGTGCTTATTTGTTTTCAATGTATTGAGTACTTCCTCACGAACGTCATCATCATGAATATCAAAGCCAAATTTCAGCCATTCATGGTCATGAATTCGTTCTGGGAATTCACCTCTCCACACCTTATCCACAGTTGAAGCCCAGTAATCGGTTTCGTACCTATTTTTTAAATCCCACATCATTTGGACGTGATCAGGATGCAGCAGATCCCGTTCGATCAGCTGGAAGTTTGAATCCCAGATTTCACTTCCGTTTGCTGTCACAAGGTAAGACGATAACTTGAGCGGCTCAACCAGCTCTCGGCATGTCATCAGTGTCCGCCCTGTGCTAATGACCACATGGACCCCTTTTGCTTCAGCCTCTTTAATGGCTTGTTTATTTTCCTCTGGAATGATGTGCTCACTGTTTAACAGCGTGCCATCCATATCAATGGCAATCAATCGGATGTCTTTCTTATGAGCTTGTGTTGACAAATTGAGTACCCCACTTTGTATCGATTTTTGAAACTATCTTTATTTTAATATAAAGAGGAAGAAGGCACAAAGGGACGAGTTTGATCCCATAGAAAAAAGACCTTGTTGCAGGTCTTTTTCACATGTGCTTAGCGTTCACACGCAATGCCGTCTTTATCGCGGTCAAGGTGCTTATTTTTTTGATAAAGTGCTTTAGATACATAAGGCTTGTATTTTGTTTTTCCGCCTTTGTTTTTCGTGTTTTTGCTTTTTGCTACGCCGCCTTTATATACTTTGTTCAGCGCTTTGCAGTTTTTGTAAGACTTGACCGTTTTTGCATCTGCTGTGTGGGTGTCGACTTGTGTAAAACTTAGCAAAAGTCCTAAAGACAAGACAGCCACCATGATTTTTTTCAACATGTAAGATCCCCCTATTTTTTCTATTTTTACATTTTTATCATATGTCACCACTTTTTGTTTTTCAAGACTATTGAGCTAAATATTTTGATTTTTTTGGAACGAAATACACCTTATATCCTATATGGTACAATGAGTGGGAAACCTTTCCGTTTTTGACACGTATATGAAGAAAGGAGTTTTTCACATGAAAATGAAATATACCATTTTATATGTAAACGATGTGGAGGCGAGTATTCATTTCTATCAACAAGTACTTGGTTTCCCAATAAAATTGAGGGTTGAATCCTATGTTGAGTTTGATACTGGAGACGTGACGTTATCGATTAATTCACGCCAGGATGTCAAAGATGCACTCGGATTGACTGTTCCTGATGCAAATCAAGCGTCTCAAACGTTTGAAATTGGCTTTGTTGTGGATGATGTGGAGCAAACGATTGCATCAATGAAGGAAAAAGGGGTTTCGATCATCAAAGAACCTGCAAAAAAACCATGGGGTCAAACGGTCGCTTATGTGTCTGATCCTGATGGTCATTTCATTGAAATATGTGATGCGGTCTCCTAATGGACTTTGAAGGGAGTGAACCAGAATGAGAAAAAAACATGCTTTTTTCGCCGGTGTTTGCTCAATGATTGTGATTTGCAGCGCCGCTATGATGTTGCAGCACCTTGAATGGATTGGGTTTGTCAGCGGCGGGATTTCTATTATTGGGGTCGTGATGTCTGGGGTGCTAATGGGTGCTTGGACAAGTGGAGAAGAGACACGAGCAGCCTATCATTCTGAAACAAAAGAACACCGCATGTGGCGCCTTGATACGGCTTTTCTTGTGATGATTTTTGCACTTCCGCACATGGCTGCTTCGGTCTTTTATGTTTTGATGTAAACACTTATTAAAAGGAGTTAGCAATATGGCTGTTTTTATTCTATTCATTGTATTTGGCTTTCCTATTATCTCTGTGCTGATTGGCATTTTGGGCACGCTCTTTTTGAAGAATGTTTGGATGCCTACTTTGATTGTGCTGTTAGCAAGCTTGATCTTCATGTTCACCTCTATTGGCGGGAACGTATCTTTTCTCATTTGGGTCATCGTCTACACCGTCTTTACGTTCCTTGCTGGATGGATCACAAAGCGGCTCAGCGTGTAGACAAACCCTCCCATTCTGTGTCAGGTCTGCGTGCCGGTGCTCACGAATGTCAAATTCGCTCCGAGCCGGTACTCGTCCTTCCTAGACTTCAAAGGTTTTCTATCACGCTGAAAAAAGAAGACAAAGGGCTAAAATCAAGATCATTTTAGCCCTTTGTCAACAATTTGAAAGAACAGTTTTCACTGTTCTTTTTTTGAATCATCTATCCGCACACCATAATTCAATTTCAATTTTCAGCTCCGGCCATCCTAAAGCTGATACATAAGCAATCGTCATTGATGGGTAAGCTGTTTTGAAGATCGTATCCCACTGAGGATATAGATGGTCCCAGTCGATTTCTTCTGTTGCCCATATATTGACCTTGATCACATGTTCTTCATTCAATCCTTCTGATTCAAGGATTTTTTTAATGTTTTCAAACGTATTCGTTACTTGGTCGTTTAAGCTTGATGGGATCTGCCCATCTATATCTGTCCCTACCTGACCCGATGAAACAAATAATCCCGCACCCTTTGGCACCCTTGTGATATGACTGTAGTGACCAACAGGTTTCGGCATACTTTCTGGGTTTTTTCTCGTGATTTTTTCCATGATATGTCCCTCACTCACGTTTATTTTTCTGCTAGTTTCTTCGTTTTGTAGATAGACTTCACCAATTTCTATCTATCCTAAAAGAAAACAGCAGTGGAATATCCATAGCCACAAGGTAAGAACATCAATATCTTCTTTTTCATGACCGGAAAACTCCTTTTGATTGCGTGAGCAAGGTTTTGATTAACTTCATCGTACCTGACAGGTGATACATCGTCAAAATGATTTATAGACGATAACGCGCAATGTCCTGATTCAATCGCATGCTAAGCTCATTAAGTCTTTCTGCTGCTTTTGCCACATTAGAGATGGCTGTCACTTGTTCGTCTGTGGATGCAGTGATTTCTTCGATCGCCGCCGCATTTTCTTGAGAAACATGTGCTGCGCCGTGCATGGCTTTTGTGATGAGGTCGTTTTGCTCCAGCAGTGTATTCAGTTCTTTTGCCATCGCGTTTGTTTCAACGATGGTTTGTGAAATCAATGTAGAGATGGCATTGAATTCATGTTCTGTTGCATGCACTGCTTCATCCAGCTCGGCAAAACGATCCATTGTGCTCGACATGATGCCGGCTGTTGCCGTCGTTTCTTCTTTAATGCCTTGAATCATTTGCTGAATTTGAACGGCTGATTGTTTTGTCTGTTCAGCTAAATTCCGCACTTCACTCGCCACAACTGAGAAGCCTTTGCCATGCTCTCCTGCACGTGCTGCCTCAATACTTGCATTCAGTGCCAGTAAATTCGTCTCATTTGAAATGCTCTCAATCGTATCTGTGATTTGAGAGATATCCTGTACTTTTGTACTTAACTGCTCGATTCCTGCTCTAATGCCTTGAGACGCCTGAATCGATTGTTCATTCGATTGTTTTAATTGCTGTACGATTTGCTGGCCCTGCTGTGATGATTGACTCGATTGGTCGGAAATCCGTTTAATTTGATCACTCTGTTCTTTGACATTCTCAATCGATTGATTAAACTGGGTCATTTGTTGATTGGCTTCTTCAAGATCAGATGCTTGATGAAGTGTTCCAGTCGAAATGTCTCCGATGGCTCGTCCAATTTCTTCACTGCTGGCTGAGGTTTCTTCAGATATCGCCGATAAATCTGTCGCTGATTCAACAAGCTGACTGCTCGTTTCCTGTAAACCGCTCACCAGTGTTCTGAGCTCTCCTGACATATGGTTAAAGCCTTTTGCCAGCTGTCCGATTTCATCCGTTGTTTCCTTTAAGCTGGTGCGTTCAATATTCCCCGCCGCAATTTCCTTTGAAGCAGCAGTGACTTGCTTCAGCAGTCTGACTTTTCCTCGAGCAGCTAAATAAAAGACGCCTAGACTCAGAAGGGCGACACCCGCTGTAATGAGAATAATATAAAGCTTCATCTGCTCTAATTCTTTATAAAATTCGTCCTGGAAGACAGCGATACCTACACTCCAATTCCACGGTGTAAACTGGCTCATATAGGCGAGCTTTTCTTTTTCTTCGCCGGTTGCATCGTCCTTATCCATATAGGTCACATAGTGTGCATCCTCGCCTTTTGCATTGGCGCCAGCGACCATTTTTTCACGATTGGTCGTGTTATCTGGAATGACACCGATGTCGTTGACAGGATGAACCTGGGTAGAATAGTCAGTGCCATAAGCGATCAGATAGCCTTTATTTTTATAGATAAAATCTGATTTTTGAGATTGATATCCCTTCCCGTTGTCATTTTTGGGTCCGCTCAAGTAAAGCCGGGCTTGTTCTTGCGCCTGCTCAAGCGTCAGTTCTTTTTTCTCCACACGGTCATTCAACTGTTCAAGTGTGGCCATCGCTCCGCTGACGATGTGCTTTAAATCTGCTTTCCCTGCATCAATTAAGACATGTTTCGCTAACAAATACCCCGTTGTTCCAACTAGTCCGCCCGTTAAAATCGTGATCACGATAATGGCAGACATTAATTGAAAAAAGACACTTCTTGACGCAAACGCTTTCTTTTTCATACAAATTCCCCCTTACTTTATATATCGTCAAGCAGGGAAAAGTATTAAAAAAGTCATAGAAAAAATCCCTTTCTCACAATGGAAAGGGATTTTCTGATTAATGAGCTGCTTCTTTAAGAATGGCTTGATAAAGATCGTCTGATGGTGAGAGTCCACATACCTCTTCCAGCACACCTTCAATTCCTTTTTCTTTTCTTAATGCCTGCAGACGAACAGCTTCTTCGTCTTCAGTAAAGTCGTAAGCCAAAGCTGCCACAATGCCTTTAATTAAATACTGTGGCTGTTTGATTTTTTTCGCTGGACCGATTAAACGGTCATTTGCTCCAAGCTTTCTAAGCGGGGAACGTGCGACGCGCGTGACTTCATCAGAGATAAAGGCATTTTCAAATCGTTTGATGATTTTTTGGATATACGCATCATGTTCTTCTTTTTGAAAACCATATGTGTCGATTAAATAACTGCCCGTTTCGTGAAGTGCACCTTCGACCACTTGACGGATCTCTGGTGTATCGACAGCTTCTTTAATCGTTTGAACGCCTTTTTCGTACCCGACATAAGCAGCTAGTGCATGTCCTGTGTTGACAGTAAAGAGCTTACGCTCAATATAAGGCGTCAAATCTTGTACAAAGGTCGCTCCATCGATCTGAGGAACGTCTCCAATAAAGCCTGTCTCATCAATGACCCACTCGAAAAATGGTTCGACTGATACTTTCAAAATGTCCTCATGGTGCTGAATTGGGACAATGCGGTCAACCGCAGCGTTTGGAAAACCAACTGTGTGTGACAGCGCTTCTTGTTCATCAGCTGTTAGATGAGAGAAAACAGCTTCCTTTAAATGAGAGCTGCCGCCAATCATATTTTCACACGCCACAATGTTGATGATATGATCAGGCTTTTTCTGTTTTAAACCTTCAGCAATCGATGAAGCAATGATGTTCAAAACAGCTGGTCCAACAGCTGTTGTAATGAGGTCAGCTGTTGCAACTGCCTCAGTTAATGCAGCTGGATCTTTTGCGGAATTGATGGCGGACACAGGACCGACTACTTCTTGCTGCTGCCCTGGAGCTGCGAGTTCCACTGTGTATTCTTTTTTTTCATTCAGCTCGTTGATCACCGCTTCATTTACATCGGTAAAAACGAGCTCAAAGCCTGATGCTTTTAACAAAGATCCGATAAATCCTCTGCCAATATTGCCTGCTCCAAAATGAAGTGCCTTCATGTTAGTTCACCTCGTTAAAGATGGCGATCAGTTCATCCTGATCCTTTGCATGAATGATACGCTCTACGTTTTCTTCCTCTGAACAGACAATCGCAATTTGAGAAAGAATATCGAGATGCTCATTGTTTTTACCAGCGATACCAAATACAACTTTGGCAATATTCCCCTCGCCATATTCAACGCCATCTGGAATTTGGATAATGGAAATTCCTGAATGAAGGACAGCCGCTTTCGCATCCTCTGTTCCATGAGGAATGGCAATTCCGTTGCCCATAAATGTAGAAGAAATATTTTCTCTTTCAAACATTTTGTCCACATAATCACTTGTGACATAACCGTTTGCCACTAAGACTTCGCCTGCTTTTTTAATGGCTTCTTCTTTAGAGCCCGCTTGTTCGTTTAGAAAAATATTGTCTTTTGAAAGTACTTGTTTCATGAAAGATCACACACCTTTTTTAGAATGGAAAATCAGAAAACAACCAAAACGGGGAGTTCAATTAGGAAAAATTGGACTCAACCCGTTTCGTCATGTTATTTTTTCAATTTCTCAATCAGCTCATCGTATTTCGGGCTGTTTAAGAAATTATCAACTGAGATATGGACAGCTCCTGGCAGTTTTGCCTTGGCTCTATCTGTTAAATCTTTATGAGTAAAGACCACATCGGCATCATCTGGGATGTTGCTGATGGATGTATTTGTTACATCAATATCTAGCTCTGCCTTTTTGACTTTATTCTTTAAAACGGACGCACCCATCGCACTTGAGCCCATTCCTGCATCACAGGCAAAGATGATTTTGTTCACGTTATCTGGATTGATTTCATCTGGAGATGCTGCTTGCTCGCTTGCTTCAGCACCTTCTTTTTGTGCTGTAAGAGCAGCTGCTGCTGCACTTTTCTTGCCTTTCATGTCTTGCATTTTTTCAGTTGCTGCTGTTAAGTCTTCGTCCACTGCTTTAGACGCTTTCAAAATGACAGAAGCGACAAGGAATGATACGACCGCTGCCACGACAACACCTGCTAGAACGGCAAGGTGGCCGCCTTTTGGTGACATGAGCATAAGAGCGATGATACTTCCTGGTGACGGCACAGCCTTTAAGCCTGCATTTAACAGTGTAAAGGTCAGAACGCCGCTCGCTCCCCCAGCAATAACCGCCAAAATGAGCTTTGGCTTCATTAAGATGTATGGGAAGTAAATCTCATGGATTCCCCCTAAAAATTGAATGACAATCGCACCCGGTGCAGACTGCTTTGCAGTCCCTCTCCCAAAGAACATGTAGGCTAGAAGAACACCTAGACCTGGTCCTGGGTTAGTTTCAAGCAAGAACAGAACGGACTGGCCTGTCTTCGCCGCTTGCTCCACCCCTAATGGACCTAAAATTCCTTGGTTAATTGCATTGTTTAAGAACAATACTTTCGCTGGTTCAATGAAAATACTTGCCAGCGGAAGTAAATGTGCATTGACAATGATATCTACACCTGCCGCAAGGGCTTTATTCAGGCCTAGTACCACTGGACCGATGGCGTAGAAAGCAATGGCGACTAAAATGGCACCTAGAATACCTGCACTAAAGTTATTAATCAGCATTTCAAAACCTGATTTGATTCGGTCTTTAAACAGCTGGTCGATTTTCTTAATGAGATAACCGCCAAGCGGTCCCATGATCATTGCGCCTAAAAACATTGGGATGTCCGAACCGACAATAACCCCAATCGTAGCGGTTGCACCGAGTACCCCGCCTCGATGGTCATATACGAGCTTCCCGCCTGTGTAACCGATTAAGAGCGGCAGCAAGTAGTTGATCATTGGACCAACAAGTGTATTTAATTGTTCATTTGGAAAATAACCACTTGGAATGAATAATGCGGTGATGAGTCCCCAAGCGATAAACGCTCCAATATTCGGCATGATCATACCGCTTAAATAGCTTCCAAAGCGCTGTACTTTTACTCGAAATCCGCTTTTTTCCTGCATCTATGAAAACTCCTTTCTTCTCTCCCTTTATTTAGGGCTTTATAGGTCAAAAGATATAAGAACAAGATTCAGTGAAGCCCTTATGCCTATCGTAAAACGCTTTCACTTTCTCTTCAATTGAAACTAAATGTCACTTTGTCACATAGTGTGTGACAAAATTGAAAAATGATGTGAAAATACCTTCAGATCCCAATACAAAAGGGGTGAAAAGGTTGATCTGCCGTTGTTTTGAAACAAAATTCATGGGAATTTCACAACTTTCAAATGGTCTCTTCTTGTTTCCTCTTCTTAAATCGAATAGGCTTATAATTGATCAAACCTATTCAATTAAGAAATGTCTGCGCAGACATGACACAGAAAAAGTGAACCATCTTGCTGTTTGTTTCGTTTACCTTTTAAAGAGGGCGGTACAATAGGAAGAGCGGTTTTTTCTGTGACTCACAGTTTACTGCCGCTTTCTTTCTGATACATGAGACATTTTCATAGGTAGAAAGGCGGTTATTCACCTTGTTTAAAAATAGTAAGTGGCTTCTGCTTCTTATGGTCATGTTCGCTTTTTTCATTCCAAAGGAAGCATTTGCTCACGCATACGTCGTGAGCTCGAACCCAGCGGCAAATGAAGAGCTGGATCAGCAGCCTCCTTCAGTCTCGATCACATTTAGTGAAGGAATTGAAAGCGGCTTTCATGCCATTAAGGTGTTAAATGCAAAAGGTGATCGTGTGGATAAAGGAGATACGGTCATTAAAGATCAAAAGATCATGGAAGCAGCTTTAAAAAAGAATTTACCAAAAGGGATTTACACCATTCAGTGGAATGCGGTATCAGCGGACGGACACTCTGTCTCTGGCATGATTCCGTTTAGTATTGGAAAAGCGGATGGCGGTTTTGACCAATTAGAGCAAGGCCAAACGGATGAATCCATAGATATGGCTTCAACTATTGATAAAGCCTTTCTTTATACGTCATTCAGCTTATTCCTTGGGACCATTTTGTTTGGACTGCTTTGGTTTAAGAATACGATTTCACCTGTATTGGAGAAACGAATGAAGCGGCTTTTGACCGTGTCATTGATCATGATGGGCGGAGCACTTGTGTTCCAGCTGCCGATTCAGACAAAATCAGCGGCAGACGTGTCCTTTTGGGGGGCATTTCAGCCTTCGCTTTTACAAGAAACGATTGCGTCCACTTCTGGCGGTAGTCTGTGGATGATGCTTATGGCGTCATTTGTTCTTCTCACCATCTGGACAATTGTGGCGGTGAGAAAAGGGGATTTCTCTTCTTTTCGAGTTTGGCTGTTTCCACTGCTTCTCTTCATAGTGCTTCTTTGGCTGAAGGCACAAATCGGACATCCAGCCGCAACAGACAATAAAATACTCACAACATCACTTGATTTCATCCATCTCATCTCTGCTTCGATTTGGGTCGGTGGTTTAACAGCCATTGTCCTTCTATTGATAAAGAAACTGCCAAATGAAGATGAGCCGCTCATACGGAGTACGCTAGCAGCATTTCATCCTTGGGCACTGCTCTCTGTTGGACTCATTGTGTTTTCAGGATTTGTGAATGCGATCTTTATTTTGCAATCGTTTGACGCTCTTTTCCAATCAGCATACGGACGCACCTTTTTAATCAAGCTTGGTTTATTTATCATCATGGGCCTTCTTGGGCTTATGCATTACTTGATGCTGAGATGGGAAAAGAAGCAGAAACGCAGCATTTCCTTACGAGCTGAATGGATGATCGGGATCGCCATTTTGTTATTAACGGCTGTCTTTACCAATATTCCGAGCCCTCCTCCGCCTGCACCAGAGCCCTTCTTTGGCGCAAATCAGGTCGAGCATCGTGATATTGTGTCCTTGAGCATTACTCCGAATGCCCCGGGGAAAAACTCATTCGAAGTGGCATTTACAAAGAAGAATGGCGAAACGATCACTGATATTCAATCTGTGACAGCCAAGATCCATAAGGTGGCTTTATTCGGTGATGAGACACCGAGTGAATTTCAGCTGAAACGATTAAAAAATGGTCATTTCTCTGCTGAAAATCTCTTATTAAATGAAAAAGGCACATGGAAAATTGAAATCCATGCGTTAACTGGTTCTTTTAAGAATATCGATACCACATTTATTAGAAGAAACTAAAAGGAGTTATCACATATGAAAAAATACGTTAAAGCTTTATTACCAATGCTTCTCGCTTCATTTTTATTGGCGATTCCTGTGAGTGCGCACGTAACAGTCAAGCCTGATACATCTGCGACAAATGCTTGGGAGACCTATACATTAAAGGTTCCTTCTGAGAGTGACAGCCCGACGACTAAGGTTGTCGTGACAATTCCTAAAGGCGTAGAATTCCAGCAATATGAGCCAGTACCTGGCTGGAAAACATCAACTGAAGAGAAAGATGGCAAGGTAACAAGAGTGACTTGGGAAGCAACAGGTAAAGGTGTGCTTGCTGGACAATTCCAGCAATTCGTTTTTGTAGCGAAAAACCCTGAAAAAGCAGGTGAAGCTGCTTGGGATGCGTATCAATATTATAAGGATGGAACAGTCGTTGAATGGACTGGCGATAAAGATGCTGATAAACCTCACTCCATCACAAACATTGTGGCATCTAATACTGTAACGGATTCACATGGCCAGGAAAAACCAAAAGAAGAAAAGGCCTCTGAAACAGCCACTGCTTCTTCCTCACCACTTGTCCTTGGTCTGTCCATTGCTGCTCTAGTCGTGGCACTGATTGCACTTGGACTTGCTTTTAGAAAGAAATAAAAGTGTATGAGCGATCGTTTTCTTAGAAACGATCGCTTTTTCTTCCTTTACACATGTACAAATCGCACTGTTTACTTTTATCACGATCAATTATTTTCCATTTTCCCAACTTGTTATTACCAATATAGGATTGAATAGGATAAAGCTGCGTGACATAATGAGACAGATGACCACATAGGAGGCTATGAGATGAACCATGTAATCATATTTGCTCATCCCCAGCAAAGCTTAAATCAAACCTTATTAGATCTTGTTGTGAGCACTCTATTGAACAATGGTCATAAAGTGACTGTTCGTGATGTCTATGCCCTAGGTTTTTCGCCAGAGCTCACCATTGCAGAAAAGGCTGCCATCAAATGCGGTGATGTCCCGATTGCCATTCAAAGAGAGCAGACGCTGATTCAGCAAGCGGATGTGCTGACGTTTATTTTTCCAATATGGTGGACAGGCTTGCCGGCTATGCTAAAAGGATATGTAGAACGCGTCTTTTCTGAAGGTTTTGCTTATCAGATCAGTGAGGATGGAGAGATTGAAAATCTGCTTCGGCACAAAAAAGGTGTCATTATCAACACCCACGATGCACCGAGGACTTTTCTTAATTCCAATAAGATTTCCACCTCCTCCCATCACATGACAACTGATACAGAAGTCTTCAATTTTATTGGCGTTCAGCCTGTCGAACGGCTTTTGTTCAGCAGCATGGAGCAGGCATCTGCAGATTACATACATGAAATTCTGAAAGAAACGAAAGAAACGGTGGATCAGCTTTTCCCGCCTGCTGTTTAACATAAAAAAGACTGCCGAGATTCCTCTGACAGTCTTTTTCACGTTTATTCGTCTAAACCAATGGATACATATTTTGTTTCTAAATAAGGCTCGATCCCTTCGATGCCGCCTTCTCGGCCAATTCCGCTCTCTTTCATACCGCCAAAAGGTGCTTGGACAGCCGATGGACCGCCATCATTCCAGCCAATGATCCCATAATCGAGATGTTCTGAAATGTAGAGTCCGTTCCGATAATTTTCTGTAAAGAAATAAGCTGCAAGGCCAAAAGGTGTATCGTTGGCTAATTCAATTGCCTCGTCTAACGTTTTGAATGCCGTAATAGGTGCCACTGGACCAAAGGTCTCTTCATGCATAATGTTCATCGAAGGGTCCACATGTGTAAGAACCGTTGGCTGGACAAAATAATATGATTTGTCATCGTCGAAATGCGTATCGCCGCCGACAAGAACTTTCGCCCCTTTATCCACTGCATCTTGAATTTGGCCGACAATTTTATCAAAACCGCGCTTGTTGATAATAGGACCGATGGATGTGCCTTCTTCAAACCCATTTCCTACTTTCAGCTTTTCTACTTCTTTGCTGAATCTTTGCGCAAATGCTTCATGAATGTCTTCATGCACAATTAAGCGGTTGGCACAGACACAGGTTTGCCCTGCGTTCCGAAACTTAGATGCCACTGCTTGTTTGACAGCTAGTTCAAGATTCGCATCCTTGTCTACGATGAGCGGAGCATGACCGCCAAGCTCCATTGATACGTGTTTGACTGTACTGGCACTGTTTTTGATCAGGTGCTTCCCGACGGGCGTTGAGCCTGTAAACGTGATTTTTCGAATCAATGGACTATCTGTGAAGATTTCCCCCACTTCTTTGCCGTCTCCCACAACCCATTGCAGTGCATCCTCTGGAATGCCGGCTTCATGACCTAATTTTACTAGTTCTATAGCTGTCAGCGGTGTGTCTTCAGCAGGTTTTACAATAAACGTACAGCCTGCTGCAAGCGCAGGAGCTGCCTTTCTCGTAATCATCGCCGCAGGGAAATTCCACGGAGTAATGGCAGCAACAGGACCAACTGGCTGTTTTGTGACGAAAAGGCGTTTGTTCGTCGTATGTGACGGGATGGTTCTGCCGTAGATTCGCTTTGCTTCTTCTGCGTACCATTCAATATAACCAGCCGCATAGACGATTTCTCCTAATGCTTCTTGATACGGCTTTCCGTTTTCTTCTGTGATGATTTTCGCAAGCCTCTCTTTATGCTCAATCATCAGATCAAACCACTTGCGAATGATATTGGCACGTTCATGTGCTGACGTTTTTGCCCATGATTTAAATGCTTTGTGTGAACGGGAAATTGCATCTTCGATCTGTTCTTTTGTATGCTGAGCAACTGAAGCAATTTCTTCTCCTGTTGCAGGATTATACACTTTGAGTTCGTTTGTCATGCTCTATCGTCTCCTTCGTTCTTGGATTCATTACATATAGTATATACCCAATGAGTACCCAACCTAAAAGCAATATCCATTCAGCTGGCCAAGATAAGGAGGCCGGCATTCCTGGAAAGTAAAATGAAAGGAAAAGAAGACTCAGTCCGATAGCTAAAACACCTGTCGTCCGCCAATATTTTATGCGATATGGACGCTCCAGCTCAGGTTCTGTTTTCCGAAGTCTCATAAAGGCAATGGATACTATTAAGTACCCGACGATGATTCCGACACCGCCTGCATTGACAATCCATACGAGGGCAGGACGCCCTAATAATGGAGCGAAAAAAGCTAAAGCTCCAAGAAATAAAATGGCATTTGTCGGTGTTTTATACTTTGGATGAATATACGCAAACCATTTGGAAATCATACCTCTTTCCGCCATAGCATATAGAATACGGCTTGCACCGATAATAAAAGCATTCCAGCTCGTCACAATCCCTGCTACACCGCCGATAACCAGCACTGTTCCAAACGCTTGATGACCGAGAAGCTGAACCATCGCATCTGCTGTTGCTAATGAAGAGGCTTCAAGCTGTCCCTTTGACATTCCAGCAGCTACCCCAAAAACAATAAGCAGATAAAAAATGACCGCACTCACGATGGAAATAATCAAGATTCTCCCAATGATTTTTTTTGGTGCGTTAATCTCCGCCGCTACTTGCGGAATGACATCAAACCCAACGAATAAAAAGGGAATCATGACTAACACCGCCATAAGACCGCCAACCCCGCCTTGAAACATCGGCTCAAGGTTTGCAAAATCTCCATTAAATGTTGCGCCGCCTAAAAGGAGAAAACCTGTCAGAATAATCGCCACTGTGAACACGGACTGAAAAATGGCAGCAGGCTTCGCCCCAATGTAATTCAGCGCTGTTAAAAACAATGCACCGCCAGATCCAATCAATACCCACGTGAAATAAACGTCCCATCCCCCTATATTCCATAAGAAGCCAGCATGCTGTGTTGGAATCACATAATCAATGACGGTCGGCAAGGCAACAGCTTCAAACGTAATCACAGACACATAACCAAATAATACGCCCCATGCTGAGACGAACGCTGCTTTCATCCCAAATGCCCGCTGGACAAAAACGAGCCCTCCGCCTGTCTCTGGAATCGCAGACGAAAGCTCAGCATACGTAAGTCCGATAAAGATGACGAGAATACCGCCTATAACGAAAGCAATCACACTGCCTAAAAATCCAGCTGTTAAAATCCAATCTCCCGAAAGTACAACCCAGCCCCAGCCAAGCATTGCACCAATGGACAAAAACAGTACGTCAGACTGCGACATGGTTTTTGCCATTTGTTGTTTTTGCATACAACCATCCCCCTTTGTTGTTTAGCGTGCTTTGAAGGCGTCCTCGATGATCCCTAGTCCTTCGTGAAGCAGCTCATCTGTGATGACAAGTGGTGTTAAGAAGCGAATGATATTCCCATTAATCCCTGCCGTTAAAAGAAGCAGCCCGTGCTCATTTGCATATGCTGCAATCGCTGCGGCTCTTTTCTTATCTGGTGTACGCGTTGTTTGATCTTCCACAATTTCAATTGCCGCCATTGCCCCTAACCGGCGGACTTCCCCAATGAATGGATACGCTGTTCTCCATTCATTGGCTTTGTCCTCAATGACTTGTCCAATATGTTCAGATCGTTGATTCAGTTGTTCTGTTTCAATGATATCAAGGACAGCTAGTGCAGCTACACAGCCTAACGGACTTCCTGCATATGTTCCCCCGAGCTCCCCTGGATCTGCCGCATCAAGCAGTTCTTTTCTGCCAACGACTCCGCTCAGCGGTAAGCCAGCTGCAAGAGATTTTGACACAGTAATTAAGTCCGGTACCACATCAAAGTGCTCAATCGCAAAGTATTTCCCTGTTCTTGCAAAACCGGTTTGGATTTCATCTGCAACAAAGACAATCCCGTGCTGCTGACAGAAGGAAGCGACATGCTGAACGAAGCGCTTCGATGGCACAATGAATCCGCCCTCCCCTTGGACTGGTTCCATGACCACACAAGCAACGGTTTCTGGTGCAACGGCTGCGACGAAGAATTGATTGAATTGATCAATGATGTACTCGTCGTAAGCAGCATCGCTTAATCCTTCAGGTTTTTGATAGTAATAAGGGTACGGTGCTTGGTACACCTCAGATGCAAATGGCCCGAATCCAAATTTATACGGCTTAACCTTGCTCGTCATGCTCATTGTCATATTCGTTCTGCCGTGAAAACCTCTTGTGAACGACACAACGGCCTGTCTTTTCGTATATTTACGTGCAATTTTCACCGCATTTTCAACAGCTTCTGCACCTGAATTAAGGAAAATGGCTTTCTTATCATGATCCCCTGGTGTGAGATGGCACAGCTTCTCTGCCAATTCGATATACGATTCGTACATCATCACGTTGAATCCTGGGTGAATCAGGCTCTCTGCCTGTGCTTTGACCGCTTCCACGACCTTTGGATGTGAATGTCCTACGTTTAATGTGCCAATGGCGCCTGCAAAATCGATAAATCGGTTCCCATCAATATCGAACAGCTCGGCTCCTTTCCCCTTCGCTGCAAGATGACGGTTGCCATTACTCACGCCTCTTGCGACGTATTGATCTCTTTTCCCCTGCCATTCTTCAGTTGAAAAACGGTTTGTTGTCGTTTGACTCATTGTCATCCATCCCCTTTATATCCTTTTTTATTATTCTGAATATTTTTTGGTATGATAGAAAGTACCAATATCATTTTTTTCATGGTATCAGAGAGGATGGAATGATGAGATGCTGACAATTCAACTAGATCAAACAGGGCAAAACGGATATATTTATCATCAAATTTATACGAAAATTAAAGGGGAAATCTTAAACCGCAACCTTCAGCCGCATGATCAATTACCGTCCAAACGAGAGTTAGCCGATACATTAAACGTCAGCGTTAATTCAGTGAATGGCGCCTATCAGCAGCTGCTTGCCGAGGGATATTTATATTCGGTTGAACGCAAAGGGTTTTTCGTGGAATCACTAGAAACGTTTCATAAATCTGGTCAGCTAAAACCCTCTTCTCTTCCTGTAGATTTAAAGGAAGAACCGATTGCACGAGACGACTGGTATTCCTTTTCACATATCTCCGTCGATACAGCGAACTTTCCATTTAAAAGCTGGCTGAAAAGTGAACAAAAGGCGATCCATCTCCACCAAGATGCCTTCGGTGAGCTTCCGCATCCACAAGGTGTGTATGAGCTGAGGGAAACGATTGCCCGGCTGATCGGACTTGCGCGAGGAGTCAAATGCTATCCAGAACAGCTCATTTTAAGTGCAGGCACACAGTCACTGATCCATTCGTTATCAAGCATTCTTCCGGCCGATCAAGTATACGGGCTAGAAAACCCTGGCTACCGCCGGCTCTATCAAATGCTGAAAAACAATCATCACCAAATTGAAACGATTGGCATTGACCAAAAAGGTGTGCGGATGAGCGACATTCTAAAAAAACAGCCGAATGTGTTGATCATTACCCCTTCACATCAATTTCCAACAGGGGTGATTATGCCGATTTCCCGGCGCATTCAGCTGTTAAACTGGGCAGCCGATCAGCCAGATCGTTATATCATTGAGGATGATTATGACAGTGAATTTAAATATGGCACAGACAGCATTCCGGCGCTGCAAAGTCTTGACCGATATGACAAAGTCATTTATATGGGCACCTTTTCAAAATCATTGCTGCCTGGCTTGCGGCTAAGCTATATGGTGCTGCCTCAGCATTTATTGAGACGCTATAAGGAGGAACAGCATTTTTTCATTCAAACAGCTAATCTTTTTACACAATACACCCTTCTTCATTTTATAAAAGATGGGGCGTATCAACGGCATATTAAAAGAATGAATGGTTTATATGAGGAAAAACGGAAGCAGCTCATTGAAGAGCTCAATACGGTTTTTGCTGACAATGTGCGGATTATTGGAGAAAATGCCGGTCTTCATTTTATCGCAGAGTTCCGCTCAAATCGAACGCAGCATGAGATTTTACAGCGAGCGAAGGAAAGAAAGCTGAAAATGTACGGAATGGATCGTTTTACCCTTGATGAGCAATTGCCGGGGCATCAGCCAGGCTTTGTTCCGCTTGTCCTCGGCTTCTCACATATGAAGCAAGAGGATATTCAGCCGGCAGTGAAACGGCTGTATGACGCCATTTTTGGGAAATAAAACAGCCAGCTGCTCTTCATAGACAGCTGGCTTACCACCGTTCTTTATCTATAGCTAGAATCGATGACATGAGTCCAGGAAAAGCGGTCTCGATGTCTTCTTTTCTTAAAGAATAGTAACGGTGCTTCCCGTCAATTCTCACTTTCACGACGCCTGCCTCCCTCAGCACTTTGAAGTGATGGGAAAGCGTGGATTTGGCAATATTCATCTCATACGTGCCGCATGTCCTCTCCCCCGCTTCCGCTAAGCAGCGGACAATTTCTAACCGGATTGGATCAGCCAATGCGTGCAGCACAGAAATCAATCTCATATCTTCTTTGTTTGGATGGTTTGGATTCGTCATACAATAAATGTATCGTATTTAGTGCCAACATACAATCTCATTCACCTGAAGCTGACTGGTCAAGTAACGATATGACTTCACAAACGTCCATTATTCATGAGACTGTCTGAAGGGAAGGAACCCGTTTTGAAACATAATATAAGGATTAGTTTATTGATGATGATTCTCGCGATCTTCCTCTGCGCCTGCCAGTCCGTCCAATATTCTCAGTCAAAACCACCTAGTGCGGAAGAGTTATTAGCTATGGATCAGCAGGCAGATTTATTTCAATGGGAAGGAACGGTCTATGAAACAAATGTAAATTGGACGACATCCTTACACGTCACAAAACATCAGCAAGTAGGTGTCATTCAGAAAACAGCCGTCAAAAATTTTGAACATGGTACAGCTTCTAGGCTGCAAAAAGGGACCGCTATTTACTCTGTGAAAGAGAGAGAAGACATGTTGGTCGTCGAACTTCACGGCAAAACAAAAATATATACCGCACATGCGGAAGGATAAAATACCTGTCATGCAGACGGGTATTTTTTTAAGTTCATTTTCTTGTCATGGGTCATTGGTTTTGTTATCATAGCAAAAGTGACCACTCGGTTTCCATTGTGACCATATGGTTTTGCCGATTCGGAAAGGACTTATGAAGATGAACGAAAAGCAAGAAGAGATTTTGCGGGTTTCAAAGAAATTATTTTCTCAAAAAGGCTATATGAGTGTCTCCATGCAGTCAATTGCCGATGCCTGTAAAATATCAAAAGCGTCTATTTATAAACTGTTTGATTCAAAGGAAGCCCTTCTACTAGAACTGATTAAATACAATCAGCGCAAAATGAGAGAGATTTCCCGCATCATTCATTCAGAAACGACGCTGTCCAAAAAGGAAAAATTCACAAAGAAGATCAAGCTTGAGCTTGAAGAGTTTAAAGAGAATCATAAATTTTTGAACATGCTGTCCTTTGAAGCTTTTTCTCAGCATTCGCCTATTGTCATTAAACACTTACGCGAGACACGCTCCATTATCATGCAGCGGCACAAAGACATTATTTTGAGCACCTATGGTGAATCTGTCGCTCCTTATGTCTGGGATCTCGTGATTGTTCTCAATGGATTAATGAGAGAATTCATCTTAATGCTGGCGATTGAGCACAAGAACATCAAATTAGAAAATGCTGCTGAGATGATTATCGGTGTGATGGACCGTGTATCGAAAAAGCCTTGCTCAATTGAGCCTGTGTTAACAGATCAGCTCATGGACTCTTATTTGTTTTCCTCACAGGACGGATATGATGAAGAAAAACTTGTCATCTCGTACTTAACGAAGATCAAACAAGAGCTTCACGCACTGTCAAACGGAGAAGAAAAAGACGATCTCCTCTCTGCTTATGAGCTGCTCAATCAAGAATTATCAAAGGATGAACCGAGAACCTTTTTAGTCAGCTCACTGCTCGATTATTTAGGCAAAAACAGCGTTTTATCACAAAACGTGTCACAGCTGAAAAACATCATTTTATAGATAAAGAAGGGATAACATGAACCAATCAACTACATCGTATAATCGATCTGTGATTGTTGGGATTTTCCTCGTTGGGGCATTCGTTGCGATTTTAAACCAAACGCTTCTCATTCCAGCGATCCCGCATATCATGGAAGATTTCAATATTGAGGTCAGCAAAGGACAGTGGCTTACAACAGCCTTTATGCTGACAAACGGGATTCTCATCCCCATTACGGCTTTCCTCATTGAGAAATTTTCAAGCCGTTCTTTAGTTTTAACGGCACTTAGCATCTTTACAGCCGGTACAATTCTTGCTTCATTTGCAACGAATTTCCCGGTGTTACTTGCAGCGCGAATCGTACAGGCAGCAGGCGCAGGGATTTTAATGCCGCTGATGCAAACGATCTTTTTAACCATTTTCCCGAAAGAAAAACGCGGGCAGGCAATGGGCATGGTCGGACTTGTCATCTCGTTCGCACCTGCGCTTGGGCCAACACTTGGCGGCTGGATTGTTGATTCCTTCAGCTGGAAGTTCTTGTTCTATATTGTTCTGCCAATCGGTATCATTGATCTCATTCTTGCTTTCTTCTTAATGAAAAATGTGACGCAGCAAAGAGAAACACGTATTGATGTCTTATCTGTCATCTTGTCGTCGTTCGGTTTCGGAGGGCTGCTTTACGGATTTTCTAGTGTCGGCACGTATGGATGGACGAGTGCGACTGTTCTCATTTCGCTGATTGTCGGCGCCGTGAGCTTATTCTTCTTTATCCTGCGCCAGTCGAACTTAACAAGACCGATGCTGGAGTTTGGCGTATTTAAATTTGCGATCTTTAGCTTAACAACCTTCCTCGGCATGCTTGTCTTTGCTTTATTGATTGGGACAGAGACGATTCTGCCGCTTTATACGCAGAATGTCAGAGGGCTGTCTGCACTTGATACAGGGCTTATCTTATTGCCAGGTGCTCTCTTCATGGGACTCCTGTCACCGATTATTGGACGGATTTTTGATAAAGTCGGCGGAAAAGGGCTGGCATTAGGCGGATTTACGATACTCACCGTTACCACCCTGCCATTTATGCTGCTCACCCTTGATTCATCGATCGCCCTCATTACGGTCGCCTACACGCTTCGGTTAATCGGGGTTGGGATGATCATGATGCCGCTGACAACCGCAGGTATTAACTCTTTACCGCCTCATTTGATCCCTCATGGGACAGCGATGAATAACACGATGAGACAAGTAGGCGGTTCCATTGGAACGGCTGTGCTTGTCTCTATCATGAGCAGCTCTGCTGCAAATGCAGAATTGGCCAATCCATTAAAATCGGCCGTTCATGGAATGAATACGTCATTTTTCATTTCTGGTCTGATTGCCGTCATTGGACTCGTCCTCTCCTTTTTCTTAAAGGAAAAAAAACGTGAGAATAAAGTGATGAAGCAGGAGCTATCTTCCTCCTCGTCTTCTTCATAAGAAAAAGAGCTCGGCATATGGCCGGCTCTTTTTTCATATACTCATACAATATCGTCCTCTCTGCAAACACATTTGTATTTCTAGTGAAGAAAAACCTTGATAATTTAAAGAAAAGAGTTGATAATAGGAACTATTCAATTTGTGAGAAAATTTTTACTATAGGAGATGTATGCATTGAAGGTCGTTAAATTTGGTGGCAGTTCACTTGCATCTGGCAAGCAGCTGCAAAAGGTATTTGACATTGTAACAGCAGATCCAGCTCGAAAAGCAGTCGTTGTTTCCGCACCAGGAAAACGGCATTCAACGGATACAAAGGTCACCGATCTATTAATTAGCTGCGGTGAACAATATTTACGTTTAGGCGAAGCACATGATTTAAAGGAAGCAGTCATTGAGAGGTATGCCTCAATAGCGGATGAACTCGGATTAGGTCAAGACATTATCGATACCATCTGGCAAGATTTAGACACATTATTACAGGCTGATTCATCCCGCCCTGAGTGCTATCTTGATGCCATTAAAGCAAGCGGTGAAGACAATAACGCTAAGCTCATTGCCGCCTATTTCCGCCACCAAGGTGTGGAAGCTCATTATGTGAATCCAAAGGAAGCTGGTTTGTTTGTGAGCGATGAGCCTGGCCAAGCACAAGTTCTGCCGGAGTCTTATGATCATTTGTACAAATTAAGAGAGCGCTCTGGCATTATTATATTCCCTGGCTTTTTTGGCTTTAGTCTCGCGGGAGACATCGTCACCTTTTCGCGAAGCGGCTCCGATATTACCGGCTCCATTTTGGCGAACGGTTTGAAGGCAGATGTATATGAAAACTTTACAGATGTCGATGCTGTCTATGCCGTCAATCCAACGATTGTTCATGAACCAAAAGAGATTACAGAGCTGACATACCGGGAAATGCGCGAGCTGTCCTATGCTGGTTTTTCTGTGTTCCATGATGAAGCACTTATTCCTGCCTTCCGTGCAGGAATTCCGGTTCAGATTAAAAACACCAACAACCCGTCGGCAAAAGGGACAAAAATCGTAAATCAGCGGGACCATACAAATGGACCTGTTGTTGGAATCGCCTCAGACAATGGATTTTGCAGTATTTACATTAGTAAATATTTGATGAACAGAGAAGTCGGTTTTGGACGAAAGGTGCTGCAAACACTAGAAGAGTATGGGCTTACGTATGAGCATGTTCCTTCTGGCATTGATGATATGACCATTATTTTACGGCAGGATCAGCTGGAGGAGCAGCATATTGAAGAGGAGCTGCTAGACCGCTTGAAGGTCGTGCTTGATGCAGATGAGGTCGTTTTAGAGCGAAATCTTTCGCTGATTATGGTTGTAGGAGAAGCGATGCGTCATAATGTTGGCACAACAGCAAGAGCGGCAAAGGCGCTGTCAAAAGCGAAGGTCAATATTGAAATGATCAATCAAGGCTCTTCAGAGGTCAGCATGATGTTTGGCGTCAAAGCGGCTCAAGAAAAAGAAGCTGTCCAAGCCTTGTATGAGGAATTTTTCTCTATGTCTACTGTCCCTGTCTCTCTTTAATCAGAAGGCTGCCAGATCTTTGGATCGGCAGCCTTTTTTCATCTCAACGATCAGAGTGTTTTTGCGCATTAAAGTGTATCTATTTCTTGTTTGATTTTGTATGATAGAGACAAATCAACTATCCGTTCCGGCCTATGATCGGAGCTACAAGGAGTCCTAAAACAATGCCTCGTCAACAACTATTAAAACAGTTTCGCAATTTTCATGATGCTTCTACTAGTATTTTAAACATGATGAGTCAATTCATTGATGTGAATACACTGTTTATTGCTAAAAATGATCAAAACACCAATCAAATTGTAAAGGTGCTAAATCATGACGAGCAGCTTCTTGAAGAAGGAGAAGAACTTCCTTACGAAAAGACATTTTGCAAGCTTGTGGTCGATCATCGGGATACACTTGTGATTCCTGACATTTCGAAGGATGACCGTTTTAAATACTTAGAGGTTACGAAAAATCTTCAAGGCGGCTCGTTTATTGGAGTTCCCATTAATTTCACAGATGGGACGAACTACGGAACGATTTGCGGACTTGATTTAAGGCCGAAGCAGTTCACAGAAGAGCATGTGTATATGTTTGAAACGATGGCTTCATTATTAAGCTATGTCCTCGAACTAGACCGTGCCAACCGGCAAATTCGGCAATTGTCTGTACCGATCGTACCAGTTGTTGACGGTGTCGCTGTGCTTCCTCTGCTTGGTGATATCGAAGAGACACGTGCTCAGCATATTTTAGAAACCATTTTACAGGAAAGCTACAGGCTGTCGCTCTCTCATTTGGTCATTGATGTATCGGGAACCAAAAGCCTGAATGAACAAAGCATTCAATATTTGGTCAGCTACGCACAAACGCTGAGACTTTTAGGAATTTCGGCAGTTTTAACAGGTATTAAGCAAGACCTTGCTTTAAGTGCGATTCAATCCAATATATCGTTTAAAGACATCACCATCCGGAAAGACTTGCCGCAGGCACTTGCTCATATTGGGTTGACGTTTACCAAAAATGAATAAGTGGTGATTCACCAAAAAAGGCTAAAATGAACTTCATTTTAGCCTTTTTCTTTTGGAAACGGCAGTCGTATGGTAAATGTCGTTCCATTGTTTTTTTCACTTTTCATATCAATATGCCCTTCATGCAGGTCCACAAGCTGCTTCACGATAGACAAGCCCAATCCGTATTCTCCATACGGTGTATTCGTTCTTGAGATATCCGCTTTATAAAAACGTTCCCATATGTGTTTGACTTCGTCTGGCGCAATGCCAATGCCCGTGTCTTCCACTTCGATGATCGTCTCTTGATTTTCTTGTTTTCCTCTTAAGTAAATACGGCCGTCTTCTGTGAATTGAATCGCGTTCTTTGTGATATTGACAAGTATTTGAATGAGCCTGTCATAATCTGCATAAACCTTTAGCTCGGGATCAACGTCCACGATCAGCTGATTGTTTTTCTCTTCGGCGATTCGGCTCAGCTGCTCTTTCATCACTTCAAATGTGTCAATGAGTGGATAATGAAATTTCTGAAGGGTAATTTGATTCGATCTAATTTTCTCATAATCCATATTCTCATTGACGAGGCGCAGCATACGTTTTGTCTCATCAGTGATTAAGGCATAGCATTTCTCTTTCTCTTCTGCTGACACATCCGCAGTGTTCAGCCATTCCACCAGTCCTCGAATGGTGGTCAGCGGTGTTTTCAATTCGTGAGACACATCTGCGATGAATTGACGTCTGCGCTTTTCGAGCCGGTCAATTTCCTCTCTTGATTGCTGAAGACGCTTGGCCATAATATTAAAATCCTCACCAAGTGTGCCAATTTCATCAAGGTGTTTGTTTTCAAGCTTGATGTTGTAATCACCTTGCGCAATCTTTTCAGTCGCCTCTCTCAACTTTTTGATGCGGTTCACATGAAATTTAGACAGGAACAGGCTGAGAATAAAGGTGATCGTCAGCGCCACAAATACGATGATATACAGATAACGATTCATTTGGGCGATGAGCTGTTCAGCGCCTTGAATCGGGGCAATAAGGACAACTCCGCCCTTTAGCTTTCCATCCTCCATGACAGGGAGCGCCACAAGTGATGCCTCTTGATCAAGGCGGCGTGAATCACTTCGCTTCACAATGATTTGCTCTCCTTTTGAGAGTTTGGCCCATAAATCCTTTGTCAATAATACTTCATGAGGCGGCATCACTTGCTGCTGAGACAGAATATCTCCTTTTTCATCAAACACGAAAAAACGAATTTGCCTCGTCGAAAGAATATCTTCAAATGGCCGCAGACGAAAGGTCATCTCGCTTTTAGGGAGTCGTTTATAATCTTGCAAGATTTCATTCCCATAGGAGCTCATTTCATTCACTCTGTTTTGATAGGCAATATCTTTCACAAAATGAGATAAAAGGGTGCTGATAATGACAATGGCGATGAGCAATAACCCAAGGTGGCTGATCAGCAGCTGATAAAAATATTTAATCTTCATCGAACTTATACCCTACGCCCCATACTGTATACAAAAAGGGCTTAGGCCCGTCCCCAATTTTTTGACGCAGCCGTTTAATATGAACATCTACCGTTCGTTCATCTCCATAAAATTGGTATCCCCAAATTTGCTCAAGCAATTGTTCTCGTGAAAATACTTGCCGAGGATGCTGAATAAAAAAGCACAGCAGATCGTATTCTTTCGGTGTGAGGTTCTCTATTCGATCTCCATCCAGGAAAACTTCCCTCGTTTTTTTATCCAACTGAAAATGTGCTGTCTCCAGCCGTTCGCCCTCATTCACCTTTTCTTGAGTCGTTGTATGAGCAAAGCGTCGTTTCACCGCTTTAATTCTTGCCATCAAGGTTAGTGGACTAAAGGGCTTGGTCACATAATCATCTGCCCCAAGATCAAAACCAAGCACCTGATCAGATTCGGTTTCCTTGGCTGTCAGCATGATAATCGGAATGTCACTGATCTGGCGTACCTTTTGACAAATGGTCAGACCATCCATCGAAGGAAGCATGACATCTAAAATGAGCAGATCCCAATCCTCCTCTTGCTTAAAGCGATTCAATCCTTCTAATCCATCATGAACGAATTCCGCTTGAAATCCCTCTCGTTGAAAAAACATATCCGTCATTGTACAAACGCTCTGATTATCTTCAATCATTAATATTTTCATGATCAGCCTCCGCTGCTACCATTGTTTTTCTTTATGTAGCTTTATTTTACATGTTCCCTTTCAAATCTCAATTGGATTCCACTGTTTTTATGAACTTATCATCGTTTGGTCATCTTTTATTCATACTTTTTGAAAGAACTAGTACTGCGGTGAATCACATGAGGTTTTTTTATGATGGCATTGCAGAAGATGGTCAAGATGTTAGTTGAAATAGGACAGCGTCATTTACATATATTTAGAGAAAGAACTTCCTGACAGTTATAGGATAGATCTATTTAAAAAAGCTCATCACTATATCGATGAGCTTTTTTATCATGCCAGCAACTTCAAATAAGCAGCGTTGTTTTCCTCTTCAACCGCCTGTAAAATCTGCTGTGCCTGAGATGCGCTTGTGACGCTGCTTAACTTTTGTATGATGTCTTCTTTCGATAACGCACAGCCTGGTGCTCCCTGCGGAATATCAACCCGATTGCTCATGGTGGTGCCGTCAGTTAAGGTGAGCTTCACAATCGTAAAGCGTCCTTTTGGAACAGCATTGGGATGGGGTTCTGTCGTTTGATCATAACCTCTGCTCACCCGCTTCATCCATGTCCGCATGTCTGATGGAATGTTTTTTTTCGTAAAGGCATCCAGCGTAAGCGTCTGTCCAAACACTGCAAGTGCGATGACATATTCGACACTGAATCGTCCTTCTTCCCCGGTTAAAGGTGTCCGCTCAATAAGCGCTGCATCTCCGCCTGGCGGGAATATGACATCGACCTGTTTTACCTGCTCCGGCAAGAAAGACCGCTCTTTCATTAAGGATTGGATCGCATCTGCTGCATGGTGGGCTGCTGAGCAGAATGGATATACTTTGAACCACAGCCCCGGCGAAACGATACGCCATGTAGAACCATAGCCCTCTAGCAAACGGCTTTTCGCAAGTTCCAGATCTCCATAGAGTGAAAAGAAACCAAGCGCGCCATCAAGAACCGAGTCATTCCCGCCAAAACCTGAACAAGCTAAATCCATAGACCAAACGGCTGTTTTAGCAGCTAAGCCGGCTTGTAATGGTTTCATATCAGAGCCAAATTGCTTTCGCATTCCGGCTGATTGCGCTCCGGCAAAGCCGATTGCTTTCGTCAGTTCTTCCTTGGAGACTTGTTTCAAATAGCCAATCGCACACACTGCCGCAATGGCTCCGAGTGTTCCTGTATTATGCCAGCCCCGCTCATAATGCGCCTTACCGATCGATTCGCCAAGTCTTGCCATCACTTCAACACCTGTGATGTAGGCAGCTAAAAACCGCTCGCCATACCCTTTGCCGTCTGTCAGCTGTGATAGCAGCGCTGGAATGATGACCGCGCTCGGATGTCCTCTCACATCTGAGTGCACATCATCATAATCAAGGGCATGGATGAGGTAGCCATTCAGCATTGCTGCAGATTGGCGGCTCACCTTCTTTCCTTGTCCAATGACAGGAATCTGAGCGGCTCCGCCTTCCTGTTCAACAAGCTGCATCAGCTTTTGGATCCCTTCATCCTCTTTCGCAGCAAGCGCTGATGCTGCCGCGTCTAACAGGCCATTTCTAGCCATTTGAATGGCCCGCTCATCTTGCAGCGGATCAGCAGAAAGCACTGCTTCTGCCAGATGTTTTGTTAATTCCATGATCGAGACTCCAATGCCCGAACGGCAAGCTCAGCAAAGAAGGCAGCGGAAACTGGAAGTGCGTCTTCATTTAATGTAAACGCAGGGTGATGCCACTCCTTCGTACCACTAGTCCCCATCCATACAAAAAAGCCTGGAATGCGTTCTTGATAAAGAGCAAAATCTTCTCCGCCCGGTGACTGCTCTGCCTGCACGACATGTAAGTCAAGTGAGCCAGCCGTTTCTTCTACTACCTTTGTCAGACGCTCATCATTCATGACAGAAGGCAAATAAGGATGCCATCTCACTTCAGCCTCTGCTCCGAATCCTCCTGCAATTCCGCTGACGATTTGTTTCATAAGCTCCGGAATCATCGCTCTTACTTCAGGCTCAAACGTGCGAACGGTTCCTTCCATCTCAACACGGTCGGGTATGACATTCCATGATGTACCGCCTTGTATACGTGTGATACTGACAACCGCATGATGCAAGGAGCTGATGCGGCGGCTGACAATTTGCTGAAGGGCGCTTGTGATCTGCCCGCTGATGGCAATGGGGTCTACCGTGTGATTTGGAATACCGGCGTGGCCACCCGTTCCTTTAATATCGATTTCAAACCGGTCCACACTCGCCATCAATGCTTTTTCTCTAATGCCAATCGTGCCAACTGGCAGGTCAGGCTTGTTGTGCATACCGAAAATCGCATCGACCCCATCTAAAACACCTGCCTCTATGACGTGCTTCGCCCCTTGAGCAACTTCCTCAGCCGGCTGGAACAAAATACGGACCGTTCCTTTGATCTCGTGTTTCCGCTCTTTTAATAAAAGAGCCGCGCCAAAAATAGAAGCTGTATGGAAATCATGACCGCATGCATGCATTTTACCCGGTACCTTTGAAGAAAATGGTTCACCAGATGCCTCTTCAATCGGAAGTGCATCAATATCGGCTCTCAAAGCAATTGTCGGCCCCTCTTGTTCTCCTTTGATTTCACAGACAACGCCTGTTCGAAGGGCTGGGATATCAAGTACAGTGATTCCTTCCTCTTCTAACCAGTGGCGCAGTTTCTTTGTCGTTTCATATTCTTCAAACGCCAGCTCTGGATGCTCATGAAGCGCTCGGCGAATGTTGATCAAACGTTTGTTTAAAGCTTCATTTCCTATTGATTTCACTAGACACTCACCCCTCTAAAGAATAAAAAGCAGCTTATGCTTCTTCAGCCGCTGCTTCTTTTTGGATAAATCGTTTCGTTCGTTCATTCTTTGTTTCATCAAATAGCTCAGTTGGCGTCCCCTGCTCAATAATATGACCATCCGCCATGAAAATCACATGGTCTGCCACTTCTCTTGCAAACGCCATTTCATGTGTGACGATAATCATTGTTGTTTCTTGAATCGCAATGGATTTAATGACTTGAAGCACACCTGAGACAAGCTCTGGATCAAGCGCTGATGTTGGTTCATCCAGCAAAATCGCATGTGGATCAACCGCTAACGCGCGGGCAATCCCAATCCGCTGCTGCTGTCCGCCAGATAACGTGACTGGATAGCTGTCAGCCTTTTGCTCTAACCCTACCTGCTTCAGCAGTTTCATACCGATTTCATTCGCCTGCTGCTTCGTCATTTTTTTCGTCACAAGCAATGATTCTGTTATGTTTTGCAGTGCTGTCTTGTTTTTAAATAAATTATAGTTTTGAAACACCATGGCCGTTTGTTGACGCAGGTGATGGGCTTCTTTACGTGAAAATTTGGACGCATCGAGCCTTGCATCACCAATTTCAATCGTGCCTTCATCTGGTATTTCTAATAAATTTAAACAGCGGAGCAAGGTGGATTTACCGGAGCCAGAAGGTCCGATAATGGCCACAACCTGCCCTTTTTTCACGTCGAGATTGATTCCGTCTAAGACGACAAGGTCGCCGAATGATTTCTTCAAATTGGTGAGCTTGATCATGTCCACACCTCCTTAATTCCGGTAAGGTTTGCTGATTTTTCGTTCAAACAGGTCCTGCAGGAAGCTATAAATGATCGTCATCACCCAATACACGATCCCTACGGCTAAATAGGTTTCAAAGTATTTATAGTTCGCCGATGCAATCATCTTCCCTTGTGCAAACATTTCTGCCACACCAATCGTAAAGGCAAGAGATGTTTCTTTTAAAAGACCGATAAAGGTATTCCCCGTCGCTGGAATTGCATTTCTAATGGCCTGCGGGAAAATAATTCTAACGTAAGACTGCCATCTTGTCATACCGACAGATAAGCATGCCTCAAGCTGCCCTTCATCCACTGAGTTCAGAGCCGCTCTGAAAATTTCTGCTAAGTATGCTGAGTTCTTAATACTTAATCCGATAATGACCGCTGTTAAAGCATCCATTGAGGTCATCGCAGGGAATAGCTGCGGGAGACCAAAATAAATGAGAAAGAGCTGAACCAAGGTTGGAACCGCTCTGAAGAAAGAAATATACAGCTTGGCAAATTGGTATAAAACAGGTATCCGGTTTTTCGTAATGAGAGCGAATACCACACCAATGATAATGGCAAATACCATGGAGACAATCGCCATGAAGATCGTTATCGGCAAGTATTGAAGCAATGTCGGAAACACCGTCACCATATACTGCCAATCAATTTTGTTCATGTCTGCTCTTCACCGCCGCTGTCGTTATTTTTTAATTGGCACTGTCACATCGTCTTTGAAATATTTCTCAGACAATTTCTTAAGTGTCCCGTCTTCTCTTAATTCTTTGATGGCTTTGTTAAATTCTTCTCTTAGTTTGTCATGCTTTTTATCTTTCGCAAATGGATAGCCTACTTCTTCATACACAATTGGGTTGCCTACGATTTTCAGCGGCAGACCTGTTTTTTCAATTTGAGCAAGTAATACACTGCGTCCGTTGACATAAGCATCTACGCGGCCATTTGCCACTTCATTTAATACGCCGTCTTGCGTTTCATATGTTTTAATCTTAATTTTCTTGTCAGGGTCTTTGCTCTCTAAGTTTTTAGCATGGTTAGAGCCAAGAACCGCCGCCACTGTTTTTCCTTTTAAATCGTCAAGACCTTTGATGTCGTTGTTGTCTTTTTTCACGATGATTTGTGTTCCTGCGTAAGCGTACGTATCTGTAAAGTTAAATGTTTGTTTACGCTCGTCTGTGATGGCAACTTGGTTTGACACTGTATCGAGCTTACCAGACGTCAGCTGTCCCATCAGTCCGCTGAATTCACTCAGCTGCCAGTCTAGTTTGTAGCCTAGCTTTTTCGCAATGGCTTCTGTTACTTCAACATCGAATCCTACAAGCTTGCCATTGTCTTTATAAGCAAATGGATAGCTTTGTCCTGTAGCGCCTACTTTTAACACTTTTTCGTCTTTGCCTTCACTCTGATTGTTGCCGCCGCAAGCTGCTAAAACTGCCAGCATTGCTGCAAATAGAACGACTAGCCACTTTTTGTTTTTCATGTTTGTAAACCCTTCTTCCTCTTATGGTTGTGTGATATCTGATCTTAATTGTTTTTTGAAATAAACCGTGATATGACCTTTGCCTAAATCCTTTTCACCTGCTCTGACATAGCCTTTACGCTCATACATCTCTATGAGCCATGGATGCTTATCAGCTGTACCGAGCGACACGTACGGCACCTTCAGTGTATCCCTTAGCACTTCGGTTTCAACCCATTCCAGCAAGGCTGAGCCTGTGCCTTTTTTGGCGGCTGGTTCTGAGGCAAACCACCAGATGTGAGGGACGCCGAATGGTCCTGGCTGCTCTCCCCAAGGCATACGGAGTGATAAGGTGGATAGAAGCTCTCCGTTTTCTTCCATCACATAGCAAAGATTCTTTTGTACATTTTTCTGAACGAGAGCGAAATCAGCATGTGCTGCTTGGAACTGGATGCCTAGCTCACGAATTGGCTCGTAGGCTCTTGTTGTCAGTTCAAGCAGCGCCTCTATATCTGCCTCTGTTGCCAGACGAAACGTGTATCCCAACGTTAGTCACCTCACCCTTATGTCGTGTAGCGATTTTTTGGCTCTGTTAATCCAAGATTTTCTCGTAAGGTTTGTCCTGTGTAATCGGTTTTGAATAAGCCTCGTTCCTGAAGGATTGGGACGACGCGGTCTACGAACACATCCAGCCCTTCTGGCAAGAGCGGCGGCATGACATTAAAACCGTCTGCTGCTTCTTCACGAAGCCATGTTTCCATCACGTCTGCCAGCTGCTGCGGCGTTCCAATGAAAATATTATGACCGCGTGAGCCGGCAACCGATTGATAAAGCTGGCGAATGGTCAGGTTATCCTTTCTCGCCATATTCATCACGAGATCAAAACGGCTTTTCACCGCATTTGACGTGCTCGGATCAATCTCTGGAAGCGGCCCGTCTAAAGGATACTGAGACAGATCAATCCCGCCTAAGTAATTTTGCAGAATGCTCAGTCCAATCTCAGGAACAATCAGCTCCTGTAATTCTTCATATTTCGCTTGGGCTTCTTCCTCTGTATCAGCAATGATCGGGAAGATACCCGGCATGATGCTGACGTCCTCTCTAGCACGGCCAGCAGCCTCTACTTTCCCCTTCAAGCTTTGATAAAATTCCTTCGCTTTATCGAGATCGTTTTGTGCAGTGAAAATGAGCTCTGCTGTTTTTGCTGCAAGCTTTTGGCCATCTTCAGAAGATCCTGCTTGAATGATCACGGGCTGCCCTTGCGGCGTACGTGATACGTTGAGAGGACCTCTTACTGAGAAGAACTCACCTTTGTGCTGGAGCTCATGAAGCTTACTAGATTCGAAGAATTCTCCCGTTTCCTTGTTTCTGACAAGGGCGTCTTCCTCCCAAGAATCCCAGAGACCTTTGACGACTTCGACGAACTCTTCTGCACGCTCATATCGTTTATGGTGTGCTAAATGCTCTTCTCCGCTAAAATTTTTCGCTGTTTCTTCAATAGAAGATGTGACCACATTCCATGCCGCTCTTCCGCCTGATAAATGATCAAGGGAGGCAAACTGCCTTGCAATATGGAAAGGCTCACTGTATGTAGTGGATGCTGTTGCTGCTAAACCAATGGTTGAAGTAGACTCAGCAATCGATGAAAGCAGCGTGAGCGGTTCAAATCTCGTTAATACGTTCGGATGAGAGGTTTGATTAATGGATAAACTGTCGGCTAAAAAGAGCAAATCCAGCTTTCCTTCCTCTGCCTTTTTCGCTAATTGTTTAAAATAATCTAGGTTCATGGCTGCATCTGGTACTGCATTCGGATGTCTCCAAGAGGCAACGTGATGTCCAGTTCCTGCGATGAATACGCCTAGCTTGAGCTTCCTTTTCGGCTGTAACACTTGTTCTTCATCCTTTCTATATCCTAAATGTATCAAACCGAAGTCCTTAGATACATTTTTCTGATTGAATTAATCGGTTTTATTAATAAAAAAAAGGGCAAATGTTGCGAAAAATGAAAAATAATTATTACTATATGCCCTTTTTACAGGATTGTCAACCGCCTTCTGAACCTCCAAAATAAGGGATTTCAAACACTCATGACGGTGTATCAATCTCAATATTTCCGATGAGCCTGTCTGTGGTATGTGTCACCAGTTGACTACGCTCCAGCATGTTGTGAGCGATGACAGAATGAGTGGAATTGGCGGTGCGGACGGCAATTGCTTTTTGAGGAGAAATATTGATGATGTTATTGCGCAGCACACGGGCTGAGGCGGCCTGGTCAATAAAGATCGCCGTCGGCTGTCCAATCGATCGATTTAAATAGAAACGGTTATCTCCAATTTGTGGTGAACCATTTTTAATATACATCACCACATATAAGGATGTTTCTTCAAAGGAATTATCTTTAATCTCTAATGCCCCCGTCGTGCTGCTGTATACAGCGTAGTTTTGATAGTGCTTAAAGCGATTATGCCAAATGAAAGCCTTTGCATTTCCAGTGACACTGATCGTATACGAAGACCCAAGCTCCGGGTGTCCTTCTTGAATAAAGTGGTTGCCGTTGAGCCCAGCTTCCCCTTCCTGCACCCAGATTCCTCTGCTGAATTCTTTGAATTGATTGTGCTGGATCAGGATATTCGTTCCTCTCACCACGGCCGCATCGATAACAGAGTAGACCGTATTGTTTGAAAAGACGACACTATCCGATTGATAGATACGCAGCGAGGCGCTTCTTTTTCCGGTATTCGTTCCTGATTCAATATGGTTTCCTTCTATTAGAATACGATTCGCCATATAAACGGACACAGCCGCATCTTCAAAAAGACTAATCTTATTGCCTGTAATGTGAACGCTGTCTCCTCTCACATCAATTCCTTTTTCAAACCCCTCAATCATATTGCCAATAATCATTACATTGTTTTCCGTTTGGCCAAGTGAGACGCCTAAGCTCGTAATCCCTGCTTTTGTCACACCTCCTCCTACTGCACGAATCAAATTGTTGGCAATGATCGTTTCGGTGGAGAAGCCATAGGAGATACTGCTATCTGTATGATTGCCTTCAATGATCACACCATAGCCGTTAAAGTTATAGATGGAGCTTGCAGCACCTCCTCTGACGATGTTGTTGCGAATCTGAATATTCAGAGGCTCCTCCATATTAACGGCATTTTCTCCATAGCCTTCAATATCAATGCCCATTCTTGGCTCGACCCCATTTACTCCTGCTCTTTCCAAGAGACAATCCTCCACAATAACCCCATCACAGCCTGTAATCGAAATGTTGTTTCGTCTCGAATCTGTGATGGTGCAGCCAGAAATATCAATAGATGAAGCAGGAGAGTAAGGTTCACCCTCTGTCAATAAACCATGGGGACTGACAATGATGCCGTCTCCCGTACAATTTTTTATTTGGACATGATTCACCTCCACATGTGAGGCACCTTCAATACATATCCCAAAGCCCCATTCATGGGTTCTTCGTTCAGCGGGGAGCGGCTTGTATACATGTTCATGACGATCCCCTTCAATACGCCCGCCTCGGATGGTCACATGCTGAACCTTTCCTATATAAAAGGCTGCATACCCCCATGAATCATTTGGTTTTACCTTTATCACAGCGTCTGACGCCATCTCAATGCATATATGACTTGGCACCCGTATACCCGCACCTCGAAAAGGAAAAAATGAATCACCTCTGTACACCGCATCGATTAAATACGTGCCGCTCGGCAGCCAGACATGGGAATACCCCTGTGCTTTTGTCCACTCTAAACATTCATTGAGCTTAGCTGTGCAATCCGTTTTCCCGTCAGCAATTACGCCAAAATCTAGTACATTGACAACAGGTTTTTTTAGATCAGCTTCATTCAATTCCCCCAACCTAAATCACTCCTTTTCACACATGTTCTCTCGTCATCCTATGCATGTGTCAAAGGTTTGCTTGTACATTGCTTCAAATTTTAAATAAATTCTTCAGGAATAACTTTCCGATAATTTTCACTTCAATGAATTTTTCATTTTTTTGAGTCTTTACGCCTATTGAACTAACATTTTCCTGTTTTAGAATAGTTTTATATTGACACAAGAACTATACAAGAATATCATTTTTCTCATATCTCTTTTTTTAAGAAAGGATCTATGCCATGTCTACAATTGATCACGATAAAATTGTTAAAAGTGTTCCTCAAAAAGGGTTTTTTGGACATCCTAAAGGACTTTACACACTGTTTTTCACTGAATTTTGGGAGCGTTTCTCCTATTATGGCATGCGTGCACTGCTTATTTATTATATGTACACAGAGGTGACAAAAGGCGGTCTAGGCTTTGACCAGACGACAGCCAATTCGATCATGTCTGTCTACGGTGCGCTTGTCTATATGTCAGGAGTGATTGGCGGATGGCTCGCCGACCGGGTATTTGGATCATCCAGTACGGTCTTTTATGGCGGAGTTTTCATTATGCTTGGCCACGTGATTTTGGCTTTGCCAAGCGGAGCAACAGCGCTCTTTATTAGTATGGGACTGATTATTATCGGGACAGGTCTTCTCAAGCCAAACGTTTCAAACATTGTTGGCGACCTGTATACAAAAACAGACCCGCGCAGGGACTCTGGATTTAGTATTTTCTACATGGGGATCAACATGGGTGGCTTTATTTCCCCATTAATTGTCGGAACACTCGGTCAAAAAGTGAATTTCCACCTCGGGTTCTCACTCGCTGCCGTTGGGATGCTTGTTGGACTCATTACATTTGTGGTCACAAAAAAACCGAACCTTGGTCTTGCCGGCACGTATGTGACAAATCCATTATCAGCTGCCGAACGTAAGAACTTCAAAATTTACGGATCATTGGTTGTGATTTTGCTCGCGGTTTTTGCTGTCATTGGCATTCAAACAGGCGCACTCACAATTAATCTATTCACTTGGTTTGTCAGTGCCCTTGGTGTACTCATTCCGATTGTTTATTTCATTGTCATGTATTTCAGTAAAAAGACGAGCGCAGTGGAACAATCCAGGGTTCTCGCTTATATTCCATTGTTCCTTGCTGCCGTGATGTTCTGGGCGATTCAAGAGCAGGGCTCAAACATTTTAGCAACATATGCAGATCAACGAACAAACTTGAATTTCCTTGGGATGACACTAGCGTCTTCATGGTTCCAATCATTGAACCCAATCTTTATTGTGCTACTGTCTCCAGTGTTTGCTTGGTTATGGGTCAGACTTGGGAAGAAACAGCCGTCTACCCCGATTAAATTCTCACTCGGTCTTCTGTTTGCAGGGTTATCCTTCATCATCATGATCATTCCTGCATACATGTCCGGTCCGAACACACTTGTGAGCCCATTATGGCTCGTTCTGAGCTTCTTCCTCGTCGTGATCGGAGAGCTCTGCTTATCCCCAGTTGGACTGTCAGCGACAACAAAGCTGGCCCCTGCTGCCTTCTCAGCGCAAACGATGAGCCTTTGGTTCCTTTCAAATGCAATGGCACAGGCGATCAATGCGCAAGTAGTCAAACTGTTTGATAAAGTGCCGGAAACCGTCTATTTCGGTATCATCGGATTGCTGGCCATCGTTTTATGCGTTGTGATGCTATTACTGACACCAGTGATTAAGAAAGCGATGAAAGGCGTTCATTAATAAAAAACTGGACATGAGTACATCATGTCCAGTTTTTTACTTTATTTATGATCATTATCTTACTGCATTATTCATTCATTTTCATTGGTACTGTCTCATTTATTTCAATATTAAAATAATTCACGGCATTGTGATAACAAATATCTTTGACTATTTTTCCTATAAATTCGTAATCCCTTGGAAGCTCACCATTTTCTATCCAAGTCCCAAATAAATCACATAAGATTCTTCTGAAATATTCATGGCGAGGGAACGATAAAAAGCTTCTGGAGTCTGTAAGCATACCTACGAAAGTGCTAAGCAAACCTATATTAGATAATGTTTTCATTTGATCTAGCATGCCGTCTTTTTGATCATTAAACCACCACCCAGACCCAAATTGAATTTTTGCTCTGGCATCAGAAGACTGAAAATTCCCTATAGTAGAGGCCACAATCGCATTATGAGCGGGATTTAAATTATAGATGATGGTTTTAGGTAAAAGGTTGTCTTTGTCTAATTCATTCAAAAAACCATTTAAATGTCTTGCTAGATGGAAGTCAGACATAGAGTCGTACCCACTATCTTTCCCCGTTAACTTGAACATTCGTGTGTTATTATTCCTTAAAGCACCTATGTGTAATTGCATGGTCCAATGAAGAGAATGATATTTTTTACTCAGGTGAAGAAGAGTGTTTGTTTTAAATTTATTGATATCCTCTAGGGATAGTGTTTTTCCTTGCAGAGCACGTACAAATATAGAAGACACTTCTTGTTCAGTAGCTGGTGAAAATGGAAATATTTCAAAACCATGATCAGAAATTCTGCATCCATTCGCGTGAAAATAATCAATTCGCGAATGTAATGAAGCGATAAAGTTTTCATATGTTAAAACAGCGCCGTTGATTGAATCACCTAATTTTTCTATATAGTTCACAAAATTCGATTGTTCAATATTTAAAGCATGATCCGGTCTAAATGTAGGTAGGACCCTAGTTTTAATTCCTACATCTTTACGTATGATTTGATGAATTTCTAAAGTATCGATTGGATCATCAGTCGTACACACAACTTTTACATTAAATTTTTCTAAAATTCCATTTGTGGACATGTTACTTTCATTTAATCTCTCATTACAAATATCCCAAACTTGATGTGCATTTTTTTCTGAGAACAACTCATTTATATTGAAATAACGACTTAATTCTAAATGTGACCAATGATAAAGAGGGTTTCCTATTGTATATGGAACCGTTTGCGCCCAAGCTAAGAATTTTTCCTTGTCACTTGCATTCCCCGTGATCAATCTTTCTTCTACGCCTAACCATCGCATCGCCCTCCATTTATAGTGATCTCCATTAAGCCAAATATCAGTCATATTTTCATATTTTTTGTTAGCAGCAATGTCATCAGCCATTAAATGCGTATGAAAATCATAGATTGGCATATTTTTCGCGTAATCATGATAAAGAACTTTTGAACTTTCATGATTAAGCATCATATCTTCGCTTAGGAATGTAGACAATATCGTCACCTCTATACTTATGTTTAGAAAATCAATTAAATGAAATAAGGTGTTATTAACAAAAATAACACCTCACTTTTTTAGATCTTACTTAATTCAAACTCCGTATTTACGTAGATTGCGTCTCGTTGTGCAATTAAGCAAAGTTCTGCGGCTTTAAAAGTATGTTCTTGAGTCATAGCATTTTCAGTACCGTTTAAACAATCTAAAATAAGTTCACCAAAGTAAGGGAATCCTACTTCTCCATTTAGAGAAAAATGCTGCTCTGTCTGTTGATTTACTAAGTATAAATGGTCTCCTGTTTTATCCCTTGCGATGTCTACGTATTTGCGAATTTCAATATACCCATCGAATGTGCGCCCATCCCCCCAAGTGCTAAGGCCATCAGGAGTCAGCCAGTCTACTCTAAAGTAGTTTGTAGCCCCATTATCAGCAATCAAAGTAGCATCACCAAAGTCTTCTAATTCTGGATATTGATGATGCTTATAATTGCCCACTTTACTATGTACAACTTTTGCATCTTTTGCGCCAGAATAGAAAAGGAATTGTTCAATTTGGTGACTGCCAATATCACATAGAATACCTCCATAATATTCCTTTTCAAAAAACCAGCTTGGTCTGCTTTCCACATTACTACGATGTGGGCCAGTTCCAAGAACTTGTACCACTTTTCCAATGGCTCCTTGTTCAATCAATTGACCAGCAAATACGGCACTCTCCACGTGCAAACGTTCACTATAATAAACAGCCCATTTAAGTCCCGTTTCAGCTGTTTTTTTACGAGCAAGCTCCAATTGTTCTAACGTTGTAAAAGGTGATTTATCCGTAAAGTAATGCTTACCATGATCTAAAACACGCAGCCCTAAATCACAGCGTTTAGATGTAATGGCTGCTCCTGCCACGAGCCTGACATCTGGATCTTCGAGAATTTCTTTCTCACTTTTGGCTGCCTGTACCTCCGGATATGCTTTACAAAATTCTTGTACTTTTTTCTGATCATGATCATAAACCCATTTTAATGTAGCCCCAGCCTCAGTTAATCCATTGCACATTGCATAGATGTGTCCATGATCAAGACCTATAGCCGCCATGACGAATTGTCCTTCTGTAACGACAGGGGCACTTTTTCCCTTAGGAGCATAATTCATTCCATCACTTTTCTGCATGATTGTTCCTCCTCTAGCTAGCTTCCAGTTTATTTTTAATAATTTAATAACGTTAGACTTATAGTTTCTCGTAATTTCCTCCAACGGTTATCGTATCGTCTGAAAAATTTTCTACACTGCTTTGTTTTTCATAAAAATGCTTAACGTTCGCGAGCATTCCTTCACGTGTATAAAAAGGATCGTCTGCTGAAAGAGGAAGCTTCACATGAACACCTTGGTTTGCAGATTTATAGATGGCTGTAATAAGTTCTAGTGTTTTTCTTCCTTCTGTTCCATCAATTAAAAGCTTCTGGTTACCCTTGATAGCCATTAAAAAATTATTTATTTGTCCTTTATGCCCTTCAAATAGTAATTCCGGATATTGATGAAAAGCTTCCTGAATACGATTTTCTAAATCCTCATCATTTTTCTCTTGAGGAAACCCATTTTCTTTAGCTATTTGAGCATTTACTTTCCATGGGACAGATACTCTAGCTTTTTCACCTTGAAAAATCAATTGTTGTTCTTCTCCATGATGAACAACAGAACTGGTTACTTGTGCTAAGCTGCCATTTCCATAGCGAAGTACAGCAATAGAAAGGTCTTCAACCTCTGCATTATCATGCAAGGTATTACTAGTTGCTGCAAAAATGTCAACCGGCAATCCTAACATCCATTGCAACATATCAATATGATGGACAGCATGATTAAGTGTACAACCCCCACCTTCTTTTTCCCATGTACCGCGCCACCATAAATCATAATAACTATGACCACGCCACCAAAAAGAATCAACTTGAGTATGAGCGATTTTTCCAATTAGGTTTTGATCAAGGACATGTTTTAATCTCATAATGGGCGTCATAAATCTGTTTTGAGCAACAACGGATAAAAGCTTCTGGCTTTCAATAGATGCTTTTATCATTTCGTCACATTCTTTTAGAGAAGAAGCCATAGGTTTTTCTACTAAGACATGTTTGCCTGCTTTAAGAAAATCGATGGCAATGGCTGCGTGCATATAAGGGGGTGTACAAATGGAAACGGCATCAATCATAGGATCATTCAATAACTCTTGGTAGTTAGCGACAACTCGTGCTTCTAGGTTATATTTTGTTGCTGCAGACATTGCTTTTTCAGGATAAATATCAGCTAAAGCTACAATTTTACTCATTTCAGGCATTGCAAGATAAGCTTCGATATGGGCAGTTGCAATAGATCCAGTTCCTATAATTGCGATGTTGGACATATCAATCTTTCCCTTCTGCAAGAAGATAAAATTTCACTTCCAATAACGAGATAGCGCTTTCAAAAAACTGAATAATTCACCTAGCTGATAGATCAGAGTACCGTTCGTTTTATTAATATTCTAGTTATACTAGTATGGTAGCTCAAAAACATTATAACTTAATCTTTTTGAATTTTGTATAGTTTTTTGAATTTTCCTTTTAATATCCCCCACTTTTATGATTGATTATGGCTTACATAGTGGAATCCTCAAGAGATGCTCACAGTGAAAGTATTCAGAAAAATGAAATTAATGTCTACCATTCTAATCTACTTGTATGGTAGTATGTTAGAGAAAGGAGATTAGAATAATGAATATTGATTTTAAAAACCAAAACCTCTCTACGAGGGAACAAGTTTACAATATGCTAAAAGATCAAATATTAAGCCTGAAGCTTCCACCTGGGACAAATATTTCTGAAAAAGAAATATCCGTTCAATTTAATGTTAGTCGAACTCCTGTAAGAGAAAGCTTTTTAAAATTATCTCAAGAAGGATTATTAAGTATCTATCCTCAACGAGGTACTTTTGTTTCTTTAATTGATTTGAACCTTGTGGAGGAAGCACGGTTTATGCGAGAACATCTCGAGAAGGCAGTGATTAGACTAGCCTGTCAGGAATTTTCGGAAGAGCTGATTAATGATTTAGATATGAATTTAAGTATGCAAAAAATTTGCGTTAAGAAAAAAGACTATAAAAAAATGTTTGAATTAGATGAGGAGTTTCATAGAACTATTTTCAAACGGTGTAAAAAAGAAAAAACATGGTTAGTTATTCAACAGATGAATGTACACTTTAATAGGAGTCGCATGTTAAGGCTAGTAACAGATTATAATTGGGATAATATTCTTTCTCAACATATAAATATCTTCAAAGCTATACAAGATCAAGATGCTAATAAAGCTGAAAAAATCATGGAAGAGCATTTGAAAATTGCACTTGTTGATAAAGAATTATTGAAGAAAGAATATCCAAATTATTTTAAATAACATTAGGGGTGATGGTAGATGAGGATGACATTCAGATGGTTTGGAGAAGGAAACGACACGATCACACTGGAACAAATAAAGCAGATTCCAGGAGTGGAAGGAATTGTTTGGGCACTGCATGATGTGCCCGTAGGAGAAGAGTGGCCAATAGAAAGAATGTTAGAAATGAAAAAATTAGCTGATAAACATAACCTTCATATTGAAGTAGTTGAAAGCGTGAATGTTCATGAAGACATTAAGCTCGGACTTCCAACTAGAGATCGATACATAGAAAATTATAAGAAAACAATTCAGAAGCTAGCAAAGGTGGGTGTTAAAGTCATATGTTATAACTTTATGCCTGTCTTTGATTGGATCCGTACAGACTTAAATAAAACACTTTCTGATGGATCTACAGCTCTATTTTATGAACATAGTCGAATTAAAGATATTGATCCGAAAGAATTAGTAAATAAAATTAGTGAGAACTCCAGTTTAACCATGCCAGGTTGGGAACCAGAGCGGTTAAATCACCTCCACCAACTTTTTGAAGCCTACAAAAATATAACAGAAGATGATTTATGGGCCAACTTGAAATATTTTTTAGATCAGATTATTCCAATTGCAGAACTTCATGATATTAAGATGGCTATTCATCCTGACGATCCACCTTGGCCTGTCTTTGGTCTACCGCGAATAGTAACTAACCAAAAAAACATCAGAAAAATTTTACAACTAAATAGCAGCCCATGTCATTGTATAACGCTCTGTACAGGATCTTTAGGAGCAAATTTAGAAAATGATTTAGTTTCTATGATTCACGAATTTATTGATAGAATACCATTTACTCATATAAGAAATGTACGTATATATGATAACGGGGACTTTGTTGAAACATCGCATCGATCAAAAGATGGATCAGTAGACGTTTCAGCCATTATACATGCTTATTATGAAAGCGGATTCAAGGGTTATTGCAGACCCGATCATGGAAGACACATTTGGGATGAACAATGCAGGCCTGGATATGGTCTTTATGATAGAGCACTTGGAATTATGTATTTGTGGGGAGCTTGGGATGCTTTAAAAAATAAACAGTCTTTACGAAAAGAAGCAAAGGAGGAAGCTACATGGTAAACATACAAGAAAATAAAAATTTAGCTGGTAAAGTAGCTGTCATCACAGGAGGAAGTGGCGTACTTTGCAGCGCCATGGCAAAGGAACTTGCTAGACATGGCGTGTCTGTGGCTATTTTAAATAGAACAGTCGAAAAGGGCGAAAAGGTAGCCGAAGAAATTAACCTTATGGGTGGGAAAGCGATTGCGATTAAATGTGATGTTCTGAATAAAGATAGTGTGGAACAAGCCGAGAAGATTGTAACAGAGGAATTAGGCAATTGTACAATATTGATAAATGGAGCTGGTGGTAACCACTCCAGTGCAAATACAACCAACGAAATATTTCAAATAGAAGATCTTACTAATCCTAAGGTAAATACTTTTCTTCATTTAAGTACAGATAGTGTACAAAATGTATTTGATTTAAATTTTATGGGGACGTTCATTCCTACACAAGTTTTCACTAAACATATGGTTCATCAAAAGGGAGCAGTTGTCATCAACATGTCATCTATGAGTGCCCCTTCTCCAATGACCAAAGTGCCTGCTTATAGCGCGGCAAAAGCAGCAATTGAAAATTTCACCAAATGGTTAGCTGTTCATATGGCTGAGGCAGGAATTAGAGTAAATGCCATTGCACCGGGCTTCTTTTTAACCTCACAAAATAAAAACCTTCTCCTAAATGAAGAAGGAGATTATACAGAGAGGTCTCATAAGATTATTTCGAACACACCAATGAGAAGGTTTGGTACGCCAGAAGATCTTCTTGGTACCCTATTATGGCTTGTTGATGATCATATGTCAGCATTTGTTACCGGCGTGACAATTCCTGTTGATGGAGGTTTTATGGCGTATTCAGGTGTTTAATATTTTTATTTTTTCCTTGTCATACATCTTTATTTTATATGTTTTTTTAAATTTATAAGTAGGCTTGGAAAGGAGACATAAGAATGCAGACTGAGAACAGGAAACTAACACTCAAAAATTATATTGGTTATGGAACAATGGATTTATTTGGAGGGGGAGCATTCGCTATAATAGGCGCATGGATGTTATATTTTTTCATTACATACTGCGGTCTTACCCCTGTTGAAGCAGGATCTATTATTGCAATTGCTCGTATTATTGATGCGATAGCAAGCCCAATTATGGGCCATATCACTGATAATTTTGGTCGTACAAAACTTGGGAAAAAATTTGGAAGACGCAGGTTCTTTTTGCTAGTTGGAAGCCCTTTGATGATTATTTATTCCCTTCTTTAGATTTCTGATATGAATTACTGGTACTATTTAACGGTTTATATTTTGTTAGAATTCCTTGCAGCAATGGTAGGAATGAAATCACATGGGCTACATTTGGAATTAGAGTGTATTACAAACCAAGAAGTTGTTAACAAAGAAAAACCTAGCTTTATAGCTAGGTTTTTGGTCATTCACCACTAAGATAACTCAAGAAGCTGATGATAGTTAAAGAGATAACTGATGCAATTAGCAAAGATACACTCATTGCCCCCATTCCTAAACCTTCCCATTCTCCTACAAAGAAACTTATAATTAATAAGATAATGCTTGCCATCATTAAAACAGAAGGAAATCCATACTGTAAAGAGGATTTTCTTTTTTTAAATATTAAAGAAAAACCTAATATGATAACTGTAAGGATAGTTGTCAGAAGCCAGAAAGGCATTTGTCTCGCCTCCTTGAAAGAATTGATAAAAGAACCCTGATGTTTTCTAAAAAAGACAGACCTAAAAAGGTCTTTTTTCATGTACTCCATTCCATAGCAGTCTCGGTATGATTCGGATATGAACCATTTTAGCAAGGTGATTACTTTGATTACTTTTTATCGCCGGCAGAAAAACACAAAAAATGGCAGGGTTCTTAACCTCTGCCATTAAATTAAATTAAATTAAATTAAATATAAGATAAATCAATACTTCAGCAAAAAGTAAATAAATCATATACCTGGCATACTTAAACACATCTTCATCATCAGATGCCTTCTTGCTAGTAAACGTCCAGAAGAATAAACCTAACACAGTTAACGCCACAATAACTTGTATAATAAGTAAAATCGACAATTACACTACTTCCCCCTTAAAATTTACCTCTACACTGCCATCCATAATAAGATACTTCAATAGCAAGAGTAGCAGCATTAACTTTAAAACCAGCTTTAACTAAAGAATTAAACATTAATCTAGCTGCTAAATCATATTGCTTCGTTTTGATATATGTAAAGATCGCACCGTTTAACCACTGGCGTGCAATATTACCGTAACTCCCCACCATTTTATTGACTACACATTTTCCAAAAGATGCAGCACTGGCAGTACTTAAGGCAGGTTCTTGAGAGATTAATTCCTTTAATTTCAAAGCAGCAGGATCCCCTATAAGAATTTTAGCATTAAATGCATCTTCATCCTTAATAACGTAACCTTTATCTGTTAATTCCCCTATTTCATCAAAATAGAACTTTAAAACAGCTTCTAAATCTTCAATAGAATTATCAACATCTTCTGCTGAATTGTTAATAGCGAATGTTGCCAAAGGTGAAGTAAATGTTACTAACATAACCATAACAATTGATACAATTATAGATTTAAAAAATAGATTCATAATACAGCATTCTCCCCTATTAGAAATTTTGTAATAAAGTAAGTGAACATTGATCTAATAGGTGTTCAATTTAATTAAACACCTAAAGATGTTTCTTTAAAAGTGCTTTTAGAACTGGTTTTTAAATAAAAACAAAACTTTATATCCAGTCACAAGCACGAAACAAACTTTAATATAACGAAATAAAGTAAAAAAGATCACTCCTTTTAACCAATTTTTGTATTACCAAAGACTACTTTACATTATTTTGGTAATACAAACAACAAAAATAACCTTAAAATTACCTAAAATAGAAAAGTTTATAAAGATACCGCAATCAAAAAAGAAATTTTTAAAAAGTTTGCTTTTATAGTATTCTAAGAATCACATTGATGAAAAGTACTCGATAAATTAATAAAAATTCTAAACCCAACGGTAAAGTATCGACAAAAGCATCTCGGAGCACTAGCAGCTTTTGTAGGTTGGGAACTAGCAAGTAATATCACAGCTGATTTCTATAGATGGGGCGTTAAATCAGGGTGGAAGAAAGTATCTGATCTCGCTCCGAAGCATTTCCGCATCTGTTACATTCAGCCTTTTGATATGTTAATACCATTCATTAATCTTCTGACCGATCTTCGCTGAAGATACAGCTGCCATTTATACATCCCTCTCATTATTTGCTGTTTTATGTTAAATCCTAGCACATGAAATACATCTAAAACCTATTTGCGTTCCAATTTTGAAGATTTTCGGTATCTCGCAAACAGATTTTCAAGCTGATTTCAGCAGGCAAAACGAAAAAACGTATTTAAAGCCCTTATAAGCGTTTTTGACGCATTCCCCTACAAAAAATAAAACAAAAGCAATCAGAATCAAATCTGAGTGCTCTCAACGGCATTTTTCAAATAAATCACTATGTTAGTGCTAAAATCTCTCGATTTCCGTCAAGCGTGTAACAAAAAAGCAGACTCTTTTGAGCCTGCTCTCGCCAAATAATTTCATGGTCCCAATAATTGATAACCAAGAAACATGAATATAAAAAAACTGAAAGAAGTTATGAAATTTAAGAACGTGAAAAGATATTTTTTACCCATTATACTTAACACAATTCCAATTGGACCAATCACAAAGTTTAATAACCATAGAATACTACTTTGCCCAAAGAAAACATTGGGAACCCACAATAAAATACCAATAATAAAACAAAGAAATGAAAGACTCCTTAAAGTTTTTTTATTCAAATTATCACTCTCTCAAAATATTATTTTAATTACCTTAAAGGAACATCTTTTAAATCAACTTCTTCGTTGTTCCTAGTAGCATAATCCAAAATAATCTCGTCTTTTTTAGTTCTATAAAAGTAATAATCTACACTAGGATCATTCTTTAAAGTCACTCTGACTTGATTTTTAGCAGGAGGCTTTCTTCCTTTATCATAAACTTTATCAATAGCAGATATATCATTTTTAGATATATCTCGTTCTTGTAAATAAGTATAAACACCGTCTTCTAATCTTTTTTTATCATAATAATTTTTCATAAACCCCCCACCAATACCCAATATAAATATTAAAAGAATAGTTAAAAGTATATATTTTTTCTTCATTTCCCTCTTCCCTTCTGAACCTATTTATCTATATAATGGAACATGTGTAAATTTTAACAAGGAGATGAAAAATTTGAAAGCTTTAACGAAAATAGTATTAACTTTTCTAGCTGCTTTACTAATCAGTACAATTTTTACAAGCACATCAGAGGCAGCCCCAGTTACAAACCAAAAGCTGGAGACATCTTAATCACAAGCAAAAAAGTAACAGGCGCACCTTTTGTTGGACATTCAGCAATTGTTACTGATGATGGAAGAGTCGCACATATCAGTGGACCTGGGGCAAAACCAATTGTACGTAAATGGTCTTCTTGGAAAAAAGACTACCCTAAGATCAGAGTTGTGAGACATAAAAATAGCAAAATCGCAAAGAACGCAGGTACATATGCACGCACAAAAATCGTTCCTCAAAAAGCGTCTTATGCAATCTTTCCAACATTATTGTCTACAGGTACACAATACTGCTCTAAATTAGTATGGCAAGCATATTACTTTGGGAACGGAAAGAAAAATCAATTTAGTTTCAATCCATATGTACCTACAATTGTAAGACCTTATGACTTTGACCTTAAAAAGCTAGCTCCTAATTTTAAAAGAGTATATTCAAATTATTAAATGAGAAGCAGACTCTTAAAAGTCTGCTTTTTACTGTATTATGTAATTTTTTATTCCTACATGCCAACGTGCCATGACCTCAAACGTCTCATTGGCTACCTCATCATCATCTTCTTCAATTCTGACAAGATCCCCGTCCTCGGCATCCGTCAAATTCAGTTCCTTATGAATATCTTTCAAGATCCCGCCGTAACCAATCAACCGCCTAGCACTTAATGCATCATCCAAATAATAGACCGTATCCAAATTTTCCTCGGTCACTTCATTGCCACGTATGACATCCGTATCCTTAACAGGATACTTCGAGATTTCAAGAATGGCTTTTTGTTCTTCCATCTCTTTACGCACTTCTTGTTCAATCGCTTCCGCATCAATTCCCTTTTTTCCTTTGACCCGCTGCACATGCACAATCGGTGTATAATCCAATTTCATTGCCCGCTTCCAAAGGCTTGTCCATTCTGCTTGTTTGATATAGCTTTTCCCTGTGAAATAACTTCGCTTCACTGGAATTAAGACATGAAAATGTGGATGATATGTATTCTGTTCATGATTTTTTGTAATCTCTAAAGCTCTGAAATAACCAAGAACAGAAGAGTCCACTTTTTTATACTTCATCAATCTATTAAAGCCTTTCATCATGTCCGAAATGGTCTGTTTCAGATCTTCTCCATCAACGTTTCTAACTGTCAACGTGAGAAATATCCAGGCGGGCTTATATTGCCGATTGGCTTCTTCAACGATCAATTTATTATGACTTGCAATTTTTAACGACCTTCGCCACGCACACATAGGACATAACCTCACTTTACAAAAGTAGACTTGATATAATCGTAGTCTGCCCGTTTCGTTATCTCTTCTAAACGCAAGACATTCCGCACAATCACATACTTTCTCTGCCTTTTTTCCGTAGTAAGGCGCACCGGTACGCTTTTCAAGTCTCTCATAAGTCCCGTCATTTGTGACGAGACTGCGAAGTATTTCTTTTTTAGCCAGTTTTTTGTTTTCGTCCTCATTGGCTTTAATTATTTGCCCAATTTAAGAAGTGTTGAAGCTCCCCATAGTACTAAACCGATACCAGCAAACAACGCAAGAAACAAGCCACCAAAGAAATAAAATCCTCCCATGTTTATCACCTCGTCTTCATATCTTTATTTTACCATTTTAAGAATAAAAGAGAAATGTTTCAAATTGAATGTAATTCTTAATACCAACATGCCAATGTGCCATGACCGATCAAACACCTGGCACTTAATGTATCATCCAAGTAATTCAAAGCAGCTTCGTATTTTCCTAGTCGCTGATATGTATTTCCTAAGTTCATCGATATGAGCCTGCTTTTATCAAAAATCACACTAAAAACATTCTTTTTGTACAACTCCTAGACTGAAGGACTCCACCCAATGCTTTGCATATTCAGCTGGAAGTGCTCTTTTTGTTACATTAATCGCTTTCTTTATAGATTTCGCTCTAGAATAACCTAAATTACGTTGATGCTTATAAGCTTTAATTAAAGCATTAGCAACCACTCGAGTTCCACCCATAATTTTAACAGCTTTCTTGATTTTTTAAATTTTAGACCAAGGTAAAGCATTAGTGCATAGGTCATGCCCCATTCAAACAAAACTAAACAGCCAGTCACCGATTAATTTTCGCGACTGGCTGTTTAACTTGCAAGGTATTTTGATCCATGATTTATAAACCGGAGTCAGCCCGCAAAAATCTAATCGGTTTTTAGTCCAAAGTTCTTCCTGGACAAGCTTTAACCTTCTGCCTTTTTGGACATGATAATTTTATAAGCTTTGAGACGTGGGGCGGACAATTAGTTCGTTAATGGTTACGTTAGTCGGCTGCTGAATTGCAAACAGGATGGTTCTCGCAATGTCACCTGGGTCAAGTTGACTCCATTCCTGGCTGCCCAATTTCTCCAATGCTGGATAAATCGAGTTGTCGGTTATCGTATCGTACAGTTCGGTCTCTACCGCACCAGGGGAGATGAGCGTCGTCCGAATATTTTGCGTGGATCCCAATTCGGTTCGCATACCTTCAGTTAGAATCCGTACAGCATGCTTGGTCGCACTATAAATAGAGCTTGAAGGGAAGATGATATGTCCCGCAATGGACGAAAAATTAATAATATGTCCCTCATTACGTTCTTCCATATGTTTGTACACTGCCGCCATCCCATAGAGGACGCCCTTAATGTTCACATCGATCATTCTCTCCCATTCGTCAACTTTCAAATTTTTGAAGAACGAGAGAGGCATGATTCCAGCATTATTAATCAAAATATCGATTTGTCCATAAACTTTTATAGTTTCATCTACCAAAGCCTCCACGTCAGCACGCGAAGTGACGTCAGTCACTTTGTAGATGGCTTCGCCTCCAGCATTACGGATTTCTTCTTGCAGGTGCTGTAATCGATTTTCCCGGCGAGCAGCAAGCATGACTTTAATGTTGTGTTGGGCGAGAAGTTTGGCCGTAGCCGCTCCCATTCCGCTGCTTGCACCTGTGATGATAGCTACTTTTGTATTCATGTATACATCTCCTTTGTTCTTTTATAAGCCATTCACCGCTGGCTTAATTCTAGGTTATCAATTAGAGTAATCTATAAGTCAAATTAATTAATTCACTTAAGAAAACCCCTCATGAAAACGCATATTTTCAGATAACAAAGGATAATAAATAGGAAGGCATTGAAAACAACTACACAAAAATCATTATAGTATACTCTAATGTATACAGCAAAAAAATTCACGCAAGAGTGAAAATGTTGAAAAACGACATCTACGGCAGCATCTTGGCCAATCCTTTTTCTTGCATGTCATAAAGTGCCAGCTTGTAATTGATTTGCTCCAAATATTTAATCGTTTCCGAGAGGTCCTTCTCTACTTTTTCCTTATGCTTAAGCATCATTTGTTTACGTCGCTTAAGCGTACTCTCGCCTTCTTGGTATAGAGCCACATATTGCTTGATCTCGGCAAGTGGCATACCCGTCTCCCGCAGAGCTAAAATAAAATCCAACCAGTCTATACTCTCTTCGTCGTACAATCGATGGCCACTCGAATCTCGCTTGACGCATGGCAAGATTCCTTCCCTTTCATAAAATCGAAGAGTATATGGGGTAATCCCAGTTTTCTCCGAAATTTCTTTAATCGTAGACATCGCTTTCTCCTCCATTCATCAAAGTAATTTCTAACCTTTACCGTTCATTCATCTCCTGGAAGTTATAGCTGATTATTATTAAGGGAATATTCCAGTTTAATGGCGAATTCAACAAGTTTTTAACTTAAAGTTTACTGTGGGATTAAGATGTATTCAATACTAAATTCACTTCCTATTGAGATTATAAACGAACGTTTTATTTGGAGTCTGAATGATAAAACGTTCATTATGCGTTTATTCTTACGGAAGTTCAAAAAATGGACTTCCGTAAAATCTGCTTTGTCCACAAGCTATTTTCCCTTTTACTTTTTCTTAATAATTCCACCTGTGAGCTTGCACAATAAACCGTTCATACTAAACATCCTCCACCTAAAACTTTTCAACCATGATGGATCCCAGAATCAATTGACAAATGAATGAAGTAGCTTTAATCTAATTATGGAACGATCATTCCATAATTGTATTTAGATAAAGGAGGAAATTATAGTGTCTGATTCACCACATATAACTTCAACTCATTCAACTAATACCCCTGTCAAGTTTCCTTGGATTGCTTTACTTGCGCTTGCGATGACAGGATTTATCTGTATTCTTACCGAAACCATTCCAGCTGGACTTCTTCCATTAATAGGAGAAGGACTTCGTATAACAGAAGCGATGGCTGGACAATTCGTTACCCTATATGCGATAGGATCACTGGTTGCAGCCATACCTTTTGCGATATTTACTAGTGGAATTAGACGACGTCCACTTCTGCTAACTATTATTGCGGGGTTCTTTATATTCAACACCATTACTGCTTTGTCAAACAGTTATACCTTGACACTTATTGCTCGATTCTTTGCAGGTGTTGCTGCAGGAGCAGCATGGGGCATGATTGCTGGTTATGCACGCCGAATGGTTTCAGATTCCTTAAAAGGGAGAGCATTAGCTGTTGCGATGGTAGGAACACCCATCGCTCTTACTTTTGGTGTACCAATTGGAACATTGCTTGGTGCTTTGATTGGCTGGCGTGCCGTATTCTGTGTCATCTCTCTCTTCGCTCTTATCTTATTGGGATGGGTGTTGTGGAAAGTCCCAGATTATCCTGGGCAACCTTCCAATAAACGAATGACCGTAAGACAGGTATTTGTGAGACCTGGAATGCGACCAATTCTTATCGTTGTACTCAGTTGGATGTTAGCTCACAATATTTTGTACACCTATATTGCGCCATTTCTCCAACTTTCTGGACTCGGAGGACGTGTTGATTTGGTCTTACTAGTGTTTGGTCTATCTTCCCTTGTATCCATTTGGATAGTTGGTCTACTCGTTGACCGCATGCTACGTTTATTGGTATTAATCAGCCTTTTTATATTTGTGCTTGCGTCTGTTTTCCTATGGATAGGTGGCGCTTCCGCACCAATTGTATATATAGCTTCCGCATTATGGGGGCTTAGTTTTGGAGGCGCTGCTACCTTGCTACAAACCGCTCAAGCCAATGCAAGTGGCGAAGAAGGTGTAGATATTGCCATGCCCATCAATACAACTGTATGGAATCTGGCCATTGCTGGTGGAGGGATCGCAGGTGGTACTTTGTTGGAACTGGTGGGAGTACAGTCATTCCCAAAAGTTCTACTGATTCTAATATTTGTAGGTGTGATCATTACCTGGAAAGCAAAGAGACACGCTTTTCCATCAGCATGAACACACCACCCATTTGAGTTGGATGAACTTTAAACAAAGCTTGTGATTTAATCTGATAAAATTAGGATGAAAAGCTTTTTAGGGAGGGAGGTTATGTTATGTCACGAACAGGACGTCCAAGAGCATTCAATCGTGATGAAGCGATTTCTGCCGCCATGCATCTGTTCTGGGAACACGGGTATGAATCTACGTCACTAGCCCAGTTGCGCACTGCGATGGGGAATATATCAGCAGCAAGTTTTTACGCAGCGTTCGATTCCAAGGAAGCATTATTCCGCGAAGTAATCGATCAATATATTTCCTCTTATGGCCAAGTTTCAAAAAGTTTTCTTGACACAAGTATTACCTCGAAAGCAGCCATCGAGCAAGGATTACGTCGGTCTGCAAAGATGCAGACTGAGGGATCACACCCTTTAGGCTGTCTGTTGGTTTTGTCTGCTACTACTTGTTCTCCCGAGCAAAATCACATCCGAGAAATGCTCGCCAAAGAACGGGAAAAAATTCGCAGTTGGATGAAAAGTTGTATAGAGCGAGCTGTAACAAATGATGAACTGCCCGTTTCGACAGATATCGACATGTTGGTCGCTTTATTTGAAACTTTTCTTCATGGAATTTCTACACAAGCCAGGGACAATGTCCCCTATGAGATAATTGATGCGGCTATAACTCAACTCATGAGTGTGTGGGATGTATTATCTTCTACGCAAACCAGATAATCATCTAGCAGGTCGTTTTTCTCTTGTATCTCTAAAAGATAGAGTATAGGAAAGTTTCACTTAATAATTAGAGGGAGGATGTTTATGTTTTCTGGATTTAAGGAAATTAATGTTCAGACAAACGGTGCGACTATTCATGCCTTGGTCGGCGGCTCAGGAGAGCCGCTCCTTTTACTCCATGGCTATCCGCAAACTCATGTGATGTGGCATCCCATAGCCGAACAACTTGCAAAGTCTTATAAGGTTGTCGTATCCGACCTTCGCGGTTATGGGGATTCCGTTGCCCACGACGGGGACTTTACATTTCGTGCTATGGCAATGGATCAGATTTTACTGATGCGGCATCTTGGTCACACCAATTTTCATGTCGTATCGCATGATCGTGGTGCCCGAACAGCTCATCGAATGATTCTTGACCACCCCGATGCGGTTCGGACAGTTGCATTGTTTGATATACTTCCAACGTTGGACGTCTGGCGTACAATGGATGATTGGCTAGCTCGAAGATATTATCATTGGCTCTTCCTATCGCAACCAGGAGAAATACCTCAGCGCCTTATTAGTAAAGATCCAGTGATGTTTCTGCATTCTGCGCTGGTGGGGCTATCAGGTGAACTCACAATATTTGCACCCGAAGCTTTGGCTGAATATGAAAGAGTTGCACTCAATCCGAAAGTCATCGCGGCGTGGTGCTGTGACTATTTGGCTGCTGCAACGACCGATATCGACCATGATCGCGCTGATATTGGTCGAATAAGTCATATACCTTGCCTTGTTCTATGGGGCAACAAAGGTGTAGTAGCTCATCACCTCAATCCTCTCGATGCTTGGCGGGTGTGGTTCCCACATGTCACTGGTCACGCAGTGGATGCTGGCCATTTTCTTGTTGAAGAGCGACCTGATGATGTTCTTAGGGCACTGATAGGACATCTCAAAAAACAAAAGTATACGAGCTGACCCATTTCTGTTTTTTCATACTTGTGCCAGCTCTTGTTTATATTCAGCTATCTCGGTTTCATGACAGAAGTGTAAGCACCTGGCGTTTTCTCATCAAGCAGTGGATAATTCGGTAATAATTATGTAAACTTACGAAAAGTAAGTTTACATAATTACCCTTCGGGGAAGTCTTTTTTTTAGCCGATCCTCATATTCGGGCAAATTCCGTCTTCAGGAGTGATTTAGCGTTTGGGAAATAATCAAAAAATTGGCCTTCATGAAGAAAAAGCCGATCTCTGTTTTTCTCCAGATAGCTCAATATTTCATACCTAACCAATGATTGAACAAATTTCAGCTTCATTATATGATTTTCTGTTGCTGGTCTTATGCTTGCCACCTATTAGTACACATTTAAGGTTTCTGACTTGATCAAATTCTTACACAAAAAGCCGCAAAAATATTGAAGTGTTATTTTCTTTGGTTTATACTTAACTTGTATTGATTATTAGATCGATCATGACGAGGTCGATCACACGACTGGCATGTCTCTTTCGGAGAGTGCAGCATTATGGTGAATGGATTTGGTTTCACCATGAAAATCAAATGATTTACTATTGGGCACTCAGTTGACTACTGGAGTGCTTTTTCTATGTTTAAAAACATATACTAAGGATAACAATACTAATGATTTAGGTAAAAGCAAAGGCAGCCCTCAATAAACAGAAACGTGATAGAACAACTTTAATTGACGAGAGAAAAGTTGTGCTCCCCTTACTTAACCTAAATTTTAGTGAGAGTTAGAACCTGTTGAACCAGTTAGCCCAAATCCAGTGGGATATAGTCTTGACGAGGGACAATACCAATGGGATATAGTCTTGACGAGGGACAATACCAATGGGATTCCGAAAGTTTTAGCTGTATTTTTTACCAGCTGCTTTCGTCTCAGGGTTTTCTGGTCTTTTTTATGTTCTTGACGTGTTTTGTTGTATTGATTATTTTGAACACGACTTGACATGATCTCTTTCACCCCTTTCGTTACAGAATGGGGCGAGGTCTATCGCTTGCTAACGTTTCTAAATATATCTTACCAGCATGTCTATCGAAATACGACAGGTATCAAGTCCTTCTAAACATAATCTTATAAAGTGAAGAATCTTCAGCCTGTTCATTTTTTCAATTTGCATAAAAAAGAAGCCCTTAACGGCTTCTTGAATTTATTTCATACCGGACTTGTATGTTTTTTTAATTAGGCTATGTTAAAATTTTTTGTTGTTTTTTCTTGAATATTTTAGGACTTCTTATTGAAAGTCTCAAAATATTTTTATTATATCTAAAGTGGAAAAGTAAATTAGTTTGAAATTATTTTTACATACATACCTTCCTCAGCCTTTCTCTTAGCATTTTCGTTCATCTGCTTAATTTCAAATGATAATTCAGAAGAAGGTATAAGTTGGTCATTATAGAATACAGATGGGTCAATTAACCTCACTTTCTTTTTACGATGCAAATGATATTCGATCTTATCTTCTTTAACAATTACACTTCGATGTATGTGATTTAAAAGATTTTCAACTTCTATATCGTTGGATAAACGCAATAAATCCATTACTTCTTCATCCGTTCCGAGTAGTGTATTGGTATTAATTATTTTTTTATCCAAAGCGATTTTTAAAGTCTTAGCCAAAAAATCATAACCATAAATATTAAGAGGATTCATAAAGAAATCAATAACCTCTTGGTAATAAGTTCTTACAAACCATTCAGCAGCTTTTATATCCTTTAAGTATATTTTTCCATCTCTAATAATTAGATTACCTAAGAAAACATCAATTTCTTCTATTGTAGTGTTTTCGCCTCGATACATATCTCTCAAAGTGTAATCTATCCTGTCAACGCATAACTCAGGAGCTGGTTGTTCGAGCAAGTTCCACTTAGAGCTGTCTAAAAGAATTTTTTTATAATCATATCCGTATTTACTAAGGATACGAGGGATTTCTGAATCAGTTATGATTTGATGATAAATTTTTTCGTGGTAATCTTCATTTTTATTTTCAAACACAAAATCAATAACGTGTGAAAATGCAGTATGCGATACATCGTGAAGTAATCCTGCGATTTGTTCTTCTAAAGAGCCACCAAGTTTTTTTATTAGGAACATTACGCCTATGGAATGTTCATACCTCGTTACATTCCACTTTTCATTAACAAAATAACTTGCTCCTCCTTGGTAAACGCCCTTTAGTCTTTGTACTGGATTACTAAGAATAAGTTCTTCAAGAATTCCATCTATTAAATAATCGCCATAAATACTATCTGTTATATTCATTTACCCTACGTCCCCTTTAAACACTAATTGCTGAAACTTGATAGTCTAATCCTTTCATTTGTTATGCTTGTGGAGAATAAACAGCTTTACACAAGCATTTTTGTTATAGATGCATTAGACTTCAATGCTTCACAATATCCAAGAAAAATTTACGAAGAGAATAACCCTCTAACATACATTTAATGAAATTCAACCATTTATCAGGTTTATGGGTACGATAAAGAGGTATAGAAATCACATCAGTAAATGTTTTTCGGAAATCTTTACAACGGTATCGTTGCCGTTCAACACTTTTCAGTCCGAGTTTTAATGATAAAGAATTCTTTTAAACGATGTTGTTCTGCTTAATTCAACTTTTTTAATCTCCGCTATCAATTCTTTTAAAGTCATTACAATCCATACCTCTAAATAAAACCACCGTTAATTCTAATTGTCTGCCCATTTATCCAACCGGATTTCTCACTGACAAGTAATTCTACAGCATTCGCAATATCACTTGGAGTGCCTAATCGATTCATTGCGTTCATTTTCCCTAACATTTTTATCTGTTCTTCCGTTTTACCTTCTAGAAACAAATCAGTCCCAACTGGACCAGGAGCTATTGCGTTTACTGTGATCCCTTTACTTCCGAATTCTTTTGCCAATTGTCTTGTGAATTGTTCAACTGCACCTTTAGTGCCAGCGTATACACTGTAATTTGGGAACATTTGCCCGTTTACAGAAGTTGATAGGTTTATGATTCTTCCCCCATCTTCCATGTGCTTTTTGGCTTGTTGCATAGCAAAATATGTTCCTTTAACATTAATATTAAAGTGCCGGTCAAATTCTTCTTCTGTGACATTCTCTATTGGATTAAGGTTCATAACACCAGCATTGTTTACTAAAATATCAACTCTTCCGACTGCATCAAGTACAGCAGAAAATAATTGCTCTACCCCTTTCACTGTGCTTATGTCGGATTTTATTATATGAGCATTTCCACCTTTAGAATCGATTTCTCTTTCAACAGCTTTCGCATCTACATCATTGCTGCTAAAGTTTATGATCACATTTGCACCAAGTTCAGCAAGCTGTATTGCTATCTGTCTGCCTATACCTTTACTTCCACCGGTTACTATTGCTACTTTCCCAGTTAGTTCCACGTAAATCATTCTCCTTTATTTTCAAAGTAGACACCCCGGTCCCCGAAACGGTATCTTAATTTTTATAAGTTATGTAGATAATCCTCTACATAACTTATAATTATACCTATTTTAAATTATAACACTCCTTTATCAAGCATTATGCTTGATCGGAGAAAGCCCTCAATGACCAATAGTGTTATCCCCTATGTTATGCAGTATCATACTCCTGAAAGATTTTTTGTTGTGATGTGATGAAAATCCGAACAAAGCAAGCTGCCTTGGGAGATCCAAATGAGCTAAATCACGAATTAAAGACGGGTGCACCTTTCCAGATTTCACTCTTCCAATGACAATATTTCCTCTAATAGGATTCTTGCTCCTTCTGGACTTAATACAATGCCTCCCGATAAGGTCATGTATTAATTCCATTTGAAACTCTTGGAGCTGAAATGACGAATGATTTTAATGCACGGACCAAGCTCTCAACAATAAGATTAATCTATTCAGGACTAGGAACATTTTTAGCTACCTTTATTCCAGGCAGATTATTCGAAATATTCGGAAAAGATTCACCTCAAGTTTTTCTTTACAATGGGATTATCTTCACCTTTATTTTTATGGCTGCATTATTAATTACACATAGAACAACATGGGAACGTAAAATAGAAGAAGACATGATAGAACCTGATGGTGTAGAAAAAGTACCTGCTATAGAATCCATCAAAAAAGTCATCATTGACTTAACATCTACTTTTAGAATAAGAAGTTTCCGTCAGCACCTCACGATGTATATTTGTTCGTTTACGGCCATGGATATTTTAAACGCTGTCTTTGTCTACTTTGTTGTGTTTTCTTTAAATAAAGATGCAGTGCTGGCAGCTGATTTATTATCTATTGGTTCATTACTTCAAATGGTATGTACAATATTGTTTGGTTGGCTCGTGATTAAAATAGGTCCTGCGCCATCTTTGAAAATATCTTATATTGCGATTATTACATGTATCAGCGGTTATATATTTTTATACTTCACACAACCAGCTTATATGATTATAGCGCTGTATGCTTTCTCTGTTATCTTAGGCATCGGAAAGAGTGGATTATATTATATACCATGGAATATTTACACTTTCATTCCTGATGTAGATGAAATGGTCACTCGTAAAAGAAGAGAAGGAATATTTGCAGGTATTATGACGTTTACACGCAAGAGTACTACAGCTTTAGCCACATTCTTGGTAGGAGTTATTTTACAGGAAAGTGGATTCGTTGCAAGCGCGACGACACAGTCTACGACAGCAATAAATGGGATTGTAGGTATTCTGTTTTTCGGAACTGTAGGGCTAGTCGGGATTAGTTTAGTTATTTCATTTAAATTTAAATTATCTAAGAAAACTCATTCCATTATGATTAATGAAATTAATAGGTTAAAGAATAATGGTTCAATGGAACAGGCTGATGATGAAACAAGAAGTGTTTTGAAAGCGCTAACAGGATGGGATTACGAGAAGCTTTGGGGTAATAATAACGTAGGATATCAGAATAAGCGCCAACATTTTGAACAACAAGATTTTAAACAGGATATGAACTAACTTTTGTTGTTAGTTGCACTTCAAAAAAAACACCTTCAGATTGATATCAGAGGTGTTTTTAAATATCTTACATTTAGTGTTTTTTGATTTTAAAACCGGATCTCATCATCTCCATGAATTTGCAGCTTCAGCGGTTCACTTTTCGCCTGATGCTTTTTCACATAGCGGTGATAGACAATATACCCAATGATCATGAGCGGTACACCGACATATAGCCCGATGCGCTGCTCTTGATCAAAGGCAAGGCTGACCAATACGATGGTATTCAGTGTGATCGCAATGATTGGCAGCACCGGATAAAGAGGCGTTTTAAATTTTAAGTTTTCCAGCTTTCCGCCTGCTTTCAAGTATTTTCTACGGAAAAGCAGCTGTGATAATGTAATCGTGATCCAGCCTGTCTGGGCACTCATGCCGGCAATGGACACGATCCAGGCAAATACCGTTTTCTCTGCAAAAAACCCGGATAACAGCGAAATCCCTGTAAACAGGAACGTGAGCAGTAAGGCATTCATCGGAATACCGCGCTGATTGACGCGTCTAAACGCTTTTCCTGCCATTCCTTCCTTCGATAAGGAATACAGCATTCTCGTTGATGCATACAAGCCAGAGTTCGCAACAGATAATAAAGCAATGATAATGACAAAGTTCATGATGTCTGCCGCAAAAGGAATGCCCGTTCTCTCAAACACAGTAACAAATGGGCTTTGCAGCACACTAGCTTCCTTCCAAGGCACCATACCCGCTAAGACGAAAATCGATAAGACGAAAAAGACGAGTGTACGCCATACAGTCTGATGAATCGAGCGGGGAACGGTTTTCTCAGGGTTTTCACTTTCACCTGCCGCAATCCCGATCAGCTCTGTTCCTTGAAACGAAAAATTTACTGTTATCATCGTAACCACAACAGCGAGCAGGCCATTTGGAAACAGCCCGTCACTCACAAAATGGCTGAAGTATGGGGCGGGTTCACCGCTTGTTGTTTCAATAAACCCAAACATCGCCGCTCCGCCTACGCCAATAAAGAGTAAAATTGCAATAATCTTAATGGTAGAAAAGAAAAACTCCGACTCCCCGAACGCTTTCGCTGACCGGGCATTTAATAAGAAAAGACAGAGTCCGAATATGAGACACCAAATCCACACATCCACTTGCGGGAGCCAGCGCCTCATCAGCTGCCCTGCTGATAAGAACTCAAGGGCGACCGTTGCTGCCCAGCCGAGCCAATAAATCCAGCCGACAGCAAAACCCGCTGCCGGGCTGACAAATTTCGTCGCATACGTATGAAACGACCCCGACACAGGAAGTGCAACCGACAGCTCACCAAGACACAGCATGGTTAAATACATGATCAATCCGCCCACAATATATGAAAGAACAGCTCCGACTGGCCCTGCTTGTCCAATCGTATAGCCCGTTCCTAAGAAAAAGCCTGTCCCAATGACACCGCCAAGTGAAATCATAAATAAATGGCGGGAGGTCATCGCCCTTTTCAATTGTTCAGGCTGACTTTGTCCAACATCCACAATGATGCCCTCCTTCTTCTAAGATGCTCTGTTATCAAAACATGTCTCCATGTGATTCATTCCATTTTCAAAACAACCTACTAATTATACATCTTTTATAATAAATATGCTCCCTTCTATGGTCACTGTCTCAAAGTCTTTATTTTAGTAATGTTCGCACAACTATGTGGTGGATCTGGTCATTTGATAGGATGCGATATATCTAAAATATTGCACAAAAAAACCAGCTTGAAACTTTATCGTTGCACACTGGTTTCGTTTCATTCTTTTCGAGTCTCATTTTAGACAGTTCTTATGATCACTTTAGTCACAAGTCATTCTGCTTTTAGCAAACACACTTTGATAAATTCATCTATTTTCTGAAAGCAGCGCTTTTTAGATTCAGCGTGAAAGGCCGCAGAATATGAATTGGCGAATCCATGCTCACCCTCTACTATTGTCACGCAAAGCTTTTCCTTTTTCTCCAAAACACTCGCAATCTCCCTTGGATGAAAGGATGCTTCGATCTCCGGGAAAAATAACAGCGTTTTGCAGGCAGGCGCAAGATCGACGTCATCTCTGATCCTCGAACCATAAAATCCAATGATTCCGGTAAACAGCTGATCATTTTGACTGCATCGCCAGGCAATTGTTGCCCCCACACTAAAACCTAGCAGAAATATATCTATCGCGGCATTCTTCGTTTTTAACTCTTTTGCCAGATTCAGTACACTCTTTACCGGCTTATCAAAACCAACTTTATTCATAAAGTAGTCGTAAGCCTCATTTTCACTGACATAAGGGAAGTGCTTCGCCTGTCCCAATAAATGAGGACAATAAACCTCAAAACCAGCTGTGTCGAAATAATGGATCATACTCTTCATATGATCATTTATTCCGTATATTTCGTGTATTAAGATCATGACAGGTTTTTGTTTCGATGTATGCAAATGTTCACACTTCCCTTTTGTTTCTTAGAAGTCAATTGAATCGATTGGAAAATTTCGTTGGGATGATCATAGCATATTTTACCCGAATCGTTTATCTAACGTTCCACCAATCAAATCATCTTGAACTTGTGTATGGTTTTATTCACCTTTTAACTTGGGTATAGTTCTATCGTTTGTCCGTTCGACCGTTTGAGGGCATAAAGTTGGTGAGATTCGCTCAAGCTAGTTTCAAATGCTTTACTTTTAGGTTGCTTCTCTGTAAGATCATATGTTGTAAATACCAACAAGAAAAGTGGGGAATAAAATGAAAAAAATGTTCTTTGCCATTATTTTAGGCGTTTGTGTTGCATTGATCACGGCATGTGGATCTGGTGCAAGCGACAACGCGAATAAACAATCTGGGTCTAAGGAATCAGGAGACCTTTGGAAATCCATTCAGGATAAAGGTGTATTAACCATCGGAACAGAGGGAACTTATGCTCCTTTCACCTTCCATGACAAAAAGACAGATAAATTAACTGGCTACGATGTAGAAGTCATCACTGAAGTAGCAAAACGTCTTGACTTAAAACCTGAATTCAAAGAAACACAATGGGACAGTATGTTTGCTGGACTGAATGCAAAACGTTTTGACGTGGTAGCAAACCAAGTTGGGAAAACTGGACGTGAAAATCAATATGATTTCTCTGATAAATACACGACATCTCAAGCTATTGTTGTGACAAAATCAGATAACAACGACATCAAGAAACTATCTGATGTCAAAGGCAAAAAAGCAGCACAATCGTTAACAAGTAACTACAATAAATTAGCAACAGATGCTGGCGCTAAGATTGAAGGCGTTGAAGGTCTTGCACAATCCATTCAATTGATTCAGCAAGGACGTGCTGATCTAACGTTCAATGACAAATTGGCTGTATTGAATTACTTGAAAACAAGCGGTAACAAAAACCTAAAAGTTGCATTTGAAACAGGAGATCCTCAAGAAACGTATTTCGCATTCAGAAAAGGCAGCGGCGAAGTCGTTGACAAAGTGAATGGCGCATTAAAAGAAATGAAGAAAGACGGTACACTTGCTAAGATTTCTAAGAAATGGTTTGGTGAAGATGTTACAAAATAATATCCTGGGAGTCGTCATTCCTTGGGATCTTCTTCAGCAATCTTTTTGGCCAATGGTGATGCAGGGGATTTATTATACAATTCCCCTCGCCATCATTGCCTTTATTATTGGTATTTTTATCGCGCTTGTGACAGCTCTTGCTAGAATGTCTAAGATTAAAGCCCTCAGATGGATTTTCTCCATCTATGTGTCGGCCGTTCGCGGAACGCCGCTTTTTGTGCAATTGTTTATTATTTTCTATTTCTTTCCGACATTTAATATCACACTTGATCCATATCCAAGTGCCATTATTGCTTTTTCTTTAAACGTAGGTGCGTATGCGTCGGAAATTATCCGTGCATCTGTCCTGTCTGTTCCAAAAGGACAATGGGAAGCTGGTTATTCCATTGGGATGACACATCGCAAAACGCTCGTCCGCGTGATTTTACCGCAGGCTGTGCGTGTATCAATTCCCCCACTGTCTAATTCATTCATTAGTTTGGTGAAGGATACATCCCTTGCCTCCCAAATTCTCGTGGCAGAGATGTTCCGTAAATCACAGGAGATTGCTGCGGCGAACTTGGATCAAATCTTGTTTATTTATATGGAAGCAGCCCTCATCTATTGGGTATTCTGCTTCATTCTATCGCTCGTTCAGCATCAAATTGAAAAACGACTTGATCGATATGTCGCAAGGTAAGGAGGGAACGACATGCTAACAGTCAAAGGCTTAAAGAAATCCTTTGGGGAAAATGAGATTTTAAAGTCGATTGATTTTTCGATCAACAAAGGGCAGGTTGTGGCGATTCTTGGTCCATCTGGTTCAGGAAAAACAACGATGCTTCGCTGTTTAAATGCACTTGAAATACCAAATGGCGGCTCCTTTACCTTCGATGATTTCTCGATTGATTTTTCGAAAAAAAATAAATCAGCTGATCTGCTGAAGCTTCGACGGAAATCAGGAATGGTGTTTCAGGATTATCACCTGTTTCCTCACCGCACAGTGCTTGAGAATGTGATGGAAGGTCCTGTTCAGGTGCAGCGCCGTCCAAAGGAAATGGTTCGAAAAGAAGCCATTCAGCTCTTGCAAAAGGTCGGTCTTGAAGATAAAAAAGACCTGTATCCATTCCAGCTGTCAGGCGGTCAAAAGCAGCGTGTCGGGATTGCCCGTGCACTTGCCATTCAGCCAGAGCTTATGCTTTTTGATGAACCCACCTCTGCGCTTGACCCTGAGCTTGTCGGGGAAGTCTTAAAGGTCATGAAGGATCTAGCGAAGGAAGGCTGGACCATGGCAGTTGTCACACATGAAATCAAGTTTGCCCAAGAAGTAGCAGACGAAGTGATTTTTATTGATGGCGGCGTCATCGTCGAACAAGGTCCCCCGGAAGAAATCTTCAAACGACCAAAGGAAGAACGAACAAAACAATTCTTAAACCGGATTTTGAATCCAGTATGATGAAAAAAGGCTGTTCTCACGTCGTGAGGACAGCCTTTTTTTATATCTCTTTTTGCAGACGAAGCGCCAGTAAATCTTGCAGGAGCAGTCTCGCTCCCTCTGGACTGATGACCACCCCGCCGGATAACACCTTATTGGAACAAGTCACTTGTCCTGTTACGATACAAGGTTTGTCCTGCCAATACGGCTTCATCACAATTTGGTCTTCTTCTCGATAAATCTCCATAAAATCTTGGGGATGAATTTTCAACCGTTTTCTTATATCTGTCGGAAGGACAATTCTCCCAAAGTTATCTATATACCTTACATAGTCTTGATTTAACAAATTGCCCCCTCCTGCATCTCTAGATATCGGCGATTCCCTTTTTATCAAGGAATGAATCGCTCTAATCGGTTAGTGAAAGGATAAGTTGCAGGCTGATCCAGTGGCTAAACACGCTTCCCATAAATAATATATCTGTTTGGCGCAGGACCAATGAAAGAAAAAGGATAACATGTTGTCAGGACAAGTTCTTCCTTTTCCTGTTGTAGTGTAATAATACTTTGATCATCTTTCTTCACTATCTTTGTTTTCTCGATTTCATAGACAAAACGTCCATATGAAAGCTCGATAATCAATTGATCTCCCTTCACAAGTTCGCCTGTTCGTCTAAACACCGTATCACGATGCCCTGATAGAACGATTTGTCCGTGCTCGTTTGGAAAATAACTCTCATGAAAGTGACCAACGCCTTTTGCTAAATCATCTGCATCCGTTCCTTCTACAATCGGCAGCTCAGTTTTTAGTTTTGGGATGTGCAAGAGCCCAATCGCTTCACCAGTCTGCGGTGCAAAAGGGGAATCTGTTTGCCCCTTTTGCTGAATGGCTGCTTGTGCAGACTGAAATGACTGATCTACTTCTTTTTGTCCATCAACGATATTCAAATATCCTACAATCGCAAGACAAAGCCCTGCTATGATCATTATCGCTGAGATGAATTTTTGAAACATGACTGGTTATCCGTTTCTTTTTCTTCTATTCCAAAAAATCAGGGCTGCACCTATTAATACGAGTGCAAATCCTGCTAGTAAAAGGTTGTACATCGCAGTTGCAGTATTCGGAAGATGATGTCCAGGTGTATCCTGTTGTGGCTCAGAAGGTTGATCTGGATTTGCTGGGACTTCTGGTACATTTGGTGGTTCTACTGTCGTTGAGTTTTCAGGTTTGTCAGGCTCATCTACATTCTCACCCTTCACGACTCCGATATTTTGAATGGTTTTCCCTTCAGATCCTTTGGCAGCCTTCGCTTCAAAGGTCACTGTATGCCAGTCGGTATCTTTGATATCGCCGAATTGAGCGGTGACTGTGCCTTTTGTGTAATCTCCGTTATCGTCATCTTTTGCATCTGTGGCAGCTTGTCCATCTACTTTTAACGACCCTTCGACATATTCAAGACCTTCTGGCAGTTTATCTGCGATCACTAAGTCTTTGATGACACTGTCTTCTACATTATTTTTTGTTTTGATCGTGTAAAGAAGGGTGTCGCCTACTTGTACTTCTTTTTCATCGGTATTGCCTTCTGCTTTTTGAGAGATTTCTGATGTTTTTTCTGATTCAAGCTTTGGATCTCTTGGATCAATGTTTGTTTCGGTTGTTGGTTCGTCTGGCGGTGTATTATCGCCTGTTACTTTGGCTGTGTTTTGAATGCTTTTACCTGATTGGCCTTTAGCAATCTTCGCTTCAAAGGTCACTGTATGCCAGTCGGTATCTTTGATATCGCCGAATTGAGCGGTGACTGTACCTTTTGTGTAGTCTCCGTTGTCATCATCTTTTGCATCTGTGACGGCTTGACCATCTACTTTTAGTGAACCTTCGACATATTGAAGACCTTCTGGCAGTTCATCAGAAATCACGAGATTGTTGACGATGCTGTCTTCTTCAAGATTCTTTGTTTTGATCGTATAAAGCAGGGTATCGCCTACCTGTGGTGTCTTTTTATCTTTGTTGCCTTCTGCCTTTTTCTGAATACTTGCAGCCTTTTCTGATGCTAGTTTTGGTTCACGAGGATAAATTTCTGTTTTCGTTGTTGGATCATCTGGCGGCGTGTTTTCGCCAGTTACTTCAGCTGTGTTTTGAATGTCTTGACCAGCCTGTCCCTTTTCAACTGTCACTTCAAACGTCACAGTATGCCAGTCCGTGTCCTTCACATCACCAAAAGAACCTGTAACCTTTCCATCTGTGTAGTCACCGCTATCGTCGTCTTTCACATCTGTGACAGATTCCCCATCAATTTGAAGGGACCCGGTGACATACTTCAACCCTTTTGGTAATTGATCTGAAATCACTAGATTTTCAACAAGACTGTCTTCTACCGTGTTTTTTGTTTTAATTGTATAAAGCAGGGTATCGCCTACTTCTGGGTGTTTCTCATCTTTGTTACCTTCTGCTTTTTTCTGCAAAACCGCTGATTTTTCTGATTCAAGCTTTGGATCACGCGGATAGATTTCTGTTTTTGTTGTCGGCTTATCTGGCGGTGTGTTGCCGCCTGTGACATTGGCTGTATTTTGAATGTCTTTGCCTGATTGTCCTTTTTCAACCGTCACTTCAAACGTCACGGTATGCCAATCTGTATCCTTAATGTCGCCAAATTGTCCTGAGATGGTTCCGTTTGTAAAGTCTCCGTTATCGTCATCCTTTGCGTCTGTGACTGCATCTCCATTCACCTGAAGTGAATTCGGTACATATGCCAATCCTTCCGGCAGTTCATCTGAGATCACTAAGTTTTCAACGAGACTGTCTTCTATCGTATTCTTTGTTTTAATTGTATAAAGCAGGGTATCGCCTACTTCTGGATGCTTCTCATCTGTGTTACCTTCTGCTTTTTTCTGTAAAACTGCTGATTTTTCAGAAGTCAGCTTTGGGTTACGCGGATAGATTTCTGTTTTTGTTGTCGGCTCGTCTGGCGGTGTGTTGCCGCTTGTGACATTAGCTGTATTTTGAATATCTTTGCCTGCCTGACCTTTGTCAACCGACACTTCAAACGTCACTGTATGCCATTTCGCATCTTTCACTTCACCGAACGTTCCAGTGACAGTTCCGTCTGTCATATCCCCGTTGTCATCATCTTTTACATCTGTGACTGGATTTCCATCTACCTGAAGTGAATTTGGTACATATGATAACCCTTGAGGTAACTTGTCAGAAATCACAAGATCTTCAATGACGCTGTCTTCAATCGCATTACGGGCTTGAATGGTATACAGTAATGTGTCGCCTACTTCTGGATGCTTCTCATCTGTGTTACCTTCTGCTTTTTTCTGTAAGACCGCTGATTTTTTTGATTCAAGCTTTGGGTCACGCGGGTAAATTTCTATGTTTGTTGTTGGTTCATCCGGAGGTGCGTTTTCCCCTTTGACATTCGCGGTATTTTGAATATCTTTGCCTGCCTGACCTTTGCCTACCGTCGCTTCAAATGTCACTGTGTGCCAATCGGTATCTTTCACGTCACCTATTTGACCTGAAACAGTGCCGTTTGTATAATCACCTTTGTCTTGATCTTTTGCATCTGTTACGCTCGTTCCATCCACCTTAAGGGACCCTGAAACATACGTTAAGCTGCTTGGCAGCTTATCTGATATGATCAGATTTTTGACAATACCATATTGCACGGTATTTTTTGCTTTAATTGTATAAAGTAACGTGTCGCCTACTTCTGGATGCTTCTCATCTGTGTTGCCCTCTGCTTTTTTCTGTAAAACAACTGATTTATCCGATTCAAGCTCTGGAGGATATGGATCAAATTCTGGCTTAACCCGCGAAGCTAAATCGTAAGATAATGAATCACCTACAGTGCCCATATATGTTGTACTTAATGTTTTCGCATCAAGTGTAAAAAGAGTGGAATGGCCAATGGAGTCATTTAATCCTGACTGTAATAGCATTTGTCCATTGGGCAAAAAGCTAATCCCCCGAACGCCTCCGTCAATCGTTTTACCATCTGCATTTTTAATCGGAATGACACGAATGACTTCTGCTGTATCAGGGTTCATTTGCGCAATGGCCCCACTGCCATTTGATGCGAACCAAAGATAGCCGTCCTTATCAACGACAAGATCTCCGCCAACGCCAGACCCGATGTCATATCCGACAATTTTTTTAGACGATTTTTGACCCGTAGCTAAATCGTATGTTCCAAGGAAATACTCACCATTAGAAGCATAAGAATAGATATATTTATCTTGATACACAACGGCATTAGAAGCACCTTCTGGTAATTGGGTTACGCTCTCTGCTTGCCCTGATGTCGCATTTATTTTATATAGAGTAGGGGTCGTGCTATTTGCAGTTGCATACACAACATTTTCTCGATCACTTACAGCAACACCATTCACTGCACCCATATCGATTCCTTTCACCTCTACACTAGCTTTTACATTTGTTGGATTATTTCCATCGAGCTGCTGAAGAACCAGTGGCCTACTCCCAATAATATAAGAATCCGTGTTATTGACAACAACCGTCCCAGCGGCTTTCGTAACAGCTGGTGAGACCGTTAATAGATTTCCAACGATCAGCACCAATATAAGAAATAATTGACTCGTTCTTTTCAATATATTCATTCTTTGACCTCCTCTTTTCCCTGCTTCATATCATAAAGGTATGTACCAGTTCACCTCCCACACTTTGGTAAAGAATATCAGTAACTTTCGAAATGCCTCAACATGACTAAATGACTATTTTCGACAAAAATAGACTTTTAGAACTATACACCTCTCGTCATTTGATCTGTCTATGTTTTTTCCAAAAAAATAGCCTTTTTTCATCTTAAATCCCCTCATATATCTATCTTTATAAACAGGTCTTATGATGTGAATTACATACAATCCTTTCTATTTAAAGATAAATATTCTTTAATTGGGTGTAGATTATTTTTTTGGCAAAATATATTGAATTATTTTCTTTTTTTCTTAAAGATAGGAAATTAATGGCTTGGTTTGTCAAAAAAAACAATCCGAAAGTCATACTACTTGTTTTGCCGTTTTGACCTTTACAATTCGAAAAAATTATTTTTTAAGTAAGCGATTACAATTAGGCTAAGCCATTTAAAGGGGTGTGAGAGTATGTTACGATGGAAATCGAGTGTTTAAGAAAGAAGGGAATGCTTTTGAAGCGGGAACATCTTTTACGGTGGTTTTTTTATTTTGTTGGGTTGATCGTACTAGCTTTTGGACTATCGCTGACAGTGAAAGGGAAGATTCTTGGGATTGGTCCTTGGGACGCTTTCCACTACGGACTGTTTCAGCATTTTGGACTCACAATTGGACAATGGTCCATTATTATTGGTGCACTCATTGTGACACTGACTTCTGTTTTTACGAAATCATTTCCAAAGATCGGCGCTTTACTGAATATGGTGCTGATTGGCGTGTTTATTGATTTCTTTAATGCGATATTACCTGCGCCACATGGGTATTTACCGGCTTTATATGTATTTATTACGGGTGTTGTAGTTTCTGGATACGGCGTTGGCATTTATGTCTCAGCCAATCTTGGTGCTGGGCCACGTGACTCATTAATGTTGCTCATCTCAGCGAAAACAGGGCTGAACGTTCAGTGGGTTCGAAATGGCATTGAGTTAACAGTGCTTTTGTTTGCATGGATGCTCGGTGGACCGATCGGCATTGGAACGATTTTGACTGCGATCTTCACAGGTCTTGTCCTGCGTTTCTCCTTGCCGCAATCGACACGGCTCCTGCAGCTGCTCATTACAAAAACAGCAGAGAAACCTGTTCAAACCCTTACAAGATGAAAGTAAGCCATTCTTATCATAGAATGGCTTTTCTTGTGTTAAAATTAATAAACAGAATATTCACACATAGGAGTTGGAGACCTCATGCAGCTTTTCCACTATCATTACTGGACACCATTTGTCGAAGAGACAGAACAAACATATCGTTCGCTAGGCTTTGAGGTTAAAGGTCGTTTTACAAAGGATGGTTCCTTTCATCCCCCGCTGACATGGGATGATTTTAGAGAAGAGCAGCCGACCTTTCGAATCATTGAAATGAGAAAAGGACAGATCAATATCACATTTGGCTATAGCAAAAAAGTCCTTTTTGATCACATCGGCTTTCTTGTCTCAGACGAAGAATATAATCTACTGCTTGCACAAGCTAAAAAACTAAACTGGCCAATCCAAGCTGGGGAACGGAGAACATTTCTTTCGACACCTCTTCGTTTAAGGCTTGAATTACAGCGCCGTACAGATGTCATTGAAAATGGAAACGCTGCGCTGCATGCTATGACAATTGCTGTTCTTGATTTGTCACAGACACCTAAAGTCGATCAGCTGCTATCACCTTTGAATCAGCCCATTCATTGGCAAAAAGGAGAACGGCTTTCCCTGCTTGACGTGAACATGACGAATGTTGATGAAATGAATACAATTGATCCGAATGGTGTCCACATCGTGAAACAGACGTAAAGCAGCGAGGCTCGCTGCCTTTTTACGTTAATGGACCCTTTTGCGCGTCGCTCTCCAATGGTACAATCAATGTAAAAAATTAGAGGTTCGTTATGAAGATATTTGCTATCCAATTACAACACTTAGATGAAATCAATGCACGACAACAAATAGAGCGTCTGAAACCCTTTGTGTCATCTGAAAAGCGAGCTGCCACTGAGCGCTTTCGTTTTTTGATCGATGCAAGAAGAACCTTATTAGGTGAAGTGCTGGTTCGTCAAACGATCCATGATATGTACGAGCTGCCTATGGATCAGATCGTTTTTGAAACAGAGGGCAATGGAAAACCTGTTATCCGGCATCTTCCTTCTTTTCATTTTAATCTTTCTCATTCTGGCAATTGGGTCGTTTGTGCAGTAGATGATGCACCTGTGGGCATTGATATTGAGGAGATCAAACCTATTGATCTGGCGATTGCCAAACGATTTTTTTCAGCGGATGAGTATCAGGATTTACTCTCACAGCCGGCAGAACGGCAGGAAGCCTATTTCTTTCATCTATGGTCAATGAAGGAGGCCTTTATCAAGCTGACTGGAAAAGGATTATCCTATGGGCTGTCGTCCTTTACTGCCCGTCTGTCAGAGGATGGACAGGCTGCGTTGACATTACCTGATCATGAAGCACCTTGCTTTGTTCAAACATATTCACTTGACCCTGCCTACCAAATGGCGGTATGCACACGAAAGTCTGCTGCGGCTGAAAGCGTTGAGAGACTTACTTGCAGTGATATACTGTCCCGGCTTTAATAACGCGTGCTTTGCTGGAATACCGTCTTTAATAGATCGACTCCGCGTGTGATCTGCTCTTCTTTCACCTGCCAGATATTCAGCTGAAGAATGGGGTCCTTTTGATAGGCCTGCAGATAATTACGGTCAATTGGCTGAATGGAAACAGATGCCTTTTTCAGCTGCTGAATGAGCTGGTTCATGGGAATCGACCGGTCGACACGTACATGTGTATGGGTAGCCGGCTCCTGTTCTCCCAGCTGATAAGCGCTCTGATCATTTTTTAAACTTGCCACGAGCTGCTTGGAGCGGTTTCGATAGCTCGCCCGCATTCTGTCTCTATGCCGCTCAAACATCCCGCTTTTTAAATAGATTTCTAAGGCTGCCTGGGACAGCATGGAGCTGTCGATATCAATCAGCCGTTTGTGTTCGCTAAAAGGTGTAATCAGTTCTTCAGGTAAGACGACAGCTCCTGTTCGCAGTCCCGGAAAAATGATTTTAGAAAAGCTTTTCAAATAAATAACCTTTCCTGCCTGATCGTATGAATAGATCGGGTCTCTTTTTGTGTCGAATTCTAAATCTGCTATATAATCATCCTCAACAATGTAGACATCATATTTCTCAGCAAGGGCTGCAATCGCTCTTTTTTCTTGCTTTGATAAACTCGTTCCAAGCGGGTTTTGAAATCTTGGCATCGTATAGAAAAAACGAATCTCCTCTTCTCGAAAGATACGTTCTAATTCGATCAGATCGATCCCTTTTTCCGTCCGTTGAATTCCGCGTACAGGCAATTGGTTTTTCTCTAAATATTGGAGATATAAGTGATACCCCGGCTGTTCGACTAGTATGGTTTGTTTTCCATTCGGAAAAGGGATGGTGCTTAAAATGGATAACGCGAGCTGAATACCAGAGGTCATGACGATCTGTTCTGGATGAGCAAACACTTGATAATCCATTAATCGCTTTGAAATGACTGGCAGCAGGGATGGTAAGCCGTTGGATGTGCCGTAAATAAATAAGTCATTTTGATATAAATCGATCGCTTGGTTGATGCAGTGCTGGAAATCGACATATGGAAACACAACGGGATCAGGTGCAGATGAAGCAAAATCAATCCATGTGCCGTCCTGCTTACCTGCTGATTGCTTCGTTTTCACGACATAATAGCCGCTCCTTTCTACAGAATACAGCAGATGTTCACGCTCCAATGTCTCCAGCGCTTTGATGACAGTGCTTTTACTCACTGCATATTGAGCCGCTAAGTGGCGAATGGAGGGAATTTTCATTCCAGCGCTGTACTCACCTGAATCCATTTTTTCTTTTAAACTCGAGACAAGCTGATCATATTTCCTCACGCCTTTTCCTCCTTGTACCGGTACAGATATCATGTTCTCTTATTGTACACGTTAGATGATCCGATTACGATAGAAGAAAGAACCGGTCAATTCATTTGAAGCATGCATGCTCATGTAAGGAGTCACGTTATGAAGATGTCAAAACAAAAAGCGTATGCTGCCGCGATCGCATACGCCTCTATCATTGGTTTTTCCTTTTTGTTTGTCAAAATAGCATTAGAATCAGCAAATCCAATCGATTTATTGGCACACCGCTTTACTGTTTCTTTTGCAGCCGCTTTATTGCTGTATCCGTTTCTACGAAAAAAGTATCGCATATCCATTCAATGGCGTGATCTCATTTATATCGTACCGTTTTCCTTGCTTTACCCTGTTTTGTTCTTTGCTTTTCAAGTGTGGGGATTGATGTATACATCTTCTTCAGAGGCTGGCATCATTCAAGCGACGATTCCCATTCTGACGATGCTGCTGGCAGCCTGGTTTTTAAAGGAACGTGCGACATGGATACAAGTGCTGTTTACCTTCCTTTCTGTGTGCGGGGTGATGCTTCTCTTTGTCATGAAAGGAATTGATGTCAAGCATTCTCACTTCATCGGCTATGTGCTGATTTTACTTTCAGCCTTATCATCCAGTGCATATAGTGTGTTTGCCAGAGTGATTACAAAACGATTCCATGTGATCGAACTCACCTTTGTGATGACCTTCTTTGGCTTTGTCTTTTTTAATGCCGCTGCGCTTATCCGGCATTCGATCAATGGGTCATTGCCTCAGTTTTTTAGTCCATTTACAGAAGCATCCTTTGTATGGTCGATGCTCTTTTTAGGTATTCTTTCATCTCTTATTACCGCATATTTATCAAACTATGCACTCTCACAGCTAGAAGCGGCAAAGGTCAGCATCTTTAACAATTTATCCGCGTTTATCACGGTCGCCGCCGGAGTTCTCATTTTACACGAAACGATTGATTGGTATCATCTCCTCGGAGGGGTGCTGGTCATTGGCGGGGTGATTGGCGGGAATGTGGTGAAGAAACAGCATTCATAAGAAAAAGCGGCATCTTTATAGAGAGCCGCTTTTCTTATGTCCTATTAATTGTTGATAGTCTTGTATAAGCTTCTTTTTTCGTCCAAATTAAATATCATATTTAATAAAATAAGTGATTTCACCTTGTATTTCATAGCTAGTTACTGAAGTAATGTCATTATCAATATAAAAAATAGATTTATGGGCTATTAATTCTCGAGTAATTTTACTACCTTTTCTCATATTCCATCAAACTACTACTAAATCTTTCGTTACAGAGAAATAAAATACAGTATAAAAAACCCATTTATTAAATATCCTTTTTTTGTATAATATGGGCATATAAGCAAGGGAGGGGGTGTTAATTATGGAATTGAGTTTAAAAAATAGATTTTTTGCAATTGTAGGCTTGAGTCTTATTTTCACTCTAACTTTGACAACTATGATTTTATTGACTCTTGAACCAGTTACACCTTTTGCAAATCTAGTAGCAAACTATCCTCAAATACCTGGCTGGGCTATAACTTCTGTTAGTGCAATTCTAAATGCTGCAGGTACAGTGGGTGCTGTTGCTGCTGTCTTAGGTACTTTTGGACTTGGTGCTATTGCTTCTCTGGTCATTAGTTATGCTAGAAAATACGGAGTGAAATACGCTATTTCTTTCTAAAAAAGATTTAATAGAGAAGGTGTAACAGCCTTCTCTATACACCTTTAAAATGGAAGTGTTGTAAATGCATAAATATTTAACATATACAAAAATCTTGTTAATCAATGATTTAAGAAGACATCATCGAAAAAATGCTCTCATTTTTGTATTTTTTGCTTTTTTATACATAATAACACCACTATTACTAGGTATATTAACTCCTTTTTTCGTTAAGGATTTATCAATAATTTATTTATCGCTGTTTATATTTATGTTTACAGTTAATATTGATAAGAGTTTGATGAGAATACTTTTCTCCTCTGATAAAAAACAGATGGCTATTTTAAAAGTTCATCTTGATCAATACATTTTCGGCAAAGATATGAGCAAGTTTTTCAGCACTATTATGGGTGTATTATTCTTCATATTAGGGTCCTACTTAGCAAACTTAATTATAAATGGGTATGAGGGAGCTTTTACAATAGCAGCTCTCGCCGCCACTTCTTTTATTTTAGGTTACTTACTTAGATTACACGTCTTGTTGCTACTTTCTAATCCAAAGTTTTTCTCAATTTCATCGAGCATTGGTTATATAACTACAGGCCTCATTGCTCTATGGGTATTCACTGTATTTAGATTCAATTTATTAACAAATTCTTTATCTAGTTATTCAATATATTTTATTTTAACCTTCACATTCATTAGTTTATTGTTATTGATGAATTGGAAGAAAAATGTTCGTAATGTACCAATTTTTAATTCCCAAAAAGAATTAAAAGAAAAACGAAAAAGAACATCTAGAGAGTTTAATCATATTTTGTTTTATGAAATTACGCTTCTCATGAGAAATCCTCCTATTCAATGGTCAGTATTATTATTCATATTAACCTTATCTGGGGGGTTATTTGGTCTAATTCTTTATGGTGTTAATACAAATCAACTTGAAACATTGAATATAGAAAATGATTTTTTGTTTATTTTTAGTGTGATTTTTCCAATGATTATTATATCGAATGCAATACAACCATATGTCTCTTTTGATATTGATGGACCCATTCTTCCTTTAAAACAGAATCTACCTAACTTAGTGAAAAATAAAATTAAAAATAAGATAATTTTATCTATTATATTACACTTGTTTTTTTGTATTTTATATATCATTTTTTCAAGCTTTGTATTAAAACTAGATCAGCCTTTTTACGTGATGATTACTTTAATAAACACTTGCATTCTCGTCGGTATTTGTACTGTCGGTTCTACTGTTGTATTTCCTTATTTTAATTGGGAATTTGTTTATCAAGTTCCAAGTTCTCTTAGTAAATTGACTTTAAATATTTGTTATGGATTTATTCTAGCTTTATCAGTGATTTCCTCATACAGCACAGTATATTTCATTTTAACAAATTCTGTTATGGCTGCTTGTTCATTCATCATTTTATTTTTAATGATTAAATTTTGGGATAGAACAATCAACAAAAACTACAAATCATTTAAAACATTATTTGAGTGAGGGATTGTATGTTATCAATTCAAGGTCTAATTAAAGAGTACAAAGAGTCTAACTTTAAAGTTATGATCCCTGAGATGCATTTCCAAGAGGGTAGAATTATCGGACTATTAGGTAAAAATGGTGCTGGAAAAACGACTATTTTAGAAATGGTAGCTGGATTGATAAATCCTGATGAAGGTCAAATATTAATAAATCATAGTAAGCAAAATTTTTCTTCTGTCGGATATATGGAAGACGATCCAACTCTATTTGAAAACTTAACCTGTTTTGAACTTGTAAAATATCAATCTATGCTTGTAGAACAACCTTTAGAAAATGAACAAATCAAGGATTTATTGAGCAAATATGGATTAGAAGAACAAACTCACCGCCGTTCCTCTGCTCTTTCAAGAGGTATGAGACAAAGAATGTCTTTTATATTAACAATATTACATCATCCAAACATTATTTTATTAGATGAGCCATTTACAGGTCTTGATCCTACTAACATGGCTGACATGAAAAAACATTTAAGAAATTTCAGAGATGCCAACAAAATCATTTTGCTCTCCACACATATCATTCAATTTGCAGCAGACTTATGTGATGAAATCCTTTTTATTGATAATGGTAGTATTATTCACTCAGAAAAAAAATCTTCAGGAGTGACTTTTCATGAGGATCAGCTCGAAAAGAAATTTTTTGAAAAATTATCTTAAAAATTTTTCAGTTTTTATCATATTATTTTTAGGAGGTTTTAGTTTAAGTATTTTTGCTTCAACATTTATAGATAGTATAGATTTTAAAAACAACATTGAGATTCATAGCTATCTAGACATTTTTTTTAATAATCTTTTTGTGTCACTCCTAATATTAATATCTGGAATAGTTAGTTTAGGTTTGTTATCTAGCATGATTATTTTTCTAAATGGTTTTTTCTTAGGTGCATTTTTTATATCGTATACCTATATATATGGATTTGATATAGCATTATACTATATTATTTTCCACGCTCCGATGGAGATTGTCGGTTTGTTCCTTTTTTATTTTGTCTCTTTTGATATATCAAGACAGATTATAGGATATATCATATCTAAAAACAAAATTTCATTTAAAACAAAAGGGAAAATCTATGCTAGTCAGCTTATAACCGGTGTTTTCTTATTATTTATTGCTTCGATGATTGAATTTTATTTTATAAAAATTTGATATTGTTAAAGGGTGCTATTATGAAAAAACACATTTTATTAGTATGTATGCTTTCTGGTATAATAGCTTTCATCCTTTCTATATTAAAAATGGATGAAATAAATAAAAATCTACTAGAGCTACAACTTGAAGGGAATCAAGATGTAATTGAAGTTAGTAAGTGGATAGGTATTTCACTTGCTGTGATTGGAGAAATATTCAAGCCAATGATTGAAGTTTTATTTTTTTCATTAGTCATTTTTTTAAGTTTTATTATTTTTGGAATAAAAGATTCCTATAAAAATATTTTTAAAAAAGGGATATTAGCTTACTATTACATTTTACTAGGCAACTTGATTGTTATTATTTTATACCTATTTAAGGTATCTAATGCTGAACGCACGATTACACTTCCATTTTTATGGAACATCAACATTTTCGTTATAGTCGCATTTAGTGTGTGGTGCTATTCTTACTTAAAAGATCAAGAAAATAGAAGTTATAAATTTTACCTCCCATTCGTTTTATTATTCTTATTTTCATTAGCTATATCAGCGTTTTCAAGTATTATTCCTCAGTAAAAAACGACCCTATTGATGGGTCGTTTTTTCTTAATTCTTGATCAATTGTTGCTTGGCTGTAAGCTCAATCACCTGTCTCATCTGCTCTGCAAATGGCTCGAGGTGTGTGTTGATGTACATGTGGCCTCCATCGAAATTGGTGCGTTCGATGGTTTTTGCCCATTTTAACCAGCCGCTTGCATCCTGCATGCATTTCTCATCTTGCTTTCCATTGAATAAATAAACAGGTGTGTCGATAATCGATTGATCTGTGTGCTGGAAGGTTTCTAGTGCCTTGTAGTCTGCACGCAATGATGGCGTAAAGTAATCCATCATTGGTTTGTTCTCTAGTAATTCCTTTGGAATCCCGCCCATTTCGGCAATATGCTGTACAAATGCTTCGTTGGATAAATGCGTCAGCATCTGCCGTTTTGTTTGCGGAGGCTGAATGGCTGAGATCACCACTGCTGCAGGATAAATTCCTTCCTTTTCTAGCAGCTGGGTTAGTCTATATACCACAAGCCCTCCCATTGAATGTCCAAACAGAATAAATAGGCGGTTCAATTTGTCCGTAAGTCCTTCTTTATACAGCTCTGCCAGCCGGTCAATGCTTGATTCAAGCGGCATGAGATTGGTGCCGTGCCCTGGGGGCTCTGCTGCTGTGACTTCGGCCACGTCTTTTAGCTGTTCAAAGAGCGGACGGTATGAGGCGGAATATCCGCCGGCAAAAGGAAAACAAATAAGCTGAATGAGATCTGATTTTTTTTCAAAGGTTTTCAATAACTGATTCATACGTCTTTACCCCTTTATAATCGTTTGAAGAATCCGTGCCAGTTCATCTGCCTGCGGTCTTTTCATCATGGTGACATGGTCGCCTTTGATGTGGTAATACGAGCACGACTCTTTCGTATAAGCCTCCCAGTCTGCGAACTTCTTCTGGAAATCGCTTGCGTGATCACTGCTTTGGACAATATAAAATGGCACAGGGAATGGTTCTTTTTCTAATTCAATGGCTTGTGACATGATCGTATTATGCGTTTGCATTTGCAAATATTTATCTAAATATTGATCATTCATGAATTGATGAACAACTTCATCCTTTTCTGCCTCTTTGAGAATTTTCTGCTTTACTTCTTGGAAGCTCAATCCTTGTAAAGCTTCTGGCTGAATGCCGACCAGGTTCCCCATTCCAAGGACAAGTGCGAGCATTTTTACTTCTTCTTCGTTCATATCGGCATGAAGTGCCTGATCTGCCTCATCTCTTAGCACTGGGACCGTATCTAAAATGATGAGTCCTTTCGGTGCTTTTCCTGCATGGCAGAGCCGCTGATTCATTCCGTAGGCAAGATGCCCGCCCATTGAATGCCCTGCGAGATAGTCAATCCCCGGACGGTAGAACGTCTCAATAGCTTCAATAAAAAGGGTTACAAGCTCCGTGTAATGGAGGAATTGCGGCTCTTCATCCTCATATAGGCCAGGAGACTGCAAGGCGTACACAGCCCCTTGATGTGTCATGAGCTTAGCAACATCAATATAGCCCATCACTGTTCCACCAGCAGGCGGCGCGAAGAATATTCTCGGTTCGGCTGTATCGCCTTTTTTCAGATCGATCACGTAGTCCTTCGGAGACCTTTCGATGTTCTCAGCGGCTTCTGGCACTGCGTCCAAATGTGCGGCTAATTGCGCAGGCGCCGGGTGCATGAAAATCCATTTTGGATCAACACGAACACCTTTTTCTTTTAATTTGGCCACAGCCTGAATACTCATAATGGAATCGCCGCCCAGATCAAAGAAGGAGTCATGCATACCTACTTGCTTCACACCAAGCACTTCCTTGAAAGCTGCGACAATCCGCTCCTCCGTTTCGGTGACCGGTTTGTCGTCATCATGGGAAAGGGAAATTGTTTCTGTTGGCTCTGGCAATGCTTTTTGATCAACCTTCCCGTTCGTTGTCACCGGCAGTTCATCCAGTACGACAAAGTAACTTGGAATCATATAGCCTGGCAGGCTTTCCTGCAAAAAGGCTTTCCAGCCCGGAACAGGATTTTCTCCATCTGTCACAAGGTAGGCCGCCAGCCGTTTTGAGCTGCCATACGTTTTGGCGATGACTGTACATTCTTTGACTTGTGAATGCTTGAGCAGGGCTGTCTCAATTTCTCCGCATTCAATTCGGTAGCCTCTAATTTTCACCAGGTGATCTTTTCGGCCAAGATATTCAATGGTGCCATCTGACCGCCATGTACCAAGGTCGCCTGAACGATACAGTTTGTCTCCCTTTAGTTCAGGGAAAGGATTGTCAATAAACCGCTCCTTTGTCTGCTCTGGATCATGAAGGTAGCCTTTCGCAAGGCCAGTTCCACCGATATAAATTTCTCCTTTGACGCCTGCTGGTACTGGATTGAGCGCATCGTCCAGTATGACGACAGTTGAATTCGACACTGGCACACCAATTGGAACTGATTTTGCGCCTGCTGGCACATGTGTGACTTGATGTGTTGTGGCTAATGTCGTGTTTTCTGTTGGACCGTAAGCATTGACGAGCACACCTTCCATATGCGGCAGTGCCTTTCGTGCATGCCCACTAGACATAGCTTCCCCGCCAACGAGTAATGTGCGGTAGCCTGCCACACTTTTCGGATCGTGCTCCACCAGTCGATTAAATAAAGCGGTTGGCAAACAGTTGGCTGTGACTTGATGCGTTTTGATGAACTTCGTTAATTCTTCCATATTCAGTGCTGCATATTTTGGGAGCAGAATCAGCTGACCGCCATTCAGCAGCATCCCCCATAATTCAAATGTAAAAGCATCAAAAGCATAGTTTGAGAGCTGAAGCATTTTGTCATCTGGACCGAGCTTGATATAGTTTGTTTCTCTAACTAAGCGGACAACTCCTGCATGAGGAAGCATCACGCCTTTTGGTGTACCTGTTGAACCTGATGTGTAATTGACATAGGCGATCTGGTCTTCACCTATGATCGATGCTTCTCTTTGATAACCTGCATTTGTTTCTGGTATTGGCTTGTCCATGATAATCCTTGTACCTGTAAAGCATACTAGACGATCTGCAAGATGAGACTGAGTGATGACCACATCGCTTTGCGTATCACGAACGATGAGACGGATGCGTGCATCAGGATATTCAGGTGACATCGGAACATATGCAGCACCAGATTTGATGATTCCTAGTACCGAAACAATCATGTCAAAGGAGCGATCAAATAGCATCGGGACAAGGGAGCCTGGTCCAATTCCTTTTGACTGCAAGTAAGCAGCAAGCTTTGTCGCCTTCTTATCCAAAGCTTCATACGTCATATGCTCATCCATATAGAACAAGGCAATACGATGCGGATCACGCTGCACCTGCTCTTCAAACAATTCTTGAAGCGTACGCTTTGGATAAGGCGTTTCCGTTTGATTTTTTCCTAGAATCATCGCCGCCTGTTCCGCTTTGTCCATTAAGCAATAATCAGCAAATGTACGCTCAGGCTGAGCCGTCATGCCATCTAACAAATGGAGATAATAGTTCATATAACGTTGGATGGTCTCTTGATCAAATAAATCCGTATTGTATTCCACATGAATCGACAGCTGCTCTTCCTGTTCAAATATATGCAGGGTGAGATCAAATTTAGATACTGTATGATGGACCATCACATGTTCACTTGTCAGTCCTTTGAGATTTACATCGAGCGAATCGGTGACATACCCCATGGCTGCCTGAAAAATAGGTGACCGGCTTAAATCTCGATCTAACGAAAGATCATCGACAAGCTTGTCAAATGGATAATGCTGATGTTCAAAGGCTTTTAACGTCATCTCTTTCACATTTTCCAAAAGATCGGCAAACGGCTCTGCTGTTGAGACGTCCTGTCTCAGCGCAAGTGTATTCACAAACATCCCAACGAGCTGCTCTGATTGCTTGACATCCCGGCCCGCGATAGGCGATCCAATGATGATATCTGTCTGTCCGGACAGCTTGTGAAGCAGGACATAGTACGCGGACAGCATCGTCATGAACAATGTCGTGCCCTGCTGCTTGGACAAAGCCTGCAAGCGGCGGATAAGCGGTTCATCCAGTACGATTTGCTCTGTAGCACCGTTAAATGTTTGAACCGGCGGACGAGGACGGTCAAACGGCAGCTCCAGCACTGGAAGTTCACCTTGTAACGTATTGAGCCAATAGGTTTTGTCTGCTTGATGATGCTTTAATTGTTCATTTTCCCAATGTACATAGTCTGTCCATTCGATTTCTAAAGCTGGGAGTAGCGGCGTTTCATCTGCAAGCAGCGCGTCATATGCCACTTCTAATTCCTGAATGAGCAGGCTGAGTGACCATGCATCTGAAATGATGTGGTGCTGCGCGCAAAGGAGATAATACTCCTCCTTGCCCATATCTACTATCGTCCACTGCGCAAGAGGTCCTCTTTCTAAATCATAAACGCGGTCTGCCTCTTGCTGAATGAGCTGCTTGAGCCTTCTCGCTCTTGTTTTTTCATTAAATAACGAGAAATTTGCCACAGTCACAGATGGCGGAAGGTCTTCGCGAATAAGTTGAACCGGCTTGCCGCCAAGTGATTTAAATACTGCCCGAAGTGCTTCATGCCGCTTTGTTAAAAGGCCAATCGCTTTTGTTAATGCTTGAATGTGTAATGGTCCTGTCAGCTTCCAAGCACCTAATATATTGTAATGATGGCTCTTTTCTAATGTCGATAAGAACCAAATACGCTTCTGAGCATGTGACAGCTCATAGCTTGTTTGCTTTTCAAGCTTTGGAATTTTGGCTTCCTGAACGACTGACGCTCCTTTGATGTCATCAACCATTTGCGCCAGATGTGCCAGATGTTTGCTTTCAAATAATATTTTTAAAGGCGCCTTCATTGAAAATTCATGATTGATCCGGGAAATGGTTTGAGTCGCCTTTAGTGAATGTCCGCCAAGGTCGAAAAATTGATCCTCTTTATACACGCGATCTACATCTAAAATGTCCTCCCATATGGCGGCAAGAAGCTGCTCTGTCTTCGTTTCTGGCAATTGCTTTTCAAGGCTTTGTCCGTTTTTGTCATGATTCAATTTGAGTGCTTCATGATCAATAGAGCCATCTTGCTTTTTCGGTATTTCCTGTACTTGCTGAATGTCCCATTTGCCTTTTGAGATGCTCGTGATCTCTTCAACATGCACTTCTTTGCCAGGCTGAACGGTGTAAAAAAGCTTTTTCTCAAAGACCGGTATTGGAGCTGGCTGAAGATACCCGGCGATGTCTGGATTTGCTCCGTCCAGACCGATAAACAGATGCGCTTCATTGAGCCGGACACCTAAACATAATGAATGGAGACCTTGTTTCTTTCCAATCAATTGAAATCCCTTGCGAACGGTGAGAGCTGCTCCGGTATGCCCCTTAGACAAACCGAGATTATCCCACATACTGAAGTTCAAAGAGATCGCTCGTCTTCCTTCTTGAAAGGTGAGAGCATGCGCGAGTCCATCTAAAAAGCTGTTGGCCGCAGAGTATGCCCCAAATGTTGTGCCGCCAAAAAAGCCATTGACCGATCCAAAAAAGACAAGCGGTACTGTCGGATCATACTTAAAGGCTTCCTGCAGGACCCATGCTCCGTCTGCTTTCCCTGACATTTCTTTTGTGAAATCCTCTTCTGACGTATGAGCCAGTGTATACTTGTCCGCCTGCTGAAAATGCTCAGACACATGACCAGCACCGGCCAAATGCAGCACACCCCGGATTGATTGTCCAAAATGCTTTTCTGCTTCATAAATCGCCTGCTCGATGTCACGTAAATCGGTCACATCTGCTTGGATATAAATGACGTCACCAACATCTTTAAGCTGTGAGAAGGCTTCTTTCTTTTCCAAGCTGTCTTCCAGAGATGTCCGTCCAATCAATATGAGCTTTAAGCCAAATTGGAGCATTTGCTTAGACAGCTCAAACCCAATCCCGCCAAGTCCTCCAGTTAATAAATAAAGACCTTCATATTCTAAAAAACCTTCTGTTTGAGGCGCTTCGATCATATTGACTTTTTCCAGCTTTGGTACAAACCTGTCCCCATTTCGGTAGGACACCTCCGCTTTTATATGAATCGCAGACAATTCTTCCGCAATATGCTTGGCATCCTGTTCTACATTCTCCGCTTCAATATCAAGATGAGACACCTCTGCTCCTTCCCATTCTTGCGGAATGGTTTTTAGCAGACCTACAAGCGGCGTTTTCTCCACATGAAGATCATCTTCAGGCTTCACAAATTGACCACCTTTTGTCACAACGACAAGACGGATGGGCTCTTTATTTGCTTGTCTCAATGCTTGATACAAGTACAAAATGGATTGATTGGTGCTGGCATGCAGCTCTTTGAACTGCGCAGGATCAACGATGTCTTCTTTGTCTGACACATTCCACAGATGGAGCATACGCCCGATCTTTAGTTCATCTGCTTCAAGCGCGGCAATGAGCCTGACGTAATCCCCCTTGATTCTCGGGTTCATCTGGTACATCCCTTTGGACAGACGCAAAAATTCATGCCCTTTTCTCACAGAAATATATGGCTGTTTCTTTTGCTCAAATTGGGCGTAAAGCGATTGATACAGCCCTTTTTCATCCTCGAAAACGAGTACATGATCAGCAAAAGGCTGAGTTGGACCGATATGCTCCTTAGCCCAAATGCGTTTGAAAAACCAATCTGGGAGTGTTTGTTCATTTTCAGAAGCAAGATCCAGTGCCTGTTCAATGTCACGGAAGGCTCCTTCTTTTAGTGCTGCGCCTAACTGGGCACGCTGAATTTTCCCACTCTCCGTTTTCGGAAATTGATCTTTTTTCACCGGTATGATGTGATCAGGCTCTATGCCGATTTTTCGAATGATGGCTTCTCTAATCTGTTGAATCATCGTGATTTGTTCCTCTATTGAATCCCTTTGTGAGACAAAAAAGACGGCAAGCGTGTCATTGCTTGATTCGGGATTATAAATGCCGTACGCAGCGGCAAAGGTGACTTCGACTCCGTCCACCTCTTCTACAACAGCTTCAATTTCGTAATTCAAATAATTAGCGCCGTTGATGACAATGATGTCTTTTTCTCGACCTGTCAGAACGAGACGCCCTTCATGAATAAACCCTAAATCCCCTGTGTGAAACCAGCCGTTTTCCGCAAATACTTCTTGATTGGCTTCTTCATTTTGATAGTAGCCCATCATAATTGTTGGACTCTTCACCTGCAAGCGCCCAACCTGATCTTCTGGCAGCACCTCGTGATGCTCATCTACAATTCGAATCCATACAGACGGAATCGGCGTGCCGACTTCTGTAAACGTCATCTTGTTCGGATGATCGTGCGTCACATATTCAATCTCACTTGTTAACGAGGTTTGATCAATCGTCAGCTGTCCATCCTGTTCACTGTTCCGCATAAATTTCTTTGACTGAACAATGGCTGAGGATGTTTCTGACATACCGTAAGCAGGTACCATTGCATGACGGTTTAATCCGTGCTGGCCCATCATGTGCATGAAGCGCTGCGTGACTTTCGGAACAACCGCTTCGGCTGCATTCATGATATAAGTCAGAGTAGACAGGTCCCAGTTTCCCTTACGAATGTCGTCTTCATATTCATTCATCATGGCAAAGGCAAAGTTTGGTGCCCATGTCCTTGTGACCCCGTATGTTTCTACCCAATCCAGCCACACCATCGGCTGCTCGATAAATTGATCGATGGATGGGCTTATCTGCTGGCAGCCAAGGTAGACGTCATGTACATGAAACATGACAATTCCACCAACATGATCAAGCGGCATCCAGTTAAGCGACACATCCTCATGTGTAAAGCCGTTTACCTGCTCAAAGGCTATAATTCTAGATAAAATGCTTTGATGATGATGACGGATACACTTTGGTACACCCGTACTTCCTGAAGACAGCAGCTGCAGCACAGGCTCATCCGGCTCCGGCTCATAATGCTGTTCATCTGGTTCATACGCCAGCAATGCTTCAATTGTTAAGATAGGCACGACCTTTGCTTCAAATGTGTCACGCAGCCCAGCAATGTCCTCAGCACTTGCTTCATTCGTAATAATGAAAGGTTCATTTTGCAGCTGAAACACGCCCTTCAGCTTATTCACACCTTGATTCACTTCATCATAAACAGGCGGCACAGAGACTGGGGTTGGAATGATTCCTCCGAGAATACAGCCCCAGAACACCGTGATAAAATCTTGATGGTCTTTCAATTGAAGTAACACTTGATCGCCGTTTGACAGTCCTGCTGCCCTTAAACCGGACAAAATCCGTTCAGCGCTAGTTAGTAATTCAGGATATGTTTGGGTCAACGTACGCCCGCCTTCTTTCAAATAAGTCACCCCGCGGTCTGGTGACATAAAGGCTGATCGAATCAGCACCTCTGTCAGTGTGACAGGTGTGCCTGGTTTTTTAATCACATCTCCGCCATACACAAGTGCGGGCGGCTTCTCATGTAGAGATGATGGTTTTGCTTCGCCCGCTTCACTTTTCGAAAGCGTTCCGTTCCCTTGAGTACGCTGTCGATCAGGAAACAGGTCATCTAGATGATAGGGCATGCGTTTTTCTGACTGACTTTCAATGAAAGCGGCCGCTTCCTCTACTCCATCTATAGCTTTGGTGCGCTCTTCTATCTTTCTTAATTCCTCTTGATCTATGATTTCAATTGAAAGCAGTGCCTCTGTGTCGACTGCTCCACTTTCTGTCTTTGGCAAAGAAGGTAATAAGACGAGAGCGGCCGGCACTTCATGAGGATGAAGCGGACCTTTCTTCAGATCCTCTCTTGTCAACGAAGCGTCCTTCGCCTGTGCAAATAGCACAAGCGATAGACTGCCTTCTTGATTTTTCTTCGGAATGATTGCACATTCCTTTAGTGGAAAATGAAGCATCATGACTTGCTCTAATGCTTTAAGATCCATCCGTTTTCCGTTGATTCTGACGATATGATTTGCTGCATGTCCTTTTCGTCTACTCACTAGCATCGTTCTTCTCCTCCTACATCCAATCCAAAATCTGAATCTTGTTTTCTTCAGTCCAAACGCCGACATCCCCTGTCGGATAGAGGTATTCGCCAGTTTGATGTTTGAATGGATGCGGAATTTTATGCGTCTCCATCCAATCGGCAAGCTCCCCGCAAATTGCTTTGATGTCCTTTGCACCGATAAAAATATCTCCAGAAAATCCTACCGGCATGAGCTGATGCTCTTCGCTCAGGACATATATTTCCGTCTCACAGGAAGGATTATGCACACCTGAATAGACCTCTTCTTGATCTGGGTACAGCACGTTGACTTGTGCATTTTTCGCCCAATCGGTGATCATCCGCTCTTTTTCTTCATTCGTCACGATCGTGAAGGAAGAGAGGGGTGTCTCCATTTGTTCTGTCATAGCTTCAAGTGTGTGGATCAGCTGCTGCATCAGCGCTTGTATTTGCTTTTCTGTATATTGATTGAAACGATAGGTGACCCGAAGCTCCAGCGTATCTCCCGGAACTGCCACAAGGGTCAGGTCATAGTTCGTTTCTTCATGACTTGCAATGTCTAAAATGCGTACCCCGTATGGCTCGATAGATTCAATCGGATAGTTTTCAAACACGACAATGCTGTTAAACAATGAATCTCCATTCGGGATGTGGGTCAGCTGCTGAATATCTGGCAGTACGGTATATTCGAATTCCCGCATCTGAAAAACTGTGTCCTGCGTATGTGCCAGCAGCTTGGAAATGGTCCACTCTGGCGTAATCGGCAAACGGAGCGGCAATGTGTTAATAAAGAGCCCTGTCATGCTTTCAACTTGTGGTAAGTCCGCCGGCCGGCCAGACACTGTCACACCGAATACGACATCCTCTGACCCTGAATGAAGATGCAAAAGCAGCCCCCACGCTGTTTGAATCAAGGTGCTCATTGTCACCTTCTGCTTACCTGTCATCTTTTCGAGTTTCTGCTGCATCTCGGGCGTTAGTTTGATACTTAGCTGATCAACACCTGCATCTTCATCCGAAGCCTGCCCGCCGTCTCCTGGAAGTGGTGTAGCCTCTTCTACTCCTGACATATAACCTTTCCAGAACTCTAGCGCCTTCTCTTGATCCTGCTTTTGCAGCCACTCGATAAAATCTTTATATGGACGTACAGCAGGAAGATCCACCTCCCGTTCATCCACAAGAGAGCGGTATAAAGAAAAGGATTCTTCAATAAAACTGAACAAGCTCCAGCCATCGATTAAAATATGATGAAAGCTAAAAATAAACGTGCATGTGTTTTCATCACGATGGAATAAAGCAATACGAATCAGCGGTTCATCCGTATCTTCTAGTTTGAAATCCTTTAAACGATCTGTTTGCAAATATTGCTGGATAGCTTCCTTCTGATCCGTTTCACTCAGGTGGCGCACATCGTGCTGAGTGAGATGAATGCTTCCTTCTGATTGAATCAACTGAACAGGCTCCTTTAGCCCTTCCCAAGCAAATGTTGTCCGCAAAATCGAATGCCGCTCTACAAGCAGATTCCAGGCCTTTTCATAGGCTGCGCCGTCCGTTAAGCCTACGAGTGTCATATGCACTTGACCAAAATACGCCTGTGACGCTTGATCTAATAGAGCATGAAACAGCATCCCTTGCTGCATTGGAGATAGTGGATACACATCCACTACATTGTCTGGAAGCTCATCGATTTGCTCTTGCGTCAGCTGAACCATTGGAAAATCAGATGGCGTAAAGCCGCCTTTTGTCTCTACACAATGCGTCAGAATATCCTCCATTTTTTCTTTGAACCGTTCAGGTAACAGGCGCACCTCTTCATACTGAAGCAGTTCACGGTTTATCATAAAATTCATCTGAAGCTGACCGTTCACAACATATCCGTACACATCGATCAAATGCTGTCTTTCTGCTTTTGGATCATGTACAAGTCCATTTCGTTCATCTGCTAAATAAAGATGTGCTTCACCGTCTATTTGATCTAACTGTCCAAGATAATTAAAGCTCATTTGCGGCGCTGCCTTTTTGAGGAAACGAGATGCTGTCATATATTGAAGCAAGCCATAGCCGATTCCCTTTTGCGGCACAGCTCTTAAGGTTTCTTTGACATCTTTGATTTGTCTCTCAATATCGGTTTGAATAAAAGGAATAAAAATAGGATAAGAGCTTGTAAACCATCCGACTGTTCGTGACAAATCCATCTGTTCAAATAAATCCTCGCGTCCGTGCCCTTCTAACGTGATGAGCAGCGGCTTTCCAACGGCTTGTGTGAGTCCTGATAAGAGTAAATCGTTTACCTCTGTTCGGTACGCTTGTGATGCCTGTCTTAATAAAATATCTGTTTGATCCTTCGTCAATTGAATAGACAGGATCTCTGCATGTTCTTCTATATTGAAAAGCGCAGGTGTTTGAAAAGGAGAACCCTCTTCCTCTTGACTGATGATATTTTGCCAAAAAGGAACCTGCTCTTGTAATTGATCGGTTTGTGCATATTCATAAAGAGCATCTGCCCACTGCTGATAGGACGCAGTTTTCTTTGCAAGCGCGATTTCCTGCCCTGCCGCAAGCTGCTTCAGTCCATTTAATATGTCTTCCTGTATGATGCGCCATGAGATTCCATCCATTACAAGATGATGGGCAGCGATAAAGAGTTCAGACGTACCATCACTTGTGTGAAAAAGAATGGCTTTGATCACTTCTCCCCGTTCTAATGACAACGTTCCTTGACAAGCGGCGGTCTCCATGCGGATTTGTTCCAGCGCTTCCTCCTGAGAAACACCCGTCAAATCAAAGAAGGTGACACAAGGGGTGATGCCAGGCGCACGAATGGTTTGAATCCATGATCCATCTGCTGTTTTTGTATACATCGCTCTCAGCATATCGTGATGATCGACAACTTTTGAGAGAACCTGTGTCAGCTGCTTTAGCTGTATGGATTGCTTGAATTCCATATGCGCTGATAAATTCCAATAATCTTGGTTTGTCATTGATTGCTCAAAGAACCATGATTGGATTGGAAGCAGACGAACAGCTCCTGTGACAGGCGACTGATCATAGAACGCAGCAGCATCTGACCTTTTCATAGCAAGTGCCAGCTGTGAAATCGTCTGTTTTTCAAATACATCCCTTGGCTGAATGACATAGCCTTCCTGTGCTAAGCGCGCCACCATTTGTATGACAATAATCGAATCTCCGCCAAGCTCAAAGTAGTTATCATGTACGCCAATCGAAGGCGTACCGAGCAGCTGAGTCCATACTTTTTCCAGTACACGCTCTTCCTCACTGAGTGCCCTGTCAGCCGGTTTGTCCACTTCTTCCTGTCTCCACTCTGGCGGCGGAAGACGTTTTTGGTCTACCTTGCCATTTGCCGTGAGCGGGAGTTCCTCCAGCTCTATTAATAGGCTTGGCACCATATAATCTGGCAGTATTTCTTTTAATTGATGGCGAATGTCTTGCGTGGTCATGCTGCCCTTTTGGACAAAATAACCGATCAATCGCTTATGACCACTATCATGCTGATGCGGAATGACCGCACATTCTATGATGTCTTCAAAGCGCAGCATAGCAGCTTCAATTTCTCCGCATTCGACGCGGTGTCCGCGAATTTTCACTTGATGATCGATTCTTCCAAGGCAGTCGATGATGCCGTTTGGCAGCCAGCGGCCCATATCGCCTGTTTTATATAAACGCGCTCCTTCTTGGAAAGGATGCGGGATAAATGATTGCGATGTTTTTTCTTCATCTCCAAGGTATCCGAGTGCAAGCCCTGTACCTCCTACGTAAATCTCTCCAATAACACCTTGCGGAACCGGCTGCAGCTGGTCGTCTAGTACATAGGCCTGTGAATACGCAATTGGCTGACCGATAGGAATTGTTGCCTGCCCCTCATCCACTGCCCGAATGTGATGCACACAGGAGAACGTCGTATTCTCGGTTGGTCCATAGCCGTTTAAAAGGCCTTCAGGTAAATACGGCAGCGCTTTACGGATATGAGCAGCTGACAAAGCATCACCGCCGACCAATAAGGCGTCGAATCCAGATAAAGCTTCTGGATGTTCCTCTGTTAATCGGTTAAACAGCGGCACTGTCAGAAATCCTGTTGTGATCTTGTAAGATGTCAGCGTGTCAGCCAGTGTATCCATTGATAAGATCGTATTACGATCGGTCAGTATCAGCCTTCCCCCGTTGAGCAGGGCTCCCCATATTTCATACGTAAAGGCATCAAAGGAAAAGCTCGCGATTTGTAAAATACGCGTTTGTTCATTAAGGGTGACATAATCTGTTTCACATACAAGCCGGATGACCGCTTGATGCGGAATTAAAACCCCTTTTGGCTGACCGGTTGATCCTGATGTGTAATTGATATAAGCGAGTCCATCAGGTTTTAAAGCAGCAGACTTGAGTTCTGCCTCTGATAAAAACTCTTCATACCCCTGATCAAGACAAATGAGCTCGGTTTGACTGATCGAGACTTGTTTCAGCCATTCATTTTTTGTCAGTAACAGCTGAATACCTGTATCCCTCAGCATATAATCAATGCGTGCATCTGGATATTCAGGATCAATTGGGACGTAGGCCCCGCCTGCTTTCACAATCGCCAGCACCCCAAAAATCATTTCAGGCGACCTGTCGATCAGAAGCCCTACTGGTTCATGCGGCTTCACTCCTCGCTGCTGCAGATAAGCGGCAAGCCGGTCGGCTTTCTCTTGTAACTCCTGATACGTCCACTGTTTTCCCCCAGATTCGAGGGCGATCGCATGAGGTGTCTTTTTCACCTGTGCTTCAAACCGTTCTGTGATGAGAAGCGGGCCTGCTGGTTGATCTGTTGTGCCGCTCCATTCATAGAGCAGCTGATGCCTCTCTTTTTCTGGCAGGTAATTCATTTGTCTAATCGGCTGTGCTGGATTTTCACAAATACATGCAAGCAGCTGCTCGTAGTAACGAAGGAACCGTTCCATCGTGTCGTCAGAAAATAAGTCTGCATCATACTCTAGTTTTAATTGAAGACCCTCCGCCCCTTCAAAAACAAACAGAGAGAGATCGAATTTGGCTGTATCATTATCTTCAATAGCTAAAACAGATGTCACCTCACCCATCGGAGAAGCTTCAAGGGGCAGGTTTTGCAGAACGAACATGACCTGAAACAGCGGCTGCTTGCCAGCCTCACGTACAATATTCAGCTCATCCACGACCATCTCAAACGGCACATCCTGATGCGCATAGGCACCCATTGTTGTTTCCTTCACTCGCTCTAATAGCTCTGTGAAAGCCGGATTCCCGCTATGATCGATCCGAAGTGCCAGCGTATTCACGAAAAATCCGATGAGCTGCTCCATCTCCGTCCGATTTCTCCCGGCAATGACGGATCCAATGACAAACTCATCCTGTGAAGACAATCGATGCAGCAAGGTAGAGAAAGCCGAAAGTAATGTCATATAAAGGGTACTGTCTGTTTTCTGAGAAAGAGCAGCCAGCTGGTCAGACAGCGGCTTCGATAAGCGGTATTTTTTCGTTTTTCCCCTATAGGATTGAACGGCCGGACGCGTGTAGTCATACGGCAGCATCAACTCTTCAACAGGTACCGCAAATTGCTCCTTCCAATAGGAAAGCTGCTTCTGAAGCGTTTCTCCCGTCAAATACTCCTTCTGCCATAGTGCGTAATCTGCATATTGAATCGGCAGCGGTGAGAGATCAGGCTCCCTCCCTTCGATGATCGCTGTATACCATTCGGACAGCTCCTTTGCGGCAATGCCAATCGACCAGCCATCTGACACGATGTGGTGAATGGACATCAGCAGCAAATGATCTGTTTCTGACAGCCGAATTAATTTCGCGCGAAAAAGTGCATCATGCTCTAAGCGGAAAGGCGTGCCCGCTTCTTTTTTCGCCCACTCAGCCGCTTTTTGTTCTTTTTCTTCCTGTGATGAAAGATCTGATACATCGACCACCTCAAGCGCTGGAAGAGTCATATGCTCATGTATGATCTGTACCGGTTCATCGCCGTTCATCGCAAAGGATGTTCTGAGCGATTCATGCCTTTGCACCATTTGCTGCAGGCTGCGCTGAAGCACCTTTACATCTAAAGGTCCATTCATCCGAAAGGAAATCGTATTATTGTATAATGGCAGATCAGGCTGTAATTGATAGAGAAACCACTGTCTTTGCTGGGCATAGGACATCGGAAGCTCCTGACCCTTTTCTATTTTCCGTATCAGAATCGCTTCATCGGCTTTGGCATGTGAATCAATCCACTCCGCTAACTCTCCAAGTCTCGTATGCTCAAAAAGAACAGCGAGCGGCACATCAAATCCCGTTTTCTGTCTAACAGCAGACAGCATTTGCGTTGCCTTGAGCGAATGACCTCCGAGTAGAAAGAAATGATCACCACAGCTGATGTTTGAGACATCAAGCAGTTCGGACCAAATGTGTGCCAAGAGTTTCTCCGTCTCGGTTTGAGGTGCTCTGTCCTCTGAAGCATGTCCACTTTCCTCTATTAATTCATTGAAATGCACTTCGTCCGGCATCCCATCCTCTGTTTCTTTCCAGTATTCTTCAGGATATAGATGGACGGAATATTCACCAGAGAGACGAGACTGTATACACGTATAAATGGATTGATACAGCCTTTCTTCAACAGCCTTTGTTTGATCGGTTTTGAAAAAGACATATATGACCTGCTCTGTTTGAGTCTCCCCCTGTATCATCTCTTGAATTTCCTGCTTCGATCGATCCAGCCCGATATAAATGAGGGGAACTTCTGTCATCATGCATGCAAGCATTGTTTGAATGCCCGCCCGCTTTGGAATCGGGAGATAGCCCCTTTCTTTTAGCATGCCTTTGATCATTGACCCTTCACTCATTCCGGTCTCATCCCACATGCTAAAACTAAAGCAATACGGTTTTACTGTAGATGTCAGCCTCTGATAATGAGCAAATTGTTCAACGAACTCATTGGCCGCACAATAAGCGCCAACGGTCATCCCGCCCTTTAACGTTCGAGCTGACGAGCTAGAAAGAAATAAGACATTCTCCCGTTTAGAGGCTGCTTCATGAAGCGCAATCGTGCCATATACCTTCGCTTCGTACATCGCATGTAATGACACAGACGTCATATCACGAACCAGCTCTTCTTGAATGATGCCAGCGAAATGAATAACGCCATGCAGCCTTTTACCTAATGCCGTCTCCTCTCTTGAGATCAGGGCTTCAATGGCTTTTGCGTCAGTAATGTCTACTTTTTCATAAAGAACTGTACCGCCGTGCTTTTTCACTAGTTTCTCAAGTGAAATCAATACGTCTTGCTGCTCCGCAGATAAAGCCTCCCGCGCTTTTCTTCCAACCAGCACTAGATGCGCTTGATAGGATGTCAGCAGGTACTCACTAAGCATCCTCCCAATGCCGCCAAGCCCGCCTGTCATCACGTAAAGCCCGGATGATTCAAATGGCGGTTTCTTCATCCTTTGTTCTTTTTCCAGATGAAGCGGTGTTAAAAGAGGAGTATAACGAACACCTTCACGATAAGCGGCGATATGATGGCTTGTGTCATGTGTGAGCTCTGTCATGATCGATGATGCATGAGAACGGCCAGCATCCGGTTCTGTCAGAGAAAAATCAAGACACCGCACCTTGATAAACGGCCATTCATGCTGAACAGCTGTCATCAGTCCTGCTGTCGTTGCTTTCTCCACATCATGTGTTTGATCTTCCGGCAAATTCATCGCATTGGCAGAGACAAAGGTGATCTCTACCGGCTCATCATAGGCAGCGACCGATTTAGTTACATATAATGCACTCATGCTGCCAGTTTTCTGTGCTTCTTTCGCCAATGCTGCATGAAGTGTGTCTTCTTGAGTTGTGTAGTTCCAAAGGTGAATGATTTGTTTCACCGAAACGCCATACGAACGGAGCGTCTCAAAGAGTTGTTCGTAGTCAGACGGCCGATTCGGGTGGATGATGAAGTGTGTATGTGTAAGTTGTGTGAATGCTTGACCCGGTTCAACCGTAATATATGTTTGTTCATTGCTTGAAAGGGATCTCAATTGATCTGCCAGCCCTAATGTGTCTGCAAAGATCACCATATTCCCTTCTGTTTGTTTTTCCGCTTCATGAAGCGGAGCAGGTGTCCACTTCTTTTGTAAACTCCAATCAGGCAAGGTGCGTTCATTTTCAAGTCTGATGTCCAGCTCCTTGATGATTTCATCGAATTCGCCTTCCTGCCATCGCTTCTTAAGCTGTGCCCTTTCTATTTTTCCAGAGCTTGTTTTCGGAAAGGCGTGCTTCTGGACAGGGATCACACGAGATGCAGACAACCCCATTTTTGTTGCAATATGGGATTTGATATTCTGACTTGCCCTCATGATATAAGAAGGTTCATACAGCTTTGGTGTAAAAAAGAGAATCAGCTCGTCGGATGCAGATGCTTCCATCCGGGCGGAACAAGCGGCTACAAAGCTCGTTTCGACGCCGGGTACTTCCTCTGCAATGACTTCTATTTCATAGTTGTGATAATTTTTCCCGTTGATGATGATCATGTCTTTTTCTCTTCCGGTTAATGTCAGCCTTCCATCGTGCAGAAAACCTAAATCCCCCGTGTGAAACCAGCCGTCTGTTTGAAAGACTTCTTGATTCGCTTCGTCATTCTTGTAATAGCCCTTCATTGTCGTCGGCCCTTTAATTTGCACACTGCCAATATGATCTTCGGGAAGAAGCTCATTCTGATGATTAACGATACGAATCGTGATACCAGGAATTGGTCTTCCCAGCTCTGTAAAGCTGACAGTTCCTGTCTCACGTGCCTCCGCTGGTCTTAGCTGCTCTGTGAGTGATGTTTCCTCAAAGGTTAGAACCCCGCTGCTTTCATCTCCCCGCTCTATCGCAAAAGAGAAGACAACGGCTGAAGAGATTTCAGACATGCCAAATGCCGGTCTCATGACGTCTCCCTTTAAGCCGTGCGGAGCAAGTAAGTGTAAAAATCGGTGAATCGTCTTCGGTACGACCGCTTCAGCCCCATTGATCATACAGGTCATAGCAGAAAGATCCCAAGATCCTGATGAAATATCTTTCTCATAATCATTGATCATCGCAAATGCGAAGTTAGGCGCCCATGTCTTTGTTGCACGGTAGCGGTGCATCCAGTCAAGCCAGCGCAGCGGCTGAGCGATAAAATCATCTGTTCTTGCCCGAACCTGCTCACAGCCCGTGTACACATTGACAAGGTGAAACATCACAATGCCGCCAATATGATCTAAAGGCATCCAGTCTAACGACACATCCTCTTGTGTAAACCCATTGGCTGCCACTGTTCCTTTGACATTCGCCAGCACGCTTCGATGAGAATGCTCTACGCATTTGGGCATCCCTGTACTTCCAGACGTTAAGATAAAAAAGACTGAATCAGCCGGTGACGCGGGATAAGCTTCTATATCTCTTGCTAAAGAAAGCATCGGCTCAACGGCTGCGACACGTAACTTGTCTGTATGCCACAATAAAGCTAAGCCTTGCACCTCATCAATCAGCGAGTCATCTGTTAAAATGAGCGGATGCTCCAGCAGGTGCCACGCATGATGAAGCTTCTTCACAGAGGCATTCATTTCCCGATAGGTCGGTGCAGCGGACACTAATGTTGGAACAAATCCCCCTAACACACACGCCCAAAAGGCTGTTACCATCGCATGATTGGATGAAAACTGAAAGAACACAGGATCACCCGGTTCAAGTCCGAGCGCCCTTAAACCTGTCAAAACCCGCTCAGCATCCTCCTTTAACTGTGCGTAGGATTGCGTGAGTTCATTTTCACTATTGACGATATAAGTCAGCCCATTTGTCGTTTTTGCTGCCTCTGTTAAAGCGTCCTGCAAGGTTTGGGCTCCTGCCTTAACATCTAGATCCCCTCCATAGGAAAGGGCGGGCGGCGTGTCCGCTAAAGCAGGGGAAGCCGTTTGCATCTGTATCGATTCAGCTGCGGCCTCCTGCTCCATGTGATTGTCGAGAAATAAATGAGAGAGGTGATATGGCCGCGGTCGAATGGTTTTTTCACGAGAAAAAACAGCGAAGCGTTCGATTTCGTTGGTTTGTAAAATGGTTCTCTGTACATCTTGTAAAATCTTATCCATTGATTCATGTACATTTGATTCGTTCATAATTGATGGTTTCATATGAGTTCCTTTCCTTTTTTGACAGGCAGGGCTGCCAATGTGCATCCCTGCCTGATCTAAAGTTTACAAAACGGCTTCTCTATTTTTTTGATTGACGATCTTTTGGATCAGCTGGGCATTTTGAGCTGCACATTCTTTGTTTTTGAACATGTCAGCATGTTGACCATAGCCTTGATAATAGCGATAAGCACCGGTCGTCGCATCTTCCCAATGACCCATCCAGTCTGGAATCTCAATTTGCTCTTCTGATTGGATGAAATCAATATCTGCTTGTATCTTTCCTTGATTCACCCCCTTAACAAATGTTTCATAATAGGCCCGCGCTTTTTGAGCAAGCGCTTCTTGAACGAGCTCTTCTTGGGCAAGTTCACTTTGCTTTGATTGATGGACAATCGCTGCGATATCGTCATCAATGGATCGTCCTTCTAAATCACTTTCACCAATTTTCTTATAGGAATCGATCATGATGACCTTTTCCACCGTCCGTCCTGCTTGTTCAAGCGATTGAACGATCTCAAAGGCCAGATAGCACCCGCCAGAGTAGCCCATCAAAGTCAGCGGTCCTTCAGGCTGAAGGTGCTGAATATGCTGAACGTATTGCGTCATGCGTTGATCAGCTTCAATAAAGTCAAAGGCGATCAAACGAACGCTATCAAGCGTTTTGGCAGCTTCCTGATAGATAAAGCCGTAGCCCGGTAATGGCGGAAGAGCAAAGACTGTTGGCGTTTGAGATTCATTGAATACAAGATAGCCGGCCGCTTCTTGATCCTGCTGTTGAATATAACGGCTGATGGCTTCAATTGTCGGCGTCTCAAACAGCAAGTGAATAGGCACCTGAACATCGAATTCCTTCGACACCTTTGATAAAAGTGACATCGCTTTTAAAGAATGTCCGCCAAGCTCAAAGAAATGGTCATCTGTACTAATATCATTTCGTTCAAGTACTTCACGCCACATGACAAGCAGTTTTTGTTCTATCTCATTGGCCGGAAGCTTCACATGGCGGTTTCCTTGAGGCGCCTCCGGCTTTGGCAGCTGACGTTTATCAATCTTTCCGTTTGGTGTCAACGGCATTTTCTCAAGTCTGATCAGCTCATGAGGCTGCATGTAAGCCGGAAGTTTCTCCTTCAGCCCTGACTTGATCACATCAACTTTGTCTTTCCACTCCTCCTCACACGTCATATAGGCGAGCAGTCTTGTATGCTGCGAGCCATGCTGATCCGTCATAAGAGCAGCTTGCTTTACGCCCGGATGCATGAGAAGGTGGGCTTCAATTTCTGTCAGCTCAATTCGGTGGCCGCGAATTTTCACCTGATCGTCCACTCTGCCTGCATACTCAATCAGACCGTCTGCTCGAAAATAAGCCAAATCACCCGTACGATACAGCCTTTCTCCCGCAGCAAATGGATGTGTGATAAAGGCTTCTTTTGTCAGATCAGGACGATTCAAATACCCCTTCGCAAGCCCTTTGCCGCTGAGACAAAGTTCTCCAACCATTCCAATCGGCTGAAGCTGTCCGTGCTGGCTCAATATATAAGCACCCGTTTGGTTAATCGGCTTTCCGATTGGAATAGAATGCGCTTCGATCGGAGGAGCTTCATCTACAGGATAATAGGTGGCGAAAACCGTTGATTCAGTTGGGCCGTAGACATTGATTAGTCTGCCTTTCCCCATGACATCAAAGGCTTTTCTCACATGCTGTACAGATGCACGCTCACCTCCGAACAGCACCTTGCGCACACTGCGCATCCAATCGGTTTCTTCATCAATAAGAAGATTAAATAAAGCAGTTGGAACAAACATGACAGAAATGCTTTCTCTTTTAATCAGCTCCGTCAGCTCATGCATATCTAAAATGGTTTCTTTTTTCGGCAGGACAAGCTTTGCTCCGTTTAAAAGTGCACCGTATACATCAAAGGTAAAGCCATCAAATACGCTGTTGGATAGCGACAGTAGTGTATCTGTTTCTGAAATGGTTAAGTAGTTCGTATTTTTGACCACCCGGGCAATATTGGAATGGGTTGTCATGATGCCTTTTGGCTGACCCGTTGTGCCTGATGTATACATGATATATGCCGTATCGTGTAAACCTGCTTCTAGCGGCAGATTCTCTGAGCTCATTAGTGAAATCTCCTGATCATCTGCAAACAGATACGTGCCAGCAAACCCAAGTCCCTTCGCCTGACCAATAAAAGATGAGTGAGTCAGAAGATGCGTCGCTCCGCTGTCTTTAAGCATGTATTGAATGCGGCTTTCTGGATAGTCGGGATCAATTGGCACATAGGCTGCGCCTGCTTTTAAGACAGCAAGCAGACTGACAATGAGTTCAGGCGTTCGATCGGCTAAAATGGCGATGACCGTTTGATGTTCGGCTCCATTTTTTTGCAAATGTCGTGCCAATCGATTGGCCTGTTCATTCAGTTCAGCATATGTCATCGTTTGCTCTTCTGCTGATAGCGCCACTGCATTTGGCTGTTTGCGGACATTATGCTCAAACCATTTCGATAAATACAGCTGGTCATGCTCAAGCTCAGGTGCATTCCATTCCTCAAGAATCAGCTGTTTTTCCTGTTTTGTGACGAATGGGAGTGTATGAACCGATTGATCGGGATGCTTGACCGCCTCATGTATCAATAGGCTGAGCTGTTCCTTTAACTTATGAACAAATTGAGGATCAAACGCTCTTTGGTTAAAGGCCAGCTTCAATAGTAATTCTTCTCCAGGCGATGCGAGCAGATTGAGATCATAGTTTGATTTTTCATAGACATTCATGTCCTCCACCGTGAACCCTAATCGTGCTTCTTGCTCGTCCTTCTTTGCGGCTGGGACATTTTCAAACACAACAATATGATCAATGAGCTGCTGCTGACCTGTCTTTGCCTGAATATCATAAATCGGAATATATTGGTGCGGCTCGGCAGCAAGAGACTGCTGCTGTGTTTCTGACAGGAGCGCACGAAATGTCATGTGATCTGTCAGCTGAATTCTTCTTGGGATGACATTGATGAACAACCCAACCATCCTGTCAACGCCAGCCAAATCTGCCGGACGTCCTGACACAACTGTTCCAAACAGCACATCATTTGACCGCTGATACCTGCTCAGCAGAACCGACCAGACTGATTGAAGCGCACTGCTTAACGTCGCATTTTGCTGCAGCGCTAACTCTGATAAAGCGGCCGTTTCTTCTTTGCTCATGGACCATTCAATTTCGCCTAATTCATGTTCATTCGTCTGTTTCCGCTGCTCTTTAAAGGTCGATTGTCCATCAAACCCCGCTAATGATTGCTGCCAATATTGAAGTGATGCTTGCTTATCTTGTTTTTCCAGCCACTTTATATATTCTTTATATGGTTTGACCGGCGTTAACTTGTAAGGGACGTCATGTAAAAGTGCATGATAAATCGCAAATAACTCCTGTACCACAAGTCCAAAGCACCAGCCATCCAGAAGGATATGATGATAGCTCCATATCCAGCGATAGCTGGCAGGGCCCGTTTGGAAAACAGATGCCCGCATGAGAGAATCCTTCGAGAGGTCAAATCCTCTCAGCTGATCCTGTTGTTTGAATTTATCTATACGTTCAAACTGTTCGTCTTCAGAAAGATCTTGCAAGTCCACAACATCAAGTGTAAAAGGACGTTCTTTTAGTACAACTTGGACAGGGCGCTTTACTTTTTCGTGGAGAAACACGGTACGAAAAATATCGTACCGCTCCACGATGATATTCATGCTTTTCTCAAGTAAGTCATAACGCAGTGTGCCCTTAACGTTCATATCCATTTGCTCTACATAAAAGCCCTTTTCTTGATGATGGAGGGTATGAAACAGCATTCCTTCTTGCATCGGTGACAGATAATACATGTCTTGAACTTGATCCCTTTTAAATTGACTCATCTATTTCATCCTCCCTTCCTTTTTTATGATTCATCTCGTGTTGTTAAGTCAATTTCTCCTCAAGCATGTCAAAAATGTCGTCCATTTCATCCATTTCAAGGTCAGCCGCAGAGAAGTCACTTGGCGTAAATTCCCGTTCTTGCTGCGCTAAGCAATGAGTGATGATGGATTGAATTTTCCCCTTCAACAATGCCATGAACTGCTGTATCGTCTGTTCTTCATATTCACTTGCACAATAGGAACAAGATAAAATGAATCGATTTTGTTGAACAAGACCACTAAGGTTCAGCTTATAAACAGCTTCCGAATCAGGGCTTGCCTGTCGTCCCATATCATAAGTCGACGGCCCAAAGAGTTCTGTCGTCACTTCCTGATCAATCTGTCCAAGATAGTTCAAGCTGATTTCAGGATGTACGTGCTGCCCTGACGGTTCAGCGGCTGTCATGTATTTTAAGATCCCATAGCCGATTCCTTTATTTGGCACACGCCGCAGCATTTCTTTCGTTCCTTTAATAGCATCAGCTATGGTCTGATCCGGCTTCGCTTCAAGAACAACTGGATACATACTCGTAAACCAGCCAATTGTGCGAGAGACATCCAGCCCTGATAAAATATCCTCTCTACCATGACCTTCAAGCTGCACATGTACATGGGACTCACCTGTCCACTCTTGAACAGCAAGACCGAGAGCACATAAAAGAATATCGTTCATTTCCGTAGTGTACGGCAGATGAATATCGGTCAAAAGATGTTCAGTTTCTGTTTCTGTCAGCTGCATTTGAACCGATTTGGTTTCGGCAACTTTTCTTTTCGTCACTTCATGATCCACAGGTAATGCGGTTAATGGTTTGCTTTCAATTTCTGCCCAATACTCCTGCTGACTTTTTAAAGGCTGTGACTGTGCATAACGTTCAATGGCCTCTGCCCATTCTTTAAAGGAATGAGTTTTCAGCGGCAGGACAAGCTTTTGTCCCTGAACTGCCTGCTGATATAGAGACATAAAGTCCTCTAGTAAAATCCGGCATGAGACACCGTCAATGACTAAATGGTGTGTCACGATGAGTAAATGATCGCCATCTTCTGCATGGAAACAAATCACTTTCATTAAAGGACCTGTTTCGAGGTTCAGCTGACGCTGATACTCATTGGCATATGTGGAAACAGCCTTTTTCACGTCGTGCTCTTTTGAGACATCATGAGAAATAATCGCCAGCGGTTCCATGAGCTCCCGCTGGTTGTATTGCAGGATGCCGCCATGTTCCTGCTTGTATACCATACGCAGTGCATCATGATGTGAAAGCAGTTTTTGCATGACTTGTTCTGTAATGGAAAGGTCAAATCCATTTGGTGCATGAAGCATCATCGAGAGATTCCAATGGTGCTGATCGCTGAATGCTCGTTCAAAGAACCAGCGTTGAATCGGTGTTAAAATGACTTCTCCTTCGACAGGTGATTGGTCGGCTGTGAGAAGATCGGCTTCTTCAATATATGGACGAAGCTCCGCAATCGTTGGGTACTGGAATAGAAGTTTCATATCGAGCTTCCAGCCTGCTTGCGTGAGTCTACTTGCCATTTGGATGCCTTTAATGGAATCTCCGCCAAGGAAGAAGAAGTGATCGTGAATGCCGACTTGGCTGACGCCAAGGACATCTTCCCAAATGCCGCAAAGCAGCGTTTCCACTTCATCTCTTGGCGCTTCGTATACCGTTTGGTTCGCTTCGATATCAGGTGCTGGCAATGCTTTGAGATCGACTTTTCCATTGGCCGTCATTGGAAATTGATCTAGTTTTATGATCCATGATGGCACCATGTATTCTGGTAACGTGCGTTTTAGGCTTTCTTTTAAGTTCTCTGTATCTGTATCGTTCTTCGTGATCACGTAAGCGGCAAGGGCGTCCTGATCACCCGCATCTTTGACCGTTGTCACGACGGCTTCTTTGACCGAATCCAGCGTCAGGAGCTGCGCTTCAATTTCTGACAGTTCAATCCGGAAGCCCCGAATGTTGACCTGATGGTCTATTCTGCCGAGATAGATCAGCTCGCCATCCTCTGTCCATTTCACTAAATCCCCTGTGCGATACATGCGCTCGCCTGGATAAAATGGATCTGGGACAAATCGTTTGTCTGTTTCCTCTGGAAGATTCCAGTAGCCTCTAGCTAGCCCTTTTCCTGCAATGACGAGCTCACCAGGTACGCCTGGCGGCGACAGGTCGTATAAAGAACCCATGATGTAAAAACGTGTATTGGCAATGGCTGTTCCTATCGGAAGCGTGCCTTTTTCTGGATCGATCATTCCACTTGTCGCTACGACTGTATTTTCAGTCGGACCGTAGTTATTCACTAGTTTGTATGGAACCGGCTTTACCTGTTTCAGCTTGTCTCCGCCTGTTAGTAAATAACGCAGAGAATGGTTGTCCATTGACATAAACTGCTCGCATAACTGCGTTGGCAGGAAGGCAATGGTGATGCCTTTTTCATTGAAATAAGCATTGAGCTTGATCATATCGAGGCGAATCGCTTCGTCGATAATGTGCAGCTCTGCACCGGCGATCCACGTCGGGAACATCTCCCAAATGGAGGCGTCAAAGCCAAAGCCGGCATATTTCGCAGTTCGATCCTCGTGTGTCACTTGGAAGGCATCATTGTGCCAGAACGCAAGATTCACAAGGGACTGGTGCTCGACCATGACACCCTTCGGCTGTCCCGTCGTCCCAGAGGTGTAAATCATATAAGCGAGATCCGTTGGTTTGATATGAACCTGAATCTCGTGAGCTTCTCCTTCTACGGCATCTTCTATGAACAGCAATTGACCTGTAAAGGAAGATGGTGCAGTAAGTCCCTTTTGCATTAGAAGTACCTCTGCCCCGCAGTCTTCCAGCATGTAGGCAATACGCTGCGCTGGATAATCTGCATCAATCGGAACAAATGCCGCACCTGCCTTGAGGACACCAAGGACAGCGGCTGTCATATCAAGAGATGGGCGGGTGAGAATACCGACGCGGTCTCCTGGTTTTGTGCCGTTTGCGATAAGTCTTGAAGCGACTGTATTCGCCCGATGGTTCAGCTCATCATACGTCCAGCTCGTTCCGCAGAAGGTTGCCGCTTTTTGGTGCGGTGCTTCAAGCGCCTTAGCCTCAATCAGGGCATGAACGGTTTGATCTAACGGGACGTCTAGGGCAGGTCCTGACCATTCATTGATCAGCTCTCGTTTTTCCTCTTCAGTTATGAGAGATAGCGCTGAAATTGGCTGATTCAGCTTAGCCAGCATATCGTCTATGATTTTTTCAATATACATGCTCCAGCGCTGAATGGTGCTCTTTTTAAACAGGGCCGCCGCATACTCAAAGCGCAAGCCCACTTGGTCATTTTCTTCAAATACACCGAGCGTTATATCAAATTTTGCATGAACGGTATCTTGCTGCTTTTGCGACAGCTTGAGTCCATTCAAATTCGGTAACGTCAGGTCACGGTCATCTGTTGTCAGCATGACACTAAACAATGGATTGCGGCTCGTGTCTTTCGGAAGATCTAACTGAGCCACCAATTCCTCAAACGGGAATTCTTGATGTTCATAGGCTGACAGGCTGCGATCTTTCATTTTTTCAAGCAGCTGCGCTGTCGTTTCTTCTGGCTGCACTTCGTTTCGAAGAGCCAGTGTATTGACAAACATGCCTGGAACCCGTTCGATCGAAGCATGCGTACGTCCTGCGGTCACAGCGCCTATGACGATATCTGTCTGCCCAGTTAACTTGGAAAGGAAAATGGCAAATGCCGTTTGCATCACCATGTTCAAGCTCACACCTTTTTCCGCCATGAGCGTTTTGATGGACTGCACCTTTTCAGCAGACAACCATCTATCGACTCGCCCTCCTTCAAATGACTGAACTTGAGGACGCGGAAAATCAAGGGGCAGTGCTAAGTCTTCCGGCGGCTGTGCATATTGCTCCAGCCAATACTGCCGCTGTTTCTCAAGCAGCGCCTGCTGCTTTTCTTCCTGCTGCCATACCGCAAAATCCTTGTAATGCAGCTGAACTGGCGGTAACGTCTTTTTCTCATACAGCTCTGCGAGTTCTTGAATTAGCAGGCTGCGTGTGACACCATCTGCAATGATATGGTGCATATCCATCATGAATACATATTTCTCATCAGAAAGCTTCGCCACTTTTGCCCTCATTAATGGTGCTTGATGTAATGAGAATGGTGTAATGAATGACTCGACGACAGACTGCTCCTGATCGCCCTCTATTTCATCAACCTCTAATGTAAACGGTACTTGGCGATAGACTTTTTGAACGGGTACGCCGTCAATTTCTACAAAGGCTGTCCGAAGTGATTCATGTCTGTCGATCAAGGCTTGAAGCGCTGCTTCCAGCTGCTTTACATCAAGACTGCCTTCCATCATTAAAACGGCTGGCATATGATAAGTGACTGCTTCTGGATGCAGCTGCTGCAGGACATACATCCGTTTTTGAGCAGAAGAAACGGGATAGAAATCTTGCTTTTCCGCCGGCTGAATGGATGTCACCACCGAAGAATCCGTTTCTTCCAAGTAGGCTGCCATTGCCCGTATGGTCGGTTTTTCAAAAAGGACTTTGAGCGGCACATGCTTGTTCAGCTTTGCTTGCACCTTCGAAATGAGCACCATGCCCTTGAGGGAATGACCTCCCAATTCAAAGAAGTGGTCAAGAACACCTATTTGTTCAACCCCAAGAACTTCTGACCAAATGTCACACAGCGCCCGCTCAAGTTCCGTTTCTGGTGCCACATGCGCCGTACGGTTCATATGCACCTCATGCGGAAGCGGCAGAGACTTCGCATCCACCTTTCCGTTTTGGGTAAGTGGAATGTAATCGACTTTCACAAAGTATGTTGGAATCATATAATCCGGCAGTGTCTCCGCAAGATTTTCTCTAAACGTCAGTGTTCCAATGTGTTCAGTCGCTGTGTAATAGAGTGCAAGCTCCGGCAACCCGGACAGGTGCAGGACTTTTACATAGACTTCTTGAATAGATGCCAGTGCACGTGCGGCATGCTCAATTTCCTGTTTCTCAATGCGATAGCCGCGGATTTTCACTTGATCGTCGACTCGTCCAAGAAACTCAATATCTCCATTTGCATGCTGTCTGACCAAATCCCCTGTGCGATACATTCTCTCTTGAGGATCATATGGATTTTCAAGAAAACGTTCTGCTGTTAATTCAGGCTGATTCAAATATCCTCTCGACACGCCTTCTCCAGATATATAAAGCTCTCCCGGCGCGCCATAAGGGACAAGCCGCTGCTGCTGATTGCATACGAGCGCTCTTGTGTGAGCAATTGGCTGTCCGATCAAAGATCGTTCCTTCAAAGCGTCCAGCTCTTGCGGTGTGATCAGCTTGGTCACTGTACCAATGGTTGTCTCAGTCGGACCGTAATGGTTCATTACTGCCACGCATGGATGCTGCATCATAAATGTTTCAACATCCTCAGGGATCACCGGTTCTCCTCCAAGTACCACCAGGCGTAAAGCATTAAATGAATGTTCCTTAGAATCTGCCATCATATGAAATAAGGATGGTGTCATTTTGATATAAGTCAGCTCTTGTTCATCAATCAACCGCATCAGACGTACAGGGTCTGTATACACGTCTTCACGAGGAACATAGAGTGTCCCCCCTGCTTTTAAAACAGGGAAAATGCTTGTGTAACCAAGATCATATGCATAAGAAGAAAGCAGTGCCGTCCGATCACATTCCTGCAATGTCACCTCATTTTTCAGCCAGCTGACATAGTGTGATAGATTACGATGTGTGAGCTGTACACCCTTCGGCTTCCCTGTTGTCCCAGATGTGTAAATGACATAAGCAAGCTGATCAACCGATACTTCCGGCAATTCTAGTGGATGACTTTGATGCACTGCTTGTTCAACCTGCACCACTTGAATCGACTTATGATTTTGATAGGAATCTGCTAGAGACTCATTTGTCACGATGACTTGTGCACCTGAATCCTCTAATGTGTAGCGGATTCGTTCAGCCGGAAAGGCCGGATCAATCGGGACAAACGCTCCTCCTGCTTTCATCACACCAAGCATGGAGACGATGACATAGACAGAGCGGTCAAGGATCAGTGCCACAGTTTGTTCCTTCTCGACGCCTCGTTTCTTAAGCTCACAGCTAAGTGCATATGACATATCCTCAAGCTCGCGATAGGTGAGTTTTCTTTGATCATCCATGACGGCGATAGCATCCGGTGTTTCCTTCGCCTGACGTGAAAATTGGACATGGAATGGCTCATGACGATATGTTTGTCCTTCGGTTTTTTTCTCCAGACGCTCTATTTGTTCATGCTGATCCAGTATATGGAGCAAGCCGATCTGTTCCTCTGGATGACGAACCGCCTCACGAATAATCGCCAGGAAGTGAGTTCCGAACCGGCGGACGGTCTCTTCTTTAAATAACGCCGCTGCATAGTCAAAGCTCAGCTTTAATGCTCCCTCGCGTTCAAATGCTTCTAAAGATAGATCAAATTTGACCGAGTGATGCTGAATGGCATAAGGCGAAATGTGCAGATCGCCGAGCTTTAGCGCCGGTACCTCCATGTTCTGCATGTTAAATGACACGCTAAAAAGCGGGCTCCGAGTTGTATCACGGTCTAATGGAAGATATGCAATTAACTCTTCGAGCGGATAGCTTTGATGTGCAAAAGCGTCAACACTTGTTTCTTTTATTTCTTCAAGCAGCTGTAAAAATGTTTTGGTTTGTTCTGGTTTTCCGCGCATCGCAATGGTGTTGATAAACATCCCCGGCATGTCCTGGATATCAGGGTGTGTCCGTCCAGCAACAGGCGAACCCACAATGATATCTTCCTGCCCGCTATAGGAGGCAAGAAGCACTTGAAAGGCAGATAACAAGAACATATACATGGTCGTATCGGTTTTCTGAAGCAGTTCATGAATGCGCTGAGTCGTTGCTTGATCACAGCCAAACATGAATCGTTCTCCAGTAAAATCACGTTCTGCTGGACGAGGATAATCAGTTGGCAGCTCTAAAACCGGTAAATCTCCTTCAAATTGCTTCAGCCAATACGCTTCATGCTCCTTCTGTTTCTCCGTTTCTTCTTCACTTAGCTGCCAGACAGCGTAATCTTTATAATGAAGGGCTCGTTCAGCAAGAGCTTCCCCATCGTAGGCCTTCGCCAAATCTTGAATGAATGTCTTCATGGAGCTGCCATCTGTAATGAGATGATGTGCTTCTAAGGCGAGAAGATGACGATTCTCACTGACTTTCAGCAGCTGAGCTCGCAAAAGGGGTGCTGCTGTTAAATCAAATGGCGATTGACGTTCTGTAAGAAATGCCTCCGCCTCTTCTTCCTTGATGTCATGAACAGGAAGGTCAAATTCAGTCCATTCATGCACCCTTTGGACAATGTCTTCCCCGTTCATATGAAAGCTCGTTCTTAAAATTTCATGTGTTTGGATTAACTGATTAAATGCTGATTTGAGCCGCTGATATTCGAGTGTTCCTTCAAGCGTTAAGACGATCGGAATATGATAATTCGTGCTGTCAGGTTCAAGTGTCTGCAAAATATATAAACGGCGCTGGGCTGGTGATACCGGATATTCGTCCGCCTGCTCTGCTGGCAAAATAGGATGTCCGGCTTCTTCTTGACCATCCTGATCGATGTAAGCCGCTAATGAGCGAATCGTCGGCTTCTCGAAAATCACTTGAATCGGCACTTCCTTTTGAAGCACTTCTTGAACCTTCGCAGACATCATCATCGCCTTGAGTGAGTGCCCGCCAGCCATAAAGAAATGCTCGTCTATCCCAATCGTTTTCCCAAGAAGCTCCTCCCAAATGTCAGCGAGTGCCTTTTCTGTCTCGGTCTCAGGCAGAATGATTTTGATTTCCTCGCGATGCACTTCGTCAGGCTTTGGTAAAGCTTTTCGATCTACCTTCCCGTTCGATGTCAGTGCAAAGGTATCCAGCTTCATCACATGGTGCGGCACCATATAAGCTGGCAGTTTTTGATTGAATACATCTCTTACCTCTTCTTCTGTCAGTGTCCCTGTGAAGTAAGCGATGATTTCCTTTTCATCTGAAGAAAGCTGCTGAACAAGTACAACTGCTTCATCTATGCCCACTTCTTGGTGAAGCACTGATTCAATTTCACCAAGCTCAATACGGAAACCACGAATTTTCACCTGATCATCGGCACGGCCGAGGAATTCAATCTGACCATCTGCACCATATCTAGCCAAGTCCCCCGTTCGATACATCCGTCCTGACGGCTTAAAAGGATCTGCCATGAATACTTGATCAGTCAAATCTGGACGTTTGATGTACCCTCTTGAAACACCATCTCCGCCCACATACAGCTCTCCTGGGGCTCCAATTGGCTGAAGTCTTTGATAGTCATCTAAAATATAAGCTGACGTATGATTGATCGGCTGACCAATTGGGATCGGGCCCATTTCATCTCCTCTTACTTCGTAAATGGTCGAAATGGTTGTATTTTCAGTTGGGCCATAGACATTCAGCAAGGTAATTGATGGATGATGCTTTTTCACAAGCTCCGCACTTTTCACATTGATCACATCACCGCCGGTGAATAATGTTTTTAACCCTTTGAACATTTGCGGCCGCTGCTGAGCGAGCTGATTAAATAAACCAGTCGTTAAAAAGAGCGCTGTGATCTGATGTGTTTGGATAAATTGTTCAAATCGGTGAATATCCAATAAAGTATCACGGTCAACAGGATAAAGCGTCGCCCCATTCAGAAGCGTAGTGAAGATTTCAAGGGTAATCGCATCAAAGCTGACAGCTCCTGTATGCGCCATACGATCCGACGTTTTCAACCCTATTTTTTCCTGAGAGCATGCTAACCTCACAATATGCTGATGCTCAATTTGAACTCCTTTTGGCCGTCCAGTTGATCCCGATGTGAACATGATATATGCCAATTGAGATGGAGACGTCTCGACTGATAACTCCGCTTGTGAGTGATGAGACAAGCCGGTCACACAAACAGCTTTGATGCTTTCATCAACTGGCGGCTGGCTGTCAGCATAGAGCAAAATGGATACATCGCTGTCTTCAAGCATCCAACGGATTCTCTCCTCAGGCTGAGCAGGATCAATCGGTACATAAGCAGCCCCTGCATGTAAAATGGCCAAAATAGAGATCACCGCATCTGCTGACCGGTTCATATATACCGCCACAGCATCCCCCGGCTGAACGCCGTTTTTAACAAGACTGCTGGCTAAACGACGGATTTCCTGTCCAAGCTCTTCGTATGTGAATGTTCGCTCGCCTTCGACTAATGCCGGATGGTCAGGCTGCGCTTTGATACGTTCATCGAGCAGCTCAGGAATGGACAGATGCTTCGGATAATCTCGCTCCGTCTGGTTCCATGCTTCAATTTGCTGCTTTTCTTCTTCTGTAATACATGTCACTTCATGAAGACGTACGTCAGGATTGTGAATGATTTGCTTCATGAGGTTGGTCAGATGTTTGGATATGTTTTCAATGACCTTTTCTTCAAAAGCCATCGCATTGTATTTGAATGTCAATGTCCACGTTTCACCCGGATAGACAAGAACATTGAGATCGAAATTCGTTTGTTCAAATCCGTCCTTTACATCAATGGCAAAACCGAGACGTGCAGACATGGTGTCACCAGACAGCTCTTGATCTAAAGGATAGTTTTCAAATCCAACCAAATGATCAAAGAGCTTTCCTCCAGCAGCTGTTTTCTGCTGAATGTCATAAAGCGGCATAAAATCATAGTTTTCCGCTTCCAATGCATGCTGCTGAACCGTTTGAAACAGCTGTTTAAAGGTCTGCTCCTGATCCAATGTCACCCGAACAGGTATCGTATTGATAAACAGCCCTGCCATCCGCTCAATCCCAGACACACTTGGAGGTCTGCCTGATACGACTGTTCCGAATGTGACATCATCTGCTGCATGATAGGTGCCTAAAAGAACGGACCAGACAGCCTGAAAAAGGTTCGGTGCTGTCACTTGGCATTGTCTTGCCGCATCTTGAATGGCTTGTACCGTTTGAGCGTCCCATGTAAACGTCCATTCCCGATGATCATATTGTCCGTTCGCTTCTTTTTGCTGCAGCAGCCCTTGGTGCTGAACAGCACCATCCAGCCGCTCCTTCCAATAGTCTTCCGCTTCTTGTTTGTTTTGCTTTCCAAGCCACTGGATATAGTCCGCATAAGGCTTACCTTGTGAGCGATCCGGTGTTCGGCCGTTCCGATAAGATTCATAGTAATGAAACAGTTTTTTCATCAACACACCCATGGACCAACCATCCATAATAATGTGATGGTTGCTCCAAATCAGGTGCCAGTTTGTTTCATTTAATTGAAAAACAGCGACTTTCAACAACAGATCATTCGTTAAGTGAAATCCTTGCTTTCTCACTTGCTTTTTATATTGATCCAATACCTTTTTCTGCTCTTGATGATTCAGATGAGATAGATCTTCTCTATACACATCTATATGACGTTCAGCCAGTACAACCTGACGAGGCTTTTGTAATTGCTGATAAACAAAGGCTGTACGCAGAATGTCATATGTCCGTACGAGTTCATTGAGACTCTTTTCAAAAAGATCGAGATCAAAATCTCCGCTTATTCCAAGCTCAAGCTGTGTGAAATAAGAGGAGGAATTAGGGTCTAGCATGGCATGATACAGCATGCCCTCTTGCATTGGTGTTAAAGGATATACCTTTTGAATTTTCTGCTTGCTCATAAGTCCACCTCTTCATTTTTGCTTAAAATAGATCCATTAGCTTTTCAAGTTCGTCCATGGTGAGATCCTCATCCCCCACATCACTAGGTGTGATCTGACTCTCATCCTGTGATAGACAATGTGAGATCAGTGCCTTCACATTCTTTTCTAAGAGTTCCTTGAACTGTTCGATCGTACGTTCTTCGAATTCAAGGTGATGATAGGAAATCGTCACATGGAGCATTGCTTGTTCTACGAAACCAACAATATCCAGCGCATGAGGTTTCTCAGATTCAGGGCTCAGCGATTGTCCTGCATGCCATGGAGAACGCCTCAATTCACCGCCGCCGATCTGTTCATCAAACTGACCAAGATAGTTAAAGCTGATATCTGGTGTGACTTGAAAATCGATATCGTCCTTCATCTTGTCAGGTGTTAAGTATTTTAAAACGCCATAGCCGATGCCCTTGTTCGGAATGTGTCTGAGTTCCTCTTTTAAATACTTGATCTGATAAGAAAGATCGTCTGCATGCGACATATCCAATAACACAGGATACATACTAGTAAACCAGCCGATGGTCCGTGATACATTGACTGCAGGAAGGATGTCCTCTCTCCCGTGTCCTTCAAGATGAATAAAGTGCCTGTCTTCACCTGTCCACTCTTTCATGGACAACCCTAATGCCGTCAGCAAAATATCATTGATTTCTGTTTGATAGGCTTCATGTACATCCGTCAACAGACTGCGTGTTTCCTCTTCAGACAATGTAAAACGAATGGTATGTGTATGAAGCATTCGTTGATCCTCCGTGACATGATCCTTTTGAAGTGGAGGAACGGAATGCGCAAGCACCTTTTTCCAATAATCTCTTTCCGATAGCAGCTCATCTGACACAGCGTATTCAGTCAGCTTCTGGGCATATTCTTGGAAGGAGTGTGTTTTTTCAGGAAGGGTAAGAGTTTCCCCGCGCTTCGACTGTTCATAAAGAGCCATGAAATCTTCAAGGAAAATGCGCCATGACACACCATCAATGACAAGATGGTGTACAGCCAGCAATAAATGATCCCCTTGATCCGTTCGGAAAATGGCAGGTCTCACTAAAGGCCCGTCTGCTAGCGGTATACTCGCCTGCACTTCATTTGCCAGCTTTTCTACCTGCTGAATTTGCTGTGACAGCTCTCCTGTTACTTCCACCACATCAATTGCCACATTATTTTCCTCGATTCCTCGATGACGCTGGATGACGCGCCCTTCTTCGAGCGGATACACCATTCGCAAGGCATCATGATGAATCATGAGCTGTTCCAGTACTTGCTGAACGTTTTTCTCATTTAAACCATTTGGCGCATGAAGCATCATCGATTGGTTCCAGTGATGCTGATTCGTAAAGTTTCGTTCAAAGAACCAGCGCTGAATCGGTGTTAAAATGGCTTCTCCTTCGACAGGTGATTGGTCTGCTGTCATTTGATCAGCTTCCTCGATATATGGGCGCAGCTCCGCAATCGTTGGGTACTGGAATAGAAGTTTCATATCGAGCTTCCAGCCTGCTTGCGTGAGTCTGCTTGCCATTTGGATGCCTTTAATCGAATCTCCGCCAAGGAAGAAGAAGTGATCGTGAATGCCGACTTGGCTGACGCCAAGGACATCTTCCCAAATGCCGCAAAGCAGTGTTTCCACTTCGTCTCTTGGTGCTTCGTATACCGTTTGATTCGCTTCGATATCAGGTGCTGGCAATGCTTTGAGATCGATTTTTCCATTGGCCGTCATTGGAAATTGATCTAGTTTTATGATCCATGATGGCACCATGTATTCTGGTAACGTGCGTTTTAGGCTTTCTTTTAAGTTCTCTGTATCTGTATCGTTCTTCGTGATTACGTAAGCGGCAAGGGCGTCGTGATCACCCGCATCTTTGACCGTTGTCACGACGGCTTCTTTGACCGAATCCAGCGTCAAAAGCTGCGCTTCAATTTCTGACAGTTCAATCCGGAAGCCGCGGATATTGACCTGATGGTCTATTCTGCCGAGATAGATCAGCTCACCATCCTCTGTCCATTTCACTAAATCGCCTGTGCGGTACATGCGCTCGCCTGGATAAAATGGATCTGGGACAAATCGTTTGTCAGTTTCCTCTGGAAGATTCCAGTAGCCTCTTGCCAATCCTTTTCCTGCAATGACGAGCTCACCAGGTACGCCTGGCGGCGACAGGTCGTATAAAGAACCCATGATGTAAAAACGTGTATTGGCAATGGCTGTTCCTATCGGAATCGTGCCTTTTTCTGGATCGATCATTCCGCTTGTCGCTACGACTGTATTTTCAGTTGGACCGTAGTTATTCACTAGTTTGTATGGAACTGGCTTTACCTGTTTAAGCTTGTCTCCGCCTGTTAGTAAATAACGCAGAGAATGGTTGTCCATTGACATAAACTGCTCGCATAGCTGGGTCGGCAGGAAGGCAATGGTGATGCCTTTTTCATTGAAATAAGCATTGAGCTTGATCATATCGAGGCGAATCGCTTCGTCGATAATGTGCAGCTCTGCGCCGGCGAGCCACGTCGGGAACATCTCCCAAATGGAGGCGTCAAAGCCAAAGCCAGCATATTTCGCAGTTCGATCGTCTTTCGTCACTTGGAACGCATCATTGTGCCAAAATGCAAGATTCACAAGGGACTGGTGCTCAACCATGACACCCTTCGGCTGTCCTGTCGTCCCGGACGTGTAAATCATATAAGCGAGATCCGTTGGTTTGATATGAACCTGAATCTCGTGAGCTTCTCCTTCTACCGCATCTTCTATGAACAACACATGACCTGTAAATGAAGATGGTGCAGTGAGTCCTTTTTGCATTAGAAGTACCTCTGCCCCGCAGTCTTCCAGCATGTAGGCAATACGCTGCGCTGGATAGTCTGCATCAATTGGAACGAATGCCGCACCTGCCTTGAGGACGCCAAGGACAGCGGCTGTCATGTCAAGAGAAGGACGGGTGAGAATACCGACGCGGTCTCCTGGTTTTGTGCCGTTTGCGATAAGTCTTGAAGCGACTACATTCGCCCGGCTGTTCAGCTCTTTATACGTCCAGCTCGTTCCGCAGAAGGTTGCCGCTTTTTGGTGCGGCGCTTCTTGTGCCTTAGCCTCAATCAGGGCATGAACGGTTTGATTTGATGGGACGTCAAGGTCTGGCCCTGACCATTCGTTCAGCTGTTTTTGCTGCTGCTGCGGTGACAATAATCGCATTTGATCTAACGATTGATCTGGTGCTGACACCATTTGTTCAAGCAAATGAAGGAAATATTCTTTCCACTTTTCAATTGACGACTTTTGAAAGATAGAACAATTAAAATCAAACACGAGCTCAATTTGATCTGCGGATTCGTTTCCAGTTAAGGTCAAATCAAATTTGGCGATCTTCTCTTCGAATGGCTGTGAAACAATGTGAAGCCCATCCATTGATAAATCACGAATATCCGCATTTTCCATTGAGAATACCACGTCAAAAATTGGATGGCGGCTTGTATCTCGAACCGTTTGCACCTGATCTACCAATTCTTCAAATGGGTACAGCTGATGCTCGTTTGCCTCTAACACAAGCTGATGCACATTTGACGCAAATTCAGCAGCTGTCTGATGTCCTGCTGGTCTTGTTCTAAGTGCCAGCGTGTTCACAAACATGCCGATCACAGATTGAATATCAGGATGGGTTCTGCCAACAACCGGAGAACCGATGATGATATCCTCTTGTCTTGAAAGCTTGCTCAAAAGAATACTGTAGCCAGCAAGCAGGACTGTATAGGTCGTACTGTTGAGCGCTTTAACGAGTTGGTCCAATTTCGCTTTAAGCGAACCTTCGATTGTAAATGAGACACGGTCTCCTGCGAATGTTTGCACTTTTGGTCTTGGCAGGTCTTCCGGCAGTGCCAGTACAGGCAGTTCCCCTTCTAATTGATCCAGCCAGAATGCCTCTTCAGCTGCTTTTTGCGCAGCAGATGCCTCACTTTTTGACCAAACTGCATAATCCTTATATTGAACAGGTAATTCCTCTAGTTTGTCTCCCCGATACAGGGCTGATAGCTCCTCAATTAAAATGCCAACAGACGCACCATCTGAAATGATATGATGCATATCAATCAGTAAATAATGGACATTTACGGAGACAGAAACCAGCCCTATTCTGAGTAAAGGCGCTTTTTCTACATCAAATGGCCTGATAAAGTCATTCATCAATTCCTGTATGTCTCGGCCGTTCTGTTCAATTTTTTCTATGTCTATAGAGACATTTGTTTCAATCCGTTGAACAGGTTCATTCTGAACAAAATCAAAACTCGTTCGGAAAGCTTCATGACGTTGGACTAGCTGATCAATTGCCTTTTCAAATTGTTTTTCATCAAAGACGCCTTCTAGCTTTAAGGCAGCCGGCATATGATAGCTTTGCTCCGCATCAGTCATTTTCTCCAAAACAAACAGTCTTTTCTGAGCAGATGTCACTGGATAATAGGCCGCTTCTTTGGCAACTTCCACTCGCTTGATCTCCGTTTGATCCGCTTGATCAACTGCAAGGGCGAACGCTTCTAATGTTGGGGATTCAAATAAAGACTTCAAAGTGAGCTCCACCTGCATCTCTTCATAAAGCCTGTTCAGCATTTTCATGCCGCGTAGCGAATGGCCTCCGCATTCAAAGAAATGATCATGCCTGCCGATTCGCGGCACTTCAAGAACTTCCTCCCAAATGTTCGCCAGCAGACGCTCTGTTTCTGTTTGAGGAGAGGTGTATTCATTTGCCCCCTGCTCACTGAGATCAGGTGCCGGCAGCGCCCGCCTATCGACCTTGCCATTATTCGTCAAAGGAAGCTCGTCTAATTGCATGAAAAATGCCGGCATCATATATACAGGCAGTTCACGTCCTGCTTGCTCGCGCAAATCAGATAATGAAACAGATCCTTCCGCTGTGAAATACGCACATAAGGTGTCATTCGAAGCAGCAATGACGACAGCTTCCTTCACCTGAGGATGCTGCAGCAGCTGGTGTTCAATTTCCCCAAGCTCGATACGCTGTCCGCGAATCTTCACTTGATGATCGATCCGTCCAATGAATTCAATATCTCCATTCGGCAGCCAGCGCGCAAGATCGCCCGTTTTATACATGGTCTCTCCAGGGCGGAAAGGATTTTTGACAAACTTTTCGCTTGTTAGTTCTGGCTGCTTATAATATCCTTTCACCAGTCCATCACCAGCGACACATAGCTCTCCCGCCACGCCCGGCGGCTGAACTTGTCCAAACTCATCTACAATATAAACAGCCGTTTGACTCACTGGCTTTCCGATTGGGATGGATAACGCCTGCTTCTCAATGTGATTCACAGGATAATATGTGGTGAAAATTGTGCTCTCAGAAGGTCCGTACATATGAACAAGCTTGTCTTTCCCAACTGTCTCAAGTGCAGTCACTACATGAGGCACAGAAGCACGTTCTCCGCCAAACAGCACTTTTCTTACGTTTTTCAGGCTGTCTTTTTTCATATCGATGAGTAAGTGAAAAAGAGCTGTCGTGATCATTAAAATACTGACTTTTTCCTTCTTAATCGCTCCAGAAAGCTCATTCATGTTTAAAATATGATCCTTTGGCAGAACAATGAGTTTCGCTCCGTTTAATAATGCACCAAACACATCAAACATAAAGGCATCAAATACATAGTTTGAGAGGCTCATCACTGTGTCTTCAGGATGAATGGTGAGATAATTCGATTGCTTCACCGTTCTCAAAATGTTCCGGTGTGTCACCATATTTCCTTTAGGCTTACCGGTTGTACCAGATGTATAGGTCAAATTCGCTAAGTCCTCAGGTGAAATATGAACATCTATAGGGCTGTCTGACTGCTGAGCAATCGCTTGATCTTCTGTTTCTATGATGGTTCCCTCAAATGCAGTGAGCACCGAGCGATGGCGCAGCACTTGATGTGTCAGTAAGAATTGTGCACCGCTGTCTGTTAAAAAGTGCTTCACGCGCTCATCAGGGAAATCGGGGTCAATTGGTACATAGACACCGCCCGCCTTAAGCACAGCCAGAACAGAGAGCACCATTTCATTGGATCGTTCAAAGAATAAGGCCGCTTTCATCCCTTTTTCAAAACCATTTTCACGCAAATAATGAGCCAGCTGATTCACTCGGTCATTCAGCTCTTGATAAGAAAGAACCACATCTTCACATTGCAATGCAGGCTGATGACCATGCTGCTGCACCTGTTTTTCAAACTGCGTCACAATGGTTTCTTCTGCTGGATAAGGCGAAGGTAACGGATTCCACCTATTTAACTGAGCTTCTGCTTCTTGTTCAGACAGTAATCGATAGGATTGAATAGCTTCCTGCGGCGCTTGAACCATCTGCTCCAGCAGATAAATATAATGTTTCATCATCTGCTCTGCCGTACTTCGTTTAAATAGAGCCGTACTGTAATCAAGTACAAAGGATAAACCTTGATCGGACTCCATCGCTTGCAGTGTTAAATCAAATTTCGCAATATGGAAATTGGTTTCTTCAACCTCGACCAGCATGTCTCCAATATGCTGAGCTGCTCCATGATCCGGCGCGAGTGTAAAGACGGTGTCAAACAATGGATGACGGCTAAAATCTCTTGGCACATTCAGCTTTTCAAGCAGCCGTTCAAATGGATATTGCTGATGCTCAAATGCCTGCATTGTCTTTTTCTTTACTTGCTCAATCAGCTGAGACATGGTTCCATTCGGATCTACCTCCGACCGCAAAGCAAGTGTCTGGACAAACATACCGATCATGTCATTCAAATCTGTATGCACACGCCCTGAAGCCGGTGTTCCGACCACGAATTCCTTTTGACCTGTATATTTGGCAAGCAATGTATAGTAAGCAGAAAGCAAGACTGTATACAGTGTCGTGTGATGGTTTGCTACAAGCTCCTGTAATTGATTCTTTAACACTTCATCTATTTCTTTGATGACACGATCACCTGCGAAAGACTGGACAGCTGGTCGCTGATAATCGGTCAGCAACTGTAAAGCCGGAATATCGCCCGAAAATTCTTGCAGCCAAAATGCCTCTTCTTTTTGAAAGCCTTGGTGCTGCTGCCAAACAGCATAATCTTGATATTGAAGCTTCAATGGTGCTTTAACCAAGCCCTCGTAAGCATCTGACAGCTCACGCAGCATTAAATCGATCGAAAGACCATCTGAAATCAGATGATGCATATCGAAAAAGAGCAAATGCTCCTGATCATGCAATGACTGCAAACCAATTCGAAGAAGCGGCGCACACTCAAGATCAAAAGGTCTGACAAATTGCTGCATGTTTTCTTCCATCGTACCGCCTGTCAGCTGTTCTATTTGAAAGGACACTGATGATGCTATCCGCTGACGAGGAACACCTTTTATCGTATGAAAAGAAGTACGCAGCATATCATGACGTGTGATCAGTCTGTTAAAAGCCTCAGTCAGCTTCTCAAGCTGCAGAATTCCTTTTAACCTCACAACAGCAGGCATATGATATGCAGTGCTTTGCTCCAATTGACTCACCATGTAGACGCGCTGCTGTGGAGGCGACAATGGATAATGATCAGCAGCCGGCGCTTTTGGTATCACCGTTTCAGAAGACTTTTCTGCCTGCTCAATATAAGCAGCCAAAGCAGCAATCGTCTGCTGTTCAAATAAAACGGACAGCGGCACCTCCACTTGCAAGTCTCGCTGAACCTGTGTAAGTACGGTCATCGCTTTGAGCGAATGCCCGCCTCGATCGAAGAAAGAATCATATACACCGATCTTCTCTTGATCAAGAATGTCTTCCCACAAATGAACAAGCTTCGTTTCTATATCGTTTCTAGGTGCCGTATAAACAGCATGAGCCGCTCTATCACCTTTTAACGCAGCAAGTGCACGACGGTCGACTTTGCCGCTGACTGTGAGTGGAAAAGCATCGAGCTCTTTAAAATAAAGAGGCATCATGTAGGCTGGAAGCTGATGTTTGATAGCCGCTTGCAGCATGTCAACAGACACACCTTCTTGACGAGCTTGATAGTAAGCACTTAACGCCTTTTCTCCATCCGCTTCATCAACCACTAGCACGACAGCCTTATCAACTCCATCTACCTGCTCCATCACAGCTTCAATCTCGCCTGTTTCTATGCGGTAACCCCTTATTTTCACTTGATCGTCCATTCTGCCAAGATAATCAATCGTGCCATCTGGAAGCCATCTGACTAGATCCCCCGTTCGATACATCCGCTCATGCGGAGAAAACGGATCTGCTGTGAATACCTTCTCCGTCAATTCAGGCTGATTCACATAGCCTCGCCCAACACCTATACCGGCAATGCACAGTTCTCCAGCAGCCCCATGTAGCTGTAATTGATCATGTTCATTTAAAATATAAACACGGTGATGACCAAGCGGTTTTCCAATCGACACATAGCGCTGTTCAGTTGATTCGCTCAGCTCACTGAGAGCTAGACGATGCACCGCCGCATCCACACACGTCTCAGTTGGACCATACACATTCCACAGAGTAAAATCAGGCTGACTCATACGAACTGCTTCGATGAGTGAACGTGCTGCTTTCGCAGGCAGCGCTTCTCCCCCAATCAGCATGTGCATCAATGACAGCCCGTCCAAATCCGCAGCAAGTAAAAGCTGCACATGCGCCGGTGTTCCATCTGCCGCTTCAATTTGATGTTTTCTGTAATAAGCCGCTAGCTGCATGCCATTTCTCGTCGTTTCTCGCGGGATGATATGAAGCGTATGTCCAAATAAAAGGGCAGCAAAGATTTGTTTGACCGATGCATCGAAATGGAATGGGGCTAGAAGCGCCATTTGTAGCTCATTCGTCCCTTGATAAATCTCATGATGCAAAGCATGGACCAAATGATGCAGCTGAAGATGCTCAATCATGACGCCCTTCGGCTTTCCAGTCGTACCGGATGTATAAATCATGTAGGCTAAATCCTCCGGCGCCGTCTGTTCTACGAGCTCAGGCAGCTGTCCACCATCTAATAATATTTGCTGCTGCACGATCAATTTTTCCGAGAGGACTGGGTACTCTTGAATGAAAGATTCATCTGTTAACACAATAGAAGCACCTGAATCCTCCACAATAAATTGAATGCGCTCCTCAGGTAATGCCGGATCAATTGGTACATATGCCCCGCCAGCCTTTAGTATGCCGAAGACTGCTACCATGGCATCTGTCTTCCGCTCCATCAAAACAGCAACAGGCACATCACGTGAGATACCTTTCATTTGTAAAAAACGAGCCAGCTTTTCTGCCTGTTGTTGCAGCTCTCCATAAGTAATTGTTCCATTTTCTGCTATAACGGCTGTCCGGTCTGCATATTTGTGGGCTGTCTCATCAAACATGTGATGAACCGGTTTTGCTGCTGGCCTTTCAAACGATTCTCCTTCAGATAATTGCAGCAGCTCCTTTTGTTCACCTGCTGAAAGTAAAGGCAGTGTCCCGATCAGCTGATCAGGCTGAGAGACGGCCGCTTCTAGTAATATCAAGAATCGATCAAACATCTTACTCATTTCTTCTTCTGTGAATACATCTGTACGGTAATCCAAATCAATGGTCAATGTATCAGTATCCCAGCGGTCTTTCACATGTATTGAAATATCATTCATTCCGCTCCCGCTAAAAATCGGTTCAGTAATGAACGACAGATTCTCTTTTTTCTGCCACTGCATCACCTGATACTCTAAAGAAATATCAAAAAGGCGTCCTGTAAACCCTTCTCTTTCCCGCAAATCATTCATGAGCAGATTGTAAGGGTACTTTTGGTGACGTAATATCTTCATTTGATCCGCCATAACCTGCTTTACGAAATCAAGAAACGATTGCGACCCTTGAACAGATGCACGCATTGGAATCGTGGATACAAACATCCCAATCATCTTTTTTTCTTTGGCATTCGTCCGGTTGCCCATAAAGGTTCCAAGAACGACATCTTCCATACCGCTAAAACGATGTAAGTAAATATAGACAGTGGACATAAACATTGAAAGCATGCTGACTTTCTGCTCTTCACAAAAGACACGAAGCTTCTCTTTTAAAGAATCTGGAACATCCCCTGAAAATCGCTCCGCATGTAAACTCATCTCGTATCCCTTATGCGGTTTTAACGATGCGAAGTCTGGAATATGAGCAAATTGCTCATTCCAAAAAGCTTGGTCTTTTTGAAAACGTTTAGAAGATTCATAGGTCTGCTCACTCATGATGTGATCAACGAAGGAAATCTCCTCAACTGGCGAGATGTCTACTCCTTGCAGCATGTCATGATATAAGTCAATAATGCGATTTCCCATTAAAATGATGGAAATACCATCCGCGACAATATGATGTGCTTTACAGAACAGCCAGCACTCTTGATCACTGATTTGAAACACCGTAAATTCAATCAAGGGGCTGTCAATCAATGGCATTGGCTCACGAATCTGCTCGTTTGCCCAAGCCCTTACCTCCTCTACACTCCAGCCCTTTTCCATGCGAATCGGCTGTTTTTCATAAGGTTTGATATATTGAACAGGCTCCTCTTCTTCATCTCGATACACGAGCCTCAGCCGAAGAGAGTCAGTTTGTCGAATGTACGCTTGAAGCACATCGACGACCAAAGAAGGATCGAGACCAGATGCTGATCTCAACCTGGCGAATCCACCCAAATTAGAAATACTTGTACCTGGATAAAATCTTTCCGTGTAGAATACTCGCTTTTGCGCATGTGTTAAGGGGTAATAAACTGTATTCATTCTCATCCTCCGCCTCTTCTATGTTTTCTCCACCAATTTCACCCTGCACCCTCTATATCAAAAGAACCAAGTCTATTTCATTAAAATAGACGGTTTAACAGAAAAGGAGCCCACCCCGAATAAAACGGAGGGACTCCCATTTTCATTCGGTAGCCTGCCGACCTTAGCAAAAAAAGAATCATTTACCTTAGGACATGGCTTTGCGTCTCTATGTTTCCATAGATTTGCCTTTTTCTTCTTTTCTTTTAGATATTTTCTATTTACGTCCACTTTATATGAAAATATTGTTTTTTTCACCGAAAAATGGGTGTAAAGATTCATGCGTCATACCGAAGGGATCCTGTGAGAATTGACGATATTTACCGAAAATAACTAATAATAGTTGCGTTCAACCGAAAATAATCGACTAAATACCGCAAAAATTTCATATTTTCCCTTAAATTTTGAAAATATGACCGAAAACGTAGGATAGAGGTCTCCTTGCGTTCCCCGCAAATTCTTAAATCTTAAGAACTATATTCCCTAAAAAAATGAATTTTTTTTACTGTAAAAACAACAAAAAAAGAGCTGTCATTTCAAATGACAACTCCTTGTTTCTTCATTATATTTACATCACCTTAGACAGACCAATCGTTTTCTCAATAATGAGCAGCGCAATGATAGAAATGATAATAAATATGACAGATATCGCATTGACACTCGGATCAAAGGTCTGCTCAATGTAATTAAAGGTCCTGACGGGGATTGTAATGGTTTGAGGAGAGGAAACGAACAAACTGATCGATATTTCCCCAAATGACGTCACAGCTGAAAACACCCCTCCTGCAATGATTCCCGGCTTAATCAAAGGCAATGTGACTCGAAAAAACGTGCGAATGGGTCCTGCGCCAAGATTCATTGAAGCCAGCTCAAGCCGCGGATCTAAATTCGAAACACTCACGCCTACCGTTCGAACCACATAGGGAAAACCAATGATGACGTGACCAATGACGAGCGCCCACAAAGACCCTGTAAAGCCCATAGCCGTAAACAAGTAAAGCATCGCAATCCCTAACACCACCTGAGGAATCATGAGAGGTGACAGAATGAAAGCTTGGACAGCCTCCTTTCCCTTAAAGGAAAGCCTTGCTAAAGCATACGAAGCCATTGTCCCTAAAAGAACCGTGAGAGGCGTCACGATGAACAGCAGAATCACACTGATCCGAAGAGATTCCATCCATTCTGGATTTGACACGACCTCATGAAACCAGCGAACAGAGAACGAAGTCGGTGGAAATTCAGGAAAGGCATTTGGACTAAAAGCAGATAGGACGATCACAAGAACAGGTATGGTTAAAAAAAGATAAACCAATGACCCAGCAGTCCAAATCAGGATGGAAAGCAAGCGGTCACCTATTGACTTTTTACGCATGCATCCTCGCCTCCCAACGCTTCAATAAATAGCTTAATAGACTGACTACCACAAGCACACAAACCAATAATGTAAAGGACATAGCGGCAGCAAGAGGCAGATTATACACCTGCATGACCTGCTGATAAATTGACAGCGGCAGCAGCGGCTGCATCCGTCCGCCGACTAACAGCGGGGTGATATAACTTCCTGCTGCCAGTGAGAAGACGATGATCGCGCCAGTCACCATGCCTGGAATGGTCAGTGGTAAGGTGACATGAAAAAAGGTTCGAATCCGGCCAGCTCCAAGACTCATAGAAGCCGGTCTTAAGTGACGATCCATATCGGTTAAGCTTGTTGCGATCGGCAGTACTGCAAATGGCAGCATGACTTGGACATAGGCAATAATGACCGCATTCATATTCCACAGCATCGAGAGCGGCTTCTCAATTACATGTAAATCTAGTAACATGCCATTGATCAGACCATTTTGCGAAAGAAGAACAATCCATGCAAATGTCCGAATCACAACACTTGTCAAAAGCGGCGACACAAGTAGGATATAGAAAAATGCCCGCAGACGCGGATTAGGTGCTTTGACGAGCACGTATGCTGCGGGGTATGCCATGAATAAACAAATCACCGTTGTCTGCAAAGCCACCCACACAGTACTTCCAATCGCCTTTACATATGCATCTGTCGTGAACACATGAATATATTGAGAAAAGCTATACGTTTGTAATGTATTCATCATCGAATCGACATCGCGAAAACTGAGAACGAGCATCATCACCAGAGGAGCTAGTAAAAATACAACAAGAAACAAACAGGCTGGCAGCAGCATAAACCAATGAAATCGTTGATTCTTTTTCTTGATTCGCATCACGTATGCACCTTCGAATCTAAGAAAACGATATCTTCAGGCTGCCAATGGATATGGACGGTTTCTCCAACTTTAGGCAGCTCGGGAAATGCCGCATCAGAAGCATGGACAATGATTTCACCATGATCAAGTCCCACAACCAAACGTAATGAATGCCCAATATAACTCACATCTGACAGCATGCCTGATACATGGTTCGGCTTTACTTCCTCCCGCTCAGAAGAGATGCTGATTCTTTCAGGACGCAGCATAAGCAGTTGCTTTTCCCTCTTCTCTTGATGTGCCGCAGCCTGCAGCTGAAGATGCTGACCGTTTGAATGGGTGACATGCGGAACTGTAAATGCCGCATCAGCTTCATTGTACACAGCCTCAAAGATGTTCACCTGTCCGATGAATTCAGCTACAAATCGATTGTTTGGCTGGCGGTACACCTCTAAAGGCGTCCCAATCTGCTGAATTCTTCCCTCTCCTAAAATTCCAACCCGATCAGAAAGACTTAAGGCCTCCTCTTGATCATGTGTCACAAGAATGGTTGTAATCCCGACATTCCTTTGAATATTTCGCAGCTCTGTCTGCATATTTTTTCTTAGTTTGGCATCTAGGTTGCTGAGCGGTTCATCAAGAAGGAGAACAGATGGCTGAATCGCCAGCGCTCTTGCAATCGCTACCCGCTGCTGTTGACCACCGCTTAATTGGTGGGGCATCCGTTTCGCAAATGCCTCTAATTGAACAAGAGACAAGCTTTCCATCACCTTCTCTTTGATTTCCGCCTTCTTTTTCTTTTGAACCTTTAGCCCGTACGCCACATTATCAAATACAGTCAGATGCGGAAAAAGTGCATAGCTTTGAAAGACCATACCTGTTTTTCTTTGGTAAGGCGGCAAAGCTGTCACATCCTGATCACCAATATAGACGACACCTTTTGTTGGTTCTAAAAAACCGCCAATGATGTTTAATAACGTTGATTTTCCGCAGCCGCTAGGACCAAGAAGGGAGAAAAACTCTCCCTCATTCACCGTAAGACTGACATCGTTGAGAGCAATCTGCTCACCGAAGTGCTGACTGATGTGTTCTAAATGAATTCCACTCATGCGATCACCTATTTTCCTCCGCCTAATACTTCGTTCCATCGGTTTGTCCAATTGCCAAGCTCAGAGGTCGCTGTTTCATAATCTACCCACGTCAGCTTGCTGTAATAATTTTCTCCAACTTTCACTTTCCCCTTAATCTTGTCATCGTATTTCACATCAGAATTCGACATGCCATAATAAGATTTTTCCGAGAAAGCCTCCTGAGCTTCTTTTCCACTTAAGTAGTTTAATAGTTTGTACGCCGCTTCTTCATGCGAACTTCCCTTCGTTAAAGCCCAGCTCGCAACAGCTGCAACAGCACCTTCTTTCGGATATGAGAAACCAATATCCATTCCTTCTTCTTCAAGTGCAAATACTCGCCCGTCCCAATATGGAACAGCCGCAACATCCCCACGTTCTAACAAGGTTTGAATCGATCCTGGGTTATCTGGAAAAGCAGCTACATGACCTTTTAACTGCGCGAGACTTTTAAATGCTTTATCAATATCCTTAGGATTTGATTCTGTCCCCCCTTGCGCATGAACAAGTGCAGAGAAAAATTGCAAACCGGCTGAATAAGTCGGAGATGAAATGGCTACCTTCCCTTTCAGCTGACTGCTCCATAGGTCAGTCCAGCTGTTTGGTTCCTGCTTGACGAGGTCTTTTCTATAAGCAATACCAAGCTGCCCCATACTAAAGCCTGCTGCATATTGTTTTCCATTCACAGTAAGCTTCTTTTGGACAGAACGGTAAAGCTTTTTGACGTTCGGCGCTTGATCTTCATCAATAGGCGCAAGAACGTTTGCTGCGATACCTCTTTGAATCGTATCGGGCTGTAAGATTAGTAAGTCATATGGTGGATTTTTTCCATTTGACGCTTTTAATTTTGTAAACCATTCAGAATCCGCCCCAGAGACGGTTTGCACTTTAATTCCTGTATCTTTTTCAAACTTTTCGAGGATTGGTTTGATATTCTTTTCCCAATCGCCTCCATATACGCCAACAATCACAGTCTGCTGCTGTTTGCCTTGATCCTTTCCATTTCCACCACAAGCGGCCAGCAGTACAACGATTGATAGGATACCTGCAAAAATAGCAATTAATCTTCTATTCATGATTTATTTCCCCCTTTTTGTCCATTCAATTGACAAAGTGCTTGAGTAATATCTTCCTTTGTTAACGGCTCATTTCTATGACTGAAATGTTGATGAACTGCATGTTTATAGTGCGTACGTTCGTTAGCCGGATAGGAACGAAGCTGAACGGCCAGCTCACTGCTGGCTTCGTCCGTCCATACTTTCTCATAAGCTGCTCTTTGTTCTCCGAAATCCCACACGTCAGTAGATGCAGAAACATCAACCTTTTCTCGCACCCTGCTCGTCTGCTCCTCATCAATCTTCCATTTATTTTGGTCTAAATATACTTTCACACCATATTGCTGCAGCGCTCTCTCTTCACTTAATAGACCTGCTTCCACTTCCTGAAGGACTTTTTCTTTCTTTCGGGCAAATGGATTCCCCCAGCCGCCTCCACTTGGTGAAATCAATTGAACGATATCGCCTTTTTCAAGTCGCAGAACATCTATTTTGGGCTGGTCTTGTTTCTCACCATTAGCCGTGATCAGCTTGACCTCACCAACCGATCCTGCTCGGCCGCCCATTAATCCCCAAGGCTGAAACTTCATCCGTTCCATTCCTCGTGCTGTCACCATTGATTCAGGCTTTATCATTTCAAATTCCAAACCAATCGCATGTCCGCCTCGATTTTCACCAGCTCCACCTGTATTCGGCAGAAGTTCATATCGGTGAACATGAATATCAATATGCTGTTCCAAACTCTCAATTGGGGTATTCTTCAAAAAGCCTGACGAATGATCAATACCGTCCACTCCATCAGTACCATTTTGAGCACCGCCGCCTCCGCCTAATGGTTCGACAACGGACATTTTCCTGCCACCCGTTTGATCATCAGGTACTGAGAGAACCACAATAGCAGATTGACCTGCACCTGCTGCCGGCACCGCTTCAGGTAACAGCTTACCAATGGCGCCTAGCACGACATTGTACAGCCTCATCGTAATCGAATGACGAATCCCGACAGAAGCCGGGTATTCTGGATGCACCAGCGTTCCTTTAGGAGAGATCACGTCAATTGGATACGTTATTCCACCATTAATCGGTATAAAAGGATCCTTACTAATGATGTAATTAATCAATCCTTGATAAAGAAAGGAATGCTTCTGACCATTGGTAACGAGGTTAAAGGCTGTTTTCACTTGCGGGTCACACTCAGAAAAATCGAGCGTCAGCCGTTTCCCTTTAATCGTTAGCTTGATTTTCAACCGAATAGGGACGTCTGAGATCATATCATCATCTAAATAATCAGCAAATTCACTCGTTCCATCCGGTATAGCTTCAATGACCTTTCCAGCACGATCCTCGGCTTGCTTCAGCAAGTCTATCATTCCTTGTTTCACTTCGTATTTTCCAAATTTCTCAATCATTTCTTTTAACCGAATATCTGCTGTATTAACTGCTGCAATCATCGCATTAATATCACCATCATTTAGATGACTAGCGCGGCTGTTCGCTCTTAAAAAGGTACGTACGACTTGATTCTCTTTCCCGCCTGCATAAATTTTCACTGGCGGAATTCTTAATCCTTCTTGATGAACATCCGTTGCTGTCGGTGAAATACTCGAAGGCACAAGCCCACCCACATCACTGACATGAACAAAAGACCAAGCATAGCTTACGATTTCACCATCTACAAAAATCGGCTTAATGATATGGACATCTGGAAGGTGAGTCGCCAAACCGTCTGTCGTATAAGGATCATTAGTGATGATAATGTCTCCTGGCTGCATCGGCCCGCTTTCTTCAATCGCTTTTTTTAGACTCAGCCCTAAAAAGATCGTCACACCTACTGTCTTCGGATAAACAAAGAAATCTCCAGATGGCGTGGCTAATGCTGTCGCAAAGTCAGCAGATTCTTTAACGAAGGTCGTAAATGACGTCCGTTCAATGACATGCCCCATACCTGATGCAATCGCATTAAAATAACTGCGCATCATCTCAAGCTTTGCTGGGTCAGTTCTCATGTAAAGCCGCCTCCTTTGAAATCACTAAGTTACCTGATGGATCAATGCTGCCTGCCCAGTTTGGCAAAATTAATGTTGTTGTATCATCCTGCTCAATAACGGCAGGCCCATTTACAATAGAACCTACTGACAGAGTATCCCGGTTATAAACCGATGCTTCGTATTCTTTTTCTTCAATAAAAATCCGCCTATATTCATATGGTTTCAAAGACTGTCCGCTGCTTTCATGAACAGGTGAAAAAGGCAGCGGAGGCGTCTCGCCTATGACTCGAACGCGTAAATGAGTAAACTCGATTTTTGCCTGATCATCCCTATGACCATATTGACGCTGATGCAATTTGTGAAAGGCTTCAATGAGTTGGTGGATATTTTGTTCCTGCTTTAGCCAATCAATCGATAATGGCAGTTCAATCTCAAATGCCTGTCCCTGATAACGTGCGTCTGCTAATAATAGAATGGATGTCTGATTGATATGCTGAATGTTTTGCTGGCTGACCCAATCAGTCGCTTTTCGCGACAGCTTCTCATAATCTTGTTTTAGTTGGTTGATCGAATAGTCTTGTAAGCATATTTTCTTCGACAGCACCGCATCATGAATAAAGTCAGCAGTCAGAGCACCTAACGCACATAATGTACCCGGACTTGGAGGAACAACCACATTTTTCGCATGAATTTCTCTCGCAAGGAAATTCGCCACAACCGGCCCTGCTCCGCCAAACGCCAGCAAACTAAAATCTCTAGGGTCAAACCCTTGCTGCTCCATCACATTGCTTAATTCTGTGTACATATTGGCTACGGCTACTTGAATGAGCTGGTCAGCCGCTTCTTCAACCGTTTTGTTGAGCTGATCAGCAATTGGCTGAAAAGCCTTTTTCGCCGCAGACAACTGTAATTGTAAATGTCCTCCGGCAAAACGTTCTTGATTGAGGTAACCGCATATGAGAAACGCATCAGTTAAAGCTGCTTTTTCTCCCTTTCCATACGAAGCTGGTCCCGGGTTTGAGCCAACTGATTCTGGCCCCGCTTTTAGAAGTCCGCCCTGATCAATCCATGCTACCGAACCTCCTCCTGCTCCTATTGAATACATCGCAACAGATGGAAGAATAATTGGGAAGCCTGAAAGCTGATTCGATTGCGCCATTGTAGGCTTTCCATTTTGAATAATCGAGATATCTGCACTCGTCCCCCCAACATCAAAAGTGATCAGGTTGGGTTCAATAGATGATGCTGCAATTCTAGCCGCACCGATGACACCGGCTGCCGGACCAGAAAAGAGAGTCTTCACAGGCGAGGCTGCCGCACTTTCTGCATCCATTAAACCACCATTTGATTGTGTAATGTATGGAGAAATTGGTACACCTTCTTCCTTCAAACGACTTTTCAGTGTTTGCAAATACTGTTTCACCTTTGGTTGAATGTACAAATTAACAACAGACATCACTGTACGCTCGTATTCCCTCATTTGAGGCCATAATTCAGATGAGGTAAGGACTTCTAACTGTGGATAATGATGATTGATATAGGCTTTTGCCTGTAATTCATGAACTGGGTTTTGATAACTATGTAAAAAAGAAATGACGATACCTGCTAGCTTTTTAGATATAGCATGCTGGACTGCATCATCTAACTGCTGCAGATGGAGAGGTTTTTTGATCGTACCATCGTGTATCAACCTTTCAGAGATTGGATATACATGCTTCCGTGGTATCAATGGTTCTGGCAAACGAGAATTGAAGTCATAAGGAATGGGTAGTCGTAAACGTTGAAGTGACAATATATCTTGAAATCCTTCTGTCACAAAAAGGGCTAAATCTGCTCCTTTTCGCTGCAATAATGTATTAAGACCAATTGTCATTCCGTGAACGAGGTATTGAATGTTGGATAAATCAACACCTCTTTTTTTTAGAAGATTTAACCCATTGATAATTCCTTGGGCTGGGTCATCAGTCACTGTGGGTGTCTTGAGTTCAGTCAGCTCCCCTGTTGCTTCATTTATCAACGATAAATCAGTAAATGTTCCGCCTATGTCTATTCCGAGCCGGTATGAGACATCCGCCATTTGTACTTCCCTCCTACAATGTAATTAGAATCATATTTTGATAAATTACGACATTTTTTGATATTTGACTCCATATTATTAAAGCAGATCGGTCTAGTCAATTTTATTTTTTTGAAATTTCTGTGTGTTAAATTCTTGAAATTAGCTCAAAAAGCAGTGATAAAGCCATTTTGAATGAGCATATTCGTTTTATAATCTACAAAATTAAAATTTTTATGAATTTTTACAAAAATGAAAAGCATGAAATCTTGTAAAATCTGTTTTTTGAATTTTAAAAGGCGTTTTTTCAAAACCAGGGGAAATTGGTAAGTAATTCTGCTATACTTCTGTTTACAAAATACGCAAACAAGAAAGAGAGCCAGCACCTATGAAACTTCTTAAAATGTTTCTCTTGCTTTTATTGATTGTTATTGGTGTAGCAACAGGCTATATCCAGCTGGAGCAAGGGAAACAAGAGACAGCGAATTCATCTTATGACAAAACGATTCATTTTCCATCAGACCGCTATCCCGAAACAGCCAAGCACATAGAAGAAGCCATTGATGAAGGTCATTCGTCCATTTGTACAATTGACCGTAAACATAGTGATGAGCAGAGGGACCGATCATTACATGGCGTTCCAACAAAGCGCGGGTATGATCGTGACGAATGGCCAATGGCGATGTGCAAAGAAGGAGGCACAGGAGCTTCTGTCAAATATGTACGCCCTTCTGATAATAGAGGCGCAGGCTCGTGGGTAAGTCATCAATTATCGGATGATCCAGACGGCACAAGAATCCAATTTATCATCGATTAGCAGCCTTTCCCTTTTCTATATTAAAAAAATTTTCACATGACTGCATGCAGGTATTTTAAACACTTTTTTCATGCCGATAATCCTTAAGGAGGGATACCCTACCTTATACCTAAAGGAGTTAAAAAGCATGAAGAAAAAGGGAAAACTGAGGATCGGTGCCAAAATTTTGCTGATCTTTTTAAGTGTCCTCATCATCTTTTCCGCAGTTGTTGGTTATGTGGTGAATCGCGAGATGACAGAAAACATCAAGCAAATGGCAACTGAAAAAGCAAAAGGTGATTTAAAACTAGGCTACGCCTACCTGAATGAAAAAGTAGAAGGCTCGTGGCAGATTAAAGAGGACAAGCTATTCAAAGGAAATACGCAAATTAATGATCATGACACATTGGTTGACCAATTAGCCGAATATACCGGTGATACCATCACGATTTTTCAAGGAAATACCCGCGTTGCTACGAATGTCATGTTAAACGGGAAACGAGCTGTAGGTACAGAAGTCTCTCCTGAAGTGAAGACCACTGTTTTAGATAAAGGAGAAAACTATTACGGCACAGCAAATGTTGCCGGGAAAGACTATCAAACGGCTTATATGCCGATCAAAAATGAAGCAGGCGAAACAATTGGTATTTTTTATACTGGCGCCAATCAAAGCATGATTTCACAAATGCTTCAGTCATTCTATATACAATTTGTCATCGTCCTTTTGTTAAGTCTGATCGTTTCGGTCATCATTATTTCTATTTTCACTAAACGGATTCAGGCACGTCTCAAGCATATGGCTTCTGCCATTAAGAGTGCAGGCGAAGGTGATTTAACCATCAATGTGAAGGATACTGCTGGTGATGAATTGTCTGATCTGGCTGGCCATTTCAATAAGATGCGTGAAAAACTAAATCAAACCATTCTAAATGTCATGAACACGTCTGAATTAGTGGCCACATCCTCTGAGCAGCTGTCAGCTAGCGCAGAAGAAACGAGTGCAGCATCAGAAAAAATCACCTACACGATTCAAGAAGTGGCACAATCTTCAGAAGAACAGTCCGCTCAAATGACAGCTAGTGAGCACAAAATGATTCAAGTATCAAACGAGCTGGCAAACATCACTGAAAATGCAGGACAAATGGCTTCAAGAAGTCACTCCGCACAAGAAGTGGCCCAAAAAGGTGTACACAATATCGGTGAAGTTCATTCACAAATGACGTCTATTGCCAAATCAATTGAAGAAAATGGTACAGCGATTCAAGCATTGGAAACACGTTCAGCTGAAATCGATCATATTTCCAAAGTCATTACAGATATCGCCAGCCAGACAAACCTGCTAGCTCTTAATGCAGCAATTGAAGCAGCACGGGCAGGTGAGCATGGAAAAGGATTTGCTGTTGTCGCAGACGAAGTGAGAAAGCTCGCAGAAGAATCTCAAGCATCATCAAACATGATCTCCCATCTCATTTCTGAAATACAAAAAGAGATGACTCATTCGACGAATGCCATCAAACGAGTAAGAGAGGAAGCGGCTCAAGGGGCTGTCCTTATCTCTCATACAGAGGAATCATTTCATGATATCCAGCAGTCGATGAGAGAAATGGCAAATGGCATTAAACATTTATCAAGTGCATCACAAAAAATCGCAGCTTATACAAACGATGCGAAACAGTCTTTTGCGTCTATTACAGAAGGCGTGAAACGAACAAGTGAACATTCACAGCAAGTAGCCGGTTTAACAGAAGAACAATTTGCTGCAATGGAAGAAGTAACAGCTTCATCAGAAGCGCTCGCCCATTTAGCAGGAGATTTAAAAGCAATGGTCTCGCAATTTCACATCTAGATCCCACACCAAATAGCGCAAGACGGCGACAATCGTCTTGCTGCCTAACTTTCTCCTCAAGAATCACTCTTTCAACCATTCACGTTCCAACAAAAATTCTTAAATAAAGGAGTTTTTTATATGAATCACTTAAATCAAGCCTATTCCCTATCTATCTCCTACCACCAAATCACGGTATACACCGGAAGCGAAACACCACCTGTCATTGATTGGACAGATGAGGACATTCTTCAAGGATTTGCAACTGGAGATCAAGGAGTTTCCTTTGAAGGAATCAATAATGGAAAGGCGTCTATTATTGTGACATTAAATAGCGATGAGCCCCAAGTCTCGGTTGATAGAGCTATAACAGTTCCCTTTACGCTTACAAATGATCAAGTTTATATCACAAGCGTCATGGCCAGAGTGCTGTCTTTCTCCATTCCAAAAGGAGACTATCAGCTTACCTGCTACACCTCACAGCAGCCTGATCAAGACGTTTATTATGTAAATTTCCAAACAGTGTAGATTACGACTGATCGTATAGATCAAGCCACTTTTCCGCATAGTCTACCGATTCTCTCATGGGCAGTAAATATGAACTGGCAAGTCCAACTTGATTGTGCTGATGGATGCCTCCTGATTGCAGAAAATCACGGCCAATCTGTTCAAATAGTTCTTCTCTTGTGATGATATCTTGGTACTCTTTCCATACCCTCCATCCATTCTCTAAAATAGGGGCTCCTCTTGTCATGAGGTCCTGCTGAGGAATTCGGTATTCAGCTAGATGAAAAGCTGTCATGCTCTCAAATGATGCACCAAGCAGCAGCACTTGAGCATGAAGATCATACATGCGGCCAAGAGGCGAATGCTCTCCTAATCCAAAGGAAAGTGCATGGTGTTGCAGAATTTCATGTTTTCTTTTCCCCCAGGCGGTGAATGAAAAATGGGGATGATTGCTTCTCGCCACGCCTGGGTATTTCCAAAATGTTTCCGCCACCTTTCCCATTGCTGCTGGTGTCGTGTAAGCTGGGTCAAATGCTGGCATTGTTTCTTTGATCGATTTCCACCATGAATAAGGAACAGGCGGATCGATCCAATCGGCGGGATCAGAAAGCTCTAACGTTTGTGCCGGCATAATCAGTGTCCCTTCTTCTGTTAAGGTTTCCATCAATGCTTGTATGACGGCTACAGCGCCTCCATTTACCCAGCCGATTGATGATAAAGATGAATGAACACATAAAATCATGCCCTTTTTCACACCAAGTTGAACCAAGTCTGCTTTGATTCTTTCCTTTGTCATCGGTTCAGCTTGATTTTCGATTAATTTTTGCATCGTTCCTTTTCCTCCTGCGTCTCTTCTATTACTGATGAATGAGACGTTTAACCGCAATAGACAGTTTGTAATTTGCGTAATTCGTCAGCTCCGTTAAAAACTGATCAAGTTCATCACGACTGGAGAAATGTCCTTCAGCCATATAACAGCCTTCACCACTTATTTTGAACAAATTCTTGATTTCTTCCTTTTTATAAAGAAACGACAAAAGTGGTTCATGATGATGACTACGGGTATATAGCTGCAAAAAGGTTTGAATCGTCTTTTGTGTCTGCCAATCAATTGAAATGGTATATGCTTCAATCACACCTTCTTCTTCTAGCTTTAACACCCGATTTGCAACAGCTTGGCCGGTTAAATGAACTTTTTCACCTAGAGCTTTCATCGTTAATCGGCTGTTCTTTGATAGTTCTTTTAAAATATTCATATCTGTTTGGTCTAGCATTGGCTCACCTCTTTCAAAAATCAAGCCCTTCTGCCAAAAGACTTTCATAATCCTCTGTCACGTAGAACTCTTTTAATATACTGTAAACTTAATCAGAAAAAAAGGAGGCCTTTTTATGAAAATTACACTCATTCGCAATGCGACTTTATACCTTCACTATGGTCATTCAACTTTTTTAATCGATCCCTTTTTAGCAGCAAAAGGAACATATCCACCGTTCCCTCATACAGCCAATCAACATTTGAACAATCCTATTGTGGAGCTTCCTGTAAATATAGATTTAGACAGTCTGTTACACCCAGATGCTGTCTTACTCTCTCATTTACATGTGGACCACTTTGACGACGAGGCCAAAAGGAAATTAGCTCAGGATCAACCAATTTATACTCAATCGGAGAAGGATCGAAAAGAAGTTGAAGAAGCTGGATTTCAGCATGTCACATGCATTGAAGATGAAATGGACATTTGCGGCGTTCATATTAAACGTACAGGCGGACAGCATGGGACGGGAGAAACGGCGAAGCGGATGGGGCAGGTGAGCGGTTTTGTTTTCTCTCACCCTGATGAACCTACCCTTTATATTGCAGGTGATACCATTTGGTGTGATGAACCGAAAGAGGTTGTGAATACAAGCAAGCCAGACGTCATTGTGGTCAATAGCGGGGCTGCTCAATTTTTAGAAGGCGATCCTATTACAATGACCAAGGAAGAGATTCTAGACATTCACCGTTCTCAGCCAAAAGCTCAAATTGTCGTCTGTCATCTTGAGGCAGTGAATCATTGCCTGTTAACAAGAGCTGCTTTAGAAGCTTACGTTCAAGAGCATCATGCAGATCAAGCCATTTTTGTCCCTCAAGATGGGGAAAGTCTCACCTTCTGATCGACAATAAAAAACCGGCACTTAAAGCTGCCGGTTTCATCATTATCATGGGCGATGGTGCTGTGGTTTTTTCAGCAATGGAACAAATCCGTTCTTTTTCAAATGAGTGTAATGCTCATCCATTCGTTTCGTGATGTGTGTGCCTTGTTCCTTTGTTAACACGCCGTACTGTACATATTTCTCAATGACTTCTTTTCGCTTAGAAAGAATTTGCTGCTCAAGGATTTCAATTTTTTTTTGTTGTTCTGCTGTTAATTTCACTTGATGTGTCACCGGGCGCTTTTCCATTTGAGGTGTTTCTCCATGAGCCGTTTCTATATGAAAACCAAATAACAGCATCATCGACAAGATGATCAAACTACTTATTTTTTTCATCATTGTTGTTCCCTCCTTTATTCGCCTTTATTTTGCGCTCGCTTTCCTTTTTTATACATTATTTCTAACACGCAAATTGCTTATAATATTCTTACTTTTTCACTTTTCTTCTGAAAACGTTGTCCTTATAGAGAAAGCGTGCTATGTTTTGTTTTGTATAAAAAATAGAGGAGGATTCTTAAATGAGTCGTTTTTATCATAAAAAACCTATATGGATCATGCTTGTTGTATCTGCTTTCATCCTTATTATGTCTGCTTGCAGTCAATCAGGCTCATCTCAATCTGAAGACACAAAGTGGGATCAGATTAAAAAGAAAGGGAAAATCGTGGTTGCAACTTCAGGCACCCTTTATCCAACTTCTTATCATGATACTTCTAATGGCAAGGATCAATTAACTGGCTATGAAGTAGAAGTCGTCAAAGAAGCGTTTAAACGTCTTGATGTGAAAGTAGAATTTAAAGAAATGGGCTATGATGGGATGCTGAGCGCCATTAATTCTGGTCAAGTGGATGCCGCTGCAAATGATATCGACATCACAGATGACAGAAAAGACAAGTTTGCCTTTTCAACCCCTTATAAATATTCCTACGGAACGGCTATCGTTCGGAAAGATGATTTATCTGGCATTAAAACTTTAAAAGATTTAAAAGGAAAGAAAGCAGCAGGGGCTGCCACAACGATTTATATGGATGTTGCTCGTAAGTACGGTGCAAAGGAAGTCATTTATGATAATGCGACAAACGAGCAATACCTAAAGGATGTTGCAAACGGCCGTACAGATGTCATTCTAAATGATTATTACTTGCAGACACTGGCTCTTGCTGCATTTCCTAAACTAAATATTACAATTCACCCTGACTTGAAGTACATGCCGAATGAACAAGGTTTTGTTATGAAGAAGGACAACAAAGAGCTTCAAAAAGAATTAAATCGTGTATTAGGCGACATGAAAAAAGACGGAACAATGAAAAAGATTTCTGAGAAATTCTTTAATCATGCAGACGTCTCTAAGAAAATTGATGCTGATGTCGAAGATGTCGACATTTCCAAATAAGGAGCCGCAATCGTGGGAGATATTCATTTAGAATATATATTTAATCCTGCACTGGCAAAGGCGTCATTTCCGTTTGTTATGAAAGGCATCTGGCTGACGCTGCTCATTTCCTTTGTGAGCATGTTTTTTGGTACCATTCTTGGCTTTTTTATCGCTCTTGCCAGGATGGCGAATTCATGGATTCTTCGGCTGCCTGCACGACTGTATATCTCATTCATGCGAGGCGTGCCCATTCTAGTGATTTTGTTTATTCTCTATTTTGGATTCCCCTATATCGGCATTGAGTTCACAGCGGTCACTGCCGCCATTATTGGGTTCAGCTTTAATAGTGCTGCCTATATTGCAGAAATTAACCGAGCGGCCCTCTCCTCTGTTCCAAGTGGACAGGTGGAAGCTGCTAAATCATTAGGTCTCAGCTATTGGCAAACGATGCGTGGTGTCATTTTGCCTCAATCCGTCCGCATCGCCCTGCCGCCATTGACCAATGTCATGCTCGATTTAATCAAAGCTTCCTCACTGGCAGCAATGATTACTGTACCAGAGCTCTTCCAGCAAGCAAAAATTGTAGGCGGACGAGAATTCGATTATATGACCATGTATATTTTGGTCGCACTCATTTACTGGGGCATTTGCAGTGTCGTCTCATTGCTTCAGGACTTTTTAGAAAAACGCTATGCGAAATATCTGTAGCAAAAAAAGAGCAGATCTCATGGATCTGCTCTTTTTCAGCGTGATAGAAAACCTTTGCAGCCCTAAGCACCGGAGCGCAGACCTGCGGGCGAATGCGAGGATTTGTCTACACGATAATTAATGAATAAGCCATAACCATACATATAACCCGAGTAATGTGAGAATCAAGGTTGGGATGGTCAGAATGATCCCGGCTTTCATGTACGCCCCCCAAGAGATATGGACGCCTTTTTTCTTTAAGACATGAAGCCACAGCAATGTCGCCAATGAGCCGATTGGGGTCATTTTCGGTCCAAGGTTGGAGCCGATGACATTGGCATAAATCAGTCCGTCTCTCATGACACCTGCTGTATCTGTATGTCCAATGGCAATCGCATCAATTAAAACGGTCGGCAGATTGTTCATCACAGAGGACAGCACTGCGGCAAGCACCCCCATAAACATCGTTCCTGCAAGCAAGCCATGTGAAGCCCCTTGCTGGATCCATGCCGCCAATATTTCTGTAAGACCGACATTTTTCAGTCCATATACGACGACATACATACCGATTGAGAAAAACACAATGGACCACGGCGCTTCTTTGACCACTCGCTTTGTCGCTACTTGCGGACTTCTTCTCGCCAGCCACAAGAAAGCAAGAGCAATCCCGCCTACGATGATGGACACTGGAATACCGATCAGTTCCCCCGCAAAATAACCCACAAACAGACAGCCGAGCACATACCAAGACAAACGGAACATACGGATATCTCGAATAGCTGACGCCGGTTCCTTTGCCTGTGACAGATCGTAGGTTTTTGGGATAAGCTTTCGGTAAAATACATACAGAACCAGCATGCTCGCTCCAAGCGACACAAGGTTTGGCACGAACATATTCGCTGTATATTCTAGAAAACCAATATGAAAATAGTCGGCTGATACGATATTGACCAGGTTACTAATGACAAATGGCAAGGAGGTTGTGTCTGCAATAAAACCGCTTGCCATCACAAAAGGCAGCACCATGCGCTCATCCAGCTTCAACGCTCTCACCACAGATAAAACGATTGGGGTCAAGATCAGTGCCGCTCCATCGTTGGCAAAAAAAGCAGCCACAACAGCGCCGAGCAATGTTAAGTAAATAAACATGCGGACACCGTTGCCTCTTGCGGCTTTTGCCATATGCAGTGCAGCCCATTCAAAAAAACCGATCTCATCTAAAATTAACGAAATGATAATAATGCCAATAAAGGCAAAGGTCGCGTTCCATACAATTTGCGTGACTTCCCACACATCGCCTAGATGAACGACACCAAAGGCAAGTGCAAGAATGGCGCCTCCACACGCTGACCATCCTATGGTGACACGTCCTGGCTGCCAAATGACAAGGACGAGGGTCATGATGAAAATCAAAATGGCTAAGGTGACTGATCCCAAAGGTGGCCCCCCTTTCACTTTTCTCATAAAATCTTTATCTATCATACAACGAAATGCATCAGTTGTATGCCATTTTCGCATGTCACATGAAAACCCGCAGGTGATCCTGTGCACCTGCGGATTCCATCATGATTATTGATCTTTTTTCATCAGCATCAATTCAATAAATAACTCACATCTCTGGCTAAAATGACTTAAGTCGATCGAAGTCATGTCAAAAATTTGTTTCATTCGATAGTTTAATGTATTTTGATGAATAAACAACTGCTCCGCTGCTGGCTTTAGCTTGCAGTTATTCAATAAGTAGACTTCCAGCGTTTTTAAAAACGAGGTTTGACTCTCGCGGTCTTTTTCCTTCAAGCGTAACAAATCTGGATTGAAGTCGTTTTTCTTTTTTTGATGGCTGTAAATAGAGTCTAAAAACCGGAAGACCCCTAAATTCTCATAATCATATGGAATCAGTTCTTGCCCTCCGACAATTTTTACTGCCTTGACGACCTCTATCGCTTCAAATCGACTTGTACTCATTTTCATGACATCACGGTACTCTCTTCCCATCCCAATATACAAAGGGGAAGGATGGGCATTCGTTTTTGATTGCAGATGTGCGATGACATCAGCGGCAGTCGCTTTCGGTGAGTGCCGGTCTGACAGGCTGCCTAATATAACGACAATATCTGCTTGAACCGAATAGACGTGATTTACTTTATCCTCTAGCTGCAAATACGTTCGAATGACATCCTTCACATCTTCTGCCGTCTCACTTTTGTTATCGGCAGCGTGCACGACCATAACGGTAAATACGGCTGGCAGTGGAATGCTTAAGTTCTCAGCCTCCCATTTCAGCTCTTCTTCAGTATAAAAATGATCATCCATGACCTTTTTGAAAAACTCTTCAATCTTGCCTTCCTTTTTCTCAAGCTGTTTCTTATTCTTATAAATCACTTTTCCAACCTGAAAGGAAGCTTCGTGTAAAAATTGCAGCTCCTCCTGAGAGAGGGAGTCCTCAATGTCCTGCACCCAAATAAAGCCTACTACCTCTTGTTTATGCTTGGCGCTCACAGCTACCCGCCGATTAAAACCGAGCTCGTCATAACCGCTCACATAAAAAGGCTTTGACTCCTTGTGAAGCCGCTCGATTACCCCTGTTTTCTTTAACCAATCGACTACAGACCCCGGACATTCCTTTGAGAAAATCGTTTGCTGATTGACTGGGTCAAACTGCTGAATGCTGTAAGAATTATAAGCAAGGAGCTGACACTCTGTGCTTTCTAAAATGACTGGTTTTTTTAAATAGCCGCTAATAAATGCAATTAATTTATCGACATCAAAAAATGTATGAAGCTTTTCTAATATCTCTTCCATCCCGATTGCTCCCTGATTAAGTGATACATTTATCATACTTCTTTCCAGTCAGATTTGTATAGAAACAAGTCGCAGGCAGGCAAAAAAAGCATGAACCCGTCAGTGCAGGTTCATGCTTTTCCATATTAAAACATTTCACTAATCGTTTTTGCCTGCATGTGCAGAGCTAGGTAATCTGGACCCCCTGCTTTTGAATCCGTTCCTGACATTTTGAAGCCGCCGAATGGGTGGTAACCAACGATGGCACCTGTGCAGTTACGGTTAAAGTAAAGGTTCCCCACATGGAACTCCTGCTTCGCACGGTTGATGTGATCACGATTATTCGTAATGACAGCACCTGTTAAACCGTATTCTGTGTTGTTGGCTACCTCAAGTGCTTCATCAAAGCTAGACACTTTCGAGAAAGCTAAGACTGGTCCAAAGATTTCTTCTTGCATTAAGCGGGAAGTAGGCTCAAGATCTGCAAAAATGGTCGGGTGGATGAAGTATCCTTCCGAATCATCACTCGTTCCGCCAGTGACTAAGCGGCCTTCCTGTTTGCCAACCTCGATATAATCCGTAATCTTGTCAAAGGACGCTTGATCAATGACAGGTCCCATGTAGACATCCGCAGAAAGTGGATTGGCTGTTGTTTTCGTTTCTGTGATTTCCTTCACTCGCTCAACCACTTGGTCATACAGCTTCTCGTGGACGACAGCCCGAGATCCAGCTGAACATTTCTGACCTGAAAACCCGAAGGCTGATGTGAAAATGGCATTAGCCGCTAATTCAACATCTGCATCCTCATCAACAACCACGGTATCCTTACCGCCCATTTCAGCAATGACACGTTTTAAATGCTGCTGTCCTGGCTGCACTTTTGCCGCGCGTTCAAAGATACGTGTCCCTACTTCTCTTGATCCAGTGAATGTAATCAGACTTGTTTTCGGATGATCTACTAAGTAATCCCCAACCTCTGCTCCGCTTCCTGGTACAAAGTTGACAACACCCTTTGGCAGACCGGCTTGCTCAAGCTCCTCCACAAAACGGGCTGCAATGACAGGCGTCGCACTCGCTGGTTTTAAAACAACCGTATTCCCAGTGACGATTGGCGCTACTGTTGTTCCAGCCATGATCGCAAACAAGAAGTTCCACGGCGGAATCACGAGCGTCACGCCAGTTGGTGTGTAAACATATTGATTGCGTTCCCCTTCGCGGCTGTTCACTGGTTTGCCTTTCGCCAGCTCCAGCATTTGACGGGCATAATACTCTAGAAAGTCAATCGCTTCTGCTGTATCTGCATCCGCTTCATTCCAAGGCTTACCTGCTTCTTTTACAAGAAGGGCTGAATACTCATGCTTTTTACGGCGAATGCTTGCCGCAGCTCGGAATAATACGCCAGCTCTTTCTTCTGGAGACGTATAGCGCCATGTTTCAAATGCTTTCGCTGCTGCTTGAACCGCTTGTTCTGCCTCTTCCTTCCCGGCCTTTGATACGGTTCCAACCACTTCATCCTTTTTCGCTGGATTGATCGAAACAATCTTGTCTTTCGTTTCGATTCTTTCTCCATTAATCACGAGCGGATAGGTTTGACCAAGTGATTCTGTTACTTTAGCTAATGCTTGTTCAAACGCTTTGCGGTTTTCTTCCTGGCTAAAATCCGTGAATGGTTCATGCTTGTAAGGTGTTGTCATGTTTGTCACGCTCCCGTTTCAAATTATTTTCTCGTCATCCCTTTTAAAGCAAAGGCAATGTTTGCCGGCCGTTCTGCAAGACGTCTCATGTAGTAGCCATACCACTCTCGTCCATACGGAGTATAGACCCTCATTTGATAGCCTTCTTTTACAAGTGCCTGCTGCGTTTCTGATCTCATGCCATACAGCATTTGAAATTCGAACTGACTTGTTTGTATATTGTGTTTTTTCACAATATTTTTCGTGAACTCGATCATTTGATCGTCATGTGTCGCAATGGCTGTATAATTCCCTGAGAGCAATTGCTTTTCGATCAGCTTTTGATAATTCTGATCGACGTCTTTTTTGTTTGGATACGCCACTTCGGCAGATTCCTTATAGGCACCCTTTACAAGTCTTAAAAATGGTTGCAGCTCATTTAGGTCATCAAGATCCTTTTCTGTTCTGTACAAATACGCCTGCAAGACCGTACTGACATACTCGTATTGAGATTTCATCTCTTTAAAAATGTCCAGCGTTTTTTGACAGCGCTGTTCATCCTCCATATCGATTGTCACCATGATACGGTGCTTCTCTGCCGTATCTAAAATACGTTTCATATTGCGATACACAAGGTCATCGTCAATATCCAGGCCAAGTGATGTCATTTTGAGTGATACGTGGGAATTGAGTCCCGCCTCTGCAATCCGCTGAATGGTTTGAATACACTCAGTCGTCCGCTCATTTGCAATCTCTGCCTTTGTGACAAACTCACCAAGGTGATCAACTGTCACGGCCATTCCTTGTTCATTTAATCGTTTGATGACAGGGATGGCACTCTCAAAATCCTTCCCTCCGATGATTTTCTTAGATGCAACAGCACTTCCCCAATTACGAGCAATATGGTTCAAGAGACTGCTCTTTGACAAAAACAAGAAGAAATTTCTTGTGACCGACTCCATAAAGGGCACCTCCCACTCTTTGTAAGCTATGTCTTTATTGTAAAGCTCATAAGCTGTCCGCTACAATATTTGAAGATGACAAAAATTCTGACTTTTTTTGTGGTTTTATCACAATAAGAGATAAAAAAGAGCCTGCCGCGATCCGGCTGGCTCTTCCCTGCTTACGCCCACACCTCATCAAGGGTAGACTGCAGCAGCTCATTTAATTCTTGCATCAGATTGTCTTTCGGCTGATTGTAGCTTTTCACCAATTCATCAAATCGCGCGAGCTCTTTGTCGATAAATGGATGGACATGAGCGAGGCGGTTCTCTACATCCATTTCTTCGCCGTCCATTTTACGTTTGAGCAGCTCATGGATTTCCGCTAAAAGCGGGCCTTCCTCCACTAGTTCCTCGAGCAGTTCATGAAAGTCCATCGGCGGAACCGTCCGGTAGCGTTCAATCCACTGACAAGCAAGCAGCGGACGAAGTACATAAAAATACTTCTTGATTCGCACCTGCTCTCCTCGTAAATACCCGCTTTCATTCCGCTTCGCCATATTGAGGTAATGATACATCAATGCTGCGGGATAAAACGCTCGATCCTTTAATTCTCTTAGCTGCTTTGCCAAAGAGAAAGATTCAGCATAGATAATGTCAGAAGACAGCCATTCCATGATGGACGGATTCGATTTATTAAATAAGCGAAGTGCCTTTCTAAGCTCCCAGCCGCTGATATCAAGCACATCATCAATCGGCCGTTCAATGACATCACGATGTTCTTCCATCGCCCAATACCATTCTTTTCGAGGAACATATAAAAAACGAACATCGTAATCACTATCAGTCGAAGGGAATCCCCAAGCTCTGCTGCCTGATTCAACCGCGAGGCAAATCTTTACGTCGTACGTTTCTTCGATGATTTTCAGCTCTTCCTTGATTCTCTCTCTCATCATCCATCAACTCTTTCTACAGAATTCTGCATGACTTCTTCACGTTTTGGGAAAATACGAATAAGACATATATGAAAAAGGAGTTGGATCTCATGTCTATATCTCGCATCATGAAATGGATCACCGGGATTTTTGAAGCCTGCCTTGCCATCCCTGTCATTGGAGGACTATTTGTGATCAGCAATGGCTATACACCGCTCATGGTCATGCTTATTCTGCATATTATCACACTCGTCTTATCGAAGCGAGACCAAGGACCAATGATTGGCAGTATCATTGGAATTATCACATCGTGCCTTGCCTGGATTCCGATACTTGGATTCATCCTGCATATCATCACAGCTCTTGCCCTTATTATCACAGCGTTAGTGCCTGATGAAAAAACGAGACAGAATACGAGTTATTAAAAAAGAGGCCCTCCTAGAGCGGCCTCTCAGCGTGTAGACAAACCCTCGCATTCTTTGTCAGGTCTGCGTGCCGGTGCTCACGAATGACAAATTCGCTCCGCTCCGGTACTCGACTTCAAAGGTTTTCTATCACGCTGAAAAGAAGACAAAGGGCTAAAATAAAAATCATTTTATCCCTTTGTCAAAAATCTGAAAAGAGGCCCTCCTAGAGCGGCCTCTTTTTCTTTTCTTTTATTTGAGTAAATGCTTTTGTAAGAAGGAGAGCTTCTCTGTTTGAAAAGCCGGGATAAACTCGTGTCCAAAATAGCGATATACTTTCAGGTCTTTATCTGTTTCTAAATGGTTGTATGCCGCAAACACAGTAGATGGCGGGGTTATTTTGTCAATCAGACCGATCGCCATCAATGTTGGCTGTTTCACCCAACCAGCTAAATTGATTAAATCAAAATAGCTTAATGTCTCAAATGCCTTTTCCTCCACTTCCGGATCACTGTTTCTTCGAAAGTATGAATTGATTTCTAAATAAGGCTGCTCCAATGCAACGTCCACGGCACGCTCGAAGTTTGATAAGTAAGGATAATCTGCCACGACGGCCTTCGGAATGTCTGAAAGAGCTGCAGCTGCAACCGCTAATGCGCCTCCCTGGCTCCCACCAATCACGCCGATCCGGTGTTCATCCACTTCCGGGAAGGACTGAATGACTTCGAGTGCACGAACCGCATCTAAATAAACACCGCGATAATAGTAGGTCTCCTTTGATAAAATGCCTTTTGTCATCCACCCCAAAGCGTGACCGCCTGGTGTCACTGCCTGATCTTCACTGCCGCCTTGACCGCGGACGAGCATACCAAATGTTGCATAGCCGTGCAGCGCCCAGTTGACGATGTCGTGAATGCCGCCGTCATAGCTGGCATTATAGCCATGATAACGAACGAGCGCTGGATGCGGACCCGATTGATCTGGTACCGCGTACCAGCCTTCAATACGAGAATGATCAAAGCTTTGATACGTCAGGCGGTACACCTTGACGCCTTTCACTGGATAGTCATAAGGTTCAAGTGTTGGCTTTGCCTCCACTTGGCGCAGTTCTTCGAGTGATTTCTTCCAAAAGTCTGAGAAATCAGGACGTGCTGTTTTCTTTGGTTTATATTTTTTTAGCTCTTCTAGTGATAAATCAAACAATTGCATATCATACTATTCCCCTTTGTTTTATTAGTTATGAGTATCATACCACTCATTTCTTGATTGAGAAAGTCATTTAACAAAACCTTCTGACATTTCTATTGGCAAAGATGATGGAAACCTTTATGATAAAGAAACTGACCTTGAAGACTAGAATAAACCATGACATACATTCATGATTTTCACATGTCATATAGCGAATAAAGGAGGAACCCTTATGAAAATCGCCCTTGTCCAAATGGACGTACAAATTGGAGAACCTGAAGTAAATTTTAAAAAAGCAGAAGCGTTTTTAGAAGAAGCAGTCCGCGAGCAGCCTGATCTGATCATTTTACCCGAAATGTGGAATACCGGCTACGCCCTTGAACAAGCCGATCAGCTTGCGGATGTAAACGGTGAACGCACAAAACAGCTCTTCTCCTCCTTTGCCCGCAAGCACCAAGTGTATCTCATCGCAGGCAGTGTGTTAAATAAGCGGACAGAAGATGAAAACATCACCAATACAATGTATGTCTTTAACCGCCAAGGTGAGCTACTGTTAGATTATGATAAAATTCATTTATTCCGCTTAATGGATGAGCATAACTATTTAACCGCTGGTGATCAGCTTGGTTTATTTGACTATGGTGAAGATGTAACGATTGGTGCGATGATCTGCTATGACCTCCGCTTCCCGCAGCTTTCCAGAACACTTGTGAACAAAGGAGCGAAGGTGCTCGTCAATACGGCGCAATGGCCGTCAGCAAGAGTGGACCATTGGCGCAGCCTGCTCATCGCAAGAGCGATTGAAAACCAGTCATTTATGATTGCTGTTAACAGAACAGGCACAAGCAGGGACACGGAATTCCCTGGACACTCTATGGTGATTGATCCACTCGGCCGCATCCTGCTTGAAACAAACGATGACGAAGACATTTATTATGCGGAAATTGACCTTCAGCTAGTGGATGAAGTCAGACAGCAAATTCCGGTGATGACGGATCAGCGTCTGGATGTCTATTAGAAAGCAGGTTGCTCACAAATATTAGAATTCGCTCCGCGTCGGTACTCGTCCTTCCTAGACTCCAAAGAATTTCTATCACGCTGAGAAATAAGATAAAAAGCAGGGTACTCCCCTGCTTTTTGCGTTTAATTAAACGTTTGTTTAAGCTTTCCCTTGATTCTGATAAAGGTCCATGAAGGCTTGAGCGGCTTTCGTTAAATACCTTTCTTCCACATATGCAAACACAAGTGTGCGGGTTGGGTATGAATCAATATTTAAATAAGTGACCCCGTTCCTATCCTCTTGTGCCACCATTTTCGGCACAACGGTCACACCTAGTTCGTTTTTAACCAATGCCTGTGCTGTTTGAATATGACTTGTTTCAAAAGCCACCTTTGGCTGAAAACCGTGATGACGGCACAGTTCCATGACCACGTGCCGAAAACCGTATCCCTCTTTCAGCATAATAAATGGGATACCTTCAAGAATTTGAAAGGGCACCATTTCTTTTTGCCCTGCTTGCTTGATGATCTCGTTCAATTCCTCTGATAACCAAGGCTGAGCAGCTTGCGGAACTGCAAGAAGGAGCGGCTCTGTCAGCATTTGTCTCGTTTTCAATGATTCATACTCGACAGGCATAGATAAAATAGCCAAATCCAGTTTTCCAGCGAGTAGAAGTTTTTCGAGCTCACGAGGTGAATCTTCTATCAGTTGAACGTGCACATGAGGATATGTTTGACAAAAGGTTTTTAATAAGCCGGGCAAGACATATCCCCCTGTGACTGCTGGCGCTCCAATGTTCAGCTCTCTCCCGATTTCATAAGCTGCTTCTCCCATTTCACGCAGCAAATCATCTCTTTCCTTCAAAATATTCTCAGCCCTTTTAATGAATCGTCTCCCTTGAGGTGTGGGCGTTACTTGTCCATACTTTCGAATAAATAGCGGTGTGTCTAATTCCTCTTCCAGCTTCTTCATTTGCTGGCTTAAAGAAGGCTGTGCAATATGAAGTTGATCCGCTGCTTTTGTAAAACTTTGCTGCCGGTACACTTCAATGACATATTCCATCATTCGTATATCCACTTTCATCACCTCATAGGTTTTAACTATTCATGTCATATCTTTTATGTCTTAGACAAATAACAGAAGGAATTCTACGATAAAGAGACCACAAAGGGGGAAAAGAAATGAATCCATATGCTAAAGCCGAGAACCAATTCTCACAAAATGCCGAGAACTATCGAGATTCACCTATATTTGCAGCCGGAGAAGAGCTGGAATGGATGAAAATAGCAGCAAATGCGAAGGGTCATGAGCATTTACTTGATATTGGCTGTGCGGCAGGACATACCGTTTTTTCCTTTTCAGACGTTATCTCTAAAGGTGTCGGTATTGATGTCACACAAAAAATGATCGAGGTTGCAGCAGCACTCGCGGAAGAACGCCATCTACAACATATTACTTTTGAGCAGGCAGCCGCAGAAGCATTGCCCTTCTCTAATGAATCATTTGAGGTCGTGACGTGCCGGTTTGCTGCTCATCACTTTCCAAACCTTCCGGCAGCCATGTCGGAAATCAGTCGAGTCTTAAAAAAAGGCGGCCAATTTCTGCTCGTCGATCATTATGCACCTGAAAACCCTGCACAGGATTCATTTATTAATCACTTAAATAGACTGAGAGACCCTTCTCATGTGCGGGAAAGCTCGTTATCAGAATGGAAACAGCTCTTCGCTGACAACCATTTGACGAAAGAAGATATTCGTTACTGGGATCTGCATATTGATTATCAGGACTGGATTATACGTGGACGCACACCAGAGAATGTTCAAAAGGAGATCGTATCCCACCTTCAAGCCGCAGACTCTGACACAAAGCAGCTGTTTCAGATTCAATTCGATGCACAGCATCAGCCCATTTCCTTCTGTTTAAAAGCTGCACTGCTTCAAGGAATCAAGCATTAAACAGATAGAAAAAGTCTACCATCGTCGGTAGACTTTTTTTATTTCGAATATAAATCCCAGCCAAGCTTGAGTGTGTCCACAATATAATTGGCGACTTCCTCAGCCTCTAAATGATCTGTTTCCACTCTTGAGTTATGAAGAGAATAAATCTCCCGGCGCTCTTCAAACAGCTCTTTCATCTCATCAAGCGTCCGGTTGTGAAGAACAGGGCGGTTTTCGATTAAAATATCAAGCCGCTGCTTCCAATTCTCCCACGATAGATCAAGGAAAAGAACGGTACAATGCTTCAAGCAGGCGCGTTTGATTTCTTCCTGTTTGAATGCACCCCCTCCAAGGGAAACGATCTTGAGCTGTGTATGTTCACATAAATCGACGATATAATCCTTTTCAGCCTGCCTGAAGAATGCTTCTCCTTTTTGCTGAAACATCTCTGGAATCGTCATGTTGTACTTTTTCTCAATCTCCTGATCGACATCAATAAAATCTCTATATAGCTTTTTGGCAACCAGCTGCCCAATGGTTGTTTTCCCAACACCCATAAAGCCAATGAGGACAATATTCCGCTGTCTTACAGGAATTTCTCTATTGATTTTCATGGTCGTGACACGTCCTCCCTACGACAAGGAATGCTATATAATGTTTCTATTATATGATAAATGGAGCGCGAAAAGATAGGCAATCTTAAAAATTGTGTTTGACGACGTAGCCGAGCTGTTCAGAAAGCCTCTGTGCCTGTTCTTTCACTTTTTGCTGCAGCTTAGGAATGACTTCTTCAGTAAACCGATGGGTTGGACCAGATATGGATAAACAAGCCTTCACTTCTCCATGAATGTTAAAGACTGGTGCCGCTACTGCCGCAGATCCTACCTCTCGTTCATCGATACTGCAAGAAGTATACGTGTCAAGAATATGTTTACGTTCCTCTTGCCAGTCATCTCTCTTCACATGATCAGCCTCAGACGCTAATACTTTTTGTTGAAATTCTTCACTTTGAAAAGCCAATAATACCTTTCCGCCTGCACCTGCGTACAATGGCAGCTTCTCACCAATCTTGACAAGATGGCGAATCGATTGCAGCCCTTCCGCTTGTTCGATACAAACCCTGCTTGTTGAATCCAGTACATACAGGTTGACGGTTTCCTTTGTTTCATCACGAAGTGAGTACATGAGTGGCTTAGCCAGTTCCCTCAATTTAATGGACTTTCCTGCAATGTATCCAAGGAGATAAAGCCTTTGACCCAATCGGTATTTCATTGTTTCTTGATTCTTCTCCACAAAATGATTCATTTCAAGCGCCTTGAGCAGTCTCGTTGTCGTAGACATTGCTAAATTCATCTCTTTTGAAATATCCGTTAGCGTCAGCTCTTGACGTTCTTCACTAAAACAATACAGAATATCCAAAGCACGCTGAACTGTACGCAGTCCTGATTCTTCTTTTGACTTTTTATCAGCCATATTCACTTTCTCCTTTTCCCCTTTGATTTCTTATCGACATCAACGATCGATTTTGCTATAATCCATTTTAAACGTTCCATTAAAAGAAAACAAATTCCACCAGACGGAATAAAATCAATTGAAGATATTTGATGGAGGAGATATTTGAATGTACCTGCTCGTTTTTACACTTCTTATCAGTCTATATATTGTTCATCAACTATTTCCTGCTCCTATACTCTCCTATTTTGTTGGTCTGCTGGCCGCTGCCTCGCTCACCATTTCTTTTAAGAAAGCAAATGGGCTTTATTTGAAAACAGGTGCTGTATTTCTCATCATTGGGTTGTTCTTATTCTTCTTATCCGGCCAGTCATTACATACGTTTTTTCTTCACTTTCATTCCATGCTGGGCTTGCTTTCTCTCTTTTTCATGCTGCCTTTTATTCATTCTCTCATACATGTTGGACATTTCGATACACAATTAAATAAACTGCTCACACTGCATACAACGAGCTCAAACCAGCTTTATCGCAAGAGTTCATTTGTCACGCATATTCTCGGCATGTTTTTAAATATCGCGACGATTCCTTTACTATATACATCGCTCAAACCGTCGCTCGAATCTCTAAAAGAACAAGTGAAACAACATCTGTATACACGCAACCTCTTAAGGTCATATGCATTGTGTTTAAGCTGGAGTCCTGTTGAAGTGCTGGTAAGCGTCACCATTGATGCAACCAAACTAAAATATTATCAAATTGCACCTATTACTTTTGGTTTAATGGTCGTCGTGCTGGCGATAGATTGGATGCTTTTTTCTCGTCAAAGCAAACGATTACCAAACATCATTCAGTCTTCAGAAACAAACGCCAATCCTCATCGAATTAAGCGAAAAACCCTTCAGCTCGCTTTCATGCTGCTAGGTTTTATGACAGTCGTCTCACTTGTCGATGCATGGATTGGGAAAGGCTATTTATTCGCTGTAGTACTGACGATTATTCCATTTGCTCTATTATTCTCTTCTATTATCAAAAAAAGAAAACAATATATCGCTGTCTCTGTGCCTCATTGGAAAGAAAGAACCCGTCAGCTCTCCAACTATATGTGTCTATTTTTAAGTGCAGGCTTCTTTGTCGATATGCTCCTTGCGACAAACAGTATGCAGCCGATTCAAGCATTTATTGTCAGTATATCAGACCATGCCATTTGGGTTTATTGTGTCATTGGGTTGTATTTTCTGATCACCGCCCTTTGCGGTTTTCACCCGCTTGTCTCGCTTGCTTTGTTAGTCAGCATGATGGCACCAGTCATCCATGAACTGCCTGCTCTTCCGATCGCAATCATGCTGATCGTTGCTGGCACATCAACTGTTATGTTTAGCCCTTTTAATGTTTCTGTCTCCTTATTGGCTGATTTGATGAAGGTCAACCCTTACCGTATCACTCGCTGGAATATATGGTTTGCCAGCCTTTATATCAGCATGGGCATCGCATGTGCAGCGATCATCACCGTTATCTTTTATACATAAAAAAGAGAACTCACCTTGGTATGAGTTCTCTTTTGCTTTCTCACTATGGTTTCAATTGAATTCGTTCAATTTTACCTACAATAAAAATGTACGACAATGCCCCGCCTAAAGCGACTAAACTGACGAATAAAATTCCTCCATTGTAGGAGCCTGTCGCCGACACGATGAATCCGATAATCAGCGGAGTGATGATCCCAGCTAAATTAGCAAAAAAGTTAAATACGCCGCCAGCCAGCCCAACCATTTCCCGCGGTGCCACCTCAGACAGCATCGTCCAAGAGATATTAGACAGTCCTTGCGCAAATGAAGCGATGGATAAAATGGTCAGCACAAGCGGGATATTTGTTGTAAAGTTTGCTAAAACAATGGTACTCGTCATCAGCAAGCCAACCACTACTGGCAGCTTTCTCGCTACATTCACTGATACGCCCTTTTTGAGCAGCCAATCAGACACATAACCTCCAAACAAGACCCCAAAGAATGCAGCAATATAAGGAAGAGAAGCAGCAAAACCTACCTTGAGAAACGCCATATTTTTCGCCTCTGCCAAATAGGTCGGAAACCACGTTAAAAAGAAAAAAAGGGTAGACGCAACAGAGAATTGGCCAATATAAAGCCCGATTAATTTACGATATTTTAGAAGGGCGGCAAAGTCTGCCCATTTCAGCTTCTCCTGTGATGCGACTGTCAGTCCTTCACCTTGCCGGATTAAATCTAACTCATTTTCATTGACCTTCGGATGCTCTTTCGGTTCGTGATAATACTTGTACCAAAAGAAAGCAAATATGATACCGAGCGCACCTGCCGTAATAAAGACGGTTCTCCAATCGAAAGTCGTCATGATCCAAAAAAGAAGAGGTGTCGCAAAGGCAAGACCCACATACTCTCCAGCTGTGTATACTCCTGTTGCAAAAGCCCGTTCCCGCCTCGGAAACCATGTGGTGACAATACGGTTATTTGCAGGAAATGCGGGAGATTCTGTAATCCCAATAAACAAACGGCAGCCGAATAAAAAGGCAAAGCTGTTCGCAAACGCCTGTAAGCCTGTGAAAATAGACCAAGTAACGAGTGATATCCCATACGTTACCTTTGAGCCAAATTTATCGAGAATAAAACCGCCTGGTATTTGCATTGCTGTATATGTCCAGCTAAATGCCGAAAAAATCAGGCCTAATAAGGCAGGATTTAATTGCAATGAAGATTGAATCGCAGGAGCAACAATGGACACACTGGCTCGATCAATATAATTAATAGCGGTAATAAAAAACAACAGAATCAATATGCCAAAACGGGCTTTCGTTGGTTTCACATATGCGGGCTGCAATTCATTCCCCTTCAGTTCTGAATGCACTTTCATAACCATCCTCCTTTGTTTCCGCAGCGTGCGGTTCGGTTGAGCTTATTAAATAACCCCTTTTTCTTCTAACTGCTTACACTCTTCTTCTGTTAAGCCAAGCATATTTGTTAAAATCTCATAATTATGTTCGCCTAAATCAGGGGCAATGTGACGGATACTTCCAGGTGTTTTTTCAAACTTCGGAATGATCCCAGGCACCTTCACTTTTCCGAGACGAGGGTGATGCACCTCAACGATATTCTCTCTTGCTTTAAATTGCGGATGCTCAAAAATATCCCGAATACTTAAGATTGGGCTCACAGGTACGCCATGTGTATCTAAAATTTCTAATACGTCATCCCTTGTTTTTGACGCGATCCATTGAGAAACGATCGCATCCATTTCTTTGTTATGCTTCAGCCTGGATGCATTGACCGCAAATTTTTCATTCTCTAGTAAATCTAAACGATTCATTGCCTCTGCCAATCGATTGAAGGTCGAATCTGTACTCGTCACAAGAACCAAATAATGCCCATCTTTTGTCTCATAGGTACCGGCAGGGCTTGAATGACCGCTTAGCCCCGGTGAACGCTCACGCACCTTCCCAAGCTTGTCATATTCTGCAACCAAAAACTCTAACATACGAAACACAGATTCGTAGAGGGCCAAATCCACCATTTGCCCAGTTCCTTCTGGATGTGTATCCCTGTAATACATCGCTGTCACAGTAGCAAAGGCCACATAGATACCAGCAATATAATCAGTGAGAGAAAAGGAAGGGCTGACTGGATGCCGGTCTGGAAACCCTTGAATATATGTAAAGCCGCTAAACGCCGTTGCCGGTGTTCCAAATCCGGCCTTGTCCTTAAACGGACCCGTTTGTCCATAACCCGATACACGAATCATGATTAACCGAGGGTTGATTTCTTTTAATACATCGTACCCAACGCCCCATTTTTCAAGTGTTCCAGGGCGGAAATTTTCAATCAGCACATCGACCTGACCAGCAAGTTTTTTAAAAATGTCCTTTGCTTCGTCTTTGTGCAGATCCAGTGTAAGGGATTTCTTATTCCGCGAGAGACCTGACCATCTAAGTGGTTCTCCATCTGCAAAAGGGCCGACATGCCGCAGCGTATCGCCTTTGCCAGGAATCTCGACTTTGATGACCTCTGCGCCAAAATCCCCTAGAAGCACCGCGCCATAGGGTGCAGCAATCATCGTAGAGACGTCTAATATTTTTATTCCTTCGAGCGGTGTATTCATATTCATTGCTTGACTCCCTTTCATTCAAGTGATGAAGGGCTAAAATCATTCCTAATTTTAGCCCTTTTCATCTTTCTGATTGACCCGGAAAGCCCTGATGATTCAAAAGGAGAGCTTACCGGTGCAGGTTTTTAATCCTTTGGAAGCTGCCCTTGCGGTGTGTAGAGCCAAATGAGCCATAAAGGTTCATCTCCTGTATTGACATGCTGGTGCGGAACACCGTCTGGAATGAACATGAAATCATTTTGTTTAAAGGACTGCCTTTCTCCATCACAAATGACTTCGCCAGATCCTTTAATCACATAATCAAATTCCTCTGAACCCGGGTGATTGTGCACTGAACTTGCTTCCCCCGGTTCAAAAATGGTGAGACCCGCCATCATATGCTCTGATCCAACAGTATCTGGTGTAATGGTTTGAAATACCTTTCGAATCATTTGCTCCTCTGGACGATCTAAGCCTAACCATAATGGGTTCCCATCTTGAAACGGATTCAATACTTTAATTTTCATTGTTAATTCCTCCCTCGTTCTGTTTAATTCACGCTGACATGTGAGCGCTTTGAATTTGGTGAATAAATGTCATTAATATTCCAATGTCCATCCGTAGGAACAGGATCATTTTTCATCGCTACATCAATAACGCAAGGCTCCTGAGAAGCAATGGCTTCAGCTAAAGCTTCTTTGAATTCAGAAGCAGAGGTGATTTTAATCCCCTTCATCCCATAACCTCTCGCAACGGCAGCAAAATCCGGTGAATAGCTTTCTCCACCTTTTCTGAAAACAGTGCCGTACGTCGTTTCATAGTGCGCCATTTGCAAACCGGCTATTGTTCCAAATGCACTGTTATTCATCACAATCCACACAACAGGAATGTTCTCTTCAACTGCTGTTGCAAGAACGGATGGATTTTGACCGAAGCCGCCGTCTCCAACGAGTGACACAACAACACGGTCAGGCTGGGCAATCTTTGCCCCAAGTGCGGCAGGTGCTCCAAATCCCATCGTTGCAAAGCCGCCTGGCGTTAAAATGGTACCTGGCGTGAGCACAGGAAATTGCTGTCCGACCCCATTTTTGTTCCAGCCAACATCCGTTGTAATAAAGGCATCTGGCGGCAATACTTCCCGTACTTCCTGCAAAATACGCTGCGGCTTCATTGGGAAGGATTCATCTTGAACATTCGTCAGATTGCTAGCCTGAAAATCCTTACGATATAACGCAATTTCCTTTTTCAATTCAGGACGATCCAGCCCTTTTGGCAGTCTCTCTCTCGCAACTCGATTGAGTACAGTCAAGGCTTGCTTAAGATCGGCTACTGCTCCAATTTCAACAGGATAGTTACGTCCAATTTCATTCTGGTCAATGTCAATATGAATGAGCTTGGTTGATGGGAAGCGGAACGTATAATCTGATTCCCACGAGCTCGCATCAGCTTCAGCAAAACGCGTGCCTAAAGCCAATATATAATCTGCTTCTTTGCACTGATCATTGATAAATTTTGTCCCCCAAAACCCTGTCATTCCAAGAGTCATTGGATGATCATCCGGCATGGCTCCTTTCCCCATCAAAGAATGGGCGACAGGGATACTCAGATGGTCAGAAAATGCCTTTAATTCTTCAGCTGCATCAGCTAATATAATGCCTCCCCCTACATATAAGAGCGGTCTTTCTGCCTGCAGCAGTCGATCCAATATCCGATTGGCCGTTTGATCATCAATAGAAGGTTTTTCAATGGTGTGTGTATGATGGTTGATTTGTTCAAACAAGGACACATCTAGGTCCTTTGAGAACACATCCATTGGAACAGAAATAAGCACCGGGCCAGGACGGCCGCTTTCAGCTAACTGAAATGCTTTTGATAAAATCTCTGGAAATAATTCTGGAATATCGACTCGCCATGCTCTTTTCACAAACGGCCGGTAAATTTCGTATTGAGAGGCATCGGAATGAAGATTGATCTCTTGATGTGGGTGCTTTCCGTAATAATGACTTGGGACATCTCCTGCAATGACAACCATTGGAATGGAATCAAGTGCTGCATTCGCTACCCCTGTTGCCGCATTAGTGAGTCCGGGTCCTAGATGACTGAGAACAACAGCCGTCTGTTTCTTTGCCCGCGCATAACCATCAGCTGCATGTGCCGCTATCTGTTCATGCCTGACGTTTACAAATTGAATCGAGCTTTTTTCAAGCGCTGATAAAAAAGCAATATTCGTATGACCGCAGAGACCGAAAATATGCTCGACTCCCCGATTTTCTAAGTACTGAATAACCTGTGTAGAAATATTCTTCTTCATGTTTCTCTCCTCTCACGGTGCAGCTATGAATCTGCTACTCACTTATTCTTTGAAAACACAATAGATAGAACATTGTTCAAATCCTGTATCGCCACTTGCCCGGGAGCTGAGCTTTCTTTCCCTACAGCAAAGGTCATGACAGATCCAAAAAGCCCGCCAATCATTCTTGTAAAAGCCCCGTATGCTCCCATTGCCATTGAAATAACGGGAATTGACAGCTGCTTTTTCGCATGGCTGGTCGCCGAGAGCAGTGTTAATGCATCGTCATAGGAATGCGGCATCACTGCGATCTTTGCGATGTCGGCGCCGACTGATTCTGCATTGACGAATAGCTGCACGAGACGATCTACCTCAGGGGTACGCTGGAAATCGTGATACGACACAATCAAGGTGATCCCATTTCTTTTAGCCGCCTGACTGACTTGCTGTATATGTGTCACATCATGCATCAATTCATAATCAACGGCGTCCACAAGCTGAGTGGAACAAAGCTCGGCAAGCAGAGAAACCTTCTCAGATTCTGAGAGTGATATACTTTCGCCGCCCTCCTTTTCAGAGCGAATCGTGAATAAAAATGGGATACCCTTTGCCTTTTCTACCATTCCCTTAAGAGTTTCTATCACTTGTTCCTTGTCATGAAGGTGATGAAAAAAATCCGCCCGCCACTCTATCACATCAGGATTTTTCTCAGTTAACACCTCGACCTCATGAAATAATTCTTCCTTTGTTTGTCCGATGAGCGGCGTACAAATCATTGGCTGACCGCCTGCCTGCACACTTTTTACCTTTTGCTGAAATGCATTCACATCCAAACGCCCCTTTCACAGACCCTGTGGAAGCACGACCATTTTGGTTTCGGTCATCTCCTCAATGGCGAAACGCGGACCTTCTCTTCCAAGGCCACTTCGCTTAATCCCGCCATAAGGCCAATGATCCAGTCTAAAATTCGATGTCCCATTGATGACAACCCCGCCAGTTTCAAGCTCTTTTGCTGCGTGTAATGCCACATCCAGCTGATTCGTAAAGATCCCTGCCTGCAAACCATATCGGCTATCATTTGCTTCTTTAATTGCCTCCTCCAGCTCCTCATAAGGGAGAATGCTGACAACTGGGCCGAACACTTCCTCACAGACGACCTTGGCCTGTTTCGGAGGGTTTAGCAAAATAGCCGGTGTGATGCTCGCTCCATTTCTTTTCCCCCCGCATAAAAGGTGGGCACCCATGCTCTCTGCCTCTTGTATCCATGCCTCAACACGCTGCGCGGCCTGTACATCGACCATACAGCCGATATCACTCTCACTGGACAGCGGATCTCCAACGACAAGCTGCTCTACTTTTTGTTTTAATACCTCAGTAAACGACGGCATCATTTCCTGATGGACATAAATTCTTTGAACAGAAATACAGCTTTGACCGGAATTACTAAAGCCGGTTTTGGCACACATGGATGCGGCTTGTTCAATATCTGCATCGTGATGAACAATCGTCGCGCCATTCCCTCCGAGTTCGAGCAGTACCTTTTTCAATCCCGCAGAGGTTGTAATGTGTTCGCCTCCGGCAGCCCCGCCGGTAAAAGAGATGAGATTCGTTCTTTCATCAGTGACTAACTGTTTCCCGGCCTCGACCCCGCCAATCACAAGCTGCAAACCAGCCTCAGGAAATCCTGCTTCGAGAAGGAGTTTGACAAATGCTGTGGCAACAGCTGATGTTTGCGGTGCGGGCTTCAAAATGATGACATTCCCTCCCGCAAAGGCCGGACCGACTTTGTGACAAATTAAGTTGAGCGGTGCATTAAAAGGGGTAATCGCCAGCACAACTCCGACTGGTACTTTAAATGTCATGGCCATTGCTCCCTGTCCACGTGATGATACATTGCCAGGAATGGTCTCACCTATTAATCGATTCGCTTCTTCCGCAGACTGCGCCAGCGTCTCAATTGATCGCGATACTTCATCTCTTGTATTTTTAAGCGGTTTGCCTAATTCCAGCGAAATCAGTTTTGCAAAATGGTCTTTTTGTTCTTCAAGCAAGGTGGCTGCTTTTGTTAGAAGCTTTGAGCGTTCGATTGCCGATATTTCCGCTATTTGTTTTTTAGCCTGCTGCGCAATAGAAAGTGCCTGTTCTATGTCCTCTGATGAGGCGAGATAAGATGTACCGATCCTTTCTCCTGAGTAAGGATTGATGATATCTGTTTTCACACGACCGGTATCCAGCCACTCGCCGTTTATATATGACAACGCTTTTAAACCACTCAAATTTTTTCTCCCTCCTTCAAGTGCCGCGTTCCATGTCCTGCATAACGAACCAATCTTTCTTCATTCGGACAAGGTCCTTTCACGAGGGCTCCCTTTGTGAGCTCCTCATATGCATGCGCCACGATGCCCATTCCTCTGGATAAGGAAAAAATGCCTTTTGCTGCTTCTGCTGGAATGTTTAATTCACATTGGATGGCAGCAGATACACCATCTATATTCATCGTGATTTTCTTCCCTTTCAGTTGTTCAAGCTCATGTCTAATCGCTTCGGCTAACCTTAAATATGTGCCACTGATAAGACCTTGCTGGACATGTGTGTGACTCAGCTCATATAGACGTCTCACCCTCGGATCATCATCATGAAGCTGATGGCCGATTCCCGGGATTTTTTCCTTGCGATTTAACCATGTTTGACACACTTGCTTTGCCGCAGCCTGTATATCCTTTTGATCATCGTAGACCGCTTTGGCCTCGTATAACATACGCATGGCCTTCTCTCCGGCTCCGCCATGAATGTCACCTAATAGATTCACCCCTGTTGCAACAGAGGAATTAAACGAAATGCCGCAAGTCACCGCCATTCTAGCTGCTGCAATAGATGGCGCTCTTGGTCCATGGTCCGCACCTGCGACAAGAACACTTTCAAAAAGAGCTGCTTTTGAATCATCCAATAATTCACCAACAAGCAGTAAATAGAGCATTTGTGGATACGACAATTCACCAATCAGTTCTTCAATCGGATACCCTCGTAGTTCAATTGAATTTTTTTGAATATGACTAATCTCAGTCTCCCACCATGCGCCTCCCTCTTTGTAAATTTCCAGTGCACTTCGATTTTTCATTGTGTGAATCATTCCTTTAGCTTCTTATTTGGAGGTGAATCACCCCTTTATTCCATTCAGTGGAATCTAATTTCACTTTTCGGAATGTAGTTTCATTGTAAGCGCATTCTTTTTGTTCGTCAATTATTTTTTCTGAAAATACTGTCAATAGAAGTGAAATTAAGTGAATCGAACTAATTATGTTTGCTTTTTTTGATCAAAAAAATCGATATTTAGTTAAATGGACTTAAGTATATCGTTCTACTAATTTAATGAATTTTTGGTTATTTTGTCAAATCCACTTGAAATTCGACATAAAAAAACCTCTCCATCATCGGAGAGGTTTCTTTTTATTTCCACCAGTCATCAAACATGGAAGCGGGTACTTGGCGTTTATGCTCTGATTGAACATAACGCTTTTCAATCGCTTCTGCTGCTTGATCTGAGACTGGTTTTCCTTCTAAGTAATCATCAATTTCATTGTACGTAATGCCGAGTTCTGTTTCATCCGTTTGCTGAGGTTTATCATCCAGCAGATCGGCTGTTGGTTTCTTTAAATACAGGCGCTCCGGTGCTTCTAGCGCTTCGAGTAGCGCCCGGCCTTGGCGTTTTGTCAAACCTGTGAGCGGGAGAACATCTGCACCGCCATCACCATACTTCGTGAAGAAGCCGGTTACTGCTTCAGCTGCATGATCTGTACCGATGACAAGCAATCCTTCCTCACCACCGACAGCATATTGCGCGATCATTCTCATGCGAGCTTTGACATTTCCTTTATTAAAGTCAGACAATGGGCCGTTCGTTTCCTTTTGATATTGATCACTGAATGCTGACACGGCAGGTGCAATATCATATTTCCACGACTTGTCTGGCTGAATAAATGATAGGGCGAGCTGTGCATCATCTTCATCCTGCTGCACACCATGCGGAAGGCGTACCGCAATAAAGACCGCATCCTCTTTTCCTTCTTGACGAAGCTCACTGACAGCAAGCTGTGCAAGACGTCCGGCAAGCGTTGAATCCTGCCCGCCGCTAATACCGAGAACAAATCCTTTTGCCCCAGTTTTTTTCAAGTACTCTTTTAGAAATCCAACCCGTTTTTCGATCTCCTGCTTTGGGTCAATTGAGGGCTGCACATGCAACTCTTGGCTGATCTTTTTCTGCAAACTCATACACTTTTCCTCCTAAGCATCCTCTACATGAAGAGAACAGGTTTTACTCACAATTCATTGATTTAATAACGTTTTTTGAATCTTCATTATACCATGTTTTCATCAAGAACATTTTGTTAGACGTTCCCCTATTTCTTAGATAATCAAACATTCACAAGTGAAAAAGACCATGTCTTTTTTGACTGGTCCTTTTCTTTTTTAATCGATTTCTACCCGTATGGATGTACAGCTTGATCCATTACACTTCCCAATATCAGCAGGACATGCAGACACGGCCACAATGAGGTCCATTTCAGCCCGCAGGCGAATGTAGTCACCGGGCAGTGATTTTGGCAGCTCGACAGACAGCTTTCCTTTTTCATCAATGACTGTATTCATAAAGGCATTAAAAGGATAGTACATATCCTCCTTTGGAATCCCAAAGGGCTCAAAGGCAGTCCGCAAATTGTCGTAGCATGTATGCATGACCTCTAAGTGCGTCCGGCCGTATAAAAGCTGATACATCTCTTGCCGGCAGGCGGGCATGTATAAATCATGGCATTCTACTGTATCTTCAATGATCGTAAACATCGGTTTATATAAATTAGAATAAAGCTTATCGCCTTTTTTCACTTTAGACGAGAACAAACTGTCCATCGTCGCACCTTGGTCAAATTTTTCATAAAAATCTTTTTCATGATAGGCCATCACATCTGCTACTTGCTGGCCTTCGACATCAACCACTCGCATACATTGGCCTTTTCCTAAACGAAAGCCGAGTCTACCCTTTGGTAAAATGACGTGTTCTCCGTTCATCACATGCACTCCTTTCCATGACAGTATGCCCAAAATGTCCCCTTGATCATGTATAAAAAAAAGAGGCGGTCACAAGCTAATGTCATTGAAATAGAAAGGTGTTGCACTTGCATTGAAAGAAGAACAATCTTTATCTTGGTGGCAGCTTTCTCTCATCGGAGTCGGCTGTACAATTGGCACTGGGTTCTTCCTTGGTTCCAGCATCGCCATTACAAAATCCGGTTATTCCGTCTGCATCTCTTTTTTGCTTGCTGCAGTCGGAACATATCTCGTCTTTAAACATTTAGCTGCGATGACAGCTGATAATCCTGATAAAGGGTCATTTTGTTCCTATGCTCGTAAAGCATACGGACGCTGGGCAGGGTTTAGCAATGGCTGGGTGTATTGGTTTGCAGAAATGCTGATTACAGGAAGTCAGTTAACCGCCATTTCTCTGTTTACCCGCCACTGGTTTCCTTCTGTTCCGCTTTGGGTGTTTTCTGCGATTTATTCCGCTCTTGCCCTGCTCGTGATTATCATTGGGCTTTCTTCTTTTCAAAAGACAGAAAATGTTCTTGCGGTACTGAAAACAGCGGCGATTTTTCTATTTATGATTCTTGCGGTGCTTGTATTATTCGGCATTTTGACAGAACATAAACCGACCCTTCATCTGCCTAACAAGGATCACGAATGGATGCCTCTTGGTCCACTTGGTCTTTGGAATGGATTGATTTACGCATTTTATGCATTTGGGGGAATTGAAGTCATGGGGCTGATGGCGGTTCATTTAAAGGACCCGAAGGATGCGGCAAAAGCTGGACGTGTCATGCTGATCATTCTAGCAGTCATCTATATCGTCTCAATCGGACTTGCTCTCTTGCTTGTCCCAGTGACAGCCTTTAATGAGAACAGCAGTCCATTTATTACTTCATTAGAGCCGTTTCATTTATCGATCTTTCTTCATATCTTTAATGGCATTTTCATTATTGCTGGTTTTTCGACATTGGTTGCCTCTCTCTATGCGGTCACAACGCTGCTCGGCACAATGTCAGAGCATCAGGATGCACCTGCTTGTTTTAAACAAAAAGATCCATCGCATGTGAGATGGTCTTCGATTATCTTAACTGCTGCTGGCTTAATTGTCTCAATTTTGCTTGCACTCTTTTTGTCCAAACACATCTACGAGCATCTCACAACAGCAGCCGGTCTTACCCTGCTGTACACATGGATTTTTATTCTGTTCTCAAGTAAAAAGCTATCCAAGCCATCCACCCGCCAAACGTGCGAAATGATTCTTGCGCTGCTCTTAATTGGAGCCGCTGTATCAGGCACATTAACGGAGGCAAGCGGACGACCTGGCTTTTTTATCAGCCTTGGGATCATTGCAGTGATTGCCATCATGGTGCTATTTATGAGGAAAAAGTGGAAGCAGGATCAGACCGCATCATAATTTCATCATGTTTTTTAATGCAGTAAATGGACATTTGGCGGAGGCTGGTTTCTCCGCCTCTTCATCTGGGAGAAAGTATTGCTTCCATTCATGATTGGTCGGATCCCCGTACCATTTTAATGATGGATGAACACTGACCTCATCATATGCTTTGAGCCGCTTGCGAACGAGCTGGCTCATTTTTTGTCCAAACTTGGTCGATCCATTCATTTTCTCAAACACCCACCTAGGCTGAAATGCCATCAAGAGATAAGGGAAGTGGCGGCTTTTTCTGAGCTTATGAGCAGGTGTGGAACACAAAATAAAATACGCCTCACCATGGAAGCAATACTCCCACTCATGATGATGAGTATCTAATGGGATCTCCTCAGGCCACGGTTCTTCATCTTTATGATGCAGCCGCTGAAGCAGCGACCAAAACTGCTGCTCAAACTCTTCAAGCGAACTTTCCTGTAAGTCCTGCGGTGTTTCAAAAAAACAGATAAATGAAGCATATTGACCGGTTTCTTTCGCACAGCCTTGATATTCTCTCAGCAGCTGGGCTAATTCATCAACCGCTTCCTCTTTCCTAGGGTCGCCGACAAACCCATAGCGTAAATGATCGAGAAAAAATCCCTGTCTTCCGGGTACACATGGGAATGTATCGGCTTCATCTCCTACCATCTTGCCAAATCGTGTGAAAGCATCCTGCTTCCATTCTTCTAGTGATCGTAGATTTTGATCAAGGCAACTTTTTGCATACAGCTGGGCCATTTCTTTACACCTCGTTTTAGCGTCTTCTCCATAGCCTATGAGGTGCAAATGGCTGTGGTGACTGTCCTTCCACGACTTTCCTAGCGCATGACAAAATGGGGTTTCTATTCAAATTGAGCAGGTATTTGTTTCTTTAATTCTATTATGTATGATCAGACTAGTGTAAGTTAATAGAGAGCCTTTCGCCATACCTACGATCGATTATTCATCAAAAAAACGGAATCCAGCACCCAATAAATAAGGGCTGCGCAGAAGCTAAACAGATAGACTTTATAGCTCATGAACACAACAAGCCCATAATCAATCCATAAAGCCAAAGCCGAACAAACCAGCCATGCCGCAATAAAATAAATCAGTAAGTCACGGCTTCGAAACCTCTTAGGATGCCGGTGTAAAACAAACTGAATCGGTGCAGCAAAAATGACATAAGCTGACAAAATGAACAGGCTGGTCATCTCCACATAACTAAAGCCCACTTCAGGCGGCATGAATAAAAACGTATAAACGAATGTTGCTGTGATGACTGATAAAATCAGCATACACACATAGTTGAATACTGGCAAAAACATACGCATAGCAGAAGCTCCTTCAAACCATTTAATATTCCACCATTATTCAAGAATGTGTTATGTCTGTCAATCCTTACAAAAAAACAGACTGAATGTGTCAGTCTGCTTCAGATTATTGACAAAGGACTAAAATGATCTTTATTTTAGCCCTTTGTCTTCTATTCAGCGTGATAGAAAACCTTTGCAGTCTAGGAAGAGCGAGCATCGGAGCAGAGCGAATTTGACATTCGTGAGCACCGGAGCGCAGACCTGACAAAGAATGCGAGGGTTTGTCTACACGCTGAAACAGACTGAATGTGTCAGTCTGTTTTCTACCCAATCAACGCCATGATCCCCTGATACCCAAAATAGGCGCCGAAACCAAGTAAAGATAGACCTGCAAGAACAGATAAGCCATGTAAAACACGTTCACTTAAATAACGCCTAAACGAACTAGCAAGCAGCGCCATACTGAAATCCCAGATCAGCATGCCGATAAAAATAGCCATACTGTACATGAGCATTTGGGAAGCTCCATACTTTTCGATCGTATTGGCTAAGATGCTGCCATAGATGCCAAGCCAAAACAAAATACTGAGCGGATTAGAAAGAGAAATGAAAAATCCGGTCATAAACGATTTGCCAATTGATGTGTTTTCGCTGTCTTTTTTCGGACTCTCCTGCAAATTGATTTTACGCAGACTTTCAATGCCGGTATAGGTCAAAACGAAAAAGCCGAACAGCCACAAAAAGGTTTTTACAAGAGGTGCAGTCAAAAGCTGGGCGACACCAAAATAGATGAGAAGCATATAGACAATATCCGCAGCCATAGCCCCTACACCAAAAATCCACGCATGCCAAAATCCACTTTTAATCCCTCTGTCGATTTGGGCTGCATTGACTGGCCCAACAGGCGCTGAAAGTGACAACCCTAAAAAGATATAACCAAAAAACACCGCCACATAGACGTCCTCCTTTTGATGCTGACTTGTACATGTTATTCAAACTTTCTGCGTTTTAGTACAAGTCCTTTGTCATCATTTCAGGCGGATGCTTAGCGGTCTGCTTTCAGTGCCGACTGCTGCGCGTGTATTGTTTCTTTTTTCTTAGAACGATTCATTTGAATCGCAGCTGCAAACAGAAGAACAGCTAAGAAGGCAAATACAAAGACGGCACTTGCCGCTCCTGCCCATTCTAGACTAAATCCAATCAAAAAGGACAAGCAGGCTCCGCCTAAGCTTGCGGCTGCAATAAAATAACTCGTCGCCTCATCGATGGCATTTTCAATCATTAAGGCAGATGCTGTCAGTGCGATTGGGAACATGCCAGCTGCACAAAGGCCGATGAAAAAGATGAGGATCAACTGCGCAGCGATGTGGGTTGTCAGAGCAAATACCACAAGCAGCAGAATCATCAGAGATGCGCTTAGCTTTAAAAAACGCAGCGGATGCAGCTGATCGGCTTTTCTCGCAATCACGGTTCTGCCGATGACGATCGCTGTCCAGAAAGTAGAGACCGCAAAGAGGCCCCAATTTTCTCCCCCTTTTTCCAGCATAATCGACGGCAAAAAGTTCGCAAAATTCGTTTCAATCCCTGCGTAGAAAAAGGCAAAGCAAATCATGATCACCACAATCATTCGATTATTTCGATCAACAAGCAAGGACGGTTTCCTCGTCCCTCCTGTGGAAGGAGCATCCATCTGCCCATGAGGCAGCTTGTTCATAAAAACAAGCCAAAGCATAAGGAAAAATGTCAGCGCACCCACCTGAAATAAAAACACATACTGCCATGTCTGTTCTGTGACAGTCAGCAGAATCACTAGCGGGAATAAAAGCGCACCTAATCCAAAAAAGACCTCCATGATACTGATTCGCTTTGCACTATTTGCCATCGAAATGACATATGCACCAGCTGTTGTCTCAAGACTGCCTGCGCCGCTCCCAAGAAAAAAACCTGCCAGCACAAGCGTTGTCCAGCCCGGCACCAATAGCCCCAGCAGAAGTGAGCCGATCATCAGCAAAAGACCCATGGTCAGCACAGTGCCATAGCCTTTTTTTCTCACTAGAATGGGTGATAACAGAACGCCTGTCAAAAAACCAATAAACTGAAAAAAAATTAAAGATGATAATTCCCCGGGGCCTTTATCGTAACTCGACAGCAAATAAGGCGTTAAGCTGCCAAAAAACACATGAATGGTCCCAATAAAAAAATAAAAGACACAGCCAAAATAAAATACCTTTTTCATCTTTTCACTTCCTCTAAAAAGGAGCGGAGTCATCACATCCTCCGCTCCACCTCTTTAATATGCCTGGGCAGAGACGACTGCCTCTTCCCTCTCAAAGCATGTATTGAGCGCAGCCTGCGCGCGATAACCATCTTCAAAATCAGCGACCTTCATATGAGATGGGTATGGATCAGTATTCACCCAATGCATCAGCTGATCGCGGAATGTATCGGACCATCCGTAAAATTCATTTGGCGGATCTGTCAGCAAAGTTTGCGGCATTTGATGACGCTCCACACACAATCCATCACTGATTTCATATTCGTTTTTCATGTTCGTATGGTATTTGAATACCTTGTCATGTCCAACGACTTCTACACTAAATCCACATTCCTCAGGCTGCGTGCTTTTGGATGTCACCAAATGAAAGAACACTTGATTCTCCATCTGCCCGAAAATTTCGGTATGATCATCCACCTGAACCTTTTTCTCTTCTTTTTCCTTTACATGTGTCAGCATCTTGGTGTTAAGTGATTCTTTCTTCATTTCACTGCCAAATAAGTACCACAGCATATCAATCAAATGAATGCCAAGATCCCCTAGTGCACCGCTCGTACGCAGACTTTCGCCGCTGTCTCTCCATGAAAATGTCTTTCTTCTGAGGGCACTGTTTTTCTTAAAATGAGTTCTAACAGTTAAAATGCGTCCTAATTCACCGTTAGCAATCAAGTTTTTCAATATATTCACAAAGGATAAATAACGATAGTTAAAGCCCATACTGGCTTGAACTTGGAACTGTTTGGCTGTCTCCACCATTTCCTTCGCTTCCTTCAGCGACACAGCCATCGGTTTTTCACATAAAATCGGCTGTCCTGCTCTTAGCGACTGAAGGGCATGGTCCTTGTGACAAAAATTAGGAGATGCAATAATCAATCCATCAGATGCATCTGCCAGTGTCTCGATACTTGAATACACACGTCCGCCGTACTGTTTAATGAATCCCTGTGCGACCGTCTCATGCAAATCATAGACACCGGATAATTCTGCACCTTTGATCGTTGATAATGCTCTTGCATGTGCTTTTGCAATATTCCCTGCTCCAACAATTCCAATTTTCTTCATGAATGTGCCTCCTCATGTTTATACATCACTGTTTTCAGTGTTTCATAGATTCCTTTTGCATACCCATGATGACAAATTTGGTGATGGTGCCGTTTGGCTTCGGCTGTCGCATTTTGGACAAGGAAACCGTGTGTGACGGATTGAAGCATCCGCAAATCGTTCCCACTATCACCAAAGGCAAAGCCTTGATCTTTCGATAAATCATATTGGTTCAGCATAAAACGTACAATTTCATCCTTCCCTGTTCCGACTGGTAAAAAATCAACATCATAGCAATCCGCAGGATCTCCTGCAAGCGGGTTGCATTTGTTGATGTTGACCGCCACGCCTCGCTCTTTAGCCAGTGTTTGGATAAATGATAGATGATGAAGATCCGTCCGCTCATCCTGCTCCTGATAATAGAAATTCTTCTTATACCCTGAGCTGCCCAGCTGCGTTTGCGGCCTAAGGGAAATTCCCTTTTCTCGGATAGTTTTTAGGATGTCTTCGATTTTTTCATCTGAAAAGCCCTGCGCATCCAGCCGCTTCATCCACTCTGCATCTGGCTGTCCAAAATGAGCATCCGATGTATATACAATCTCAGTCCCTAAGTTCGACGCAATGAAATGCGGGAATTGATGAAAACCGCCTTTTTCCATTTTGCTCGTGACAGAATCGAGACTGCTTCCCGTCACCCAGCCCAGCAAGAGCTGTCCCGTTTCACTCTTTTCTGCTACAAAGGCTTCCAGCCGCTTGATATCCTCTCTCTGCTCCTCTGTCATTCCGTGAGAATAATACGTTTCATCAAAGTCACAGAAGACGATCCACTGCGGATTCTTCGGCTGATTCAGCAGTTTTTTATTGAATGGAAGACTTGATAACATGTTGAACCCCCTCGATGACCTTCTCCTGATCTTGCAGCGGCATTCCTGGATAAAGCGGCAAATGAAGTAATTGCTGTGCTGCTTTTTCCGTGTGTGGAAGTGTCGTTTGTCTATATTTTTGAGAAACAAGATTTGTTTGATGCTGATGCGATAGAACCGGGTAATAGACATCTGTCTCTATGCCCATTTCCAGCAATTTCGCTGCCAGTTCATCGCGGTCTCCCTTCAGCACTCTGATCGGGAATAGATGCCAGACATGATCATCCGTCAGCTTCGGAAGCTTCATGTATCCTTCATCCTCAAGCGGTTGCAGCTGGTCAATGTAGCGCTTGGCTAAATAAAAACGTTTAAAGTTTTGCAATCCTAAATACTTCATTCGTTCAAGTCCGATCGCTGCCTGCAAATTATCAATTTTCGAATTAAAGCCGTAGTCACTGCGTTTGACATTTTTCTTTCCAGCTTCAAAGCCGTGATAGCTGATCTCCATGCATTTTTCCGCTAGGGCCTCATCATTTGTAGCGATGGCTCCTGCCTTTCCGCAGACCCCAAGGTTTTTGTATGGATTAAAGCTGAGAACAAGTCCATCTCCATAAGCGCCAAGGCCGCTGCTGCCAATCGCTTGACATCCGTCTTCAATGATTTTCAGCCCATGCTGTTTCGCAATCGCCGAAATCTCCTTCATATCCGCTTGCTTTCCATATAAATGAACCGGTAGAATGCATACCGTTTTATCTGTGATATGCTTCTCTATTTCGCTCGGTGAGAGGCAGTAGGTTTCAGGATCAATATCGGCATATACCGGAACAGCCCCAATGGCGAGCACTGCATTTTCTGTTGCAGCAAAGCTGTTGGCCGGCAAAATCACCTCGTCTCCTGGATGGACGCCTGCTGATATGAGACTGATCATCAATGCATCTGTTCCACTTGACGTGGCAATGACATATTTTTTCCCTAAGTACTCTGCAATCGCCTTTTCAAACGTCGGAATATATGGCCCTGAAGTAAAACGACCAGAGCTCAATACTTCCTTCAGCACCAGCATAATATCATCGATTTCATCTTCTGAAATCAGTTTGTCAACTGGCAGAAACGGTATCTTTTTTTCCTTATTTTGTTTATAATGGAAGAGAATTTTTTCCAAACCTGTGCGCTCTATATCTTGCTCAAGGAACGTCACCAGCTTTTCATTTGCTAGATGCTTTTCAACTGAATCGGCCTTTACTTGAACACCTTGATTGATCATATCCAGCAAAGGAAGATAATCCTTGCTTTTACCTGATATCTTCGTCAATATTTGCATTCCATTCCCTCCAATTAATCAATTCCTTTTGTTAATATTTAACTTGTTTCACATTGTAAATGATGTTATCGATTTCAGAACAATAACTTTGTGTAAAGGATTTGTTAATATGTGTACAATTTATGAAATTGCCAAACGCTGCGGGGTTTCAACCACCACCGTTTCCAGAGTGCTAAACCATCACCCATATGTGTCAGAAGAAAAGCGGCAGCTCATTTTACAGGTGATGAAAGAAATGGAATATACACCGAGTTCAGCAGCCCGCACACTAAGGTCACATCAGACAAAAACCATTGCTGTGTCTGTTCCAGCTGTGGATCATCCTTTTTTTGCACAATTGATTAAAGGCATTTCAAAAGAAGCCCTTGATCAAGGATATAAAGCCATCGTGCTTCAGACGTTTTATCAAGAAGCATTGGAGCTTGAAGGGCTTCAATTATTAAAAAGAAAAGAAGTAGATGGGGTCATATTGGGGGCATTAGAAAATCAGTGGGAAAAGATCGAGCCATTTTTAACAAACGGCCCCATTGTCATGGCAAATGAATATCATCAAACAGCAAACATCCCGATTATTGGTTACGATGAACGGGAAGCCGCCTATAAAGCGGTGGACTATTTGATTCGGTCGGGGCGAAAATCGATTGGGTTTTGTTTTGATACAGAAAGCAGTGAAGCGCAGAAGCAAAGGAAACAGGGCTATCTTGATGCACTCTCTGCTCACGGTTTGCCGCTTCAAGACGATTGGCTGTTTGGAGAGGCTTTTACCATTGAAGACGGCTTTCGCTTAATGGAGGTCATCCATCACATGAAGGAAGCGCCTGATGCCATTTTCACCGGCAATGATCAAGTCGCAGCAGGACTCATTAAACAGGCCATTTCATATGGCTATCAAATTCCCAAGGATCTAGCGGTCATCGGCTATGACAACCAAGACATATGTGAGGTGACAGCTCCAACGATCACCACGATTGACATACCGATCGTAGAGCTTGGCCAGCGGTCTGTACAGCAAATGATCGCACTCCTGCAAGACCAAAAACCATTGCAGCGTGAACATATCCAGCTGCCTACCCGGCTCGTGACAAGAGAATCTACATAAAGAAAAAGACTGAGATCTCTCTCAGTCTTTTTTAGTCTATCAACCTATACAAATTGAGCAAGAATGAATGTCCATATACATACAATACCGAGCAGAATGAAACTGTACTTCACGGTTTTTTTGAAGAGCTCAGATTCTTTCCCTGTTTCTCCAACAGCTGCTGTAGCGATAGCGATAGATTGTGGAGAAATTAATTTCGCCATCACACCACCGGTCGTATTCGCCCCAATTAACAAACCTGCTTGTGAGCCGATTTGAGAAGCAGTGACCGCTTGAAGGTTACCGAATAAGGCGTTGTTACTCACGACAGATCCCGTAATAAACACGCCGATCCAGCCAAGCACCGGGCTGACAAGCGGGAACAAATCGCCTGTTTTGGCAAGAGCAAGTCCAATGGCTGAACTTAGTCCAGCAAAGTTTGCCAGGTTAGCAAAGCCCATGACAAAACAAATAGTAAGAACAGGAACCCAAAGCTCTTTCACCGCTGCTTTTAAGCAGACAGCGCCTTCTGTTAATGTAATATGTCTGCTAAACAGTCCAGTCAGCATGACCGCAATCAGAATGGCAGTACCCGTTGCACTGATGACATCAATTTTAAAGATCGCATCAATTGGTGTTTCCGTTTGGGCAATTGGTGGTAATTTCACAATTTGCTGATGTAAAAATGGCATTTTCACTAAAATGGTCGTCCAGTTAAGCGGTCCTCCTACAGCAAACAATGCTTTAAATGCCGGCAGACTCCATACCGTAATAACAGCAGTTAAAATATAGAACGGAGACCATGCTTTCAGTATTTCAACGCCGCGATACGTTTGTTTCTGTTCAATATCTGGCGCTCCTTCTTCACGATAAATGTGTTTTGGCTGCCATTTCCGAAGAAATAAAGCTAAAACTCCCATACTTGCCAAGGCAGAAATAATATTGGCAAGCTCAGGTCCCATCGTCACCATTGTGACAGCTTGCAAAATGGCATAGGTTCCACTCACAACCAGCAAGGCTGGCAGCGTTTCTTTGATTCCTTTGAATCCATCTACAATCAGAATGAGGAGGAACGGAATACAGAATGAAATAAACGGGATCGTATATACAAGGGTTTGAGATAACGCAAGCGGCGTCATATTGCCCATTTGCGCCCCTGTAATCACTGGAATGCCTACAGCACCAAATGCACCAGACGCAGCATTGGCAATTAAGCAGAGCATCGCAGCTTTCAGCGGTTTAAACCCAAGCTCTGTTAAGAGAGCAGCACTGATCGCAATCGGTACACCAAACCCAGCAGCTCCTTCTAAAAATGCATTAAAGCTAAAACCAATTAATAAGAGCTGAAGACGTTGATCTTGAGAGATTCCTGCAATACTAGAACGAATGACATCGAACTTACCAGATTTCACGGCAATTTTATAGAGCCATACCGCCATGATGACGATATATCCAATCGGCCACAGCCCATTAGATATACCGAGCAGCACAGCAGATAATGCTTTTTCAACTGGCATATGAAAGAAGAAAACAGCTGTTACAAAACTGACGATTAAGGTAAAACAAGCGGCTAAAACACCTTTTAGCTTAAAAACGGTTAATGCAAGAAGGAAAAACAAGATTGGGAGCATTGCCACCAATGCACTGACGAATTCATTACCAAACGGATCATATATTTGCTGCCACATAGTGATTCATCCTTTTCTGCTCAGATAGGTTGCTTTTGATTGATTAAAAATGAGGAGCCAAAATCTCTTTCAACACATTCACACTGTGTGCAAATTTTTCTTTCTCCGTGTCGTTCAATGCAAGCTCCATTACTTCTGTTGCGCCATTTCGATTCACAAGGGCAGGTACACCAATGTAGACATCTTCTGCTCCGTACTCTCCATCTAAGTAAGTGCTGACAGTTAAAATGCTGTTTTCATTGTGCAGGATCGCTCTTGTAATGCGGGCTAAACTCATTGCTACACCGTAATAAGTGGCGCCTTTTTTCTCAATGATTTGGTAAGCGGCATGACGAACATTTTCCATGATTTCATCTAAGTCTTCTTGTTTGTATTGATCATTTCTCTTCATTAATTCTGTAATCGGTACACTTCCAATATTTGCATGACTCCAAACAGCAAGCTCTGTATCTCCATGCTCGCCAATGATGTACGCATGCACGTTGTGTGCCGCTGCGTCAAAATACTCACTGAGCATGTATCTAAATCTTGCCGTATCAAGCGTCGTACCACTGCCAATCACTCGTTCTTTTGGAAGACCACTGAATTTCCAAGTCGCATATGTCAAAATATCGACTGGGTTTGTGGCCACTAAGAAAATACCGTCGAATCCACTTTTCATCACGTTTTCTACAATGCCTTTAAATATATTTAAATTTTTCTCAACAAGGTCAAGTCTTGTTTCACCTGGCTTTTGGTTTGCACCAGCACAGATACAGACGATATCTGCATCCTTACAATCCTCATAATCTCCATACCATGTATTCACAGGATGCGGCGCAAATGCTTTTCCGTGGTTTAAATCCATCACGTCACCCATTGCTTTGTCTTGATTCAAATCGATGACAACCAATTCATCTGTGATTGCTTGATTTATTAATGTAAAGGCATAACTGCTGCCGACAAAACCTGCTCCAATAAGGGCTACTTTGTTTACTTTTTCGTTTGTCATTTATCTCATCCTCCTGAGTAAAACTAGGCTGTTTTTCTTATGTGAAGTATTTCACATTCTTATTGTGCAACATTTCACAAACTTTTGCAAGGGGGTTGCTCAAAAAATATATGTAGCGAATTTGTGAACACATTTATTGTGCTTTCAAAGCGCTGCCTCCATACATATTTCCACAAGAAAAAAGCTGCCAAACACTCGTCGGCAGCTTCATACATCATTAATAAGGTCCCCAGTTGATCATGACCCCGATACAAATAAACACAAGACCGATGACAAACCAAATGAGGGCAAGCGGCACCATAAAACGCAGCCACTTTACATAAGGAATACCACTTGCAGCAAGCACAGCCATCAACACACCGGAAGTCGGATTGATACAGTTGACCACCCCTTCACCAAGCATTACCGCTTCTACAGCTACCTGTCTTGTGATGCCCATTAAATCAGCGAGCGGCGCAAGAATTGGGATAAAGACAACGGCTTCTCCTGATCCTGATGAAATCAAAAAGTGAAGAAGCGCACTCGCAATATACATCCCGATCGCACCAGCGATGGGACTAAAGCCTGTCAGCATACTCGCCAAGCCATTGACCACTGTATCAAGCAGCTTCCCGTTTTCTAAAATGACCGAAATACAGCGTGCCATCCCAACAATAAGTGCGCCGTATACAAGGCTTTGGCATCCGATAATAAACGTTTTCGCAATATCATTGGCAGCTAATCCGCCGAGCAGTCCAGCGACGATAGCCATAAAAATGAACACACCCGCCATTTCCTTATCGGTCCAGCCAAGCTGAAGTGCGCCATATAAGAAACCTCCAAGTGACAATCCGCACACCGCTAAAATCAGCTTATGTCTGCCAGTAAATGCAGGCTTGTCCACAGATTCCGCATCGGCTCCGCCAAGCCCCTTAGCAGGAAACCATTGATCGCCAAGAATGCTTCCCTTTTCTTTATTCTTCAGACGTCTTGTATATAAATAGATGTACACAATACTAGAAATAAGAAAACAAAGATAAATAATGACACGCAGGCCGATGCCGGAAAAGATCGGCAGCTCTGCAATTGTTTGTGATAAACCTAATGGAGATGGAGATAAAATCGTTGCGTTAAACCCTGCATAACAGCCGATGTATATGACAGCGGCTCCTGCTACAGCATCCCATTTCAAGGATCGTGCCACAATGATGCCGATTGGAATAAACCCAATGACAGAATTCACGACAATTCCGGTCGTTCCAAGGACTGAAAATAATCCCCCAACAATACAAATAAACAATAATTGCTTCGTTTGAAACCGGCTGATGACATGGTGAATCATCCCGTTAATAGCACCTGTCTTCTCCAAAATGGCAATGGTTCCGCCCGTAAATAGAATCAGAAAAATAATAGAAGAGGACCCTACCATTCCTTCTTGTATCGCTGTGAAAAAGCCAACTGGACTCACTGGTGATTGATCAATACGGTGATAGCTGCCAGGAACGGCTGTCGTGATCTCCCCAGATGTCTTTCGGTCAAACTCACCCGCTGGTACAAAATACGTTGCTATTGTACAAATCAGTGCAATCATAAATAAGAGAACATACGCATCCGGCATTTGAAGTTTTCGTTTTTGTTTCTCTGGTGCTGATACTGTCGCTGTTTTCATGTGTCAAAACCCCTTTGTCCCGATCGGAATTTCACTTAATTTTCAGAATAATCAAATGATGTGTTATATTATAAACACTGTTGATATTTAAGATCAATATTATTTCACTAAAATAATGTTTTGACAGATTATCTGTCAGCAAGGAGGCTTCTCATGACAACTTTGACAAACGAAATGAAACAAACCGTGACAGACATCTTTGAACACTTGCATGCCCATCCAGAAATCAGCTGGGAAGAAACAGAAACGACTGCTTATATTGAAGATATATTGAAAAAATTGGGCTGCAAAACTCAAACATTTGACGACTGTACAGGGGTGATCGGTGAAATTGGAGAAGGCGCACCAGTGGTCGCTGTGAGAGCCGATATTGATGCACTTTGGCAGGAAGTAGATGGTGAGTTTCAAGCCAATCATTCATGCGGCCACGATGCACACATGACAATGGCTCTCGGCACCTTCATGGCATTAAAGGAAAAAGAACGCCCGAACGGCACGATCCGTTTCATCTTTCAGCCTGCCGAGGAAAGAGGCGGCGGTGCGCTGAAAATGATTGAAAAAGGTGTGCTCGCAGATGTCGATTACTTATATGGCGTACATGTGCGCCCAATCCAAGAAACATTAAACGGACGCTGCGCTCCTGCTATATTGCACGGATCAAGTAATCATTACGTCGGCACCATTATTGGCGAGGAAGCGCACGGTGCACGTCCACACCTTGGCGTCAACGTCATAGAAGTGGCTTCAACCCTCGTGCAGAGACTCGCGCATATCCATGTCGATCCAAGAGTCGCGCATTCTGTCAAAATGACCAATTTACATGCTGGCGGGGGCAGCTCAAACATCATCCCAGGCAAAGCCTCTTTTACATTAGATGTACGGGCACAAACAAACGAAGTGATGGATGAACTAGAAAAAGAAATTGAAAAAGCGGTTCATTCTGTAGCGGATGCCTTTGGCGCTTCCATTACACTTTCAACAGACCATCGTCTGCCTGCCGCCACCTTAAATGAAGAAGCTGTCCAGATCATGTCTCATGCAATTGAACAGGTTTTAGGCAAAGAGCAGCTTGATCCCCCGATCGTCACAACAGGTGGAGAGGACTTTCACTTTTACGCAGCAAAGCTTCCGCATATCAAATCCACGATGCTCGGTTTAGGCTGTGATTTAAAGCCCGGTCTTCATCATCCGTATATGACCTTCGACCGCTCTGCTATCTTTACTGGCATTGAGATTTTGACCGAGGCTGTCTATCAAACACTCCAGCAGCATACATCATAAATGAAAAAGTCACCCGCCTTCTCTTCAGGGCGGGTGGTCTGCTTTATATTACGCATTCAGATCTGCCATGGCTGGAACGTTGATTTCTTTCACGCAAGATACCCTTGATAAATGAATCACACATCTCGCAAGCTCCACAATATCCTGAACAGGGATTCTCGTTTCATCATAAAGAGTGATGGCCTTTTCGGCTCCATCTTCATACGGAACCTCCGCCGCAAGTTCTCCTGGATTGATACAGGTGACGGATATTTTATCTTTCCTCACATGCTCTCTCAGTGCATTCACAATTCCGCGCAGGCCAAATTTAGATGCAACAAACGAGACCTGCGGCAGGTTCGTATGATCGAGACCCGCCGTTGAGCCAATGACGATGATTTTTCCATTCTCCGATTTCCTTACGTGCGGAAGCAGTGCCTGGATGTACGTAATGGTTGAGGTGACATTCACATTGATTAAATGTGCAATATCCTCTGGCTGATCGTGATCAAAGGAATAATCGTCTTCAAAGCCTCGTTTTTCCCATAAACCGACGTTATAGATGAGTACATCAATCGTCTTGTTCTCAAGTGCTTCGAGCATATAAGGGATATACGTTTGGCTTGATAAGTCGATTTTCAGCCAAATTCTATGTACACCGTCATCTATGTTCAAACTGCTTGGTTCACTTCGCGACACAATCCAAACTGTATCTCCACTTGAAGGAAGACCCTTTACAAAAGCATCTCCTAATCCTTGACTTGCACCGAATATGATATAGTTTTTACTCATAGCTCCTCCTTCTAGGGCACACAAACTGAAAGCGTTTTATACCTATATCATATAGATTTTAAGAGACCACCGCCCCTTTTATGCTCGTCTTCACTTAATAATTGAGACGGCTACTGGATTTCCTTTAATTCGGCTGGTAATGCACGTGCCTCTATAAAGCTTTTGATCATTTCTGTAAAAAGTTCTTTCTTCTCAAAAGTAAATGTATGTCCAATACCGGGAACGATGACCCCTGTTGCCTTCGGATGTGAATTCGTTATTTTTTTGGCTGACCGTTTCATGATGCCTTTTTCTTTTTCTCCCACTGTGACAAGAATGCGAGCCTTCGCTTGCTGAAACGTGTCTGGGAGCTTGTAATGGAGGTTCTCTTGAAACATCGTAAGAAGGGTTTTCTTTTGCAGATGTTTCGATTCCGCCGCATAATGATGCAGTATATGTTGTGGGAGCCCCATCTTTTCGGCTTGGAGCTGAATAAACCAATCTTTCTTTAATAATGGGTACGTCAGTGGCAAGAGGGGTCTCACCATGAAGTGGAGCCATGGCAAAGGCATCACAAGGGCGCTATTGATGACAGCTATGTCTACGATATGTGGTTCTCTTGATAACACATCAACGGCAATCTGCGCACCTAAAGAAAATCCAATCAGAATCACTTGACGGCCATTCGCGTTTTCCTTAATCCATGAGATGACTTCTTGGGTGCTTTCATTCATTGAAAATATCTGTTCTTTTGCTCTTGTCCCGTGTCCAATGAGATCAGGGGCAAAGCATTCATACGTGTTTTTCAATATTTCAACCTGCTCCTGCCACATCCAGCTGCTTACTCCTCCACCATGCAGAAAAATCATGATTGACTTATCCATCGCCCGACAACTCCATCCTTCTATATAAGAAAAAAGCAGCCGCTTTTTGAGCAGACTGCTTTTTCAACATGCTCCCTTCTATTATAAGGGAACCACTACATCATTGACTATTTTTTCAAATCCTCAATGGAGTTTACGTTCTTCATATATGTCGGGACAACTAGCCCCATTCGAAGACCTTTCATACTTGTACCAAGGTCATCATATTTTCCTTTAAACTTCGCTGCATACGTTTTATGCGTATTTGGCAGCCAAGCGGATAATGATGCATCCGCACTTCCGGTTGCAATTGCTGTCCACATCGGACCTGCTTCAACCTGAGTCAAAGTTACTTTAAACCCGAGTTCACGCAATACTTCTGCTGCAACATTGGTACTTGCAATCTCACTATCCCATGCAACGTAGGCAAGATTCACTTTTCCACCATTCGACTTTTTCACGCCTTTTGTCCATTTCGCTACTTGGTCTTTATGTTTTTTCACATATTTTAAGGCGGCATCCTTTGGTTTCACACCATCTTGGATATCAATCATGACTTCGCCCATGTCATCTTGAGACCATTTAAACTGACTAAGCATTTTAGCTGCTTCCGGCTGATCCTTCGCAAAGCCTTTACGTGAAATCGTATGAATTTCTTCCGCTTCACCGTAAGATTTTTTTGGATCATCTAAATATTTTAAATCATAGCGGGAAAACATCCAGTGTGGATTCCAGCCAGTGATAATGATTGGTTTTTTACGGTCGTATGATTTTTTGAGCGTTGCCGTCATGGCTGCACTTGATGCAGACACAACCGTCCAATCCTCTAAGCCATAATCCTTTTTGGCCTGATCGGTTAGGGCCATAATACCTGAACCCGGATCAATCCCAATAATCGTTTTATTGACCTGCTGTGCTGCACTTGCATTTGAATCCGATTGTGCACCGCAAGCGGCTAGTAAAAAGACGAGCAGGGCGGTCATCCCAATGTAGAGAGACTTTTTCCACATTAAGCATTCCCCCTGGTTTTTTTCGTTTTAATATTTTGTGTAATACGGTCGAGTGTAATCGCCACAATAACAATGGCAATACCTGCTTCAAAACCAATACCTGTTTTCAGCTGCGTTACCGCACTATATACTTCTGAACCAAGTCCTGGTGCACCTACCATTGCGGCAATAACGACCATGGATAGAGCCAGCATGATACTTTGGTTAATACCAGCTAAGATGGTTTTTGTTGCAAGTGGAAGCTGAACTTTGAATAAACGCTGGAATGTCGTTGAACCAAAAGCTTCAGTTGCTTCAATTAAATCCGCTGGTACTTGTTTAATACCGAGAATGGTCATACGAATCGTTGGCGGCATGGAGAAAATAACCGATGCCACAACCCCAGGAACAACCCCAATGTTAAAGAAAAAGATCGCTGGTAATAGATAAACGAATGCAGGCATTGTCTGCATTAAATCTAAAATAGGTGTCACAATTTTACGCACAGTTTCCTTCTGTGATGCCCAAATACCGATCGGAACCCCGATCACGATAGAAATGACCACAGCGGTCAGAACGAGCGCAAGTGTTTGAAGCATTGGATGCCAGTAGCCTAAATAGTCGATCAGTAAAAATCCAATAAGTGTGAAAAGAGCAACTCCTCTTGTACTGATCCACCAAGCAATGCCGGCAAAGATAAGGGTTAAAATAATGGATGGAATGACGCCAAGTGCAGCTACAATTCCATTTACTGTTCCAGCTAATCCATTTGTGATGCCATCAAAGAAACCACCAAACGTTAATGTTAACCAGTCAACAAATCGATCGATATAATCCGCGAACGGAATTCTAGGTAAATCACTCATACTAAACATCTTATTCTACCTCCTGTGCAGAAGGCTCTTGTGTCTTAATTTCCTCTAGCTTGTTAGAAGACATGTTGATATATTCATCATTACCTGATAATGCACCAATCAATGCACCTCTGACCACAATGCCCTTCATTCTGTTTTTCTCATCTACAACTGCAATTGGAATGTTTGCCGCATCAGACACTGCATCAAAGATTTCTGTTAAATACGTTGATTCCAATACTGTGGTAAATTCTTTATCAAGAACAGTTTCAAGCGACGCTCCCGTTTCTGCTGCTTTTTTCGCTGCTTGTGCAGAAATAACACCTAATAAATGCTTTTTCTTATCTACTGCATAGATAGACGAAATCCCAAGGTTTTTCATGAGCGTAAGCGCAACACGGGCTCCTTTATCGATCTGAACTGTTTCTGCACGTTTCATAATATGACCAGCGGTTAATACTTTAGAAAGGTCAACATCTTCAACGAAGCGTTCAACATATTCATTCGATGGGTTCATCAGAATTTCTTCTGGTGTTCCGATTTGAACGATATTTCCGTCCTTCATGAGTACAATGCGGTCACCAATACGAAGCGCCTCATCTAAATCATGGGTAATGAAAATGATCGTTTTTCCTACAGATGTATGAAGCTCAAGCAATTCATCCTGCATATCTTTCCGAATTAATGGATCTAGTGCGCTGAATGCTTCATCCATTAATAAAATGTCAGGGTCATTTGCTAAAGCACGTGCCAATCCAACACGCTGCTGCATACCACCACTTAATTGATTTGGGTATTGCTCTTCAAAACCTTCAAGTCCAACAAGCTTTAAAGATTCAAGCGCTTTTGATCTGCGCTCTTCTTTATCTACACCTTGCAATTCAAGACCATACTCTGTGTTCTCAAGAATTGTACGGTGCGGGAACAATGCGAAGTTTTGGAAAACCATGCTGATCTTTTTCCGTCTGACTTCACGCAATTGATCCTTTGACATATTTGTTATCATATCCCCATCAATATATATTTCACCGGAGGTTGGTTCGATTAACCTGTTTAGCATCCGCACAAGTGTGGACTTTCCGCTCCCTGATAGCCCCATGATGACAAATATCTCGCCGTCATAAACATCAAAATTTGCTCGATTGACACCAACAGTTGCGCCGGTCTCTTTTAGGATTTCTCTTTTTGTTTTCCCTTTTTCAAGCATTTGAGATGCTTTTTTAGCATTTTTACCGAAAATTTTAGATACATTATTTATCTTGATTTTGATATTTCTCTCTTCAGAATTCATATTTTCCCTCCAAATTAGCATCTTTATAACCGTAACATAAGCGTTATGATGCGAACAATCTTTAGAATTCGCTTATTTCCCCACAATATGTATGAATTCCATATAGAGGTCTGGTCATTAGAGTTTATACGCCGTATTACTCGTAAATCCTATAGAATGCTTCATAAACTACATATTTTACGGGGTATTTCCTCTCATCAGACAATATTTTACTGGAAATTCCTAATTGTACTAAAAAATAAGTCGAATCCTCGTTATAGCGTTTTTTTGAATCATGGGCGAACCATTCCCCTGAACAGGATTTACCCGAAAATGGTCACATAAAAACCTTTTTTCTCAAATTTTATTTAAATTCATAAAAAAACTGCCTGCAACTTTAGTTACAGACAGCTTGTTTTTTTAGGACTCCAGGGCAGCCCGCTTAATATTATCTTGAAGCTCAAGCATACGTTTTGTTCCATCTTCGCGTAATCGCTTGTTCTCTTCTTCGATCTGTTTCGTCTCTTTCATCCCTTGTACAATTGTATTAAAGGAAGATTCGATCGTTTCAATGTCGATGCTTGGACGGCCAGATAATTTGGCAATCTCCACACTTTGACTTGAAATGTTTTCAGCATTTCGTTTCAGCATTTCATTTGTTCTTCTATCCAGCTCACTCATAGAATCAGCCACAAGCTTTTGTCTCTTCGCTGTAACAGCTTGAATGATCCCATTTTTGAAAATTGGAATCGTGATGATGAAGGCAGAGTTGATCTTCCCGATTAATTTCGTATTCCCGCGCTGAAGCAAACGGATTTGCGGTGCTGTTTGAAGCGCCACCATTCTTGCCATATCAAGGTCATACACACGCTCTTCAAGCGCTTGAATGCCATTACGAAGCGTATCAAGCTCCATCTGCGCAAGCTGGTTTCCACTAGCTGCTTTTTCTTCATATGAAGGAACCAATTGCTTTAATTCTTCGATTTTCATTTGACCGGCTACGACATACTTTTCAAGCTCCATATAGTATTGAATGTTATGCTCATACATTTCTTCAAGCGTCACAGTCGATTTGGTCATTTCATCTTTATATTTACTAATTTCTACATTAATTTTTTCAATCTCTGCACCGAGGGTTTGATATTTACTAAAAATCTTTTCGATCATGCTGCCGCCGCGCTTAAAGATTTTTGACAACAAACCACCCTTCGGTTCGTCAAAATCATTTTTATCAAAGCGATCCATAATCTTGCCAAGCTGCGTCAGCATTGTTCCTGAGTCAGTGACACTTGTTGAACGCATCATTGAAAGGATACGATCAGAGAACTTAGAGATTTCAACGGCCGGCTGTTTTCCGTATTCAAGAAGTTCAAGCTGATTTTTCGCATCGATCTGTCTCGCAATATTTTGCACTTCTGGTTCATTTCGAAGCTGAACGCGAATATCGTCTGCTTTCTCAATCGTGATTTCCTCTTTATCAATTGAAATGATGTCATTTCCGTTTGTATTTGTCATAAGCTTTGATCTCCTTATCGGTTTTTAATGGATTGAAATAACTTTCTAACGATGGACGGCTCTTTAAACTCCTGGTTCATGACCATCTCATCAAGCCAATGGGTATCAAATAATTGGTCATCGATATACCGTTCGATACACTGATATCCCGCCGGATGATATACGAAGAGATCCACACCCATTTCATTTAGGAAAATCAGGGCGGCCGCATCAGAGCGAGTCAGCTCACCATTATATTCCGTATGGTATAAAATCACTTTCGGTACGGTTTGTGCGTAATCAAAGGTTTGAATCAGTTCAATGAGATCCTGGCTTAAATGCAGAACCTGCTTGAATAAATAAATACGGACATCTAATTCGGTTTCATTGCCTTCTTTTAATAGCTTCGGATGCTGACAGATTCGAGATATCGCCTCTGCAATCGCACGCTGCGTGCCCTCATATAGATGAGAAAACTGCCACACATTGCTTTTCATTAATAAGTCAGGATCAATCTCTCCAGCAGAAGAAAGTGCATGCTGATAATGAAATTGATAATTCGAAGTCACTTCTTTCGTAAAAGGAAAATGGCGAATGGTCTTCGTCTCTTTCCCCTCCATTAACGTGTGAATGCGATCCCAGTATTCACGCTTGTCTCGGGTGACACCCATCATTTTCGCAAAAAGATTCGGAATCTGTATCGTGTCCCGGTCTGCTTTAAAATTCGGGCGGATAAAGGATCGTTCCTTTGCAATTAAAAACAGCTCATCATACGTGGTCTTCAGTGTAATGGAATGAGGAGTATGATCTCTGAATTGCCACGGCTTATACAGCATTGAATCTTCCGTGTGAAGCACCTCTTCAAGCTCTCTTGTCGAGCGGTACGCCACCGTTGATTTCCTCTCAGGCTTTTCAGTAGGGAACGGCTCAAGCTTTGAAGTCCCCGGGTACTGATCAATAAAAGTCAGCTTTTCTTCTGGATCTAATTCGCGGAACGAATCCTCGCCTTCTGGATGAAATAGCACAACATCACAGCCAATCAGCATGACATAGTAAAGAAAATAAAGCTGACTTTTATTCGCCTCTCCATACCAAATGACAGCCGGCATTTTTTCTTCGATATTGACTTCCTTCAGCCATGGACCTAAATGGTTATTTGAAAACTTCACGACATCCAGCAGGACCCGGCGGAAATCAGGATGCTGAAATCCACCCTCGTGCAGCTGCTTGAAATGCTCAAATACCTTGATCAATGAAAGACGGATATGCCGGTTCATCACAGGGTTTGGATGGCGTACAATCAGCTGTTCACCATCTAAAAAAGCAACAAAGCGATTCACGGACAATCCCTTTTCTTCTTGGTTAATCAAATGAATACGCTGCAGCGCTTGAAAATGCTCCGGCTCAATATGACGATTGAGTGTTTCACTTAAAATATGCATGCCGTCTGTTTCGTATAATTCATGTAAATAAATAAAATAATCGGTTGCATCATGCGGAGTTCCAAGGACCCGGGCGGCGAGACGCGGCAAGGACAACATATGCTCGTCCTTTACATAACCGTCTCTTTCAGGGAGCGGCTTTTTCAGCACATTTTTCCAGGCTTCCTGCTCCGCCCGTGTATGGGTGACATTGATTTCTTTATAACTCACGCCGCTCCTTCCTTTCTCCTATATTTTCTCGAAAGCTACTACTATCATATCATTCAGCCTTCTACTTCTGCTATCGAATCGAAGGCTTTTTTGCGTTCATCATCTGCTCGATGACACAAGCGGTGATTTCATCCGCTGCGGCCATGCCAGATGCTGCTGTCGGCTCAAGTGATGGGTCAAAGTCCAGAACTTCTCCATGTCTTGGGGCAAAGCCCATATCTGATTGACGAATGAGCCCTGCATCTAACAGAGAATCACCCGCACCATAGACGTATTCAAGCTGCAGCCTGTCCTTTAGAAAAGCAACAGCATCCCACTTATTAAGCGGCTGTGGAATAAAATAAAGCTTCCGTCCCTGAAGAGAAACCTGCCAGCCTCTCTCCTCGCCCCACAGCTTCAATTCAGCAAGCGGAATGTGAGATAGATACTCCTCTTTCATAATCAAATAAAGAAATCTTCCCTCTGCTGTACGGGTACGCTTCACCCATGCCGCAACTGGAAGTTCCGAGATCGCCCTCAGCATCTCTCTGACTGGCATACACTCCCTAAGTCTCTCATCAACAATGGCCTGCCAATCCTCAAGCGGCTTGCCATGATGAAGAATACAGCCCCCGTTTGTTGTGACAGCATACTCCGGTTTAAGCTCTTGCTCAAAGAAGGTGATTCGTTCATACTGTGCGGTTGTTCTTGTCGTCACTGGAATGAACCAGCCTGATTGATGAATCGTCTGCAAAGATTTTTTCGTTTTAACAGACATATAGGAAAGCGGCCGTTCGTCCAGCACCTCAACTAAATCATACTCTCCTTCATACGCATACTGGTCAAGCACTCGATGTGAGTAAATCAGCGTCCGGTCTAAATCACTAGCAAATGCAAATGTCTTCATGACGTTTGCTCCAGCGGACGAATTAACCCGCAGCACGTGTAAGACATATTGGCATATTCAATGACAGGAACACCTCTGTCCTCTGCCAAAAGCAAGATATGCTTCAGCTTCTCCTGAGATCCAGGCTGAATCAAGATTTTCCAAGGGATTCTTCTAAGCAGCACACGGGTCGTTTCACCAACACCCGGCTTAATCAAGTGGGTATTTTCAATTTGAAACTCCTGACCAATTGCTTCAATGGATGCCATTCCCCGCCAATCTGCCGGCGTCCCTTGCGAGAGTATGGTTTCTGCTTTCTCTTGTACATTTGGTCCGAGGCTTGAAAATGCTTCTTCAATTGTATCCACATATAGATTGGACACATCCTCATCAAGCAGCTCTTTATAATACTTTGCCCCATGGAAATCATCGGCATTGATCCAGCGGTTGTTTAATACCGTACGACTGACAAGCCCTGATACTGTCGAATTCAGGCAGGCACTTGGAATGAGAAAGTCCTCCCTCGTTCCGTATACATGTGTACAATAGCCGGGGTCTGCCAGCACAGCCAGCTCACTCGAGAGACGTACACCATACTTTTTTTCAAAATCAAGAACAGCTTTTTGGAGCTCTTTCGAAATCGCCCCTTTTCCAGTCCATCCATCGATAAAAGCAATTTCAAAACCTGGATGTTCTTTCAGCATGTAATGCAGTGCATTCTCGTCTATTCCGCGGTCGCGAATAATAGAGATGCTGTAATGAGGCAGATCGACACCATACGTCTTTCGAATATATCGTTTGATCAGCACCCCGATCGGTGTCCCCGCACGCGCCAAACTGCAAAGCACGGTTTGGAAGCCTCGTTTCTTCACAATCTGTTCTGCTACAACAGCTACTGCTTCTGCTACCTTTTCCTTACTTTCTTCAAGAGATTGATAGAATAAAGTCATATAAGATGCCGTTGGTTTGTACTCAATTGGCAGCATTTCTGAATAATGCGCACCGCTCTGAATCGAACGCTCCCGCTCCTCTGTACTTTTCTCCATCTCAATAGAGGATAAATCTTTGAGTAAGAAGGTTACATCCTGCTCTGGATAGCTCCCCATCTTTGTATACACATTAGCCAATCACCTTCACCTCGTCTGATAAAGTCACAATATGCACATGCTTCACATGCCGCTCAGCAAATAAGTGAACAAGCGGAAGCAATGCCTCCTGAGAGACCTTTTTCTCAAAAAAGAGAAATACATCATCATATTCACCTTTTGGAATGTTGTACACGTAGTGCTGAATTCGGGCATCCTCTGGATTCATAAAGGTAAACCCATTTTGGACAGCGTATCCATCCTTTTCGACTGGGTGAATAGGGCTTCTCGTTGTTGAATGAAAGAGAACGCCTTCCCCCATGTGTGCAGACAGTCTCATCGGCACATACATCAGCTCACCTGTCCCTAAGCAGAGTGTTTGTTTTCCTTTGCGTTCCTGCCGCAGCCTCAATCCCGCTTCAGCAGCTGCTTGGTCGAGCGCTTCCGTATCTGCTGCGTTTAAACCAAAACGGCCCGTTTCATGTATATATGGCGAATGACCTGCCGAATTTTCTGCATAAGAAAGTGAATAGGGCACTTGCTTAAAGAAAGGTTGAAGAGAGTGAAAAGAGAGACTTGGCTGCTTCTCTTGCTCCGCAATCTCATACGAATAAGCTGGCTCATCGAGCGTTTTGCCTCGAAAAATCATCTGCCCTTTTAATAAAGACAATGATGTAATGTGAATTCCAAGCTCTTCTTCAAGCTGGCACATGGCTTTCTCATGCTCCTCCGTCCGCCAGTCCAAAATGGAAAGAATGGTATAAGAATGCCTCGGGTACTTTGCATGAAGGTCACGAATGATGTTGATATTGGTACGGCCTGTCGTGACTTCATCATCTACTAACACGATGGGGCGGTCTGTGCGAAGTAATGCTTCGTCTGCATAACAAAGCTGATCTGTTGCATGCGAATGTTCTTCTTCAAATACCAATGACGGATCAAGACCCAGCAGCTGTTCACGTGTCGTATGAATGTATGATGCGCCTTCTATCACATCATACACACCATGTCCAAGGGCTGTTGCCGTTTCCGCAAAGCCGATGACGACAGGCACATTGCCAGCTGAAAGCTTTTCTTCTTTGAGTGTTTCATAGGCTGCCGTTAACACCGTGTGATCATCCGTCTTGAGTGCCTCGACGATATGATCTTGGTGCGGGGGCGTCTTTCCCGTTTGCGCTTTGGCATATGCCATCGCTAAAAGACCCGAGACAAGAAGCGGTTTTACTGGATGAACAGGAATATGCTTTCCAAGCACCTTACTAACGAATAAAAAGGCTCTTTTTTTGTTCACCCTTGCCGCCATCTCAAAAAGATGCTCTTTTTCCAGCTGGAGCGCACCTTCTTTGAGGTCAAGCTCAACCTCCATATGTTCCAAGATGTTCAGCGTATGCCGCTTCTGATTCTGTGAGTATGTCGATATAGCTTCTATTTTCATGAAACACCCCGTAAATGTCTGACTTAATTAATATGTGCTCTGCCCACCTGTAATGGGGCTTCGTTTCATTCATCTTATTAGAAAAGGCACTCTTCATCACGCCAACTGTACCGTCAGCATGTTCCAGAATGCTTAATGCATCCAAGTACTCTTCCTTTGTCACAACGTACATGCTTTGCACTGGCTTGAGATGTGTTGGATGGATCACTGTCTTTCCATGTATGCCGTTGGCTACATCGAGTCTTGTCTCTTTGAGTAAACCTTGTACGTCATCGAATTCAGATAAGGGCAGCTCACCGCCCTTAGAGAGCGCACGGATGAAAGGTTTTTGTTCCTTTCGTGCAGGGCCAAAATGCTCCCATACAGCACCTGATACAACAAAGGAACGGCCAAAATAATTGATAATATCTGTGATCAAATCAGCAATCAATCTGATTTCATAAATGGTGGTGTCGCGATCACGGCGAATGCCATATAGGCCGCAAAGATCCGTTGCCCCAATACGAATATTCAAAATATATTCTTCATCATTCAGCATGATCTGCTTTAACTCAGACAGCACCGTATATCTTGTTTCTTTTTCTAATAAATCGGGTGTTTCCAAAATGGGCATACCGTACAGCGTTGTCTTCGTTTGTGCGGACGCCTGTTTCAAGCTGTCCAAATAATCCTTCGCATTATGAATAGAACACTTTGGAAATACAAAACCCGTCAATAAACGAAGAGATGAACCAAGCAAAGCTGCCATTTTGAGCAGCTGCTTCGGCGAACGAACCCGGATAAATAAAAGCGGCATTTGTTCAGCCATTTCAGGTGTATGCGTTAATTTGTCCGACAGTTTGGCGAGTTGTACCACTAGATTCTGTTCAGCCATTTCCACTTCTTGATCACCGATGGCATCCTCTAAACAAAATACAACAGAGCAAAGCGCTTCATATTTCTGCGACAGCAGCATGTCTGCTATATCCTGTCTTGTCGCAGGCATATACAAAGTAGCACCTAATGCATGCGCAAGTACGTGCCTTGGCGTCATCAAATGCATCGCCCCCGGCCGTTTGAAAAAAATATCGTGCTGCCTCGCCTCTGATAAAAACTGAAAATACCGCATGCTGTGCCACCTCCTGTTGTTGAGAGAAAATCGAACAAATGACTTGATGATTCAAAAAAGGATGGAGCCGCTAATCAACTCCATTCCTTTTTGATCGTCCTATTCTTCTTTTGAAGCCGCAGCTTCGTTTGTCACTTCTTGATGTTTCTTCTTATTGATTTTATGAACAATAAACGTTCCGATAAATGCTAGGATAATAATCGCAAAGAATACAAGATGCGGGATTTCAATGTGAGCAGCACTCAAGCCCATTTTGATCGCAATGATCCCGATGAGAATAAACGCTGTATTCTCGAGCTCTGGAATACGGTCAATGAGAACAAGGAATAACTGCGCGACTGTACGCATCATGAGAATTCCAAGCATTCCGCCTAATAGTAGAATCCATACTTCCTCAGATACAGCGAATGCTGCAAGAATACTATCAACCGAGAAGGCAAGGTCCATAATTTCAACAGAAATAACGGTTGCCCAGAACACACCAAAGACACGAACCATCCAGCCTTCTTTTTTCAGTTCCTTCGCTTCATCATCGCCGTCACCTAACCAGAAGTGCTTAATAACAAGCCATGCTAAGTAAGCAGCTCCGAGGACCTTAATCCACCAGAACTTAATAAGCAGCATCCCTACGCCAATGAATAGAAAACGGAAGAAATAAGCGCCAATTAATCCGTAGGTTAATGCCTTTTTACGCTGCTTTTCTGGTAAATGTTTCACCATTACAGCTAATACAAGTGCGTTATCTGCAGATAACAATCCTTCAAGCACGACAAGCGTCCCAATAAGCCCCCAAGAGACAGGGTCTGTTAATACCTCTGCCCACATATGCCAATCAAAAAACGAGGCATATGTATCCAACATATGTTTCAAAATGTCCAACTGGTTTTCCTCCTATAAGTGTAGAAGCATCAGCAGGCTTTCGCCTGCTGCTATTCTTGATCGCTGTTTCTTTCTCACTTAGGAAAGGCCCTCATATGAGCTTTTGACAGCACCTCTTGAATTGATTTGTTTCTCTTATTTACACTTCTAACCCATAATTTTGACAAAGAGCTGCAAGTCCGCCAGAGAATCCGCTTCCGATCGCGTTAAACTTCCAATCACTTCCGTGTCGGTACAATTCACATACCACAACAGCTGTTTCAATTGAGAAGTCTTCGCCTAAATCGAAGCGAATCAATTCTTCCCCGCCCTCTTCATTTACAACACGAACAAATGCATTAGAGACTTGTCCAAAATTTTGGCTGCGCGCCTCTGCATCATGGATCGTAACTGTAATTCCGATACGATCAATGTTAGCAGGAATTTTCGAGAAATCAACGAGAATTTGCTCGTCGTCTCCATCTCCCTCACCCGTCCGGTTATCACCTGTATGAGTGACACTGCCGCTCGGATGCTGAAGGTTATTATAGAACACAAAATCTGTATCTTGCTGACAACGATTATTTGCATCCACCAAGAAAGCCGAAGCGTCCAAATCAAATTCGGCTCCGCCAGAATATTTATTCGTATCCCAGCCAAGACCGATCATCACTTTCGTCAGCCCTGGGTTGGTTTTGGTTAAATCGACACGTTGTCCTTTTGAAAGCTGAATCGCCATATTCGTATCTCTCCTGTCTTTGAAAATAGGAAACTATTGCGTTATCCGATATCTAAGCCAAAGTCCGTTGCAATGCGGGCAAGACCGCCTTGATAGCCTGATCCGACAGCTGAGAATTTCCATTCCCCGCCATGACGGTATAATTCACCTACAATAATGGCTGTCTCAATTGAGAAATCCTCTGCCAAATCGTAGCGAATGAGTTCTTCATTCGATGCTGCATTTAAAATACGTACATATGCGTTAGACACTTGTCCGAAATTTTGACTGCGTGCTTCTGCATCATGAATCGTAATGACAAATGAAATCTTCTCAATACTTGCTGGTACAGCTGCAAGGTCAACATTGACCTGCTCGTCATCTCCGTCCCCTTCGCCAGTGCGGTTATCGCCTGTATGTACGACACTTCCGCCTCCGCCAGTTGTTTGGTTGTAAAAGACAAAGTCAGATGGAGAGCTTGCTTTACCTGCCGCATCTAAAAGGAATACACTTGCGTCTAGATCAAAGTCATGTCCGCCGTCATACTTATTGACGTCCCAGCCAAGACCGACGACTACTTTTGTTAAACCCGGATTCGTTTTTGTTAAATCAATTTTTTGACCTTTCGCTAAAGAAATTCCCACTAGGAACCTCTCCCTTCTGTTTAAATATAGTTTCTCGTAATATCGGCAAGCTTCGCATCATTTGTACCATTTCCAAGCGCCGCAAACTTCCACTCATTCTCGTGGCGATAAAGTTCTCCGACGATTAACGAAGTTTTTCCTGCATAGTCATCTTTTAAATTATATTTCACTAATTCTTGATTGTTTGAACGATCAACGATGCGAATGTAAGCATTTTGAATCATACCAAAGTGTTGGTTTCTTCTAAGGGCATCATAAATGTTGACGACAAACACCAATTTATTCACATTACCCGGCACCTTGCTCAAGTTGACGAGGACTTGTTCATCATCTCCGTCTCCTTCACCAGTCAGGTTGTCACCTGTATGCTCCACACTGCCGCATTTGCTTTTTAGGTTGCCAAAATAAATCAAATCTTTATTTTCCGTAAACTTATCATTTTTCAGCATGAGCACTGAAGCATCACAATCAACATCAGCGCCGCCTCCACCGCCAAACAGCTTCCCTAAAAATCCGCCGCCTTTTGATACAGGGTCCCAGCCAAGTCCAACAAGAATATTTGTTAGCCCTGTTTTCCCTTTTGTTAAATCAATACGTTGACCTTTTTCTAATGTAATCGCCAAATCAATCACTCCTCCAGCATAATAAAAATCTATTTATTAAGCGATGGACCCTATTAAAATCATCATACATGAAAATTCGACAAAATTCATGAAATGACATTGGAGCCTCTTACTCTTTTTTCTATTTACTAGTATATACGATCTATGTTCAAGATAGGTTTCAAACACTTTATATTTTTTTAACGAAAGATGCACATTGGAAATGGTTCATGTCGTTAATGAAGTGTTTCATGTGAAACATTGTCGAAAGTTCCCGATGAACAGCTCTTGCTGATAACGAGTGTATTGATGTGGTTTCATATGTTGATATAGAAAAGATAAAAGCAAAGGATCAAAGGATAAACCCTTTCGTTTCCTTCCACCTATGGATTTCTTTATACTTATATTCAGCATGTTGATGAAAGGATGTTGATGATGCCATCACTTCATATATTAGATCAAGTCGCCATTCCTAAAGGTCAGACAGCGCAGGAGACATTGATTCACACAACGCAGCTGGCTCAGCTGGCTGAAACGCTTGGATATGAGCGCTATTGGTTCGCTGAACACCACAGCACAAGAGGGCTCGCTAGTACAGCGCCTGAAATATTAATGGCTCATATTGCGGCTCATACATCGACCTTGCGTACCGGATCTGGCGGCATTTTACTTCCTCAGTACAGTCCTTTTAAAGTAGCAGAGGTCACGCGGCAGCTTGAAGCCCTTTATCCTGGACGGATTGAGATCGGAGTCGGCAAATCTCCGGGCGGGATTGAAAGGACGAGACTCGCTTTGACGGACGGCGTGCATAAAGACCTGTCTCAGTTTGACCGCCAGCTGAAGGACCTTCTTTTTTACTTATCAGACAGCCTGCCTTCTGGCCATCCGCATGCAGGCGTGAAAGCTGCTCCGCTTGTTGATGCTCATCCGCCGGTTTGGCTGCTCGGACTTGGAGAAAATAGTGCCATGCAGGCGGCGAAGCTTGGGATCAACTATATTTTTGGCCACTTTATCCATCCTGCACGCGGCACACAAGCATTTGAGACTTATCGATCACACTTTTCTCCATCTGTCTTTTCCAGCCAGCCACAATCTATGTTTGCCATCTTTGTCATCTGCGGTGAAACAGATGAAGAAGCAGACAGGATCGCCAGCAGTACAGATTTATGGCTGCTGCGTGTTGAAAAAGGACTGGACAGCCGCGTTCCTTCTATAGAAGAAGCAAATGCCTATCACTACACCACACAGGAAAAGAAAAAAGTGCTGCAAAACCGCCAGCGGATGATTGTCGGCTCGAAGGAAACGGTGAAAGAGCAATTACAGATCTTGATGGACCGCTATCAAACGGATGACATCATGATTCTGAACAATTCCTTTGATCCGATTGAAAAACAACGTTCCTTCAAGAGAATAGCAGAATTATTTTGAAGCCAGCTTTCCAGGCTTCTTTTTTACATTGTCATAAAAAATGGGAAATGTAACATCAAGATGTCAAAATCCTTCCGTCTGTCATCTGATCGCAAATGTGTCTTCTAATCGTTAGCGAACTGTAAACGCATAAGAGGTGTACCTTTTATATAGTAGAGGTACATATTCAATGACCGGTTTACGCCGCTGAGAAAGAAGGAGATGACAGACATGAAAAAGAGACTCGATTGGGTAGATGCAGCTAAAGGAATTGGCATTCTGCTCGTGGTCATGGCGCATGTGCCCATTCCAGATTCGCTCAAGCAATTCATTTACTCTTTTCATATGCCGCTTTTCTTTTTACTATCAGGCATGATGTTTCGATCATCCTCATCCCCTGCTCTGTCATTTATTCAGAAAAAAGCCAAAAGCTTACTCTTGCCCTATCTCTATTTCTCCATCATTACGTATGTATTTTGGTTCTCTGTTACCCGCTTCTTCGCATTCAAGGGACAAACGGATATTGACCCTTTCGTTCCGTTTACAGGTATTTTCATATCCAATGCAGATGAAGCAAGACTCACACATAATCCAGCGATTTGGTTTTTAACAACGCTCTTTTTAGTGGAAATTTTATTTTTCTTTATGCATCGTCTTTCAAAAGGAAAAACCGCTGCCGTGATCTTGCTGACTGTTCTTTGCGGAAGTGCTGGATATGCCTCTACCTTGCTTTTAGATCAAAGTCTTCCTTGGAACGCCAATGTCGCCTTGACGGCTGTTGTGTTTTATTCAATTGGATTTTTAGCAAAGCAATGGTTTGTGGAATTAAAAACAGATCCAACCCTTCTGTTATGTACAGGTCTGCTTGTGCTGACGGCTTACATGCAGAGCTTTAATTCACGGATCGATATGCGCGTCAACGACTACGGTGATCTCTTTATTTTCTATGCATGTGCTCTGCTCGGTTCAGCTGCCGTGATTTATTTAAGCTTTAAATTGAAAACTTCCCCTATTTTGACGTATCTAGGGCGAAATTCTATTGTCATTCTTGTCTTGCAGTTTGCCGGCATCGATATCATGAAAGCATTTGTTTTTTATGGACTTGGTATCAATATTGCTGATACAGCACAGCTCTCTTGGACACTTTTTTATACGATCGGCACATTGCTGCTCATGGTGCCATGTATCTCCTTCCTGAGCAAGTATCCGATGCTGCTCGGCAAAACAGCCAAAGCGGCACAACGCTACGAACAAAAAACATCCGCCGGATGAACAGGCGGATGTTTTTTGGATTAATCATTAATTTGAGAGGGATAAAGTGTCATTCCGCCATCCACAAATAAGGTGGTGCCTGTGATATATGCCGCTTCCTTAGAAACGAGGAATGCAGCAGCGGACCCAATCTCCTTCGGTTCACCAAAGGTTCTCATCGGAATTTTCTCAAGCTGCTTTTGTTTTTTCAATTCATCCTGTAAATCATCATTCGATTCGGTTGCCATGGTACCCGGCGCAATCGCGTTGATTCGAATACCCGCTTCGGCATAATCAAGAGCCAGCGTCTTCGTCATCATATTCATTCCGCCCTTTGAAGTGGAATAATGAACATTGAACGGGCGCGGAATTTCCTGATGGACACTGGAAATGTTTAAAATGGACCCTTTGATGTCATGCTCCATCATATAGGCGAGCGCAGCCTTTGCGCCTAAAAATGCACCTGTGATATTCACATCGATGACGTTTTGCCATTGCTCCAGCGTCATCTCATGCGGCAGCGCTTCTTCGCCGTTGAAGCCTGAATTATTGACGAATACATCTACTGTACCGAAATGCTCCAGTGCTGTATCCATGATGGCTTGGATGCCTTCCTCTTTGGAGACATCTGCGTGTACTTTCACCGCCCCACCTCCGTGCTTCTGAATGGCTTGTACGGTCTCTTCAGCTCCATCTTCATCGCCTTTATAGTTCACAACCACATTCATTTCCTCTTGTCCAAACCGCAATGCGATCGCTTGTCCAATTCCTTTTGAAGAGCCTGTGACAATGGCTGTTTTCCCTTTTAAATCTTGATACATCTTTATTTCCTCCATTCACGTGCTTCATCTTGTTGATACACAATGGTTACCCATTTTGGAAAAAACAAAAACACAACCCTCTGTATTCGTACTCTAAGAGGATTGTGCGTTTCATCAAGCTAAAAGGTGTTATAGACATTTTCACACGTTTCGGCGGTTGGCTGATAAAAGCAATGCGACTTATACCTTGCCACAAACGGCTGATTGTACCAAGTCGCCGGACAATCGCCAGGCGGTTTAAAATACCAAAGGCTGAATTTTGCCGGCCAAAAACGTTCTCCGTTAATATTTCTCCGCGCAAGTGTTTTTTCCGTTTCTCGTGCTCGTTGATAAAAGTAACCATGCGTGACCGCTTCGAATGCATGCTCCTGATAAATCATTTGTGGAATCGTACGCAGCCCTTTAAAGTCAGAGCAGTTGGCACGCAAACGATTGATGCCCACGTTTCCTACGAGCAGCATCCCTCGCCTCCCTTCACCTTCTGCCTCTGCTCTCAGCAGTCTGGCCATTAAATCAATATCAGAGCTTGTCGCTCTTACCACTGCCATATATCCACCTCCAGTTCGTTTCTCTTTTATTTTATGTAGTGTTTCTGTGTAGATGACTGCCATTTTTACATGAAAAAGCATGTTCAGTGTCGGCAGCCTGTCTAAATTTGCTGGACATGTGTCTCGCTGCCAACAACACTCAAACCAAGTGACCATATACATAACAGGAAGAAATATTCATTACTATATACTCATTTACAAGTCATAAAAATCCTTCTAATTGCGACATCATCTTCAAAAACAGTCATTTGAACCTATTCAATAATCCGACTCAAAACCTTAAAATATAAAATGTTGAGTTTCTACAGGAGATATCAAATAATAAATTACAAGTTTCTCCTCTCAACTTAGTGTCATTTTTACTACTTGAAGCCAATCAACCTCAGAAACGCACTGAGGTATTGACAGTACTTTCGCTTCATTCTACAGTAAAAAACATACAGTATTTTTCTTTTTGTGCAAAAAGAACGATATGAACTACAGCTTTTCAATGAAATTCATCATAAACCCGAGGAGGAAAACACGCCATGTTTAAAAAGAAATTATCCCTGTTTCTTCTGATCTTGTGTGTAACTGTTGTCGCTGCTGCTTGTAGTGGTGGAAAAGACAAAACAGCTGCGAAAGAAAACGATACCAAAAAATCTCTTGATGCAGCAGAGGTAAAGGTAGAAAGTGCTGAGTACACATTACCACCTCAATACGATACATCTGTACAGGATGATCAGTATGTACTAAAAGTGAATGTATCTGTAAAAAATATCAGCAAAGAGCCTCTCAATGTTGATAAAAGCAACTTCACGCTTTACCAAGATGACGCACAGGTATCTACGATCTCTCCAGATGACTACAACGAAGTATTATCTTCAAGCTCTTTAAATGCAGACAAAGTCACAAAAGGCGGTCTTTTCTTTGTTGTTGATAAAGAAAAAGACTATCAGCTTGTGTACACAGAGCCAGGCAGTGGTTCTAAAAAAGATGACAAAACACTAGAGTTCGATATTAAAGGTAAAGACTTAATGAAAAAAGCAGATACACTTCAAGCATCTGCAAAAGCTCTTTCTTCTTATATTGATGTAATGATTTTTGGTAAGAAAAACGACGATTTCGAAAAACTAACAGGTGATAACAAATCAACTGTTGTGAACGAATTTGATAAATCATTCAAGCAAGGCTATATCACTTCTTCTGGTATTTCTTCTAGCTCAGCGAAGGACGAAAACCTTGATAAGCTTTTAAAAGCAGTGAAAGAAACATTAGCTGAAAAATCAAAAGTATCAACAAAAACAAAATCCATCAGTGGTGATAAAGCTGTCGTGACTGTGACTCTGACACCAATCGATGCAAGTCCGCTTGTCGATCGTTTGAAAGAGAAAGCAACTGAGTTCTACAGCAAAAACCGTTCAGCTTCTTACGATGAAGCGCAAAAATACTTACTTTCGATTTACCCAGATGAGTTTAAAAAATTAGGACCATCATCTTCTGAAGAAACAGTAGAAGTCAACATGAAGAAAAATGATATCGACCAATGGAAACTTGATTTGAACGATTACAAAACAAGCTCATTAGTTGAGAAATTCATCAAGAACTAAAGGAAAACCCCCGATTCCGGGGGTTTTTTGTTATGATTTATCACCTGGTTTGGTGATCGTGAACCCCCTCTATCATCAAAAACCAGAATATAGTCAAGTTATCTTACCCTTGACAACATTTCTTTCTATAATCAGTGTTCCATTTCTTTAGCTTGTCACTATGAGATATACAATCCTGATTATTCTTTTTTGTACTTAAGATTTTTTTCTGCTTATTTGTGTTAAATATGACATGTAAACTCAAAATAAAAAAAGGTTCTCCTCACTCTTTATTTCTATTGAACTATATTATAAATCTAGCCACTCATTATAAAAGTAAACCATCATTTTCATTCACCCACTCTTTTTCTATTTAAGTTATTCCTTAATAAAACTCTTCGAGATATAAATAATTTCATTTTTATAATGTATTCAAAAAAAGGTTCTTTATACTCATTTTTAAGGTAATTTTAAACTTTTTATCATTATTATTATGCTAGAATTAGTAACCACATCAAAGAGAAAATTTACCATGGAAAATGATCTTGTCTAATAAAATGTCTTAGCTTCTGAAACCTTCGAATGTATAGATACTAATGTGAACTCAATAATATTGTTTATCCAACAATTCAAATCTCAAAATATTATTAGACTACTAGAAGTTAGTTGACAAAAGAGAAAAAAGTTATGTTATCAAATACTCGATTTACAAAAAGAGTTATCTGATGTTGTCGAAAAAATCTTATTTAGAGATACATTAGTGATATCTTTCATGAAAATTCAGAAACATACCAAGACTTATTGGGGGTACGATCGATTATTAAAAAAGGCTAGGAGGAAATGATTATTGAAAGAGTGAGAAGATATGATTGATAAAATTCTAAAGTTAAAGAAATGGTTGATTTTATTTGTTTTTATAATGGTGATTTTATTCTTTGGAGTGTTTAGTTTTTTGCTAAAAGATAATTTAAAAAATGAAACTATTAGTACGAGAGAATTAAATGAAAAAATTAAAGTCGCGGTTTTAGATAGTGGAATAAATAAGAATCATAAAGATTTAAAAGGTAAGATTGTAAAAGAATTTAATCCGATAGATTCATCCATTGAGTCTGAAAATAAATTAAGTCATGGTACATCAATCGCAGGAATAATTACAGCAAACAACACTAACAGTGAAGTTACTGGCGTTACACAAAATGTCGAACTATATTCTGTTAAAGTGATCAAAAATGATGGAAAGATTGAAAGACAGGGTTTTATAGATGGTTTTAAGTGGGCTATATCTCAAAATGTAGATATTATTAATTTAAGTTTAGGTTTTCAAAAGGATTTCCCCGAATTAAGGGAGTTAGTGGACGATGCCGTAAAAAAAGGAATTATTATTGTTGCTGCTAGTGGTAATACTTATGGTTTAAATAGTCAATTTCCAGCTCGCTACGATAATGTTATTTCTGTCGGGGCAATTGATTCAAAGAATAAAGTACCACAATTCTCTGCTATAGGAAAAGTTGATTTTTTTGCCCCCGGTGTTAATGTTTTATCGTTAAATAATAAAGGAGGAAATTCTGTTTATACAGGATCTTCTTATTCGACAGCTTACATAACGGGCGTAATTGCCGATTATCTTTATAAAGAGAAAATTAATAAAGATGAAAAGAGCTTTTCACAGGTTTATACCTATCTGGAGAGTTCATCTACGGAAATGCTGGATAATAAAAGTAAGATTATTCAGGATTTCAATTTTAAAAAATAACGGAGGAATTGTTATATGTGGTTAAAAGTTAAAAGTAAAATTATAATATTACTGGTGTTTTTCTTAGTTGCTAGTCTATTTCCAAACAATCATACCAAGGCAGAAGAAATTGATAATAATATGATTGTTGATGAAGAAGTTGTTTCAGAGATGTTAGAAGATAGTTTATCTGAAGAAAATATTTCTGTTGATAATTTTGAAATATCAAATGATGAATTGGTTTTAGATACTTCAATGAATGACGCGGAAGGAAATAAGGTTGAAGCTACTCTCAATGTAGAACCTGGTGCAGATAGTTTTAATTTAACTACAAGAGAATTCAATGAAGTTGGTGAAGAAATATCAAAGGAATATGAAATAAAAATTAACCAATTTAAAGACGATGAGTTTGAAGCGACTTTTGAAGATGTTGAAACAGAGGAAATTTTCACCTATAATTCAGAGGAAGGTACAGCTTCATTCGCCTTTTTAATACCAGTGGGAATAGCAATATCACCTGCAGTTATGACTGCTTTATTTCATACTGGTGCGGTGATTGTTGTTGCAGGGACTGGTTATGTAATTGCTACACAAGCCAACAAGCACAGGTCTAAAAACAAAAAAAAATATAATCATTTTCAAGCTGTTATCAAAAACGGCGGAGTATATGTTGGAAAAGGACTAAGTAAATCGAAAGCAATCGCTAGAATGAAGTCAAAAAAGGATATTTGGTCTATTTCTTCTAATCAGGCAAAAGGTGTTGCAGCTGGAGCTAATCGAAGTGGTAAACCAATAAATGAAGTAGATAAATACAAAAATAAGCCCAAGAAAGGGCATTATTATCACTGGCATCCCTATAAAAGAACTCCAAAAGCTCATTCATTCTACGGAGGTCCTGTTAAATAATTAATAGAGGTGAATCATGTATAATTACGAAAAGCTATATAAACAGTATTTATATAAAAAAGATCAATTGATTTTTACTAAAGAACGAGTTGCTGAGATTATAACGTCTAAATTTAAAGCCAGAGAATTTTCAAAAACAAAGATTTTAGATTTAGTGAATGATGATCACTTTGAATATACTAAGATATATAAATGTTTTGTCATTGATGATCCGAGTCTATTGATTCAATTGTTTTCAGATGAGGAAAAAAAGAATCATCGTGAAGAAATACTTGATAATCGTGAACATCCCTTAAACCCCAAGAGAGTCAAAGAATGGGAGTATAATCACTTATTGCTTGATGAACAAGAAGGTAGAAGAATTGATATCATTTTAGAAAGTAAAGATGGGTTATATATTTCAGAATCTCAAGTAAGAGCTAGTTGCGAAAAGCTTGATAGGTATTTAAATGCTTTAATTGTAGGTGCAATTATTGAAAATGGGTTAGAAGATTATCCAGTTGATATTCATGACGAGTATTTTCAATTTTATTTAGAGAACTTGGATCAATTCGGTTTCTTAAACTGAAAAATACGATGTTCGGCATTCACCTGAAAACGCCCTCTATCAAAGAGGGCGTTTCTTTATTTTGCAAGCATCCATTTCTCTTTCATAAACAAGCTTCTGACGATGACAAACAGGATGACGACTGCCAAGGCTGAGGAGCCGAGTGTCAGGGCGATGGACATTGGATCGATGATACCAAACATCAATTGCTTACACAGCGCATGAATATTGAGGAATGGGATGGCAAAGTAATACGTATCTAGCTGCGTAGCACCTGCTCTCATGGTAAAGAACATTGGGAGCACACCTAGTGTAATGATCATGGACATGTACGATTGCGCTTCTTTGACTGAACCCGACATCACACTGAGCAGCAATTCAATCATGGATACCATGAAGGAGAAGATGATAAGCGCCGCAAACATAACGCCGATAATGCTCCACATTTGATCACCAAAGTTCAGAGCTTGCTTCAGCTTTTCTGTAAAGAGCAAAGTAGATAGAAGCAACATGCCGATCGCCACAATCCCACTTAAAATACCGAACATAGAGACAGCGAGCCATTTTCCGATGAGAATCTGGAGTCTGCTGGCCGGCGTCAGAAACAACGCTTCAATGGATTTTCGGTCTTTTTCACCTGCTACAATATCAAGCGCTGCCGGCAAAGCACCTGAGATCACGGAGGTCACCAAAATCATTGGAAGGAGAATCGACAACAGCATAGCGGTCACTCCGTTTTCCCCTTCATCACCTTCTTCTACATCAACGGACTGCACTTCAAACGGATGAATAACGGACGTATCGATTTGATCCGCTGCTAAGCGCTTCTCGACCACCTGGTTTTGATACTGCTCCAGCAATGATTGCAGCATTTGAACGGTGATCACTGAATCATCATCTGTCGTATATCCATGAATTTTAATGGCGAATGGCTTTTGATGCTTGAGCATATCGCCTGCCTCTTTCGGCATTTCTAGGTAAGCATTTGCCTCCCCATCCTTGACGGCTTGCTGCGGATCATCAAATGTTTCAAGGTTTAGGTTTTTGACCTCTTTGATCATTTGGTTCATTTCGGCTGGAAGCTGTTCATTGATGGCGACTGTATAGGCTTTATCCCCTGGATCTGCAATCATGCTTTCATAAAAGAACACCAGTCCAAGCATGGTCAAAAGAGGAATCAGTACGGTTAAGAGCAACGTTTTTCGATCCCTTAGCGCATCTGTCATTTCTTTCAAAAAGACGGTTTTCCACATTATGAAATCCCCCTAGCTAGCTTCGACATAAAGATATAGTTCAAGTCTTCACTTTGTTCCTGTGCATATAATTCTGGAAGTGTCCCTTTGTACACAAGCTCTCCTTGATGAATCATCATGACACTGTCACAAAGCTGGCTGACTTCTTCCATGATGTGGCTTGAAAAGAGGATCGTTTTATTTTGCTGCTTGAGCTGATGAATAAAATCTCTGAAAATATTACTCGACGTGATATCTAAGCCTGTTGTCGGCTCATCAAATAAGATAATGTCAGGATCATGAATTAAGGTTCTGGCAATCGCCACCTTTTGTTTCATCCCTCTTGAGAATCCTTTCACCTTGCGATCCATATATTGTCTCATTCCAAAACGCTTTGCCAAATCCTCTATTCTTGCTTTGATTTCATGCTGATCTAAGCCATATAATTTGCCAAAGTATTCAAGATTTTCTCTTGCCGTCAAACGGTCGTAAAGTCCCGTCTCTCCGCCAAACAAAACACCAATTCGTTTTTTCACTTCTGTTGCTTCTTTCACTGTATCAAAGCCTGCGACAGTGACTGATCCGTGTGTAGGCTCTAATAATGTGGCTACGGCGCGCAATAATGTCGTTTTTCCTGCACCATTTTCTCCTAAGATACCAACGACTTCCCCTTCCTTCACGGAGAACGTCATATGTTTCATCGCTTTCACGACTTTTTTCTTATCTTTAAACCAGCAGCTGCAATCGCTGAGAGTAATCATTTGGTTCGCCCCTTTCAACTTTACTTTCTAAGTCTATGATAGAAAAAATAATGCCTGCCTGATATAAAAATGTCGCGAAACGTCCTTTTTCTGTCTTGAAATGATCTATTTCAAAAAAACAAATGGTAAAATAGACAAATAATAAGAATAGTCATAGGTGATTTTTATGATAAAAGTAGGTCTCGTCGATGATTACCGAGTAGATTTAGAAAAGCTGCACGCCATTGTAGGCAGGATGGAGGCTGTGGACATTGTCTTTGTCACGCAGTCAGCAGAGGATGCATATGAGAAGGTCAAAAAAGGAGACATTGATCTGTTGTTCGCTGACATTGAAATGCCTGGAATGTCCGGCTATGAACTAGCGGACCTCATTCACTCTCACGCACTGAATGTCGATGTGGTCTTTGTGACAGGAAACAGTGGATATGCGGTCCATGCGTTTGATTTGAATGTACATGATTATATTATGAAGCCCTACCATGCTGATCGAATTGCGAAATGCTTAGAGCGTTATATGTCCACCAAGCAGGAGAAAAGCATTCATGGACGGCTTCTCATTAAACAGCAGTCAGATATTCATGTGCTGCAGAAAAAAGATGTCATTTTTGTTGAACGAACGGGCCGCTCAACAACTATCGTGACAACGACAGGAGATATTCAGACCTATCAGACATTAAATGAGCTAAAGGGCGATCTGGCTGAAAAGGATTTTATCCGCTCCCACCGATCGTTTATCATCAATATTCATTACATTAAGAATTTCTCGGCGTATGCTAAAAATTCGTATATCGTGTCTTTTGAAGGTACAGATAAAAAAGCCATGATGACCAAGCAGCAATTAGAATTCTTTAAGAAATACTATTTTTAAGGAGAACGAACGTGAACGCTTTCTATCTTGGATTTCGCATTTATGCCCTCATATGGTTAGGTCTTGCGTTTCATGCAGCTGCTGAAGCCTTTCTGCCGTTACCATCCATTATGTTGTGGCTTCTTACCTTTTGCGCGATGTGTGTTTATACATTTTTCATGTACAAAAGATTTTTGCCTCATACGAGTGGTGATGTGATATTAGGCACTTTTCTACTCATCACCTGCGCAGGTCTTTTGCTGTTTGTAACGCAACCGAATGGGCTGACCTATCTTTTGGCGCTCATCATGATGGTGACAGTTGATATCCTCTCATTGAAGGTGATGCAGACAGAAAAACAGTTAAATGGACGGCTTCAAGAGCTCATAAAAGCAGAATCAAGAACCAACGAATTACTTCTTGAGATGCGCAGTAAACATCATGAAACAGCCAGACATTTAAATGCCTTTTCCTCGTCGAACGACGAGCGTGAGATCAAAGATTTGATTCAGCAATACGTCAAACATTTCCCATGGATGAAAGGCGAAAATGCTTATTTGGCCTCTACCCTACACTCCTTTTTGGAGCGGGCTGAGAAAGAGGACATTGCACTTTCACTAGACCTTCAAGCACCCTTTTCATCGCTTCCCTTTTCAAAGGCGGATCAGGTTAGTTTTACTGGCAACCTGCTTGATAATGCCCTAGATGCAGCGATTGAAGCGAAGCAAGCCGGAAAAGAGGGCAGCATCTCGGTCACGACCTCTATTCGGAGCGGATTATTTTTAATCCATTGTGAAAACAGCACAAAAGGTATGAAAAAACACGTGCTAGATCATTTATTCAAAACTTTTGGCCGTTCGACAAAAGGCGGCGATCATCAAGGCATGGGGACGTATATCATTCAACAGCTTGTTGAAAAGGCAGACGGTACACTTGATTTCACTTACCGTTCTCCAAATTTGCGGCTCGTCATCAAAATCCCTCTCACCATGTCATAAAAAAAAGGTGCATAGCTGCACCTTTTTTTAGTGTTAAGAGAAGATTTTATCAATTTGATTGATTTCCTCTTCTGTTAATTGAACATCGTTTGTTTTTAGGTTTTGCAGCACTTGGTCTGCTCGTTTTGCCCCTGGAATAATAGCATCAATGCCATCCTGCGCTAAGAGCCAAGCGAGTGCGACGTGTGCTGTTTCTGCATTCTTTGATTGAGCAATGGCTTTTAGCTTGTCTACTTTTTCGAGATTTGAAAGGAATGCATCGCCTTGGAAAAGCGGGTCCTTTGCTCGAATATCATCAAATGTCGCATCCTTTGTAAATTTCCCGGTCAACAAGCCTGATGCCAATGGGAAATAAGGAATAAAGGAGATCCCATGCTCGACGCAGTATGGAAGAAGATCCTGCTCTGCCTGACGTTTCAGCAGAGAATACTCCGATTGAAGCACGTCTAAGTAGCCATCTCGATTAAAGGCTTGAAGCTGTTCAAAATCAAGGTTTGATGCACCGATTGCCCTGATTTTTCCTTCATCCTTCAATTCCTTTAATGTGCCTGCTACTTCTTCGAGCGGCGTGCGTCCATCCGGGAAATGCATATAGTACAAGTCAATATAATCAGTTTGCAGCCGTTTCAGGCTATTTTCGACCTGCCCTCTTAAGAAATCTCGGCTGTTATCAAGTTCAATTTGGCCGTTTACTTCCTTATGAGCCCCTTTTGTCGCAAGGACAAGCTTTTCTCTGCCGCCTCTTTTGGCAATGATCTCACCGATTAATTCCTCTGAACGGCCCAGCCCATAAATAAAAGCAGAATCTAGGAAATTGACACCTTGATCAAGAGCCGTCTCCACAAGCTCCCGTCCAGCATCCTCACTTAGATTCGGGAATAAATTATGTCCGCCTACTGCATTCGTACCAAGCCCTATCGGATTTACCTGCAAATCAGTTCGTCCAAGCGTTACCTTTTTCAAAAGCTCATCTCCCTTATCTACATAATCATCCTTATTTTCCCACGAATCATTTCCAACATTCAAGTATACCGCTCTCTAAAAATCAACCTGCAGGTGGACGCTGCGAAAATAGAAGATGCGTATGATGAAGATAGACTAAAACGAAAAGGAGATCTTCTCATGACCATTCAAATTGTCATCATTATGATTATTCTGCTTTTAAGAACAGGCAAGGAAAAAGAAATCCGCCCCATCAGGCTTCTCATAGGACCGCTCATTTTATTAGGCACACTCTCTTATTCCTTTACCCAGCATATTGAAATTACGGCGATGAGCCTGCTTGCAATGATTGTCTTTGCACTCACAGGTTTTGCAATCGGGCTATGGAGAGGTAAACTATACAAAGTAACATATGATCAACAGTCGGGGCGTATCACCGCCGCCAGCTCACTCTATGGAACACTTTTTTTCATTGGAATCATCCTTATCCGGATGACAGTAGGTTCAATTGTACAGGATGGCGGTCATTCCCTGATTATTTTCGCAAATGGCCTGACATTCCTTCCAATCGGCAGTATGATCGGATTACGTTTTATTCTTTTAAAAAAATATATGAACATCAAGGCATCTGCTGCTATTAACTGACAGACAGGAGTTTTTGATATGAACCTTCAGCAGCCACTCAAGCTTTTAGGTCAAATAAGGCGAAAATTTGTATTAGGCCTTGTATTGATCTATATGTATATTCAAATGTATGAGCCCCTTTCAATAGGCGAATTGGTGTTTCGAACCTTCGTCTATTTGGTGTTTCTCCTTTGTCTTTTTCCAAAAAGCAAGCTGTCACCTAAAAAGCAATTTTCTATGCTCTTCTTAATGTGGATTCTGACACATCTCTTGTGGCTGGTAACAGGTCAGATTCAAGACAGTATTGGGCTGACCTTTTTTATGATTGGCTTTATCGCTTTTCGTTTTTCAGAGGCGCATCACCCCTATCTATTTGCTATCATCTTTTTCACTAGTGGGCTCAGCTATTATGTAAACGATTTTTCTTGGAACATGGTGATCACTCTCCCGCTATTCCAGCTGCTTGTGTATACACTTGTTTTGATTTCTAGAATGCGGCGGCGTGAACAGGAATTAAAGGAAGAACACTTCGGAGAATTGCAATTGGTTCACAAGGAATTATCAGAAGCCCATGAACAATTGAAAAAGGCGCATATGGAGCTTGAAGAAGCGACCGTTCAATCTCTCCAATTTGCAGTGCTGGAGGAGCGAAGCAGAATTGCACGTGACCTGCATGACAGCATCGGACACCAATTAACCTCGATGATTGTCCAGCTGCAGTCTTTGCCCTACCGTTTAAAGCAGGAAGAACCAGAGCAGATGGAGCAGACGTTTCAGGAGCTGATCCATATTTCTAAAAATTGTCTCACCGAAGTTCGTTCTGTGGTTCATCATATGGCGTCAGATGATGCAGGTCTCGGACTTGCCGGACTTCGCAGCCTCATCAAGCAAGGAGAGATATCGGGTGAGCTTGACATTCACTTTCATACAGAGCAGCTTACGTATAAAAAATGGCCGCTCTCCGTTTCTGAACTGCTTTACCGCATTTTACAAGAAGCCATCACCAATACAATTCGCCATGCCAAGGCGACCGCGATGACCATTACGCTATATAACCACCAGCATGAGCTGATGATGAACATTGAAGACGATGGATATTTGACCAGCGAAAAAGATCTTTCATTTGGCTTTGGGCTGTCAGGCATGAAGGCACGGTGTGACGCAGCAGGCGGTTCCCTCAAGACGTCCATACGCGAGCCGCACGGCTTCTGTATTCATATTCAAATTCCTATCAAGGAGGACTCCAAGGCATGACAAACCCTATTAAGATTGGCATTATTGATGATCAGCCGCTGATCCGCCAAGGATTTCGTTATATTGCAAGCGCTCAAGAGGATATTAACGTCATATGGGAGGCGTCAGACGGTCAGGAGGCGGTTACGCTTTGCTCGACCAACACTCCAGACGTACTGCTGATGGATGTACAAATGCCTGGAATGGATGGCATCACAGCAACAGAGCACATTTTAAAAAAGCTTCCAGATGTAAAAGTTGTGATTCTCACGACCTTTGATACGGAAGAATACGTCTTTGACGGAATTCGTGCAGGGGCAGTCGGTTATTTGCTGAAGGATACAATGCCTGAGGAATTAATTGAGGCCATCCGCACCGCCTTTGCTGGTGAATCTGTCTTTCGAACGGCAGCCTCTGAGCACATGATGGCACGAGCTCTTCAGCAGGCAAATGATACACATCACACTCATCTGCTTCACGAATCATTCACAGAACGTGAACGCGATGTATTACAGCAAATGGCCTATGGCTTAAAGAATGAAGACATTGCTGATCAATTATTTATCAGCAAAAGTACGGTAAAAACGCATGTGCACCGTATTTTACAAAAGCTCAATGCACAAGACCGTACACAGGCTGTCGTCTTCGCCATCCGGCACCGCCTCGTGAAATAAAAACTACCTTCACTTCAAGATTTTTATACAAAAAACATTTAAAACCTAAAATAAATCTATAAATCAATACTTATTAACTAGTATATTGTGCTTATTTAATTCCTTATTTTATAGATGATTGTGTTAAAAATGATCAAAAATAGGGACTAAAACCTATTCCTCATCATGAATGAATTTCGATAGAATGAATAGTGCAAATCGTCATTAGGATATTTTCCCCTTTAACACCCGAATATACCATTCTATCTGTTTCTTTTTTCTTAGTCAGATAGCGGGAATGAAATGACGAAAGAAAAGCAAAGGAGCATCAACTGTGAATCTTAAAAAAATAAGTGCACTCCTCATGATTTCATTCGTGATGATCATCTCTGCAGCCTGCCAGAGCTCAGCCAAATCAACCGACGCTGATCAAAAGTCAACGAAAACAGCAGAGGTAAAAGTTAATAGCTACGAATATACGTTACCAGAAGACTCAACAACTACCCTGAGAGACAATGAATTGGTACTAAAAGTCAATCTGACGATCACAAATAAAGGTGACAAAGCCCTTTCATTATATAACTCTGACTTCTCCCTTTATCAGGACGATGCCAAAGTATCTGATTTAAAATTCTACGGCAGCAAAGACCGTCTTGACCTTGGTTCATTGAACAAAGGCAAGTCACTTTCAGGAGCACTTTATTTCCTAGTAGACAAAGGGAAAAAATATCAGTTTGTTTATCAGGACAGCATCAAGAAAAACAGTGATTCCATCCAAATCGACCTAGATGGAAACAAAATACTAGATTCAGCAAAAAAGCTGGATAACCCAGCAAAAGCGTTATCCGCTTATACCGATATTATTGTTTTTGATAAAAAGAACGATGAATTCGCAGATTTAACAGGTGACAACCAATCGGATGTCGTCAATAAATACCATGAGATGTTTGTAAAAGACTTCAAAAGAAGTGCAGGAATATACGGAAATGAAGTGAGTGACCGAGATATTCTGTCGATGTACAAACGCATTCAAAACACCATGAAGGATAAAGCCAAAGTAGAAACAAGTGTGAAAACCATCTCTGATGACGAAGCAAAAGTTGTCGCTCAAGTAACAGGCATTGATGCTTCTAACTTAAAAGACAAGCTAGACAAGCAAAGAGACGAGTTTTACAACGGAAAAATCCGTTCAAAAGAAGAATTGTATAAAAAAAGCTTAAACATGTACGCATCTGAATTCGAAAAACTTCCTCCCGTTTCCAGCCCAGCTGAATATGAAGTGAAAATGAAACGTAATGGGGATGGTCAATGGAAAATTGACCTCAACGATTATAATACAGAGCAGTACATGAGTGGTTTTATTAAAACGAGATAATCTAAAAAAAGACGCTGGCCTCTGAAGGTGCCGCGTCTTTTTTATATTATACTGTCGCCTCTTGCTCTTCTTTCACCGCTTTTTCGATATCTTTAAAACGGCTCGATACAGTCGACGCACTAATACCATACTTTTTCGCTACTTGTGCTTGAGATAGCGGGGCATCGCTTGCAAGTGAATGAATGTAGTATTCGATTCCGGCAGCAAATGACGCTGCTTTACGGATCACAGGTGATTTCTGATCACAGTAGGCTTTCCAAACCGTTAAAGCACCATCTGTCAGGCTTTGGTCACCGTGCTCCTTCATTCCGTCTTCAATCAGCTTAGCAGTTTCCAGCTGGACGTCACTTGCCCAGTCCATACGATCTGCTGATAGACCTGCATCGCCTTCTGTTTGAGCAGGTGTCTCTGATTCTTCTACTTCTTGCTTCGCAAACATACACTTCAGCACATCAGGAAATGATTCTCTCATAAATGTGCTGCGCGCTCCTCCATTTGCTTCATATGCGTCAACAAGCTGGCGGACCTGAAGAAGAAGAGTATCTGTAAACTCTTTCGCAAACATCGTATATTGAATGAAAAACTCTGCCTTTTCTTCAAATTGAACAGGAAAACCGAGCACGAGACTTCCCTTTTCAGGCAGTACCGTTTGATCAGGTTTTACATCTACTTCAACCTTCTCCGCTGTTATCATATTCTCAAAGTAAAGAGACTCGTCCGTTTTTTCATTTAATAAAAGCAATGATGGCTCCATGTCTGTCCAAGACTGGACCACTTGTCTTGTTTTCGGACGGGTAATATCCTCTGCCTTCTTCGTCAGGAATTCTTGGAAAATGGTCTCTTTCTGATCAGTTAATGGACGGAAGAAGATGCCCCATACACTCAAATGGAAAACTGAGATTTGTTGCGTTTCTTTATCCATATCTGCAAGGAAAGAAAACTCATTAATGAATTGATTGATCGCTCTTTGATGCTTAGAAAAAGCATAATTCATTAAATCCTTTTGGACTTGTACAGCTTCCTTAAACACAAGCTCAGACGTTTGTTCTCCGCCTGATTTTTGACCACAGCAATGTTTATATTTTTTTCCGCTTCCGCAAGGGCAGAGCGCATTTCGTTTAATTTTTCCCAAAATAAAACCTCCGACATTCTAGTCTAACCTCACTATTTTAACAAACGATTGCACAGGAGGGTTTCATTTTCAAGAAAAAAGAAAAATCAGAATGATCAGTTAAATTATAAAAACACCTGAAGATCACGATAGATCATAGGAAAGACAGACTTCCTCTGTTTATTTTCTCCAATCATACCAACAGATTTTCCTCAGCTCATTCCTTCTAATAACTGCTTTGCCTCAAAATAAAAGATTTGTACGAATTTCTTTGTATTGACTCTGCCCGTCGATCCTGCGGGAGAAGATGTCTTCTGCATTTCTTTCATTCTTTGGCTGACATCGGTAAAATCGAAAAACTTCGACGCGTAGTGCTCAAACTTAGGATTTGAGAAATCTGTTAATCCTAGTGAGGCAAAATGATTCAAGGAATGATGAATAGCTCGTCTAATCCGCTGCTCCGCCGCTTTCACTTCCCGCATCACCTCTACATCGGTTGCATCATGAGCCAGTTTTCTTTCTGCTGTTTTGATAAACAGCTGCTTTAGCGGCGGGAAATTGACCTCATGAGAATTGGCTGACTGTGTTTCATGTAAGTAGATGAGTATCTCCAGTAAATCTTTAGAGCCGCTCTCGCCGACAATTCCCAGCTCAGATAAGAGGAACTCCCCAGCTTCTTTCATCGTCCTTCTCTTCGCCTCAGCGCCCGCACCTTGAGAAATCACAGGCTCTAATGGCAGCACGTGGCGAAGAGAGGCTTGTATATCGTAAATCGATTTTTCCAGCTTGATACGCTCCATGACTTTTCGAATCACACTGACGATTTCAATGCGATTGACAGGCTTATGGATATAATATTCAATCCCTAGTTCATAGGCTTCTGCCATCATCTCTTTCGCCTCTACTTGGGAAATCATAATGACCTTGCCTTTGAATTCAGGGTGGATATGGCGGATGGTTTGAATGCCATCTCTAGCAGGCATTAAAAGATCAATCAAAAGGATGTCTACTTTCTTGAGGTTCAGTGAATGTGCCTCTAATCCAACTCCGTCACCCGCTTCATCTACGACCTCTCCCAAATCCTCATCCTCAATGATTTGACCTAAAATCGAGCGTATTGCACGATCATCATCTGCAATGAAGAATCGCATACACTCACCCTCTCTGTATTAAATTTTGTATAGGAAGGACAAGCAGAAATGCTGTACCTTTTGTTTCTTTTGGTTCGATTTGAATATGACCGCCAAGCTCTTGTACCAGCTCTCTCACATAGGATAAGCCAATCCCAGTAGACGGTGTTCCAAATGCATCAAATTTGGAGGTATACCCTGGATCAAACACAATCTCTCTCATTTTTTTAGGAATCCCTGGTCCATCATCTTCAATCCGAATCTCTATTTTATCATGACTTCCTTTCAATTCGAGTGAGATCATCCCGGTATCTTTTATTGCTTCGACTGCATTGGCCATTAAATTATTAATCAGCGATAAGAAAATAAACACATGATAATCATGCAGATGAATGCCCTTTATATCAGATGTAAAGGAGATGTTTTTCCCAAGAGATAGAGCATACTTCTCTTGAATGCGGATCACAATTTGAACGAGCTCTTCCGCCTTCATATAGTCTTGCATATTTTCCTTCGAAATCAGCTTTGAAAGCCCAGCATAAATACGCTGATTATCCTTTTTCACTTCATGAATTTCTCCTGCAAGCTTTAACAGCTCCTGACTCAATTTTTTCCCTGCTTCGTGTTCATGCAGCAGACGGTAAAGCCGGTATGATTCCTGTGTAATATGCTCTGTATGTTTTAACGTTTTCTTTAAATGCACCGTTTCTTCGTATAAATTCGATATGACCATCATCATATGCTCATTTTGTTTCATGATCTGCTTTTCTCTTGATTGCGCCTCATACAGCTTCATCATATTAAAAAAACTGATCACCACAAAGCTGTGAGCAAACGCAATGAGGAACATATCGCTCAGCTTTGATAAGGTCATCGTTGTATCAAACACTAAAAATTGTACAAACAGCTCGACAAAATCAGCAACTAATTCAATCATCAGGCCGATGATCCCAATGAAAATAGAGCGCTGTTTAAAGCGTCCCGTACGGACGGCAAAAAACAGGAAAGCATAAGTGAAATAGAAAAAGAAGCTTGGGAATTGCTGATAAAATGAAGAAGCTAGATCAGCATTCTGCTGAATCAAATCTAAGCCTACCCGAAAAAGTACAATAGCTGTGCCTGTTAAAAATCCCGGCAATAGCGGTCTAGATTTTCTTAAGAGTAATAAGCAAAAGAAAAACGCAGGTGCGCCAAAGCTGATGCGAAACGTCTCATTCACAGGATAAAACTTCAGCTCTCCTGCAAGCGGCACAATGACCATCATAAAAATTAAAATGAATGCGTCCTTTTTGACAAGCTGATTTAAACTCAAATGACTGACATCCCTTCCCCTGTTTGCATAGCCACAGTATACAAGGAGTCTCTTTTCTCCACAATGTACAAAAAAATAATTTTCACTGCTCCTTTTATCCTCAAAACCCTTTTTTATGACTATTCTCCGGGGCAGCAAGGTGACCTTTCAGCTATTCAGTGTTTTGAGCATTGACGACAATAATCGACAGACTGATTTTTATTTGTAAGTTTTTCTGTAGATTTACGTCAGATTGTGTAGTTTCCAAGATAAATTGAATGAACAATTTTAGTGAAACTATATGTAAGCGTTTTCTGAATTTTCACTAAAAACCCTTTTTGTTTTTCCGCCGACAATGCCTTCATTTGTACATATATTTAGGTGTAAAGGAGTGGTGCAAGCAGCGCATGACAAGTTCTTTGAAGATGTGTAACATGTTTTCGTGCCTATTTGATCGCATTTTTTGTCATCCGCCAATTCAATAGGGTACTTTTTGATTTTTGATTGGAGGAATCGTATGAAAACAGCAATTTCTAAAAATACACAACACGCATGCCAGTCTTCTGTTGATCAATGGGCAGAAGAAATACGTCCGTATTACACAAACGGGCAGAATGCTGGCTACATTCCAGCACTTGGAAAAGTGAATTCCTCTCAACTTGGTATCAGCGTGATAGGCCCAGATGGATCATCTGTACGATATGGTGATTGGGACGTTCCCTTTACCCTGCAAAGTATCTCAAAAGTCATCAGCTTTATAGCTGCCTGTTTAGGAAGAGGCGTACCTTACGTCTTGGATCGGGTAGATGTAGAGCCAACTGGTGATGCATTTAATTCCATCTACCGTCTTGAGATGCACAAACCAGGGAAGCCCTTTAATCCAATGATTAATGCTGGAGCTATTACCGTATCCTCCATCCTTCCCGGAAAGACTTCTACAGAAAAGCTAGCATATATTTTCGATTTAATCGAAAACTTAATAGGTAAGCGTCCTTCTGTTAATGAAGAGGTTTATCAATCAGAATGGGCAACTGCACATCGAAATCGGGCACTTGCTTATTATTTAAAGGAAACCAATTATTTAGAATCGGATGTCGAGGACACGTTAGAAGTGTATTTAAAGCAATGTTCCATCGAGGTCACAACAGAGGACATCGCCTTGATTGGACTGATTATATCAAGTGATGGCTACCATCCCTTTAAACAAGTCCAAGTCATCCCAAAGGATATCGCCAGACTAACAAAGGCATTGATGCTGACATGCGGCATGTATAATGCGTCTGGGAATTTTGCTGCTTTCGTAGGCGTTCCAGCCAAAAGTGGTGTGTCTGGAGGCATTATGGCTTGCGTTCCGCCAAGCGCAAGAAGAGAGTTCCCGTTTCAGACAGGCTGTGGAATTGGCATTTACGGTCCCGCCATTGACGATTGCGGAAATAGTATTACCGGTGTCATGATGCTGAAAAAGCTCGCCAAAGAGTGGGATCTCAGTATTTTTTAAAAAGAACAGTGATGAATTCGAAGAGGTGATGTTATGAACGAAAAAGCTTTGCTATCTTATTTAACACATACAAATGATTTTATTTGGACTTATATTGTGATTGCTCTGTTACTTGGTGTTGGGGTGTACTTCACATATAGAACACGCTTCCTGCAAGTGAGAATGATCAAAGAAATGTTGCGTGTCCTGAAGGAAGGAAGAAAAGAAAAAGAGGGAATATCACCGTTCCAAGCATTTGCCATCAGTATGGCAGCACGTGTAGGAACAGGGAATATCACAGGGATTGCTATCGCTATTGCCATTGGCGGCCCTGGCGCAATTTTTTGGATGTGGATCGTAGCCATTATTGGATCTGCCTCAAGTTTCGTTGAAAGTACACTAGCTCAAGTATATAAAGTAAAAGACAAAACAGGCTTCCGCGGTGGACCTGCTTATTACATGGAAAAAGGATTAAACAAGCGCTGGATGGGGATTTTATTTGCGATCCTGATTACGATTTCTTTTGGAATCGTCTTTAATGCGGTTCAATCAAATACGATCACTGTCGCTTTTAAAAACTCCTTTGGTTTAGACCGTTTAACCGTCGGTATTGTGATGGCTGTCATTTTTGCAGCGATCATTTTCAAAGGAATCCAAGCGATCGCAAAGGCTTCTGAATACATTGTCGTTGTGCTTGCGGTAGCTTATATCGGAATTGCGTTCTTTGTCATTGTCACAAATATCACGGAACTTCCTGGTGTCATCAGCACGATTGTGAAACACGCCTTCGGGTTTGAACAGTTCGCTGGCGGTACGCTAGGCGGTGCCTTATTACAAGGAATTAAACGCGGTCTTTTCTCAAATGAAGCCGGTATGGGTAGTGCACCTAACGCAGCAGCAACAGCTGTCACCAGCCACCCTGTTAAACAAGGATTAATCCAAGCATTCGGCGTGTTAACAGATACGTTAATTATTTGTACAAGCACTGCCTTCCTTGTTCTGTTTTCTGATGCGTATAAAACAACAAACCTGCAAGGAATTGAATTAACGCAGGCTTCTCTTAGTCAGCACATTGGACCATGGGCCTCCGGCTTCCTTGCCATCATGATTTTCCTATTCGCGTTCAGTACATTAATCGGTAACTATTACTATGGGGAAACGAACATTGAATTCCTTGGAGCGAATAAAATTTGGCTGAACATCTATCGAATTGCCGTTATTGGAATGGTGCTGTTCGGTGCGGTTGCCACTGTTCCTCTCGTTTGGGGTCTAGCCGATCTCTTCATGGGACTCATGGTCATCGTCAACCTCATCGCCATTACCATGCTGTCTAAGGTCGCCTTCGCAGCACTGAAGGACTACACGAGACAGAAAAAAGAAGGCAAAGATCCTGTTTTCTATAAAAATGCCGTTCCAAACAATGAGAAAATTGAATGCTGGGACGATGAACCTGCGGCATTGAAAAAGAATCAAATCGGATAAATCAAAAAAGCTCTGGTCAACTGATCAGAGCTTTGTTTCTTTATGTCAAAAATTCAAGTATAAGTTTGTTGACGACCTCTGGTTTCTCATGATTGATCCAATGAGAAGCATCATCAACAAAGATCAGCTGGCCATTTGGACAGATCTTGATCGTTTCCTTCGCCAGCTTTCTGCTTAAAAATTTGTCCTCCATCCCCCAGATCATGCGAACAGGAACGAGAATTCGTTTGGAAATCGGCTTTTCAAAGCCGCCTTTTTTGATGGCTCGATACCAATTCAGCATTGAGGTCAAGGCGCCTGGCTGCGTCCAAGCGAGCTTGTAGCTTGAGACATCTTCCTTCGTGAACAAATGTGGTCTTGCCGTCAGCCCAATGGCTTCATCCAGCTTTTGAAAGTGATTTTCTTGAAGTGCTGCCTCTGGTACATTCGGAAGCTGAAAAAAAGCGATATAGGAGCTTTTCTTCCACTGCGGCGGATAAAAAGGAAGAACCCTCATCATCACCCGCGGATGCGGCATATTGACAATGATTAATTTCTCGACATATTGAGAACGGGTTGAAGCCAAATGCCAAGCAACAGCTCCGCCCCAGTCATGTCCGCCGACAATCGCCTTTTGGTTCGGGCTCAGCGTCTTGATCAAACCCACAATATCATCTCTCAGTTTATCTAATACGTAGGATTCGACTCCTTCTGGCTTGTCACTTAGATGGTAGCCTCTTTGATCAGGAACAACAACACGATAGCCTGCCTCAGCCAAGGGGATGATTTGATTTTTCCAGCCGTACCAAAACTCAGGAAACCCGTGGAGCAGCACAAGCAGCGGGCCATTTTCCGGTCCAGCCATTGCTGTATGAAGTGTTACACCATTTGTTTGGATTGATTGAAACTCAATTTGTTCCATTCCTTTGCCACCCTTCTCCTTGTCCTTTTATTCTTCCAACATAGCATATTTTCCATTTTTCAGAAAATAAAAACACTCACAAAAAAACCTTCACACTCGTGAAGGTACAGATTGTTGACAAAGGGCTAAAATGATCTTGATTTTAGCCCTTTGTCTTCTTTTCAGCGTGATAGAAAACCTTTGCAGTCTAGGAAGGGCGAGTACCGGAGCGGAGCGAATTGGACATTCGTGAGCACCGGAGCGCAGACCTGACACCGAATGCGAGGGTTTGTCTACACGCTGAAACTTCACACTCGTGAAGGTCTTCGTCTATTTCATATAATTCAGAACCCAGATCAACCCATTTTTCCGGTCCTGTACTTGTCCGTGAAGTGCGCCAAAGAAGGTATCCTGTAATTCGACCAGTACATCTCCATCAGCTTCCAGCGCTTCATAGACAGCCTTTAGTTCTTCTTCATTGTCGAACTGCATGATCAATCTGAGATTCTCTGGCTTTGGCGTGCGTCCAAATGTATCTGAAAAATGAAGCAGTGATTCCCCAAGATGCAATTCAGCATGCAAGACACGGTCCTGGTGTTCATTTAAGATCTGAATATCCCCACCAAAAATCCCTTGATAATATTGAAGAGATTCTTTCACATCTTCTACAACAATATAAGGACTAACACTTATCATATCCCTCATCCTCCTCTTGTTCCGTCCATCATCTCTTTTATAGCTTATCCCAAATCGTATGAAAAAAGGCACAAATCGTCAACGGATTTGCACCTTTTTCTCATGAAGATTTCGCTAATTCACTGTGTTTGTTTGAATACGCTGCATACATGACGACACCGATTAACAGCCAAACCCCAAAGTAAAGCCATGTCCGGCCTGGTAAGTTGAGCATAAGGAACAAGCAGCAGCCCATTGATATAATCGGCAAAACCGGCACAAAAGGAACCCTGAAGCCCCTCTCAAGCTGCTGATGTGTCTTTCTCAAAATAAGCACAGATAAACTGACCATGGCAAACGTTAATAACGCACCGATATTCGCTAAGTTGGACAGATCCTTCAAATCAATAAAGCCTGAAATAACAGCTGTCATTCCGCCAATCATCCATATGCTAGCAACAGGCGTATCACTTTTGTTTGTTTTTGAAAACACTTTAGGCAAAAGTCCGTCTCGGCCCATCGCATAGGCAATTCGAGTTGCCGCATAATTATTGGCGAAAATCACAGCCATCAATCCAATGACCGCACCAACCGAAATAATACCAGCCACACTATTTTGATGTACACTTTGCAGAACATATGACATAGCCTCTGTGACATTCAGCTGTGTATAGTGCACCATGCCTGTCATGACCAAACAAACGACAATGTAAATGATCGTACAAATAAGTAATGAACCTATGATCCCAATTGGCAGGTTCCGCTGCGGATTTTTCACCTCTTCTGCTGAAGCAGAAATTGCATCAAACCCTAAAAAGGCAAAAAACACAGCAGCAGCACCGGCAATGACACCTTCTGCGCCAAACGGCATAAACGGCTGCCAATTGGATGGCTGTACATAAAAGCCGCCTACTACAATGAAAAGAACAATAATACCGAGTTTCACAAACACCATGATATTATTAAATTTTTTACTTTCCTTCGTTCCTCTAGATAAGATCCACGCAATCAGTAAAGCAATGATAATCGCCGGCAGATTCATATATCCGCCTTGCTCCGGCCCCGCTAAAAATTGATGCGGAATCGAAATTCCAAATCCCTCGAGCAGGCTGTTGAAATAACTCGACCAGCCGCTGGCAACAGCTGAAGCAGTCAGCATATAGACAGATAATAAGGTCCAGCCCATCAAATGGCCTACAAGCTCGCCCATGGTCGTATATGAATAAATGTATGCACTGCCGAATACAGGAAGCGCTGAAGCCATTTCTGCATAACAAAGTGCTGCCAAACTGCACACAATGGCTGCAATCGCAAAGGAGAAAATGACAGCCGGTCCTGCATCTTTAGCCGCTGTAATACCAGTTAACACCATAACCCCTGTACCAATCACTGCCCCTATACCAAGAAGCGTGAGATCGAGCCCGCCCAGCGTTTTCTTTACCTTTTGCTGTCTGCTCTGTTCCAACAAATCGTGAATGTGTTTCTTACGAAGAATATGTCGCAAACCCTTTCCCTCCAAAACGTTAGAAAAACAAAAAATCATTCAAATTTCATTATAGCAGAATAGGTACTAAGCATTCACAACCAATTCACGTAAATCTTTCTTCATGATTTTACCAAGCTTGTTTTTTGGCAGCTCACTGATGAAATGAATGGATGGCACTTTGTAATCTGCCAAACGTTCCTGACAATAGTTCACCACATCTTCTTCGCAGAAATCGGCGGATTCGTCTTTTACGATATATGCACTTGGCACTTCACCATACAATTCGTCCGGCACCCCGATGACAGCTGATTCAATCACACCTGGAATTTGTTCAATGACTTCTTCTACTTGATCAGGATAGATATTATCTCCACCGTATAAAATCACATCTTTGTATCTGCCTGTGATAAATAGAAACCCGTCTTTATCTAGATAGCCTGCATCTCCCATATGGAACCAGCCATCTTTGAGCACCTTCGCAGTAGCATCAGGCTGATGATAATAGCCTAAGAAATAAAATGGGCTTCTCATGACGACTTCGCCAATTTCTCCAGCTGGCAGTGTTTCCTCAGTCTCAGGATGAACGATTTTCACTTCTACATCTGGATCCACTTTACCAGCAGAGCCCATTTTATCCTCGCCCATCGCAGGGTGCCACGCACTGACAACCCATGCTTCCGTGCTTCCGTAGCCATGCATCATCTGAATGCCTGCTTCTTTGTAGTCCTTAATCAAACGGACCGGCACCTTCGTACCGCCAGAAATCGCAATTTCAAAGGATGAAAGGTCATACGAACCGCGTTTCATTTCTTCCAGCATGTACGTATAAGCTGATGGGAAAGCCATCATGAACGTTATTCTTTCTTTTTCGATCGTTTCTAAAATGCGCTTCGGTGTTGCATCATGTAAGAAAACTAGCGTATACCCCTCAATGGCAGCGGCGATCAGATGATTAATTGAACTCATATGATAGAGAGGGTGACTCGCCAAGTACCGTTTCCCTTTCAAGTCAAATCCTCGATTCCCGCGTCTTGTTAAAAATTGATAGATTCGTCCATGTCCGACCATACAGCCTTTTGGATTCCCCGTTGTCCCAGAGGTAAATAAGATCATCGCTAGATCCTCTTCTGTTACCTCTTCCGCAAGATCACTGCCATCATTTGAAGCCAATATGTCTTCAAACAGCTGCGTTGTTTTCGCATTTACACCAGATTCCACCATGAGACAGTTGTCTAAAGACACATTCACCGCAGCAATCATGTCACGGAATTCTCGGTCAAAAAATAAAGCCTTTGGCTCTGCTTTTTTCAAAATACCTTCCAGCTCAAAAGAAGTAAGCTGCCAGCTAAGCGGAACTGCGACTGCACCTGCTTTAATGGCTGCCAGCATAATCGTTGAAAAGTGATGATGGTTTTGACAAATAAAGCAAACGCGGTCACCTTTTCGAATCCCTTTTTGATGTAAGTAATGAGCAAGCTGGTCGATGCGTTTTGCATATTCTTCAAATGTATATGACACCCCTCCGCCAGTTACCGCCTCAATTTGTGAAGAGCGTTCCATTCTGTCGTTGAGTAATGCCTGTAAAGTATTCAATATCTTCATCTCCAAACGTTTGATTTCCAATAGCCAATTTCCAGCGAATTGGGTTGGCAGATTTTATCTCATTCACATTCTAAAATAAAAACAGCTGAAAGTAAAATCATTTCATTTTGGAATTGTTCTTTATATTAATTGATAATATAGGTAATTTTATAGCCGTCTTCCATTTTGGTTTAAATCATGATGATTATTATGATAAGATAGACCTAGTAATTGATCGGAAATGCGAATGCAATAGGAAAAGAGGTATGGAGAATGCAACATTTCGAGCTAGAGGCAAGTTTGTTAGACCATGCACTGACAAAGTATTTAAAAGCGACGAAACAAATAGATGAAGAAAATATTCCGAAAAACGTCACGAATGTTAAAGGGTTTATTTTACGTATCATCTACCGCCATCAATCATGTACTGTGAAAAATATTCTGCAGGAAGTTTCATTATCTCCCTCTGCAACAACAACCGCTCTCAATCACTTAGAAGACGAAGGACTGATCATCCGCTCTCGAAATAATAATGACCGCCGTACTGTGTGGATTGAACTCTCTGAATCGGGTGAACAAATTGCTAAACAAATGATCGACAATCGCCAGCTGCTTGTGAATCAATTGTTCAACCACCTTTCAGAGGAAGATAAAAAAACATTTTTTGAATTAATCGAAAAAATGATGGACGAGCACACATTAAAGGCTTAGGAATACTCCTAAGCCTTCTTTTTTTATGGCTTTAAAACGACCTTTATACAATCATCCTGTTTGTCATTGAAGATGTGGTACGCATGAGCAGCTTCATCTAATGGCAATTTGTGAGTAATAATCGCTCTAGGATCAATTTCACCGCTTGTCACTTTTTGATAGAGCTTTGACATGTATCCTCTCGCCGGGGCTTGGCCCATTTTCAGGGTGACGTTTCTTGCGAAAAAAGCGCCTAATGGAAACATGTTGTACAGGCCGCCGTACACACCCGTCATCTGCACTGTTCCACATTTGCGAACGGCTTTTGTGGCAATTTGAATGGGTCCGATCGTTCCGCCTTGCAGCTTGAGTTTTTGCTCAATTTTTTCAAGCGGCGACTTCTTTCCGTCCATTCCCACACAATCAATCACAACATCGGCTCCGCCCTTGGTGAGCTCCTTTAACGTTTCTCCCATGTCGGGATCTTCTGTAAAATCAAAGACCTCCACGCCGCTCATTCGTTTTGCATGCCGCAGGCGGTAATCAATGTAATCGACGGCAATCACACGTTCTGCCCCTTTTTGCCAAGCAAATTGCTGCGCCATTAACCCAACAGGACCACAGCCTAGCACGATGACCGTATCGCCTTTTTTCACACCTGCGTGCTCTACGCTCCAATAGGCGGTTGGCAGGACATCTGATAAGAAGAGCAATTGTTCATCCTCCAGTTCACAATCCTCTGGAATCTTAAACGGGGTGTAGTTGCCAAAAGGTACACGTAAATACTCTGCCTGTCCTCCGGGATAGTTCCCATATTTCTCACTATAGCCAAAAAGCCCACCCGAATCGTAGTGCGGGTTTGAGTTGTCACATTGGCTTTCTAAGTGATGATCGCAATATTGGCATTTACCACATGCAACTGTAAATGGAATGACGACACGGTCTCCCTTTTTTACGGCTGTGACATCCGGGCCAACTTCCTCCACAATCCCCATTGGTTCATGCCCAATTACATAGCCGATTGGAAGCGGGAAATTCCCCTGATACAAATGTAAATCTGATCCACAAATTGCTGTTGATGTAATACGTATGATCACATCTTCTCGATCTTGAATCGACGGTGCATCTACTTTCTTCACTGCAATGCTATTTTTCCCTTGATAAGTAACAGCTCTCACATGCACTTCCTCCTTTAGCTCAAATCATCTTTACATAGCTTCACCTTGAATGAATGGTTCATTCATCAAATGAGCAATTTATGTGGAGGAGGCAAAAAACAAAAAAAGCCTGTCGATTGTTTCGACAGACTCATGATGTTGTGTAACGCGTTACACAGTTAATCTTTTTCGACAAAAAACAAATCATATTGAGTTGAAGTCTCCCGATCGAACATGAAGTTCCCTTCTTGAATAAAATAAGGACATATACTTGGGCTTGGAGATTCTTCAAACTGTTCATACACCTGCTCAATTTCTCCTGGAAGCAGCAAAACCAACATTTTATTTGAATGAGACACAAATTCATAAGAGTGAATCGTATCCGGCGGGATATAGGCAAAGTCACCCGGCATCAAGCAAATATCCTCTCCGTTCAAATGAAGGTTCATCTTCCCTTCAACACAATAGATTGCTTCTGTATGAACTTGATGATAATGCGGCGGGAAATATTTCTCCTTCGCTCCTTCAACCACAAAATGACTGAATCCGCCTCCTGTTGTTTCTACTGTTGCAATCAGCTCATGAATCTGGCCATCAATGATGTATTGCTTCCCTTCACCAGCCTCTAATACATAAGGCTGTACCTCGTGAGGAAGCTGACTATGAAATAAAACGGAGGGCCTCGTTGTATTAGACAGTTCTCTGATTCCATGCATCAGGATGATATCGCTTTCTTTTTCAGCCTGCTGAAAACTGGCTGCATCGAAAGCATGATGAGTCATAGACCATTCATTCTGAAAAAGCCTCTTTCCAATTTGCTGATAGACATCTGTCATTTTTCCGCCCAGCGTATATGAAATAAATCTTGTTTTATGACTATGCATTCTGTAGCCATGAATCGTTTTGGGCGGGATATGAATATAATCAAAGGCTGTGGCCATGTATTTTTTACCGTCCAGCATCACTTCAAGCTTTCCTTCCAGCACAAAAATAGTTTCAAATAAGTGCTCATGACAGTGCAGCGGGAAATAAGCTCCTTTCCCCCCTGTGATTAAGGCAAGCTCAAACAGCTGATTCGTTTGATTTGCTTCTGCCAGCATATGAACAAGCTGATTCTCCAGCCCATACAGCTTTCCGGAACCAGACACGGTATAAAAAGAGGTACCTTCGGATTGCTTCATCGATTGCGGTTGCTCCGACATCCCATCACTCCTCATGACAAATTGACTATCTATATTATATAGACCAATTGATATAATAGATAGAGAATATGCGAGAGATTTTACTCTTCTCGCATAAATAAATGTCTAAGGTACCTTTTTACGTGTTCTAAAGGGGTCGTTTGTTTGAGTGCAGTGGTCATCGATAAACCCCCGATGACCATTGAGTGAAGGAGAGAAGCCAGCTCATCCGCTTTGTTTTCTTCATACCCGCTGTTCATTAGCTTTTCTTTTACAAGCTCCTGCCAGCGGATCATTTCTTGTTTGCATGCAGCATGAAGCTGCGCGTTTTCAGGCTTGGACTCTGCCGCCAGCAAGACAATTGGAATCCCTCTTTCACTTTCGTTCTCCATAAATCCTCGAATGATCTTTGTCATAAAACGATCGATGGCGATATATGGGTCATCCGAATAGGCAAAGCCTTCTTCAATTTGATTAATGACCTTTTGACTAATGTGTTCAACAGATGCAATAGCCAGCTCTTCTTTTCCATTTGGAAAGTAATAATAAAGAGAGCCTTTAGGTGTGCCGCTCTCTCTGATAATTTGATTCAATCCTGTCGCATGGTATCCCTGTTTACGTAAAAGAAGTGCTGCCGTTTGAATGATTTTGTCCTTCGTACTCACGTGTGACACTCTTTTCCCTCCATAGACCAAAGTCGCTTATCATGCGTTATCGATTTAATTGACTAGTTCCTTTCCAAATCGAGGATGTCTCCATTTCCGCCGCAAGCCTGAGCAGCCAGTCCTCTTTTCCTTTAGGTGCTGTCACCTGTACCCCTAAAGGCATGCCCGCGCTAGTCAGATGAACAGGAACACTCATTGATGGCTGACCTGTTAAGTTGGCAAGCTGTGTAAATGGGGTGTAGGTCAAGCTCTTGAGGAACATGTCATAAATAAGATCCTGCTGTGCTTGCATTGAAAGGGATGACACACGTAAAAGTGCGGCTGTTTCCTGATCTGAATGCATAAGCTCACCTACCTTTGGAGCTGAATAGGCAGTAGCTGGTGTCACATAGAGATCGTAGGTTTGATGAAATGATGCCATTTGTGCAGCAGCCCGATCCCACGCATCAAGACTTTCTGTATAAGCAGCAGCGGTCACATTCTTGCCAGCCTCCGCCAGCACCCATGCCACGATGTCCGTTTCCTCCGGCTTTACTGGACGCCCTAACGAACGAGCCAAGGAAGTGAATAACGCAGACATTTCTCCGCTGTTCATCACGTAATATTGCTGCATGAGATGAACCCCATCAATTTCTGGCTTGGCTTCTTCTACTTGATGACCCTGCTCACTCAACCATTTCACTGTCTGCTGAACCGCCCGCTTCGCCTCCTCACTGACCTTCGTGCCAACTGGAGATTCTACGCTGTAAGCAATTCGCATAGAAGATGTACGTTTCGCCAGATCCTCTTGGTAACTGCCATCGTATAACGGAGTTTGGAAAGCAGCTTCAGGTTGAATGACTTGAAGTAGATCAAGAAGGGCTGCACTGTCCCGTACTGTTTTTGTGAGTGTAAAGTCGATGGAAGCCCCTTGCCACTGCCTTCCTGCGCCTGGGCCTACCGGCGTTCTTCCCCGCGTGGGCTTAAGGCCGAACAAACCGGTAAAGGATGCTGGGATCCGGATGGAACCACCGCCATCACTTGCTCCGCCAGCAGGTACAATGCCGCTTGCAACAGCTGCTGCTGTCCCGCCGCTTGAGCCGCCCGGAGAATAGTCCGTATTCCAAGGATTTCTCGTTGGACCATGTAAAGCAGGCTCTGTCACATTTCTTAAACCGAATTCCGGTGTATTTGTATGTCCGATCATGAGAAAACCAGCCTGCTTCAACCGATCAACAAAGTGCGAATCCGAATTTGCTTTTACATCCTTTAACAGCAAAGCTCCTGCTGTCAGCGATTCATTTTTAATCCCTTGCGATATATTTTTCAGCACAAACGGAACACCAGCAAATGGCTGATACTCATGTAACTCCTTGATGTCTTTTAAAACTTGTTCTTGTCTCGTCCGTATCACAGCGTTTAGTTCTGGATTGACCTCATTCAATCTATCAAATGCAGCCTGCATAAGCTCCTCGGGCTTTACCTGCTTATTCTGCACAAGTGCTGCCAAGCCAGCCGCATCATACGTCATATACTCTTTTACGTTCATCAGCATGTCCTTCTTTCTCTTATCATGATGTCTCTATTGTCTACTAGAATTCTATGAATTTCAATTTCAGGTTACTTGTAAAAATAACTTTCTGAACAAGACGACAATTCTACTATCCCATCCCTCTGCTTTCTCCGATATAATAGAGAAAAAAAGACCGAGATCATCGGATGAGAGGAGCCACGCATTGAAAAGGAAATTACTTATCGTCATTGCGTTTCTTCTTGCGTTGACAACTGCTTTGCCCTTCCATTCGCAGGCAGCTGCACCGCCAAAAGAAACAGATGTCATCATCGTCTATAAAAATCAAAAAGGAAAACAAACAGCGATTGAGGAAAGTGAGAAAGTGAACGCACAGTACATACATCTTCCCGCTGTCGCTGTGACAGCAGATGAACAAGCGGTCACCTCACTCAAAAAAGACCCAAACATCGCTTACGTCTCAAAAAACGTAAAGGTTAAACTCGCGGCTTCTACTGTGAAGAAAACAGCCGCTGCTACTAATCAGGATGCATTGGTACAAAAATCTTACAATCTGCAAAAACTAAATATCAAGCAAGCAATAAAAGAAGGCGTCACTGGTAAAAATGTAAAAGTAGCCGTTTTAGATACTGGCATTTTCTCACACGAGGATTTAAAGGTATCCGGCGGTAAATCATTCGTGAACTACACATCCTCTTATAAAGATGATGAAGGACATGGCACACATGTCGCCGGCACGATTGGTGCGCTTAATAACGATTATGGAACAGTCGGCGTTGCTTCTGGTGTGAAGCTGTATGCTGTGAAAGTGTTAGATAAAAAGGGAGAAGGCGACCTGTATAGTCTGCTTCGAGGCATCGATTGGGCGATTACCAACAAGATGGACATTATTAATTTAAGTTTAGGCTTTGAAGACAATATCCCCATCTTGCGTTCAGCAGTAGATGAAGCCTATAAAAAAGGACTGCTCGTGGTTGCTGCAAGCGGAAATGATGGAAAAAAGAATCATATTAGCTACCCTGCCGCTTACAATAGTGTCATTGCCGTTTCTGCAACGACTGACAAAGACAAACTTGCGTCTATCTCGAATACAGGGAAAGGGATTGAATTTTCTGCCCCTGGCGAGAACGTCATCAGCACTTATTTAAAAAATGAATATTGGTATGCAACGGGGACATCACAAGCTGCACCGCATGTCACAGGAATGCTGGCACTGTTAAAGCAGCTTCATCCGAAGAAAACAAATGCACAGCTTCGCACTTTATTGCGCAGCTATACAGTGGATCTTGGTGCAAAAGGGAAGGATCCGCAATTCGGCTATGGCCGCGTGCAATATGTGCCGCAATCCACCTTTTTAAAGGCTGCGGCAAGTGCTGTCAAAAAAGCCGAAACATCTAAAAAGCAGGCAGATGTCAATCAAGCCAAAACGAGAATTGGCCGGCTCACTGCAAGCAAGCAAAAAACAGCACTCACAGAACGGGTGAAGAAAGTCCAAGCAGCCATTGATATCCGCTCGGCACGTGCAAAGGTCAAAGCAGCCGAAAAGAACAAAACACAGAGCGCTATTAAAAGTGCTCAAACGGCCATCAAAAAACTAAACAAAGGCAAAGAAAAAACAAGCCTGCAAAACCGGCTTGACAAAGTCAAAAAACAAGTCGCTTATCAAAAGAAAGTGACAGATGCTAAACAAAAGGTCAAAAAAGCGGAAGCCAAACGAACAAAGAAAACAAAAGCAGCGGCTCAAAGCGCTGTCAAACAGCTAAAAGCCTCCAAAACAAAAACCAATTTACAAAAACGATTAAACCGTATTAAGGTCTAACAGAAAAAACGATTCCTTTCAGCGAGGAATCGTTTTTTTCTATCTCAACATCGGCTCAAACAAGCTGTGATGATATTTCCCTTCGGCATCTGCCCTCACTTGATCGAGAATGCTTTCTAACGAAGCTGTCACGCTCTCTAATGCCCGCCGCACTGTACCGTGTTCAAAATCCGCTAAACTCTCCGGCAATTCATCTTCATCCAGCACAAAGACATCACCATTCGGAAGAACGAGAAGATCAATAATGAGGTCTTCAAACATGACCAGCTGCCCGTTGAACTGTGTATCTCCCACCATATTCAAATAAGATCCTAGTTCCTTTCCTTGATCATCTCTCCAGAAATATATGTTATAAGGACGATCCTTCCAATAATAGGCGGTCGTATAGCTCCCTTTTGGAATGGTCAGAAAACCAGCACCTGCCCTCATCGTAAATGGGTCTTCAATCTTGTGAAACAGCACAGCCTGCTGTCCCTGTGCATCTAACAGCTGACAGGTATGTTCCACAACTTTCTGATCGTATTTGATTTTTCTCTCGATGACTTCATCCCAACGATTCGCATGCAGCGAAAACAACATGTCACAACTCCCTCTAAACATCTCGTTTCTTTCCAGTATACACCGATTTTTTCTGAAGAAATAAAGGATTGCCTCATTTACTTATGGAAGCCCTATGATGAGGTGAAAGAAATGAACGGAATCACGATTCTTGAAAACTTTACACAGCTTGGACAAATCATCCTCATGATTTGCGGCTATGTCCTTTATTGGCAGCTGGTGAAAACGAAGAGAGAACGAAAGCTGTCTCCTTACGAGCGCATGTTAAAATTCTTTGTCATGTTCGGTTTAATATCCTGGGGGGTATCATATTGGGCGCTGGCACTGTGGGCGTAAATTGAAAAAAGGAAGAGCTGCCCGTGCAGGACTTGCTCTTCCTTTTATTACGCGTGATTTGATGAACCTGCCGGCTGTTCTTTCTTGATCACATATTGATAGCTCTTGACATGTGTCCCATTTTGGTTCACAAATTCTTTATCAAGCGCACGCTCAAAGCCCATTCTTTCATATAGGCGAATGGCAGCCTGCATTTTATCAGATGTATGAAGATACAGGACATTTTCGCCCCATGATTGCGTCAGTTCAATACTTTTACGCAACAATGATTCTGCAATGCCTTTTCCCCTCACATCGGGATCTACTCCTAAAAACCGGACGATGGCTGATGTAATGCCCATTTCGGGTTTGTCATACGCTTGCTCTGATGAGCGGAACATTTGAAGCGTCCCTACGACTTTGCCGCCAAGCTCCGCCACAAGCATCAGCTCCATGTTCGGATTATCTACAGCTGCTGCAAGCGCGGCAGAATAATTTTGCCAGCCTTCCTCTGTAAATTGAGGCTCATACTGTGCATAGGATTTGATCAGCACGCGTGTGATAGCCTCATGATCTTCTTTGACTGCTTGACGAATGATCAGCTCTTGCTGCTTCATGTCAGCACCTCCTGCTCTCTATTAATGGATATACGTATCATGCAATCACTGCATGCGATCACCTTACTCTTTTCTCTACTCATTCAATGTAAAGAGTCTCATTCGAAAGATCAATCATTTTGCACGAAATCATCTTTGAAAAATTTTCATTGAAAAGGAACGCTTGATTCATTATGCTGTGTTGAGGAAGTATACGAGGAGTGTTGTCATCATATGAGTTCTTTATCTTATCCCCAAGAATCGAAAAAAAATCGATTTCTCCTTGCCGCATTGCTCGGATCTTTAACCGCCCTTGCTCCGCTGGCAATGGATATGTATTTACCTGCTTTACCTAATATCGCCCGTGACTTTGAAGCAAGCACGGCGCTGTCTCAGTTAAGTCTCATGGCTTGTTTGATTGGACTTGCTCTTGGACAGCTGATTGCAGGTCCAATCAGTGATACAGTCGGCAGAAGAAAGCCGCTCATGATTGGATTGATCATTTTTATTGCAGCATCCCTTCTTTGTACAGTGGTCACATCGATTTGGACGTTCATTCTTCTTAGATTGATTCAAGGACTTGCTGGTTCAGCTGGCATTGTCATTGCACGAGCCATTGTCCGAGATCATTATGAAGGATCAGAAATGACGAAATTCTTTGCACTGCTGATGTTAGTCAACGGGGTTGCTCCGGCAGCGGCACCTATCGTGGGCGGACAAATGTTACGGTTCACGACGTGGCAGGGTGTGTTTGTTCTTCTAGGAATCCTCGGAGCGCTAATGCTCCTAAGATCAATGTTTTCATTGAAAGAAAGCTTACCTGCGGAACGCAGACAGACTGGGGGCTTCAAACAGATCCTAGGTGCGATGAAAATTCTAGCGAGCGATCGTCTCTTTGTTGGATATGCCCTATCACAAGGTCTTGTCTTCGCAGCAATGTTTGCCTATATTTCAGGTTCACCGTTTGTGCTTCAGGAGATTTTTAACCTTTCTCCACAAGGATTTAGTGCGGCCTTTGCGGTAAATAGTCTTGGGATTATCACGGCTGGACAAGTATTTGCCCGAGTCGCTGCGAAAATCGGTGAAGAGAAAGTTCTTCGCATTGGATTGCTGATAGCTGCATTAGGGGGAGTCACTTTATTTTTCATGATCTCAATTGATGCAGGATTGTACGGTATTCTGATTCCGCTGTTTTTTGTTGTCTCAAGCGTTGGAATTGTCGGCACATCTGCGCCGTCTCTTGCGATGCAGCATCACGGAGCGCATGCAGGAAGTGCAGCTGCACTGATCGGTGTGGCACAAATGCTGCTAGGCGCTTGCATGACCCCTCTTGTCGGACTAGCCGGAAGCCAAACAGCTTTTCCAATGGGTCTAATCATTATGCTTTGTGATCTAGGCGCACTTTGCTGTTATTTCTTCTTTGTGGCCCGAGCGAAAAAAAGACCCGCATAAGCGGGTTTTTTCATTTATTATGGCTTGCTCCAATTAATGGTGCGGAACACGTTACTCTCGTCATTGTTGTGATATGCATCTAAATCAAAGCCTGATAGTCCAAAACCAATTGCCATGACAATTCCTCCGGCAACGGTGAAGATGATCCCCCATTTGATACATTGCTTTTTTAAATCATTCACGTTCATACTCTCACGACCTTCTTTTTAAACATTCCCATGAATGCCTTAGTGGTTTGAATAGTCATTTGCACAAATAGCTTTGTCAAATACGCTGTGGCTATGCCGCTTAATAATCCGACACCTAATAGAAGAATACCAACGCCAACCTGCGTCACCACCACATGCAAACCGTCCTGAAAAATAAATGGAGAACCAATGATGCTCCAAAAACCGCCGAGCAGACCAGTAAGCGTCAATGCACCTGTCACGAGTGGAATGCACCAAATCACCATATACACAGAAAGAATCAGCAGGAAGACTGTTGCTAGAATACTGCCCCATAACGGAAAGCCTAAAATGAGAATGGAGAGTCTCGTCGCTTTTTCTCCAAACGTCGGCACCTGAACGGTTTTTATTCCTTGTTCCTTCATAATCCCTTCAGCGATCATAGCAGGCTGCCCGACTTGATGAACCGCTTCCTCTTCACTGTAGCCATCTTCCTGATAATCCTCAATCATTTCATCGTAGTATTCGATAAACCGATCACTATCTTTGTCGCCTAGAAGATGCAGATGCTTCTTTAGGCTGCTCAAAAATTCTTTTTTATTCATTGCCCTGTCCTCCAGAAATAAAGTCGTAAATCGCCATCACCTGATCCCATTCCTCTAAAAACTGCGCCATATGCTCCCGCCCGCTTTCTGTCATGCGGTAGTATTTTCTTAATCGACTGTTATGTTCCTGGGAATAGGTCTCCACATAATTGTTTTGCTCTAAACGCTTTAAAATCGGATACAATGTCGATTCTGAAATCTCAATACAATGGGACATATCTTTAATGATTTGATAACCATAGGAATCGCCTTTCTTTAATACCGCCAGTACACAAAATTCCAGTAATCCTTTTTTTAATTGTGCATTCATGTTTACAACTCCTAACTCTTTATACTATACATTACATAGTATTGTGTGACAAGAGGTATAGAGAATAAAAAAAGACCCTTTTTCGGGTCTTTTCATTTTTATATATTCACAAATCCTTCTCCGAACACATCGCGTACGTCATGGACAACAACGAATGCGTCTCGATCTATTTTCTTAATAATTTTCTTAAGGCGCATGAGCTCCTGCTTTTGAATGACCGCGTAAAGAATTTCCTTCGATTCCTTTGAATAATGACCGCGTCCGTTTAAAATCGTTACGCCTCGATCTAAGGTGTGATTGATTTCTTCCGCAATATCATCTTTGCATGAAGAAATAATCGTCACTGCCTTTTTCGTGTTAAGTCCTTCTATCACGAAGTCCATCACCTTTGTCGCCACGTACAGCATCACAATGGTAAACATTAATTTTTCCGCACCAATAATAAAATAGGAAGCAAATACAACGATCAGATCAAAGAACAAAATGGCATAGCTCACGTTCCAGTCTAAATACTTGTTGGCAATTCTTCCGAGAATGGCAGAACCCGCCGTTGTTCCACCTGCTCTGAGCACAAGACCAATCCCAATTCCGATGATAATTCCTGCAAAAATCGCTCCAATGATCAATTCATGAACATTCACGACCCATGTTGTGGTCAGGTGCAAAAATAGAGAGTTACTTGCGACGGCAACCACAGTATAAATCGTGGTCTTCTTGTCTAAATACTTATAGCCGACAAGCAGTAAGATGGCATTAAACACGAGGTTCGTCAGCCACGGTGCAATCTCAAACAAATAATAAAAAATAATGGACAGCCCTGTTACGCCGCCTTCACCAAATTCAAGCGGAATGACAAACATGTTCACTGCTGCGGCAAATAAAAAAGAACCAACTAGAATCATCGCTATATCTTTTACACATTTTTTCAATTTCTTCTTTCCTCCTTTTTTAAGCATATAAAAAACCCTCTTTCTGCACGAAAGAAGACAGTCGTTGGACAACATAAAAATCAAAAGACGGCGCCTTTTGATGAAGCTTTCTGAAATCAATCTTTCCATAATATATATCTCTTTTCAGAGGCTGTCAATGACTTGGTTTTCTATTATTTTGACTGCATTTTTATGCATCAAAACCCGCATGTTTTCAGGGTTTTTCCGCCCTATGATGCTTTTTCCTCTCCTTGACAAAAACACTTTAGTCATTTAAACTACTGCCTCATATCATATCCATCATTTCCGATCTAAAAAGGAGGCTGTTTGATTCCGATGAATCCTATTCAAAGCCGTTTACAGGCTCACGCACCTTTGATTTTAGACGGTGCATTAGCAACAGAGCTTGAACGAAAGGGCTGTAACTTAAACGATCGTTTATGGTCAGCCAAAATACTTATTGAACAGCCACAATTGATTCAGCAAGTACACTTGGACTACTTCCTAGCAGGTGCTGACTGCGCAACAACCGCCAGCTACCAAACAACGATTGAAGGCTTTGCTGAAAAAGGCTATACAAAAGAAGAAGCGATTGAACTCATGAAACGCTCTGTCACTCTTGCGAAAGAGGCACGCGATCTTTTTTGGCAGGATGAAGCGCGTCGTGAAGGACGGACAAAACCATTTGTCGCTGGATCTGTGGGGCCATTCGGCGCTTATTTATCTGATGGTTCAGAATATAAAGGAAATTATGGACTCTCAGAGCAGGCTCTTATTGATTTTCACAGACCAAGAATTCAGGCATTAGTAGAAGCGGGTGCAGATATTCTTGCATGCGAAACGATTCCTTGTCTGATTGAAGCAACTGCCATCGCAAAGCTGCTGCAGGATGAATTCAGCGGTGTATCTGCTTGGATCACATTCAGCGCAAAGGATGGCCTGCACATTAGTGAAGGTGATTCCATTCGAGAATGTGTACAGGCGCTTGAGCCTTATGAACAAATCGCTGCCGTCGGCGTGAACTGTACGCCGCCGCAATTTATTACTTCTCTTATTCAAGAAATGAAAAAGGGAACGAGCAAACCGATTGTGGTATATCCAAACTCAGGTGAAATATATGATCCTGAAGAAAAAGTATGGAACGGAGATACGTCTCATCTTACTTTTGGGGAATGTGCGCATCAATGGTACAAAGACGGCGCGCATATCATCGGCGGCTGCTGCCGGACGACCCCAGAAGATATCAATGACATCTTAAAACGAACCACATCGTAGCATCATGAATCATCACACATACTTCTAAGCAAAAGGGCGGGAAGACATGGAACAAGCAAAAGATCAGTCACAACAATATCAACGAAAAATGACGAGCCGGCACCTGTTCATGCTTTCTCTAGGCGGCGTCATTGGAACAGGGCTCTTTTTAAGCTCTGGGTATACCATCAATCAGGCCGGACCTGCGGGGACCATTCTTGCCTATCTTGTCGGGGCTTTAATTGTCTACCTCGTGATGCTTTGTTTAGGTGAGCTGTCTGTCGCAATGCCGGTCACAGGGGCTTTTCATACGTATGCAACAAAATACATTGGACCTGGTACAGGCTATACGGTTGCTTGGCTATACTGGCTGACATGGACAGTGGCACTCGGTTCGGAATTTACAGCCGCAGGACTATTAATGCAGCGCTGGTTTCCAGACACTTCAGTTTGGATGTGGAGTGGTGTTTTTGCTCTTCTCATCTTTTTACTGAATGCATTTACAGTCAAGTTTTTTGCAGAATCAGAGTTTTGGTTTTCCAGTATTAAAGTGATGGCTATTATTCTCTTTATTATTCTTGGCGGAGCTGCCATGTTTGGTTTGATCCCATTAAAGGGCGGTGAGGCCGCTCCGTTCTTTTCTAATTTCACTGGCGAAGGCGGACTTTTCCCAAACGGCTTTTTACCAATTTTAATGACGATGCTTGCGGTCAACTTTGCTTTTTCAGGTACGGAGTTGATTGGGATTGCTGCGGGTGAAAGCGTCAATCCTGACGAGACCATTCCAAGAGCAATTCGCACAACCGTCCTGCGTCTCGTCCTGTTTTTCGTTGGAACGATTGTTGTGTTGGCTGGCTTGATTCCAGTAGAAGAAGCCGGGGTGATCAAAAGCCCATTTGTCGTGGTATTTGATCGTATCGGGATTCCTTATGCCGCAGATTTCATGAATTTTGTCATCCTGACCGCGATCTTATCTGCCGCAAACTCAGGATTATACGCATCATCTCGTATGCTTTGGTCGCTTTCTGAGGAACGGACACTTCCTAAAAAACTGGCGAAGCTGACGTCAAAAGGCATTCCTTTGAATGCACTCATTTTAAGTATGATCGGTGGTATTCTTTCTTTGCTATCGAGCGTGATCGCACCAGAAACGGTATACCTTGTCCTTGTGTCAATCTCTGGACTGGCCGTTGTGGTTGTATGGATGGGGATTGCTGCCTCACAGTTTATGTTCCGGAAAAGATTTTTACAGGAAGGCGGACAGCTTCATGATTTATCCTTTCGAACACCGCTCTATCCAGTAGTTCCGATTGCAGCCTTCCTCCTATGTCTTGCATCTGTCATCGGCATTGCCTTTGATCCAAATCAGCGGATTGCCCTCATCTGCGGCATTCCTTTCATTGCGCTCTGCTATGCTGCCTATTACGTGACAGCTCGGATTCAGAAAAAACGAGAAAAACCTGGTGTATAAACATCAGGGTTTTTTCATCTGACAAAAAAGGATATTGCTAGTAAAAGAAGCACACTTTGGTATATGATAGGAATCTATGATTTCAGGATGAACCAAGGGAGTTGTCGTGAATATGGAAATGACCATTACAAGAGCATTAAGTGAACTGAAAATGTTAGATAAAAGAATCAACCGAACCGTTGATGAAGCCGTACTCGGTGGATTGATGATCGGGAAACATATACAGCACGGATTTCAGAATCAAGAAGAGATTGAAAAAAAGGCAAAGGCTGATGATCAATCGATTCGAGCTTTAATCAAACGCCGGAATGCCATCAAATCAGCCATCGTTGTATCAAATGCAACCACAATGATTGATGTGGCGGGTGTCCGTATGACGGTGGCAGAAGCGATTGAACGAAAGACGTCGATAGACTACGATATTCGTTATTTACGGAAAATGAAACAGGTGTACAAAGAGCTGGTCGACAAAGCTGAACAAACGAATGAAGATGTGAAAATGAGACTTGATCAGCATTTAGAGACCTTGTTTGGGAAAGATGGAAAGACACAAGCGGCCGCCAACCAAGAGATCGTGAAGTCTTTTCTAGCTGAAAATGAGGCGGTGATCATCGATCCGCTTCGCCTTCGAGTGAAAATTGAACAGCTTTCGAAAGAAATTGAAGATTTCCAAATGGAAGTTGATTTTTCCTTGTCTGAAAGCAATACACTAACGAAAATACAGATTGATTAATTGATTTTGTTAGTGAGCCGAAAATCGATAGGACTAAACACCTCCGAGGGAAAGGTCATTCCCTCCTCATCTGATGATCATCTTAGGATGATCCTTGATAAAAGCTCAAAGCTGAACGTTCAAGGATCAAAGTTCAAGTGTGAAAGTTCTTATCTATCAAAGCTCAAGATTAAAAGGTAAACGCTCGATCGAATCTGGGAAGAACGGCTAATGAGTGTTTGTTTATCGACTCTTTCGGTTGCCGCCCAGCAGGTTTGCTAACAAAAAACAAAGGGCTAAAATGATTTTCATTTTAGCCCTTTGTTTTTTTTCAGCGTGATAGAAAACCTTTGCAGTCTAAGAAGGACGAGCACTGGAACGGAGCGAATTTGACATTCGTGAGTACCAGAGCGCAGACCTGACACAGAATGCGAGGGTTTGTCTACACGCTGAAGGATGTCACCTGATGACATCCTTTTTTTCTATAAAATTAATAACGTGATGTATACGCCAAATGGTACACACTTGTGACATTTGAAGATAGTTTGATGTCGTTTGACGTGAACGTCACTGGAACGATATCGTAGTAATGTGTTGACCAGCCTGCATTATTGTATGATTGGTAGCCTGCACCTGCAGGAACTTGAAACGTCAGCGAAAACTGTCCATTCTCATCTGTTGTGCCTGTCGCTGTTTGAGCATATGATTTGATGGCTGCTTCAAAATAAAGCTTGATCGGCTGATTAGGCATGAGGTTTCCGCTTGCATCTTTTAGTGTCCCTTTAAACGTAGCTGGATAATAAGAACCCACGCGATATTTACTGCCATAGCCGTAATTCACTATTCCACTATCGGCTGCTGTGACACTTGTTACTTCTACTGATGCTGGTACTGCACCTGTTTCTTCAGCATGTGCAAAGCTTGGGAATACGAGAAGCAATGATAGAACGAAAGCAAACATGATTTTTTTCATCGATAAATCCTCCTTTTTTTTCCTACTATTTTACTATCGACAGGAATTGGTATTTTTCCAGTTAAAAACAAAAAACTTCCCTTTTTTTAGAAAGGGAAGTCCTTTTTTTATTTTTTCACAACCACTTTTACCGCTTTGCTTTCTCTTTTTCTCACATCTGATGCGGTCACATATAAAACCGTTTTGGCTTTTTGTGGTTTTATTTGGGCAGTAAATGCGCCCTTGCTATTGGTTTTGACTGTTTTGATGACTTTCTTTGATTTGTTTTTCACTTTAATGGTCAAGCCTGCACCCGCAGTCCCTTTGACCGCTTTACTTTTAATGGTTACTTTGCTCACTTTCGGCTTAGCTGGTGCTTTGCCTTTTTTTACGACGGTTTTGAGCGTCGTAGCGGCCTTTCCTTTTGACATTTTAATGTGAAGGACCTTGTTTTTGTTCTGATGCTTAATCTTCACACTAAAGGTTCCTTTTTTGCCTGCTGTGCCTTTTCCAAGCAGCGTTTTGCCTCTATACACAGAAATAGCAGCACCGGCTTTTGCTTTACCTGTCACCTTTTGATGCTGATCTTCCACTTTGTTCACTGATGCATTCAATTCGACAGCACTTAATGCAGCAAATGCATTCAGTCTGCCATGTCCTGTCATCCAATCAATTCCTGGGATTTTCGGATCGACAATTGGCTCCTCGTTTTCATCATAGAAAACGTCGTCTTTTCCATCAATCGATTTAAATGAGATGTCATCTGCTGTACTTTGCAAAAGATTTCTAACTTGATTTGGCTTTAAAGATGGATTTTTAGAAAGCAGTAACCCTGCTGCTGCTGCCACATATGGTGTCGCCATTGATGTCCCGCTAAGGTATGAGACATTCCCATCAGGCATGAGGCTCGGAATATCCGACCCTGGTGCTGACATGCTCAGTCCTTTGCCATAGCTTGAAAACTCAGCGGCAATATCCATACGGTTGCTTGCGCCAACCGCCATTGCGTATTTTGACGTCGCAGGGTAGCCCATTTCTGGTACGCCATCATTTCCACTTGCCACGACCACTAGTACATTTCTTTGTGCAGCATACTTCATTGCATATTCAATCACTCTGCTGTAATAGCCGCCAAGGCTCATGTTGATCACCTTTGCGCCTTTGTCCACTGCATGTTTGATACCAAGTGCAATATGCTCTGTATCGCCAAAGCCATAGGCATCCAGCACCTTCACCGGAATGATGCCCGTATGTTGGTTAAGGCCTGCCATTGAGTAATGATTATCGGATTTTGCGGCAATGATGCCTGCCACATGCGTACCGTGTCCATTGTCGTCAATCGCATCTTTGTTTCGTCCAATGAGATTCGCACCTAAGTCTGTACGAACAGTCCCGTTTAAATCTGTCAAACGGCTGTCTACACCTGTATCCACAACAGCAATTAATGTCTGCTTCATTTTGCTTGTGCCAATCAGTGTATTCATTTGTTCAAATTTGACGTCAGCGCCTTTTTTCCCGCTGTTTTGCGCACTGTTTTTCAACGGCCACTGATAACCATACTGCGCGTCGCTGCTTAGCGCACGATAGGTTTGAACAGGCTCTGCAAATTCAACATTCGGCATGCTGGAAAGCTTTCTTGCCGTGCTTTTGATGACCGCTTTGCCTGCTTTTAGTGTCTTTCCAGCTGATTCTTGCCCTGCTGGCACATCATAGACATACATTCCTTTGAATAAAGGACTAACTGACTGTGAGGTCACACGGTTTTCTTGGATGCCGTAGCTTTTCATTTTCTTTTTCGCAGATTGAAGTGTTTGGCCATCCTTTAATTTAAAAATGATCTTATTCGTTTTAACCTTCTCTTCTTTTACAAGCTTTTGTTTCTCTAATACATAACCAACTGACTTTCCTTCAAGCTGATCGATGCCCATTTTTTGACTGACGGCTTCTAATTCCTTTTTTAAATATGCCGGACTTGCTTCTTTGAGCATATCAAAAAGGGACCCGATCGCCTGTTGTTCTTTTTCTGTTACGATATGACCGCTAAATGCACCATTTTTCTCTACGTCACTTAGCAGTGTTTTTAATGTGAGCAGATGGTTGTATACCTTTTGCTGCTCTTTTTGATGTTTGATGAGCTTTGATTTGAGAAACGGCTTTGTCTTTTGGAGCAGACGCGAAAGCTTTTGACCTTCTGCCGTTTCATTGAATCGTTTATCTTCAATTGTACGAATCGATTGAAGAATTTCACGCCCGTATTTTTTCTCAATAATGATGATTTCAGGCTCATCTTCTTCAGGAAAAACAGGTTCAGAAGGCGGAAGGTTAGCTCCTTTATATCCGATTGTATATGCCGCATCCTCTTCCTCATCACGGCTGTCTTCCTCCGACCCTAAGTAGAGCACTTTGACATAATAGGGACCTGACCATGCATGCGGGAAGTTGATCTCTGTTTCTCCGCTTGCTGTGTCCACGCGATACCTTGAATAGGTGTCATCCTTCATCGCTCTGTCCTTACTTGGATAGACCGATACGGAAAGCACTTGTTTACTTTTCACAGAAATTTGCATGTGGGTATGTTTTGCCACCTCTTGTGCAGATGGCGTGATTTGATACCACGACTCTTCCTTTTCATTCTGTAATGTACCTGAGATGACTTCACCATTTTTTAACCCAATGGCTTCATTGACACTTGTTCCATGAGTTGCAGCTGCTGCCTCGTATCCAGGTAATGCTGCCATACATAGAATGATGGCCATGAGTACGATCACACAGGATTTGACCTGCTTTTTGAACATGAAAAGACCCCCTTATCTTTTATGATACCTTGGAAGAATATCACAGAAATACATTTAGTAGAATCTGTTTTTTACATAATTAAACTCGTTTTAAGCTAGGATTTGAGATATTCAGTCAGCAAGACGGATAGCTTCATAAACTTTTTGCCATTTCAAACGGAAAATGATGCTATTTAACCATGCGGAAAAGTACATTACAATCAACTTGTAAGCGCTTAACAAACAAGAGAGAAGGGATCAGCTTGTTCCAAAAAGATCATGTTTTCACACAAGTAAACGGACGATCAAAGAATGAGATTTTACAATACATTTCCGAGAAAGCTGAAGACCTTCAGATTACAAACGATCAGGCGGGGCTATTAGCAGATTTGTTGACACGCGAAGACGAAGTCTCAACAGGACTTCAGCAAGGCTTCGCCATTCCACATACAAAAAGCTCCGCTGTACAAACGGCTTCACTTCTTTTTTTAGAACTTGAACAACCCATTGAATGGGGAAGCTTCGACGATTTGCCCACAAGCTATTTATTTACACTGCTCGTTCCACTAGAAGAAGCTAATGTCACACATCTGAAATTACTGTCAGGTATTGCGACCAGTCTAATGGAACCTGCTTTTATCGAGAAGATTCAACCAGGTCAAACAGCTGATTACTATTACGACGTCATTGAACAACAATTGAAAGAGGGGATTACACAATGAAAATTGTCGGTGTCACTTCATGTCCAGCAGGGTTAGCTCATACTCCAATGGCAGCCAAAGCGTTAGAAAATGCAGGTAAACAGCTCGGACACGAGATCAAAATCGAACAGCAGGGGATTATGGGACAGGTGAACGGCATTACAGCAGAGGAAGCGCAGCAGGCAGACCTCTGCATCATTGCCTCAAATCAGCATATCAACGATGCGGAACGCTTCTCAGGCATACCCACTGTACGTGTCGAGATCGGACGTGCCTTAAAAAATGCTGAGCAAATTATCACCAAAGCTGTAGAACTTGTTGAAAAGAAAAAGTCTGAATCTCAATAAACATGAGCAATGCCATATAGAAAGGAGCAAAGAAAATGAAAGCAAAATTAAAAGTCATTGAAGGCCATCTTATGACCGGTATTTCTTATATTCTTCCTGTAATCATCGGCGCCTCACTAATCGTTGGTTTAGCAAAACTGGTCGGATTAGGGTTTGGCGTTTCAGATTTAAACCCCTATAAGGATGCTGGCGGCATACTGCACGGCGCCTATTTAATGGAGCAGGTCGGCTGGACAGGTATTGGCTTAATGAACGTCCTGCTTGCTGGATTTATCGCCTATTCCCTAGCGGATAAATCAGGCCTTGCAGCCGGTTTTATCGGCGGTGCCCTCGCCAGCTCAACCAATGCTGGATTTATTGGTGCCGTCATTGCAGGCTTCTTCGCAGGATATGTTGCTCTTTTTGTAAAAAGAAAAATTCAAATTCAAGGCTCCGCAGCCGGGCTCGTCCCTCTGCTCATCCTGCCGCTCATTACCGTTGGCTTAACCGGACTTCTTATGTCAGTTCTGCTGGGCGGACCATTAGGCGCTTTGAACACGGCATTAATTGAATGGATTAAAGGTATGGTCGCTGATGGAACAAGCACACTCGCGCTCGCTCTCATTTTAGGGGCGATGATTGGATTCGATCTTGGCGGACCGGTGAATAAATCAGCGTGGATGGCTGGTAACGCCCTCTTCCTATCAGGTGTCTACCTCCCTGCCATTCTCGTCAATATTGCGATTGTCATTCCACCGCTTGGATACGGGCTTGCGACATTGATTCGAAAACGCAACTTCTCCCCAACCTTTAGAGAAGCCGGACGAGGCGGCCTTGTCATGGGGATTATCGGTATTACGGAAGGGGCGATCCCTTTTACCCTCGTCAATCCTTTGAAATTGATTCCGCTCAATGTTGTCGCATGTGCTGCTGGAAGCGGGGTCGCTGCATTATTAGGAGTTCATGACATCATGCCGCCAATTGGCGGGCTATACGGCTTCTTCTCAGTCGGAAACTGGTGGGCTTATTTAATCGGAGCCCTTACTGGCGCACTTGTCATCGGTATTGGCGCCAACCTGCTTGTGAATTTCTCTGAGAAAAAAGAGCCAAAAACGCCGGAACATGATCAGAAGCAGAAAGAAGAAGACGATTTTGACCTTGTGCTAGAAGGATAATTTGAACGAAGAAAGGTGTCGTTGATCAATGACTGTCAATGTACATGTGATTCCACATACTCACTGGGACCGGGAATGGTATTTCACCACCTCCCGCTCCCGTATTTACTTAATGAAAAGCGTAATGGACATCTTAGATACCCTTGAAACAGATGAAAGGTTCCATTACTTCATGCTCGATGCCCAGGCTTCCTTACTAGATGATTATTTGAAATGGCGTCCAGAGGATGAGAATCGAATCAAAAAGCTTGTCACAGCGAAACGTCTCATCATCGGCCCATGGTATACCCAAACCGACCAGCTCGTCATTTCAGGTGAATCGATTGTGCGGAACCTGCAATATGGGATTGAACGCTGTCAGCAGTTCGGCCACGTGATGAAAGTCGGATATGTCCCTGATTCCTTCGGTCAATCCGCACAAATGCCTCAAATTTATCGCGGCTTCGGCATTGTCGATACGGCATTTTGGCGCGGCGTTTCTGACCATATGACGAACCATACTGAATTCAATTGGCGCGGTGCTGACGGCAGTGAAGTCTTTGCTGTGAATCTGCCATTCGGCTACTACTACGGTGGAAATATCCCTGAGAAGGATGAGGACTTACAAGCCTTTTTATCTGAAAAGATTGGTGCGCTGCAAGCAAAGGCAACCACAAAGAATGTCTATTTCCCGAACGGTTTTGACCAAGCACCCATCCGTAAAAACCTGCCTGACTTATTAGAAAAAGCCAATGAACTTGACAAGCGCCACTATCAAATCAGCAGCTTAGAAGATTATATTGCAGCAGTAAAAAAAGAGCGGACATCTTTCGAGACATTACACGGAGAGCTCATTCATGCGAAGCATATGCGGATTCATAAATCTATCTTTTCAACACGAGCGGATTTAAAAATCTTAAACAACCAAATTGAAAACTATCTCGTGAATGTGATGGAGCCCATCCTCACGATCAGCTATTCGCTTGGACACGACTATCCGCATGATACGGTTCGTGATATTTGGTACCTCATGTTTGAAAATGCAGCGCATGACAGCATTGGCGGCTGTAATAGTGACACGACGAATCAAGACGTCTTCTTCCGCTACAAGCAGGCAAAGGAAATCGCCGAGAATCTTGTGGACTTGCACATGCGTCTCATCGCTATTCGACTGCAAACAGAGCAAGAAATCACATTCACGTTGTTCAATACACTGCCTTCAAAACGTTCTGAAGTCATTGAAGTCGAAACCTTTATCACGGAACGTCCATTTACGCTAAAGGATGCAAATGGACGAACGCTTCAGTACACAGTGAAAAGCAAAACCGATGTCACAGATTATGTGCTGGCACAGCAAATTTCTCTTAACCCAAGTAAAAAAGTGTACATGCCAAAGCAAGTATGGAAAGCCGTTCTGCTGATTGAAGCCATCAACTTACCGTCAGTTGGTTATACACAGGTCAGCATGGTCTTCGATGAATCAAGCGAATCGGCATGGGAACAAACTGAAGGACGAGTGATTGAAAATACGTATTACCGCATTGCGGCAAATGACAACGGATCACTGGACATCACAGATAAGCAAACTGGCCGGACATTCTCTGAGCAAATGATCTTTGAAGACAACGGAGATGATGGGGATTCCTACAACTATTCACCCCCTCGTGAGGACCTGTATGTGTCATCCAAGGATCTTTCATCAGCAGACATCTCAGTGGCTAAAAGCGGCCTGCAGCAAGAGCTGACCATCAAGCTTCAGCTCACTGTCCCTTACGACCTAGAGGAGCGCTCTAAGCAATTGGCTGGGACTTCACTTCAGATCACAGCGAAGGTGGCATTAAACAAAGACGATGCTGTCATCCGTTTTCATGTAGATGTGGACAACCATGCGTTAGATCATCGCCTGCGCGTTCTTTTTGATACAGGCATCGCATCAAACGTATCACTAAGCGATCAACAGTTTGGTACAATCGAACGCCCAACAGAGCTGACACAAGAGCTTGAATGGTGGAACAATGAACATTGGGAAGAAAAACCGATCACCATTGAACCGATGCAATCCTTTGTCGCACTTCGTGATGAAGCATATGGTGCCGCTCTGTTGACCGACTGCGTGAGAGAATATCAGATCACAGGAGAAGGCTATACAACGATTGCATATACGCTCTTCCGCTGTTTCGGGAAAATGGGGAAAGAAAACCTTCTTTACCGTCCAGGACGCGCATCTGGGGAAAAAATTGTGGATACGCCTGACGCTCAGCTGCAAGGTGCACTGTCATTCACATTTGGTATGCACTATAGCAAGGATGCAGTCAGCGAGGGACACCTAGCGCAGCTTGCCAAACGGTATACCACACCTGTTCAATGCTACGAGCGGGCAGACTTTTTAAACGGTCGTTTAATTTTCTCTTTCCGAGATGAAAAAGAAGACTTACAATCTACTTATAGCCTGCTTGACATCGAGACAGATGGAGCCATTCTAAGCGCTCTGAAAAAAGAAGAGCACGGAACAGGCATTGTCATTCGTCTCTTCAATCCATATTTAACGCGTCAAACAGCCGCTTCAATCAATAGTTCATCTCTACAACACGGAGAAACAGCGAATTTAGGAGAAACACCTGAAGGACATATACTCAAAGCACAACATGGATCATTACACATTGAACCGCTTACACCTTGTCAGGTACAAACCTACATTGTAAAGAAAAAATGAACATGTAGGGGCGGGATCCAATGGATTCCGCCCCTCTTTAATGGAGGGCATTGATCATGCGAATTGGAGGCATTGAAGCAGGCGGAACGAAATTTGTCTGCGGCTACGGAACTACAGACGGAACGATTGAACACATGACTTCCTTTGCAACAGGGAATCCAGATGAAACATGCCGGCAAGTGATCGATTACTTTACAAAGCATCGTGTCGATGCCATTGGAATTGGGGCATTCGGGCCTGTCGATGTGAAAGAGCAAAGCCCAAGCTACGGGACGATTTTAGACACACCAAAAACAGCCTGGCGCCAATTCCCTTTCCTCTCTACCTTAAAACAAGCCCTCGGGCTCCCGATGAAGCTTGATACCGATGTAAACTGTGCAGCACTCGGAGAAGCCCGTTTTTCAACTGAAGCAGAAAAGCCTGCCTCCTTGGTCTATATTACTGTTGGGACTGGAATAGGCGGCGGTGCCTATATTGAACATCGCCTGATTCACGGATTGCTGCATCCAGAAATGGGTCATATCACCGTTCAGCGGCATCCTCATGACACTTACGGAGGCTGCTGCCCTATACATCATGACTGTTTAGAGGGACTGGCATCTGGACCTGCCATAGAAGGACGCTATCATACACTGGCACCCATGCTGCCAGAGGATCATCCTGCTTGGTCACTTCATGCTTACTATCTCGGGCAAATGACTGCTAACCTGCTGCTCACCCTTTCACCAGAACGCATCATTCTAGGTGGAGGTGTGATGAAACAGCCGGCTATGCTGCCGCTTATTCTTGATGAAACAGACAAACGGCTTCGCGGCTATTTGCAGCTGCCAAAGCCTTTACATGAAATTATCACAAAACCATCCTTTGATGGATTATCTGGTTTAATGGGCGCCATCGCTCTTGGAACTGATGCCTTACAGGCGCAAGGAGCCGCGCAATGATGATGACGGCAGATCCTCGAACCTATCAGCTGATTCAGCGGCTTTTTGAAACGAAGGGGTTCGTGAAGCTGGAGGAGCTCACTGCCTCTTTTCGCTTATCTGACCGCTCTATCCGCAATTTAATCAAGGAAGCAAATGAGTATTTAAAGGAAGCCGGGGCTATGATTAAAACGATCCGAGGAAAGGGATATACTCTTTTAACGAGTGATCAAGACGCTTTCTTACTTTGGCTTCATCAGCAAAAGCTTCCTGCCCGTTCTCTTGTCCCCGTCATGCCAGAAGAGCGTGTACGATTTATGATGAGAAAGCTGCTGCTTCAATCAGATTACTTAAAAATTGACCAGCTGGCTGAAGAACTGTTTATCAGCCGCATGACGGTCAGCAGTGATTTAAAAAAAGGACGAGAGATGTTAGCCCGTTACGGCATGACCCTTGTGTCAAAGCCTGGATTTGGCTTAAAGATTGAAGGAGATGAGCTGCAAAAAAGAACGTGCTATGCAGACTTACTTCTTGAAGAAGAGCCTGCTCTCTCTCATATCACCGAGCGGGAGCAGCTCCATTTTCCTGATATATCTCTTGAAACCATTCGATCTATTGTGTTGACGAACCTGCATCAAGAGTCATTGCTCATTAAAGACATTGCCTTAAAAAATTTAGTCATTCACTTAGCCATTGCGATTCAGCAAACACGAAAAAACCAGCGGATATCCGCCAGTAGCGTCCGCACACAAAGATCACCCGTTTTGATGAGAATTGCACAAAAAATCATACAGCAGGTGAGTGACACTTTTTATGTGACCTTATCAGAGGATGAAACAGATTACTTAGTCATGCATCTATTGGCGAACCAAACGTGGAAAGAAGCCGCCCAGCATCAGACGACAGTGGAAGTTCAACAGGCGGTTACAGTCTTTCTACAGCACATTGAAAAAACAAGCGGCCATCGTTTTGCTGATGACAGCATCCTGCAGCAAGACTTGATGCTTCATATGAAGCCGTTATTAAATCGCATCCAATATGGCGTATCATTACAAAATCCGCTTTTGCATGAGATCAAAATGTCCTATCCATACCCGTTTGATTTGGCTGTCAGCGGGCTGAATGCCTTACGGCTGGTGCGGACGCCAAATGAAGATGAAGCGGCATATGTTGCCCTGCATATCGCTGCTTCATTTGAAAGAAGTCAGCTCGATACCTCGCAAAAAAAGAAAGCGATTATCGTGTGCGGATCTGGTTTAGGGACGGCCAGACTGCTTGAAATTAAATTGAAGGCAGCCTTTCAGCACGAGCTTGACATCGTTGAGCTCTATTCCTATCAGGATTATCTCATGAGCACCTCTTTGCCGTGTGACGTCATCATCACAACCGTTCCACTCACATCAAAGGGGAAACCAGTCATTCAGGTCAGCGCCTTTTTTGAACATCATGATATACAGCGTGTGAATGAAGTCATTCATTTATTAAATGGGCACGGGGCACCCTCAAAAGAGCTGATGGCGTTTTTTCAAGAGCGATTGACTTTCATGAATACTGATCTAAGCAGCAAGGATGAGGTATTAGATATATTATGCAGCCGTTTAGAGGCGCATCAGCTAGTATCGTCTTCTTTTCGGTCCTCGGTGTTTGAGCGTGAGCAAATGTCGTCTACCTATCTTGGCAGCGGTATTGCAATGCCGCATCCGCTTATCACAAATGAAGGCACCTCCTCTGTAGCCATCGCACACTTAAAACAGCCAATTGACTGGCAGGGAGACCAAGTATCACTTGTCTTTTTATTAGCGATTCATAAAGATGACGCTGCCTGCATGAACCAATTCTTTGAACAGGCCGTCGATTTACTAGACAATCCAGACCGCATTCACTCCCTCAAGCAAGCCAAAACATTTAATGAGCTGATGGATGCGCTATTTCAATAAGATCAAACAAAAGGCCGCCCAGTTCATGAGGCGGCCTTTGTGTTATTGAGATAAACGTCATCAATCGTAGATGACATTTTTTCCTTCTTCACTTAATTTTTTTAAGGAGCTCAGCATATGATTGATTTCTTCATCGGAATGTCTTTCCCATGAACCTAATTCTGCGACTATTTTCAACGGAGATTTCGATCGATAAGAACGTGTTGGGTTGCCGGGAAATCTTTTGTCAGTCACATTTGGATCATTTTCAAAATCGCCTAACGGTTCTACAATATAAATTCTTTCTTTCGCATCAGACCTAGCTAATTCAGCACCCCATTTGGCCGCGTTTAGTGTTCCGGTGAAATAGATATGGTTCGATTTTTTATCCTGATAATTGGATAAATAAAGCGATTCAAGCAGATCTCCAATCTTCAATTCCGCTTTTGTCCCATGAAAAAACGGCCCGGGATCTAACACCTTTTGCTTGTCATTCATACAGCCACACCCCTTATCGTTTTTGACTTGCGTATAACAGTATACGGCCTGATCTGGGCGAGAAACAGTCTATAAATGAGATTAAATTCGGGGTATAATGATAGTAGAGAGTTAGATGTGAACAGACATAAGTACTGTAAATAAAAACGGAAATTTCGCATTCACACCAACAATGACGAAAACAAGAATACCTTCCACAGCTGACAGCGTCACAATCAATCCATGGTTCATTGGATATTCCTTCGCAATTAATTTCTGTCCTATATAATTCAAACCATAAAAAATCAAAAACAATGTGAAGAACATAAAAAAAATCGTCATCATATAAACAACCCCTTTCTGATAATGGATTTTTATCCAATTTTTACAATATATCATCAGACTATCATGTTAGAACAACTCGAACAATATGATCTTGCCAATAAAGTGAACGAAGAAAAAAAGCCAACCACCCGCATAAGGTGATTGGCTTTTTCATCATTTACTTCCCGATGTTCTCTCCATTTTGCTGAATCAATGTTTCATACCAATAAGAGCTCTTTTTGCGAATTCTTTTGAGATCTTTTAGGTCAAATTCGTCGCGATTGACGTAGATGAACCCGTAGCGCTTGGAGCATCCTTGGTGTGTGCTGATTAAGTCGATGGCTGACCACGGGCAGTATCCGAATACCTCGACGCCGTCTGTGATCGCCCATTTGATTTGCTCGATATGTTTTTCTAGATAATCAATTCGATAATCATCCTGAATTGATCCATCTTCTTCTAACTTGTCGAATGCACCCAATCCATTTTCCGTGATAATAAGCGGCAGCTGATAGCGGTCATAAATCTCCCGCATCGTTGAACGGAAGCCGACAGGGTCAATCTCCCAGCCAAACGCATTTTTACTTAAGAATGGGTTGTTGCCGCCTTTGTAGACGCCATCTTCACCTGATTTCAAATGCTGATCTCCGCCGCGTGCAAATTCGTCGTTGCCATCTCCTTTACTCGCTTCAACTGTTTGTGAGGTGTAGTAGTTAAAGGCAATGAAGTCTGGCTTCGCGCTTTTCAAAATATCCATATCTCCCTCTTCAATGACAGGAAGAATGTCTTTTTCTTTCATGTACGCCCAAGCCAGGTTGTTATAACGGCCGAACACCGCCATATCAAGATAAAGCCAGTTGCGGATCGCATTGTAATTCGCCGCAGCAAGCACATCTTCAGGCTTTGGAGAAGCCGGATAAATGAGCGCAATGTTTGGCGCTGGACCAATTTTCGCTTCAGGCAGCATTTGATGACAAAGCGTCATGGCTTTTGCCTGTGCAACGAGCATATGATGATTCTGCTGATACAGTTCTTTTTTCGGATTTTCTAAATTTGGATCAAGTGTACCGAGCGCTGATCCATGTAAGATCATCATGTTTTGTTCATTAATGGTCAGCCAATTTTTTACCTTCTGACCATACTCCTTGAATAGCACCTCTGCATAGCGTTCAAACGCATCCACTGTCCCGCGGTTAGACCACCCGCCCTTTACTTGAAGCGCATGAGGCAGATCAAAATGATACATTGTCACGATTGGTTCAATGCCATAGCGGCGCAATTCATCGATGAGTGAATGATAGAATTCAATCCCCTTTTGATTGATCTCCCCATCTCCATCTGGAATGATCCGTGTCCACGCAATGGAAAAGCGATAAGCCTTCAAGCCCATTTCCGCAAACATCTTCACATCCTCTTTATAACGGTGATAGTGATCGCTTGCGACTTTAAAATCCGTTGTCCCTTCAGGATAACTTGCTCTCATGTCAATGACAGAAGGCCCCTTGCCATCCTCATTCCACGCACCTTCTACCTGATAGGCGGAAGTAGATCCGCCCCAGAAAAAGTCTTTTGGAAATGATGCTAGTGTTGAATATCTCATGATTTCTTCCTCCTTTTGATTAAACTAGATGTAAAAATGATTGCCCTGGTGTGATTTGTTTCTCTTCTGTTTCAATAATATCGCTAAACTCACCTGAATTGGTAATAATAACGGGTGTTGTGACTGACAGGCCTGAAGCTTGGATGGCTTCTATGTCAAACTCAGCAAGCAGTTCGCCTTCTGTGATGGTTTGCCCCTGAACAACCTTCGGGGTAAAATGCTTTCCACCTAATTGTACGGTATCCAGTCCAATGTGAATGAGTACTTCTGCTCCGCTTTCAGAAGTTAGACCATACGCATGGCCTGTTGGGAACACCGTTGTCACAACTCCTGATACTGGTGCAAACAGCTTTCCTTCTGATGGAATGATGGCTGCGCCCTTTCCTAATGCACCAGATGAGAATGCTTTATCCTGCACTTCCTCCAGCTTGATGACCTCGCCCTTTAAAGGACTTTTCACATGAGCTGCTTTGACCCCATGTTCGTTTTCAATTACCGGTGCAGAAGCGGCCGGCGTTTCATCTTCATCTACTGGATCTTTAAATCCAATCAAATAAGTTAAGATGATCGAAAGGACGAACGAGACCGAGATACCGATGATGAACCCTGTAAATCCTTGACCGTAGAAAATCGGCAGTGTCAGTAAACTTGGAAGGCCTGACGCAATTGCAATACTTTGTGAATAACCGATAATCGCACCGCCGACCCCAGCAGAGATAACAGCTGCAATAAATGGTTTTTTCAAACGAAGTGTGACCCCGTATACAGCTGGCTCTGTGATCCCAAACACAGCAGAAACTGCTGTCGATCCAGCCAGTGATTTCAGTTTTTTATTCTTTGTTTTCAGCATAACACCGATTGAAGCACCGGCTTGTGAGAATACAGCTGGCGCAGTGGCCGGCTTGATATGATCTTTCCCATGGACTGCGATATTATTTAAAATCACTGGCACAAGTCCCCAATGGATACCGAAGATGACAAGAATCTGCCAAGCCATCGCAATTAAAGCACCTGCAAGTGTAGGACTAAAGGAGAATACTTTCAGCAAAACAGCTGCAATGCCATTCCCTGCATACACACCAAATGGTCCAAATACGATGAGTGTCAGCGGAACAACCGTGACAAGCAAAATCAGTGGAGTAATAAAGTTTTTGACACTTTCATGAATGACTTTGTTAAAGAAACGTTCGATATATCCCATGACAAACACTGCCAAAATGATTGGGATGACCGTAGATGTATAAGACATTAAGACGACTGGAATCCCGAAGAATGACACATCTCCGCCGCCTTTTGACAATTCTTGAATGGTTGGGTAAATCAGTGCACCTGCTATCGTCACAGCGACAAACGGATTCGCTTTAAACTTCCTAGCAGAAGTGAATGCGAGCAATAATGGCAGGAAGTAGAACAAGCTGTCAGATGCAGCAAATAAAATTTGATACGACGTATCTTCAGGAGATAACCATTTTGCGTTGATACAGATGCCTAAGAGACCTTTTAAAATACCTGCACCCGCCATGACACCGAGAAGTGGTGTGAAAATCCCCGATACAATGTCGACGAATTTCCCGAAAAGGCTTGTGCTCTCTTCACCTGATTTTGCAGATGAAGCAGCGGAATCCTCTAATAGATTCGTAAACTCTCCAATTTCTCGATAAACCTCTGGTACGGTATTGCCAATGACCACTTGAAATTGGCCGCCGCTTTCCATAACGGTAACGACGCCATTTAATTTTTCAATGGCCGCTTTATCTGCTTTTGATCTGTCATTTAAGGTGAAACGAAGCCTTGTGGCGCAATGCACCAATGAATGAACGTTTTTCTCTGTACCAATGTGTTTGATAATGTCTTCTGCTAATTGACGATAACTCATGCAAAAACCCCCTTTTTTTCAAAAAAATACGTTTTTGGGCAAAATAAAAACCTAAACGGGCACCAAAAATAGTCGCAGCTTGCTGTTGCGCTTTTTCAGTGAACGTTTAGGTTTTGCCTGCCGAACAGTCACAATCCTCTAAGACGATCATTGTGAAACCGTATTCTTTTATGTTTATGAGCAAATAGTACCACTCACCTTTTCTCATGTCAACGCTTTCTTTTAAAATCTATCTTTATTTTTCTCGTTTGATCAGTCGATTCAAATGAATTGATAGATACAGCATCTCCTCTGATGTGAGATCCCGGTGATAGGTTTGATAGACATATTCTGCGATTTTCTTTGCGCAATCGTATGCTTTCGGATATTTCACTTTGATGAGCTGATATAAGTCCTGATCTTCGCTGACAAGGAGTGTTTCATTGATCAGACGCTGGACGAAAAAGCGCAAATGCGTGAGAAAACGATAGAAGTTGAGTGAGTCCTCATCAAATTCCATGTTGAGGTGATATTTCACAATGGTGAGAATGGCATTAACTTCCTTTGTGATATTGACCGTCGTATTCATATCCTCATTGAGCTCTGCGTTAATGATATGCATGGCAATAAAACCTGCTTCATCCTCAGGCAGTTCAATATGAAGACGCTCTTCAATCATCTCAAGACAGTCCTTTGCCACAAGAAATTCATCTTTGTATAAGCGTTTAATCTCCCAAATAAGCGAATTCTCAATCAGATGATTTTTCTTCAGCCGTTCGATGGCGTAATGAATATGGTCTGCCAGCGATACATGCAGACTTTCGTTTAATCTTCGGTTCAGCTTTGTATGTGCATATTGGATCATTTCCTCGGTCACCTTGACCACATCATACGGAACCTCTTGAAGCAGCATTTTCATCCGCTCGTGAACGGAATGATCCTCCAAGCGGAAGACTTTATCAATCAACGATTCGTCCACCGGGTCCCCGGGACGTCGCTGGAAAGCGATGCCTCTGCCCATGACGACGATTTCTTTTCCATGTTCATCTATGACACTAATGACATTATTGTTTAGAACCTTTTGAATCTGCATTTCCAAACACCTCCGTCTATGACCAACAACTTTACTCAAAATATGCTCTCATCTTAACACAATTGTCAAATCACTTGGTGCTTTTATCTGACTTTTGCAATAGATTTCACCATGATTCTACCCTTTCATAGATGGTCTGTTCCTTCAATTGCCTGCATACAATACTCCTGAGGAGGTGACCTTCTGTGAAATCTTTTTTCTGGTCTGCATCATTTTTATTCTTGCTCATGTTTACCCTCATCATTCTAGGCATCGTATTCTGGCTGAGTGGACAAGGCTTAGGCCAGCTTTGGAGATATGTGCTCATTTCACTTGTCACAGCGGCCGTTTTACGCGGCGTCACCACTTGGCTGAAACGGCATGTGATGCACCTTTCCTCCAAATAAAAACGGCTGCCCCGAGTGTTCAGGCAGCCGTTTCTTTATTCTTTGGTTGCTGCAGCTTCCTTCTGAGAAGCACGCAGCTCATCATTGATTTTTTTCGCATCCTCTAAAAACTCTGTTTCATATCCACTTTTGAGTGCCCACATATAAAATAGCAGAGCTACCACCGTAATCAGTGCCATGTCCCAGCCATAATGAATGATGTTATAACCGCCGAATTTATCACTGCCAAGACAGGAAATCGTCATCATCACAAGCAGGTACACAACCATCCAAGCACCCGCCTTAAAGTTGCGGCCGAAGCCTTTCCACTTCGCTTTTGCTTGATAGTAAAAATAGATAGGAAGACCAATGAGAATAATGAACAGCACCTGACCTGTTAACGGCCATCTTGCCCAATACAGTGTCAATGAGGCAAAGACAAAACCGAGAGGAGCAATGATGCTGAGTCCTTTTATTCGAAGCGGTCGATATAAATCTGTCCCTGTCTTTCTCAGCGTCATGACGGTCACTGGTCCAGTCAGATAAGAAATGAGTGTTGCGACAGAGATAATTTCAGCAAGTACACCCCAGCCTCTAAATAAAAACAGAAAGATAAACGATACGGCTAAGTTAAAAAACATTGCTGGACGAGGCACGCCGTAAATAGGGTGCAGACGGCCAAGCACACTTGGCATGTATTTGTTTTTTTCCATTCCATAAATCATACGAGACGTCGTTGCGGTATACGTAATTCCCGTACCAGAAGGCGACACAAACGCATCCGCATATAAAATCAGAACAAGCCAGTTAATACCAAGCGCAATGGCAAGGTCCGCAAATGGCGAGTTGAAATTCAAATGACCCCATCCATTCACGATCATAGATGGATCAACAGCACCGATAAAGGCGACTTGTAAAAGGACATAAATCACAGTCGCAATGAAAATCGATCCGACAATGGCAATTGGAATCGACCGGCCTGGATTTTTTGCCTCACCGGCCATGTTAATCGGGCTTTGGAAGCCATTGAAGGCAAACACAATCCCAGATGTCGCAACAGCTGTCAGCACACTCGCCCAGCCGTTAGGGGCAATACTTGTTCCAGAAGTAAAATTCTCACTATGAAAACCTACGAATAAGAGCGCACCAATTGTTAATCCTGGAATGACAATTTTAAACACGGTAATGAATGTATTTGCTTTTGAAAATAACCCAACTGTCCAATAATTAAGCAGAAAGTAAATCACAAGCAGCACACTGGCAACCATAAGACCTTCTGTCGTCAATACCCCTTTTGTAACCAAATGAGATGTCCACTTTGCCCACTCCCAAGGCCATGAGCTCATGTACTGGACGGAAGCAACCGCCTCCACTGGTATCACGGAGACAATGGCGATCCAGTTCGCCCAAGCTGCAATAAACCCAATAAAAGATCCGTGTGAATATTGCGTATATTTCACCATTCCGCCTGCCTCTGGAAACATCGATCCGAGTTCACTATAAGACAAAGCGATAAATAAAATCACAACCATCCCAATCAACCAGGATAAAATAGCAGCAGGGCCGGCGATTTGAGCCGCACGCCAAGCACCGAAGAGCCATCCTGAACCAATGATTGAGCCAAGACCTACCATCATTAAAGCGAAAGTTCCCATCCTACGATGCAAATGATTCATGTTCATAACACCTTTCGATTAAAATACAGAGCATGTGTCAAGCAAGCGTCTTTCTTTCAAAGCAGCTCACTTTTCATTTTACTGGCAAATATTTCTTCTAATGAACCTTTACTCTTGTTCATTTTTTCGCCTGTTATATTATCTCTCAATTCTTCATTTTCTGAAATAGTCGAACATGCTTATTTCAAAAGAAAGCGCTTTTTCACCTGTTCAATCTATTAGACTGAATAACTACCTTTACCCTTATTTTGAAAAAAACAAAACAAAAAAGATAGAGGAAATGACTTCCTCTCCCTTCTAACCCACGCCATGTAAAGAAAAAAAGGATAAAGGGGGGTTCCCTCTATCCTTGTGAAATCGCTTGTTCTTTTTCAATAACAGCTAGTCTTTCTTGAACTTCTTCTTCAGATAAATTGTGCTGTTTCACATACAGGTTCCGTTCACTTGTGCGGCATTCATGACTGCAGCTGCGCATATACTTATGCTCACTCTCTTCAGTGGCAATCATCTTACGGTTACATGCAGGGTTCGCACAGTTCACATAACGCTCGCAAGGCTCACCAGTGAAGAAATCTTTTCCGACAACCACATGCTCTGTTTGATTCACTGGTACTGTTAAGCGATTATCAAACACATAGCATTGACCGTCCCATAGCTTCCCTTGTACTTCTGGGTCTTTTCCGTAAGTGACAATTCCGCCGTCAAGCTGAGAGACATCTTCAAAGCCTTCACGCTTTAACCAGCCTGAAAACTTCTCACAGCGTACGCCGCCTGTGCAATAAGTCAGGATTTTTTTGCCTTCAAGAATCTCTTTATTGTCACGAATCCACTCAGGTAATTCACGGAATGTCTCAATATCAGGACGAACTGCCCCTCTGAAGTGACCAACATCAAACTCGTAATCATTACGCGCATCAATCACAACAGTATCAGGTGATTGCATTTGCTCGTAAAATTCAACCGGGCTAAGATGTTTCCCCGTTAATTCCAACGGATTCACATCATCCTCAAGGCTGAGGTTCACTAGTTCATTCCGATGACGGACGTGCATTTTTTTAAACGCATGACCATCTGCTTCGTCAATTTTGATCGGCATAGACGCAAAGCGCGGATCTTCTTTTAACGCTTGCATGTACTTGTCCGTTTGCTCAATAGTTCCAGAAACCGTTCCGTTCAAGCCTTCTGCTGATACGAGGATACGGCCTAACAAACCAAGCTCCTTACAGAATGCTAAATGCTCTGCTGTAAACGTCTCTGGGTCCTCAATGGGGACATATTGATAGTAAAGTAAAACGCGATATTGTTTTTCCATCTATATAAACACCTCTTAAATTTAATCAAAACATACCATTCTTTATCATACAGGAAATACATACCTAAAGGCAATGTCGGCGGCTCAATTCCATAAAACGGAAGGGCCTTTCTTCTCATATATTAGAATATTTGACAGAACTTTCTGTAAAATGAGATGATTTATGAACAATATGATGTGTAAAGGAGCAATGATCCATGATCCAGCCAGAAGATATTGTCAGAAGCGGCCCTAACCAATTTATTTCTCAAAAAGGAATCTATCATGAACTTGAATCCCTTGTTTCTCCTTTTCAGTCACCTGCTGTAGTGACAGGATATGATTCATACCAAGCTTTTTCACAATACACAAAGCTGCCGTCCGAGTGGCCTTTCATTCAGCACAAAGGATACAGTTCACCTAATGCGGTCACCCAGATCGCAGAAGAGCTTAACGGGTCAGATGTGATCATCGGCATCGGGGGCGGAACGATTTTAGATACCGCAAAATCAGTTGCAGACGTTCTTCAAATCGAAGTCATCATGGTTCCAACGATTCCCGGCACATGTGCTGCGTCTACACCTCTCAGCGTCATTTATGATGACAAAGGAAACTTCATGAGAGTTGATTATCATAAACGATCCAGCTACCTCACCTTAATTGATCATACTTTTTTGCTTTCCTCTCCTCTTTCCTATCTTCAAAGCGGAATTGGTGATACGCTGGCAAAATGGTATGAAGCAGAAGCGATTATTCGTAACACAAAAGGCGCCTTGCCGCTCATGGTACATGCAGCACTAAAGCAGGCGGTATATGTTCGAGACATTCTTCTTTCTCATAGTGAAGAAGCTGTCAACAGCTTAAAAACAGGTCAGATTTCACAAGCATTCGCGGATGTGACAGATACGATTATTACGTTAGCAGGAACAGTCGGCGGCTATGGGGGACGCTATGGAAGAATGGCAGGAGCCCATGCCGTTCATAATGGATTGACATTTATTGAAGAAACGCATCATGTGTTACATGGACAAAAAGTAGCTTATGGCATCCTCGTCCAGCTTGCCGCAGAAAACCGAATGTCCGAGGTTGAGGAATTACTTGAACTCTACCAAACACTCGGATTACCTAGAAATATGCGCGATCTTGGTATGACAACTCAACTGGAAGAAGCGGCACTTACGGTAGCAAACCATGCGGCACGTAAAGATGAAACCTTTTGTTTGATTGGAGACTATTCTAAAGAACAGATTGTTGACGCCATTCAAATCATTGAGACCTATCACCCCCAAAAATCTGTCTAAAGATGAGGGAAATAAAAAAGCACAGGCATCGCACCTGTGCTTTTCCTTCGATTAAAAATCAAAGTTATCTGGATCTGGACCTGTGCGCTCATCTTCATTGAGCTGATCAATGACACCCATCTCACGTGCGGACAGCTCGAAATCAAAAACTTGTGTGTTTTCGATGATTCGGCTCTTCGTCACAGATTTTGGAATGGTGATAATGCCATGCTGCAAGTCCCAGCGAAGAATCACTTGCGCTACTGACTTGTCATGTTTTTTCGCGATATCCTGGAGAACAGGATGGTTTAGAAGCTTCCCGCTGCCTAATGGCGACCACGCCTCTACATGAATTCCTTTCGATTTGCAGTAGTCTCGTAAAGGCTCCTGCGTCAGCTTCGGATGCAGCTCGATTTGATTCACCATTGGCACAACTTCTGCCTCTTCCAATAAATCCTCTAAATGATGCTGATGGAAATTACACACTCCGATCGCTCGAACGCGTCCATCCTTATATAGTTTCTCTAGCGCTTTCCATGTTTCTTTATATTTGCCTTCAACTGGCCAATGAATCAAATAAAGATCTAATACATCTAATCCCAGCTTGTTCATACTTGTTTCAAAGGCTTCGAGTGTTGATTCATAGCCTTGATCATTATTCCAGACCTTTGTCGTAATGAATAGATCATCGCGCGAGATACCTGATTGCTGAATGGCTTTGCCTACCCCTTCTTCATTTTGATAGGCGGCTGCTGTATCAATGCTGCGGTAGCCCGCTTCAAGAGCGTCTTTGACGGCATTTACAGCCTCATCCCCATCTTTTACCTGCCATACACCAAAGCCTAGCTTCGGCATTTTTACTCCGTTTGCTAATGTGACTGTATCTGTTAATCCACTCATCAAACAAACCTCCGCTTCCTTTTTAATTACCAAGCACTATACCCTAATTTTCAATTGATCATGCATGAAATTCTGGCTGAGCTATTTGATATATTTTCCTATATCAACTTGATTGGTGTCAACGATTTGATATTCGCTGGTTTGATCTTTTGTTTTAGAAAAATCATATGTTTCTAAAAATGTTTGATCGTAAAAAGTCAGACCATATGTTTCCTTCTCATTCTCATACACTCTGATCCAATAAGACGCTTTTGAAGTTTTTTTAGTTTCATTCGTTTTCTTTAATTTCATACCCGAAAATTCCTTCAGCAGCTTTTGAATATCCTCTTTCTTTTCCACTTTAACACGCTCATTATCATGCTCAATTTGAATCGAAGTCACCTTGTTCTGATCAATTGAGGCCACATCATCAAAAGAGTATATATTTGCATTGATTAGAAAATAAATACCAATTCCTAATAAAATAATGACGACTAAACCAATCATCCACTTTTTCAACCTAACTCCTCCTTCTATTCACACCACACCTATAAAAACAGTGAAGTCCAATCATCCTCCTCAGAAAACACTTGAATTCCGTGCTGTTTAAGCAAGGCGGATGTCACTCCATCTCCAGCTTTTGTTCCCCCGTTAAAATCTCCGCGATAAATCATCCGGCTGCCGCAGGAAGGGCTGTACTGTTTTAACACAACTGCCGTCGCTTTCAGAGACTGAACCTGTTCCAGCGCGGCCTTCGCGCCTTTTACATACATCTCCGTGACATCATTTCCATGTACATCAATCACGGAGGCGAGGCCCTGTAATACATCATGTCCGTCTCCGCCAATGATTTCTGCGGGAGGCCTTGGCGTGGAGAAGCCGCCAAGCAGCTCAGGACAAACTGTGACTGCCTTTCCCTCCTGAACAAGCTCCTCAATTCGCTGATCTAATCGATGGCTGCCATTATAACGAACCTTCAACCCAGCAAGACAAGCACTGACGACAATCATGTATGTTCCTCACTTTTTTTGCTGACTTTAAAATAAATACATACAGGCAAGAAACATATCGTATTCACCAAAAAGGGCAGAGCACAATACAAAGCAGCAGCCCAAATTGGTTCTCCAGGTCCTGCAATACCAAAAAAATAAACAAATAATAGCACGCTGACAAACAATCCCACAAATGGCATGATGAATACGTATTTTTTATAATTTTCTATCATTTCTTTCTCCAATGAGCTCCCTCCCTTTCATCATGGCTTCAAACAACATCAATATATGTTAATTTTACCATAAAAAACCGAAATCATCTCCTTTTTACGATGGTTTCGGTTTTTTATCTATATCTTTTCTTTCCAAGCCTTTAAGAAGCGCTCAATCACTTGTAATTCATCTTCATGAAACTGCTGAAGAAATTCTAAATAGGACGTGACTGCTTTTTCATGCAGCTCGTCATGAAGCGCTGCCAATTGCTTGCCTTCCTCTGTCAAAGAATAATAGACTGATTTCTTATCACCCTGCCGGTGGCAATAGTCCACCATGCCTTTTTCAATTAGTTTTTTCACAGCCTTTGTAATAGCTGGCTTTGATAGTTTTAGTTGTTGAGATAGAAATGTATTGTTTGATTCGTTTGGATTGGCTTGAATCATCGATAAAATGTGAAGCTGTGTGAGTGTCCATTCTTGTTTGAGTGTATCAGTCGTGGTAATCAGTGGATCTGTTGGATCATTCCGTCTCTTTTCCCTATGCATAATCAGATCTTGAATCGCTTTTAATACAATCTGCTCTTTTGTTTCCATCTGAACCTCCACTCTTAACTGGTTAATAAAATGGTACTAATAATGAAGAAAGGAGTCAAAAGAAATGTGGTTGTTAGTAAAATAATAGGTCATCAGACCTTAAAATTGTATATGTACTTTTATACTAGATTCCCCTCATCCTGTCACATGCTATAATCATGGGGATGTCATTCAATTTATCATAATGAAAAGGTGAGCTAAATGAAACCTGAACAACTAATGGCCATTCGCCAATTAGAAGAAAAGATACATCTGTTTTCCTCTGCTGTGAACGGAACCTTCCATGCATCGGACGATTTCGTTCTATCCAATACTCAAATATCGACTGACACGTTCAATTTGCTCTTACCGACATCAGCTCAAATCCAAGATCCAAAAAAAGTGAAAGCTGCCATTGAACACATGCGGTCACAGAAACTCATCTTCAGCACATGGGTCGATCACCGTTTACTCCATCCTGATTGGGCTGATTTATTAAAGGAATATCACCTTCAAGAGGTCGAACGCAATACCATCATGATGCTTGAGCATACAGGTGACATTGATCCAGTCACATCCTCATCACTTACAATCAAGGAAGTACTTGATGAGCAGACACTATTTGATTACAAACATATCTTTATTGAACTATTCAAAGGATCGACTGAGGCCGCCGCCTTAGAAGACTATTTCCAGCATTTTTCGATTAAAAAATTACACTCAAAAGCTCGCATGTTCGTGGGGTATGAACACCACAAGCCGGTCACAACAGGCTTATTATTCGAGACAAACGACAGCTACGGTATTTATGATGTCATGACGAGGGAAGAACACCGCGGAAAAGGACTTGGCAGTGACATGTTCCATTACCTTCTGACCAAGACAGAGAATAAACAAAAATGTGTCATCTTACAAGCATCAGCAGACGGTAAAAATATTTATCAACGTGCCGGCTTCCAAGCAATCGGCGAAATGGCCGTCTTTGAATAGAAAGGTACTTTCCCTTTGAAATGAACATAAAAAAGCTGCCTATCTTTAGGCAGCTATTCAGCATGATGCTGACGATCCATATAAAGCGGCGGTCTCTTCAGCGAAATCACCGCACAGCTAAAGGCAATCAGTACAAACACAGCACCGAATTTAGCCAGATCAACAGAGGAACCGGTCATCGTAAACATGACTCCGCCAACCGCAGATCCAATCGAAATGCCAATTTGCAAGGCAGATGTATTTAAGCTCTGCTGAATATCAGACGTGACAGGATCTGTTTGAATCAAATAACTCTGCAAAGCAGGCGTCAGTGCCCAGCTGAGCGCTCCCCAAAGGACAACCATGATCATAAAGAGCGCGAACACACCCGCTGTATAAGGAAGGATAAACATGACGATCGCAAACGCCATAGTCACAAGCAAAATGGCTTTTCCTGAACCCAGTTTGTCACTGAGCCAGCCGCCAAACCCATTCCCGCCTATAGACGCAAGTCCGAAGATCAAATAACAAATACTAATCCAAAACGGGGTCATATGCAGAACTTCCATCAGAAATGGAGTGAAATAAGAATAAAGCATATAATGGCCTGCAAGCATAAACAAACTGATCAAGTGTGCACTAAAAATTTTCGGATGCCCTAAAGAACGAATCTGCTCTCTAAGAGGCGTCACTTTTTCAACAGGCATTTTTTCCAATAGAAAATAGATCAGCACCATCGATATGGCAGAAAGAATACTGATTCCTAAAAACATCACTCTCCAGCCAAAGCTCTCTGTAATAAAAATACCGATCGGTACACCGAGAACAAGTGAGGAGCTAATACCAATAAAAATCAGCCCTAATGCTTTCGCACGATGCGCTGGTTCCACCAATTTGGCAGTGATCGTCAAAGACAACACCACCACAAGCGCTGTACTCATCGCAATCAACACCCTAGATATCATGACAAGGGCAAAGGTCGAACTAAAATAAGTGAACACATTTCCTATTGTAAACACCAATAACGCGATTAAGTAAAGGCGCTTTCGTTCGATTTTGGCTGTCGCAGTCAGCAGCACGGGTGCTGAAATGGCGTACACAATCGCAAATACCGTAATGAGCTGTCCGGCTGTTGCAAGAGACACATTCAAATCCTCTGCAAGACTTGGCAGAATGCCACCAACCACAAGCTCAACTAATCCAACCGCAAAAGTAGAAACGGCTAATAAATATACTCTCCAGTTCATGTCTAACATCCCTTCTGTATATCATCGCTTTCACTTTTGATACAGGGTGCAGACAAACAAAAAAACCCTGATTACAAAAAAGGAAAGCGCGCTTTTGTAATCAGGATTTATCGGATCCTGGTAGAAACCCTCAAACCATATTATTGAGGTTATACAAGTCTATTTTTTTCTTCACATATATTAGCACAGCCTTACATAACTCGCAAGCTGTAAAAATAGAAAAATACTGCCATTCCGTTACCTAAACAAAAGGCGCTGTAAAAGGAATCAGAACAGCTTGCTTTCTCCCCCATTTACAGGTAAACTGATGGAAAATCAACGAACAAGGATCAACGTAGATCTGGAATAGTAGCTTGAATCGATCTTTAACAGAGAGGGAACGGTGCTGAGAAGTTCCTACTGACATCTTCAAGTGAACCTGCCGATTTAGTTCTGTTTCATACAGCGGTTCATACCGTTATCATGATTGAGTGTAAAGCTGTGCTTTAAATTAGGGTGGTACCACCAGGAATGGTCCCTAACTTAAAGTACAGCTTTTTTGTTTTAAAAAAGGAGGAACCTGCAATGTTAAAAAAACAATTTGTTGAAAAAATTACAAGCATGGAAGACGACTTTGCCCAGTGGTATACAGATGTTGTCACAAAAGCGCGGCTCGTCGATTATTCAAGCGTGAGAGGCAGTATGATCATTCAGCCGTATGGCTTTAAAATTTGGGAGAATATTCGCGACGAACTTGACCGCCAGATTAAAGAAACGGGTCATGAGAATGTCTATATGCCCCTCTTTATCCCAGAGAGCCTGCTGCAGCAGGAAAAAGATCATATCGAAGGCTTTGCTCCTGAAGTGGCGTGGGTCACACATGGCGGTGAATCCAAATTACAAGAAAGGCTCTGCGTCAGACCAACCTCTGAAGTGCTGTTCGCTGAGCATTACAAAAACATTATTCATTCCTACCGCGATTTACCAAAGCTATATAACCAATGGGCCAATGTCGTCCGCTGGGAAAAAACAACACGTCCCTTCCTCAGAACCCTTGAATTCCTATGGCAGGAGGGACACACGTGCCATGAGACTGAGCATGAAGCGATTGAAGAAACAGAAAGAATGCTTCACACTTACGCTTCTCTTTGCGAAGATCTCCTTGCCATTCCTGTCATTAAAGGGAGAAAAACAGAGAAGGAAAAATTCGCCGGCGCTCGCTTCACCTATACGGTTGAAAGCTTGATGCATGACGGAAAAGCGCTTCAAACGGCCACTTCTCATTTCTTCGGGAACGGATTTGCCAAAGCATTTGGCATCGAATTCTTAAACCGTGAAGGAAAACTAGAGCATGTCCAGCAAACCTCTTGGGGTTTCACAACAAGAATTATCGGCGCTATGATCATGGTGCATGGCGATGACAGAGGGCTCGTCCTCCCGCCAAATATTGCACCAACCCAAGTGCGTATCGTGCCAATCGCTTCTCATAAAGAAGGGGTGCTGGATCATGCCTACGAATTGAAGGATCGCCTCGCCCGCATCGCACGTGCTGACATCGATGCAAGCGATAAACAGCCAGGCTGGAAATTCAACGAATGTGAAATGCAGGGTATTCCGCTGCGTGTAGAAGTAGGACCAAAGGACATCGAAAAAGGACAAGTGATGCTCGCACGACGAGACACTGGTGAAAAGCAAGCTGTCACGTTAGATGCCCTTGAACAAACCATCACAGCAACGCTTGAAGACATCCAGCGGACGATGTACGAAAAAGCGAAAGAACGATTACATGAAAAGACATCACACGCCCACACAATCGAAGATATCGAGCAAATTCTTGCGGCAGAAAACCGATTGATTAAAGCCATGTGGTGCGGTGATGAAGCCTGTGAAAACGACATTAAAGAAAGAACAGGTGCCACCTCACGCTGTATCCCATTCGAACAGGAAACCATTTCTGACACATGTGTCTGCTGCGGAAAACCTGCATCTGATATGGTGTTCTGGGCGAAAGCCTATTAAGAATATAAACAATAAGAAGCATCTCTCATGATGCTTCTTTTTTTGTTAAAAAGACCCAAACACCCATTGACCTCACCTGCATGATCCCCTATAATTCATATTAATATAATCGGTTTTTAAGACTTTAACTGGAGTGGTGATACATGAAACGCTGGCCCTCATTTTTTGCCGAACGCTGCCCTAAATGTAGAACAGCATTAGAAGTCTCAAAGTCCAATGCCCTGCAAGGCAAAGTCGTGAAAACATGTCCCAACCTTCATTATCAAAAAGAGTACCACCCCGCACTAGAAACGTATATCGAGCACGATGACGTCAAATAAAAAAGACCAACATGTTTTGCTCTGTTGGTCTTTTCTTTATAAAATATCCAGCCAAATTTTGACCGCTGTCGCTGTAATCATTACAGCAAGTGCCCATTGCAAGTAGACGGCGTTGATTTTCTGACCGACCTTCGCACCAATCGGAGCTGCCATCAAACTTGCCGCCATCAGCACAACAGCAGGAAGAAGCATGACCTGACCCGTCAATACCTTTCCAGTCGATGCGCCTATCGCAGAAAGAAACGTAATCGCAAGTGACGATGCAATCGTCATCCGTACAGGAATTTTTAAAATAGACAGCATCACAGGCACTAAAATAAATGCGCCGCCTGCACCTAATACCCCGGAAACACTGCCAATCACAAAGGCAATGGCTGATGCCAGCCCTTTATGAAAAGTAACTTCTCCCTCTGCGTCTGCACGCTGTCCTTTTTTCGGAATCAACATGAGAATAACCGCCACAATGGCGAGTAATCCATAGACGAGGTTCATCCCTTTCTCCGGCATAAAATGTGATACATAACTGCCTAATAAGCTGCCCGTCAATATACTGCTTCCCATATATAAAATCAGCGAGCGATGTAAAAATCCGCTTTTCCGATAAGCGAGTACACCACCCAGCGTCGAAAAAAGCACTTGAATGGCGCCAATCCCTGATACCTCGTGTGCTGATAGTGCCACACCAAAAAGAGGCGGGATATAAAGCAGCATGGGATAGTTGATCACAGATCCGCCGATCCCCACCATTCCTGATAAGAAGGAACCAATACATCCGATGATAAAAAGTGTAATCAAAAATGCAAAATCCACGCTGGTCTCCTCCTTTGCAAAAGGAAAAGGGGATCTTCAGCAGATACCCCTACATCCTTTAGGACCCTTTTCTCACCCAGAACTTCAGTACGTGACCTTCTTCTGTCTGCGTGATCAATTCATGTCCGCTTGACTTCGCCCATGCGGCCAAGTCAGCTTTAGCCCCTTTATCTGTTGCATGTATTTCTAAAACTTGACCTTCCGCCAAGTCGTTCATTTTTTTCTTCGTTCGAATAATCGGCATTGGGCATGCTAGCCCTGTTACGTCTAAAATTTGATCTGATGTCATTTGATTGTTCCTCTTCTCTTATTTTATTGGACATTACCGAATCGCACAACGGTTTGGACCCATTTCCATTTCCCGCTGCTCTTCCATATCTGGGTTCAGCTTCCCCATATTGGCTTGACGAATCTCTTGAAAGGCATGCGGCTGTGCAGGCAGACCTTCCGTCACCATCTTTCTAAACACATGTTGATCTTCAATATGAAGCCCATGATTTTCTTTTAAAAGTGAGCCGAGCTCCTTCCAAACACTGCCGTCTTCATTCATTTCTTCTTTGGTCATGAAGTGCGCAGGCAGAACGATGTATTCCTTTGAAAACGCCATATACCGTTCATAAAGCGTCTCTCTCAAATCATCTACCCAGTCCTCCGCCATTCCAGCAAGATCAGGTCTTCCAATTGAATCAATAAACAAAATATCACCTGAAAGAAGATAATGATTGTCTACGATAAAAGATGTTGAGCCGATCGTATGTCCCGGGGAATAAATGGGTTGAATATCAATAGAAGCTGTTCCAATCGTTATCCGCTGTCCTTCTTCAAGACGTTCATATTCAAAGGTTACCTCTTCTGCATCTTTTGGCGGCAGCCAGTAGGTAGCACCAGTTTGTTCAGCCAGCTTTTTCCCACCAGAAATATGATCTGCATGAAGGTGAGTATCCATCACATGCGTCACAGAGACATCATGCTTTTTCGCAAAATCAATATAGACCTCCGTCATTCGAGCTGCATCCACAACCGCGGCTTCTCCATTGGACATGATCATATAGGACAGACACCCTTTGCCCATCCGTACAAATTGATACAGCTCTCCGCCGCCGCTTAAATCACCTATTTTCACTGGCTCTAGATGCTCACTCCATGCCTTCATGCCGCCCTGTAAATAACGAACAGGCACGCCAGCCTCTGACAGCATCTCCGCCACCATAATAGAGGAGCCCTCTTTGGCACACACAACGAGCACTTCTCGGTCTGTTGGTACTTTCTCGACCATATCCTCTACGCCATCGAGAAGCTCAAAGTAAGGCACATTGACATAATCAACGGCTTTTCCTTCAATCTTCCAGTCCTGCACATCTGATTCGTTTCGTACATCTAACAAAAAGATGGGCTCTTTGCCCACGATCTTTTTTGTTAACTGTTCTGCTGTCATTGCTTTTACAGACATCGTTTTATTCAGCTCCTATTTTTCAATCTCTCCTGTCCAGCTGTTCATGCCTGGCACTATATTCACTAATTGTTGAAATCCTTTTTCTTTTAACTTTTGCGCGGCTAATTCACTTCTTCTGCCTGAATGACAGATGAGGTAAATAAGCGTATCCTGGCTCAATTCTTCTGCACGGTGTTCGACTTCTCCAAGAGGGATGTGAACAGCTCCTGGAATATGCCCCGCCTCGTATTCATCCAGTTCTCGTACATCTAAAATAAACAAAGATTGATCTTCTTTTACCTTCTGTTGGAACGTATTCAAAGGCATTTCCGAAATCATTGACTCCCCTTCTTTCTCTTGCGCTCCGCCCTTACGAATCAAATGATGAAGCACCTGTCCTTCTACTCTTGTTCCTAAAAACTCATGACCGGCACTTTTTGACCAAGCCGCTAAATCCGCTGCTGATCCTTTATCGGTAGCTTGCACTTCAAGCACATCTCCTGGCAAAAGCTCATTCATTTGTTTTTTTGTTTTCACAATCGGCATCGGGCATGCCAATCCTTTTGCATCTAAAATGACTGTTGGTTGCTGCATGTGATGTCCTCCTTTATATAGGGGTGGGGGTATATTTTTATGCGTGCTTAATGCCAAGCATTCATACCACCCTTGATGTTTGTAATATGAGTAAATCCTTGCTTCTTCAATATTTTCGCTGCCTGCATACTTCTCATTCCACTTTGACATATGACATAGATCTCTTCATTTTTCTCAAGCTGAGAAGCTCGTTCTTTTAACTGAGGTAAAGGAATGTTTCGAAATCCTTTTATATGGTTTGTTTGAAATTCTACTGGAGATCGTACGTCAATTAGTTGTTGATCTATGTTTTTCAGCTTTTTCTTCATATCGGCAGCATCCATTTGGTTAACACCTCGTACTGGTAGGAACCGGCTCACGAGTAAGCCAATCATCAGGATGAACAAAATCGTTTGAATCATTTCATCACCTCACTAAATAAATAAATTCACATTCCCAATTTCAGCCTCTGCTAAATACGCCGCCACACCAGCATATTGAATGTCATCTAATAATTCTTTCTCCTGCAGCCCTAAAAGGTCCATCGTCATTGTACATGCTACGAGATTAATCTCCTGTTCCTTCGCCATATCAATAAGCTGCGGCAAGGTCATGGCATTGTGCTTTTTGATGACGTGCTTAATCATCTTCGGACCCATTCCAGCAAAATTCATCTTTGAAATGCCCATTCGATCAGCCCCGCGCGGCATCATCTTACCAAACATTTTTTCTAAAAATCCTTTCTTCATCGGTACCATCTCATCCTTGCGCAAGGCATTCAGCCCCCAAAAGGTATGAAAAATCGTCACCTCATGATCATAGGCCGCTGCACCATTGGCAATAATGTAAGCCGCCATTGCTTTATCATAATCTCCACTAAATAGCACAATCGTCGTGCGTTTTTTCTGTTCTTCCATCCTGCTCCTCCTTTTTCAATTACCCTTGGGGGTATACATAAAATAAAAAATATATACATATACCGGTAAGGGTATATTATAACAAGTAAAAAAATCCGTCAACCTTCAAAGGCTGAAGAATTTCTTACCGGCTTTTTACCAATAGCTCAACCGCTTCTTTCACAAGCCCCTCCGTATCCTTGCCTTGTTCAAGACTTTCACGAACACATTGCTCAAGATTTGTACTCACAATCACACCCATTGCCCGATCAATGGCATTGCGTGATGCAGACAGCTGCGTCACCACCTCGCGGCAATCCTTTCCCTGCTCCATCATCGCAAGAACCCCTTTTATCTGCCCCTCAATCCGGCGAAGACGGTTCTTCATCTGCTGATTATATTCCATGCACAAGTACCCCTTTCTATTCTTTCTATGAACAGATAGTATACCCTAAGAGGTATTTAGTCAAACGACTTGCCCTTCTCATTGGTAGAGAATGTGAAGAGAATTGCACATTCCACCATTTATCAACAAGATTAACAACCAACGAGAAATCATTGAAGATAACTACCCTTCAATCAAACGCTTTAACTTAAGCTCCGTATCAGTATCCTCAACCGGAGTATAGACGCTGCATCTTAAATCAGTATCCCCATACACTTGTAATGAAGTGAGATTAAACAACATTTTACCTCCCTTAGCATGACGAAATTCAATTAATACTTCAGGTGCATAGCTGATCTCATTTTCATTCCAAATTTTACGAAACTCAGGATATGCCTGCTCCATTTCTTCTATAAATTGCTCATACCAGTCATCTGCCACATACTGTCCGTAATACGTTCTAAATATGGCGATATATCCTCTAACAAAATGCTCCCAATTCACCGCTAAACTTTTAAATTCCTTTCTTGCGAATAGTAAGCGTATGATATTCCTTTCTGCCGGGATGATTTGTTCAAAGTCCAAAAATACGTTCGCAGCTGCTTGATTCCAGCCAACAATCTGGCTTCTTCTATCCGATACAATCGTCGGGCAATAACGAAGTTCCTGCAAAATTTTCACTAAAGCCGGACTGATTTCCTTCTCATTCTCAATGATAAAGGATTGTTTCACTCCTTCCTCTAACGCTAAAGCGTACAAATATCTCCTTTCATCGTTATTTAATTGTAATGCTCGAGAAATCGCATCTAATACCGAAGTAGATACTTTTATATCTCTGCCTTGCTCTAACCATGTATACCAAGTAAGACTCACACCGGCTAGTTGAGCCACTTCTTCTCTTCTCAGTCCTGGTGTTCTTCTGCGGGTTCCTACAGGTAAACCAACCATTTGGGGCGTAATTTTCGAACGTTGGTTTTTTAGAAATTCTGATAACGCTTGAAGTCTAGTTTCAGGTTTCATTTAGATCTCCCTTTAAAAGAGTATTAATTATACTAGGATAAACAACAACTTGTAATAGGATAACACAATGGATAAAGTTAATAAAAACAAGGAGGGAATGATCATGAAAAGAGTTGTCATTACTGGAATGGGAATTATTTCTCCACTTGGAAATGATGTAAATAGCTTTTGGAATCAACTAATCAAAGGACAATCGGGAATATCTCTCATTGATTCTTTTGATACAACTGATTATAAAACAAAAATAGCTGGAATCGTTCGTGATTTCGATGCAGATGAAATATTGGGAAGAAAAGAAGCAAAACGTTTAGATCGTTTTAGCCAGTTTGCCTTAGCAGCAGCCGAACAAGCATTAAAAAATTCGCAATTACAGTTAGATCAAGTTGATCTTGAACGTTTAGGCGTATATGTTGGTTCAGGAATCGGGGGAATCCAATCGCTTGTTGATCATGTCAATGTATTAGATAAACGTGGTCCCTCAAGAGTAAGCCCCAGCCTTGTCCCCATGATGATTTCAAATGCAGCTGCGGCCCAAATCAGCATTAAATTAGGGGCACAAGGGCCATCATTGTCACCAGTCACAGCTTGTTCTATTGGGAACACCTCTATTGGCGAAGCTTTCAATGCGATCCGAAATAATGATGCAGATATTATATTTGCCGGAGGAGCAGAAGCTGCCGTCTCACAGATATCTTTGGCTAGTTTTGGAAACGCACATGCACTATCTACTAGAAACCAAGACCCAAGCCTAGCCAGCCGTCCATTCGATACAGATAGAGATGGCTTTGTGATGAGTGAAGGCGCAGGTATCTTAGTATTAGAATCATTAGAAAACGCGATTCTTAGAGATGCGCCGATATTATGTGAAGTAGTGGGGTACGGAGCTAGTTCAGACGCTCATCATATGGTAGCATCCCACCCAGAAGGTAAAGGTGCCTACTTAGCCATGAAAAAGGCGTTGAGAAGTGCAAACATATCAACAGATGATATTGATGTTATTAGTGCACATGCAACAAGTACACAAGTAGGTGATCGTTCAGAAGTTCTAGCTATTAAGAAATTATTTGGTGAACGTTCAGGTGAAGTTCCAACAACGGCAAACAAATCAATGACAGGGCATATGTTTGGTGCTGCCGGCGGAGTAGAAGCCATTGCTTTAGTGGAAAGTTTGAGACGAGGAATGATTCCGCCAACTATTAATGTAGAGAATCAAGATCCAGACTGCAACTTAGATGTTGTATTAGAAGCGAGACAGCTTCCTTTGAAATACGGGCTATCCAATTCTTTTGGTTTTGGAGGACATAATTCAGCCATCTTGTTAAAGCATTACGATTGATGTAGCTATCAAGGGTTTATAGCCCTTGATTTTTTTACATTTTGGGAATACCTCACAGACAAATTATGAAGGGCCTCAATCTGATATATTAACCCCACAGATTTATAATATTATACTATATTTATATTAATTGTAATATATTAGATCAAAAATCCATTTACAATTCTTAATGTAAAAAGGTACATTTTGGCTACGCGCGAGCAATTTGATTGCATTTCTTTGCTGCAATAGCAATACTTTCATGTCTTGACATGATAGATGTTGAAATGCAAAAAAAAAGAAAAGAGGATAACAAAAGTTATCCTCCGCTTTAATATTTATGTTCATGCTTTTCTAATCACTCAGCTTCATTGTTTGTTGTAGCGCTTGCGTTTTCAACACTATGTGCTTCACCATGACCTGGCCCGAAAAGATTTAATATTACAACTCCTACAAGTATCAAAACAATCCCAGTAACACTGGCAACGTTAATTTTTTCTTTCCAAATCAAAATTGAGATTATTGTAGTAAGAATAATACCTATACCAGACCAAAGTGCATAGGCGGTATTCAAAGGTATGGTCTTCATTGCAAGTGATAAGAAGAGCAGGGAGCCTATAAAAGAAATAATTGTACCAATAGTAGGGTAAAGTTTTGAGAAGCCTTCTGCAGCCTTGAGCATAGAAGAACCAATAAGTTCACCAATAATTGCGAGCAATAAATATAAATATGCCATTATTACTCTCTCCTCCTGTATAAAAAATCAACGACTTAAAAAACTGTATTAAACCTTTATAGGTTTACTTCACTAAATCTTTATTAAGTACAACTTTACAAGAAACCAAAAATGTTTTTAAGTCTTTATTTTTCAAAAAAATTGTGCGCAAAATGAGTGGTGATCCTTAGTCCAGTAGATAAAATCTAATCTAGATAATCTAATAAGATATAAACTAAACTGCACTATGGTACAGTAAACATAAAAACAAATAATGAAAAGTGAAAGAAGGTGATCCCATGCCCACTAACAATAAACCCAATAGATTAATCGCTGAGAAGTCTCCATATTTACTTCAACATGCTCATAACCCTGTGAATTGGTACCCGTGGGGGCAAGAAGCATTCGATAAAGCCAAACGTGAAGATAAACCGGTGCTTGTCAGCATCGGTTACGCCACTTGTCACTGGTGCCACGTCATGGCACACGAAAGCTTTGAAGATCAACAAGTCGCTGACATCTTAAATGAGCATTTTATTTCGATTAAAGTCGATCGTGAGGAGCGTCCAGATATCGACTCGATGTATATGTCGGTTTGTCAGATGATGACGGGGCAAGGCGGCTGGCCGTTGAACGTGTTTGTCACGCCGGATCAAAAGCCTTTTTATGCTGGGACATATTTCCCGAAAAGAAGTGCTTACGGGCGGCCTGGCTTCATCGAGGCACTGACACAATTGCTGGATGCGTACCATAACGACCGGGATCATATTGAATCATTGGCAGAGAAAGCGACAAATAATCTGCGGATTAAAGCAGCAGGACAGACAGAAAACACGCTGTCTCAAGAAGCAATTCACAAAGCCTATTATCAGCTCATGAGCAGCTTTGATACGCTATATGGCGGATTCGGCTCCGCGCCAAAATTCCCTGCACCTCATATGCTCTCATTTTTGATGCGCTATTACGAATGGACAGGACAGGAGAATGCGCTGTATGCAGTCACGAAAACGTTAGATGGCATGGCAAATGGCGGTATATATGACCATATTGGGTCGGGCTTTTCTCGTTATTCGACGGATGAAAAATGGCTTGTGCCGCATTTTGAAAAAATGCTGTATGATAACGCGCTGCTGATGGAAGCTTACACAGAAGCGTATCAGCTCACCTCAAAACCTGAGTATGAAAAACTTGTCCAACGCCTGATCCAATTCATTAAACAAGATATGATGAATTCTAGCAGCTCCTTTTATTCAGCGATAGATGCAGATTCTGAGGGGAAAGAAGGACAATATTACGTCTGGGCAAAAGATGAGATCATCACCCATTTAGGGGAGGAGCTTGGCGCTTTATTTTGCGACGTCTATCACATCACAGAAGAGGGGAACTTTGAAGGGGAGAACATCCCTCATACCATTTCTACCTCTTTTGAGGACATCAAAGCCTCTTTTTCGATCGACGATAAAACCCTTCAATCCAAGCTGCAAGAAGCGCGGCATATTTTACAATCAGTCAGACAGCAGCGACCCGCGCCGCTTGTCGATGACAAGGTGCTTACATCTTGGAATGCGCTGATGATCGCAGCTCTCGCCAAAGCAGGAAGGGTCTTTGATGCAGAGGAAGCGATCCATATGGCGAAGCAGGCGATGTCTTTTCTAGAAACACATCTTGTTCAACATGAGCGGCTCATGGTCCGCTACAGAGAAGGTGACGTGAAGCATCTCGGCTTTATCGAGGATTATGCGCATATGCTAAAAGCGTATATGTCTTTATACGAAGCGACCTTTGAGTTAGCGTGGCTGGAAAAGGCGGCAGCCATTGCCGAGAACATGTTTGAGCTGTTTTGGGACAAGGAAAAAGGGGGCTTTTTCTTCTCGGGATCAGATGCGGAAGCGCTCCTCGTTCGAGAAAAAGAAGTGTACGACGGCGCCATGCCTTCTGGTAACAGCACCGCACTCCATCAGCTTTTGAAACTCAGCACAATGACAGGACGTCAAGACTGGCTGAAAACATTAGAACAGATGTTCAAAGCCTTTTATGTGGATGTCTCTTCCTACCCAAGCGGACACACAGCGTTTCTGCAAGGGCTCCTAAGTCAATATGCGGCGAAAAGAGAAATCATCATTCTCGGAAAAAACGGCGACCCTCAAAAAGAACAGCTTTTACAGGCGCTTCAAAAACGCTTCGTTCCATTTGATATCATATTGACTGCCGAAACAGGGAAAGAATTAGCGAAGCTCGCGCCCTTTACAAAAGATTACAAAACAATCGATGGCAAAACCACCGTGTATATTTGTGAAAATTACAGCTGCCGCCAGCCAATCACCGATATCGACGAAGTGATGGAACAATTATTCCACAATTGAGTTTGTCATGAGATGACTATGAGAAGACAAAATGAGGACAAACAGATAAAAAACATGTCAATCCGCTAACAAATTGTCTGTACGGTTTTATTTTTCCTAAAAAACGGTTAGAATGCGCACTAGACGTTCTCATACCGAAGGGAGAGAAAATGATGAAAAAGGTATCATACACACTCATCGCTTGTTTGTTATCTGTTGGACTTGCAGCCTGCTCGTCAAACGATGCCAAACAAGATAAGCAAAACGACGCAGCCAAAAACAAGGAAACAACACAGGCTGATCAAAAAGAGCAGCAAAAGCAAATGGAAGAAATGCAAAAGAAATTAGACGCACAAAAAATCGATGATCAAAAGGTCGTTGCGACCGTCAACAAAGACAAAATCACAGGCAGTGAATACAATAGCGCCTTATCTACCATTCAAGGCCAGTTTCAGCAGTCTGGGCAAGACCCAACTTCTAAAGAAGGCGAGAAAGCAGTCAAGAAACAAACCATTGATGCGCTCGTAGGACAAGAGCTCATCCTGCAAGATGCTGAGAAGAAGGGCTTCAAAGCCTCTGACAAAGAGGTAGATAAGCAGCTAAAGGAAGAAAAGAAACAGTTCAAAGACAACGCTCAATTTGAAGAAGCACTTAAAAAGAGCGGACTCACATTGGATCAGCTGAAGAGTGACATTGCCGACAGCATCAAATACAGCCAATATGTCGATAAAGAAATCAAATCAGCCTCCGTCTCTGAGAAAGACGTCAAAGCGTACTATGATCAATACGCAGACCAAATGAAAAAACAAAAGCAAAAAGCACCAGAATACAAAGAGGTTAAATCACAAATTAAAAAACAGCTAGAATCTCAAGAAAAGCAAAAAGAAATCCAAAAAGAAATTGAAAAACTAAAGAAATCTGCGAAAATTAATGTTTCTCTATAACCGCTAAGAAAAAATCCGCCATTGTGCGGATTTTTTTGTTACTTCATGAACTATTTTTCCAAATTTATGACAAAAGCCTCATCATAAACGTCTCTTCCATCCGATATGATGGGAGTACAAAAGAAAGCGCTAACAATTCTTTTGTCTCTGAAAAGGTACAGGATCAAAAGCAATTCTCGTACTTTTGCTTCAGTCAATCGGACATCTACAAAAGGAGGATCATTATGTTCAAATGGTTTAAACCTGCTCCACATATCGACAGGCTTGATGATGCCAAAACAGACGAGACGTATAAGCGGCTGCGGCTGCAAGTCTTTCTAGGCATCTTTATCGGGTATGCGGGCTACTATTTGCTGCGCAAAAATTTCGCTTTTGCTATTCCATATCTACAGGAAGAGGGGTTCACAAAAAGTGAATTAGGCTTTGTACTCGCAGCCGTATCCATTGCTTATGGCTTTAGTAAATTCATCATGGGGATGATCTCAGACCGCTGTAACCCCAGATACTTTTTAGCTGCCGGACTCTTTTTATCAGCTCTTATCAATATCCTATTTGTCTCATTTCCATGGGTCACATCCAGTGTATGGATCATGTTTTTATTCATGTTCTTAAACGGCTGGTTTCAAGGCATGGGGTGGCCGCCATGCGGACGTACGATGGCGCACTGGTTTTCGGTTAGTGAACGTGGTACGAAAATGTCCATTTGGAACGTCGCTCACAATATCGGCGGGGGGATTCTTGCACCGCTTATCACATTGGGAATTGTGCTGTTTGCGACGTGGAAAAGTATCTTTTTCTTCCCTGCCATCATTGCCATTATCGTCTCCTTCGTGATCATTCTTCTTGTACGGGATACCCCGCAATCCACTGGTCTTCCGCCAATCGAGGAATATCGAAATGACTATCCGGCACAAAACTATGAGGATCAAGAAAAAGAATTAACAGTGAAAGAAATTTTATTTAAATATGTACTCAACAATAAATTCCTATGGTATATCGCCATTGCCAACGTGTTTGTATACTTCGTCCGTTACGGTGTTGTTGACTGGGCGCCGACCTACTTAACAGAAGCAAAGGGCTTTTCACCAGAGCATTCACGCTGGTCTTATTTTCTTTATGAATATGCAGGCATTCCCGGTACATTATTGTGCGGCTGGATTAGTGACCGCTTCTTCAGAAGCCGCCGCGCACCAGCTGGCGTCATCTTTATGGCCGGGGTGTTAATTGCCGTTCTCGTTTACTGGCTAAACCCTGCAGGCAATCCAATGGTCGATAACATTGCCCTTATCAGCATCGGCTTTTTGATTTACGGACCTGTCATGCTCATTGGACTTCAAGCCATTGATCTCGCTCCGAAAAAAGCGGCTGGCACTGCAGCCGGACTGACAGGCTTCTTCGGCTACATTGGCGGCTCTGCCTTTGCCAATGCCATGATGGGTGTCGTCGTGGATCACTATGACTGGACAGGAGGCTTCATTTTACTGGTTGGTTCTTGTGTGCTTGCGATTGTTTTCCTCGCCATGACATGGAATACAGGAAAGCGCGTAGAGCAAGCTTAATGAAAACCACATAAAAGATTCATATCCGCCCAACATGCTCTTTACATCTATTTCTTATGATGGAGGCAGTTACCGTAAAAGGAGGATAAAATATGAAGAAAAGTAGATTACTTGCTTTCGTGTTGCTCTCTTTTGCTTTACTGTCTTTTGCGTGGGTGCCGGCCACCGTATCGGCACATGAAAACCTTTTATCTCCAGATCGCATCTTAACCGTTGCACACCGCGGAGCATCAGGGTATGCACCAGAGCATACCCTGGCTTCCTACAAGCTCGCCACAAAGATGAATGCAGATTACCTCGAACTCGACCTTCAAATGACAAAGGATGGACATCTCATCGTGATGCATGATGAAACCGTTGACCGGACCACAAACGGAACAGGCTGGGTCAAAGACCTCACACTTGCCGAAATCAAACAGCTTGATGCTGGTACCTGGTTTAACGAAGCCAATCCCGACAGACAAAATGCCAACTATATCGGACAGAGAGTCCTGACATTAGATGAGGTGCTGCGCTATTTCGGTAAACGAGAGAATTATTATATTGAAACAAAAAAACCAGACCTTTATCCGCAAATGGAAGAAAAACTATTGGCCGCCTTAAAGAAACATCATCTTCTTGGGAAACACACAAGAAAAGGGCAGGTTATCATACAATCCTTTAGTCAGGACAGCCTGATAAAGCTGCAGAAATTAGCTCCACGCCTGCCAAAAGTACAGCTATTAGACAGAAACCAAATGACATCCATCACAGACGATCAGCTCGACTTTATCAAAACGTACGCCGTGGGTGTTGGACCGAATTTCAGAGCATTAACACCTGAAAACGTCCAGCAGGTCAGAAGCCACGGACTCCTCCTTCATCCATATACAGTCAACAGCGAAGCAGACATGACCCGTCTACTGCAATACGGCGTCACCGGTCTTTTCACCAACTTTCCAGATGTCTTTAACCGTGTAAAAGCTTCACTCTAAATAAAAAAGCCTTGCGGTCCATCCCGCAAGGCTTTTGATTATTTCACCGTTTGATCAGAAGAAGCTGTTTCAATCGGCTTTCGTTTTCCAATTCCAAATACAAAAAAGCTAAGTGCCACTAAAATCAAGAATCCAATTGCTACAATAAGAGAAATACGCGTATCCTGATTAATGAGCATAAACACAAGAACCATCAATAAAAATCCGATTGTAAGATAGTTAGAAAACGGTGCTAGCGGCATCTTGAACGGGTGCTGATCAAGTGCTGCCCCCTTTGCCTTTCTGAAGCCAATATGACTAATCAAAATGACAAACCAAGGCACCATCCCAGGAAGGACACTCGCACTATACACATAGACGAAAATGTTTGGCGGAGAAACATAATTCAGGACCACTCCTATCGCTAAACCAATCAGCACAGCGAATGTCCCAAAATACGGTACACCGTTCTTCGAAATTTTCGTAAAGAAAGCAGGCGCCTGACCATTCACACCTAATGTATAAAGCATACGGCCCGCACTGAAAATACCACTATTACAGCCGGACATCGCTGCTGTAATGACAACAAAGTTAATAATACCAGCAGCTGCTGTAATCCCGATCTTCGCAAACGTCGCCACAAATGGACTGCCAAGGGTATTCAGCTGATCCCAAGGATACACAGTCACAATGACAAAGATCGCACCGATATAGAAAATCAAAATACGCCAGATGATACTTTTGATGGCATTTGTCAGCGTCTTTTGCGGATTTTGCGCCTCACCGGCTGTAATCCCAATCAGCTCGACACCTTGATAAGCAGCAATAACTAGAGACAATGCAAACAGGAATCCGCTAAACCCACCTGTAAAGAACCCGCCATGCGCCCAAAGGTTAGACAGCCCAATAGGAGTTCCGCCATTTCCAAAACCGAAGAAAATAATGCCTAAACCTGCAATAATCATCAAGATAATTGTCACAATTTTGATCATCGCAAACCAAAATTCAAACTCACCGAACGACTTAACCGAAATCAAGTTGGCTGCTCCTAAAATGATCATCGCAATTAACCCTGGAATCCACGCAGGCAGCTCTGGGAACCAATATTTCATATAAGCCCCAACCGCAATAATTTCAGACATTCCGACAATGACCCACTGGAACCAGTTACTCCAAGCCGTCATATACCCTGCAAGCGGATGAATATATTGATGCCCGAATGTAGCAAATGACCCTGTACTCGGCTCAAGATATAACATTTCTCCCATCGCACGCATAATAAAAAAGATAAAAATACCACACACCGCGTACGCTAGAAGAACCGATGGACCTGTCCACTGAATGGCCTTCGCTGACCCCATAAATAAGCCAACACCGATTGTGCCGCCAAGAGCGATCATTTGAATATGGCGGGCACTTAACCCTCTCTTTAATTCCTTTTGAGCCACTTTTCTTCCCCCTCATCAACAAACAACATAAAAAATAAAAATCAGAATTTTCATTCTGATTGAGAAACATCAATCTTTCGATGTATATTATCATAATAAATCTACCCTTAAAAAACAATTGTTTTTTTGAGGAAAACACTATTAACAAAATATTCTGACATAAAATTAAATTCAAATTGTTTTATATTGATATAATCAATAACCAGAAAAATCTTCAAAAAAAGACCGCTCACACGGTCTTCTAAGCTCAAACTGTAAATTTATAGGAACATCAGCAATTGCTTTCCTAAAACACTTTCCTCTGATAAATCACAGTAGAAAGTCCCCAAGACAGCAAGTAGAAGAGCATAATCAGCACAGCTGACCCCGTATATAAAACAGGGATCGATAAATTCATAATAAAATCAGTGATCCCACTAAATTGCTCTGCCAAATAGAGAACAACAGGCGGTCCCATAGCAGATAATACGATAAAGCCAAAGATCACTGCCGTTGTGATATAACCAGGCTTTAAGATATAAAACAATGGAAACGTACACGCCGCGAACAATAAAAACAACCCGCTGCCAATCGCAATATCTGACAGCGAAAACAGCTTCCCAAACACAAGTAATGCAGCACTTGTCAGCACGATCGCAATACTCATATAGAAAATGGCGCCAAGATAACGTGATGCGATAATTTCTTTACGTGTATAGGGCAAGGAGTTTAATAGAATATTCGTTTCTGCCTTTTCATCATACGCATATGTGTTAAATGGAATAAAGACACTAGCGACTAGAAACGTCAATACTGGATGGACATCCATGAAAATAAAAAATAAGATAAACGGAATAAAAATAAGTAACTGCTTCTTTTGCAAAATCACATCACGCTTAATTAAATGAAACATGCGCAACCCCGCCTTTCAAATAAAACATGATATCCTCAAGCGACGCCGGTTCAATCACGACAGCATCCCCAAAAATAAGTTTCACCTCATCAACCCGATCGGTTAATGCTTCAAATCCGGCTGCTGTACGCTGGATATGGACAAAGGCCTTTTCTGTGTCTCGATCCAATAACTCCAGGCTTCCTTTCACAAGCGCATAACTCTCTGCCACTTCATGAATCGACTGTTGAAACACCAATCTTCCATTTTGTATAAACGCAATATAATCCGCAATCCGGTCTAAATCAGTCGTCACATGCGTCGAGAAAAAGATCGTCCGATTTCCATCAATCATCAATTCTTGTAACGTGCTGAGCAGCTCTCTTCTAAAAACCGGATCTAAACCAGCAGTTGGTTCATCCATGATAATCAGCTCTGCATGATGTGACAGCGCAATCGCAAGTGACGCCTTCATCTGCATCCCTTTTGAAAATGTTTTGATCGCTTTATTCAGCGGCAGACCAAACTGTTCAATATATTGATCAAAAAGCCGGTCATCCCAGCGTTTATAGGCAGGAGCCACAATCCGTTTGATGTCCTTTAAATTCAACCCTGGAAAAAAAACATTTGCATCGTAAACAAATCCGATTCTTTCCTTAATCTCTTTTTCATGAGTATGATAATCCAATCCAAAGACCTTTATGTCACCTGAATCGGGTTTTAACAAATTCATGATCATTTTAATGGTGGTCGACTTACCCGCTCCATTCTCTCCAATAAACCCTGTAACAAAGCCTTTCTTAACCCGTAAATCAAGATCCTGAACGGAAAAATCCTTGAATCGTTTCGATACTCCTTTGAATTCAATCACATGCTCCACTCATCTCACTCCTCATATAAGAACTTTAATAACTGCTGCAATTCATCAAAAGATAAGCCTAATTCTTTGCCGTTTGTGACAACCGCTCCAAGCTGTTCCTCGATCACCTTCAATTTCTTCTCTCTCATCACTTCTAGGTTTTGTTCGGCAACAAAAGATCCCTTGCCTACAATCGAATAAATAAATCCCGCTTTCTCTAACTCTTCATACGCTCGCTTTGTTGTAATCACGCTAATTTGTAGATCCTTCGCCAGTTTTCGAATAGACGGCAGCGCTGCACCTTCCGCAAGCTCACCCGTTAAAATCATCGATTTGATTTGATTCGTAATTTGCTCATAGATAGGCTCCTTAGAATGGTTTGAAATCGTAATTTGCATATAAAAACCTCTTTTTTCAGATAGTTGAAACAAAATATTGTATATACACTATATATACATTATATACACACTAAAAGAATATTCAAGCATTTTAAAAAGTGTTCTCCTCATTTTTTTAAAATAAAAAACCGCACAGCCCTTAAGCCATGCGGTTCTTTAACAAAATGCTTTACTTCCAATATACCCATTTTCCCATAAGCCACTCCACAGGACCTCTTCTCCATTTTTTCAAATAGAGATAGCTGATGAACAGCTGTGCTGTGTACAGTCCGACAGCAAGCAGCAGCCCAAACATTGATCCCAATTGTCCAAATAGACCAAGTCCATAAGAATAGAAAATCGTTGTACAAATAATCGACTGCGCCAAATAGTTTGAGAGAGACAAACGGCCAAGCCCTGCAAGCAGACGTTTGAGACCTTGAGCTGCCTTCGAATAGTAGAAAACAATAAAGGCTTGAATATACCCAATCGTGAGCACATAGGCACCCAGCGTAATCACCAATTCACTCCAAGGAGCATCAATGAACGTCGCACATTTTAAACCGAGCCCGATGATAATCATCCAAACCCAGCCTTTACGATAAGCCATGCCTCGATCTTCTTCTGTCAAATGACCCTTTTTCCCGATCGCCATGCCAAGCAGTGCAAACGGGCCAACCATGATCGTACCAAAAAGAAAACCTAATATCGGCATAAGCGTAATGGTCACGATCGCCAGAATCATGGTCACAATCATCATATCGTCTTCAACCGTAATCCGGCTGAGCAAAATATCCCCATAATCACCTTTTGCATACACATCGGTTAATAAATCATCAGTTCCATAAACAAATTTCATCATGTATGGCAAAACGACTAATGACAACGCACCTAACACACCCGACCAAATAAGCATTGTTTTAATCCGGCTGCTCAAAAACATCATCAAGAAAAACGTACAAGCTCCATAATAAAGAAGAATGTCACCGTTCCAAATAAAGATGTAATGCAGCATCCCAAGCACAATCAAACCAAAACCACGGCGAACGACAATGGCATTCGTATTCAGCCCCTTGGCCTTCGTCGATTCAATCAGCTTGATAAAAGAATACCCAAACAAAAAGGAGAAAATCGGATAAAAAGACCCTTGGAACAAAATTTCCGTCACATATACACCGAATTCCTGTCCCCAAAAACTCGAATCAAACATTTTCTCAAAATCATAATCATATTGGAAATTAAGCATATTCACAATCAAAATACCTAATAAACTAAAACCACGTAAACTATCAATAAACTCAATTCTAGATCCCTTCAACACGACAGCTCCTTCGGACAATATAAAGATAAAGCATATTTATCCTACCACACTTTTAAAAAAATGGTTTCCATCCCCATGTGAAAAAGTGCGTTTTAAGGTAAATTTAATAAAAAAACCTAGAATCTATATTCTAGGTATCATACTGAATACTTATAACTTATGACTTTCTTCTTCCCGCAGCACACGCTTCAAATAAAACAAAATTCCCAAACCGAATAAAATCAACGCCATTTCCAAGTCTGCAGAAATCGGCAGCCATTTCAGCATCATTAAAATCAGCAAAACCGCTCCAACACCTGCGAAAAAAATGAAGTTTCTTTTTAATTCTTTGTTTGATTGAAACAACACTCTCTCCTCCTTGATACTTACTAACCAATTGAATATTTTTCTAACCAGCCGGTATCTCCCATTTTCCAAGCTATTAACTGACCCTAAAAACTCCTTTAATCTGAAGGGTAAATCCAAGGTAGATTTTCAGGTCAGTTGAGTTTCTGCGTTTCCACTATTCATCCCCCTTATCTTTTAGCTGGAAGGCGATGATTTTTCCTAATGCTTCCTCTGCTGCAAAAGGAGTAACGCTGCCTGTTGGATTTTCTTGTTCTTGTTTTAAGCACTCGTACATGTTTTTTTCAATTTTTGATGGATCAATCCAAGAGATACACCATGATGCCCAGAAACAAGTAGGTCCCTCATAACGTTTAGCCAGTGCCAGAAGAAATGGCAAGCTAGGTTTCCCAATCCTCATGAGTGACATGGCAGCGGCCATTCTTGTATCTTCTTCGTCACTTTCTAATAGCCGAGCTAGCGGTTCTGCTGCGTCCCCCGCATCTGCTCCAAATTCACCAAGTACAGCTGCTGCAATGTTCCGCAGAGAGCCTTTTTCTTTTAAAGCCTCAACAAGGACGGGCACTGCATCTTTTCCATATTTTCTCAAATCTCCTATTGCTTGAACGATCGTTACTTCATTTGTATTAGCCAATTGTTGAACGGATTGAGACAGCTTATTTTCTGGTTTCATTTACAATCAACTCCTCTTTTTAATGAACCGCACGGTATCGATAACAAAGCACATAAGATCCAGACCCAGCCACTAGAGATACAATTGTAGTCAACAAGCCATCAGTGATGAGATGAATACTAATCATGACCATCGCACTGATCACAGAAGCAAATAGTAAGGATCGATAATAGGCGGCTAAAGCAAAACTCCTTTCTCGTCTCAGGGGCTGCATAAAGGCAAAGAGCCGTATGGCCAAAAACCATATATAAACTCCTCCACCAAATAAGGTCCAATACAATACATCCTGAATACCAGCCAATACAAGAGAAACCAAGTAGAACGCATACAGCCAAAAGGTTTGAAACACCTCTAACAGAATGATTTTTTGATATAAAGCCCCAGGAAAAAGATAGAGCACTCCTGTTTGTGCGTGTCTTACAATCCCTGCATAATATGAACTAAAAAGAACGGATGCCGCGATGACGATCAAGAATAGATTCAGCCAATCTGAAAAATAAGTAAAGACGACATAGTAAGTACCAATTAACAGCATGGTAAATAGCACATGGAAGGTGATATATTTTTTTATCAGCAATAATTCAATCCAAAGAAAAGCCCAAATGCCCGTTAATGCCGGAAGTCCCCACCATGTCCTGCTCTTTTTTTGAACGATTGGACTTGATTGAATATGTTTCCCCTCAAATTCCTCCCAAAATACTGCTTCCTTGACTAAAGACTCCTTCATCTCTAAACGATGACTAGCCTTGTACATCATCATGAAAGATAGAAACATCACTCCAATAAAAATGAAGACAGAAAGAATGGAGAACTCTTCGATCATACGCCCAGCTTGAAACATCAAAGAATCAGCAATGTTCATTAATGAGGGCTGTTTCATCATCAACTGATTCAAAGCGAGCACTGCAAAGCAGCAAAACATCAATAAAAAACTGATTAAGAGCAAACGCTTGTATACTCGAATAGTTCTAGCACAAGACACCGCAATCATCCAAGTTTCGACCAAACATACCAGCCCTGTCAGGATGAGTGATTTTCCAAGCAGAAACGGGTACTGATGCGTCATAAAAAACAGAAGTAGATCCGCAGCCAAAGCAGAGATAATGAGAAGAGCCCCTCGCCAAAAAATGTGATACATCCACACACTGATAACAACCGTCCATAAAGAAGCGCCATTTCCATATAACCAAATGATATCGTTCATCTGACTAGGCAGCCGATTCGTAAACAAGCCAAACCCCGTATAAAGAACAAACAAACAGACAATAATCCATCCTGCTGCATTCGTATCCCAATCACCCATACTTGAAACCGCGCTAAGCTGAAAACCAATTGCCGCAATAAAGAGAAGTAAAATCAGAAAAGGCATTTTCTTTTCTTGATTTTTACTGATCAAGCGCCTTTGAGATTTCATCCATAAAAGGGAGAGTGTGTTATTCACTTGACCACTCCCCCAAAAGTTGAATAACTTCTGCCCTCCACTCAATCTGTTCTTCCTTTATTTGAGGAACATCCATACTCTTCATGATGGCACCGTCTCGAATCAATACCACCCTGCTGGCTGTATCGAGAACGAACTCCAGACTATGAGTCGACACGAAGACCGACCCACCTTGACTGCTTTTTTGTCTCAGCCAATCCGACAGCCACTGTTTTGACGGTATATCTAACCCAACAGTCGGTTCATCTAATATAAAAAGGGAGGCATCTTGAACAATCGCTCCTGCTAAGACGACACGCTGCTTTTGGCCTCTTGAAAGCCTTCCACACAGTTCATTCATCTTCTCTTCCATATGTACTTCTTTCAACGCTTCATATACCTTTTCCTTGATCTGTTTTAAGCCTTTATGATATCCACGAGCACGGAATTGAACATGTTCAGCAGCCGTTAGGTCTGGATACAAATAGGGGTGATCAGGAATAAGCGCGACTTGTTTTTGAACATGGGCATGACCAGGCGGGAAACCCTCTATGAGAATTTCCCCTCCATCTGGTTTATATAGACCTGTTACACACCGAATCGTTGTCGTCTTCCCGGCACCATTAGGACCAAGCAGCGCCACAACCTCACCTGCTTCGATGGAAAACGACAAATCCTCTATCCCATCACCATTGCTATATCGTTTGCTTACATTCTGAACCTCCATGAATGGCATCAAATCTCTCCCTTTGATTAGAGTGATGTATGCTTATCTATGGTGTGTTATAAAATCAAAAAACGAATGTCATTAGACCTACTAATCTCTAACCCTAATATTACCATATAGAGAATAACAAGGTAATAGGAATGAGGTAATCTATTCTATATACAACGGAAAAAGAAAATAGATTATGTACAAAATAAAAAAAGATTGGGTTGCAGTATCCCAATCTTTTATCTATTAACCCAAAACGATCTCCTGACACGCCCAAGCATCCACCTCTACCTTTAAAGCAGGAGAAGCCAATGCCACCACATAAATCATTGTCATACAAGGCAGATGATCGCCTAAAAACTGCCCCATGATTCGTTTCCTGCTCTCAGCATCGAACTCTCCCACGAGATAAAAAACTAGTTTCGTTATATCTTCCGTGGCCATATCTGCCGCTTCTACATTTCGTTTCACATTCTCTAACGCTAGCTCTAGCTGCTCCAACGGGCTCACTGGAATTGTTCCATCCGCCTCCATTCCCACCTGACCTGACAGGGTTAGCCATCGCTGTGGTCCAGTTGTCTCTATTTGATGGGTATATGGTGCAACTGGCGGGTGAATGGTCTCAGGATTACGTGATATTCTCATGAATAAAAACCCCTTTTCTGAAAATACAGTCAATTTTTATCATCATATCAAACTTTCTACCGTATTCAGACTTTTATGCTCATGGTAAACCTGAAGAAACAATCGCAACAGCCTGCTATAATTCCTGTTTTCTAAAAAGAAACCATCCGATGAGAAAAAAGAAAACAATCAATACCGATACACCTAGAAAACTTGTAAATGCCTGATCCGAATAAGTCCCCTTATGAATCACCTCTTCGGCTGCACTTGTCACGCCTTTAGGCGCAAACTTCCCTAATGTCTCTTCATAAAATGAAGGGACGGTAAACAGAATAAGGTTGATCAAAAGCGACACACCGCCAGCTGTGACAGAACGTTGAAAGAACGCCGAAGCACAAATGGTCGATACCACAATCAGCAATAAATTTGGATAATAAAGAAGTGTTCCTTTTAACACATTGACCCAATCCACATGACCAAATTGAATGTCCACATAATAAACAGAAGCAAGCACCGCCACCACCAGACTAAACAAAGTCAAACAGGCATAGGCGCATATTTTCGAGACATAGTAACTCGTTCGACTGATCGGTTTCACCATAATCATCGCGGTTACTCCAGAGGCACGCTCTCCAGCGATCGTCCCCATCACGATCATAATCAGGATAAACACACCTAGCGAATCAAATTTACTCAATGCACTCGCCAAAGCCTCTCCTGCACTAGGCTCTGGTATGTAAAATGTAGATCCTTCAGGTAAATTAGCTGATTTCGATAGAAGATCCGGCAGCATTTTGAGCGTAATAGGCTGCGTAATCATTAAAATCGTAAAAATGATTGGCACAAACAACATTTTATAACTAGTGAATAACTCCCTAAATTCCTTTTTCAACATCATCATGCATTCACAACCTTCATGAAAATATCTTCAAGCGTCAGCTTAGATAGTCGATAATGGAGGAGAACACCGCCAGATTCAGTGATGAGACGAGGCAGCTCCTTCAATGCTATTTGTTGATTGTTCACTCGCACCTGATAAGCATCTCCTGTCTCAAAGCATTCCTCCACCCAATCCCGCTCCTTTAACAAAGCCAATAATTTCGTATCCTGTTGTTCTAATTGAAATTCAATCACTGGCTGGATATAGTCTTCTTTGATCTGTTTCATGGAAGAAGACATCTCAATTTTGCCACTGTTGATCATGATAATATGATCTGCCACACGTTCAATGTCATCTAAAATATGGGTCGACATAAAGATTAACATCTCTTGTTTCAGACGCTCGATCAATGTCAGAACGTCTTTTCTCCCCATGGGATCAAGTGCAGACACAGGTTCATCCAAGATGAGAACCTTCGGGCTGTTGATAAGCGCTTGCGCAATGGCAAGCCTCTGCTTCATGCCTCCGCTATAGCTGCCAATGGCACGATCCTTCGCCTCATATATGCGGCAAAGCTTCAACAGCTCCTCTGTTTTGGAGCGAATGATTTTTTTCTCTAAATGAAATAACCCGCCAACCCAATGCATCCACTCCTGCCCCGTCATATCCTGATAAAATGCAGGATGCTGCGGACAATACCCAATCACATGACTGATTTGATCCATGTCCTTTGTGACATCCAAACCAGCCACCTTCACGACCCCAGAAGTAGGACGAGCAAGCCCCGTCAAAATCCGGATCGTCGTTGTCTTCCCCGCTCCATTGGCTCCTAAAAAACCGACACATCCAACCTCCCCAACAGAAAACGAGACATCTTTTAACACTTCATGCCGTCCATACGATTTCGTCAGCCCGTGACACTCCAACATATTCAAGCGAATCCCCCCTACTAAGATTGTTTACGACCAAAAATGAAATACGCAATAGGGCCGGCACTGGCCACAAACACAATCACCAAAGCCCAAACCCACTTCAACTCTCCTCTGATTCTCGATGGATCTCTTTTCAGCAAATCGAACAAACCAATCACCATCAAAATCGCTTGCAGCAAAATAAGAGGTAGTATCATCTTCATATCCATCCACGCCACTCCCTTTTCAAACACCAATTTATTTTGATATCACTTCTTTTGACGACATGAAGAGGGGATTCGTTCAAACGGATTTTATTTTTATCGATCGATTGATCTATAAGATATAAAAAAGCCCAGTGAAGGTTAGTTCATTGGGCTTGCTTGTTATTCTCATGATGAACCTCGCAAAATCTTCTCCATCGTCTTTCCTTTCGCTAACTCATCAATCAGCTTATCTAGATAACGAATATTTTTCATGGTTTCTTCCTCAATGTCCTCTACCCGTACACCACAGATGACTCCTTTGATTAAACTACGGGAAGGATGAAGCTCAGGAGCCTCAGCAAAAAAAGTTTCAATGTCTATCTGTTTATCTACCTGTTCCTCCAGCTCTTCTGGACTGTAGCCTGTTAACCAACAAATAATCGTATCGACTTCAGCTTTCGTTTTTCCCTTTCTCTCTGCCTTTGCGATATAGAGAGGATATACTTTTGCAAAACTCATTGTGTAAAGTTTATGTTTGGTCATTTGTTTTTCTCTCTTTCTTTATAAAATATTCAAGCTGTATGGCCTTCTCTATATGCTGCTCTCTTAGTATGCCTATTCTCTTTTTATTACCTGCATCTTTTTTGAAAGATCTATATTTATGAAATTGAACGAAACAGAATCCTAGAAATACACAAACCGGTCCTTCGATGGTAGCAGGACCGCCAATCAACAAATAAGAGCTTATAAACAATGCGATATAAACGATGAAGAAAAAAACAATTCCCCGTTTTTCCTTATTTAAATATTCACTCATAATGAACCCGCTCCCTTGAAAATATACGATTTTATCGAATCTATCTTTCATTTTATTCAGCTCTTTAGACACAAAAATACCCCTTTAGACAATTATATCTAAAGGGGTATCAAAAATCCGATTTTATTTAAAACCTACTCCACCGTCACACTCTTCGCAAGGTTACGTGGTTTATCCACATCACACCCGCGGTGAAGGGCTGCGTAGTAAGCGATCAGCTGTAATGGGACAACAGATGCAAGTGGTGCAAGTGCTGGGTGTACAGCTGGAAGGACGAAACGGTCGCCTTCGTCTTCTAGGCCTTTTAGTGAGATGACACATGGGTTTGCTCCGCGTGCAACGACTTCTTTGACGTTACCGCGAATGCTAAGGTTCACGTGCTCTTGTGTTGCAAGGGCAATGACCGGTGTGCCTTCTTCAATTAAAGCAATTGTGCCGTGTTTGAGTTCTCCGCCAGCAAAGCCTTCTGCTTGGATGTAAGAGATCTCTTTTAGTTTTAATGAACCTTCAAGGCACACATAGTAGTCAAGTCCTCTTCCGATAAAGAATGCGTTACGTGTCACTGTGAAGAAGTCACGAGCGATTTGTTCCATTTCATCCTTTTGATCGACAAGGGCTTCCATTGCGTTTGCTACAATACCAAGCTCTTTGACAAGATCAAAGTCAAGAGATTGACCGTTTAATTCAGCTGCAACTGATGCAAGGATTGCAAGTACAGCGATTTGTGCTGTGTAGGCTTTTGTTGAAGCCACTGCGATTTCTGGTCCTGCATGAAGAAGCAATGTGAAGTCCGCTTCACGAGAAAGCGTAGATCCTGGTACGTTTGTGATCGTTAATGCTTTATGACCAAGTTCTTTGACTTGAACAAGTACAGCACGGCTGTCCGCAGTCTCTCCAGATTGAGAAAGGAAGATGAACAACGGCTTTTTCGATAGAAGCGGCATGTTGTAAGAGAATTCACTTGCTACATGGACTTCTACAGGTACTTTTGCCCAGTCTTCAATGTATTGTTTACCGACAAGTCCAGCATGGTAGCTCGTTCCGCAAGCCACAATGTAAATGCGGTCTGCTTCTGCTACTGCGCTTGCGATATCGCCAGCGACTGACAGTTTGCCGTTTTCGTCTTGATATTCTTGGATGATTTTGCGCATAACAAGCGGCTGTTCATCCGTTTCTTTTAACATGTAGTGAGGATATGTGCCTTTCTCAATGTCGCTTGCATCAAGCTCAGCGATATAAGAAGGACGTGTCATGATATCACCGTCAAGGTTTTTAATAATAACCTCGTCTTTAGTAACAATGACCATTTCTTTATCCATTAATTCCGCATATTCGTTTGTTACTTGAAGCATCGCCATTGCGTCAGAAGCCACAACGTTGAAATCTTCGCCGAAACCAACCAATAATGGGCTTTTGTTTTTCGCCACATAGATTGTTTCTTTGTTTTCGTTATCGAAAAGAGCAATTGCGTAAGAGCCTTTTAGTTGAAGAAGCGTTTGACGGAAAGCTTCTTCTGTATCAAGACCTCTGTTTACAAATTGTTCGATGACTTGAACAACAACCTCTGTATCTGTGTCGCTTTTTAGTGTGACGTCTTGTAAATATTCGCGTGTCAATTGTACATAGTTCTCGATGACACCGTTATGAACAAGCGTAAAACGGCCAGAAGCACTTTGATGCGGATGCGCATTTAGATGGCTTGGTACACCGTGAGTTGCCCAGCGTGTATGTCCGATTCCTGCTGAAGATGCCACGTTTGCATCCACGACTTCACGAAGCTCAGCGATACGTCCTTTTTCTTTGAACACATGCACGCCATCTTCGTTTGCCACAGCGATACCTGCTGAATCATACCCGCGGTACTCAAGCTTCTCTAAACCTTTTAATAAGATTTCCTTCGCATCATTCTGACCAATATAACCTACGATTCCACACATAAATATTCTTCCTCCCGATCATGTGAAAGGGACAAAGAAAGCCTACTAAAATAGAAGGGACATTTCTTCGTCCCTCTCTACATGTTTAATTTGGGAGATCATGTGTATTCCCTTTGTACAAAGAGTCACCTCTTTGCTTTAAAGAAACACTTACGGCTGTGATCTCTTTTTTTGATCAGCCGGGAGGCATCCGCCGAAAATTCGATAACCTCCATCCTCGTCAACTAAGCATCTTTCGTCCGATCGCTTAGTTCGGGCGCTATAATTATAAGAGAGTTTCTGAACATCTACCCTGCCTTTCCTGATAGAATAAAAATCCAGTAACACAAGGATGATTGTACTATAAGGTCTGACCTCCGTCAATCACAATGTGCGGGTGATCCCCTTCATTTGAGAAAGTGAGACCTCCATACACTATATGCGATGAGGCTTGTCTCGTTCTACCTTTGATGTGCTCTCCTATGTATGAAGACAGCGGCAAATTGCCCTCGCTTATAAGATTCGTACAAATCCATCCATTTATGTCGCTTATTCGAAAAAAAAGCAAACCGCTGTTAGCGATTTGCTTTCATCTATTACTCAATACCCATTTCTTCTTTCACAACAGCTGTAATTCGAGCCACATATTCATTACACAGCTCTTTTGTTTTCGCCTCTGCCATGACACGTACAAGCGGCTCTGTTCCAGATGGACGAACAAGAATGCGGCCGTCACCATTCATCTCTTTTTCGACCTCTTGGATCACCGCTTTTACTTTTTCATTTTCTTCTACTTTATATTTATCAGACACTTTCACATTCACTAATAGCTGCGGGAACTTTTCCATTTCCGCTGCAAGCTCTGATAATGTTTTCCCTGTCGCTTTGAGCGTATTCACAAGCATGATCGCAGAAAGCATGCCATCACCTGTCGTATTGTAATCAAGGAAAATCAAATGGCCTGACTGCTCACCGCCGACATTATAGCCGTCCTTTTTCATCGCTTCGACCACATAGCGGTCACCAACAGCTGTTTGAATGCTCTTAATGCCTTGTTTCTCAAGCGCTTTATAGAAACCAAGGTTACTCATGACCGTTGACACGACGGTGTCATCCTTTAACCGGCCTTCATCCTTCAAATAACGTGCACATATGTACATAATTTGATCGCCGTCTACGATATCACCTTTTTCATCGACTGCAATTAAACGGTCACCGTCACCATCAAACGCAAGACCAATATCTGCACCCTTCTCCTTCACAAAAGCAGAAAGTGCCTCTGGATGAGTGGAACCTACACCATCATTGATATTCAATCCGTTTGGAGATGTTCCCATTGTGGACACATCAGCATCTAAATCTGCAAATAAATGTGTCGCTAGAGAAGAGGTTGCACCGTGTGCACAGTCAAGCGCCACGTGAATACCTGTAAAATCCTCGTCCGCTGTCTGCTTTAAGAATTGCAGGTATTTCTGACCGCCTTCAAAGTAGTCGTTCACCGTTCCAAGATCGGCTCCAACCGGGCGTGGTAATTGATCGACTGGCTGATCCATCAGCTGCTCAATTTCGTTTTCCTGTTCATCTGACAGCTTAAAGCCGTCACCTCCGAAGAATTTAATGCCGTTGTCTTGAACTGGATTGTGTGAAGCAGAAATCATGACACCCGCTTCAGCATCCATTGCCTTCGTTAAATAAGACACACCAGGAGTTGAGATCACACCTAGACGCATCACTTCAGCTCCAATTGAAAGTAAGCCTGCAACAAGCGCTCCTTCTAACATATGACCAGATACACGTGTGTCTCGACCAACGAGTACCTTTGGACGTTCTTTATCCTTCGTGAGCACATAGCCGCCAAATCTCCCAACCTTAAATGCGAGCTCTGGCGTTAATTCGCTATTCGCTACACCCCTTACACCATCAGTTCCAAAGTACTTGCCCATGTTTCAATCGCTCCTTTTTTACCATTCAAGAGGACGCTTCGTCCTCTTTTTTATCTTCTTTGACCCGCTGTCTTTGACTCGATTCTTTCTTTGCTTTATCTTGCGTGGATTCTTCTTTACTCTTCTCACCCTGATCATCGTCATCAGTTGATGGATCTTGTTGATCTTTTTGATTCTTCCGATCATTCGTCGAAGCCGGCTGATCCTCTGTATCAGTAGAAGTGAGTTTCACTTTGACCTTTGATCTCGATAATGTCCAAGTCACATTTTGAGGACCATTCACTTGAACTTTGACCTCATGGGTTCCTTCGTTCAAGTCCCCTGCATTGATATAGGCTTCAACATCTGAAGCCTTTAGTTTATCAATCGCACTCTTTGATCCCTTTGCTGTTAACGTGAGCCGTCCAGAAGAGGGGCTCACAAAATCAGAAGTGAGATCCTTGCTCAAACCCACGACAGAAATCGGTACATTATCGATCTTTTTTTCTTCAGCTGTTGCAACCTTCACTTTGATCTTAACGGTTTCGGGTGATACCTTTTTCACACCATCTGGCAGGGGAATTTCGGCATCAATCTCCGTATCATCTTTGATCTTGCTTAAGTCCAGCTTGACGCCATCAATAAAATCAAGGGCATCCAGCACCTTTTGAGAGCCGTACACTGTGACCTCACTCGGGCTTGTCTCAATGCTTGAGATGCTGATCCCTTCTGGCAAGCTGCCCGTCCGCTCAATTTTAAAAGGAACCTTTTTGCTTGGACTAGAGATTGGGACCGTAATATCCACCACGGACGGACTTACTTCAACTGGCAGCTCATTCCCGCTGCTATCATACACAGTGAGCTTCGCCTCTTTTTCAATTTGCTGATCGACATCCTCTAAGTTCACAAAAGCTTTAATGACAGAAATTTTGTCGATGACGTCCTTTGATCCAGTAACTGTGACCTTTTTCGGATTCACAATGGGCTGTTCAGGTGAATAGCCGTCTTTGATTTTATTTTGATTATAAAACTCGGTTTCAACAGGAAATTCAGCTGTCGTTTTTTCTTGTATCGTCACAGTCGTCACAGATGGATTAATCGATAGTGTGAGTCCCTTCGATACATCTCTTGCCTTCAGCTCCACTTTATGTGTACCTGTCGATAAGTTCTGCATGTCTGCGTAAATTTCAAAATTCTTTGTTTGTCTTGCTGTTTTCACAGCACTAGTTGATCCTTTAATCGTGACATTGACTGTCTGCGGCACACCAGTGACGACGTATTTCTCGTCATCATAATACGCTTTAACAGGAATGTCGGTTAAAGTTGCTTCATCTGTCGTCGATGTTGGGAAAAAGGATTCACCGATTTTTTTCGGCGTGGGCGCTTGCGCTGAATTGACTGCACCATACAGCAATAAAGCGAAGACCAATGCAAGAAGCTTAACGGCCCAGCGATTATTCAAAATCTTATCCATTTTTCTTGCCCCTCCAATACCATTTGGTCGAGGAAGCATCTTTGCTGTTCTTACTAAATTCAGCAATCAGCATTTCTTCAAGCGCTTCTTCTGTCAATTCTCGGTGGAGATCACCATTCCTTGCGACAGAAATACCGCCAGTTTCCTCAGAAACGATGACAGTTAAGCTGTCTGTCACTTCACTAATTCCGACTGCAGCCCTATGACGCGTCCCAAGCTCCTTAGAGATAAAAGGACTTTCTGACAGCGGTAAATAGCAAGCTGCAGCTGCAATCTCATCCCGCTTCATAATGACAGCACCGTCATGAAGCGGTGTATTCGGAATGAAAATATTAATGAGCAGCTCTGAACTCACCTTTGCATTCAAAGGAATTCCTGTCTCTATGTAATCATTCATTCCGGTATCGCGCTCAATTGTCAGCAGCGCGCCGATTCTGCGTTTCGCCATATAGTTAATTGCTTTTGTAATTGCCTCGATCGTTTTCTGCTGCTGTTCCTCTACAGGTGTCCCGCTTCTTGAGAAGAAACGGCCGCGCCCAAGCTGCTCAAGCGCTCTCCTTAGCTCTGGCTGAAAAATAATAATGATCGCAAGGAATCCCCACGTAATCGCTTGATCCATCAGCCATTGAAGTGTGTTAAGACCGAGATACGCACTTCCCATCCTGACGAGAACAATGACCACAATTCCCTTTAAAAGCTGAACCGCTTTTGTTCCGCGGATGACCATCATTAATTTATATATCACATACCAAACAACGAGAATATCAACAGCATTACCGAGGTACTGCAAAAAAGGAATATCCCCTAAAGCCATTTCCTCGTCCTCCAGAATTTTCAGTTATTCTTCGTTTGATGCATTTTTTAATAAAAAAAGAGCCTATGTATCAATACATAGCGTGGCTATTATACCACATTTTGTTTCAGCAAGGAAAATAGTTGCCATATCTGGCTGACTTGCTAGTATGCTTGAATCTCAGCAATGTATAGAAAAAGAGCAGCCCCCCTTAGAGACTGCTCTTAAACCGCTTGAGTTACTTTTGCTCCTCTGGACCAATGACCCGCATCACGTTTTGTGCTGTTGATTTCATTTTGTACCAGATCCAATCAAATACTTCATTAATTTCATTAATTTGACCAGTGACTTGTCCGGCAGAAGCAGTCAACTGTTCCCCATTGACGACGGTGACATTTCCATCAACCTTGCCTTCTACAATCAGCTTGCCATTTTTGACAGTGACATCACCCTTTACGGTTTCCCCTTTAGGTACGGTCACTGTATCATTTTCAACGACGAGATTCGGCTGCTTTGACACACTGAAATTATGATCGGTATTCCAGCTCGTAAACAGACTGCCTCCCATTAAAATGAGAAAGAGGGCAGCGGCTACCATCAGCGGGTGAGCTTTGATCCATCTTTGAACCGACACACGCTTTTTCTCCTTTGGAAGACCTGCCATCACCTTTGCAGTGAAATCAGATGGTGCTTCTATATGAGATGTACTCTGCACTAGCGCGATGGATTTCTCAATTTGTTGAAAATGAGTACGGCACTCCTCACACGATTGCAGATGGCTTTTTAATTCTTTTTCGTCTTGGGGCTCAATGTCCCCGTCTAAATACTGATGCATAAGCTGGACGATTCTATCCTGACAGCTCATCAAAATCACCTCACTCAAAGGTCTCTCAACTGTTTCCGGAGAGCCTCTCTACCCCTGTGTATTCTCGTTTTCACCGTACCAACTGGTATATTCAGAATCTCACTAATTTCTTTTAACGAGAGTTCATCAATATACTTTAATACGATGACCGAACGATATTTGTCGGGTAATCTTAAAATTTTTTGCTGAATGGTACTCGATAATTCAAGAGACACCACCTCATCCTCTGGCAAAATGCCATCAGCAGCAATTTGAGAATACATATTTAATCCTTCTGTTCCTGCCACCTCTGCATCTAAATAATAATCCGGCTTTTTTTTGCGAATACGGTCGATGGTCAGGTTGGTTGCAATGCGGTACAGCCACGTGGAAAACTTGCGATTCACATCAAAGCTTTCGATATTCACATAAGCACGAATAAACGCCTCCTGCGCAATATCCTCCGCTTCATGTGCATTCCCAAGCATACGGTAGCACAGCTGATAAATTTTGTCTTTATACAGGTCTACGATGTCTGCAAATGCGTTCTGGTCGCCTTTTTTCACTTGCTTAATTCTCTTTTTAATCATTGTGTCCATAGTATATTCAACCTCTGCCTTCACCGGTCTTTATGTATACGAACCTCTTTCCAAAAGGTTTCATTCTCCTCTAAAAAATAGTGTAACAAATTTTTGACAGTGTGTTACGCTTATCAACCGGTAAAAACCTTAACATATCCTTAAATTTTCCCAAAACAAAAAAAGAACGGGAACAAGTCCCGCTCTACAATAGCTTTTCACCCATTAATGAACCAATTAACGCAACTGCCGCTTCTGCGGTTTTGTTTTTCTCATCTAAAACCGGGTTTACTTCAACAAATTCAGCAGACGTTAAAATACCCGCCTCCTCTAAAAGCTCCATTGCGAGATGACTCTCCCGGTAACTAATGCCGCCTGCTACCGGAGTACCTACACCAGGGCATTCCGCTGGATCTAATCCATCTAAATCAAGCGACAGATGGACACCATCGGTTCTCTCCTTTAGATACGCAATCGCTTCCTCCATCACCCTTGTCATCCCTAAACGATCAATTTCATGCATCGTATACACTTTAATGCCTTTCTCTCGAATCAATGCCCGCTCTCCTTCATCTAAAGATCGAGCACCAATTATAACGACATTTTCAGGCTTCAATTTAGGCGAATAACCGCCAATGTTCGTTAAATCAGCATGCCCAAAACCGAGACTGACAGCAAGCGGCATGCCATGAATATTTCCAGAAGGAGAGGTTTCCTCCGTATTCAAATCCCCGTGTGCATCATACCAAATGACCCCTAAGTTTTCATAATGCTTGGCTACCCCAGCAAGTGTGCCAATCGCAATGCTGTGATCACCGCCTAAAATGAGCGGAAACGAACCAGATTGCACAATACTGTCAACCTTCTCAGCAAGCAGCTGATTTGCCCCAGCATTCTCCGTCAAATTTTTCAGCTTTTCACTTGTATATAAACCTTTCTCATCATCTCTTTGTTCAACTGGAATATCTCCAAGATCCTCTACATCAAATGAGAGCGTTTCCAATTTTTCTTTTACGCCTGCACAACGAATCGCACTCGGGCCCATATCGACGCCCCTTCTCGTTTGACCCAAGTCCATTGGAACTCCAATAATCGTGACCTTCTTTTGCTCTCCCATATGTACATCCCCTTTCCGTTCATGCTTATATTTTACTTTCTTGATGCCTTCTGACTCAACTCGACAACATTTTGAATAGTTATACAGTCCCTCTGCCAACATAAAAAAAGACACCTTTTTCAAAAAGGTGTCTTAACTGGGCTAGCTGGATTCGAACCAACGCATGACGGAGTCAAAGTCCGTTGCCTTACCGCTTGGCTATAGCCCAAAAATGGTGGAGGGGGACGGATTCGAACCGCCGAACCCGGAGGGAGCGGATTTACAGTCCGCCGCGTTTAGCCACTTCGCTACCCCTCCACATATGGAATTGATAAAGAAAAAACAGTGCCGGCAAGAGGACTTGAACCCCCAACCTACTGATTACAAGTCAGTTGCTCTACCAGTTGAGCTACACCGGCATATGGTGGAGGATGACGGGCTCGAACCGCCGACCCTCTGCTTGTAAGGCAGATGCTCTCCCAGCTGAGCTAATCCTCCACATCATGGTGACCCGTACGGGATTCGAACCCGTGTTACCGCCGTGAAAGGGCGGTGTCTTAACCGCTTGACCAACGGGCCAGTTTGTCAAGTTTGTTGTTTCCGTGAAGCTGACAAAAGTTATTATATACAGGTTGTCCCCCTTTTGTAAAGGGGATTTTTATTTTTTTTATTTTCTAACTATTTACTCCCTATTCGTTCAACAATTTGACTGAAATATAATTTCAATATTCAAATATAATATTGAAATTTCATATCATACTCAATATACTGAAAATGAAGAAATAAGGAGGTATGTCACATGCAGCCATCTCAACTGCGTTCTTTGACAACAGAATCAAGAAACCCAAACACAATGGGAATTTCTCAAGCAGATCCGCTTGAAATACTCCAGATGATCAATGAAGAAGATATGAAGGTCGCTCAAGCAGTCAACCTTGTACTTCCACATGTCAAAACAGCAAGTGACTTTGCTTATGAATCCATCTCAAATGGAGGCAGACTCATTTATTTAGGCGCCGGAACAAGCGGCAGAATTGGCGTAATGGATGCTGTCGAATGTCCCCCAACCTATAGCGTCTCACCTGATGTCATTGTAGGCATCATGGCAGGCGGAGACTCAGCCTTTTCTCAAGCTGCCGAAGATGTGGAAGACAGTGAAGAAGCCGGCAAACAGGATTTAGTACACATCCACCTGACATCAAAAGATACAGTCGTCGGTATTGCCGCAAGCGGCAGGACACCTTATATCATCGGCGCTTTAAACTATGCAAAGTCAATTGGAGCTAAAACAGTAGCACTCAGCTGCAATGAACAAGCAGAAATTAGCGAGCTTGCAGATTGCGCCATTGAGGTCATTGTAGGACCAGAAGCCATCACTGGGTCAACAAGAATGAAAGCAGCATCCGCTCATAAAATGATTTTAAATATGCTTTCCACGTCTGTCATGATTAGACAAGGCAAAGTATATGAAAATCTGATGGTTGATGTAAAAGTCAGCAATCATAAATTAAAAGAACGCGCCATCACCATCATTCAACATGTGACAAACGCTTCCTACGAACAAGCCGTGAAGACTCTTGAAGCAGCAGACTTAGAAGTCAAAACGGCCATCGTCATGCTCCAAACAAACACAGACAAGAAAACAGCCAAAGATTTACTCAACAAAACGAATGGCCACATCGACAAAGCGATCTCACGTTATCAATCCTAAAGGAGGCAGAGCTCATGTCAGCAGGTGGACTTACCCTACTACACACAATCAAATCAAAGCTTCCACAATCTGAAAAAATCATTGCAGACTATATCCTTGCCCATCCTGACAAAGTCATTAAAAGTACAGTACACGAAATCAGTCAGGCAGCCGGCGCAAGCAGCTCTGCAGTCATCCGTCTTTGTAAATCTCTCGGGCTGGATGGCTATCACGATTTAAAAATGCGGATCGCTGGAGACTTGATGCATGACGATAAACAAGGCTACAGAGATATCGAACAAGATGAACCGCTTCAATCCATTATTCAAAAAACAGCAGGAAACTCAATTCAATCGATCAAGGACACCGCTTCTATTTTAAATCCAGAAGCTTTAGAAAAGGCTGTTCAATTACTGCTGCATGCAAATCAAATTCATTTTATCGGAGTTGGTGCATCTGGCATCGTCGCAGCTGATGCCCAGCAGAAATTTCTCAGAATTAACTATGCAGCGACAGCCTTCACTGACATGCACATTGCATCTACGGTCATTGCAAATGCGGGAGAGAATGACATTGTGTTTGGTATCTCCTTTTCAGGAGAAACGTTAGACATCATTCAAGCCCTTCAGCTTGCAAAAGACAACCAAGTGAAAACCATTGCTTTAACACATCCAGGTCATACAAGCGTTTCTGCTTTATGTGATGTTCACCTATCGACGTCCGGTTCCAATGAAGCACCTTTTCGCAGTGCTGCCACTTCCTCTAGAATGGCACAGCTCTACTTAATTGATGTCTTGTTCCTCAGTTTAGCTTCTCGTCAATATGAAGAGACAGCGCAATATATTGACAAGACAAGGCATGCCATCCGCTCCATGAAACGAAAATCAAAGGGGGATTCAACATGAGTCATCAAAAGAAATATCAGCAGTTGGCGAAAGATATTCTTTCACTCTGTGGTGGTTCTGAAAATATCTCTTCCCATACACATTGTATGACAAGGCTCCGAATTACACCGATCGACAATGAAAAAGTTCACATCACAGCAATCAAAGAACTCGATGGCGTCATTGGCGTCGTCGAAGCAGAAACGCTTCAAATCATTTTAGGCACTGGCGTTGTCAACCAAGTATCAAGTGCGTTTGAAGAGCTGCTAAATGCCTCTGGCTCTTATGATTTAAACAACGAAGCACAAAAAAACAAGCAAGCCATTTCACAAAAGAACCGCACACCGTTCAAGCTGTTCTTACGGCGGATTGCCAGCATTTTCATTCCAATTATTCCTGCACTTGTCGCATCAGGTCTGATTACCGGGATAACAAAAGCAATCGTGCAAGCAGGCTGGCTTGACGAAAAATCTCAAGCTGCGATTATTTTAACGGTTATCGGTTCTGGACTTTTCGCTTATCTCGGGATATTAGTCGGAACAAATGCCGCAAAGGAATTTGGAGGCTCTCCTGCATTAGGCGCATTAGCTGGTATCCTCATTATTAACCCAGCCTCCGCAGACATTATGTTATTTGGCACAAATATTCTACCAGGCAGAGGCGGACTCATCGGTGTTCTTCTAGCCGCCATCTTTATGGCACTTGTGGAAACCCGAATTAGACGCTTCGTCCCGCAATCACTTGATATCATCGTCACACCAACCATCACACTACTCATTACAGGCATTTTCACGTACGTTGTCTTCATGCCAGTCGGCGGATTTATATCTGATGCCATCACCTCAGGACTGACTTATCTATTGAATATGGGCGGAATTTTCGCAGGATTTGTTCTTGGTGCTACCTTCCTCCCACTTGTTGTAACAGGACTTCACCAAGGGCTGACACCGATTCATATGGAACTCATCAATTCAATTGGAGATGACCCGCTTCTGCCAATTCTCGCTATGGGCGGTGCAGGACAGGTCGGCGCTGCATTCGCCATTTATATGAAAACAAAAAAGAAAAAGCTCAAAAGAGCCATCGCTGGCGGACTTCCTTCAGGGATGCTGGGCATTGGCGAACCACTCATTTTCGGTGTCACACTCCCGCTGGGACGACCATTTCTCACCGCTTGTCTTGGTGCAGGAATCGGCGGCGCATTTCAAGCCTACTTCCAAATTGCGACGAAAGCCATCGGGGTATCCGGTCTTCCATTAACCTTTATTGTTCACACACATCAAATGCTTCTTTACTTAATTGGACTATTTATCGCATATGTTGCTGGATTTTTCTTCACATACTTATTTGGATTTCATGATGATATGGCTGTTGAATTCGAGGATCACAATCAATAAGGAGGTCTAGACCTTGAAGAAATGTTTTCTTTTGATCACATGTCTGTTCATGCTCCTTGGGTTACCAGTACAAACATTTGCAACTAGCTCCCATCCTGTATCGTCTTTGTCTAAAACAGCACCTGAAGAATATCCCGTTTTAAAAAAAGCAAAACGACCGGAACAAGTAGGATTTTCTTCCAGGCAGCTGAGGAAGGTTGATCAAATGATTCAAAATGACATCAAAGCAGGATTTCCAGGAGCCGCTCTCATCATTATCAAGGACGGAAGAATCGTCCATCAAAAAGCCTATGGCTACCGGCAAAAATACGATGGCACAACAGAGCTCAAATCGTATAAAAAAATGAAAAAGGACACACTATTCGATTTGGCATCCAATACAAAAATGTATGCGACCAACTATGCCCTGCAAAAGCTTGTCTACGAGAAAAAACTTGATGTCAACGAAAAAATACAGACCATCCTTCCAGATTTTCAGGATGAACCTGATGCAAAAGTAACCGGTAAAGACCAGCTCAGGGTAAAAGATCTTCTCACCCATTCTGCGGGTCTCCCTTCCAGTGTCTTATTTTATAGCAAAGAATCAGCTGGCTCTTTTTATTCTCAAGACAGAAAAACAACGATGAAATGGCTGCCAAAGGTACCGCTGCAATACAAGCCAGGTACCCAGCACATTTATAGTGACATTGATTACATGCTGCTAGGCATGATCATCGAGAAGAAAACAGGCATGCCTCTTGATCAATATGTCGAGTCAACGATTTATCGGCCGCTAGGTCTCAAACATACAATGTTCAATCCACTGCAAAAAGGGTTCAAGCCGAAGCATTTTGCAGCAACTGAACGTTTAGGCAATTCACGAGACGGTATCATCGATTTTGAAAACATCCGACGGTACACCCTGCTAGGTGAAGTACATGACGAGAAAGCATATTACTCAATGGCAGGTATCTCCGGCCACGCTGGTCTTTTCTCGAATACCTCAGATATGGCCGTGCTGCTTCAGCTGATGCTTAATAAAGGAGGCTATGGAAAAACAACCATCTTTGATCAGGCTTCTATCGATCTCTTTACAGACTCATCTGATACGAACCCAACTTACGGGCTAGGCTGGCGAAAAAACGGTCATACTGACATGGAATGGATGTTTGGAAAATATGCAAGTAACGAAGCCTATGGGCATACTGGCTGGACCGGCACCATGACGTTGATTGATCCTAAACACAATTTAGGTGTCGTGTTGCTGACGAATAAGAAACATTCACCCGTTGTTTCACCAGAAACAAATCCTAATCAATTTGAAGGTGACCTGTTCCCAACTGGTACTTATGGAAGCATCATGACCGCAATCTACGAATCTTTTCAGTAAAAGGAGGAATTCGATGTTGAAAGCTCTCTTTCCCGCTGCACTGGTTTTAGCCCTGCTAACCTCTTCCATTCCAACGGAAAAGGTTAGCTCTGCCTCTCTGCCAACCGCTAAACAAATGGTTCAAGACATGTCACTGGATGAAAAGATAGGTCAAATGCTCATGCCGGACTTTCGCAATTGGCAAACAAAAGATGAATCCGCACCTACAGGCTTCACAAAGATGAATAACGAAGTATCTCACCTAGTAGAAAAATATCATCTAGGCGGTGTCATCTTATTTGCCGAGAATGTCGTTGATACAAAACAAACCGTGAAACTAACCCATGAATTTCAAAAAGCATCACCAAACATTCCTTTACTCATTTCCATTGATCAAGAAGGCGGAATCGTTACAAGGTTACAAAAGGGAACACATTTCCCAGGAAATATGTCGATTGGTGCCTCTAGAAGCAAAAAAAATGCATATGACACAGGAAAAATCATCGGAAAAGAATTAAACGCCTTAGGCATCAATACAAACTTCTCTCCTGTGCTTGATGTGAATAATAACCCAAACAACCCCGTCATTGGTGTCCGTTCCTTTAGCTCTGATCCTGCTCTTGTCTCTAGACTTGGCCTTCAAACCATGAAAGGACTTCAAAAGGAAAAGACCATTTCCACACTAAAACATTTCCCGGGACATGGTGATACAGCCGTCGATAGTCACTACGGCTTGCCACTCGTAGAGCATGACCTAGATCGTTTAAAAAAGGTTGAGCTGTATCCGTTCCAACAAGCGATCAATGCTGGTGCAGATATGGTCATGACCGCTCATGTGCAATTTCCTGCCATTGATGACACAACGTATCGAAGCAAAAAAGATGGCGAGGACATCATGGTTCCAGCAACCTTATCAAAAAAAGTCATCACACACTTATTAAAAGAAGAGATGGGCTTTCAAGGTGTTGTTGTGACAGACGCTCTAAACATGAAAGCGATTGCAGATAATTTCGGACAGGAAGAAGCCGTCGTGATGGCCATTAAGGCAGGTGTCGACATCGCTCTCATGCCAGCACCAGTCACCTCGTTAAAAACAGAGAAAAACCTAGAGAATGTATTCAATGCTGTCAAACAAGCGATTTTAAAGAAAGAGATTCCGATGTCGCAGATCAACGAATCTGTCGAAAAAATTCTTCAATTGAAAATCAAACGCGGCATTATTTCCTCCAAAAAACCAATCAGTCTTGAGAAAAAAATCAAAAAAGCCACTCAAGTCGTTGGGAAAAAGTCGCACCTTAAAGCAGAACAAAAAATGGCACGTGAAGGGATCACCCTGCTTAAAAACAACAAAAAAACCTTACCTTTCAAGCCTAAAAAGAATGACAAAATCGTGGTCATGGCACCTTACGAAGATCAGACAAAAGCAATGTCTGTCACAGTCGAATCTCTCATGAAACAAAAAAAGATCAAACCTGTACGCATCCAGTCATATGCTTTTGCGGATAAAACGTTCACCAAAGATACAGCCAAACTGATTCAAGTAGCTGACTATGTCATCACTGGCTCTTACGTTGTCCAAAATGATCCAGCAGTGAATGATGGCGTAATTGATGACAATGTCCAGGATCCGAAAAAATGGGCAACCGCCTTCCCTCGTGCTGTCATGAAAGAAGCAGCAGCACAAAACAAAAAAATGGTCATCATGAGTCTTAGAAATCCTTATGATGCGGCAAATTTTGAAGAAGCCGATGCCTTACTAGCTGTGTACGGTTTTAAAGGCTACTCAAACGGACAATTCAATCAGCCAAATATTCCTGCTGGACTAGAAGTGATATTTGGAGCTGCATCACCTAAAGGGAAACTGCCAGTTGATATCCCATCTGTCACTCATCCAAATCAAACCCTTTACCCATTCGGCTATGGCCTCAACTTGAAAGGGAAACAGATCAAATAGGAGGGATTCTCTTGAAGAAAACAGTCAGTTTCATACTCGCAAGCTTTCTCATGATGAGCACATTGACCGCTGCCTCTCCCGCAGAAGAACGAACAGTCACAAAAGGGAAAAAAGCATCAGTCAAAACAGGGATCGAAACACTACTCTCAAGCAATCTTTCATGGCTAGAAGGGAAAAGAATTGGTCTCATTACAAACCCGACTGGCATCGATGCAAATATGAAAAGCAGTGTCGATCTCCTATTTGAACATCCAAATATCAAGCTCACTGCTTTATATGGACCTGAACACGGCGTACGCGGCGATGCACAAGCAGGAGAAGGCGTCGAATCCTATACCGATGAAAAAACAGGGCTTCCTGTTTACTCTCTTTATGGAAAAACAAGAAAACCAACTTCTGAAATGCTGAAAAATGTAGATGTCCTGCTGTTTGATATTCAAGACGTTGGTACTCGTTATTACACCTATATTTACACGATGGCCTATGCGATGGAAGCCGCTAAGGAAAACAACATTCCCTTTGTTGTCCTAGACCGCCCAAATCCCATTGGCGGACTAAAAGGAGAAGGACCTGTTTTAGAGCCTGAACACGCCTCATTTGTAGGGCTCTATCCCATCCCATTAAGACATGGAATGACCACTGGTGAACTTGCAAAACTGTTTAACAAAGAGTTTCATATCAATGCTGATGTAACAGTCATCAAAATGAAAAATTGGAAGCGGTCCATGACATTCGATGATACAAAGCTGCCGTTCGTCCTTCCTTCTCCTAACATGCCAACAGTAGATAGTACCTTTGTATATCCTGCCACAGGATTAATTGAAGGCACAAATGTCTCTGAAGGCAGAGGAACGACAAAACCATTCGAGCTCATTGGTGCACCATATATCAATAGCAGCGAGCTGGCAGATCATTTAAATCAGCTAAAACTAAAAGGCGTTCAATTTAGACCTGTGTCATTCACCCCCACATTTTCTAAACATGCCGGTACACTATCTCATGGTGTGCAGTTATATGTCACAGACCGCTCATCCTTCGAAGCGGTGAAAACGGGGTTATCCATCATCAAAGCAATACATGATTTATACCCTAATGACTTTGAGTTCCTTCAAACAGGCAGCTTTGACAAACTCATCGGGAATGGCTGGATGAAAGAAGAAATCAATAAAGGAACTTCCGTCAAACATATGATGAAACGCTATCATCACGACCTCAAAACATTCGAAAAGAAACGAAAAAAATATCTCATCTATTAAGATCACAGAAAAAACCTCCATCTATCAAAGGATGGAGGTTTTTTCATGAGAAAGATTTGGTCACAGCAGGTGCTTTCAGCTCAAAACGATTGAGTAAGAAACCAAACAAGGCAGCAAGCACTTGCTGAAACAGCATGCCAATCACCACAGGAACAGCGACAGCAGGCGGGAAAAAGCTAATGGCAAGCACAGCCCCCGCACTAATGTTCCTCATACCGCCTGTATACACGATAGCCACAATCTCTCCTTGAGTACATTTCATCGTCTTTCCAATCAACCATGCAAACGCATATCCGCTCATCGCAATGAGAAACACAGTCGCTGCCTTGCTAAAAAATGCGGCATCCAGTTCACGCAAGTATGGCGCAACAACAGAACTGTTAATCGACACCACTACAAACAAGCCTATTTTTGAAAAAGGTGACAGTGTCTGACTAATCATTTTTGTCACAGCAGGCTTTGCATATTGACGAACGAGCATCCCTAAAATAGATGGAAGCACCACCATCCCAAACAGCCCTTTCATGATCGCGACCATGTCCATATGAACCTGTGTACCGGCCAAAAGTGACAAACTGGCTGGCACTATCAATGGCGAAAGCAATGTATCAATTAAAATAATGGATAACGTTAACCCAACATTCCCCTTATACATTGCCGCCCATATTAAACTAGAAACTCCTGTGGGAATCACCATTGCAAGTGTCAAACCGGTGATCGTCATAGCATCACCCGCAAATATGAGATGTCCCGCTGACCAAGCATAAAGAGGCATCAACACGTGCAAAATCATAAACGATAAAATCAAAGGCAATGGGTGCATCACTGTATGCTTTAAAGCCGAAAAAGTAGAAGACAAACTCCCTGCAAAGGTCATAACAGCAAATACCCATGGCACTAAAAACGTAAAATCCTTTAAATAGGCCGCCAATAAAACACCGAGTAACACACTAAAAGGTGTAATGAGCGGCATCATCCGGCCGAGTACTTGATTCAAACACACAAGCATGCCGGCCACCTCCATCCCTTCACTTTCTTACCTTTTCTATTGTAACAGACAGAAAGGCCTTTTTAAGAACCACTCACCTGTTTCATAAGCTTTTGACTTGATGTATCCATTCCAACTACGTCCACCTGGACGCCATTTGCTTGATACCTTTCCTTTATACGTTCTATCGCTGATACACCTGATTCATCCCATATACGTGCTTCAGACAAATCAATCACAACAGATTGGAGTTCTTTCCCCTGATGGAAAGCTTGGATCAAGTCAGTGACAGAAGCAAAGAAAATTTGTCCTTTAACTCGATATTCCCAAGTACCTGTCTGGCTTTCTTTAGACGTAATATGAAGCTTCGATATCTTTGCGACAAAGAATACCGCACTAAGCAGTACACCTGCGAAAACGCCTTTTGATAAATCATGAGTCAACACCACCGTCACGACCGTGACAACCATCACAATAGAATCTGTTTTCGGATTCTTTTTTAGCTGCTGAAAAGAACTCCAATCAAATGTGCCAATGGAAACCATGAACATCACAGCCACAAGAGCAGCCATCGGAATTTGAACCACAACATCACCTAGTACAAAAATCAGCACCATTAAAAAAGCACCCGCTACAAAGGTAGAAAGCCGGCCTCGTCCTCCTGCCTTCGTATTAATCACAGATTGGCCAATCATCGCACAACCAGCCATACCTCCAAAGAATCCCGCAACCACATTGGCAATCCCTTGACCTCTCGCTTCCTTGTTCTTATTACTAGACGTCTCTGTCATATCATCGACAATCTGTGCGGTTAAAAGAGACTCAAGTAAACCAACCATCGCAAGTGCTAAAGAATAAGGAAAAATGATAGCAAGTGTTTCCCAGCTAAACGGAACTTGAGGAATCAGAAAAACAGGCAAAGAACTAGGAAGTTCCCCCATATCTCCAACTGTTCTAACATCAATATGTCCAAATACAGCCAATATCGTCATTACAATAATGGCAATGAGTGGGGAAGGTATCACCTTTATCACCATAGGCAATAAATAAATGATCAGCAGGGCACCACCTGTCATCATATACATGGCTAATGATTCCCCAACGAAATGTGGAAGCTGAGCCATGAAGATCATAATAGCCAACGCATTGACAAAGCCAACCATGACGGACCTCGGAATAAATTTCATCAAACGAGACACTCGGCACAATCCGAACACAATTTGAATCAACCCCGTCAAAATCGTAGCTGCAAACAAATATTGCAACCCATGATCAGCAACCAAGTGAACCATGACGAGAGCCATAGCCCCTGTTGCAGCCGAAATCATGCCTGGGCGTCCACCAACAAACGAAATCACAATCGCAATACAAAAAGATGCATACAACCCAACCTTCGGATCAACGCCCGCAATAATCGAAAACGCAATGGCTTCAGGAATTAAAGCCAGTGCGACTAATATACCCGCAAGAACGTCCTGACGTACATGTCCAAACCATTCTTGCTTTGCAAATAAATCTTTCAAACCATCTACTCCTTTTTATATACATTCCGTACATGGAAAAAGAAGATCAACTATACCTGGAGATGAAGAAAGGAAAAACAAACGATACTTCACTTTCGGGGGAAAAGAGGAACGTACAGAGTCTTTTGATATAGCGGATATCACTTTAGTAAGAATAAAAGAAAGAGACTGAAGAATCAAGAACAAAAAGAAGGAGATAAGTAAAAAAGCGATGCAACAATGCTGTGCAAGCCGTTTTATTCGCTTTCCTAAAGTCATCAGTCTATTGATCATCGAGCAATTTAATATATATGTAAACAAACAAAAAAAGCCTTCTCATCATCGAGAAACCTTGTCATATCAACATATAGAGGAAAGCTTCCAAGCGGGCTCGAACCGCTGACCTCTTCCTTACCATGGAAGTGCTCTACCTACTGAGCTATGGAAGCATGGCTCCGCAGGTAGGACTCGAACCTACGACCGATCGGTTAACAGCCGATAGCTCTACCACTGAGCTACTGCGGAATGATAAAGTAACTTCTTCCATTGGAAGGATATAAACAAAAAGCTTGGCGGCGTCCTACTCTCACAGGGGGAAACCCCCAACTACCATCGGCGCTGAAGAGCTTAACTTCCGTGTTCGGTATGGGAACGGGTGTGACCTCTTCGCTATCGCCACCAAACCTGATGGAGAGAATGTTCTCTCAAAACTAGATAACAATGTTCATGCTTCACATTAGAATATAGGTTAAGTCCTCGATCTATTAGTATCTGTCAGCTCCACGTGTCACCACGCTTCCACCTCAGACCTATCAACCTGATCATCTTTCAGGGATCTTACTTCCTTGCGGAATGGGAAATCTCATCTTGAGGGGGGCTTCATGCTTAGATGCTTTCAGCACTTATCCCGTCCGCACATAGCTACCCAGCGATGCCCTTGGCAGAACAACTGGTACACCAGCGGTGCGTCCATCCCGGTCCTCTCGTACTAAGGACAGCTCCTCTCAAATTTCCTGCGCCCGCGACGGATAGGGACCGAACTGTCTCACGACGTTCTGAACCCAGCTCGCGTACCGCTTTAATGGGCGAACAGCCCAACCCTTGGGACCGACTACAGCCCCAGGATGCGATGAGCCGACATCGAGGTGCCAAACCTCCCCGTCGATGTGGACTCTTGGGGGAGATAAGCCTGTTATCCCCGGGGTAGCTTTTATCCGTTGAGCGATGGCCCTTCCATGCGGAACCACCGGATCACTAAGCCCGACTTTCGTCCCTGCTCGACTTGTAGGTCTCGCAGTCAAGCTCCCTTGTGCCTTTACACTCTGCGAATGATTTCCAACCATTCTGAGGGAACCTTTGGGCGCCTCCGTTACATTTTAGGAGGCGACCGCCCCAGTCAAACTGCCCACCTGACACTGTCTCCCTGCCCGATAAGGGCAGCGGGTTAGAAGGTCAATACAGCCAGGGTAGTATCCCACCGATGCCTCCACCGAAGCTAGCGCTCCGGTTTCCAAGGCTCCTACCTATCCTGTACAAGCTGTACCAACATTCAATATCAGGCTGCAGTAAAGCTCCACGGGGTCTTTCCGTCCTGTCGCGGGTAACCTGCATCTTCACAGGTACTATAATTTCACCGAGTCTCTCGTTGAGACAGTGCCCAGATCGTTGCGCCTTTCGTGCGGGTCGGAACTTACCCGACAAGGAATTTCGCTACCTTAGGACCGTTATAGTTACGGCCGCCGTTTACTGGGGCTTCAATTCGCACCTTCGCTTACGCTAAGCGCTCCTCTTAACCTTCCAGCACCGGGCAGGCGTCAGCCCCTATACTTCGCCTTACGGCTTCGCAGAGACCTGTGTTTTTGCTAAACAGTCGCCTGGGCCTATTCACTGCGGCTTCTCGGGGCTTTAACACCCTAAGAAGCACCCCTTCTCCCGAAGTTACGGGGTCATTTTGCCGAGTTCCTTAACGAGAGTTCTCTCGATCACCTTAGGATTCTCTCCTCGCCTACCTGTGTCGGTTTGCGGTACGGGCACCTCTCACCTCGCTAGAGGCTTTTCTTGGCAGTGTGGAATCAGGAACTTCGCTACTAAATTTCGCTCGCCATCACAGCTCAGCCTTTACGGGAAACGGATTTGCCTATTTCCCAGCCTAACTGCTTGGACGCGGATATCCAATACCGCGCTTACCCTATCCTCCTGCGTCCCCCCATTGCTCAAATGGTGAGGAGGTGGTACAGGAATATCAACCTGTTGTCCATCGCCTACGCCTTTCGGCCTCGGCTTAGGTCCCGACTAACCCTGAGCGGACGAGCCTTCCTCAGGAAACCTTAGGCATTCGGTGGACGGGATTCTCACCCGTCTTTCGCTACTCATACCGGCATTCTCACTTCTAAGCGCTCCACCAGTCCTTCCGGTCTGGCTTCACAGCCCTTAGAACGCTCTCCTACCACTGTTCGTCAGAACAGTCCGCAGCTTCGGTGATACGTTTAGCCCCGGTACATTTTCGGCGCAGAGTCACTCGACCAGTGAGCTATTACGCACTCTTTAAATGGTGGCTGCTTCTAAGCCAACATCCTGGTTGTCTAAGCAACTCCACATCCTTTTCCACTTAACGTATACTTTGGGACCTTAGCTGGCGGTCTGGGCTGTTTCCCTTTCGACTACGGATCTTATCACTCGCAGTCTGACTCCCAAGGATAAGTCATCGGCATTCGGAGTTTGACTGAATTCGGTAACCCGGTAGGGGCCCCTAGTCCAATCAGTGCTCTACCTCCGAGACTCTTACCTTGAGGCTAGCCCTAAAGCTATTTCGGAGAGAACCAGCTATCTCCAGGTTCGATTGGCATTTCACCCCTACCCACACCTCATCCCCGCACTTTTCAACGTGCGTGGGTTCGGGCCTCCATTCAGTGTTACCTGAACTTCACCCTGGACATGGGTAGATCACCTGGTTTCGGGTCTACGACCACGTACTCATGCGCCCTATTCAGACTCGCTTTCGCTGCGGCTCCGCATCTTCTGCTTAACCTTGCACGGGATCGTAACTCGCCGGTTCATTCTACAAAAGGCACGCCATCACCCGTTAACGGGCTCTGACTACTTGTAGGCACACGGTTTCAGGATCTATTTCACTCCCCTTCCGGGGTGCTTTTCACCTTTCCCTCACGGTACTGGTTCACTATCGGTCACTAGGGAGTATTTAGCCTTGGGAGATGGTCCTCCCGGATTCCGACGGAATTTCACGTGTTCCGCCGTACTCAGGATCCACTCTGGAGAGAACAACATTTCAGTTACAGGGCTGTTACCTTCTTTGGCGGGCCTTTCCAGACCTCTTCGCTTATATCGTTCCTTTGTAACTCCGTATAGAGTGTCCTACAACCCCAAGAGGCAAGCCTCTTGGTTTGGGCTGTTCCCGTTTCGCTCGCCGCTACTCAGGGAATCGCATTTGCTTTCTCTTCCTCCGGGTACTTAGATGTTTCAGTTCCCCGGGTATGCCTTCTCATACTCTATGTATTCAAGTATGGATACTACTCCATTACGAGCAGTGGGTTTCCCCATTCGGAAATCTCCGGATCAAAGCTTGCTTACAGCTCCCCGAAGCATATCGGTGTTCGTCCCGTCCTTCATCGGCTCCTAGTGCCAAGGCATCCACCGTGCGCCCTTTCTAACTTAACCATTTCTTACTTTAGAAAGAATCACTATGTGTGATGAACTTTGCATTGCATTCAATGTGAATGTATTACTTATTGTTATCTAGTTTTCAAAGAACAATCCTGTCTCGCTAGAGACATGTTTTGAAGGAATGATCCTTCAAAACTAAACAAGACGAAAACGTACGCTGCTCCATATATCCTTAGAAAGGAGGTGATCCAGCCGCACCTTCCGATACGGCTACCTTGTTACGACTTCACCCCAATCATCTGCCCCACCTTCGGCGGCTGGCTCCATAAAGGTTACCTCACCGACTTCGGGTGTTGCAAACTCTCGTGGTGTGACGGGCGGTGTGTACAAGGCCCGGGAACGTATTCACCGCGGCATGCTGATCCGCGATTACTAGCGATTCCAGCTTCACGCAGTCGAGTTGCAGACTGCGATCCGAACTGAGAACAGATTTATGGGATTGGCTAAACCTTGCGGTCTTGCAGCCCTTTGTTCTGTCCATTGTAGCACGTGTGTAGCCCAGGTCATAAGGGGCATGATGATTTGACGTCATCCCCACCTTCCTCCGGTTTGTCACCGGCAGTCACCTTAGAGTGCCCAACTGAATGCTGGCAACTAAGATCAAGGGTTGCGCTCGTTGCGGGACTTAACCCAACATCTCACGACACGAGCTGACGACAACCATGCACCACCTGTCACTCTGTCCCCGAAGGGAAAGCCCTATCTCTAGGGTTGTCAGAGGATGTCAAGACCTGGTAAGGTTCTTCGCGTTGCTTCGAATTAAACCACATGCTCCACCGCTTGTGCGGGCCCCCGTCAATTCCTTTGAGTTTCAGTCTTGCGACCGTACTCCCCAGGCGGAGTGCTTAATGCGTTAGCTGCAGCACTAAGGGGCGGAAACCCCCTAACACTTAGCACTCATCGTTTACGGCGTGGACTACCAGGGTATCTAATCCTGTTCGCTCCCCACGCTTTCGCTCCTCAGCGTCAGTTACAGACCAGAGAGTCGCCTTCGCCACTGGTGTTCCTCCACATCTCTACGCATTTCACCGCTACACGTGGAATTCCACTCTCCTCTTCTGCACTCAAGTTTCCCAGTTTCCAATGACCCTCCCCGGTTGAGCCGGGGGCTTTCACATCAGACTTAAGAAACCGCCTGCGAGCCCTTTACGCCCAATAATTCCGGACAACGCTTGCCACCTACGTATTACCGCGGCTGCTGGCACGTAGTTAGCCGTGGCTTTCTGGTTAGGTACCGTCAAGGTGCGAGCAGTTACTCTCGCACTTGTTCTTCCCTAACAACAGAGCTTTACGATCCGAAAACCTTCATCACTCACGCGGCGTTGCTCCGTCAGACTTTCGTCCATTGCGGAAGATTCCCTACTGCTGCCTCCCGTAGGAGTCTGGGCCGTGTCTCAGTCCCAGTGTGGCCGATCACCCTCTCAGGTCGGCTACGCATCGTCGCCTTGGTGAGCCATTACCCCACCAACTAGCTAATGCGCCGCGGGTCCATCTGTAAGTGACAGCCGAAACCGTCTTTCATCCTTGAACCATGCGGTTCAAGGAACTATCCGGTATTAGCTCCGGTTTCCCGGAGTTATCCCAGTCTTACAGGCAGGTTACCCACGTGTTACTCACCCGTCCGCCGCTAACATCCGGGAGCAAGCTCCCTTCTGTCCGCTCGACTTGCATGTATTAGGCACGCCGCCAGCGTTCGTCCTGAGCCAGGATCAAACTCTCCGAAAAAGTACAAAACCGAAGTTTTGCTTTTCGCCAGTTTGACTGACTACCTATGAATTATCATAGGATTTTTTATAAAAACTCGAATTAACAGGTACGTTTTGTCTTGTTTAGTTTTCAAAGATCATCTCCGCCGTTCTTAGCGGCTTTAATAATATAACATTTCGCTTCATCTTATGTCAACAACTTTTTTCAAGTTTATTTCCCGAAGCGTTTTGTGTTTGTCACTGTGTGTCAGCGACGATTAATAATATATCACGAAAGCATTCTCTTGGTCAACGCCTTTTCAAAACTTTTTTTGAAATAGTTTTATTAAGCATCTTAAACCCTTGTCCTGCATACAATCAAGTAACAATCTTGGACAAGGCAGGAGTGTTTGAATTGAGTCGATTATATGTGTTGCCTATTAAACGGCTGAAGCAAGTTGTCATTATTCTTGTAGCAGCCCTTGCAGCTGCAACCTTTTTTTATGTACAAAAGGCACCGCCGCTGTCGGTATTTAAAACTGAACATGGACCCCGAGCCATTTATAAAGGCGAGACTTCATCAAAGCATATCTCTCTCACTTTTAATATTGGCTGGGGAGATGAGAAGGCTGTTCCTATTTTAAATGTCCTTCGGGAGTACGGTATAAAGAACGCCACCTTCTTTCTGTCTGCTTCTTGGGCTGAGCGTCATCCTGATATCGTGAAACAAATTAGGGAGGACGGCCATCAAATTGGAAGCCTCGGCTATGCTTATAAAAATTATAGCCAACTTGAAGATAGTGAAATCAAGCAAGATCTTGTCCGTGCACAAAATACATTTCAAAAGCTTGGACTAGATGACATTCAACTATTAAGACCGCCAACTGGACAGTTTAACGAAACAGCACTAAAAATAGCCACACAGTACGGTTATACCGTTGTTCATTACAGCATCAATTCACAGGATTGGCTGAATCCGGGTGTCGACCAGATTGTTCAGAATGTAAATGATCGAATGAAAAGCGGAGACATTGTTCTCCTTCACGCCTCAGATTCAGCAACCCAAACCGCTCAAGCCTTACCCGCTATTTTGAAACAAATAAAAGAAAAGCATTTAAAAAATGTGACGGTTGGCGAACTGATCTCCAATACGAAAACAAAGTCATCTGAAGTTAAGTAGCTTTCGTTTTTGAAAACCGCGGCATCGCTAACAGCTGAAACGCATTACAGCCTAATAGCGGGAATAACATTAAATACAGCCAGTCCTCTTCATTGACTCTGAGCGCCGGGAACCATTCTAACGACGTGATGACGACCATGAGAAACATTGCGGAAACAAATGTTTTCTTAGAGGACTGCTGCTGTTTAAAGTAAGCCACGATCAATGCAAACACACCGATAAATAAAGGCAGCCACAAGTATGGAAAAAATGAATCATTCTCCCCGAAAAACAAAAATCGCAAGTAAGCTAAATCAAACAGCACAAAAATCACAAGAAACAGCTGAATGGTATTCCATAAAGAATGCGACCGAAAAATCTCTAATGCAAATCGGTGCACTGTCAAAAAAACAACAAACCCCATCTGGCTAATGACACTAAAGATCATCCCTACACCAATGAACCAAAATAACACAGATGCGATCTCTAGAATTTCAAACGATATAAAAAGCTTCTGATATTTCCCCCACTCCAGCGCAAAGCCTACCACGCTTGTAATGACCGCTCCAACAGCTAGCACAGAGAAGAAAAAACGAACTAAATCCCGACTTTTCATTGAATTGATCCAACCCCTATTTTTGTTATGTATAAATTTACGTGAAACATTCATATTAAAAGTAAGACATGTAACGAAAGGAGCCACAGTATGTCAAAAGGCATCTTGCGTATAATGAGCTGTTTTCTTCTTTTATCTCTAACAGCTTGTGCTCCCAAAACCCAATCCTCATCTAATATGGACTATGACGAAACAAAAAAAATGGTCGTCGATATATTAAAGACAGATGACGGTAAAAAGGCCATTCAACAGTTATTAAATGACGAGGCAATGAATGAAGCTTTGGTAATGGATGAACAAACTGTGAAAAAAACGATAGAGAAAACACTGACTTCTGATAAAGGCAAAGAGTTCTGGAAGAAGGTCTTTGAGGATTCTAAATTTGCCGAGACTTTCGCAAAATCCATGCAGCAACAGCATGAAAGAATGTTAAAACAGTTAATGAAGGATCCTGACTATCAACAGCTGATGATGGATATTCTCAAGGATCCTGAGATGGAAAAGAAATACGGTGAACTTGTAAAAAGCAAAGAGTTTAGAAAGCACTTAGAAAAAGTCATTACGGAAACATTGAGCAGCCCTCTTTATAAGAAGAAATTCGAAGATGAGCTCAAAAAGGCAGCATCTGAAAGCAGCAGTGATTCCGGATCGCAAGGCAGCGAAGGAAGCGACAGTTAAACATCACCCGAGTGGCATTCATCCACTCGGGCTTTCATTATGCTTTCACTGCTAATTGTTCAATGACTTTATTCGCAATGTGTTGATACACTTCTCCTGTCGGATGACTTGCATCATAGACAGAAGGTGCGAAATCATCCTCATTCCAATCAGGCTGTCTTAAAGGAATTTGGCCAAGGACTGATACACGCAGCTCTTCAGCCAGCTTGTCCCCGCCGCCTTTTCCAAAGACGTATTCCTTTTCACCTGTTTTTTTGCTTTCATAATAGCTCATATTCTCAACGACACCGAGCACTTCATGGTCTGTTTGCAGTGCCATTGCGCCTGCTCTTGCTGCAACGAAGGCAGCCGTTGGATGCGGTGTAGTGACAATGATTTCTTTACAGCTAGGCAGCATTGTATGAATATCAAGCGCAACATCTCCCGTTCCAGGCGGAAGGTCTAATAGTAAGTAATCTAATTCTCCCCACTCAACTTCGTGGAAGAAGTTATTTAACATTTTTCCAAGCATCGGTCCTCTCCAAATAACCGGTGCATTTTCTTCAACAAAAAAGCCCATTGAAATCACTTTGACACCAAAGCGCTCCACAGGAATAATTTTTTCCCCTTTAACTGTTGGTCTGACAGTGATTCCCATCATATCCGGTACACTAAAGCCATAAATATCAGCATCAATCAGCCCGACTTTTTTCCCTAGACGAGCCAGCGCTACAGCAAGGTTAACAGAAACAGTCGATTTACCAACGCCGCCCTTTCCACTCGCAATCGCTAAGAACTCAGGCGGATTTTTAGAGTTAAGCAGAGTTTCTTCCTCATCTTGTGATGGCATAAACTTTTCAAGTGTTTCCTGAGGCAGTTCCTCAAAACGAAGTCCTACTGTGTTAGCACCTGCTGCTTTCAAGGCTTGTACGATGTCTTGCTGCAGCTTCATCTGCTCAGCAGTGCCTGTTTTAGCAATGGCCACCTTTAGGCTCACATGCTCTTTCTCAGGCTTTAGGCTGATTTCCTTGATGGCATCCAGCTCACCAAGCGGTATATGAAGGAAAGGTTCGTCCATCTTCCCAACTAGTTTTCTCACATCATCTTGTCCGATCATAGCAGAACCTCACCCTTTATTGAATTCGTTTACAATCCAAGTATATCATACATATCCTTACAATGTCTGTCCTGTTTGCCTGCGATCAAAAGGAAAAAGCCCCTTATTCAGGAGGCTCTTTTTGCTCTGTTAAATATCTTAAAATCCCTTTATAAATAGAGGCAGCAATTTGATCCTGATATTTAGGTGTTGCCAGCTGGCCAGCCTCTTTCGGGTTGGAGAGAAATCCAATTTCCACAAGAGCTCCTGGCTTTGTGACATTTTGCATTAAATAAATGCCATTAATCCGCTTCGCCTTTCGATCCGTGTTTTCAAGATTTCTGCGTAATTCATCTTGAATAAACTTCGCTGCCTTTTCATTCTCTTCATACTTTCCATAAAAAAACGTCTGAGCCCCGCTCCATTTGTTTGATGGTATCGCATTTAAATGAATGCTTAAATAGAGATCCGCTTCAGATTCATTGATGACTTTGACGCGGTTCCTTAAATCCTCCGCTTTCTTTCGGGCATATCCCCTTGTATTCTTTGATGATAAATCAGAATCATCCTCTCGGGTCATGAGAACAAGCGCTCCCTGCTCCTGCAAATAGTCACGTATCTTCATGGATACATCCAGTGCAATCTCTTTCTCAAGCAGTTCTCCTCCTACAGCCCCTCCATCTGGACCGCCGTGACCCGGATCTAAATAGATGATCTTCCCGCTTAGAGGCAAATTCCACGATTTCCATGAATCATCATTTAGAAATTGAAACCTGAATAAGAATAAGAGGACAATAAACCCAATTAAAAACCCTGTCCACTTCAGCTTTCTTTTCATCCCTGTCCCTCCCATACACCATTATTTTATAGATATGGGACAAGGACTGGAAATATGCTTAGTGCAGCCGAAGCTTGTGTCTTTTTTCTGATTCTCGAAAGCCTTCCTGCCACCACATGCTTAAAAAATCTTTCGCAAATGGATATAAACATGACATCTTCCGCTCCATTTGGAACATATTCCCCCACGATTGCAAGCACCCTGCGAGCTCTTCAATCAGCTCAGCTTCCTCCTGGGAGGATCGCTTTTTGATATCGTCGAACGATTCGCCGTATTTACTCGACTCACCGTATCTTCCGCCAGCTAAAAAAGCTTCAATGGCGAAATCGATGCAGCCATCACTCATAATACCGGCTGGATCATCTGCAAATGGAAACAGCTTCTTTGTGAATTTCTCGGAAGCGACCGTCACTTGTTGAAGAGACAATGTACGTAAAAGCTTCTTTTCAAGCGTGACATCTCGTTTTGTTTTCAGTTGATAAAATGAAAGCACTTCTGCCATGGACTGAACTCCTTTTTTCTTTGTATTGTTCGTTGGTTTGAACAAAACATGCAATTCAGTAAATGGAAATGGCGGCCTGTGAACGATCGAAATGGAAAATTGTGATAAAATAAACATTTACATATAGAAAGAACAATAAAGGGGCAAAATCATTGAAGAAATGGATGTATATCCTGCTATTAACAGTCGTCCTATCTGCATGCAGCAGTCAAGCCACAGAGAAAAAGAGCGATATAAAAGGAATAGAAGACATATCCTTAAAACAACTTTCAAAACACAAAAACACATATCTCGGTGACAATTCAGCCATTCATGAAATCTTATTAGATCTGCCTGGAGGCGTAATTCGTGAATTTGAAATCATCGATGGAAAAGCTTTAGACGTCACGTATGGGGTAAAAGAAAATGACGGCTATACAGAAGAACAGTTTGACGCCTTCTGGTTTGATCAAAAGGACACGATTGAAAAAACGTATTTATACAACGCAATCTCACTTTTTATTATTGTCGATAATGTAGAGCAAGTGACACTTAACATGAGCTCTAAAGACGAGCCGTGTCACGTTTAAAAGGAAACAGCTAGAAAAAAAGCTCCCTCATTCTTTTAAAGAGTACAAAGACGATACAGCGCTTTGGCAAAAGGAACTGGTTGATGGAGTTGTGAAGTCAAAAAAGAAACGCCAAGATGTATACAAAGCGTTTCCAATGCAGAAATAATAAAACAGAGGGGTGTTTCCCTCTGTTTTTTGATGTTTATGTAGTGAAAGCCTGTATCAAGCGTTGTCGAAAGTTTTGATCCACTGCTGCAGTAAGCATAAATTCGTTGAATACTCCCCCAATCCAGTGAGAATTGTTCGCTTTCAGATCATTGATAAAAAGAGAAATGGATATAGAAGATGTATCTGTTCTTCGATATAAAGCACCTGTGAAAACGAACAATGTTGCTCCGCCTTTATACCAAAGATATTGATCTGTTTCCTTTTTCAATGTTTCTCCCAGTACGATTTGGCTAAAAAGACTCTTTTCTTCTATTGTTAACAGCTCATCCTGGAGACGTTTCATAAATTGTGCATATTGATTGGTTGTAGACTTTGTCAGCTTTTGCGTCAGTAATGATTGTATACGCCAGCCTAATAAGTTCTTTTTTTTCATTTTTTCTTCTAACGCCTTTTTATACTCTGGGTCATTTTTCATGATATTAAAAATCTCATTCATTAGAGATTTGTATTGTTCTTCGGATACACCGCTCATTTTCTTGAATGCATCCCGCCGACGATCAGATACATAAGCGGACCACAAAATCATTGGCGTCAGCGGCATGAGTTCATCATGTTCTGTAAGACCTGCTTGTTTCATCTGATCATTGATCTTTTCTAAGCCCAGCCGGTCAATCAAATAATCCGTACAAGCATTCGAACTGAATTGCATCATCCCTTTGGCAACATCTAATAAAGCCGCATGCTCAGAAAAATCATTGACCTCCAGCCAGTACGCGTGCGCACCACCGTCTGTTCTATCAATATAAAACCGCTCTATATCAGACAATGCCACTTTTTCCTCTAGCTTGATGGCGCCGCTCGATACAGCTTTAACAAAATGAAATAAAACTACTAATTTCACCGTACTTGCAAGTGGTGTTTTTTGATCAGCATTCCATTCTAACACCACATCATCATTTTCAATGATTGTCACTGAAACATCCTTTTTGTTTTTTGCGACAAATGTCAAAAGATCTTCCTTCGTTTTCTTCATATCTCTTTTATACAGCAAGACTTGAACCACCACGTAAAGTATGACCACACCTATGACAACTAGACCGATTTTGAGTAACATGTTTCTCCTTTCCAAATAACAGAGGATTTATATATTAAATATAGCAAATATTCCTAATAAAGGCACAAAAAAGGCAGAGGTACGTGAATCCTCCGCTTCTTGATATCCTTATTCATGAGGCAAATGCAGCTTCATTCCTTCATGAGTGGCTTCAAATCCTAATTTCTCATAAAAATGGCGTGCTTCTGGCCTCTGTTTATCTGTTGTCAGTTGAATTATATGACAGCCGCGGTCGCTTGCGCGTTGAATGGCCCACTTTATAAGCAGCGAACCGACTCCTTTTCCTCTATGACTCGAAGCCGTACGAACTCCTTCGATGGATGCTCTCCATCCCCCTTGATGTGTAAGAAATGGCGTCATGGTTAACTGAAGAACACCAACTGCTTCTTCCTGGTCACACGCAACAATGAGTTCAATATTTGGATCAGCATCGATTGAACGAAAGGCTTTGATATAACTTTCTAATAATGGGCGAGTGTAACGCTCTCTCTTTTGACCTAACTTATCATCTGAAAGCATGAAGACGATTTTGTCGAGGTCTTCTTGCACGGCTTCTCTCAATGTCAATTGATTTAAATTCAATGAAAGCACCTCCTATGATGGATGGAAGATTGTTTTCACTTACCAAAATACCAGTTAAGAGTGTTCATATAAGATTTGATCAGCTGCTTTTTCATCAAAGTATTTCATACCATGAAAACTGATCAAGCCCTCTTCACGAACCATTCCTCTTGTAAGATGGCATAGTAAAACTCATCCCACCACTCATTTCCTTGTGGTATACATTTTTTAAAATACCCCTCTCTCCTCATCTCCAATTTCTCCATCACTCTCCACGATGGCACATTTTCAGGCTGACAAGTCGCAATGATTCGATGTAAATTCATTGTGTGAAAACCATGATGCAGAACGGCATAAGCCGCTTCTGATGCATAGCCCTTGTTTTGATAGGCAGGATTGAAAACCCAGCCAATTTCATATGTGTGCTCACCAAAGTAAGGATGAAACACGATATGCCCGATACATGTATGATCTTCTTTTAAAAGGACAGCAACATACTTAGCATCTTCATGACAATTATTTTTGACAAATTCCTTCGCATCTTCTTTAGAAAATACATCTTCCGGAATATACTTCATCACCGTCTCATTAGATGTATATGCATAGACATCCTGCCAATCATCCTCAGCAAATGATCGAATGATACATCTTTCTGTTGTTAGATTCATATGACACCCCTCCATAGACTTCGTTTTTTAAACAGAAACCTTGCTATGATCCTATTTTATATGTTTCCAAACAGAAAAAAACACAAATAAAAAAGCACCAGCAGGATGCTGATGCTTTTTTTATAAGGTTTGTCTGTAACAAACCTTTGTAAAACGTCCATACAATATAAAATTGATTAACGTTTTGAGAACTGAGGAGCTCTACGTGCGCCTTTAAGACCGTATTTCTTACGCTCTTTCATACGAGGATCACGAGTAAGAAGTCCAGCACGTTTAAGTGGTGTACGGTACTCAGGATCTACTTCTAGAAGAGCACGAGAGATACCGTGACGAATTGCTCCAGCTTGACCAGAGAATCCACCACCGTGAACATTTACAAGAACATCGTAGCTGTTAGCTGTTTCTGTGATGTTCAAAGGCTGTTTCACGTCTTCGATTAAAGCAGCGAATGGAATGTATTCAGTAATTTCACGATTATTAACGACGATACGGCCTTCACCTGGAACTAAGCGAACGCGCGCTACAGAACTTTTACGACGACCTGTACCGTAATATTGAACCTGTGCCAAATTGTTAACCTCCCTTATAATTAACCGCGAAGTTCGTAAACTTCAGGTTGTTGTGCTTGATGTGGATGCTCAGAACCACGGTACACATTTAATTTTTTGAACATTTGACGACCTAGTGGACCCTTTGGAAGCATACCTTTGATAGCAAGCTCCAACATTTTCTCAGGGTAGTTTGTACGCATCTCAAGAGCAGTTCTTTGTTTCAAACCGCCTGGGTGCATCGTGTGACGGTAGTAAATTTTGTCCGTCAATTTCTTACCTGTTAATTCAATTTTCTCAGCATTGATGATGATGACGTGATCACCTGTATCAACGTGTGGTGTATAAGTTGGTTTGTGCTTACCGCGCAAAAGTGATGCTACTTCAGTAGAAAGACGACCTAGAGTCTTGCCTGCCGCATCAACAACTAGCCATTTGCGCTCAATTGTGCTTGCGTTCGCCATTGGTGTTGTACGCATGAGTTTCCCTCCTAAATAAATCAATGAATTTTCCTTGAATCAAATGCTACGTTCTATTTCAAAACACAAGATAAGTCTTCCGGGGCTTATTTGTGGGGTTGAAATACATACCATATGATATCTTATAACTTTCTGCTTCCTGTGTCAAGAACATGTTACACCTGGTTTAGTTGTCATAGAATACTTCCCATAAATACAGTCCGTGACTAGGCGCAGTCTTGCCTGCCGCTTCGCGATTTCGGGCGGCAAGCATAGCTTTTATCTCCTTAGGGTGAAATTTACCAGAACCGATTTCAAGCAACGTTCCAGCGATAATCCGCACCATGTTGTATAAAAAGCCATTCCCTCTCACACGCATTTCAAGCCCGTCTGAGACGTTTTTCCACTCAAGGGCATAAATAACCCTCACCTTGTCCTGAACCTCCGTATTGGCCGCACAGAAGCTTGTAAAGTCATGCGTCCCAATCAGGTGCTCAGCGGCTTCTCTCATTTTATCGATATCCAGCCGGTAAGGATAGTGGCAGGCATACTGTCTCGTGAACACATTTTGGTGTGTTTCCGTTGAGACCTTATAACGGTACTCCTTCGAAACAACACCAAATCTGGCATGAAACGAGTCATCGACCTCCTCAGCCTTTAGAACACGGATATCATCCGGCAGCAAGCTGTTAAGGGCAAAAGGCCATCTCTCCATCGGGATCGAGAGCGGGGTGTCAAAATGGATGACCTGTCCCTTTGCATGGACACCGCTGTCCGTCCGGCCGGAAGCCACAATCGGAATCAGTTCATCCTGTTTGTGCATTCTTGCAAGGGCTGACTCTATCTCCGTCTGAACGGTTCGCTGCCCTGGCTGCACCTGATAGCCTTTAAAATGTGTCCCATCGTAGGATACGGTACATTTGACCTTCATCTAGGAATCACCTAATTTCTAAGCAGCACAAGGAGTGCTGTTAACAAGATGAATAAAAGCAGCGTGAACGTGTCCTTCATGCCCCAGACAAGCTGACGGTACTTCGTCCGTCCTTCTCCCCCGCGGTAGCCTCTCGCTTCCATCGCGGTCGCCAGTTCTTCTGCACGCTTAAACGCACTGACGAAAAGCGGAACAAGCAAAGGAACGATGGCTTTCATGCGATCCTTTAAAGGCCCGCTTGTAAAATCAACACCTCGTGCCATTTGTGCCTTCATGATTTTATCCGTCTCTTCTAATAACGTCGGAATAAACCGAAGAGAGATGGACATCATGAGAGCAAGCTCATGAACAGGCAGTTTGATTTTACGGAATGGGTGCAGAAGCTTCTCCATCCCGTCTGTCACTTCTATAGGCGTTGTGGTTAACGTAAGAAGTGTCGTCATCATGATGAGATAGACAAAACGGAGTGAAATGAATATTCCTTGCTTTAAACCTTCTTCATAAATATTCAGAAAACCAAAGTGGAATAGCAAGGCGCCATCCTTTGTCATGAAAATATGCAGAATAAAGGTAAACAGGACAATCCATAGGATCGGCTTCATTCCCTTGAGAATAAAGTATAGCGGCACCTGAGAAACCATCACCACAAGGATGGTAAAGACACCTAAAAGCCCGTAAGTGATGTAATTATTAGCAAAAAAAACAATAAAGACAAAAAAGAAAATTGATAACAGCTTTGTCCTTGGATCAAGACGATGGACAAAGGATGAACCTGGCACATATTTGCCGATAATCATACTATCCATCATGATGTCGTGTCCTCCTGATAAAGAGCTGTTAAGGCTTCTGCCATTTCATCCATCGTCAGAAGCGGCCTTGGAAACGTAATACCAAGCTTTTCTTCTACAGTCTGCTGGAATTTAATCGTTTCTGGGAGGTCGAGACCAAACGAAGACATGTCTGTACGATTGGCAAACAACTCTCTCGGCGTACCTGTCGCCTTCACTGTCCCTTTATGCATCACAATCATTTGATCCGCATAATGAGCGGCATCTTCCATACTGTGTGTGACCAGAATCGTGGTGAGGTTTGCCTTATGATGAAGATCATAGAACATGTCCATGATTTCCTTCCGCCCGCGTGGATCCAGCCCAGCAGTCGGCTCATCAAGCACAAGCACCTCTGGCTCCATCGCTAAAACGCCTGCAATCGCCACACGTCTCATTTGACCGCCGCTTAGTTCAAAGGGAGATCGAGATAATAGGGACTCAGGAAGACCAACCAGTTTCAGCATCTCCTTCGCCTTCGCTTCTGCCTTCTCTTGAGGAACGCCGAAGTTCATCGGGCCAAAGCAGATATCCTTGAGGATGGTTTCCTCAAAGAGCTGATGCTCAGGAAACTGAAACACGATGCCTACCTTTTTCCGGAGGGGTTTCATATCCTTCTGCTTTTTATTGGCTTGTAAAATGGTCTCTCCAAGCGCAATGCTCCCCTTCGTTGGTTTGAGCAATCCATTTAAATGCTGCAGCAATGTAGACTTGCCAGAGCCCGTATGACCAATGACAGCGACATAGCTGCCCTCTTTGATGGAAGCATTGACATCATACAAAGCGAGACGCTCAAACGGCGTTTTCATTTGATAACGATGCTCTAATTCTTTGATCGTAATGTCCATAGCTCTTTCACCAATCCTTCTTGTGTCAAATGGGCATTTGCAAGCGGCACACCTTGTTGCTTCAATTGCTTGCTCAAGCGATAGGAGAATGGCAGATCAAGTCCAATCTGAACCAGTTGTTCATCTAGTTCAAATACTTCCTCTGGCGTCCCCTCGGCAAATTTCTTCCCGCCATTCATCACAATGACGCGGTCTGCCTTGGCAGCCTCGTCTAAATCATGTGTGATGGAAATGACTGTGACTGTACCTTGTTCCTTCAGAAGTCTAACAGTCTCTAACACTTCTTCACGGCCAATCGGATCAAGCATTGATGTTGCTTCATCCAAGATCATGATGTCAGGGCTTGCGGCAAGCACACCTGCAATAGCGACTCTCTGCTTCTGCCCGCCTGATAGATGGTGCGGCTCTTGATCAAGAAACTCCTGCATATTGACCTGTTTGACAGCCCAATCTACACGTTCTATCATCAATTCCCGCTCAACCCCGTTATTTTCTAAACCAAAAGCCACATCATCACGAACCGTTGAGCCCACAAATTGGTTATCTGGGTTTTGAAAGACCATTCCGACCTTTCTGCGAATATCCCAAACACTTTCTTCTTTGAGCTCAATCTCTCCAACCTTGACCGTACCAGCATCCGGTAAAATGAGCCCATTCAGCACACGGGCAAGTGTGGATTTACCTGAACCGTTATGACCAACAATGGCGAGCCATTCATTTTGATTCACATGCAGTGACACTTGATCTAAAGCGGGCTTGTCCGCATCCTTGTGATAACGAAATACAATGTCCTTTACGTCAATTAATGTCTTCCCCATCTCTACCGGACCTCCTCTCAGCTCAACCTCTTCTTTGCTTATTCCTAAAAAAAGCCGTAGTACCTAAAAAAGGGCATAGATCCAGTTATGAACTGTCCCGCCCTTTCTTAGATACACGATATGTGATTAAACTAATTCAATGACAGCCATTGGTGCGCCATCGCCGCGACGAGGTCCAAGCTTCATGATACGAGTGTATCCACCTTGGCGATCTTCGTAGCGAGTTGCAACGTCAGCGAATAATTTTTGAAGTGCATCTTGGTTTGTTTCAGCGTTAGCTACTTCATTACGAATGTAAGCTGCAGCTTGACGGCGAGCATGAAGATCTCCGCGTTTGCCAAGAGTGATCATTTTTTCAACTACAGAGCGAAGTTCTTTCGCACGTGTTTCAGTTGTTTCGATGCGTTCGTTGATGATCAAATCAGTCGTTAGGTCACGAAGCATTGCTTTACGTTGTGCACTAGTGCGTCCTAGCTTTCTGTATGCCATGTGATGTCCCCTCCTTAATTAGAGATGCTGTATGAATAAAAAACACACGAAAATCCTAGTTCACAATGAAACTAGTCAATCGTCTTTACGAAGACCCAGTCCAAGTTCTTCTAGTTTCGCTTTCACTTCTTCAAGAGATTTACGTCCAAGGTTACGAACTTTCATCATATCCTCTTCTGTCTTGTTAGCAAGCTCTTGAACAGTGTTAATACCCGCACGCTTCAAACAGTTGTAAGAACGAACAGAAAGATCAAGCTCTTCAATTGTCATTTCAAGCACTTTTTCTTTTTGGTCTTCTTCTTTCTCAACCATGATTTCAGCATGCTGAGCTTCGTCAGTTAATCCAACGAAAATATTTAGGTGTTCAGTTAAAATCTTAGAACCTAGAGCGATCGCTTCTTTCGGTCCTGTGCTTCCATCAGTCCATACATCTAGTGTTAATTTATCATAGTTTGTGATTTGCCCAACACGGGTGTTCTCCACTTGATAAGTCACACGAGATACAGGTGTATAGATTGAGTCGATCGGAATCACACCGATTGGCTGATCGTCTCTTTTGTTTGCATCAGCAGGATTATACCCGCGACCTCTTTGTGCAGTTAAGCGAACACGGAAGCTCGCATTCTTGCCAAGAGTTGCGATGTGAAGATCTGGATTTAAGATTTCAATATCGCTGTCGTGTGTAATATCAGCAGCTGTTACAGTACCTTCATCTTGTACATCAATTTCAAGCGTCTTCTCTTCTTCAGAGTAGATTTTGAGTGCAAGCTTTTTAATGTTTAAGATAATCGTTGTAACATCTTCAACCACGCCTTCGATCGTTGAGAATTCGTGTAAGACACCATCTATCTGGATCGATGTTACAGCTGCACCAGGAAGTGAGGATAAAAGGATACGACGAAGGGAGTTCCCTAAAGTGGTACCATATCCACGCTCAAGTGGCTCTACGACAAACTTGCCATACTTGGCATCGTCGCTGATTTCAACCGTTTCGATTTTTGGTTTTTCAATTTCGATCATCTAATAAAACCCTCCTTCAAAACGTCGAAACCTCGAATAGAATCATATGAGATTCCATCCGAAATTCCTCATTGTTTAGTCCCGTATGTGCTCAGGCAACGAGTCGTGTATTCGTCTCATAAATAACTGTATCATAACCCATTATTGACAGGGACACAAAATCTATACAAACAAATTACACGCGGCGACGTTTTGGTGGACGGCATCCGTTATGAGGAACTGGAGTTACGTCTCTAATTGCAGTAACTTCAAGACCTGCAGCTTGAAGCGCACGAATTGCAGCTTCACGACCAGAACCAGGACCTTTAACAGTTACTTCAAGTGTTTTAAGACCGTGTTCGATAGAACCTTTAGCAGCTGTTTCAGCAGCCATTTGTGCAGCGAAAGGAGTAGATTTACGAGAACCTCTGAATCCTAATGCACCAGCACTTGACCAAGAAATTGCGTTTCCATGAACATCAGTAATCGTTACAATCGTGTTGTTGAAAGTGGAACGGATATGAGCGATTCCAGCTTCAATATTCTTTTTCACGCGACGTTTACGCGTATTTTGTTTACGAGCAGCAGCCATTCTTTAACTACCTCCTTTACTTATTTTTTCTTGTTAGCTACAGTACGACGCGGACCTTTACGAGTACGCGCGTTGTTTTTTGTGTTTTGTCCACGAACAGGAAGTCCTCTACGATGACGGATTCCGCGGTAGCTTCCGATTTCAATTAGACGCTTAATGTTAAGTGAAACTTCACGACGAAGGTCACCTTCTACTTTAAGTTTGTCAATGATATCACGGATTTTACCAAGTTCGTCTTCAGTTAGATCGCGAACGCGAGTGTCTTCAGAAACACCTGCTTCTTTAAGGACTTGTTGCGCAGTCGTACGACCAATTCCAAAAACATATGTTAAAGAAATGACAACACGCTTATCACGTGGAATATCTACACCAGCAATACGAGCCATGATTTGGGCACCTCCTTGTTATTAGCCTTGTTTTTGTTTATGTTTTGGGTTTTCACAGATCACCATTACTTTTCCTTTTCTGCGAATCACTTTACATTTTTCACAGATAGGTTTAACAGATGGTCTCACTTTCATGTGTTTCCAACCTCCTTCTTCCGGAGTTGCTTTATTTGTAACGGTACGTAATTCTACCACGAGTTAAGTCATATGGAGATAATTCTACCGTAACTTTGTCTCCAGGTAAAATGCGAATGAAGTGCATACGGATTTTTCCTGATACATGAGCCAAAACTGTATGACCATTCTCTAGTTCAACTTTGAACATTGCGTTTGGCAAAGTTTCTGCTACAGTACCTTCCACTTCAATTACATCGTCTTTCGCCATTCAAGTGTTCTCCCTTCTTCAAATCAGTAACTTGCTCTCTGACAAATGTCCAATTGAGAATCTCTCAATTGTTCATCTATCACCCGACCTGTTTTGAATATACTGTTCTGAACTTCCGGAGATACGCAATCATAAAAGGTTATATGATTGATATTTTTTCTTAGGAGAATGAAATTTACGCTTTTCTCCGTCTGCGATTAGTACATGGCAGTCAACGAATATGCCGATGACACCTGTATACTGATCTTGTTCTTTCTTTGGACTATACAGACAACCTGCCCGATTTGGGCCTGAAAGGCTTCAGTGAAGACCTAAATCTTAGTCAGTATATCAAAACCTGTATCTGTAATCGCAATCGTATGCTCAAAGTGAGCACACTTTTTCCCATCAACCGTTACAACCGTCCAGTTATCAGCCAATGTTTTCACATATCGGCTGCCTGCGTTCACCATCGGTTCGATGGCCAACACCATTCCAGGTTTTAGCCGTGGGCCTTTGTTGGGCGGACCATAATGAGGAATTTGAGGGTCCTCATGAAGATCCTGTCCGACCCCATGTCCAACATATTCTCTAACAACTGAAAAATTCTCATTTTCAACATACGTTTGTATGGCATGGGAAATGTTCGACAGACGTTCGCCTGGCTTTGCTTCCTGTAAGCCTTTATATAGAGATTCCTCTGTGACTTCCAGTAGTTTGCGGTCTTCATCACTGATTACCCCAACTGGATAAGTCCAAGCAGAGTCACCATGATAGCCATTTAACTTTGCGCCAATATCGATACTAATGATGTCACCATCACGTAAAACCCGTTTACCAGGAATACCGTGAACGAGTTCTTCATTCACCGAAACGCAAATGCTCCCGCGAAAACCATTATACCCTTTAAAAGATGGGATTGCACCCTGCTTTGTAATAAAACGTTCGGCAATTTGATCCAATTCTTTTGTCGAAATACCTGGTTTTATGTGTTTCTTCAGCTCTTCATGAGTCAGTGCGACAATACGTCCAGCTTCTCTCATAATCTCAAGCTCGCGAGGAGTTTTACAGATAATCATTTATTTAATCCTCCAAGCAGGTCCTTAATATCTGCATATACATCGTTAATGTGCTTCGCACCATCAATGTTTGCAAGATATCCTTTTTCTGAATAGAAGTTCAGTAAAGGTTCAGTCTGCTTTAAGTTTACTTCAAGTCTAGTCGAAACGGTTTCTGCATTATCATCTGCACGTTGATAAAGCTCGCCTCCGCACTTGTCGCAAACATTTTCTTTCGCAGGTGGATTGAATACTAAATGATATGTTGCTCCGCAATTTTTGCAAATTCTTCGGCCAGTCAGACGCTCCATCAAAGCATCTTTATCGACTTTAATATTAATGACATAATCAATCGTTCTGCCAAGGTCCTTTAGAATTTCTTCTAAAGCTTCAGCCTGAGCGACTGTTCGCGGAAATCCGTCCAGAAGAAAACCTTGTTCACAATCATTTTTGCCAAGTCTTTCTCTAACAATACCGATTGTGACCTCATCAGGAACAAGCTCTCCTTTATCGATAAAGGATTTTGCTTCGAGCCCAAGTTGTGTCTCCTCTTTCATAGCAGCGCGGAACATATCTCCTGTTGAGATATGAGGGATCCCATAATCATCAACAATTCGTTCTGCCTGAGTGCCTTTACCAGCACCCGGAAGCCCCATTAAGACTAAGTTCATTTCGGATTTCCCCTTCCTTACTTAGAGAGGTTGGGCAGCTGCCCAGCCCTCTGTTTTATTTCATAAATCCACGGTAATTTCGTTTCACTAATTGGCTTTCAAGCTGTTTCATTGTTTCAAGTGCAACACCTACAACAATGAGAAGACTTGTGCCGCCAATTTGTGCAGCGGAAGGTAATCCAGCGAATTGAATGAAAAAGATAGGAAGTATTGAAATCACGGCTAAGAAAATGGCGCCCACAAACGTGAGTCGGTACAAAATGCTCGTAATTCTATCTTGAGTCATTTTCCCTGGACGAACTCCCGGGATATAGCCACCCTGCTTTTGCAGATTTTCAGCCATTTGTTCAGGATTGACTTGGACAAAGGCATAAAAATATGTGAAAGCAACAATCAGTGCTACATAAATCGTCATACCGATTGGCTTAGTATAGTCAAAGTTGTTGGTTATCCAAGTTGTCACATTATTGGTTCCGAAGAACGATGCGATCGTCTGCGGAGTAATAATGAAAGAAACGGCAAAGATGACTGGAATCACCCCTGCTGGATTCACTTTCAATGGAAGGTGCGTTGCTTGACTAGCAGACATTTGTGCACGGCCAGTTCCTTTTGAATATTGAATTGCAATCTTTCTCACTGCCATTTGAATGTAAATAACACCGATAACAATGACAAGAATGGCAATGACAATAAGGGCAATTTTAAGGATTTGCATGAACAGCTGTCCATCTCCACCTACAAATTGTTGAGCGTACACTTGTTTTAATGTTTGAGGGATACCAGCGATGATACCGGCAAAGATAATAATCGAAATACCATTACCAACACCGTGAGCAGTAATCTGCTCACCCAGCCACATTAAAAATGCTGTTCCCGCAGTGAGTACGACCGCAATTAAGAGATACGTTGAAACACCAGGGTTTTCAATCAGCATGCCTCCTGCCATATTGTTGAATCCATATGACATTCCTAGCGCCTGGATAAATCCTAGAACAATTGTAAAATACCTTGTGAATTGTGCTAATTTTCGGCGGCCAACCTCTCCTTGCTTTGACCACTCAGTAAACTTCGGCACAACATCCATCTGCAAGAGCTGAATGATGATCGAAGCAGTGATATACGGCATAATCCCCATTGCAAGAATGGAGAATTGGAAAAGTGCCCCGCCCCCAAACGTGTTGAGGATGCCGAAAACACTCATTTGATCCTGTGCCTGGAGAACATCGGCGTTCACATTAGGCACAGGGATGAAAGCACCTATACGAAAGACGACTAACATTAAAAGTGTGAATATAATCTTATTCCGTATATCTTTCACGCGCATAAAATTGGAGATTGTCTTAAACAAGTTAGATCACCTCGGCTGTACCGCCAGCAGCTTCAATCGCTTCTTTCGCAGAAGCAGAGAATTTATTGGCTTTTACAGTTAATTTTTTTTCTAATTTACCGTTGCCAAGAATTTTTACTCCTGCTTTTAACTTGCTTATTGCACCAGTCTCTAGAAGAAGTTCAGGAGTTACTTCCGTTCCTTCGTCAAAACTGTTTAATCTGTCTAAGTTGATTACCGCGTAATCTTTACGGTTGATGTTTGTAAAACCACGTTTTGGAAGGCGTTGGAATAAAGGCATCTGACCACCTTCGAAACCAGGGCGTACACCGCCGCCAGAACGAGCGTTTTGACCTTTATGACCTTTACCAGAAGTTTTACCGTTACCTGATCCAATACCACGACCAACACGGTTGCGTACTTTACGTGAACCTTCTGAAGGCTTCAATTCATGAAGTTTCATTTGGGCACCTCCTTATCGATTAAAAATGTTTTATTGTTCTTTAACAGAAACTAAATGAGACACCTTGTTAATCATGCCGCGGATCGCTGCATTGTCTTCATGTACGACTGTTTGGTTTGTTTTCTTAAGACCAAGAGTACGAACAGTGACACGCTGATCTTCAGGGCGACCGATTACACTGCGTTTGAGGGTAATTTCTAATTTATTTGCCATTATTGTTCCCTCCTTATCCTAACAGGTCTTCTACAGATTTTCCACGAAGCTTCGCTACATCTTCAGCACGTTTAAGCTCACTTAAACCTTGAAGTGTTGCGCGGATCATGTTGATCGGTGTATTAGAACCTAGAGATTTAGAAAGGATATCAGCTAGACCAGCAAGCTCAAGTACCGCACGCACTGGGCCTCCAGCGATAACTCCTGTACCTTCTGAAGCAGGCTTCAATAGAACGTTTCCTGCACCGAATCGACCGATGATTTCATGTGGAATTGTAGTTCCAACCATTGGTACTTCAATTAAATTCTTTTTCGCATCTTCAACAGCTTTGCGGATCGCTTCTGGTACTTCTTGTGCTTTACCAGTACCGAAACCTACATGACCGTTTTTGTCACCGACAACAACTAAAGCTGCAAAACGGAAACGACGTCCACCTTTAACAACTTTCGCTACGCGGTTAACCGTAACTAAGCGTTCTTCTAACTCTAATTTGCTTGGGTCAATACGACTCATTCGGATGTGTCCCTCCTTCTTTTATTAAAATTTAAGTCCAGCCTCACGAGCAGCTTCAGCTAGAGCTTTTACACGTCCATGATATAGGTATCCTCCGCGGTCAAATACCACGTTAGAGATTCCTTTTTCAACAGCACGTTTTGCAACAAGTTCGCCAACTTTCGTAGCAGCTGCAGTGTCAGAACTATTCTCGATCTTTAACTCTTTATCAAGAGTAGAAGCACTTACAAGTGTTACACCGTTAACATCATCAATTACTTGAGCGTAGATATTCTTGTTAGAACGGAAAACGTTAAGGCGAGGTCTTTCAGCAGTACCTGAAAGTTTCGCACGAACACGAGCATGTCTTTTAAGACGAGTAGCGTTTTTGCTAGTTTTCGTAATCATCCGAGTCACTCCTTTCTTCACATTAAGCGATCTTACTTACCAGTTTTTCCTTCTTTACGGCGAACGAATTCACCTTCGTAACGAATTCCTTTACCTTTGTAAGGCTCTGGAGCACGGACAGCGCGGATGTTAGAAGCTAGAGCTCCTACACGCTCTTTATCGATACCTTTAATGATTACTTTCGTTTGAGATGGAACTTCGATTTCAACTCCAGCCTCAGGAACGATTTCAACTGGATGAGAGTATCCAACGTTAAGAACAAGTTTGTTTCCAGATTTAGCTGCACGGTAACCGACACCGATAAGTTCTAAACCTCTTTCGAAACCTTTAGATACACCTTCAACCATGTTTGCAATCAAGCTGCGTGTTGTACCATGTAATGCACGGTGTTCTTTATTTTCAGACGGACGGCTTACAGTTAAGACGTTGTCCTCAATTTTAATTTCCATATCAGGGTGAAATGCACGAGTTAGTTCACCTTTTGGTCCCTTTACTGTCACTGTGTTATCGTTGTTTGTCACAGTAACTCCTGAAGGGATCTCGATTAGTTTTTTACCTATACGAGACATACCAAGCACCTCCATTCATCTTAAACTTTTTTTACCATACGTAAGCAAGTACTTCTCCACCAGCTTGTTTAGCACGGGCTTCTTTGTCCGATAAAACACCTTGTGATGTAGAAATAATTGCGATTCCAAGTCCGTTAAGTACACGTGGTACTTCATTTGATTTCGCATATACGCGTAAACCAGGTTTACTGATTCTTTTAAGACCAGTGATAACACGTTCGTTGTTTTGGCCGTATTTAAGGAACAAACGGATAATTCCTTGTTTGCTGTCTTCGACGTACTCAACGTCACGGATAAAACCTTCACGCTTTAAGATTTCAGCAATTTCTCTTTTGATTTTTGAAGCCGGTACTTCTAGCTTCTCATGACGTACCATGTTCGCATTGCGAATACGAGTCAGCAAATCTGCAATCGGATCTGTCATAACCATTATTTAATAACCTCCTTCCCATTTATGGGGATTACCAGCTGGCTTTTTTAACGCCAGGAATTTGTCCTTTATATGCAAGTTCGCGGAAACAAATACGGCAAAGTTTAAACTTACGAATAACTGAATGTGGACGACCACATCGTTCGCAGCGCGTATACTCTTGAACTTTAAACTTTTGTTTGCGTTGTTGTTTCGCAATCATAGACTTTTTAGCCACGATTTCGCCTCCCTTTCATTGATTATTTCTGGAACGGCATACCTACTTGAGTTAATAACTCACGTGCTTCTTCGTCCGTATTGGCAGTAGTAACGATAACGATATCCATACCGCGGACCTTTGTTACTTTATCGTAATCAATTTCTGGGAAGATTAACTGTTCTTTAATACCAAGCGTGTAGTTTCCACGACCGTCGAAAGATTTCTTAGAAATCCCGCGGAAGTCACGTACACGTGGTAAAGACACAGAAATAAGTTTATCAAGGAAATCATACATGCGCTCTCCGCGAAGTGTTACTTTCGCACCGATTGGCATTCCTTCACGTAGACGGAATCCAGCAATAGACTTCTTCGCACGAGTAACGACAGGTTTTTGACCAGCGATAAACGTTAATTCTTCAACAGCAGTATCGATTGCTTTAGCGTTTTGAACAGCGTCACCAACACCCATGTTGATCACGATTTTTTCGATTTTTGGCACTTGCATTACTGATTTGTATTCAAACTTAGAAACTAATGCAGGTGTAATTTCTTTTACATACTTTTCTTTAAGGCGGTTCATGAGAAAGACCTCCCTTCCTTATTTACTATTTATCTAGAACTTGCCCAGATTTTTTCGCTACACGGACTTTCTTTCCGTCCTCAACTTTATACCCAACACGTGTCACTTCACCCGTTTTAGGATCAAGCGGCATTACGTTTGATACGTGGATCGGCGCTTCTTGTTCAGAAATTCCGCCTTGAGGGTTAGCTTGGGTTGGTTTAGAGTGTTTTTTCACAAGGTTAATACCTTCTACTAAAACACGTTCCTTTTTAGGGAAAGCAGCAAGGATGACACCTTGTTTACCTTTATCTTTACCAGAGATAACCACTACTTTATCGCCCTTTTTAACATGCATTTAATCGCACCTCCTTGAGTCGCGGATTGTATTCATTAAAGTACTTCTGGTGCTAGAGAAACAATTTTCATATAGTTGTTTTCACGAAGTTCACGTGCTACTGGTCCGAAGATACGAGTTCCACGTGGGCTCTTGTCGTCACGAATGATGACACATGCATTTTCGTCGAAACTGATGTAAGATCCATCGTTTCTGCGAGCTCCGCTCTTAGTACGAACGATAACTGCTTTCACAACTTCACCTTTTTTGACAACGCCTCCAGGTGTTGCTTGTTTAACCGTACAAACAATGACATCACCGATGTTAGCCGTTTTACGTCCAGAGCCACCAAGAACTTTAATCGTTAGTACTTCGCGTGCGCCAGAGTTGTCAGCTACTTTTAAACGAGTCTCCTGTTGAATCATTAATGTTACCTCCTTTCGGAAAAAGAAATCCGAACTTTATTAGATAATAACGGCTTCTTCGACAACTTCAACTAGACGAAAGCGTTTAGTCGCAGATAAAGGACGAGTTTCCATGACCTTTACGATGTCTCCGATTTTTGCTTGGTTGTTTTCATCATGTGCTTTGAACTTCTTAGAGTATCTTACACGTTTGCCATAAAGTGAATGCTTTTTGTATGTTTCAACTACAACAGTGATGGTTTTATCCATTTTGTCAGAAACAACACGACCTTGATACACTTTACGTTGGTTACGTTCGCTCATGTTTGCGGGGCCTCCCCTCTAATTATTATTTATTAGCAGCGATTTCTCTTTGACGAATCACAGTTTTCATGCGTGCGATTGATTTACGCACTTCACGAATGCGAGCAGTATTTTCAAGCTGCCCAGTCGCTAATTGGAAACGAAGATTGAAAAGTTCTTCTTTAAGAGACTTTACTTTTTGTTCAATTTCAGCAGTGGTAAGGTCACGAATTTCATTAGCTTTCATTTGATTCACCACCAATTTCTTCACGTTTTACGAACTTCGTTTTAATTGGCAATTTGTGAGATGCAAGACGAAGAGCTTCACGAGCAACTTCTTCAGACACACCAGAAATTTCAAATAAAACTTTGCCCGGTTTCACTACAGCTACCCATCCTTCTGGAGCACCTTTACCGGAACCCATGCGGACCTCTAGAGGTTTAGCTGTGTATGGCTTAGAAGGGAAAATTTTAATCCAAACTTTACCGCCACGTTTCATGTAACGAGTCATAGCAATACGAGCAGCTTCGATTTGACGGTTTGTGATCCAAGAAGCTTCAAGAGCCTGGATACCGTACTCACCGAAATGTACTTCAGTACCGCCTTTTGCACGACCACGCATTTTTCCACGATGTTCTCTGCGATACTTCACGCGTTTTGGCAATAACATATTATTTTCCTCCTTCCGCAGTATTCTTCTTAGTTGGAAGGACTTCTCCACGATAGATCCATACTTTTACGCCAAGCTTACCATAAGTAGTGTCAGCTTCAGCAGTAGCATAGTCGATGTCAGCACGAAGTGTGTGCAATGGAACAGTACCTTCACTGTAATATTCAGAACGAGCAATATCTGCACCGCCAAGACGACCAGAAACCATTGTTTTGATTCCTTGTGCTCCAGCACGCATTGTGCGTTGGATTGTTTGTTTTTGTGCACGACGGAATGAAATACGGTTTTCAAGTTGACGAGCGATGTTTTCAGCAACTAGCTGAGCATCAAGATCTGCTCTCTTGATTTCAAGAATGTTGATGTGTACACGTTTGCCAGTTAGGCTGTTAAGAGCTTTACGAAGTGCTTCAACTTCAGATCCGCCTTTACCAATTACCATACCTGGTTTAGCCGTGTGGATTGTGATATTTACGCGGTTTGCAGCACGTTCGATTTCAACTTTAGAAACAGACGCGTCAGACAAACGCTTGCTGATGAATTCACGGATTTTCAAGTCTTCATGTAAGAAGTCAGCGTAATCTTTTCCTGCGAACCATTTAGATTCCCAATCACGAATGACGCCAATACGAAGACCTACTGGATTTACCTTTTGACCCACGGATTATCCCTCCTTCTTTTCTGATACAACGATTGTAATGTGGCTAGTACGTTTGTTAATTGCGCTCGCACGACCCATAGCACGTGGACGGAATCTCTTAAGTGTTGGACCTTCGTCAACGAATGCTTGAGTAATCACTAGGCTGTTAGCGTCCAACTCGTAGTTGTGCTCAGCGTTTGCGATAGCAGATTTTAATACTTTTTCAATAATTGGTGAAGCAGCCTTAGGTGTAAGGTTTAAGATAGAAACTGCTTCTCCTACTTGCTTACCTCGGATCAGGTCCATTACTAGACGTGCTTTACGAGGAGCAATACGGACTGTTCTTGCGACAGCTTTAGCTTGCATTTAAAAGCCTCCTCTCATTAGCGTCTTGTTTTTTTATCGTCACTAGCATGACCTTTGTAAGTACGGCTTGGTGCGAATTCGCCCAATTTGTGACCTACCATATCTTCAGAAATGAAAACAGGTACATGTTTGCGTCCATCATAGACAGCGATTGTGTGACCGATGAATTGTGGGAAAATTGTAGAACGACGAGACCAAGTTTTTACGACTTGCTTTTTGTCAGTTTCATTCAATTTCTCGACTTTAGCCATCAAATGATCATCAACAAATGGTCCTTTTTTTAAGCTGCGAGCCATTGTGGAACCTCCCTTCGTGATTGAACTACGGTCCTAAATGAACCGTAGACAACCCCGTTACTTGTTTTTACGACGACGTACAATGAATTTATCAGACTTGTTGGTTTTCTTACGAGTCTTGAATCCAAGAGTCGGTTTACCCCATGGAGACATTGGTGATTTACGTCCGATTGGAGCGCGTCCTTCACCACCACCGTGTGGGTGATCGTTAGGGTTCATTACAGAACCACGAACTGTTGGGCGTACGCCTTTCCAGCGAGAACGTCCAGCTTTACCGATGTTGATTAATTCGTGTTGCTCGTTTCCAACTTGACCGATAGTCGCACGGCAAGCAGAAAGAATCATGCGAACTTCTCCTGAGTTCAAACGTACAAGAACGTATTTACCTTCTTTACCAAGAACTTGAGCAGAAGTACCAGCAGAACGAACTAATTGTCCACCTTTACCTGGTTTTAATTCAATGTTATGCACAACTGTACCAACTGGGATGTTGATAAGTGGAAGAGCATTACCTGGTTTGATGTCAGCTTCTGGTCCAGAAGTAACTTCAGTACCAACTTGGATTCCTTTCGGAGCAAGAATGTAACGTTTCTCACCATCTGCATAGTTTACAAGAGCGATGTTAGCTGAACGGTTTGGATCATACTCGATTGTAGCAACGCGTCCAGGTATACCGTCTTTATCACGCTTAAAGTCGATGATACGGTATTGACGTTTGTGACCGCCACCTTGATGACGAACAGTCAATCTACCTTGGTTGTTACGTCCGCCTTTTTTGTGTAGCGGTGCAAGCAACGATTTTTCTGGTTTGTCAGTCGTGATTTCAGCAAAATCTGAAGTAGTCATGCCACGACGACCATTACTGGTTGGTTTATACTTTTTAATCGCCATTTTGAATTTCCCTCCTTCTTTTTAAGATTTACGCTTCAAAAATTTCGATTTCTTTGCTGTCAGCAGTTAATTTCACGATCGCTTTTCTGCGACGGCTAGTCATACCAGTGTAGCGTCCAACGCGTTTTGATTTTCCTTTGTAGTTTTGAACGTTGACTTTCTCAACTTTCACTCCAAAGATTTCTTCAACAGCGTCTTTCACTTCTGTTTTGTTAGCTCTGACATCAACTTCGAACGTGTACTTCTTCTCTGTCATTAGATCAGCAGAACGTTCAGTAATGATAGGGCGCTTTAGAACATCACGAGGATCTTTCATTATGCAAGTCCCTCCTCTACTTTTTCAACCGCTGCTTTAGTGATCAGAAGTTTGTCGTGGTTGACAACGTCAAGAACGTTGATACCGTTAGCTTCAACAACTGTTACTCCAGGGATGTTACGAGCAGATAAAGCAACTGTTTCGTTTGCATCCGCAGTGACGATCAACGCTTTCTTCTCGACAGATAATCCTTTAAGGATGCCTGCGAATTCTTTCGTTTTCACTGCATCAAGAGTCAGATCTTCAAGAACGATGATGTTGTTGTCGATTACTTTAGAAGACAATACTGACTTGATAGCCAAGCGGCGAACTTTTTTAGGTAATTTATAAGAATAACTGCGTGGTGTTGGACCGAATACGATACCGCCTCCGCGCCATTGTGGTGAACGGATAGAACCTTGACGAGCACGACCTGTACCCTTCTGTCTCCAAGGCTTACGACCTCCGCCACGTACTTCAGAACGAGTTTTTACTTTGTGAGTTCCTTGACGTAAGGAAGCTCTTTGCATAAGAATAGCATCGAATACTACGCTTTCGTTTGGCTCGATTCCAAACACAGAAGCGTTTAATTCGATTTCACCGTTAGTAGAACCGTTTTGGTTATATAATGCTACTTTTGGCATGACTTGTTTCCTCCTTTCCTAAGAGAGTTATTTAGATTTAACTGCACTCTTTACAGTTACTAGAGATTTTTTAGCTCCTGGTACGTTTCCTTTGATCAATAGAAGATTGCGTTCTGCATCAACTTTAACGATCTCAAGGTTTTGGACAGTGATTTGCTCTCCGCCCATACGACCTGGAAGAAGTTTACCTTTGAATACACGGTTTGGATCAACAGGTCCCATTGAACCAGGACGACGGTGGTAACGTGAACCGTGAGTCATTGGTCCGCGTGATTGTCCGTGGCGTTTGATAGCCCCTTGGAATCCTTTACCTTTTGATGTTCCTGTTACATCTACGATATCTCCATTTGCGAAAATATCAACTTTGACTTCCTGACCAACTTCATACGCATCTAACTCCGCACCGCGTAATTCTTTTACGAAGCGCTTAGGAGCAGTTTCCGCTTTAGCAACGTGGCCTTTCTCTGGTTTGTTAGAAAGCTTTTCACGTTTGTCATCAAAACCGATTTGGATTGCTTCATAGCCATCCGTGTCAACAGTCTTCTTTTGAAGAACAACGTTAGCAGCAGCCTCAACAACAGTTACAGGGATAAGATCACCGTTTTCTGCGAATACTTGCGTCATACCAATTTTTCTACCTAAGATTCCTTTGGTCATTCGTCACACCTCCTATAATATGTGTTTTCTATTTGAATTAAAGTTTGATTTCGATATCTACACCAGATGGTAAATCTAAACGCATAAGTGCATCAACTGTTTGCGGAGTTGGATTCACGATGTCGATTAGACGTTTGTGAGTACGCATCTCGAATTGCTCACGAGAATCTTTGTACTTATGCACCGCACGAAGGATTGTGTAAACTGATTTTTCAGTTGGAAGCGGAATTGGACCAGATACACTAGCACCAGAACGCTTAGCCGTTTCAACAATCTTCTCAGCAGATTGATCAAGAATTCTATGATCATATGCTTTTAAACGAATACGAATTTTTTGTTTTGCCATTATTTTCCCTCCTTTTCGCCTACTTACGTTAGACAGTTCTCCGTGAGAAAAACCTGATCACCTCGCCATGGCAAAGCGGCCGGGTGTGTCAGCAACCTCTCACTTCATCGCAGTCAAAGACCAACATGCACTATTGTACCAAATTGGCCTGCGTGTTGCAATAATAAATCGGATAAATTTATGATTTGCACACTTTTCATATTATACAGGGATTCAGCCTATAAATCAAGCTTTCCCTGAAGATGATGTATAGCAGTCTTTCTTATGATACGTATAAATTCATCTGGCTCTTCGATATGCGGAGAATGTGCAGAGTCTTTAAAGGTAAACCATTCTTTGATTGGTGCTTTTAATTGATCAACATATGGTTTTGATACAGCAGCTGGTGTAATCATGTCGTGATCGCCAATGAGAAAGTAGCACGGTATTAATATAGTAGAAACTCGGTATTGAATACTCTCATTCATTAGCTGATCCCATAACTTGTCTTGACTAAACTTCTGTCCTTTTATGAACTTCCATTTATCTTTCAGCTGATATTGCTTACTAAAAAGAAACCCTTTTAGTATTTGAAAAACCGGCTTCCATCTATGTGTGAGACCTACGCTCGCAAACTCTTTATATAGAGAAAACAAGGCATGAGCTGATGTCCGTTTCCATGGAGGAGGCGTCAGTAATCGCAGACACCCAGTAAACAGACGATTGCGATGATATTTCTTCAAAAGGAGCTCGTACGATACGATATCTTCCTTTAACACATCTACTACCTGACTAATCCCGTAATATGCATGATAAAGATCTGGACGCTTATGTACTGCTTGTATGGCAATTAATGATCCCCACGAGTATCCTGCGATATACAATTTTGAATGACCTAGATAAGTTAGAAGCTTTTCTGTCAGTTCAATCGTGTCTTCAATAAATTGCTGAATGGTCATCGATGCATCGGGAAGATTCTCTTGATAGGAAAGTCCTGCACCTCTCTGATCCCAATGGACAACTGTAAAGTCCTGATCAAGTTCCCCGTGAAAGGAATCAATATAACTGATTTGAGCCGAGCCGGGCCCGCCGTGCAAAAATAAAAGTACAGGCTTCGTTTCACTCGACTGGTCTTCTTTCATCATAATCCATTGGTCAATCCCGCCGATCGACCATTTATTCAAGTATGTCTTTACCATTCCAGCGATCCTCTCGGTTCCATTTAGATTCTATAGCTTATAGTAGCCGTTCTGATCTGGAAAAGCAAAAAAAGAGACCCTTTTGCAAGGAGTCTCTTTTGTATGTTTATTACTTAATGATAGTTGAAACGACACCAGAACCTACAGTACGTCCACCCTCACGGATAGAGAAACGAGTTCCTTCTTCGATAGCGATAGTAGAGATAAGTTCAACTTCCATCTCAGTGTTATCGCCAGGCATTACCATTTCAGTACCTTCTGGAAGATGTACGATACCAGTTACGTCAGTTGTACGGAAGTAGAACTGCGGACGGTAGTTAGCGAAGAATGGAGTATGACGTCCACCCTCTTCTTTAGAAAGTACATAAACTTCAGCTTTGAAACGGCTGTGTGGAGTGATTGTACCTGGTTTAGCAAGTACTTGACCACGTTGGATATCTTCACGAGATACACCACGAAGTAGTGCACCGATGTTGTCACCAGCTTCAGCGTAGTCAAGAAGTTTACGGAACATTTCAACACCTGTAACAGTTGTTTTACCGTTTTCTTCTTGAAGACCGATGATTTCAACTTCGTCACCGACTTTAACTTGTCCACGCTCAACACGACCAGTAGCAACTGTTCCACGACCAGTGATTGAGAATACGTCCTCAACTGGCATCATGAATGGCTTCTCAGTGTCACGCTCTGGAGTTGGGATGTACTCATCAACCGCATCCATAAGTTCAAAGATTTTTGCTTCGTAATCAGCATCTCCTTCAAGAGCTTTAAGAGCAGAACCTTTGATAACTGGTACATCGTCACCAGGGAAGTCATAGTCAGAAAGAAGGTCACGAACTTCCATTTCAACAAGTTCAAGTAACTCTTCATCGTCAACCATGTCACATTTGTTAAGGAATACTACGATGTATGGTACACCTACGTTACGAGAAAGTAGGATGTGCTCACGTGTTTGTGGCATTGGACCATCAGCAGCAGATACTACTAAGATCGCGCCGTCCATTTGAGCAGCACCAGTGATCATGTTTTTAACATAGTCAGCGTGTCCTGGGCAGTCTACGTGTGCATAGTGACGAGTTTCAGTTTCATACTCAACGTGTGCAGTTGAGATTGTGATTCCACGCTCGCGCTCTTCTGGAGCACCATCGATTTGGTCATAAGCCATAGCTGTACCTTTACCAGATTTCTTATGAAGAACTGTTGAGATAGCAGCAGTTAGAGTTGTTTTACCATGGTCAACGTGTCCAATTGTACCAATGTTAGCATGCGATTTGGAACGGTCGAATTTTTCTTTAGCCATTCTAAAAATCCTCCTTAAAGGTTCATTGTATTTGGTATAGAGTGATAGAAAGTGAAGAGTTACCTCTCACTTTCTGATCTTCAATAGTAGTTATACTTTAGTTTAAAGGCAAAATCAATTATTCACCTTTATTTTTTTTGATGATTTCTTCACTGATGCTCTTAGGCACTTCTTCGTAGTGATCCATGTGCATAGTGAAAGTACCGCGTCCTTGTGTGTTAGAACGGAGTGCAGTAGCATATCCGAACATTTCAGAAAGTGGAACCATAGCGCGAACAACTTGAGCGTTACCGCGAGCTTCCATACCTTCTACACGTCCACGACGAGATGTGATATCACCCATGATGTCTCCCATGTATTCTTCAGGGATAACAACTTCCACTTTCATCATTGGCTCAAGTAGAACTGGGTTACATTTGCTGACAGCATTTTTCAATGCCATAGATGCAGCAATTTTGAACGCCATTTCGTTAGAGTCAACATCGTGGTAAGATCCATCAAATAATTTTGCTTTGATGTCGATTAATGGGAATCCAGCTAATACACCATTTTCAAGTGAATCTTCAAGACCTGCTTGAATTGCTGGGATGTATTCACGTGGAACAACCCCACCGACGATTGCATTTTCAAATTCGAATCCTGCGCCTTCTTCGTTTGGTTCGAATTCAATCCAAACGTGTCCGAACTGACCGCGTCCACCAGACTGACGTACGAATTTACCTTCAACTTTTGCACCAGAACGGAATGTTTCACGGTACGCAACTTGAGGAGCACCTACGTTAGCTTCAACCTTGAACTCACGCTTCATACGGTCAACAATGATATCAAGGTGAAGCTCACCCATACCAGAGATGATCGTTTGACCAGTTTCAGGGTTTGTTTGTGTACGGAATGTTGGATCCTCTTCAGCTAGTTTAGCTAAAGCGATACTCATTTTATCTTGGTCAGCCTTAGATTTAGGCTCGATAGCTACATCGATAACTGGCTCTGGGAATTCCATAGACTCAAGGATAACAAGATTTTTCTCGTCACAAAGAGTATCACCAGTAGATGTATCTTTAAGACCTACAGCTGCTGCGATATCCCCTGCATATACAGTAGAGATTTCTTCACGGCTGTTTGCGTGCATTTGAAGGATACGTCCAACACGTTCACGCTTGTTCTTAGAAGAGTTCTTCACGTATGAACCAGAATCAAGTGTTCCAGAGTATACGCGGAAGAAAGTTAGTTTCCCAACATAAGGGTCAGTCATAACTTTAAATGCAAGAGCTGCGAATGGTGCGTCATCAGTAGACTCACGAACAACCTCTTCATTTGAATCTGGCAGGATACCTTTAATTGCAGCAACATCAGTTGGTGCAGGAAGGTAGTCAAGCACAGCGTCAAGTACAAGCTGAACACCTTTGTTTTTGAAAGCAGATCCAACAAGAACTGGGTAGAATTCAACATTCAATGTTCCTTTACGGATTGCAGCTTTCAATTCAGGAATTGTGATTTCTTCACCCTCAAGGTATTTTTCCATAAGCTCTTCATCAAGCTCAGCAACAGCTTCAATTAGGCTGCTGCGAAGCTCTTCAGCTTTGTCTTTATACTCAGCAGGGATTTCTTTAGCATCAGAGCGAGTTCCAAGGTCATCTTCGTAGAAGTATGCTACGTTTTCTACAAGGTCGATGATTCCTTCGAATTGATCTTCAGCGCCGATCGGCAATTGAATTGCATGAGCGTTCGCTTGAAGACGATCTCTTAATGTGCTTACAGAGTAAAGGAAGTCCGCACCTGTTTTATCCATTTTGTTAACGAATACGATACGAGGTACTCCGTAAGTTGTTGCTTGGCGCCAAACTGTTTCAGTTTGTGGCTCTACACCTGATTGTGCATCAAGAACAGCAACCGCACCATCAAGTACACGTAAAGAACGTTCAACTTCAACAGTGAAGTCTACGTGTCCTGGTGTATCGATGATGTTTACACGGTAACCCTTCCATTGTGCTGTAGTAGCAGCAGAAGTGATTGTAATACCACGTTCTTGCTCCTGCTCCATCCAGTCCATTTGTGAAGCTCCTTCGTGAGTTTCACCAATTTTATGGATACGACCAGTGTAGTACAAGATACGCTCAGTCGTTGTCGTTTTACCGGCATCGATGTGAGCCATGATACCAATATTACGAGTTTTGTCTAAGGAGAACTCTCTTGCCATTGGGTAATTTCTCCTTCCTCATTAGGGAATAGTTTTTTTAGTTTGGTATAAATCCTACCAGCGGTAGTGAGCGAATGCTTTGTTCGCTTCTGCCATTTTGTGTGTATCTTCACGTTTCTTAACAGCAGCACCAGTGTTGTTAGCTGCGTCAAGGATTTCGTTAGCAAGACGCTCTTCCATCGTTTTTTCTCCACGAAGACGAGCATAGTTTACTAACCAGCGAAGACCTAAAGTAGTACGACGGTCTGGGCGAACTTCTACAGGAACTTGGTAGTTAGCTCCACCTACACGACGTGCTTTAACTTCAAGAACTGGCATGATGTTTTTCAAGGCTTGTTCGAAAACCTCCATCGCTTCATTACCAGTACGTTCTTTGATGATATCAAATGACTTGTAGAGGATTGTTTGTGACTTTCCTCTTTTACCGTCGATCATCATTTTGTTGATCAAACGAGATACAAGTTTAGAATTGTAAATTGGATCTGGCAATACGTCTCTTTTTGCTACAGGACCTTTACGTGGCATCTGAATAGCCTCCCTTCTCTTTTAAAAGGATTTCTATCTGTCTCTCATCTCAATATCATTGTCAGCTGCCTGACTCCACTGATCTGATATCAACTTCTAAAAACCCTTATGTTTGTTTGTATTATTTGCTTTGTTTAGGGCGTTTTGTTCCGTATTTAGAACGTCCTTGCATACGACCGTCAACTCCGGCAGTATCAAGCGCACCACGAACGATGTGGTAACGTACACCCGGTAAGTCTTTTACACGTCCGCCACGGATAAGTACTACACTGTGCTCTTGTAGGTTATGTCCGATACCAGGAATGTAAGCTGTTACCTCAATCAGGTTAGACAAACGTACACGAGCATATTTACGTAGTGCTGAGTTTGGTTTTTTCGGTGTCATTGTACCGACACGAGTACAAACCCCGCGCTTCTGTGGAGATGTTACGTTAGTGTGCTCTTTTTTGAAACTGTTGTATCCTTTGTTAAGTGCAGGTGACTTTGAGTTTTCAACTTTACTCACGCGTCCTTTGCGTATTAGCTGATTAATTGTAGGCATGTTGTTATTCCTCCCTTCATTACTTTTTTTATAACCCACATACCCAGGTGGTTCATCAAAAGGCAAAAAACAATGCTTTTGCATTTTATACATGCAAAAACAAAACAAGTACGCTATAACATAATGGCAACAGCTGCTGCCCCAACTTCAATTCCGCAGGCCTTGCCGAGCTTTTTCATGGAATCTACCACTAAGATGTCTACACCCTTCTCTTGCGCTAGTTTCAATACACTAGCGGTTAAAGCAGGATCAGCATCTTTCGCTACGACGACTTCCTTAACTGAATCTCGTTTCAGAGCTTTTACTGTTTGCTTCGTACCAATAATAATGGATTGAGCCTGTGATACTTTATCATAAGACATCGAATATCCTCCAAAGTAACAGGTTTTATTTTGAGCACCTTGGTTATATTATCATCATGGCAGAAGGATGTCAATATCGTATGACAGATTATCTTGACATCCTTCACCATTTTTTGATGATTTTATAGGAATCTCACGAGAAAGATTACTCTACAGGAACCATGTCGTCAGACGGCTGCACTTGCGAAACCGGCTTAACTTTACGGTAGTTTGGCATTCCCGTTCCAGCAGGAACAAGTTTACCGATGATCACATTCTCTTTCAAGCCAAGCAGTTCATCACGTTTTCCTTTGATCGCCGCATCTGTTAGGACACGAGTCGTTTCTTGGAAGGATGCCGCAGACAAGAATGAGTCTGTTTCAAGTGAAGCTTTTGTAATACCAAGAAGAACTGGACGGCCTGTTGCAGGACGTTTGCCTTCGAATAGTACTTTTTTGTTCGCTTCAGTGAATTGATGTACATCAAGAAGTGTGCCTGGTAATACATCTGTATCCCCTGCATCAGCGACACGCACTTTACGAAGCATTTGGCGAACCATTACCTCTACGTGCTTATCTCCGATTTCTACCCCTTGCATACGGTATACTTTTTGCACTTCATGAAGCAGATATTCTTGAACAGCTGTCATGTCAGTCACTTTAAGAAGTTCTTTCGGATCGATCGAACCTTCTGTAAGTACTTGACCACGAGTAACTGTGTCACCTTCAACAACTTTCAGACGTGCATTGTAAGGAGCTGTGTAAGAACGAGTTTCAACTTCGCCTTGAACCACAATTTCCTGCTGCTTGTCACGAACATCGTTAATTTCAGCAACGACACCATCAATTTCAGAAATTGTCGCTTGCCCTTTCGGATTACGCGCTTCAAATAGCTCTTGGATACGAGGTAGACCTTGTGTGATATCGTCTCCTGCTACCCCACCGGTGTGGAACGTACGCATTGTAAGCTGTGTTCCTGGCTCACCGATTGATTGTGCAGCGATGATTCCAACTGCTTCACCGACTTCAACGTCAGTACCAGTTGCAAGGTTACGGCCGTAGCATCGTTTACATACACCATGAGGCGTGTTACATGTAAATGCAGAACGGATCCATACTTCCTCAATTCCTGCTTCAACTACTTCAAGTGCTTTATCTTCATCAATTAGTTCGTTTTCGGCTACGATGACTTCGCCTGTTTCAGGATGAACAATTGGTTTTCTTGCAAAACGCCCGATCAGACGTTCTTCAAGTTTCTCAATAATTTCATTTCCTTCTTTAATGGACTTCGCCAAGATTCCACGGTCTGTACCGCAATCTGTTTCACGGATGATGACATCCTGTGCAACGTCAACGAGACGACGCGTGAGGTAACCTGAGTCAGCTGTTTTAAGGGCTGTATCGGCAAGACCTTTACGCGCACCGTGAGTGGAAATAAAGTATTCCAATACGGTTAAACCTTCACGGAAACTAGATTTAATCGGAAGTTCAATGATACGTCCAGCCGGGTTGGCCATCAGACCACGCATACCAGCCAGCTGAGTGAAGTTAGATGCGTTACCACGCGCTCCAGAGTCACTCATCATGTAGATTGGGTTGACTTCATCAAGGGACTTCATCAGTTTACCTTGGATGACATCTTTAGAAGAACTCCAGATTGAAATAACTCTCTCATAACGCTCTTCTTCAGTAATCAAACCACGTCTGAATTGCTTCATGACGTTATCTACTTTTGCTTGTGCTTCTTCAAGGATCTTCTGCTTATCATCTAGTACGACGATATCAGACACACCAACCGTAATACCGGCTTTAGTAGAGTATCTGAAACCAAGATTTTTCATGCGGTCAAGCATTTTAGATGTCTCAGTGATATGGAATCTCTTAAAGATTTCCGCAATGATTTTCCCTAAAATACCTTTTTTGAACGGCGCATTGATTTCTTGTTTCTCGATCGCAGCTTTTACATCCTCACCTTTTTCAAGGAAGAAACGATCAGGCGTTTTTTCTTCAATATTGCTCTTTGTCGGCTCATTCATGTATGGGAATGATTCCGGTAAGATTTCGTTAAAGATTAGTTTTCCAACTGTTGTAATCAACAATTTAGAACGCTGTTCATCAGTGAATGTCACATTCTTCAACGAGCTAGCTGCAACAGCTACACGTGTATGAAGATGCACATAACCATTTTGATAAGCTAGAAGGGCTTCGTCAGTGTCTTTGAAGACCATACCTTCTCCGATAGCACCTTTGCGCTCAAGTGTAAGGTAGTAGTTACCGAGCACCATATCCTGAGATGGCGTAACAACTGGTTTTCCATCTTTCGGGTTCAAAATGTTTTGAGCAGCAAGCATTAAGATACGAGCTTCAGCTTGAGCTTCAGCAGATAATGGTACGTGAACCGCCATTTGGTCACCGTCAAAGTCAGCGTTGTAGGCTGTACATACAAGTGGATGAAGACGAATTGCGCGTCCTTCCACAAGTGTAGGTTCAAACGCTTGAATACCAAGTCTGTGAAGAGTCGGTGCACGGTTTAGTAAGACTGGATGCTCACGAATAACTGATTCTAAAACATCCCATACTTCCGGCTGCACGCGCTCAATTTTACGCTTCGCACTCTTGATGTTGTGAGCTAATCCTTTTTCAACAAGCTCCTTCATCACGAATGGTTTGAATAATTCAAGAGCCATTTCTTTCGGAAGTCCACACTGATACATTTTCAAATGTGGTCCTACGACGATAACGGAACGTCCAGAATAGTCAACACGTTTACCAAGCAAGTTTTGACGGAAACGTCCTTGTTTCCCTTTCAGCATGTGAGAAAGAGATTTCAAGGGTCGATTTCCTGGTCCTGTTACTGGTCGACCTCTACGTCCATTATCAATCAAGGCATCGACAGCTTCTTGAAGCATACGCTTCTCGTTCTGAACGATGATGCTTGGCGCTCCAAGATCTAATAAACGCTTCAGACGATTGTTACGGTTGATGACACGACGATAAAGGTCGTTCAAGTCAGAAGTAGCAAAACGTCCACCATCAAGCTGAACCATTGGACGTAATTCTGGTGGAATAACCGGAAGTACATCAAGAATCATCCAAGATGGTTTGTTTCCTGAGTTACGGAAGGCTTCTAATACTTCAAGGCGTTTGATCGCACGTGTACGTCGCTGTCCCTGAGCAGTTTTCAGCTCTTCCTTCAGTGTATCTACTTCTTTTACAAGATCGATATCTTGAAGAAGTTTGTTGATTGCTTCTGCACCCATAGCTGCTTGGAATGTATTACCGTATTTATCTAAATAAGCACGGAATTCTTTCTCAGAAAGAAGTTGTTTCTTCTCAAGCGGTGTGTTGCCCGGATCTGTCACGACGTAAGAAGCGAAGTAGATCACTTCTTCTAACGCACGTGGTGACATATCAAGAACAAGACCCATACGGCTTGGGATACCTTTGAAATACCAAATGTGGGAAACTGGGGCAGCCAGTTCGATATGCCCCATTCTCTCACGACGGACTTTTGCCCGTGTTACTTCTACACCACAACGGTCACATACAACACCCTTATACCGAACGCGTTTATACTTCCCACAATGACATTCCCAGTCTTTTTGCGGTCCGAAGATACGTTCACAAAAGAGACCATCTTTTTCAGGTTTCAGTGTACGATAGTTAATCGTTTCAGGCTTTTTCACTTCACCAAAAGACCAAGAACGGATTTTATCAGGTGATGCGAGACCGATGTTCATATACTCAAAATTGTTCACATCTAGCAAGGGGCCTACCTCCCTTTTAATCTTCGGGTTATACCCTAGTCACTTGCTCTAATCGTTTCTGCTATTCTTTTGTGACTGCGTCACGTTCAAGATCGACAGGTGCGAGGTCTGCAGCATCTTCGTCATTAGATAACGCTAATCCGTCTGCTTTCTTCGTTTCCTCATCGTCTTCTAAATCTCTCATTTCTATCTCTTCTTCATCGCCAGATAGGATTTTCACATCCATACCTAAACTTTGAAGTTCTTTGATTAACACTTTGAATGATTCAGGGACACCTGGTTCAGGTACGTTATCCCCTTTGACGATGGCTTCGTATGTTTTCACACGACCCACAACGTCATCTGATTTAACTGTTAAGATCTCTTGAAGTGTATATGCTGCACCGTAAGCTTCAAGTGCCCATACTTCCATCTCTCCGAAACGCTGACCACCAAACTGTGCTTTACCGCCAAGTGGCTGCTGCGTAACAAGTGAGTATGGTCCAGTTGAACGAGCGTGAAGTTTATCGTCAACCATGTGAGCCAGTTTGATCATGTACATGATTCCGACAGATACACGGTTGTCGAATGGTTCACCAGTTCGACCGTCATAAAGGACTGTTTTCGCATCACGGGACATACCTGCTTCTTCAAGCGTTTCCCAAACATCTTCCTCGCGCGCACCATCAAATACTGGTGACGCAATGTGGATGCCAAGGTAACGTGCAGCCATACCCATATGAAGCTCAAGTACCTGACCGATGTTCATACGAGATGGTACCCCTAGAGGGTTCAACATGATATCGATCGGTGTTCCGTCTGGAAGATAAGGCATATCTTCTTCTGGAAGGATTTTAGAGATAACCCCTTTGTTACCATGTCGTCCGGCCATTTTGTCACCTTCAGAAATCTTACGTTTCTGAACGATGTATACGCGGACTAATTGGTTTACACCAGGAGGTAATTCATCTCCATCTTCACGGTTGAAGACTTTTACATCGTGGATAATTCCGCCGCCGCCGTGTGGAACACGCAGTGACGTATCACGAACTTCACGAGCCTTTTCACCGAAGATTGCATGTAATAGACGTTCTTCAGCTGTTAGTTCAGTTACACCTTTAGGCGTTACTTTTCCTACAAGAAGGTCTCCATCTTTTACTTCTGCACCAATACGGATGATTCCGCGCTCGTCAAGGTTGCGTAAAGCATCTTCCCCAACGTTTGGAATATCACGAGTGATTTCTTCTGGTCCAAGCTTTGTATCACGAGCTTCTGATTCATATTCTTCAATATGAATAGACGTGTAGACGTCATCTTTTACAAGGCGCTCACTCATGATGATCGCATCCTCGTAGTTGTAACCGTCCCAAGTCATGAAGCCGACCATAACGTTACGTCCTAGAGCCAATTCACCTTTTTCCATAGAAGGACCGTCTGCAAGGATTTCCCCTTTAACGACTTCATCTCCAACACTTACGATAGGGCGCTGGTTGTAGCAAGTCCCTTGGTTAGAGCGGACAAATTTCAGCAGGCTGTATTTGTCTAGGTTTCCTTTGACTTGTTGTCCGTCAACGTCTTCATAACGGCGAACCCAAATATTTTTTGCTTCTACACGTTCTACAACACCTGGATAGCGGCAGATGACAGCAGCACCAGAGTCTTTACCTGATACGTACTCCATCCCTGTACCAACAATTGGTGATTCCGGCTGCATCAAAGGCACAGCCTGACGCTGCATGTTTGCTCCCATTAGAGCACGGTTAGAGTCATCGTTTTCTAAGAATGGGATACATGCTGTCGCTGCAGAAACAACCTGCTTTGGCGAAACGTCCATGTAGTCAACGCGGTTTCGAGGAACAACGGTGTTTTCCCCTCTGAAACGAGCAATGATATTATCATCGATAAACGAACCATCATCAGCTAACTGAGCGTTCGCTTGTGCTACTACGTAGTTATCCTCTTCATCAGCAGTTAAGTAATCGATTCTCGGTGTCACTTTACCAGTTTCAGGATCAACCCGGCGGTAAGGTGTTTCGATAAATCCGAAGCGATTCACTTTTGCAAATGAAGATAGAGAGTTGATCAAACCAATGTTTGGACCCTCTGGTGTTTCAATCGGACACATACGTCCATAGTGAGAGTAGTGAACGTCACGAACTTCCATTCCTGCACGCTCACGTGTCAAACCACCCGGTCCAAGCGCTGACAGACGACGTTTGTGCGTCAATTCAGCAAGCGGGTTTGTTTGATCCATGAACTGAGAAAGCTGAGAACTACCAAAGAACTCTTTGATAGAAGCGATCACAGGACGAATGTTGATCAGCTGCTGAGGTGTGATCGTGTTTGTGTCTTGAATCGACATTCTTTCACGAACAACACGCTCCATTCTGCTTAAACCAATACGGAATTGGTTTTGCAGAAGTTCACCTACAGAACGCAGACGACGGTTACCAAGGTGGTCGATATCATCTGTGTCACCTACACCATGAAGAAGGTTGAAGAAGTAACTGATTGATGCAATGATGTCAGAAGGCGTGATGTTTTTCACAGCTTCCTCTACATATGCATTTCCAATCACGTTGATCACTTGCTCGCCTTCTTGATCAGTCGGTGCATAAATCTTAATAGATTGAAGTTCTACTTCATCTTCTACTACGCCACCATTAGGATAAAGCTTTCTAAATCCGATGCCGTTTTCTAAGTATGGAAGAACTTTATCAAGAACTCTTCTGTCTAAAATTTGACCTTTTTCTGCTAGAATTTCACCTGTTTCAGGATCAACTAACGTTTCAGCCAATTTTTGATTGAACAGTCTATTTTTAATATGAAGCTTCTTATTAATCTTGTAGCGTCCAACATTTGCTAGGTCATATCTCTTCGGATCGAAGAAGCGAGAGTCTAGCAAGCTTTTCGCATTTTCAACAGTTGGCGGCTCTCCAGGACGGAGGCGCTCGTAGATTTCGAGAAGTGCTTTATCTGCATTCTCTGTATTGTCTTTTTCCAGCGTGTTGCGTAAGTATTCATTCTCGCCAATGAGGTCAAGAATCTCTTGATCAGAGCTGAAGCCGAGAGCACGCAAAAGAACCGTAACCGGCAACTTACGTGTGCGATCGATGCGTACATAGACTACATCCTTCGCATCAGTTTCGTATTCTAACCATGCGCCACGGTTTGGAATGACAGTCGCAGTAAAACCTTTTTTACCGTTTTTGTCTACTTTACCACTGAAATATACACTTGGAGAACGCACTAACTGAGAAACGATTACACGTTCCGCACCATTAATGATAAAAGTACCTGTGTCTGTCATGATTGGGAAATCACCCATAAACACATCTTGGTCTTTTACTTCTCCAGTTTCTTTGTTAATTAAACGAACTTTTACTCTTAGTGGAGCAGAGTAAGTTACATCACGTTCTTTTGATTCTGCTACAGGATACTTAGGATCCCCTAAGCTGTAATCAATGAATTCAAGAGAAAGGTTACCAGTAAAATCCTCAATTGGGGATATATCTTGAAACATCTCTCTAAGACCCTCATCAAGAAACCACTGATAAGAAGAGGTTTGAATTTCAATGAGATTTGGTAATTCTAACACTTCGCTTATGCGTGCGTAGCTTCTGCGCTGGCGGTGTCGTCCATACTGAACTAGTTGACCTGTCAACTGATTCACCCCTCAAATCATGCGTATTATATGTGTAAAAAGTATTTCTGTCTTTCAAATGTCAGTAAAGAAATACTTTTACAAGACAAAAGAAAAAAGGGTTTCTAAAATAAGAAAACCACATCCAAAAACAAATACCGATTTTATTAGTTTTCCCAAGTATGCATAATTTATACAAAATAGTTGTTTTTTAAGCCTATCAAGCAAAATATACACATTGGCATTTTATAATGTTAACACAGCTAGGAAACTGCGTCAAACTTTTTTAGCTTTGATGATATAGTAGCCCTTTTTTTTCAGCACAACCTCGACTTCTTCAAAGAGCTGCTCTAATTTTTCAATCGCAGATGGTCCACCTTGCTTTTTCTGAATAACCACCCACAACTCACCTTCCGGCAATAAATGATCAGCACTTTTTTCAAAGATCGCATGTACAACTTTCTTCCCTGCCCGTATTGGGGGATTGGTCAGTATAGAGGCAAAAGCAGCTGAGGAATGAACATTCGAGAACAAATCACTTTGATAGATGCGAACATTATCAATGCGATTATGTTTAGCGTTTTCCTTTGAAAGTTCGACTGCTCTTTCGTTCACATCAATCATATGAATGGTACGGCTAGTCATTTCGTTTGCTAACGATAAGCCGATCGGTCCATAACCGCAACCGACATCTAAGACATCGCCATCCAAGTCAGGTTCTTCGAAAGCTTCAATTAAAAGCCTTGAACCAAAGTCGACTTCTTTCTTAGAAAACACTCCACTGTCACTTGTAAAAGTAAAGGTACGGTTTCTCAAGGTGAAGTCCCATGTCTGTTTATTGCTTTTCACTGATGGCTTTTCCGTATAATAGTGGTCACTCATGGTGAATGGACCTCCTCTGGATTCAATCGTTTCAGGAGATTAGAAAAGAAAAAGCCCGCCAGTAAAAGCGAGCTTTCCCAAAAGATTAGGCGAAGATTACTTAACTTCTACAGAAGCGCCAACTTCTTCAAGCTTAGCTTTAAGTTCTTCAGCTTCTTCTTTAGCAATACCTTCTTTAAGTGGTTTTGGAGTGTTGTCAACAAGTTCTTTAGCTTCTTTCAAGCCAAGACCAGTGATTTCACGAACCACTTTGATAACTTTGATTTTTTGGTCTCCAGCACCAGCAAGTACTAGATCAAAATCAGTTTTTTCTTCAGCAGCAGCACCGCCACCAGCAGCTACAGCTACAGGAGCAGCAGCAGTTACGCCGAATTCTTCTTCGATTGCTTTTACTAAGTCGTTTAACTCAAGTACAGTTGCTTCTTTAACTGAAGCAATGATTTCTTCGATATTTAAAGCCATTTGTAATTCCTCCATTTTAAGTTTTTTTACGTAAACGTAAAGTACGCATTAAGCGCCTTGTTCTTCTTTTTGATCTGCAACTGCTTTAGTAGCAAGAGCAAGATTACGAACTGGAGCTTGAAGAACGCTAAGCAACATAGATAGTAAGCCTTCGCGAGACGGAAGTTCCGCAAGAGCCTTCACTTCTTCTACAGTCGCTACGTTTCCTTCGATGACACCAGCTTTGATTTCTAAAGCTTCGTGGCTTTTCGCAAATTCGTTGATGATTTTCGCAGGTGCGATAACATCTTCGTTACTGAATGCGATAGCGTTTGGACCTGTTAAGAAATCGTTTAAACCCGTTAGTTCAACTTGCTCAACTGCACGGCGAGTCAAAGTGTTTTTGTAAACTTTGAATTCTACGCCAGCTTCACGAAGCTGTTTACGAAGTTCAGTCACTTCAGAAACAGAAAGACCGCGGTAGTCTACAATGACAGTAGACATACTATCTTTAAATTTAGAAGTAATTTCATCAACGACAACTTTTTTAGTATCGATTGCATTGCTCATGGTTACACCTCCTGTACATTCTTTGTGTAACACTTATACCGATCAGGCCATCACGTTCCTAACGAACGGTTCTCCATATAAAAAGCCTCCATTAAGACATGGAGGCTGTATATACAAGCATACGTTAACGTAAGACTGTGACATATACACCTCGGCGGGTTATTTAAGCCATAAGGCCCCTGCTGTCTACGGTATAAATGGACATTATTCTATTTTACAACATTTTGATATTATCAAAATGGTTGTCATAAGTCAAGAATTATTTTGCAGAGAAAGAAGATGGATCCACTTTCACGCCAGGGCCCATAGTAGATGTAACAGAAACGTTTTTCACGTATACACCTTTAGCCGCTGCAGGTTTTGCTTTAAGGATTGTGTCATAGATTGTTGCAAAGTTCTCAACAAGCTTTTCGTCCTCGAAAGAAACCTTTCCGATTGGCGCGTGGATATTACCAGCTTTATCAACGCGGTATTCTACTTTACCAGCTTTGATTTCATTGATTGCTTTTTCAACTTCGAACGTTACAGTTCCTGTTTTAGGGTTTGGCATAAGACCTTTTGGTCCAAGTACACGACCGATCTTACCAACTTCACCCATCATGTCAGGTGTCGCAACGATTACATCGAATTCGAACCAGCCTTGTTGGATTTTAGTGATGTAATCAGAATCTCCAACGTAGTCTGCTCCAGCAGCTTCTGCTTCTTTTGCTTTTTCGCCTTTAGCGAACACAAGAACGCGTTGAGTTTTACCAGTTCCGTTAGGAAGTACAACTGCACCGCGGATTTGTTGATCGTTTTTACGAGGGTCTACGCCCAAACGAAAAGCAACTTCTACAGTCGCATCAAATTTAGCTGTATTTGCTTTTTTTGTAAGAGAAACAGCTTCAGCTACATCATACGCTTTAGTACGATCGATCAGCTTAGCAGCTTCTACATACTTTTTACCTTTTTTAGCCATTATAAAAATCCTCCTTATGTGGTTTTAGCGGAATAACCTCCCACGAATAAGGGTTGCGAACTTGTCAAAACCAAACTCGCAACCCAACAAGACAAAAAATTAATCTTCGATGACAATACCCATACTGCGTGCAGTACCTTCAACCATGCGCATAGCTGATTCAACGCTAGCAGCGTTTAAGTCAGGCATTTTTGTTTCCGCGATTTCGCGTACTTTATCACGCTTAACAGTTGCCACTTTATTACGGTTAGGTTCACCAGAACCAGACTCAATACCAGCTGCTTTTTTAAGTAAAACTGCAGCAGGTGGAGTTTTAGTAATAAATGTAAATGAACGGTCTTCAAAAACCGAAATTTCAACAGGAATGATAAGACCAGCTTGGTCAGCTGTACGAGCGTTAAACTCCTTACAGAATCCCATGATATTAACACCGGCTTGACCTAGTGCAGGTCCAACTGGTGGAGCTGGGTTAGCTTTTCCAGCAGGAATTTGCAATTTAACAACTTTAACTACTTTTTTAGCCACGAGACACACCTCCTTAAAGTCCGTGATGTGGTAATAGGGGAATCCCCCTCCCACTCAACAACTTCATTCTTTATATGAATGACGAAATAACTAGCTAGCGATCTTGAGTGAACTCAAGACGTACCTTTGCTATATTACCACTTCTATACACTCATTTCAAGCTCTTTTAAATTACAATTTATCGATCTGCGTGAACTCAAGTTCAACAGGTGTTTCTCTACCAAACATATTAACGAATACTTTGACTTTGCTTTTATCGTAGTCAATTTCTTCAATAGAGCCAGTGAAGTTAGCAAATGGTCCATCGATGACCTTAACTGTTTCTTTCAGTTCAAAGTCGATTTCTGTTTTGCGTTCTTCAAGACCCATTCTCTTCAGAATGGTTTCGGCTTCGCCTGGCAGCAGCGCAGTCGGCTTTGATCCTGAACCAGCTGATCCAACGAATCCAGTGACACCTGGTGTATTACGAACAACATACCAAGAGTCGTCAGTCATCACGATTTCCACTAGGACATAGCCAGGGAATACTTTCTTTTTGACAACTTTTTTCTTACCATTTTTAATATCCGTTTCTTCTTCTTCTGGTACGACGACGCGGAAGATTTTATCCTGCATGCCCATTGATTCAACACGCTTTTCCAAATTCGCTTTTACTTTGTTTTCATAGCCAGAGTACGTATGCACAACATACCAATTCTTTTCCATTTTCGTTCAGGACTATTTAGTCCTTCCCTCCCCACATTTCATAATGTCTATTTGACGAATCTCGAGTAACGGTAAATATTTTCAAGCAATTGAAAAAACCCGTAAAACGGGTTTTTTGGCAAGTCATATTATGATCTATTATAGCACGTTCAGCAGACCATTATTCAAGTATTAATGAATTAATTCGATTAATTGTGAGATTCCTATATCAAGAAAAGAGAAAAAGATGGCAAAGAATACGACTGTTAAAATAACAGTGATTGTGTAGCGGACCATTTCGTTCTTCTTTGGCCAGCTGACCTTTTTCATTTCTTTTCCGACACTTTTTAAGAAACTGATAATACGCATGTAAAAGACCTCCACAGATTAAAGAACGCAAATCTTACTTCGTTTCTAAATGTGTTTTATGTGAATTACAAGTCTTGCAATATTTCTTAACTTCTAATCTTTCAGCTGCTGAAGCAACACTTTTCATTGTCGTATAATTGCGGCTTCCGCAGTCTTTACAGGCTAGAGTAATCTTTTTCCTCATATTTACACCTATTTTCTCGACATCATTTCATTAGTACCTTATCACAGTGTCGAAAAAGCTGTCAATATAGGTTTGATTAGAGACTAATCTCGCGAAGCTCTAAATATTTCTCTAATTTTCTCTTTACTCTTTGGAGTGCGTTATCAATTGATTTCACATGACGGTTTAAATCTTCCGAAATCTCTTGATAGGATCTGCCATCAAGATACAGCACAAGTACCTTTCTTTCCAGCTCGCTTAGCAGTTCACCCATCTTCATTTCGATATCATCAAATTCTTCTTTGCTAATGATTAAGTCTTCTGGGTTAAGCGCTTTAGCACCGGAAATGACATCTAATAATGTTCTGTCCGATTCTTCATCGTAGATCGGCTTGTCTAATGATACATAGGAATTTAACGGGATATGTTTTTGGCGAGTAGCTGTTTTAATTGCGGTGATAATTTGGCGGGTAATACATAATTCTGCAAAAGCCTTAAATGAAGTAAGCTTGTCCTCTCTGAAATCGCGGATAGACTTATAAAGTCCGATCATCCCCTCTTGGACAATGTCCTCTCGATCCGCTCCTATCAAGAAATAAGATCTTGCTTTCGCACGTACAAAATTGCGGTATTTCGTTATTAAATAATCTAGCGCATCACTATCTCCGACATGAACCCTTTCAATGACTTGTTCATCTTCCAACTGGCAAAATTGCTCTCTGATGGACTTACCCTTGCTGTTGTTTAGATTCACTTCGATCCCCCCGACCGCACCTAGATAGAAATATTATACATTAATGGTTGAAATATCGTCAAGCTATTCCAGATTCCCGCGCCGCCATTTTTCAAACGTTTTCAATACATCTTCTGACAATTCAATCTTAGATGCTGGTTTATCAGAAGTAATCTTTTTGACCCTCGTTTCAATCTTTCGTTCTATCACTTCAATCTCTCTTAAAAGCTCACGAGCCGACTTCCGAAGAGCTCCTTGTCCAAAAATAGCCCATTGTTCCGTAAAATCTGAGGTTGCCACATGAATTTGCGTCCGGATATTATTCAAATCCTGCGCCAGCTTTTCAATCCGCTCATCCGCCGTTTCATTCTCTCTCGTAAAGATGACCTCTACTCGGTGGTTAGTCCGCTTTTTTTCAATTCCTTTGACCATATGGGCATCGAATACGACAATGACTCGATACCCTGTGTATGCTTGATATTCTGCTAAATGTTGAATCAGCACGTCTCTGGCTTCTTCAAAGCTGTTTTCCTTTAAGTGCTGCAGCTGAGGCCATGCACCTATCATGTTGTATCCATCGACTAAGAGGATATCCATCTCTATTCTCCTAACGGATAACGTTTTCGATACACTTCATACATCAATAGACCAGCCGCAACTGATGCGTTTAACGAAGTAACCTTCCCGGCCATAGGCAGTTTAATCAGAAAATCACACTTTTCTTTAATCAATCGGCCAATTCCTTTTCCTTCACTGCCAATCACAAGAGCCAGCGGCATTGTGCCATCAAATTGTCTGTAATCCTGTTTAGCAGACGCATCTGTTCCCGCAACCCAGATTCCTCTTTCTTTCATTTCATCAAGGGCTCTTGAAAGATTGGTCACTTTTGCAACAGGAATATGCTCAATTGCTCCAGTGGATGCCTTAGCAACTGTTGTTGTTAGACCGACCGCTCTCCTTTTCGGAATGACAATCCCATGTGCACCTACAGCATCTGCCGTACGCATAATAGATCCTAAATTATGCGGGTCTTCAATTTCATCTAAAATCAGAAAGAAAGGCTGTTCATTCCGCTTTTCAGCGATTTGATACAGATCGTCCAATTCTGCATATTCATATGCTGCTACTTGTGCAACGATTCCCTGGTGCTGACCTGTAACCATTTGATCAAGCTTTTTCCTCGGAACATACTGAATGGTGATATTTTGCTTTTTAGCGAGTTCAATGACCTGCTGGGCTTGTCCTTTTACAGTGTTTTCCGCCATCCAGAGCTTGTATAACTCCCGATCTGACTTCAGTGTTTCAATCACTGCATTTTTCCCAATGACATAATCATGTTGCTGACTCATTTGTCTTCCTCCCTGACGTTCCGATTTCAATCGCCTGACCAATCAGCTCTTCTAAGCGTTCGTCCTGCTTTTCGATAAATAAATACCCCATGAGCGCTTCAAACGCTGTACTATAACGATACGTTTGAACGTCTGTGTTTTTAGGCACTGTGCCTGATTTTGCGTTTCTTCCTCTTTTCAGCACCGCTTCTTCTGCTTCAGTGAAAAAGCCTTGCTGCTGAAGCGTAAATAAAATAGCAGCCTGTGATTTAGCTGAAACAATTTTGCTTGCTCGTTTGTGCAGCTCATTTGGTTTTGTCGCCCCCGTTTGGAGGAGGTGATGCCTCACATACACTTCAAAAATGGCATCACCCATATAAGCCAGCGCAAGTCCGTTCAGCTGTTTACCGTCTTTCAGCTTTTCAAAATTCAACATTGCCTATTCTCCTCTTTTCCAACGAGTACCTTGAGGAGTGTCCTCCAACACAATATTCATGTTCTTTAATTGATCACGAATTTGATCAGATAGGGCAAAGTCACGATTTCTTCTAGCTTCATTGCGTTTTTCAATTAACGCTTCTACCTCTTCGTCAAGCGTGTGCTTTTCTTCTAATGAGAAGCCGAGAACAGACGTAATTTCTTGGAACAAGCCGATAAATGCCTTGATCACTTCCTCCGAAGTATGATCATTTTCCATATAATAATTCGCCTGTTTCGCTAATTCGAATAAAACAGAGATCGCATTTGCCGTATTGAAGTCATCATTCATTTCAGAAATAAATGTCGCACGCTGCTCTTCAATTTTTTCCAGCCATTCAGCATTGTCTTCCGTGATATTCGTACTGCTCTCAAGACGGTGATGTAAATTCGCATACGATGTCTTGAGTCGGTTAAACGCACTCTTTGTACTTTCTAATAAATCCATTGAGTAGTTAATTGGGTGGCGATAGTGAACCGACAACATAAAGAAGCGGAGCACATCAGGATCTTGTTCTTTCACAATGTCATGCACGAGCACAAAGTTGCCAAGTGATTTTGACATTTTTTCATTATCAATATTAATATACCCGTTATGCATCCAATATTTCGCAAAAGGCTTCCCTGTCAAAGCCTCAGATTGGGCAATTTCATTCTCATGGTGAGGGAATGTTAAATCCTGTCCGCCAGCATGAATGTCGATCGTATCACCTAAATATTTTTTGACCATTGCCGAGCATTCGATGTGCCAGCCTGGGCGTCCTTTGCCCCACGGGCTATCCCAAGAGATTTCCTGATCCTTTGCAGCCTTCCAAAGGGCAAAGTCCAGCGCATCTCGTTTCTTTTCACCTACACGAATACGAGCACCCGTCTTCAGTTCATCAATTGATTGGTGAGAAAGCTTTCCATAACCTTCAAATGAGCGTGTGCTGTAATACACGTCACCATCTGCTTCATAGGCGTAGCCTTTTTCAATCAATGTCGCAATAAACGCAATGATATCATCCATGTTTTCCGTCACTCGCGGGTGAAGGTCTGCTTTTTTGCAGCCGAGCGCACTGACGTCTTCAAAGTAGGCTTGGATAAAACGATCAGCAATTGTCGGCACATCTTCTCCGAGTTCATTGGCTGCCTTGATGAGTTTATCATCCACATCTGTAAAGTTTGATACAAAGTTCACATCGTAACCGCTGTATTCTAAATACTTACGTACAGTGTCATAAACAATAGCAGGTCTAGCATTCCCGATATGAATGTAGTTATAAACGGTTGGTCCGCACACATACATCTTGACCTTTCCTGGCTCAAGCGGGACAAATTCTTCCTTCTTACGTGTCAATGTATTATAAATATTGATTGTCATGATTGTTCTTCCTTTCTGCTCAATGAAGCCAGCTCACCTTTTAGCTTTTCCATTTCTCGTTCCAATTCTTTAAAACGATCGGAAACTGGATCTGGCAAATCTTGATGGTTGAGATCACGATTGATTTTCTTTCCATTTTGAACGACCACTCGCCCAGGTATACCTACAACAGTGGAATGGTCTGGGACGTCTTTTAACACGACCGACCCTGCACCAATCTTGGACCCTTTTCCAACCGTGATAGAACCAAGCACCTTGGCACCTGTCGCAATGAGGGCATCATCTAAAATGGTCGGATGCCGCTTTCCCTTTTCTTTCCCTGTTCCCCCTAATGTCACGCCTTGGAAAACAGTGACGTTGTCTCCAATTTCACATGTTTCCCCGATCACGACGCCCATGCCGTGATCAATGAAGAACCGCCTGCCAATGGTTGCCGCCGGATGAATTTCCACCCCTGTGAAAAAGCGGCTGACCTGAGAAATGATCCGCGCAATAAAATACAGCTTCCGCTTATAAAATGCGTGCGCAATACGGTGAGCCCAAATCGCATGAAGCCCTGAATAGGTTAGCACTACTTCAATATAGCTTCTAGCAGCAGGATCTTGATCAAACACAGTATCAATATCTTCTTTCAGCATTTTGAAAAACACATGCTCCCCCCGTTCTTCCCCATGAATCTCTCTTAGGACTTGCTCTCTTTTTTTGGACAAATAAAAAACGCCTCTGCCAAATGACAGAGACGTTTTGAAAACGCGGTTCCACTCTGTTTAGAAAGCTACTTATCTTTCAGCCTTCTCAACTTAATCCCATAACGGAGGGTACCGCCCTTGCATACTAACGTACGTGTTCCTCAAGGGTCTTGAGGGTGCATTTCCAATGTCTGCCCATAAGTCTCTTTCAGCCGGTGGAGACTCTTTCTGTGATGGACGAGTACATTGTACTTCTCCCTCGCAACGATTTCCTTATATTTGTTTAATGCGGTTTAATACCGTTTCTTTACCTAGTAATTCAATACTTTGCGGAAGTTCTGGACCATGCGTTTGTCCTGTGACAGCCACGCGAATCGGCATGAATAGTTTCTTGCCTTTATGCCCTGTTTCTTTTTGTACCGCTTTAATGGCAGCCTTGATTTCATCAGGTGTGAAAGACTCAAGCTGTTCAAGCTGACCTGCAAAAGATGCCATCACTTCTGGTACTTGCTCCTCTGCTAGAACTTCCTTTGCCTCTTGATTATACTCAATTTGCTCCTTAAAGAACAACTCTGTTAACTCAACAATTTCTGCTCCGTAGCTTAATTGTTCGTGATACAGAGAAATAAGCTTGCGTACCCACGTGTTTTCTTCTTCAGTCAGCTGCTCACTTACCTTGCCTGCTTTTTGAAGATGCGGAAGTGTTAGTGCCACAACCTGATCAAGATCAAGTGCTTTTACGTATTGGTTGTTCACCCATTTTAGTTTATGCATATCGAATAGAGCTGGTGACTTAGAAAGTCGGTTTACATCGAAAATGTCGATGAATTGCTCTTTTGTAAACAGTTCTTCTTCGCCTACTGGAGACCATCCAAGTAATGCAATGAAGTTAAACAGGGCTTCAGGTAAATAGCCTAAATTCTTATATTGCTCGATGAATTGAATAATTGATTCATCACGTTTACTTAATTTCTTGCGGTTCTCGTTCACAATCAACGTCATATGTCCGAATAGCGGAACATCCCAGCCAAATGCATGAAAAATCATGATTTGTTTAGGGGTATTTGAAATATGATCTTCTCCGCGAAGAACGTGAGTCATTTTCATCAAATGATCATCCACGGCTACGGCAAAGTTATAAGTTGGCGTGCCATCTTTTTTCACAATAACAAAGTCACCAATGCCGTCTGTTTCAAATGAAATTTCACCTTTGACCATGTCGTCAAATTTGATGATTTCTCCTTTTGGCACTCGGAAGCGGATGCTTGGCTCTCTTCCTTCAGCAATCAGTTTGTCCTCTTCTTCTTTTGATAAATGACTGCATTTACCAGAATATCGAGGCATTTCACTGCGGGCGATTTGTGCTTCACGCTCGGCCTCTAGCTCTTCTGCCGTACAATAGCACTTATACGCCAAGTCCTTCTCTAACAGCTCGTCATAATATTTTTTGTAAATATCATTACGCTCTGATTGTCTATAAGGACCGTAACCGCCATCTTTATCAATGCTCTCATCCCAATCAATACCGAGCCATTGCAGGTGGCGAAGCTGGCTTTCCTCCCCGCCTTCTACATTACGCTTTTGGTCCGTATCCTCGATTCGAATAATAAATTTGCCGCCTTGGCTGCGTGCGAACAAATAGTTGAAAAGAGCCGTTCTAGCATTCCCAATATGTAAATGACCAGTTGGACTCGGTGCATAACGAACACGCACTTCATTTCCCATGAGTTTAACTTCCTTTCATCTGCATCATGTTGTCTGACACCAATTTTTTATAAACGTATTTTATCATCAAAACCTATTCTCATCAAAATGGATTTTACTTTTTCTGAAGAAGCACTGTTGCCTGAGAGGCAATTCCTTCTCCTCTTCCTGTAAATCCGAGTTTCTCTGTCGTTGTTGCTTTGACATTCACCTGTGTGACATCGGCCTCAAGCGCTTCTGCAATTTTCTCACACATTGGTTGAATGTAAGGTGCCATTTTAGGCTTTTGCGCCATGATGGTGCAGTCAATATTCACAAGTGTGTAGCCCTTTTCTTTCACAAGTGCCCACACATGCTGCAATAATTTAAAAGAATCTGCATCCTTAAACTCAGGATCTGTGTCTGGGAAATGTCTGCCGATATCTCCTTCAGCAATCGCACCCAGGCATGCATCTGCCACTGTGTGAAGCAGTACGTCAGCGTCTGAATGACCTAGCAGTCCCTTTTCATAAGGGATGGTGACCCCGCCGATAATTAGAGGTCTTCCCTCTGTTAATTGATGTACATCAAAACCTTGTCCTATTCTCAACATGATCTAGTACCCTCTTTCCGCATCCATAATTGCCTTGGCAACCAATAAATCATCCGGTGTTGTCAGCTTAATATTGGTATAGTCTCCTTGGACAATATACACATTCTCACCTTGTAATTGTTCAACAAGACTGGCGTCGTCTGTTCCAAGGAAGCCTGTCCGCTCCGCATATTCATGCGCCTCTTTTAAAATAGAATGACGAAAAGCTTGTGGGGTCTGGACTGCCCACAAGCTCTGACGTTCAATGGTTTGTTCCACTTTGCCTTCTTGAACGCGTTTGATTGTGTCTTTCACTGGTACCGCTACAACTGCGGAGCCTTTTTCAATCGCCGCTTTAACGAGCAAGTCAATCTGTGTATGCTTAATAAAAGGCCTTGCCCCATCATGAACAAGCACGATGTCCGCATCTTTCACAGCCTTTAATCCTTCGTATACACTTTGCTGACGTTCTTCACCGCCAGTGACAAGTGAAACAGGCGTTTGAAAAGCGTGTACCTTGAGTAGCCTTTCAAAGTCTTGACGCTCCTCTTCATTGATCGCTAGGATCATTCGTTTGCATTGCGCATGAGCGTCAAACACCTTTAGTGTATGAATGATGACCGGCATTCTTTTCAGCTCAATAAAAAGCTTATTGCGGCCGGCCTTCATTCGTTTCCCCTGCCCCGCAGCCGGAATAACTACTTCATAATACATGTTCGTTCTCCCTTTAGAGCGCCTTCTCCAGAAGTTTTGGCTTCGCAAAAATCATTCTTCCAGCAGCAGTCTGCAGCACACTTGTGACGAGCACGTCAATGTCTTTTCCAATGTAATTGCGTCCTTCCTCGACCACAATCATCGTCCCGTCATCTAAGTAAGCAACACCTTGGTTATGCTCTTTCCCATCTTTGATGACCTGTACCTTCATTTCTTCCCCAGGCAGTACAACCGGTTTAACGGCATTGGCTAGATCATTGATGTTTAACACTGCTACTTTTTGAAGTTCGCATACTTTATTTAAATTAAAATCATTGGTCACAACAACACCTGAAGTTAATTTCGCCAGCTTCACAAGCTTGCTATCAACCTCTTGAATGTCTTCGAAGTCACCTTCGTAAATTTCAACTTTGATATCCAATTCTTTTTGAATACGATTTAAAATATCAAGACCTCTTCGGCCTCTATTTCTCTTTAATACATCTGAAGAGTCTGCAATATGCTGTAATTCCTCGAGTACAAATTGAGGAATGACCATGACACCTTCTAAGAATCCAGTTTGGCAAATATCTGCGATTCTTCCATCAATGATAACACTTGTGTCTAAAATTTTCAGCTTTTTATCTTCTATTTCAGGTTCATCATCAGCTGCTCCTTTTTTCTTTGTGACCTTTGCAGATCGGGAGAACAGCCCTATCATTTCATCCTTCTTCTTAAAGCCTACCTGAAACCCAAGGTATCCTAAAAAGAAAGCCAGGAAAATCGGAATAATGGTACCAAAAATATGATATGGGATATTGTTTAGCGGGATCACGTTTACAATAAGATATGCTAGAATAAGTCCAAATACTAATCCGAAACTTCCAGATATAAGATCAGGAAGAGGCGCCTTCAATAGAGAATCCTCGATCCATTTCACCCAATTTACCACATAACCTGTGCACCATTTACCAATGATGAAGAACACAACGGCTCCTATTAGTGCTGAAGAGTAAGCATTTGTTATGAAAGGTATGTCCTTTACATTTAAAAGCAGAAATAACTCTGGAATGATAAAAATCCCCACAACTGCACCCAAAATGATAAAAAACGCCTGAACGATTCTTTTTAACATACCTTCACCTCCTTTATTTTTCATCTGTCAATCCACCTTCATCTGACATTGATATATGTTTAAGTTTCCTATCATGAGCAACAGAAAACAAAACCATCATTAATATACCCATATTCATCCATTTTTAACCGTAGTAGAGGAAAATTTCTCTTCTTAAAGCTGACGGTCGATATAATGTTTTTCTTGTAACCTTTTTAAACCTTTTTTTATCTTTTTCGCTCTTACTTCTCCAATTCCTTCTACTTCATCCAATTCTTGTACATCTGCTTCCATAATTCGATCTAGCACACCGAATGCTTCAACCACATTTTCGACGATTGGCATTGGCAGTCTAGGGATTTTATGGAGCAATCTGTATCCTCTTGTGTACACATATTCGTCAATATTTGTAGAAGCGGGATATCCAAGTAACTTGTACAGAATGGAATCATCTAAAAGCTCAAAGCTCGACATATCTTGAAGTTGTTTAAGCAGCACATACGGATCTTTAATCTTTTCTTTCACGTAATCTTTAATAAATAAAGCCGCTTCCTGCTCCATATCTGTAATCAATTCATTGACCTGCAGACGGATCAAGTGTCCCTCTGTTCCAAGCTCTTTGATATACATATTGATTTCATTTTTGATTCTGAGTACCATTTCGTAGCGGTGCAGCACGGATAATACATCCCCAAAGGTCACAAGCTCTTCGAATTCTAGGGCGCTTAACGCAGAAATGGCGTGATCTAAAATCGTTTTATATTTCTCAAGTGTTTGAATGGCTTGATTAGCCTTTGTTAAAATAAAGCCAATATCTTTCAGCGTATAACGACGATTCCCTTGGTATAAGGTAATGACGTTCCTCCGTTCAGAAATAGCAATAATTAAGCAGCCTGTCTGCTTTGCTACACGTTCAGCCGTCCGGTGCCTCATGCCTGTTTCCGATGAATGAATGGTTGCATCTGGCATCAGCTGTGTATTCGCATACAAGATTTTTTGACCAGAATCGCTAAGAATAATGGCTCCATCCATCTTCGCCAATTCATATAAATGTGCTGGGGAGAAGGCTGAATTAATGTGAAATCCTCCATCTACCACACTCTTTACTTTGTCATTATAACCAACAACAATGAGCCCGCCAGTATTGGCTCTCAGGACGTTTTCAATCCCTGCCCGCAGAGGTGTTCCTGGTGCCACAAACTGTACAATATCTAAGAGATCGAGTTCTCTCGCTCCTTTTTTCTCTTTTTCCATTTCTATGATCCCCCTAGTGAAATTCGAAGTGCCTCCGCTACATTTTCTACACCAACTAACTCAATCCCTCTCGGCTTTTTCCATCCGTCTATATTCGCCTGAGGAATAAACATTCGCTTAAATCCTAGTTTTGCAGCTTCCTGCACTCGCTGTTCAATTCTTGATACTCTTCTGACTTCTCCCGTCAGACCGACCTCTCCTATAAAGCAATCCGCTTGATGCGGCGCTGCATCTTTAAAGCTTGATGCAATACTGACGGCAATAGCTAAGTCAATCGCCGGTTCGTCAAGCTTCACACCGCCTGCGACCTTTAAATACGCATCTTGGTTTTGCAGCAGCAGCCCCACGCGTTTTTCTAAAACTGCCATGAGCAGCGATACTCGATTATGATCAAGGCCAGTGGCCATTCTTCGCGGATTCCCAAAGCTTGTCGGGGAAATTAATGCCTGTATCTCGACAAGTACGGGTCTTGTTCCTTCCATTGAGGCAACAACACACGAACCAGATACACCTGCCGACCGCTCTTCTAAAAAGATTTCTGATGGGTTTAATACTTCCGTGAGCCCTTCCTCTCTCATTTCAAAAATTCCCAATTCATTCGTTGAACCAAATCGGTTTTTGACCGCCCGTAAAATACGAAACGTATGATGACGCTCGCCTTCAAAATAAAGAACTGTGTCCACCATATGCTCTAAAAGGCGTGGGCCTGCGATCGAGCCTTCTTTGGTCACGTGACCAACGATAAAAATAGGAATACCATTTGTTTTGGCAATCTTCATCAGCTGCGCTGTACATTCTCTAACTTGAGATACAGAGCCGGGAGCTGAAGTAATATCGCTTTGATAAACGGTTTGAATCGAATCCACCACAACAAACGCAGGTTTCATCTCCTGTATAGCAGACGTTATATACTCCATATCGGTTTCAGCCAAAACATGTAAAGAGGTGCTTTCAATGCCAAGGCGGTCCGCTCTTAGCTTCGTTTGTTTAATGGACTCCTCACCAGATATGTATAACACATTCTGATTTTTGTCTGAGAGCTGTGCTGATACTTGTAATAACAATGTGGACTTCCCAATCCCAGGATCTCCGCCGATGAGAACAAGAGAACCTTTGACAATTCCACTTCCTAATACTCGGTTAAATTCTTCTAAATTTGTTTTAATTCGGGGTTCTTCGGATGTTTCAATTGCAGATATAGGTGAAGGTTTTTGAATGGTTTGAACAGAATGATTAAAAGCACTTCGACGGTTTGCCGGCTCTTTGCGAACGACCTCTTCTGTCATACTGTTCCACGTGCCGCAGCCTGGACATTTCCCCATCCATTTGGCTGACTCATAACCGCACGATTGGCATATAAATTTTGATTTTGTCTTAGCCATAGATTGAAGAATACAACTCCTTATACTGGTCAGAAAATAAGTAAAGGGAGGCATACACCTTACTGGTATGCCTCACACTTTTTTCTTACTATATTAGTTCGTAGCAGCCGTCGCTTTTACGACAATTTCTCCATCTTCCACATCTAATACGATATGTTGACCTTTTTCAATATTCCCCTTCAGAAGCTCTTCAGAAAGTCGATCTTCTACATGCTTTTGAATCGCTCTTCTTAACGGACGCGCACCGTACTCAAGATCTACTCCTTCGTCGGCAATCTTCGCTTTTGCTGCTTCCGTCAATTCAATTGATAGGTCTTGTTCTTTTAATCGTTTTGTCAATTGATCAGACATGAGAGACACGATCTCTTTGAGATGTTTCTTCTCAAGCGAGTGGAAGACAATGATTTCATCAATACGGTTGATAAACTCAGGTCTAAACGCACGTTTCAACTCGCCCATCACTTTGCCTTTCATATCCTTGTAATTTTGACTTTCATCCTGCACGTTAAAGCCAACATATTTATTGCGCTTCAGCTCACTAGCTCCAACGTTTGATGTCATAATCAAAATCGTATTTCTAAAGTCAACGGTACGCCCTTTAGAATCAGTCAGACGACCATCTTCTAACACTTGCAGTAAGATATTAAATACATCTGGATGCGCCTTTTCAATCTCGTCTAAAAGAACGACAGAATAAGGTTTTCTTCTCACTTTTTCAGTCAGCTGTCCACCTTCATCATAGCCCACATAGCCTGGAGGTGACCCAACAAGTCTGGATGTAGAGTGCTTCTCCATGTATTCAGACATATCAATACGGATCATTGCTTCTTCATCACCGAAAATAGACTCAGCAAGTGCTCTTGCAAGCTCCGTTTTACCAACCCCTGTTGGACCTAAGAAGATAAAGGAGCCGATTGGGCGCTTCGGATCTTTCAGGCCAGCACGCGCACGTCTCACCGCTTTTGCTACAGCGACAACCGCTTCATCCTGTCCGATCACGCGAGAGTGGAGCAATTGTTCCATATTCAGAAGCTTATCTGTCTCCGTTTGAGCAATTTTCGAAACAGGCACTCCCGTCCAGCTGGAAACGACCATTGCGATATCATCTACAGATACCTCTGAATTCTCTTGTCCCTGCTTTTCTTTCCATGATTTCTTTGTAACTTCTACTTTTTCACGCAAACGCTGTTCTGTATCGCGAAGAGAAGCTGCTTTTTCAAATTCTTGACTTTGAACTGCCGCATCCTTTTCCTTGCGTACTTCATCCAGCTTTTGCTCTAATTCTTTTAGGTTAGGCGGTGTTGTGAACGAACGTAAACGGACTTTCGAACCTGCCTCATCAATTAAATCAATCGCCTTATCTGGAAGGAATCGGTCAGAAATATAACGGTCAGACAGCTTCACCGCCGCCTCAATCGCTTCATCTGTAATAGACACACGGTGATGTGCTTCATACCGGTCTCTAAGCCCTCTTAAGATTTGAATACTTTCATCAACAGACGGCTGATCTACTTGAATTGGCTGGAAACGTCGTTCAAGCGCAGCATCCTTTTCAATATATTTACGGTACTCATCTAACGTTGTCGCCCCAATACATTGAAGTTCTCCACGTGCTAGGGATGGCTTCAAGATATTAGACGCATCAATCGCGCCTTCTGCTCCACCAGCACCAATAAGTGTATGAAGCTCGTCGATAAAGAGAATGATATTTCCTGCCTGGCGAATTTCGTCCATCACTTTTTTCAAACGATCCTCGAATTCACCACGATATTTCGTACCAGCTACAACAGTTCCCATATCCAGGGTCATTACTCGTTTATCACGCAGGATTTCAGGCACTTCATTATGAATAATTTGCTGTGCAAGACCTTCTGCGATGGCTGTTTTACCAACACCAGGCTCACCAATCAGCACAGGGTTATTTTTTGTTCTTCTACTTAGGACCTCAATGACACGTTGAATTTCTTTGCTTCGGCCAATGACAGGGTCCAAGCTGTCCTCTTTTGCGATAGCTGTTAAATCTCTTGCCAGGCTATCTAGTGTTGGTGTATTTGCATTGCTATTAGAGCCTGCCGCAGATGCACCTGTTTCATTGCTTCCAAGCAGCTGCAGGACTTGCTGGCGTGCTTTATTTAAGCTCACTCCGAGGTTATTTAAGACACGGGCAGCGACACCCTCTCCCTCACGAATAAGACCTAATAGAATATGTTCTGTCCCTACATAGGAATGACCTAGCTTTCTTGCTTCATCCATTGAAAGCTCAGTGACCTTCTTCGCTCTAGGCGTATAATGAGGAATAGCTTGAGACACCTCTTGCCCTCTTCCAATCAAGCTTTCGACTTCTTTTTGGATTTTATCTGAAACAAGGCCCAGTGCTTCTAACGCTTTGGCAGCGATGCCCTCACCTTCACGTACAAGGCCAAGTAAAATGTGCTCAGTACCAATATTCTTATGGCCTAGGCGAATGGCTTCTTCTTGTGCAAGTGCTAATACCTTTTGAGCTCTTTCAGTGAATCTTCCAAACATCATATCGTTTCATCCTCCTGTCCATTCCTATGCATTTCTAAGCGCAGCCTTTCTCTAATAATCGCTGCTCGTTTTATATCTCGTTCATTTGGCTCTAAGGCTCCTCCTGAATATTGTTGAAGGAAGCCGGGCTGAGTCAAAATCATGAGTTCATTCAGTATATTACTTGAAAGCCCCTTAATGATACCTAAATCAATTCCAAGCCGCACATCTGACAAACACTTCGCTGTTTCCTTTGATTCAATCATACGACAATTGGCCAAAATCCCTAAAGAGCGGTACACTCTGTCCTCAAGTTCAATTTTAGATGTTTGATATAACGCTTTTCGTGCAGATCGCTCTTGTTCAATGAGCTGAGCGGTCACACTATTCAAGTCATCTACAATGTCTTCTTCTGATTGACCAAGTGTCATTTGATTTGAAATTTGAAAGATGTTCCCTATTGCTTCGCTGCCCTCACCATAAATTCCTCTGACCACAAGACCTAATTGATTAATGGCCGGAATAATCCGATTCATTTGTCTTGTGAGCGCTAATGCTGGTAAATGCATCATGACCGAAGCCCTGATACCTGTACCTACATTGGTCGGACAGCTTGTTAAGTATCCTCGCTTTTCAGAAAACGCGTAATCCACTTGCTCTTCAATCCAGTCATCTACCTGATTAGCCGCTTTTAGTGCATTGGCTAGCTGAAAACCTGGGAATAAGCATTGGATTCGAATATGGTCTTCTTCATTCAGCATTACACTGATTTCTTCATTTTCAGAAAGCAAACAGCCACCAAATCTTGATTCAGCTAAATTGGGGCTAATCAAATGCTTCTCAACAAGTACCCTCTTTGCTAAAGGCTGCGTTTCATTCATTCGAATCAGAACAAAGTTTCCAATGTCCTTCACTTCCTGGCTAGCAAACTTTTGCTCGAATTGCTGGAGAACAGCTTCAGCTTCAGCTTGAGAAAACTGAGTTGGGAAACGAACATGCTCTAGATTGCGAGCTAGCCGGATACGACTACTTAGAACAATGTCACTTTCTGGTCCTTTTTGTTTCATCCACTGACTAAGAGCGTCTTGAATAAAATGCTGGAGCGACATGACGTTAATCTCCCTCCCTCTGTTGAGATTGCTCATGCTCTAATGCACGAATTTGATCTCGAACTTCCGCTGCCTTTTCGAACTCTTCCTGTTCAATCAGCTGCTTCAGCTCTTGCTGCATTAACTCAAGTTTCCGGCGAACATGCAGGCTGCCGGCAATTCGTTTTGGTACTTTTCCATTATGGACTGTATTTCCACTATGGACTTTCCGTAAAACAGGGTTCAGATACTGATCAAATGTACGATAGCATTCTGCACAGCCAAATCGGCCTGTTTTTCTGAACTGCTGAAAGGTTAAGCCACACTTAGGACATTGATCCACTTCTTTCGCTTCTTGAAAAATAGACGAGCCCTTGTTCGCACTTGTGGTGAAGCTAGGATCAATATTCAATAAGCCTGATAATAAGTTGTGAATCGAGAAACCTTGGTTTCCACTCATAGCATATGAATCACTGTTTTCTTTTGCACATTGTTCACATATGTGCATTTCTTGTTTTTCTCCATTTATAACTTTCGTAAAGTGAAAAGTGGCTGGTCTCTCATTACATTCTTGACAAATCAATCTTTTCACCCGCTTTACTTTAATTTCAAAGCATTTAACATCGCTTTCATCATCCGAGCACGCAGTTCATCACGTTCAGGTAAATCAATATGCAATACAGAACGGTCCATGACACTAATCATCATCTTAGCTTCTCTTTCAGATAAAATGTTATTTTCAACAAGACGCATGATGATATGATCAGATGCAGCCTGTGATAAACGATGATATATTTGGGAAATAATATTGTTCAATAAGTCGACTTCATCATTCATTTTGACTTTAATGATGCGGATATAGCCACCGCCGCCACGCTTACTTTCAACGATATAGCCTCTCTCGCTCGTAAAGCGTGTATTGATAACATAGTTTATTTGTGAAGGTACGCATTGAAACTTATCTGCAATTTCATTGCGTTTAATTTCTAATATTTCTCGACCGTTCTGATCCAAGACTTCCTTCAAATACTGCTCGATGATATCAGAAATATTTTGTGCCACTCCGCCTCCTCCTCCATTGACTTTGACTATATTTGACTTTAATCTTACTATAAATTTTTTCGATCAATTTTTCAAGATAATCGCTCAACTAACAATATTATTTCCACATTTATATGGTGTCAAACCTCCCAAAAACACAAAAAAGACCAGTTCCGACTGGAACTGATCCTAATAGAAGCTTGGCGGCGTCCTACTCTCACAGGGGGAAACCCCCAACTACCATCGGCGCTGAAGAGCTTAACTTCCGTGTTCGGTATGGGAACGGGTGTGACCTCTTCGCTATCGCCACCAAACCTGATGGAGAGAATGTTCTCTCAAAACTAGATAACAATGTTCATGCTTCACATTAGAATATAGGTTAAGTCCTCGATCTATTAGTATCTGTCAGCTCCACGTGTCACCACGCTTCCACCTCAGACCTATCAACCTGATCATCTTTCAGGGATCTTACTTCCTTGCGGAATGGGAAATCTCATCTTGAGGGGGGCTTCATGCTTAGATGCTTTCAGCACTTATCCCGTCCGCACATAGCTACCCAGCGATGCCCTTGGCAGAACAACTGGTACACCAGCGGTGCGTCCATCCCGGTCCTCTCGTACTAAGGACAGCTCCTCTCAAATTTCCTGCGCCCGCGACGGATAGGGACCGAACTGTCTCACGACGTTCTGAACCCAGCTCGCGTACCGCTTTAATGGGCGAACAGCCCAACCCTTGGGACCGACTACAGCCCCAGGATGCGATGAGCCGACATCGAGGTGCCAAACCTCCCCGTCGATGTGGACTCTTGGGGGAGATAAGCCTGTTATCCCCGGGGTAGCTTTTATCCGTTGAGCGATGGCCCTTCCATGCGGAACCACCGGATCACTAAGCCCGACTTTCGTCCCTGCTCGACTTGTAGGTCTCGCAGTCAAGCTCCCTTGTGCCTTTACACTCTGCGAATGATTTCCAACCATTCTGAGGGAACCTTTGGGCGCCTCCGTTACATTTTAGGAGGCGACCGCCCCAGTCAAACTGCCCACCTGACACTGTCTCCCTGCCCGATAAGGGCAGCGGGTTAGAAGGTCAATACAGCCAGGGTAGTATCCCACCGATGCCTCCACCGAAGCTAGCGCTCCGGTTTCCAAGGCTCCTACCTATCCTGTACAAGCTGTACCAACATTCAATATCAGGCTGCAGTAAAGCTCCACGGGGTCTTTCCGTCCTGTCGCGGGTAACCTGCATCTTCACAGGTACTATAATTTCACCGAGTCTCTCGTTGAGACAGTGCCCAGATCGTTGCGCCTTTCGTGCGGGTCGGAACTTACCCGACAAGGAATTTCGCTACCTTAGGACCGTTATAGTTACGGCCGCCGTTTACTGGGGCTTCAATTCGCACCTTCGCTTACGCTAAGCGCTCCTCTTAACCTTCCAGCACCGGGCAGGCGTCAGCCCCTATACTTCGCCTTACGGCTTCGCAGAGACCTGTGTTTTTGCTAAACAGTCGCCTGGGCCTATTCACTGCGGCTTCTCGGGGCTTTAACACCCTAAGAAGCACCCCTTCTCCCGAAGTTACGGGGTCATTTTGCCGAGTTCCTTAACGAGAGTTCTCTCGATCACCTTAGGATTCTCTCCTCGCCTACCTGTGTCGGTTTGCGGTACGGGCACCTCTCACCTCGCTAGAGGCTTTTCTTGGCAGTGTGGAATCAGGAACTTCGCTACTAAATTTCGCTCGCCATCACAGCTCAGCCTTTACGGGAAACGGATTTGCCTATTTCCCAGCCTAACTGCTTGGACGCGGATATCCAATACCGCGCTTACCCTATCCTCCTGCGTCCCCCCATTGCTCAAATGGTGAGGAGGTGGTACAGGAATATCAACCTGTTGTCCATCGCCTACGCCTTTCGGCCTCGGCTTAGGTCCCGACTAACCCTGAGCGGACGAGCCTTCCTCAGGAAACCTTAGGCATTCGGTGGACGGGATTCTCACCCGTCTTTCGCTACTCATACCGGCATTCTCACTTCTAAGCGCTCCACCAGTCCTTCCGGTCTGGCTTCACAGCCCTTAGAACGCTCTCCTACCACTGTTCGTAAGAACAGTCCGCAGCTTCGGTGATACGTTTAGCCCCGGTACATTTTCGGCGCAGAGTCACTCGACCAGTGAGCTATTACGCACTCTTTAAATGGTGGCTGCTTCTAAGCCAACATCCTGGTTGTCTAAGCAACTCCACATCCTTTTCCACTTAACGTATACTTTGGGACCTTAGCTGGCGGTCTGGGCTGTTTCCCTTTCGACTACGGATCTTATCACTCGCAGTCTGACTCCCAAGGATAAGTCATCGGCATTCGGAGTTTGACTGAATTCGGTAACCCGGTAGGGGCCCCTAGTCCAATCAGTGCTCTACCTCCGAGACTCTTACCTTGAGGCTAGCCCTAAAGCTATTTCGGAGAGAACCAGCTATCTCCAGGTTCGATTGGCATTTCACCCCTACCCACACCTCATCCCCGCACTTTTCAACGTGCGTGGGTTCGGGCCTCCATTCAGTGTTACCTGAACTTCACCCTGGACATGGGTAGATCACCTGGTTTCGGGTCTACGACCACGTACTCATGCGCCCTATTCAGACTCGCTTTCGCTGCGGCTCCGCATCTTCTGCTTAACCTTGCACGGGATCGTAACTCGCCGGTTCATTCTACAAAAGGCACGCCATCACCCGTTAACGGGCTCTGACTACTTGTAGGCACACGGTTTCAGGATCTATTTCACTCCCCTTCCGGGGTGCTTTTCACCTTTCCCTCACGGTACTGGTTCACTATCGGTCACTAGGGAGTATTTAGCCTTGGGAGATGGTCCTCCCGGATTCCGACGGAATTTCACGTGTTCCGCCGTACTCAGGATCCACTCTGGAGAGAACGACATTTCAGTTACAGGGCTGTTACCTTCTTTGGCGGGCCTTTCCAGACCTCTTCGCTTATATCATTCCTTTGTAACTCCGTATAGAGTGTCCTACAACCCCAAGAGGCAAGCCTCTTGGTTTGGGCTGTTCCCGTTTCGCTCGCCGCTACTCAGGGAATCGCATTTGCTTTCTCTTCCTCCGGGTACTTAGATGTTTCAGTTCCCCGGGTATGCCTTCTCATACTCTATGTATTCAAGTATGGATACTACTCCATTACGAGCAGTGGGTTTCCCCATTCGGAAATCTCCGGATCAAAGCTTGCTTACAGCTCCCCGAAGCATATCGGTGTTCGTCCCGTCCTTCATCGGCTCCTAGTGCCAAGGCATCCACCGTGCGCCCTTTCTAACTTAACCATTTCTTACTTTAGAAAGAATCACTATGTGTGATGAACTTTGCATTGCATTCAATGTGAATGTATTACTTATTGTTATCTAGTTTTCAAAGAACAATCCTGTCTCGCTAGAGACATGTTTTGAAGGAATGATCCTTCAAAACTAAACAAGACGAAAACGTACGCTGCTCCATATATCCTTAGAAAGGAGGTGATCCAGCCGCACCTTCCGATACGGCTACCTTGTTACGACTTCACCCCAATCATCTGCCCCACCTTCGGCGGCTGGCTCCATAAAGGTTACCTCACCGACTTCGGGTGTTGCAAACTCTCGTGGTGTGACGGGCGGTGTGTACAAGGCCCGGGAACGTATTCACCGCGGCATGCTGATCCGCGATTACTAGCGATTCCAGCTTCACGCAGTCGAGTTGCAGACTGCGATCCGAACTGAGAACAGATTTATGGGATTGGCTAAACCTTGCGGTCTTGCAGCCCTTTGTTCTGTCCATTGTAGCACGTGTGTAGCCCAGGTCATAAGGGGCATGATGATTTGACGTCATCCCCACCTTCCTCCGGTTTGTCACCGGCAGTCACCTTAGAGTGCCCAACTGAATGCTGGCAACTAAGATCAAGGGTTGCGCTCGTTGCGGGACTTAACCCAACATCTCACGACACGAGCTGACGACAACCATGCACCACCTGTCACTCTGTCCCCGAAGGGAAAGCCCTATCTCTAGGGTTGTCAGAGGATGTCAAGACCTGGTAAGGTTCTTCGCGTTGCTTCGAATTAAACCACATGCTCCACCGCTTGTGCGGGCCCCCGTCAATTCCTTTGAGTTTCAGTCTTGCGACCGTACTCCCCAGGCGGAGTGCTTAATGCGTTAGCTGCAGCACTAAGGGGCGGAAACCCCCTAACACTTAGCACTCATCGTTTACGGCGTGGACTACCAGGGTATCTAATCCTGTTCGCTCCCCACGCTTTCGCTCCTCAGCGTCAGTTACAGACCAGAGAGTCGCCTTCGCCACTGGTGTTCCTCCACATCTCTACGCATTTCACCGCTACACGTGGAATTCCACTCTCCTCTTCTGCACTCAAGTTTCCCAGTTTCCAATGACCCTCCCCGGTTGAGCCGGGGGCTTTCACATCAGACTTAAGAAACCGCCTGCGAGCCCTTTACGCCCAATAATTCCGGACAACGCTTGCCACCTACGTATTACCGCGGCTGCTGGCACGTAGTTAGCCGTGGCTTTCTGGTTAGGTACCGTCAAGGTGCGAGCAGTTACTCTCGCACTTGTTCTTCCCTAACAACAGAGCTTTACGATCCGAAAACCTTCATCACTCACGCGGCGTTGCTCCGTCAGACTTTCGTCCATTGCGGAAGATTCCCTACTGCTGCCTCCCGTAGGAGTCTGGGCCGTGTCTCAGTCCCAGTGTGGCCGATCACCCTCTCAGGTCGGCTACGCATCGTCGCCTTGGTGAGCCATTACCCCACCAACTAGCTAATGCGCCGCGGGTCCATCTGTAAGTGACAGCCGAAACCGTCTTTCATCCTTGAACCATGCGGTTCAAGGAACTATCCGGTATTAGCTCCGGTTTCCCGGAGTTATCCCAGTCTTACAGGCAGGTTACCCACGTGTTACTCACCCGTCCGCCGCTAACATCCGGGAGCAAGCTCCCTTCTGTCCGCTCGACTTGCATGTATTAGGCACGCCGCCAGCGTTCGTCCTGAGCCAGGATCAAACTCTCCGAAAAAATACAAAACCGAAGTTTTGCTTTTCGCCAGTTTGACTGACTACCTATGAAGTTTCATAGGATTTTTTTATAAAAACTCGAATTAACAGGTACGTTTTGTCTTGTTTAGTTTTCAAAGATCATATTGGTGGAGCCTAGCGGGATCGAACCGCTGACCTCCTGCGTGCAAGGCAGGCGCTCTCCCAGCTGAGCTAAGGCCCCATAAAAGATGGTCGGGAAGACAGGATTCGAACCTGCGACCCCTTGGTCCCAAACCAAGTGCTCTACCAAGCTGAGCTACTTCCCGATCTTAATGGCGCGCCCGAGAGGAGTCGAACCCCTAACCTTTTGATCCGTAGTCAAACGCTCTATCCAATTGAGCTACGGGCGCTTATTTATAATGCCGAGGGCCGGACTTGAACCGGCACGGTAGTCACCTACCGCAGGATTTTAAGTCCTGTGTGTCTGCCAATTCCACCACCCCGGCGTGGATGGTATAAGCGGAAGACGGGATTCGAACCCGCGACCCCCACCTTGGCAAGGTGGTGTTCTACCACTGAACTACTTCCGCATTACAGGATTTCTTTATTTTATTTGGCAATGCGGGTGAAGGGACTTGAACCCCCACGTCATAAAGACACTAGATCCTAAGTCTAGCGCGTCTGCCAATTCCGCCACACCCGCATGAAACATGGTGAGCCATGAAGGACTCGAACCTTCGACCCTCTGATTAAAAGTCAGATGCTCTACCAACTGAGCTAATGGCTCGCTTTAAAAGCGACTTGTCTATCTTACCATATGAAAGTGGTGCCGGCAAGAGGACTTGAACCCCCAACCTACTGATTACAAGTCAGTTGCTCTACCAGTTGAGCTACACCGGCTTTATCTACCCTAACATTATGTAAGAATAAATATGGTGGAGGATGACGGGCTCGAACCGCCGACCCTCTGCTTGTAAGGCAGATGCTCTCCCAGCTGAGCTAATCCTCCATATTGTGTCGTTTCGAAGTGTCTCTCGATCTGACAAATAGTATTATATAACGATAAGATATTGTTTGTAAAGACTTTTTTAAAATAATTTTTGAATTTATTTTAAAGCTGTTTTTTCACCTTTTCGTTAAGGCACCTAAAGAAGTTTACCACTTGTCTCATCATTTTAAAAGCCTTTTTTTCATTTTTTTATGTTTTTTTGTTAAAAAGAGTACTAATAAGGCTTTATTCCTTTGAAAACAGCTATTTCGAAGCTTTCATACCCTTGATTTTATTTCATATATCTCTGGATAAAAACATTCAAAAAAGAAATCTTGTTATTATTTTATTTTTCTGAGAAATCTTTTTTGCATAAAAAAGTGTGAAAATACTGCTGGTCTTTACTATTTTTCAACAAAATCGTTTCACATCATTTTTCTATTGCTTCAAATAATTTTAACAGGAGAAATAAAATGAGTATTGTTTCTTTCACTTCTTCTATCTTTTTAAATTGGAAATGCAACAATAGCTGACCATCCCCTTCGGGATGAAGTCTTTCTATTTAGTGCCCTATACATCGCCTTTCTATATCTATTTAGCCGAAGGTGAGGTTTTCTATGCTTTTAGTGTAGACCCTTGATAATTTGAGCTGCTGGTTCATATGATGACCGACATGTTAAATTGAAAGAGCGTAAATTTTGATTCATTTAGCAATCAACGAGGGAACAACGTATTTTCACTTTAAGAACCTATTACATAGAAGCAAGTCATGCAAAACACAAAAAAGACCAGTTCCGACTGGAACTGATCCTTATAGAAGCTTGGCGGCGTCCTACTCTCACAGGGGGAAACCCCCAACTACCATCGGCGCTGAAGAGCTTAACTTCCGTGTTCGGTATGGGAACGGGTGTGACCTCTTCGCTATCGCCACCAAACCTGATGGAGAGAATGTTCTCTCAAAACTAGATAACAATGTTCATGCTTCACATTAGAATATAGGTTAAGTCCTCGATCTATTAGTATCTGTCAGCTCCACGTGTCACCACGCTTCCACCTCAGACCTATCAACCTGATCATCTTTCAGGGATCTTACTTCCTTGCGGAATGGGAAATCTCATCTTGAGGGGGGCTTCATGCTTAGATGCTTTCAGCACTTATCCCGTCCGCACATAGCTACCCAGCGATGCCCTTGGCAGAACAACTGGTACACCAGCGGTGCGTCCATCCCGGTCCTCTCGTACTAAGGACAGCTCCTCTCAAATTTCCTGCGCCCGCGACGGATAGGGACCGAACTGTCTCACGACGTTCTGAACCCAGCTCGCGTACCGCTTTAATGGGCGAACAGCCCAACCCTTGGGACCGACTACAGCCCCAGGATGCGATGAGCCGACATCGAGGTGCCAAACCTCCCCGTCGATGTGGACTCTTGGGGGAGATAAGCCTGTTATCCCCGGGGTAGCTTTTATCCGTTGAGCGATGGCCCTTCCATGCGGAACCACCGGATCACTAAGCCCGACTTTCGTCCCTGCTCGACTTGTAGGTCTCGCAGTCAAGCTCCCTTGTGCCTTTACACTCTGCGAATGATTTCCAACCATTCTGAGGGAACCTTTGGGCGCCTCCGTTACATTTTAGGAGGCGACCGCCCCAGTCAAACTGCCCACCTGACACTGTCTCCCTGCCCGATAAGGGCAGCGGGTTAGAAGGTCAATACAGCCAGGGTAGTATCCCACCGATGCCTCCACCGAAGCTAGCGCTCCGGTTTCCAAGGCTCCTACCTATCCTGTACAAGCTGTACCAACATTCAATATCAGGCTGCAGTAAAGCTCCACGGGGTCTTTCCGTCCTGTCGCGGGTAACCTGCATCTTCACAGGTACTATAATTTCACCGAGTCTCTCGTTGAGACAGTGCCCAGATCGTTGCGCCTTTCGTGCGGGTCGGAACTTACCCGACAAGGAATTTCGCTACCTTAGGACCGTTATAGTTACGGCCGCCGTTTACTGGGGCTTCAATTCGCACCTTCGCTTACGCTAAGCGCTCCTCTTAACCTTCCAGCACCGGGCAGGCGTCAGCCCCTATACTTCGCCTTACGGCTTCGCAGAGACCTGTGTTTTTGCTAAACAGTCGCCTGGGCCTATTCACTGCGGCTTCTCGGGGCTTTAACACCCTAAGAAGCACCCCTTCTCCCGAAGTTACGGGGTCATTTTGCCGAGTTCCTTAACGAGAGTTCTCTCGATCACCTTAGGATTCTCTCCTCGCCTACCTGTGTCGGTTTGCGGTACGGGCACCTCTCACCTCGCTAGAGGCTTTTCTTGGCAGTGTGGAATCAGGAACTTCGCTACTAAATTTCGCTCGCCATCACAGCTCAGCCTTTACGGGAAACGGATTTGCCTATTTCCCAGCCTAACTGCTTGGACGCGGATATCCAATACCGCGCTTACCCTATCCTCCTGCGTCCCCCCATTGCTCAAATGGTGAGGAGGTGGTACAGGAATATCAACCTGTTGTCCATCGCCTACGCCTTTCGGCCTCGGCTTAGGTCCCGACTAACCCTGAGCGGACGAGCCTTCCTCAGGAAACCTTAGGCATTCGGTGGACGGGATTCTCACCCGTCTTTCGCTACTCATACCGGCATTCTCACTTCTAAGCGCTCCACCAGTCCTTCCGGTCTGGCTTCACAGCCCTTAGAACGCTCTCCTACCACTGTTCGTAAGAACAGTCCGCAGCTTCGGTGATACGTTTAGCCCCGGTACATTTTCGGCGCAGAGTCACTCGACCAGTGAGCTATTACGCACTCTTTAAATGGTGGCTGCTTCTAAGCCAACATCCTGGTTGTCTAAGCAACTCCACATCCTTTTCCACTTAACGTATACTTTGGGACCTTAGCTGGCGGTCTGGGCTGTTTCCCTTTCGACTACGGATCTTATCACTCGCAGTCTGACTCCCAAGGATAAGTCATCGGCATTCGGAGTTTGACTGAATTCGGTAACCCGGTAGGGGCCCCTAGTCCAATCAGTGCTCTACCTCCGAGACTCTTACCTTGAGGCTAGCCCTAAAGCTATTTCGGAGAGAACCAGCTATCTCCAGGTTCGATTGGCATTTCACCCCTACCCACACCTCATCCCCGCACTTTTCAACGTGCGTGGGTTCGGGCCTCCATTCAGTGTTACCTGAACTTCACCCTGGACATGGGTAGATCACCTGGTTTCGGGTCTACGACCACGTACTCATGCGCCCTATTCAGACTCGCTTTCGCTGCGGCTCCGCATCTTCTGCTTAACCTTGCACGGGATCGTAACTCGCCGGTTCATTCTACAAAAGGCACGCCATCACCCGTTAACGGGCTCTGACTACTTGTAGGCACACGGTTTCAGGATCTATTTCACTCCCCTTCCGGGGTGCTTTTCACCTTTCCCTCACGGTACTGGTTCACTATCGGTCACTAGGGAGTATTTAGCCTTGGGAGATGGTCCTCCCGGATTCCGACGGAATTTCACGTGTTCCGCCGTACTCAGGATCCACTCTGGAGAGAACAACATTTCAGTTACAGGGCTGTTACCTTCTTTGGCGGGCCTTTCCAGACCTCTTCGCTTATATCGTTCCTTTGTAACTCCGTATAGAGTGTCCTACAACCCCAAGAGGCAAGCCTCTTGGTTTGGGCTGTTCCCGTTTCGCTCGCCGCTACTCAGGGAATCGCATTTGCTTTCTCTTCCTCCGGGTACTTAGATGTTTCAGTTCCCCGGGTATGCCTTCTCATACTCTATGTATTCAAGTATGGATACTACTCCATTACGAGCAGTGGGTTTCCCCATTCGGAAATCTCCGGATCAAAGCTTGCTTACAGCTCCCCGAAGCATATCGGTGTTCGTCCCGTCCTTCATCGGCTCCTAGTGCCAAGGCATCCACCGTGCGCCCTTTCTAACTTAACCATTTCTTACTTTAGAAAGAATCACTATGTGTGATGAACTTTGCATTGCATTCAATGTGAATGTATTACTTATTGTTATCTAGTTTTCAAAGAACAATCCTGTCTCGCTAGAGACATGTTTTGAAGGAATGATCCTTCAAAACTAAACAAGACGAAAACGTACGCTGCTCCATATATCCTTAGAAAGGAGGTGATCCAGCCGCACCTTCCGATACGGCTACCTTGTTACGACTTCACCCCAATCATCTGCCCCACCTTCGGCGGCTGGCTCCATAAAGGTTACCTCACCGACTTCGGGTGTTGCAAACTCTCGTGGTGTGACGGGCGGTGTGTACAAGGCCCGGGAACGTATTCACCGCGGCATGCTGATCCGCGATTACTAGCGATTCCAGCTTCACGCAGTCGAGTTGCAGACTGCGATCCGAACTGAGAACAGATTTATGGGATTGGCTAAACCTTGCGGTCTTGCAGCCCTTTGTTCTGTCCATTGTAGCACGTGTGTAGCCCAGGTCATAAGGGGCATGATGATTTGACGTCATCCCCACCTTCCTCCGGTTTGTCACCGGCAGTCACCTTAGAGTGCCCAACTGAATGCTGGCAACTAAGATCAAGGGTTGCGCTCGTTGCGGGACTTAACCCAACATCTCACGACACGAGCTGACGACAACCATGCACCACCTGTCACTCTGTCCCCGAAGGGAAAGCCCTATCTCTAGGGTTGTCAGAGGATGTCAAGACCTGGTAAGGTTCTTCGCGTTGCTTCGAATTAAACCACATGCTCCACCGCTTGTGCGGGCCCCCGTCAATTCCTTTGAGTTTCAGTCTTGCGACCGTACTCCCCAGGCGGAGTGCTTAATGCGTTAGCTGCAGCACTAAGGGGCGGAAACCCCCTAACACTTAGCACTCATCGTTTACGGCGTGGACTACCAGGGTATCTAATCCTGTTCGCTCCCCACGCTTTCGCTCCTCAGCGTCAGTTACAGACCAGAGAGTCGCCTTCGCCACTGGTGTTCCTCCACATCTCTACGCATTTCACCGCTACACGTGGAATTCCACTCTCCTCTTCTGCACTCAAGTTTCCCAGTTTCCAATGACCCTCCCCGGTTGAGCCGGGGGCTTTCACATCAGACTTAAGAAACCGCCTGCGAGCCCTTTACGCCCAATAATTCCGGACAACGCTTGCCACCTACGTATTACCGCGGCTGCTGGCACGTAGTTAGCCGTGGCTTTCTGGTTAGGTACCGTCAAGGTGCGAGCAGTTACTCTCGCACTTGTTCTTCCCTAACAACAGAGCTTTACGATCCGAAAACCTTCATCACTCACGCGGCGTTGCTCCGTCAGACTTTCGTCCATTGCGGAAGATTCCCTACTGCTGCCTCCCGTAGGAGTCTGGGCCGTGTCTCAGTCCCAGTGTGGCCGATCACCCTCTCAGGTCGGCTACGCATCGTCGCCTTGGTGAGCCATTACCCCACCAACTAGCTAATGCGCCGCGGGTCCATCTGTAAGTGACAGCCGAAACCGTCTTTCATCCTTGAACCATGCGGTTCAAGGAACTATCCGGTATTAGCTCCGGTTTCCCGGAGTTATCCCAGTCTTACAGGCAGGTTACCCACGTGTTACTCACCCGTCCGCCGCTAACATCCGGGAGCAAGCTCCCTTCTGTCCGCTCGACTTGCATGTATTAGGCACGCCGCCAGCGTTCGTCCTGAGCCAGGATCAAACTCTCCGAAAAAATACAAAACCGAAGTTTTGCTTTTCGCCAGTTTGACTGACTACCTATGAAGTTTCATAGGATTTTTTTATAAAAACTCGAATTAACAGGTACGTTTTGTCTTGTTTAGTTTTCAAAGATCATTTTCGTTATCGCTCGTAAGCGACTTTAATATCTTAACATTTTGCGTCGGTTAAAGTCAAGAACTTTTTTCAATTTCTTTTTTTAACCTCGTTGCTGTTTTGCGGCAACGAATAATAATATACCATCTGGATTCTTTCCTTGCAATAGTTTTTTTAAAAAAAGTTTCATTTTATGAAAAATAAAAAGCGCCATAGATAAAATGGCGCTTTGATTGATGTATTAGCGGTTTCTCATTTGTGGGAAAAGCAGTACATCTCTGATTGATGGAGAATTTGTTAAAAGCATGATTAATCGGTCGATCCCGATTCCTAAACCACCTGTTGGAGGCATGCCGTATTCTAATGCTTCAACAAAATCGTCATCCATTAGGTGTGCTTCGTCATTTCCTTCTTCACGTTCTTTTAATTGAGCTTCAAAGCGTTCTCTTTGATCAATTGGATCGTTTAGCTCTGTGAATGCATTTGCATGCTCACGGCGTACGATAAACAGCTCAAAGCGATCTGTGAAGCGAGGGTCTTCAGGATTTTTCTTAGCTAATGGAGAAATCTCCACTGGATGTCCGTAAATGAATGTAGGCTGAACCAATGTTTCTTCTACTTTTTGCTCGAAGAACTCATTGATAATATGACCTACTGTCATATTTTTCGTGATTTCAACACCATGATCAGCAGCATGCTGTTTTGCTTCTTCTACAGACATCTCCTGCCAGAAGTCTACACCTGTTGCTTCTTTGACTGCTTCAACCATATGCAGTCTCTTCCATTCAGGTTTGAGATCAATTTCATCTTCTCCATATTGAATGGTTGTTGTTCCCAGCACCTCTTGGGCAATATGAGCAATTAAGTTTTCAGTCAGATTCATAATGTCTTTGTAGTCTGCGTATGCTTCATACAGCTCAATCATAGTGAATTCTGGGTTGTGGCGAGTCGATACCCCTTCATTACGGAATACGCGGCCAATCTCATATACTTTCTCTAGACCACCGACAATTAGGCGTTTTAAGTGCAGCTCGATCGCAATACGCATATAAAGCGGCATATCAAGTGCATTGTGATGAGTAATGAAAGGACGCGCTGATGCACCACCAGGAATGCTGTGCATTGTTGGTGTTTCAACTTCTAAGTATCCTTTAGAATCTAAGTATCTTCTCATGGATTGAATGATTTTGCTTCGCATAATAAACGTCTGCTTACTTTCTGGATTTACAATGAGGTCCAGGTAGCGCTGACGATAGCGTTGTTCAACATCTTTTAATCCATGATATTTATCAGGAAGCGGGCGAAGTGCTTTTGTCAGAACCTCAAAGCTAGTCGCTTTAATAGAAAGTTCTCCTACATTAGTTTTAAAAACAGTTCCTGTTACACCAATGATATCGCCTAGGTCTGAGCTTTTGAATAATTCATAAGCTTCTTCCCCTACACTATCTTTACGAACATAGATTTGAATTTGTCCTTCTAGGTCTTGAATATGCGCAAAGCCAGCTTTTCCTTTTCCGCGCTTTGTCATCATACGACCAGCGATTGTTACTTGAGCCGCTTTTCCTTCTAAGTCTTCTTTAGAAAACTCGTCATATTCAGCGATAATTTGCGCAGATTGATGAGAACGGTCATATCGTTCACCGAATGGATCGATACCCTCTTCTCTCATTTTATTCATTTTGTCACGTCTGACCTGGAATTGGTCATTTAATTCTTCGTTATTAAGCCCTTCATTACTCATTTATATCACTCCAATAATGTATTTTGCAGAGAAAAGCAGAAAAACTGCCAGTACATGCACTAGCAGTGAGCTACAAAAAGAAAGATAGTCTTATCCTACTTTTATACTTTGAAGCTCTTTTGCCTCGGCTTCGATCGTAAAGTCATCAAGAACTTGTACAAGCTCCGCTCTCGTTTCACTTTGATTGATTTGGTTTCTTACGTCAGCGTTGCCGCGGACCCCTTTTAAGTACCATGCTGCATGCTTTCTCATTTCTCTAACAGCGACATGCTCGCCTTTCAGGTCAATGAGTCTGTCTAAGTGAAGTTTGCACACTGACATTTTCTCACGCACGTTTGGCTCTTCTTTCAGTTCACCCGTTTCTAAATAATGAACCGTTCGATAAATCATCCACGGGTTTCCAAGTGCGGCTCTTCCGATCATAACAGCGTCCACACCTGTTTCATCAAGCATACGTTTTGCATCTTGAGGGGTTTTGACATCGCCATTGCCGATGACAGGAATTGATACAGATTGTTTAACCTCTTTTATAATATCCCAATTCGCTGTTCCTTCGTACATTTGCACGCGTGTCCGTCCGTGAAGCGCAACCGCTTGTCCACCAGCTCGTTCAACAGCACGGGCATTGTCGATAGCAAAGATATGGTCTTCGTCCCAGCCCATTCTCATTTTCACTGTAACTGGTTTGTCTACAGCTTCTACGACAGCAGAGACCATTTCATAAATCTTGTTTGGATCAAGGAGCCATTTCGCTCCTGCATCACATTTCGTAATCTTTGGTACAGGACAGCCCATGTTGATATCAATAATATCAGCTGTGGTATTCTGGTCTACGAACTTTGCCGCTTCGACGAGTGTGTCTTTTTCCCCTCCAAATATCTGAAGGCTCAAAGGCTTTTCCCGTTCATCAATGTATAGCATACCCATTGTTCTCGCGTTGTTGATCAGGATCGCTTTGTCACTGACCATTTCAGCGCAGACTAAGCCCGCTCCAAACTCTTTCACCGTCAGTCTGAAGGCAGAGTTGCACACACCAGCCATTGGTGCGAGCACTACTTTGTTTTTAATCTCGATATCTCCGATTTTAAACATTTTTCCCCCTCCTTTCTTCTTCAAGAATTGGCGATAGTTCTTCCACCGTTATATTTAAAGCATCTGCTATTTGACCAACCAATTGGTTTGTTGGTAATCGATTGCCTCGCTCAATTTCTCCTAAGACAGAGACAGAGATGCCTAGTCTTTTCGCGAACCCTTCCTGAGTATACCCTTTTAGCTTTCGGTATGCACGAATTCTTCTACCCCACATGTCTTTTTCCATATGCTTACACCTTCTTGGTCTGTTACGGCATTTATTTGTACTTCGCCGATTTCTGGGCAAATCTCACTCATCGGGACAAGAACGAATAAACGTTCGTACATTCTGGGATGCGGCACTACAAGTTGTTCTGTTTCAATATTTTCACGATTATAAAGTAAAATGTCAAGGTCAGCCGTTCGCGGTCCCCATCTCACTTCTCTTGTTCTGCCTAACTCCTGCTCGATTTTCTGAGTAAGAGACAGTAGTTCCTCCGGACGAAGTGAAGTGGTAATTTTCACGGCCATGTTTAAAAAGTCATCTTGGTTTTTATAGCCTACAGGTGCTGTTTCATATATCGATGAGATTAATTCCACTTGAACCTCTGGATGTTCATGCAGTTTTTTGACGGCTTCTTTTAAATAGGTTTCTTTTTTACCTATGTTTGAGCCTAATGCGATGTATGCTGTATTGTTCATGTGCGCGATCTCGTCATTTCAATTGCAACGGACTGATAATGTCCTGGAATTGGCGGATCTGGTTTGATCACCTTCACTGTACATTCCTGAACTGTCGGAAAGTCCTTTAACACTTGGTTTGCAATTCTTTCTGTCAGTGTTTCAACAAGATTGACCGGCTCGCCTTCTACAATGCTTTTGCAGATTTGGTAAAGCTCTGCATAGTTGATGGTCTCATTGAGGTCATCAGTTTGTCCGGCTTTACTTAAATCAAGTGAAGCTGTTAAGTCCACGCGGAATCGCTGCCCTAATTTATTTTCTTCTGCAAATACACCGTGGTACCCGTAAAATTCCATTCCTTTTACATATACTTTATCGATGATAAGCGCCTCCCTTATTCAGCATGGCATCCATCATTTTTGCCATTCTTGCTATTTCTTTTACATCATGTACACGGACCATCGAACTGCCCTTTTGAATCCCAAGGCAGACCGTCGCACCTGTTCCTTCAGTACGTTCTTCAGGCGGCAGGTCTAAGACAGCACCAATGAATCGTTTTCGAGATGTAGCCAGCAGCAGTGGATACCCAAGGTGACAAAAATGTTCGAGTTCATTCATGACCTTCAGGTTGTCCTCTTTATTTTTCGCAAATCCTACACCTGGATCTAATATGATCATGTCATCACGGACACCCGCTTGCTGGGCAATTTGGACACTTTCTTTCAAATCGGCGATCATATCTGAAATCAGATGTGTGTAGTTTCGTTCTGGCCGATTGTGCATTAAAATGATTGGGACATTGTGCTTCGCCGCCACATGTGCCATTTGGGGATCTGCCTTCGCTCCCCATACATCATTAATGATAGAGGCTCCAGCTTTCACCGCTTCATCTGCAACACGGGCTTTATACGTATCAATAGAGATAGGTATATCTAATTCTTTTGTGATTTTCTCAATGACAGGAATGACCCTTGAAAGCTCCTCTTCTTCCGAGACAAGTGCCGCTCCTGGGCGAGTCGATTCTCCGCCAATATCAATAATATGCGCCCCGTCTTCTATCAGCTGCGCTGCATGAGCCAGCGCTTTATCTACTTGATTAAACTTTCCTCCATCTGAAAAAGAGTCAGGAGTGACATTTAAAATGCCCATGACCAATGTCTTTTCTTCATAGCTAAGGGTGTGATGCTTGGCCTGAATGATTTTAGGCTGTTTTATCAATTGTTGTGTCATTGTGTCCACCTACTCTTTATGGTCTTGACGTTCTTTTGTGTATTGCATTCTTAACTTTGTTGAGATGATCCGGCTGTTTGTGGGCAAGTGGATGTCTCCTATACACCCGAAAGGTACAACTCCCTGAACAGAATTGGTCATCCATGCCTCATCAGCTGAGAGCAAATGTGAGACTGGGTATCGTCCTTCCTTTAGCGAGACCCCCATCGCGTGGAGCGTTTCCATACAGTATCGACGAGTGACCCCATTTAAAATGCCTGTATCAAGTGACGGTGTATAGACCACATCATCTTTTCGCCAAAATACATTCGAGGTAATGCCTTCTGCCACATCATCTTCTTTTGTTAAAAAGATGCCTTCTAACGCCGGGTCGTTCCCCACTTCTCTTTTCGCGAGCAGGTTGTTCATATAGTGATGAGACTTGAGGCGCCTTGGCCCTTCCGGTGTGTTCCTTCTTGTTTGAAGAACGAATCCCTTTTTCTCATCCAAAATAGATTCTGGACGGAATGGAGAGATCATGACAAAAACGACAGGCTCTTCATAAGGGTCTGCAGAAAACCCATTGCCTCTGCCCGCAGAAACATTCAAGCGAATTCTCGCATGGCCGCCGGCTATTTGGTTTTTATTTAGTAAAGTATGAATGATGTCGAGTACAAATGGTTTCTCTATTGTGGATTCGATGCAAAGGTCACGTAATGATTGATTGAGCCTTTCAAGATGCCAATCTAACAGGAAGACTTGTCCTGCCAGGCTGGTAAATGTTTCGAATACACCGATGCCATATAGAAAACCATGATCAAAAGGAGAAAGAGTCGCGTCTTTCTCCTCTATATACTGACCGTTCAGATAAATGATCATGCGTTTACTTCATGCCCCTTTTTACGATAGGTTTCAATGAAATTTTTCAGCATTTCTTTGCCGAAGGACGTCATAATCGATTCAGGATGGAATTGCACACTTTCAATCGGCAGTTCTTTATGACGAATCGCCATGAGCTCGCCTTCCTTTGTGCTGGCTGTTGCGTCAAAGCACTCTGGCAGCGTCTCGTTTTTGACAATTAATGAATGATATCTCGTTGCGACGAGCGGATTTTGAAGTCCTGTGAAAACACCTTTTCCATCATGTTTAATCTCTGACGTTTTACCGTGCATTAGGCGCTCTGCTCGAACGACATCCCCGCCAAAGACTTGCGCGATGGATTGGTGACCTAGACACACACCGAAGATTGGAATGCTTCCTGCAAAGTGCTTGATCGCCTCCATACTAATTCCCGCTTCATCAGGACTGCATGGTCCTGGAGAAATCATGAGAAAATCCGGCTTGAGCTCTTCAATTTCTTGAATGGTTACTTGATCATTCCGTTTCACGATCAATTCTTCTCCAAGCTCACCTAAATACTGGACCAGGTTGTACGTAAATGAATCATAATTATCAATCATTAAAATCATACTCTGCTCACCTCTAACTCAAAATAGTCTCTTCTTTGCTCAGCTGTAATGCTTTTTTCACTGCATAGGCTTTTTTAATCGATTCTTTATATTCGTGTTTAGGGACAGAATCTATGACGATCCCCGCACCTGACTGCATAAAGGCTTTTCCTTCTGTACAATACGCAGTACGAATGACGATATTAAAGTGCATATCTTGATTGAATCCAAACCAGCCTATAGATCCAGTATAAAGCCCACGTCTTGTTGGCTCAAGTTCTTCTATGATTTCCATCGTCCTCACTTTTGGAGCACCTGTAATCGTTCCACCTGGGAATACAGCTCTCATGACATCTACCGCGTCACATTCATCACGCAGCTCTCCTTGTACATTGGATACAATATGCATCACGTGCGAATATTTCTCAATCGCCATAAATTCGTTCACTTTTACGGATCCATAAGTGGATACGCGTCCAAGATCATTCCGCTCAAGATCAACGAGCATCACATGCTCTGCGCGTTCTTTTTCATTTTCAATGAGCTCTTTTGCCAGCGCTTGATCCTCAGCGTCGTCTTTGCCTCGTGATCTTGTTCCCGCAATTGGTCTTGTTTCTAGCTGAGTTCCTTTTTTCTTAATAAGCAGCTCTGGAGATCCACAAACAATCTGGAAGTCAGGCGTATGCAGGTAAGACATGTAGGGAGACGGATTTACTTGACGTAACATTTTGTATAAATCATACGGATGAGTGTGAAGCTGTTCATCTTGCCTGATGGATAAGTTCACTTGGAACACATCACCATTTGCGATATATTGCTTAATTTTCTCTACTGCTTCCCCAAAGGTTTCTTCAGTGAAAGGTGCTGCTGGTACAAATTCTGTGGAAGATTCATTGACAGGTGATTGTGCTGATTCTTCTGAAGAGCTTGTCCATTTTCGCTTCCATTCTTCAAGCCTTTGGTTCGCTTCACTCCCTGATTCCGCTTCCTCTATGTGCGTGATCAGCCACAGCGCGTTTTCTTCATGATCAAAGACTGCAACATCGTTAAATACGAGGAAATAAAGGTCTGGTGTTTTAAGGTCGTCAATTGCCAGCATCTTAAAATGCTCGATGTATCTAGCATAATCGTAGCTTAAAAACCCAATCGCTCCGCCTTGAAAGTCGGGGTATTCGTCGTTCGTTTCGGTTTGAAGGGTTTGAAACCAATCCGTAAACGCTCTGAATGGATCACCTTCTTTGAACAGCACCTCATCTTGATAATGGATGGTCGTCATCCCATCTTTCCCCTTCGCTTTAGCGATCGGGTGAATACCAGCGATGCTATATGAACCGCCGCGCGCACTTTCAAGAAGCACATGATGTGTTTCACGAGCAGTTAATTGTTCGTATCTTTTCAAGAATGCATCTTTCGTAAAAGGAATTTTGATGCCCATCGGCCTGCGTTGTGTCATGTTATCATCCTTTTTCATTTTCATTAATCTTATTGTAATGCAATCCAATTTATTTAGAAAACAGTATTTCCTTTCCATCTTCAGAATTCATGAAAAAACCCCAGCAAATGCTGGGGTGATTGGTTTAATCGAATTGATAAAGAGGTGTACTGAGGTAACGCTCTCCATTACTTGGTATGATGGCGAGAACCTTTTTCCCTTTACCAAGCTTCTTCGCTGTTTGAAGCGCTGCGTAAATAGCTGCTCCTGAAGAAATACCGCCAAGAATTCCTTCTTCTTTCGCTGCTTTTCTTGCAAGCTCAAATGCATCTTCGTTTTTCACTTGGATGATGCCGTCATATATTTCTGTGTTCAAGATTGAAGGAACAAAACCTGCTCCAATTCCTTGAATTTTATGCGGACCCGGCTTCCCGCCTGACAATACAGGGGAATCTGTCGGCTCTACTGCATAAAGCTGGATGGATGGGATGGCTTCTTTTAGGACTTCACCAGCACCTGTAATCGTACCGCCCGTACCAACACCTGCAATAAATGCATCAAGCTCGCCGTCAAATTGTTCAAGGATTTCTTTCCCAGTTGTACGACGGTGAATCTCCGCATTGGCTTCGTTGCTAAATTGCTGAGGCATGAAGTAACCATGCTCCTCTGCCAATTCTTCCGCTTTTTTGATGGCGCCTTTCATTCCTTCTGCACCTGGTGTTAAGACAAGCTCTGCACCATAAGCGCGTAAAAGGTTGCGGCGCTCCTGACTCATTGTGTCCGGCATAACCAAAATCGCGTTAATTCCTTTAGCAGCCGCTACCATTGCAAGGCCAATTCCTGTGTTTCCGCTTGTTGGTTCAATAAGCGTATCGCCAGCTTTTAATGTTCCTTTTGCTTCAGCATCTTCGATCATCGCTAAAGCAATACGATCTTTGACACTGCTGCCCGGGTTCATATATTCAAGTTTCAAGTAGACATCCGCACTGTCTTCATCTACTAAACGGTTTAATTTAACGACTGGTGTATTTCCTATTAGTTCAAAAACTGAATTTGCAATACGAGCCATCACTAACACCTCTATCTCCGAGTAATTTTATTGTATTAATATTAAATTATCAATTTCAAAAAATTTTGTCAATGCTTTTAGTCCTGCTCGCCATCGTAAAACCATGTGACTTTTGCTTCTTTCCACAGGGTTTTGACATTCACCTTTTCACCTAGATCTTCCATAGCGATCTGCCTTTTAATCTGATCTTTGACTTCTTCGTAGGAGAAAGAGCGGCCATTTAATTTTTCTTTTAACTGAATAATGGCATACCCGTTTTTGGTCTGAATCGGCTCTTTCGTCCATTCATCTGGCTGAAGCTTTTGAGCTTCTTGTATGTATAGGGCCGGAATACTTTCCTGTTCTTCTGTCACAAATCCAAGATCTCCGCCGTATGGTGAGGTGTAACGGTCGATTGAACGTTCAGCTGCTACGGCTTCGAAGCTAGATCCACCTTTTAAATCTTTCAATACATTTTCAGCCTCGCTCTTTGTCTTCACGACGATATGGCGAATGCGGTATGAATCATCATATTGATATAAGTCCTTGTTTTTTTCATAAAACGATTTCGCTTCTTTTTCAGAAACGACGGCATCTCTTGTTAAAAGCTGCTCCAATAAAATTTGATAACGAATCTGTTCTTTCCATTCCTTCTCACTTGTATGTCCATCTTCATAGAAATTATTAGACACCGCTTTGAGCATGAGCAATTCACGATTGATCTCTTTTGAAGACACCTCCAGCTTGTTTTGCTTGGCAAGCTGATTGACCACCTTTTGATTGATCATTTGCTCAAGTGTCGCCTTTCCGTAGCGGTCTTCCATTTTCTTTAGCCATTCTTGACGCGTCACCTTCTCTTTTCCAATTGACGCAATTTCTTCACCGCTCTTCCCGTTAGAAGAGGCCTGTGACATTTGTGACTTTGTTAATACATATGCAATGACAACGGCATTAATCATGAGCAACACGAGGATAAATGTCCATACCACTCTTGCTTTTAGTCTCATCTTTCGGCTCCTTTCCATTCTAAAAAGAAAACCCGCTGCTTAGAGCTTAGCGGGTTAATTCTTCACGTAGCTCTTCTAGCTCTTCTTTTGTAAATACATACGTTTCGTTACAAAAATGGCATTGAGCTTCTGCTTGTCCGTCTTGTTCAATCATATCATCAATTTCGGCTTTTCCTAGGCTGATAATGCCATTTGCAAACCGTTCTTTTGAGCAGTTACAAGAAAATTCGACGGGTACAGTTTCTAAAATTTGAGGCTTTTCACCGAGTACTTCTTCTAATATTTGTTCTGGTGTCATCCCTTTTTCAATGAGTTTAGAGATTGGTTCAATGGTTGACAGGCGCTTTTCTAGCCTTTCAATGACAGCATCTTCTGTACCAGGCAGCAATTGAATGATGAAACCGCCTGCTGCGAGGATCGAATTATCTGGATTGACAAGGACACCTACGCCTACAGAGGAAGGCACTTGCTCAGAAGAAACAAGATAATAAGTGAAGTCATCTCCAATTTCACCTGAGACGATTTCCGTTTGTCCTGTAAAGTGGTCCTTCAGCCCGATATCTTTGACAACACTTAACGTTCCAGATGTTCCGACTGCACGTCTCACATCCAGCTTGCCATGTTCATTTAAGTCAAAGTGAACTTGTGGGTTTGAGACATATCCTCGTACCTGGCCTTTTGCATTTCCATCAGCAATAATGGCGCCGATTGGTCCACCGCCTTCTATTTTGACAGTTAGCTTATTCTCACCTTTCAGCATAGCACCCATCATGACTGTTGCTGTCATCGTTCTGCCGATGGCTGCTGATGCAGTCGGCCACGTATGATGTCTTCTTTGTGCTTCGTTGATTGTATCTGTTGTGTTTGCAGCATATGCGCGGACTTTTCCGTCATATGCTAACGCTTTAACTAAGTAATCCATTTGATTTAAACCTCCTATAATACACCGACACGATTACGTTCATAAATGAGCTGCAATCCTTTTAATGTGAGGAACGGATCGACAATATCAATACAGTCTGATTCATTTCCAATCAATGTAGACAAACCGCCTGTTGCAATGACTTTCGGTGTTTGTTTGGCCTGCTGCTTCATCCGTTTCACTATTCCCTCGACTTGGCCAACATATCCATAAAGGATGCCGGATTGCATCGCACTGATGGTGTTTTTTCCAACAATGTGATCTGGACGGACAATTTCAATTCTCGGCAGCTTCGCCGCTCTTGTATATAAAGCCTCAGTTGAAATGGTAATACCCGGTGCAATCGCTCCACCCATGTATTGTTTTTGTTCATTGATATAACAGTAGGTTGTTGCTGTTCCAAAGTCTACCACAATAAGAGGCGCCCCATATAGGTGAATGGCTGCTACTGCATTGACAATTCGATCTGCCCCGACTTCCTTTGGATTGTCACACATAATGTTTAAACCAGTCTTCATTCCAGGCCCTACAATTTGGGGTGTTATGTGAAAATACTTTTCGCACATTCTTTCAAGTGCGAACATCATAGGCGGGACAACAGACGAGATGATAATCCCTTCTATTTGGTCAAACATCAGCCCCACATAATCGAATAAAGCCCTGATGGACATACCAAATTCATCTTCTGTTTTATGACGGCTTGTTTCAATTCGCCAATGGTAGTTTAGATCGCCATTATGATAAACACCTAAAACGGTATTTGTGTTTCCTACATCTATCACGAGTAACAACTTCATCACCACTTTGAATAGTTTCTCAAAAAAGAGCATTTTTCGACTTTCTATCATACCATACACGAATTGAGTTCCATTTGTAAACAATTCGAAACCGATCCATTCATGAATCGAAATAAAAAAAGCTGCCGGTGATCCCGGCAGCTTTCACAGAAGGAGATTAGATCTCCTCATCTTCTTTTTTCTTGATGTTTACTTTCACATCATCGTTTTTCTCTTCGTCATCTGCGTATACACGCTCTGGAAGCTTTCCAGTTTCGTAAAGAGATTTAATTTGCTCAGCATCTAAAGTTTCAACTTCTAGAAGGGCCTGTGCGATGATTTCTAGCTTATCTTTATTCTCAGTGAGAATTTGCTTCGCACGTTCATAGCTCTCCTTAATGAAACGCTGAACTTCTTGGTCAATTTCGTAAGCGATCGCTTCACTGTAATTCGGCTCATTATTGAAGTCACGGCCAAGGAATACTTGACCTCCTTGTGATTGACCGAATTGAAGCGGACCAAGTTTATCAGACATACCGAACTCTGTAACCATTCTTCTTGCAATGCCTGTTGCACGCTGGAAGTCGTTGTGAGCGCCTGTACTTACTTCGCCAAACGTAATTTCCTCTGCAACACGACCGCCGAGCAAGCCGACAATTTTATCAAGAAGCTCTGGCTTCGTTTGGAAATAACGGTCTTCCCTTGGAAGCATGACCGCATATCCGCCTGCCTGACCTCGAGGAACGATCGTTACTTTATGCACCATATCTGCTTCGTCTAGGATAAGACCAATGACGGTATGACCTGCTTCATGGTAAGCCACGATATTACGTTCTTTCTTCGAAATGACGCGGCTTTTCTTCGCCGGCCCAGCGATGACACGGTCAGTCGCTTCATCGATATCACGCATATCGATTTTCTTTTTGTTTTGACGGGCAGCAACAAGTGCTGCTTCGTTTAGTAAGTTCTCAAGATCTGCTCCAGAGAACCCTGGTGTTCTGCTTGCAATGGCTTTTAAGTTGACTGACTCGTCAAGCGGTTTGTTTTTCGCATGAACTTTCAGTACTTCTTCACGGCCAATAACATCTGGGCGGTCAACCGTAATTTGACGGTCAAAACGTCCCGGACGCAGCAATGCAGGGTCTAGAATATCTGCACGGTTCGTCGCAGCAATGATAATAATACCTTCGTTGGCACTAAAACCATCCATTTCAACAAGAAGCTGGTTAAGCGTTTGTTCACGCTCATCATGACCACCGCCAAGACCGGCTCCACGCTGACGACCAACTGCATCAATCTCATCAATAAAGATTAAGCAAGGTGCATTCTTTTTCGCATTTTCGAATAAATCACGTACACGTGATGCACCGACACCGACGAACATCTCGACGAAGTCAGAACCACTGATGCTGAAGAAAGGAACGCCTGCTTCTCCTGCAGATGCTCTCGCAAGCAATGTTTTACCTGTACCTGGAGGTCCTACTAGTAAAACCCCTTTAGGGATTCTTGCGCCAAGCTCCGCAAATTTACGTGGATCCTTCAGGAATTCAACCACTTCTACAAGCTCTTGCTTCTCTTCATCTGCACCGGCAACATCTTTAAATTTCACACGTTTCTTCTCTTCTGTGTAAAGCTTCGCCTTACTCTTACCAAAGTTCATGACTCGGCTTCCGCCGCCCTGAGCTTGGTTCAATAAGAAGAAGAACAGGATAAAGATGATGATAAACGGAATGATGGTTGTCAGAACTTGCAGCCATCCATTTGTTTCAGGTGCTGGTTCTACTTTTACATCTGTATTCTTCAGTGCACTGTAAATTTGGTCAACACCTTGACCATCTGGAACATGGGTAATGAAGTATTGATCTTTCTTCGCGCCATCTAATTGACCACGAATTTCATAAACCCCTCTTACAGGCTGAATGGAGATACTCTCCACTTTTCCCGCACTTAGATTTTGCGAAAATTTGCTGTAAGACATGTTCTCAGGCTTTTGATTTGGGGATCCTAACCAACTGACGACCCCTATCACAAGTAATAAAATAAGTATATAAAAAATCGTATTACGAAAAACCCGATTCATTCCTTACCTCCTCCCACAGTAAGCACAACTATGTTCAATAGTATCATAGAAAATCATTCCAACACAACCAATAACCTCATGTATACGTATGCTGATCAGCCTTCGTAAACAGATGGTTTTAACACTCCAATATACGGGAGGTTTCGGTAACGTTCAGCGAAATCCAATCCATAGCCGACAACAAATGCATCTGGCACTTCAAATCCAACATAATCTGCTTTGATGTCTGCTTTGCGGCCGCTTGGTTTATCAAGCAATGTCACAATTTTAATGGAATTTGCTTTACGGTATCGGAAAAGCTCTACCAGATAGCTCAAAGTTAACCCACTGTCGATGATATCTTCCATAATCAAAATATCTCTTCCTTCAACAGAAGTATCTAGATCCTTAATGATCTTTACTTCTCCAGAAGATACGGTAGACTTTCCGTAGCTAGATACATCCATAAAATCAAGTTCTAAATATGTATCAATGTGTTTGATCAGGTCTGCCATGAATGGAAGAGCCCCTTTCAAAACACCAATAGCCAGGGGAAATTTACCATCATAATCACTGGTTAATGTTGCACCCAGTTCCTTCACTTTTTGCTGGATCTCTTCTTCTGAGATCAAAATCTTTTCAATATCTTGTTTCATGCTTTTGCTTGCCCCCTACAAATTTTCGTGCTGTCTATATTGTAATACAATGAGATCGCTGTTTGTCATATCAATTTCTTCAAAAACGGATTTTTTCAGACCTGGGATCCAGATGATTTGATGATCCGAGTCAGTGACGATCGGCCAGCTGTCTCTTTCTGCAAGAGGCACTTTTTTATCAATAAATATATCCTTCACCTTTTTTGACCCATTCATCCCTTTAAGTTTGATTCGATCACCATTTTTTCGTGAGCGAATGATCAAAGGGAGACGAACATGATCTTTTTGAAGCAAGAAAAAATGGTTTCCGTTCCGTGCATCCTTCGGAACATGATTTGATACGACGATAGACTGTCCATTTGGGAGAAAAAGCTCTTCTCCGAGCTCAACCTTTAAGTGAAGAGCATAAGACTGGTCTAATACATGCGATCGTTCAAAGGTAAACATACAGTGATCATAAGACTTGACAGCTTGTAAACCTTTTGGCAAATCTAATGATCCAGACGGTTGATCTGTATGAGATAACCAGTCTAAAGTCCCTAGAATATGCTGGTTTGAAAACGCTGATTGAGTGTTTTCATAAAGATAGTTTAATATTAGTTGAATGCCTCTTCTTTGTAAAGGCAAAGGCAGGTCAAGCAAAGGCTTCGTTTTGATCTCAATTTGCTTAGGCGATTGACTCGTTATCACTTGGTTCATTTGTTCCTTTGTTAAAGCCTGCAAGTATTGCTCATCCTCAGTCAGCATGTCACTTACAAACTGAAAGCTTTCATGTACATGAGGTGCCTCTTCTTTTAATACGGGAAGAATATGTCTTCTTACCCGGTTTCTCAAGTAGTCATCCGTATGATTGCTTTGATCAATGACATAGGGGACATGTTCTTTTTCACAAGCTTTTAGCACGTCGTCTTTAGAGTATCCAATGAGCGGACGAATCAGCCATCCGCCTTGAAAAGGACGTTTTGCTTGGATACCCGCGAGTCCAATACCAACAGTCCCTCTCACAAGTCTCATCATCATTGTTTCTACTTGGTCGTCTCCATGATGTGCAAGCGCTATAAATTGAGCGTTGTATTGCTCCATCAATTGACGAAAGAAAGCATATCTGCACTCCCTTGCAGCTGCCTGTTTGTTTAAGCGGTTTTCTTTTGCATATTGGGTGACCTGTATGCGGGACGATTCAAAAGGGATCTCGTGCTCCTTACAGTAAGCCTCAACAAATGCCAAATCAGCGAAGGACTCTTCTCCTCTGAACATGTGATCTACATGGGCTGCAATCAGCTGATAGGAACCTTTGCGGCGCTTGTTAAGTTCATGCAGTAAGAGCATGGAATCCGGTCCGCCGGAAACCCCGACAATGACTGTCGTATTTTCAAGGTAAACATCATGTTTTTTCAAAAAAGATTCAATTCTACTCACAACTTCCTCCTCACAAAAGAGCAGGTAATTTAAAGATATACATATCCTATCACTTTCAGTAGCTCCAAGCAAAGAAGAAGCCTGCTTTTTTCCGGCTCTACAACAGGAACAAAACCACATATGCACAGTAAAGAGCGAGTACACTGCACACGATAAGAATGGTTTCAAAAAGTCCGCCTGATTTTTTACGCACTGACGTTCTTTTTGCTGCTGCAGCCCGCGATCGTGAGGTCACTTGTTGATTTTGATTAACAGCAGGTTTTGGCGCGTTTTTTTGCTGCTGCTTCTTCTGGCGCGATTTCCTTGATGCAATCAGCTGTCCTTCTTTCAGCATCGCACTTTTCATGTCTGCTGCTGATTGATATTTACCTTGTAGAGCAGCCTTTAACACCCTTTCATATCGCTTTAATAAAGGATGTCCTTCAATAGCTCGATAAAGCTGCTTTTCTGGTTCTGCTCCTTTTTTGAATTCTTTCTTATACGCACAGTTCACCATCACCATCGTCAGAGCAAATAAATCATAAGTTGGTTCAGCTTTTCGTGTACCGAATCCCCAATAGCCTCGATCAAAAAACTCGGTATACTCCTTAATTGCCCTGCCCGCTTTCGTCGTTCCTCCCACATCAATGCACCGGATCGTGGCCGGGGGCCCAGAAACAATGAGATTATCCGGCTTTAAATCACCAAAAATCCAGCCTTCCTGATGTAAATGAGCCAAGCTAGATAAAAGCTGAATCATTAAAACCACAATCCACTCATCACCCTTTTGTTTCACAAATTCAAGCAGTAATGGGCCTCTGACATATTCCATCACATAAAAAGAGCGTTTTTGAGGCATACCAGGATAAATCGCATCATCCATATCATAAAAAGAAGGCCCCATGGTTTTCACAGGAGCCTTTGAAAAGGATTTTAAAACATTGACTTCAGATGCAATGAGCATACTGTCATCACTCACTTTAAGGGCCGCTTGCCCATGTGGCGATTCGGCCAGATAGACAACACCGTTCGCCCCTTTTCCAAGCTCTTTTACAATACGGTAATGATGGTGGTGCCATTTCCCTTGAATCACCGTGCCTAACGGTATGTTAGAAGCCGAATTCATCATCATGCTCTTCCTTTGCTTCAAGCAGCCCTTTGCGTGAACGAACTGATTTGAAATGCTGAAGTGCTTCCCGAAGCGCTGGTCCCGTTGGGGTGATTCCTCCAGTGGTCAGTTTTGGGAAAATAGATGATAATGAATCGAATCGAGGCGTCCAATTCAACACAATTTCAGCATCTGAGTTTTTCCCGGGAAATACACACATCCCAAACTGATTTTCTCCAATTCTTGAATTTAAACTGATGGAAAGGTCGATGAGTGCTTCTTTTACGGTCGGCAGCTTCGGTTTCATACTTGCACTTGTATCAACAAGCACGAGTACTTGAAGGTGAACCGTCTCTCCTAACTCATCTACAACCTCCATTACTTCCCCGCGCTTATCAGGTGGAAGTTCTTCAATTTCAGCATCTTTGCCGAGAATTTGCTGCAATTCTTTATTCACAACACCTTGCAGGGTTTGTGTCATCGCTTTTTTTGTGACCATTTGTACTGTTTGAGATAACTGCTGGACGTAGACAACTTGATGGATGCCTCCGCCTGCGAGAGCAATCCCCTCTACTTCCTTCATCGCTTCATGATCGTGTCTGTTTTCTTCCATAATGCCAATGACATTGACTGTAATCCCTTGTTCCTTTGCCAATGAGGCAATCGCAAGCGGATCTTCCCCGTGATTTGAGCAGCCATCTGTAATCAATAAGATTTGGTTGACGTGACCTTTTCGCATCTTCATTCCTCCTGGGATTGTAACTGAATGCTTATATCCCCATCATCGCCAGAAGAAATTCATATTATACGATATTTTAAGAAATCTCTTGTTTCTCAAGATAGAATGTACCGGTCGGAATGGAAGCCCATTTTGGTGTGTTGTGGTCGAGCCTGATGACAACAACTGTCATATCGTCATCAATTTGGCCTGCTCTTGTTCGAATGACCTCTTCCATTAATAAATCAGCAATTTCTTGGGGATCTTCTGTTTTAAAGCTTTTCATTTTCCGTTTCACCCACAGATCATGATTTTCAATATGCTTTGGCCCTTCAAAAATGCCGTCACTCATCATAATCAATAGATCTCCTGCCTTCATCTGTTCACTCACAACCTCGACTTCGAATTCATCAATAATACCGATTGGCAAGTTGCTTGCTTGTACCTTCATCACCTGATCACCCCGTTTAATAAAGCTGGGTGTTGAACCAATTTTGAGGAACTTACAGCTCGCATCCTGTAAATCAATGATCGATAAATCCAATGTTGAGTAGATCTCGTCCGTCGTTCTTAAAGATAAAATACTATTAATGGTTTTAATCGCCACTTTTTCATTGATACCTGACGCCAATATTTTTTCTAACAGCTTAATCGTTTCATTGCTTTCAAAATGAGCCCGTGCTCCGTTGCCCATTCCATCACTAATAGCTGCAGCATACTTGCCCGCACCAAGCTCCATCATGCTGTAGCTGTCTCCAGATACCAGTCCTCCGCCTTTTGCTGCATGTGCCACGCCTGTAGCCACTCGGTATGATTTAGCAGAGCCAAATACAACGTGGCAATAGCCTGTTGGATGCTCTGCACACTGTTCTGCTTTGACTAAAATCTGTTCTTCTAATATATCTGAAAGCATTGGCGCAATGATTTTTTCACATTCCCCATGCCCTTGGCAATATGGGATTCTCATTTCAATATCCACATTTCCCTGCTCCAAGCTATAGATTTCTACTTGCTGGATTTCAATGCCAAAGTGCTGAAGCGCTTCTATCATCTGCTCTTCCTGAATAAAGTGCTGTTCTCTTTCTCGTTTTATTTCCCGGGAAAAATCCTCCATTACTTGCGAGACCCCCATCAGCTGTTCAGCCACAAGACGTCTGCTGTCTTGGACTTTTTTCTTCAATGTCTGATTGGCTTTATAGTAAGCGATCTCCTCTTCGATCAATTCCTCGACATGTTTTGATTTTGAGCAGTGCTGACTAAATTTCTTTTTCAATTTTCGGTTATGCTCATACGTTTTTTCATCAGATTCATGCATAACTTGTTTCATTAGTTCATAGGTTGTATCAAAGTTCTGCACCCAGCATTTATTTTTCTTATAGCACGTTTGACAGGATCGTTCTGTGATCGTACTTAAAAAAAGATCTACATCCTCTTCCTGCTTCTTCTCTTCAGGAATAGATTCGTAAAATGTCGCAAAACTCTCAGACAGCGCATGAAATACATGAGAGAACTGATCTACCTTTTTTGCTGTCACGTCTCGTACCTTCCGAGCATATTGCTGCTGCTCTTGTACATGCTCTACCGTACCAGGAATGTATTTCGCTACCTTGGAGGTGACTGATTGCGGCGTGAGCAAAAAGAGCGCAACCGCTATAAGTGATTCATACAGTGTGGTCATGAGACCTGCTGAACCTTCCCCGTACAGTGAAATGAGTAAGGAACCCACGATTAAGCCGATGGCTGCCCCTGCTTTTTTCCCTTCTTTCAGCAATCCGCCTAATAAGCCTGAAAAGGCAAGAAGACTCATCTGATAAAGGTTTCCGATGTTAGCGAGACCGAGAATTAATCCTGTTACAACACCGACCGTACAACCAATACTGGCTCCGCCAATAAAGGCAAACGTCAGCACTACATAACGTGACAAAATATGCTCTGCCTGCATTCCTTGAAATGTGATCCCAGCAAGGCCAGTTAAAACGGAGGCAATTAAAATCATAAAACAAATAATTTCTTCGACCTTTAAAGAGTGTTTAATTTTCCTGACTGTAAAAATCGGCAGGCTTTGAAGAAAAATCAGAGTCAAAATGAAGGCAAGTCCTGCTTCGACACCCGCCATGACGTAATCATAGCTTTGCACAGCACCTTGCTCTAGGTAAACAAACGCTCCTCGGGTGATCAGCATTGAGAGAACAATGACAACCGGTAATGTTTTCACTGGGTCTTTGATGATGAAAGAAACCACCTTTGTCATAAGGAGAAACATGAGCAGCGACGCAAACACAAACAATGCATTTTGAGGTGATATCGTCATCGCCCCTGCGAGTAAAGCTAGACAAGCAAGCATCGCCTTATCTCTTTTAATAAGCAGCATGGAGCCAAAGAAAGGCAGAGCAAACGGCATAATTTCAGATAATATAAAGGCTCGTCCTAATAAAAAGCCTAGAACAACATAAATAAACCCTTTATAGAAAAAAAGAGAATGCGTGTGATGAAGAAACAGGTTTTTCATCTTTTTTAATCCCGCACTGATTCTTTCAAACCCCGCTCCTGTTAAATCAGTTCTTCTTTCTAGTTTTTCCATCTTCTCATCCCCCACCTGATATTCGTTGCTTGTCATTATAGCGAAGGTGAAAAAGAAATTTTGTCAAAAGAAGTTGTCGTTTCCATAAAACGTTCGACGCTTTATTCGTCAAAGAGGCATACTTTCATGAAAGTCGATGTCTTTCATCAGAATTTTACGAAGGCACAAAAAAACAGCTTTCCTATAGAAAGCTGTTTCGAAGATGACCCGTACGGGATTCGAACCCGTGTTACCGCCGTGAAAGGGCGGTGTCTTAACCGCTTGACCAACGGGCCTTGCTTTATGTTCTAGTTAAAAGGATAGCGGCGGAGGGGATCGAACCCCCGACCTCACGGGTATGAACCGTACGCTCTAGCCAGCTGAGCTACACCGCCATAATGAAAATGCGCTAAGAAGCACAAGAACTATAATACAAAGGATTCGCTTGTCCGTCAATAGAAAGTTTTAAATTAAATGACGAAATCTCAAAAAATGTCGTATGGATCATGAAAAAAAGCACCTGCTGAACACAGCAGATGCTTTGTTGTGAAAATATATAGAAAGCAGCAACAAGTTAACCTCTTCTTGCTCCGCGCCCCCCACGTTTTGATTCCGTGTTACGTTTTAAAGATGTTAAGCGATCTTCGCTATCTTTTAAGAATTTGTTCATTTTTTGTTCAAACGATTCCTTCGGACGGAAATCATTTCTGCTTGGTCTTGATTGTTGTTGAGGACGATCTTTTGCTTTTTTAATGGACAAGCCGATTTTACCGTCTTTTTCAACGTTAATCACTTTCACTTCAACTTGTTCACCGACTTTTAAATGCTCATTAATATCTTTTACATAGTTATCGGCTACCTCACTGATATGAACGAGACCAGTTGAACCGCCTGGCAACTCCACAAAAGCTCCAAAATTTGTAATGCCCGTAACTTTCCCTTGTAACTTGCTGCCAACTTCAATCGACATAAAAAAAGTGCTCCTCCTTAGACTTATAAAAAAATCTCATTTGTTCAATTATACATAAACTGAATTTTAAGTGTCAACAAGGCTAATCACTCTTATTGCCCACATCAAAGATTTTTTCGCCTTTTTTGGACATATAATAGTCCCGTCGTGCCAGTTCGAGTACGTATTCCTTGCTTTTCAGCTTCTTAATTTCATCAGAAATATCTTCCTGCTTTGTTTGTAATTGCTTCAACTCTTTTTCGAGCGCAACCTTCTTCTCTTCTTTTTCCTTTAGTGAAGACGATTGCGACCAGAGGGCACTTGTCACCAAGACAGCAAACATGAGCACGATTACACCAAACACGGTAAGCCTTCTAAGGAGTCCGCGACGTTTGCGTTTTAAGCGCTGCGCTTGCTGTTCCATTTGTTTTTGGTAATCATTTTGAATTTGTGCGATATTTCTTTTTCTCTTGTTCAAGATTGAAGGCCTCCTCTCTCACTTTGTCCAGAATTGTTTCCATTTCGTTTTGATGGTACCAGATAATTTCTTGGCCCCTTGTAAAATTCCTGCTCCTTTTGAGAAAAACAATCTCATTGATGTTCGCCATTTTTCGGGAATCCGATGAATAATGGTCACATTGAGTAACCAGATGAGCGGATAACAAACAATCGACAGCACCTTCCACACGAGCCGAAACGTAAAACGAACTAGACGTAAGAGCGAGTGGAGCAAGAACAGTATAGCACTTATGACCAATGTGATCATCCAGCGGATCGGCTGGAAGACAATCGACATGACCAGCCTTTTCAGGAAGAGAACGGTCTGATATACACACATCATGATAAACTTGAGAATCTTAAGATACAGATGTTTCATCAATGCCTGATACATCGAGAAACCTAGAGCAACGGCTAGAAAAATATAAAGCCTGAATTCTCCCTCATTTGTCAGCAGCAGGACGTAAAAGAATAAGAGACCCTGTACCATCCAAAAAAGGAGATCGTGGATAACCAAAAGCCATTTTGCTGTTTTTTCCCGATTCACAAACAGCTTGTACGTATCAAGCGATGCGCCCAGCCAGATGCCCATCGCCGCCATGGAAAGCATCGTATAAAACTGGACTGTCAGCGTCATTTAAACAGCTTGCTAAAAAATCCTTTAGCTTTCTCCCCGTGCTGCTCATCCACATAGATTAAATCAAAAACACGCCCTTTAATCGACACAACGCCCTTTTCGACGTCTAGGTTTTTCATTTGCAGATTTTCTCCGCGGATGGCGAGAATCCCCATGACCGTCTCCAGCAGAAATTCCTCACTATCAAAGCTTTCCACTTGTTTGACACCAGTAATATCTAAATGCTTTCTGTTTCGCATTGTGACATTATGCTCCGCGTCTGATGACAGCTTCGTGCCTTGAGGTTGATTATAATATTGATTCATCTATACATCCCCCATATCTCATACTTGCATGTTACTGCATTGTATGTGATCAGAGGGTCATTTAGAACAAGCCCTATTCTGCTGTTTTTTCTTCTTTTAGCACAGTATACATGCCAGCCGCTTCTTCTTTTTTCGTCGTGTCCTTTAACTCGTTGACTTGAACAGTCACTAGTTTTTGACCAAAGCGGATTTGCAGCTCATCTCCTTCTTTCACGTCAGAGCTTGCTTTCGCCTGTGTTCCGTTAATAGAAATCCTGCCTTGATCAGCTACTTCTTTTGCCAATGTTCTTCTTTTAATTAAACGGGACACTTTTAAAAATTTATCTAGTCTCATGTGTCTTCACCTCTTTCTATGCGTTTTGCATCGTTCCATAGATCGTCCATTTCCTCTAGCGTTAAGTCATCTAATGAACGGCCTATGTCCTTTGCTTTTTGTTCGATATGCTGAAAGCGCCGTATGAATTTTGTGTTGGCAGAAGCGAGCGCCGTTTCAGGCTCTAAGTGATAGAACCGGCCAATATTGACGAGAACAAACAAAAGATCTCCAAATTCATCTTTCATCTGCTTCGTTGCACCATCGTTCGTCTTCTCTGCCACTTCATCGAGAAATTCCTGCTTTTCTTCTTCGTATTTGTTCCAAATATCTTGAACATCTGTCCAATCAAAGCCTACCTTGGCAGCTTTCTTTTGGAGCTTATATGCCTTTGTTAGTGCTGGAAGTGTCGCCGGAATCGATTGCAAAATAGAACCGGTCCGCTCTGGCTTCTCCTGCTGCTTGATTTTTTCCCAGTTGGCAACCACATCTGCTGCCTCAGAAACATTCGTGTCACCAAACACATGGGGGTGCCGCCGAATCATTTTTTCTGTGACATGCTGAATGACGTCATCGATTGAGAAATAACCGTCATCTTCGCCAATTTGAGCGTGAAGCAGCACCTGCAGCAGCACATCACCAAGCTCTTCCACCATATGATCTGGGTCATCTTCATCTATCGCTTCAAGCAGTTCATAGCATTCTTCAATTAAATATGGTTTGAGTGATTCATTGGTTTGTTTTTGATCCCATGGACAGCCGCCCGGACCTCTTAATATACGTATGACGTCACGGAAGGTGTCAAATTGTTGATAAAGCATCTGTTCATCTTGAATTGGAGGAACATAAACACTCGTTAAGTTATTTATCGACACATCTCGATCAAGTTCAAATAAAGGAACGGCAGTAATCTGTTCCTGACTGCTTCCAGCTGCTGTCACAATATAAATTTCATAATCGTCAGGGAGCTTTTCCATCAGCGTGAGTTTCACATTCGAAGCTGTCATCTGATCATATACCTGACAAATCAGGACGTGCTGGGTTAATTTCAGATCATCCGCTCTCATATCCCCTGCATCAACGAATTGTAATCCCTCGATGGGGTCAATCTGCAAGGAGTTGAATGTCGCATCTAGAAAGCTTTGTCCACCAGCGACAGACACCTCAATCCCGCGCTCTTTCTGCCCGGCGACGAGCAGCTGTACGGTCTTTTCTGCCACAAATGGATGACCAGGTACAGCGTACACAATGTCTTTTTCCGCTGCCTCTGCAAATAATATTTCGGTAATTTCCTGATACACCTGATCAAACTGATCGTGCTTTTCATAAATTTCATCAAAAAAGGTGAGAGATGGGACCTCCTGCATTAACTCTGCGGTAAGCGGATGATCCTGCGTTCTCATAAATACTTCTTTCGCCTGCTTCAGCTGCTTATATACACCGAGCGTCAGCTGATCCATGTCGCCTGCCCCGAGACCGACGACGGTAATCTTACCTGCCATTTTGATTCCCTCTCATCTGTTTAAAATATAAAATCTTTTCTCCTAATGGAATGAGTCTCCATTCCTCGTCCGTAAATACTTCTAGCTTAAGAATACTATATAAAAAGGCGAAACCACCAATAAAAACTGATGTCAGGCTCTCTAAAACGGAAAACGGGCGTTTTTCAAAGGGAATCACCCATGAAAACAGAGCCTGATATCCTATTAAGACCACAGCCATGAAGGCGGCTGATAAAAGAATTTTCACCGGGAACAGCTCTCTCAACGAAATCCATCCTTTATGCTTCAAATAAACGGCATTGAGCACGGCTGCTGTGAGAAAACCACATACAGTTGACCACGCGGCACCGTGGATACCAAATAACGGTACAAGCGCAATCGTTAAAATCCATTTCACCAGCACGCTGAGAACCACCACAACAGCAGGATATACAGTATGCCCGAGCCCTTGCAGTAAAGCCGCCTGCGTAATGGCAATCGACGTAAAGACGATCGATATACAGAATATTTGCAAGGCATCGGTGCCTAAGTCATTACGAAAAAGCATTGTATTGACTGGTGCTAAAATACAAATCAGTCCAACCGCTGACCCTATCCCTAATACCGACGTGGTCTTAACCGATGACCGAACTTTTTGCTGTATCGTTTCATGCTCTCCATTCCTCATGGCTGCCGATAAAAATGGCACAAGTGAGGTTCCGATGCTGATGGCAAACACCGTTCCGAGCTGTAAGAAAGGCTGGCCTCGGTCATATACACCTTTCGCTGCCTTTGCCGCCGCTTCACTGAGACCCTCGCTGCGCAGCAACGCATACAGATGAAAAGCATCAATCATTTGCATCCATAAAATGAGCAAACCGCTGACACAAATCGTCAATGTATACAGCACCAAACTCTTCATAACATCTTTTTTTCGAAGTGTCTGTTTGCCTGACATACTTGCAGCAGACTGCTTTCGATAGGTCAGCCAAAGGAAAAGAAGCAAAATGAGCGAGGCCGCACTTCCCGCGATAGAAGAGAACACTGCACCCGCCCCTGTTTCATAAAGCGAATAGCCGTGCCTCACGAAATAGAAGGATAAAACAAGCAGGACACCTACCCTGATGAGCTGCTCAACCAACTGAGAAACAGCCGTTGGAAGCATCAGACCGTCACTCTGAAAAACTCCCCTCAGCATCACAGTGAGCGGCAGAAATAGAAACACAAAAGCACTCATCTGGATGAGCAGAATTAATTGACTGTCTGCCATAAGACCCGCAATTGTGCCTGCTCCTATGTAAAGACAAAGAAATAAGACCAGGCTCAGTAAAGTGATATAGACCAAGGATACCCTTGTAATGATCCGTCGATTCTCTTCCCCATGCTCACTCAAAAGCTTGGACACCATGACAGGAAAACCTGTTGTACCAAGCATGATGGCAATGCCAAGGAAAGGATATACCTGCTGATAAATATAAAACCCTGTGTCCCCTACGATGTTTTGAAACGGGACACGGTAAACGGCACTTAGTACCTTTGATAACAAGCCTGCGATGGTCAAAATCACCGCACCCTGGAAAAGCCAGTGCGGCTGATTCACAGCATTTTTCATGGATGACTCCTTTAAAATAGATCTACAGTTAAACGCACTCATTATATCATACGTGAAAAAGACGTTCCTTTCTAAGGAGTAGACGGCACATGTCTCGTTTTGTTTCATTCCATATAAAAAACCGACAAAATCAAATGATTTCATCGGCATTCTTTCGTTTTATCAAAATGATATAGAGTTATTAGACCTAATGTTCCATTTGACGGGCTAAGAAGCCAGCTGCTGTCTCTGCCGCTTTATGCTCCACTTCTCCCATTGAACGCTCTTTAGAAAATAAGACGACGGCGCCAATCGGATCTCCGTTTGCAACAATAGGTGCAATGGTATAAGAAGATACGTCATCATCAATACCATCGACAAGTTGAATTTCTTTTTTGCTTTCTTCTAACACAGAATTACGCTGATCCATTGTTCGTTCAAGTAAATCACTGATGGATTTGTTTAAGTACTCTTTTTTCGAACTGCCGGATACAGCAATATACGTATCTCGATCACAGATCAGGATGGAATGACCCAAACTGTCGAATAATGCATCAGCATATTCCTTCGCAAAGTCTCCTAGCTCACTAATCGGCGAATACTTCTTCAAAATCACTTCTCCATCGCGGTCGACGAAAATCTCAAGCGGATCTCCTTCCCGAATGCGCAATGTTCTGCGAATCTCCTTCGGAATAACCACTCTACCTAGATCATCGATGCGGCGTACAATTCCAGTTGCTTTCATTCACTGCTGCCTCTCTTTCGTTTGATGATGTGTTGGGTGAATGGAACAAAAGCGTCCACTTTATGCAACATTCACCACTTGACCCTGAGTTTAGTATCCGTCACATCAAACGTAATATACACGAGAGACAAACAAAATTTTATGAAGATGGAATGGTTTCTTTTTTCACATCTTGAAGGCCTCGAAGCATGTTAAGAACAACCTCAAGCCATTCCTCTGTCTTCTTGCCTTTCGTTTGGACAGAAATAATCAGTTTGCTGCCTTCCATTCCTAACCCGATTTCACGTCCATATTTACTGCCGAGCTCAAATAATTTTTGACCGTCGATTTCACCGCTTGCTTTCTCATCAAGGGTCATTCTGACAATGCCTTTCTCCATCTTGATCAGCTCGACACGTTCCTGGACAGCGTACACCTTCATTGTCGCAATCGTAAACAAGTCAGCCACTTCTTGCGGATATTCACCAAATCGGTCGATCATTTCATCCTGAAGCTCTTTTCTCTCTTCAATCGATCCAATTGCTCTGAACTGTTTATACATTTCAATCTTTTGCTTGCCATCCGAAATATAAGTGTCTGGGATGTAAGCATCAATTTGCAGATCAATTTCTGGCTCGAACTTATCTTGAGCCGTTGTATCGCCTCTTCTTTCCTCAATGGCTTCTTTCAGCATTTGAGAATAGAGGTCGAATCCAACCGAATCAATGAAGCCATGCTGCTGAGCACCAAGTAAGTTCCCTGCTCCTCGAATTGTTAAATCACGCATCGCAATTTTAAACCCAGATCCGAGCTCTGTGAATTCTTTAATGGCTTGAAGTCTTTTCTCCGCAACTTCAGAAAGAACTTTATCTTTTCGATACGTGAAATAAGCATAAGCGACACGGTTCGAACGCCCGACTCGTCCTCTTAGCTGGTACAGCTGAGAGAGCCCCATTTTATCGGCATCGTGGACGATGAGCGTGTTCACATTTGGAATATCGACTCCCGTTTCAATGATGGTGGTACTGACCAATACATCTGATTCACCTTCAAGGAAATTGATCATCACTGATTCAAGCTCGTTCTCACTCATTTTCCCGTGCGCATAACTGACTTTTGCGTCTGGGACTAGCATGGAGATTTCGTCTGCTTTTCGTTCAATATCCTCAACACGGTTGTAAAGGAAGTACACTTGACCGCCGCGTGCTAATTCTCGCTCAATCGCTTCTCTGACTAGAGCGCCATTGTACTCGACCACATAGGTTTGAACAGGGAATCGATTTTCAGGCGGTGTTTCAATCACTGATAAATCCCGTACGCCAAGCATGGACATATGAAGCGTACGCGGAATTGGGGTAGCTGTTAATGTCAGTACGTCAATATTGGCTTTCATCTGCTTAATTTTCTCTTTATGCGTCACACCAAAACGCTGTTCCTCATCAATGATCAACAGTCCTAAATCCTTGTAGACGATGTCTTTTGAAAGAAGGCGGTGTGTGCCGATAACCATATCGATCGTTCCGTTTTTCAGCCCTTTTAACGTTTCAGTTGTTTCTTTTCTTGTACGGAAACGGCTCAGCTGCGCAATTTTGACAGGGTAGTCTTGGAATCGGTCCATGATTGTGTCAAAATGCTGCTGTGCTAAGATGGTTGTCGGAACAAGCAGGGCTACCTGCTTTCCGTCAGCAATCGCTTTGAAGGCCGCACGAATAGCCACCTCCGTTTTTCCGTAACCCACATCTCCACAAAGCAGACGGTCCATTGGACGTTCCCGCTCCATATCCTGTTTAATTTCGTGAATCGAACGGATTTGATCATCTGTTTCCTGGTAAGGGAACGCAGATTCAAACTGGCGCTGCATCTCATGATCAGGCGAGAAAGCATATCCTTTGCTTGCCTCGCGTTCTGCGTACAGTTTAATCAGATCATCTGCGATGTCCTGTACAGATGTTTCAACTTTTTTCTTCACGCGTTTCCAATCGCTGCCGCCTAGTTTGTACAGCTTTGGTTCTTTACCTTCTGATCCTACATATTTCTGCACCTGATCAATTTGTTCAACCGGTACATAAAGCTTGTCGCTTCCTTGATAATGAATATTTAAATAATCTTTATGAATGCCGCCGATTTCAAGCGTTTCAATTCCTAAATATTTACCGATCCCGTGGTTAATGTGCACCACATAATCGCCGACTTGAAGCTCTGAATAGCTCTTGATCCGCTCTGCATTGGTCAGCTTTTGCTTACGCGCCTGTTTTTTCACACGTTTCTTGAAGAGTTCACCTTCTGTGATTACAGCAATTTTTGATAACGGCAGTTCAAAGCCTGTTTGCAGCTCACCTTGTAAAATATACACCTGTCTGCTCACAAGCTCAGCGTCCGGTTTAGCAAGAGCGGCTTCAATGTCATAATCATGCAGAACAGACGACAGCTTTTCTGTCCGCTCTTCATCAGCACCTAAGAAGACAACCGTGTATTGCTGTTTTTTATAGCGTTCAATTTCACTCGCCAGCACATTCATCTGTCCGTGGAAATTCTGCATTTGCTTACTAGATACATTGACGATATTTTGCGGATTTGTCTGCTGGACATGTCTCAGGAACAAAGAGTAGTACAGAATGGATCTCGATTGCTGATTGATCAGTTCTTGGAACGGGAAAGATAGAGATAAATCATGAAGAATATTGCCTTCTTCAAGCAGACTAATTGTCCAATCGGCTTCTTCCTGTTCAAGCTGTTCTTCCATCTCCTGAATTCTGCTGATTTCATCTAAAATAATAATCGTATCCTGCGATGTGTAATCTAGCAAACTAGCAGGCTTTTCATAGAAATAGGACAGGTACTTCGTCATTTCCTGTGTCACGATGCCTTCTAACAGCTTCTCGCGATCAGCAGATATATTTTGATGAAGCAGTTCTTTTTGCTGATCTGAGTTGAATTTCTTTAAGCTCTTCGCCAGCCCTTGATCAAGCTGTTCAATGGCTCTCACTCGTTCAGGACCTCTCACAATTAACTCTTTTGCAGGACCTATTTTGATTTCTTGAAGGGTTTCTAATGAACGCTGTGTATCCGAATGAAACGTTCGAATCGAGTCTATTTCTGTATCAAACAGTTCAATACGGATTGGATGATCTTCCGTTAACGCATAGATGTCGATAATTCCTCCGCGCACACTAAAATCTCCGGGCGCTGCAACCATCGACGTCCGGTCATAACCAATTTGTACGAGCTGTTTTGAAAACGCCTCCAAATCAATTTCTTCACCGATCTTTAAATGGATCTGACTCTCCTTCCAGAGCTCAACTGGCGGAAGCATCCTGCGAACCGCAGCAGCGGGAGTGACGATAATGGGGTTTTCTCCATTCGCAAGTCGATTCAAGACATCCAAACGCTGTGCTCTCAGCTCAGGACTTGCCACTGCAATTTCTGAAGCGATGAGTTCATTGACAGGATAAAGAAGAACCGAGCGATCTGGCATCACACTTGCTAGATCATCTGTAACCTTCTGCGCCTGATATAAATTGTGAGTCACAATAAACATCGGCCGCTTCAGTTCGTCTGATATCGCGGCTGTAAATAAAGATCTGACGGAGCCTGATAGTCCGGCAAGCAGCTGTTCTTTTAACCCTTCCTTTAGCCCATTAAAAATGGACTGAAAATCATCACTTTGTTTGATAAATGATTGTATGTTTTTCATTTGGCTCCTCCTCCCTGTTTGTTTAAAACAGAAAAACGCTTTGGTCTAATATCTACACCAAAGCTTTTTTATTGAATAAAAGTATGATACTGATGGTAATCAGGATTTCTTTCGAGCGCCTCTTGGCAATCCTCACAAATGGTTTGTACATGTAAATCACCATTTTCCCTATAAGAAATCATATCGTTTCTTTCCTCATTTGTTAAGTGATGAAATCCAAGTGCTTCACTTTGGACAGCGGATTCATCTAGACTGCCAACCTTTACACCACAGTGGCGGCAGTAATAATGCAAAGCCATACGTGATCCTCCCATGCTGAGATTTTATGATCAGTATGTGCTTCGCTTATCATTCTTATACCTTCTTGTTAAAATCATTCATCACTTCTAAAAACGGCTTTTTTAAAGCCGCTTCACAGGCCTCGACAGACGATTGAATGGCTGATGCGATGTCAGGCTGTTCTTCTTCTGAGAAACGTCCTAGTACGTAATCAACGACCTTCATGCCGTTTTGAGGACGTCCAATGCCGATACGGAATCGGTCAAATTCAGGTGAGCCTAAATGCTGAATCAATGATTTGATTCCATTATGCCCGCCTGCACTTCCTTTTGTACGTAAGCGAATCCGTCCAGTTGGCAAATCAAGATCATCATAGATCACTTTCAAATGTTCGAGGGGAATATCGTAATAGTCCAACAGCGGACGCACACATTCTCCTGATAAGTTCATATATGTAAGCGGCTTTACAAGTAGAACCTTTTGCCCCGAAACAAACCCAGTTCCAAATTGTCCATGGAATTTTGATTGATTTAAAGGAATGTCCCATTTTTTCGATAATTCATCTATTGTCATAAACCCGACATTATGTCTTGTTTTTTCATATTCTTTTCCTGGATTGCCTAATCCAACGAATGCAATCATGAAACCAATAACCTCCTTTGTCACACAGCACACGCCTAAAAAATGAGCCAATCAGATTGCCTCATGTAAAAACGTATGAATTCTTTTCATTCTAGCACAAAAGACGCAACCGCGGGAGGGTTACGTCTCTAAATGACCAGTTATTCTCCATCGTCATCCTTTTCTTTAATGGCCTCAGGCTCTTGCGGCTCTTCTTCGCTATCTGGCTCAGGAACCTCTGATTGCTGAGGCGGCAGAATGGAGGCAACGACTTCTTCTGGATCGTTATTGATTTGATAAGATGACTGAACAGGCAGATCAGCAACTGTTAAGACATCATTGACTTCTAAGTTTGTAATATCAGCTTCAATATTCTGCGGAATATCTTTTGGTTTCGCTGTAACAGATAGTTCAAATAGTGGCTGCTGAAGCACACCGCCATCTTTTACCCCTTTAGACTCGCCAATCAGCTGTATTGGTACATCTGCCTCAATTTCACGCTGTAAGTCAACGACTTGGAAATCAGCATGAACAAGTTCGTTTTTCAGCGGATCTGTTTGTAATTCTGTCACCATCACAGATTTCGTTTCACCACCCACATCTAAGGTGATGATTGTATTCTTCCCTTCATCACGTAAGGTTTTTAATAAATCGATGCTGTCTAATGAAACAGCCAGATTGTCTGTATTTTTTCCGTATATGACACCAGGAACGTGTCCTGAATGACGGATTTTTTGCAGTGTGGAACGTTTGAAATCAGTTCTTTTATTTGCTTTTAAAGTTGCCATATTCAGCACCATCCTATTTCTTTTTTGTCACTACTCTCATAATTACCCATAACCGAATCATTTTAAACCTATTTGCCGTGAATGATGATAGCAAAAAGACCCTAAGCTTGATGCCTAGGGCCTTTTTTAATCAGATAATCAGCTAAAAAGGTAGCTCACAGATTCTTCTTCATGTACACGGATGATGGCTTCTGCAAGCAAAGGCCCAACTGAAAGCGGAATGAATTTTCCAACTTTCTTGTCATCAGTTAATTGAATACTGTTTGTTACAACTAATTCTTTAATTTTAGAGTTTGTGATGCGTTCTACTGCTGGTCCAGACAAGACTGGGTGCGTACAGCAAGCATATACTTCAGCTGCTCCATTTTCGACTAGCGCATTTGCAGCAAGTGTAATAGTACCAGCCGTATCAATAATATCATCGATCAGAATCGCCGTTTTGCCTTCAATGTTACCAATAATGTTCATGACTTCAGCAACGTTTGGCTTTGGACGGCGTTTGTCGATAATTGCGATTGGCGCTTTCAGGCGGTCTGCCATTTTACGCGCACGTGTCACACCACCGTGGTCAGGAGACACAACAACGATATCATTCAAATTCTTCTGTTCGAAATAGTTTGTTAAGATTGGCACAGCCATTAAGTTATCGATTGGAATATCGAAGAAACCTTGGATTTGCGGCGCATGAAGATCAAGCGCAATCACACGTGTAGCACCTGCTGTTTCAAGCAAGTTTGCAAAAAGCTTCGCAGTGATTGGCTCACGAGGTTTTGCTTTACGATCTTGACGTGCATATCCGTAATAAGGGATCACAATATTGACAGTTTTCGCAGAAGCGCGTTTTAGCGCATCCACCATAATGAGCAGTTCCATAATATGCTCATTGACTGGCGCACTTGTTGATTGAATAACATAACAATCACAGCCGCGGATACTTTCTTCAATATTGATTTGGACTTCACCGTCACTAAAGCGTTTAACAGAGCTCTTTCCTACATCAACTCCGATACGATCGGCAATTTCTTTGGCAAGTTCAGGGTTTGAATTCAAAGAGAATATCTTTAAATTCGCATCAGCATAACGATTAGACATGGTAAACCTCCGGGTATTTGGATTATTTTTTATGAATATTTTTCACATAATCTTCTTTATTGACTTGTCTTGCTCTAGCAATAGACAATGCATCCTGCGGTACATCTTCTGTAACCGTTGAACCGGCTGCAACATATGCCCCTTTTCCGACAGTGACTGGTGCAACGAGATTTGAATTACAGCCAATAAATGCGCCGTCTTCAATCTTCGTTAAGAATTTGTTTTTCCCATCATAGTTGACTGTAATGGAACCACAGCCAAGATTTACATCAGTTCCGACCTCTGCGTCTCCAATGTAGCTTAGATGAGATGCTTTGCTGCGGTCTCCAAAAACTGTTTTCTTGATTTCGACAAAATTTCCGATTTTTACTTCATCGCCAATTTTCGACAATGGGCGAATATGAGCAAACGGTCCAATTGTCACATCAACTCCAACCTCACTATCGCAGACGACAGATTGCTTAATAACTGTTCGATCTCCGATGATGCTGTCAACAATTTCAGTGTTTGGCCCAATAGTGGCGTCTGCACCGATTTTTACATTCCCTTTGATGACCGTCCCAGGATAAATAACTGTATCTTCACCGATGACAGCATCTGGCGAAATATACGTGTTCTCAGGATTAATCAAGGTCACACCATTCTTCATATGCTGATGATTAATACGTCGCTTCATGAATTGCTCTGCTTGTGATAGAGCGATACGGTCATTGACTCCAAGTGTTTCTTCAAAATGCGGTGTTTGATAAGCTGCAACTGTTTGCCCTTCATTTTTTAGAATTTCAATAACGTCTGGCAAGTAGTATTCACCCTGTGCATTTTCATTCGACACTTGCTCAATCACACGGAAGAGATCTTCATTTGAAAAGCAATAAGTCCCTGTATTAATTTCATTCACTTGACGCTCTGCATCGTTCGCATCTTTATGCTCCACAATTTTCACGACAGCACCTGTTTCGTCACGAATAATACGGCCATAGCCTGTTGGATCATCCGCATGTGCTGTTAAAATAGTGACTTTCGCTTGATGTTTTTGATGCTCGCTTAACATGGCTTCCATTGTTTCCGCTGTCAATAATGGCGTATCACCACAAATGACAATGGTTGTTCCCTTTTCCTGCGCGAGGAACGACTTTGCTTGTTTAACGGCATGGGCTGTTCCCAGCTGTTCTTCTTGAAGTGCATACTCACTTCTGTCTCCAAGCTGCTCTTTCACGTCCTCTGCACCATGACCGACAATCGTCACTAGCTTGGCTAAAGAAAGCTTTAACGCTTCATCTGCCACATGCTCGACCATTGGCTTTCCGCAAACTGGATGAAGTACTTTATATAGCTTTGACTTCATTCTCGTTCCTTTTCCCGCTGCTAAAATCACTGCGAACCGCTTATCCATTGATTGGCCTCCAATATCCCTATTATCCATAGAAAAATATATCCTAAATAAAGACTGATTTCAAGGATACATAAGGAAGTACAATAATTTTCTAACAGATGAAAGACTTAAGAAACAAGAGAAAGAACGCAAAAAAAACAGCATTTAAAAGAAAACATTCATTTTCTCTTAAAGCTGTCTTTTTAGGTTCACGTATGATTAAGAAGCTCCAGCTTCTTCATATTCAATTGTTTCTTCCTCTTCGCCTAAGCGATGATATTCATTTAATACAGCATCTTGGATTTTACCCCGAGTGCTTGAATTAATTGGATGTGCAATGTCGCGAAACTCTCCATCGGGCGTGCGTTTGCTAGGCATTGCAACAAACAACCCATTATTTCCATCAATCACACGAATATCATGAACAACAAATTCGTGGTCCAGCGTGATGGATGCAATCGCCCTCATGCGACCATCGGTATTCACGCGGCGTAATCTTACGTCAGTAACTTCCACAGTAGTTCACCACCTTTTCCCAATATAAAAGCATTACTTAGGTATTCAACGATCGTGGTGATTCTCCTGCTCTTTTTTTAAACTTTTTTGAAATATCGGGATATTTATACATTATTTGTCATATTCGTGACGACGCTTACATTCTCAGCATAAAAAAAGACATCATGATGATGTCTTTCCCTGCATATGATGAAACCAAACGGCTTTCATTGAGAGTGCCTGTTTATTTCACTAATGCAACTACTTCTATTTCTACAAGCGCATCCTTTGGAAGTCTTGCCACTTCCACACATGAACGAGCTGGCTTATGTGTATGGAAATACTCACCGTACACTTCATTCACTTCAGCGAATTGTTCCATATCCTTGATGAAAACAGTTGCTTTCACGACCGTTTCAAAGGAAGCACCTGCTGCTTCAAGTACAGCCTCAAGATTACGGAATACTTGATGTGTTTGTTCTTTAATATCTCCATTGACAAAATCTCCAGCTGTGGTTAATGGAATTTGCCCTGAGCTGTAAAACATGTTATTGACAATAATTCCTTGAGAGTAAGGTCCAATGGCTGCTGGTGCATGTTTGGTTTGAACAACTTTTGTCATATCAATCTCTCCCATTCAAATACATGTTTAATCAAAGCTTACGCTTTCGGATGAAAAAACTCGTGGAAATTGCCTTCATTGATCTCAATGATTTTTTGCTTCATATCAATGGTTGAAAGCTTTAACAATGAGACATATTCATCGACAAGACGTTCATCTACGCCTTCATCTTCTAAAAGAACACCGATCCCTGCAACATTTGCATTAAATTCCTCAAGCAAATTCATCATGCCGTTAATGGTTCCGCCCGCTTTCATAAAGTCATCAATGATCAGCACATTGGAGCCTTTATCTAAGCTGCGCTTTGCAAGGGACATGGTTTGAATTCGGTTAGACGAACCTGACGCATAATTAATACTGACTGTTGATCCTTCGGTTACCTTATTATCTTTTCTAACGATCACAACAGGCACATTTAAATAACCCGCAACAGAATAGGCAATTGGAATACCCTTTGTCGCAACGGTCATGACGACATCAATCGCACGGTCCGCAAAGATGGTCGCAAACAGCTTACCGATTTTCGCAAGAATCGATGGATTACCTAAAACATCGGTTAAATATAAATAACCGCCAGGAAGTACACGTTCAGGAGTTGATAATGCCTCTCCGATATCGTTTACTACGTCATCTGCTTCTTTTAGGTGAATTTTAGGAATATATTTCACTCCGCCAGCAGCGCCAGGTACAGTAAGCAATGTGCCTATTCCCTGCTGTTCGAAGGTCTGTTTGATAATCGTTAAGTCTTCACTAATGGAGGACTTTGCAGATTGATAACGTTCTGCAAAAAAAGTTAAAGGTACTAGTACGTGCGGGTGGGCTAACAAATAATTTGTTAAGTCCACCAATCTGCCGCTTCGACGAAACTTCATGAACTTACCCCCAGAACCCGAATAATTTATGAATAATATAACTTAATATACGGATTTAATCAAGGGCATTTTGTTCGCCGATCATGCGGACAGCGTATACTTGATCACAAAATCCTCTCAGTCCGTTATATATTCTTTGTACCTTCGATTCATATTGAATCAAGCCAAATACAGTTGGGCCGCTTCCACTCATTAATACAGCATCAGCACCGAAACGCTTCATCTGTCTTTTGATCATATCTACTTCCGGATACATCTTTAATGTCACAGACTCCAGAACGTTACCGAGTGAGCCGCACATCTCTTTATAATCTTTCGCTTCAATGGCTTCAATCATACGCTGTACATTTGGGTGTTCTACTTTGCTTGCGTCATATTGTCTATAAACTTCAGCTGTAGATACCCCAATCACCGGCTTCGCTAAAATCACCCAGCAATGCGGCGGTGTCGCGATATGCTTCAGTTTTTCTCCACGTCCTGTCGCTAGTGCTGTGCCTCCGTGTACACAAAAAGACACATCTGAGCCGATCTCCGCTCCAAGCTCAGCTAGTTCATCTAACGTGAGATTCAACTTCCACAAACGGTTTAAACCGCGAAGCGCTGCTGCAGCATCACTGCTGCCTCCAGCTAAACCTGCTGCAACAGGTATTGCTTTTGTGATGACAATCGATACTCCTTTTTGAATACCGAACCTTGTTTTGAGTAATTTAGCCGCCTGATAAGCCAAGTTACGCTGATCATCTGGCACAAATCGATTATGAGATGATACACGGATTTCGTCTTTGTCCAGCTCCGTCAGCTCAAGTCGATCTGCAAGGTCTATTGTTGTCATCACCATCTCTACTTCGTGATATCCATCCGGTCTTTTTCCATGAACATCAAGTGAGAGATTAATTTTTGCCGGTGCTTTTTCTAAAATACGCAAACATTTCACCTACTTCTCCATCTAAACATAAGTATCAATATTGTATCACATTTGATGGATCTGATGAATATTGGCTTTTACGCCCAGCACACTGACTTTTTCAGCAAAAAAAGCCAGAGACACCTGAGGTATCCCTGACCATTTTTCTATCGTTGATTCTCATCCTGAGCCATGTGCTGCTGAGCTAATTCGATGGCACGTTTGACCATATTACCTGCGTCACGCGCACGAATTTCTCCCCAGCCTCCATTTTTGACGGTATCATAAAATCCAAGATCCTTCGCCAGCTCGTATTTGAACTCATCTGACATAATGCCTCGGCGTCTACCCAAACGAAACAGCCCCTTTAGTCGAGAATTCGAATCAGTGCCACTGCTTTTGTGGCTTTCTTATTTTGTATCGAATCCTTTCTTTTACCCCTTTCAAAAAATGGACAGACTCCCATTCAGAAAAAAAGGCAAAACAAAAAGCAGTAAACAAGAAGTTCACTGCCCATTAATAGGCGACTGAGCTAGCGGTATCATCGAACGTTAATTCGACCGTCTCAGTCAGTATATCTGCATAACTGTAAGAAACTCTTTCAAACGAATTCTCATCTTGATCTAATTGAATCACAAATACAGAAGGGTACGTTTCAGCTAAAATGCCCGAACGCTCAATTGTTTTACGGCGGCCTCCGTTAGCCTTTAACGTCAAACGTTTACCTAAGTTACCATCAAGCGATCTTTTGATGTCGGACAAAGTCTTCGCCATTGCATCCACCTCACTGAGATAATTATACAACAACGGCCCATTTTTGTCAAATAAAAATTAAATTATATCAACCAACACGAGCCATTGTCAACAAAATAATTTTGACAAACTTCTACCTTTTCTCCTCCCTATTTTTCTCAAATTCCGGTGAATTATGTATCCGTTTGAAATTTCTTTTTACACATAAAAAAAACCAGACTGAAATCAGTCGGGTTATGTCGATTCATGGTCTTTTTTATATGGCATACCTACCCTTAAAACACCCTTCGTCTCGATGCCTCCGAGACCTTTTTCTCTTGTTAATGTATTACGAAGCACATCCCACACATTGATTCGATCTACAAATGGAGTGAAGCTGATCTTCGCAACGATATAGACGGGATCGAGCGCATGGATGTTCACACGTGAAGGTGAGCTTGCAAAATTGGCACCTGCTTGGATCAATGATTCGAAATAAGATTGACAGGCGCCTGCAAAGATCACAAGCTGATCTAAATGAGGAATTTTCTTTCTTGCTTTTTGAACCGTCTCAACGAAATGACGAGAATGGCGATAGGCACCGATATCATTTACGCCGCCCTTTTGCTTGGAATACGCATCATGCCCTGTAATGACCAAAATATCAGGCCGATATTGATCAAGTAACGAATCGATCACGCTTGGCATTTTCTTCTCATGACAATGCACTCCGTACACAGGTACACCAATTCGTTCATATACATCTAAGCATTTCTTTAAGTATGAAGCATCTCCATCTAAATGAAGGACCTTTCCAGGCATGTGAAAATACTGCTCCTGATGCTGATATTGTCCAGATGTATAATACTCTTGTTTTTCACGCAGCAGCTGATAATCCTGTCTTAGTAAGTCGAGCGATTCGTTAATTTTCCGTTCGTCGTCCTTTTCCCTTGTCAGCTGCTCCTCTTTTTGAATTAAGACGAGATCCGACATCTTAGCATCAGCAATCAGCCTTACTTCATTCCCATGCAATATGGCAGTGGCTTCGTGCTGATCTGTCTCATCAATTCGAATGATTCGAAACATAATATCCATTTGATAGGATGCCCTCGTCACCATATCTCCTATTTGAAATTGCATGCTGTTCACTCCACAATCAGGCTCATATCCTGTTGGTATCGTCTTTCATATATGCTGTTCTTTCTAGCCTATGCCCGAACAGTTGAAGTGGTGAAAAACAAAAGAAAAAAGCCCTTACGATAGGGCTTTTTGTAAAACATTCGACAAACGGGCAAATTCCTCAATGGATAATGATTCTCCGCGGCGCTTTCCATCAATATCTGCTGTTTGAAGTGCTTCTTCGATGATGGCTTTATGTTTTTTTCCATCAGGGAGATTGTTCATCAAATTATTCATCAATGTTTTCCGGCGCTGGCCAAAGCTTGCTCGGATCAATTGAAAGAAAAACGCATCATTTTCTACTGAGACAGCAGGCGTTTCACGAACAGTCAGCTTAATCACAGCCGAATCAACATTGGGCTGAGGAACAAAAACCGTTTTAGGCACAACCATCACCGTTTTTGCTTCGGTATAAAATTGAACTGCGATAGACAGTGAATTATATTCCTTTGATGAAGGGGCAGCTGCCATACGATCTGCTACTTCTTTTTGCAGCATGACCACAATCCCTTTCAATGGAAGGTTTTCTTCAAGCAATTTCATAATAATCGGTGTTGTCACGTAATATGGAAGGTTGGCTACGACCATCACTTCTTTACAGTCAGCAAAATTCTCCTCGATGACCTTTCTCACATCGGCTTTTAATACATCTTGATGAATGATCGTGACATTATCATATGGAGAGAGCGTATCGTTTAAAATAGGCAATAAACGCTGATCGATTTCAAAAGCGGTGACTTTCTTTGCACGTTTAGCGAGCTGCTCTGTCAATGCGCCGATACCAGGCCCAATTTCAATGACGCCGGTCTCATCTGTAACCTCCGCGTGATCGACAATGCGATCTAAAATATTTGTATCAATTAAGAAGTTCTGCCCCAAGCTCTTTTTAAAAGAGAAACCGTACTTCTTCAGTATTTCCTTCGTTCTGACGGGTGTCGCAATATCTTTATTCATCGGCTTCCTCCTGCATGACGGTCTTTAAGGCCGCAATAAAATCATGTTTGGTTATTTGGAACATGTGAAGGCGCTTTTGCAGCTGCTTCGCATTGGTATATCCTATATTTAAAAGCACTCCTAGTCGTTCGCGGCGGCGTTTCGATGCTTCGCCTCCGATAAGACCTGCGTCAAATAAGTCATCTAAAGTAATGTCACTTTCCGTTACTTCCATTTCTTCATGGACATGGGCAAGACATTCCCGAATACTGTCCAAGGAAGCATGTTCGACACCAATTCCTTTATCCCGCTTCGCCTTCGCAAGATGTTTTGGCAAAAAAGCATGCTTACAGCCAGGAACTGCCTCTGCGATGGTTTTACGGATCTTCTCACCAGGAAAATCAGGATCTGTTAAAATAATGACCCCTCTCGTCTCCTGAGCAAGACGCACTTGTTGAATGACTGTATCGCCAATGGCAGATCCGTTTGTTTCGATCGTATCTGCATCCACTGCCATCTTCACTCTGGCAGTGTCATCACGACCCTCCACCACAATGATTTCTTTGATTTTCATGTATTCCTCCGCTTGCAAAAACAATCTACATTTTTTGGTTAAAAAAACGAAACCTTTCATGCTGCTTTTGCGTCTAATTAATTAGAAAACAGTGCTTCTATTATAACCAAAAAAACAGAGGGTGCGCAAAGCCCTCTGTTCATATAAATGATTTGATGTGTTTATTTGAGTACTCTAATTTTTACTCGTTTATTTCCCCATTGATAAGCTGCCGACTTACTTGGGACGAACACATCAATTTTATTCCCTTTTATAGCAGATCCAGTGTCTGATGCAACGGCATATCCATAGCCTTCCACATACACTTTTGAGCCCAGCGGAATGACACTCGGATCAACTGCTATGACCTTTGCACCCGGATTCGCTTTTAAATCAAAGCCTGTAGACGTTCTGCCCGTACATCCAGCACAGCCCGCTGTATAGGCTGTTGATGCTACATAAAATTCTTTTCCTGACGATTCATTGCTTCGTGAAACCGCAGGGGACGCTGTAGGCTCCTTTTTGGCCACTTGTGTACCAATGGCCACTAAGCGGTCCTTACTATCTTTTTCGGTCACTTCTTTAATCAATTCTTTAGACACCACTTTGCCGTTTTCTTTCACAATGGCATAGTGCTTCTTCAATTTACCTTCTTCACCTTTTTTAAGTACCTTCTCTTTCCCTTTTTCAAGAGAATGATCCTTTTTATGTTTGGTATCAAAAGCAATTTTCTCTTCCACTACATCGGTGACCTTTTCCACCCGAGTGATCTTTATATCTGCGCTCTTTTTAGAAAGGTTACTATGTAACGCAGGCTTGATCTTATCGTGCTTCTTGAGCTTTAGCTCTTGTTGCTTTAAAAAGTCAGCGACCGTAGTCGAAGTGGTCCACACTTTTTTATCTTTTCCTCCATCATTTAAGCTGACCTGGAAGGCCTGCTGAACCACAAGATTCATATCCTTTTTTAACTTGTCATTCTTTCCTGGTGTTACTTGATCGTGCTTCCCTATATCTATCTTCTCATTCTTCAATAATGCTCCAACCGTCTGATCTGTAGTCCATATCGTTTTCTCTTTCCCATCTAGGGTCAGATGAACCGGTATAGCCGCATCATACACAATGTTCATATTGTCTTGAATCTTTGTATTTAGACTTGGAGAGATATGATCCTCCGCCTTGGTCCTTATGCCAAGGTCTGAAAGCAGCTGTGCTACTGTCTCTTCATGTGTACGAATTGTCTTCTCTTTACCATTGATTGAAATGGTAATAGACTGCTTAGTGAGCTCATGCGCACCGTAAGCCGTTCCAGTTCCAGCTAAAAGCAAGCAAACAACTAGTAATAAAACCTTGCCTTTTCCTAGCTTCACAGAAAACAGATTTTTCATTTTTTGTACGATGAAAAACGCCTCCTTCTCCTCGGAGAGATTATATAGAGTATCTCAAAACCTGTCAACCCTTCCACCCACTGTACAAAAATGCTCGATTGTAAACCTATTATGGGAGATTTATGGAAGGAAGGGAAGAAAGACTTATCGACAACTTATCCTATGAGGAGGCGCAAACGTGTAGAACTTTTTCGTTATGTTTCACAATTGGACAAGCTTAAACAAGGATTGACATCATATACTGTCAGTTTATACGGAAAACTTTTTTTGCATTTTTTGTTGTCAATTCAGCAAGCTCTTCAAAGCTGATTTCTCTCAGCTCCGCAATCTGTTCCGCGATATATTTGACATAACTTGGCTCATTACGTTTCCCTCTAAATGGCACTGGCGTTAAGTATGGGCAGTCTGTTTCAATCAAAAGCTTGTCACTTGGTATCTCCTTTACAACTTCCTTTGGCTTTTTGGCATTTTTAAATGTCACGGGTCCACCGAATGAAATATAAAAGTTCATCTCCATACACGCTTTTGCAGTTTCCAGACTGCCAGTAAAGCAGTGCATAATACCTCCAACCTCAGCTGCTCCCTCTTCCTTTAAAATCGTCACGACATCTTCCGTTGCGTCACGATTATGAATAACGATTGGAAGCTTCACTTCCTTCGCAAGAGCAATTTGGCGTCTAAATACTTCCTTTTGCACATCTTTTGGCGACTTGTCCCAATAGTAATCCAGACCCATTTCTCCAATTGCAACCACTTTTTCGTGTTGAGATAAATCTTTGATCCAAGCCAAATCCTCATCTGTCATATCAATAGCATCGACTGGATGCCAGCCGATAGCTGCATATATGAAATCATACTCTTCAATTAACTCCATCGCCCTCGTAATGGTTGGGCGGTCAAACCCTACCACCACGATTTTCTCAACTTTTTCGCTTTTCGCTCTTTCGATCACCTGCTCTAAGTCTTCATTGTATTGTTCTGCATTTAAGTGGGCATGTGTATCAAATAACATGGTTGATTGCTCCTTTCGACAATTCTCCTAAAAACAAAAGGTGTTCGACGAAATGTTACACGTGGAACACCTTTGTTAATTTATAAAATTTTTGTTCCATTTGCTAGAGATTGATCTACTTCAAGAACCTGCAATTTCCCGCCAGTTTCTCCTGTTAAAATCATTCCCTGGGAAATTTCCCCTCGGAGTTTAACTGGTGTAAGATTCGCTACGCAAACAAGCTTCTTCCCTACTAATTCCTCTGGTTGATAGTGCTTGGCAATCCCAGAGACTATTTGTCTTTTTTCAAATCCAAAATCAAGCTGAAGCTTTAAGAGACGATCCGCTTTTTTAACTGGAGCTGCTTCCAATACCTGTGCAACTCGAAGATCAACTTTTGAGAAATCATCAAATGCAATTTCTGCTCCCAGCTCAGGTAATTCCGTTTCTTCGATTTCCACTTTCTCTTCTTCTACCTTAGGTGCACTTCCCTGCATTTTTTCTTTAATGTAGGCTACTTCTTCTTCAACCTCTAAACGCGGGAACAAAGGCTCTCCTTTTTGTACCGTCGCTTGTTGAATCGCACCAAATGATAGGATACTATCCCAGCTTTTGAGTTTCTCTTCTTCAATTCCAAGCTGGAAGAAGATTTTCTCAGGTGTTTTCGTTAGGAATGGCGTTAAGAGTACTGCTGTGATTCGAAGTGATTCTGCTAAATGATACATAACAGAATGCAGTTCTTTTCGTTTTGTTTCATCCTTTGCCAGCACCCATGGAGCTGTTTGATCAATATATTTATTGGTTCTGCTGATTAATGTCCAAACATTTGAAAGAGCCACAGAGAATTCAAGGTTTTCCATCGCCTCTTCATAGGCTTTGACTGTTTGCTCAGCTACTGCTTTCAGCTCCTCATCAAACTCATTAACAGGACCCTTATAGTTGCTTAAAGTGCCGTCAAAATATTTTTGCACCATCGCAACTGTACGATTAAGCAAGTTACCTAAATCATTAGCAAGGTCATAGTTTACACGTTCCACGAATCCTTCTGGTGTAAACACACCATCTGCACCAAATGGTACTTCGCGAAGCAGATAATAACGAAGGGCATCGAGGCCATAGCGATCAATTAATGTGACCGGATCTACCACATTCCCTTTTGATTTAGACATTTTGCCATCTTTCATGAGCAGCCAGCCGTGTGCGAAAATTTGTTTCGGCAGAGGCAGATCTAATGCCATCAGCATAATCGGCCAATAAATCGTATGGAAGCGTACAATTTCTTTTCCTACGAGATGTACGTTGGCAGGCCAATATTTTTTATATTTTTCATCTTGATCTGTTCCATAGCCAATCGCAGTTAAATAGTTGAACAACGCATCAATCCATACATAAATGACGTGTTTTGGATTGTTAGGAACTTTAATTCCCCAATCAAAGGTTGTTCTTGATACTGCTAAATCCTCTAAACCTGGTTTAATGAAGTTATTAATCATTTCATTCTTTCTTGATTCAGGCTGAATAAACGATGGATTTTTTTCGTAATAATCGAGCAAACGGTCCGCATACTTACTCATGCGGAAGAAATATGATTCTTCTTTAATTAATTCAACAGGGTGGCCGCTGTCAGGGCTTTTCCCGCCAATGACTTCCCCTTTCTCATTACGCTCAACATCAACAAGCTGTGTTTCTGTATAGAATGTCTCATCAGGAATACTGTACCAGCCCTCATATTGATCTAAATAAATATCGCCTTGATCAAGTAGTTTTTGGAAGACTTGTTCAATGATTTTCGTATGTCTTTTTTCCGTTGTACGGATGAAGTCATCATTAGAAATGTCGAGTTTCTTCCATAATGATTGAATGTCTTCAACAACTGGATCTAAATACTCGATCGGTGTGATATTTTGTTCTTCAGCTTTTTGCTGAATTTTTTGTCCGTGCTCATCTGTACCTGTTAAATACATCACATCATAGCCTTGAAGACGTTTATAACGAGCCATAGCATCTCCTGCTACTGTCGTATAAGCATGTCCAATATGTAATTTTCCGCTCGGATAGTAAATAGGTGTTGTCAGATAAAACGTTTTTTTCTTTTCTGGCATGTCGGAACCTCCTGCGTGTGTGTAAATGTCAAAAACTCCCGCCCAATGGACGAGAGCGGTTATCATCATTACATGAAAATGTGTCAGATCAATTCATTCAATTTTGCACTTGTGCTTTCTCTATGATACCATCTTAGCCTTTAAGATCAAGCATATATACATAGAACAAGATGAAATGATCGAAAAAGATGAGTTTTTCGAAAAAAACGACAAACCCGTCGACATTTTGTCGAATATTGTCGTATGAAATCTATTTCCAGATTTACAATTGGCTAAATTAGGGCAAAAGTCTTGTTAATCTGATCTCGTCATTTCTTATATTTTCATAGAAAAAGCCTACAAAATCCTTATACACCAGTAGTTTCAAGGTCTTTTGACTTTAAGAGTCATATTTTACAAACAATAGTAAACAAAATGATTGACGATTTATGGAAACCTTGTTATGCTAGGAATGTAAGGAATTTGTCGAATAATGACGAAGATAATATTATATTAAGAATAAGTTCTTTTTGGGAGGAGAATGAAGATGAAATCTACAGGTATTGTACGTAAAGTTGACGAATTAGGACGCGTGGTGATTCCAATCGAACTTCGCCGTACGTTAGGAATCGCTGAAAAAGACGCTTTGGAAATTTATGTTGATGATGAAAAAATTATCCTAAAAAAATATAAACCAAACATGACTTGCCAAGTAACAGGTGAAGTATCAGACGATAACCTTAAGCTTGCTAATGGTAAATTAGTTCTTAGCCGTGAAGGTGCAGAGCAAATCATTAACGAAATCCAAAACCAACTTCAATCACAAAAATAAGGTTCATATAAAAAAGGTTCTTGCACCGTTTGCAAGAACCTTTCTTTATTGTTCAATATGATAGGCATCGTATATCGTGCGCTTTGGCACACCACGTTCGACAGCTGTACGTTTAATGGCTTCCTTCGACGTTAATCCTTCCTCTATGTAATGGATCACATGTTCTTTTTCAGATAAGGACGTCCACCAAGCTTCTTCATTCAGCTCTTCTTCAGCTTGATCATTTCCTTGTACCACAAGACAGAATTCACCTCGGATTTGATTCTCCGCAGCCCATGTCAGCACAGACTCTAAATCTCCACGAATAAACTCTTCGAATTTTTTCGTCAGTTCTCTCGTAATTGCGATGTTCCGATTCCCCCACACTTCCTTCATCAAAGTCAGCGTTTCTTTTAATCGATGGGGTGCTTCATAGAAAATGATCGTTTCTTGACGTTTCTTCAAGGCTTCAAGCTGCTTTTTCTTTTCTTTTTTTTGACGGTCGAGAAAACCGTAAAAGAAAAATGGCTGAGGCGCGATTCCTGATGCAATGAGTGCCGTTAGTGCAGCATTAGCGCCAGGTAACGGAATGACATAGCCCCCAATGCTAGTAAAATCTCGAACCACTTCGGCCCCTGGATCTGAAATCGTCGGTAAACCGGCATCACTCACGAGTGCGATATTTTTCCCTTCTTTTAGCCATTCGATTAACTTGTGGCCGCTGCTGTCTTTGTTATGCTCATGGTAGCTGGTTAAGGGTGTATCAATTTCGTATACATGACAAAGCTTTTTCGTTTGCCTTGTATCTTCTGCGGCAATATAGTCTACATCTTTTAATGTTTGTATCGCTCGGAACGTCATATCTTCTAGATTTCCGATCGGGGTTGGGACAAGATAAAGAATCCCCATACCAGATTGACCATCAAAGCTTTTCTGTGTCTTTTTCATGTGCCGCCTCCTTTTCTATTCGCATTTCTTCTATATAAATGTCTTTCTTTTTCCGCGTCCACGTTTTGAAACGATATTCTTGCTGCATGGCTTCTCTTTTGGTTGCAAAACATTCATGATAAAAAAGCTCAACCGGCCGTCTCGCTCTTGTATACTTTGCTCCCTTTCCACTATTGTGGGTCATCAATCTCTTTTGTAAATCATTTGTATAACCCGCATACAGGCTGCCATCTGCACATTTTAATACATAGAAGTAATGATTATGCTTCTCCATACAGTATCGTCCTGATTTCATCTGTATACTCCTGATCTTCCCCATAAACAAAAAGAGGCGGGAGAATTTTCAGATCTGGTTTTCCATCTTTTATGCCCTCTACCAAGATGGTATTGGCTTCTTTCCCTTGTTTGGGATAAACAAATTGAATTCGTTTTGGCTCAATTCGGTATTTCTTCATTAATTCCACTATCTCAAGCAGCCGTCCTGGTCGATGAACCATCGCCAGTTTTCCCCCTTGCTTTAGCAGCGTGGAAGAAACACGAATGACATCTTCTAATGTACAATGAATTTCATGCCGTGCAATCGCCAAATATTCATTTTCATTGATTTCATCCTTAGAAGGTGTTTTAAAATATGGCGGGTTACATGTAATCACATCAACTTTATGGTTGCCGTAGCGTTCCGGCATATCATTCAAATCACCATGAATCAATTCAATCTGGTGCGCAAGTTGATTATACTCCACACTTCTTTTTGCCATATCAAACAGCCGTTCTTGAATTTCAACACCCGTAATCGAGGCCTTAGAACGAGTCGAAAGCAGCAATGGCACGATACCGTTTCCGGTACAAAGATCAATGATCTCCCCTTTTTGGATCGGTACATACGCAAATTTAGCTAATAACACTGCGTCCAATGAAAAGGCAAACACAGTTTTACTTTGTATAATCTTCATATCTTCGGCGAGCAGGTAATCTAAACGTTCATCTTCTCTTAACGAAACCATGATGTATCCTTTCTTTTCCTGTGAAAAAGGCTCCCGATTCAGCGGAAGCCTTTTCTCATTTTTTATTTAAAAATGACAGACAGAACAAACAGTCTCCCTCTTTACGAATGCTTCCATAATGTACATTACAAATATGGAAGCCCTCCTGATATAACCGGGCCAGGTTATCATGACCTTCTCCTATATCAGAATGACTTGGCTTCTGGGCAGAATCATTCTCTGCCTCAGACGATTTGTCTCGATCGGACTGATCCAGACGTTCACGCAAGTGCTGATTCTCCATCTGCAGCTGATGATTTTCTTCAATCACTTCACCGATATGATTTTTCAAATCACCTAACTGGCGATAAAGAGAACCGATTTGTTCTTCTAAATTAATCACCGTATCAAATAGTTCCTTTTTATCCAAGGTGGCACACCTCGTTACTCAGTTGTTTGTGCAGATACAACGCCTTCTTGTAATAATTCTTCCCATGTATATTCTATCACTTTTTCTTGCCCGGTTAATTCAACTTGCAAAATTCGTTCTAAAATATTGAGCCCTACTACCTTGGCAGAGCCATTAGACGTTTGAATCGTTTCGCCGATATCCGGTAATTGTTCCTTCGCTGTTTCATACTCATCATTCTCATATTTCAAGCAGCACATCAAACGGCCGCAAAGTCCTGAAATTTTTGTCGGATTTAACGACAAGTTTTGATCCTTTGCCATCTTAATAGACACTGGTTCAAAGTCTCCTAAAAATGTCGAACAGCAAAGCATTCGCCCGCAAGGCCCAATGCCGCCAAGCATTTTTGCCTCGTCTCTTACACCAATCTGGCGAAGTTCAATTCTCGTTTTGAAGATTGATGCAAGATCCTTCACTAGCTCACGGAAATCAACTCTGCCATCTGCTGTGAAGTAGAAGATGACCTTGTTTCGGTCAAATGTAAATTCAACATCAACCAATTTCATTTCCAGCCCATGTTCACTTACTTTCTGAAGACATGTATCAAAGGCTGTCATCGCTGCTTCTTTGTTTTCCTCAACGATGAGCCGGTCACGTTCGTCTGCTACACGAATGACTTTACGCAGAGGGAGAACCACATCGTGTTCATCTACTTTTTTGTTGGCAATGACCACTTGTCCGTACTCAACCCCTCTAACCGTTTCTACAATGACACAACTATCATTTTCTATATGAAATCCATTAGGATCGAAATAATAGATTTTGCCCGCTTTTTTAAAGCGAACACCAATTACGTTGTACAAGCTTATCCCTCCTGCAACATCAACACCAATTGCTCCATCAGCCCTTGGGCATTCACGTTGGATTGAAGTCTCTTTTTCGCTTCTAATACAGCAAGGATCTGGCTGGTCACCATCTGCTGTGTGGAATGCAGCGCATGCTGCTTCATTGTCTGGAATAAGTCTTGATAAATGACTTTATCTTCATTTCCTATTTGAATCGACAATACATCACGATATATAAATAAAAGCATATCCAGACCTGTTTCTTGAAGGTCTTTCTCTTTGAAAAAAGGCATCCATTGATCCTGTATATAAAAAAATGCATGTTCTTTTCGCTGGTGTAAGACTTCATACAATTTTATCACTTTCGCTCTAGACTCTGCAAACTGATCATTTCGACTTAATTCGAGTGCTTCTGCTAAATTATTGGTTAAATTCGACAAAAGCCTTGCGAGATGCTGAGATACGCCTTCTTGTAAAAGCTGCTGCTCTAAGGATTGTGGCTGCAGCGGCTGAAAGCTGAGCATCTGACATCTTGAAATAATCGTATCCAGCATTTTATGCGATTGCTCAGTGATTAAAACCGCCATCGTTTCCCGATTAGGCTCCTCTAGGAACTTCAATAAACTGTTCGCGGCATTGACCGTCATTTTGTCCGCATGAAGAATAATATACATTTTCCGGTGAGATTCTACACCTGCTTTTGTAAATTCCTCTTGCAATGCCTGCACTTGCGCCTTTTTAATTGATTGGCCATCAGGCTGCACAAGATGTATATCGGGATGGTTTCCTGATGCAATCCTTTTGCAGTTTTGACAGGATTCACATGGTTTCACTCCTGATTCCAAACAAAAAAAGCTCTTAGCCAAAAGCATCGCTGCATCCAGTTTTCCGGTTCCTTTTTTTCCTTCAAATAAGTAGGCGTGCGCAAGTCGGTCTTTATCAATACTATTAAAAATCAGCCGCATGACGCGCGGCTGCAAATCATTCATGTCATCCCAGCTAATTGCCATGTTATCACTCTCTATGTGTAAAGGTTAATCAATAAACCTTTTATTTCTCCAATACGTTCAAGTAAATCAATAGATGGTTTCTCTTGATCCATCATTTCCTCGGTTAATTCAATCAGCTTTTCATCTAAGGCTTTGACCAAAGCAAGTGTACGTGTGTTGCCATAAATGTCAAAGCTCCTTGATGTTTCTATATTTAGTCCATTATCGACTGTCTCTTTCACAAAGCGCTTCACCAGTCCTTTAAACCTAGCCAAATCCTTTAGGTTTCGTGACTTTGCGAGCTTTTTCCCGAACACTTCGATATCACTCAGCATGACCGTCAGCTGTTCTAAGCGCAGTTTGCCGCTTTGCGTTTCCATCGAAGCTTTAAAGGAGGCAGATGTCTGGCTTCCTTTCATCGCTTGAAGTTCACGCTTTTCTAAACGCAGCCGCATATCTTGATTAATTTTCACAGCAACCCATCCTTAAAATTGATGAAATTGTTCAACTGGCAGAATAAAAACAGTAGCTCCGCCAACTTCAACCTCAACAGGGTATGGTACGTATGAATCTGCATTTCCACCCATTGGGGAGACAGGCGCGATCATTTGATCACGTTTACGGCAATTTTCTTTTATAAGCTGTAATGCTTTATCCACCCGGACATCATCACAACCAATAATAAAAGTCGTATTCCCAGACTTTAAAAACCCACCAGTTGAAGCTAATTTTGTCACGCCGAAATGATGTTCAGTCAATATTTTCAACAACTTGCTGCTATCTTGGTCCTGTACAACGGCAACAATTAATTTCATTTGATTGGCCTCCTTTATTTTAGGCACAGATGACATGCCGATGTCTTCCTCTATATTATAACAACGATTGGGAATTAGGTCATATTTGATTTTGCTTTAATGTGTCCTGAATCAATTGAAGGACTTCTTCATAGACAGCCTGCATCGGCTGAGACGCATCCACTACACGGAATCGTTCTGGCGATTGTGCAATAAGCAGTTCATAGCCTTCTCTGACAAGCTGGTGGAAATTCAGCGTCTCCATGTCTAATCGATTCTTTTCTCTTCCCTGGTTGGCATCAATTCGCTTTAGCCCTTCCTCAGGTGTAATAGAAAAATAAATGGTCATTTGCGGCATCGTGCCATTGATAGCAAAGTCGTTAATTGACTTTACTTCTTCAATCCCAAGCCCTCTCGCATAGCCTTGATAAGCAAGGGAGCTATCAACAAAACGATCACATAAAACCGTCTGCCCGCGCTGTAATGCCGGTTCTACCTTCTCAGCCAAATGCTGCCTTCTTGCGGCTGCATACAGCAAAGCTTCTGTTTTCGCATCCATTTTGGTGTTTTTTTCATTTAAAATGACTTCACGTATCTGCTCTGCAATGTCAATGCCGCCAGGCTCACGTGTCGCCATCACTGCATATCCTTGGCGTTCCATTTCTTCATACACTTTTCGAATCACTGTCGTTTTTCCAGCACCCTCTGGCCCTTCAAACGTAATAAACATACCGCTCATAGTGTCTCCTCTTCTATATAAACATATAATTTTCTCTGATGAATCACCTGACTGGCTTGAACATGAACCTGATGTCCAAGCAAACGGCTTAAAGCCGCAATCTGATCGATTTCAATACGCTCTCCTTTAACGATCAAAGGTATACCCGGTGGATATGGAATAACCGATTCTGCACTAACCCGTCCTGCTGCATGTTCAAATGGGACGGCTTCTATATCCTGTCTATGCTCATCGTTGTCATTAGCCGGCGCCTCTCTTTGGAAATGATCTTTTCCTTTGAGCTTGAGCAATGAATCGCTTTGATTAAGGGCCTGCTCTATCTGTTTAAAAGGAATATCCTTCTTCTGTTCTAAACCAAAGATAAGTAAAACCTGATGTTCGTCGGCAAGCTCTGGGTGAACCTCCACTGATTCAAGTACTCGTTTTAGTTCATAACCAGTCAGCCCTTTTGTTGATCGAATCACACATTTTAATGGATCGTTAGAAAGCAATTCAGACTCGATCACTTCAAGCTGCGGTATACGATTGAACTCATTTTTCAGCTCTGCCAGCTCTTTCATGATTCCATCCAAGATCCCTTTTTTCTTGATCTCCTCGACATAGGCCCTTGCCACATCTAATGAGGCCATAATTGGATAGGATGGAGAACTGCTTTGAAGCATCGTGAGGAATGTTTTCAAACGTTTTGCATCCATTCGCTCCCCCTGTAGATGAAGGTAGGATCCCATCGTCATGGCCGGAAGGGTTTTATGTGCTGATTGTACCACCACGTCAGCTCCATAGGAAAGAGCAGATGGGGGAAAAGCGCCGCCTAATACAAAATGTGCACCATGTGCCTCATCAACCAAAACGATCATGCCTGCTTCGTGGCACATGTCAATCAGCTTTGATAAATCAGCTGCATGTCCGTAGTAGTTCGGATAAGTCAAAACGATCGCCCGGCAATTAGGATGTTTGGCTATGGCTTTTTTGACTGTTTCATCCGTCACATGTGTTGGTACATGCAGGTGTGGATCTACCTCAGCTTCTATCAGAATAGGCGTGGCTCCTGCAAGCTCAATCGCATGGTAAACAGACTTATGACAATTTCGCTGGACGAAAATCTCATCTCCCGCACGACAGGCTGCCATCACCATCGCTAAATTTCCGACAGTTGTCCCATTCACAAGGAAAAAGCTTTGATCTGATCCATATAGCTTTGCCAATAAATGTTCAGCCTCTTGAATAACACCAGTTGGATGATGGAGATCATCTAACCCTTCAAGCTCTGTTACATCCAGCTGAAGAATTGAGTCATAATAAGTCCGTGCCTCATCAAAAAAGACATCTCCATTGTGATGTCCTGGAACGTGGAAAGAATAAGGTTTCTTTTCCGCATGTTGTGCTAATGCTGTATATAAAGGTGTTTTCAAACAAATCGACCCTTTTCACTTTAACGATATCTTATGTCTATTATAACGTTCATACAAGGGAACCGAAAGATGGATTCTCATTCCTTAATTGGCTGGTGATTCGTCATCTGCTGTTCTGCCTCATACATGCTGTTTTTCAATTGGGCTCGCTCTTGGCTTCCATGCTCTTTCACCTGTAACGTTTCCTGTAAGGTTTCAGCTAATTGGCGTTGAACCTTTTTCAACGTATCTATAGGTGCAAAAGCTGCATCTTCAAGAAGCTCCCCCTGCTGCTTTGATACCTTTTCATATGTTTTTTTGATTCGATTCTCAAGAGCTGAATTGGCACGCTGCTGAATATGGGTTAACGCAATCGACATTTGGTTGATCCATAGAGGAATAGATGCAGAAACAGTTGATTGAATCTGATTGGCCAATGTATGATTCGTATGCTGGATCATTCGAATTTGGGCATTACATTGCAACGCAATTTGCCGGCTTAGCAGCAAATCATATTTCCGTTCTTTCAACCTCTCCATATATTCTTCTGCATTGACTTCCTGACTCATCAATTGCTCCTCTATAGTCCGATTACCAGTCTGCTCCGTTTCTGATATGATCTGCTTCTCTAAATCTGTCATTTTCGCTTCAACTGCTGCAACCTGCAGCGTCATCTCTTGGAAAAAGGTTTGATTTTCTTCAAATAAACGCTCTAATAACATGTGATCGGAAATTAATCCGCCTTTTGCGTAACGAAGCCTTGCTGATAATCTCTCGATCTGTGATTTTGCATGTTGAAAACGCGATATGATTTCCTGAGTAGAACGCTTCTCCCGCCGAAATAACTTCGAAAAAAAGCCCTGCTTCTTTGGCAGTAAGTCCTCCGGTTCTACTACTTGGAGCTGGTGCAAAAAGGCCTCAAGCACGTCTCCTATTTGATCGATATCTTTTTTCTCAACATATTTCATCATTTGTTGTGATTGTTCCAATAATCGTTCCTGAACACGTGTACCATAGAAAAGCAGCTTTTGCGGATTGTCAGGGATTTGCTCAGCACGCTGCAAGGCTTCTTGTTTCTCCTCATCAGATAAGGTATCAAACACTTGAAACTGAAGATCTGTAGTGGCAGCAGATGATGTTGGGATGTGATCTTCTGGTTTCATTGCGTTTGACTCCTTTCATTATTTCTTTATCATTTTATCTGCCACTTCAAGCTCAATATGAAGGGCTTCTATGTCTCTTCCTAATACTTGCTGCAAATCATTCGTCAATTGCTTTTGCAGCTCTGTCAGCGTCACTCGAGTTTGGCTTAGTGTCATTTCCAACTCATGACTGCGATCAGGCTGGTTATACAATAGTGCATATTTTTCAGTTAGTTCAACGACAGAATCCAAGCTTTCAAAATAAAAACGCTGTACATCATAAAATCGGGTCGGCTCTTTTTTTGTAATCGTATAGATTCGTCGTGCAAGTCGGAGAATTTCATAATTATGTTTGATCGTCTGTACGTTCTTCACAGCAAATAAAGCCTTCTTTAAACGTACGAGCTTTTGTCCTGCTTCTTTTAAATGCTGTTTGATATATACATAATCACTACGAGACAGTCCGTGTTTCTTTAAAAACAACTGGAAAGCAACCCATCTGCTCCCTGCAAACATTACGCCCCACCCCATCATCGCATACAGTATCGATAGTCCAACATGATGATGGAAAACCCCAATACTGACGGTTAAAATCACAAGCGAAAAAAAAGTAGAGAGGATGGCCCATATAAATGTATAAAAGATTGATTTCATGTTCATCGACTCCTATGAATAATCAGGCTCTCTGTTTATCTTATTATTAATTACGGATGATGTCCAAACTAAGTTCCAAAAAACAGGCCCAATCCTCCATAGATCATAAAAAAAGACCATCTAATGGTCTATGAATACAAAGGCGGTGTATGAAGATTTTTTAGCTTTCTAACATAATCGGCATAGCTAGGATCCGAGGTCGATGTAGAAATTAACTTTCTCTCACATTCTCGGCACAAAAACTGATGATATAAATAAATTCCCTTTGTTTTTTTCTCTTCACAAATCAAACAAATCGCTTCTCGCTCTTTTTTGCTCATTGTGACACCTCCACTTATAGCTTCAGTATGCCCTAGCGCTTTCAATTGTATACAAAATTGAGAATGTTTTAGATGGTAGTTTAGTATATGTATCCATGTCAGATCGAGTGTTTGTTCCTTTTCTTAAAACACAAAAAAGACCAGTTCCGACTGGAACTGATCCTAATAGAAGCTTGGCGGCGTCCTACTCTCACAGGGGGAAACCCCCAACTACCATCGGCGCTGAAGAGCTTAACTTCCGTGTTCGGTATGGGAACGGGTGTGACCTCTTCGCTATCGCCACCAAACCTGATGGAGAGAATGTTCTCTCAAAACTAGATAACAATGTTCATGCTTCACATTAGAATATAGGTTAAGTCCTCGATCTATTAGTATCTGTCAGCTCCACGTGTCACCACGCTTCCACCTCAGACCTATCAACCTGATCATCTTTCAGGGATCTTACTTCCTTGCGGAATGGGAAATCTCATCTTGAGGGGGGCTTCATGCTTAGATGCTTTCAGCACTTATCCCGTCCGCACATAGCTACCCAGCGATGCCCTTGGCAGAACAACTGGTACACCAGCGGTGCGTCCATCCCGGTCCTCTCGTACTAAGGACAGCTCCTCTCAAATTTCCTGCGCCCGCGACGGATAGGGACCGAACTGTCTCACGACGTTCTGAACCCAGCTCGCGTACCGCTTTAATGGGCGAACAGCCCAACCCTTGGGACCGACTACAGCCCCAGGATGCGATGAGCCGACATCGAGGTGCCAAACCTCCCCGTCGATGTGGACTCTTGGGGGAGATAAGCCTGTTATCCCCGGGGTAGCTTTTATCCGTTGAGCGATGGCCCTTCCATGCGGAACCACCGGATCACTAAGCCCGACTTTCGTCCCTGCTCGACTTGTAGGTCTCGCAGTCAAGCTCCCTTGTGCCTTTACACTCTGCGAATGATTTCCAACCATTCTGAGGGAACCTTTGGGCGCCTCCGTTACATTTTAGGAGGCGACCGCCCCAGTCAAACTGCCCACCTGACACTGTCTCCCTGCCCGATAAGGGCAGCGGGTTAGAAGGTCAATACAGCCAGGGTAGTATCCCACCGATGCCTCCACCGAAGCTAGCGCTCCGGTTTCCAAGGCTCCTACCTATCCTGTACAAGCTGTACCAACATTCAATATCAGGCTGCAGTAAAGCTCCACGGGGTCTTTCCGTCCTGTCGCGGGTAACCTGCATCTTCACAGGTACTATAATTTCACCGAGTCTCTCGTTGAGACAGTGCCCAGATCGTTGCGCCTTTCGTGCGGGTCGGAACTTACCCGACAAGGAATTTCGCTACCTTAGGACCGTTATAGTTACGGCCGCCGTTTACTGGGGCTTCAATTCGCACCTTCGCTTACGCTAAGCGCTCCTCTTAACCTTCCAGCACCGGGCAGGCGTCAGCCCCTATACTTCGCCTTACGGCTTCGCAGAGACCTGTGTTTTTGCTAAACAGTCGCCTGGGCCTATTCACTGCGGCTTCTCGGGGCTTTAACACCCTAAGAAGCACCCCTTCTCCCGAAGTTACGGGGTCATTTTGCCGAGTTCCTTAACGAGAGTTCTCTCGATCACCTTAGGATTCTCTCCTCGCCTACCTGTGTCGGTTTGCGGTACGGGCACCTCTCACCTCGCTAGAGGCTTTTCTTGGCAGTGTGGAATCAGGAACTTCGCTACTAAATTTCGCTCGCCATCACAGCTCAGCCTTTACGGGAAACGGATTTGCCTATTTCCCAGCCTAACTGCTTGGACGCGGATATCCAATACCGCGCTTACCCTATCCTCCTGCGTCCCCCCATTGCTCAAATGGTGAGGAGGTGGTACAGGAATATCAACCTGTTGTCCATCGCCTACGCCTTTCGGCCTCGGCTTAGGTCCCGACTAACCCTGAGCGGACGAGCCTTCCTCAGGAAACCTTAGGCATTCGGTGGACGGGATTCTCACCCGTCTTTCGCTACTCATACCGGCATTCTCACTTCTAAGCGCTCCACCAGTCCTTCCGGTCTGGCTTCACAGCCCTTAGAACGCTCTCCTACCACTGTTCGTCAGAACAGTCCGCAGCTTCGGTGATACGTTTAGCCCCGGTACATTTTCGGCGCAGAGTCACTCGACCAGTGAGCTATTACGCACTCTTTAAATGGTGGCTGCTTCTAAGCCAACATCCTGGTTGTCTAAGCAACTCCACATCCTTTTCCACTTAACGTATACTTTGGGACCTTAGCTGGCGGTCTGGGCTGTTTCCCTTTCGACTACGGATCTTATCACTCGCAGTCTGACTCCCAAGGATAAGTCATCGGCATTCGGAGTTTGACTGAATTCGGTAACCCGGTAGGGGCCCCTAGTCCAATCAGTGCTCTACCTCCGAGACTCTTACCTTGAGGCTAGCCCTAAAGCTATTTCGGAGAGAACCAGCTATCTCCAGGTTCGATTGGCATTTCACCCCTACCCACACCTCATCCCCGCACTTTTCAACGTGCGTGGGTTCGGGCCTCCATTCAGTGTTACCTGAACTTCACCCTGGACATGGGTAGATCACCTGGTTTCGGGTCTACGACCACGTACTCATGCGCCCTATTCAGACTCGCTTTCGCTGCGGCTCCGCATCTTCTGCTTAACCTTGCACGGGATCGTAACTCGCCGGTTCATTCTACAAAAGGCACGCCATCACCCGTTAACGGGCTCTGACTACTTGTAGGCACACGGTTTCAGGATCTATTTCACTCCCCTTCCGGGGTGCTTTTCACCTTTCCCTCACGGTACTGGTTCACTATCGGTCACTAGGGAGTATTTAGCCTTGGGAGATGGTCCTCCCGGATTCCGACGGAATTTCACGTGTTCCGCCGTACTCAGGATCCACTCTGGAGAGAACGACATTTCAGTTACAGGGCTGTTACCTTCTTTGGCGGGCCTTTCCAGACCTCTTCGCTTATATCATTCCTTTGTAACTCCGTATAGAGTGTCCTACAACCCCAAGAGGCAAGCCTCTTGGTTTGGGCTGTTCCCGTTTCGCTCGCCGCTACTCAGGGAATCGCATTTGCTTTCTCTTCCTCCGGGTACTTAGATGTTTCAGTTCCCCGGGTATGCCTTCTCATACTCTATGTATTCAAGTATGGATACTACTCCATTACGAGCAGTGGGTTTCCCCATTCGGAAATCTCCGGATCAAAGCTTGCTTACAGCTCCCCGAAGCATATCGGTGTTCGTCCCGTCCTTCATCGGCTCCTAGTGCCAAGGCATCCACCGTGCGCCCTTTCTAACTTAACCATTTCTTACTTTAGAAAGAATCACTATGTGTGATGAACTTTGCATTGCATTCAATGTGAATGTATTACTTATTGTTATCTAGTTTTCAAAGAACACGTTGGTGGAGCCTAGCGGGATCGAACCGCTGACCTCCTGCGTGCAAGGCAGGCGCTCTCCCAGCTGAGCTAAGGCCCCGATTTAATAGAAGATGGTGGGCCTGAGTGGACTCGAACCACCGACCTCACGCTTATCAGGCGTGCGCTCTAACCAGCTGAGCTACAGGCCCATCTTTCATATCGAAGATATGATGTTGTAGGATCTTTTGCAAGTTCCTTCAAAACTAAACAAGACGAAAACGTACGCTGCTCCATATATCCTTAGAAAGGAGGTGATCCAGCCGCACCTTCCGATACGGCTACCTTGTTACGACTTCACCCCAATCATCTGCCCCACCTTCGGCGGCTGGCTCCATAAAGGTTACCTCACCGACTTCGGGTGTTGCAAACTCTCGTGGTGTGACGGGCGGTGTGTACAAGGCCCGGGAACGTATTCACCGCGGCATGCTGATCCGCGATTACTAGCGATTCCAGCTTCACGCAGTCGAGTTGCAGACTGCGATCCGAACTGAGAACAGATTTATGGGATTGGCTAAACCTTGCGGTCTTGCAGCCCTTTGTTCTGTCCATTGTAGCACGTGTGTAGCCCAGGTCATAAGGGGCATGATGATTTGACGTCATCCCCACCTTCCTCCGGTTTGTCACCGGCAGTCACCTTAGAGTGCCCAACTGAATGCTGGCAACTAAGATCAAGGGTTGCGCTCGTTGCGGGACTTAACCCAACATCTCACGACACGAGCTGACGACAACCATGCACCACCTGTCACTCTGTCCCCGAAGGGAAAGCCCTATCTCTAGGGTTGTCAGAGGATGTCAAGACCTGGTAAGGTTCTTCGCGTTGCTTCGAATTAAACCACATGCTCCACCGCTTGTGCGGGCCCCCGTCAATTCCTTTGAGTTTCAGTCTTGCGACCGTACTCCCCAGGCGGAGTGCTTAATGCGTTAGCTGCAGCACTAAGGGGCGGAAACCCCCTAACACTTAGCACTCATCGTTTACGGCGTGGACTACCAGGGTATCTAATCCTGTTCGCTCCCCACGCTTTCGCTCCTCAGCGTCAGTTACAGACCAGAGAGTCGCCTTCGCCACTGGTGTTCCTCCACATCTCTACGCATTTCACCGCTACACGTGGAATTCCACTCTCCTCTTCTGCACTCAAGTTTCCCAGTTTCCAATGACCCTCCCCGGTTGAGCCGGGGGCTTTCACATCAGACTTAAGAAACCGCCTGCGAGCCCTTTACGCCCAATAATTCCGGACAACGCTTGCCACCTACGTATTACCGCGGCTGCTGGCACGTAGTTAGCCGTGGCTTTCTGGTTAGGTACCGTCAAGGTGCGAGCAGTTACTCTCGCACTTGTTCTTCCCTAACAACAGAGCTTTACGATCCGAAAACCTTCATCACTCACGCGGCGTTGCTCCGTCAGACTTTCGTCCATTGCGGAAGATTCCCTACTGCTGCCTCCCGTAGGAGTCTGGGCCGTGTCTCAGTCCCAGTGTGGCCGATCACCCTCTCAGGTCGGCTACGCATCGTCGCCTTGGTGAGCCATTACCCCACCAACTAGCTAATGCGCCGCGGGTCCATCTGTAAGTGACAGCCGAAACCGTCTTTCATCCTTGAACCATGCGGTTCAAGGAACTATCCGGTATTAGCTCCGGTTTCCCGGAGTTATCCCAGTCTTACAGGCAGGTTACCCACGTGTTACTCACCCGTCCGCCGCTAACATCCGGGAGCAAGCTCCCTTCTGTCCGCTCGACTTGCATGTATTAGGCACGCCGCCAGCGTTCGTCCTGAGCCAGGATCAAACTCTCCGAAAAAGTGCAAAACCGAAGTTTTGCTTTTCGCCAGTTTGACTGACTACCTATGAAGTATCATAGGATTTTTTTAATAAAAACTCGAATTAACAGGTACGTTTTGTCTTGTTTAGTTTTCAAAGAACTTGTTTACCGCTTCAGAAGCGACTAGAACATCTTATCACATCCAAGTTGTTAGTGTCAACAACTTTTTTTGTTATTATGTTTTTTCGTTTCTTCGTCATCAGCGACGTATATTAATTTACCACCCTATCCAATCAAAGTCAACAATATTTTTCATTAAATAATAAACTTTTCAATGACGATTAAAGCTGCTACGCCCGGAATACCCAATAAACCACTAATTCCACTCGTTACAGGGTTAATAGAGACATGTAATCCTAGACTCTCGCCAAATAGGTTGAGGCAAAATAAAAAAAGAGCGCCTGCTACAAACTTCACTCCGATAAGCCCTAACCATTTGAATGGATTCGCCTGCACACCTGACATAAACAACAATAGCACAGCTAGCAAAATTGACCCGATCACAATAACAGGTTCCATAATCCTCTCATCTCCTCTTCATATGAATAGTACAAGCATATGAGAGGACTATGTATAATAGACCTGCTATTTCCAGTTGTTTAAACGTAAATTCCTCTTTTTCGCTTCTCTCAGATAGAAAAAGTACTTCGCTTGAGCAAGCTTTAATTCGAATAGAATGTCCGGTGAAGGCTCAACGCTATTTGCGACAAGCTTTTTTTGTCTGTTCCATTCTTCCTTTTGCTTAAAAAGCTGTTGAATTAATTTCTCATCGAATTCTTTTCGAATTGATTTTCTGCGAAGAAAACCCATGTACCGTACTTCTCCTTCCTACATCTCACGTCTGCCTTCTAGAGCCTTAGACAGTGTAACTTCATCCGCATACTCTAAATCCCCGCCTACTGGAAGTCCGTGAGCAATGCGAGAGAGTTTAATTCCTGATGGTTTTAACAATCTGGAGATATACATGGCTGTTGCTTCTCCTTCAATGTTTGGATTGGTTGCAAGGATCACCTCTGTCACTTGATCGTCTTGCAATCTTTTTAATAGGTCAGGAATTTTAATATCCTCTGGGCCAATTCCGTCCATTGGCGAAATGGCACCATGAAGCACATGATATAAGCCGTTGTATTCTTTCATTTTTTCCATTGCGATTACATCTTTTGGATCCTGCACTACACAGATAACAGATTGATCTCTTCTTGTATCTTCACAAATATAGCAAGGATCTTGGTCTGTGATATGACCGCATACCGAACAATAAGTTAAATTACGCTTTGCATTTACAAGCGCCTTCGCAAAATCTAGTACGACATCTTCTTGCATACTAAGAACAAAAAAAGCCAGACGGACCGCAGTTTTCGGTCCGATTCCTGGCAATTTCATAAAGCTGTCAATCAGCTTTGATATTGGTTCAGGATATTGCATCTTCAGTTATTCCTCCTAGAATAAACCTGGCATGTTCATTCCTTTTGTGAATTGACCCATCGTTTCATTCGTTAGCTCATCGACTTTTTTCAATGCATCGTTTGTCGCAGCAAGTACAAGATCTTGAAGCATATCGATATCTTCTGGATCAACAACTTCTTCATTAATTGCTACATCAACGACTTCTTTTTGTCCATTTACTTTTACAGTGACCATACCGCCACCAGCTGTACCTTCAAGGACTTTTTCTGCAAGCTCTTCTTGAGCCTTCGCCATATCCTTTTGCATTTTTTGCATTTGTTTCATCATTTTTTGCATATTTCCCATTCCACCGCGCATATGAACACCACTCTCTTTCATTTTTATTAATCTTTAATTTCAATTAAATCGGTTCCTACTAATTTCTTTGCTTCCGCAATCAATGGATCCTCTTCAGAAGAAGTTTCCTGACCATCTGCTTGTTCATCCGGCTGATGATCTCTTAAAAATTCTTCTCTTATTTTACCCCATTGAGCGTCAGGAACGCCAACTAATTCCACTCTTTTTCCTAACATAGACTCTAGCAGTTGTTCAAGATTGGTCCGAACACCACTTTTATCTTCAGCAACCATTTTACAATGTATTTCAAATTTGAATTTTAAAACAAAGGCATGCGAAGCAGCCGCAACTGGCTCACTGTCCGTTAATAACGCAGCGTGAGACACCTTATTCTGCTGTTTCAACTGGGCAAGGAGCTCTCCCCATTTGCCTTTAATTTTTTCTAACTCAGGCCGTTTCGCTTCTTTTAGAATCTCATGAATTCGGCCGACAGGAGCACGATAGCCATTTTTGTTACTTGTTTGTGGTCGAGGCGCTTCCTTTTTTTCTTGAGGACTATGAGATGGAGACATTGGTACACCTTCGGCTCTTAGCCTTGATAGTTCCTGTTCCAGCCTGTTTATTTTATCTGTTAGCGCAGTTAAATCAGCGTCAGCATGACCTTGTGTCAATCCTGCTGTTGACTGACACAGCTTTACAACAGCTACCTCAAAGAAAATCCTTGGATGATTTGTCCATTTCATTTCTTGGTGGCTTTTATTCAGGACTTCAATGGTTTCATACAGAAATTGAGGTGTCACACGATCTGACAGCGCCACGAAACTTTCGTCGACCTTTACCTTTTCAAGGACCCCCTCGAGATCTGGTGCCGTTTTATAAAGCAGCATATCTCTAAAGTAAAAAATCATATCCTCTATTAATTTAGCAGCATCTTTCCCCTGCTGGAGCAACTCATTTAATGTATCTAACGCTGTCGCAATATTTTGATCAAAAATTGCTTCAGCAAGCTGACTAATGAAATGCTGAGATACAGCACCTGTAATGAGCAGCGCATCATCAATTGTCAATTGTTCACCACTAAATGAAATCGCTTGATCCAAGAGACTTAGTGCATCACGCATACCGCCATCAGCTGCACTAGCAATAATCTCGAGCGAATCCTCCTGTACGTTAAGGCCTTCTGCATCTACAATTTTCTCCATTCTTCCAACAATATCTTTAGTCGTGATTCGTTTGAAATCAAATCGCTGACAACGAGATATGATGGTAAGAGGAATCTTATGGGGCTCTGTGGTAGCCAAAATAAAGATACAATGAGCAGGCGGTTCTTCCAGCGTTTTAAGGAGGGCATTAAATGCACCGATAGAGAGCATATGTACTTCATCTATAATATAAACCTTATACGTAACCGCCGAAGGAGCAAATTTCACTTTATCACGTATATCACGGATTTCATCTACCCCGTTATTCGAGGCAGCATCTATTTCAATCACGTCTGAAATTGAACCGTTTGTAATCCCTTTACAGGCATCACATGCATTACACGGCTCACTAACAGGTGACTTTTCACAGTTCACTGCCTTAGCAAAGATTTTGGCAGCACTTGTTTTACCTGTTCCTCTAGGACCTGAAAATAAGTAAGCATGAGAAAACTTTTTCTGCAAAAGGGCATTTTGCAACGTTTTTGTGATGTGTTCTTGTCCAACAACATCCTCAAAAACTTGAGGTCTGAACACTCGATATAAAGCTTGATAACTCACAAATACGCCCTCCTCCATTTATCATCTTTTTCATTATACATGATGCACCGATCAATTCAAAAGCACACCTTTATTTTCTAATATGCCAAAAAGATGATTTCGACTATAGATTTTCTACTTTCCATGCATTAAAAACGTATTTTCTAGCTTTGTAAAAAGACCCGAAACCCCAAATAGAACACCAGTTCTTATCGCGATTAGTGAAACAAACAAATGGAACCAAAAAGACTTTTTATCTATTTGTATAACCAAAGCAATTCAGCTATTCTTTGAACAGCAACAAAAAACTCACCTAGTTAAACTAGATGAGTTACATTTAATATTGATTTACCGTGCACCTTCTGTCGATTCGCTACCCCAAGCGTTACTTAAACAGTTAGCTCGGCCCAGGCAACCCTGCGGCACATGAGAGGTTTCACTTAATGCTGCTTCCTTCCGGACCTGACATGGTTCATGAATTCCCATTGCGCAGGACCCAGACGTCAACACCACTTATTTAAGGCAGACCTTGAAGTAAACGAACCTCGAGAAGGGATTCGGCCTCGCTAGAGCGGATTGCGAGTACAGGGCACCGCTACCTCCCCGCTTAGCACGGCAAAATGAATATTAAATTGTTAGTGACGCAGACATAAGTATACCTTCTTATAGCTCAAATTGCAAACGGCATCCATTCATTTACTTTTGGCTTGTTTCTTTCGCTGACGGAGATTTCGGAAGAACTGACTTAACAGCTCACCACACTCATTTTCAAGTACACCACCGATGACCTCAGACTGATGATTGAACCGTTCATCATCCAGTAAATTCATTAAAGTACCTGCGCATCCACCTTTTGGATCGTATGCACCAAAAACGACCTTTTTCACTCTAGAGAGAACAATAGCACCCGCACACATTGGGCATGGCTCAAGCGTAACGTAAAGCACAGCATCTTCTAAACGCCAGCTCCCTGTCGCTTTACATGCTTCATCAATAGCAAGTAATTCTGCATGTGCAATCGAACGCTGCTCACTTTCCCTTAAATTATGAGCCCGGCTCACAATTTGATCATCAACAACAATGATCGCACCAATCGGCACTTCCCCTATTTGTTCTGCTTTTAAGGCTTCAGAAATGGCTTCTTGCATAAACTGTTCATCTTTCGTCATAGCACGGCTCTCTTTTCATGTTTTTTAAAAGGAAATTGAGGTTAACATATTATCACAATCTTTTAAAGGGGGTCTTATTTTGTCAAAGCAGCAAAAGGCGCTACTTATTATCGACATGATTAATGATTTTGATTTTGAAATGGGACATGTGCTTGCAGAAAAAACAGAGCAAATGACCAATAAAATTTTAGCTCTTAAACAACATGCTTTCAAGGAAAATTGGCCAATCATTTATATCAACGATCACTACGGACTTTGGAAGGCTGATATCCAAGCTGTTCTGGAAACATGCAAAAACGAAAGAAGCGCTCCTATTTTAGAGAAAATGACACCATCTAAAGATAATTACTTCTTAATTAAACCTAAGCATTCTGCCTTCTACGGTACTGCACTAGAGACACTCTTAAATGAATTAGGTGTTGAGGACATTATTCTAACTGGAATTGCCGGAAACATTTGCGTTTTGTTCACTGCAAATGACGCATACATGCGAGAATACAATCTAATTGTACCTAAAGATTGTATCGCTTCAAACGACGACAGAGATAACGACTACGCTTTAACAATGATGGAGAACGTTCTTCTAGCCAAAATCACTACCGCTAAGGAAATCACGAATGAAAATCAAACATGATTTAGCCATAACCCTCATAAATTGTTAGCAATAACAAAGGGGGCGTTGACTATTCAAATTTATGTTGTCAAAAGAGGAGATACTTTAAACGACATTGCTATGCGTTTTAAAACGACAGTCAATGAAATCATCCGTACTAACGAAATCGAAACACCAAATCAACTCGTCATTGGACAAACAATTGTCATTCCAATTAGAGGTCAATTTTATGAGGTCAAACAAAATGACACACTATATCAAATTGGTAGACGGTTTCAAATCTCAGTGGAAGAATTGGCACGCGTGAACAGAATTCGGCCTGAAGCAATACTGCCTGTTCGTTTCTTGCTCTATATTCCACAAAGACCGAAAAGGAACATTAATTCCAATGCTTATATTGAACCACGGGGAAATCAAGTCAGTGAAAACTTAAAGCAGGCAGCTAGAGAGGCCTCCCCATACTTAACCCATTTAGACATCTTTAGTTTTCAAGCACAAAGAGATGGGACACTGCGAGAACCACCGTTAGACCAACTACCCCAGATTGCCGCTCAGAACAGAACTGTATTAACCATGGTGGTGACAAATCTAGAGAATGAAAAATTCAGTGATGAACTTGGGCGTATTCTTTTAACTAACCAATCTGTCAAAACGGCATTTTTAGATGAAATTGTTCGTGTTGCCAAAAAGTATCAATTCAAGGAAATCCATTTTGATTTTGAATATTTACGCCCTGCTGATAAAGATGCTTATATTCAATTTTTAAAAGAAGCAACAGCCCGTTTCCATCAAGAAAGATGGACAATATCTGTTGCTCTTGCACCAAAAACAAGTAGTCAGCAAAAGGGCAAATGGTATGAAGCCCATGACTATGAAGCGATCGGTAAGATCGTCGATCATGTTGTGCTGATGACCTATGAATGGGGGTACAGCGGCGGCCCTCCACAAGCTGTCTCTCCAATTGGACCTGTCCGCCAAGTCATTGAATATGCACTAACTGTCATACCGGCCAATAAAATTGTAATGGGGCAGAATTTATACGGCTATGATTGGACACTTCCTTTCGTCCAGGGCGGCCCCATCGCCAAAGCCGTCAGTCCTCAACAAGCAATTGCACTTGCTAGAGAGCACAATGTCTCTATCTTATACGACGAAACAGCACAAGCACCCCATTTTCGTTATACAGATGCCAACAACAAAGAGCATGAGGTCTGGTTCGAAGACGCTAGATCGATTCAAGCAAAATTCAATCTCATCAAAGAGCTAAAATTGAACGGCATTGCTTATTGGAAATTAGGTCTATCTTTCCCACAAAATTGGCTCTTATTATCAGATCAATTTAATATTGAAAAAAGAACGACATCGTAATCCATTCACTCTATCTATTAGAAGGGGTATGGTACAATATACATTGGTTTGACAACTTTAACTTTATAGATAGAGGAGAACGCCTATGTATCCTGCCCCTTTTATTGCAGTGGAAGGCCCAATTGGAGCCGGAAAAACAACTTTGGCTACAATGCTTGCGAAGGAATTTCAATTTCCTTTAGTAAAAGAGATTGTAGAAGAAAATCCATTCTTAGATAAATTTTATGAAGATATGGAACAATGGAGCTTTCAGCTTGAGATGTTCTTTTTATGCAATCGGTTCAAACAGTTAGAATCAATTGAAGAAAACTATGTGAATAAACAGCAGCCGGTTGTCACTGATTATCACGTCTATAAAAATATGATATTTGCAGAAAGAACATTATCAAAAAAGCACATGGATAAATACAGAAAGATCTATCACCTGCTAACAGATGATCTTCCTAAACCAAATGCCATGATCTATATAAAAGCCAGCCTTCCCACCTTACTTGAAAGAATACAGATGAGAGGACGCTCTTTTGAAGAAGACATTGACCCAGCTTATTTAAAAACACTCATTGAAGATTACGAGCTGGCCATTGAACATTTAAAACAGACTGAGCCAGGGCTTCCCATCATTACAATTGAAGGAGATCATACAGACTTCGTTTCCTCACAGCAAGATTACCAGCAAATTGTACAGAACATAAAGGAGCAAGTGCTATGAACAATATCAAAATACCAAAGGACGCAGTCATCACAATTGCCGGGACTGTTGGTGTCGGCAAATCAACTATGACCAAAACAATAGCGGACAAGCTAGGGTTTCAAACCTCTCTTGAAAAAGTAGATGATAACCCATATTTAGAGCCTTTTTATTCAGATTTCCAAAGATGGAGCTTCCACTTACAGGTCTATTTCCTAGCTGAGCGTTTTAAGGAGCAAAAGCGGATTTTTGAATCTGGCGGAGGATATGTACAAGATCGTTCCATTTATGAGGACACTGGCATTTTTGCAAAAATGCATGCGGACAAAGGTACGATGTCTGAGGTCGATTATGAAACGTATACAAGCCTATTTGAGGCGATGGTGATGACACCTTACTTCCCTCACCCTGATGTCCTCATCTATCTACACGGGAATTTAGATCATATTTTACATCGTATTGAGGAACGCGGCAGAGAGATGGAAACTCAAACTGACCGGGCTTATTGGGAAGAAATGTACACTCGATACACGGAATGGATCGAACAATTTGATTTATGCCCAGTGATTAAAATTAATATTGAAGATTACGACTTACTTCATGATGAAAGCTCACTTGATCCCATTCTTCATGAAATAGCTTCTGTTATTCAAAAAAATCGCAATCAAACAAAATAAAAAAAACCGCTGCATTCGCGAAATGCAGCGGTTTGACAATTTCCAATTTTTATGCTTGCGTTCAATTCAACTAAGGTAAAAAATCAATATGGCGGAGGAAGAGGGATTCGAACCCCCGCGGGCTTTGACACCCCTGTCGGTTTTCAAGACCGATCCCTTCAGCCGGACTTGGGTATTCCTCCGTATCGACAAGAATTAATATACCATATCATTTTATTTGAAGTCAACACCTTTTCGTAAAAAAAATTTCAATATGTGATTTTTGCATGATGTTTGCCTATAAAAAAGCAGCCATTGACGGCTGCTCTTGATCTATTTCGTATCCTGTCTAATTTCTTCAATAAACTGATTCATCTCTACTTTAAACTCATTTAATGACTCGATAATCTTCGTAAAGTCTGTCACTTGTTTGGCTTGTTCATTTGTTGAGCTGCTGATTTGTGAGATGTTTTCAGACAAAGTGCCAATGCTGTCTTGGATTTCTTTTAAAAATGTATTAATGGTTTCAGCCGCTTCCTTCGAGCCATCTGATAATTTGCGAACTTCATCAGCAACGACAGCAAACCCTTTTCCGTTCTCACCTGCTCTTGCGGCTTCAATTGCAGCATTTAAACCAAGCAGGTTTGTTTGTCTAGCAATTCCGCCAATGGTTTTGACGACTTCTTCAATATTCGCAGATTTCTCTTCCGCTCTTCCTGCCTGTTCGCTTATTTCTAAACTTGTGGCAGCCAGTTCTTGTGAATGTGCAGCAATTTGCTCAATTCCACCTTGGAGTTCTTTCGCTACTTTATTGATTTGCTCCATATAACCGCTTAATTTCTTTTCGCGATGATGTGAAAATGCCACTAAAAAAGAGCCGATTACTTTTCTATCTTCATCAAAAATCGGGTAACCTTTTACAGCAATTTCATAACCATATAAATGCTCTGGTAAATGACCGTCATATTCTTGTCCTCTTAATGTCGTCGCCACATTTTGGTCTTCTGGGTTCAATGGGTCTCCAACTTTCATACCAAAATCTATTGTGTTAGACGGGTAATAACAAAGTATCTTCTCTGTATCTGTGATGCCGAAAAGAATACTTTCATCTAGTACCTTTCTAAGTAAATGAGCCATTTCAACATAATAGTCAAGCCTATTCACGGTTATTCCTTCTTTCCTAGAAGCTTTTAATTTTTTTATCGGCTAAATTCAGGAAAACTGTAGGACTTTTGGTAAAAAGAAAAAGATGCCTTGACGGCATCTTATTTCATCACTTCTTTATTTCCCATATAAGGACGCAGTACTTCAGGAATGATTACTGTGCCGTCCTCTTGTTGATAGTTTTCTAAAATAGCCGCTACGGTTCTTCCTACCGCTAATCCAGATCCATTTAATGTGTGGACATGTTCTGGCTTCGCTTTAGGTTCTGGACGGAAACGAATGTTTGCACGTCTTGCTTGGAATGCTTCGAAGTTACTGCAAGAAGAAATTTCACGGTACGTATTCTGGCTCGGAATCCACACTTCGATATCGTATTTCTTCGCAGCTGTGAATCCTAAATCTCCCGTACACATGCTCATGACACGGTATGGAAGGTTCAATAGCTGAAGAACTTTTTCTGCTTGATTTGTTAGTTTCTCTAATTCTTCATAAGAATCTTCTGGTCTGACAAATTTAACAAGCTCTACCTTGTTAAATTGATGCTGACGGATGAGTCCGCGTGTATCTCTTCCGGCAGATCCTGCTTCTGATCTAAAGCAAGCACTGAATGCTGCATAGTTGATTGGCAGCTGTTCACCTTCGAGAATTTCGTCACGATGCATGTTCGTAATTGGCACTTCAGCTGTTGGAATGAGGAAGTAATCTTCTTCACGTATTTTAAAGGCATCCTCTTCGAACTTTGGAAGCTGCCCAGTTCCTGTCATGCTTGCTCTGTTGACCATATAAGGTGGAAGCACTTCAGTAAAACCAAACTCATCCACATGTAAATCAAGCATAAAGTTATACAATGCGCGTTCTAAGCGTGCGCCAAGCCCTTTATAAAAAACGAAACGGCTTCCTGTCACTTTTCCTGCACGTTCAAAATCAAGGATTTTTAGCTCATCAGCTACGTCCCAATGTGGTTTTGGTTCAAATGAGAAGGCTGGCTGTTCGCCCCATTTTCTCACTTCCACGTTGTCGTCTTCTGTTTCACCAACTGGTACAGAGTCATGGGGGATATTTGGAATTGAGAACAGGATGTGCTGCAGGCTTTCTTCTACTGTTCTTAGCTCATCATCCAGCTTCTTGATCTCATCTCCTACCTCACGCATTTCTTGAATAATGTGATCGGCGTCTTTCTTTTCTCTTTTTAGAACGGCCACTTGCTGTGATACTTCATTTCTTCGGCTCTTTAATTCTTCTGTTTTCCCGATTAATTCTCTTCTTTTTTGATCTAGCTCACCAAACTTATCAAAATCCGCTAAATCTTCGCCTCGGTGTGCTAATTTTTCTTTGATTTGATCAAAGTCCGTGCGCAGTTGTTTAATATCCAGCATGTGTAACACTCCTTTTTTTATCGAAAAATAAAAAGAGCCCTCATCCCATGAAAGGGACGAGAGCTCTCGCGTTGCCACCCTGATTGAAAACATGCAAAGGCATGCTTTCCTCTTTCCTCTGTAACGGTATCACCGTAAATGCTTACTTCTCTAGTTTCAGCATTTCGCTCAAGGATGGATTCAGAATGCATCTTTCACCGATTCTCACCAACCATCGGCTCTCTGAGAAAGAGGGGCTTCTTACTATTTCCCGTCAACGCTTTTTCGATCTTTGATTGTGATTTTAATGTACTATAAGTTTTATCTCTTTTCAACCGTTTTATACAGCAAGCTTCGTTTTGTAGGACTTCACCATGTCTACAAACAGCTGTGTTAACCGGTGATCGTCTGTCAGCTCTGGATGAAAGGAGCAGCCTAAGATATTGTTTTCTTTCGCCATCACAATCTTGCCATCATATTCAGCCATGATTTCTACGTCATCATTTGCGCTGATGATATGAGGCGCACGGATGAATACCCCTGTAAACGGCGCATCCAGTCCTTTTACTTCTAAATCTGCTTCAAAGCTGTCTACCTGTCTGCCAAAAGAATTCCGTGCAACAGATACATTTAACAGTCCAAGATGAGCATCTTCTCGATCTTCGATATGCTTTGCCAGCATAATCAAACCGGCACATGTCCCGAAAATCGGTTTCCCTTGAGCAGCGAACGCTTTGATCGGGTCAATGAATTGGTACGTATCCATGAGTCTTCTCATCGTCGTACTTTCTCCACCAGGGATAATCAAACCGTCAACGGATTTTAGCTCTTCTACACGTTTGATGATCTTTCCTTCTGCGCCGCAGGCTTCAATCGATTGAATATGCTCTCTCACCGCTCCTTGAAGCCCTAGTACACCAATTGTCAGCATGTTCGTTTGCGCTCCCTTAATTACCAGCCACGCTCTTGCATACGTTCTTCTGGCAGTAGATTTGAAATTTCAATTCCTTTCATAGCTGTTCCAAGCTCTTTTGAAAGTTCTGCAATGAGACGGTAATCAGTGTAATGAGTCGTTGCTTCAACAATTGCTTTTGCAAATTTAGCTGGATTGTCTGATTTGAAAATACCAGATCCGACAAATACACCGTCTGCGCCAAGCTGCATCATTAACGCAGCATCTGCTGGTGTCGCAACGCCTCCTGCTGCAAAGTTCACAACTGGCAGCTTGCCGTCTCTTTTGATTTGCAGCAATAATTCATAAGGCGCGCCAAGATTCTTGGCTTCTGTCATCAGTTCATCTTCACTCATAGCCGATACTTTACGAATCTGAGCATTGACCTTTCTCATATGACGAACAGCTTCTACGATGTTGCCTGTCCCAGGTTCTCCTTTTGTGCGAAGCATAGAAGCGCCTTCTGCGATACGGCGGGTTGCCTCACCTAAATCGCGGCATCCACAGACAAAAGGTACTGTGTATTCATTTTTATTTAAATGGAATTCCTCATCTGCGGGCGTCAGCACTTCACTCTCATCGATATAATCAACACCAAGTGCTTCAAGAACACGAGCCTCGACGATGTGGCCGATACGTGCTTTTGCCATGACTGGAATCGTTACTGCATTTTGTACTTCCTCTACGATTCTTGGGTCTGCCATACGGGCAACACCGCCTGCAGCACGGATATCAGCTGGTACTCGTTCTAGTGCCATGACTGCCACTGCACCTGCTTCTTCTGCAATTTTTGCCTGCTCCGCATTGACGACATCCATAATGACGCCGCCCTTTTGCATTTCTGCCATTCCACGTTTCACTCGTTCAGTTCCCTTATTGCTCACAATAGTTTCCTCCCATTTGTCTATTCGATTCATTCAACATCTTTATCATACAAGCGAGGAAGTATAACAATAAAGAGAATAGTATAACAATTCAATCAGCCGATAAAAAAGAATAAATCCTTGTATATAAAGGGTTTTCAGCTAAATACATGTCATTTTCTCTATCAAGTGAGATTTACATGCTATAATGCAACTATAACAATTAAAAATTATGTATAACAATTTTGCATTCAATGGAGGGGTTTCATGCATATTGATATCCATCGACATTCTGATACATCTCTTTCAAATCAAATTTACTTTTCAATCATCGATCACATTCAATCGGGTTTGCTTCAGCAAGGAGAAAAGCTGCCAACTGTCCGTGATTTAGCTAAACAGCTCAATGTGAGTCTTGTCACGGCAGCTAAGGCATACACCCGATTAAAAGACGACGGATACTTAACGACGGTGCAAGGTAAAGGAACTTTTGTGAATGAGCAGCAAGAGCAGACAGAGACCCCGGTTCCATCATCTACCTCTTTCGATTGGCAGTTGTCGATTCCAGATTATTTACCACGGTCTCAATTCGCTCAGTATCACTATGTCGAAGAAGCCATTAACCTTTCTTCCTCTATGATCGATCCAGGGCTTTTGCCAAACCGGTATTTAGAAAAAGAAATGCAGCATGTACTAGCCAGACATCCTCAAATCATGTCGAAGTATGGAGAAATACAAGGTGATCTTCAGCTGCGACAAGTCATTCAGTCCTTTTTAGAAAAGTTGGATGTGCCCTCTACACCTGAAAATATCCTTGTAACAAGTGGTTCTCAGCAAGGGCTTGATTTGGTGGCACGTACGTTTATTGGGCCGGATGATGTAGTTGTCATGGAAGCACCGACCTATCCCGGGGCCATTGATGTCTTTATGGGCAGAGGAGCAAGAATCATTACCGTCCCTGTCGATCATGAAGGAATGAACATGAAGCAGCTTCAAAGCATTTGTGATAAATATAAACCGAAGCTCATCTATACGATTCCTACTTTCCACAGTCCAACAGGGGCCAGTATGTCGATGAAGCGTAGAAAACAGCTTCTCCTACTGGCTCAAAGCATTGATTGTCTCATTGTAGAAGATGACCCTTACCGTGAGCTTTATTTTGAAAAGAAGCCGCCAGCACCTATTAAAAGCTTGGACCATGATGGACATGTCATTTATTTACGAGGATTAAGTAAAACACTGGCTCCAGGATGCAGAATAGGGATTATCACAGCGTCAGGCTCGATATTTAACCGTTTATTAGCTGCAAAGGCCAATAATGACTTAGGCAGCCCTCTCCTCACACAAAAGGCCATATTACCGTTTCTGACATCGAAGAAAATGATTGATCATACGAAGAAGCTAAGAACCGCCTTGAAAGTGAGACGCGATTTGATGATGGATGTGTTAACGAAGCATGCACCGAAAGATGTAACGTGGCAAATTCCACAGGGCGGTCTCAATTTATGGCTCAGCTTTCCTTCCTGGGTCGATACACGAGCACTGTTGCATGAAGCACGTAAGCAGCAAATTACCTTTTTGCCTGGCTCTGTCTGCTATCCTGGAGAGCCGAAACAGAATTATATCCGCCTCAGCTTTTCTTATGTGAATGAAAAAGCACTGGCCGAGGGCGTGGAAAAGTTATGTGGTATTTTTCAGCAAGCCTTGTCCACTCCTCAAAATCAGAAGCAATCGCTCTTCTTTTAACGATAAAAAAACTGCTCTCATGTATAGAGAGCAGTTTTTTTATTAGAACCAGCCTTTTACTGTGTCAACGATTCCACCCCAAATGCCAGCGAAGAATCCACCTACACCACGCATTGCAAGGATGAACCAGTTTGCTTTTTCATCGCTTGTTTTCGTCACAAGCTCAACACCTGATTGGTCTTTATTTAAATAGCCGTAGTCCTTCTCATCACCAGAATAAGAAGTCGTCAGCATGCCAACCTTCGTTCCTTTTTTAATAGGAGCTTCTAGTTTCTTTTTCTCGATATTTACTTTTGCTTTATAGCTCTTTTCGTCACCATTTTTTACTGGCACAGAAAATGCTTCTTTCGTCACAACAGGTACTTCTTTATCTTTGCCTTTATCCACTTCGATGTTTTCATGTCCTTTAATTTGTTGACCTTTTTTGTACATTTCTTTCATCTTGAAGTTTTTAAACGCATAGTCGAACAGTTTTTTTGCCACGTCGAAACGTGCTGTATGAAGATTACCTTTTGCATTCAAAATAACTGCGATGACACGCATGTCACCTTGTTTTGCTGTACCTGTGAAGCTAGAACCGGCTGAATCTGTAGATCCCGTTTTCAGACCGTCAACACCTTTATATTCCTTCACAAGTCCTTTAAGCATGAAGTTCCAGTTAGGCATGTCCATTTCATCGTCAGTGCCTTCTCTGAACTTTGTTTTCGCAATACTTGCTGTTTCAAGAATTTCTGGATGGTCTTTGATGAGATGCTGTGCAAGCAAAGCCATATCTTTTGCAGATACTTCACTTTCTTCATCAGGACCTGTACCTTTTGGCTGTTGGCCATGTAAGTCTTTATTTTCCAGACCAGTTGCATTCACAAATTTGTAGTTTGTTAAACCAAGTTCTTTTGCTTTTGCGTTCATTTTTTCAACAAACTTCGATTCTGATCCAGCGATCACTTCTGCTAAACCAATCGCTGCTGCATTTGCCGAATAAATAGCCGTTGCTTGATAAAGTTCTTTTACTGTATACGAACCATCTTTTCTCAAAGGAACGTTGGATAAGCTGCGGTCCTGAGAAATTTCGTATACATAATCATCTGGCGTATACTTTTGATCCCATTTCACTTTTCCTTCAGCAATTGCCTCTAGTAATAGATACTCTGTCATCATTTTTGCCATACTTGCAATAGGCAGTCTTTGATCTGCGTTTTTACTATAAAGAATTTTACCTGTAGAAGCTTCAATAAGGATCGCTGCTTTCGCATTCACACTGAATGGATCTTCAGCAGCTTTTGCTTTGGACATTGGTGTAAATGCTGTAACAATCAATGCCAATGCAAGGATAGAGACCATAAGCTGTTTCATCATCTTGCTGTTCAATCGTCATACCTCCGTATTCATCTTTTTTCGACGTTTTTCATATATATGTAATCCACAAGGGCTTATCTCAACACAACAGTATAAATTTTATCACAATAAAGACAAAAAAAATAGACAGAGTCATAGACCCTGTCAAATGTAATTTGATTGTCACAATTTATCAAGAAATTGTGTAGTTTGGTGATTCTTTTGTAATTTGTACATCATGTGGATGACTCTCACGAAGTCCTGCACCCGTCATACGAATGAATTGTGCTTCTTCTCTAAGAGTGCGTAAATCTTGCGTTCCACAATAGCCCATACCAGAACGAATACCGCCAACTAGTTGATACACTGTATCAACGACTGGCCCTTTGTATGGTGTACGGCCTTCGATACCTTCAGGAACGAATTTTTTATTATCTTCTTGGAAGTAACGATCTTTACTTCCTTTTTCCATTGCAGCGACAGAACCCATACCACGATAAACTTTGAAACGTCTACCTTGGAAAATTTCTGTTTCTCCTGGGCTTTCAGATGTACCAGCTAGAAGGCTTCCCAGCATAACAGCATGTCCGCCAGATGCTAATGCTTTCACGATATCACCTGAATATTTAATTCCACCATCTGCAATAATAGCTTTACCATGTTTTCTTGCTTCTGTTGCACAGTCATAGATCGCTGTGATTTGTGGTACACCGACACCTGCAACAACACGTGTTGTACAAATAGATCCTGGTCCGATACCGACTTTCACAATATCTGCTCCTGCTTCAAACAATGCTTTTGTTGCTTCAGCTGTTGCAACATTACCAGCAATGATGTTAAGAGAAGGATACGTTTCACGGATTTTCGATACAGTGTTTAGAACACCTTGAGAATGACCGTGTGCTGTATCAATGACAATGACATCTACATTGGCTTCGACTAATTTTTTCACACGTGTCATTGTATCGCCAGTGACACCAACAGCGGCACCAACAATTAAACGGCCATGTGCATCTTTAGAGGAGTTAGGGAATTCAATCACTTTTTCAATATCTTTGATTGTGATAAGACCTTTTAACGTTCCTTCGTCATCTAAAAGAGGTAATTTTTCAATCTTGTACTGCTGTAGGATTTTTTCAGCTTCTTCTAATGTTGTACCAACAGAAGCTGTCACAAGTTCCTCTTTTGTCATCACGTCGCTAATCTTCATTGAATAATCCGAAATAAAACGAAGGTCACGGTTCGTAATAATACCAACAAGCTTTTGGTCTTGTTCGTTGTTGACAATCGGCACACCTGAAATACGGTATTTACCCATCAAATGCTCTGCATCAAATACTTGATGCTCTGGTGTTAAGAAGAATGGATTTGTAATAACGCCGCGCTCTGAACGTTTTACTTTATCCACCTGTTCTGCTTGCTGTTCAATGGACATGTTCTTATGAATAATACCAAGACCACCTTGACGTGCCATTGCAATCGCCATTTGTGATTCCGTCACTGTGTCCATTCCCGCACTGATAATTGGAATGTTTAGCTTTAATGTGCTTGTTAGCTCCACTGATAAATCGACATCACGCGGAAGTACTTCAGACTTTGCTGGAACAAGCAAAACATCGTCAAACGTCAAACCTTCTTTTGAAAATTTACTTTCCCACATTAGTAAATCCCCCTCTTTTCGGCAAAATATTATATGTAGATTATCAACTAGCAAACAGCATGTCAAGGAAGCAACAAACAGTTGCAATTTTTAGAAAATATAAAGAGAGTTGAGGAAGAAGATGAAAAGTTCAGGATGGAAGGATTTAAAACGTTTTTACTCGCTCGAAACCTCCCAAAAGTTTCTATTTCAACAATATGAGAAACGCAACATTCAAGATGCAAACCAGCAAGCCTATAAAAACTGTGAACGATTTATTTACTTTCTAAAACATGGCCATACGTTCTATGAACAGGCAGCGATCGCGCCTCTAGAACTTAAACCCATTTTATTGTTTTATGGAATGGCACAGCTGCTTAAAGCATGTTTGCTGACAGTGGATCCCCATTATCCTTCTCAAACCTCTGTTTTAGCTCATGGCGTAACATCGAGAAAGAGAAAGAAACAGCATTACCGTTTTAGTGAAGATGAGGTGAAAATCCAAAGAAATGGGCTATGTATGCATGTGTTAAAGCATCTATTTCAATTAAATGGTCTTGAAGATGAACGATTTACGATGATCCATCTCCTGTCTAAAATACCTGAAATGAGTCATATTCTTGAGTTTCAAAAGCAGCCCTCGACTTTAGTTAAAGTAGAAAAGGCTAATGGAATGATGATTCAAGATCATATTCCATTACTTTATAACATGTCTGCTGAACGCTTTATTGAATACTTTGAGTTTCATACAAGCTGGAAACTCAAACAGAGAGAGGCTAAAAAACTGACGTTTGATATATTTCTTGAAGAAAACCCAGCACTTGCTACTCATCTTCATTATGATTTAGAAATGGATCAATGGTTTATACCCTCAACACGAGATGCTTTTCTAGGGATTCCTGAAATCATCAGCCATTACTTATTGATGTATAACCTTAGTATGATTGCCCGCTACGAAACAGAATGGTGGTACGAGCTGCTGTCTCAATACATTAGCGATGATTACGTCATGATTGAACGCTACATGGAGATTGCAGAAGAGAAGTTCCCAGCATACATCATGATGCTGTTAGAAGAAAACACAAAAAAGACCAGTTCCGACTGGAACTGATCCTAATAGAAGCTTGGCGGCGTCCTACTCTCACAGGGGGAAACCCCCAACTACCATCGGCGCTGAAGAGCTTAACTTCCGTGTTCGGTATGGGAACGGGTGTGACCTCTTCGCTATCGCCACCAAACCTGATGGAGAGAATGTTCTCTCAAAACTAGATAACAATGTTCATGCTTCACATTAGAATATAGGTTAAGTCCTCGATCTATTAGTATCTGTCAGCTCCACGTGTCACCACGCTTCCACCTCAGACCTATCAACCTGATCATCTTTCAGGGATCTTACTTCCTTGCGGAATGGGAAATCTCATCTTGAGGGGGGCTTCATGCTTAGATGCTTTCAGCACTTATCCCGTCCGCACATAGCTACCCAGCGATGCCCTTGGCAGAACAACTGGTACACCAGCGGTGCGTCCATCCCGGTCCTCTCGTACTAAGGACAGCTCCTCTCAAATTTCCTGCGCCCGCGACGGATAGGGACCGAACTGTCTCACGACGTTCTGAACCCAGCTCGCGTACCGCTTTAATGGGCGAACAGCCCAACCCTTGGGACCGACTACAGCCCCAGGATGCGATGAGCCGACATCGAGGTGCCAAACCTCCCCGTCGATGTGGACTCTTGGGGGAGATAAGCCTGTTATCCCCGGGGTAGCTTTTATCCGTTGAGCGATGGCCCTTCCATGCGGAACCACCGGATCACTAAGCCCGACTTTCGTCCCTGCTCGACTTGTAGGTCTCGCAGTCAAGCTCCCTTGTGCCTTTACACTCTGCGAATGATTTCCAACCATTCTGAGGGAACCTTTGGGCGCCTCCGTTACATTTTAGGAGGCGACCGCCCCAGTCAAACTGCCCACCTGACACTGTCTCCCTGCCCGATAAGGGCAGCGGGTTAGAAGGTCAATACAGCCAGGGTAGTATCCCACCGATGCCTCCACCGAAGCTAGCGCTCCGGTTTCCAAGGCTCCTACCTATCCTGTACAAGCTGTACCAACATTCAATATCAGGCTGCAGTAAAGCTCCACGGGGTCTTTCCGTCCTGTCGCGGGTAACCTGCATCTTCACAGGTACTATAATTTCACCGAGTCTCTCGTTGAGACAGTGCCCAGATCGTTGCGCCTTTCGTGCGGGTCGGAACTTACCCGACAAGGAATTTCGCTACCTTAGGACCGTTATAGTTACGGCCGCCGTTTACTGGGGCTTCAATTCGCACCTTCGCTTACGCTAAGCGCTCCTCTTAACCTTCCAGCACCGGGCAGGCGTCAGCCCCTATACTTCGCCTTACGGCTTCGCAGAGACCTGTGTTTTTGCTAAACAGTCGCCTGGGCCTATTCACTGCGGCTTCTCGGGGCTTTAACACCCTAAGAAGCACCCCTTCTCCCGAAGTTACGGGGTCATTTTGCCGAGTTCCTTAACGAGAGTTCTCTCGATCACCTTAGGATTCTCTCCTCGCCTACCTGTGTCGGTTTGCGGTACGGGCACCTCTCACCTCGCTAGAGGCTTTTCTTGGCAGTGTGGAATCAGGAACTTCGCTACTAAATTTCGCTCGCCATCACAGCTCAGCCTTTACGGGAAACGGATTTGCCTATTTCCCAGCCTAACTGCTTGGACGCGGATATCCAATACCGCGCTTACCCTATCCTCCTGCGTCCCCCCATTGCTCAAATGGTGAGGAGGTGGTACAGGAATATCAACCTGTTGTCCATCGCCTACGCCTTTCGGCCTCGGCTTAGGTCCCGACTAACCCTGAGCGGACGAGCCTTCCTCAGGAAACCTTAGGCATTCGGTGGACGGGATTCTCACCCGTCTTTCGCTACTCATACCGGCATTCTCACTTCTAAGCGCTCCACCAGTCCTTCCGGTCTGGCTTCACAGCCCTTAGAACGCTCTCCTACCACTGTTCGTCAGAACAGTCCGCAGCTTCGGTGATACGTTTAGCCCCGGTACATTTTCGGCGCAGAGTCACTCGACCAGTGAGCTATTACGCACTCTTTAAATGGTGGCTGCTTCTAAGCCAACATCCTGGTTGTCTAAGCAACTCCACATCCTTTTCCACTTAACGTATACTTTGGGACCTTAGCTGGCGGTCTGGGCTGTTTCCCTTTCGACTACGGATCTTATCACTCGCAGTCTGACTCCCAAGGATAAGTCATCGGCATTCGGAGTTTGACTGAATTCGGTAACCCGGTAGGGGCCCCTAGTCCAATCAGTGCTCTACCTCCGAGACTCTTACCTTGAGGCTAGCCCTAAAGCTATTTCGGAGAGAACCAGCTATCTCCAGGTTCGATTGGCATTTCACCCCTACCCACACCTCATCCCCGCACTTTTCAACGTGCGTGGGTTCGGGCCTCCATTCAGTGTTACCTGAACTTCACCCTGGACATGGGTAGATCACCTGGTTTCGGGTCTACGACCACGTACTCATGCGCCCTATTCAGACTCGCTTTCGCTGCGGCTCCGCATCTTCTGCTTAACCTTGCACGGGATCGTAACTCGCCGGTTCATTCTACAAAAGGCACGCCATCACCCGTTAACGGGCTCTGACTACTTGTAGGCACACGGTTTCAGGATCTATTTCACTCCCCTTCCGGGGTGCTTTTCACCTTTCCCTCACGGTACTGGTTCACTATCGGTCACTAGGGAGTATTTAGCCTTGGGAGATGGTCCTCCCGGATTCCGACGGAATTTCACGTGTTCCGCCGTACTCAGGATCCACTCTGGAGAGAACGACATTTCAGTTACAGGGCTGTTACCTTCTTTGGCGGGCCTTTCCAGACCTCTTCGCTTATATCATTCCTTTGTAACTCCGTATAGAGTGTCCTACAACCCCAAGAGGCAAGCCTCTTGGTTTGGGCTGTTCCCGTTTCGCTCGCCGCTACTCAGGGAATCGCATTTGCTTTCTCTTCCTCCGGGTACTTAGATGTTTCAGTTCCCCGGGTATGCCTTCTCATACTCTATGTATTCAAGTATGGATACTACTCCATTACGAGCAGTGGGTTTCCCCATTCGGAAATCTCCGGATCAAAGCTTGCTTACAGCTCCCCGAAGCATATCGGTGTTCGTCCCGTCCTTCATCGGCTCCTAGTGCCAAGGCATCCACCGTGCGCCCTTTCTAACTTAACCATTTCTTACTTTAGAAAGAATCACTATGTGTGATGAACTTTGCATTGCATTCAATGTGAATGTATTACTTATTGTTATCTAGTTTTCAAAGAACACGTTGGTGGAGCCTAGCGGGATCGAACCGCTGACCTCCTGCGTGCAAGGCAGGCGCTCTCCCAGCTGAGCTAAGGCCCCGATTTAATAGAAGATGGTGGGCCTGAGTGGACTCGAACCACCGACCTCACGCTTATCAGGCGTGCGCTCTAACCAGCTGAGCTACAGGCCCATCTTTCATATCGAAGATATGATGTTGTAGGATCTTTTGCAAGTTCCTTCAAAACTAAACAAGACGAAAACGTACGCTGCTCCATATATCCTTAGAAAGGAGGTGATCCAGCCGCACCTTCCGATACGGCTACCTTGTTACGACTTCACCCCAATCATCTGCCCCACCTTCGGCGGCTGGCTCCATAAAGGTTACCTCACCGACTTCGGGTGTTGCAAACTCTCGTGGTGTGACGGGCGGTGTGTACAAGGCCCGGGAACGTATTCACCGCGGCATGCTGATCCGCGATTACTAGCGATTCCAGCTTCACGCAGTCGAGTTGCAGACTGCGATCCGAACTGAGAACAGATTTATGGGATTGGCTAAACCTTGCGGTCTTGCAGCCCTTTGTTCTGTCCATTGTAGCACGTGTGTAGCCCAGGTCATAAGGGGCATGATGATTTGACGTCATCCCCACCTTCCTCCGGTTTGTCACCGGCAGTCACCTTAGAGTGCCCAACTGAATGCTGGCAACTAAGATCAAGGGTTGCGCTCGTTGCGGGACTTAACCCAACATCTCACGACACGAGCTGACGACAACCATGCACCACCTGTCACTCTGTCCCCGAAGGGAAAGCCCTATCTCTAGGGTTGTCAGAGGATGTCAAGACCTGGTAAGGTTCTTCGCGTTGCTTCGAATTAAACCACATGCTCCACCGCTTGTGCGGGCCCCCGTCAATTCCTTTGAGTTTCAGTCTTGCGACCGTACTCCCCAGGCGGAGTGCTTAATGCGTTAGCTGCAGCACTAAGGGGCGGAAACCCCCTAACACTTAGCACTCATCGTTTACGGCGTGGACTACCAGGGTATCTAATCCTGTTCGCTCCCCACGCTTTCGCTCCTCAGCGTCAGTTACAGACCAGAGAGTCGCCTTCGCCACTGGTGTTCCTCCACATCTCTACGCATTTCACCGCTACACGTGGAATTCCACTCTCCTCTTCTGCACTCAAGTTTCCCAGTTTCCAATGACCCTCCCCGGTTGAGCCGGGGGCTTTCACATCAGACTTAAGAAACCGCCTGCGAGCCCTTTACGCCCAATAATTCCGGACAACGCTTGCCACCTACGTATTACCGCGGCTGCTGGCACGTAGTTAGCCGTGGCTTTCTGGTTAGGTACCGTCAAGGTGCGAGCAGTTACTCTCGCACTTGTTCTTCCCTAACAACAGAGCTTTACGATCCGAAAACCTTCATCACTCACGCGGCGTTGCTCCGTCAGACTTTCGTCCATTGCGGAAGATTCCCTACTGCTGCCTCCCGTAGGAGTCTGGGCCGTGTCTCAGTCCCAGTGTGGCCGATCACCCTCTCAGGTCGGCTACGCATCGTCGCCTTGGTGAGCCATTACCCCACCAACTAGCTAATGCGCCGCGGGTCCATCTGTAAGTGACAGCCGAAACCGTCTTTCATCCTTGAACCATGCGGTTCAAGGAACTATCCGGTATTAGCTCCGGTTTCCCGGAGTTATCCCAGTCTTACAGGCAGGTTACCCACGTGTTACTCACCCGTCCGCCGCTAACATCCGGGAGCAAGCTCCCTTCTGTCCGCTCGACTTGCATGTATTAGGCACGCCGCCAGCGTTCGTCCTGAGCCAGGATCAAACTCTCCGAAAAAATACAAAACCGAAGTTTTGCTTTTCGCCAGTTTGACTGACTACCTATGAAGTTTCATAGGATTTTTTTATAAAAACTCGAATTAACAGGTACGTTTTGTCTTGTTTAGTTTTCAAAGAACTTGTTTGTCACTCTCTTAAAGCGACCACTTAAATATATCATATATCTCTATCAACAGTCAACATTTTTCTTGAAAAACATTTTATTTTTTTAAGAAGTTTCCACTGTAACAGAGATAAAAAATAGAGCCTCTTTTTGCTCCTTTGAAAGATTAACACATATCTATGAAAAAAGCATTATAAATTTCAAAAAAACTCATGTTTTTTTAGAAAAAAATAAAGCCGGTGAAAAACCGGCTTTATTTTTACTCAGATTGCTCTTGATCTGACTCTATAGTTTCTACGTTTTCTTCAGAATTCTCTTCATCATCTTCTTGTGATTGTTCAACTAATGCCACTGTAGCGACATGTTCATCATCACCTAGACGGATCAGGCGGACACCTTGAGTGACTCGACCTGTTGTTGAAATGTCTGAAACGGCCATACGAATGATCACACCGCTTCCTGTAATAATCATCAAGTCCTCTTCAGCTTCAGCATTCGTCGCCTTCACTGCGACAAGCGGACCATTGTTGTCAGTGATTTTACATGTTTTAAGACCTTTACCGCCCCGACTTTGAACACGGTATTCTTTTTCAGGTGTTAACTTACCATATCCTTTTTCGGTGACAATCAATACGTTTGCATCTGGCTCAAGGATTTCCATCCCAACGACGATGTCATCTTCAGAAAGCGTAATTCCTTTCACGCCAGCTGCCGTACGCCCCATTTCACGAACATCTGTCTCGTCGAAACGAATCAGCATACCTTTTTTCGTTCCAATGATGATTTGTTTTTCTCCATTGGTTAAACGGACAGCCATCAGTTCATCTTCGTCACGAAGACTTAATGCGATAAGTCCATTGTTTCGAATGTTGGCAAACTGAGACAATGAAGTTCGTTTTGATACACCATGTCTTGTTGTAAAGAAGAGATACGAATCTTCATCAAATTCGCTTACTGGAATAATGGCATTAATCCACTCTCCCTTTTCTACTTCAAGCAGGTTAATAATCGGAATCCCTTTCGCTGTCCGTCCGAATTCAGGAATCTCATATCCCTTCGCACGATAGACCTTCCCTTTATTAGAGAAGAAGAGGATCGTATCATGGGTAGATGTTGAAATCAGCTGTTCTACGAAATCATCCTCATTGGTTCCCATTCCCTGAACACCTTTACCGCCTCTTTTTTGACTGCGGTATGTTGATGCAGGCAGACGCTTGATATAACCATTATGAGTCAGCGTAATCACGATGTTCTCAACAGGAATCAAATCTTCGTCTTCAATTGTTTCAATACCTGCTGTCACAATTTCAGTACGGCGCGTATCATTGAAACGTTCTTTGATTTCTGTTAATTCTTCTCTAATGATTTCAAGAACTTTTTCATTGTCTGCTAAAATGGCTTTCAACTCAGCAATCAAATCAACAAGCCCTTTGTATTCTTCTTCTATCTTTTCTCTTTCCAAACCAGTTAAGCGCTGAAGACGCATATCAAGAATGGCCTGTGCTTGTTTTTCGGACAAGCTATAGTTCTCCATTAAGCCATTTCTCGCGATTTCAGCAGTTTGAGAGCTTCTAATTAATGCAATGACTTCATCTAAGTGGTCAAGAGCGATTCTTAAACCTTCTAGAATATGAGCTCTTGCTTCAGCTTTACGAAGTTCATATGCTGTTCTTCTGCGAATAATCACTTTTTGATGCTCTAGATAATATTCAAGACATTGTTTGAGGGACAAGACTTTAGGCTGTCCATCGACAAGTGCCAATAAGTTGATTCCAAATGATGTTTGGAGTGTCGTTTGTTTATAAAGATTGTTTAATAGAACGTGGGCGTTCGCATCTCTTCGCAGTTCAATCACAATCCGCATTCCATTACGATCAGACTCGTCACGCAGATCTGTAATGCCATCGATCTTTTTATCGCGCACAAGATCAGCGATTTTTTCGATCAAACGGGCTTTGTTGACCTGATATGGAATTTCATTGATGACAATCCGCTGCTTACCGCTGGATGTTTCTTCGATGATAGACTTAGCACGTAATGTAATAGAGCCCCGGCCTGTTTCATATGCCTTACGGATTCCGCTTCGGCCAATGATTTGTCCCGCAGTTGGGAAGTCTGGTCCTGGAATGATCTCCATTAGTTCCTGTGTTGTCATTTCTGGACTTTGACTAATTGCCAGTACACCATCAATCACTTCACCTAGCTGGTGAGGCGGAATGTTGGTTGCCATCCCTACAGCGATACCTGTTGCCCCGTTGACTAATAAGTTCGGGAAACGAGCAGGCATGACGATTGGTTCTCTTTCACTGCCATCGTAGTTATCTTGATAATCAATCGTATCCTTGGTGATATCACGAAGGATTTCCATTGAAATTTTAGATAGACGCGCCTCAGTATAACGCATTGCTGCTGCACTGTCTCCATCGACAGAACCAAAGTTTCCGTGTCCTTCAACCAGCATATTTCGATAGTTGAAGTCTTGCGCCATACGAACCATCGCTTCGTATACAGCGCTGTCACCGTGAGGGTGGTACTTACCGATAACTTCTCCAACGATACGTGCAGATTTCTTAAATGGTTTATCACTTGTCATACCTAGGTCATTCATCGCATACAAAATTCTTCGATGCACGGGCTTCAATCCATCTCGCACATCTGGTAATGCACGCGAAACAATAACACTCATTGCATAATCTAAAAAGGACGTACGCATTTCTTGACTAATATTCACTTCGCGTACATTTGGTGTATGTTGTTCACTCACTATAAGAACCTCCCTTTACGTATCACATGAAATAAATTATGTGGGAGTAAAATATGTATTTATCTTCACAAGACTATTCTTCATTATATCAATAATCTCGGCTTTATACACATTAATTTACTAGAAAATCAACGAAAACACGGAAAACCAGGACATTCGTTTCACACCCCTGTTTCTTGAAAAACAACCTTATTCCAAACAAGAAATAAGGTTGTTCTCAGGAGGGATTCATCTAAATATCAAGGTTTTTCACGTATTGTGCATTTTCTTCGATAAAGTTCCGTCTCGGCTCTACTTTATCTCCCATCAGCATTTCAAATGTCTCATCAGCATCGATCGCATCCTCAAGTGTGACTTGAAGAAGTGTTCTCGCATCAGGGTCCATTGTTGTTTCCCAAAGCTGAGTAGCATTCATCTCTCCAAGACCTTTATAACGCTGAAGTCCAGGCTTTGGTGTTTGAGGTAGTGATTTTAACAGCTCATCCAGCTGTTTATCGTTATACACGTACTCCACACGTTTTCCTTGCTGCACTTTATATAAAGGCGGCTGCGCAATATACACATAACCGTTTTCAATGATTTGACGCATGTAACGATAAAAGAATGTTAAGAGAAGCGTTCGGATATGCGCTCCATCTACATCGGCATCTGTCATGATCACAACTTTGTGATAGCGTGCTTTCTCTAAAGTGAAGTCTTCTCCAATTCCAGTTCCTAACGCTGTAATCATTGCACGAACCTCGTTGTTCGATAAAATTTTATCTAAACGAGCTTTTTCTACGTTTAGGATCTTCCCTCTTAACGGTAAGATCGCTTGGAAGTGACGATCACGGCCTTGCTTAGCAGATCCGCCCGCAGAATCTCCCTCTACAATATAGAGCTCAGAGATGGAAGGATCTTTAGAAGAACAGTCCGCCAGTTTCCCAGGTAAGCTGGAGACTTCCAGCGCACTTTTACGTCTTGTCAGCTCACGAGCCTTTTTGGCAGCCATTCTTGCACGAGCTGCCATCAGTCCTTTTTCCACAATTTTTTTCGCAGAATCAGGATTTTCAAGCAAGAATTTCTCAAGTGCTTCTGAGAAAAGGGAGTCTGTGATGGTTCTCGCTTCTGAGTTCCCAAGCTTTGTCTTCGTTTGCCCTTCGAATTGAGGGTCTGGATGTTTGATGGAGATAATGGCTGTTAAGCCTTCTCGCACATCTTCACCACTTAAATTCGCATCCCCATCTTTGAATACGCCATTTTTACGAGCATAGTCATTGATGACACGCGTTAGACCGGTTTTAAAACCAGCTTCGTGTGTTCCGCCTTCATACGTGTTGATATTGTTGGCGAAGGAATAGATATTGCTTGTATAGGAATCGTTATATTGTAATGCTACTTCAACTGTGATTCCGTCTTTCTCACCTTCGATGTACACAGGTTCTTCATGAACGACTTCTTTTGAGCGGTTTAAATGTTCTACATAGCTCTTAATACCGCCTTCGTAGCAGTATTCATTTCTCCGCTCTTTGCCTTCACGCAAGTCTTCTATGATGATATTTACACCTTTTGTTAAGAAAGCTAACTCACGAACACGGTTAGCAAGTGTATCGTAATCAAATTCAATGGTTTCCGTGAAAATTTCTGGATCTGGCACAAAGTGGGTTGTTGTCCCGGTTACATCTGTTTCACCAATAACCTCTAAATCTCCCACTGGAACACCGCGTTTGAACTGCTGATAATGAATTTTTCCGTCACGGTATACGGTCACGTCTAAGGTAGTAGATAATGCATTTACAACAGATGCCCCTACACCATGCAGACCGCCAGATACTTTATAACCGCTGCCGTCAAATTTACCGCCAGCGTGAAGAACAGTCATAATGACCTCTACGGCAGGACGCCCCATTTTCTCATGAATTCCAACAGGAATCCCGCGGCCATTATCTTTTACTGTAATGCTGTTATCCTTTTCAATTTGCACTGTAATGTCTGTACAATAACCAGCTAATGCCTCATCAATACTGTTGTCGACAATTTCCCATACAAGATGGTGAAGTCCTTTTGCATTGGTTGACCCAATGTACATTCCTGGACGTTTTCTAACAGCTTCTAGTCCTTCAAGCACCTGTATCTGATTTTCATCATAACTATTATGTTGCTGTTCCATTGCCACGTACATTCACCTACACTTTTCTTAAACGATATATTTATATGAATTGAGCTTTTAGACTTCAATTTCAATCACAAACGAAGCACGTTTTTTGAGCGTGCTTGAGGAAAGAGGAGAGTAATAAACAGACTCAGTTGTGACGACAATGGATTTGGGTGTCCCTTGTGATAACGAAATGATATGTTTCTCCTGTTTTTGTAGAAATTCTTCTACAACAGAAGACGACCTCATTTTGTAATCAACAATTGCGACAATCTCTCGTGTAGAAACAACACAATCATCACCTAAATGAATATACAAGACTCACACCTCATTTATCAGTCAATTACTTTTCCACTGGCTACTCTGAAAATTTCCGCTTCTTTCAGGGTGGCGTGATCGATGCCTTCAACACTTGTTGTGGTGACGAAGGTCTGTACTCGCCCCTGAATGGTATGGAGCAAATGAGACTGTCTGTAATCATCAAGTTCAGATAACACATCATCAAGTAGAAGAATAGGATATTCTCCGATTTCTTCATGTATCAGATCAATTTCTGCCAGCTTTAGTGAAAGAGCTGTTGTTCTTTGCTGCCCTTGAGAGCCATATGTCTGAACATCCCGACCATTCACAAAGAAAAGCAGGTCATCTCTGTGAGGTCCCCACAGTGTCACCCCTCGGTCGATTTCTCTCTCTCTTAGTTTCTGAAACGATTCTTCATAGCTATTCTTTATTTTCGACAAGTCTGACGCTTCTGATACCTCTATTGCCGTCTGGTATTGGAGCGTAAGTGTTTCTAGCTCTCTAGAAATCCCAAAATGCAGCGGCTGCGCCCATTTTTCGAGCTGTTTCGTAAAAGTCAGTCGTCTTTTGACCACTTTCGCTGCCGCATCAATCAACTGCTCTGTTAAAATCTCCAGCATCGCTTGATCCGATTGCTTTCTTGTCTGCAATTGTTTCAAGTAATGATTCCGCTGAGAAAGGATTTTTTGATAGAGCGATAAATCATGCAAGTAGACAGCAGAAACTTGTCCAATCTCCATGTCGAGGAATCTTCTGCGGATTTGCGGGCTGCCCTTCACAAGACTTAAGTCCTCTGGCGCAAACATGATGGTGTTTAACGCACCAACATAATGACTGAGCTTCTGTTGTTCAATGTGATTGACCTTGCCCTTTTTCCCTTTTTTTGAGATCACGAGCTGCATTGGGAGTGGACCATTTTTTTTAATAACTCTACCTTCTATTTTAGCATAGTCTTGGTCCCATCGGATAAGTTCTTTATCATTTGACGTACGATGAGACTTTGCCATCGACAATACATAGATCGCTTCCATCAAGTTCGTTTTACCTTGGGCATTCTCACCGATCATGACATTCACCTTATTGTCGAATTGAAGCTCGGTGTGTTCATAGTTTCGGTATGAAGTTAACGCCAGACTTTGAATGTACATGTATTGTCACCCGTTTCTAATTCACAACTTGAAATGTGCCGTAACCTTCAATCTCGACAACATCTCCTGGGTATAGTTTGCGTCCCCGTCTATTATCTGGCTCTTGATTAATGAACACCTCATGTTCACTTAAAAACCATTTCGCCATTCCGCCAGATTGGATGACTTCGGCTAATTTCAAAAACTGCCCTAATGTAATCATTTCTGTTTCAATGGTTATAAGATTAGGCATTGTATCGACCTCTTTCAATATCACTAATATCTAATTGTACTAAAAAACAAGACAAGAAGGAAAGGGGGAAAGCGAACTGGGATGAAAGAAAGCATGGAAAACGAGAAGAAAAGCTGCTGTGCACTCACACAGCAGCCATTTTAGAATGAATTAATACGTTCTTACCGGAAGAATCAATTGCAAGATAGAATCATCATTTGGCGTACGCAGCAGGAACGGTCTCATTGCACCAGTGAAGCTTACATGAATATCTGTTCCCTCTAATACTTTTAACGCATCCAGCATATATTTTGGACTGAAGGAGATTTTAAGATCTTCCCCTTTAATGTCATCTGCTTGAACCGTCTCCACCACTTTACCGATCTCAGGCGAATTAGAAGAGATTTCAAGGCTTTGTTCAGGATCAGCTGACAGTTTCACGACATTATTACGTCCTTCTCTTGCCAAAAGTGATGCACGATCAATGGCCTGAAGGAACTCTTTCGTGTTGACCACGACATCCGTTTTACTTTCTTGCGGGATCAGACGGGCCGTATCTGGATAATTTCCATCCAGCAACCTTGAGAAGAACAGTACGTTTTGTGCTTTAAAAAGAACTTGGGTTTCTGTAATGACGATGCTCACAAGATCTTGTCCATCATCAAGAATTTTACTTAGCTCAGTTAAACTCTTCCCTGGAATCACGACATTATACGAACTTTCCTCGTTAATATCTAACTTCGCTTTTCTTAATGCAAGACGGTGGCTATCCGTTGCTGTGCATATTAATTCACCTTTTTCCACCTTCCAGTTTACACCTGTCAAGATAGGTCGTGTTTCTGAGGTGGACACTGCAAAAACAGTTTGACGAATTAAGTTTTTAAGCAGATCTGTCGGAATTTGAAATGCATGATGCTCTTCAATTTGTGGAAGATGCGGATATTCTTCAGCATCTAAGCCGTTTAAGTTAAATTCCGCTGAACCAGAGCGGATGATCGTCAGGTGATTTTGTTCTACTTCAATTTCGACAGTAGACATAGGCAGTTTCTTTACAATTTCACTAAAGAAGCGAGCTTGAAGCACAATACTTCCCGGACGATCAATGGTGATAACCTCTAAATCTCCATCTCTTTGAGGAATGAAAGATTCAATTGAGATATCAGAATCGCTTCCTGTTAGAGAAACCCCTTCATTAGACGCAACAATTTTAATCCCTGTCAAAATAGGAATCGTTGTTCTAGAGGATACGGCCTTTAATACATCTTGGACACTTTGGACAAGACGATCTTTTTGAATCGTGAATTTCATAGTGGTCCTCCTAAATTTTCTTAATGACATGTATATATATTTTATTAATAAAAATCGTAGAAGTAATAGTAGGGCTTGTGAATATGTGGATAAGTCGAGAAAAAGAAAGGAAAGACAGCCTATCCACATGTGGACAGACTGTGTATGACTATGCTCTAGTTATTCACATTTTCCCGTACTCATTATATCAGCTTGATTATTTTAATTGTTCTTTGATCTCTTTGACATGCTGCTGAAGCTGTTCATCTTCAACAATTAATTTCGAAATCTTCTCATGAGCATGAATGACAGTCGTATGATCACGACCGCCAAATTCTTCTCCGATTTTAGGCAGAGAGGAATCGGTCATTTCTCTAGAGAGGTACATGGCAATTTGTCTTGGATAAGCAACTGACTTTGTACGTTTCTTTGCTTTGAAATCCTCTAATCGAATATTAAATTGCTGCCCTACAATTCTTTGAATATCTTTAATTGTAATGACCTTAGGCTTTGATGAAGGAATGATGTCCTTTAGCGCCTCAGCTGCTAGATCTGCATTAATGTCTTTATTAATTAAAGATGAGTAAGCAACGACACGAATCAAAGCACCCTCCAGCTCACGAATGTTGCTGTCGATTTGATTGGCAATGTACAGCATGACTTCATTTGGAATGTCTAAGCCTTCTGCCTTTGCTTTTTTTCGCAGGATCGCGATACGCGTTTCTAGATCTGGCGGGGTAATGTCTGTAATTAAGCCCCATTCAAATCGAGAGCGTAATCTGTCTTCAAGTGTCGGAATTTCCTTCGGAGGCCGGTCACTTGAAATGACGATTTGCTTACTTTCTTCGTGAAGTGTGTTGAATGTATGGAAAAACTCTTCTTGTGTTTGTTCTTTTCCTGCTAAAAATTGAATATCATCTATCAAAAGCACATCTACATTCCGATAGCGGTTACGGAAGTCGACAGCTTTGTTATCTCGGATTGAGTTGATAAATTCATTAGTAAATTTTTCAGATGATAGATAGACCACTTTGGCTGATGGATTATGGTCGATCACGTAATGACCAATCGCATGCATCAAGTGAGTCTTTCCTAAACCAACGCCCCCATAAATAAAAAGCGGGTTATATGCTTTTGCTGGTGCTTCCGCGACTGCAAGTGAAGCGGCATGAGCAAAACGGTTGCCTGAACCAATAACAAAAGTATCAAATGTATATTTTGGATTCAGCATATTTTGTGGAATGTCAACGGGCTCTTCTTTAGACATTTTTTTGATAGGAGACTTTGGCATGGCTTCCTCTTCATCCTGATTTTGAGGAATAATAAATTTAATGCTGAGCTCTTCACCTGTTAGTTCATAGATGGTATCAGCAATTAAGTGAAGATATCTTGACTCTAGCCAATCTCTAGCAAATTCATTAGGTGCCGTAATTGTAAGCGTATCTCCCTGAAGAGAATGGGCTTTTGTCGATTTCATCCATGTCTCAAAACTGGGTTTGCTCAATTTTGTCTCTATTTTTTGAAGTGCTTTATTCCACAGATCCAAAATATTTTCCAT